>CALBTB010000001.1 GCA_937967995.1 uncultured Gammaproteobacteria bacterium
GCCACGATGTCCCATCACGCCGTCATTTTCCAGCTCTACTTTGCTGGCAACCAGGTGGCCGTTGTTATTTATGCCCGCGACGCTTTTGACCTCAACAAACAAACCGCTAGTGAGGTTTCCATTCAGATCTAAAATGGCGTTTGTGTAATCAACAGTGATGCCGCCAAGCTGAAACTGCATATTATTCGTGTCGATGGTTCCGACCAGGCCTTTGACTTCCACGCCATTAGGGTGAGTGATCAGGTAAGTGGCCAGATCAGCCGCTTTTACTTCAATGCGCGTTGCGAAAATATTGCCATTGCCGTCGCTATAGCCGTTTATCTCGACGATATTACCAGCAGCGATCTGGCTGGGTGCATTGACACCGGCCACTTTGCTTTCAAACATCGTGGTTTTTCTGACGGTCACTGTCTGACCCATGACGTTAATCGTGCCGGTCTGCGTTGTCGGGTCAATGCTGTTACTGATAACAATGCCTTCCACTTCATCATCATTACTGATGGAAGAAGCGTTACCGGTACTGCCGTTGTCAGTGCCGGTCACCGTCACCACCATGCCGACCGCCAGGTCGGATTCCGCTGCCGATTGCCCGTCGATGGTAATTGTGGCGTTACTCGTTTCATATTCCACGCCATTAATAAACACGCTGCCAAAGCCTGACACGGTACCAACCTTGCTGGTGCCGTTGCTGGTCGATGAGGTTGAACCGGAGCCACCGCCGCCGCAGGCCGTGCCTAACAGCACAACTGCCGAAATGGACGCATATTTAAGTAACTGTCTGATTTCCATAATGTTCTCCTGATTAATTAGAACGAAAGGTGGCTCCCTGTGGGCAAATAACTTGTATAACGTATGTATAATTGTGATTATTTTCCCAAAATCAAAAAAGATCAAGATATTTTTCACATGACAGGACCGAATTGCCAACAACGACACAAGTGAAATACACGTAAAAATTATGGATAAACAGTCAGGTGATGTGCGTACGATGTCGGTTTACAAATTGAAAAGATTCAATCGCAGGAAGTTTGTAGCAGTTTGCATAATTTAAGCGCTTTCTCACTACTATTACTTTACAAGTTACTTTTACAGCATTGCAGTGCTCATACAGGGAGGAATACAAATGGGCAGAAAACAAGAGAAGTGTCGCGCCAGCGGGTTATATACCGCTTCTGATCCAATACAGTCGTTTCATATTTCTGGATTAAAAGAGGAATTGCGACTGGACATAGATGGTCGATACCCGTTAATGCAGGCCAGTGGCACTGTTCGAACCGGACCGTTTACCAGTGTTAACTGGATCGCCAGCCTGACATCTACACGAAACAATAACACCTGGAACGGTGAAATCTGGTTTAAAGATGGCTCGCCAAACGCGATGCGACATACCCATGTTCGTATCAAAGTAAAACGCAGTTCATTTCGACATCAACGACAGGTTTTGGCACGATTTTATGGCGGTGGTGCACCATCACGTGTTCAGCATTTTGTGTTTAGCTCAAAATATTTTCACCAGGTAAATTTTGAATATGATCGGGTTTCAGATATAGCTGAAGATAGTGCCGTCACTTCTATTTCGACCTGCGCACATCCAAATCGTCCGGGGACCATTGCCTGTGAGTCACTCACGCTACGCAAAGTCTATAAGCGCGCCGGCTTCGATGTCAGTCGTTCCGGTGCGGACAATGTGATTCCCATTGCGGATGCCGGTGCCAACACAACCTGGAGTGATGCAGAAATGCATGATGCCATGCAGGTTTACTGGTCACGATTTGATAATCGCGCGCAATGGGCAATGTGGGTGTTCTTTGCGCGTTTGCATGACAGCGGACAGGGACTGGGCGGTGTGATGTTTGATGATATTGGTCCCAATCATCGTCAGGGCACAGCCGTTTTTACTGATTCATTTATATCACAGGCACCTGCAAATGATCCTGCACCAGCTGCCTGGGTTGAGCGTATGCGTTTCTGGACCGCCGCACATGAAATGGGCCATGCCTTTAATCTGGCGCATTCATGGCAAAAATCACTGGGTGCACCCTATGGTTCTAACTGGATTCCGCTCTCAGATGAACCCGAGGCACGCAGTTTTATGAATTATCCGTACAACGTTAGCGGAGGCGAAACAGCTTTTTTCTCGGATTTCGAATATCGATTCAGCGACGGTGAATTACTGTTTATGCGTCATGCTCCTTCTGAATTTGTGCAGATGGGTAATGCTGACTGGTTTGAAAATCATGGCCTGGAGCAATTTGTACGACAGCAGCCATCGACCTTTCGACTCGAAGCACGTGTCAATCGAACAACACCTGTCTACGAATTTCTGGAGATAATCAATCTGGAGTTAAAGTTAACCAACGCATCTTCACAAACCGTGTTGCTGGACAAGCACACGCTGAAAGACTATGAACATTTCACCATAATCATTCAACGCGATGGCATGCCGGCAAGGCAATGGTTGCCGTTTGCACAATACTGTCGCGATGCACACAAGGTTGCGGTCGATTCGGGACAGAGTCTTTATGATGCGATGTTACTGTCGGCAGGTAAAAACGGCTGGGATCTGGCTGAGCCCGGTAATTATACGATTCGTGTCATGATGGTGATTAATGATGAACTCGTCTTATCAAATCCGTTACGGATTCGCATTGCGACACCCAGATCCCATGAAGAGGAAATTCTGGCACAGGATCTGTTTACCCGTGAAGTGGGTCAACTCCTCACCTTCGGTGGCAGCCAGGTCCTGCAAAGCGCCAATCATGCACTGGAAGAAACCATCGTCCGTTTACCCGACAGTCAGGCAGCAAGACATGCGCAACTGGCACTGGCATTACCACGCCTGAAAGATTATAAAAAACTGACGATTACCGGTGCACCGGAAAGTTTAACCAGTGCGATCGCATCGAAGCAGGTCAGGATCAGTGTGAGTAAATCTGATGATGAAGCAGTCAGTAAAAGTCTCGACTCATTATTGCTGAAGCAGGCAGATAGCAGTGCACAAACACTCGGTCATATCATGTATAAACAGAGTGTCGATCGTTACAGTGACTTCCTGGCAGAAAAAGACACTGCCTTGGCCAGCCGCGCACAACAACAGTGCCAGAAAACACTGATGGCCCGGCAGGTACCGGCCTGGGTATTTGCTGATGATAAATTTACCAGCGGTAAAACAAGCAGGGGTGGTAAAAAACGTTCACCTGCCTGAAGCTTGCATGAAGGATTTGCTCTGGCCATAATTCGAGGATGCAATCTTCAGATCCTTACAGGCCACCCGATTCGTCGCTTGAGAGTCAGCCGGAAGAAGTCGCGTTTACACTTGGTTCACCACAGCGCGTCGTTTTAGCACGGGGATTTCAGTGGTATGCAGAAGGGTTTCGTGTATTTACACGTAACCCGGGCCCCTGGTTGCTTTGCATGCTGATACTTTTTGTTCTGATTATTGGCGTGTCTTTCGTTCCCATGCCAAACGAACATTTTCAGCTTGGTAACGTCCTTGATACATTTCTCATTGCCGGTCTGATTCTGGGTATTTACGGTCAGGAAAAAGGCGAAAAGTTTGGCGTCGAGTCACTGTTCACCGGGTTTCGGCATCCTCAGACGTTGCAGCTTCTGATGCTCGGTATTGTCAGTATGTTGCTGTATGGCACAGTCAACTATTTCATGTTGAATGAACCTTTACAGGAATTTCAGCAAAACATGGAATCCGTAACGCAAAACAGTGCACCATCAAACGAACAAATCAGTACCATGCTGGGATATCAGGCAACATTCTATAAACACATTTTTTTCTCCATGCTGGCAAATATTCCTGTCATGATGCTGTTCTGGTTCGCGATTCCGCTGGTTGTTATTCATAACGTCAATGCATATGAAGCAATGAAACTGAGTTTTCTGGGTTGTGTGAAAAACCTTCCGGTGATGGTGATATTTCTGGTGCTGGGAATAATTTTCGGCATCTTTGCCACCATTCCGCTTGCGCTGGGCTGGTTTGTGTTTATGCCGGTGCTGATTGGCGCAGATTATACGGGCTGGAAGGATATCTATACTCGCCAGGCCGCCCGTTAGTGTGATTTAGCTGGTCAGGTTTTTGATATCCGACATGGGATCATGGTCATCGTCATCCGGTTTGACCATGCGGCAGACAGTGCTGCGTTTATCCTGACATTTGGGATCCGACTCATCAAGCTGTACGCCACGAATCACGGTGGCTGCCCAGATAGCGGCGATAATCCACAATGTGATACCCAGTCCCAGCGTTCCCCAGCTGATACCGGACAACTCGGCCGGGCCACCCATGAAGCCATAGATTAAGGAAATAACACCTGCCAGCCAGACGACGGCTATCGGTGCAGCACAACAACCCGCGCAGCCGTAACGACAAACCGCGAAAGGGGGAACAAGACTGGCATACAAGAATCGCTTCATCGGTAATACCCACATGAAGTATCAGATTGTCACCTGATTACACCTGAATCCGGCATTCAGGTCAAACGGGGAATCAGCGCCGCGCAACCCTGGCCACATCAACGGGTTCGGCAACACTCACCGGTATGACCACAGCCGGTGGTGAGGAAAAATCGAGCGGTTTTTCTGCTTCAATGGAAAGAATATCGATACAGGTGCTGGAAAACTGGTAAATGCTGGCGCAGGCAGCCTCGGCCAGACCATCCTGGACGTCCCGCATGACCATCTCAAGCGCTTTATCGCCATACACCTTGTTTACTGATGGTTTTTTCACCGTATTTTGCCTGCATCCCTGTTACAGGCAGTAGCGTCCGCAAGTCCGGGTTCTTGATGGAATTTGTGGTCAGACTCAATCGTGTTTCTGAATAACTTTCAGCATATGTTTGAAGAGCTTTGGATTGGCAGCGATGATATTGCCGTCCTTGAAGTAATCAAAGCCACCGCGAAAATCACCGATCAGTCCACCGGCTTCTTCGACCAGCATTACACCGGCCGCCATATCCCAGATGTTCAGGCCATATTCCCAGAAACCGTCAAAACGACCGGCGGCCACATAGGCCAGATCCAGGGCGGCGGAGCCGGGGCGACGAATGCCGGCGCTGTCCGGAATCAGGTCGCGCATGATGTTGATGAATTTTTCCAGGTTGGTCAGATCACGAAACGGGATACCGGTACCGTACAGGGCGCCCTGCGGACTGGTGCGCTGGCTTACGCGTATTCGCTTGTTGTTAAGTTGTGCGCCTTCGCCACGTACTGCCGTGAATAATTCCTGTTTGATGGGATCGTAAATGACACCCAGCACCAGTTTGCTTTTGTGTCGGCAGGCAATCGAGACGGCATAATGTGGAATGCCATGCACGAAATTGGTGGTGCCATCGAGCGGGTCGATGATCCATTCATATTCATTGCCGCTTTGTGATCCACTCTCTTCAGCCAGAATACTGTGGTCAGGATAGGCCTTGAGGAGGATTTCGATGATGGCCTGCTCGGCGCGATTGTCCACTTCCGTGACATAATCATTGGCGGACTTGATGGACACCTTCATTTTGTCCACACGATCGCAGGATTGCGCGATAATATCACCGGCTTTGCGGGCGGCACGCACCGCAATGTTCAACATGCCATTCATAGGTAAACCTCAACAAGACTTTAAAAGAGCGGGTATTCCGGGAGGGCGTATTCTAACAGCTCGGTTCTTGAAATAGGAATTAACATTGTGAGTTATGACAATATTCGAATAGTACTGGTGGGTATCACACATCCCGGCAACATCGGTGGTGTGGCGCGGGCCATGAAAAACATGTGTCTTTCCGATCTGGTGCTGGTGGCACCGGAGGCGGAATTCCCCAGTGGCCAGGCACGGGCACGGGCTTCGGGTGCGACTGATATTCTGGAAAACACGCGTGTTGTCGATACGCTGGATGATGCCATTGCCGATTGCCAGCTTGTGGCGGGTGCAAGTGCACGGTTAAGGGCGATTCCCTGGCCGGTCCAGGAAGCACGGGAAAGTGCGCGTAATCTTTATCAGCAATCCGGGCAGGGTAAGGTCGCGCTGGTGTTTGGCCGCGAACATTCCGGCCTGACCAATGAAGAACTGGAGCGTTGTCACCATTTACTTCATATCCCGGCCAACCCGGAATACAGTTCACTGAATATTGCCGCCGCGGTGCAGGTCATGACCTATGAACTGCACATGGCACACCGGGAAGCGCAGGGCAGTTCAATAAAAGTTGAAAATGACTATCCCCGTGCCACGTCAGAAGAGCTGGAAGGGTTGTACACCCATTTTGAACAGGCACTCGAAGCGATTGGCTTTTTTAATCCGGAAAATCCGCGTCAGTTGATGCGACGTTTACGCCGTCTTTTTAATCGGGCCCAGCTGGATAAAATGGAACTGAACATATTGCGCGGCATACTGGCTGCCGCCGAGTCGCCAAAAAAAAGTAATTGAAATGCCTTACGTTCCCCCCTATTGTGAATGTCATGCCATTCAAACGTTTACTTGAAGATATCGATTGCGTTTTTGATCGCGATCCGGCTGCGCGTAACCGGTTTGAGGTGCTGACCACCTATCCCGGTGTGCATGCCGTTATCGCACATCGATTCAGTCACTGGTTGTGGAACCACAAAATCAAGTGGCTGGCTCGGGTCAATTCCGCTATCGCCCGCTGGTTAACCGGTATTGAAATCCACCCGGGTGCCACTATCGGGCATCGTTTTTTTATCGATCACGGCATGGGTGTCGTGATTGGAGAGACCGCCGAAATCGGTGACGATTGCACGCTCTACCATGGCGTGACCCTGGGCGGTATCAAGATGTTCAAGGGCAAGCGGCATCCAACCCTGGCACGTAACGTGGTGGTGGGCGCCGGTGCCAAGGTCCTGGGGCCAATTACACTGGGTGAAGGGGTCCGTGTTGGCTCCAACGCGGTGGTGGTCAAGGATGTCCCGGAAGGCGCGACCGTGGTCGGCGTGCCAGGCCGAATCGTGACCCGCAAGGAGCAGGAACAGGGCGAGCACCACAAGCGCCGGGCCGCTTTTGCCGAGAAAATCGGCTTTGATGCATACGGTACGACCAAGGACATGCCTGACCCGGTCGCCAATGCAATCGATGCGCTGCTGGACCATGTCCATGCCATGGATGAACAGATGAAGAACATGTGCCAGTCCCTCAAAGCGTTGGGGATGGAGCTGGATGTCGTCAAATTGCCTGATCTGGGGCCATGTGACCTGAACAACGAATCCTCGTCGATCGACAAAGAAAAATCCGAAGAAAATCAATAAGTTTGTGGTGGGGCCCTTGAAAAATGGGCTGAAAGACAATACTTGACTAAAATGGTCGGGAATGTATACTTACGTCCCGAATCGGTAAATCATAGAATACTAAATTACTTAGGATGTCGCAATGAGACTGACAACAAAAGGGCGTTATGCCGTCACGGCAATGCTGGACCTGGCCATCCATTATGATGATGGCCCTATCACACTGGCGGATATCTCTCAGCGCCAGGGAATTTCACTGTCGTATCTTGAGCAACTCTTCGCCAAGTTACGCCGCCAACAACTGGTAGACAGTACGCGAGGCCCCGGTGGTGGTTACCGCCTGAGTCGTGCTCCCATGGAGATTCCGGTCGCAGATGTGATTCTGGCTGTCGATGAGAAAGTCGAAACCACACGTTGTGGTGGTTTGTCTAATTGTCAGGATGATCAACAGTGCCTGACGCACGAACTCTGGTCAGAGTTAAGTGACCAGATCTATCAGTTCCTGAGTGGTATCAGCCTCGGTACGCTGGTGGAACGTCAGGGTGTACGCGAAGTGGCAGCACGCCAGGACCGAATGCAGACCGTTAATCTTGATGAAGTGAAGCGCGAGCACGATACAGCGGCCGTTTCATAACCGGATTGACAGGAGAAGTGACTTAATGAAGAAACCGATTTATTTCGATTATTCAGCAACGACGCCGGTCGACCCGCGTGTCGCTGAAAAAATGTGCGAATACCTGACGCTGGAAGGTAATTTTGGTAACCCGGCTTCACGTTCGCATCCTTTTGGCTGGACGGCTGAAAAAGCAATCGAAGATGCGCGTGCAAATGTCGCCGCCCTGATCAACGCCGATCCAAAGGAAATCATTTTTACGTCCGGTGCAACGGAATCCGATAACCTGGCAATCAAAGGTGCGGCGCACTTTTATAATAAAAAGGGCAAGCACATTGTTACCTGTAAAACGGAACACAAGGCAGTCCTCGATAGTTGTCGCCAGCTGGAACGGGAAGGTTACGAAGTTACTTATCTCGAACCGGAAAACAACGGGCTGATCGATATCGAGAAACTCAAGGCAGCCTTACGTGATGACACGGTTCTGGTGTCCATCATGCACGTAAATAATGAAATTGGCGTTATTCAGGACATCAAGGCCATTGGCGATATCACGCGTGAACGGAAAATCATATTCCATGTGGATGCCGCACAAAGTGCCGGCAAGGTGCCGATTGACATTCAGGAACTGAATGTCGACCTGATGTCGTTTTCAGCACACAAAATCTATGGCCCCAAAGGTATTGGTGCACTTTATGTGCGTCGCAAACCACGTGTTCGCCTGGAAGCACAAATGCATGGTGGTGGTCACGAACGGGGCTTGCGTTCCGGTACGCTGGCGACGCACCAGATCGTGGGCATGGGTGAAGCATTTCGTATAGCCAAAGAGGATATGGCGGCGGATAACGAGCGTATTCGCATGTTACGCGATCGTCTGCTCAAAGGCCTTGAAGATATTGAAGAAGTTTATATTAACGGTGATATGGAAAAACGTATCCCGCATAACCTGAATATCAGTTTTAATTTTGTGGAAGGTGAATCGCTGATTATGGCGCTCAAGGACCTGGCGGTTTCGTCCGGTTCGGCGTGTACATCAGCATCACTGGAGCCGTCCTATGTGTTACGTGCACTGGGACGTTCCGACGAACTGGCCCATAGTTCCATTCGTTTTACGCTGGGCCGTTTTTCGACGGAAGAAGAAGTAGATTATGCAATTGAAGATATTCGTAAGAATATTGGTAAATTGCGCGAGCTATCCCCACTGTGGGAAATGTACAAAGACGGTATCGATCTCAACAGTGTTGAGTGGGTAGCGCATTAACAAAGAGGTAATTAGTTATGGCATACAGCAATAAAGTAATTGACCACTACGAAAACCCACGCAATGTAGGCAGCATGGACAAGGATGATACGAATGTTGGCACCGGCATGGTTGGTGCACCGGCGTGTGGTGACGTAATGCGTTTACAGATTAAAGTGAGCGACAATGGCGTGATTGAAGATGCCAAGTTCAAAACCTATGGCTGTGGTTCCGCAATTGCCTCCAGTTCACTGCTGACCGAATGGGTCAAAGGTAAAACGCTGGATGAAGCGGCTGCAATCAAGAATACACAGATTGCGGAAGAACTCGAGTTGCCGCCGGTTAAAATTCATTGCTCAGTGCTGGCTGAAGATGCCATCAAGGCAGCGATCAGCAATTACAAGGAAAAGCATGAGCAAGGTGGTGCAGAGCAAAAAACGGCCTGAATTTAGCCGGAGCGGACTATGGCAGTTACGTTAACAGAACGAGCGGCACAGCGCGTCAAGGATTTCATTGTCAGCCGTGGCAGTGGTGAAGGTCTGCGCCTGGGCGTTAAAACAACCGGTTGCTCGGGCATGGCCTACGTACTTGAATTTGCCGATGCTGCCGAAGAAGGTGACGAGGTTTTCGAATCTCAGGGTGTCAAAATCTTTGTTGATGCAAAGAGTCTGGTTTATATAGACGGAACAGAGCTGGACTTTGCCAAAGAAGGGCTGAACGAAGGCTTCAAGTTTAATAACCCGAACGAAAAAGATACCTGCGGTTGTGGTGAAAGCTTCACCGTTTAGTTACGGGGGCCATCATGAACGCAGGGTTATCGCAAAATTATTTTGAAATCTTCGGCTTGCCCGAAGATTTTAATATCGATAGCCTGCAACTCGCCGATCATTACCGGGAATTACAGAAGACTGTGCATCCTGATCGCTTTGCCAATGCCAGTGATCGGGATCGTCGTCTCGCCATGCAGCAGGCTGCTCATGTCAACGAGGCCTACCACACATTGAAATCGCCGCTAAAACGCGCGCGGTATATGTTGCAGCTCAGGGGAGTCGAGTTTGACGATGAAAAGGAAACCACGCTCGATCCGGCATTCCTGATGGAACAGATGGAATTACGTGAAGCACTGGCGGAAGTAAAATCCACGCCTGATCCATTCACTACTCTCGGAGACATTCTGGCTGATATCGAAAAACGGATTTCCGCCATGTTAAAAGAATTTGTCGAAAAGGTAGCAGCGGGCGATTTACAGAAAGCCAAGTCCATCGTACAAAAATTACAGTTCCTGGAAAAACTCAAAACCGAAACCGAGGGTCTGGAAGCAGACCTGGCGGATGCTATTTAGATTACAGGTCAGGATATTATGGCGTTATTACAGATCAGTGAACCCGGTCAGTCCAGCAAGCCGCATGAGCGGAACCTGGCGGCAGGTATCGATCTGGGTACGACCAATTCGCTGGTCGCCTCGGTGCGCAGCGGACAGGCTGATACCCTGCCGGATCACCAGGGTCGTCATTTGTTGCCATCTGTAGTCCGCTATTCCGCAAACGCTGAACCAGTTGTTGGTCATGATGCAAAAGCAGCGGCGGCAGTCGATCCCCTGAACACGATTGCTTCTGTAAAACGCCTGATGGGTCGAGGCCTGGATGATATAAAGCATCTGGGTTCAAACCTGCCCTATGAATTTTCCAGTACCGATTCAACCGTGCCGCGTATTAAAACCGCAGCCGGTGAGAAAAGCCCGATTGAGGTGTCAGCGGATATTTTGCAGGTATTAAAACACCGTGCTGAACAGACCCTGGGTGGTGAATTAAATGGCGTGGTGATTACCGTACCGGCCTATTTTGATGACGCACAACGCCAGGCCACCAAGGATGCCGGCAAGCTGGCCGGGCTGAATGTTCTGCGACTGTTAAATGAGCCTACGGCAGCCGCCGTTGCGTACGGACTGGACAAACAGGGCGAAGGTATCACCGCCGTTTATGACCTGGGTGGTGGAACATTTGATATTTCTATTTTGCGACTAAACAAAGGTGTGTTTGAAGTCATGTCCACCGGTGGTGACACGGCACTGGGTGGCGATGATTTTGATCTGGCCATCGCGCGCTGGATTATGCAACAGGCCGGTATTCGCGACGATGCCGGGCACGCCCAGTTGCGTCGTGTCCTGCGTGATGCCTGCGCCGCGAAAGAAGCCCTCACTGACAGCGAATCAGTCGAATTAAACATAGAACTTGATGACGGGCCACACTGGCAGGGCACGCTAACACGCGAACAAATGCATCAGCTTATCGATCCACTGATACAGAAAACGATTGTTACCTGTCGGCGTGCATTGCGTGATGCACAGATTACGGCTGATGAAGTACAGGCCGTGGTGATGGTCGGCGGTTCAACCCGGGTGCCCCGTGTCAGGGAAAAAGTCGGTGAATTTTTTCAACAGCAACCGATGGTTGATATTGATCCGGACAAGGTGGTGGCTATCGGTGCGGCTATTCAGGCAGATGTGCTGGCCGGAAACAAACCGGATGGTGAACTGTTGCTGCTGGATGTGACGCCATTGTCACTTGGTCTGGAAACAATGGGTGGCCTGGTGGAAAAAATCATTCCGCGTAATACGACTATTCCGGTCGCTCGCGCCCAGGATTTTACAACATTTAAAGACGGCCAGACGGCGATGACGGTACACGTGCTGCAGGGTGAACGGGAGCTGGTCAGTGATTGCCGTTCACTGGGTCGGTTTACACTACATGAAATTCCGCCCATGGTAGCCGGTGCAGCGCGAATTCGTGTGACCTTCCAGGTCGATGCCGACGGCTTGTTATCGGTAACGGCACAGGAACAGACCACCGGCAAAGAAGCCAGTATTCAGATCAAGCCATCATATGGCCTGACGGATTCGGAAATTGAAACCATGCTTCGCGATTCCATTACGTATGCCAGGGATGATGTTGAAGCCCGTAACCTGCGCGAACAACAGGTAGAAGCAGACCGCGTCATCGAAGCATTACAGGCGGCGCTACAGCAGGATGGTGATCTGTTAATGGAAGACGAAGTCAAGGCGATTGAAAGCGCGCTCATCAATCTCCATAACGTACGTCAGGGTGACGATCATGTCGCAATCAAGAAAGCCATTGATGAACTGAATGAAGCCACCATGGAGTTTGCCGGACGGCGCATGAACCAGTCGATTAAAAAGGCACTGACTGGTCACCAGTTAAATGAATTTGAATGAAAGGTTTAACCTGTAATGCCAAAGATTATATTTTTACCGCATGAGGAAATCTGCCCGGAAGGCGCGGTGATCGAAGTCGATCCAGGTATCAGTATCTGTGACGCCGCTCTGAGTAATGGCATCGAGATAGAACATGCCTGCGAGAAATCCTGTGCCTGTACCACTTGCCATGTCTATGTGCGGGAAGGGTTTGATTCACTGGAAGAGTCCAGCGAGGAAGAGGACGACTATCTCGACAAGGCCTGGGGCCTGGAGCCGGATTCACGCCTGTCATGCCAGGCGATTGTGGCCGACGAGGATCTGGTTATCGAGATTCCCAAATATACTATTAATATGGTATCCGAAAATCACTAAAACGAATTAAAAACAGAGGGTTGCCAAAATGAGCCTGAAATGGACAGATAGCCTGGAAATTGCCATCCAGCTCGATGAAGCATATCCGGATGTGGATCCGCGCTATGTCAATTTTGTCGATTTGCGTAACTGGGTCATGGCGCTGGACGAGTTTGAGGATGATCCGGGGCATTCCGGTGAGAAAATCCTCGAGGCCATCCAGATGGCCTGGATCGAGGAGAAGGAATAATTGCCCGGCAGGGGGCACAACGGCTACAATTCCCCCGCCGTTTGGTGGAATAAAATGTGATGGTAACCCGCGCAACCGTGCGGGTTTATGTTATTGTAAATACAGAAAAATTTGGAGTTATCGATGGCGGTTGAACGTACTATTTCCATTATCAAGCCCGATGCCGTGGCCAAGAATGTCATTGGCGAAATCTATGCGCGTTTTGAGAAAGCCGGTCTCAGGATCGTGGCGGCCAAAATGCTGCACCTGACCAAAGAACGTGCGGGTGAATTTTATGCAGTGCACAAGGAACGCCCGTTTTACGGTGAGCTGGTTGACTACATGACCTCCGGTCCGATTATGGTCCAGGTGCTCGAAGGTGAGAGTGCAATTGCCAAAAACCGTGAAGTCATGGGGGCCACGAATCCCAAGGATGCAGCACCGGGAACTATCCGTGCTGATTTTGCCAATGACATTACCGAGAATGCCGTACATGGTTCCGACGGTCCGGATACGGCCAAAACCGAAATCGGCTTTTTCTTCAAAGAGGATGAGCTCTGTCCGCGTACGCGCTAGTCAGGTGACCTGTGAACGATGACGTGAAAGTGAATCTGTTAAATCTGGATAAACCGGATCTGCAGGCCTTCTTCGCCGAAATGGGGGAGAAGGCCTTTCGCGCTTCACAGGTAATGAAATGGATCTACCAGTTCGGTGCCCGCGATTTTGACGAGATGACCAACCTCAGCAAATCGTTGCGTGAAAAACTGAAGCAACAGGCCGTTATTCAGCCACCCGAGATCGTCAGTGAACATCGTTCGCATGATGGCACCATTAAGTGGGTGTTACGTATTGATGAAAAAAACTGTGTCGAGACGGTTTTTATTCCGGAAGCCGACCGGGGCACATTGTGTATTTCCTCACAGGTAGGTTGTGCGCTGGACTGCCGGTTTTGCTCGACTGCGCAGCAGGGCTTTAATAGAAATCTGAGTGTCAGTGAAATTATCGGCCAGATCTGGGTTGCCAATCGTGCCATGCAATGTCGTCCTCGCGAGGAACGAGTCATCTCCAATATTGTTCTGATGGGCATGGGAGAGCCGTTATTGAATTTTGATAATGTCGTCAAGGCGATGTCTCTGATGCAGGACGATGATGCGTATGGGTTATCAAAACGTCGCGTCACTTTAAGTACATCCGGTGTGATACCGGCGCTGGACCGACTGAAAGAAGTCAGTGATGTGAGCCTGGCCGTTTCGCTGCATGCACCGAATGATGCATTGCGTGATCAGTTGGTCCCATTAAATAAAAAATATCCGATACGGGAATTGCTACAGGCCTGCCGTCGCTATGTGGCTGGTGAGTCGCGACGTAAGATTACGTTTGAATATGTCATGCTCGACGGCATTAATGACAGTAACGAACATGCCAGACAACTGGCCGGTTTATTGAAGCAGGTTCCCGCCAAGGTAAACCTGATTCCCTTTAACCCGTTTCCAAATACACAGTATCAGTGTTCATCACAGGCGAGAATCGATGCCTTTCGGGATATTCTTATCCAGCACGGGATCACCACCATTACCCGCAAGACACGTGGTAATGACATCGATGCAGCATGTGGCCAGTTAGCCGGCCAGGTGATGGATAAAACCAAGCGCAAGTTACGTAACCAGGTTCAAATTGGAGTAGTTCAATGAAGCAAGTCGTGATGCTGTTTGCGTTGTTACTGGCCGTTGTTGGTTGTACCACGGAACGAGTGATTGAACCAAAAGATCCTGAGCTGGCAGCGGAACTCAATGCACAACTTGGACTGGGATATTTAAAGCAGGGTGATTTTAAACGTGCCTCTGTGAAATTAAACAAGGCCTTACAATATAATTCCGACAATGCTGAAGCCCATCACTATATGGCCGAACTGAGCCGTCGACTGGGAGAATTCGATAAGGCAGAAAAGCATTATAAACGTGCACTGGATATC
Source organism: uncultured Gammaproteobacteria bacterium (assembly GCA_937967995.1). Lineage (GTDB taxonomy): Bacteria > Pseudomonadota > Gammaproteobacteria > UBA6429 > Thiohalophilaceae > CALBTB01. The sequence continues at coordinate 14,847 of CALBTB010000001.1, forward strand.
CAGCCAACAAATGCGACAATCCTGAACAACTATGGCGTGTATTTATGTGATCGGGGTGAAATTGATAAAGCCATCAATCATTTCGAAACCATTCTCAAGGATCCGCTGTATAGCCAGAAAGCAGCTGCATATGAAAATATTGGTCTGTGTGAAATTCGCCAGGGCAGGCTGTATCGGGCAGAACAGGCATTCAGTCAGGCATTACGTATCAACCCCAAGATGCCAAAGAGCCTGATCAATATTGCCCAGCTTCGCTACGACAGCGGCAAAAAAACCGAGGCATATGAATATTTCAGACGTTATCTCACCGTCGCACAACATACACCGGAAAGCCTGTGGCTCGGCATCCTGATGGAATCTGAACGTGGCGCAAAAAATACGATTGCCAGTTATAAAGTGTTGCTAAAAGGTAAATTCCCTGATTCCGAACAGGCAAAGTTACTTAAAGAGCTGGAACGACAGGGTAAAATCTGACATGACCGAACGTGATCATTCAGATGAGACGTTAAGGGAGATTCTGGAAGCGCACGACAAGGAGTTACCGGGAAAGCGCTTACGTGAAGCGCGGGAAGCAGCAAAACTGACCCGTGAGGAAGTCGCCCACCATTTACATCTTGATCCGCAAATTGTATCGGCTCTTGAATCAGACAAGTACGATAAACTGCCTTCGGCTATCTATGTCTGTGGTTACCTGCGTTCCTATGCGCGATTGCTTAAATTACCCGAAGTGGAAATTGTTAACGCATACAGCCAGGGCAAGGAAATCAATGCGTCATTGATTCCTGAAAATGTCAAAATCCTGCCCGACAAAAAAGTAGTAAACCCCGCTATCTTAAGAGTTATCGGAATTCTTGTCGTACTATTTGCCGTGCTTGCTGGTGGTATTTTACTTGGCGAAAAGTTCGGTTTGCTGGGATATTTGGACGGTAATGACGAACAAATGCAGAGTCAGACTATCGAACAGTTTGTGCCGGAGCTTCAACCCGAATCAGAAACGGCTGCTGTATCGGCAGAAATCGAAGTACCGGAAGAAGTGCAGCAGGAAACAATTCAGCCGTCTGCTGAGGAAATCGACAGAAAAATCACCGAGTTTGAAAATGTCGCTGAACAGGAACAAAAGCCGGTTGTGCGCGAGGAACTGGTTACCGATGCCAGAGCTGAACTGCGTTTTGTATTTAAAGATGAGTCATGGATAGAGGTAAAAGACGCTGATAATACTCAACTGTTATACCGGCTTGCAGAGGCGGGATCGGAGTTAAGCGTTGGTGGTAATGCGCCGTTTACAATCCTGTTAGGAAACGCAGCACAAGTGGAAGTTTATTATAAAGGTGATCAGTTTGATCACTCACGTTATCGTCGAAATAAAGTGGCTTATTTCAGAATAGGCACAAAACAATAAAATAAAAAATTCAGGACCGGGTGTGGCAAAATCGATTCAAGCAATTCGTGGAATGAACGACATATTGCCTGGCGAAACCGTTCGCTGGCAACTCGTCGAATCCGTATTCAGGGAAATTATGGCTGGATACGGTTACGATGAAATTCGTCTGCCAATTGTTGAAATGACAGACCTGTTCAAGCGATCTATCGGGGAAGTGACCGATATCGTAGAAAAGGAAATGTATACATTTGAAGATCGTAATGGCGATTCACTGACGTTACGGCCGGAAGGAACAGCAGGTTGTGTACGGGCCGGTATTCAAAATGGTCTGTTACATAACCAAATTCAGAAACTGTGGTACGGCGGTCCGATGTTCAGGCATGAACGTCCGCAAAAGGGTCGCTATCGCCAGTTTCATCAACTAGGCGTGGAAGTATTCGGGCTACAGGATCCGGATATTGACGCGGAACAGATTCTGATGACAGCCCGCCTGTGGCGGGAGCTGGGTATAGCCGACAAGGTGCGTCTGGAAATTAATTCTCTCGGATCATCTGAGGCCCGGGCCGCTTATCGGGAATTATTGGTCGACTACTTCCAGGCACACCATGATGCACTTGATGACGATTCACGACGCAGGTTACATAGTAATCCGTTACGAATCCTGGACAGCAAAAATCCGGATATGGCATCCGTTATTGCTTCGGCACCAAAGCTGGATGCACACCTGGATGAAGAGTCAAAGGTGCATTTTTCCGGACTGCGTGATTTGCTGGATGAATCCGGCATCAAATATACAGTGAATACGTGCCTGGTGAGGGGCCTCGATTATTACAATCGCACGGTATTTGAATGGATTACGGATGAGCTTGGTGCACAGGGGACTGTATGTGCGGGTGGCCGCTATGACGGACTTGTCCAGCAACTGGGCGGGCGGGCAACAGCGGCGGTGGGATTTGCGCTTGGCATGGAGCGCCTGATTGCATTACTGGATGACGAAACTGTCGCAAAAGCTGCACGTTACCCCCATGCTTATTTTATAATGCTCAGTGAGTCGGCTGAGACTTTCGGGCGTAAGTTTGCCGAACAGTTACGTAACCAGGTGCCGGGGTTGCGACTGGTGGTTCACTCGGGCGGCGGTAGCCTGAAAAGTCAGATGAAACGAGCGGACAAGAGCATGGCGGCCCATGCTCTGTTGCTGGGTGAAGATGAAATACGCCAGCAGGTCATTACCATAAAACACCTGCGCGACGCCGATGCTGAACAGCAAAGCGTGCCCCTCGATCAACTGGCAAACTGGCTGCAGGGCAGCATTAATTGAATTTGAATAGATTGAAACTTGGATACTAAAGATGGAAATCTCTGAAGACGAACAGGTAGAAGCACTTAAAAAGTGGTGGAAAGAAAATGGCACGGCCGTGATTGTTGGTATTGTTATTGGTATCAGCGTAGTGGTTGGTGTCTGGCAATATCGTGAATATACAGAGACACAGGCCATTGAAGCTTCAAATGTCTATATTCAGTTTACCGAAGCACTGGCGAAACAGGACGCTGAACAGGTAAAACAGGAATTTGATGAACTTCAAAAAGAATATAAGGGTACTTCCTACGCGATGCTGGCCGCACTGCATATGGCCAGACAAGCGGTCGAAAAAAAGCAATACCCGCAAGCGGAACAGCACTTGCGTTGGGCAGTGAATAATAGTGGTCATGAATCGCTGGCCCACGTGGCGCGTATTCGCCTGGCTGATTTGCTCGTCGCACAGGAAAAATACGACGAGGCAATGACGCTGCTGGACGCGAAAGTGGATAGTGCCTTTGCTGCCCAGTATCAGGAAATTCGTGGAGACATCTATAGTGCTAAGGGTCAGTCCGACAAGGCACGCGAGGCATATGCTGCTGCTCTGGAAATGCCAACATTGTTTGGCAAGCGTCGTGACTTCCTGCAAATGAAACTATCTAATCTCGAAGCATCACCGGTCAAAGAAACACAGCCACAAACAGAAACCAACCAATGAAAAATCTGATCCTGCTTATCATCGTCAGCGTACTGATTGGGTGTACCACTTCACCGTCACCTGTCTTGCCGCCAAAAACACTGGAACCGGTCAAAAACAGTATCCAGGTTTCTAAGATGTGGACCAGCAAGGTTGGCGAAGGTGCCGGCGAGAACTACCTGCGTCTTACACCGGTGTTAGAGGGGAATGTGATTTATACAGTTGATCACACTGGCACGGTATTGGCGTTTGATGTAAACAGACGTGACTATATCTGGAAAACCGAACTGGGTGAGCCTGGTGGCAGCCCCATTGCGCTGCATGATGGTGTTTTATTCCTGGGAACCAGTGCAGGACAGGTTTTTGCGTTAGCCACATCGAACGGTAAGGTGGAGTGGCATACTCAAATGGCCAGTGAGATTCTTGCCAGACCGGCAGTAGACCATGGTCGGGTTGTGGTGCGTTGTGTCAATGGTGATCTTGCGGCACTGGACGCGGCGACTGGCAAACAGCTCTGGCTTGTCGAAGAACGGACACCTGCGCTGACGTTACGCGGGACCAGTACACCGCAGATCTATAATGATCTGGTATTGTCGGCATTTGATAGTGGCAAGTTAAAAGTTTATGCCTTAACCAACGGTACCCAACTGTGGGAAGCGGACATAGCGGTCCCACGTGGCCGAACGGATCTGGAACGCATTGTGGATCTGGATGCCGACCCGGTGGTGCGCGATGATGTGGTTTACACGGTGGCGTACCAGGGACGACTGGCGGCAGTTCAGCTCGGCTCTGGCCGTATCCTGTGGCAACGGGATATTGATTCCTACCTTGACATGGTTGTCGATGCATATCGTATATATATAGTAAGTTCGACCGGCGAAGTCTGGGCGCTGGATCGAAACAATGGCGCGACACTCTGGAAACAGGATGCGCTACTACGGCGCGGACTTACAGCACCGGTTATTCACAGGGATTTTATTGTGCTGGGCGATTATAACGGCTATCTGCACTGGTTACGGCGTGATAACGGTAAGCTGGATGCCAGAATACGCTTACAGGATTATGACTACACATCACCAAGTCTTGATGAATCGGAAGACAATAGTTTTCCCAAATCAAGAGATATTCTTGCACAACCTGTCTTGCAGGGAGATCGCTTACTGGCCATGGATCGTTATGGCAACACCGAAGTGTTTGAAGTCACTATTCCCTGATCCTGCTAGACTACGCGGATTCTTCAATTTTAAATAACGCTGAATCACCATGGCCGGTTTAAAACCTGTAATTGCGCTGGTTGGTCGCCCTAATGTGGGTAAATCAACCCTGTTTAATCGACTCACTCGAAGTCGAGATGCACTGGTTGCCGATCAATCCGGACTGACCCGTGACAGAAAATACGGTGAGGGCAGGCTGGGTGGGAGTCACTATATTGTCATCGACACCGGCGGACTGACCGAGGAACAGGGCTCGATCGATAATGTGATGGCAACGCAATCCTGGCAGGCAGTCGAGGAAGCCACTATTGTGCTGTTTCTGGTCGATGCGCGCGATGGACTGTTACCCGGTGATTATCAGATTGCCAGTCGCCTAAGGCAATCAGGCAAGCAGGTGCATCTGGTCGTCAATAAGCTGGATGGTCTGAATGAAGATATTGTGATGTCTGATTTTTACCAGCTGGGATTTCCGTCAACCTTTGCCATTTCTGCTGAGCATGGGCGTGGCGTGACGTCGATGATTAATACCCTGATAGATGAACTTGAAGTTCCAGACGATGTAGCGGAACAGGAAGCGGTTGTCGAAGGTATAAAAGTTGCCGTCGTCGGCCGGCCAAATGTCGGAAAATCAACCCTGGTTAACCGAATACTGGGTGAAGAACGCGTGGTGACGTTTGATATGCCGTTTACCACGCGTGACAGCATTTACCTGCCGTTTGAGCGCGATGATCAGACCTATACCCTGATCGATACCGCCGGCATTCGGCGTCGGCGCCGAATCGAGGAAGCCATCGAAAAATTCAGTGTCATAAAATCCCTGCAGGCCATCGAGGATGCACATGTCGTGGTGATGTTGCTGGACGGTCAGGAAGGTGTCACTGAACAGGATGCCAGCCTGATTGGTTTCATTAATGAAACCGGACGGGCGGTCGTTATCGCCGTGAATAAGTGGGATGGTTTGTCGCAGGACCAGCGCGACAAAGTCCGCCGTGAAATTGATCTGAAACTGCCTTTTATCAGTTATGCCAGGTTGCATTTCATTTCCGCATTACATGGCAGCGGCGTGGGCGACCTGTTCGATTCTATCCTGGAGGCGCACCAGGCGGCGTTTGCCGATTTCGCCACACCGGAACTGACCCGCATGCTGGAACAACTCGTCAGTGCCAATCCACCACCACTAATACGTGGCCGTCGCATTAAACTTCGCTACGCACATCAGGGTGGCAGGAATCCCCCGGTAATTGTGATTCATGGGAACCAGACCGGTGCCGTACCAGACAGTTATAAACGTTATTTAAACAATGCGTTTCGCAAGCACCTCAAACTGATGGGAACACCATTACGTATCGAGTTTAAAACGGGCAAGAATCCTTTCAAGGGGCGAAAAAACAAATTAACCCAGCGACAGGTCGGGCGCCGTAAAAGACTGATACGGCACGTAAAAAAACAGAAATAAAAATTTATTGCGACTGCGCTTCAAGTTCTACGACGGTGGGATATTTCTTCGCATTGATTCGGTAGTCCGGATAAAGTTTACGAAAATCCGCCAGGGCAGACCTGGCTTCATCGATTCGATTTTCTTTTATCAGCAGGGAAATTCTGTCTAGTTGCCGTCGGGGAGGTGATGGCTGGGTTGTGCCAATATGCACCGAATCATTCTCAACTCCAGGTTGCAGAGGTGTTTTAGCCGGTTCCAGCATGATGACACTGATGATGGCGGCAATTGCGACTGTCGCAGCGATACCGGCCGGCATAATCCAGTTATATTTGCGTGCTGCGGATGTTCGCTCTGGCCGTTTAACGGCGTGTCTGGCTTCTGCCAGAATACGTGCATCCGTCATCTCACCAGGACCGTCCGGTTCTGTTTGGCGGTACAGACTGGAAAGCTGATCGTCGTGATCACTGCCGGAATTAGTCATGATGTGGTTCCAGTGTCTGTTTGAGTTTGTTTATGGCATAGCGAACCCGACTTTTGGCGGTTTCGGGTTTAACATCCGTCAATTCGGCAATTTGCTCCACACTCAGGTCACCGTTTTCTTTTAACAGGAACGCTTCGCGTTGGGCCTCAGGTAAATTATCAATTGCGTCGAGCAAGGCATCGACCTGGCGCATACCACTTACGGTGCGTTCCGGAGTTATCGTATTTGCTGCTGCGGGCGTCGCCAGTGTGTTTTCGTTTTCATCATACGACGCAGGTATGCCGTGTTTTTGTTTGCGGTAATGATCAATGAGCCGGTTATGCGCCAGCCGGTAGATGTATGTTCGGAATTTGGCGCTCACATGGTAACGCTGGCGTGCCCGTATCAGGTTCATCCAGATATCCTGAAATAATTCTTCCGCAATGGCTGCGCTGCCACACTGGTGCTGGAAATATCGAAACAGCGGCTTGCGATAGCGCTGATATAAAATTTCGAAAGCATTGGCATCACCGTCACGGTATGCTTCCATTAATTCTTCGTCCGTCGCTGATTCCTGCATAGCGTTGGTAGCGTACGCGATTCAATTTGAATTGCCCAGTATCCGCAAAAAGATTCATACTTTATGTCCGGTTATTTTTGAGGAATATGACACATTTTTTTGCAATTTCAGGTGGCGTTTTTTGAGCGTTTTGCATAAAAAAACAAGCAATAACATATACATGGAAAATGATCCTGCCAAATGATCTAAACATACAGCTGTAATATGTGAACCTGACTGGAAATAACGTCGGTAAAGTCCTCGTGGGTTAGACTCAATACAAAACTCTGTCACAATTTTGCGCTAGTATCATAAGACCGTGCCGCGAGAGAGCCAGGCATTCTTGATCCGAAATGCAGGTTACTGGAGGTGATAGATGACAGTTATAGCTCGACCGTTCCATGAATTCAGTCTTGAAGCCGCTCAAAGTCCCCTGGGCGAACTGCCATACTGGAGTATCATCACTGCCTACGGCCTTGCTGCCGCAGAAGGCATCAAATTGAGTTCGGCGCACCTGGATGTGCTTGACTGGTTACGTACCGACTACGAAAACAATAGCGAACATTTCAGACAATATCTGATTCATAGACTGGACGCCGCTTTTTCAGGGCAGGGCGGTATCCTGCATGTTTATAGACTGTTCCCCGAAGGCCTGTTACAGGCCTTAAAAATCGCTGGACTACCCGTCCAGCCTGGTGCAACTGCCCGAACAGGTAGCATGCACTAGTATCGCGCTTCTCGGGTAGTCGGGATAGACTAACTATTTCGACTGTCCGGGAGCGGCGAAACCTTGAATGTATCTCCTTCCACTGCGGCGTGGTTAGCCGATTTACTTGTCATTATTCATTTTCTGTTTGTTGTCTTCGTGCTATTTGGTGGCCTGCTGCTTATCAAGTGGCCCCGTCTCGCCTGGCTACATTTACCCGCGGTCGTGTGGGGAATGGTCGTGGAATTTAGCGGCTGGCTGTGCCCACTTACACCACTGGAAAACCATTTTCGTGAACAGGCCGGGCTGGAAATGTATTCCGGTGATTTTGTGATGCAATACATTATGCCCATCCTGTACCCGCAGGATCTGACGCGTACGTTACAGGTGGTGTTTGGGTTGATTGTGTTGCTGTTGAATCTGGCTGTTTATACGTATGTTTACCGGCGATCACGGCTCGGTCGCCAGTGACAGATCGCGCCGGTATTCCGGGTCCAGAAACAGTAAAGGTTCAACACGCGCATTATTGAGACTGACACTCCAGTGCAGGTGCGGCCCGGTAACACGACCGGTTTTACCGACATCACCAATTAATTCCCCCTGGTTCACCTGCTGACCCGTGTTGACGCGGATTTTACTCAGGTGACAGAACATGGTGACCAGCCCCTGCCCGTGGTCGATAAAAACGGTTTTACCATTGAAAAAGTAATCACCCACTGTAATCACTGTTCCGGTTGCCGGTGCATAAATCGGTGTGCCTTCGGGTGCGGCGATATCCAGTCCACTGTGCGGACGTCTGGCCTGACCATTGAAAAAGCGTTTCAAACCAAACGGGCTGCTGAATCGGCCTTCAACCGGAATGGAGAACTGCAACGGAACATGGCGCTGTTCGGTCCAGGTGGTCAGGGCACGGCGAATTATTTTCTGTTCCTTTCCGATCCGCACCAGATCTTTCTTATAAGGATTGACCTTGCGTTTATTCTTGATGGTCAGGTGCTGGGTTTGATACTGCTTGTTTTTGACTTCAAACCGGGTTTTATGAACCTTCCCATCGATACGGGTGCGAATGGTGTAGGTGCCGGGTTTGGTGGCCAATGGTAGTCCGGCGATGGCATACCATTGCTCATCATGTTGCACGAGCATAATACGGCGTTTATTAAAATATGCCGACTCAGGTTTTTTGCTGATATCCAGTTTTACAACCGCGACTCCGCCGGGGACCGGGTAATGCATGGGTAATGCAGATGTAGCTGTCCAGCCGAAGGTGGCAATCAGCAGTAAACAGACTGAAATCAGGTGGCGTAACTTATTCATCATGGACTTCATCCACCCGACAGCGAATTTCACCCTGATGCAGTCGGGCGCGAATTTTCTGGCCGGGTTTTGTTTGGTGTGCCTTGGTCAGTACATGCTGGCGGGTATCGTCAGTTACGATTGCATAGCCGCGTTCCAGTGTAGCCAGCGGACTGACGGCATCCAAAGTCTGCATCAACTGTTGAAGTTGTAAATGCCTGTTTTCAATTAAGCGGGTCGCCTGGCCTTGTAACCGCGAGGTCAGGTAATCGAGTGCCTGGTGATGTTGTTTTAGCACACTTCCCGGGTGCAGCGCCTGGAGTTTGTTTTTCAGATTAATCAACGAAGCGCCGGCATACCGAAGTTGATGCCGGATGCTATTTAATATACGCAACTGGTGATCGTCCAGTCTTTGACTCAGCTGTTGTAATCTCCGTCCCGGATGCTGCAGGCGCTGTCCAAGCCAGGACAATTGCTGGTGATAGTGCGCAAGTTGTCCTTGCAGAATCGTCTGTAAACGAGTCACTGCCTGATCAAGACGACTGAACAATTCAAACTGATTGGGACTCACAAGTTCAGCGGCAGCAGTGGGTGTGGCTGCGCGTACATCTGCCACCAGATCGGCAATCGTAAAATCGATTTCATGGCCGACACCACTGACCACGGGCAAGGGGCAGGCATAAACAGCGCGTGCGACGATTTCTTCGTTAAAAGACCACAAGTCTTCCAGCGACCCACCGCCACGCGCCAGTATGAGCACATCGCATTCATTACGTTGCGCTGCAACATTGAGCATATTCACGATCTGCTCAGCGCTGCCTGTACCCTGTACGGCGACCGGGTAGACAATGATTGAGGCAGCCGGGTAACGGCGTTTGAGTGTGGTCAGAATATCGCGTATGGCTGCGCCACTGGGCGATGTGATGATACCGATTCGCTCGATATGATCGGGTAAGGGTTGTTTATGGGCGGCATCAAACAATCCATCTGCCTGAAGTTTTTTCTTTAACAGTTCAAAGGCACGACGCAGGGCACCGTCACCGGCTTCTTCCATGTGTTCAGCAATTAACTGGAATTCACCACGTGCTTCATAGAGGCTGATGCGTGCACGCAACAAAACCTGAGTGCCGTTTTCGGGCAGAAATCCGGCATGCATATTGCGATTACGAAACATGGCACAGCGCACCTGGGCGATGTCATCCTTGAGGGTAAAGTACCAGTGACCGGAGGCCGGTCGGGCAAAATTGGAAATTTCACCTTCTACCCACAACAACGGAAAACTGCCTTCCAGCAGGGCGCGGGCTTCCTGATTCAGGCGACTGACACTATAAACATCACGTGAGACCATATAAAAAGCTTAACAAAAAAAAGCCGGGTTGACCCCGGCTTGTGAACTTAAGTTAAACGCATTTGATTAATAATTCGGTCCTGCGTTCTTTTGTTGTTCGTATTGTGCCAGTGCGTTGGTGCTCTGACGCTTGGCCTTGTTTGCCAGCTTGACGGCTTTTTCATAGTCGCCATCTTTCATGGCCGCCTTGGCTTTCTTGATGACTTTGCCGGTATCGCGCCACTCGTAGCCTTTGGCTTTGGCACGTTTTTGTTCATGCTCGGCAGCCAGAAGGGCTGATTTAGCATCTGCTTCCGTTGCTGATGTTCCGCTTCCAGACGCACAGGCTCCCAGAGCAAGGCTTGCGGCAATGGCAAATGGGATAAATATTTTCATGGTGCTCCTCCAAATCAAACGCGTTTTTAAGTAAGTTGCTGTGACAGCATGCAGACGCTGTATTATATAAGATAGTGTCATCACGGCCTGGCAGCCTGACGCGTCTGCGTGCCGACCAATATACGCATTCACGCAGGGCTTGGCAATGCCACGGCTGCATCAGAGTAAAAAAGTTTTGATTGTCGCTGTATTAGAAAATCTTTATAATCCGCGGCTTTAATTTAAGCCGTATGGGATGATTTCGCGCATGCTGCGAATATTAGAGGAAGCTTTAACGTTTGATGATGTACTGCTTGTCCCTGCCCATTCGGACATCCTGCCCCGTGACGTCAGCCTGAATACCCGGCTGACACGTGAAATCCAGCTCAATATACCCATCATTTCCGCCGCCATGGACACCGTGACCGAGGCGCGGCTGGCGATAGCCATTGCCCAGGAGGGTGGTCTGGGGATTATTCACAAGAACATGTCCGCCGACGCCCAGGCAGCCATGGTACGGGCGGTCAAGAAATTCGAGAGCGGGGTCATCAAGGACCCGATTACCGTCGGTCCCGAAACCAGTATTTCGGAGGTTCTGGCCCTGACCCGAGCCCGAAATATCTCCGGTGTACCGGTGGTCGAAGGTGAGGAGCTGGTGGGCATCGTCACCAGCCGCGATTTGCGCTTTGAAACCCGCCACGGTGACCCGGTCAAGAAAATCATGACGCCCAAGGATCGCCTGGTCACCGTCAAGGAAGGGGCCAACCGGGACGAGATTCAGGGCCTGTTACACCAGCACCGCATCGAAAAAGTCCTGGTGGTGAATAATGACTACCAGCTGCGCGGACTGATTACGGTCAAGGATATCCAGAAAGCCACCGAATATCCCACTGCCTGTAAAGACGACCAGGGCCAGCTGCGTGTCGGTGCGGCGGTCGGCGTGGGTGAAGGCACGGATGAGCGGGTGGCGGCACTGGTAGAGGCGGGTGTGGACGTAGTCGTGGTGGATACGGCGCATGGGCATTCCCAGGGCGTACTTAATCGCGTCGCCTGGGTGAAAAAGCATTACCCCAATGTACAAGTGATTGGTGGAAATATCGCCACAGCTGAGGCGGCCCGGGCGCTAGCGGATGCCGGTGCGGATGGCGTCAAGGTCGGCATCGGCCCCGGTTCGATCTGTACGACTCGCATCGTGGCCGGTGTGGGGGTTCCCCAGATCAGCGCAATAGCCAATGTCGCGGCCGAGTTAAAGGATTCCGGCATACCCGTGATTGCCGATGGGGGCATTCGCTACTCGGGTGATATTTCCAAGGCCATCGTCGCTGGCGCCAGCTGTGTCATGATCGGCAGCATGTTTGCCGGTACGGAAGAATCGCCAGGTGAAGTCGAGTTATATCAGGGACGTTCGTATAAATCCTATCGTGGCATGGGTTCCATGGGGGCCATGACCAAGACGCATGGTTCCAGCGATCGCTATTTCCAGGAAGGCGGTGAAGCGGAAAAACTGGTACCGGAAGGTATCGAGGGACGGGTACCATTCAAGGGACCGCTCAAGCCGGTGATACATCAATTACTCGGTGGTATTCGGGCCAGTATGGGTTACACCGGTTGTCGTGATATCGAACAGATGCGTACGCAGCCCCAGTTTGTGCGCGTCACCAATGCCGGTATGCGTGAAAGTCATGTGCATGATGTGGCTATAACCAAAGAAGCACCCAATTATCGTGTCGATAACTAGTCAGGCGTGAGTAAAACAAAAACACAAAATATCCATGCCGACCGTATTCTGATTCTCGATTTCGGATCACAATATACCCAGTTAATCGCCCGCCGCGTTCGTGAAGCGGGTGTCTATTGCGAACTACATCCCTATGACATGTCCGAACAGGACATCGAAATTTTTGCACCCAAGGGCATCATCCTGTCCGGTGGTCCTGAATCGGTGACATTAGAAGCGACACCACGCGCATCCCAGAAAGTCTTTGATCTCGGTGTGCCGGTGCTGGGTATCTGTTATGGCATGCAGACCATGGCTGCGCAGCTCGGTGGTGAGGTGGAGACGTCCGCGCATCGTGAGTTCGGTTATGCGCAGGTGCGGGCGCGTGGGCATTCAGCTTTGTTAAAAGATATAGAAGATCATACTTCAGCGGAAGGTTACGGCTTGCTGGATGTGTGGATGAGTCACGGTGACAGGGTAAGTCGCCTGCCGGATGGTTTCAAAGCCATCGCCACAACCGATAATGCACCGCTGGCCGGTATGGCAGACGAAGCACGCCATTTCTATGGATTGCAATTTCACCCGGAAGTTACCCATACGCGCCAGGGCACGCGCATTATCAAACGGTTTGTGAACGAGATCTGTCAGTGTGCTTCACTGTGGACGCCGGGTAACATTATCGATGACAGCATCGAGCGGGTGCGCAAGCAGGTTGGCAGTGATCATGTGATTCTCGGTTTATCCGGTGGCGTGGATTCTTCTGTCGTGGCGGCGTTATTGCACAAGGCTATCGGTGATCAACTGACCTGTGTATTTGTCGATAACGGCTTGTTGCGTTTGCACGAAGGTGATCAGGTGATGTCCACTTTTGCTGAACATATGGGCGTCAAGGTAATACGTGTCGATGCAGAACAACGTTTTCTAAAAGCATTGAAAGGTGTGGCGGATCCGGAACAGAAACGCAAAATCATCGGCAATTTATTTATCGACGTTTTTGATGAAGAAGCCGGTAAGATCAAGAATGCGCGTTTTCTCGCGCAGGGAACAATTTATCCGGACGTCATAGAATCTGCTGGTGCGTCGACCGGCAAGGCACATTTGATTAAATCCCATCATAACGTGGGTGGCCTGCCGGAGAAAATGAATCTAAAACTCTGTGAACCGTTACGTGAACTGTTTAAGGATGAAGTACGTCAACTGGGCGTTGAACTGGGTTTGCCGTACGATATGGTTTATCGACACCCGTTTCCCGGGCCGGGTCTGGGTGTACGCATACTCGGTGAAGTGAAAAAGGATTACGCGGACCTGTTACGCCAGGCCGATGCGATTTTTATCGAAGAATTACGCAAGGCGAATTTATATGACAAGGTCAGTCAGGCCTTTGTGGTTTTTCTGCCTGTCAAGTCGGTGGGTGTGATGGGTGACGGCCGTCGTTATGATTATGTCGTGTCACTGCGTGCGGTGGAGACAATTGATTTTATGACCGCGCGCTGGGCGCACCTGCCTTACGAATTTCTTGAAACGGTTTCCAATCGTATTATTAACGAAGTCGTGGGCATCTCCCGCGTGGCTTACGATATTTCCTCAAAGCCACCTGCCACTATTGAGTGGGAGTAAGGGTTACACCAATATCAAACGCTATACCTCAGCCCAAAATTAACAGGGCTGAGGCGTAGCGATATGCAGGTTATTTACCTGATGTCAAAGCGATCCGCATTCATAAGCTTGCTCCATGCTGCAACAAAATCCTGGATAAATTTCTCTTTGTTATCGTCCTGTGCGTAGACTTCAGCATATGCACGCAGGATCGAGTTGGAGCCAAATACCAGGTCGACACGCGTTGCTGTCCACCTGACTGCATCAGTCTTGCGATCACGGATTTCATACAGATTATTGGCGACTGGCTTCCAGGTGTAGTTCATGTCTGTCAGATTCACGAAAAAATCGTTTGATAACACACCTTCGTTATCGGTGAACACGCCATGTTTCGTACCGCCATGGTTCGTTCCCAGTACACGCATGCCGCCCACTAGTACCGTCATCTCCGGTGCGGTCAGCCCCATTAACTGTGTGCGGTCGAGCATTAACTCTTCGGCATTAACCGCATAGTCCTTTTTCACCCAGTTTCGATATCCATCATGAATTGGTTCAAGTGGTTCGAAAGATTTGATATCGGTCATTTCATCAGTGGCATCACCGCGACCAGGTGTGAAGGGAACCTTAATATCTACACCGGCTGCGTTTGCTGCCAGTTCAATACCGACATTACCTGCAAGTACAATTACATCCGCAATACTGGCTCCGCTTTCAGTTGCAAGTGGTTCAAGCACTGACAATACTTTTTTCAGGCGCACAGGCTCATTACCTTCCCAGTCTTTTTGCGGAGCCAGGCGGATACGTGCACCGTTTGCGCCGCCACGCATGTCCGACCCACGGAATGTTCTGGCGCTGTCCCAGGCAGTTGTCACCATCTCACTGATACTCAATCCACTGTTGGCAATCTTGTCCTTAACAGCCTGAACATCATAATCAGTGTTGCCTGCTGGGACGGGATCCTGCCAGATCAGATCTTCATACGGTACATCGGGACCGATGTAGCGAGCCTTTGGACCCATGTCACGGTGGGTTAGTTTGAACCAGGCACGGGCAAAAATTTTGGATAAGTGTTCCGGATCTTTATGGAAACGTTCGGAGATTTTGCGATATACCGGGTCCATCTTCATTGCCATGTCCGCGTCGGTCATTATCGGGTTTTTGCGTACAGAAGCATCTTCGGCATCGACAGGCTTGTCTTCCTCTTTGATGTCGGCCGGTTCCCACTGCCATGCACCTGCAGGACTTTTTACTGATTTCCATTCATGGTTGAGAAGCATGTCGAAATAACCATTGTCCCAGCGGGTCGGGTTACTGGTCCAGGCACCTTCCAGGCCACTGGTGACGGCATCATGGCCAACACCACGTTTGGATTTGTTGAGCCAGCCAAATCCCTGATCTTCCAATGGGGCGGCTTCCGGTTCAGGTCCCAGTAGTGCAGCATCACCGTTACCATGGGCCTTACCGACGGTGTGACCACCGGCAGTCAGGGCCACGGTTTCTTCATCATTCATGGCCATACGTTTAAAGGTCTCTCGGACATCCCGGGCTGTTTTGAGGGGGTCGGGTTTACCATCCACGCCTTCGGGATTAACGTAAATCAAACCCATCATCACGGCAGCCAATGGATTTTCCAGTTCACGATCACCGGTGTAACGGCTGCCTTCACTACCACTTGGTGCCAGCCATTCCTTCTCTGAGCCCCAGTAAATGTCTTTTTCAGGATGCCAGATATCTTCACGGCCAAAGCCAAAACCAAAGGTCTTCAAACCCATGGATTCATAAGCGATAGTACCTGCATAGGCAATCAGGTCAGCCCAACTGAGCTTGTTACCGTATTTCTTTTTGATTGGCCATAACAGGCGACGCGCCTTGTCCAGGTTGCCATTGTCAGGCCACGAATTCAGTGGTGCAAAGCGCTGGTTACCGGTGCCAGCACCGCCACGGCCATCGGCTGTACGATACGAGCCAGCCGCATGCCACGACATTCGAATCATCAGACCACCATAGTGGCCCCAGTCGGCTGGCCACCAGTCCTGACTATCAGTCATTAGCGCGGTCAGGTCTTTTTTGAGCGCATCAAAGTCGAGTTTTTTGACTTCATCACGGTAGTTAAAATCTCGACCAAATGGATTGGTTTTGGCATCGTGCTGGTGCAGGATGTCAAGGTTCAGGGCCTTTGGCCACCATTGCATGTTCGACTGACTGCTTTCTGTGGCAGCACCGTGCAATACCGGACACTTATGTTCAGACATTGTGCAATCTCCTATTAATTTGGTTGTTTCGTCAGTCGAATTCGAACCGACGCGTTCTTGCTGTACATGGGCAATTATTATGTCGAATCATGTAATGGATAAAATCGTTTAAATCTATAATAATAAAAGCAGCCAACTATTAATTGGTTGTCTCATTTATAATCGCCAATCAACTCATATTACGGTTTTATAAAATGTTAAATTCGCGTCATGCAATATCCGGGTTCTTCCCGCCAAACCGTAGTAATACATCACAATTTTTATCAGGCTTATTAACTATTTAGAGAGAGCTGCAGTGCATCGTGAATGAGGAAACGAGTGATCTAAACGAGCTAGATAAGTTCTGGATGCAACGCGCCCTGGAACTGGCAACTTTAGCTGAGCAGCAGGGCGAAGTTCCGATCGGTGCCGTTGTCGTCAAGGATGATCAGATTATTGGTGAAGGTTATAACGCACCGATTTCACAACATGATCCCAGTGCACACGCGGAAATCCAGGCTATACGCAATGCCGCTCGTCAACTCGGCAATTATCGGCTGCTGGATTGCAGCCTGTACGTGACGATCGAACCATGTGTCATGTGTGTCGGGGCGATTGTGCATGCCCGGCTCAGGGAAGTGGTCTACGGTGCAAAAGAACCTAAAACCGGCGCCGTTCAAAGTGCATTTGATTTACTGAGCGCGGACCAACATAACCACCGGGTCCAGGTACGGCATGGCATCCTCGAAACGGAATGTGCGAATATCCTGAAGGCCTTTTTCCAGCGTCGCCGTGACGCGATCAAATCAGTCTGAATTCACGCCTAAACTCACCCTTTCCGGGGCCGATACCTGATGTATGACAACGCGCGTCGTGATTTGTGATGATTCCAGCTTTGCCCAGAAGCAGTTAACCCGAGCCCTGCCGGAAGACTGGGCAATTGACGCTGCCTATGCCAGCCACGGTAAGGAAGCCATGGCGGCCCTGCATAAAACCGGAGCAAAAGTCATGTTTCTGGACCTGAATATGCCGGTCATGGACGGTTACGAGGTGCTCGCGGCCATCAGGCAGGAACAGATATCGGTCAGGGTGGTGGTGGTGTCCGGTGATATACAGCCGGAAGCTTACAAACGTGTCATGGAACTGGGTGCGCTGGCGTTTATTAAAAAGCCGGTCGATAAAATTGAAATGGCAGCCATCCTCGAGCAGCATGGCATTTATCCCGCCACGGAACTGGAAGAAGCTGGTGATGCGTTGGATGCAGAATTTTTCGATGCCTATCGTGAAATAACGAACGTGGCTTTGGGACAGGCCGTTGATCTGCTGGCGCGGGTGCTGGACGCCTTTGTGCTCATGCCTATCCCCAATGTCAGTATGCTGGAAATAACCGAACTACAGATGGCACTGGAGCAGGCCTCACAGAACGACAGCATGTCCGCCGTTTGTCAGGGATTTATTGGTGATGGTGTGGCAGGCGAAGCCATGCTGTTATTTTCAGATTCAAACTATCAGGATATCGCCGAAATGACCAATTTCGACGGTGAACTGAATGAAGCGGCCGAAATCGAGCTATTAATGGATCTGACCAACATTTTGATTGGTGCCTGTCTGAAAGGGATCGCCGAACAGTTCGACATCAGCCTCGGACTGAGTCATCCCAAGGTGCTGGGACGACATATGCGTGGTAAGGATTTGCTGAAAAAAGGCAATGGCAAGTGGAAACAGACGCTGGCGATTGATATGACGATCGCCATTGAGAACAAGGATATTCACGGTAACCTCTTATTACTGTTTACAGAAGACTCAATACCCCGAATCAATGAACTGGTTGGATACGTAGCTGCCTGATATGGATAAAACAGACGAGTTAAATGAACTGCACTGGTTGATGGGGATTATTCATTCCATCAATGTCGGTATCGTGGTTATCGATCGTGACTATTCGGTTTCACTATGGAACAGTTTCATGGTTAATCGCAGTGGCAAGCGTGCCGATGTGGTGATGGGTAATAATCTCTTTGACCTGTTTCCGGAAATTCCCCAAAAATGGTTCAAGCGTAAAATCGAATCGGTCTATACACTGGCCAATCGATCTTTTACGACCTGGGAACAGCGACCTTATCTGTTTCAGTTTAAAAATTTTCAGCCAATTACCGGCGCATCGGAATTCATGTATCAGAACATTACATTCCTGCCACTGGTCGGTGTCACTGGCCAGATCGAGCATGTCGCGATTGTTATCTATGATGTGACGGAAACAGCGATAGGCAAACAGGAGCTGGAAGAAGCTAATGACGAACTGGCAAAACTGAGTCGTACGGATCGTCTTACCAAGCTGAATAACCGGGGATACTGGGAAGAATGCCTGGACATGGAATTTCAGCGTTACAAGCGTACCAAGCAACCGGTAACACTGGTGATGTTCGACATTGATCACTTTAAAAAGGTCAATGACACCTACGGACACCAGGCGGGAGATGAAGTGATTCGGCAAACCTCCAAAACCTTACGCCGTACAATCCGCAAGACCGACATTGCCGGTCGTTATGGCGGCGAAGAGTTCGGTGTCATACTGGTGGATACGGTTGCTGAGAACGGCTTGCTACTGGCGGAGCGATTGCGCGAGCGTATCGAAAAAATTACCGTACATCATGCCGGTCTGGATATTAACTTTCGAATCAGTCTTGGTATCGCTGAAATGAATGATTCCATCAAGGACTACAAGGAATGGCTGGAGCGTTCCGACCAGGCGCTGTATTTTTCCAAGGAAAACGGCCGCAACCAGTCCACGATTTTTACGGATGAGATGCCGGATCTAAAGAGCGTTGGATGAGAATGCCAGTATCGGCCTGATCTCACGCAGGTGTGGTTGTTCTTTTTCCAGGTGCCAGACCAGAATATCGTAATAACTTCTGATATTTTCCACATAGCGAACCGGTTCCCAGCCGCGCGCATAGCCGTAACGCGTCTGTTTATACCATTTACGCTTGCTCAATAAGGGCAGGGTGGCTTTTATATCGACCCAGGTATCTGGGTTGTCGCCGCGCTTTTCCGCCAGCATTTGCGCATCCCTGATATGGCCATAACCGACGTTATAACCAGCAACGGCAATCCAGGTACGATCCGGCTCAGGAATATGTGCCGGTACCTTATCCAGCAGCTTGCGAAGGTATCGTGCGCCGCCCATGATGCTTTCGTAGGGATCAGTCCGATCTTCCACGCCCAGATGTCTGGCGGTGGCCTGGGTCAACATCATCATGCCGCGAACACCGGTATGCGATACGGCTTCAGGTCGCCAATGGGATTCCTGATAAGAAAGGGCAGCTAACAGGCGCCAGTCAAGATTGTACTGTTCTGCTGCCTGCAGAAATAATTCACGATAGGCCGGTAGACGTCGGCGTATCTGGGCCAGATAGGTATGTGTTCCCGCATAGTTGTAATTTCTGACATGCTGGTAATGATTTTTAAGTAACCGGTCCAGCTCGCCTGAGGCTTTTAACTCATCAAAAAACTTCACGGCTTCCTGGTACAGGCTGTCATCATCCGTTTTGGGAAACGCCCAGGCCAGTGGTTGCGGATCGGTTATGTTGAATGCCACTTTAAGTTTTGGATAGTAGCGGCGGTTATAGGCGACCTCGTTTGAGTCAGCCACCGTGTAGTCGATCAATTCTTCTGCCACCAGGGTCAGCAATTCGGTACTGTCGGCTTCCTGGTTTTCCACCCAGACCAGATTCTGGTGTTTGTCTGCAAGTTGTTTGAGGTGCTCAACATGACTGCTCTGTGCCAGTACTTCCAGCAAGCCATCCAGCTCATCCAGCGAACGCGGGCGACGTTGCTTGGCGTTATAGATCACCTGCTGGGTGATGGACTGGTAGGGCGGGCTGAAGCGAACACGTTTTTGCCGTTCCTCGGTCACGGTCAGGCCGGCTGCGGCCAGATGGGCTTCACCGTCACTGACCTGCTCAATAATGTCGTTAAGGTTATCCGGGACGCGAATTTTCAGATCAACGCCCAGGTAGTCGGCGAAGCGCTGCACCAGTTCATACTCAAGACCGGTCGGACCCTGGGGACCTTCGTAATAAGTGGTACCGGCATTACGGGTTAAGACATGCAATTCACCCAACACCATGACCTGTTCGAGCACGGTGCGCTGAGGGGCGCAGGCGTTGAGGACGACGACGAGGGAAATAACAACCGAACTGACTATGGTGATGAAACGCATCTTCCTTGCAGAAATGAGAAGCCCATCACATTTGTCGGCCAGAATTCCGAGTTTCTGTAGACAATTCATTGTCAGTTACCGTGATCCGGGTCCTGTGCGTCATCACAAAGTAAGCAAATTCTAACATACTTACTTATTGTAGATAGATTATTCACCCAATTTCTGGGTATTTTGTAAGGATTAATGGTCATTTTAGCTTATATTTCAATAAATTCAGTAAGTTATCCTGTTTTTCGCTATCTATTTAGTTATAACATTCTCTAACTTATTGATTTTAAATAACCTGTGATTAACAAGTTGCCAGCAATCAGAGCCGGGTTGTCGGTGATTTCTGACTAACTTCGTCCTCCAGAATGCCGTCAGGTCGATTTGCCTAACATCGGCAGGTGGTATAACCTTGCGCGCCTTCATGCATGTACACGACATTACCCTGTTCCGTTTGTAGAACATGGAAAACAGACAGCCGGGAATGAAAAATGTTCGCTGTACAGGCAATGTCAGGAGAGATGTCCGAGTGGTTGAAGGAGCACGCCTGGAAAGTGTGTATACGGTAACCCCGTATCGAGGGTTCGAATCCCTCTCTCTCCGCCATTTTTAGAAATGGGGCTAAATGCCCCATTTCTAAAAATGCATGAGATTGTGATGCGAACCCGAGAAGAGGGTGAGAATCCCAATGCACAGGGATGTGCAGGTGTCGCGTAGGCCAGGGATGGCCGAAAGCGACCTCTCTCTCCGCCATATATATGTTCAATGGTATTCGCATTGGCTCCCTCGCGACGATAGATCGTGAACTCCGCCAGGCCCGGAAGGGAGCAACGGTAGCGGTTGATTCGGGTGCCGGGGTGTAGCTGGTGCGAGTACCGCCCAATTTCAATACCGCAAGCAGGAAAGGTGCGTGTCGCCCGGCGAGCGGTTAGAATGCCTGTTCCTCAATTATTTTGATGATTCACCGTGAGCTATCAGGTATTAGCCAGAAAGTGGCGTCCGCGACGCTTTGAAGAAATGGTCGGCCAGTCCCATGTTCTGCAGGCGTTGTCCAACGCGCTGGATACCGGTCGTATCCATCATGCCTTCCTGTTTACCGGAACACGTGGTGTGGGTAAAACCACGCTGGCCCGAATTCTGGCCAAATCACTGAATTGTGAAACCGGGATCAGCTCCACACCCTGTGGCGAATGTGCCACCTGCCAGGAAATCGACGCCGGCCGTTATGTGGATTTGATTGAAGTCGATGCGGCATCCCGCACCAAGGTCGAGGATACCCGCGATCTGCTCGACAATGTGCAGTACGCACCGACCCGCGGTCGCTACAAGGTTTACCTGATCGACGAAGTGCACATGTTGTCGAATCATAGTTTTAATGCCCTGCTCAAGACGCTGGAGGAACCGCCGGAGCACATCAAGTTTTTGCTTGCCACGACGGATCCACAGAAGTTACCGGTCACCATTCTTTCACGCTGTCTGCAATTCAATCTGCGTCGCCTGCATCCGGATTTAATCGTGGAGCACCTGCAAAACATTTTACAAACCGAACAGGTGGAATTTGAGTCCGCCGCACTGGTACAACTTGCACGCGCGGCTGATGGCAGTATGCGTGATGCACTGAGTCTGCTGGATCAGGCTATCGCATTCGGTGGTGGAATTGTAAAGGAACAGGATGTCAAACAGATGCTGGGTACGATCGAGCATACATATCTGTATGAACTGCTCGATGCATTATCCACTCGAGATGCCAATGCCCTGCACGAAACAATGAAACGCCTGCACGCAAGGGCACCGGATTATGACGATGTACTGGCAGAACTGCTGACCGTCATACACCACGTTTCAGTTCTGCAACATATTGAATCCGCCTATGATAATGCCATGGGCGATGAAGCCGTACTGAAGGGGCTGGCTGACAAGCTTGCACCGGAGGATGTGCAATTGTTTTATCAGATTGTTCTAACGGGCCGGCGGGATTTGCCGTATGCACCGGATCCGGCGCTGGGTTTTGAAATGACCCTGCTACGCATGCTGGCCTTTCGCATTGCTGAACCGGCCGACATGCCGGCGGTAACACCGTCGAGCGCCAGTAAACCGGTTAAACAACCCGTGTCGACAGCTAACACATCAGCACCGGCTGCAAAACACAACAAGCAGGCAACAGCACAACCCCCGGCTACGCCCCCAGCTACATCCCCAGCTACACCCCCAGTTACATCCAGGGCAAAACCCAATCCCGTAACGATTAATGAAAGTAACTGGACCGAGCTGGTCAATGCGGCCGGTTTGCAGGGCATGTTGAAACAACTGGCCATGAACTGCTCGCTGGTCAGTCACGAACAGGGCAAGTATGTGGTAGCGCTCGATCCCAGTTATGAAAACCTGTTAACCAAAGAACGTAACCAGCGATTGAATGACGATGTGTCGGCATTCCTGGGTAAGCCGGTACAGGTTGAAATTCAGGTTAAACAGGTACAGGCCGAGACACCGGCCATGCAGGCCCAACGTGAGGAACAGGCCAGACTTGATGCCGCCCAGCAGTCGCTGGAATCCGATACTAACGTCAAGAAGATAGTTGATACGTTTGGTGCGACCATTAACACAGATTCGATACAACCGATTAAGTAAATGACGAGGTAAAGTCAATGAAAGGTGGACTTGGAAACTTAATGAAGCAGGCCCAGGCTATGCAGGAAAACATGCAGAAGATGCAGCAGGAAGTGGCCAACCTGGAGGTCGAAGGTCAGGCCGGTGGCGGACTCGTTAAAGTCACCATGACCGGTCGGCATGACGTCAAGCGTGTGCAGATAGATGACAGTCTCCTGTCAGATGACAAGGATATGCTGGAAGATTTACTGGCAGCGGCAGTCAATGATGCTGTTCGGCAGGTGGAGAAAGTGACACAGGAAAAGATGTCAGGCTTAGCGGGTGGAATGAATCTGCCGCCGGGTTTTAAATTACCCTTCTAAACAATAATTCACGTGAGCGAATTAATTAATCAGTTGATCGATGCCCTGAAGTGTCTGCCCGGTGTCGGTCCGAAATCGGCACAACGTATGGCGTATCATCTGCTGGAACGGGACAGGGAAGGGGCGTTACTGCTTTCCGAGTCGTTGCGTGAAGCCGTCGAGCGCATTGGTCACTGTGACATGTGCCGTACCTTTACCGAGCAAAGCCGGTGCCATATCTGCGCTAATGAATCACGGGTGCGGTCACAGTTATGCATTGTTGAGACGCCGGCGGATGTACTGGCTGTCGAATCAAATACCGATTATCGTGGCCTGTATTTTGTGTTGATGGGTCACCTGTCACCGCTGGATGGTATAGGCCCATCCGATATCGGCCTGGACATGCTTGCCAGACGTTTTACAGAAGAAACGATCAGTGAAGTTATTCTCGCCACCAATACAACCGTAGAAGGTGAGGCAACGGCGCATTATATTGCAGAGATGGTTGCACAACATGAGAATATTCGTGTTACCCGCATCGCGCATGGTGTACCCATTGGTGGTGAGCTGGAATACGTTAATGGTTCAACATTATCGCATGCATTTCAGGGACGACGGGATATCACCGGTTAAACGGGTTTACCACACAGCTTCAGTGCCTGTCCCAGGCTGCCACATAAATTTTTGAAATAACCAAAGCTGCGATTATCCACCTGACAGGCACTGGTATGCCGGTCGGCATAAACGATACCTGCCAGTTTGTCATTCACGAATACAGACATACATATAAAACTGTTTGTGCCGATCAGTTTCTGGAATTCCGATGGTACCAGTTGCCAGTACTTGTTGCGGTTACTGTCGTTAATGCAGACTGCCTGGGGTTTGCTGGCCAGGTGTTTGAACAGGTGCGGCTGGTCAAGCTTGATGGTAAAGCGGCTGAAAACCGGATCATTGTCAGCACCGATCACCGCACGTGCTGTCAGGTAACGTTGTTCCTGGTCCGGGCAGGCAAACACAACCCGGTTAAGTCCAATTCCGTCATGCATGCCCTGCAGGCAGATCGACAGGATGTCGTTAGCCGATTGTTTGTTGCTGACCGCCTCTTTGAGTTCATTTAATGTATCTCGTAACACATTAATCTGTGGCATGAGGCAGATATCCGCCTGGTAATCTGTCGCGATGGCCTGCGTGATGGTCTGTTTCTGCTGAGCAGGTCGAACCTGGGGTAACAATGCTGCTGACTGTAATACACCGTAATGCATGGCATTGCGTGCGACCTGCACTGCAAGCTGGTGTGATTCACTGACGATATTATCCAGTGGCAGTTCAAGCCAGTCAGCTGCCTGTTTGTACAGTTCATGCATCTTGTCGCTGTACCAGTCTATCGCTGCACCACGGGCCAGTTGTACGGCCAGCATGATACCGAAACCGCGCGGGTTACCGGCATTTTCCGCATGTAAAGCATCAATCACCAGTTTCGGCAGGTGCCAGGCTTCGGCCACAGCAAGTGATAACTGATCAAAGGTAAATCCGAGTGTAATGTACTGTGCTTCTTCGGAAGCAATGTTTTTCTCAAGTCGCAGCCTGAAGCATTTCAGTAATTCCTCCGGTGCATGCAAAGCCAGGATCATTTCACCCAGGAAGTGTAACTGTGTGGCAGCAAAGACTTCGTCCGGTGTCATATCACGACGTTGCTTGGCCCAGTAAACTGCCTGAATACCGGCATGGTATGCACGGCAAAAAACGCGCATCAACTGCAGGCGCGAATCTTCATGTAATTTCCTGTCAACAACCGGCAGATTGGCGGCGATGTTTGCCAGTGGCTCGGTGCCGACCAGCATGATGGCCTGTTGAACAGAGACGACTTCCTTTTGCAGGCGCTTACCATCCTTGCCGTTACAGGTGCGCAACACGTGCACCGTGAGTCCCGGATCCTGTTCAACGACATCGACGATTTTCTGTATCGGTGCCGTTTCCAGTTTACAAACACGCTGCAGCTCCCGGGTCGTATCCGGCAGTGTGGGAATGGGCCTGTTACCAACCCGGTCTATCCATTGCTTGATGGCGGGGTGCATCGTTTAATCCAATTAACAACCTAAAATGTGTGGATTTGAGCGCTGACTAATCAACACTTGATCATTATCGGAATCAATTGCTTACCGCTTTAACTGCCATTTTGCCGGTTATTCTCAGCCATGGCCCGATTCTTAAGTTTCAGGATTTACAGACGATAATTTCTCTGTGGATTAGATGAGTCTAACAGGGAATTCGCACACTCATGAAAGTCATCTTTGGTACTATTTTTGTAATTATCTGCGTATTTGGTGGATTCATCATTTCGGGCGGACAATTGCTGGCATTATGGCATCCACCCGAGTTGATGATTATTCTGGGTGGTGCAACCGGTGCCTTTATCATTGCCAATCCACCTTCTGTTTTAAAAGCATCCGCGAGTGGCCTGGTTGGAATATTAAAAGGGAGCAAGTACAACAAAGCGACCTACATGGACTTGCTTACCCTGATGCATAACCTGTTTGCCAAGGCGCGTAAAGAAGGCCTGATGGCACTGGAAGGCGATATCGATGAACCACACGAAAGTGAAATCTTTAACCAGTTTCCCAAGATAGCCAAAAACCACCATCTGATTGATTTTATCTGTGACTATTTACGTCTGATGGTGGGCGGCAACATGAACGCCTTTGAACTGGAAAACCTGATGGATGTGGAAATGGAAACACACCATCATGAAGCGGGCGCAGGACCGACAGCGGTGACCACCATGTCTGACGGTTTACCCGGTTTCGGTATTGTTGCCGCGGTAATGGGTGTTGTTATTACCATGGGTTTTATCAGCGAACCACCGGAAGTATTAGGACAAAAGGTGGGTGCAGCCCTGGTAGGTACCTTCCTGGGGATTCTGTTTGCTTACGGGTTCGTTGGCCCAATGGCAAAAGCCATGGAGAACCAGGTTGAAGAAGATACCATGCTGTTTGGCTGTGCCAAGACCTGTATCCTGGCAACGTTGAATGGTTATACCCCGCAGATTGCTATTGAGTTTGGCCGTAAAGCACTGGCCAGCAATGTTCGTCCCAGCTTTACAGAACTGGAAGAACACATCAAGGGACAGAAGTAATCTTCCCGGTCGAGGCCCCGCGTGGACGATAAGCAGCAACCGATAATCGTCAAGAAGGTCAAGAAGGGTGGTCATGGCCATCATGGTGGCGCGTGGAAAGTGGCCTATGCGGACTTCGTAACGGCCATGATGGCGTTCTTCCTGTTGATGTGGTTGCTGGGTGGTTCGTCACATCATGTTCGCGAAGGTATCGCCGACTGGTTCAGGAACCCTACCGGTGTACAGGGACCGGGCGGTGCCAGTACCAGCCTGATCAAACTGGGCGGCGCAATGGAAATCCCGCGCAGTGACAAGCGTAAAAAAGCCCCCAGCGAAACCAACAAGAAAGCCTTTCAGACCAAGGAAGCCGAACAGTCTGAGAATCAGAAAAAAGACGACGAGCAACCGACAGACTCACCACAACAGAAAACCTTTTTCTCGAAAGAAGAAAACGAGCAGGATAAGAAACGCCTCGATGCCTTGTTGGCGGAATTAAAAGAAGCAATAGAACGCAGTCAGGCACTCAAACCCTTCAAGGATCAGTTGTTACTGGATGTGACACCTGAAGGACTGCGCATTCAGATCGTCGACAAGGAAAACCGGCCGATGTTTGATTCATCCAGTGCCATCCTGAAGTCATATACACGTAAGATACTTCGTAAAATCGGAAATATCATCAATACGGTTCCCAATCCTATCAGTATATCCGGCCATACCGATGCCACACCGTTTGCCAGTAAATATATTTATGTCGAATATGGTACCTTTGAGGAACGAAGGGCATACAGTAACTGGGAGTTGTCTGCGGATCGCGCCAATGCAGCGCGACGCGAACTGATCAAGGGTGGTATGAAACCGGATAAAATTGGCCGGGTTGTTGGCCTGTCGTCGTCAATATTGTTCGACAAGAAAAATCCTCACAGCCCGATCAATCGCCGTATCAGTATTATCGTACTCAACAAGGAAGCGGCAGCGGCAGCCGGGTTACTGGAGGGTCAGGGCGGTGTCAAACCCGAGCAGGTACCGGATAAACTCAAATCAGGTCAGCCCGGCTAGTACCTTGTAACTGTGCCAGCGTCGTTGACTGATCGAACCCGATTTGACCGCCGCAGCGATGGCACAACCGGGTTCTGCATCATGTGTGCAATCCCGAAATTTGCACTGCCCGAGAAAGGGACGAAACTCACGGAATCCCTGGCTCAATTGCTCTGCACTGAAAGGTTTTAAGCCAAATTCACGTACACCCGGTGAATCGATAATGTACGTTTCATTGTCCAGTTTATACAGCCGTGTCGTGGTGGTGGTGTGGCGGCCCTTGTTGGTGGTATAGGAGATACTTGCGATGACGGGATTCGCATCTGGTGCCAGTGTTCGAATCAGCGAGGATTTACCCACGCCGGACTGGCCGACAAAGACAACGGTTGATCCGTCAATCTCATCACGTAACTGTTTGATTCCCGTAATCACCTTGGTGCAGACACGAAATATCTCGTAACCGATTTTTTCGTATACAGCCAGTTCATTGATGACCTTGTCGGAAGTCTGTTCGTCAAGCAGGTCAATTTTATTAAAGACAATAATCGGCGTGATACTGGCAAATTCACAGGCCACCAGGTAACGATCGATTAAACCGGTTTTATAGGCCGGTTTGATTGCACAGACGATAATCGCCTTGTCGGCATTACTTACAACCAGTTTTTCCGGATTATGTCGCGTGCTGCGGGTCAGCACGCCGTGGCGGGGTAACAGTTCATCGATAACGACGGCATTGTCGTTTGTGGTATGCCAGGTGACCTTGTCGCCGGTGACCAGTGGCGGTAACTGGCTACGTGTCAGTGCCCGATGCTCGCTACCGCTATCATCCTGAATCAGTATTTCATTTCCGAAGTTGGCCACAACAATGGCGTGTTGACTACCTGGCATCTTTTTTATTGATTCAGTGCATCTATTTTTGCCGCACAGATAAAGTCGTTACGGGACAAGCCGCCCACCGAGTGCGTGCTAAAGGTGATTTTGCAGCGGTTATAGGTAACGAATAAATCAGGATGATGATCCTCGCTATGGGCAATCCAGGCAACGGCGTTTACAAACGCGAGAGTGTGGTAATAGTCTTTATGTTTAAATTCCCTGACGATCTGTTTGCCATCATCGGAAATCTGCCAGTCTGGAATGTGTTTGTGCAGGGATTTGGCAGCCGCCGCATCAAGCGGCGGGCTGCCTTTTTCAAGCGCCTGGCATTTTTCATTCAGCAGGGCCGCTGTCATGTTCACTTCTCGAACTTGTAAAAAGTTTCGTTGAGATAAGCAATCACATCTTCGATCTGGTGCTGAGGCCATTCCACCCCGAGCGCGGTTTTACAACGTTTCACCTGGTTGTTTAACGCCTCAAAAGATTCAATTTTTCTGTCCGGGCGGGTATAGATACCTGTACCGTCACCGCCCAGCATATTGGCATGGCAACTGATACAGTTATCCTTGTGTAAATCGCGGCCACGCTGAACATCGCCGGCAGCCAAAACCTGGGTCGAGCTTAATATCAATCCTGTGATAACGACGAAAGTTTTCATTTCCGGTTCCTCCAGAAAGTGTTAAGTGGAAATTTTAGATGACAAATGGGCTATCCGCACGGGAGCCGGCGGATGTGAATCGTGGAACGCCGAATACAGAGGATCCGGTGTCAGGGTATTGGCATTTTCCTCGTAGAGTTTTACCAATGCCTGGATCAGGTTGGCCGGATTACTCTGTCTGGCAGCAAAGTCGTCTGCTTCGAATTCATGTTTGCGGCTGAAAAATGAAAACAGCGGCTGAAAGTAAACGCCAAATACGGATAACAGCAGCATAAAGATGATTAACGCCATATAAGTTGAGTTATTGGTGACATTCAGACCGGCAAAAAACCATGTCTGCTGCATCAGCCAGCCGAGCAGGGCAAGCAGGCCGAGCGTCATGATAGCCATCGACAGCAAGTGTTTGTGAATATGCCTGTGTTTAAAGTGACCCAGTTCATGGGCCAGTACCGCCTCGATTTCGTCGGCCTGCAGGGATTTGAGTAGCGTATCGAAAAACACAATGCGCTTGTTTTCGCCAAGGCCGGTAAAGTATGCATTGCCATGACTGGAACGTTTCGATCCATCCATTACGAAAATACCTTTACTGGTAAATCCGCAGCGGTCCAGCAGCGTTTCGATGCGCTGTTTAAGTTCAGTATCATCGAGTGTACTGAACTTGTTGAATAACGGCGCAATCCAGGTCGGGTAAATAAAAATCATCAGCAGGCTGAACGTCATCCAGACTATCCAGACATACAGCCACCAGTAACTGCCGGAATACTGCATGAGCCACAATATCAGCCACAGCAGCGGGACACCGATAGTCAGGGTGATTAACAGGCCTTTTGCCAGATCGGCGATGAATAATCCAGGTGTGGTACGGTTAAAGCCAAAGCGCTGTTCCAGTATAAACGTTCTATATATATTAAACGGGAGGTCCAGCAGACTGCCGATCAGCATGAAACTGATCATAACGGCCACACCCAGCCAGATGGCATTTACGAGTTGTGATTGCCATAACTGGTCCAGCAGGTTCAATCCGCCACCCAGTGTCCAGGCCAGTAGCAGGGCAGTGGCATAAAACAGTTCAACGCGGCTGACGCGTAACCGGGCGTTTGTGTAATCGGCCGCTTTCTGATGTGCTTCGAGACTGATCTTACCGGCGAATGCTTCAGGGACCTGGCCACGATGAGCCATGACGTGACGCATTTGCCGATGGTTCAACCACCACTGCAGTGCGACGGCGCCGATGACGGCGATGAGAAAGACATAACTAAACCACACAATGGATCCCTTTCATTGGCATTTGATAGTGTGACAACAGAATTATAAACTGGTGCAATGTAGCGTTTGCTACAATTCATGGCAAGCACAGATAACAGGAATACCCATGCCACAGGACAGTAATAATCTCATCTGGATCGATCTGGAAATGACCGGTCTCGATACCCAGAACGACGTCATCATTGAAATAGCCACTATCGTCACCGATGCGCAGCTCAACATTCTGGCGGAAGGGCCGGTGCTGGCCATCTCCCAGCCGGACAGCGTGCTGGATGGGATGGATGAGTGGAACACCCGCCAGCACGGCCAGTCCGGTCTGACTGAACGGGTCAGGAACAGCGACGTCAGTGAACAGGATGCGGAGCAGGCTACTATCACGTTTCTGCAGCAATTCGTCCCCGCCAGGGTATCACCGATGTGTGGCAACAGTATCTGCCAGGATCGTCGGTTTCTGGCGCGCTGTATGCCAGAACTGGAAAGGTACTTTCACTACCGCAACCTGGATGTCAGCACACTCAAGGAACTGGCGCGACGCTGGATGCCCGGCATCATGAGCGGGGTGGAAAAGAAAGGTGCGCATCTGGCACTGGATGATATCCGCGATTCCATTGAGGAATTAAAGTACTACCGCCAGCATTTGTTTGTTGAAGTCGCACAGCAACCAGCCAACTAACCCGAGTCAGAATCCCGGCAAGCCACAGCGGCGTTAGAGTCAAAGCTCTGGCGCCGCGATCCCCTCCCTATGTAACTCATTGATTCGACACTTCGAAAATCCGCCAAATCGGTGGCATACGTTTTGCAGCTCAGGCAGAACAGGAAAGGAGTGTGTAATGGCCAAAGACGATGAACTGGAACTGGACACCAGCAAGGGTGGTGGTGGCAAGGGCAAACTGATTGTCATCATTGTTCTGGTTGTATTACTAACCGCCGGTGGTGTGATTGGCGGATTATATTTCGCCGGTATGCTCGGTGGCGGAGACGCGGGTGCCGAAGCGGGTGCCACGGAAGAAGAAAACAAGGAAGTGACGGCCAAACCGGCTTTTTACCAGGAACTGCAACCGGCATTTGTCGTGAATTTCGAGGAACAGACCGATGCAGCCTACCTGCAGGTGGAAATGCAGGTCATGGTACATGATCAGGCGGTTCTGTCAGAAGTGACCAAGCACATGCCGGTGATTCGCAACAACATCCTGTTGATTTTAAGTGCGCAGAAATATGACGTCGTCAAAACACGCGCGGGCAAGGAAGCACTCCAGCAAACCATTCTCGAAGCAATTCAGGCTGTGCTGGACGAGGCCAACAAGGACCAACCTGCCGAGGAAGGGCAGGAGCCACACAAAATCGAGCAGGTTTATTTTACCAGTTTCATTATGCAGTAGAGGACAGGACCATTAACGATTTACTTTCACAAGACGAAATTGATGCCTTATTACACGGCGTCGATAGTGGCGATGTAGAAACCGAAAATGAAGCCGCCTATGACGGTGTTGCACGTTCGTTTGACTTCGCCAGCCAGGATCGGATCGTCCGCGGCCGGATGCCGACTCTGGAAATGATCAATGAACGGTTTGCACGTCATTTTCGAATCAGTTTCTTCAACATGTTGCGCCGTACCGCGGAAATTTCCGTCGGTGGTGTGCAGATGATGAAATTTTCCGAGTACATGCACAGCCTGTTCGTGCCGACCAGTCTTAACCTGGTAAAGATCAATCCATTGCGTGGTAAAGCGCTGTGTGTCATCGATCCCAAGCTGGTTTTTATTACGGTAGATAACTATTTTGGCGGTACCGGTCGCCATGCCAAGATAGAAGGTCGGGAATTTTCGCCGACCGAAACGCGTGTCATCAAAATTATTCTTGATCAGGCATTTGTCGATCTCAGGGAAGCCTGGAAACCGGTATTGCCCGTAGAGTTTCAGTTCGTGAGCATGGAAGTCAATCCGCAGTTCGCCAATATTGTCAGCCCATCGGAAGTTGTTGTCGTTACCAGTTTTCATGTTGAACTGGATGGGGGTGGCGGTACCTTTTATGTCGTTATGCCATATTCCATGCTGGAGCCAATACGTGATCTGCTGGATGCAGGATTGCAAAGTGATCAGTCAGAAAGGGATGAACGCTGGACGGTGGCTTTACGTGAAGATATCAAGGGCGCCGATATTAATATTAATTGCGAACTGACTGATGCGAAACTGAAACTCAGGGACTTACTGAATCTCAAGGAAGGCGACATCATTCCCATCAATTATCCGGACCGGGTCACACTGGTTGCTGAAGATGTGCCGGTGTTCAGAGGTATTTACGGGGTTCACAAAGGTGCCAAAGCAGTGAAGATTCTGGAAATGGTCGAACGGCCAAAAATCAGTGGCGATAATTTTGCACTGGTAGCAGCAGGAGTAGAGTCATGAGTGAGACGGATGTAGAAAACGAACAAGACAGCAATGTCATGGACGAGTGGGCAGATGCACTGGCGGAAGCCGGTGATGGTGGCGATGCGGCACCGGCTGATTTGCAGGACCTGGTTGATGAAGGTGTTGCCAAAGGTGATGATGATGTCAACCTGGATGTCATCCTCGATATACCGGTCACCATTTCCATGGAAGTCGGCAGTACCAAAATCAATATTCGTAACCTGTTACAGCTTAACCAGGGTTCGGTTATTGAGCTTGACCGAATGGCCGGTGAGCCTCTGGACATCAAGGTTAATGGCACACTGATCGCTCATGGTGAAGTCGTGGTGGTGAATGAAAAATTCGGTATTCGCCTGACGGATGTGATTAGTCCGGCCGAGCGCGTCAAGAAACTTAAATAAGGCAATGACTGAGTATGTGGCGCGTATGGTTATTCAACCTGATTCTGTTCTGCTCGACCCCGCTTTTCGCGCAGACACCTGATAAACAAGCCAAACCCGAAAAATCCACACTCACCGAAACGATCGGGGTCGGTGATTATTTTCAGGTGCTGGTCGGTTTGCTGGTTGTGGTGATTGCGATTGTTGCCATGGCATGGATGATTAAACGAATCGGTTATATTCAGACCGGCACTCAGGGAGCACTAAAAGTCATTGGTGGTCTGTCAATTGGTCAGCGCGAAAAACTGGTACTGGTGCAGGTAGGTAAACAGCAATTATTACTTGGTGTAGCACCGGGCAATATTTCCAAGTTGCATGAACTTGATGAACCGATCGACACCGAAACCACATCACCTCAACCGGGAAATTTCTACGATAAGTTACAGTCCGTGCTCAAGGGTGAGCGCAAATGATGCCACTTGTACTACGTGTTGCGATCGCCAGCACAGTAATGCTGTTATTACTGGGTTCACCGGACATATTACTGGCACAGGAAGGACTGCCCGCCATTACGGTTGTTAACGAAGGCGGCAACCAGACTTACAGCCTGAGTATTCAGGTGCTTCTGTTAATGACATTGCTGACGTTGCTACCGGCAGCGTTAATGATGATGACTTCGTTTACACGTATTATCGTGGTACTGGCGATCCTTCGCCAGGCATTAGGTCTGGTGCAAACGCCTTCATCTCAAACACTCATCGGCCTGGCGCTGTTCCTGACACTGTTTATTATGGCGCCGGTGTTTACCAAGATAAACACAGTTGCCGTACAACCTTACATGCAGGAACAGCTGACGTTCGAACAGGCAGTTGAAAAAGCCGGCGAACCGTTACAGACATTTATGCTGGCGCAAACGCGCGAATCTGATCTGGCCATGTTTGCCCGTATTGCCGGTGTCGAACAGGTGAGCAAGCCTGAAGAAATTCCTTTTCGCGTGCTGGTGCCGGCATTCGTAACCAGTGAATTAAAAACAGCGTTTCAGATCGGTTTCCTGTTGTTTATTCCTTTTCTGATTATCGACCTTGTCGTGGCCAGTGTGTTGATGTCCATGGGTATGATGATGCTGTCGCCCATGATTATTTCACTGCCATTCAAGATTATGTTGTTTGTACTGGTGGATGGCTGGAACATCGTTATAGGAACGATTGCTTCCAGTTTTTTCCTGTGACGAAGGTGAAGCGGTGACACCCGAAGCCATTATTGCCATTTTTCAGAATACGCTGCAGGTCATCCTGGTGATGCTGCTGGTTGTGCTGATTCCTGCGCTGGTGGTCGGTTTGCTGGTCAGTATGTTACAGGCAGCCACTCAGATTAACGAAATGACACTCAGTTTTATTCCAAAACTCATTATTACGGTACTGACTTTAATGATTGCCGGTCCCTGGTTACTGAACCTGATTATCGAGTTTACACAGGGGTTGATACATGACATTCCATATATCATTGGTTGATGCAACATGGTGTTTAAGAGTGCAGAACTGATTCAATTTGCCGGTGTTTTCCTGCTGCCGTTGTTTCGTGTTGCGGGACTGGTGATGACAGCACCGGTGTTTGGTGCCAAGACAGTGCCAATACGTGTACGGCTCGGTATCAGTGTTGCAATCACGGTATTGCTGTTACCACTGTTACCGGCACCACCTGCGGTCGACGTTTTTACACCTGTAATGGTACTTACCATCGGCATGCAATTGCTGATTGGCGTGCTAATGGGGTTTGCCCTGCAACTGGTCCTGGGGGCAGTTATTACCGGTGGCCAGGTTGTTGCCATGCAGATGGGTCTGGGTTTCGCTGCCATGGTGGACCCGCAAAACGGTGCGCAAACACCGGTATTGAGTCAGTTTTACGTGGTCATGGTCGTGCTTGTCTACCTGGCGTTAAACGGCCACCTGGTATTGTTTGAAGTGCTGGCAGACAGTTTTACCTGGATGCCCGTGTCACAGGCAGGGCTGGTGTTTACGGATTTCGAAGCACTGGTACGCTGGGGTGGGATTTTATTTTCCGGCGCACTGGGGCTGGCCATCCCGGCCATTGCGTCCTTGCTGATTGTGAATTTCACATTCGGCATCATGACCCGTGCCGCACCGCAGTTAAATATTTTTGCCGTCGGTTTTCCGATTACCATGATGCTGGGGTTTGGTGTGATCTTTGCGACGTTACCCAGCGTTATTCCACATTCATCCGACATGTTTAACAGTGCCTACCAGTTCATCAAAACGGTATTGGGAGGCGCCTAGGTAGTATGGCGGAAGATACCGGACAGGAACGCACCCAGGAGGCCACCCCGCGCCGCAAACAGCAGGCGAAGGAACGTGGCCAGGTTGCCAATTCACGTGAACTTAACAGCATGCTGATGCTGTTAAGTGGTGGCGCGGCGGCAGCCATGCTGGGCCCATACACGGTCGGACAAATCGTGGCGATTTTCCAGAAATACCTGAACCCGGATCGCGACATGATTTATGACCCGTCAAAGATGATTACGTTATTCGGTGATGCTGTCATGGACGCGTTGTGGGGATTGCTGCCGTTTTTTTTAATCGTCACGGTCGCGGCGATCGCCGGGCCTTTAATGATAGGTGGTTTGAATTTCAGTTCACAGGCACTGGCGCTAAAACTTGACAAACTGGATCCGGTAAAAGGTATGAAGCGCATCTTCGCCTGGCGTGGTTTGGTCGAATTATTAAAAGCACTGGCCAAATTTATTGTCATCGGTTCGGTGGCAATCCTGTTTTTATATAGTCAGTCTGAACATTACATCGGGCTGGGTTACCAGTCTGTCATGCAGGCCCTGGCCCATGCCGGTGATTTACTGGTGTGGGGTTTCATCGCTATTTCCGCCACCATGATCCTGATCGCCATGGCCGATGTACCTTTCCAGTTATGGGACCACGCGCAGCAACTAAAAATGACCCATCAGGAAGTGCGTGATGACAACAAGGACACGGAAGGTGATCCGGAATTACGTGCCCGTGTGCGCCGCATGCAACGTGAGATGGCACAACGCCGCATGATGGCAGAAGTACCGACCGCCGATGTCGTCATTACCAACCCGGAACATTACTCCGTCGCACTCAAATATGACTCGGAGAATATGGGTGCACCAATCGTGGTGGCGAAAGGTGTCGACATGATCGCGATGCAGATTAGAAAAATTGCCAACGAGTATGATGTTCCGATACTTGCAGCACCTCCGTTAGCCCGTGCCCTGCACAATACGACTGAACTGAACGATGAAATACCGGCAGGATTATATCTGGCGGTTGCCAAGGTCCTGGCTTATGTCTTCCAGTTAAAACAGAAGCCGTACTGGAAGCGTGAAAAACAGCATCGCCTGGATGATCTTCCAATCCCGGATGATATGCAATTTGACAGTTAACGTACCAACAGGAATATAAAACAACATGGCAGAACAGGCCGCAGTCATACAATCCATCAAGAGTATCGGACGCCGGGGACTCGGTGCGCCATTACTCATGATGGCGATGATGGCCATGATCATCGTTCCGATGGCGCCGTTTGCGCTGGACGTGATGTTCAGTTTCAATATTTCTCTGGCACTAATTATTCTGCTTGTAACGGTCTACACCAAGCGGCCGCTGGATTTCGCCCTGTTCCCCACGGTGTTATTGATCACCACGTTGTTGCGACTTGCATTAAACGTGGCATCCACACGTATCGTGCTGCTCGATGGTCATACCGGAACAGATGCAGCCGGTCAGGTTATCAAGGCATTTGGTGAATTTGTTGTTGGTGGTAATTATGCAGTCGGTCTGGTTGTCTTTCTGATCCTCATCATCATTAACTTTGTCGTGATTACCAAGGGTGCGACACGTATCTCGGAAGTCAGTGCCCGCTTTACCCTGGATGCCATGCCCGGCAAACAAATGGCCATTGATGCTGACCTGAATGCCGGGTTGATCGAACAGGATGAAGCGCGTCGACGTCGTACCGAAATAAGCGATGAAGCGGAATTCTACGGCTCCATGGACGGTGCCAGTAAATTCGTGCGCGGTGATGCCGTGGCAGGCATCCTGATTCTGTTGATCAATATTATTGGTGGTCTGGCGATTGGTCTGTTGCAACATGATCTGTCGTTTTCACAGGCAGCACGTAACTATACGTTATTAACCATTGGTGACGGTCTGGTGGCACAGATTCCGGCACTGTTACTGTCCACCGCGGCCGGTATTATCATCACCAGGGTGTCCAGTTCACAGGACATGGGTGAACAGGTTCTGCAACAGTTATTCAACAACCCGAAATCACTCTGGGTTACCGCCGGCATACTCGGCATCATGGGCATTATTCCGGGTATGCCAAACGTGGCATTCCTGTCACTGGCCATCATCTGTGCGTTTGGTGCATATATGATCCAGCAACATCAAAAGCGTGCCCAGCAACAGGCTGTGAAGGTCGAAGAAAAACCCGCGGCGCCTGAGTCAACCGAACTGAGCTGGGATGATGTGCAGCCATTAGATGCCGTCGGTCTTGAAGTTGGTTATCGCCTGATACCAATGGTGGACAAGCAGCAGGGTGGTCAGTTGATGCCGCGCATTCGTGGTGTGCGTAAAAAACTTTCCCAGGAACTGGGTTTCCTGATTCCACCAGTGCATATTCGCGATAACCTGGATTTACCTGCCAGTGCCTATCGCATTACGTTAATGGGTGTAACGCTGGGTGAGGCGGAAGTGTTTCCGGAACGGGATCTGGCGATCAACCCGGGCCAGGTATTCGGTGTTCTGCAGGGAGTCGAAACCCGTGACCCGGCATTTGGCCTTGAGGCTGTCTGGATTGAACCGTCGCAGCGTGATCAGGCACAGACATTTGGCTATACCGTGGTGGATGCCAACACGGTGATCGCCACACACCTCAGCCAGCTTGTTAAAACCCATGGGCATGAACTGCTGGGTCATGAAGAGGTACAGCATATTCTCGACATGTTGAGTAAGTCGGCACCCAAACTGGTTGAACACCTCACACCGGAGACCCTGCCGCTGGGCACGATCGTCAAAGTCCTGCAGAACCTGCTCGAAGAAGGCGTGGCGATTCGGGATATTCGTACCATTGCCGAAACCTTGGCGGAGCATGGCAGCCGGAGTCAAGACCCTGACGTCCTGACAGCTTCGGTACGTGTGGCACTGGGCCGATCAATTACTCAGCAAATCAATGGCATGGCGCTGGAACTTCCGGTGATTACGCTGGATCCGTCACTGGAACAGTTGTTGCATCAGACTATTCAGGCAAGTGAAACAGGGGCAATGAACATCGAACCCGGCCTGGCCGAACGGATCCACAGTTCATTGCAACAGGCGACACAGGAACAGGAACAGGCGGGATTACCTGCTGTATTACTGGTGTCAGCCTTACTCAGACCGATGTTAGCCAGGTTTGTCAGACACACGATACCGGGATTGCATGTGTTGTCGTATAACGAGATACCGAGTGACAAACAGATCAAGATCGTGGCGACCGTGGGTCAGGTAGCTCAGGGACAGGTTCAGTCTGGAAATGCTTAGTTGAAAGAAGGTAGCACATGAAAATCAAACGATTTACCGGACCGGATATGCGTCATGCCATCAAGAGAGTGCGAGAAGCACTGGGTCCTGACGCCGTCATACTGTCGAACCAGACCAACAGCAACGGTGTGGAAGTGGTTGCCGCAGTCGAATATGACGAAAGCCTGCTGGGCACGAGTGGAATGACCAGTTCTACTCGCATTGAAAGCAGCGATCAGGATGTCGATCGCGAAGACATCTGGAATGATGTACGTTATGGCCGCAATATTCCGGAGTCCAAACCCGCCGTCGCAAAACGTCGCACAACCGATGCAATGACCACCACAAATGATTCCTCGTTTCGCGAGATGCAGTCAGAAATTAAATCCCTGCGCGGTTTATTACTGAACCAGATGTCCGGTCTGGCCTGGGGCAACGAAACCCGCAATCATCCTTTACGTGCAAGATTGTTACAGCGTTTGATGGCGTTGGGTCTGAGCCCGCACCTGGCGCGTGAAATTTCGGAACAGGTCAGGGAATCTGATGACATGGATCAAAACTGGCGCATGGCGCTGGGTTTGCTTGCACATCGGTTACCGGTTGGCAACGATGCCATTTTGAATAAACAGCAGAACATTGTTGCCGTGGTCGGGGCAACCGGTGTCGGTAAAACCACGACCATAGCGAAGCTTGCCGCACGTTATATTTTGCGTCATGGCAAGGGTCGTGTTGCGCTGGTAACAACGGATAATTACCGTGTTGCGGCGCATGAACAGCTGCGCAGTTATGCACGCATCATGGGTGCACCACTGCGGGTTGCCAGCGATCTGGAAAGTCTGCAGGACGTCCTGCTGGCGTTTCGAGACAAGGAGCTGGTGCTCATCGATACTGCCGGCATGAGTCAGCGTGATATGCGACTCAATGAACAATTTAATTTGCTTACCAAAAGCGGTTACGACATTAACACCTACCTGGCAATGGCGACCAACAGTCAACGTGGTGTGTTGTCCGACGTGGTACGTGGCTTCAAATCCGTACCGCTGGCAGGTTGCATCCTCACCAAGGTGGACGAAACCATCAGTCTCGGTGGTGCACTTTCGGTGGCGATCGAACAGGACTTACCGGTTTCTTATGTGAGCGACGGACAACAGGTACCGGAAGATCTGCATCCCGCCCGTTCGCATACGCTGGTCAGTCGGGCCGTCGCCATCATGCAGGAAGTTGGTGTAGGTAGCCGTGAAGATCCGGTTTCACAGATGATCGGTGGCATGGCTGCACATGCAAATGGTTGAGCAAACAAACAGTGATCAGGCAGCAGGACTAAGACGAATGGCAAAACCGCATCCAGTCAGAGTCATCGCCGTTACCGGTGGTAAAGGTGGTGTAGGTAAAACCAATGTATCCATTAACCTTGCGATGGCATTTGCACATAATGACAAGAAGGTTATGGTCATGGACGCCGACCTGGGACTGGCAAACATCGATGTCCTGCTGGGGTTACACCCAAAAGCCAATCTGCAGCATGTCATTAACGGTGAGCGTACGCTGGAAGAGGTGATCGTAGATGGCCCAGCCGGTGTCAAAATTATACCGGCGGCATCAGGAATTCAGAAGATGGCCGAACTTGGCCCTGAAGCCCATGCGGGTATTATCCAGGCCTTTAGTGAGCTTTCCCTGGATCTGGATGTCCTGATCGTGGATACGGCGGCCGGAATCTCAGATGTGGTCACCAGTTTCACTCGAGCGGCCCAGGAAGTTGTCGTCGTGGTCTGTGACGAACCGGCATCCATCACCGATGCCTATGCGATTATCAAACTGCTGAGCCGGGAACATGGTATGTTTCGCTTCAGAATTCTGGCTAATCGGGCACAAAGTGCGCAGCAGGGCCGTGAAATCTATAACAAAATTCTCAAAGTCACTGACCGTTTCCTTGATGTTGCGCTAGACTA
Organism: uncultured Gammaproteobacteria bacterium; assembly: GCA_937967995.1. GTDB lineage: Bacteria > Pseudomonadota > Gammaproteobacteria > UBA6429 > Thiohalophilaceae > CALBTB01. The sequence continues at coordinate 55,525 of CALBTB010000001.1, forward strand.
TATGGGGTACGTCCCAGAAGACGAATATTTGCGCAAGTCGGTCAAGAAGCAGCGACCCGTTGTCGAGGCATTTCCTCGCAGCAAGTCTGCGCAAGCTTTCGCCACCCTGGCAGACAAGGCAGACAAGTGGCCATTACCGGCCGCAGCCAGTGGACATCTGGAATTTTTTGTTGAACGGTTGATTACACCGTTTGCAACTGACACGGAAATAGAGGCGGTTTCATGAGCGGGGCAGCCATGTATGTAACAGAGCGACAAATGACCTCTCATAACGAGCTAGTTGAAAAACATGCAGCATTGGTCAAGCGTATCGCCTGTCATTTGATTAATCGCTTGCCGGCAAGCGTGCAGCTGGAAGACCTGATCCAGGCCGGCATGATTGGTCTGCTTGAGGCGGCGCGTAATTATGACGAGCGGCAGGGTGCCAGTTTTGAGACCTATGCCGGTATTCGCATACGCGGCTCCATGCTGGATGAAATACGTAAAAACGACTGGGCACCACGTTCCGTGCATCGCAAGGCCCGAATGGTGGCAGAAGCGGTACGCGAAATTGAAAATGAGCAGGGGCGTGATGCGCGCGATACGGAAATTGCCGAGTCGCTGGATATGTCCCTGGAAGACTACTACCGCATATTGCAGGATAACAGTTACCACAAAGTGCTCAGTGTCGAGGACATGGGGCTGGGTGAAGAATCACTGCTCGACAACCTGTCCGATAATGCTCCGGGTATTCTCGATGGACTGCAAAAGGAAGACATGCAACGCATCGTTTCCGAAGCGATTGCCAGCCTGCCGGAACGGGAACGACTGGTCATGGCCCTGTACTATGACGAAGAGCTCAATCTCCGTGAAATTGGTGCGGTTATGGGCGTGAGTGAATCCCGGGTTAGCCAGATACACTCACAGGCGGTTATCCGCCTGCAGGCCAGAATGGCCAACCGCCTCAACGAAACCGCCTGAATTCCCATTTGGCGGGTTTTTAACGCCCAATTACAACTTCTTTTTACCCCTTCATTTCACTGGACTTTTTTCCAGTACTGCCGGCTCAGGCGCATTAAATCTTTTCAAATCCCGTCCGATACTACTTGATGTGTAGCCCAGCCTCACGGGTGTATTCGTGAGCTGAACACGGCACTCAGGTTAGACAGTAATCAGGAAATCTGGAGGGATTTCGTGGACAAAAATATGAAGATCCTCATCGTTGATGATTTTTCCACGATGCGGCGCATCATCAAAAATCTGCTTCGGGATCTGGGGTTCAATAATACCTCGGAAGCAGATGATGGAACGACTGCTTTACCTATGTTGCAGGGTGGCGGTTACGATTTACTCGTGACGGACTGGAACATGCCAGGTATGCAGGGAATCGATTTACTCAAGCACGTTCGGGCAGATGAAAATCTTAACACCCTTCCGGTTCTGATGGTCACTGCGGAACAAAAGCGTGAGCAGATCGTTGAGGCGGCGCAGGCAGGTGTAAATGGATACATAGTGAAACCTTTTACCGCGCAGACGCTTAAGGAAAAGCTGGAAAAAATATTTGAGCGTATTGAAAGTTAAAGGAAATGTTTTGATTGAAGATACCAACATACTTTCGGAAGACAACATTGCGCGTGTAAAGGATTTGCTGGCCTCGATGGAGCGTGGCGATGCCAAAGGTGCTAACGAAGTTCTGGACGAATTATCCCGAATTCGTGAATCGGATATTTATAAGGAAATGGGCAAGCTGACTCGTGACCTGCATGATGCCATCAGCGCATTTGGTATGGACGAGCAATTGTCGGAGCTGGCGGAAAACGAAATTCCGGATGCACGCCAGCGTCTGCATCATGTTATCGATATGACAGACAAAGCTGCACACCGGACACTGAGTGAAGTGGAGCAGTCGCTACCGGTATGCGAAGGACTGGAGTCTCGTTCCATATCATTACGTGATGACTGGCAGCGATTTAAAAGCCGTGACATGAATCTGGATGAATTCAAGTTGCTGGCAAAGCAGCTGGATGAATTTTTTGATGACAATACCAGTGATGCCACAAGTTTGAGGCAGTCACTGAACAATGTACTTATGGCACAGGACTTTCAGGATCTTACCAGCCAGATAATCAAAAAGGTGATCAAGCTGGTTGAGGAAGTGGAATCCAACCTGGTTGAAATCATCAAACTGACCGGTGCGCATGATCTGCCGAAAGAAGATGCGAAACGAAAAGAGGAAAAACTGGCTGGTCCGGTTGTTCCCGGCGTTAACGACCGCGGCACAGTATCTGGTCAGGATGATGTTGATGACCTGTTGTCATCACTGGGATTCTAAGCGGAACTTAATGAAGTTTTTTTACACAGGAAACATGGCAAGTGGATGACGAGCTTTTACAGGATTTTCTCGTAGAGGCGGGCGAGATTCTTGAGCAGTTAAATGAACAGTTGGTTGATCTCGAACAGAGTCCCGACGACATGGACATGCTCAACGCGGTATTTCGGGGTTTTCATACCATCAAGGGTGGTGCCGGATTCCTGAGTATCGAACCGATGGTGATTCTGTGTCATCGCTCGGAAGACGTGTTTAATCTTTTGCGAAATGGTGAGAGACAGGTTACACCGGAATTAATGGATACGGTGTTACCGGTACTGGACATTCTAAACGCGCAATTCGAAAGTCTGCGTGATGGTGAAGATCCACAACCGGCCGACCCCAACCTGATTAGCGCGCTGGATGCCATATTAAGCGGTGAAACACCCGCACCGGCTGAACAGAACGCACCCGCTGAAATTGCAGCACAGGAAACACCCGCTGCCGGTGGTAAAGAAGGTGATCTGGATATCACCGATGAAGAATTCGAAAATATGCTGGATGCAGTGGGCGATAAGACAAATGCGCCAGCTGCGGCAGGCAGTGAGCAAGGTGATGCACAGCCCGCCAGCGATGACATCACGGATGACGAATTTGAGGCTTTACTGGATAACCTGCACGGCAAAGGTAAATTCAATGCCGGCAATGCTGCAGCCGCAGAAACTCCCGCCGCTGATGATAAACCGGCACAGACACCGGCAGGCAGCGATGATATTACCGAAGAAGAATTCGAAGCACTGTTAGATAACATTCATGGCGCGGGTAAATTCCAGACCGATAAGGTCAGTAGTGAAAAAGCTGACAAGCCCAAGGCGCCACCACCTCCACCACCCAAACCGGTTTCCAAGCCGCCTGAACCCAAGGCCAAGGAAAAACCCACTCAGGAAACAACTGTACGGGTAGATACCAAACGCCTCGATGATATTATGAATATGGTCGGTGAACTGGTACTGGTCAGAAACCGTATCGATCGGCTTGGTGCAGCATCCGGTAACGAAGAATTAATGAAAGCAGTGGCCAACCTGGACCTGGTTACCACCGATTTGCAAATGTCCGTCATGAAGACGCGTATGCAACCCATTAAAAAAGTTTTCGGTCGTTTCCCACGGGTTGTACGTGACATGGCGCGCAGTCTCAAGAAAGAAATTCGCCTTGAAATGATTGGTGAGGATACCGATCTGGACAAGAACCTGGTCGAGGCGCTGGCCGATCCACTGGTGCACCTGGTGCGTAATGCCGTGGACCACGGTATCGAAACGCCCGAGGAAAGGGAAAAAACCAACAAGGCGCGTGAAGGTACGGTCGTGCTGACTGCGGCACAGGAAGGTGATCACATTCTGCTGACGATTGAAGATGACGGTAAAGGAATGGATGCCGACTTCCTGCGTAAAAAAGCGGTTGAAAAAGGCCTGATGGATGAAGAAGCAGCGGCAAGACTCGATGATGTCGAAGCCTACAACCTGATCTTCATGCCGGGTTTCTCTACCAAGGAACAGATTTCAGACATATCCGGCCGGGGTGTCGGTATGGATGTGGTCAAGACCCGCATTGCACAGTTAAATGGTTCCGTCGAAATAGATTCCGAACTCGGCAAGGGAAGCCGGCTCAGTATCAAGTTACCGTTAACGCTTGCCATTATGCCGACCCTGATGGTGCAACTGGAGAAACAGCAGTTTGCCCTGCCGCTGGTGAACGTCAATGAAATCTTCCATCTCGATCTGACCAAGACCAACGTGGTTGATGGCCAGCTTGTCGTCGTGATTCGCGATCGTACTTTACCGCTTTACTACCTGCGTCGCTGGCTGGTGAACGGTTATGCCAAGGCGGATTTGCCCAAGGAAGGTCATGTGGTGGTTGTCCAGTCCGGTACACAGAAAGTGGGTTTCCTGGTGGATGAGCTGATTGGACAGGAAGAAGTGGTTATCAAGCCACTTGGTGCATTGTTGCATGGAACTGATGGTCTGGCAGGAGCAACGATTACCGGTGATGGTGGGATTGCCATCATTCTGGATATACCGGGCTTGATGCGACGCTATGGTTCATCAAGATAACGATTCATGTTGATCAACAGTTCTTGAACCATCGTCGTAAACGCGTTTTTTAGGAGAAGGGAACATGGCAGTACGTGTCTTAGTGGTGGATGATTCAGGATTTTTCCGCCGACGCGTTACTGAAATCCTTGAATCCGATCCCCTCATCAAGGTTATTGGTATCGCCGAAAATGGTGAAGAGGCCATTAACCAGACCAAAGCACTCAAGCCTGATGTCATCACCATGGATATCGAAATGCCGGTGCTCGATGGTATTACAGCCACACGCCGCATCATGCAGACGTGTCCGACACGTATCATCATGTTCTCTTCGTTAACCACCGACGGTGCCAAATCCACACTCGATGCACTGGAGGCCGGGGCGCTCGACTTTTTACCCAAGCGCTTTGAAGATATCTCCAGTGATCGGGAAGAAGCCAAGCAGATCCTGTGTGAAAAAGTACGCCACCTTGCGTTACAGTCAATCAGCCCGCAAACCGCTACACCGACCAACAGGACGACACCGGTACCCAAACGACAGCCAGCGACGGAAAATAAAGTTTCCGGCCGGCCGCTACGTGCTTCAGCAACAGGGAAAAATGGTGAGATCGACCTGGTGGCGATTGGGACTTCTACCGGTGGTCCGGTTGCTCTGCAGGAAGTATTAAACAAACTGCCAGGTACATTTTCAAAACCGATAATCGTCGTACAACATATGCCGGCGTCATTTACGCCCGCTTTTGCGCAGCGGCTTGATGGCCAGTGCAACATTACTGTACGTGAAGCGCAGGATGGTGATGTGTTGCAGGCCGGGGTTGCTTATCTGGCACCGGGTGGACGGCAAATGCTGTTAAATAAAAAAGGTACGGGTGCCACGATCAGGATTATCGATGCTGAACCGGGACAGACCTACAAACCGTCTGTTGATATGACCTTTTCCTCAATTGCAAAAATATTTCCCAATAACACACTTGGCATCATTCTTACCGGCATGGGCGCAGATGGCAGGGAAGGGGCCCGCGAACTGCATCAGGGCGGTTCAACTATCTGGGCGCAGGATGAACAAAGTTGTGTTGTCTATGGCATGCCCGCCGCGGTGGCGGAAGCCGGAATCGCCGATCGCATTCTGGATATTCGTGAAATCGGCATCAGTATTACCAAGCGAGTGTGATGCATGGATGGCTTGAGCATAACAGGACTGATTATTGGCATATCCGCCATATTGCTCGGGCAATATCTGGAAGGCGGTCATGTCAGCGCGTTATTGAATGGTCCTGCACTATTAATTGTCATGGGTGGCACCATCGGTGCAGTCATGTTGCAGTCACCCCTTGCCACATTTACCCGTGGCATACGTATGCTTGTATGGACCATCTTCCCGCCCAGGGTCCGTAACGAAGAAGCCATCGAAAAACTGGTTTCCTGGAGTAACATCGCCAGGAAGGAAGGTCTGCTTGGACTGGAGAATATAGAAGAACTGGAGCAGGACCCGTTTACGCGCAAGGGTTTGCAATTGCTGGTCGATGGTTCGGAACCGGAAAACATTCGCAATATCCTGGATGTTGATATCAATACCCGTGAGCATCATGACATTCAGGCGGCGCGCATTTTTGAAAGCATGGGTGGATATAGTCCGACAATCGGCATCATTGGTGCGGTGATGGGACTGATACAGGTGATGGGTAACCTGTCTGATCCCAGTAAACTCGGTAGTGGAATCGCCGTGGCATTTGTGGCCACGATTTACGGTGTAGGTGCAGCCAACCTGTTATTCCTGCCGATTGCCAACAAATTAAAAAATATCGTGCATATGCAGTCGCAGTTCAGGGAGCTGATTGTGGAAGGCATGGTATCGATCGCTGAAGGAGAAAACCCGCGCAATATTGAGACCAAGTTGCTCGGGTTTCTGCGCTGATGGCGCGCCTTTCTCGCAAGCAGCGTAACCGCAGCATCGAACAACATGAAAACGTCGATCGCTGGCTGGTTTCTTATGCGGATTTTATCACTTTGCTGTTTGCCTTTTTTGTTGTGATGTATGCCATTTCGTCAATCAATGAAGGCAAATACCGGGTGTTGTCAGACACCCTGGTTGCGGCATTCAAAACACCGCCAAAGTCTGAGCAACCGATCCAGATTGGCAAACCGATTGACGAGCAAAGCGGTACAACCCAAACCCAGGGAATTCCCAAACCGATTAAAGTCGAACCGCCACAAACAGTGGATACGCAGGCGCAACGTATGGCACAGATTGCCGAACGAGTCAGCCAGAGCCTGCAGCCGCTTATCGACAAGGATTTGATCAAGGTAACGCATAACAAGTTATGGGTCGAAATTGAGATCAATACCAGTATTCTGTTTTCCAGTGGCAGCGCCGAACTGGAAATTGAAGCTTACACACCGTTAAAAAAACTGGCAGGAGTCGTCAGCACATTACCGAATCATATTGATGTAGAGGGTTACACGGATAACCTGCCCATCAGCACGGCGGTCTATCCAAGTAACTGGGAATTGTCCGCTTCGCGTGCCGCCAGTGTCGTGCACCTGTTTACGCGTGAGGGTGTCGATCCGGGCAGGCTGGCGGCGATAGGTTATGGACAATATCGCCCCGTTGCTGATAACCAGACATTAACCGGGCGACGTCAGAACAGGCGCGTGCGTATCGTAATACTGGCAGATAAAAACGCACGACGTGTATCCATGATCGAAAATCCTGCGCCGGCACCGGAGCAACCACAATGAGGGTCTGGGCAGTTGCCAATCAGAAAGGTGGTGTAGGTAAAACCACCACGGCGGTTTCACTGGCCGGTGAACTGAGTCGGGATGGAAAAACGGTTCTGCTGGTTGATCTGGATCCGCATGGTTCCATGACATCCTATTTTGGTTATGACCCGGATACTCATGAACCGTCGGTTTATCATCTGTTCCAGACACCGGCTGTCGCCATGCATGAAGTGATGGTGGATACAAAGGTCGAGCGGGTCAAATTATTACCATCATCCGTGGCGGTAGCGACACTGGATCGTCAACTGGGTACACAGGAAGGCAAGGGACTGGTCATCCAAAGAGCGCTGGTACCGTATTTCGATCAATTTGATTATTGCCTGATCGACTGTCCACCGTTACTGGGGATTTTAATGGTCAATGCACTCGCCGCGGCTTCGCGTTTACTGGTCCCGGTACAGACCGAGTTTCTGGCCATCAAGGGACTTGAACGCATGCTGCATACACTGAACATGGTCTTGCGGGCACGCAAAACACCGTTGTCCTATCTGATTCTTCCCACCATGTTTGATCGCCGAACCCGTGCTGCAATTCAGAGTCTGCGCCAGCTAAGAGAAACCTATCCCGAGCAAATGTGGGAAGGCGTGATTCCGGTCGATACCCGTTTTCGTGAAGCCAGTCAGCAGGGATTACCGATATCCCATGTCGCCGGTTCCAGTCGTGGTGCACGTGCCTATGACAGGTTACTGCAACACCTGCTTGAAGATGATGGTCAGCAACCGACAGCTCAGCGTATGGGGCATTCGTCATGAGCAAATCAGAAAAACAACTGGTTGATCAGTCCCAGGCACTGGATGACTTTTTCTCATCACTCATGCGTGATGTAGAGGCTTATGCTGAGGAAGAGCAACATGACAGTCAGGCGATACGATCAGATGACTTGCCATCAGCACCCGCTGTTGTGCAGGCAGAGTCGGTCAGCCCGAAACCGGTTATGTCAGAGACAACGTCGCAACAGGATGTGCAACTCGAAGAACCGGTCAGCACAAAAATATTTGAACAGTTACCCCCGGTGGTCGAACCGGAACCGGAAGTGTCTGTTGCGGAGGTTGAAATTCAACCTGAGCCGGAACCCGAGCCTGAGCCTAAACACGAAGCCGGGATCGAATCCGCACCTGAAAAAGTGTCGCGTCCGGACTGGTCCGAAAGTGAATTCCAGGCCATGTTATTCAATGTGGCCGGTTTGATGCTGGCCGTTCCGCTGGTTGATCTGAACGGGGTCGTGGAGTGGGACCCGGAGAAAATTACGGAAATGCCGGGCCATGCCGAATTTTACCTGGGACTCATGAATCATCTGGGCGTTAATGTGCCGGTCATCGATACAGCCAGGCTGGTATTGCCGCCAAAAAAACGGCAGGAACTGACCGGCGATGACCCCACCGCCCGGCTGAGCCGCGTTGTCCTGATTCACGATGGCCAGTATGGCCTGGCCTGCGATGAGGTCAGCGAGGTCATCACCTTGCAACCTGACGAGGTACGCTGGCGCACCGCACGGACCCAGCGCCGCTGGCTGGCCGGAACCGTCGTGGAGCACATGTGTGCCCTTATCGATGTTAATGCCTTTGCCGATCTGCTCGCTTCTCGCGCCCCGGTTAGTGCATTTCGGGAATAGTTTGCCGTCTTTCTGGCACAGCAGTTGCAACATATAGAGGGAAGGTGACGGAATGACTGGTTTTTGACACCTCTAGTTCGGGTCATTTTGAACGATATAAGTAATTGTCCTATATCAGGAGAGAAAGAATATGAGTCAAGCAGCACAAAGCGCTAACGACCCTGTCACTCAGTGGGTCACCTTCTTCCTTGATAACGAGAAGTACGGCATCAAGGTGATGCAGGTACAGGAAGTCCTGCGCATGACAGAAATTGCACCCGTACCCGGTGCACCGCATTATGTGCTCGGTATTATCAATCTGCGCGGCAACGTCGTAACCGTTATTGATTCCCGCAAGCGATTTGGCCTGCCGGAACAGGAGCCCGATGATTCCACCCGCATTGTGATCATTGAGGCTGGTGACCAGGTGGTCGGCATTCTGGTTGACAGTGTTGCCGAGGTTGTGGATTTACGTGCCAATGAAATCGAAACAGCACCCAATGTCGGAACGGATGAAAGTTCCAAGTACATTCAGGGCGTGTCCAGCCAGGGTGAAGAATTACTGATCCTGGTAGATGTGGACAAGCTGTTAAGCGATGAAGAATGGCAGGAAGTGGCATCCCTATAATCGAGGCAAGCTAACTACTTCGCTATGGACATCGGTCACATACAATTCGCAAACGGATACTGGCAACAGGCCATGCAGCGTGTTCAGGGCAAGGACGATAAAAACGAGCAGCAAGGGCGCCAGCAGCGTCATTCATATGAAAATGAACGACACTATGAAGCTGACGAAGATTCCGAATACCAGATCGATGAGTATGTGTAAATGACACAGGAAATGATCAATGCCTTCACGGTTTATCTGCAGTCCCCCTCCATCATTGTTGGTTTAAGTGCGCTGGTATTATTAATCGCCGTGCTGATTTCACGCCGCAGCAGTTCTAAAATCAGACAGCTCGAAAAACAGTTACGCCAGGCCCGCAGTGACCTGCGTGCGCTGACGACAGCATCTGTCGGTGTGGGCGGACGTGTGCTGGAACTGGAACGTCGGCAACGTCGACAGTCTGAAAAGAAACCGGAAGTGGTTATCGATGAGCCGGCCAATGATACATACGACTATGCCATTCACCTGGCCAAAAAAGGCACGGCCATTGATGAACTGGTGAATGTCTGTGGCATTAGCCGTAATGAGGCAGAATTAATCCAGATGATGCATCGCCTCAAGGAAGCGAGTTAATCCTGTTTTTTATTCATTGCCTGCGGGACTTTGCCACGCAGGTAATAGGCAAAGGCGATAATCTCCGCAACTGCCAGATATAATACTTCCGGTATCTGTTCTCCCAGTTCCACTTTGGACAACAATCGCACCAGTTCTGTATTTTCCTGCAATGGCACATTATGGCGTCGCGCAATTTCCATAATCTTTTGCGCAATGTCGTCATTACCTTTGGCCACCACACGTGGCGCATTCACTTCGTCGTAATGCAGTGCAACGGCCAGGGTGACGATTTTGTCCTTGTCGAACCCACTCATACCTGTTCATCCAGTCCTTTGCTGCTGTAGGGACCGCTTTGCACCGGACCCTGAACTGCATCAGCTTTTGGTATACCGCACTCGCAGGATACTTTATCAATCGGTACACCGGCATGTTGCAGGCGGTTTTGCAGGTGTGAAATATGTTGATGAAACAGGGATACGGTCTGTGGTTGTTCTGCCCACCAGTAGGTGGAAATCTGGCCGTTGTACAGGGAAATCTGTGCGCGTACCGGTCCGAGACCTTCCAGGTTGAAGGCCAGCATTACCGTCCAGGGCTGTTGCCGGTCAGGTTTGTCCCTGTGTTGTTCTGCATCCGGATGTATGCGCATATCAAATACATCAACATCATCGCCGTGTTTTACCGGTAATTCCAGAATCCATTGCGGTCGGGTTTCCGCCTGCGCCATCAGAAGTTGCTGGTGCTGCATGCGAGCAAGGCCACTATCACTTTGTTGCAGTAATTGTGTGAGCAGTTGTTCAAGTTTGGGGAGGTCAAACCTGACATCGACGCGTTGCGGTGGTACCGGCAGACGTGGATCCAGGCGTGTGACCGGTGCCGATTCCGGTTTCGTCGGTGTCGTGGTTGCTGCAGGTGAAGATGAAGTCGAAGAACTCGCGGTCGTTGATTGACTGGGCGTACCCGTTGGTAGCGGCGGTGTAGCAACGGGAGGAATGGGTGGCCGTGGCTGTGCCTGTGGCTGAGATGCCGGCGATGTTTCAGCGGCTGTAGTAGCAGGTCTGGCCACCTGTTGTTGTTGGCGCAGTGATTCCGCCAGTCGCAATAACTGGCCGCGAATATCCAGTTCCGGGATAACGCGATTTCTGGCATTAACGGATTTCAACAGGTTGGATTCCAGGAACGGGCCGGCATACTGCATGGCCTGACGCAGGTTGTCCGGTTTCTGGATTTGCGAGGCATCCGGCAGCGAACGCCAGAGTCGATCCACCTGTTCACGAATCGCTGTCGGTAAATTGATGGTCTCAGGTTTGAGCTGTTTCACGGCCAGCAGATGTTCGAGCAGGTGTTGCACCGGCTTCTGGACCTGTGCGGTGCGTTGCAGGCTGGCCTGTAGCTCGGCAGCGGTTTTGTTCACGGCAACGATGGCCAGTTCCGGCTGATTGTTGCGAATATTGGTGACCTGCACGGTCAGTTGCTGACCCACTTTTGCGTCAAAGACTTTGGGTGCGCGAAACTGAATCGCCAGCGGTTCGCCTTTATGGTTTATTACCTTGTTCTGTAACAGCAGAAGCAGGGCATCACGCTCGACCTTGGCGACGATGACATCGAGTAACTGTCCCAGTTTGAAAAGCGAGGGGCTTAACTGGACCTGCACCGACGGTGAGGAAGAGCGGGGATTATGGGTCGGCAAGGAGGTGGCGCTGCCAGGTTTGACAGTAATGGGTTCATTATCCACCGGGGGCGTGCCTGCCGGTCCTTTTATGTCCATTTTCTCGACCTCAAGCCGGCCAGCGGGATGGCCGAAATAATAGGGTATTAGTTGAAATAGCGTCCGGCAAAGGACCAAGTTGAGCCATGTTTTGGTACGTACGCACTGAAAATACGGTGAAAGGCCCGTTTCCTGAAAAGCAGATTCAGGAGTCGGTGCTGCTTGGGCGCCTGAATCTGGAAACACCGGTGAGCAAAGACAAGGATGACTGGCAGGCGCTACGCTTTCATCCCGAGCTGATTCCGGAAGTCATGCAGGCCGATCCGGCCGATCCGCAGGCACGCGAGCGCCTCAAGGCGGCACGCCGCTGGGCGGATGAACGGCGCAAGGAACGCCGTGATGAGGATCTGGAAGATCCTGCTCGCCTCGGTCCCGGTCGTCGCGTCGCTGAACCCTACACGGTTAAAGAATATCGCGATAACCGTGAAGATATCGTTGAGCAGTTCAAACCACGTGACCGACGTGTATACCCGGTGATTGCAGCGATTGTTGTGTTGTTGTTACTTGGTGTGTATGCCGGTTTTACACTGACACCCGATGATCAGTCTGCCGCCGATTGCACGGCTGTACCGGCACCGGGTGTGAACTGGCGGCATTGCCAGTTTCCGGGACGCCAGATACTTAACCAGGATTTCAGTCATGCCAATCTCAACAGCATCAACCTGCAGGGTGCCAAGCTGGTCGGTGGCATCTTCGATCAGGCTGACTTGTCATATGCGAATCTGAGCCTGACCGACCTCAGCCTGTCACGAATTCAGCATGCCATGCTAAAAGGGACTGATTTGCGTCAGGCTGATCTTAGCGGTGTGAACTTTACCGCCAGCAACCTGGCCTATGCCAACCTCACCGGTGCGATCATCGATAACGCCAGTTTCAGGGATGTCATCCTGGATCAGGCCATCTGGGTCGACGGTCGAATCTGTGCAAACGGGTCAGTCGGTGTGTGTCGTCAGAACTCTTCAACCCGATAGGTCTGGACGCGATACTCATTCGACCAGCCCTGTGCGGGCAGGCCTGCCTTGATTTTCAGTTGCCGAACAAACTCGGAAGCTTTAGGTAATGATTCCCACACCGATGGCAGAAACGTACCGCGTTTATGCCCGGCGCTTAAAATGACACCATCAATTCCCGGTTGTAATTTGTCGGTAAGAGCCTGTTCGGAATCCACGTCGAGGTTAACCGGTTGCTCGAGTACGGAGATATGTACATCAAGCTGGCTGAATTCTTTCTCATTGAGTGCACTGAAGCGTGGATCACGAAACGCGGCGGAATAGGCATTCTCGGCAACGTCTTCTACCAGCGGGCGTTCAGCCTGTAACCGGCCGATGCATCCACGCAACTGGTTATTGATCTTTAGTGTGACAAACGACGCACGTTGTTCACGTAATTCAGAATCATAGTTACCTGGATCAATCGGTTTTGGTTTGTGGTGTTGCAGGCCATATTGTATGGCATCAAGTGCGATCTGTTTCAGTAGGTTGCGCTGGGCTTCACTATACATGATCAATGAATAACATAAGCGCCATATCCCACTACTCGATCTGATGGACCGGCCGTATCACCGGAATTACGTAAGTCGATCATCGTGGCATGCAGGCCATGTTTTTTTGCCAGCATTAACAGACCGTTAAGCGGATTTCGTCCGCATGCATCTTCATACTGAATATTTTCCGGTTGCAAATGCGCAATCGCGTCAGAGGTTTTCTGATCACGTTGCCTGGCAGACTGATAGTCAAGGTAATGACTCAGATCAGAACTGACAACAATGAGGGTATGGCTATCGATATCGAGCAGTTCAAGAACCTCGGCAACCGTATGACCATCGGCATCACCGACTACCAGCGGTACCAGACTGAACCGGTTTAATACGACCTGTAAAAATGGCACATGGACTTCCAGGCTATGTTCCTGCGCATGTGCTGCATCCAGCACCTTTACCGCAGAATGCTCGGAGATTTTGTGATAACTGTCATGATCGATGCTGACCGTACCAAGTGGCGTTTCGTACTGGCTGGCACTACTCATAGCCAGGCCGTGGAAAGGAACGCGATGCGAGGGTCCCAGCAGAATAACCCGGTGAATATTATCCGCATAGTGTCGAATCAGTCGGTAGGCAGTGGCAGCGACAGGCCCGGAATAGACATACCCGGCGTGGGGTGCAATGATGGCAAGCGGCTGCTTTTCGAGGCTGATTTCTTTTGCCTGATCCAGCATGTCGTTGATATCTGTGCGTAATTGTGTGGCCGTGTTCGAATAAAACATGCCGGCTACGGCTGCAGGTCTGGTAAATTTTTCTGTCGCCATGACTTGAATACGCACTGAAAAGATATATCTATACTATATGGCTAATCCCGCAATAATCAATCCGGACACGGCCCGCCAGGTCGGGTACTGGCACTGGCTGGACGATAAACGAATCCAGTGTGACCTGTGTCCACGTTACTGCAAACTTCGTGAAGGTCAACGCGGCCTGTGTTTTGTGCGTGGTCGACTGAATGACAGCATGGTATTGACCACCTACGGTCGTTCCAGTGGTTTTTGTATCGATCCGATTGAGAAAAAACCCTTGAATCATTTTTACCCGGGGTCATCTGTTTTTTCGTTTGGAACAGCAGGGTGTAACCTGGCATGCAAATTTTGTCAGAACTGGGATATCAGCAAGTCGCGGGAAATCGACACGCTGGCCGATCAGGCCTCGCCGCTGAAAATTGCCGAAGTGGCAAAACAACACGGGTGTAAAAGTGTGGCGTTCACCTATAACGACCCGGTAATTTTTCATGAATATGCCATCGATGTGGCACAAGCCTGCCACGAGCATGATCTGAAGGCGGTTGCCGTGACGGCAGGCTATGTCAGCCCGGAGCCGCGTGCCGAGTTTTATCGCCACATGGATGCGGCCAACGTTGACCTCAAGGGTTTCAGCGAAGATTTTTACTACAAGCTGACCGGTGGTCATTTGCAGCCGGTACTGGATACTCTTATATATATAAAGCAGGAAACCGACACCTGGCTGGAAATCACCACACTGCTGATTCCCGGTGAAAATGACTCGACAGAGGAACTCGAAAAACTGTCAGGCTGGATAGTGGAAAATCTGGGACCGGATGTCCCTTTACACTTCAGCGCATTTCATCCCGACTGGAAAATGATGGACAAGCCTTCGACACCGGTTGATACACTGATACGTGCCCGTGATACAGCCCTTTCCCGGGGATTGAAATATGTCTATACCGGTAATGTTCACCACCGTGATGGTGATACGACATTTTGTCACAAGTGTAAAAAACCATTGATCGTGCGGGATTGGTACAACATCAAAAGTTATAATCTTACCCCTGACGCGCGTTGTCCTGATTGTGGTACAATCCTGCACGGTCGGTTTGACCAGCAGGCAGGACACTGGGGACAACATCGTCAGCCTGTACAAATACATCAATTCGCTTAATAACATGTACTGGTTTTTCTATGCGATTTCTATTTGTTTTTGTACTCATTACAATTCATTCAATTTCATACAGCGCGGAAACTCAACAGGACAGCCAGGATGTAAAACACTGGAAAGGCGAGGCCGAGCTGGGTCTGTTAACCACGCGTGGTAACACGGACACCGAAACACTGAATGCCAAAGCCGCGTTTCAGTATCAGAAAAACGACTGGACACACATATTACGCCTTGAGGTTTTGCGTGCTGAAGATCGGGATACAACCACTGCCGATCGCGACATGTTGTTGTATCGTGCCAGGTATCAGGTCATAGAAAACGGTTACCTGTTTGGATCAGTTCGTTATGAAAGCGATCCCTTTGCAGGTTATGACACCAGGACAACGGAAGTTGCCGGTTATGGTCACCAGGTTATCAATCGGGAAACATTAAAATGGGATGTTGAAGCCGGTGCCGGTGCGCGCCAGACGGATAATACAGATAGCACCGACACCAGTGAAGCTATCGCCCGTCTGGCGACAAACCTGGAATGGCGTTTTACCGATACCAGCAGTTTTCGACAGGAAATATTTGTTGAACACGGTAGTGAAAATACGCTGACAGAAGCGACAACGGATCTCAAAGTTAAAATTAATTCAGCGTTGGCCATGAAGCTGACATTGACGGTAAAAGATAACAGTGAAGTGCCAGCCGGTAAGAAACATACCGATACCCAGACGGCGGTTACTCTTGTATATGATTTTTTTAAATGATGATGAGCGAAATTAAAATAGGTGTTGTCACCGTTTCGGATCGTGCCAGCCGCGGTGAATATGAAGACAAGGGTGGCCCGGCGATTGTCGAGTGGTTTTCCAGTGCCCTGTCCAGTCCGTGGCAGGCCGTTCCCAGAGTCATTGCTGATGAACAAGCCGTTATTGAACAAACACTGTGTGAATTTGCCGATAAGGAAAACTGTTGTCTGATCGTGACGACCGGCGGCACCGGACCGGCACCACGTGATGTCACTCCGGAAGCGACCGAGGCAGTGTGTCATAAAATACTGGATGGATTTGGTGAACAGATGCGCGCGGTGTCACTGCAGTATGTACCGACGGCGATTTTGTCACGTCAGATTGCCGGTATTCGTGGCCAGTCATTAATTGTCAATTTACCGGGCAAACCGTCCGCCATTGCGGATTGCCTGAATGCTGTTTTTCCGGCGATTCCCTATTGTATCGATCTCATCGAAGGACCGTACCTGGAAGCCAATACGGATTTTATCTCTGTGTTTCGTCCCAAGCATGCCAAAAAGCCCGCTTAACCAGTATCCTGCCAGTTCAATTCGAAGCTGGGTTGAATGGGCGAGTCAGGCGTTTGACGAGGCCGGTTTGTTTTATGGGCATGGTACGGATAATGCGATTGATGAAGCAGCATTCCTGATCAGTCATGCGTTGAACACCGATTTCGATTTTTCCGGCTTCGATATTGATCAACCACTATCCACAGCGCAAAACGAATCCATTCATGCATTACTCAATGATCGAATAACCAGTCGTAAACCGGCAGCTTATCTCGTCGGGGAAGCGTGGTTTGCCGGTTACCCGTTTTATGTTGATGAGCATGTGCTTGTGCCACGTTCTCCACTGGCCGAATTGATCACGGACAAGTTTGAACCCTGGATCGACAGTCGCCAGGTTCGATCCGTTATCGACATTGGAACGGGAAGTGGTTGCATCGCGCTAGCCTGCGCACTTTATCTGCCACAGGCACGGGTGGATGCAGTTGATATCGATGAACACGCACTGGCAGTCACGCAACGAAATATTCAACGCTATCAACTTGAAGACAGGGTAAGGGCTGTCCAGTCTGATTTGTTAACGCAGGTTCCGTCCCACCACTATGACGTAATTATCAGTAATCCACCTTACGTTGCAATATCTGAATATGACAGTTTGCCAGCGGAATTTCTGCAGGAGCCACAACTTGGGCTGACTGCCGGTGACGATGGTCTGGACTGTGTGCGTGACATTCTGGCCAAAGCCGATGAATACCTGACTGAGCAGGGCATACTTGTCGTCGAGGTAGGTAATTCACAGGCTGCACTTGAACAGGCCTATCCGCGGGTCGCGTTTACCTGGCTTGAGTTTGAGCATGGTGGTGAAGGTGTATTCCTGCTGGATAAAAAGCAGATCCAGGAGCACAGGGAGTATTTTCAGGAACAGGTCAGACAGTAACTAGTTTGCCAGTTTAATATCCTCGATCGGCATGGGGGGTGCGACGTAATGCCCCTGCATATAATCCACTTTGGTTTTCAGAATTGCGTTGTATATTGCTTCATTTTCCACGTATTCCGCGACAGTCCGAATACCCATGACATGTGCGATTTGATTAATTGCTTCTATAAATGCGCCACTGATCTGATCATCAACAATATCCTTGACAAAACTGCCATCAATTTTTATGGCATCGACAGGTATATGTTTCAGGTAGGTAAATGAACTCAGGCCTTTACCGAAATCATCCAGCGCAAAACCACAACCGTGCCCCTTTAACATGGAAATAAAGCGCCTTGCCGTAGCAAGATTGGATATGGCCATGGTTTCTGTTACTTCAAAACAGACCATGCGCGGATTTATTTTGGTTTCTTCAAATGACTTGATGATAAATCCCAGCATGTCATGTGTATTGATAGACTGCCCGGATAAATTGATATTAAACTGATACCTGGGGTTCTGCATTGAATTGATTTTCATTTCAGAAATGATTCTTAACGTATTTTTAATTACCCATTTATCAAGTGAGTTCATCAGCGCAAAGCGTTCCGCCGCAGGCAGAAACAGGTTAGGGTTTATAATCTGATCGCCGCTGTCCCTGAGGCGCAACAATACTTCCATGTGTTTCTTGTCTCCAGTGCCATTGATTGAGCGTATTTCCTGAACATACAGGCACAAGTTATTATTGTTGATCGCCGTATTCAGACGCTGCGACCAGTACATTTCATTACGGCGTTTGTTTAATTCCTGGTTTCCAGGTTGATAGACCTGAATGCGGTTACGTCCAAGATCTTTGGCCGTATAACAGGCGGTATCAACAGCGCTCATGACTTCTGTGATGGTGCCGGAATCTTCTGAAATCATGACCAGACCGATACTTGCACCAATCTCAAAAATGTTACCCTCCCAGTAAAACTTGAAACTATCAATGGTGTCACGAATCGACTCGGCTATTTCTCTGGCTTTTTCAATGGGGCAGCCATCAAGTAAAATACCAAATTCATCACCACCAAGACGTGCCAGCGAATCACTCTCGCGTAGCATTTTACGCATGGTCTGTGCCAGTTGCTTAAGCAGCTCATCACCGGCGATATGGCCACCCATATCGTTAATTATTTTAAATTGATCGAGATCGAGGTAGAGGAGGGCATACTTTGAACCTTCTGCCTGTGCATTAGCAATTGCCTGTTTGAGGCGAATCTCAAATTCACGTCGATTAATCAGGCCGGTTAATGCGTCATGACTGGCCTGATGACTGAGCTGTTCAGCCAGTGCACGTGTCTGGGTAACATCACGAAATACAAGCACTCCACCATAAACCTGTTTTGACTCATCCCTGATAGGATTTGCGGTGTGCTCAATTGCATAACGATTTCTGTTTCTGTCGATCATGTAAGTGTTGGCGCTGGATATGATGCGTTTATTCAGGTTAATTGCCTCGAGCACCGGGTTGAGCCTGAGCTTTTCTTTCTTCTTGTCGATGATTTGCATGACATTTGGCAATGGCAATCCATGAGCCTCTTCAGATGACCAGCCGGTGAGTTTTTCTGCTTCGATGTTCATAAAATTCACCAGGCCGTGAGCATCGGTCGTAATGACGGCATCACCGATCGATCCCAGTGTGACCTGGGCCAGCACTTTTTCATAATGCAGCTGGTGTGAGTGGCGACTGATCTTTCTGAGCACCGAGATGGCAAGAAACAATCCGATCAAAACAGATCCTGAACCAAATATAATGATTATATCGTGCGCCATTTTCTGGCTGCGATTGATGGTTTCTATTTCACTGTTAATATTTTTCTGCAGCAGCGTCTGGTATTTTTCAATTACGACAAACACATTGTTCTGAAATGGCACGGCTCTTTCGACCAGGACCTTGCGTGCTTTTTCTATATTTTGATTTTGAATCAGATCGATAACGCTGATTTGAGCCGGGATTGCCAGGGAGGTCAGTTCACCCTGTTCCCTGAGCAGGCTTTTTTCAGGGTCGCTTAATTGCATACTGGTCAGTTGAATGCGGGACTGGGCGAACATGGCACCCTGACGATTGAACTCCAGGAACCATTCGTCCTGAATAAAGGGGTCACTCTGGTATACCATATTAAACAGGGCAATCGTGCGCTCGCGGGCCGCCAGGCGCATTTTTGCCAGTAGCTGAAGTTTCACCGTCTGCACATTGATGATTTCATTCACCCGGGCGAATGAATCTTCACGCTGATTCAGTCCATATATCAGCGTGGCGATACCAATTCCCAGCGCACCGATAAATCCCATCAGTACCCAGAAATTTTCCCTGACAATACCTGGCGAATGCTGTTTAGCGACTGGGTCAGCCATATTTGTCTTCAGTTCGTTATTGTTTGAATTTACTGTGCGAGAGGGGGAATCTCGACAAGACGTTTTAATCCGAACACAGTACAATATTAGCCTATGTCTGGAAACACTTTTGGAAAAATTTTCACCATTACCAGTTTTGGGGAAAGTCACGGGCCCGCACTGGGCTGTATTGTTGATGGCTGCCCTCCCGGTTTGGCAATTACGGAAGCAGATCTGCAAAAAGACCTGGAACGCCGCAAGCCCGGCAAGTCCCGCCATACCACGCAACGCCGTGAACAGGATGAAGTACAGATACTTTCCGGGGTTTTTGAAGGTAAAACCACCGGCACACCCATCGGCCTGATCATTCATAACACCGATCAGCGTTCCAAGGATTACTCTAATATATTAGATCGCTTCCGGCCCGGGCATGCCGACTATACCTATCTGCAGAAATACGGCCTGCGCGATTATCGCGGTGGGGGCCGATCCTCGGCACGTGAAACGGCCATGCGTGTCGCGGCCGGGGCCATTGCCAAAAAATACCTGTCTGATCGATACGGGATTACGATTCGTGGCTACATGTCACAACTCGGCCCGATCAGATATGAACAGTTTGACTGGGATGCCGTAGAACAAAATCCGTTCTTCTTTCCGGATGCCAAAAAAGTCAGCGAGCTTGAAGACTACATGGATGCCCTGCGCAAGGAAGGTAACTCAGTCGGTGCCCGTATCAATGTGGTGGCCAGCGGTATGTTCCCGGGACTCGGGGAACCCATCTTCGATCGACTGGATGCCGACATTGCCCATGCCATGATGAGTATCAATGCAGTCAAAGGTGTTGAAATTGGTGCCGGTTTTGAGAGCGTGGAGCAAAAGGGCACCGAACATCGTGATGAAATTACACCGGACGGTTTTCTGAGTAACCATGCCGGTGGCATTCTCGGGGGTATTTCCTCCGGGCAGGATATTCGGGTCAGCCTGGCATTAAAACCCACTTCCAGTATACGGCTACCCGGACAGAGCATTGATCTGGATGGCAATCCGGTTGAAGTGGTAACGACGGGACGGCATGATCCCTGTGTTGGTATTCGTGCCACACCCATTGCCGAGGCCATGCTGGCGATCGTATTAATGGACCATGTGTTACGGCATCGCGCGCAAAACATGGATGTAAAAACCAGCACACCGGTAATTCCCGCCGGCAAGGATTAGACAGCTTATGTCCAGTTCGACGACGCCAACGCCCTATTGGCGGCTGTCTGGATTTTATTTTTTTTACTTCGCCAGTCTCGGGGCGCTGGTCCCGTCACTTAGTCCCTACCTCAAGTCATTAAGTTATTCTCCGACACAGATTGGTGTACTGGTCGGCATCACCATGGCGACCAAGATCATTGCGCCCAACATCTGGGGCTGGATTGCCGATCACACCGGTCAGCGTATGTCGATCGTTCGAAGTGGTTGCCTGCTCGCGGCACTCAGTTTTATCGGCATTCTGTTTAACCAGAGTTTTGTCTGGCTGGTTATCGTCATGAGCGTGTTCAGTTTTTTCTGGAACGCCGCACTGCCACAGTTTGAAGCCACCACCTTTAATTACCTGACCGATCAGGAACACCGATACAGTTCGATCCGTTTATGGGGATCCATCGGTTTTATCATTGCCGTGGTTGGGCTGGGCTATGCGTTTGAATTTATTTCCATTGCCCACTTTCCCTGGTTTGTACTGGTGTTACTGATCGCCATCTGGTTCACCAGTCTGTCGGTGCCTGAATCCGCGGCCGGTCACCTGGCGCTGGACCACGAGCCATTGCGAAAAATTCTGACCAAGCCGCATGTCATGGGATTGTTGGTGGCCTGTTTCTGCATGCAGGCCAGTCATGGGCCTTATTACGCTGTGTATTCTATATATATGTTGAGCTTTGACTACTCCAGTCACACCGTTGGCTGGCTGTGGGGGCTGGGCGTGTTTGCCGAAGTGGTGTTGTTTATTTACATGTTCCATATTTTCAAACTGGCCAGCCTGCGTAGCCTGCTCATGATCAGCCTGGCGATAGCCGCGCTGCGCTGGTTATTGATAGCGGCGTTGCCTGAAAACCTGTGGGTCATGTTGATCGCCCAGGTGATGCATGCCGCGACCTTCGGCCTGTACCATGTCACCGCTATTCGGTTGATACACCAGTTATTTACCGGCCGGCACCAGGGTAAAGGGCAGGCGTTGTACAGTAGTCTGAGTTACGGTGCCGGTGGGGCAGTTGGTGCGTTATACAGTGGCTTTGCCTGGGATTACCTGGGTCGTAGTTCGGTGTTTGCCCTGTCGGTGGTCTTCGCCCTGTTTGGGTTATGGATCACCTGGCGCTACGTGCGATCTGAAAGTATTTAACGGTGTGCGAATTTAATCCTGTACTATTTTTAATGTACAACATAAAAAGAAATTGCCGATAAACAAGTCTATGAATCATCAACAACAGGATGTCGTGATCATTGGTGGCGGGATCTCCGGCTGTGCCTTACTTTATTTGCTGTCGCGATACACGGATCTGCCGAACCTGACCTTGCTGGAAAAAACCAACGGCATTGCGGTATTGAATTCACATGGCCGTAACAACAGCCAGACCCTGCACTGTGGTGATATCGAAACCAACTACACGCTGGAAAAGGCCATCAAGGTCAAGGCCGGTGCTGCCATGGTGGTCAATTACGCAAGCCAACTGCCCAGTAGCGAACATATTCTTTATAAATATTCAAAAATGGTGCTGGGTGTTGGTGACAAAGAGTGCGATGCGCTGCAGGCACGTTTCGAACAATTCAGTCCGCACTTTGAAAAGATGCAATTCTGGGATGCCGATGGTATCAGCCGGGTTGAGCCTAATGTGGTGTGGGGTCGTAATGAACGCATCGCCGCACTGGGTGTCACCGATGATTACAGCGCGGTAAATTTTCAGGCGCTGGCGGATTCGTTTGTCGCGCAATCAAAAGTTGTTGATGGTAAATCGGTAAACGTGCACATCAACACCAAAGTCAAAACCATTCGCCAGACTGAGAAGGGTTTTGAAATCGTCACCAACAAGGGCACGATTACATCACGCTTTGTTGTCGTGTCAGCCGGTGGACACAGCCTGTTGTTTGCGCAACGCATGGGTTACGGCAAAGAATACGCCTGTTTGCCGGTGGCCGGCAGTTTTTATTATGCGCCGGACGTGTTACGCGGCAAAGTTTACACCGTACAGAACGACAAGCTGCCATTCGCGGCGATTCATGGAGATCCTGACCTGCTGGTGCGTGGCAAAACCCGTTTCGGTCCGACTGCATTGGTCCTGCCCATGCTGGAACGACACAATTACAAAACCGTGCCGGAATTTTTCAGTGTCACCAAACCGGACCTGGCCGTGCTCAAGGTGTTGTGGGATCTGTTCAAGGTGAAGGATATTCGCAATTACATGATCAAGAACATCCTGTTCGAAGTACCCTACATCCGGCAACGCCTGTTTTTAAAAGACGCGCGCAAAATTGTGCCGACATTGCAGTTACAGGACCTCACCTTTGCCAAGCGCATCGGCGGGATTCGACCGGTGATGATCGATCGGGTCAATCGCAAGCTGCACCTGGGTGAAGCGAAAATCAATCCGGGCAACGGCATTATTTTCAACATGACACCGTCACCCGGTGCCACCAGTTGCCTGCAAAACGGCGAACAGGATTTACGTATCATAGTGGAACACCTCGGTGCGAGTTTTAACGAGGCACAGTTCAAACAGGAATTGTGTAACGACAATTAGTGTTGTTCGTCGAGCAGTGCCTGTAACGCAGTCGCCGCGTTGGATAATGTTCGATGCGCATGCCACACCATGCCCAGCTCGCGTTTCAGTGATAACTGGCTGATGTTGAGTTTCTTCAGTTCCCTGCCGTGCATTTGTGCCGGTAAAATACTCCAGCCCAGTCCGACACTCACCAGCATCTTGATGGTTTCCAGGTAATTGCTGGCCAGGCTGATGTTCAATGACAGTTTGTGACGCGAGAAGGCCTGCTCAATAATTTCGCGCGTGAAAGTTCCACGCGCCGGCAGAATGGCCTTGTGTTCAGACAATTGATCCAGTTTGATCTTTTTCAGTC
The DNA here is from genome assembly GCA_937967995.1 of uncultured Gammaproteobacteria bacterium. Taxonomy (GTDB): domain Bacteria; phylum Pseudomonadota; class Gammaproteobacteria; order UBA6429; family Thiohalophilaceae; genus CALBTB01. Next base: position 79,381 of record CALBTB010000001.1, read on the forward strand.
TGGCCAGAGGATGCGTCCTGCCACAAACCACTTCCAGTTGATCGATCCAGATGCGGCGCGTTTCGAGCAGCTTGCTTTGTTTTAACGGCAACGTCACCACCGCCATTTCGAGATCGCCGTGTTCCACGGCACGACAGGCCTCTTCCGAATCCATGAACTGAATGTCGAGTTCCACGTCCGGGTAACTCTGGGTGAACTGGCGTAACACCGGTGGCAGACGATGCAGACCGATGTGATGACTGGTACCGAAGCGCAACACACCGGACACGCTTTGCGACAGGTTTTGTAATGCGCGGCGACTGTCTTCGATTTCCATCAGGATGCGGCGTGCGCGTGGCAACAGGGCCTGGCCGGCTTCGGTCAGGCTGGTCTGCCGACCGATGCGATCAAACAGGCTGGTCGACAGTTCATCTTCCAGTGAGGCAATGCGTTTGCTGATCGCCGGTTGGGTCAGGAAGAGCTGTTCCGAGGCGTCGGAAAACGAGCCGGTTTCCGCCACGGCGATAAAGGCGCGCAGGTTGGCAATGTCCATGTCGTATCGCCCTGATTCGTATTATTCCAAAAAGTTATAAAATATATGAAAATAATGAATTTGAGTAATAATAGCAGGATCACTATGATTTGTCTCATTCGCAGCAGGGGAACAGCACATGCAGGCCAGGACCTTATACGACAAGTTGTGGCAGGACCACGAGGTGAGAGACAACGGTGACGGCACGTCACTGATTTATATCGATCGTCACCTGGTGCATGAAGTCACCTCACCGCAGGCCTTTGAAGGCTTGCGTCTGGCCGGGCGCAAACCCTGGCGGGTGACGGCCAATATAGCCACGCCTGATCACAATGTGCCGACCACGGATCGTGACAAGGGCATTGCCGATCCGGTATCACGCCTGCAGGTCGAGACCCTCGATCAAAACTGTGTGGACTTTGGTATTACCGAATTCAAAATGAACGACGTGCGCCAGGGCATCGTGCATGTGATTGGGCCGGAGCAGGGCGCGACCTTGCCGGGCATGACGGTCGTGTGTGGTGATTCGCATACTTCCACCCATGGCGCGTTTGGTGCACTGGCATTTGGTATCGGTACGTCGGAAGTGGAACACGTGCTGGCTACCCAGTGTTTGATCCAGAAAAAATCCAGATCCATGTTGATCAGCGTCGACGGCGTGGCCGATTTACAGGTTACGGCCAAAGACATCATTCTCGCGATCATCGGACACATCGGTACGGCCGGTGGCACCGGTTATGCCATCGAATTTGGTGGCGATGCAATTCGTGCTTTAAGCATGGAAGGACGCATGACCTTATGCAACATGGCCATCGAAGCCGGTGCCCGCGCCGGTATGGTGGCGGTGGATGACAAGACCATCGAGTACGTCAAAGGCCGGCCTTATGCACCGAGCGGTGACATGTGGGACAAGGCGGTCGCGTACTGGAAAACACTGGTCAGTGATGCCGATGCCAAATTCGATAAAGTCGTGCACCTGGACGCGGCGGAAATACAACCACAAGTGACCTGGGGCACCTCGCCGGAAATGGTCGTGGGTGTAGACAGTACTGTACCGGACCCGATGAGTTTCAGCGACCCGGTCAAACGCGATGGCGCCAAAGCGGCATTAAAATACATGGGTCTGGAACCAAACATACCGATTAATCAAATCAGGCCGGATAAGATTTTTATCGGTTCGTGTACCAACTCGCGTATCGAAGACCTGCGTGCCGCGGCGGCGGTGGCGAAAGGACGTAAAGTCGCCGACAACATAAAGCTGGCGATGGTCGTGCCGGGTTCCGGCCTGGTAAAACAGCAGGCAGAACAGGAAGGGCTGGATAAAATTTTTATTGAAGCAGGATTTGAATGGCGTGAACCGGGTTGTTCCATGTGCCTGGCCATGAACGCGGACAGGCTCGAGCCGGGCGAACGTTGTGCCTCCACGTCCAATCGCAACTTTGAAGGGCGCCAGGGGCAGGGCGGTCGCACCCATCTGGTCAGTCCGGCCATGGCGGCTGCGGCGGCGGTGAGCGGACACTTTATCGATGTACGGGAATTAGACTAATGGAAAAATTTGACACATTAACGGCTATCGTTGCACCGATGGATCGCGCCAATGTGGATACCGATGCGATTATTCCCAAGCAGTTTTTAAAATCCATCAAGCGCAGTGGCTTTGGTCCCAACCTGTTCGATGAATGGCGTTATCTGGATCACGGTGAGCCGGGCATGGATAACAGCAAACGGACGCTGAATCCGGATTTCGTGTTAAACCAGCCACGCTACCAGGGTGCGCGTATTTTGCTGGCGCGGGAAAACTTCGGCTGTGGATCGTCACGTGAACATGCACCGTGGGCGCTGGAAGATTACGGGTTTCGGGCCATTATTGCGCCGAGTTATGCCGACATTTTTTTCAATAACTGTTTTAAAAACGGCATTCTGCCTATCGTGCTCGATGCGCAAATTGTTGATGAGTTATTCAAACAAGTGGCAGCGAATGAAGGTTACCAGTTGAGTATCGATCTGGATGCGCAGACCATCACCACTCCGGATGGTAAGGCAATACCATTCGATGTCGATGCATTTCGTAAACATTGTTTGTTAAACGGGCTGGATGATATCGGCCTGACCCTGCAACACGTGGATGACATCAGGGCCTACGAGCAAAAACGTCAACAACAGGCGCCGTGGTTGTTTTCATAAAAATTGGATAAAAAAATATGACAAAAAAAATTCTGGTATTACCGGGTGACGGCATCGGGCAGGAAATTGTTGGTGAATCACTCAAGGTCATCAAGACACTGCAAACCATGCACGGTCTGGATGTCGAAATCGAAGAAGCACTGGTCGGGGGTACCGCCTATGATGCAACCGGTAAACCGTTGCCGGAGGAAACCCTGTCGCTGGCAAAGGAGGCGGATGCCATATTACTCGGTGCCGTGGGGGGATATAAATGGGAATCACTGGATATCGCCGTGCGCCCGGAAAAAGGCCTGCTGGGTCTGCGTTCGGAGCTGGGATTATTTGCCAATCTGCGTCCCGCGATTCTTTATCCGCAACTGGCTAATGCTTCCACACTCAAACCCGAAGTCGTATCCGGTCTGGACATCATGATCGTGCGTGAACTGACCGGCGGAATTTATTTCGGTCAGCCGCGCGGCATTCGTGAACTGGAAAACGGTGAGAAGGAAGGGTTTAACACCCTGGTCTATAAGGAATCGGAAATAAAACGCATCGCATTAGTCGCATTTGATATAGCCAGAAAACGCAACAACCGGGTCTGTTCGGTCGACAAGGCCAATGTGCTGGAAGCCACCGAGTTATGGCGCAATGTCGTCACCGAATTACATGCACAGCATTCCGATATCCAGCTGAGTCACATGTACGTTGACAATGCCGCGATGCAATTAGTGCGTGCGCCAAAACAGTTCGATGTGATCGTCACCACCAATATGTTTGGCGACATCCTGTCTGATGCGGCCGCCATGTTGACCGGTTCCATCGGTATGTTGCCGTCTGCTTCATTGAATGAAAGCGGTCAGGGTATGTACGAACCGATTCACGGTTCGGCACCGGATATTGCTGGTAAGAACGTCGCCAATCCACTGGCGACGATTTTATCGGTTGCCATGATGTTACGTTACAGCCTGGATGAAGCGGCCATTGCGGAACATATCGAAAACGCGGTGAGTGCCGTACTGGATGACGGGTTACGTACAGCCGACATTCACAGTGAAGGCATGACAAAGGTCAGTACGACTGAAATGGGTGAAGCAGTGATTAACAAGCTTAAAGCGTCAGCGTCGTAACAAAGATAATTATTACCACGCAGAACACAGGAAAAGAAACTAAAAACTCTGTGACCTCTGTGGCTTGAAGAAGAATTGACTGAAGAGGAATGAACATGAAACGAGTTGGTCTGGTTGGATGGCGAGGCATGGTGGGTTCTGTGCTCATGCAGCGCATGCGTGAAGAAAAGGATTTTGACGTCATCGATCCGGTATTTTTTACCACGTCACAGGCCGGTCAGCCTGGCCCGAATGTCGGCAAGGACGTTCCGCCATTAAAAGATGCCAGGGATATTAATGAACTGAAAAACATGGACATCATCATCACCTGTCAGGGTGGTGACTATACCAAGCAAGTTTATGCAGATTTGCGTAAGGCCGGCTGGCAGGGTTACTGGATTGATGCAGCGTCTGCCCTGCGCATGGCCGATGACAGTATCATCGTGCTGGACCCGGTGAACCTGAATGTCATCAAGAACGGCATTAGCGCAGGCACCAAAACCTATGTCGGTGGGAACTGTACGGTCAGTCTGATGTTAATGGCGATTGGCGGGCTGTTTGAACAGGACCTGATCGAATGGATTACGCCCATGACCTACCAGGCCGCATCCGGTGCCGGTGCCCAGAACATGCGTGAACTGATTAAACAGATGGGTACCATTCATGCCAATGTCCAGTCACTGCTGGATGATCCGGCCAGTGCCATTCTCGAAATTGATAAACAGGTCACCGGGTTTTTACGCAGCGATGATTATCCACTCGAACACTGGCCGGTACCGCTGGCCGCGAGCCTGATTCCCTGGATCGATGTGCCGATGGAATCCGGTCAGAGCAAGGAGGAATGGAAAGCCCAGGTGGAAACCAACAAGATTCTGGGACGCAGTGATCGCCCGGTCCCGATTGATGGTTTGTGTGTACGTGTCGGCGCCATGCGTTGTCATTCGCAGGCGCTGACCATCAAACTCAAAAAGGATGTGCCGCTGGACGAGATTGATCAGATGCTGGCGCAGGCCAATGACTGGGTGAAGGTGGTACCCAATGATCGCGACAAGACCATGGCGGAACTGACACCCGCCGCCGTAACAGGCACATTGACTGTCCCGGTTGGTCGCCTGCGCAAGCTGTCTATGGGTAAAGATTACCTGTCCGCGTTTACGGTGGGTGATCAGTTACTCTGGGGTGCCGCCGAACCGTTACGCCGTACCCTGCGTATTTTGTTAGAAAGCTAAATGCCCAAATCAGTTAATCTTGCGATTGTAGGTGCCACCGGACTGGTTGGCCGTGCCGTGCTGGACGTGCTGTCAGAATCGAGCCTTGATGTCGATAACATTTTTCCATTGGCCAGTGCCGACAGTGAAGGCGACACGGTTGAATTTGGTAAGCGCCAACTGACGGTACACAAGCTCGATGGCTTTGATTTCGAACAGGTTCAGATAGCGATCTTTTGTGTCCCCGCCAATGTGGCGCGGGATTACCTGGCGGTTGCTGAAAAGGCCGGTTGCTGGATAATTGATCACTCCACAGCATCACGCGGTGATGAAGCCGTCCCCCTTGTCGCGGCAGGTATCAATTCGCAGGACATCCAGTCCAGCCAGCAGCGCCACATTGCGTCGCCGGACAGCACCACAATGCATCTGGCCGTTTTACTGCAGGCTGTTACCCGGCTCTCCACGGTAGAGCGCATCAACGTGTCGGTCATGCGTTGTGTCTCGTCAATTGGAAAAAAAGGCGTCGATGAGCTATCTAATCAGAGTATTGCTTTGTTTAATCTCAATCCGATCGAACACAGGGCCTTTCAACAACAGATTGCATTCAATATTCTGCCAGACACGGGCAATGAGGACGGCTATCCCATCGAGGATCGCCTACAGGACGAATTACGATACGTGTTGCACGACGATGCCTTGCCGGTTAACGCTTCCTCGTTTCATGTACCTGTTTTTTATGGCTATTCTTATGCAATCCAGCTTGAACTGGCGGATTCCGTGGAGATAGACAAGCTGACAGCATTGATCAAAAAGTCACCAAATCTGACATACTGTGGTGACAGTCAGCCTGATGAAATGGCGACAGCGGTTAAGCATGGCGCCAATCAGGAAGGTATTTTCATTAGTCATGTACGATATGATCCAACCTGGAATCGAGGCATTAATCTATGGTTAGTGGCGGACAATATTCGGCAAGGGGCGGCAATTAATAGTGTTCAACTTGCAGAAATTTTGGTAAAAGACTATTTATAAGCTATAGTTACACAAAACTTATAAAGATTTTTCGAGGTTTTAGCGCCCAAATCCATGAACTAAAAGCTAATTTTGTCGTTTTTTGGGTTGCGTGTGGGAGACGCAGAATGCAGCAAAGGCTAAGATTTACGGCGAGCATCGCCACAGGGATCCTGTTGGCGTGGTTCTTTACGTTTCCGGCGTCAGTCAACGCGCTGGGATTTGGCAATATCAATATGAAGTCAGCGCTGAATGAGCCGCTTCATGCTGAAATTGAATTGCTCTCCGCCACACCGGATGACATCAAAAATCTGGAAGTGAAACTGGCTTCCCGAGAGGCCTTTCTACGAGCGGGTGTTGATCGCTCTGTCCTCCTGTCCCGCATCAAATTCGATATCTCAAAACGTAGTGGCAAATATTATGTCGTACTGCGCACCCAAGAAAGCGTGCGCGAACCCTTCCTGAATTTCCTGCTGGAAATGAACTGGAAGAGCGGTCGTATGCTGCGCGAGTATACCGTCTTGCTGGATCCGCCAGACAGAATTCAACGCCAGCAGCAGATAGCCACGGCACCGGAAACCACACCGGCTGTTACTGCGCCAGCACCAGAGCCGATTCCTGAGCCGGCACCGATTGCCGAAGCGCAACCTGCACCGGCGCCAGTTGAATCACCGTTTGTGGATAGCCCCGCGCCGGTGGAACCTACCGCCGATAGCGAACCATTCCCGGCTATACCTTTAGATCAGCCTGCCCAGGTTGCTGAAGATGCAGTGGCCGTTGCGCAACCTGAACCGGCACCTGCGCCTGCGCCAGTTGCAGCGCCCGAACCTGTGCCTGTGCCGGAACCACTGGCGGCACCTGAGCCTGTCCCAGCCCCTGAACCCGTTGCGGTACCAGAACCGGTACCAGCCCCGACTGAATTTGTGGATGCCGAACCTGCATTTGAAGAAGCGGACACCGGATTATTCCCGGCCATTCCATTGCGCGCCTATAACGAAGCCGATCTGGATGTTGTGTATACGCCTAAGCAGGCTGCGGCACCGGCCGTTCCTGGCGAGGCCCCGGCAGAGCCAGTTACTTATCAACCTGTCGGTGATCTGGATTACGGCATCACCCAGAAAGGTGATACGGCCTGGAATGTTGCCCAGAAGCTGCGCCCAAGCGAGCAGATTTCGGTTTATCAGGTCATGATGGCGCTACAGCAAAGCAACCCGTCCGCGTTTGTCGAAGGCAATATTCACCGTCTGAAAGAAGGTCAGGTGCTGCGGATTGATGATCCGAGCCTGCTGACTGCCATGAGCAAGGAGCAGGCGGCCCAGCAATATCAGACACAGACACAGGTCTGGGAAGATTATCTGGCCAGTGTTGGTGTGGATGTTCCCCGGCAAGCGATTGTCGCAGGTGATACTGCTGATACGACCACGGATACCGGCACCCCAAGTGGTGAGCTGACCCTGGCGACACCTAAAGAAGATACGATGAGTGCCGGCACCGGTACTGAACTGGCCAGCGGTGCCGACAGCGATGTGCTGCGAGCCCAGGCACGCCAGGCAATGCAGGAAGCGCAGGCGGAACGTGTCAAAAATGCCGAACTGACGACTCGTCTGAACGAACTGGAAAAAGAGCTGCAACGACTGGAGAATCTGGTCAATATCAAGGATTCGGATCTGGCCAGCCTGCAGCGCAAGCTTGACGAACTCAACGCGCAACGTGGACAGACTGATATTGCGACTGCGGAACCGGCACCCGTAGCAGAACCGGAACCGTTGCCGGAACCCGAACCACAACCGGCACCGCAGGATATTGCACCGGACCCCATACCCGAACAACAGGATATTGCACCGCCTCCGCCGGATCTGTCCGAGACAGAATCGCAAATCGCGGACGCCACCGAAGCCGCCCCGGCGGATATCGATGCGCCGGCTGATGCGGGCCCTGGTGTGACTCCGCCTGCTCCGGTGGAAGCGCCCACTCTGCCATCTGAGCCTGCCCCGTCGGTGACGGCAGAGACTGGCGGCATCATGGATACCGTGATGGGCATGCTCGGTGGTGTGAAGGATTTCTTCTCCAGCCTGGGCAAGATGGCACTGATGATTATTGGAGGTGTCGTCGGGCTGGTCGTATTACTGCTTGTGTTTGTCATGATTCGCCGGCGTCGCGGCATTCATTTCCAGGAGAGCATCCTGAATTCCGGTACAGCCGACGCGGTCGCTGAAGGACCGGCTGCAACAGCACAGATTGATGCCACACCGTCTCAACCGTCGTCGTCCAGCATGATGGGGGGCGAGTCCTCATTCCTGAGTGATTTTGCCATCAGTGGTGTCAGTGCGATTCAGGCGGAAGATTCCGAAGTGGATCCGTTGACCGAGGCAGACGTATTTATGGCTTATGGCCGGTATGAAGCGGCTGAAGAACGCCTGCAGGAAGCCATCAACCAGGATCCAAACCGCGGTGAACTGCGGGTCAAACTGCTTGAGCTGTTTAATACGACCAAGAACAAACAGGGATTTGAGTCAGCCGCAGAGGATTTTTATGCGGCAGCAGGTGATGGTGCAGCCAATGATCCGTTATGGCAAAAAGTGGTTGCCATGGGTAAGGAAATCGCACCGGGTAATCCGCTGTTCAGTGGTGCCGGCGCACCGAATCTGACAGAGAGCCAGATTAACGCCGCTGTTCCCGAACCGGCTGAAGTTGGTCAGGGTGAAGTGATGGATATTGGTCTGGATACTGGGGTATTCAGTACCAGTGAATTCAATCCGGTTGAAGGACCGGATACCGAAGCCGCTGCTGAAGCCTATACCAGTGGGGGTGATCTGGACTTCAATCTGGATGGCACATCAAACACGGAAAATACAGACACAGCCCTGGATGACGGTCTCGACTTCTCACTGGGTGGTGATACGGCCACAACGGGTGACGAAGACACATCTGAAACCGATGGCGGTGCACTCGATTTCAATCTCGACATGGATACCTCCTCGTCGGATGAAGACACACTTGATTCGCTGGCACCAGGTGACGAAGGTCTGGATTTCAGTCTGGGTGATGACAGCGCAGCGTCTTCCGCGGACGACAGTATGGAGTTCAGCCTGGATGATGCAGGTGATGAACCTACAGCCACCGACATCAAGCTGGATATGGATGAACCGGCAAGTGCCGAGCTGGACTTTGATTTACAGGAAGACAGCGCCGATGCCGGTATGGACATGAACCTGGATGCGGGTGATGCCCTTGATCTGGAAATGCCGTCCGGTGGTGATGAAGTTGGTACCAAGCTGGATCTGGCGCGTGCCTACATCGACATGGGTGACCCGGATGGTGCCCGCAGTATCCTCGATGAAGTCATGGAAGAAGGCAACGACAACCAGAAGCAGGAAGCTGAACAGCTCATGGCCCAAATCGGATAAATCAACGTAAGCACATGTCTTTGCATCCGGTCATCCGGATAACTACATTTCTTATCCTCGTAGCGGCGCTGGCAAGACTCGACTTGCCGGCGCTACTGTTTTTACTACTGCTGTTTTTTGTTTTCGCCGTGCCGCGATTCAGCATTTACCTGATGACAGTGACACGTTTTGCCTGGCGTTTGAAATGGTTCTGGTTGTCGATCATCCTGTTATATGCCTTGCTGCCGCAATCAGCTGTCAACGAACAGGCCTGGTTTCATATTGACGGCATGTGGCAGGGAGTGATTCGCTGTCTGGGATTATTACTTATCGTGATGTACTTTGTGTTGCTGGTGCATCCTATTCCCGTCGACAGGCTGCAGGCGGCGTGGATCTGGTTGATGTCACCGCTCAGGTTTATTGGCCTTTCACCACAGAAACTGGGGCTGCGAATTGGCCTGACGTTTTATGCCGTACAGCAATTACAGGTACAGACGAGCTCACTGCCAGCATTGCGGTTTCGTAATCTGCCGGATCATCTCTATCAGTTCGTCGCGCATGCCATTACACAGTCTGCATCGGCGCAAATGGCTATTCAGCAAACCCCCGTACAACCCGAGTCCCCGCAGTGGTTGCAATGGAGCCTGCCCATACTGACCATGTGCGCGTTGACGATATTGTTGTGGATCTAAGATGCGAATCGCGTTGGGTGTCGAATATAACGGGGCGAAATACTGTGGCTGGCAATATCAGGACCACAGTCCATCCGTTCAGCAGTGCGTCGAGCAGGCACTGAGCCAGGTGGCCGATCATTCGGTGCGGGTGCATTGTGCCGGCCGCACGGATACCGGTGTGCATGGTCTGGGTCAGGTGATTCATTTCGATACGGCGGCACAGCGTGATCCACATTCCTGGGTGTTTGGTGCCAACGCAAATCTGCCAGACGATATCAGCGTGCAGTGGGCGAAGTTGGTCGATGACAGTTTCCATGCACGCTACAGTGCCACCAGCCGAATTTATCGCTATGTCATTTTTAATCGGCAGGTACGCCCGGCGGTACTGGCACATCGCGTCAGCTGGGATTATCGGCCGCTTGATGTGACACGCATGCAGGCAGCGGCTGTCCACCTGGTTGGGGAACACGATTTTTCTTCGTATCGGGCCGTGGCCTGTCAGGCCAGCAGCCCGGTGCGCCACCTTTTTCGACTGGAGATCGAACAGCACGGTCCCCTGATATCTCTCGAACTGGAAGCCAATGGTTTTTTGCACCACATGGTGCGCAATATTGCCGGTGTTCTGATGACCATTGGTGCCGGTGAGGCGGAGCTGGACTGGAGCCGGGAAGTACTGGAACATCGGGACAGGACGCAGGGGGGAATTACTGCCCCCGCGGAGGGTCTGTATTTCATCGGCGTTCGGTATCCCGAGCAATATGGACTTCCATTGCTTTTATCCCCAGTGATGGTCTGGTAACCTCAGCGCCCTTTGAACGGTTAACATGATGCGAACCCGTGTAAAAATCTGTGGTATCAACCGGGCTGAGGATGCACAGGTCTGTGCAGAAGCAGGTGCGGATGCCATTGGGCTGGTTTTTTATACCAACAGTCCACGTGCGGTGAGCATTCAGCAGGCACAGGACGTGTTACAGTCATTACCGGCGTTTGTGACCAGTGTGGGCCTGTTTGTCAATCCCGATGCCAACCGTGTCAGTGAAGTTCTCGATCAGGTGGCACTGGATTGCCTGCAATTTCATGGTGATGAGGATCGTGCTTTCTGCGAGCAGTTTTCGCGTCCCTACATCAAGGCTGTTCGCATGCATGCGAATCAGAATGTCGACGACATGGCGCAGCACTATTACTCTGCAAAAGCCTTATTGCTGGACACCTATGTCGCCGATCAGGCGGGTGGCACCGGCCAGCGCTTTGACTGGGATCGCGTGCCGCGCGACTGTGGTCTGCCCATAATCCTCGCCGGCGGACTCAGCCCGGACAATGTGGGTGATGCAATTCGAAAAGTGCATCCTTATGCAGTGGATGTCAGTGGTGGGGTAGAGAAGTCCAGGGGCATAAAGGACCCAGGCAAAATTAAACAATTTATTGATGAGGTAAATCGTATTGGCACAGGTTAAATACAACTATCCGGATGAGCGCGGGCATTTTGGTCCCTATGGCGGACGATTTGTCGCGGAAACCCTGATGGCGCCCATCGAGGAACTGACTGCTGCCTATCATGAAGCGATGGCGGATGAGGACTTCCTGAGAGAATTTGATTATGAATTGAAACACTATGTGGGTCGTCCCTCGCCGTTGTATCTGGCAGAACGCTGGAGCAATGAAATCGGCGGTGCGCGTATATACCTCAAGCGTGAAGATCTTAACCATACCGGAGCACACAAAATTAATAACACCGTCGGTCAGGCGTTACTGGCCAGACGTATGGGCAAGTCGCGCGTGATTGCGGAGACCGGAGCCGGTCAGCACGGTGTCGCGTCGGCGACGGTGGCGGCGCGGTTTGGTATGCAATGCGTGGTGTACATGGGTCAGGAGGATATCGAGCGCCAAGCCATTAATGTATTTCGCATGAAACTGTTAGGTGCCGAAGTGGTGCCCGTTACCGCCGGTTCAAAGACACTCAAGGATGCATTGAACGAAGCGCTGCGTGACTGGGTGACCAATGTCGATAACACCTTCTACATTATCGGGACGGTGGCCGGTCCGCACCCGTATCCGGCCATGGTGCGCGATTTTCAGGCCGTGATCGGTCGGGAAGCCAAATCCCAGATGCAGGAGATGACCGGACAACAACCGGATGCATTGGTGGCCTGCGTGGGTGGCGGTTCCAATGCGATTGGTTTGTTTTATCCGTTTATTGATGATGAGCAGGTTGCCTTGTACGGCGTTGAAGCCGCGGGACATGGTTTAAAGAGTGGCGAGCACGCGGCGCCATTGTGTGCCGGTAAACCTGGAGTTCTGCATGGCAACCGTACGTACCTGATGGAAGACAGCGATGGACAGATTATTCACACCCATTCCATTTCAGCCGGACTGGATTACCCGGGTGTCGGTCCGGAACACGCCTGGCTGAAAGATAGCGGCAGGGCCAACTATGTGGCCGTGAATGATGAAGAAGCGATGCAGGCATTTCATGACCTGACACGTATCGAAGGTATCATACCGGCACTCGAATCGAGTCATGCACTGGCTTATGCGGCAAAACTTGCCGCCACGATGGATAAGGAGAAAACGATTGTCGTGAACCTGTCCGGTCGTGGTGACAAGGACATACATACTGTGGCGCAGCGCGAAGGAATCACCCTATGAGTCGCATTGCCGAGCGTTTCACCAGCTTGCGTGAGCAGGGTAAAAAGGCCCTGATTCCCTACCTGACGGCTGGCGATCCGCAGGCCGATGCCACGGTCCCGCTCATGCACGCCATGGTTAAGGCAGGCGCGGACATCATCGAACTGGGCGTGCCTTTTTCCGATCCCATGGCGGAAGGGCCGGTGATTCAGCGCGCCATGGAACGGGCACTACAACATCACGTCAGCTTAAGTCAGGTCATCGACATGGTGGCTGAATTTCGCAAACAGGATACGACTACACCAGTATTATTAATGGGGTATCTAAACCCGGTCGAGATCATGGGTTACGAGACGTTTGTACAACGTGCCACACAAGCGGGTGTTGACGGCGTCCTGCTGGTCGACCTGCCACCGGAAGAGGCCGAGGATCTGTTGTCTCACGCACGCCAGAATGGCCTGGATACGGTATTTCTGGTCTCACCGACCACCACACAGGACCGCATCAAGCGTCTTTCTGCAGCCAGCAGCGGCTTTGTCTATTATGTATCTCTCAAGGGCGTGACCGGTGCCGGTCACCTGGACGTGGGCGAAGTGCTAAAGCGGGTCGGGCAGATCAAGGCCGAGACCGAGCTGCCCGTCGGTGTAGGCTTTGGTATTCGTGATGCCGAGTCCGCGCGCCGGATTGCCGAGGTGGCGGATGCCGTGGTGGTGGGCAGTGCCCTGGTCAGACTGGTGGAAGCCAACCTGACGTCGCCGCAGCAGGCCGCACAGGCTGTTGCTGATTTAATCAGCAGTATGCGTAAGGAAATGGATGCGATTTCGCCGCGATCTGCTGCGAAGATGCATAATTTATAAAGATTTTATACAATTAAACACTATGAACTGGTTTACAAAATTATTGCCCACCCGCATTCGAACCGAGACCACGACACGTAAAAGTGTGCCGGAAGGGCTGTGGCAAAAGTGCCAGGCCTGCAGCGCTGTTCTGTATCGCGCTGATCTGGAACGCAACGACGATGTCTGTCCCAAGTGCGATCACCACATGCGAATTGGTGCCAGACGCCGTCTGGATACCTTCCTCGATGAAGAACCCCGCACTGAAATTGCACCGTTGCTCAAACCGGTCGACGCACTGAAGTTTCGCGATCTGAAAAAATACCGGGATCGCCTTAACCAGGCACAAAAAGCCACCGGCGAAAATGACGCCATGGTGGTCATGAAAGGACAGGTCAAGAGTCTGCCGGTGGTTGCCGCGGCGTTTGAATTCAAGTTCATGGGCGGCTCCATGGGTTCCGTGGTCGGTGAAAAATTTGTACAGGCCGTCAATGTGTGTCTCGATGAACAGTTGCCATTAATCTGTTTTTCCGCCAGTGGTGGTGCGCGTATGCAGGAAGCCCTGTTTTCATTGATGCAGATGGCCAAGACCAGCGCCGCCCTGACACGTCTGCATCAGCGTGGCATTCCCTATATTTCGGTCATGACCGATCCGACAATGGGTGGTGTGTCTGCCAGCCTGGCCATGCTGGGTGATGTGCATATCGGAGAACCCAATGCCCTGATTGGTTTTGCCGGTCCACGGGTCATCGAGCAGACTGTGCGTGAAACCCTACCGGACGGTTTTCAGCGCAGCGAATTTTTACTCGATCACGGTGCTATCGACATGGTGATCGATCGACGAGATCTGCGTGATAAAATTGCCAGCCTGCTGAGTATCATGCAACGTAAACCCGCCGCCTGACGGCCTCAACTTCACCCACCTTAATAATTTTTCCTGATAGATGCGTTTTAGAACGCTTGACGAATGGCTCAACTGGCAGGAACAACTTCATCCTGAAACGATTGAGCTGGGACTGGAACGTGTGCAGCAGGTCTGGCAGCATCTTTCAATTGCTTCGTTTGAAATGCCGGTCATTACTGTGGCCGGAACCAATGGAAAGGGTTCAAGCACGGCCCTGTTGCAGGCCATTTACCTGGCCGAGGGCTACCGGGTCGGTTGTTACACATCGCCACACCTGTTTCATTACAGTGAACGCATTGCCATCAACGGTGTGCCGGTCACCGATGAAACGATTATGCTTGCCTTTGAGGCCGTCGATAAGGCACGGGGAAACATCAGCCTGACCTATTTTGAATTTGGCACCCTCGCGGCCCTGTGGATCTTTGCCCATGCGCAACTCGATGTGGTTTTGCTCGAAGTGGGACTGGGCGGTCGACTGGATGCGGTAAACATCATCGATTCAGACGTGGCGTTAATTACATCAATCGGGCTGGATCACCAGGCCTGGTTAGGTGACAGCCGCGAAAAAATCGCACTGGAAAAAGCCGGTATCATGCGTCGCCATCGGCCAGTGGTGATTTCAGACCCGCAGCCACCGAACAGTTTGCATGATGCCGTCGATAGTGTGCAGGCCAGTGCCTATTTCATCGGGACGGATTATCAATACAGCGCACAGTCAGCACAGTGGACCTGGCGGTACGGGGCCACGACACGAACCGGTCTACCCGTGCCATCACTGCCTGGTCAGCATCAGTTGCAGAATGCGGCCGGTGTCCTCATGGTGGTGCAATTACTACAGGACCGTTTAGCGGTATCGATGCGCGGTGTTCGATGCGGGCTGGTGGCGGCGACGCTCAAGGGACGGTTTCAGATTGAAACCGATGCCAACAACGTCACGTGTATTTACGATGTCGCACATAACCCATCCGCGGCGAGTGCACTGGCACAGACGCTCAGCGAGTATGCCGGTCGTCGGCGCGTATCTGCTGTATTTTCAGTGTTAAAGGACAAGGATCTGGCCGGGGTCGTGGCACCATTCTGTTCACTTATCGGCGCATGGTTTGTTGCCCCCTTGCAGGGCCAGCGCGGGATGCCACTGAGTGACATTGTCTCGCAACTGACCTCAGCCTGTCCGACGGCAACCATCAACCCGTCAGCGTCGGTAAAACAGGCTATGTTGCAGGCGCGGGCTGCGGCGGCAGACGATGACATCATCCTGGTGTTTGGTTCTTTTTATACAGTAGCCCAGGCCAGCCAATAGCGCGTATAATACGGTTTTAACGCAGTTCCGAATGACACGTGAATAAATCGCAGTTAAAACAACGTCTGGTTGGCGCGATTGTGCTGGTAGCACTTGGCGTCATTTTCATACCGATGATACTCGACCGGGATGACGACTTCGGCATATCCGGTTCCAATATTCCCGAAAAACCCCCGCAACTGGAGCAATTGGCCGAAAAGCGTATACCGGATCCGATCCCAGTTCCGTCAACCTCCAAACCGGCCGCCAGCCCGGTTGATGAACAGACACCCGAGCCGTCTCCCCCAACTTCAAAATCAGAGCAGGTTGCGACGGAGTCTGCGCCAGATAAATCTGAAACGACGACAACAACAGCGGGTACATCTGATTCAAAAACAGCGAACAGTCGTGCCTGGGTTGTGCAGGTGGCCAGTTTTTCCGAACGTGATAAAGCGCTCAAACTGCGTGACCGTTTACGCAAGGCTAAATACCCGACGTTTGTGGAATCGGTCGCCATCAGGAGCGGCACCCTGTACCGGGTTCGGGTCGGTCCGGTAGTGCAACGTGATCACGCGGATGAATGGAAAAAGAAAATTGCCCGGGATTTCAAGTTACGTGATGCACTGGTAATGGTTCACCCATGACCTGGATTGATTTTATTATCATCGGCGTGGTGTTTGTTTCCTGCCTGATCAGCGTAATGCGTGGTTTCGTGCGTGAGGCATTGTCGCTGGCGAGCTGGGTTATTTCGTTTATTGTTGCCTGGCACCTGCATGGTGGCTTCGCAAGCTTTTTTCAGGATTCCATCGAACATCAGAATTTGCGCCTTATTGTGGCGTTCTTTGTCCTGTTCGTGATGTCGTTGATCATTTTTACGATCGTGAACTATTTTGCCGGCAAAATCGTTGAGCGCACCGGACTGACCGGTGCCGATCGAGTGATTGGCGTGATATTCGGTTTTTTTCGTGGCGTCCTGATTATCACCGCGCTGGTTGCGCTGGCGGGTCTGACGCATTTACCGCAAACCGAGTTGTGGCGTGATTCGGCACTGTTAATCAATATTCAGGCCATGGCCATCTGGCTGACCGGCCTGTTGCCGGATGATATAGCAAAGAATTTTGTATTCTGACCGATACAGCAATTGTAGAACGAGGAACTGACCTATGTGTGGCATTATCGGCATCGTTTCAAACAGTACTGTCAATCAGGCCCTGTACGACGGACTCACCGTCCTGCAGCATCGCGGGCAGGATGCAGCAGGGATTATGACCTGTGAAGGTGATCGCATGTTCCTGCGCAAGAGCAATGGTCTGGTACGCGACGTGTTTCATACACGCCATATGCTGCGTTTACGTGGCAATATGGGGATCGGTCATACCCGTTACCCGACGGCGGGTTGTTTTTCATCAGCCGAGTCACAGCCGTTTTATGTCAATTCACCGTTTGGTATTGCGCTGGCCCACAATGGCAACCTCACCAATGCCGAACAACTCAAGCGCGAGCTGTTTGAAACCGACCAGCGGCATATCAATACCAATTCCGATTCGGAAGTTCTGTTGAATATTCTGGCGCATGAACTGCAGGTCCAGACCCACGGCAAGTTAAAGGTGGACCCGGAGGATATTTTCAAAGCCGTCGAAGGCGTGCATCGTCGTTGTCGTGGCGCCTATGCGGTGGTGGCCATGATTGTCGGTCGCGGCGTACTGGCATTTCGTGATCCGAATGGCATTCGCCCGGTGGTGATTGGCAAGCGCGACGTGGATGGCAAGACCGAATACATGGTGGCCTCAGAAAGTGTTGCGATTGACGTACTGGGCTTTGAACTGATACGCGATATTCAGCCTGGTGAAGCCGTGTATATCGACGTGGAAGGCAACATGTCTGCCCAGGTCTGTGCCGATAATACGCAGTTATCTCCCTGTATTTTCGAACACGTGTATTTTGCACGGCCGGACTCATTGATCGACGGTATCTCTGTGTACAAGGCACGCCTGCGCATGGGCGAGTACCTGGCGAATAAAATCAAACGTGCGCATCCGGATCATGACATTGATGTGGTATTACCGATTCCGGATACCAGTCGTACTTCTGCATTGTCACTGGCCTATCATCTTGGGCTGCGTTACAGCGAAGGTTTTATCAAGAATCGTTACATCGGGCGTACGTTTATTATGCCGGGACAAAAGCAACGCAAGAAATCCGTGCGCCAGAAGCTCAATGCAATTGGCCTTGAATTCAAGGGCAAAAATGTGTTGCTGGTCGATGACTCGATCGTACGTGGCACAACTTCGCAACAGATTATTCAGATGGCGCGGGATGCCGGTGCCAATAATGTCTATTTCGCGTCGGCGGCACCACCGGTGCGGCATCCGAATGTGTATGGTATCGATATGCCGGCCGCCGATGAACTGATCGGACATGGGCGTAACGAAGAAGAGATCGCAAAACGCATCGGTGCTGACTGGCTGATTTACCAGGATCTGGAGGATCTCGTTGAAGCAGTCAGGAAGAAGGCCAAATCAAAGATCGATCGTTTTGATACCTCGGTGTTCAATGGAGACTATGTAACCGGTGATGTTACTGAAGAATATCTGAAGGGACTGGAGAACCAGCGTAATGATCAGGCACGCAGCAAAGCGGTCCATCAGTCCAGTGACAGCGAGGTGGTGGAGCTGTATAACTCGGCATAAGCGTATTGACATCATTCGGTCAGTCAACTAGTCTACCGAAAAGCGCCGATTTGACGATCAGCTTGCGGGCGCTAAATAAATGCAGCTAAAGAGAAAAAACCTGCTTTAGCTGTTAACTGATTCAGCAAAGCGGGTTTTTTTGTGCCTGTAAGACAGGCCGGTAACAGAAGTGGAGCATCTTATGAGTAATCACGACTGGGATCTGGAGACACTGGCGATTCGCGCCGGACAACATCGCACGCAGGAAGGCGAGCATTCCGATCCGTTGTTCATGACCTCCAGTTATGTGTTTGGCAGTGCTGCCGAAGCCGAAGCACGTTTCAAGGGAGATTCACCCGGTAACATCTATTCACGTTTTACCAATCCGACCGTGCGTACGTTTGAAGAACGCCTGGCGGCACTGGAACAAGGTGAATCCTGTGTCGCAACGTCATCCGGTATGTCGGCGATCCTGTCTACCTGCCTTGCGTTGTTACAAAACGGCGATCACATCGTCTCGTCACGCAGTATTTTTGGATCGACGGTTGTACTGTTTGATAAATACCTGTCACGCTACGGCATTCAGACAAGCTATGTATCACAAACAGATTTGTCGACATGGGAAGCAGCGATCCAGAAAAATACGCGTTTGTTATTTGTGGAAACACCGTCCAATCCACTCATCGAGGTGGCGGACATAGCAGCGCTGGCCGAACTGGCACATCGTCATGATTGCCTGCTGGTGGTGGATAACTGTTTTTGCACACCGGCTTTACAGCAACCATTAAAACTGGGCGCGGATATTGTAATTCACTCGGCCACCAAGTATCTGGATGGTCAGGGCAGGGCAATTGGTGGTGCGGTTGTGGGTGACAAAAAACTGGTTGGTGAAGAAGTCTATGGTTTTTTACGCACTGCCGGTCCGACCATGAGTCCCTTCAATGCCTGGATCTTTCTGACCGGACTGGAAACCCTGTCGTTACGCATGCATATGCACAGTGCCCGGGCACTGGAACTGTCATTGTTCCTGTTTGATCATCCGAAAGTAACGCGTGTTCACTATCCCGGTTTGCCACAGCATCCACAGCATTTGCTGGCCCGTGAACAACAGGCCGCATTCGGTGGTGTAGTGGCTTTTGAAGTGGCAGGGGACAAACAGGCGGCGTGGACGGTGATCGATAATACGCAACTGTTATCCATCACGGCTAACCTGGGTGACACCAAGACCACGATTACTCATCCGGCAACGACCACACATGGCCGGCTGACGGATACGCAACGCACTGAAGCGGGCATCACGCAGGGTTTGATTCGTATCGCCGTCGGTCTGGAATCGATGAAGGATATTCAGGCGGATCTGGCGCGCGGCCTTGATAAGATATAGTTCTCTAGAGCGGTTTCGATAACGCGTTATGTTTTTGGCTTGGTGGCCACCAAGTTGATCAGTGTTTCTTCCCGGTTTTTCGGTAGCGGCCGTTTGAACCAGCGTTCCATGATGCCGAGATCCGAACGGCTCCACCACAGGTACGGATAGGAAATATTATGATC
The DNA here is from genome assembly GCA_937967995.1 of uncultured Gammaproteobacteria bacterium. GTDB lineage: Bacteria > Pseudomonadota > Gammaproteobacteria > UBA6429 > Thiohalophilaceae > CALBTB01. Next base: position 99,301 of record CALBTB010000001.1, read on the forward strand.
ATCGCAGCGAAATCCGGTATCGCGAATGAGTTGTAAATATTCTTCGGCGCTTTTCTGTACATCCATGGGGTGCCGAAACAGCCATTTGATGATCCAGGAGTGAATGTATTTACGGGTGGATTCGGCAAACAGTAACACGCCGCCGGGTCTGAGCACGCGGAAAAATTCCTGAATGGCACTGTCCTGATCGACAATGTGATGAAAAGTCTGGTGACAGAACACCATGTCGACACTGTTATCGGGCAGGGTGATTTTTGCAGCATTGGCTTCAATCAGTTCCACATTGGCATGACAATGGCGTCCTTCCTGTTCGGCCTGTTGCAATACTTCCGGATCCACGTCCAGGCCGATAATTTTATTTGGGTTAAAAGTCTGATCGAGATTCCAGAGGGATTTACCGTAACCGACACCGATATCGAGAATGGTATTGTAGTGCCTGCCGGGATCGTCCATCAGTGTCAGCAGATCGTTGATCGCAACCTGTATAACGCGTGTGACCCAGGTTTCCGTATTTAAAAACCATTTACCGAATGATGATTCGTGTACCCAGTCCGGGTAAGTGGTTGATGACATTATTTTCCCCTCAATGCTGCCTGGTCTGGGAAGTGGTATTTTGTAGCTAGTAAATCCCGAGTGTAATGATTGACGTCAATGGTTCGAAACATTTCCCTGTCTACCCAGGCTGCCTGTTTGGCATCATCGGCGGCGCGTAGCTCACCGTCAATGAAATCTGCAGCCAGATCAATAACAACGTAATGAAATGCGATGTTACCCGATGACGTCTTTTCTATGACTTCAAAGCTATAGATTGGTTCCCGGGCACGAATTCGCAGTCCGGTTTCTTCAAAGATTTCCCGTTCAGCAGCAGACTGCAAAGATTCACCAAACTGTACTTTGCCACCGGGAATGGCCCATTGGTTCTGAGCCGGAGGAGAAAGGCGTTTGACCAGCAGTACACGATCCTGATCGAAAACCACGGCACCCACACCCACCTGTGCATAGTCTTTGTTGTTCATATAAAAACGCCCGCGGCAGACTATAGCGCGGGCGACAGGTAAGATCTACAGGTGATGTTATTGCAGTTGAGCAATTTCCTGACGGGTTGCACGATAATTGCGGCGCATAAATAAAATCGCGATACCACCTGCGCCAAGCACAAAGCCGGACAGGAATGAGACAAACGAATCGACCATGCTGATCGCCGTAATTCCCATTAACACATACAACACAGGATAGCTTTCATAGATAATCTTGGGAATTCGCATAACAACCTCCGGGGGGATACAGGAGCGGATCAGTTAATGTACGTTACATAAAAGCAAACCCGACCAGAAAGGTCAACTTAATCACATTTTTGTAATATGGTTATTAACCGAATAAGCTAAACAATAAAACAGCGATTTAATGGATAAACAAACACTTAAGTCCCACCGTAGAAAATTGTTACAGATTTTTTCGGCCACGCTGTCACGGCTACATGGTGGTTATTGTGTCAGCAACTATTTACAGTCACACCCGTTACCCGACCAGTTGGTCCGTGTTGTTGCTGTTGGCAAGGCCGCCGGTGCGATGATGGAAGGTGCATTACAACAGTTGGGCACACGCCTAGAGAGCGGTCTTGTCATCACGCGTTATGGATATGGCCAGCAATTGAATGAACACATTCAGGTAATTGAAGCGAGTCATCCCATTCCCGATGCCAACAGCCTGACGGCTGGCCAGGCATTGGTGGAATTCGTCAGTGACTGTGACCCGTCACGAAGCTTGCTGGTGCTGATGTCGGGCGGCGCCTCTGCACTGGTGGATGTGCTGGAAGATGATGTGACAATTGAATCGCTCGCCAGGATAAATCAGTGGCTATTGTCGGCACCCCTGACCATTCAGCAGATCAACGCGGTACGCGCGGGTCTGTCACGGATCAAATCTGGCAAGTTACTCAATTATCTGAACACGCCGCATTGCTGGCAACTCACGTTGTCTGATGTGATGGGCAATGATCTGTCCGTGGTGGGTTCCGGTTTACTGGTCAGACCTGCTTCGATAGTGAATGTGCCAGTCGGTTTGCCGGACTGGATACAAAGTGTGACTGACAGGTCCGCTACGGCGTTGCCTTTGGAGAAAAATCAGAACCCGAACGTTCAGCATGTGGTGCTGGCTGATAATCATCTGGCCTGTGAGCAGGTCCAACAACTGGCCGAGGAGCAGGGACTGTCTGTGGTTGAGAACAGCACGGTCGAAGGTGAGGCGGAAGTTGCGGGCCGGCGTTGTGCTCGGGCAATCATCGACGGTTCACCCGGGTTATACGTCTGGGGTGGCGAAACCGTGGTGGCATTGCCCGATGAGCCGGGTATGGGTGGCCGTTGCCAGCAGCTGGCACTCGCGGCGGCGATAGAGCTGGCAGGTCGCGACGATGTATTATTGCTGGCGGCCGGTACGGACGGGGCAGACGGGCCGCAAACCGAATTCGGTGATGTGGCCGGTGCTATCGTTGACGGACAGACGGTGGAACGGGCCAGGGCGGAAGGCTATGATCCGGCCAACTGTCTGAAGCGGGCAGATGCCGGCCGTTGCCTGATAGCCAGCGGCGACCTGCTGGATACCGGGCCGACCGGGACCAACGTAAACGATCTGGTGCTTGGTTTGAAAATCGCAAAATGAATCAGGATATCGAAGTGAATTTGTATGAACATACTCTGGCTTGCCTGTTAATCGACGATCCCGTGCAAAAGGTAACAGCCTGTCAGTCATTACAGCAGGCCTGGCAGCGCAATGAACTGGATGCTCAGGATACGGGTAACGTGGAACGTCTGACGGTACCGGGCCGACCCGCCAGGCCCAGGCTGGTGGCGCCCCGTCAACTGGCCAAGCGCAGCGCTTATACACAGGAAGGCAAGGCGGCACTGATTCATGCCATCTGTCATATCGAATTTAATGCCATCAATCTGGCACTGGATGCGGTGTACCGGTTTCGCGGTCTGCCGCACGCGTATTATTCGGACTGGTTAAAAGTGGCGGCCGAGGAAGCCCATCATTTTTCGTTACTGGCGGCACACCTCAAACAACTGGGGTATGCTTATGGCGATTTCGATGCGCACAATGGTTTGTGGGAAATGGCAGTACAGACCGATCACGATGTGCTGGTCAGAATGGCCCTGGTACCCAGGGTGATGGAGGCACGCGGGCTGGATGTCACGCCATCAATAATGGAAAAACTCGAAAATGCCGGCGATACCGAGGCCGTGGATATTCTGAAAGTGATTCAACGTGATGAAGTAGGTCACGTGGAAATCGGTACGCACTGGTTCAATTATTTTTGCCGGCAGCGTAACCTGATACCACTTGACACTTTTACCAATTTATTGAATCAATATATGAAAGGCGAACTGCGCGGACCATTCGATCTGGTTATGCGCAAAAAAGCCGGATTTACTGATGATGAACTGGCGTATTTAACGCAGGCAGGATGAAAATGAAAAAGTTACTCTATATCACCACCTTGTTCTCGTTGTTGATGACGGGCTGTCAGAAAGAAACACAAACTCACTACATACTGTATGTCGAGCAGGAAGCGGGGATCGAACCGTTTCAGACAAGGATACTGGTGAACGAAGAATTTATCCGTTTTGATGACGGCAATGGTACCAATGATTTCGTCCTGCTAAATCGCGATGAGCAGCGAATATACAGCGTGAATCACGGCATGCGTAGCGTCATGATACTCGAACCAAAGAAGTTCGAAGCCGAGTCGCCGTTTGAGCTAATTCATTCGGTCAAGGTGATGGGGGATATGAAGGAAGCGCCCGAGATAAACGGCATCAAACCCGTACATTACCAGTTTTCCACCAACAAGCAGGTCTGTGTTGATGTCATCACAGTGGATGGGTTGATGCCGGAAGCCGTCGAGGCATACAGGGAATTTCAGATGATTCTTGCATCAGACAGTGCGAACACGATCAATAACCTGCCGGCCGATTTACAGGAACCCTGTACCATCGCTTTGAGTACCTTTGCACCGGTGCGGCACCTGCAATACGGATTTCCCGTACAGGAATGGAAACCGGGCTATTCACGTAGCCTGATGGATTACAAGATTGATTTCGAGCCGGCACCGGATGCCTTTCTGGTTCCCGATGACTACTTCATGTATACCGTCCAGCAGTTTCGTGAAGGCAGGGTGGATCTGGAAGAACGTAAAGTTATTAGTGAATAGCGATACGGTGTGTTATGCCAGTTCTTCGGTATGATGACCGTTGCCGTCGAACACCAGACAACTTCCTTTGTCATACCAGTCTGCCAGCACAATTCGTTTAGCTGCTGTACCGTTTAATGTAAATTCGTGTATGGCCGGACGGTGGGTATGTCCATGTACCAGTTGCGTGACCTGATGTTCCTGCAGGACCTTTTCAACCGCGGCCTGATTGACATCCATAATCTCTGACGCCTTTTGTGCGGTTTCCGTTTTGCTGATTTCACGAAACTGTCTGGCCAGTGCCAGACGTTCCTCGGGTGTTTTGGCAAGCAATTCGTCCTGCCATTGCGGGTTACGTACCATGGCCCGAAATTTCTGGTACTCCAGGTCATCCGTACAAAGCGTATCGCCATGCAATAGCAGGGTTTTTACACCGTTCAATTCGACTATATAAGGTTCGTGAATGATCGTGGCGCCGGTGAGGGTTTCGAAATGATCGCGCATCAGAAAATCGCGATTACCATACATCACATAAACTGCCGTGCCACTTTCACTGAGGTTACGTAGTCCGTCTATGCCGGGCTGGTAATCCGGCAGGATCATGTCATCCCCTAACCAGACTTCAAACAAATCGCCCAGTATGTAAAGCGACTCGGCCTGCCTTGCGCGGCCACTGAGGAAACGCAGAAAAATCTCGTTGATGTGCGGACGCGCCTGGCTCAGATGAAGGTCTGATATGAACAGGGTCGTCATGCCGGGTCAGTCGTCAACGACTTCGGCTTTTTCTATGACGATATCTTCTGCAGGTACATCCTGATGATAACCTTTGTTGGTTGTTGCTTCGCCCTTGATTTCATCCACAACATCCATGCCGTTGACGACTTTTCCAAACACGCAATAACCCCAGCCATCAATTGACTGAGAGGTGTGATTCAGAAAAGCATTGTCAGCCACGTTGATAAAGAACTGCGCAGTTGCCGAGTGGGGATCCTGAGTGCGGGCCATGGCGATGGTACCACGATCATTCTTGAGACCGTTATTCGCTTCGTTATTGATAGGATCGCGGGTCTGTTTTTCTTTCATGCCGGGTTCCAGGCCACCGCCCTGGATCATGAATCCATCAATGACACGATGAAAAATGGTGCCATCATAAAACCCGTCTTTGACATACTGAACAAAATTGGCCACGGTCTCTGGCGCTTTTGCTTCATCGAGTTCGATATCAATGACACCTTTGGAAGTATGGAGTCGAATCATGGTTTGGATCCTTTCGCAGCATCGGTTTTGGCGGGAGCTTCAGTGGGCGCCGCCCTGGGTTTATTAATATAGGTCATACCGAGAATGATTGCGGCAGACTTCGGAACATTCTGAGGAAACGGTCCGCCGGGACCGGTGGGAATTGCGCGAATCGTATCGACGACATTCATTCCCTTAACCACCTTGCCAAACACGGTGTATCCCCAGCCACGCGGTGTTTTGGCGGAATGGTCCAGAAAATGGTTATCGACAACATTAATGAAAAACTGTGCTGTCGCAGAATGCGGCTCGGCCGTGCGCGCCATGGCGATGGTACCGCGATCATTTTTCAGACCATTATCGGCTTCATTTATGATAGGCGGCTGGGTCGGTTTGCGTTCAAAACGCGGAGTAAATCCGCCGCCCTGAATCATGAAACCGTCAATTACGCGGTGAAAAATGGTGTTGGTGTAAAACCCGTCTTCGACATAGCTCAGAAAATTGGCAACCGTTTTGGGTGCTTTCTCTACATCCAGTTCCACGATGATGTCACCGTGATTGGTCTGGATTTTGACCTGGGGTGCATCGCTGGCCTGACTCAGGCTGACCAGTGCCAGGCAGGTCGCTCCAAGCAGGATGCGGGATAAGTGGTTCAGCATTCGCATTTTCTGACATTCCTTATAGGTTATATGGCAGGTATTCTAACGCGAGTTCGGGTGTTTTGTGCATAGTCGATTTTTGGTTTAACCTAGCGTCCCCTGATAAAACGTAAGTGTTCATGCATGCTGGAAATCCATAACAGCCTGACGCGTCGCCAGGAAGTATTTACCCCGATTGACGCGCAAAATGTCCGGATATATGTCTGTGGTATGACGGTGTACGATTATTGTCATATCGGTCATGCCCGGGTGCTGGTGGTGTTTGATGTGGTCTACCGGTATTTGTGCCGGGTCTTCGGCAAAGACCACGTGACCTATATTCGTAATATCACCGACATTGATGACAAGATAATCAACCGGGCCAATGAGCAGGGCGAGGACATTACTGCCATCACTTCACGCTTTATCGATGCCATGAACGAAGATGCGCAGGCACTGGGTGTAATAACACCCAACCAGGAACCCCGTGCCACGGCGCACATGCAGCAAATCATCGACATGATTCAGGCTCTCGTTGACAGGGAATACGCCTATCAGGCCGCAAATGGTGATGTCTATTATGATGTAAGCAAGTTTGATTCCTATGGCCGTTTATCCGGTCGCCAACTGGATGACCTGCGTGCCGGTGCGCGGGTCGAGGTGGATGAAGCCAAATCCGATCCGCTCGATTTTGTACTCTGGAAATCGGCCAAACCCGGTGAGCCGCAGTGGGACTCACCATGGGGTCCGGGGCGTCCGGGCTGGCATATCGAGTGTTCCGCCATGTCGACCCATTGTCTGGGTAACCATTTCGATATTCATGGTGGCGGTATGGACTTGCAGTTTCCGCATCACGAGAATGAAATCGCGCAAAGCTGTGGTGCAACCGGTGAAGAGTTTGTAAACCTGTGGATGCATAACGGCTTTGTGCGAATCGATAATGAAAAGATGTCCAAGTCACTGGGTAACTTTTTCACGATTCGTGAAGTGCTGAAACAATACGACCCGGAAGTGCTACGCTATTTTATATTGACCAGTCATTACCGCAGCCCATTGAATTATTCCGATCAACATCTGGATAATGCACGTAATGCGTTAACCACACTCTACACCGCATTACGTGGTATTGATATCCCAGACAAATATCCGGTCAGCGACTTCAGCACGCGTTTTATGGCTGCAATGGATAATGACTTTGCAACACCTGAAGCCCAGTCAGTACTGTTTGATATGGCGCACGAAATTAACCGGACTAAATCCTCGCAACCGGAGCAGGCGGCACAACTGGCCGGCGAACTCAAAGCGCTGGCTGATCTGCTTGGATTGTTACAGCGCGAGCCGAATGAATTTTTACAGGCGGGTGGGGATGCCGATCTTAGCGCTGAACAAATTGATGCCCTCATCGAGCAACGCAATGCCGCTCGCGCCAACAAGGATTTTGCCGCAGCCGATCGTATTCGGGATGAATTGGTTGCAAAACGCATTATTCTGGAAGATGGACCCAGTGGTACCACCTGGCGCCGAGAGTAAGACGAACTTACACTTGAGCATGTTGTCTTAAATCAAATAACAAGACACCATGGGGACGGACTATGAGAAATAAACTTCAGATCATATTTACATGCGGAATGCTGATGTTTGCTGCCGAAGCTGTAATTGCTGATGAGGCGATGAAATCCGACAACGAGCATGCCCGCGTCTGGAACCAGTTTGCCAGTGATGTGCTGTCGCTGCATGAAAAGCTCATCAAATCAAAAGCGCATACAGTCAAAACTAAAATCGGCGGTTACTTTGGCAATAAAAAGTTTTACAAGGAAGAAACGTATTACGATAAGAAAAACAAAAAACTGATTAGTCGTGTTCAGTGGGAACGCGAAAACCCTGAGAACCTGCATACCATTGAAGTCTATGTCCGTGACGATAAGGGCAGAGTATTACGTGATTATGTGGCTGCCTATCTTCCGACCTATCGTAACGCACCTTCCCAGACGTTAATCAGTTTTCATAATTACAATGGCAAGCTGCATGCTTTCAGAACGTTTGATGCCTCCGGTGCACGCATCGTTGAACGTTGTACTGGCACACTTGGCAAACAGAAGGTCAACATGTTGCTGGATGAGGACGAGATCTACGAGGCACTGGATGGTAGTTCAGATCGTATGGAGCAACCGGATTACATTGCCTGCTTTAAAGATATGCCGGAAGAGCTGGGCGAATATATCCAGCCGAAATAAGCGCGATTAACTATCGGCCGCTTCGAGAGTATTTTGTAATAACGTTGCGACAGTCATTGGCCCGACACCACCGGGTACCGGTGTGATCCAGCTGGCGCGTTGTGATGCCGTTTCAAATTCCACATCACCCACGAGTTTGCCATCTTCCAGTCGGTTGATGCCGACGTCGACGACAATCGCGCCGGGTTTAATCCATTCACCTTTTACAATGCCCGGTTTACCCACCGCCACCACCACCAGGTCGGTACGACGCACGTGCGATTCGAGATCCTGCGTAAAACGATGGCAGGTTGTGACCGTAGCACCGGCCAGTAACAGTTCGAGTGACATGGGACGACCGACATGATTGGAGGCACCGACCACCAGGGTATCCATGCCTTTGACATCACCCACGGTGTGTTCCAGTAATGTCATGATGCCGCGTGGCGTACAGGATCGTAGCACCGGCATGCGCAAAGCCAGTCGACCGATGTTGTAAGGATGAAAGCCATCGACATCTTTTTCCGGCACAATGGATTCGATAATGGTTTCCGCGTCGATGTGTCTGGGCAGTGGCAGTTGCACCAGAATACCGTGCACTTGCGGGTTGTTGTTGAGCTCATCGATCAGCTTGATCAGTTCGTCCTGCTTAATGTCGACGGGCAGATCATAATCAAAGGCCTTGAAACCGACTTCCTCGCAGGATTTGCGCTTGTTGCGAACATAAACTTCCGAGGCGTGATCCTGTCCAACGAGTACCACGGCCAGACCCGGCGGCGGCATGCCTGCAGCATGGCGCTTCTCGACAGCAGCCTTGACCTGGTTACGAATGTCAGCGGCGACGGCCTTGCCGTCGATTATCCTGGCGCTCATGATAAAATCTTTCTTAATCAAACGGCTATGATCGCAGGTCAGGTCGATTTCGCCAAGCAAAATTCGCGTTCGATTTGACCTGGTTAGCACGCGAGCGTATCATCGCCGACCTTGTAAAACGGGGTATAGCGCAGTCTGGTAGCGCGCCTGCTTTGGGAGCAGGATGTCGGGAGTTCGAATCTCTCTACCCCGACCAGATTCTTTTCCATTCAGTGATAATTTCTGATTGGAACAGATGTGTGAACGTAGCGCCCGTAGCTCATTTGGATAGAGCATCGGCCTTTAAGTTGGTTGAAAGGCCAAATGGAGCCTCTGCAGGGAAACGGAACCTGTAGAGTGGATCGCACTGTATCGGGGAAGCCTTAACAGCTCAGGCTGATGGTAATCCCGAGGAAACCGATGGTTAACCAATCCATTGGTGTGTTATCCTCTATTTTCCGGCATTACCGGGAGTGTAAATTTGAGGCAGCACCACACCAAAGTGAAAGGTGACCTGGGTGTTTTGAAGGCTCAAGTTGATCTTTTTGAGCAAGGGTATTTGATACTCCAGCCAGTCACAGAACATTCTGCTTTTGATCTGGTTGCTTATAAAGATAAGGACTTTAAACGGATACAGGTTAAGTACAAGTCACTGGATAAGACCGGCGCACTGACAGTGCATTTTCGGTCTTGTTGGGCAGATAAAAACGGCACGCATATGCAGGCTGTGAATAAAGATGAAATCGATCTTTATTGTATATACTGTCCTGAAACGGATGAGTGCTATTACCTCGATCCTGACAAATTTGAAAAGTCCGTCACATTGAGGGTAGAGGCACCAAAGAATAATCAGAAAAAAACCGTCAAGTTTGTTTCTGATTATCGACGGGTTCCGTAGAGGCCATACGTGCGACACCTGAAATGGTGAAGAGATGGTCCAGACCACAAACGGTGAAGATATTTTCCGGCAGTGAAAACTGTAGTGGTAAGCTAAGCCGAGGGTAGCAGGTTCGAATCCTGCCGGGCGCGCCAGTTGTTATTAAATGCCCCATTGGAGTGTTATTGCAGGCAATGGGAATATAGCGAAATTCGAAAAATTTTTATCCAATGGTGGCTGTAGCTCAGTTGGTAGAGCCCCGGATTGTGATTCCGGTCGTCGAGGGTTCAAGTCCCTTCAGCCACCCCATTCTTCCCTCTAAATGGATAGCCATAAAGCCGTAATTCCGGTTACACCTCTCTGATTAGGCCGGTATAATCGCGATTTTTCGCGAAAGTGGCGGAATTGGTATTTAGAAACACTTTACTCGCGCCGCGAGTATTAGTGGTTCTTAAGGTGAATCGCTGAGTCGGAGAGATGCTGGTGAGCGATTCCCGGAGGCAGGTTTAATACGCGAAAGTGGCGGAATTGGTAGACGCGCTGGATTTAGGTTCCAGTGGGGTACCCCGTGAGAGTTCGAGTCTCTCCTTTCGCACCAGTAAATTCAATAAGTTATGAGGACGGCACATGCAGGTTTCAGTTGAATCAACCACCGCGCTGGAGCGCAAACTGACTGTGGTTGTGGACGAACAACAGATCGATGACGCGGTACAGAAAAAACTGGCGAATTTGAGCCGATCGGTCAAGCTCAAGGGATTCCGCGCCGGCAAAGTACCGATGAATGTTGTCAAGCAGCGCTATGGGAGCCAGGTGCGCCAGGAAGTGCTGCAGGATGTCATTCAGTCGAGCTTCTATCAGGCCATCACCCAGGAAAAACTCAACCCGGCCGGTATGCCAAGCTTTGAGCCCAAGCAGTCGACACCGGGCGAGGGCCTGGAATACACCGCCACGTTCGAGGTATACCCGGAAATCAGCCTGGCTGATTTCAGTGGCGTGACGATTGAAAAGCCTGCCGTTGACATCACCGATGCCGATATCGACAAGATGCTGGAAACCATACGCAAGCAACACATCACCTGGCAAGTCGTCGAACGTGCCGCGCAACAGGACGACAAGGTCACTGTTGACTTCAAGGGTACAGTGGATGGCGAACTGTTTGACGGTGGCTCCGGGACCGATATGGAAGTGGAAATCGGCAAGGGCAGACTGATTGCCGGCTTTGAAGATGGGCTGGTGGGCCTCAAGACCGGGGATGAAAAGACCCTCGACCTGACATTTCCCGATCCTTACCAGAACAAGGACCTGGCCGGCAAACCGGTGCAGTTTGCGGTCACCGTTAAATCCGTTAAAGAACCGGTACTGCCTGAGTTAACCGATGAATTCGCTGCAAAAATGGGTATCGAGGGTGGTACGCTGGACAGGCTGCGCGAAGAAGTTCGTGACAACATGGCCCGCGAACTGGCGACCAAGATTGAAAATGAAGTCAAGAAAAACGTCATGGACCAGTTGCTCGAATTACATAACATCGATATTCCGGCTTCATTGGTGAGGCAGGAGGCGCTGGGACTGGCCCAGCAAATGGCCAGCAATATGCAACAGCAGGGCATGTCGACCGAGCAGACACAGCTATCGCCGGATCTGTTCGAAGCGGAAGCCAGCCGTCGAGTGAGCCTGGGACTGGTGATGGCGGAAATCGTCAAGCAACAGGACATCAAGGCCGATGAAGACAAGGTGCGTGAAAGGATAGAGAAGATCGCCGAACCTTATGAGCAGAAAGATCAGGTCATCCAGTGGTATTACGGTGACAAGCGACGCAAAGCGGAAATCGAATCACTGGTGATCGAGGAAAAGATCGTGGATTGGGTACTTGGCCAGGTGACGGTTAAGGATAAATCCATGACTTTTAACGAAATTATGTATCCAAACAACGAAAAATAGGCTTCAATAAGACCCAGTACAATCGAGAGGAAGGAAGCAGAGACGTGACCGATAGAAAAAATAATATGGACTGGCCCGGTACAATGACCAATCAACTGGTGCCGATGGTGGTGGAACAGACCTCACGGGGTGAGCGGGCGTACGACATCTATTCCCGCCTGCTGAAGGAACGGGTCATCTTTATCGTTGGGCCTATCGAGGACCACATGGCCAACCTGATTGTGGCACAGCTGTTGTTTCTGGAATCCGAAAATCCGGACAAAGATATCCATTTGTACATTAATTCACCAGGTGGCTCAGTGACGGCGGGTATGTCTATCTATGACACCATGCAGTTTATCAAGCCTGATGTCAGTACTATGTGTACGGGTTTAGCCGCCAGCATGGGAGCGGTCCTGCTGACCGCCGGTACAAAGGGCAAGCGCTATTGCCTGCCGCATGCCCGAACCATGATTCACCAGCCGCTGGGTGGGTTTCAGGGCCAGGCAGCGGATATTGAGATCCATGCCAAGGAAATACTGAGTACTCGGGAACGATTGAACGCCATCCTTGCCCAACATACAGGGAAGCCGATAGAAGATATCGCCAGAGACACGGATCGTGACTATTTTATGAGCGCCGAGGAGTCGGTGAATTACGGCCTGGTTGACCAGGTAATGACCACGCGAAGCGCTAAAAAAGACACATAATTTCGGTTTAATTCGCCGCTGAATTGCCGATAATTATCGTAACGAGATGTGGCCCGATGGGGAATAAACCCCTAATAGATAAGGGCTTGAATTATCGGTGATTTAGATGCATTGTTTGCATATGACGCGCGTGAAGAGGTATCCGTAATGAGTGATGACAAGAACAGTACCGGCGATAACGGCAAGCTGCTTTACTGTTCCTTCTGTGGCAAAAGCCAGCATGAAGTTCGAAAGTTGATTGCGGGTCCTTCGGTCTTTATCTGCGACGAGTGTGTCGAGTTATGTAACGACATCATTCGCGAGGAAGTGCAGGAACAGGCCTCAACGGTTGGTGGTAAAAAACTACCGACACCGCGCGAAATCGATTCCATCCTTGATGAATACGTTATCGGCCAGGCACGCGCCAAGAAGGTGCTGTCTGTGGCTGTTTATAACCACTACAAGCGTCTTGAAACCGGCCAGCGTAAGGACGATGTCGAGCTGGCCAAAAGTAACATCCTGCTGATTGGTCCTACCGGTAGCGGTAAAACACTGCTGGCAGAAACGCTGGCACGCCTGTTAAACGTTCCGTTCACCATTGCGGATGCCACCACCCTGACCGAAGCCGGTTATGTCGGTGAAGACGTCGAGAATATTATCCAGAAGTTATTACAGAAATGTGATTACGACGTCGAAAAGGCCCAGACCGGTATTGTCTATATCGACGAAATCGACAAGATTTCACGTAAGTCAGACAACCCGTCAATCACGCGTGACGTTTCCGGCGAAGGTGTTCAGCAGGCGCTGTTGAAACTGATTGAAGGCACGGTCGCCTCTGTTCCACCGCAAGGTGGTCGCAAGCACCCGCAACAGGAATTCCTGCAGGTTGATACTTCAAACATCCTGTTCATCTGTGGTGGTGCGTTTGCCGGCCTGGATAAAATTATTCGCGACCGCTCTGAGAAGGGCGGCATCGGTTTTGCTGCTGAAGTCAAAAGCAAGGATGACAGCAAAACCCTGAGTGATGTTCTGCACACTGTCGAACCGGAGGACCTGATCAAGTACGGGTTGATTCCGGAGTTTGTCGGTCGTTTACCAGTCGTCGCAACACTGAGTGAACTGGATGAAGACGCCCTGGTGCAGATTCTGACAGAACCGAAGAATGCGTTAACCAAGCAGTACCAGAAGCTGTTTGAAATGGAAGGCTGTGAGCTGGAATTTCGTGAGGATGCATTACGTTCGGTTGCCACAAAAGCGATGGAGCGTAAGACGGGTGCACGGGGACTGCGTTCGATACTCGAACACGTCCTGCTGGATACCATGTACGAATTACCCTCAATCGAGAACCTCGAAAAGGTGGTTATCGATGATTCCGTCATCGATGGGGACGGCAAGCCGATTCTCATCTATGAGGGCTCCGATCAACTCGCTGCTTCCGATGATCGCTGACCACTGACGGTGGTGCAGGCGGTATCCTTATGGTCTGTGGGTGATTACGAATTTACCTGCAACGATTGAAAATTCGCAACGCAGACAACATATAGCAATATAACTGGTCGCAAGATCGCTGATGCTAGAGAGTCCAATATGTCCGAAGTCATTGATGAGCAATTGATAACTATCCCCGTGCTGCCATTACGCGACGTCGTCGTTTATCCGCACATGGTGATACCGCTGTTCGTCGGCCGAGATAAATCCATCCAGGCGCTCGAATCCGCCATGGAGAAAGACAAACAGATTTTGCTTGTGGCACAGAAAAGTGCTGCCGAGGATGATCCCAATCCTGAAGACGTTTATAACGTCGGCACCCTGTCGACCATTTTGCAATTACTCAAGTTACCGGATGGTACCGTCAAGGTACTGGTCGAAGGTGTTAAGCGGGCGCGGATTGTGCACTTCGTTGCCAATGATGACTTCTTTAATGCCCAGGCTGTATCACTGGAAGAGAAAGAATATGACGATCGGGAATCCGAGGTCCTGGTACGCTCGTTAGTTACCCAGTTTGATCAGTACGTCAAACTGAACAAGAAAGTCCCGCCGGAAATTCTGACATCCCTGTCCAGCATCGACGATCCAAGTCGGCTGGTGGATACCATTGCCGCACACATGTCGCTTAAAATCGACGAGAAACAGAAAATTCTTGAAATCGAAGATCTGCGTGAGCGCTTTGAACACATGATGACCCTGATGGAGTCCGAAATCGATCTGTTGCAGGTTGAAAAGCGGATTCGTGGTCGCGTTAAGCGCCAGATGGAAAAGAGTCAGCGTGAGTATTACCTGAACGAACAAATGAAAGCCATCCAGAAGGAACTGGGTGAAATGGAAGACGTGCCAAATGAAATTGAGGAACTCGAAAAGAAAATCGAGGAATCCGGCATGTCCAAGGAAGCCAAGACCAAGGCCAACAGTGAATTGCAAAAACTGAAAATGATGTCGCCCATGTCTGCCGAGGCGACTGTCGTGCGCAATTACCTGGACTGGATGGTGAATGTACCCTGGAAGAAACGCACCAAGGTACGACATGACATTGCCAAGGCGGAAGAAGTCCTTGAAGCCGATCATTACGGTCTGGAAAAAGTCAAAGAGCGCATCCTGGAATACCTGGCGGTGCAGACCCGCATGAAGAAAATGAAGGGCCCGATACTGTGTCTGGTGGGACCGCCCGGTGTCGGTAAAACGTCTCTGGGTCAGTCCATCGCGCGTGCCACTAACCGTAAATTCATTCGTATGGCACTCGGTGGTGTACGTGATGAAGCCGAGATTCGCGGACACCGTCGTACCTACATAGGATCCATGCCAGGCAAGATCATTCAGAACCTGGCCAAGGTAGGAACACGCAATCCGTTATTCCTGCTCGATGAAATCGACAAGATGGCCATGGATTTTCGCGGTGATCCGGCTTCGGCCTTACTGGAAGTCCTCGATCCGGAGCAGAATCACACGTTTAATGATCATTACATGGAAGTGGACTACGACCTGTCGGAAGTCATGTTCGTCGCCACCTCCAATACCATGAATATTCCTGCACCACTGCTGGATCGCATGGAAGTTATTCGTCTGTCCGGTTATACCGAAGACGAAAAGGTCAATATCGCCGAACGGTATCTGATCAAGAAACAGAAAAAGAATAACGGTCTGAAAGAAGATGAAATTGAAATTACCGAAGATGCCGTACGCGACATTATTCGTTACTACACTCGTGAAGCCGGCGTGCGTAGTCTTGAACGAGAAATTGCCAAGATCTGCCGCAAGGTAGTCAAGGAAGTTCTGTTACATCCGGCGCAAGGACCGACGGTTGTGAGCGAAGAAGATCTGGAAAAATTCCTGGGTGTTCAACGTTTCCGTTTTGGTCGTGCGGATGAAAAGGATCAGATTGGTCAGGTGACCGGTCTTGCCTGGACGGAAGTGGGTGGTGACCTGCTGACCATTGAAACGGCGATCATGCCGGGTAAAGGGAAACACAACGTTACCGGTCAGCTCGGTGACGTGATGAAAGAATCCATTCAGGCGGCACTGACAGTTGTGCGCAGCCGGTCAGCCATTCTGGGTATTGATCCGGAGATCTTTGACAAGAATGACATTCACGTTCACGTGCCTGAAGGTGCTATTCCCAAAGATGGTCCGAGTGCCGGTATCGGTATGTGTACCGCACTGGTATCAGCCTTGACGAAAATTCCGGTACGCGCGGATGTCGCCATGACCGGTGAAATCACGCTGCGAGGTGAAGTATTACCGATTGGCGGACTGAAAGAAAAACTGCTTGCAGCATTACGTGGTGGTATCAAGGTTGTGCTTATTCCGGAAGAAAACCGTCGTGATCTGACGGAGATACCCGACAACGTCAAGGAAGAACTGGACATTCGCCCGGTCAAGTGGATCGATCAGGTGCTGGAAGTCGCACTGCATAATTTACCGGAGCCATTACCCAATGCAAAGCCTGCTGAGACTGTCGTGGACAAGGAAAGTAAGGAAAATAAAAGCGACGTGAACCCGATTCGAACCCATTAGTCAAGGCAGTTTTTATTTTAAAAAGCGACAGACTAGCTTGACCTAATTTTACCGATTGGTATAAGTTTGAGCACATTCTATAAACACAATTGCCGCCCTCTACTGGGCGGCATTCACATCTAACAACATCACGATAAAGGGGAGCGATAAGTGAATAAAGCTGAACTCATTGATGCGGTAGCTGAAGGTGCGGATATTTCCAAAGCGGCTGCGACTCGTGCAGTCGATACCATGATTGAACAAGTTACCAATACACTGAAAAAAGGCGATCAGGTTACGCTGGTGGGTTTTGGCACGTTTTCCGTCAAGGCCAGGGCGGCCAGGACCGGCCGTAATCCCCGGACTGGCGAACCCATCAACATTCCCGCCTCAAATAATCCGTCCTTCAAGGCTGGCAAAGCGCTCAAGGATGCCGTAAACTAGCGCGCCTTTCGGGGGTGCTTAGCTCAGCTGGGAGAGCATCGCCCTTACAAGGCGAGGGTCGCAGGTTCGATCCCTGCAGCACCCACCATTTTATGGTGTGGGATCGCCCACAGCGTAATGGTGCCCCGATGCTATTTATTACGGGTTTTCCAGAAACTGGTACGGACCGGTAGTTCAGCTGGTTAGAATGCCGGCCTGTCACGCCGGAGGTCGCGGGTTCGAGTCCCGTC
>CALBTB010000002.1 GCA_937967995.1 uncultured Gammaproteobacteria bacterium
CATCGACGACGTCATGCATAAATCCATTGCACTGGGATTTGGTTTCTTCACCATTGCAACGGTGCTTGGTGCGGCCTGGGCGGCGGAAGCCTGGGGCGGCTACTGGTCATGGGATCCCAAGGAGACCTGGGCGCTGATTGTCTGGTTGAACTATGCTGCCTGGCTACACATGCGCCTGATGAAGGGCTGGCGCGGAACGCCACTGGCCTGGTGGTCGGTGGTCGGGTTACTGGTGACGACCTTTGCGTTTCTCGGCGTAAACATGTTCCTGTCCGGCCTGCACTCCTATGGTGAGCTATAAATGCTATAAATAGAGCGGGGAACATTTCGCGCTCATAGCTATCAAAAAAACAAGAAGCCAAGAGGTCAAGTCATGCTAAGTACCAGATTTATTCACCGCCATGCTCAAACCATGTTGGCATTGTTTGCCAGTTTCATGCTGATCGGTACATCTCAGGCCGGTTTTGATGAGGGCATCGAGTATATGTCCATCACACCACCGGTCGCCACGGGTAATCCGGACAAGGTCGAAGTGGTGGAAATGTTCTGGTATGGCTGTCCGCATTGTTACAGTTTTGAGCCCAAGCTGGAAAAATGGAAGAAGTCCCTGCCAGACAATGTTGAACTCATTCGTGTACCGGCCATATTCCCCGGTCGTCCTGCCTGGGAGCTGCATGCACGCGCTTATTACACTGCGGAATTACTAGGCGTATTGGATAAAATTCATGCACCCTTTTTTGATGCGATTCATCGAAAACGACAAAATCTCAACAGCAAGGCCGCACTGGCGGAGTTTTTTGAGAAATATGGCGTGAACAAGAATGATTTTAATCAGACCATGGATTCATTTGGCGTCCAGATGAAAGTCACGCGGGCCGCTGATCTGACCCGCCGATATGGCATTGGCGGTGTCCCGACCCTGGTGGTCAATGGGCGCTACCAGACACATGGTAGCCTCACCAACGGTCAGGCAGGGATGTTGAACGTGGTCGATTTCCTTATTAAAAAAGAGTCCGCAAAACCCTGAGCGTGCCATCGACACTGCGGGTTCCTATTATATAAAGGAATCCGTGCAGCCAGCCGATAGGTAAAATAACCGACGTTAAGGAGAACGCCATGAAGGCTTCGGAATTATTTGTTCGCTGTCTCGAAAATGAAGGTGTGGAGTATATCTTTGGTGTTCCGGGTGAAGAGAACCTGGATGTCATGGATGCTTTACTGGATTCCTCTATCAAGTTTGTTACCACCCGCCATGAACAGGGTGCCGCCTTTATGGCCGATGTGTATGGCCGTCTGACCGGTCGGGCCGGTGTGTGCCTGGCAACACTGGGGCCAGGTGCGACGAATCTGGTGACGGGTGTGGCGGATGCGAATATGGATCACGCACCCGTGGTGGCCATTGCCGGGCAGGCCAGCACGCAGCGCCTGCACAAGGAGTCACACCAGGTACTGGATCTGGAAGAAATGTTTCGCAGTATCACCAAGTATTCATCCCGCCTGCTGACTCCAAACATCATTGCCGAAGTAGTACGTAAAGCCTTCAAGATAGCCCAGTCCGAAAAATATGGTGCCACCTTTATTGAGTTTCCCGAAAACATTGCTGAGATGGATGTCGAAGGGGAACCGTTACCGGTCAAGCACCCGCATCCACCGGAACCGCCCGGGGAGCGGATTGATGCCGCCGCGGACATCATTTCCAATGCCAAGAACCCGATCATTCTGGCCGGTAATGGCGTTATTCGATCCAAGGCATGGAAGCAACTGGCGGAATTCGCCGAAGAGTTGCGTATTCCCGTTGCCAACACCTTTATGGCCAAGGGCGTAATTCCATTTAAGCATCCGATGGCACTGGGTAGTGCCGGTTTACAGGCTAACGATTATGTGAGCTGTGGTTTCAATCGTGCCGATGTGATCATTTGTGTCGGTTATGACCTGGTTGAGTATCACCCTTATCTGTGGCACCCCACCAAGGATCGCACCATTATTCACATTGACAGTTCACCGGCTGAAGTGGATGCCTATTACAATATTCAGGTTGGTGTCGTCGGTGATATCAAGCATTCCTTGCTACGCATCATGAAGGTCGCCAGCCCGCATACGGGCAGTGCCATGCGTGCACTACGCCAGGCATTAATTGATGATATGAACCAGCACAAGGATGATGATGCCGTGCCGGTCAAACCACAGAAAATTATTTGGGACCTGCGTACCGCCATGGACATGGAAGGTATTGCCATATCAGATGTGGGTGCGCATAAAATGTGGATGTCACGCATGTTTCGTTGTGAATATCCCAACACCTGTATCATTTCCAACGGCTTCGCGAGTATGGGCATCGCTGTACCGGGCGCGATAGGGGCCAAGCTGGCCTATCCGGATCGGCAGGTAGTAGCGGTAACCGGTGACGCCGGTTTTATGATGAACATGCAGGAAATTGAGACCGCTATTCGTCTGCAGACACCGTTCGTTATTTTAATCTGGAATGACAGTGCTTATGGCCTGATCGAATGGAAGCAGATGGCACAGTTTGGTCGGAAGTCACACATTGATTTCGGCAACCCGGACTTTGTGAAGCTGGCCGAGTCTTTTGGTGCCAAAGGTTATAGAATAGAAAAAGGTGCGGACCTGTTACCGACCCTGCAAAAAGCGCTAAAGGATAAAACTGTCAGTATTATCGACTGTCCGGTAGACTATAGTGAGAACCTGAAGCTGACAAACAAGCTGGGTGAAATGGTTTGTCCGATTTAAGACGGTTTGTTGAAGGTATATTAACAAATGAGTGGACAGTTACTGCGTATACTAAGTTATAACGTACAGGTAGGTATTACCACGCGTCGGCCACATCATTATTTCACGCATAGCTGGAAACATGTCCTGCCACATAGCCAGCGCCTTTCGAATCTTGAAAAAGTCGCACACCTGTTACGTGGCTATGATCTTATCGGCTTACAGGAAGTAGACGCCGGTTCGATCAGAAGTAATTACATCAACCTGGTAGAATATCTGGCATTGCAGTCCGGTTTTCCTTACTGGTATCACCAGGTCAATCGCAATCTCGGGCGTTTTGCACAGCACAGTAATGGCCTGTTGAGTCGCTTCCATCCAGTGGAAGTGAGGGACATCAGCCTTCCGGCCCTGATACCAGGACGCAATGCAATTCTGGCTCGCTACGGCGATTCAGAGGATTCACTGGCTGTGATCGTCATGCATTTATCATTGAGTCCCCGTGCACGCAGCCGGCAACTTGGTTATATCAGTGAAGTTGTGAACGATCACAAGCATGCTATCGTCATGGGTGACATGAACTGTAAGCTGGGCAGCAAGGAGATGCGCCTGCTCTTCAGCAAGACCGACCTGCACGAACCGATGGAAGAGGTGTTTACCTTTCCAAGCTGGCGTCCACAACACCATATTGATCATATTCTTGTTACCACCGGCCTGAAGGTGCAGTCTGTAAAAGCACTAAATCATGCTTATTCCGATCACCTGCCAATCATGATGGAACTGAGTTTACCCGATGGAGTGAACATGATGCGGCGCGCCGCCTAGGCCGTAATAATGGCAAATAAAAAAAACGAACCTGACA
Source organism: uncultured Gammaproteobacteria bacterium (assembly GCA_937967995.1). Lineage (GTDB taxonomy): Bacteria > Pseudomonadota > Gammaproteobacteria > UBA6429 > Thiohalophilaceae > CALBTB01. The sequence goes on from CALBTB010000002.1 coordinate 3,587, forward strand.
TTCAGAGCCGCTGGAAATATCGTTACTACGAAGCGCTGGATGAGCTGGAAGAAAAAGAAAAAACCTGGCGCGAAGCTGAACGCCTGCTAAGGCAGCTGATTTCCCGCCTAACACTTGCCGCCGACACCCGCCACAGAGAACTCAACAAGCAACTGACTGAACTACGCAATGCCGTTCGCGACGGACGGGATATATTACGTTTGCGTGAATTGATAGATGGTGTCAGCGAACAGGTCGCGGAACTGGACAAGTTACGCAAGCAGGAAGACAAACGTAATCATCCTGCGACGCTATTCATCGACGTTCTTGAGCAGATTGAATTGCCTGATGCATTATCCCGTGATTTCAGGAATTTCAAAAAACAGGTCAAACAACTTTCCAATGATGCACCTTCAAACAGCCTGAATGATGAATTTGTCTCGCTATTAAAAGCGCTGACTGATCAGGAACAGGAGGATCAGGAAGAAAAACCAAATCGACGCCAGAAGTTGCTGGATCGTATTTTATCCAGGCAGAATTCAGAACAGGCACAGTATGAGCAAAATGGTGAAGCGGAGAAATCAGAGGAGCAGTCCGGCAAAAAGACCACCCCTCGCAAGGAAGTAGGGATTAAACTGGTGGCACCTGCGGTCGGTGATCTGTTGTTACAGCTAAGCTTGCGTTTACCTGATGCAGTCAAACAACGAATCAATTTTGCTGCCCTAAAAAAACACACCAATCGGGCGAGAGCCAGAAAGGACCTGCTACCTATCATTGACGTGATCGCACAGCAAATCGATGCCGCTTACGCGCCGGAGACCAGGGCGGCAGAGCCGATCTACATCAGCGATGATTCATTAAAAGCCATAGTTGATGCAGTTGCGCAGTTTTTTGAACAGCTCGATCCGCCGATTGATCTCAAGGAACGCATTGTCGAACTCGAAAAATATTTCTCCGAAAAGCGTGAAGATGTTGACGGTGTAATACACTGCCTGAATGCACTGGCTGATGTAGTTCATGAGCTGTGCGAGCGGCTGGCATTTCAGAAAGATGAGCTGGAGTCGTTTTTTGTCGACCTGGGTAACCGGCTGCAGGACCTGGATGCAGGTTTACAGCAGGGCGTGGTATTAAATAATCGCGGCCAGGAAAACAACCAGAAAATGGATCAGGCCGTACATGATGAGATCCAGGGTATTCAGGAATCCATGCCAAAGGATTCCGGTTCAATGGATCCAGAACTGGTAAATCTAAGATCTATTATTCAGGCACGGCTAAATGCCATTGATAAACACCTGCAGGTATTTCAGGATGATGAAACAGCCCGCTATGAAGAATCCAACCGGCTCATTCTGGAGCTGACGGAAAAGGTCCAGGTACTGGAAGTCGAAGGAGATAAACTGCGGGATCGATTACAGGAAACCCAACAACAGGCATTTCGTGATATTTTGACCGGCATTCCCAATCGGCAGGCATACGAGGAACGTATTGCAAATGAAATAGCACGTTCACGTCGCTACCAATCCGAGTTGTGTCTGGTTGTGTGGGATGTCGACAAATTCAAGTCTGTTAATGATAATTACGGTCATGCGGCTGGGGATAAGGTGTTAAAGGTCGTGGCGGAAACACTTATGGAAAAAATCCGTGCTACGGATTTCCTGGCCCGCTTTGGTGGTGAGGAATTTGTCCTGCTATTGCCTGAAACCAATCTTGCTGATGCGCAGCAGGTTGCCGACAAACTCCGGGAACTAATTGCCGGTACGCCGTTTCATTTTCGGGATAGTCGGGTACCCGTGACCATATCGGGTGGCATCGCGCAGTTGAAAGAAGATGAACATGCCAATGACTTTTTTGAACGTGCGGACAAGGCACTGTACCGTGCCAAGGAAAATGGCCGCAACCGTGTCGAACTGGCCGGTTAATAACTACAGGTGTTTCTGCAGAATTTTGTAGAACTCTCTGATGTCCTTGCCGGACTTGCCCAGATCTTTCATTAAGGTGTCGAGAGTGACCAGTTTCTGATTCGGACGACCGTAAACATCCTTTTCTTCACCCTTGTGCATGATAGTCATCTCACCGTTTCTTGCTTCCAGCATGGCGCGAATGATGCGGGGTTTACCATGCTGCTTGACCAGCAGTGCCATTAACTGGCGTTCCTGAGCAGAGCTGATGGTCTTCTTTGAATAGGGCGATAAAACAGACAGCTCATCTTCAAACAGTTTTGACAGGCTGAGCAGCGCATCCGGTCGGGTGGTATTGAGCCCATCGATGTAGGCTTCCAGTAACAAATCATTGAAACCCCGCCCGGCATCGGAATCCAGATAATTTAATAAAACGGTAACTTCTTCCAGGCTCAGGTCGTTGTAATTACGGTAATACACGTGCGGCATGATTTGCGGTATGACATTTCGTACCTTGACCTTGGCCAGCTTTATCTGTTCCTGTAACTGTGCGCTCTGCATACGCTGATTGGGCTGGCGGGTGTGATTTTGCAGGATCATATAATGCTCAAGTGTACTGGTCATGAAGCCACTATTCGGGCTGTACATGATGGTTTCAAATTTCTTCTTGAGCGCCATTCGTTCCGGTGAGATATCCGGTTCTTTTACAGGAATGCCCGATTCAGGATCGGTGTAGAGTGACTGCGGTACGATATTCAGTTTGCTGATTTTTTTACCCAGCGGTGTATTGAGCCATTTGATCGCTTTGACCAGTAATGTGCTGCGGCCATGCTTTTCCATGTACTTGAGCATGTGCTCCTTGAGCCGGGCATGGTTGTCATCGACGATGGCCTTGATCTTCTGTTTGTTGTCCGGATCCAGCCCACCAAGCAGGTCGCGCTCACCGCTATACAGACTGGCCAGTGTATTGTCCAGCAGCACATCGACACCGTTCTGCTTCCAGAGTTTATGAACATATTCCTTGTTGCTGTTGGGGTTGGCGGATACCGTATTTGTCATGACAGACAGAACAAGCAGGCACAAGGGGACGTAAAAGGACTTCAGTTTCATCGAATGCAGCATAAGCGTTGTTTAGTTTGGTGTCGTAATTTGAATGGGTTGAGTATCAGACAGGTTATCCGGTTCCAGCCAATGAGTCAGGTCACTATTTAGAAATTTATCATAGTTCATAAAATGTGCACCGTCATGAGACAGGTTGATGCTGATCTGACCATTAATAATGTTCAACGAGCCTGAGCGAATATAAGTATCATCGTCAAGCTGACGTAAAACTTTAAATTGGGCGAAAATTTCGGGAATACGTTCCGCGGCCACACTGGCGTGTTCGTTATAGTCTGCCTTGTTGTAGAGGTCGAGCATTTCCGGGTCCATCAGCTCCCGGACATTGAATAGCTGGTAGCGGCAGGGGTCGTCAAAACTGCTCAGACTGCACAATCCATTGTCGAAATAAATCTGGCTCTGGAATATGCCGTGTTCCTGCATCAGGGTGCTGAGCACAACGATCAGGTAGTCGATATTTTCATCAATGTCAGTCTTTGTGCGGCGCTGGGCAGTACGGCCGGATTGTTTTAGCTGGTGCTGGATGCGATACAGGGTGGTGGTGTTGGTAATGGGGATATCCTTGACATGGAAATCCGCTGCGATGAACCCGAGTAACTGGTTTTTATCCGTTACGGCCTGTAATGCCGTAATACAGGGTTGCATACTGCGTTGGCTCAGGTAAACAGCGGATAACACCATGCCTCGAAATGGCAGGTTGTCGCAAAAATAGGGGCGCTGGGACAGATCCTGGTGCAACCATTTTTCGTCAGTACCGTTGCGCGTTACATTACTGCTGATTTGTCGGCCGTTAATGTCAATCGCATACAGTAACTGACAATGAGGCAATTTACACAGGTCATGGTGTAGCCGTTGCGTCAATTGCGATGGCTGATCCCATAACTGGCACGCCTCATGACTCAGGTTGCGCAAAGGCACCTTGATCAGGCTCGACAGAAATTTTTTCTGTTGTGACACTGACTCCCTGAACAACACCACAATCGCTGCATCCTCCTGGCGAAATTATTATGATTTTTAAAGCGTCAGCGGCGGCCCGGGTACATGCCCGGAAAACCTTCTTTTAAATACAGGTAATGCCCACACCGATGAAGTGTAGGAATATTATAAGTATCAGGCCCTGTCAATAGGGCTGGACGCAACAAGGCCAAAAGCATTTTCAATTTGTGCGCTATAACCCTATAAAACTTATCACCCCCTTGCCGATACATAACCCGTAGTCACGGTAAGTGGGGAACTGTGTTGGGTAGTCATTCCGAATGGCATGTGCCGTTTCACCAGGATAGTCTGACATTACAGGCTTGCCTGGACAGCCTTGGTAATGTGTACGCGGAGCTGGAGACGCCTCCGCTCATGATCCAGTTACAGGAAACACTGGTCACCCGATTATCCTGTTTTGAACTGTTCCAGCAAACGGTCGATCGTCACCAGCATGATTGTATTCACATCATGCTGGGTCGTGGTCTGGCCAGAATCGACGAAGCTTTTACGATTGGGTTTACGCTTGGTAGTAGCCGCAAGCTGACGACGACGGAACAAAATCTCTATGCACAGGTATCGCGATACATTTATCCGGATACCTATCGCTTCAGTGAAGAGGAGATGATGGTCTTCAAGGATGCCATTCGCCTGGCGTATATTTCCGCCTGTACCTCCCTGGCCGGTTTTGACTTTACGGTCTGGCTGGATCACCCGGTAGCCCGAATCCGTGAGGCCATCGGGCTGGAACCGGAATTACTTACCGCCTATTTTGCCGTTGAAAAGCGCCGCTTCCCTACCAACAAGGCCTCGGCCCGATTACTGCCGGAGCCACAACGCGTTATTGCCTTCTGATCCCGCTTTACCGGCCATTGGCACGGTTCTCAAAACGACGCAAACAGCGCACTACTTTACAGCGTAATTTGGCATAATACCGCCCATGAAATCGCAGTTATTAGTCATGTGCTTGGCGCTTTTAGTGAGCGGTTGCGGCATTTTCTCAACCCAGGACGAGAATGTGCTGGTGGTCGCCAAACAGGTTCTGGATCAACAGAAGGATGCCAACGGGGAACCACGTCGTGTGGATCTGCCGGTCAGGATTAATTACGCGGTGTCACGCAAGGCCATGGTGGACCAGGATATGGAAATCGATTTTGAGTTCATCACCGAACAACCCATTCCGGTGTTACGTTTTGGCGTCGAAACCAGTGAAGGCCTGGAACTGGTGAGCAGTAACATTCGGGAGCGCTATGAGAGCCTGAAAATACGGCAGGTCATTAATCGTCGCGTCATCGTCGCGCCAACCAGTGAAGACAAGTTCTATCTGAACCTGTACGTGGTTACCGAGACCGGTGAAGACAAACGCGCCCGCCTTGTCCGAGTACCGATAGCCGTAGGCGATTATTCGTTGTCGGACAATCCGCCATCCCGTCCCCAGTAAAATCTGACATTAAATGACAATACGTAATTTAGAACAATTCTATTTATTTCAATAAGTTATTGCATTATTCTACCATTCAGGTAAACTTTCTCGCCTTAAAGTACTGATTTTCTGCCAATATTGCCTAAAATAGCTATGGTATTAGGACTAAATTTACGGTAATTTTGCATGCAGTTTTTGTATGGCTAAATAATAATCATAACCAGGGGACCAGTATTTAAGTGTTAGTGGGTAAACCCAAACAATGTAATGTTGTGCTCGCCGTAGCGGTGGCAGGCCTGGCCCTGTTACCGGGTCTTGCATTGGCAATCTCCATGCAGGATTACGTTTCGGATTCGATCAGCGCGCACCCGTCGGTGCAGGAAAAAGTGCATGCGTTTCGGCAAGTCGTGCGTGATCGAGAGATTGCCGAAAGTGGCTGGCGCCCGAGCGTGGATATCGTAGCCTCAACCGGGGACTATGAAACCGAATCACCACAGACCGGTTCCGTCGCGCGTGACTATGACAGTTACCAGGCAGAGCTGTCTGTCACACAAAACCTGTTTAACGGCTTTGATACGACTTATCAGTTAGAGCAAACTCGCGAGCGCATTCGGGCTGCGCTGTATGATGTCTATGACTCGGCAGACAATATCGCGCTGCAGGCGGTACAGGCCTATATCGATCTGCTCAAGCAGCAAAGGCTGTACGTCCTGGCCCAGGAAAATGTGAAGGCACACGAGACGATTCTTTCACAGATTCGTGAGCGGAGTAGTTCCGGCGTCGGGCGTCGTTCCCAGCTGGAACAAACAGAAGGGCGACTCGCCAGGGCGCAGGCCAGTCTGATCGCACAACAGAATAATCTGCAGGATGCCGCTACGCGTTTTCATGAAATTCTCGGTCGCTATCCGGAACTGGATAGATTGTCAGAGCCAAAGGTTCCGACTGCCCCGGCCGGATCGGTTGATGAACTCATCGACGTGGCACTGCAGAACCATCCTGCCATGCGCGTCTCCACACACAACATCAATGCGGCGCGGGCGGATTATGAGCGTTCTAAAAGGAATAACTATCCGCAATTCGATTTGCGTCTTGCCAGGGAGACTGGCAAAGACCTAAACGGTCTGGTCGGTAATACGGATGAAACCAGTGTCGTCCTGAGCATGCGTTACAACCTGTACCGTGGTGGCGCCGACAAGGCGGAGTCAGGCAAGAAAATCAGTATCGTTCATGAGCAACAGCAGTTTGCCGCGCGAGTACGCCGACAGGTCATCAATGCGTTGCGCCTTGCCTGGGTCGCCGATCAGTCACTGAATAAACAGTTGACTTACCTCAAGCGGCATGTCGATAAAGCACGTGAAACAGTCGCATCCTATCAGGAAGAATTTTTTATCGGTCAGCGTGACCTGCTGGATTTACTGGATGCCAAGAACGAATTCAATAATGCCCAGAACCAGTATGCAGATGCCTATTATGAATCATTTATTGCTCGCTATCGGGTTCATGAAAGTGTGGGTACGCTTTTTGAAGCACTAAACCTGAAACCCGAACTGGAAGAGGAGGATTTTCGTGTCTCGCGTATCAGGACCCGCGGTGAAGACAAAATACCTTTAAATCCTGACCGTGATGCGGATAAAGAAATTGATGTAACGGATCATTGTGATAATACGCTGCAAAATGATCCGGTTAGTGAGTATGGTTGTGTCGAGGTTAAGAAAGTCGTCAACATCGGTTATAAGAAACAGAACCAGGCACCACGCCCTGGCGATGATGAATTTACATTGATTTTAAACGGGGTAATGACACTGACACCGCAAACCCTGTTGGCTAATGATGTAGACGATGATGGTGACAAGCTCAGTATTATCGATTTTACACAGCCACGCACCGGTAAACTGGCGATGAACCGTGTAAAGAGTCTGGTATACCGTGCCGCAGAAGGTTTTGTCGGAACTGATACCTTTACTTATACGGTGTCAGATGGCAACGGTGCTACGGCTATCGGTAAAGTCAGCATTGTTATTCCACCTGAAATAGAGGTCGATTTAAGCAAGATACAGTATGTGAATTTTGTTTTTGGCAAAACCGATCTGACACCTATTTCAAAGATCAAAGTGCAGAAAATTATCAGCAAGATTAAAAAATCAGGTAACGTCGGTGTGGATATTTATGCCTTCACGGATAACATCGGTTCGGACAGCTATAATATGAAATTATCCATACGCCGCGCGATTGCCTTGCGTGAAATGCTGAAAGCAGCTGGCCTGGATGGAAGTAAAATCAGAGCTTACGGACGCGGTGAAAAGGACCCGATAGCGACAAATTCCACACCGGAAGGCCAGGCGATTAACCGGCGTGGAGAGTTCAGGTTCAAAACAGGTCCCGCAAGATAGTCAGAGTATAGCAATGCTGGTTTTATAAAAACGTCTGTAGCTGCTTTGCATTGGCGTTCTGTGAGAATGATCGACACAGGACAGGTATTTGGTGGAGTCACTGATCGGAAAGATCGCTAACGCGTTTTGTAGTTACAGAACAAGGGCAGGAGCTACCGGCCTGATTGGTCTGTCATTGCTGCTTTATGCTGGCAGTCATCAGGCACAACAGTTTGCTGATGAAGCCATGCTTAAACGCCTAAGACAGGATTATAACATTGAAGCCGAACAGCGCGGGATTGCTCTCAATAAACTGGTCCAGGAATTACAGGATAAGGATGTAAAGCAGAAGCTGCTTGAAGTAAACCGCTTCTTTAATCAGTTTAAATACAGGGATGACCTGGAGCAATGGGGTGTCAAGGATTACTGGGCGACACCTGAAGAATTTCTTGGCGTTAACCACGGCGACTGTGAAGATTATGTCATTGCAAAATATTTTGTTCTGCGATCACTGGGTATCAGCGATGACCATCTCTACCTTACCTATGTCAAGGCGGTCAATTTGAATGTTGCGCATATGGTGCTGAGTTATTTTGAGACCCCCGGTAGCATACCTCTGATCCTGGATAATTATGAACCGCGTATCCTGGTTGCCACACGCCGCAAGGATCTGTTGCCTGTTTACAGTTTCAATGCAAATTCCCTGTTTCTTACCAACCCGTCCGCCGGGCTTGGCCGGTCATTACCGACTGACAAAATCAGAAACAGTAAGTGGCAGAAGTTGTTATCGAACATGAAAAAGGCAAAACCATGACATTGTTCAAAGAGATAGCCATACCGGTATCGCTGGTTTTCCTGTTACTGGTTGTCGCGACAACTGTCAGTGATGTGCACCGTGCCGGTGTATTTTTACAGGGGCAGATGCAGACGACTGCTCAGGACATGACAACGACATTGGGAATTGCGATCAGTAATTCAGATAAGGCCAGTGACAAGGCGACGCTTGAGACATTATTTAACGCAGTATTTGACAGTGGTTACTACACACAAATCGCGCTGACCGATATGCAGGGTAATGTTATTCATAAAAAAGAACAGCAAATCACCATTGATGGCGTACCGGACTGGTTCATATCCACTTTATCGCTCGAGCCGGCAAGGGGCTCGACGCGCGTGATGCAGGGCTGGGTGCCATTAGGTAATCTTAGTCTGGAGTTACATCCCGGTTTTGCCTATGCAGAGTTATACCGAAACATGCGCGATACATTAATCATGTTTGCCGCGTTACTGCTGGCCGGTCTGGCCAGCCTGTGGCTGATATTGCGTGTTGTGCTGCGACCGCTTGAGAACGTCAAACAGCAGGCAGATGCCATTCACAACAACCGCTTTTTCCAGCAAACGGTATTACCCAAAACGCAGGAATTACGTTCCGTCGTGGAAGCCATGAACCGCATGGTATCGAAAGTACAGCAGGTTTATTCCGAGCAGGAAAAGACCCTCGCGCGATACCAGGAGTTACTCTATATAGATAGCCTGACGGGCCTGGGTAACCGCAAGCACATGATGGCCAGGCTGGAACTCGTACAATCAGAGAGTGGTGAATTCGACGGAAGTTTTGCTGTGATCAAATTGCCAAACCTGGAGTCAGTACGTGAACAGCGCGGTTATGATAAAGCAGACTCAATTATTGAAGCGATGGCAGCGACATTAAATGATCTGACAGGCAAGCAGGCCAATGAAGATATCGCCCGCTTAAGTGATGACGAATTCGCTTTACTGGTTCCGGCCAATATGTCTGCGACCAAGGAACGGATGCACACGATATTCGAACGTTTTCGTAAACAGCCGGAAATTGTAGACATGCTTGATGACATCGTGCTGGTCGCTGGTCTGACGAATGCGCATACCGGCAGGGATATTGGTGAAATTCTGGCAGAAGCGGACTTTGCGCTGACCCAGGCAGAGGCAAGGGGATCAAATGCTATTGTCGAAATGACATCGACAAACCTCACACTTCCAAAAGGCAAAATGCAGTGGCGTACATTCCTGGATGAATCGATTAAACAGGAACGTCTGTACCTGGTCGGTCAAAAAGTGATGGATCGCGACAGGGCGATACTTCAGCAGGAAGTGTTCGTACGCTTAAAGGATCAGGACGGCAAGGTGGTACCGGCCGGTATGTTCATGCCAATGGCCAGTGCGCTGGGTTTTGGGCTGGATATCGATCGTGCGGTATTCCGTATGGTTCAGTCATTATCAGGACAAGCCCTGCAGGCACCAGTGGCACTTAATCTGACCGGTACATTTTTCAGTCACGCAGACGCATTTGAAGAGTTTCGTCAGTTGCTCGATCATTTTCGAATTAATGACGTCGGCTTATGTGCTGAATCCGGGCATGTTGTTTTTAACCAGTATCCGCACATGTGTGCACAGGTGGCGGAAACGGTGCGTGCTGCCGGACAGACTTTTGGTATTGATAACCTCGATTTGGGTGGATCGTTACAGGTGCTGCAGGAAATCCGGCCGGATTACGTCAAGGTCAATGCGCGGACATTGTATGACATGACCACGGGCGATATACCGGCCGGTTATCAGGCGCTGCGCACCATGACGGATACGCTGGATATTCGCATTATTGCTGTCGGTGTTGATTCACAGGAGTTGTATGATCATCTGGCCGAAATGGGCATCGATGGCATGCAGGGTAATTTACTGGGTGAACCCGTGGAGTTTGCATGAGCGACAAGCACCACCACTATGATCCATTGCTTGAATGCCTGGTGGTATTCGCCAAGCTGTTTAATCGGCCTATCTCGATCGATGCGCTGATTTCAGGTTTACCCATTGAGCCTGGTGCAGCCGGACCGGAACTGTTTTCAATCCACAGCTCAAAAGGTCTTTTTTCACGGGTTGCCAAACGCGCCGGGTTTGCCGCTCGTTTGATCAAGCGGGATCTGGATCACCTGTCTGGCCTGTTACTGCCGTGCATCCTGATCCTCAAAAACAGGAATGCCTGCATTCTTGAATCGATTGATCGAAAAAACCGCCGTGCGCGGGTAATTTATCCGGAAGTCAGCGAAGGCGAGGAATGGGTTGAGCTGGACCGGCTGAAGGAAGAATACATTGGTTTTGCCTTTCTACTGAAACGCGAATTTAAAAAGCGGACTCAGCCGCTGCGCCTGATCCAGGCAAAAGAAACGCACTGGTTCTGGGGAACACTCGCACGCTCCAGGGAAATTTTTACCAGCGTCATTCTTGCATCCGTCATGATTAACCTGTTTGTGGTGGCAACGCCATTATTCACAATGAATGTCTATGATCGCGTTGTACCAAATGATGCGCTGGAGACACTCTGGGTTCTGGCCATCGGCATAATCGTGGTGTTTGTTTTTGACACGATCATCCGGTTTATTCGAACATACCTTCTGGAAGTGGCGGGTAAAAAATGTGACGTCATTATGTCGTCGATCCTGTTTGAACAGGCCCTTAATCTGCGTATGGACCACTGGCCCAAGAGCGTGGGGGCCTTTGCCAATAACCTGCGTGATTTTGAAAGCATTCGCAATTTCTTTACCTCATCGACCATCGCGACGCTGGTCGATTTGCCTTTTACATTGATATTCCTGATTGTGATTGCCTATATCGGTGGGCCATTGGTCGTTATCCCGATCATTACCATTATATTGCTGCTCGGTTACAGCTATTTCCTGATCAAGCCACTGCAGCAAAGTATCGAAGCGACCTTTGAGGCATCAGCTAACAAGCACTCACACCTGATTGAAAGCCTGAGTTCCATCATGACGATCAAGACACTGGGGGCATCGCACCATTCGCAATGGGTATGGGAAGAGTCAACAGGTGAAATTGCTGCCCGTTCAATGCGCGCCAGAATGTTATCCGGTTCGATACTGGTGGTTACCAATGTACTGGTGTCATTGAATACCGTGGCATTGATTATTTATGGTATCTATCAGATCAGTGACCTGCAATTATCACTGGGTGGATTAATTGCTGTCGTCATGCTGGCTTCAAGGGCCGTCTCGCCCATGGGGCAGATAGCGACATTGATAACCAATTACCAGCAAACCAGAACTGCCTACGGATCCCTGAACGAATTAATGCAACAGCCCGTTGAACGGCCTGAAAACAAGCAATTTGTTCGACGTATGTCATTCGAGGGTGCGATTGAATTTAAAAATGTCAGCTTTGTTTACCCGGAAGCACAACGGGCTTCGCTGTCACAGATATCGTTTCGTATTAATCCTAAAGAGCATGTCGGTATTATTGGCCGGGTGGGTTCGGGTAAAACCACCATTACCAAACTGATTGTTGGCTTGTATCAGGCTAGCCACGGTTCTATCCCCAATGATGGGATCGTTATCAGGCAGATCGATCCCGCCGATCTCAGGACTCACATTGGTTATTTGTCGCAGGATGTGCAGTTAATGCGCGGCACGATTCGTGACAATCTCGTGTTTAAGGATCCACAGGTCAGTGATGATCGATTACTGGAAGTGTCAGCGATCTGCGGTGTGGATCAGTTTGTTAATAAACTGCCATCCGGGTTTGATACATCAGTCGGCGAGCAGGGTACCTGGTTGTCTGGTGGGCAGCGCCAGTCTATAGCACTGGGCAGATCATTATTACTCGATGAACCCATCGTCGTGCTGGACGAACCAACCAATAGCATGGACAACACGACGGAGGCGGCAATACGTAAACGGCTGTTTGATTACACGCGTGATAAGACACTTGTACTGGTGACCCACAAGGCACCAATGCTGGATCTGGTGGAACGGTTAATTGTGGTGGAAGAAGGCCGTATTATGATGGATGGGCCCAAGGACAAGGTTATGCAGGCATTGCAGGGTGAGCAAATTGGATCATGAACGCCATATAAACGCACACGGCAAGCACAGTGACACGGATCTTGCTTATATGCAGAGCCTGTCTGCCGCTGTCATCCAGCGATCACCGCGCTATCTGGTCAGCATGATCGTCATTGTTGCATTGGTCGTACTGGCCGCCATCCTGTGGATGGCCTGGGCAGAAATAGATGTGGTTGTGCGTGGTAGCGGTAAAGTCGTACCGGCGCGACAGGTACAACTTGTCCAGAGCCTGGAGGGCGGGGTCGTTTCCGAAATTCTTGTGCGTGAAGGTGATCTGGTTGAGCGTAACCAGGCCTTAATCAAGATAAGTGATGTGGCATTTGCCAGTTCTTATGAAGAAAACCGTCTCAAGCTTTTTGAACTGCGCGCCAGAAGTGCGCGGCTTAAGGCCGAAGCGCATGGTACGGAATTTGTCAGTGATTCAGAAGTAATGAAGGCTTACCCGGAGTTAATGAAGTCAGAAAAAAGTCTGTATGAATCAAACCTGCAGCAGCTAAATGAAACACTCCGTATTTACGAAGAGCAGATCAACCAGCAGCAGATTGCGCTGGAAGAGGGACTTTCAAAACAACGTCAGCTGCAACGATCATTAAAACTGATTAAAAAGGAACTGCAGATCAAGGAACCCCTGGTACGCAGACGCATCATCAGTGAAATTGAATACCTGCAACTTCAGCAGCGTGAAGCGGAAGTGGAAGGGGAGCTGGATGCGGTGAAAATTTCCATTCCACGGATCAAATCAACGGTGGAAGAGGCACGTCGTAAACTGGAACAAAGCCGGCTTGAACTCAGGAACAAGGCGAAACAGGAGCTGAATGAAGTTCAGGCAGAAATTTCACGTATTGCGGAAGCCCAGACAGCATTACAGGATCGGGTCAGTCGTACGACATTGCGTTCTCCGGTAAAAGGCGTGATTAAGCAATTACATGCCAATTCGATCGGCGGTGTGGTGACACCAGGTGGAAAGGTGCTGGAGATCGTTCCTATCGGCGACTCACTATTAATCGAGGTACAGATCAAGCCGGCTGACATAGCCTATATTAATGTCGGGCAGGAAACGCGACTGAAATTTACCGCTTATGATTTTGCGATCCACGGCAGTCTCAAGGGTAAAGTGAGTTTTGTGAGTGCCGATACGATAACCAACGATGAAGGGGAGAGTTTCTACATTGCCAGGGTCATTCCTGAAAAGTCTTATCTGGGCCATGAATCCCGACCGTTACCGATCAAAGTGGGTATGACAAGCGAAGCCGATATCATCACAGACAAGAAGACCATCCTCGAGTACCTGCTCAAACCAATCCATCGTGGCCTGGGTAAAGCATTAAGGGAAAACTGATGGCATTGCTGGTATTGTCCCGTTCCAGCGCCTTTGTGCAGCACCTTGAACGTGTGCTCGAGGAACGTATTTCATTCAAACCCGATCTCGTTGTACCTGATCATGTCGATGCAGAAGTTTTACTTGTGCATGAAAGTTCATTTAAAAATCTTCTGATGTCCTGGCTGGATACCGTTTCGAGTGAGACGCAGACATTCATTGCCATCGCCAGCGACGAGCCAAATGTGCAGGACATGCTGGAGTACTCACATCGTGGTGTACGTGCCTATTTCAACAGCTACATGGTCGCGGAGTACTATTTACAAATGCTTCGTCTGCTTAAAAACGGACAGAGCTGGTTTCCACCGCGACTGATGGCGGAGGCCTTTGATCTGGCTCGCAATGCAGCCAGTCATCGTCATCAGGACGGTCCGTATGAGAGCCTGACCAAGCGTGAACGTGAAGTTGCTCAGGCAGTGGCCGAGGGGCTCACGAATAAACAGGTCGCCCACCAGTTTGGAATTACGGAGCGAACCGTCAAAACCCATCTCACACACATATTTAATAAATTAAAGGTCAAGGATCGGGTATCTCTGGTGATTTTTATGAACCAGTATCGATCAAACAAGACTACTAAGTCATTGAAATAATTAGAATAAAAATCAACCTGTAAACATTGCAAATCGCAATATCAAATGTACGACCAAAGTACTATGAAGAAATGTGATCGCTGACCGAATAAAAGACCGCACATGAATAAAAGGTATAAATAATGGCGACAAAAAACATTGGATTAATTACCGAATTGACCGGATCGGCCCAGATTCGGACGACCGACGGTGCTATCAAGGTCGTGAATATCGGTGATAAGGTCCATGACGGCGAAATTCTGCTGACTGCACAGAATTCGCGCGTCGTCGTTACCTTTTATAGTGGTAAGAGCCTGATAGTCGGTGAAAGTGCCACTGTGCTGCTGGATGAAACCGTCACTTTTGAAGACGGCCAGTACACCGACCAGCAGGTGGACCAGATTCAGACATTACAGCAGGCCATTATTAATGGTATCGACCTTGCTGAACTGGAAGCCCCGGCTGCAGGTCGCCCAGATTCCGCAGCGGACACGAATGCCCTGCACCAGAATTTCACAGTGTACGAACGCGAAGGACGTGAAGGCGTTGTCGAAACACGGGCGACCCAGTTTATTACACCAGGTATTAACCCAGTAGCACCCGATCAAGAGCCGGTAGTCGGTACAGCGGCGGTATCAACTTCTTCAACATCGTCAAGCAGTAGCGGACCTTCAGCAGCTATTACAGTAAATAGTATTACTGCAGATAACATCATCAACGCCGCTGAATCTGGTGCAACCATTCCAGTAACCGGAACGGTCAGTGGTGACGCATCTCCAGGTGATACGGTTAGTTTTACAATTAATGGAACAAACTATACAGGGACTGTTGGTGCAGGTAATACTTTTTCCATAAATGTAGCGGGTAGTGATCTTGCAACCGGATCAAGTTTTGTCGTATCAGTATCCGGTGTAAACAGTAGTGGTGTTGCATTTACTGCGAATACCACGGCTAACTATTCAGTCGACATGTCAGCAGCTGCGACAGTCAATATAAATAGTATCGCAACTGACGATATCATTAACGCGACTGAGTCCGGGAATGACCTGGTGATTTCCGGTACGGTCGGGGGCGATGCCGCCAGTGGCGATACCGTCACCGTCACCATCGGTGGCACCAATTACACCACCACGGTGAATGCGGATAACACCACCTTTAGCGTGACGGTCCCGGCCGCCGCGGTGGGCTCACTCAGCGACGGTAATGCGACGGCGAGTGTGACCGGCACTGATAACGCGGGTAACAGTTTCACCGCGAATGCGACGCGTGCCTACACGGTGGA
>CALBTB010000003.1 GCA_937967995.1 uncultured Gammaproteobacteria bacterium
CCGCCTTCATCAGGCCGATGTTACCTTCCTGAATCAGATCCAGGAATTGCAGGCCACGGTTGGTGTATTTTTTGGCAATTGAAATCACCAGTCGCAGGTTGGCCTCGACCATTTCTTTCTTGGCACGACGCGCCTTGGCTTCGCCAATCGAGACCTTGCGATTGATATCTTTTAATTCGGAAATCTTCAGACCACTTTCTTCTTCGATCTGGATCAGCTTGCGCTGAGCCTTGATGATTTCGTCTTCGTTTTCCTTCAGCACAGCGGCATACGGCTCACCTGAATTGATGTGCTGCTGCAGCCAGTCTGCATTGGTTTCATTTTTCGGAAAACTGGTAATAAAGTTTTTACGCGGCATACGTGCCATGTTGACGCAGATGTTCATGATCGTGCGTTCATGGGTGCGAATACGATCCACCAGATCACGCATGCGAGTCTGCAATTCATCTACCATGCGCGGCGTCAGTTTCAGCTGCATGAATTCGTCGATCATTTCCTTGCGAATCTTGGCTGATTTCTTGTCACTGTGGCCATGCTTGGCGATGGCATTCACCAGTTTCTTGTGCAGCTTGCGAATCTTGGTAAAGCGCGCCCTGGCTTCTTCCGGATCCGGTCCGGTGTCGGCCGGTTCATCATCATCGTCGTTATCGGCCTGATTGGCGGCGGCCACTTCTTCCGGCGTTGGAATATTGTCCGGTGCATCCGGATCAATGAATCCACTGATGATATCCGTCAGCTTGGCCTGTTCTAATTCAATAAGATCATACTGGCGCAGTACTTCGGCAATGGTGTCCGGGTACATGGCCAGGGAAGACAGCATCTGGCTGAGGCCGTCTTCGATACGTTTGGCAATCTCGATTTCGCCTTCACGAGTCAGCAGTTCCACGGCACCCATTTCACGCATGTACATGCGAACCGGGTCGGTGGTACGACCAAATTCACTGTCCATGTTGACCAGGGCGGCAGCGGCCTCTTCGGCGGCGTCTTCATCAACTGTGTCCGTGATGACATTGTCCGTGTCGACCGGGGCGGTTTCATGGACCACGATGCCCATGTCGTTGATCATGGCCACAATGTCTTCAATCTGCTCAGGATCGACAATGTCATTCGGGAGGTGGTCATTGACCTCGGCATAGGTCAGATAACCCTGCTCTTTACCCTTGGCAATCAATAACTTGAGTTGAGACTGTTGTTGACTTTGATTCATATACCCTACTAGATTCATAAAACCCACTGTAAGTTTCAGTTTTTGCCCGTGCCCGGAAATACGAGGCGGAAAAATCGCAGGATTCTATACGATCCGCGACCCGATTTCATGTCCTAAACACGCCGTTAACTGTGACCTGGATCAGACACCGGAGTTCGGCTCAGAAGCCGCTGTAGCTCAGACTTCTCATCCATACTCAACCCGCCCTGGTTGGCCTTGGCCAGTAAATCCTGGGTGCGGGCGGTTCGGTGTTGATCCTGGAGCCGTTCGAGAGCCCCGAGAAACTCGTGTTGCAGAGATTCCGGGTCATTGAGGGAGGGCTGCCATGCTGCCAGTTTAACCAGATGATGTCCTTCACTCGTCTCGCGCCAGCGTTCAAGTAACGCCGCTGTAGTAAGAGTAGGGTTAGATTTTAAATTTTCAAGTAGATCAACGAGTAAGGCTATTCCGGGCTGACTGATACGTAACAGCTGCCGGGGCTCCTCAACCAGTACCGACAGGGGGGGGTGGTAGAGCAAATACTGGATCGCGGTGCGGACCAGCGAGGGTGGGAGCGTCCCCATTTTTGGCCGGTTTTTCATTGATGTTTGTGGGCCGGAGGCCGGTTTCAGGCCCAGTAGTCCGTACAGGCTGTGTTCGTCCTGTTTGGTAAAACCGGCCATATCGCGAATCAGCAATGCCTGGTACGCCGTATCACTCATACCCACCAGATAGGGCCTGGCTCGTTCAATCAGGGTGCGGTGGGCCTCCAGGTCATGGCGGCTGATACCCTGGCGCAGGTTGCTGAAGAAGAAGTCTGACAGGGACTGGGCCTGCTCAATGCGTTGTTCAAACGCGTCTTTTCCAATCTGCCGAACCAGGGAATCCGGGTCTTCGCCATCCGGCAGGAACAAAAAGCGGATTTGCTGGCTGCCCTGCAGCGTTGGCAGGACATTCTCCAGTGCCCGCCAGGCCGCCTCGCGCCCGGCGCGGTCACCATCAAAACAGAACACCACGTCACTGGTCAGCCGAAACAGCTTCTGGACGTGTTCGGCGGTGCAGGCTGTACCCAGCGTGGCCACTCCATAGTCGATACCCTGCTGAGCAAGGGCAATGACATCCATGTAGCCTTCCACTACCAGCAGGCGATCGATATGGCGCAGGGCCTGGCGTGCCTCGTACAGGCCGTATAGCTCACGCCCCTTGTGAAACAGGGGCGTCTCCGGTGAATTCAGGTACTTGGGGCCGGCACTGGCATCATCCTCGCCGGGAATAATTCGCCCGCCAAATCCAATTACCCGGCCGCGACTGTCCCGTATCGGGAACATCACACGATGTCGAAAGCGGTCGTAGGTGTCGCCATTGTCCTTGCGAATCAGCATGCCCTGGGTCACCAGAGAGTCGCTGGTGCCCTGGCCCATGGACTGTTGAATGTTGTTACCGGGCGGGGCATAGCCAAGGTTGTAGCGAGCGGCAATTTCGCCCGATAGCCCCCGTTCCTTCAGATAGTCAACGGCTTGCCGGGCTTTGGGGTGCTGACGAAGTTGCTGTCGATAGTAGCGATCGCAGGCCGCCAGCAGGTCGTAGGCGGAAGTGCGGGCCTGTTTCTGGGCCGGGGTGGGGGCCTGACCCTGCTCGTAAGGCACCTCGACCCCCGCCACTTTGGCCAGCTCTTCGACGGCCTCGACGAAATCGAGGTGATCATATTCCATTAAAAACTTGATGGCCGAGCCGGACGCCTTGCAACCGAAGCAGTGGTAAAACTGTTTGTTCGGGCTGACCTTGAACGACGGTGTTTTCTCGTTGTGAAACGGGCAACAGGCCTCGTATTCCCGACCGGCTTTTTTCAGCGGCACGCGTGCGTCAATCACCTCAACAATGTCGACCCGGTTGAGGAGTTCGTCGATAAACGCAGGGGGGATGCGGCCAGCCATGGGGCTATTCTACTTATTTTTGAATCGGGCTGCGTGGGTATGGAGCATCTAACCAAACAAATCGCCACATGTGCTTGCCCGACGTGTTCGTGGCTTATTGCTGTACTCAGTGAAATTTTGTGATTCGCCTTCCATGGCTCATCAAAAAAGCTCGGCGTCCTGCCTCGCCCCTTCGGGTTTCACTTGCGTCTCAGCAAACGCCCCTCACGGCAAGCACAATGGTGACTTATTTGTTTGGTTAGGTGCTTTGATTAATCTGGTTGGCATTGAGCAGACAAGAAGAATTTGGACCACTGAGGAAAACTTACGACAGCTTGTCCTTGACCAGCTTACTTACCAGCCCCATATCAGCACGGCCCTGTAATTTAGGCTTGAGCTGGCCCATGACTTTGCCCATGTCTTTCATGCTGGCGGCGCCACTGGCGGCAACGGCTTCATCGATAAGTGAACTGATTTCTGCCTCGGACAGTTGCTCGGGCATGTAATTTTGAATGATATCCAGCTCGAACTGCTCTTTGGCGATGAGGTCGTCACGGCTGGCTTTTGCGAACTGTTCGATGGAGTCCTTGCGCTGTTTGACCATCTTTTCCAGAATGGCCAGCGCCCCGGTATCATCGACTTCGACGCGCTCGTCGACTTCTTTTTGCTTGATGGCGGCGGTGATCAGACGCAGGGCGGCAAGGCGCTCCTTGTCCTTGTTCTTCATCGCCGTTTTGACGTCATCCTGGATTTGAGCGATCAGGCTCATTGAGGGATATCGGATTTTAGTAGAGGCGGGTACGACGCAGTTGATCGCGCATGACTTTCTTCTGGTGGCGCTTCACGGCAGCGGCCAGCTTGCGCTTACGAATCGCGGTGGGCTTTTCGTAAAATTCACGGCGACGCACTTCCGACAGCACACCGGCTTTTTCGCAGGAACGCTTGAAGCGGCGCATGGCGATGTCGAACGGCTCGTTTTCTTTGACTTTCACTGAAGGCATATAGCTTTCACTTCCTTGGGTTTAACGGTATAAAGGCGCGCAATTCTACTGATCCGGGCCCGATAATGCAAAACTTACCGGGTGATTATCGGCAAAAAAAGGTGAAATTTTAGGCATGTTGGTACTGGGTATTGAGACCTCCTGTGATGAGACCGCCACCGCGTTATACGACAGCGAGCGCGGCCTGCTGGCGCACGAGGTCTATTCGCAGGTGGATCTGCATGCCGAATTCGGCGGTGTGGTGCCGGAACTGGCTTCGCGTGACCATATTCGCAAGACCCTGCCGCTGATTCGCCAGGTCCTGGCCGATGCAAAGTTAGCACTTACTGACATCGATGGCGTGGCCTATACGTCTGGCCCGGGTCTGGTGGGCGCGTTGCTAGTGGGCGCAGGTATCGGTCGTAGTCTCGCCTTTGGGCTGGGTAAACCGGCTATTGCCGTGCATCACATGGAAGGCCATTTACTGGCGCCCATGCTGGAACCGAAGCCACCTTCTTTTCCGTTCGTGGCCCTGCTGGTGTCCGGCGGGCATACCCAGCTGGTACGGGTGGATGGCATCGGTAAATATGAAATGCTGGGTGAATCAGTGGATGATGCCGCAGGTGAGGCGTTCGACAAAACCGCCAAGCTGCTCGGCCTGGGTTACCCGGGCGGGCCGGCTCTGGCCAAACTGGCCGAACAGGGCAACCCGGATCGGTTTACCTTTCCGCGCCCGATGACGGATCGCCCCGGGCTGGATTTCAGTTTCAGCGGTTTAAAAACCTTTGCCATGTATACCTTGCGAGAGCAGGGGGATGACGAACAGACCAAGGCGGATATCGCCTACGCGTTTGAACATGCCGTGGTGGAAACCCTGTTTATCAAATGCCGCCGTGCGCTTGAGCAGACCGGTTTGACGACCCTGATTATGGCCGGTGGTGTCAGTGCCAATCGCAAGTTACGTGCGCGACTGGATCAACTGGCCGATCAAAAAGGCTATCAGGTCAATTATCCAAAGAATGAGTTTTGCACCGACAACGCGGCGATGATTGCCTATACCGGTTGCCAGCGGCTACTGGCGGGTGAACAACAGGACTTAGGGTTTCGTGCCAAAGCGCGCTGGTCGCTGGAGTCGTTACCGGCGCTATAGGTAACGACTCCATCATTGACCGGTTTACTGGGCGAGATAATTTAGCACTTGGGGATCTTTCAGTATTTCGATGACACCCAGTGCTATCGTTCCGTTTAGTACACGATACATGTTGGCCGGGCTACCCTGGCTGACAAATTTTTCCAATGTTTCGCCATTACCCAGCTTGACCGTGAAATTCATTTCACTCGTAAAATGAAAGATATGTTGCCGGGCGTGCAAGCGGGTAATTTTTACTGAAATTGTCTTTTGTCCGCTGCTGCTCTGTACCTGGCCATGTTTGCTGATTTCCGCTGACAATTGTTTTGCCATGTGTTCGCTGACTTCATTGTAGGTGCCCATAAACTGTGCGGCACCGCTGTCAAAAAATGCAGTCGGCGTTTTGTCAGGCTGGTCGTTGCTGACTGTGACGGTACCTGATAGTGGAAAATCCTGGATGCGTTCTGCGCTGATTTCATACGTTTCGGGTTTATACTGAATAGCTCCGCAGGCCTGAAGAGTTAGTATGGTTATAGCGAGGATAAGCTTTTTCATATGTTCTACCTTTCAATTTTTTAATAATTATAATTTGAAGTTTATTTCGGTAGAATTTACACGATATATGAGCAAATTGCTCGAATAAAAAAAGGCGGCCGAAGCCGCCTCAAGTTCATTCCCTCTGTTTTTATTTATTCCTTAGTCGACTCGCTCGATGGTGACGATTGCGGTGGGGCCGCGCCAGTCCAGTTGCTTGGGATTGAGATCACTGCCGCCGTGGACACCATTGTGAATAGCAATAAAGCCTTCACCGGTTTCAGTGCGCAGGTTACCGGAGTCCGGTGCACAGGGTGGTCCCGGAATATAGGCACAGCTTTCATTATTCAGTTCTGAACCCGCGTCATAGGTGTAGGCAAAATATGTTGCCTTTCTTTTTGGTAAACGTACACCGTTCAGCGCGGCGAAAGCATCATTGGTTGTGGCCAGCATGGCACTGAAGCTCAGCATGGCTTTTTTCGGTGCTGATATATCAAATGATGCACTGTGTCCGTAAAGAATGGGTGCCCCAGCCGCGATGCTGTCATGCACACCTTCCGCGCCCGAGACTTCAGCATGTAATGGTGCCGGGTTACCGGTCTCTGCCAGTATTACCAGTCCATCGCTTGCAGTGCCGGTCACTTCAAACAGTTTGAAATACCGGTTATGCGTGATGATGACCGGTGGTGTGATGACCTGTTTGTTGGTTGCGTTAGTGATGGTCACGGTATACGTGGCCCATTCACTGGCGACAGCCGGGGTGCTAAGCGCGGTTGCGAGTCCAAATATTGTTAGTAATGTTTTCATTACAGCCTCCATGTTGTTTTTGGTCGAAGGCTGATGATGCGTGGACCCGGTGGCAAGAGGGTCACAAAAGTTTAACGTTTTTATCACATTGTCTGAAAATGTGCGCTGGGTAACTGGAATGAAAATGTGGTGCCGGTGTTCGGTTTGGAAGCCACATCAATTGAACTGTCATGCAGCTGAATAATACGTTGCGCAATGGCCAGTCCCAGCCCGGTACCGTCGGCATTGCGGTGTTTGTCGACCCGGTAAAATCGTTCAAAGATGTGCG
This sequence comes from uncultured Gammaproteobacteria bacterium, assembly GCA_937967995.1. Lineage (GTDB taxonomy): Bacteria > Pseudomonadota > Gammaproteobacteria > UBA6429 > Thiohalophilaceae > CALBTB01. The sequence continues at coordinate 6,818 of CALBTB010000003.1, forward strand.
GTATATCTTTTTGTGGAATACCCTGACCAGTATCACTGATACTTGTCGCGACGCGGTTATCACCGTTTATCAGGCTGATAGTAATCTTGCCGCCGTCCGGCGTGTATTTGATTGCATTTTCAATCAGATTTTCCAGCAGGCGCTGTATCAGGCCGATGTCTGCAGAGACAAACGCCGGTTGCTCGGGAATATGTGTGGAAATTTGCAGGTGCTTGTTTTTTGCATCGAGCTGGAATTTCTGTGTCACATCCTGAATCAGTTCGCTCATGGAAAACGGTTCAAAGTGTAACTGCGCATCGCGGTTTTCCAGTGTGGAAAGCTCAAACAACTCGGAAATGAGTTTACGTAACCGTTCGCTATGCTGCCAGGCGATCTGAATGTATTCCTGTTTCTGATCATCATTCAGCGTGTCGGCTTTCAGGGCCAGTGTTTCCAGGTAACCCTGTAACGACGCCAGGGGGGTGCGTAAATCATGCGACACATTGGCAACCAGTTCCCGGCGTGAGGTATCGTTGTGTTCCAGTTGCCGAACCTGCTGAATAATCCGTTCGGACATTTCACGAAAGGTGGCACCGAGCTGATCGATCTCATCGCCGGGTCGACCGTCAAAACGCGCTGGCAGGGATATCGACTGTTTGAAATCGTTCTGTTTGAATTGCTCCATGCCGTCGGCCAGTTGACGCAGGCGGCGCGTAATCACGCGAAAGATGACAAACCCGGCCAGTGAGGCGATTAGCAGACTGATGCCAATTGCGATGGTCCACAAACGCAGCGCATAACTGGATTCAATAATATCGACGGCGGAGTCATAGGCCTGCCCGCCCAGTACAACATACAGATAGCCCTGTAACTGATCATTCTGTTTTATGGCGGCAGCGGAAAATACCTTGTTGCCGTCTGGATTGCGTGGGTCGTTACCGAGTACGGGGATTTGCTTCTTGTTGTCAAGAAACTGTTGTATGGGTTCTATATCAATGTCTGTACGTTTCACAACCCCTTGTGGTGCAGCCCAGGCAAGCAGTTTGCCTTTCGGGTCGACCAGATACACTTCAATGATCGGGTTAACCACCATCAGGCCCATGAAAATGGATTGCATGGCTTCTTCATTGACCTTGTGATCGATAATCAATTTCTTTTCCTTGACGATGTTTTCCGCCAGGTTAAGGTTCAGTTGCTGATTGAGTTCCTGCAGAAACATCGGTGTGCTGAACACCGCAAAGCCGATAAAGCCGCCGGACAATAACAGCAACAGCGCCAGCAGTGTCAGGATAAGTTTATTCGAAAGATGACGCAGCATCAGGCCACCAGCGCGTCATTGAATTTATAACCCACGCCCCAGACGGTGAGAATGTATTCGGGACGGGCCGGATCTCTTTCGATCTTGCCGCGCAGACGATTGATATGCGAGTTAACGGTATGTTCATAGCCTTCGTGACCATAACCCCAGACCATGTCGAGTAATTGCGCGCGTGAATAAACGCGGCCGGGATGCATGATAAATTGCAGCAGCAGGTCAAATTCCTTGGCGGTCAGATCGATGCGGCGTGTATCAATGCTGACCGTGCGTTTGTCCGTATCGATGAGCAGATCGCCATACTCCAATATGGACGTATCGGAATCCTCTGGCCCACCGGTCGCATCTCCACGTCGAAATTGCGCCTTGACCCGGGCGATGAGTTCACGAATGCTGAAGGGTTTACTGACGTAATCATCTGCGCCGACCTCAAGACCCAGCACCCGATCCAGTTCCGATGACTTTGATGTCAGCATCAGGATGGGTGTGTAATGGGATTGTGCCCGAATGCGACGGCAGATCTCCAGCCCGTCCATGTTCGGTAGCATCAGGTCGAGAATAATCAGATCAAATTGCTCCTGCTCGGCGCGTTGCAGACCCTGCAGGCCATCGGCGGCATGGACCACTTCACAGTTCATGTCACTCAGGTGCATTTTAATCAGGCTGGCAATATCCTGATGGTCTTCGACGATAAGAACGTGTTTTTTCGGCATGGATTCTGAGTTTAGGTGGCAGATCTCACACAAATATCACAGGCAGGCATACAGCGCACCTCGTTTTTTAGAGGTACGTCGAACGAATTGGTTCGCTAAATTCAGCTTATTTACTGGCGGTTTTGGGTGTCAGCGTGGTTAATACTGCTGACAGGGCCCGGTCCATCAGGGGCACGTCTTCCACCACCCGGGCGGAGCCATGGCGCAATGCGTCTGCCAGTTCGGTCAGTGACTTGTCCGCCACCACATCAAATTTCCAGTTCAGGAACGTGTATTCACCCAGCAGGTCGCTTTTCCATGCCAGCTTGGCGCGTTGTTTCTTGCCTTTCTCGTTGGTGAACTCCACCCACTTGCCCATTTCCAGGTGCCGGGCCAGTTGCAGGTATTCATCATCGATTTCATCCAGAATCGGATCCTGTTCCCAGCCTTCCAGTGTAATGTCTTCCAGAATGACCTTGTCATCATAATTGGCAACCTGATCGTATTCACCACTGAGTTCGTGTTCCTGCTCTGCATGCATCTTTTTATATTCCTCATCCAGAATATTGAGGCTGGTGCGCATGGAGATGTCATTCATACTTTCTTCGGATGATGTAATCACATGTTTCTGACCACGCACACTGGCCAGGTGGAACGGTTCAAGATGGGAAAAGATGGCATCGACTTCTGCCTGCGGGTAATCGATTTGTTGCAGGCCCTGTTTAAGGGTCTTGATCAGTTGTTTGATGATGTTGCCCAGTTTGCTTTTATCGATTTTCAGTTCCTTCGGTTCCACTGACCAGCACAATACATCGATAAACCGAATCTGGGTTTTCCATAGTGTGCTGTTTTCGCCTTCCTGCAGATAGGTCTGCAACATCACATCTTTCCATGGCCCAAGTATGATGTCGGCGATGACACCGGGCAGGGCGCGGCCCAGTAAATGCTGTTCCAGCGTTTCGCGCACCCAGGCGCGTGCCAGTGCCAGTTCTTCACGTTCCTGCTGGCGCATTTCAATTTCACTCAGCGCAGTCTGTTCATTCTGGTTCAGGTCATCCATGAATTTACTGAATTCATTTTCCAGTTCCACAAACAGGCTGATGTCATCGGTAAAATCATCCAGTATCAATTGCGTGATGTCGTGAATTTTCAGCAGAATGGGATTTTCACTGTCGGTGTTGTCATCGATTCCCAGCGCGGCCTGTGCCATGTGGTTAAGCAGGTTGCGCGCCGGGTGACCGTGCATGGAAAAGAAATCCTGATCGAGCATGGCGACTTTCAGAAACGGTATCTGCAGGCGCGCCAGTGAGGCCTTGGCTGAATCCGGTAACTGCGGATCATCCAGTATGTATTCAAATACCAGGCAAACGACATCGATCAGATCATTGTCCAGCGGTCGAAGCTGGCGTTGATTGTCACCATCGCCGGTCTGCAGCTGCACGCGTACGAAGTTACCGACTGCATGCGCACCACCTTCCGGAATGGCTCCACCGATATCCTGTTGTAGGCTGGTGAGGGACTGCATCATTTCATCGCCCGTGATCGGTGTGAGACTGGCGCCGGCAACCAGTCCGGCGTGCATGGGTGAGTAACCACCTCCGCCACCGTTACCGATAGCGCCGCCGGGTAGATTGTCCCGATACTGGCCGAGCAGGTTCTGTAATGTGCCCCAGACATTGCCGTCACCGGCGAGGCCACCGGCCGGTAATCCGCCGGTCGGCATGCTCATACTGCCGGTTGCAAGGGGAGCGGTTGTTGGCGCCGAGGGTGTTGCTGCGGGTACCGCAACACCAGACTGATGTGATGGGGTTGCATGATGTCTGATGCTGGTTTTAATGACCGGTAACACATCCGCATCAATGAATTCATTGTTAATGGTTTGGTACAGGGCAGCCAGACCGGTAATGCATTGCCAGTCAAACAGCTTTAACAGAATAATACGAATTTCCAGTTCCAGTTCGATGCTTTCCGCCGCACTGGCATAAGCGTTAACGAGAAACTCAGGGCCAAACGGAATCGTCGCCGCATCGATTTCATCAAGATTAAAAAGGTAGGCCATGCGTTTATTGATGGCCGACAGGTCCGGCTGATACAGGGAATGAATTTTCTGAATAAGGCGTTCGATGGCCAGCGTGATCTCAAGATCATCTTCGGCAACCAGTTCCATGGAGTCGTAGTCGATGTCTGTGCTGTTTGTCTGTTTTTGCGGTTGATGGTTTTCCTGCAGGTAATCGTTAAAACCTTTATTCATCTGATCAAAAAAATTCTGCTCAATGGATTCGCGTTGTAAACGGACGATACGCATCGAATCCAGATACATGTTGGTGTCATCGGTTTTTTCCGCGCTTTCGGACATTTTGAATAACGCGTCGTCGGCGTTTTCAAACATGTTCTGCAATATTTTCTTGAGATGATCCTCGGCGATACTTTTGAAGCGGGGTAACAGGCGTTTTACCAGTACACGCCGGGACAGGACGTCGGGGTTTTTCTGGTTGAGATAGGTAATGTTGTCCGGACCGGTCATGGGTAATCCCACCTTATATAATCAGTGTCTAATTTGTATCGACAAACGGCGGAGTATGAATAAGGCGTGGAATGTCGGCTGTTTCACACTTTAGGTACAGGGTGTGTGAAACGGTTCACGATTTGTTGCTGATTTTTCCTTCTTTGCCGGCCAGCAGGTTCTGTATATTGGATTTATGACGGATAAACAGGATAAGGGTCATGACGGCCGCACTGATAATGATCGGCAGGATTTTACCCATGATCAGATAAACATACAGGGGCGCCAGTAGTGTCGCGACCAGTGCAGATAGCGAGGATATTTTAAAAAGCCTGGCCATGACCAGCCAGGTCAGTGCGGTTGCCAGACCCACAGCCCAGTGCCAGCCGAATAACACACCCAGCATGGTTGCCACACCTTTACCACCTTTAAAGCCAAAAAACACCGGATAAAGATGACCGAGAAAAGCCGCAACGCCTACCAGTCCAATCGTGATGTCGGGCAGTTGCATTAATGTCGCAATCAGTGCCGGAATGAAACCCTTCAGCACGTCACCAAACAGGGTAATCGCTGCGGCCTTTTTACCACCGACACGCAGGACATTCGTGGCACCCGGATTGCCGGAACCCTGACTGCGTGGATCAGGCAGCCCCATAATTTTACAAACCAGAATGGCTGAAGATATCGAACCCACCAGATAGGCGGCAATGATCAGGCTTATTTCAGTCAGGCTCATGGCCGAACATTATAAGTCAAAGTTTGTTATTATCACGCCCCATGGATATTATTTTTTTATCAGATTTACGAATTGAAACGGTCATTGGCATTTTCGACTGGGAACGACGTGTTAAGCAAACCGTGATATTTGATCTTGAAATGGCAGCCGATATTAAAAAAGCGGCAGCCACAGACAGCATCGACAACACACTGGATTACAAAGCCGTGGCGAAACGGGTTATTCAGTTCGTGGAAGAGAGCGAGTTTCAGCTGGTGGAAACGCTGGCGGAAAAAGTCGCCCAGCTGATTCTGGATGAATTCTCCGTGCCGTGGATTCGCCTGAAGCTGAACAAGACCGGTGCAATTCGCGGGGCAAGGGATGTGGGAATCCTGATTGAAAGGGGCACCCGCTAGGCCGTCACCTATGGCGACTATATATATAAGTATCGGCAGCAACATCAATCCGCAACAAAATATTCAGCTTGCCTTGCGTGATCTACGTGAGCATTTTCAGAACATTCGCCTGTCATCCTCCTATGAAAGCAAGGCAGTTGGTTTCGAGGGTGACAACTTTATTAACCTTGTTGCCGCAGCCGAGACGGACCTGAAAATCCCACAGGTCGTGCAGTTATTTCATGATATCGAGGATCAGCATGGCCGCGACCGGCAGGGGCCGCGGTTTTCTTCACGCACGATCGATCTTGATCTGTTGTTATATGACAACGCGGTTTTTACGCAGGACGGTATTGAAATACCGCGTGAGGAAATTCTGCAAAATGCGTTTGTACTTTGTCCGTTGGCCGAGCTGCTTCCCGACGGTGTTCACCCTGTGACTGGCAAACGCTATGATGAGTTATGGGCATCGTTCGATCAGTCATCGCAACCGTTATGGCGAATCGATGATATGCCGTTAACTGTGAAGTGATCGGCCGCCATCCACTGAAATCACCTGCCCGGTGATATACGGTGCTTCCAGCACCAGGAAACGAATCGTTCTGGCAATATCCAAAGGGTCACCTTTGCGCTTTAAAAAGGTACGCGAGACGATTCGTTGTTTGGTGACTTCATCAAGATCGTGTGGCCACATAATTGCCCCCGGCGCAATGGCGTTTACGCGAACATCCGGTCCCAGTTCCTTGGAAAGGGACTTTGTCAGCATGATCAGGGATGCCTTGGCCATGCAGTAAATGGTGTGTTCCTTGAGCGGTTTTTCCCCGTGAATATCCACCATATTGACGATACAACCGCGCGTCTGTTTTAGAAAAGGAGCAGCGGCCTGCGATAAAAACAGCGGCGCCTTGGCATTGGTACCGAACAGATCATCCCAGTGAGATTCAGAGGCCTTACCGATAGGCGTGTGATAAAACGTGGAGGCGTTGTTGATCAGCACATCCAGTCGATTCCAGGCCTGGTGTGCTTCTTTTGCCAGTGCCGGCAGACCCTGCATGGACAACAGATCGGCCTGTACGAGTACCACGGAGTTTTCGCGTTTTGCATTCAGTTCTTTTTGCAAGGCATGCGCAGCATCACGTGAACTACGGTAATGCACGACGATATTCAGCCCGGCCTCGTGCAGGACGCGGGCCGTGGTTGCTCCAAGCCGCTGGGAGGCTCCGGTAATTAACGCCACCTTGTTTTCTGCCATTATGGTATCCTTGTTACATCTGTTTCATTTCTAATACTAACCCGAATCCTACACCAACGCAGCGCGATTATGTCAGTTATTGATACGCCAACAGGCGATAAACGCAGTGGGAAGCGCGATTTACCCCGACCGAGTTCACAGGCCAGCGAACACAGTGCTCAGGTCCTGCAATACATTCGCGACCAGATTCGTCAGCACGATGGCCGAATCTCGTTTGAATCGTTTATGCAGGCTGCTTTATATGCACCTGGGCTGGGATATTACCGTTGCGGTAGTGAAAAGTTTGGTGCCGGTGGAGACTTTATTACCGCACCGGAGATCTCCCCGTTATTTGCAAAATGTCTGGCTGCATCGATTGCCTCGACCGGTCTGCAACAATCCTGCCTTGAATTCGGTGCTGGCAGCGGCAAGTTGGCCGTCGTCATCCTGCAGGAACTGGAGCAGCTGAACAAATTACCGGAACAGTACCTGATACTTGAATTAAGCGAAGAACTGCGGCATCGACAACAGCAAACATTACAAGCTGCATTGCCGAAAGAAATTTATTCACGGGTCCACTGGCTGGATGCGCTGCCGGATGATTTCACTGGAGTGGTGATTGCCAATGAAGTGCTCGACGCCATGCCGGTGCGCCGCTTTTTGATCAAAGATCAAAAAATATCTGAACAGTACGTGACTGAGCGGGACGGGATTTTCTATTACGACTACCTTCTCAGCGCAGATGGTCGGTTGACCGACAGGGTTAATAATCTCATTGAAGCCTGTCAGCTTGATGCTGATGGCGACTATCTGTCTGAAATCAATTTCATGGCAGAAGACTGGATCAAGTCGCTGGGTGAAAAATTACAGTCTGCGATTGTACTCTTGATTGACTACGGTTATCCACGTAATGCCTATTATCACGTACAGCGTCGCCAGGGCACGCTCATGTGTCATTATCAGCATCGTGCTCATCCGGACCCACTGATTTTACCGGGGATTCAGGACATCACTGCACATATTGATTTTACGGCCATGGCCGACGCGGCACTGGAGGTGGAGATGGACGTGCTCGGTTTTACCACCCAGGGCCATTTTCTGCTGGAAAACGGACTGCTGGCCAACCTTGAACAGACACAACCCATGACGGCCGATTACGTGGTGTCAGCAAACGAAGTCAAGCGCCTGACCTTACCGGGTGAAATGGGCGAACACTTCAAGGTGTTGGCCCTGGGTAAACAGACTGATGCTACAATCTGCGGTTTTCAATCACATGATATGCGACACCTGTTATGACACTAATACAAATAATTATTCTTGCCAGCGTGCAGGGCCTGACCGAATTCTTACCAATATCCAGTTCAGGCCATTTAATTCTGGTACCGGTGCTGAGTAACTGGCCGGACCAGGGGCTGGCTTTTGATGTGGCGGTACATGTTGGGACACTGAGTGCGGTAGTGCTGTATTTCAGAAAGGATATCGGCCAGATGGTAATGGCCTGGTTTCAGTCCGTCACGCGACGACAACATAATGCCCACAGTAAGCTGGCCTGGGCCGTGATTATTGGATCGATTCCGGTCGGGTTAGGTGGATTGTTATTGCACGATCTTGCCGACACGGTGTTCCGTTCGCCGTTAGTCATTGCCTGGGCGACGATTGGATTCGGAATCTTACTGGGTATTTCAGACTGGGTCGGTAAAAAGGTCGAGTCACTGGATAACATGTCCTGGGTGCATATCATTTTAATTGGTGTGTCACAGGTGCTGGCATTAATCCCCGGTACTTCACGTTCCGGTATCACCATGACCACCGGCCTGCTGCTGGGGCTGACACGCCAGGCGGCGGCACGTTTTTCCTTTTTATTATCCATTCCGGCGATATTAATGGCTGGTGGTTACAAAAGCCTGAAATTAATCGACACACCGAATGTCGACTGGATGGCAATTATTTTAGGTGTCGGGCTGTCTGCGCTGACGGCCTATGTATGCATCCACTTATTCCTGAAACTGCTGGATCGCATTGGCATGTTGCCGTTTGTGATTTATCGCATCGTGCTGGGTGTCGTATTGCTGTATGTCTTCATTTGAACAGGCCAACCTGAAATGGTTTGCACGCTGGTACTGGATCGGCTGGGGCTGGGTGGCGCTGGTCTGGTTCCTGTCATTAACATCGGACCCGTTAAAGGTCGATTTTGGTACCACGTTTAATGACAAGATCGGTCATACACTGGCATACGGCTGGTTAATGTTCTGGTTTGGTAATCTTTATTATGGCCGTCAGGCACGCTTCTGGCTTTTGGTACTTTTTATTGTGATGGGTGCCGTACTGGAAGGTATTCAGTCGTTTAATCCGGCACGTCAGTTTGGTGTGGATGATATGCTGGCCAACACCGTTGGTGTCATCATTGGTTATCTGCTGACGGTTGGTAAGGGACGGCGAATTTTTTATCAGATTGAATTACGCCTCGGCAAAACTGTATGAACAACAAGTCAGACAACGACAAGGTTTATGCCAGTCAGCGTGACATGATTGTCGATTTTGTTTTCGACGAGCAGGTGGCAAACGTGTTTCCGGACATGATCCGCCGTTCTGTGCCCGGCTATGACACACTGATTCCACTGCTCGGCGTGTTTGCTGAACGCTACGTTCAGACCAATACAACGATTTACGATCTGGGCTGTTCACTGGGTGCCGCCACCCTGGCCATACGGCGACGGATCAAGCAGCCTGGTTGCCGCATCATCGCCGTTGATAATGCACAGGCCATGGTGACGCAGTGTCGTGAGCATATCAGTCAGGATCAATCCACGACGCCGGTCGAGGTCGTCTGCAATGATGTGCTGAACATCCCGTTTTCCAATGCATCACTGGTCGTGATGTACTTTACGCTACAGTTTATTCAGCCCGACAAGCGTCCTGAACTGATACAGCGAGTTTATGATGGCCTGAATACTGGCGGGGCGATGATCATTGCTGACAAGATCGTGTTTGATAATAAACAGGAAAACCGGTTCCATGACGACATGCATGTTCAGTTCAAGCTTGCCAATGGATACAGTGAACTGGAAATCAGCCAGAAACGTACGGCACTGGAGAATGTCCTGATTCCGGATTCACTTGCGACACATGAGCAACGATTCAGGCAGACCGGGTTTAGCCAGGTGTATAAGTGGTTTCAGTGTTTTAATTTTGCCGGGTTATGCGCGATCAAATAATTTTCTATCCGGATTCCCTGTTTGAGCTAATCGAGGCCGTGGGTGTTTCACCCTGTTTAGTGGATTTGAAACAGAAACTGGCCGCGAGATTAAACAAGGACCATCACGGCGACTTCGACAAATGGCAGCAGGCGCTATCGCGCCTGCCCGAACTCACACCTCAAAACGTTAGTCTCGATGCGGCAGCGATCCAGATTGGCTCGCCGAACCAGATCAACACGCAACAACGCGAATCGCTAACTGAACTGTGCCGGCAATTTCATCCCTGGCGCAAGGGACCGTTTGATTTGTTTGGTATTTATATCGATACCGAATGGCGCTCTGACTGGAAATGGGATCGGTTGTACAAACACATCACTCCGTTGAATGATCGTGTGGTTCTGGATATTGGTTGTGGAAGTGGCTATCACTGCTGGCGTATGCGTGGCGCTGGTGCGCGTTTTGTGCTCGGTATCGATCCAACCATGGTGTTTGTCATGCAGTTTTTATTACTGCAACACTTTATTCGGGATGATCAGGTTCAGGTGTTACCGCTAGGTATTGAAGATCTGAATGTGAATGCCGGGTGTTTTGACACAGTATTTTCCATGGGGCTTTTGTACCATCGGCGTGACCCACGCTCACATCTCGACGAGTTGCGCAATTTGCTGCGTGATGGTGGTGAACTGGTGCTGGAAACCCTCGTTATTAAAGATAACACGCCGACAGTGCTGGTACCGGATGGGCGTTATGCACAGATGCGAAATGTCTGGGCCATTCCCTCGGTTGAAACCCTGCTGCAATGGCTGAATGAAGCCGGCTTCCGTGATGCCCGTTGTGTTGATGTGACGGCGACGACCACCGATGAACAACGGGTCACGGACTGGATGCAGTTTCAGTCGCTGGCGGATTTTCTGGATCCACAGGATCGAAGCAGAACCGTTGAAGGTTATCCTGCTCCGGTGCGGGCGATTGTCATCGCAAATAAATAGCGTTAACGACTACTCGTGAGCAATCGGTTTATCCGTAAACAGGAACTCACGTAACTCCTTATCGAAACGTGGATCATGACGGCGTATCCATTCGAGCGTCATCGCGGCGTGTTCCTTTTCTTCGTCACGGTTGTGTGCCAGGATGGCCTTGAGCTCCTTGTCCTTGCAGGCATCAACGCGCTGGTTGTACCAGTCGACCGCTTCCAGTTCTTCCATTAGTGATGTGATGGCGCGGTGCATGTCACGGGTTTCATCACTCATTTCTTCAATTGGCTCGTGATAGCCTTCGTTGGACATGTTCCTTTCTCCTGTAATCTGGTTTTTCTAACAACCCGATTATCGAAAAGATCATGACCGATGTCGAGATGAGGACAGACGATATTTATATGTATCAGATATTATTCAGACTAAACGTATCGCAGACGCTTAATTTGCCGGATTTCCAGCCCGCGTTGAACCACCGCATACGCTGTTCGGAGCTGCCATGGGTGAAAGACTCCGGCGTGACATAGCCCTGTGCCTGACGTTGCAGGCGATCATCACCGATTGCGCTGGCGGCCGTTAATGCTTCCTCGATATCACCTTCCTCCAGTAGCTGGCGACTCCGGTGTGCATGGTGGGCCCAGATACCGGCAAAACAATCTGCCTGGAGTTCCTGCCGCACAGACAGGGCGTTGGCCATACTGGTACTGGCCGTCTGGCGCAGTTCGTTAACTTTTTGTGAAATACCCAACAGTGTCTGGACATGATGCCCGACTTCATGGGCCAGCACATAAGCCTGTGCAAAATCACCCGGTGCCCGGTAACGCTGACGCAGGTCACGATAGAAACTCAGGTCGATATACATTTTCCGGTCGGCAGGGCAGTAAAATGGTCCGACAGCGGCCTGCGCATAACCACAGGCCGAATTGACTGAATCGTTAAACAGCACGAGTTGCGGTTCCTGGTAGCGGCCATTCATTCCACGAAAAATAGCGTGCCAGGTATCTTCGGTGTCTGCCAGCACGACGGAAATAAAATCGACCAGTTCCTTGTCGGTGGCAGTCTCTGAATATGTACTGACAGCGGGACGTTGGCCCGATGATGTGCCCTGTAATAAAGCGCTCGGGTCAATGCCAAAATACATTGCCACCAATATAATAACGATGGCACCGATACCGCCGCCACGACCCAGCCGAAGCGGCATGGCCGTGCGCTGACCACGCCGATCCTCGACATTCTGACTACTGCGTCTGCCTCGCCAACGCATTGTTAGTCGTTGAGTACAAACGTAATTTTCAGGTTAACCCGGTATTCCTTGATTTTGCCATTATCGACAGTGACAGATTGATCACTGACCCAGGCTGACTTGATGTTGTGCACCGTTTTGGCAGCACGGGCAATCCCGCTGTTGACGGCGTCTTCAAAGCTCTTGCTGGATGAGGCGATGACTTCGGTTACTTTGGCTACTGACATGATGACCTCCTGTTCCCTGTTTATTCATTGTGACTGTTTTACAGGTACCGGAGCATAACAAGGCTATCAGTAGTCTCGAAATGACTAAAATGAAAAAAAATGTCAAATATTTGACAGATGTTTAGAATAGTTAATGTGCAAGTTGACGCGCTTTTAGTAATTCAACATGTTCAATCAGAGAATCGATTGTTTTTTTCAGCAGGTCCAGTTCCTCGATAGACAGATCATTCAACTGCTCAAGATTGTACTCGATGGTTTCGATTATTCGCTTATGGGGCCTTAACATTGGGCGCATGAAATAAGTGGTGATGGTCGCAACAATTGTCCCGAAAAATAACGCAGAACCAATAACTATCCAGATTCCCCCCATTAATTTGGCGAACCCGGAAACGGGAGTATCCGCAATACCCGCAGTTGAAAATGCCGCCACGCCCCAATACAGGGCATCAGCATAACTGTGAATAGATGCACCATCCAGTTTATATTCCGTCAGGTAGATAGCGGCGGCAAACAGCAACCAAAGCACGACTAACAGAATCACCATTTTAATAAATGGTGTGTGAATGATAATGTCCTGGATGAAACGTTTGAATCTGGCATGTGGTGTGATTATTAGCATCGGTATACCCGTCGAGGTTGAGTATAATAGGAAGCAGGTCTGATTATACCGGAATTTGGTGTGCTGGAACTGAAATTACTGACACTGATTATCGTGGCAAATGGTGCGCCGATTATTGCCAGAAAGTTATTGCCCGATTTGTTTGGATGTCCGCTGGATACGGGCTGGCGCCTGCCCGACAATCAGCCATTATTTGGCAGCTCAAAAACAGTGCGCGGTGTTGTGGCTGCGCTACTGATAACGCCTCTTGTCGGCCTGCTTTTTTCGGTTCCGCTTCCGGTCAGCCTGATGATGGCCTTTTTCGCTATGACAGGTGACCTCCTGTCCAGTTTCATCAAACGCCGACTTGGTAAAAAAGAAGGCGCCATGATGCTTGGACTGGATCAGATCCCCGAAGCATTACTACCGCTGCTGGCGGTCAGGTCGATGCTCGATCTGTCACTTGTATCGATAGTAATTATTGTATCGGCATTTTTTGTGCTGGAGCTGCTGTTATCGCGGATCTTGTATAAACTGAAAATTCGCAAACACCCTCACTAGGCTGATTCCTTTATAATGAGCCCTACAATAACGCCAGCAACAATCGACTCGACCAGAACTCCAAAAAACCAGCTCCAGGCCAGTATGATGGGAATCGGCATATATGTGTAAGATCCGAATCCCATCGATACACCGCTTGCCAATCCAAACAGTACTCCGTATTTTATTCCGGTTGACAGAGACTTGTTGCCTATAAGCAATCCATAGATCAACACGAACAGACCGCTAAACAATAACGTCACGATATACATCAGCGTCATATTCATTTCTTCAATTGGTCGCCACAGGCTGGCAGTTGCTTCATATGTCGACTGAAGTAAGAGGCCATGAATAACAAAATCCAGAACTGACCATGCAATGAAGACGGCAATGATTGCCAGAACTATTCGTTTAGCCATTTCTATCCTCCTTAATGTTATGTGCTACTTCTGTGTTGTATAAAATAATAACGCCCCAAAACCACCAATAGTATGCCGCCAAGTATTAACAGGGCCGCCAGTAACAGCCGCAATGTAATCGTCTCAGCCATAAAGATGACACCGCCAATAGCGGCGATGACAGGAACGGAGAGCTGAACGACGGCCGCCTGTGTTGCGCTTAGACCTCTCAGAGCACTGTACCAGATGGTGTAACCAACACCGGAAGCAACAGCACCAGACAGGACAGCCAACAACAAACCTTCGTATGTAAACCGAATTCTGGTCAATGTCAGAATCGTTACAACAGCGACAAAAGGCAGAGTACGCAAAAAATTATAGGCTGTGTCGTGTAATGGGGAGGTTGAGCCGCGTCCGTTAAGCGTATAGATGCCCCATGCGATCCCGGCGGTGGTCATTAACACAAAGCCCGTTAACGATGGAGCCGTAACGCCCGGCATAACCAGATAGACCAGCCCGGAAAAGGCGATAAAAACTCCCACCCATTCAGAAATGTGCAGACGGTTGCCACGCACAATTGAAATGAGCAACATGGAAATTTGTACCGAACCAAATAAAATCAGTGCACCGGTACCCGTATCAAGCGTGATGTAGGCGTAAGAGAAAGTGATGGCATACAAAAACAGCATCAGGCCACCCAGCCAATTGCCTTTTGCCGAGGATGATTTTTTGTTGTGAGTAATCTGCAGAATTAGCAGCAGTACCAGTGCGCCGGACAACAGGCGAATAATGGTAAATCCGGCAGCATCAATCGTGTCATTACCCAGTGCCATGCGGCATAACACCGAATTGGCAGCAAAAGCGATCAACGCCAGGCTGGTCAGGATGATAAATTTCACATCAGTTCGGCATACAGATCATGCTCATCGCTATTAGTTATGGTTACTTCAGTAAATTCGCCGACAGTAATTCCCTGCGCGTTATTGATAATCACTTCACCATCAATTTCCGGTGCATCGGCATAACTGCGTGCAATGCCGATTTGATTACCGGCCTCATCCTGTTCGATATCGTCGACCAGCACCGTTAAGTTTTTACCAATCTTGTTTTTAAGTTTATCGGCACTGATCGCGGCCTGTTTTTCCATGAACAGGGCCTGGCGTTCCAGTTTGACATCGTCCGGCACATGCTCAGCGATTTCATTTGACGTTGCTCCCTCTACAGGCGAATAGGTGAAGCAGCCGACCCGATCCAGTTGCGCTTCGTCGAGGAAATCCATCAGGATTTGAAAATCCTCATCGGTTTCACCGGGAAAGCCGACGATGAACGTTGAACGTAAACAGATGTCCGGGCAGATCTCGCGCCATGTTCGAATACGTTGTAATACATTTTCTGCATTGGCCGGACGTTTCATGGCTTTCAGTATTTTTTTACTGGCGTGTTGAAACGGTATGTCCAGGTAGGGCAGCAGCTTGCCTTCGGCCATCAGTGGAATGATTTCGTCGACGTGCGGATAGGGATAAACGTAATGCAGGCGTGTCCAGATATCGAATTCGCCCAGCGCCTGACACAGGTCGGTCATACGGGTGCGAATCGGCCGACCGTGCCAGAAACCGGTCCGGTATTTGATGTCGACCCCATAGGCACTGGTGTCCTGCGAGATCACCAGTAATTCTTTCACGCCGGCATTGACCAGGTTTTCCGCTTCCTGCATGACTTCGCCAATTGGCCGGCTCACCAGATCACCACGCAGGCTCGGGATAATACAAAAGGTACAACGATGATTGCAGCCTTCGGAAATTTTCAGGTAGGCATAATGTTTCGGTGTCAGTTTTATGCCGGTGTTCGGTACCAGATCCACAAACGGATCGTGCGGTTTTGGCAGGTTATGATGCACAGCCTCCATGACTTCCTGCGCAGCATGGGGTCCGGTTACGGCCAGTACTTCCGGATAAGTCTGTTTAACGATATCCCCTTTCGCACCGAGACAGCCGGTCACGATCACCTTGCCGTTTTCATTCAGCGCTTCGCCGATCGATGTCAACGATTCGTCGATGGCGTCATCGATAAATCCACAGGTGTTAATGACCACCAGGTCTGCCTGATCGTATTGATTAACCAGGTCATAGCCTTCGGCGCGTAACTGGGTAATGATGTGTTCAGAGTCGACCAGTGCCTTGGGACAGCCGAGGCTGACAAATCCGACTTTGGGGGTGTTTTTAGCCATGCCGGATTATATCTGATCCAGCACCTCTTTGATGGCCTGAATGCGGCGTTGCTGTAATTCCTCACGAATGGCGTCACCCTTGAGGCCCTGCATAATCACGCTTTGTACATCGGCTTCATCGGCGGCTTCGTAGGCGCGACGCAGGATATCAACCTGCGGCATGTCACGATCCTCGTAACCGGGCCGACCACGGGCATCGGCCTCACTGGCCAGCAGGAACATGTCGACCCGCTCCGGGCGACGGAACCCGTCCAGTGCCTGGAACAGTTTCAGCATGGTATTTGGACGCAACTCGGCGGCGCGATGAAAATGCAGATGATAGCGGCATACCAGTTCGCCCAGTTCACGATACTCGCGTGGCACGCGTAATCGTTCGCACAATTCACGCACCAGCGGCACGCCGCGTTCTTCATGGGCAACATGCTTTGGCCATTCTTCCTTTGGTGTGGTGCCCTTGCCAAGATCATGCACCAGTGCAGCAAATCGCACGCGAACGTCATCGGACAGGCGCACCGCCTGTTGCAATACCATCAGGGTGTGAATACCAGTGTCGATTTCCGGATGATGTTCTTCGGGTTGCGGCACACCGAACAGGCGATCGATTTCCGGAAACACTTTCGCCAGTGCGCCGCATTCGCGTAATACTTCAAAATAACGAGACGGTGTTTGCTCTTCCAGTGCACGATGGGTTTCCTGCCAGACCCGTTCCGGCACCAGTGCATCCACTTCGCCACTGTCGACCATCTCACGCATCAGTTGCATTGTTTCATCGGCGATCGTAAAACCGAGATCAGCAAAGCGTGCGGCAAAGCGCGCAATGCGTAATATTCGTACCGGGTCTTCAACGAAAGCGGGTGATACATGCCGCAACAGACGTTGTTGCAGGTCCTGCTGGCCGTTAAACGGATCAATGATCTCACCGTCTTCGGTCTGTGCCATGGCATTGATGGTCAGGTCACGGCGTTGCAGATCCTGTTCCAGTGTCACATCAGCGTCGGCATGAAATTCAAAACCGGCGTATCCGGGTGCGGTGCTGCGTTCGGTACGCGCCAGCGCATATTCTTCCTTTGTGTCCGGATGTAAGAACACCGGAAAGTCCTTGCCCACCGCGGTATAACCGAGCTTGATCATGTCATCCGGTGTGGCACCCACGACCACCCAGTCACGGTCCTTGACCGGCAGGTCAAGCAGTGCGTCACGCACGCATCCACCAACGAGATAAGTTTCCATCGCGGTATTCTAGAATAACTAATCCCGCTCGGCACGTTTAAAAGCAAATTGTTTCGACCACAGATGTTGCAGTAGTGCAAGGACTCGTGATTGCAACGCCTTGTCGCGCCATATTATCCACAACGATGACGCGATCAGGCTGAATTCAAAGATGATGGTCCAGTGCAACAGGTAATTCAGCACCCACCAGTCATAGCGAGTCGGTACCAGCCAATATCGCCACATACCTATATATTGGGTCTCAAATGGATACAGCCATTTTATACCGCTGGTGATGCTGTCCAGTACCATGTGTGACATCAGTGCCAGAAACATCACGTTTAACGTCACCTGTAACGCCTGTGATCCCCAACGGTGCACTGGCCAGTACAGCAGCGCATAAATGGCGATCCAGTATATTGGTATGTGTGTCCAGTAACTGTGATGGCCGTGCTGTCGGTCATCAATAAAATGGTGATAGAACAGGTCCAGGTCCGGACTGATGCTGGCAAAAAGGCCGGCCAGCAAGGCCGGCAGGTACCAGGGCTGGTTGCGATGTTTGCGCAGTACCAGCCACGATACCAGGAAACCGCCGGGCATATGACCGAGTATCATGTCGACTTCCGCAGGTTATACCAGTCGATGTTGCGTGTGACATACATGACGGCGGCCAGTACCAGGAACACACCAATCGAACCAAACAGCATGGAATAGTTTTGTTCCTGTAACAGTGTGAACAGGTACAGGTACAGCACACTGATACCACCACCGATCAACATGGCGCGCTTGCCGGTTTTCAACACGGCTTTGGAATACAATGAGGTCATCAGCACCACAGCCACGCTGGCGATCACATAGGCCCACATAAAGCCGATATGTTCAGACAGGGCAAGTAATAATAAATAGAACAGGATCATACCGAGGCCAATCAGCAGGTATTGCAACAAGTGCACGCGTACCCCGGCCAGGATTTCAATCAGCCAGATAGCCACAAAGGTGAGTGACAGGAACAGCATGACATATTTGATACTGCGTTCGGTCATGCGGTAATTGTCTACCGGCGACAGGAAGTCAACGCCGACGGTTGATTGGCGAAGCTTGTTGTAATCAAAATCATGATTTAACCATTGTTGTGGATAGTTACGGCTGATATAGGAGATAGACCAGCTGGCACGAAAGCCTTTTTCATTCACATGTCGCTGGTTCGGCAGCTTGTAACCATTGAAACTGGGGTCCGGCCAGTCGGATTTCATGGTTATCAGGTTATCTTCTCCCATGGGTGCCACGTAGATGCTGCCGCTGCCATTGAGGCTCAGGGGAATATTAAAAGTAAATGTTTCACCGCTTGTTAAATTCAGTTTCGGGACGTGAAAGCCGGTTCCTTTCGTATCGGTTTTTCCCAGTCCGGGTTCGAATTTGTAAATGTTGTCATTCCAGTTGACGCGCACCTGCTTCTGAATGGCACGTGCGTCGGAGACGCCAACCAGCAGTTGCGCTTTTTCCCATTGAATGAGTTTGGGGTCGATACTCCATTGTGAAAAATCTGGCCGGTTAAATGTACCGTTGATGATGATGTCAGACTGATAGACCGGAACTTCAAACAGTCCGCGATAGCGAATTTCGTTTTTTAATTCCGAATCAACAAACAGGGACTCGGGTAAAAAGACTGCATGGCGTAGTGTTCTGGTTTTTTCAATCTCACCGTCACGATTTTTCCATCGCGTGACTTCATAATACGGAACAACCAGCCGCGGCCCGAAAATGCGCTGTTGTTTCCCCCATTTGTTGGTGATATCAAAATGTGCCTGGTTGCGGGTCATCTGCCGATCGTGGATCTGGCTGCTGACCATGGCGATAGGTATCTGTAGCAACAAGATGACAAAGCCAATAAATAATACCCGTAAAAAAGCGGAACCCTGTATCCAGTTTCGAAAAGATTCGGTTTTATTTTCCATTGTAGTTTCCCCAAGCTGAGTCTTGGGGAAATTACAGCAGTCTCAAATAGTCTGACGGTGACGAAATATGATGAAAAATGACAGGAACCGAAAATCAGCGTCCGGACGTGCTACGAAAGCGATCGAAATTATTCCTGTCCCGATCATCAGCGAGATAAGCGGGAACGATCTCTTCAATCGATCGTGGCCGAATGCCAAACACATCCGGAAAATCATTATCGCAGACGCTGTCAACCTTTAAGGAACGATAGTTGTCGCGAGTGATTGGTCTGAAAAACGGCATGTATTGAAAGAAGTTGGCCATGAGTAAGGATGGCACTTTACCCAGGGAAATAATCTTGCGCCGCACGCCAATCAGATCAGCGGTGTATTGGACTAACTGCTGCAATGTATAGATTTTCGGGCCACACAGATTATACGACTGACCATAGGTGTCCGAATCTTCCAGGCTTTGAGTAAATGCACTGGCGATGTCTCCCACGTACACCGGTGCAAAGCGTGCCGAACCACAGGCCAGTGGCACAATGCCGGGCGACAGACGCAACAGGCCGGCAAAATTATTAAAGAAACTGTCTCCCGGCCCGAAGATGACGGACGGACGAAAGCTGGTGACATTCAGATCACTGGCGGCGTGCACCAGTTGCTCTGCCTCACCTTTGGTTTTGAGATAATAGCTTGGTCCTTTTTCCGCATCCGCGTGCAGTGCGCTCATGTGTAACAGGCGTTTTACCTGATTCTTCTGACAGGCATGGACGACTTTCTCGGCAAGATCCACATGGGCGTGACGAAATCCCAGGCCATTGTCACGTTTTTCGTTCAGTATGCCGACCAGGTTGATGACCGCGTCCTGCCTGTTAAAGTAATACTCCAGCATGGCCGGGTTATGCACATCAGCCTGAATAATTTTTAGAGTCGGTAACACCAGTAAATGGCGTTGTCGTTCACGATGGCGCGTCAGGATGCTGACCTGATGGCCCGCCTTGACCAGTTGTGCAGCCAGATGGGTACCGACAAAGCCGCTACCGCCGAGCAGGGTGATTCTGAGTTGCATTACGATTCAATCCTTTTCATCATAAACTTTATAGACCGTATTTTATCTGCATTATCCATAACTGTGTCTATACTCTTAAAAACACTGACATTTTAGCTCGCATGACCCGAAGGAGACTGCATGAGTTTTACGGTTATTAACCCGGCAACAGGGGAAAAAATAAAGGAAATCCCCGCGTGGGATGACAAGAAAATCGAGTCGGCCCTGGCAAAGACCGCCGAAGTCACACCGTCATGGGCAGCTACACCAATTGAAGACCGAACTGGCCTGATGAGCAAGGCGGCCGGCGTATTGCGCGACAATGTTGACCATTACGCCACCATTATCACGCGTGAGATGGGAAAACTCATTGGTGATGCACGTGCTGAAATTGAAAAGTGCGCCAGTGTGTGTGATTACTATGCGCAAAACGGCGCGGACTTTCTGCAAGATGAGGAATTGTCTTCTGATGCATCACGTAGCTATGTGGCCCACCTGCCGCTGGGTACCGTGCTGGCGGTAATGCCGTGGAATTTTCCGTTCTGGCAGGTGTTTCGGTTTGCCGCCCCGGCACTGGTCGCCGGTAATACCGGCCTGCTCAAGCACGCGTCCAATGTGCCGGAAAGCGCATTGGCCATCGAAGAGGTTTTTCACAAGGCCGGGTTTCCGGACGGTGTGTTTACCGCCCTGATGATTCGTGCATCACAGGTATCGAAAGTTATCGAAGATAAACGCGTCCATGCCGTGACCCTGACCGGTTCCGAGCCAGCCGGCATTCAGGTCGCGGGCACGGCAGGTAAATCACTGAAGAAATCCGTGCTTGAGCTCGGTGGCTCCGATGCCTTTATCGTGCTGGAAGATGCCGATCTGGATGAGGCCGTCAAAGGTGCCATTGCTTCGCGCTATCTGAACACGGGGCAGAGCTGTATTGCCGCCAAACGTTTTATTGTGGTGGATGCCATTGCGGAAGATTTCGTGGCACGCTTCAAGGCCGGCGTCGAAGCGCTCAAACCCGGCGATCCGATGGATCCGGAAACCACTATGGGTCCCATGGCTCGGAGTGATTTACGTGACGAACTGCATGAGCAGGTCAGGGATTCCATTGCAGCGGGTGCTGTCGCCGTAACCGGCTGTGAACCCATCGAAGGCCCCGGAGCGTTTTACAAGCCGTCGATTCTGGATCGGGTTGAGCCGGGCGTGCGCGCCTACTCGGAAGAATTATTTGGCCCGGTGGCTATCGTGATCCGCGCCCGCGATGAAGATGATGCCCTGCGCATTGCCAATGACAGTGAATTTGGTCTGGGTGGCAGTGTCTGGACCCGGGACAGCCAGCGTGGCGAACGTATCGCACGGCAGATTCAGTCTGGCTGTACCTTCGTAAACGGATTTGTCAAAAGCGATCCCCGTTTGCCGTTTGGCGGTGTCAAACGTTCAGGTTACGGGCGTGAACTGTCCCATCATGGCATTCGTGAATTCGTGAATGCCAAGACAATCTGGATGAAGTAGATCAGAACGCTTTGTTGTCATGTTGCACTGTTAATTAGTTTACTGGCGCCAGCCAGTCATGCCGCGCAAAGTCAGTGTTATGGCTCGACCAAACATGGGCGCATTGATGGCGCTGTAAAGTTACCGGTCTCCGGCAAAAACTTTACGACATACAGTCATCTTGCCGTGAATATTGGTCGTACCTATGTGCACAGTAAAGTCCGCGATGTCATCATCAATGCTTATGCAGACCTGCAGAAATCTAATCCGGGAAAAATTTTTGTTTACGGTGAAACGGGTCTTGAGCACGGTGGAAAATTTTCCCCGCATAAGACCCACCAGAACGGGTTGTCGGTGGACTTTATGGTGCCGGTGCTGAATCGAAAAAACCAGTCGGTGGCGTTACCGACCCATGCGCTCAATCGTTTTGGCTATGATATCGAATTTAATCAACAGGGTGTGTATAAAGCGCTGCGTATAGATTTTGAGGCGATTGGTGCACACCTGGTTGCCCTGCATCAACAGGCGAAACAGCATGGTGTTGGGATCTGGCGTGTATTATTTGCGCCGGATCTGCAGCCGAAACTGTATCAGACCCGCTATGGTCATTACCTGCGCCAGCATATCCGTATTGCAAAACGAAAGTCCTGGGTTCGGCACGATGATCATTATCACGTCGACTTTGATGTTGCCTGCCTGCCGATGTTATGAAATTGAATGGCACTTCCCGGCCTTACCGTGGTCACAACATAAAAATCATGCAGTCTGATTCAAGGGGAAATAGATGAGTAAGCGTTCCGTGGCCATACTCGCGGTGGCAGTAGTGGTTGTGGTCGGCGTCGCAATGTTGCTGAAAGGTGACAACGCGGTGACAGTCAAGGTTGCCACCGTAGAACGCGGTGATATCGAAACCGCGATACGGGTGACTGGCCGGGTCATCAACGACCGGACCGTGACCATGACAGCACTGGTCAATGGCCAGATTGAGGGTATGCAGGTACAAAAAGGCGATACCGTAAAAGCCGATCAGGTGCTGGCTTTCTTTGACAAGCGTGAAGCGGACGCCGAACTGGCCAAAGCGGATGCCGTACTGGCACGTGAGGTACAGTCCGTCGAAGAAGCGGAATCCAAATACCGTCGGCTCAAAAATGTCAAAAAGTCCGGTGGTGCCACACAACAGATGATCGATGACGCAGAAGCGGAACTCAATGCCGCCAAGGCGCGCGCCAATGTGGCACGTGCCGAACTGCGTGTTGCCCGTATTCATCGAGAGAAGATAGAAGTACGTGCACCGTTTGACGGCGTGATCACTGAAAAGACCACGGAGAAAGGTCAGTGGGTCGAAGCGGGTACAAAACTGTTTACGCTCGTCGGTAGTGAAGGCCGGGAAATAGAAGTGAAGGTGGATGCAGGCGACAGCGGAACGGTGCAACTTGGCCAGGTTGTCAACCTGACCTGTGACGCCTTTCCGGGTAAGCTGTGGCAGGAAAAGATTCACTGGATTGCGCCGAGCATCATCCAGGATGAAGGTAATGAGGCGGTCAATACCTTTGCGGTACGCATCAGCCTCGGTGAACAGGCGCCACCGTTGTTACTGGGACAACAGGTGGATGCCTACATCGTAATAGACAGTAAAAAAGATGTGCTCCGCCTGCCATACTCGGCCTTGCATGGCGAGCCAGGCAATTATCGGGTTGCCGTCCTCAATGATCACAAAGTCACATTCCAGGCGGTAAAAACCGGTATCGAAGATGACACCCACGTGGAAGTGATCGAGGGTTTACAGCAGGGTGCGCAGGTCATTCTGGCGCAGGGTAAAAAACTCCAGGAAGGCCAGAGCGTTCGAATTGCGCCGTAATTGAATCATGATTGAATTAAGTAACATTGTTAAAGCCTACCAGATGGGTGATGTCAAAGTGCCGGTGCTGAACGGTATCGACCTGCGTATTGAGTCCGGTGAGTTCGTTGCGATAATGGGGCCATCCGGTTCCGGCAAAACCACGCTATTGAATATTATCGGCTGTCTCGACACGATTGATCAGGGTGAATACAAATTGTCCGGCAAGTTTGTCGATACACAGGACGATGCGCAAATGGCGCGTGTTCGATCCACGCACATCGGTTTTGTATTTCAGTTGTTCAATCTGATTCCACGTATCAGTGCCGAGCGAAATGTGGAACTGCCGATGATCTATGCAAATATCCCGCATCAGCAACGACGCGAACGGGTTCGGCAGGCATTAACAAAAGTCGGCCTGACCGATCGCGCTCGTCATGTACCGACCCAGTTATCCGGAGGTCAGCAGCAACGGGTTGCGATTGCCCGTGCGCTGGTGAATCACCCCGATTTACTGGTAGCCGATGAGCCAACCGGTAGCCTGGATTCTTCCACCGGCAGGGAAATCATGCAGATGTTCCGGCAGCTTAATGAAGAGGGTATGACCATCATTATGGTCACGCATGAATCCGACATCGCCGCATATGCCAGACGCACCGTGCAATTACTGGACGGACGCATCCAGTACGATCACTAGTTATGCTTAATCAGTTTATCTTCATTGTTGATCGTATCCTGCAGGCTTTTTACGCGCTGCGTGATAATCGTTTGCGTAGTGTACTGAGCATTATCGGGATTGCTGTCGGTATTGCGGCGGTGATGGCTGTCGGCACCGTGAGCAAGGGTGGAAGTTACCTGGTGTTTTCCGAACTGGAAACGTTTGGGTTGAACTCGGTGTGGGTGTTTCGTGATCGGCGCGACAAGGATCCGAATCGACTGGTACGTCAGGGTAGTGGTCTTGATAATTATGATTTACTCGCGCTGCAAAATTGTTGTGATGCGATAGAACGACTTAGCCCGGTAGTGATGTCACGTGGTAATCGCATGGTGATTCAGACCAGTAACCGTTACAGCAATGCACAATTGTATGGCGTAAATGCGGATTATACGGACATTAATAACGATAAAATTAGCCAGGGCCGTGCGTTTCGTGAGTATGACATCAAACGCAACCGGGCCGTGGCATTGATCGGTCCGACCGTGGTCAAGGATCTGTTTGGAGAATACACCAGCCCGGTTGGACAGGAAATTCGTATCGGTCTGCGACGCTTTACGGTGATTGGCGTCATTGAGGAAAAAAGTCGTGACTTTCTCGCCAGTATCGGATCAGCAGGCGGGCAGGATGCCAACAACCGCATCCTGATTCCGTACAAACTGTTTCAGCAGATGCGCGGCGACAAGTCGATCAACTTTTTACACCTGAAAGCCATAACACTGGATGATGCACCGCGTGCCTCGGATCAGGTGATCAATTTTCTGGAACGGCGCAACGGCAAGAATTATCAATATACATCGCAAACCATGTCGACCTATATCAAAACCGCACAACGCATTCTGGATGGTGTTGCGATGATCGGTGTGGTGGCGGCTTCTATTTCCCTGTTTGTCGGTGGCCTGGGCATCATGAATATCATGAGCACGTCAGTGTTGGAGCGAACCCGGGAAATCGGATTGCGTAAGGCAATTGGTGCCAGCAAGAACGATATTCTGTTTCAGTTTCTTATGGAGGCCATTATCATCAGTACCATCGGTGGTGTCATCGGTCTGACACTGGGTTCAGTCGTGAGTATGGCACTGGCCAGTGTCACCGGTTTTCCGTTAACGCCTTCGTTGCTGGTGATTGTGATTGCCCTGGCCGTGTCGATCGTGGTCGGAATTGCTTCCGGTTATTTGCCGGCACGTCGCGCATCACAACTTCATCCCGTCGAAGCCTTACGCTACGAATAACAAACACTTTGGATATCTTAATTATTTATCTGGCAGTAGGTGCGGTCGCGGGTTTTATCGCCGGGCTGTTCGGTGTCGGTGGTGGGCTGATCATTGTACCAGTGCTGGTGTATGTCTTTACTTCTCAGGGTCTGGACAGCGCAAGCCTCGTTCATCTGGCAGTCGGTACGTCACTGGCAACCATCGTGTTTACGTCCGTTTCGTCAGTGCGTGCCCATCATCAACGCGGCGCCGTGCTGTGGCCGGTATTTTTGCGCCTGTCACCTGGCATTGTGATCGGTGCCATGCTTGGTGCGATAATCGCGGACTGGATGTCATCATTGGTGTTGCGTCGCTTTTTTGCGGTATTTGAATGGCTGGTGGCACTGCAACTACTCGCTGGATTTAAACCGAAACCGCATCGTACTCTACCCGGTAACGGTGGCCTGTTTGCTGTTGGAAATGTGATTGGCAGTGTCTCCTCTATTGTGGGTATCGGCGGCGGTACGCTGACGGTTCCGTTTCTGGTCTGGAGTAATGTGAATATGCGCCAGGCCGTGGCGACGTCCAGTGCCTGCGGGCTGCCCATCGCCATCGCCGGTGCGGTCGGGTTTGTGGTTACCGGCTGGAACGAGGCGGGATTACCCGCCTGGAGCAGTGGATTTCTGTACTGGCCGGCGTTTGCCGGTATCGTTACTGCCAGCGTGCTGTTTGCCCCATTAGGTGCCCGTGTTGCGCACTGGCTGGAACCGGAGCGCCTCAAGCGCGTATTTGGCGTGTTCCTGTTGTTGCTGGGTACCTATATGTTCTTCAGCACATAAAAAAGACTGTGATCCAGATCACACCTAACCTGGCCCTCAATTTTAAAATCTATTCACAAACAGTTAGTTAGACGATCCCTCGCTGTTCGGCTTAAATGTTACAAACTGTAAAAACCACAAGGATGATGGTATTTTTGGAACTGGTTCACACTTTTTGTGATGCCATGACTTAGCGAGGCCTCCGTTCCCTTGTCAGTACTCAAACGTATACGCAGCCTGTGTGTTTACAAGCTGGTCGTGATGGCGACCGTGCTCGTGGCATTGTTGCCGATTTCCATTCTGGGTTACTACGTGTATCACGCGGCGTGGGAGGATAGCTGGCGGGAGATTAATGAAAAGCACCAGTTGCTCGCACAGAATCTCGCTATACCATTGGGTACTTACGTCGACGACCACCACACCATGTTGTCAATGCTGACCGAGTCAGTCAGTTTCGTCGAGCATCATGGTCAGCAAAATGTCAGTGATCTGCTGATGCATTCCCTGAAACAAAGTTATGGTTTCAATTCACTGATCATGCTGGATACCCGCGGCAAGGTGATTGCCTATGCGGACAAGGATGAAAGTTTTACAACCAAACAGCTGGCAGTATTTGCGAAGGAAGGCTGCTATCTGAAAGTCCGCGAAAATGGTAAACGCCTGGTATCAAAAATGAAAAGGCATCCCGTCAACGGTATGCCGACCATGTTCATGGGGCACGCCATACTTGATGCAAAGCAACGCATCGTTGGTGTGTTACTGGGTGAACTGAATGTGAATTTCATCGAAAATATTCGTCGCAAGGTGCGGTTTGGTAAAAAAGGTCATTCAGCGATCGTCGATCAAACCGGCCACGTTATTGCGCATCCCAATCCGAAGTGGATGACGGAAATACGCGATTTATCACACATCAGTATCGTCAAAAAAATGATGGCCGGCGAGACCGGTGCAACGAAGTTTTATTCGCCGTTTATCAAGGCCAACATGGTGGCAGGTTATGCTTTTGTTCCGCAGACCGGGTGGGGAATCATGGTACCACAACCGGAGTCTGAAGTTGCTGAGCATGTTAATGCATTGATGATGTCTTACCTGATCTGGGCGGTTGTGGGGCTGATACTGGCCGTGGTATTGGCTATCATCGTATCACGCTGGGTGACAAAACCGATCAATATGCTGGCACGCGCCAGCCGTTCACTTATTTCCACGAGTATGCAGGGTAATCTGCCGGAATTGGGACGACACGTACCAAAAGAAGTGCGCGACCTGGGTGATGTACTGCGTAGTCTGATCGGCGATCTGCAGCGTTCGCGCTATGAAGTCAGTCAACTCAATTCAACCCTGCAGGATCGCGTGAAGGAAGCTACAACAAAATTACGTGATGCCAATAACCGCTTGCAGGAAGTGGCCAGACAGGACCACCTTACCGAACTGGCTAACCGTCGTTATTTTGAAGATTATTTTGCCCAGTCTGTCAGCCGTCGCACCGGCGATGTGGATGAAATTTGCGTTATGCTTATTGATATCGATCATTTCAAACAGATTAATGATATATATGGTCATGCGGCAGGTGATGCGGTACTGAATCAGATTGCCCGAATTCTGGAACATGGTATGCGGTCCGGTGACATGGTAGCGCGCTATGGCGGAGATGAGTTTGTTGCCTATATGCGTTGTCACGGCGACGTGGGACTGGAACGGGCACGAGAACTGCGTCGGGCGATAGACAGTTGCGCCATCCACTGGAACGGCAAAACCATCCACGTGACGGCCAGCATTGGCCTGTATTGCCATGACTTAAGTGAAAGTCTGGATATTAATAAAATTCTGGACAATGCCGATAACGCTATGTATCGGGCAAAACAGCAGGGTCGAAACCGGGTTGTGGAAATCAGCCGGGAGCCGGAAAAGGTCAATTAAATGAAACACCTCAAGGGACTGTTAATCTTATTTTTGTTTGCCACTATAAATAGTGTATTTGCTGTCGATATGGTTGAAGGCGAATGGGAGCTGAAGGTTAAATACACAGTAAGTGGCATGCCTGTAGCAAATCCTGCCGAACACTATCGGGAATGTATAACGCAGGAAGATCCGATTCCAACCTCTTTTCTGAATGCCCGTAACTGCGAAGTCATAGAACAGCGTGAACGTCATCGTACTATTTATTTTCGAATAAACTGCTTTACCGAACATGGCTCCGTGATCAACGAGGGCCAGATTCGGTTCGGATCCATGCGTATCAGTGGAAAGTCTAAAACGGATCTGGGTGATGTCGCCGGCAAGACCACGGTAATGCGTTATAAATTTACCGGCCGTCGTATTGGCGAATGCCGTAACTGAGTCAATCTATTTCAGTAGAAATCTGAAAATTCGATCCCAGGCTGGATGCCAGTTGTTGCCTGATATTCAGCACAGTATCTGGTTCATAGTTTTTAAATTTGTCCGTTCCCCAGACCACACCCGGCCAGCAGGCATCATTTTTACGACGACCGATGATATGAATGTGAAGCTGGGGAACAATATTACCAATCGCCGCCACATTCAGTTTGTCGACATTAAAACGGTTTTCTATAAACAATGAAACAGCTGAAATCTGTTGCAGAACTTTTACCTGCTCATTTTCTGTAAGCCGGTGTATTTCCGTTTCTGCTGAATCAGGAACAATGATGAACCAGGGAAACAGGGCATTGCGCATTAACAAAACGGCATTGCTATTGAAGTCGCCGAGATAATAAGTATCCTGTTTAAGCCTGGTATGTAATTCGACGGGCATTTACCGACTATATCACTCCGGCCGTTTGATCACGACTTTGACGTAACCGACTGCGGTATAGTCATTGATTTGTGCAGGACCGGCAGCACTGACATTGACGTAGTCCGGAAAATCTTCCTCAGTTAACCCTTTCCAGCCAGCATAGGTACCACACACATGCAGGTTAACACCATCCCTGACCAGTTGCTGCGTCAGGCTGTGAACTTTCTGGTTGTCATCCTGTTTGATGGCCTGTAACGCAAACTGTTCACGCCCATGGGTAACAATGGCAACAGGCATATCGGGAAAACGTTGTTTCAATTTTTCGATGTAATTTTGCGTCTGGGGCAGTGCCCACTCCAGGGCCTCGTTATTACCGGTGACAATTTCAAATACCACGCCGGCAGGTTCTTCTTCAGACTGAATAATTTCCTGGACCTTGTCACTGGCTGCACCGGCAAACACCGGCAGACTCATCATGCACAGCCAGGCTGCAAACAATATTCTCATCACACATCCTCCTCCAGGTACAACGGATTTTTACACGGCTTTATTGACTATGATTGGCGAGAGCCGAAAAGTTCAATCGGGTCGGGTGATTTGTGATTCAGCCGCCGGTGAGAGACATAAAACGAATGACCTTTTCCGGTTGTTCACGAAATTCGTGCTTCTCCGGTTTGAGATCAATGGCGCGAATAATATGCTGTTTGAGTTCGTCGTCGCTACAGCCCTGGCGCAAAGGGTCACGTAGGGAATATTTTTCTTCCTGGCCGAGACACATGTACAGCGTGCCATCCGTCGACAGGCGTACCCGGTTACAGGTTTCACAGAAGTGTTGTGAGATGGGTGTGATAAAGCCGATTTTCAGATCCGTGCCGGCCACCTGCACGTAACGGGCCGGTCCGCCACCGGGCATAAATCCTGGCAGTAGCTCGTAACGCTCGGCCAGCCGTTGACGAATGATCTGTAAATCCATGTACTGGTGTGAAGCGTTGCGGCCGGTGTCGCCCATGGGCATGGTTTCGATGAAGCGCAGGGTGAAGCCGTGTTCGATGCAGAATTCCACCATGTCCTCGACTTCATTGTCATTGATGCCCTTCATGACCACCATGTTGATCTTGATGGGACTGAACCCGGCCTTTCTGGCTGCCATTAAACCGGCCAGTACCTTGTCCAGCTTGCCACCAGTCAGCTGTTTAAACTTGTCTGCCTGCAGGGAATCGAGGCTGACATTGATGCGCCGAATTCCTGCCTGCTTGAGGGCGATGGCCTGTTTGGCCAGGCGGGTGGCATTGGTGCTCAGTGACAGGTCATCGACGCCGGGCAGGGTCGACAGCCGCCCGACCAGGTCAGGCAGGTTGGCGCGGACCAGGGGCTCACCACCGGTGATGCGCACGCGCCGTGTACCCAGTTCTGAAAAGGCGCGAATAACCCGCTCGATTTCGGTGAAGCTGAGCCACTCGTCCGGCTCCTGGAAGTCCTTGAATCCCTTGGGAATACAGTACTGACAGCGCAGGTCGCAACGGTCCGTCACGGACAGTCGCAAATATTCGATATTTCGGCCAAATTTGTCAGTCAGCATGGAATGGGTCACATCAACAGCTCGTGCTCAGGATGCGTAATTATACGTCAATCCGGGTTTCAACTCGACTATCGGGGTGTGAATATCTAGAGGGCTTTAGCGCGGCGCAGGGCGTGGTTGAGGAACAGGACTGCCGTCAACAGGAGCAGTGCGCCGCCCTGGTGGCTGGCAGCCAGGGGTACGGCGACCCCGCCCCGCAGTGGCTCTGATGGAACAGACAGCAGGGTGCTGATTCCAAGCGTCACCTGGATGATCATCATGGCGAATGTCAGATGAACAGCCCGGCGTGTCGAGGCGGTGAGTGTATAGTTCCGGCTGGTCCACCACACGAAGGTCACGAAGCCAATAATGATATAGGCCAGCAGGCGATGACTGAACTGGATGGTGCTCGGGTTTTCCATGAAGTTGAGCAATAGCGGCGTCATATCAAAGAGTCCGGGTGGAATCAGGTGGCCACTCATGTCGGGAAAGGTTTTGTGCAGGGCTCCGGCATGGGTGCCGGCGACGAAGGCGCCGGAGACAATCATGATCACGATCAGCACCAGTAACCACAGACTGTAACGCCGCAGGCGTGAGATTCCCGGTGCCCAGCCGTTTTGCGGGTTCGGGTACAACAGGCTCCAGGCAAACCAGAGGATGTAACTGTAAATCAGTATTGCGGCCAGAAAATGTGCCGCCAGCCGGTACTGGCTGACGTTCGGATTGTCGACCAGTCCACTCTTGACCATGAACCAGCCCAGCACGCCCTGCAGTCCACCGAGAATGAACATGACGATCAGCCTCGGTATCATTTCGCGGCGTATGTAATTTTTGAAATAAAAAATCAGAAACGGAATCAGGAACGCCAGGCCGATGAAACGTCCCAGCATGCGGTGTGAATATTCAAAATAAAAAATGCCCTTGAAGTCGGACAGGGTCATATGTTGATTGATTTTCTGGTACTCGGGAAATTGTTTGTACTTGTCAAAGGTATCCTGCCATTCCTGTTCGGTGAGCGGGGGAATCACACCCATAATCGGATCCCATTCCACCATTGACAGACCAGAGCCGGTCAGGCGCGTCACGCCACCAAGAATCACCATGATATAAATCAGCATAGCGACAATAATTAACCAGATCGCAATGGCCCGGTTGTGATTGTTCATTCCATCAGCGTATGTCGGCATGCTGAAAAGGTAACATATAATGCTCAGCCTGTATTTGGATATTTCATAATTCGTCACATTTCGTCATGGCACTGTCGGAATCTTGTGCGCCAAACCAACTACACTTTGTACTATTCCATTTTTTACAATTCGAAAAACAGGGAGAAACCCGTGATCTCGATGCCAAAACGTTTGATGGGGATGCTGTTTGTCGCACTGACTCTGGTCGCGTGCGACAAATCAGATCAGGCCGTACAGGATAAACCGGCCAGTAATGATGCCAACTGGAGTGAATATATCAGTGCCCACACGCGTGGCACCATATCCAAGACCGACGCCATCACCATCCGCTTTGTTCATGATGTCATTGATGACAGTAAAGTTGGTACGGATGCGGTAGGAATTGTCGAGGTCAGGCCGGCGATCAGGGGTGAACTGATATTCAATACGAAACGCGAAATTCTGCTGGTGCCGGAAGAAAAATTAACATCAGGTCAGTCTTACCGTTTTCGATTGCATAACCAGGAACTCGCCGGTATTCCAAAAGATTTAAAGACCTATGAGTTCGACGTTCATGTTATCAGGCAAAGTTTCGAGGTCATCGTACGTGGCGTCACCGCGCAACCGGATGCGGACAAATTACAAATCGTCGGTGAAGTGAATACCGCCGATAAAGAAGATGCTGACAAAATAGAAAAATTAATTAATGCGCAGCACAAAGGACAGGCGCTGGCGATTAGCTGGCAGCATAGCCCGAACGGACGCCACCACGGATTCGTAATCACCGATATTGAACGCGAGCCGGAGGCGCAACAGGTTAAACTGAGCTGGAACGGAAACGTTATTGATGTCAACAAGTCTGGTGATCGTCTTGTCAATATACCGGCCAAAGGTGATTTCAAGATTGCACACGTTCGCGTGGTTCAGGGTGATCGGCAATATATCGAAATACAAACCACGGATAACCTGGATACAACACAAAATTTAAATGGTCTGGTGCAATTCAGTCAGGGACAGTTCACCACCGAAGTCGATGGCAGTGTGATTCGCGTCTACCCGACAAGTGGCATCACCGGTGAAGCGACAGTGACACTGGATGCAGCAATTCGCAGTCGCCATGGTAATAAACTGGGTGAACGTGTGTCACGCAGTGTCGTTTTTACCAGCCAGAAGCCACAGGTAAAGTTTGCCGGCAAAGGTGTGATTTTACCGCACAACCGGGTACTGGCGATTCCGTTTGAAACGGTGAATGTCCATTCCGTGCAGGTGACGGCCATGCAGATTTATGAAAATAACATCGGCCAGTTCCTGCAGGACAACCAGATTGACGGGCAACACAATGTACATCGTGTGGGTCGTTATCTATGGCGCAAGACCATCAAGCTGGTTTCACCCCAGCCGGACAAGTGGAACCGTTATACGCTCGACGCCACCGAGTTGTTAAAAGATCATCCCGGTGATTTATTTCGTCTGACGATCTCCATTAATCGTGGTAATTCCACCTACAGTTGTAGCGAGGCGGACAATGCCGTACAGGTTAAAAAAGAAAAGCCGGCGCTTAACCATGAATCACCCAATATACGCGAGGCCAGTAACTGGGATTACTACGAAGAATATTACAACACCAATTATTATGAAGGCTGGAACGAGCGGCATGACCCCTGTAAAGATTCGTATTATCGGTTTGATAACAATACCAAGGCCAGTCGGAATTTCATGGCCTCGAATCTGGGCTTGCTTGCCAAACGCGGTGAAGATAACCATGTTCATATCGTCGCTACCGATTTAAGCAGTGCTGAACCTGTTGCCGATGCCGAGATCGAATTACGCAATTTTCAGGATCAAAAACTCTCAACCGCCAAAACCGATAAGCAGGGTTTTGCCAATGTGGAATTATCCGGTCAGCCGTTTTATCTGATCGCGCGCAAGGGAAAACAGATTGGCTATCTCAAGCTCAGCCAGGGCAATGCACTGCCAACCAGTCACTTTGATGTTGGTGGTGAAAACATTCGGCAGGGCATCAAGGGAGTGATTTACGGTGAGCGGGGTGTGTGGCGACCTGGCGATGATCTGCACCTGGTGTTTGTGCTGGAAGACAAACAGGATCGTATTCCTGAAAACCACCCGGTTACCATGGAGTTATACAGTCCAAAAGGACAACTGATTGAAAGCCTCACCAACAGCCAGCCGGTCGGCGATTTTTATAAATTTAAATTTACCACAGACGAACAGGCGCAGACCGGTAACTGGCGGGTCAAGGCCAGTCTCGGTAATAACCTGTTTAATAAAACCATCAAGATTGAAACGGTGGTGCCGAACCGGCTCAGGATCGATTTACAATTTCCCGGCGAGCAATTATTTGTACAGGACATGCCACTGAAACTGGGACTGAACAGTCAATGGCTGCACGGTGCAATTGCATCCGGTTTACGCAGTGAAGTCACGATGCGCCTGATTCCGACCCGTACCCGCTTTGGGCGGTTTGATAATTTCAATTTTGATGATCCCGCGCGCCAGTTTCGCTCCGAGAAAACTACCGTTTTTGAAGGCGAGCTCGATAGCGAGGGAAATGCACAGTTTCGGGCAGATCTGCGACCGTCAACTGCATCGCCGGGGATGTTAACCGCCAGCTTCATGTCCAAAGTGTATGAGCAGGGTGGTGCGTTCAGCACGCACAACGCTCGTATTCCTTTTCACCCGTTTGAAAACTATGTCGGTATACAGTTACCCAAAGGTGATGCCTCGCGCAACATGTTGCTTACCGATAAAAAACACAAGGTGGAAATCGCCAGTCTCAATAACAAGGGTGAGCCGGTCTCACTCGAGCAGGTAAAAGTGACACTATATAAAGTGAACTGGAAATGGTGGTGGGACCAGTCGGGAGACAATCTCGCCCAGTATGCCAGTGCCTATTACAACCAGCACATACAGCAGGATACGATTTCCACCAAAGACGGTCGTGGCAGCTGGGAGTTTGAAATCAAGTACCCGGCCTGGGGACGTTACATGGTGCGAGCCTGTGATTTGCAGGGCAAACATTGCACCGGTTCCATTTTTTATATCGACTGGCCGGCCTGGGCCGGGCGTGCGCGTGAACAGCGCGGTGTCGGTGCCAATGTACTGAGTTTCAGCGCGGATAAACCAAACTACCGCGTTGGTGATACGGCGCTAATTCAATTACCGGAAACATCACAGGGACGCGCCCTGTTGACGGTCGAAAATGGCTCTCGTGTTATTTCACAACGCTGGTTACATATAAACAAGCAGCAAACCCGTTTCGAAATTCCGGTGACCGACAAGATGGCGCCGAATGTTTATGTCTCGGTGTCGCTCATTCAGCCTCATGCCGGCAAAGACAATGATTTGCCAATCCGCCTGTATGGTGTGATACCCATGTTGGTGGAAAATCCAGAAACCCGGCTTGCCCCCAAACTGGATGTTGCCGAAGAATGGCAACCGGAAAGTGAAGTGGAAATCAACGTCAGTGAACAAAATGGCAAGGCCATGACTTACACCCTGGCGGTGGTAGACGAAGGCCTGCTCGGTATCACGAACTTCAAGACTCCCAACCTGCACAAGGTGTTTTACAAAAAAGAAGCCCTGGGTGTCCGTACCTGGGATCTGTTTGATGAAGTGACGGGTGCCTATGGTGGTGAACTGGAACGTCTGTTGTCACTGGGTGGTGATGCTGATACCGGTGATGACGAACAGGAAAAGAAAAAGCGTCGCTTTCCGCCGGTTGTGCGTTTTCTTGGGCCATTTAAACTGGCTGCGGGTGAACAAACAACTCATCGCATCGATATTCCACAATACCTCGGTGCAGTGCGTGTCATGCTGGTGGCCGGTCAAAATGGTGCCTATGGTCATGCGGATAAAAGTGTCTACGTGCGTCAGCCGTTGGGGTTGTTAGCGACATTACCCAGAGTGCTGGGTCCGGACGAGTCCCTGCGCGTACCGGTATCTGTTTTCTCCATGGATGACGAGATTCGTCAGGTGGATCTGAAACTGGAAACCAATGACCTGTTACAGATTGAGGGTGACAGCAGCACGATGCTCAATTTCAGCGGTCAGGGTGAACAGATTGGGTTTATTAATGTTCGCGTCGCCGATAAGCTGGGCAAAGGTTATTTACAGTTTACCGCCCGCAGTGGTGAGCACGTGGCGCGATCAGAAATTTATATTGATGTGCGCAGCCCGAATACCCAAACCACTCGCCAGATTAACAAGGCCCTGCAACCGGGTGAGAAATGGCAGGCGAACGTTAAACCGCACGGCATTGGTGGTACGAACACGGTCAGCCTGGAAGTCTCCGCGATTCCGCCGCTTAACCTGGAAGGCCGTTTACAATACCTGATTCGTTATCCGCACGGCTGCCTGGAGCAAACTATATCGGCAATATTTCCGCAGTTGTTTCTCGAAAACGTCATGAAGCTGTCGCCGGATCAGAAGCAGGCAATCCAGAAACATGTCGAAGCGGCGGTTGCCAAGATCCAGCGTTACCAGCAACTCAATGGCGGCTTTACATACTGGCCCGGCAATAATTTTTATAACAGCTGGTCAAACAGTTATGCCGGCCATTTCATGGTCGAGGCGGAACGGCGCGGGCATTATGTGCCGCCGCAAATGTTGTCCAACTGGATCAATTACCAGAAATCCGTCGCCAGCTCCTGGATTGCCGGTGATGATCAGGCCGAACTGGACCAGGCCTATCGTTTGTATACGCTGGCGGTGGCACAACGACCGGAACTGGGCGCCATGAACCGTCTGCGCGAAAGTTCGAACCTGGGTAACACGGCAAGGTGGTTGCTGGCAGCGGCCTACCAGTTAATGGGCCTGAGTGATGTGGCCAGTGAGCTGATTCGCGATGCCAACTATAGCGTCGGCAGTTATCGGGTTGCCGGATTGACACTCGGTTCGGCTTTACGCGACAAGGCCATGATTCTCGAAAGCCTGTCATTGATGAAACGTTGGGAGGAAGCCAAACCGATTGCCGATGAAATTGCCCGCGAGTTATCGGCTAGTCGCTGGTACAGCACACAGAGTATTGCGTTCAGTCTTATCGCGATGGGTCATTTTGTTGGTGAAGGGATCAGTGACGCCGGTCTGAATTTTACACAGGTGGTTGGTAACCGCGAAGCCCAGACCGTCAACATTGACAAACCCATGTCATTGCAAACGCTACACGGATTTCTGGATGCAGGTGAAACGGTCACGGTGACCAATACCAGTGATCGTGTGTTGTACGGCACGATTACCGTTGCAGGCATTCCGAAAGCGGGAGAGGAACGCAGCAGCCAGCAGGGCATTGGTTTGAAAGTACGCTATACCGACCTGGAAGGGGATCGCATTGATGTCACAAAACTGCGTCAGGGGGTGAATATCATTGCGCACATAAATGTGCGTAATCATAGTGATTTCAATCTGGAGAACCTGGCGTTAACCCAAATTGTTCCATCAGGCTGGCAGATTCACAATCCACGTATGAGTGAAGGTGACAACGATCAACTGGCGGCTATCGACTATCAGGATATTCGCGATGATCGTGTTTACACCTACTTCAGTCTCAAGCGTGGTGAAGAAAAGCAGTTCAAGGTACAGATCAATGCCTCGTTTCTTGGCCACTACTACCTGCCCGGTATCCATATCGAGGCGATGTATGATACGACCAAACAGGCCAGAACCCGGGGCAAGTGGGTAGACGTGACAAAGTGAGCTGATTTGATGAAATGGCACATCACCATTGTCGTACTCATGATTGCCGGTATACAGTACTGGCAATGCCTGCCTGAACCGTTGTTTGATACACCGGTGTCGACGGTAATGCTCGACAAAAATGGACAGCTGATGGCGGCACACATTGCAACGGACGAACAATGGCGTTTTCCGGCGCTACATGCGGTTCCGGAAAAATACAAACAGGCCATTCTGCATTTTGAGGATAAGCGATTTTATTCACACCCCGGTGTGGATCCTCTGGCGATGTTACGTGCACTGTATCTCAACCTGAAACATGGTGAGGTTGTCAGTGGCGGCAGTACCCTGTCGATGCAGGTCATTCGCATGGCACGTAAAAATCCACCGCGTACTGTCTACCAGAAAATTATCGAAATAATCCTGGCTACTCGTCTGGAAATGACCTATGACAAGGATCAAATCCTGGCACTGCATGCATCGCATGCCCCGTTTGGTGGAAACGTCGTTGGGCTGGAAGCAGCCAGCTGGCGTTATTTCGGACGGTCACCGAAACAGTTGTCGTGGGCGGAGAGTGCGCTGCTTGCGGTGTTACCCAACAGCCCGGCCCTGATTCATCCCGGTCGAAACCGGCAAAGACTGATCGATAAACGCAATGCACTGTTAGCGACCCTACATGAACAAGGTGTTATCGATGATATCGAATACAAACTGGCCATACTCGAACCATTGCCAGACAGACCAAAACCACTGCCACGTTATGCTGCACATTTACTCGATACGTTAATGCAACAACAACCTGAATCGAGCAGACTGGTGACCACGCTGGATAATTTTACCCAGCACAAAATTGAAACCGTGACACAGCAGCATGCCGAGCGGCTTGCGCTACAGGATATTCATAACCTGGCAGTGCTGGTCGTGGATAATCACTCTTTTGAGGTGAAGGCCTATGTGGGAAACCGCCGTTATGCCAATACCTTTGAGCGTGGCTACGCGGTTGATATAGTCCATCGCCCGCGCAGTACCGGCAGTATACTCAAACCGTTATTGTTTGCCCGCATGATACACAGCGGTGAGTTGTTGCCTGATACACTGGTACCCGATTTACCGACGCAGTATGCCGGTTATATGCCGGAGAATTTTGATCGTCAGTATCGTGGTGCGGTGCCGGCCAGACAGGCACTGGCCCGTTCGCTGAATGTACCGGCGGTGCGCATGTTACGCGCACACGGTGTTGATCGTTTTTATGATTACCTGCAACAGGCCGGTATGCGTACACTGTCACGACCGGTGGATGATTATGGCCTGACCTTAATCCTGGGTGGTGCCGAGGGTACATTATGGGACATGGCCAACATATATAGTAATGTCGCACACCTTGCCCGTCAGGATCGTTTCAACGTAACAACGCACTATCGAAAAATAAAAATCCTCCAGGATGACAATACTGATACAAATCGTATCGCGCAGATCGATCCGGCCAGTGCCTGGCTGACCCTGAATGCCTTACTGGAAGTCAGTCGTCCCGGCACGGAAAATTTCTGGCGTGAGTTTTCCAGCAGCCGCAAGGTGGCCTGGAAAACCGGTACCAGCTTTGGATTGCGAGACGGCTGGGCTATCGGCAGCGATAACCTGCATACCGTCGCGGTATGGGTCGGCAATGCCAGTGGTGAAGGTAAAGCCGGTTTAACCGGTATCCTGGCAGCCGCACCCATCATGTTTGATGTGTTCGACAAGCTGGAACGGCCGGCAAAATGGTTTACAGCACCAAAACATTTAATGAAGCCGATACAGGTATGTAAGGACAACGGCTATCTGAGTAATGCCCATTGCGAGACAAAAACAGTATGGATTCCGGCACACAGTCATTTTCAGAAAATCAGTCCGCATCACCGTTATGTTCACCTGGATCAAACCAGGCAGTGGCGTGTTCATAGCCGTTGTGAGCAGGTCAGGAACATGCAACATGTCAGCTGGTTTGTACTACCACCGGGACAGGCCAGCTTTTATCGTCAATCACATAATCACTACCGGGAACTACCTGCCTACCGGGCCGATTGTCGGCAACAGCTGGCAGAACAAAAACAACATGGTCCGCTGGATTTGTTGTATCCATTACCGGGAACCCGTATCTATATACCGACGGAACTGAACCGCCAGAAGAGTCGCACCATATTTGAAGCCGTGCATCGCGAGCAGGACACCGTGCTTTACTGGCATCTCGATCAGCAATATCTCGGTACCACGCACAAGTTTCATGAACTGGCACTGGACATCAAACCGGGTATGCATACCCTGACAGTGGTCGATGCGAGTGGTTATCGAATCACACGCCGGTTTGAAGTTTTAGGCAATGCAAAAAAAAGCGGCTCGAGATGAGCCGCTACGGGGGAGAAGCGGTGACATGCACCGCCCAAAAGAAAAGTTGAAGAGAACTTTATTTTCCCCAAAGTGACGCTAGTTTGCGTGCCTGAAATACCGCAGGAGGAGTTGAGGTATTCAGGCTGGTCTACCTAACCTCTTAAATACCGGCGTGGTCAATGGATTCCGCCAATGCCTGCTGGTTCGTACTTTGGCCTTTAATCTTTGCAGTAGATTCGCTACTGTCATTCTGGGCAGTGCGGGCTGAAGGGACATAAACATCACCCGCGCCTTCCATTACAATGCAGTCATAAGTTTCTTCTGC
Source organism: uncultured Gammaproteobacteria bacterium (assembly GCA_937967995.1). Taxonomy (GTDB): domain Bacteria; phylum Pseudomonadota; class Gammaproteobacteria; order UBA6429; family Thiohalophilaceae; genus CALBTB01. The sequence continues at coordinate 47,150 of CALBTB010000003.1, forward strand.
ATTGAGATAGTTTGGGCATGCAGCTTGTGCGTTGCCCATTGCCAAAGTTAATGCTACTGCACTCATCGTCAATACTGCTTTTTTCATTTCCATTTCCTCTGTTGTTACTACTTCCTTACAAACACTGACCTGCATCCTACAGGCCAGCCCCAAAATAGTTATTCTTGTTTTAATTTTATTCCTGTAATCCGATGGACTTATAGATACGCACGGTTTCAGAACTGGGTAATACACTCAGATGAGCAGACAGGGCCTGCCGGCAACGCAAGTAAGTGCTGGCAGCCTGCGACATGGCGCCCTGTTCGATGTAGAGTTTCATCAGGTCCTGGTACAGGGTTTCGTTGGTGCTATCGAGTTCTATACCGCGCTGGAATAATGCAATCGCCCTGTCATTTTGTTTTTGTTCATGCCAGTAGCGGCCAACACGCGTAATCAGACAGGTGATACGACTGGACAGATTATCCCGAATTGACAATGTCCACGGCCGTACATGGTCGTTTTGCAGAAAATGACCACGATACAGATCCGTAACGTGCTCGGTCAGATGATCGACTGTATCCGAATTGGCATGCATCTTATGAATTTCGGCTTCAAGTTGTGAATAGGCACGGTCAAAGTCCCAGATATCCACCCATACATAACGTGTGTCCAGAGTGAGCTGGTTACCATGCAGAATTAATGCCTTGCTATGCTTGAGTAACTTGCGCAGGCGGTGCAGAGTGGTATCAAAATTCCGACGTGCACAATCCCCTTCGGCATCGGGCCATAAGGTATCGATGATGCGAGAGCGGTTGATCTGTCTTCCACCAAAGGCGATCACGGCTTTTAGCATGTCAAACGGCTTGTTATAACCGGCACGGGTATAAGAAAGTGTCTGTTCACCAACCTGGACGTTGAATTGGCCGAGCGTGCTAATCTTGATCGGTTTGTCGATATTGCTGATGTTGTCATTGATTTCGGCAATGTCCGGCGAGTCGAATTTGAGGGTTTTAAGGCTTTGCTTGATAAATTCCTTTTCGATGCCCTGCTGGTAAGACCAGATAAGCAGGTCCTTGAGATAACGCGGGTGCATCAATTGCAGAGTCGTGTGGCCCTGTTTTTTGCACAGAGTCAGCGCGCTACGCATAGCCTGTTTGGCTTTCTTGATGGTGCCCTCCTGCAGGGCATAATGGGCCTCAAGCATGGCAAAAATCGGATAATCACTGCCCCTGCCTGCTTCATTACTGTTTACGCTTTGTGTCTGCATCATACGTTTCCCCTCTAACTCAAAATGCAATTACCGCCTGTTGATGATTAAATCGTAGTCCTGTTGGGGGTTTATCGCTGTGATATATGATCCTGGTAAAATGTGAAATATTCACAGACCAACAAGACAAAGGAACCACCGGGATGAAAGCCATCCCTGGCAGCCCCTGAACATCCGTGTAAGATGAATGTAAGAAATTAAGGGGAAATGTGCTGTGAAATAATCAGGCGGGAAAATGTGATTTTTTCACATTTCAAAAGACATAAAAAAAGCCGGCACGGGGCCGGCTTTTCCGTCTATCTTATTATTTATTAATGTGGATGTGGGCAGTCCCATGGATACCAGAAAGTCCATCCACTGCCATCGTCAATTTCTTCGCATTCAGGGCTATTTACCCATACGTTTATCTTAATTGTTCTTTTTACCTGTCCCTCTGGCTTTCTGTTATTCTGTGAAAAGCCTTTACCTTCTGCACCATAAAAAACTACATTACCATTACTAATAACTGCAACGATACCGTCATCTGTATCCAGGCCCAGTTTCTTGCGTGTACTCTTGCTGAGTGTACCGAATTTGGCGTCAGTTTTAACTCTATCAGTGAATTTAGTTGTATTTTCAAAATTTGGACCTGGTGTTGTAGCGCATCCAGCGAAGATTAAAGCAAATGGTATGGCTAATAGTGTGATTCTCATTTTGTCTCTCCTTACGATATAACCATCTGGTTTGTTAATTTTAAATATTGAGTGTTGCCTGGAAATAAACAGTACTGTCGGGAATGTACTGGGGGTTAACATTGAACACATCAGAACGGTAGGGTGTCATATCCTGAAACAGAAATTCATTATCGAAGATGTTCTTAAAGGTTAAGCTAATCAATCCCTGTCTATCTGGAAGCCGATAGCCGACAACAATATCTGTTACATTAAATTGCTCGCTTTTTTCTGAAACTGAAGGTTCAGTGTAACGGGCATCCTGTTTTACATAAGTCTGTGTAAGGCGGCTAAAGAATCCTGATGAATGAATATAGTTTAACGATATTGGAACTGAAACTGTTTTTAGGTATTTTAGGTCGATACTCTCAGTATCGAATTCCTCGAACTCAATTGTGGAATTAACAGTCCAGTTATGATTTATACTCCAGCTTGAGTATATATTAGCTAAATCCTCGTTTTGGGTTCTGAACGTGGTTACAGCTGGTGTTCCCGATACACTCGGGTTTTCCAGTTGCCGTCTTACATATTCAAACCCATAAGCAAATCGCGAGCTTGTGTATCCATCCAGGGCGAATCCCAGGTTTTTAGATTCTGCGGCATTTGGATCATCATAGAATTGAGTAAAGCCAGCAATGTGTGTTGGTTCGATTGTTTGATTAACTGACAGGGTCCTTTTGGTATTTTCAAATGCAGCGACTCTGAACGCAATGTTCTGATTAATAGTCCAGACTAGACCTAACTTTGGATTTACTTCTTCGATATTCAGATCAGGTGTTTCATTATCAAGATCAATATAATTTACACCAAGAGTAGTGCTTACATTTGGATTAATCGTGAAATTATTGTAAACATAGAAGTTTTTCTGATCTGTTGTTGGAAAGGAAGTATTTGGAGGATTCGGTGTGCCAAATACGATGGTTATGATATCTCTTCTTGAATTAATATCAGTAACTCCACCACCAATAATCAAATTATAGTTTTTTGTATCCAGGATATACTGTAACTGGTGATCATTACTGTTGTCATTTCGATTAGTGTTAAGTGTTACAGCTGTATTGATTGGATTTACCAGGGTGGTATAGCGGGTGTTATAGAAATAAGAATATAGCAGGTTAGAGTGATTACCCATTTTATAATGCAAACCTAAACGTCCTGTTTCCTCATCCAGAGAACGTCGATTATCCGGGTCAAAACCATCTTCCTGTGACTGGCGTGGATCACCCTGCAAGGTGTCACGGCTGGTGTATTCCAGTTGTGCGCTAAAGTTGTTTGAGATCTGATACTGGAAGAAGGCGTTGCGAATATCGTGATTGACATCCGCATTGTCACGATGTCCGTCCGTATTATAACTGAATTGCCCAAAGCTATAGGCCAGATTATTCTGTACGCCAGACAGGACCAGTTCGTCTGCGACCAGGTTATGTGTACCAACGATGGCAGTTGCATTGATCAAGGTCTGGTTACGACTAAATAAAGTATTGTATTCGTTGAGTGAGGACAGGTTTGGTCCAATGGTCGAGTCCAAGCCGAGATTGGTTTCCCGGACATGGGGTTGTACGCTGTATGCCCCAATGGGTTGTAACAACTGACTCTGTAACAAGGCGCTGGCACGGGCAATTTCGTGAAACTTGCGGGCGCTGTATATATCTGACAAAAAGCGTAACGCGGAACTGTTGGCTGGGTTTTCCGCCAGTGACTTCGTTGCCTCGTTCAATCCCGCCTGTTCAAAACCCAGTTGATTATAAACACGTCCCAGGCTCACACTCCGTGCCGCTTCATCCTGATCGAGTTGCAGGCTGGAACGATACACGGCGCGGTTGTCGTTCAGCTCAATGGATTTGTTCAGATCTTCCAGTGCGCCGACCGGATCATTTTCAGTTTGTTTACGGATAGCGTCGTAGAACCAGGGTGTTGGATCATTCGGGTCCAGTTGTTTGGCCATGGCAAATTGTTCCGCATCCAGCGGGCTGCGTTTTTCTTCGAAGTAGGCTTTGCCGAGATAACTGCGTATGATGGCGTTGTTGGGATCGAGGCTGGCGGCGATTTCAATGTCGCGTCGACCTTCGGCTAGCTGATTGTCGCGAATTTTTGCCAGGCCCAGTCCAAGCCGAGGTAGCGGGTCTACCTGATCAAGTGCAATCGCTCGTTCAAAGGCATTCATCGCATCGTTGATATCAATCTGTAACAGGTAGGCGAAACCCAGCACCGTCTGGGTGCGGGCAAGATCAGGATTGATACTCGTAGCACGTTGCGCGGAGTCCAATGCACGGCTGAGTGAGCCGGTGGCTAAGTGCAATTCGGCCAGGCGTGCCCAGGCAAGTGCGTTGTTCGGTTCGGACACCGTGGCCTGTTCGGCACTTTCCAGTGCACGGGGCAGTTGCCGTTTGGCCTGCCAGGCATAGGAGCGCGCAATATGGGCGCCGGCCAGATCAGGTGATTGCTGGACTGCACGGTCAGCCAGTTGCACGGCGTCATCGGGCAGGTTACTGACAACGGCAATGATGGCCTGAAGTGATAATGCTTCGGCACTGTCTTTATCTTCGAGCCGTTGACGTGCGGCGTCGACCTGACCGGTGTAGAGAAGCGATTGTGCTTCGGCGATATCGTCTGTGGCTTTTTCAAATACCGGTGGAAAATACAGTGCCCACTGCACTGCATCGCGAGGGTTGGCGACCAGTACCTTGCGCGGTGCGCTGCTCGCATCGGCGACACTGGTTTCATCCTGGGTAATACGTAACTGGCCATGTGTGTTTTCAGTTAACACGACACCTTCAAAGACAGTGACACGGCTTTGTTGATCCGTCACAGCAACAACAAATTCCGTACCTTCAATTGCGGCATTCACGAAAGGTGTGTTGACTTTCAGGCTGCGCGGTACGCGGGAAATAAAATGTGCGATACCTTTCAAAAGTTCTAAAAGTGACGGGCCATCATCTTTTATGTCTGAAAGTGTAATAGCTGAATTCTGGCCGAGTCGTAACAGGGTTTCATTGCTGAGAATAATGGCGGCGCGGGCCTTGTCGCCAACACGAATCTGGTCGCCAGGACAAAACGGTTCCTGAAGTTTGACAGGGGTCCAGTCGGACTGGCCAGTGCGTTTGGCTTCTACACTGCCCTGGACAGAGGCGATCTTGGCGACCCAGGGATCACAACGATCCTTGTCCGCAGCCCAAGTTGATGTCGAGCAGGTAATGAGCAATAGCCCTGCCCAAAGCAAACGCTTTCCCATGTCGTTCGCGACTCCCTGTTTCTTTATTATTTTCAATTGATGGCGGTAGTGCTAAGAAATTAGCGGGTAACCGGCTTAATTGTGATCGAATTATAACCGCACTCACTTACATTGTGTTGGAAAATTTTAACAATTGTTAATGAATATGTAGGTGCCCTGAAAGGGTGCTGTTATTTCGTTGTCAGTAAGATGATTCCGTGATGATGTTCGGGTGGATGACGCAAACAGTCCTCGCAATACTGGCGATAAAATGCGCTGGGACCGTCCGATGTGCTGGCCAGAATGGCATCAAAAGCGTCCATTGCGGTGCGCCATTCTTCCTGTTCAACTAATGAAACCGCGTCTTCGAATTCCTTATATATAGTGTTGTTCTCAGTCGCCCTGTCACCAACCAGTTCGTATATACCGAGCGCGGTGGTTTTACCTGCCAGTTGAAAGCGGCCGATATAGCGGGTCTGCAAATTATCGAGCTGTTGCGCGACAGCATCAGAAACGAGAATGCGTGTCCCCAGGTATTTGTTCAGCCCTTCGATGCGTGACGCCGTATTCACGATATCACCGATTGCACGGTATTCGTAATGGTCAAGTGCACCCACATGGCCCATGACGATCTCGCCGGCATGCAGCCCGATGCGTGTCGGTAGAGAGTGTTGCGGATGTTCCTGATTAAATAGCTCAAGTGCTGTCTGAATTTGTAGTGCTGAATTACAGGCCTGACGATGTTGCCCGGGTTTATTGGCGATGTTGGCCCAGATGACCATGACGGCATCGCCCACCACATCGGACACAATGCCGTTGTGATCGCTGACGGGTTTAAAGACAGTCGCGTAGTAGTCATTCATCAGGCTGTGTAACTGTTGCGGATCCAGGTGTTCGGACAGGTGCGTATACTGTTCCGCATCCGTTGCCATGACGATGCCCTGTACTTTTTCGCCTGGCTGGGTAAGGTGATCCATGTTCTGCGCAAGTTTATCGACTACCTCGACCGGCAGGTGATAGCCAAATGCGGCACGAATATTACGACGCTCGCGTTGTACATCCAGGTATTTCCAGAGAAAGGTCAGGCCTGTGGCAAGCGGTAGTTGCCAGAGCAAAGGCGTGGTGAGAGGCAACCAGATGTAGTAGCGTGCAAACGTAAAATAAACAGTAACGGCATAGAGTGTGCCCAGTACGAGTGCGACCGGAATCTGCATGACGCCCGGCACATACTTTAACAGGATACAGATGAGCAAACCCCAGATGACGATCAGCAATATATCCTGTGTTGCCGAGGGTACGTGCAGGGCCTGACGCTGCAGAAGGTTGGCAAAGGCGGTCGCCATGATCTCCACACCACTGATATCCACGCCGCTATCCTCATCGGTAAAAACCGTGAAGAAGCCGTCTTTTTGTTCCGGCTGAAATGATTCGGAGAAACCAACGAACACGGCCTTGCCTGCCAGGTCGAGCGTAGCAGGATCAGCTTGCAACACCTGGTAAAACGGCAGGGTTCGTATGGTGTGAGGTGCACCGTAAAAATTCAGATACATACTGTGTGGTGCAGAATAGGTATAGATAAGGGCTGCCAGTTGTTGACGCTGTTGTTCGGTCAATTCCCTTTTATTCAAATCCTGACTAAGCAGGTTGGCCAATGATTGGTGCTGAACAAACAGCTGACGTAATTGCCGGGTGATGTTATGTATGGCGCGCTGTTGACGCACCTCAGTCGCAGATACGGGAAGTTGTATATCCGCCTGTGGCAGGTGTTTTACAAGCATGGCACGCAACTCGTCATAGACGGATAAACCATGCAATTGCAGCATGGTCACCGGCATGGTGGGCGCGTCACTCAGCTCAGGCTTGTACAACAGGAAATGGTTTACCTTGGCCGGGACCTTGGGTAAGGGAAAGGGCGACAGGCCCTGCGTGTTTTCAGCCAGTACCGGCAGCGGGGAAATGAGCTTCTCGATGACGGCATGGCCGTTTGCCCCCATATCGATCATTTCCTGCCTGAGATACTGAAACAAAACAACATTATTGGCCCGCTGCAGGGCCGCCGCAAATTCCCGGTTATGTGCTTCATCCCGTGTTTCCTCAAAGATAATGTCAAAAGCGATAGCGCTGGCACCGGCCTGGGTTAGTTGATCCACCAGCTTACCATGCAGGTGGCGTGGCCATTTGCGTGGTTTATTGGGCAGGGTCAGGTTGCGTGAGGAATCCTGATCGATACTGACGACGACAACGTCACGTGGTGCGTCTATTTCACCACGTAATTTAAACAGCCATGACAGGCTGATATCTTCTTCCAGCCATCGTCCCAGCGGTGTGAGTGACAGGATCAAGCCGCTGACAATGACAATAATACTGATCAGGATCAGTCGAATCCGGCTGTGGACATCTGGACGGTTATTGTGTGTGCGGCTATAAATCATATATGCTTGTTCTTATAACATATATTAAGAAGTTCTTACTCATTGGCCAGGTTATCGGCCGATGAATCTTATAACGGTGGAGAAGCTGGTGATAAAGTGTATGACCTGATGGGTTAGACTTTGTCATATCAGCAGATTATGCCAGGCAGGCAAAATGATATGGACAGGGATACCCAAGAGGTCAAAAAATGCTGCATAAAGTATACATGTTCTCCGAGCTGGCCCCGGCCGAGACTGATGCTCTAACAGCGCATTGTCAGACGCGTACATATCCGGCCAACTCTATATTAATCAACGAAGGTGATAACACCGATTCGCTCTATGTCATTCTGGAGGGCGAGGTCAAGGTCTATGCCAGTGATGAAACCGGCAAGGAAGTGATTCTCAACATTCTGGGACCGGGCGAATATTTTGGTGAACTGTCACTGGTCGATGATCAGCCCCGTTCGGCCTCGGTGATGACGCTAAGTCCGATCAAGACCATGATCATTTCCAAGTCAGAATTCAAGCGCTGCCTGGCGGAAAACCCGGAACTGTCTTTCAACCTGATTCGTTCACTGACCAAACAGGTACGGGCACTGACGGACAGTGTAAAAAATCTGGCCCTGATGGATGTGTATGGGCGCGTTGCACATACCCTGCTGGATCTGGCAACGGATGTGGATGGTAAACATGTGATTCAGCAGAAGCTCACCCACCAGGACATCGCCAATATGGTGGGGGCCTCGCGAGAAATGGTGAGTCGTATCTTAAAAGATCTGACAACCGGTGGTTATATCAGCGTTGATAAGAAACATATCACGATCAACGAGAAGCTACCCGCTGCCTGGTAACAGGATCAGGCGACGCTGCCTGCATATAACTGATAGCTTCTGACGCAGTTGTTCGAAGTCCCTGTCTTTTGACGGTAAATACATAACATCCAGCAGTCTGAGTGGAACAGATTCCAGATTTCCACATTGATTTAGCAGATAACCATACCAGTCTCTCGCTGTTATATTTTCACGAAGTCCCTCTGCCAAAGCCATTTTGTTCATAATCTGACGTAATTGGTCTGCATTATTCATGTCTGACAGTTGTGTAAGGGCAGTTGTGTAGAAACGGTAGCGGCGCCAAATTCTGATCAGAATGTTGACAAGATATTTACCCAAAATAAATAGCAGGATAAGTACGAGCAACAACAGAACAGCCTGTAACCAGTTACTTATAATAGTTAATCGCTGTCCCGTTACATGGAAGGTTTTTATTACGCCCTGATCCGGTTCGAAGTACTGTAGTCGAATGGCAGGCATTATATGAATGCCCTGTTTCGTAATTGTCACAGGGATAGCGTAGCGGACCGTAGTAGATATACCTGTTGTGTCAGTTTTCTGTATTACTGATTTTTGAGAAGCATGAAATTGAAATACCTCATTACTCTGGAGCTGGACTTCATAGGCAGGCATCGATGTCTCGGTAACACCGTTAAGGGTAATGTCCAGATTTATCGTCGAAAGTTCTCCTGGCGACAACCAGTTCTGAACGACTTTATATTGATCGACCTGTACCTTGCCAACAGGTATGGTTCCCGGCAGGTAGGCGGGTAACGGATTGACCTGCAGTCTGGTATAAGGCAGGTAAAAGCGGTGTGTGATAACGCCGTCACGCACCATGTTAACAGGTGGCAGGCTGAATGCTGTTTCACCTGTTGCTGTCGGTATGATCACCCAACCGATGTGGTAACGAAAATACCCTTTGGTACTCTTGATTTCTCCACTGTTAATGCTTATTGGAAATATCTCGTCGCGTTGTTCCGTGTCCCTGGTGTGCTCAAAAACGACATGGCTGTCCTGAATATCTATTTCACAGAATATAGATAGTTGTTGAAGTTGCCAGACATCTGTGACTGGTGCAGGACAGTTGATATTTATCTGCGATGCAGATTTTGGATCGACCGGCCTGGTGACTGTCACATTGACTGGAATGGTTCTGTCATTCTCAAATCTCAGGGATGGCAGAGTAAGTTGTCCGGGTTGCCGCGGATACAGCCTGATTTGTGTGGCTGGTGTTTTTGTAACTTTATCGTGCACTGTAATAAACTGTTTATCGACGTATACGAGCTCCTCCCAGGGAGTGAAGTCAATCTTCTCGAGGGTTTTATCGTTTAGTTCGGTACGAATCGTTATCCAGAGTGGTTTGCCGTATTCAACCTGCTGTGTTGCCGGTAGAACAGTTACACTTTTGCCCAGCAGTGGCATCGATAGCAAAGAAAGAAAAACAGTAAACAAATACCGGACTACCATGGCCTGACTCCTGGTATTATTTCCGGACGTTCACGTGGCGCCACAAACTCCTCTTCCTTTTCATACATACGCTTCCATATGGATGATTCGCTGTTAGGAAAATGAATAAGACGATCTGTAATGGACTTGATATCAGTAATCGTGTAAGTCCATTGCGGATCTTTGTTCTCCACAATATTTTCAGAAGCCGGCCTGGCTTGTTGTAGCTGAATATCCGGGACAATAGCCGGTGTTTCTTCGCTAAAGTCTGGCAGGATCGGCTGGTTATCAGCATCGTCGTCACTAAGGGTCAGGCGACCACGGCTGATATCCACATTGTCCAGTACCGGTGCTGTGCGTACGCCAGTACCTTCACGTTTGGCAATAAAGGGAGGATTTGTACCTGTATCCTGTTGCAGCGCTATGGCATATTCAAGATTAATTTTTGCGGCATTATGCTGAGGGTCGTAACGCAATACATCTCGATAGATTGATTCTGCCTGTCGGTAGGACTTCTTCTGGTAATAGCTGTTGCCGAGATTGAATAATGCCTGACTACGTTCTGAATCTGTATTTGCCAGTAAGAGTGCCTGAACATAGGTTGCTATGGCTTGATCATACTGACGTTGCCCGTAGGCACTTGCAGCCTCACCCATTCTTGCTCTGAAACCATCGAGTTGTGAAAATAGTTTTTGAGCTGATTGCAGATTACCTTTTTTATAGGCGTTGTAGGCTGTGTCATACGAAGCCTGGTTGGCAAAGACCGGTACAGAAAAGACCAAGCCGCAAAAAACAACGCAAATCGGTATTATAGTATTGGCAATACCAGACGTACGATAGTTAAGACGTAAATGCGACAGTAGAATCAGGATGAATCCGGGTAAAATGAACCAGGACGCCAGTTCTCTCCAGACAATAATAGTTGAATCTGAGCGTTGTGATTGTGTCAACGTATGCTGTCGAATACCATTATCGTATAGATGTGCCCAGTCATCATCGTTGTCAGTCACATGGCTATACTTCCCATTGCTACCCTGGGCAAGCGTTATCAGACTGGTTTCCTGAAGTTGAGATATCACAGGTTTACCATCATTGCGTAACCATTCTCCATCTCTGAACAGGGGCGAGCCCTGTCTGCTACCTGTACCGAGTGCATAAATACGAATGGAGTTGTTTCTCAGTCGAATGAGCAGATTCTTGACGTCATCTGTGTAATCATCAGGAAGCTTGCTGGTTTCTCCGTCACTGATTAATAAAATTGTTTTCGCGGCATTCTTGCGTTTGAATTGCCTGGCAGCGAAATTCAGGGCGCTGTATAGATTCGATCCTTCTGTGGGCAATGACTGCGTCTCAAGCATGCTGATGTAATGTCGCAATACAGACTTATCTGCAGTAGGCGGGGTCATGATATGTGGTCTGGCTGCGAAGACAATTATTCCCATTTGAATATTATTCATACGACTCACCAGGTCAAATAGCTCAAGTTTGCCTCGTTCAATCCGGTTTGGCCTGATATCCCTGGCATTCATTGAATACGAGAGGTCAAATACGACCTGTACTTCATGAAAACGGTCGGTATCAGAATCAATATGACGTTCCGCAATTCTTGGGCCGGACAGGGCAATGGCGAACATGAGTATTGCCAGGTTAAATATGCCAAACCGGATATATCCGAGAAATCCAGAATGCCTGAACCTGACCAGAACCCACGGGTAAAGCGCTTTATCTGAAAAGTTATTCGAACGTATACGATAAAAAAGAAAAGAGATGGCAACAATAATTATTGGTTGGGCTGCCAGTAATAACCACCATGCGTTGCGTAACTCGATACTGTTCAGAATACTCATGAGCGTCGTTCAATAAATAGTCGTGAAATCTGAAGAAGGCCAAGCCAAATCAGGGCAAGGAGCAATGGCCACATATACAGAGGAATTTTTATATATTCCGGTTCGGCTATAATCTCGCGTCGTTCGCTTTTATTAATTGTCTGTAGTGCGGTATTCAATGAGGCTTCATCCCTGGCCCAGAAGAATTGACCATTTCCGGATTGCGCAATCCGTTTCAGCAGGTAAAAACTGGTCGGGTGATAGATAAGTGAGCGATTATTTTCCTCCTCTGCAGCGTAGCTACCTGATCCAATGGCGATGGTATGGAGTCGTACGCTGTTTTTTGCCAGATATTCTGCCGCTACCGCTGGATCAATGGTGCGGGTCGGTCGGTTCACATCAGAGATAAGCACCAGAACGGGTTTATTGTTTGCCTGAACGTTTTTCCCGGATGTCCAGCGCAGGCTGTAGAGAAGTGCACGGCTGATATCACTGCTTCTGCCTGTTAAAACAGCCGGTTCGAGCCGCTGAATCTGATATTCCAGTAGCGCATAATCATTACTTAGTGGAACGTAATAATAAGGGTGTTCTGAAAAAGGTATGATACCGATTCGATTGCCTTCGAGGTTGAGCACGAAATGTCGCATTACGTTTTTAAGCATCGTAATTCGTTTGATACGATCACCATCGACCAGATAGTCTCGTAATACCATGCTGACAGATATATCCAGAAGAAAAATAATATCTCTGTGCTGTTGTGGTTGTGGCAGTTGTTGACCAGCACGATAGGGTTGTGCAAGTGAAAGCAGTATAAGAATGATAAAGACGGCATAACTAAAATACTGCAGAATAAAACGCTTTTTTCGTTTTAGTAGTTTGTTCTGGATGAAAAGTGATTTTAACCTTGCGTATTGCGGGTGAAAATACACATTGGCGGTTATATCTGGGAGCTGCCCGGCCAGCGTTGACAAGGTGCTCGGCAAGAACCTTATTATTAAAAAAAGAACTAGCAGGCTTATTGGAATCAATATCAGCCAGACAGGTTCGGCAAACTGTATGGACATAATTAATTCAGTCATTGGATTGTGGCAGGTTTTTTATCCAGAAGTGGGTTTCAGTAATCAGGTAGGCAATCGTCTCGTCGTCCGGGTTTTTCGAATGGAAAACACAGCGTAATAGCAACGGGTAATAATCATTCCAGTTTTTACCTGCCTGTTCAGTATGAAAAGCATGGCGAAAATTATTATTGCCGTTGGCAAGTTGCAGTGCATGGAACAAGCGTCTGGCAATAGACCTGGTTGTATCCAACCCTTGCTGGTTTGCATGCCGGCAACGTCTGATTTCTGTCAGTGCGCGCTGTCGGGGTTGTTTATTCCAGATATAATAAATCAGAGAAAAACTTATTATTAAAAAAGCCAACAGAGCTAGCCAGACGAATATCGAAACAGGATCAGGTGGTAGAGGTTGTACTATATCCACCCATTGTGTGTCTATAGCCGGTTGTCTTTCATAAGGTGTCAATGAAGCAGTTCAAAGTCCGCAAAATAGCGTTGATATCGACATCCCGCGTTTTCAAACCAAGTTTTAATTTCGGTGAGCCGTTTCTGCATCACCTGGTTTAATTGATCGCGTAATGCCGGATTCTGGTCATCAACAGACATTGTGTCTGCATAATTACTGATTGAGTATCTGCCGGGTGGTAATATGGCTTCACTCCTGTCAATTATGTGTTGTGCAATTATATGGTGTTTATTGCGTAGTGCATGAATCAGACTTCTATCCCTTTCCTGCATTGAGCTGAAGTCACTGTAAAAGACAATTATGCAGCCAGTCGGCAGACGAGCAAGCAAATGTGAGAGTATTGGCGTGAAAGTATCAGTGTCATTGTCGTATCTGAGCGGTGGACAAGGAGCACGTAGCTTATTGATCATGTTTGTCAGCGCTACATTACCACGCGCAGGCTGAATCCATTCGAGATTTTCGTCTATTAACACACTGCCGGTGAGTAATTGTAAGTTATGGGCTGAATACAGTTGGTAAATAGCAAGCTGTGCTGCTAATGCGGCTTTCAGGTGGATCCTGGTTCCAAAGCGCATACTCGATCGGCGATCCAGTATTAACCATACCTGCGGCCGACGTTCTTCATAAAATGATTTACGATATAGCTCCCCCGTTCTTGCATACAGTCGCCAATTAATAAACCGGCGATCATCGCCGGGCATATAACGCGTGTTATCAGCAAACTCGTATCCACTACCAGGGAATTTTGATAATTGCTCGCCTAACAGTATATGTTCAACGTCGTCTGGATTTTGCAGTGTTGAGGGGTTTTTGCTTGCGCTATGAAAGATTTTTTCGAGCTCAGTATCGCTTACAAGTGGAGAATAGGTTTTTTTGCTGAAAAGTTGTTTGATCATTGTCGTGATTAACGATCAGGGAATGGGAATAACTTCCAGCAAGCGATTTATTATATCTTCAACGGTGACTTTGTTGGCATTGGCGGTAAAGCTGGGAAGTATTCTGTGCCGTAACACATCAGGTGCTATGGCAATAACATCATCTGGTATGACATAGTCGCGTCCCTGTATGTAGGCATAAGCACTTGATGCTCTGACAAGCGCAAGAGTTGCGCGTGGTGATGCGCCAAAGTCTATATATCCTTTCCAGTCTTCAATAAATTTCTCAATCTGTCGGGTAGCTGTAATTAATTGCACCACATACTCTTCCAGCATAGGTTCAATATGGACCTCAGCGACTTCATGTCTGGCCTGCAACACGGTCTCAGGCAAAAGTCGGCTTTCTGCCTCCGGCCGGTTTTCTCCAAAATGGGTTTCTCTGTCCCGGCGTAGTATTGCCAGTTCATCTGCTTGATCAGGATAATCGATCACCACATGTAACAGGAATCTATCCAGCTGGGCTTCGGGTAAGGGGTAGGTACCACTTTGTTCAAGTGGATTTTGTGTTGCCATTACGATGAATAAATCAGGCAGTGCATGTGTCTGGCCACCAACGGTAATTTGATGCTCCTCCATTGCCTCCAACAGTGCAGATTGCACTTTGGGTGGTGCCCGGTTGATTTCGTCGGCCAGAATTATTTCATGGAATAACGGGCCCGGCAAAAATTCAAATTTCCTGTGTTCCGGATCAAAAACGTCACTTCCGGTCAGATCACCAGGCATTAAATCCGGAGTAAATTGAATACGTTGAAAGCTTGCATGGATACCACTGGCAAGGGTTTTTACAGCGGTGGTTTTGGCCAGTCCGGGTGGCCCTTCAAGTAGCAGATGTCCGCCTGTCAGAACACCAATCAAAATCCGCTCCAGCAGGGCATGCTGGCCAACAATGATGGACTGCATATGTTCGCGTAGTTTCAGAAATTGAGGCTGGGTCTGCATAGTTTCCGCATTTCATTTTTGTAATGCAGATATATTAGCAGTAAGACGAAGATAGGGGGCGGGAAAAATCCTGAAGAAATAGTCAGATAAAGGATACATAAGCGGCTGTTCCCGTGGTGGGAAACAGCCACTCATCTGGGGAATTAGCTGCAGCCTTTGGGACGTGGCAGGCCGGCAACCTTGTTGGCACATTTGATCAGGCCGGTTGGGAACAGTGAATAAATGTACTGCTGGCTGCTGCGATCAGCGCCAAATTTTTCCTTCATAATCTTGGAAAATTTACGCGGTTCGGCGACCACGCCTTCATCCAGGAAGAATTCACGTGCCGTGTTGATGATGTCCCAGTGTTCCTGGGTCAGTTCAGGAATCTGTTCGTTCTTGGCAATTTCAACCGCCAGCTCTTCGCTCCACTCGTCCAGGTTTTCCAGCCAGCCGGCTTCACTGAGCTTGATGGTCTTGCCGTTTACAACTGCTTCCATTATTTCTACCTCAAAATTTGCGAAATACCTGAGTGATTATATCAGGCATCACACGGTTTGATAATACAGGTTCTGCGGATGATTGGCCTGCGCGAAGAAAAACCAGCGTTCGGCAATCAATCCAACATACTGAACGACAAATGCTGCCAGTAACATATTGGTATTGCTGTCATTCATACCGATCCATAACAGCAGCAGTGGAAGCGGAAAGACCAGTACCAGGAAGATCCACTTGATGCTCTTGAAGACCACCAGCGAGGCGTGATGGAAAAAGTCACGCGTATTCACCGAGCCACCCATGAAGCCCATGGATTTCTGTTGAATACGGTTGTGACGGACACCCAGCGCAGTTTGCAAGGTTGACTTGGCTTTGAGTCGACTGTTGCGAATCAGAGAGGCAACACGCGTTGCCAGTGCCGCCAGTGTGATGATGGTGGTCCAGATACCATAAAAGCGCATCAGTTCCGGTGCACTGTGGTTGGCAAAAGCGGTGGCCAGCATGAAACCGGAAGCGGTACCAAACAGGGTGTAGTTAATTACGGTCAACGGGCTGGCCCATTCCTGCAAAAACTTCAGGCAGGCGTAAATCATGCCAGTGCAGATAAATAGCGCGAAGGTGGCAATCATGCCAAACGTTGCGATGACCAGGCTCAGTTCCAATTGTGCACCGGTATCGGCGGTGAACAAAGTTGCATCCAGATCGAAGTAGTGCATGACACCGTAGACGAAAACAAAAAACATCAGAATCGGCAGCACGATCACTTCACGTGATAACCAGGATGTGCGCCATTGCGATGCAGCACGCCAGGCGCGTTCCGGACGGCCCAGATGAAAGAACGACGCGATCAGGCCGCCGATTAAAAACAGTAACGCGATGATGGCGCCATTGCCATAAAAGTTATGGCTGTCCTGCATGGGCAGCAGTTCCACCGCGGAATAACTCTGGCCGGTGAACAGGGCCAGGAACATACCCTGACCAACGCCAATCAGGGTTGTCAGAAAAATTACACTAAACGCTGGATGCATCGTTATTACCTCAAATACGTAAAATCAGTTTCAAGTACAAATCAA
This sequence comes from uncultured Gammaproteobacteria bacterium, assembly GCA_937967995.1. Taxonomy (GTDB): domain Bacteria; phylum Pseudomonadota; class Gammaproteobacteria; order UBA6429; family Thiohalophilaceae; genus CALBTB01. The sequence goes on from CALBTB010000003.1 coordinate 63,781, forward strand.
CAGAATCGCAGAATTTGTTTTCTGACAAGGCATTCTGTTTTACCAGGATGTACTGTCGTCAAGAGTCGGTTCACTAACCGGCGCACTTGGTCCGCGCTGTTCTTTCTTGAGCGGGTTGTCGGCGCGCTGCAATTCGTCTTCGTGAATATGCATGCGGGTCTTGCGGCGCGGCAGGTAATGATTGGCCGGCTTGGTACCCCATTCAGGCATCAACTGGTAACCGCCTTCTTCACGAATCGTTACAGACACTTCGGATTCGGAATCATGTACGTCACCAAACAGACGGGCGTTAGTCGGACAGGCCAGTACACAGGCCGGTTTGCGTTCCGACTCCGGCAGGCTCTCATCGTAAATACGATCCACACACAGGGTACATTTCTTCATGACCTTCTGTGTTTCATCGATTTCACGTACGCCATACGGGCACGCCCAGGAACAGTAACGACAACCGATACACTTGTCGTAATCGACCAGCACAATACCGTCTTCCTTACGTTTGTAACTGGCACCGGTCGGACACACTGGTACACACGGTGGATCTTCACAGTGCAGACAGCTCTTGGGAAAATGCAGGGTTTCCGTACTCGGAAACTCGCCCACTTCATAGGTTTGTACACGGTTAAAGAACGTTCCGGTCGGGTCCTTGCCATACGGATTCTCATCGGTCATGAAACCGGCCGAACCGGAGGTATTCCATTCCTTACAGGACGTGACGCAGGCGTGGCAGCCGACGCAGACATTCAAATCGATAACTAATGCTAATTGTGTCATGGTTTACTTACCCTTTAACCTGCTTTCTTCTGAAACATACCGGCGAAGAATTTGATGACCTTGTTGGTTCTGCCCGTACCCGGGAGTGCCGGCATCGGATCAAACTGCGGATAACTCATTTGCGGTTCATCGTCGGCAGCCGCATAGATACGTACACGGACATCGTACCAGCCGGCCTGACCGGTAATCGGATCCGAATTGGAAATGTGCTCGCCTTCGGCATGCGGTGGCAGTTCTTCACTGATCACGTGGTTGAGCAGGAAGCCTTTTTCCGATTCATTGGCATCACCATCCAGACGCCATGCGCCCTTGGCTTTACCGATGGCATTCCAGGTCCAGACGGTACCCGGTTCTACGGCTTCACTGTAGCGACACAGACAACGCACTTTGCCGTGCATGGATTCGACCCACATCCATTTGCCATCCTCGATACCCTGTTGCTGTGCAGTACTTGGATGTACATATAAATAGTTATAGGTATGAATCTGACGCAGCCAGGCATTTTGTGAATCCCATGAGTGATACATCGCCATGGGCCGTTGCGTGACGGCATTCAATGGGTACTTGTGCTTGTCAGTCAGGTGTGACTCAAGCGGCTCGTAATAAAACGGTAGCGGATCAAAATACGTTTCAATACGCTTGCGCAGATGATTTGGTGGCTGCTTGCTGTCGAGTTTACCCTGTGCCGCAAGACGGAAGTTCATCAGTATTTCCGAGTAGATATGAATATTGATCGGCTCTGCATAACGCAGCATGCGATGTTCCTGTGCCCAGTTGAGGTAACCCCGGTTCCAGTTACGCATGTACTGGTATGACTTGGGCATTTCGTAATGGAACACGCAATTGTTCTTTTCATACATTTCCCACTGGTTCGGGTTGGGTTCACCTTTCAGGAATTTCTCGCCACCCTTACCGCGCCAGCCGGCCAGGAAGCCGATGCCGGAACCCGGCTCGGTTTCGAAGTTGGTAATAAAGTCCGGATAGTCGCGATACTTGCGGGAACCGTCTTCACGTGTGAAGGCCGGTAACTTCAGGCGTGAGCCGAGTTCGACCAGCACATCCTGGAACGGTTTGCACTCACCTTTCGGTGGTACGACCGGAATACGCACGGAGTCGACCGGGCCATCGTATTCGGAGATCGGCCGATCCAGCATACTGATGACGTCATGCCGTTCCAGATAGGTGGTGTCCGGCAGGACCAGGTCTGCATAGGCCACCATTTCTGACTGGAAAGCATCACAAACGATTAGGAACGGAATCTTGTATTCACCGTTTTCATCCTTGTCGTTCAACATTTCGCGCACGCCGACCGTGTTCATGGTCGAGTTCCAGGCCATGTTGGCCATAAAGATCAGCATGGTGTCGATGGGATATGGATCCTGACGCCAGGCATTGGTAATCGCGTTCTGCATCATGCCGTGCGCAGCGAGCGGGAATTCCCACGAGAAGGCTTTGTCGATACGCACCGGTTCACCCTTGTCGTCGACAAACAGATCGTTGGGGTGGGCCGGCCAGCCTAGGGGCATGCCGTTTAACGGTGTATTCGGTTTGACATCATCCGGTGATTTCGGTGTTTTGGCGCACGGTGGAATCGGGCGTGGGAACGGTGCCTTGTGACGAAAACCACCCGGGCGATCGATAGTGCCAAGAATCGACATCAGGATCGACAGGGCGCGAATCGTCTGGAAACCGTTGGAGTGAGCGGCCAGACCACGCATGGCGTGGAAGGACACCGGGTTACCGGTGATGGTTTCGTGGTCCTTGCCCCACACGTCGGTCCAGGCAATGGGCAATTCGATTTTTTCATCCCGCGCAGTGATACCCATTTCATACGCCAGGCGCTTGATGGTCTCGACCGGAATACCGGTGACTTCACTGGCCCATTCCGGGGTGTAATTATCGACGCGTTCTTTTAATAACTGGAACGCCGGTTTCACCTTACGACCATCGGCCGTAACAAATTCACCCAGTAAGTAAGGGTCACTGCTTTCAGTGCGGGCGTGTACAGCCTTGTCGGTAGTACGGTCCCACCAGACACGATCCTGTGGATCAAAACAGTCCGGGTCGCGCGCGATATCGGTTCGTACAAACAGACCAAAGTCGTCGCTTTGCTCGTCGGTGCTGACCAGTTCGGCGGCGTTGGAGTACTGCACCAGGAAGTCCCGATCATACAGGCCGGTACGAATCAGTTCATGAATGATGGCCAGGAACAGGGCGCCATCGGTACCCGGCTTGATCGGGACCCATTCGTCAGCGATGGCCGAGTAGCCGGTGCGAACCGGGTTAACGGAAATAAAGCGGCCACCGTTGCGCTTGAATTTGGACAGCGACATCTTCAGCGGGTTGGAGTGGTGATCTTCGGCAGTGCCGATCATCACCAGCAGCTTGGCACGGTCCAGGTCCGGACCACCGAATTCCCAGAACGAGCCGCCGATGGTGTAGATCATGCCGCTGGCCATGTTGACCGAGCAGAATCCACCGTGGGCGGCGTAATTAGGGGTGCCGTATTGCTTGGCAAACAGACCGGTCAGGGCCTGCATCTGGTCGCGGCCGGTAAACAGCGCGAATTTCTTGGGGTCGGTATTGCGCAGGTGGGCCAGGCGCTCTTCCATAATGCTGAAAGCCTCGTCCCAGCTGATTTCCTCAAACTGGGCGTCGCCGCGGTCAGTGCCGGGCTTGCGGCGCAGCGGTTTGGTCAGCCGGGCCGGCGAATACTGTTTCATGATGCCCGAGGCGCCCTTGGCGCAGATGATGCCCTTGTTCAGAGGGTGGTCGGGATTACCCTGAATATAGCGAACTTCGCCATCGCGCAAGGTCACGCGGATGCCGCAACGGCAGGCACACATGTAGCAGGTGGTATTTTTGGTTTCGATACGGCCTTCAGGGGCCTTTAACGGGTCGTGAACGACGGACATAAATTAACCTCTTGTTGCGCAATCTCTACGGCCATATCTCAGGACCGGCGACTATAGGGGAGACAAGTATATAAGAAAATACTAATAAAGTAATATATTTGTGGGATTTATAGCGGCCCAGAATTTGGTGATACCGAAGTGTAGTACATCGCGTCGATCGTGCAGATTTTAGCGGTGCTACCCGTCGCCCAGATATACCCTACAGATATGCCCTACATATAAAGGTATGAAGACGGTGAATGGCGAATATTGTGCGGACTCTCACAGTGTTTTCAAAGTGTTACATGAATTTTTCATTCACTTCTGGCAGAATACCACGTCCACATCGCGTTGTTTGCATGGCAATTCCGCGGTGCCAAAGGGAAATATCATTGGATTTAATCTTGGCCACAAGCCGCATTGCCCGTTCGGGCCGACAGCTGTTCTTCAATAACTGGTTCAGTCAGCTACCCCTGCTTTGCTTATTTGTATGGTTGCTATGGCCGGGCGCCACGGTGGCAAATGACTCGAGCACGCAACTTCGCAGTGATACCGAAATCAGTACGGCCGGCTATTATCAGTTGAGCTGGGTGCATGGCGACGCTGCATCAAACGGGCTGACGTTTCGGTTGGTGGAAATCGTGACGGATTCAAACGGTGAGCAGCGCCGTGTCATCTATCACGGCCGGGATACCAGTCGCATCGTGAGCGGCAAACCCGATGGTGAATATCAGTATCGTGTGCTGGTGTTTGCGGGAAACCAGTCGCTCGACCAGAGTAATCCGGTTGTCGTGACAGTCAGACATCATTCACTGGACAAGGCCTTTGGTTTTTTCATTGTAGGTGTTCTGGTTTTCATCGCCATTGTTATCGCTATATTCACCGGAACACGGCGAGCAAAATAAACAATTATGATTTTGACGATTAATGCGCAACGCTTAAAGCGCAACATAGAACAACTTGCCCAAATTGGTCGCCAGGAGGACTACGGTATTTACCGTATGGCGTTTACGGATAACGATTTGCTGGGCAGACAGTGGTTCAAACAGCAAATAAACGATGCCGGGCTGGAATTATTTGAGGATGGCGCCGCCAACATTCACGCACGTCTGAACTGGGCACCGGATAAACCCAGTGTCATGACCGGCTCGCATCTGGATACCGTACCGGGTGCCGGACACCTTGATGGTGCGCTGGGTGTGCTGGTCAGCCTGGAATGCCTGCAAAGCATGAAAGAAAAAGGCGTAACGACGCGTTATCCCTTGGAAGCGGTGGCGTTCAGTGATGAGGAAGGCCGTTTCGGTGGTATGTTCGGATCACAGGCCATGACCGGCAAATTAACGCCGGAATCCATCCATCAGGCCGCGGACCTCAACGGTGTTACGATTACTGATGCCATGCAACAGCACGGACTGAATGCCATGGATGCCTTACATGCACGCCGCAGTCCCGAATCCATTCATGCCTTTCTCGAACTGCATATTGAACAGGGGCCGGTACTGGATCAACTGGGTTACAAGATTGGCGTGGTGGAAGGCATCGTCGGCCTGTTTCGCTGGGAGGTTGTTTTAAAAGGTGCCGCCAATCACGCCGGCACCACTCCGATGAACATGCGCAACGATGCGTTCTCCGGCCTGGCCGAATTTGCCAACCAGATACAACGTATTCTGGATGAATACGGTAGTGAAAAAAGTGTTGCCACCATCGGGCGTGTCGAGCTGGAGCCGGGTGCGGCGAACGTTGTTCCGGGTAATGCCAATTTTTCACTGGAAGTGCGCGACACCGATCAAAGTGTATTAGACGAACTGCATAATGCGTTTCGGCGCAGCCTGTCCGCGATTGCGCGTCGTCACGGGCTGATGTTTGAATTTAACGTGGTCAGCGAGATCGATCCGGTCAAATGTGATCAGGCCATCATGGATGAGATTAAACAGGTGACAGAAGAAATGTCTGTCACACCCTACCAGCTACCCAGTGGCGCAGCACATGACACACAAATGCTCGCTTCGATTACCCGCGCCGGAATGATCTTTGTTCCCAGTAAAGGTGGGCGCAGTCACTCCGCGGCGGAATGGACGGACATGGATGATATTATTCTGGGTGCAAATGTCATGTTAAACGTGTTGTGCCGAATGGCAGAGGGGCAGTATGAAAAATAGCAAGAACGGCGATATTGGTGCGACAACGCTTAAAGGTCTGGATCAGGAATTTCTGCATGTCGATCCGCTAAAAGAAGCCTATTCAGAATCACTGCTCGAACAACCGGTCTATACCGAATCGCTGAAGTTACATCATGCGGCGTTAATGGTTATTGATGTGCAATATCTTGATGCGGCACCCGGGCATGGTGTGTTTGCCGATGTGGAGAAATCCGGTGTACCCCTTGCCGCTCAGGAATATTATTTCAAACGTCTCGATCATGTTGTATTACCTAACATCGCGCGGCTGCAAAACACGTTTCGTGATTTAAAAATGGAAGTGATCCATACACGCATTCAGTCCATGACGAAAGATGGCCGTGATCGTAGTGTTGGTCACAAACGTCTGGGACTGCATGCGGCGCCTGGTTCGAAAGAAGCGGAGTTTTTGCCGGAAGTGGCACCCAAGGGTGATGAGATCATTATCAACAAAACCGCCAGTGGCGTATTCAATGCCACCAATGCCGAATTTATTTTGAGAAACATGGGTATCGACAGTTTGTATGTTTGTGGCGTGTACACGAATGAATGTGTCTCGACCACGGTACGCGATGCCTGTGACCGTGGATTTAACACCACGTTAATCAATGATGCGTGCGCAACCGTGACACCGGATTTACATAACGCCACGATTAAAACCATCAAGGATCGCTATGCGCGTGTCCTGACGGCTGATGAGGTGGTCAAGGAACTAAAGGCGTCAGCGAAAAAAAATGGATAATCTGACACACTACGTACTGACAACCAGTGACGGCTGGATGATTCTGGGAATCTTCAGTGTGATCTGGATTTTTCTGGGCTGGTACTGGGGGCGTAAAAACAAAACCCTGGAAGATTATATGCTGGCCGGTCGTAATGTCGGGCTCGCCCTTGGCGTAGCCACCGCCATGGCAACCTGGGTGACGACCAGTACGACCATGGCCGCACCGCAATTTGCCCTGCAACTGGGTATCTGGGGCATGCTCGGTTATTCGCTGGGTTCAGTCGGGTTGATTCTGTTTGCACCTCTGGCCAAACGCATTAAACACTTAATGCCATCCGGTTTTACCAGTGGTGACTTTATTCGTCTGCGATTTGGCAACACGACCTGGCGGGTTTTTCTGGTCGTGTCATTGATTTATGCGGTTGGCTGGCTGGTGACACTTGGCATGGCCGGTGGATTGCTGGTCGAGGCCTTAACCGGTATTCCTTATCTTTATGGCATGACAGTGATCCTGGTGATCTGCGTCACCTACACATTGCTCGGTGGGTTACGTGCTGTTATCGGCACGGATTTCATTCAGACGATTCTGATCATTGTCGGTATCACCACGCTGGCCATCCTGGCGATTACCGAAGTGGGATTTGAAAAAATGCACAGTTCGGTACTGGAACAGAATCCGGAGTTACTGAATCTGTTGATGCCGGCATCCATCATGTTTTTATTTAACAACCTGCTGTTTGGTGTCGGCGAAATATTTCATTCCAATGTCTGGTGGTCGCGTGCTTATGCGTTTCGTAAAAATGTCGGCGCGCGTGCCTATCTGTTATCGGGCCTGTTCTGGATGCCGATTCCGGTTGTGGCAGGTTTTATTGCACTGGCGGCACCGGCGCTGGGTGTGAATATTCCATCAGCGGACAAGGTCGGGCCGATTGTCGCGGCGAATCTGCTTGGTTACACCGGCGCCGTGCTGGTCTTCATCGTGGTGTTTTCGGCACTGGCATCCAGTCTGGATTCGTTACTGGCGGCCACCAGTGATCTGGTATTGCAGGACATTTACCGCGGTCATATAAATCCGGATGCATCAAAACAGTTGTTACATAAAAAAGCACGCTGGATCATTTTGTTGCTTGGTGCACTAACATGGTTCATCAGCGCGTTGCAGGTCGATACGTTGGGCAGCGTATTGCAGTTTCTCGGTGCGTTCGTGGCCAGTACGATCTGGCCGATTATCGCCGGCCTGTACTGGCGACGCCTGGACGGTGCCATGGCGACAACCGCCATGCTGCTTGGCATTGCTGCCGGACTAACAGGATTTTTCGTGATTGGATTTTATGTCGCGGCACTGGTTTCCGCGGCGGTCTCCATGCTGGTGACCATCATTGGCGTATATCTTGCGAGAGAACAGTTTGACTGGACGCAATTTTCACAACAGGAGGGTGTATCACGGTGATCGCATCGACTGGATTTTTACAGGTGATGGTATTGATCGCATTGAGTGTGACGATTGTCACACCGGTCATTCTTGTTGCCATCTGGATTAGGGACTGGATACGGAAAGAACTATGGTAAAAGAAAAGACACTGGAAAAACTCAAGGAACGAATCGAGCCGGAGAACTGGACGGAAGGGATAGAAATGCCACTCGAACTCATGGGTGCCACCCATGAAGACCCCGCAGTGCTTGCCGATCTGGCCTATCGTTCCATTATTTCAACCAAACAATTTAACCGCGAACACGTGGTGCAACTGTGTCGACTGGCGGCGAAGTATGAAGCGTCACAGCACATGGGGCAGTTTCCACTCACCGGTAAAATTCTGATTAGCGCTTTTTACGAACCCAGTACGCGTACCCGCTTATCTTTTGAGAGTGTCTGGCACCGGCTGGGTGGCGACATCATTTCTATTACCGATCCATCCACCACCGGCATTGCCAAGGGTGAATCGTACAAAGACGTGGCGGAAATGATGAACCACTACGGGGATGTCGTGGTTCTGCGCGATTCAAATGAAAGTGCCATTTACGAAATGATGGAAGCGCTGCGTATACCGATAGTCAATGCCGGTAACGGGATTGATGAACATCCTACACAGGCTCTGGCGGATATCTATGCCATTTTCAAATGGCGGCCGGAACTGATCGTCGGTGATGTTGCGCCGGATAAAAAAGTCACTATCGGAGTCATCGGTGTGCCGGGCCGAATGCGGACGGTGCGCAGTCTGCTGACATTGCTGTCGTTATTTTCGGATGCGATCAATGAAGTGATTGTGATCGCGAATGAGGATGATGTCTATTCAGCGGGTCAGCGTGAACAACTCGAAGAGAGTGGATTAAAGTTACGCGAAGTCAAACAGCTTAACCCGGTGCTGCCGGAAATGGACGTGGTGTATATCAATGCCATTGCCTGGGTTGGTGACAGTTATGTCGAACTGGGTAAGGAGTACTATCTGGACGACAATTCACCGCTGAAGAAAGACGCCATCATTCTGCATCCGCTCGCGCGTGGCGATGAACTCTCCACGTCACTGGATGATACACCGCATAACTGGTATTTCGCTCAGGCCCGTGGTGCGGTGTATATGCGAATGGCGTTACTCAGCACAATAATGCGTTTTTAAGTTAAACAATCAGTAAGGTAAGAAAATTTTTTATGTGTGGTATAGCAGGAATATTTCATAGTTCTAAAGACAAAAAGATTGACCCGCAGTTGCTGGTCAACATGGCCGCCATCCAGTATCACCGTGGACCGGATGGTTTTGGTTATAAAACCATGGATGATCGTGGCGTAGGGTTCAGTCACGCGCGTCTGTCGATCATTGATCTGGATGAAAACCGCGCCCGACAACCATTTATGTCAGCGGATAATAATTTATTACTGGCGCACAACGGCGAGTTTTATGACTACAAACGAATCCGCGCGGAACTGACCCTGGCCGGCAGTCGCTTCAGGACCAAGAGTGATTCGGAAATGGTCCTGCACCTGTATCCAAAATACGGGCTGGAAAAAATGCTGCGTTACCTGCGCGGTGAATTTGCTTTTGCGTTGTACGATAAAAACGAAGATCGCCTGATCCTGGTTCGGGATCGGTTTGGCATAAAACCCCTTTACTGGACACAGGCCAATGATCAGATCATCTTTGGCTCAGAACTGAAAGTGTTGTTTGCACATCCGGATGTACCGCGCCGATTTAATGCACAGGGTGTATTTCATCAGCTAATGCAGACAATGGTGCCGGGAACCACGGCGTTCGATGGTATTCACCAGATCAAGCCGGGTCATGCATTAGTGATTGAACGACCGCATGGCAAGTTCCAGATTCGGGACATCAAATACTGGGACATGGATTTTCCTACCATGCAGGAGCGCGCCAAACAGGAACGTGCGGATGAAGACTATTATATAGAAGGTGTGAAACGCGAATTACTCAACGCGGTACAACTGCGTCTTGAGGCGGACGTACCGGTCGCCTGTTATTTGTCCGGCGGTATCGATTCCTGTTCAACGCTGGGTATGGCTGCCGCCAGCCAGCAATCACCGGTCAAGGCATTCACGATTGGTTTTGATGACGCGGATTACGATGAAACACCGATTGCACGGGAGATGGCCGAATCAGTCGGTGCGGATCAGGATGTGATGATGCTCAACGCAGATCATCTTTATGACAACTTTGAAGAAACACTCTGGCATACCGAGCGGACGATTTATAACACACTGGGTGTAGCCAAGATGTTAATGAGCCGGCACGTTAACCAGGCGAATTATAAAGTGGTGGTAACCGGAGAAGGATCCGATGAGTTGTTTGGCGGTTACCCGGCTTTTCGTCGCGACATGTTTTTACACGGGCTGGATACACTGAACGATGCGGAACGCGCGGAATGGGAAGCCATTCTGGCCGAGGCAAACAAGCTGTTCAAAGGCGCCATGCTGGCGGAAAATGAAATCAATGACACCGCGCTCAATAAACTGGTTGGGTTTACACCGTCCTGCCTGCAACCCTGGCTTGCGACGGCGGAACATATTCCGGCCCTGATGAATGCAGAATTACGTAAACAGATAGAAAATTATCAGCCGGGCCAGGCCATCGCCGATGCGCTGGATGGTGACATGTTACAGGACCGCCATCCGCTGGATAAAGCGCAGTATGTCTGGATCAAAACCATGCTGGAAGGACAGATCCTCACCTGGGGTGGTGATCGCGTCGACATGGCGAACTCCATGGAAGCACGGCCGCCGTTTCTGGATCATCACCTGGCGGAGTTTGCCGTTAACATTCCGCCGACCCTGCGTATCAAGGGCCGAACGGAAAAATATGTGTTACGTGAAGCCATGAAAGGCGTGTTGCCCAAAGTGCTTTATGAAAGAGAAAAATTTGCGTTCATGGCACCACCTGCCCATACCGATCCGGAAAAATGGCAGGCCATGAAGGCGCTGGCGGACAAGTACCTGAACGATGACATGATCGAACAGGCCGGGTTACTTGATAAGCAGGGCGTGCAGGCATTGTTTGCCCTGCATGAAGCCGAGGACACACCGGTTGCCACCCAAGTCAAGCTGGATGCGATCATCAACCATCTGATTGGTATTCAGGTCCTGCATCAGCATTTCGTGGCCACGGATGTACCGGCCCAGGCAGCAGCGCGCGCGGCTGAATTAAAATGGGTTGCGTAATGCAGAGCGAATAACTGTCGCCATGCACAATGCCATCAAAATTCCACTGATAATTCTGGGTGCCGGGCTGGCGATGTTATTGATGTTTGCCGGTGTGGTCGCGATATTTTATTACTCCACGCAGGAGCTGGAGGTAACCGAAGCGGATAAATCGTTAGTTGTCGGGCCCGAAGCACTTCAGCCGTATTTTGATGACTATCACGCTATCAGTGAATCAATTCGCTATCGTAAGGTGAAATACATCGATGGTCAGATAGAACTGGACATGGAATATGACGTAGAGGATATCGACCAGCCTTACATGTCAGTTGTAATTACTGACTCCCGGCGAAAGTCAGAGGCGATATCCAATTACCTGGTGAGCTGGAATGCCATGGTGGCGGTCTACAATGCCTATGATACGGATTACGATATCGTTGAAGACAATAATGTGATTAGTCTCGGTGATCGTTCCCGTTTCGCCTACATCAAGTATCAGGATCAAATCGTTGGCAACCTTATCCTGTTTGTCAGTGGCAGCAAGTTGTATGAATTAACCATGACCGGGTTTTACATCGAGGATGGGGAAATCTGGTCCGAACTGCTAGCTGATAAGCCGGCCATGCTGGCCAATTTCAAATAAGCTAAGTTATTCATATTCATCATCTTCTGTGACATTGTTTTGCAGACCGGGTCCTGATCCTGTACGAAAAATGTGCTAAATTTTAACCATTACAATAATAATAATTTTATTATTAATTTCTAATATAAAAATAAAAAACCGATTAGGGATCACCACGTGCTTAAGTGCGTGCTGGAGGAGGTTGTCATGACACGATACATCTTATTGCTATTTCCCGCTCTGCTTTTCAGTCAGCTGGTAACAGCGGCGCCGTCCCAGGACGGTTTGATCTGGGCAGGATGTGGTATCACGAAAAAGGCCTTCATGGCGGAACTGGCCAAGGCCTATCAAAAGAAAACCGGTGTACAGGTCACCCTGCAGGGTGGCGGTGCCACGAAGGGTATTCGCAACGCTGCCAGTGGTGGGATCGACATAGGTGGAGCCTGCCGGCCGATTATCGAGGGTCACGAGCAGGAACGAGGTGCCTATCAGGTCCCGGTAGCCTGGGATGCGCTGGTGGTCATCGTTCATCCGAAAAACCCGGTCGAATCGATTACTGTCCGTCAGTTGCAGCAAATCTATACCGGCAAAATCACCAACTGGCAGGAGCTGGGCGGCTGGGACAGGCCCATCGAGCTGTATGTCAGACGCGGCAAGGTCTCCGGCGTGGGACGTACCCTGCGTGAACTGGTGTTTGCCAATTTTCAGCAGAATTTCACCGGTGCCAAACACATTGTTCGATCCTCGGGACCGCTGGAAAAAGGCATCATGAAAAACCCACTGGGTATCGGAACGACCGGTATCAGCAGCGCCAAACGGCGTAATGTGAAAATACTCAAGCTTAACGACAAATACCCATCCTACGAGAATATCGCGAATGGCTCATATGTCCTGTACCGGCCCCTCTACCTGGTGACCCGTGGACAGCAGTCCGCGGATAAAAAGGTCAAGGATTTCATCACCTTTGCCCTGTCGCGGGAAGGCCGTGAGGTGATTCGTAAAGCCGGTTCAGTGCCTTACTCCGATGCCATGGGGCTGGTTATGAAGCAGATTGAGCAGTATGACAACGCCACAGAGCGCGGCCTGTATGCGACATCAAAGCGTTAGTTTTACGGGGCGAGAAGCCATCAAAACAGGCACCTGCGGGTGCCTTTTTTGTTGCCTGGTTATTCCCGTTTTGGCAAAAACGGGAATAACCAGCTGAAACATATGCTCATTGACAAAAGGCATGCATACGCGCACATTTGTAAAAAAATGTTAAAGCTAACAATCAATTAGTCGACTAATAGAATTAGAAAACCCGTTAGTGGTTTCTTGCACAGGAGTCAAAAATGCACACTTACATCAAATTCTTCGTACCACTGTTGGCGATGCTGATTAGCCTGCCAGTGAGTGCCAAACCGAGTGAAGAAGCCAGCATCCTCTGGGGTGGCTGTGGTATCACCAAGAAAGCCTTCATGGCAGAACTGGCCAAGGCGTATGAGAAAAAGACCGGTATTAAGGTCAACCTGACCGGTGGTGGTGCGACCAAAGGTATTCGCAACGCGGCCAAGGGCCAAATCGATATTGGCGGCGCCTGTCGTGCGGTCATGGAAGGGCATGAAGACGAGCGCAGCGCCTATCAGGTGCCGGTCGCATGGGATGCGCTGGTTGTCATCGTCCACAAGGAAAACCCCGTCAACAGTATTACTTCCGAACAGTTAAAAGCGATCTACCTGGGTAAAATTACCAACTGGAAGGAACTGGGTGGACCGGATGCCAAGATCGAACTCTATGTACGACGTGGCAAGTTTTCAGGTGTCGGTCGCACGCTACGTGAGCTGGTCTTTGCCAACTATGACCAGGAATTCCCGGCCGCAACACATGTTGTGAAGTCATCCGGGCCACTGGAAAAAGGCATCGTGAAAAACAAATACGGTATCGGTACCACAGGTATCAGTAGTGCCAAGCGTCGCGACGTGAAGATGTTGCAACTCAACGACAAGGAGCCGAGTTATGACAACATCAAAAACGGTTCCTATGTTCTGTATCGCCCGCTTTACCTGGTAACCAAAGGCAAGTTAAGTGCAGATAAAAAGGTCAAGGACTTCATTACGTTTGCACTGAGCCGTGAAGGACGGGATATTATTCGTAATGCCGGTACTGTGCCATACTCGGATGCCATCGGTCTGGTGATGAAGCAGGTCGAACAATATGATACAGCGACTGAACAGGGATTGTTTACGACTTCTACCAAGTAAGTGTTGCATTTTAGTAGTATAAAAAAAGGGGCCGTAAGGCCCCTTTTTCGTGGACAGGCTGATGGTTATTACAGGCTCTGGTAATAATTAATCAGGATCTGAGCAACTTCAGGACGTGAAAATTCCTTCGGTGGTGCAACGCCCTGACCCAGCATTTCGCGTACTTTGGTGCCGGACAACAGTACGAAATCTTCCTTGGCGTGATCCGGCGCTTCACGCATCATCACGACCTTGTTGAGTTTCTTGGACCAGGCAGTGTGATCGGCCTTGAAGATTTCAATTTTCAGCGCACCTTTCGGTACTTCGTCATCAAAGATCGTTTGTGCATCAAACGCACCGTAGTAATCACCGACACCGGCATGGTCACGGCCGATAATAAAGTGCGTGGCGCCCATGTTCTGACGGAAGTACGCATGCAGTACTGCTTCGCGTGGACCAGCGTACAGCATGTCAAAACCGTAACCGGTGACCATGGCACTATTGGGTGGGAAATACAGTTCCACCATTTTACGAATCGCTGCATCACGAACCGGTGCAGGAATATCGCCCGGCTTGAGTTTACCCAGTAACATATGTATCACTAGGCCGTCGCAATTGAGTCGCTCCATCGCCATGTGGCACAACTCTTCATGGGCCAGGTGCATCGGGTTACGTGTCTGGAATGCAACAATGCGCTTCCAGCCCCGTTCAGCAATTTCATTACGAATTTCTACCGCGGTACGGAACGTATCCGGGAACTCGGTAATAAAATAACTGAAATTGAGGACCTGAATCGGACCGGATACGGCATAACGACCCTGGCTGTTAAACGCGGCCACACCCGGGTGTTCCATGTCATCGGTACGATAGACTTTGTCGGTCATGGTTTTCATTTGCGCATCCGTGACTTCCTCGATGTTTTCCACTTCCATCACGGCCAGCACCGGGTTGCCATCGACATTCGGATCACGCAGCGCGATGCGGCTGGCACCCTTGATGGCATCCACACTTTCCAGCAGGCACATAACCGGAACCGGGAAAAACGAACCATCCGTCAGGGTCATCTTTTCGGCGGCACCCATGGCATCGGCCACGGTCATATAGCCTTTGAGCGGATTGAAATATCCGGCCCCCATCATGACGGCATTACCGGCAGCCTGTGAGCTGATTACTACAGAGGGCAGGGATTCGGCTTCCCTGGTTAATTTTTCGTGTTCGCTTTCGTCATATACATAGCGCGGCTGTAGTTCATCTGAACCTACGGGCTTGATCATGCTGGTTTCCTCACAGTTGCGTACCCGGTGGGCACGGTCTATTCAAATCTTTTTCATTGTTGAGTGCGCAACTGAGTGTTGCACAGCCTGTAAAATGGCCGAACACTATACAACACTCTAATCCAACAGAATAATAGGTAAATTTATGAGGGTATAGATATTTGAGCGATTCGACGTCGTATGTACAACAGGGAGAGGAATAAAAGCACACCCAGTGAAGCGGGATCCCATTTTGCAGTCGGGTTAACGCTACAGCCACCACCACTGCTATCCAACCCACCACCATTATTGCTTGGCTGTTGTACCTGAATAGTGACGGTATCCGAGTCACTCTGACCGGCGTCATCGGTCACCGTCAGCGTGAAACTGAGCGTGTCATTTGAATCAGGCGCACTGAAG
Organism: uncultured Gammaproteobacteria bacterium; assembly: GCA_937967995.1. GTDB lineage: Bacteria > Pseudomonadota > Gammaproteobacteria > UBA6429 > Thiohalophilaceae > CALBTB01. Next base: position 79,506 of record CALBTB010000003.1, read on the forward strand.
CTGGCAGAGGCGGTAGTACTACCGGTCAGCGTTGGGGAAGCCGTGCCACTGTTCTGAGTCCAGCTGTATGTGAGCATCCCGGATTCCGGATCACTGCCGGAACCGTTCAGGCTGACGCCGCTGCCCGGTGTCACCGTTTGATCGGGGCCGGCGTTTGCCGTTGGCAGGCCATTCACATTAATGGTAACGGAATCGGAATGGGTTGCTCCCATATTATCAGTTACAGTCAGCTGGAAAATAAATTGTCCGCCAGATGCGGGTGATGTAAAGCTCGCACTCATACTATTTGAACCGATAAGCGTGACTCGTGGACCACCGATCTGTTGCCATTGGTAGCTACTGATCGTGCCATCGCTGTCCGTTGCCGAACCACTCAGCGTTACCTGTACATTGGCAAGTACATTTTGATCCGGGCCGGCATTCGCTACCGGCGCCGCGTTCTGTACACAGCGGTAGATGCGCACATCATCAATGACCCAGCCAAAACTGGCTGTGGTCTGATCAGCTGTGCTGCGAAAGCGGAACAATAAATTGTTGTTCGATAATGTAGACAAATTCAGACGCGTTGAATTAAAACCGTGGCTGACAGCAACAAATGCATCACGTCCTGGCAGAGGGTTTGTTGAGTTAGGACGATTATCGAGCTGGCCAACGTATTGTCGCCCACTGTCTATGAGTGATCCTGCATCCAGCCAGGTTGCGCCACTGTCGATACTGTATTCAATTACGCCGCCGTCGTAATAAGTCGCTCCGGAAAAGTCATAATCGAACGAGTGATTGAAGCGAAGATAATAGGTATCTGTCGCGGGGATCGAGACTGCGTTGCGCAGTGACAATACCGCATCGTTTGTTGTTGCTGCCGCTTCAGAATAGGCGATAGCCTGTCCGCTGGTTGAAAATCCGGTTGCATACCGCCACAGTACTGTACCGGTAAATGCAGTCGTCTCCCATTGTCCCAGTCCCGCTTCAAAGTCTTCATTAAAAATATCAGTCGCAATAGCGCCGGCAGGACAAAGTTCCGCTTCCGGATTGGTGTTGGGAGCCGGCTCCAGGTTCATTTCCACGGCCAGGGCGGCGTTGTTGACCTGGGTGCAATCGCTTTGGGTAATATTTTTGAAACCGATCAGCAGGCGACAGGCTTCATTCAGTGCATTATATAAATCCAGGTAATCAGAGCCGGATACGAGATGATTGGTCTGAACTTCGTAATAAATGGCCGCTGTTTTCTCAATGCCGATACCGGTAATGTTACGGCCGTTGAAAAGCCCGCCATCCACCATCAGGCTGACGGCTTTGTTATTAATGCCGCTATTGATATGTACACCACCATTATCCGTCGCTGCAAAATGATATAACGGGCTCGTCATTTTGTCCGGATCAAGATGTAGTGGCGGGTTGGCCATGTTACGAATTGGGCCAAGTGCAGAATCCTCGCCCATCTGCCAGCGTGTAGCGGCATTATCCGTTCCTGACGTGTTTGTTAAGTCAACAAACTCACCCCACATATCGGATAAAGACTCATTGATCGCGCCGGACTGGTAGTAATAAAAAAGGTTGGATGTATTATCCGTAAATCCATGCGTCAGTTCATGGGCCACAACATCATCCGTTGCTAATCCGGGACCATATACAGCCTGCGTTCCGTTCCAGAATGCATTGGGTGTGCTGCCGTAATTTACGCTTTGCACTATGGTCATGCCATTGCCATCGAGGCTGTCACGGTTATTTTGCGTGAAGAAGAAATTATAGGTATCGATACCGAACTGGTGGGCGTTTTTTGCTTCCTGACCACCACCATTACAGCCAGGATCGGTTTGATCACAGACCAGTGTGCCGGGTAAATTAAACCCGTTATTGACATCATAAGTATTTAAAGACAGCGCCGTATCGACCTGATTGAAATGCAGAACAATGATGCCGGTTGTTGCGTCTATCAGAATAAATTCATTGAAGGGCAAAACCTCAACCGGTGTAACTTCAAGTTGCCAGACGAGACGCTGGCCAGCATAACTTTTACCCGGTCCGAGCAGTGATGGATCATAAACGTGCAATTGTGGTGTTGTGGTTGCTAATGCAGATGTGGATACTTCATGCCATTTTGATACGGCAGTCAGTGCCGTGTTAATGGCCTGTTGCGCAGAAACTGTGGCATTCAGGTCGATAGATTCAATCCGTGTTGTTTTACCCGCCATATTCTCCAGTTGCTGGCTGGCGTTCAGGTTTGCGATCAGCTCGCCGCCCAGTACCGGTATGCCCTGATGCATTTGTTGGTAGCGAATGTGGTGTCGATTATTGATATCAATGCGACTTTGTTTTGGTTTTAATTCCCTGTCTGGCTGGCGAACACCGAAATGGGGTCCGAATTGTTGTGCAACAGCACGTTCTATATTCTGATTCGCGTTTGCCGGTATTTTTAATTCAGCCTGCTTGCCAGTGATCATGCGCACTCGCTGGCCATCGTGAGACATCATTTGTTTGATCTCAGAGCGGGATACCGGATTCGCATCGAGCGTCAGGCTGGCAGGGAGCAGTGCCAGAATTAATGACGTTGAAACAGTTATTTTTCTGATTATTGTAAAATCCATTTTGACTACTTCCGTAATGACGAGTTGGTGATGGATGAAAGACGCTGAATCAACTGGCGGAGTTGTGCATCCTGAATGGCTCTGTCGGTTGTACGTATCTGACCTTCGGTTGAGGGTTTTCTGTAGTCCAGAATATATTGCAGGCAGTCTGCACACTTCGATGACAATGCATTGGTGCTGCCGGGATCAGATGACAGGTCGGTCATCAGGCTGGAGATAGACTGTAAATCCTGTTGGCCGAGTGTCACGGTTTTTGTCGTGCGAGATTTATAATCAGTGATAATGGCCTGACCGGACTGGTCCAGATCGATACTGCGATGCCAGCCCGCAAATCCACCGCTGATATCCAGCTTTACAGCCCATTGCTGACTGATACCGGCGACAGGTTTTGGTGGCTGAGCTGAGTCCGCCGTTTTTGCCGGCTGGCAGGCTGTAAAAGTGAACAGCGACAGACAAAGTGTCAGTACTGTCATAGCAGTATTCAAATTATTATCTCCGGATTGGCAGGTCATGCCACGGACAACATCCTGGTTGTCATGTACTATTTCGAGTCAAATGTGATGTTCCTGGGGGAGTGAAACGTGAATTGACTCGTCCGACAGTTGAATTTTTGACCATATCAATTACGGCTGCAACAGACCAATTGTCACAATTCTGTTAATTTCTATATTGTTATTAAAAAGTGTGAACTGGTAGACACGCCTGATGGCATCGATAAAAGACAAGGGCTATTTAGCCATGTTGTTGCTGGGTCCGTTGTTCTGGCTGCTTTACTATATATATTCGCAGCCTGTGCTGATTCTGACCTGGCCATTGCAGCATCCCGGCGCGTTTGTTCTGCTGATTGCGGTTTATCCGGTGCTCGAAGAACTGGTATTTCGTGGCCTGATCCAGGAAGGCATCAGCCGCTACTTTTCACAGCGCTGGGGTGTCCTCAGTCTGGCAAATCTACTGACCAGCATATTGTTTGCGATTGCCCATGTGCTTTATCACGGCGTGTTGTGGGCCTTGCTGGTGGTTTTCCCGTCTCTGATATTTGGTTATAGCAAGGAACGTTATCGCCATTTGATAGCCCCCATCATTCTGCACCTCTGGTACAACCTGGGATTTTTCTGGCTGTTCAGGCCGATGTGAAGGAGTAAAAGTGAAGGCATAAAAAAAGGCGCATCGATTGATGCGCCTTTTACTTCAGGTATTGCTGTTAATTAAGCAGCCAGTTCTTTGGCGGCTTTAGCGGCCTTGGCTTCTTCTGCTGAATAAGCCTTGCCTGACCACAGCATTTCGTAAGCGATTTCTTCGTTACCGTTCTCACACAGCTCAAGAACCTGCTCGAACAACGGCTGGAAGGTATCGGACTTATGCGATTCTTCGTGGTCATCGAACGTGTTCCAGAAAGTGATAATCAGGGCTTCTTTACCCTTGAGTTCACTCTCGACAGCCTGTCCAATGGTGGATCCTTCGTTGGATACGGCACCACTGTTGAGGGCGACAAAACCACCCACAAAACCAGTTTCAGAGTGATAGGTTTTTACATTCTCACACAGAAACGCAACGCGCTCCTGAAGATCGTCCATTGTGTATTCCGGCTTCAGAATGACACGGTTGATCGTTACGACTCCGTCATGCGGAAAGTTCTGAATTAAACCTGACATGGACTACCTCCTTACCTATACATCAGTATTTAACGAAATACTAATATAATGTGGTTATAAGTAAATATCAAGTGCTGTAATATAAATTTAATAACCCGGATAAGAACTCCGTATATTAGCGTTATTTCTCAAGAAAATTTCTTAACTAATTGATATTAAATATATTTATTACATTAATTCATCTGGGGTGATTGAAATATTTTAGCTGATTTGATGAAAAACCAGTCAGAATTCACTTATCGGGACAGGTGTTTATGCCACAGGCTCCTGATGTTCTCTGACAGGGTCATGGGGTCAAAGGGCTTGGGAATCACGTCAATGGCGCCTTGCTGTAGTAACTGTTCGACCTCCTGGGGTTGCACCTTGGCGGTCATAAACATGGCGGGAACAGACGACAGACCATTGAGTTTGCGTAATGCCTGCAATGTCGAGACTCCATCCATGCCGGGCATCATCACATCAAGCAATAACAGGTCCGGCTTGAACGCGCTGGCCTTCTGCAATGCCTCCTGCCCCGATGAACAAATTTCCACGCTGAAGCCACCGACGTTTTCCAGCGCGATACGCGCTACCGCCTGGATATCCGGTTCGTCTTCCACGTAAAGAATGCGTTGTAATTCTCTGGGCATGTCAGTTTAGGATTTGCTGAGATGAATCGCCGCTGTCACGTTCCTTGATAACGGACATAATAACATTGATTAATTCCTTGCGACTATCCTTGGACTTAACGAGCGCCGCTTTCACTTTCTGGGCGATATTCGGACCGACTTCATGTGATGAGAAGATCACAACCTGTGGCATGTATTCCACTTCATCCAGGTCACGAATCAGATCCAGTCCGGAACCATCGGTCAGTTCCACGTCCAGCAGAATCAGGTCAAACACATCTTCGCGTAATCGCTTATGGGCATCGCTCAGACTGGGCGCCAGCACCAGGTCGACCTGGCCACGTAACAATACACGCACCATTTCGTAAATGATCGGATCGTCCTCTACGTGCAGAATACGTGGCAGCCCCTGCTTGTGGGTGGCGATGGACTTGATGGCTGACAACAGGCGATCTTCATTAAGCGGTTTTTCCAGCCAGTCGATAATGCCAAAGGCGCTGCCGTTGAGGCGGCGTTTGGCCTGATCGGCAATTGCAGAGACGACAATCACCGGTAACTCGCGGGTACGATCCTGGCGTCGTAGTTCCTTGATCAGGCGTATACCATCCGGATCATACGGTTTGCCGCGTTCATCCGGTAACGCCAGGTCAAGGGTGACAGCAAGGTATTGAACATCCTTGATCAGTTTCTTGGCCTGTTCTACGGTCCTTGCAGTATCAGCATCAAACCCGGCCTGGGCGAGGATCATGCGTAACATGAACGCAATGTCCGGGTCATCTTCGCAAATTAAAATGCGGTACTTGGTGGGACTGGGTAATGACGGGACGTCCTTGTCGCTGTGTGACGTCCAGACCGGTAAGTCAAAAAAGAACGTTGTTCCGATATTAACACGTGAAATAAAGTCAATGCGGCCACCATGTTGTTCGACAATGGCCTTACTGATGCTTAATCCCAGACCGGTACCGCCCATGACGCGGGTGTCCGACGCATCCGCTTGCGCAAACTTTTCAAATATGTGTTTCTGGAAATTCTGTGGAATGCCCTTGCCGTTATCGGTAATTGAAATTCGGACCTTGTGAGCGCGTCGAACGGCAGATATTTCCACCTGGGAACCCTGTTCGGAAAACTTGGCGGCGTTGGATAACAGGTTGTTCATTACCTGCATAAGACGATCATCATCTGCATAAATCTGGATGGTGTCGGGACACTGTGTAATCACAAACCGGACCCCAAACTGTTCGCCATAGGCAAAGTTTGCCTGAATGGCGTTCTCCAGAAACTCGTGCAGGTTAAGCAGCTTGTAATGGTAAACCATCTTGCCGGATTCGATTTTTTCGATATCCAGAATATCGTTAATCAGTAACAGCAGGCGTTCCGTGTTTTTGTTGGCGATACTGACCAGCGTGTTGGCCTGTTCAGGTAAATCGCCACCGGCACCACCAACCAGTAGCCCCAGTGAGCCGCGCACCGATGTAAGTGGCGTGCGTAATTCATGGGATACTGTCGAGATAAATTCATTCTTGATTTGCTCGACCTTTTTCCGCTCGGTAATGTCGTTGAAGATCACCACCGCACCGGCGATTTCATTGTTCTTACGAATAGGTGTCACAGTGTATTCAGCCGGAAAGAATGTGCCATCTTTACGCCACATAACTTCATTGGAAACGCGCTGAATATCCCCGTCGCTGATTGCGGCATACACTGGCGAGAACTCATAAGGATAATTGGATTTATCCTGATAACTATGCTGGACAATTTCGTGCATGGATTTGCCAATCAGGTCGATCTGTTCGTAACCGAGCATGCGGGCTGCGGCCGGGTTGACGAATGTGGTGCGGCCTTCCAGGTCCAGACCATAAATACCTTCACCGGCAGATTCCAGTAACAGGCGGGCCCGTTCTTCGGCGTGTGCCAGGTTTTCAGCCGTACGACGCCGTTCGGTAATGTCGCGTACGATGGCAACGAATCGTGGTTCCTGATCAACCGGGTAAATATATTGCAGAAACACTTCGACCGGAATCAGCGTGCCGTTCCTGTGCTGATGGTAGGATTCAAATGTGATGGCGTTACGTTGACCATCGATCATCGGCTGAAGAATACGGCGAAACCCTTCTTCATCAAACTCGGTGATAATATCCACCGGTGTCATGCGTAATAGTTCATTATACGTGTAACCAACCTGTTCCATGGCGCCCTGGTTGACATAGAAAAAGCGCAGGCTCTCCGGTGAAAACATAAACACACAGTCGAGCGTCATATCCAGAGTGGTTTTGAAGCGACTGATTTCCTCTTCTGCTTCCTGCTGTCGACTGATGTCGCGCGCAATGGCTACGAAACCGATAATTCGATCATGCCGATCATGTAATGCCGTCATGGTGAGCAGAACAGGGAAGCGTTTACCGTTCTTGCTGAGATACGTCCATTGTTGTTCGTCAGCTATACCAATACGTGCCTTGGCCACGAACACTTCAAAACCGGGACGAATGTGTTGGCCGAGTTCTTCACTAAGCTGAATGGCACGTTGCGCGATTTCATCGCGATCATGAAAGATTTCCGGTGTCGCCCTGCCGATCAGCTCGCGTTCACTGTAACCCAGCATTTGTTGTGCGGCGGCGTTAAAGGTCTGAATAACACCGTATTCATCCGTTGAAATAATACTGAGCTTTGCACTGTCCAGAATGCCCTGCTTGAAAGCCATGGTGTCCTGTAACAGGCGTTCGGCTTCCTTGGTCAGCGTAATGTCACGAATAATACCGGTGAAGTGACGGCGGTTACCCAGTTTCATTTCACTGACCGCCAGTTGCATCGGAAATGTTGAGCCGTTTGCACGCAGACCGATCACTTCCCGACGTTGCCCCAGGATTTTGGGTTGATTGGTTGTCAGGTAGCGCTTGATAAACGTATCGTGCAGTTCACGATCCTCGGTCCGCATTAAAACGCCAACATTGCGACCGAGAATGTCATCCGCCTTGTAACCGAATATTTTTTCCGCTGCCGGGTTAAAGGTCTCAATAATGCCTTCTTCGCTGATGGTGACAATACCATCCACCGCCGTATCCAGAATCGCTGCGATGCGGGTTTCACGTTCGCGGACTGCTTCTTCGGCACCTTTACGCTCGGTAATATCCGTGTGTGTTCCAACTATACGTAGAGGGATTTCATCGTTGTCGCGTTCCACTACCTTGCCGCGATCCAGTATCCAGACCCATTCGTCATTTTTGGTCTTAACGCGATGTTCGCTCTGGTAAATAGCGGTAACACCGTCCAGGTGCTCCTGCAGAATGGCTTTGACGCGATCAATATCCTCCGGGTGTATCAGTGCTTCCTTGGCCTCGAACTCCGGTCTGACTTCGCCCGGTTCGTAACCCAACATGGTCTGCCAGCGTGGACTGTAATAGGCCGTGTTGTTTTTAATGTCCCAGTCCCATAGACCATCGTTTGCACCTTCCAGAGCCAGCTTGAGCTGTTCTTCTGATTCACGTAATGCGCGCTCGGTATAAATGCGTTGTTCTTCGTTGCGTAATGCCCAGATCAGGTTGGCCGTCGCCGTCGCCAGCGGGGCAAGTGTGTACAGGAAGGATTCCTGATAACCATCGGGACTGTTCGCCAGCCCGAAGATACCCACCAACTGGGTGCCATGGTAGAGCGGTACGCCCAGAAACGTACTTAATGGCGGCGTACCGTCATCCAGGGTGCGGAAATTTTTTTCGGTATCCAGGTTATTGGAAATCAGTGGTGCACCACTGCGCATCACTTCGCCGAGTACATTTCTGTTGTCCCCTGACTCGGCATTTTTAACCAGATCCTCGATAAACGAGGCCAGGTATCCGCTGCTTTCATATCGCTGTGCCATGGACAGGATTTCGATGTTATGTTGCCTTTTATCGTCATAGACGATTTCTGCAATAAACCCGATATTGCTGTAGGACAATGACAACAGGTCCGCCAGGATCTGATCGAACATGGCGCTGGGCTGAACATTCTCACTGATAAAGTAGGACTGTGCACGACTAATGGATTCCAGTAACTGGTTCTTGGTCTGTAACTGTTGTTCCGATTCGCGGCGCTCGATCTCCAGGCCGATCCACTGTGACATCAACTGCAGGAACCGAAAATCACCGGCATTGAATTTACCCCTGTAGGGTTGTGAGCTGGAGAAATTGAGTGTGCCGTAGATCTTGCCGCGTACATATACCGTGGTACCGATATAGGACTGAATACGCACATTGCGGTAAGAAGGATGGTCCATGCCCATACCATGATCGGCCTGCTCAATACCGGTCGGCCGTCCTGCGCTCAGGGTATGCCGGCAATAGGTATTACCCAGTGTAAAGCTCATACCCGGTTGCAGATTATTTTCCGGTGTCACCGCCGTGACGATGCTGTAAAGATTACCTTCCACACGCGATAAAATCGCCACTTCCATATTAAATTCATCCAGACCGAGTACCAGCAATGAACGGACCTTTTCATGAAAACTCAGTTCGGAAGAAATCGTGGTTTGTTGCAGGTTGTTAAGTCGGCGCTGTTCACGTTGCAGTTCGTTACTTTGTTCCATGATGACGGTATCAGTACGGCGTAACAGCCATAAGGCTGTACTACCCAGCAGCATCAACAGGAAAAATGCCCACATCGCCGTCAGCCAGGTAGGCGACAGGCTCTTTTCTTTTTCGATGGCAATGATTTGCCAGCCGGTATCCGCGACGGGAGTCTGGTAACGTATGGCGTCTTCGTCTGCCTTGTGTTGTTCACCGATGACTTTACCGCTTTCGGTATTCAGCATCATCACGTGATAATTATGGATTCTGTTTGACTCAAGCAGCTTATAAATGCTTTGTGGCGAAAAGCTGGCAAACAAAATCAGTTTTACACCATCGCCCATACGAACATGATTGATCGTATCAATGTGATAGTCGTCACCGTGCGAATGAATATAGTATGCAGGTTGACTGACTGTTCGAATATTGGCGTATTCGCGAATCAGTGAGCGGCAAATGGGAGTAACAGCCTTCTGGTAGTCTTCCAGCATCAATGCACCGTTGTCAGCGGCCAGCATTACCGTGTTTATATCCGGGTAGACTCTCTTAAAACGCTTAACCAGGTTATCGTGTTCGGTGTGATCGAGGGGGTTATCCATCACCTGCTGCAACAGGTGACGCTGGGCATGCGCAAGTGCCTGAACCTGCTGGCTGCGATCCTGCAGATGATCGGCAATTTCCTGTGCCGCTCCGTCCAGTGAGGTTTTTAACAGTAGTGTCTGTTCTTCTTCCGTGGCGCTGTACTGGTTTGAGGCGTGCCATAAAATCAGACCACAGGCGACCAGCAGGATGGCAATGAGCGCCGTCACACGAATACTTTGCGGGCTGTCGGGTAGCCGTAGCTTCATGCGGAAGATGTTATATATATAAAAGAATGGTGAACAGCACCAAATACCACGATTGTTTCAAAATCGTGGCATAAGGCACTGTTTTAACTGACTATAAGTATAGGAATAATGCGCCATTTCCGCGACGAATGTTGAGCAGCAGCTTACCGTGGCCCTTTACCGCCTGTGCCAGCTCATCTATGTTACTGATTTTCTTACGATTAGCGGAAATAATGACGTCACCTTTGCGCAGGCCGGCACGACTGGCCGGGCTACCCCGCTCCACGTCGATAATGACGACACCTTCAATATGTCCGAACAGCGGACTTCCTTCCGTGATATTGGCAAATTCGGCACCGGCCAGCTTTTGGTGCAGGGTCTTGCCCACTTTTTTACTCGCCTTGGGCTCTTCGACGCGGGCCAGTAGATCCCTGCGTTTACCTTCACGCATCACGGTCATTTCGACTTTCTGACCGACACGTAACAGGCCGATGTAATTGCGTAAATCCGACGCATTGCGTACCGGTTTGCCATTGATGGCCAGGACGATATCGCCGGCTTTTAACCCGGCCTTGTCAGCCGCCGAGTCCGGTACGACCTGGGTAATCACCGCACCGCGTTCGCCGTTTTTGAGATTAAATGCCTGTGCCAGATCGGGAGTAATATCCTGCGCCTGTGCACCCAGGCGGCCACGTTTGACTTCGCCATGTGCTACCAGTTGCTCCATGATGTCACGGGCCATGTTGATAGGAATGGCAAAACCGATACCAATGTTGCCACCGCTCTGGGAAAAGATAGCGGTGTTGATACCAATCAGTTCGCCGTTCAGATTAACCAGTGCGCCACCGGAATTGCCCGGATTAATGGACGCATCGGTCTGAATAAAATCTTCGTAACCTTCTATGCCCAGGCCGCTGCGACCCAACGCACTGATGATGCCGGAAGTCACGGTCTGTCCCAGTCCGAACGGATTACCAATCGCTACGGCAAAGTCACCTACCTGCAACTGATCCGAATCGGCAATCGGTAACGCGGTCAGATCTTTTGCCTTGATCTGAATAATGGCGACATCGGTTTCCGGGTCACTGCCGATGAGTTTGGCCCTGAATCCACGGCCATCACTTAACGTCACATTGATTTCATCCGCTTTGTCGATGACATGGTTGTTGGTAATGATGTAGCCGTTTTTGGCATCCACAATGACACCGGAACCCAGGCTCTGGGTACGGCGTTCGCGGGGTTGTTCGGGAACATCAAAAAAGTGCCGGAAAAAAGGATCGTTAAATAACGGGCTTTGCTGAACACGGACTTTACCGCTGGTGGCAATATTCACCACCGCGGGCAGGGTTTGTTGCAGCATCGGCGCCAGGGTCGGTAACTTCTGGCCCTGGCTGTCGAGGGCGGGTAATGCTGCCTGCGATGCTGACGATAGAAAGGTTGATACAACGAGAAAAAAACTTAAAACAAAATGGACAGAGATTTTTTTAAAACTCATTCAGCTTTCTACCTTGATGCGTCGTTGGTTGGAATTCTCGGATTTTGGCAACGTGATTGACAGAATACCGCGCTTATATGAAGCAGTGGTTTTACTGTCATCCACATAGGCGGGCAGTGGAATCATACGTTCAAAACTGCCATAGGCACATTCCATGATGTGATACTGACCGCTGCTGTGTTCACGGTGTGCCTGTTTTTTACCGCGAATGTACAGGTTCTTTTGCATCACCATGATGTCAAAATCGTCGGCTTCCATACCTGGCGCTTCCAGGCGAATGTAAATATTTTTCTTGTCCTCTTCCAGATCAGCGGCAATCATGCCCCAGCGTGCACCACGCCACATGGCCTGTTCACTGGGTTGATTGGCGTCTTCTTTGGAATAGGGAGTAAAACGGGTCAAGGCCCCGGTTGCGCGATCGCGCAGATGTTGCCAGCCTTCAGTAACACTATCTATGACACGATGAAAACCATCACGGAGTTGATCAAGTGTACTCATAACGTATCCCTCATGTTGTAGTTGACTGACCTGTGCGATACCGGAAAAGTTCCGGTACCGGTTTACAATTGCGAACCACGCACAAGCTTTCGGCTCATGCGTGGCTGCATCGGCAGACTACCCTTAATGCTGGACGGCGATCTTGCGAGGTAGTACTTTTTCCTGTTTCGGGATAACAACTTCCAGCACGCCATCCTTGCATCTGGCGCTGATCTTTTCTGCATCAGCGGTTTCTGGCAGGGTAAAGCGGCGATAAAACGTGCCGTGTATACGCTCAACACGCTTGAAGTTGTCTTTCTCTTCTTCGCGGTTAAGATTGCGTTCACCGCGAATGGTCAACACACTGTCTTCCATGTGTACGTCGATATCTTTCGGGTCGACACCCGGGATATCGGCCAGCAGCGTGTACTGGTTGTCGTTTTCCTTGATATCAACGGAAGGTGTCCAGTCGCTGGTAGCAACACTGCCTTCGCCGTTGTTTTGATGGAAAATGCTGTCTAATTCCCTGCTGAACTGGTTTAACAGGCTCCAGGGTTCATATCTCGTTAAAGCCATGGTCGTTCTCCTTTTCTGGTACGAGTGACTAATTTCGTTTCTGATGTCGATATGGGAATCCATGAAAGCGGGATCAAGGGCTTGAAAATTCGCCATGAGACACTAAATCGCGGGGTTTTGATCGGGATCAAGTAAGCGGTTACTCACCGTAATGATCACTGTTCATGCGTCTTGACGGATCTGAGATAATGAACACAAGATATAGTGTTGGACTTATACACAGGCCGTGCACAAGTATTAAGCGGAATATTCTAACTCATTGAAATTAATATAATAAAAACTTGAGCATTATCATTCGTACAATTGACAGTCTGTCACTGTGGCCTAATCTCACTACATCCACTATATCTTGTGTTTAACAACAGCCCCGCTGTAATCAGCCACTTTTTTTGGTAAAAGTCGTGGAATATCAATAACTAAGAACTCCTCACGAGTCGACCCGCTTTGTCGATCAGCCAGAAGTCGCCGTCAGGACAGGAGGAAGCGATCCAGTATGAAACGAGCACAATCAAAGGAACTGAACAATCAATCTGCAACAGACATTGCTCCCCTGGACATCTGGAACAAGAAGTACCGCCTCAAGGCCAAAGACGGCTGCATTATCGACAACTCCATTAATGAAACCTACCAGCGCATCGCGCGCCCAGTCCGAAGTGGATGAGCTTATGATACGGATATTTTGTACAATTGCGCAGGTGAGGTCAAAGATACGGATAGAATGTACTCATTGCATGTAAATTCCACTGAAACATTGCTGAGGATGTCCTTGGGCAGAGTTAAGCGCTGGGTACTGGTTTCCCTTTTACTAATACACGAATCGATACAATTACCAATAGAGTCAAGTATAACGACCAAAAGATAAGGGACGAATTATCATTGGAGCATGTTGTTTCTATGGAGAATAGTTTTTCAGAAAATCCCAATGCATGGAGTGTTCGGCCTTGAAGCATCGGATTGCGCTTATAGTTTCTGCGCCTATGACTGCAAAGGTGTTTCTTAGAAATATTATCATTAAACTTAGTCAGCAATATGAAGTGACATTGTTTGCTAATGATCCAGGTCTGAACCAAATTGGAGATCTGAAAAAATATGTAACTTACAATCATCTTCCTGTTATGCGGAATATCACACCATTAAGAGATTTGGTGTGTGTGTGGCGTGCGTTTAGATGTTTCAGGCATGAAAGCTATGATCTGATTCACTCAATCACTCCGAAGTCTGGGTTGGTAAGTATGCTGGCTGGTAAAATGGCAGGCGTAAACATAAGGGTTCATACATTTACTGGACAGGTTTGGGCAACTAAGAAAGGCGTAAGGAAATTTATATTAAAATTTGTAGATAAGATAATTACATATATGGCAACAATCGTCTATGTTGATAGTCCATCACAGAAAGAATTTCTCGTTAGAGAGAATGTGGTTAGGGCAGAAGAAGCATTGGTAATGGCCTATGGTTCTATTAGTGGCGTAGATGTGAATAAATTTAAACCGCGACCAGAAATAAGAAACCAGGTGAGACGCGAGTTAAATATAAGTAATGATTTACCAATTGCCCTGTATCTTGGCCGCATAAAGCGCGAAAAAGGAATTATAGAATTAATATATGCTTTTAAGGAAATTCTAGACTCAGGTGAACGATGCGGTTTAGTACTTGTGGGTCCAGATGAAGACGGTATCAGAGATGAGATCAACGGGATATTAGGTAAAGAAATTCATGCAATACGATTTGTGAACTATACAGAACAGCCAGAACGTTTCTTTAATAGTGCTGACATATTCTGTTTACCGAGTCATAGGGAGGGGTTTGGTAGTGTGATAATTGAGGCAGCAGCATGCGGCCTGCCATCTGTAGCATCAAGAATCTACGGAATTACTGATGCTGTAGTTGATGGAAGTACAGGCGTATTGCATGAGCCAGGAAATGTTACACAGATTAAAAATGCAATTTTGTGTTTATTTAAAAACGAGGAACTCAGGAGAAGAATGGGTGATGCAGCAAGGAAGCGTGCGATAGGCCAGTTCTCAGAATCCAGGCTTACAGAGGCATGGTTGGGTGCATATAAAAATCTTCTTTATAATGCGGAACATGATACCAGGAGTTCAACTTGAAAGATAAGTTGGCAATACATGGCGGTCCTAGTGTTCGTGGCGAAAGTATCGGTCCTTGGCCGTACTACGCTGATGATGAAATACAGGCAGTAACAGACGTCTTGCGTTCGGGAAGAGTTAATTACTGGACTAGTGATGTTGTCGAAAACTTTGAGACTGCTTATGCAAGCTACGTAGGTGTGAAGTATGCCGTTGCCGTTTCCAATGGAACTTTGGCACTAGAGTTAGGGCTAAGGAGTCTTGGGCTAGGCAGTGGCGATGAAGTTATCGTTACCTCACGAACATTTGTCGCATCAGCGAGCTCTATTGTGACTGTCGGGGCCAGGCCGGTTTTTGCTGATGTCGATGCGTCTAGTCAAAATATTACGGCAAAATCTATAGAGTCAGTAATAACTGATAAGACGCGAGCTATTATGCTTGTGCACCTGGCGGGTTGGCCGTGTGAGTTTTATGAGATACAGGAACTTGCCGGTAGGTACAAATTAAAATTAATTGAAGATTGTGCACAGGCGCATGGTGCAACATATCATGGTCGTCCCGTTGGGTCGTTTGGAGATGTTGCTGCGTTTTCATTCTGTCAGGATAAAATAATAACAACTGGCGGTGAAGGCGGAATGTTAACAACAAATAGTCGCGAAATTTGGCAATATGCGTGGTCATACAAAGATCATGGAAAAGATTACGACAGCACCAGACTACGGCAGTCAGTAGGATTTCAACGGGTGCACCACTCCTTTGGTAGTAACTGGCGGTTAACAGCAATTCAGGCAGCAATTGGTTTAAAGCAGCTTGATAAGTTAGATGTCTGGCAAAGTATACGTGAACGTAATGCAACAATTCTGAATGAAGGTCTAAGAGACCTGGCTATGTTAAGAATAACAATTCCCCCCACCTATATAAGGCATGCTTATTATAAATATTATGTGTTTTTACGTCCTGAGCATCTAAAAAAAGGTTGGAGTAGGGATAAGGTGGTAGCTGCAATTCAGGCCGAAGGTGTTTCGTGTTTTACAGGAAGTTGCAGCGAAGTGTATCTTGAGAGAGCATTCCAGGCATCGGGACTTGCGCCTGATAGGAGACTGCCTGTTGCTAAGGAGCTTGGAGAAACAAGTATGATGATGCTCGTACATCCAACGCTAAGCGAAAGTGATATCCAGGACACAATAAGTGCGGTAAGAAAAGTTGTTCGATTTGCGGAAATATAATGTGAAAAGACTTTTTGATATAACTTTAGCTATTCTGTTGCTAATAATTACGGCGCCACTCATGCTTATTACTGCAGTCATGGTATTAATATTTCTTGGTCGACCTGTGTTTTTTATTCAGCTAAGGCCTGGGATTAATGGGAAACCATTCAGGTTATATAAATTCCGTAGCATGAAAAATATACAATCGCAACATGATTCGCAATTAAATGACGAACAAAGATTAACGTGGCTCGGTAAAAAATTACGCGCAAGTAGCATTGACGAATTACCAGAGCTCTGGAATGTATTAAAGGGAGACATGAGTATGGTAGGTCCGCGCCCATTGCTTATGGAATATCTCCCCCTATATTCGGAAGTTCAATATCGAAGGCATGAGGTCAGACCAGGCTTGACTGGCTGGGCACAAATTAATGGCAGGAATTCTGTGGATTGGAATGAACGGCTAGCAATGGATGTTTGGTATGTAGATAACAGGAATATGTGGCTAGACTTACAGATCTTGTTAAAAACAGTTGCCGTAGTACTCAAGTCAGATGGAGTAAGCCAGGACGGACAGGCCACAATGAAACCATTCCAGGGAAATAAGCAGTGAGAAAACTTCTGATAATAGGAGCTGGTGGACACGGTTCTGTAGTTGCTGACGCAGCGCAGGAAAGTGGGGAATGGGAGGAAATTGCATTCCTTGATGATAAATTCCCTGACTCTAGTAGTAATGGAGTTTGGCAAATTATAGGGACAGAAGCAGAAACCACATTGTTTAAAGATGAATACGATGATTTGATTGTGGCTATTGGAGACTCAGAAAAAAGGTTGGGATTGTTAGAGAAGTATAAACATAAAGGTTTTAAGCTTGTAAATGTGATTCATCCAAGTGCTTATGTTAGTGAGAACGCATTATTGGACGTCGGCTGTGTTGTGTTCGCAAATGCAGTAATAAATATAAATACTAAAATTGGTGCAGGTAGTATCGTTAATACCAGTTCAAGTGTGGATCATGATTGTGAACTTGGTGATGGTGTTCATGTCAGCCCAGGTGCACATCTCGCAGGGAATGTGAGAGTAGGTAAATTGTCATGGATTGGTATTGGTTCATGTGTCACACATGGTGTCACAATAGGCAAAGGGGTCAATGTTGGGGCGGGAGCGGTAGTTATAAACGATCTGCCTGATGATATAACAGCAATTGGTGTCCCAGCAAAACAGAAATAATGGAATAGTTGTATCAGCATGGAGAATGTGATGGAAAACTTTGCTGTTGTATATCACATTAATAAGTCTTGGTAGGATGGCTCTCTGTTTAAAATACAAACCTGGCTGTGGTCAGTCCTGCCAGGTATTTAGTTGATCCTCATAAAATAAATTCGGTACGGATGAAACAAGTCCTGTTCGCGCAGTTATTTCAATGATCTTTTTCATTTATATACTGCCGCGCGTCGTATCTTATCAGTACATACCTTCAGTTCTTGCATTACCGTTAGGTGGTGACATAGGGCCAAATCTTGGAAATAAAGGATTGATGTATTTTTTGGCACAGTTGTGTGTGAGTCGAATAAATACAGATCGCGGGGTTTTGACCGGGATCAAGTAAGCGGTTACTCACCGTAATGACCACTGTTTTTGCGACTTGACGGATCTGAGATAACGAACACAAGATATAGTGTTGGACTTATACACAGGCCGTGCACAAGTATTAAGCAGGATATCCACAGGATATTCTAACTCGTTGAAATTATTATAATAAAATTCTTGAGCTTTTTATTATACGGACTATTGACAGATCTGTCACTATGGCCTAATTTCACTACATCCACTATATCTTGTGTTTAATAGCAGCCCCGCTTTTATCAGCCACCTATTTTGGTAAAAGTCGTGGAATATCAATAACTAAGAACTGTTCACGAAGTACACCCGCTTTGTCGATCAGCCAGAAGTCGCCGTCAGGACAGGAGGAAGCGATCCAGTATGAAACGAGTACAATTAAAGGAAGTGAACGCACAATCTGCAGCAGACATTACCTTCCAGGACGCCTCCCTGGACATCTGGGACAAGAAGTATCGCCTCAAGGCCAAAGACGGCCGCATTATCGACAACACCATTGATGAAACATACCAGCGTATTGCCCGTGCCCTGTCCGAAGTAGAAGATCCGGATGTGCGTCAGCACTGGTACGAAGAATTTGTCTGGGCCCTGCGCCACGGGGCGATTCCGGCCGGACGGATTACCTCCAATGCCGGTGCGCTGGAACACAAGCCGGCCACCTCCACCATCAACTGCACCGTGTCCGGCACGATTCGCGATTCCATGAATGACATCCTCGGTAAAGTGCATGAAGCTGGTCTGACCTTAAAAGCCGGTTGCGGTATCGGTTATGAGTTTTCAACGTTGCGCCCGAAAGGTGCTTATGTCTCCGGGGCCGGAGCCTATACCTCCGGCCCTCTTTCTTTCATGGATATCTACGACAAGATGTGTTTCACCGTTTCATCCGCCGGTGGACGCCGCGGTGCACAGATGGCGACATTCGATGTCGGCCATCCGGACGTGAAAGATTTCATTCGTGCCAAGCGTGAAGACGGGCGTTTGCGACAGTTCAACCTGTCACTGCTAATCACTGATGACTTTATGAAAGCGGTCGCAGACGATGCCGACTGGCCACTGGCGTTCCCGATGACGGAAAAAGAAGCCGAAGAAGAAGGCATCGACTTAAAAGATCCCAGTAAGGTTATCTGGCGCGACTGGCCGATTAAGGAAGGTTACCTAGCCGACAAGGATGGCCTGGTTGCCTGCAAGGTCTACAACACCATCAAGGCACAAAGGTTGTGGGACATGATCATGGCCTCAACCTATGACTTTGCGGAACCAGGCTTTATCCTTATCGATAAAGTCAATGAAATGAACAACAACTGGTTTTGCGAAAATATTCGCGCCACCAATCCCTGCGGCGAACAGCCATTACCGCCGTACGGTTCGTGCCTGCTCGGTTCGGTCAACCTCACCAAGTTTGTGCGTAACCCGTTTACCGAAGAAGCCTTCTTTGACTGGGACGAGTTCAACAAGGTGGTATCCATCTTTACCCGCATGCTTGATAACGTGGTGGAAATTCATGGACTGCCACTGGAAGGTCAGGGCAGGGAAATCAAATACAAACGCCGCCATGGCATGGGTTTCCTCGGTCTGGGTTCCACCGTCACCATGCTGCGCATGAAATACGGTTCCGATGACTCGGTTGAATTCACCGAAAAAGTCAGCCAGGAGCTGGCCGTCACCGGCTGGCGTACGGCACTGGAACTGGCAAAGGAAAAGGGTCCGGCCCCCATAATGGACGACGACTTTGAAGTGACGGCGGATATGCTGCGCCGCCGCCCGGAACTGAAAAAAGACGGCGTCAAAGTCGGCGATAAACTCAAGGGCAAGGTACTGCACGCCAGATACAGCCGTTACATGCAGGAAGTCGCCAAGGTCGATCCCAAACTGGTGGATGAGCTGGCCAAAACCGGCGCGCGCTTTACGCATCACAGTTCCATCGCCCCGACCGGTACGATCTCACTGTCGCTGGCCAACAATGCCAGTAACGGCATCGAACCGTCATTTGCGCATCACTACTTCCGTAACGTGATTCGCGAAGGCAAGAAATCCAAGGAAAAAGTCGACGTCTATTCGTTTGAACTACTGGCCTATCGTGAGCTGATCAACAGCAAGGCCATGCCCTACAGCGAACTGGAAGAGGAGCAATTGCCGGATTATTTCATTACCGCTGAAGACATCACACCAAAAGAACACGTCGACATTCAGGCGGCGGCACAGAAGTGGGTCGACTCCAGTATTTCCAAAACAGCCAATGTACCCACCGATTACCCGTTCGAAGACTTCAAGGACATTTACACCTACGCCTACAGCAAGGGGCTCAAAGGCTGTACGACATTCCGCTTCAACCCGGAAGCGTTCCAGGGCGTACTCGTCAAGGAGTCGGACCTGGAAAACACCACCTACCGTTTCAAACTGGAAGATGGTCAGACTATCGAGGTGAAAGGAAACGAAGAAATCGAATACGACGGCGAAATTCATACCGCCGCGAACTTATATGATGCTTTAAAAGAAGGCTATTACGGAAAGTTTTAAAGAGGAGTGTGACAGGAGGGCCTGACTATGACATTGACGCAACGCATTACCAAGGTAATCGAACAGCGCAAGATTGTTCAGCGCCGCTACCTGCGAGAGCAGGCAAAGAAGCAGGAAGGAGTCCAATCGCGCCCGAGTGGGCCGGCCAAAGTGATTCACTGGCAGGATATAAAGCGCGGTTAACGGTTTAAACAAAGAAAGTGCGAAGCAAAGAGCCGCTTCAGCGGCCAAAAACCGGTAATCCCCGTTAGGAGTGTGTTGTTAACGGGGTACACCAACCCTATATTAATAAGATAGGAGTGAGCATGACGACACGACGTGCCATGACAACGCAGCAACGACGCAGGCAACAACAGCAACGACGTGTACAGCAACATCAGCAGAGGATACGCAGACAATGGCAATACAACTTAAAAGTAAAATAGTCGGCTACGAAGTCGCCCGCGAAGACGAAGACGATAAAGTAGCGGAAGCGGCGCTGGCCGAAGCGCGGGGACAATCGGAGGAAACCAATGTCATCCAGATGCACGAGAAACTCGAGCGTCCGGAGATGCTGCTCGGCAGTACCTATAAAATCAAGACGCCGCTTACCGAGCACGCGCTGTATGTGACCATTAATGATGTCATCCTCAATCCGGGTACCGAACATGAACTGCGTCGGCCGTTCGAGATCTTCATTAACTCCAAGAACATGGACCACTTTCAATGGATCGTGGCACTCACGCGGATTATCTCCGCCGTATTCCGCAAAGGCGGTGACGTGACCTTCCTGGTGGAAGAGCTGCGTTCGGTGTTTGATCCTCGCGGCGGTTATTTCAAGAAAGGCGGCAAGTACATGCCATCACTGGTGGCTGAAATCGGCGATGCTATCGAATGTCACCTGCGCATGATCGGCCTGTTAAAAGATGACGGCCTGGATGAACACCAGCAAAAACTGGTCGAGGAAAAACGCGCCCAGTACGAAAAAACTGTCAAGGACGCGGAAAGCAAAAGCCCCACCGACTTCCCGGACGGTGCGCAACTGTGCGGCAAGTGCAACACCAAGGCCATGATCAAAATGGACGGGTGTATGACGTGCTTGAACTGCGGCGACTCCAAATGCGGTTAATAGCGTCGCGACGAATCCGCATGCGGCGTTGCTGTGGGTTGAAGCATAAGTTGCAAATTGGACACCATAAATTGCAAATGGGGACAGCATAAGTTGTAAGTGTATGTTTTAAATAAAAATCAGCTGGACGTCTATTAAAGCGTGAACTGAGAAAAATAATTAGAAGAGTGATTTATATAGCGCCCAATGGAGACATTGGGCGTTTGTTTTTAGTGCTGTGAAGAACTGCTTTCGCCCCAGAGCGATCGTGCGAATATAGATGTGCACGATTGGAAAGTGGAGGTAGCTGTCGACTGGGGAATGCAATAGCTGACTCTTGAAACAAACAAATTTATTAGGATAGTGATGGCGCAATCTTCTGAACTTGCTGGCGGCGAAGGATTCACCTATGAGGGCGACGTAGCCGCATTCTACCTTTCAGCACTACTTGCCGAGGCAAATGCCCCAGGTATTGATGATCGGATCGTTGCTCGTGTATCAGTTCAGCAACGTGATTTCGGTGAGCCACTTGATGATGTGATTGTCGACTTTGAAGATGTAGACAGGAATCCAGCTCGTCTCAGCCTTCAGGTGAAGCGTTCGCTCACGATCAGCAAGGCGAAAACGAACACCGACTTCCGCGATATCATCCGTGACAGTTGGGCCACTCTTATAAAAGATGACTTCCGATTAAAAATCGATCGCTATGGTGCTGCAGTTGGCACAATTGCTAGTGGCAAAGAACGGGCGCTCAATACTCTATGCGATTGTGCCCGTGAAAGTCTAACAACTGAACATTTCGATGCTCGCTTTGCTGAGGGCGGTAACGCCGGCAATGACATCAAAATTGTCAAGGACGATGTTGTTACACTGTTGAAAGAAGCAAAGGGGGCACATTGCACAAGTGAAGAGGTGCATAGGTTCCTTTCGCACTTTGTTCTAATCCAGTTCGACTTCCTTCGCGAAGGTGCCACTGATCCACCCGAAGCAGTCAATCGTATCCGTGATTGCATCGCGCCAGACGATGCAGTCAAGGCACCTATCGTCTGGTCTAAGGTAGTCCAGCTAGCCCGAGCATCCGCCGGAAAATCAGGCCAGTATGATCGTGCGCAGCTTGTGCGCATAATCTCCTCTATCGCACGCCTTCGCGGTGCGACCTCTTTAAGCCAAGACCTCGGCAAGTTGAACGAGATCGCAAAGAGGTCCGCAAACCTCATTCCTGACGATATTGATGGAACGAAACTCGATCGAATCTCATTCCTTGAAGACTTATATGCCAAACTTGATACAGCTCGTCTTATCCAGATTCGCGGCTTGCCAGGAAGTGGTAAATCAGTCTTGGTGAGGCGAGCCGTAGAACGTGCACTAGAGACTGGGCCGGTCCTATTCCTCAAGGCCGAACAGCTCGAAGGCTCCAGCTGGATTAGTTACGCAACCTTGCTGGGTCTCTCAGGTGCTAATCTGGAGGAACTTCTTGTCGAGATTGGAGCAACCGGCACTCCCATTTTGTTCATCGATGCAATTGACAGAATTGAGAAGGAACGCCAACCAATCATCCTAGACGTGATTCGAACCATCGTAGAGTCATCACTTCTCGATAACTGGCGCGTCATTGTTTCCCTTCGCGATACTGGCATAGAAGTGCTTCGCAACTGGCTGGGCGACTTACTTGATGTACTGAAGGTCGAGACTCTTGGAGTTGGTCAGTTCAGTGACGATGAAGCTGAGATATTAGCACAAGCCAAACCTCACCTGAGGCCGCTTCTGTTTGGACCAAAGCTGGTGAAAGAAATTGTCCGGCGACCCTTTTTTGCAAAGGTATTGAATCAAAGTCACGTAGCCGATCCTGGAATCTCGACATTTGCTCCTCAATCGGAGCTCGATCTGATCGAAAATTGGTGGTTACGGGGCGGTTACAATGAGACTGGTCAAAATGCGGTTGAACGCCAGCGAGAGCTACTCGAGCTTGCTTCTATTCGAGCTCACAACCTTAGCCAGCCGATTCGCTTAAGTCAGTTAACCTCGGCCGCACACATCGATGATCTGAGATCGGATGGTATACTTCAGAATGCGCGTGAAGGGATCTCTGTTCGATTCACTCACGATATTTTCTTCGAATGGGCATTCTTCCATGTCTTGGCTGATCGCGGATCCCAGTGGATAGAAGAGATTCAGGCTTGCGGGGAACCTCCAGCAGTAGCACGCGTTGTCGAACTTACCTCGCAATGGGAGTATACACAGGGTAAAGAATGGCACAATTACTTAGCACAAACTGAGGATGCTAACCTTAGATCACAATGGCAGCGCGCATGGCTGCTTGGTCCTCTCGGAACTTCGAGGTTCGAAGATGATGAGGACCAATTCGCAACGGCTGTTTTTGCCGACGACTTCCGTCTGTTCAGAAAGGTGCTCGTTTGGTTTCAGGCAGAGAAGACTGCGCCGAATTCAAATATCCTCACTGGTTTGATTCCACGAGATCAACACCAACTGATTGCTGATCTTCTCGCTTGGCCTTCTGATTTCACTTCGTGGAATCGTCTCATAGTTTTTATCCTCCAGCGCATTTCAGATATTCCGCAGAGGCTCTATCCTGAAATTGTTGCTATCTTCGAGGTTTGGCAGAATGCACTTGCCAATAGACAAAATCCAACGTCTTATGCTCTTCTTCATCAGTGTGCTACTTGGCTCGCTTCTATTGATGCGATCAGCTCAGCTAAACGGCCCGACGAAAATTATGAATTCTGGAGTGTCGTGCCTGAATATGGCGCTTTCCGAAAATCCTTGAGCAGGCTCTTGCTAAGATCGTCTGTCTCCGAGCCGACATTAGCAGCTGATTACATAAAGCGTGTTATCAACACAGAGGATATCCGAGAAGATGCGTTTCACGACATCGTCGCGTATTCACCAGCTCTTGTAAAATCGTTGTCTCACTCAATAGTCGAGCTTTCATTGGCTTACCTACGAGAAGAACTCCCGGAAGAACAAGTTGCACGCGAAAAGATGGAAAGCCAACGTGCAGCTGATTGGCGTAAAGAGATCCTGGCCAAACCGGAAGCTGAGCGGACTCGTCATGAACAAATGGCAATTTCAGGAGGTACTTTTTTACATACCATTGGGGATTTTAGTCTCTTCGATTGGGAAAGGCTCTCGATCAATGACGATCATCAAAGCTTCTATCCTCCTTCACCACTTCGCGAACCTTTTCATTCGCTCTTTGGATCTTCGCCTGACAAGGCATTAGTGCTTCTTCGAGAACTCTGTAATCATGCGATGACCGCATGGCAACAGTTGCATCACCTCTCATATGATCGTGGTGGTACACCAATCCCTCTTGAGCTCACATTTCCTTGGGGTACACAACAGTTCTGGGGTACCGAGCGTGAGTATCTATGGTGTCGCTCGTTACATGCACCGAATGCAATCGGTTGTGGGTTTATGGCACTTGAAGAATGGTGTTTTGACGAGCTCGCACGTGCAAGACCCGTTGATGAACTGATCCAGCAAATCGTTGAGGGGAACGAGTGCATCGCCATTCTTGGTACTGCAGCGATGCTTGCACTCCACACAGAGACGGTATCTGAAGTCACATTACCACTCGTTACCTCGCAGCGCCTTTTGGCGGCGGACTACAATCGATGGGCACAAGATTTATCGCCGTTTAACCTGATTGGTTTTACGTCAGAAACTGATAAGCCTCACATCGAAGCGATCCAAGTAGCAAATGCTCGGTCGGTTCGCAAGACAGAGCTTCGTTTGCTAGTACCATGTTTCGTTTTTGCAACGGGATCAATCCGTGACCGAGCCCGTGACGCGATTCTTAATTTCAAGAACGATCTGCCCTATCAGTACGAAGAGCAACGTAATAATCCTGATACACAGGAACACCTTACTGCCAAGGCCATTGAATATGCTGAACTGGCAGACACGAAAAATTATCAGGCGTATCGTACCAAAGAAGATTCGGATCAAATTGCAATTGTCCACTCCAGCCCTTCTGCTACCAAGCCTGAAAACATCGCCAGGACTGAAGAGGCAACAATGCATCTTAAACAATCGAATCTTTGGATGTGGGCATCCAAGTCCTTTGAAGAAAGGGCAATCCAAGATACATACACGATTGAGGACGCCATCAAGTTAGCCAAAGAAGCAGACACCGCTGATTTATTTATGCATTCGAAAGATGAGACTGAAAGGTTGTCTATGCGTCAAGGTGCGGTCGCAGCAACCGCAGCCA
Organism: uncultured Gammaproteobacteria bacterium; assembly: GCA_937967995.1. Lineage (GTDB taxonomy): Bacteria > Pseudomonadota > Gammaproteobacteria > UBA6429 > Thiohalophilaceae > CALBTB01. The sequence continues at coordinate 105,017 of CALBTB010000003.1, forward strand.
TTGTTCTTAAATTTCGTGAAGGGCGTACTCTAGAAGACCTTGAATGGGCTCGTGACGTATTAAGGCGCGCAATCTGTTTGCAGGAAGAGCACGATGTAATGTGGTCGCCCGGTTCGATCATCCCGTGGCATCCAGCGATCTTCGTCGCGCGAGGTCTTGCTGCAGACATCAGTGAAGGAACGGCCGCAAATAATACAGCTCGTGACCTTCTCACGCTGGTTACGCACCCACTTGAAATCGTTTCTGTAGCAGCAATCGATGAAGCTTGCAAACTTTGGTCATTAGATTCGAAATTGACCTGGGCTGTATTGAGTTTGGCATTCTCACTTTGTCACATAAAGCCGCGACTACACAATCAGTCTCGACAACCTAACGAGTCACTTCACTCGTTGAGTGAACAGCAGACAGCATTCGACGCGGCGTTTGCGTACTATGAGAATGGAAGTGATTGGCCATCACTCCCACTACCTCCCCCTGCCTGGATTAAAGTTGAATCTAGGGATGTTAATCATCAATATCAAAGCTATGAAGAATACGATATGGATGATGCAACTGACATTACGGAGGTATGGGTTGAACCTGATGTCAGTTGGCATTCAAAGCAAGCTGCAGAAATCCTCCAGCGTATTCCCTTCGAAGTAGTGGTTAGCAGTAGTGCGAGGAATGCTCTTCTTGATTTTCTCTCAGGCACCCTCGAGTGGACCAACCAGAAGAATGCGCCGCCATGGGTCAAACCTGGCCGTCGAAATCGTTCATCCACCTACCTTTATGAATGGACTCATAGCCTAGGGTCTATACTCGGCAGGCTAGCTGGACTAGTTTCACTTAGTGAGTTTCAGGCTCGTTACCTTGATCCAATTTTGGGACTTGAAGGTGACAATTGTTGGGCACTTCTTTCTCCATTCGCGAGCACATACATTTGTGCCTATGTATATGATGCGCAAGATGTTCCTAATGACGCTATCACGACGCTTGACCTCTGTCTTGGGCGACTTCTTCAGGACTCCGCTTTCCAGCGTGATAGTTATAGAAGTGGAGAATTCTCACGCTTTGATCAACCGCGTCTAGTTCAGACTTTAATGTTTGTCTCAGTCGAACACGCAGAATTGGCTGCTCGCTACGTCAATGGTGACTGGTCCGACATCGGCCGAATCCTACCGTTGGTAGATCGGTTTATCCGCGCAGGTGGATGGGCTGCTTCAGTGATGGATCCATTCTTAACTCTTTGTGAGAGAGCTCGGGCCAACTACCCAGCCGAAGACTTCGCGGACCAAGTTCTTGCGACTATCGGTGAAGGATCCAACAACCTGAAGGGGTGGCATGGAACGTTTATACCAGCACGTATTGCAGAACTGGTGCAGTACTTCACACATCGAGACACACCGATGGAACTATCTTTGGCTCAGAAGTTCTTGCGAATACTCGACATGCTTGTTGATATGGGTGATCGACGAAGTGCAGCACTTCAGCTTAGTGAGGCGTTTCGGGAGATTTGTTTGCCATCCTAGAGTGATGAATGCGATCAAATGCTATTAAGAATTATCATTACGCTTTACCCAGAGTAAAGCGCGATTTCCGCTTCTAGCCGGAAACAGATATTTGAATGCTCAAATTATGTTAGAACTGAGTGTACAGTTTACGTTGGCGCACACAATCTACATTTTTTTTCGAGGAAAAGAGGAAGTTTTAACTACCAGAAATACTCTTTTATTTCGAGTATTTATGGTAGTTAAAAGTACATGAAATACTTTATTAGTGTTTGATTTTATTAGAATTAATTTTGTTAATTGATTGACAGGATCACGTTAGTCCATATAATGGATTAACTTCAATTGGTAGTGGAATTAACCATGACACCATTTGGTCAGTACTGTCGTCAATTAAGACAAAATAGAAATATTTCTTTAAAGGAACTTGCAGAAGCACTCGCTGTTAGTCCTGCTTATTTATCTTCGTTAGAGCGTGGTAAACGCGGTAACCCATCTGAAATAATTATAGAAAAGATTTGCGAATATCTTTCTTTATCATTTGAAGAGGTTAAATTGCTACGGACATATGCAAGTATGTCAGTCACGCGCGTAAAAATTTCAGAGTGTGCAGATCCTGATCTATATTGTCTAATCTACTTATTAGCAAACAAGCCTAAATCATTTACTACACTTGAACGCAATATAATTAGATTAATGATAGATAAAGAATATACACAGGAGTGTTGTATGAAAACTTAATATTCATGTAAAGAATAAGGGCAGGCCCTAAGACCCGCCCTCTTGATATAAGTATGGCGAGAGACCATACCTAATCGCCAAATTAAGTATCTCTCCCCATTCTTACCTTGTCAAGCTGGCTTGTTAGTCAGGGTCTGCCTTTACCTAAAAATTAACTAAATCTAGTTTATTCAGAATAGCCTGGAGGGTTAGTCATGGGTGTGAGGAGTCAGTCGTATGAGAGAAATCAAATACTTGAAATTGAATGGTCTAGTGGAAGAAAAAAGCGTGTAAGAGAAGTCGTACGTCGCTCAAATGCCAGGGTAACGGGAAAGTACCCATCTATAAAAGATGAAGAAGTGAAGCAATGGGAGTCTCCGTTAGAGCTAAATCAAATGTATAGGTTAGATGCTGATCCGGATGTAATTTCATATTTTGAACAGCCGGTGATTCTACGATATGTACTCGATGGATGTGTCCATAAACATATACCAGACCTGGTTGTAAAAAGGAGTACTGGATTAATATTTCAAGAGATTAAGACGGATGAAGATGCGATGAATAGTGATATTAAATTAAGGAGTAATTTTATGGCTAATCATCTTCCACTATTAGGTTACAGCTATGAAGTCATAGTAGAAAGTGAAATATTTGAAGAACCATATCTAACAAATATTAAATATCTACTTAGACATGGAAGGTTATATAGAAGCTTTCTTTTTGGTGGCGGGAAAATAGTAAAAAGTATTGAAGAAGCAGGATACGTGCTATGGAAAGATATTTGTTCAGGTGAATTTGGAGATACTGGTAAAAATACTATATGTGGATTGATTCTTGATGGAAGGTTAACTTTTGATAAATATGAGCTGTTGTCGGATGAAACGAAAATAATGGTTAACTCATAGTTGGTGGTGACGTTATATGGCTATTGCTTACTTACAGCGTGATCAAGAGATTTTTATAAATCGAGAGCGGTATAAATTGCTAAGGCTAGTCAATAAATGTAAATGGCAGTTAGAGAATACAAATACAGGAGAAATATTACTAAAAGAGGTTAGTGAGTTTCATGAAGAGTTAGTTAATGGAAATCTGGAGTTTATTATAGAAAATAATAACAAAAGGTTTTCTAAACAGAAAAGTAGTTTGGCTATTGACTTATTACCTGAAAAAGAAAGAGAAATTGTAAAAAGCAAATATGTTTATGTTAAGGAATTAGAAAATAATGATATAAAAAGCTGCGATAAAAAAGGAATAGAGGAAGTAATAGATAAAGTCTGGCGAAAGATTGGTAAACCCAGTAAAAAACCTCATTGGCAAACTGTTTATAGGTGGTATGTAAGGTATGTCGAATATGGTAACGATATACGTGGGTTGATAAATTTTCATTTTAACAAGGGAAATAGGATCCGTAGATATTGTAAAAGCCTATTGGATATTGTTGATAAATCCATCGATGAAATTTATTTAACTAGGGAGCGTCGAAGCATTAAGGATACATTGGACCGTGCCATATATCTGGTAAAGCGCGAAAACCAATTCATGCCAGAAAATAGTCAATTGCCTTTGCCAACCAGAAGTATTGTTAAATCTAATATTGAAAAAATACCTGAATATGAAAGATGTGAAAAGCGTTATGGGTTGCAATATGCTAAGAAGAAATTTCGTACAGTATTAAATAATGTACATGCAGATCGAGTGTTAGAAAGAGTAGAAATAGATCATACGCCATTAGATTTATTCGTGATTGATGAAATAACAGGGTTACCATTAGGACGACCATGGTTGACAATCTGTATTGATGTTAGGTCCAGGTGTATTTTGGGCATATATATTGGTTTTGAACCACCAAGTTATTTAACTGTTGCTAAATGTTTGAAACACGCTGTTTTACCCAAGATTTACATAGCAAAAGACTATCCAAATTTAAAAAACGAATGGTGTTGTTACGGTGTATTTGAAACACTAGTGGTAGATAATGGACTTGAGTTTCATGGCCTCAGTTTAGAGTCAGCTGCGAATAGCCTTGGAATTAATGTCCTGTATACCCCAAGAAAGACGCCATGGTTCAAAGGCATTGTGGAGCGTCTCATTCAAACATTTAATAAATCGATATCGCACACTGTTCCTGGTACAACGTTCAGTAATATATTTGAGAAAAAAGATTATGATCCACTAAAAGATGCTGTTGTGACCTTAGCGACATTAAGAGAAGTTGTACACATCTGGATTATTGATATTTATCACCAAACTCCCCATCGCTCAATAGGTTGCCCACCAATAAGTATATGGAAAGACGAAATCTCAGAAAATGAAGTACCTTTACCCGTTAGCACACATGATATAGACGCACTAATTGGTGCGGTAGCAACGCGTGTTTTAACACATAAGGGTATTGAGATTAATTCTCTATTTTATAACTCAAGCGAATTGAACGAAGTGCGTCTGAAACATGGAGACAAAATTGAAGTGTCTGTTCGTTATGATGCTTCTGATCTTGGTTCTATTTATGTAATAGAACCAGAGACAGGTTCTGCGATAAAGGTGCCCGCTATTAAACAAGAATATGCAAATGAATTAACTCTATTTCAACATAAGAAATGTAAAAAGTATGTAGATAAATATTCACCTGATCGTAAAGATATAGAGGCTTTGGCGGAGGCCAAGAACGAAATTAGAAAATTGATACAAAATGATTTTCTAAAAATGAAGAAGAAGTCAAGAAGCAGAATTGCGCGTTTTTCGCAAAATTTAAAACTATTTAATGAAAATGAGACTGAACAAAATAATATAGCTTATAACCCAGATATAAAATCATCTGTACAAGAGATAAGTAAAAATAAGGATATAGCGATTCCTTATAGTGAGAAATGTAATGGAAATAATATCAAGAAACTAAATTCAAAATTAATGAACAGGAAATGTCCACGGTAATTGTCAGGAGTATATGATGAATAATGATGACTATGTAAACCTTGTAAGCAAGATTTTGATTGAACATTCCAGATTTACAATGGCTATTCGTCAGATGGAGAGAAGTTACCTGACAGCCATACAAAATGGCGATCCATTCTGTGTGGCTGTAGTCGGTGAGTCTGGTACAGGTAAAACACGTACGTTAGAGTATTTTGAAAGCCTACACGGTGAAACTCAACATAAAGATTATACTGAGATACCAGTATTACGAGTCTCAGTGAATGCGAAGCCGACAATAAAAGGGCTTGCAGAAGAAATATTAAGGGCGCTAGGTGATCCACTTGCCCACAAAGGTACTGAAAATGAGAAAACAGAAAGAATCATTACATTAATGAGAGGTACTCGAACATATGTATTGTTATTAGATGAATTCCAGCATTTTTCTGATCAAGGAGGACGTCATATACAGCACCATGTAGCAGATTGGTTAAAAGTGCTCGTTGATGAAATGCGCATTGGATTAGTTGTATCCGGTATTACCAGGACCTTGAACATTATTCAAAAGAATGAACAGTTGGCCCGAAGATTTTATGCTCCTATCATAATGAAGCCATTTGACTGGAATATTGATGAGGAGAGATATGAATTTATTGCATTCTTAAGCGAACTGAAACCATTAGTCAAACCCTTTGTTTTCCCAAACCTATCCTACGAAGAAGTGGCTTTTAGAATGCATAAGGCCTCAAATGGATATATAGGTCATTTAATGAAAATCATTCAGTCCTCGATAATGAATGCCATTTGTACGAATACAAAAACTATAACTATGAAAGATCTAAATGTCGCCTTTACTGAGTCGATTTGGGGAGAAATTGTAACATGTAACAATCCTTTTACTGGGAGCATAGAATCTATATTGGCCACTGAGGGGGTTACACATGTCGGAAAAATGTCGAAAGTATACAAGCCGTCAAGCGTGAGTGAGATTCTTTAGTCCAGCGCGTAGTGAAAAGGTAATATTTGCATGAAACTCTTAATAAGACCAACACCAAAGTCTGATGAAAGTATTCACGGGTATATACTAAGAGCAGCCGAGGCCAATGGCTATAAATCACCAGATTATATCTATAAGTTAGGTGGTGTTCAGGACAAGCATTACCGATCTGCTTGCTATTTCAGAATTCATAAAATTGCGCGACTATTTGGAGAGAATCAAAAAGCTGTTATAGATGCTGGCCGTATGTTGCCTGTAAGAAAAAAATCTAAAAATAGATACCCTTTGAAACTGAAGGTTGTGAATCAGTATGTTAATAAGATGTACACGGATGTAAAACATCAAGGATATTGTCCAGAGTGTATTCTTGAGAATGGGTATATAAAGTCTGCTTGGAGTCTCAAGTATTATATCGGCTGTCATAACCATAAGAGATATCTTGTTTATTCATGTCCCTATTGCGGTGGAAGAATTAATATTGTTCGAAGAGGGTTGTTGAGATGTTCATGTGGTGAATCTCTAGAGGATGTGAAAGGCAAGTCAATTGAAGATAAAGATATAATTTGGCTTCTTAAATATATTGATGGTCTTTTATACGCGGGGATATCAAATACAGACAATGATTTAAAATATGAAACTTCTTATTATTTTGGCGAAAGAGATATTAATGCCATATTCCATATGGCGGAAAAGTTAGGGGCAATTCATCAAAAACATAACGGTACCGACGATCCCAAAAATAGGTCCGCAGAATATAATCGTATTTATTTCTTCTCTGTGGCTGCAAAGATTCTTGCTAGATTTCCACTAGGGTATTATGAGTTTTTAAATGAGATAAGAGAGACCAGGCTTGGAAAAATAATGACTCTGAAAGAGAGGTATATAGAGTTATATAATTATTTGTTCAGGTCAAAAGGCGTAAAAAAACATCTTCGTTTCTTGCAGCATGAGTTTCTCGAGTATGAAAACACGATACAACGCGATACGATAATAGATAAAAGAATAGCTGAGAAACATAATATAGATTTGACTATTATTGGATTAAATGCATTAGCAAAAGAGCTTAAAATCGATGCAATGACCATTCAGAAACTCACTTCAAGCGATTCATTGCATTATTTGAATGAGTTATTTAAACATCACAATCGTTATGCATATGACAGTAGTGAGATTCTACCTTTAAAAGCGAATAAAGAAGACAGTATTAGCGAAAGAGAGGCTGCAAGATATATTGGTATACCCGTTAGTGTTTTAAATATATTGCGTCGTCGCGGCATATATTGCCAAACCCAAATTGGCGATAAAATAAATTCGTATACGAAACGCGACACTGAAACATTAGAGAACAAAATAAAGTTGAACATTCGGAAAATGCCGCATATGGAGTTTAATGGCTTAATACATTATTATTTGAGTGACGTATTGAGAATGAAGTTAGGTGTGCCAGACAATAAGGCGGATTTTATTGAGAATATTATAGACAGAGAAATTATTCCTGTTGGCATAGTGAATAATGATGTCGCGCGTATAGTTATAGATAAAACCTGTGTAGAAAGATTTAAATTCAAAAGCAAGGTAAAGCAATTTGGAGTATCTTTCACTGATGTTGCATCATTAATTGCGTGCGATCCTACAATAGTGGCAAACATGGTAATTGAAGGGTATTTGGATGTTGAAGAGTATGATAGAGGAAATTATGTCAACATACATTCGTTATTAAATTTTGCCAATAATTATGTATCTTGTGCCTGGATAGCAAATGAGACTGAAACATCGACAAATAATATTTTAGCATTAAGTTTTATAAATGAACTGGAAATTACGGAATTCTCCAGGACACATAGTACTTCGCGTCAACCCTTTATTAATAAAGCTGATTTGGCAATCTTTGGTGAAGATGTAGTTAACGAATACAATGCTTGTTTTGAAGATTTAGCTAAATTAGGCGATTTGGTAGAATGAGTTATGAGAAAAATTTATATACATGGAGATGATGCAGATTTGGTATATGATGTTTCATCGGATGATCCTGATATAAGTCGTCCAGCATCAGAGAAAATTCAGCGTGATTTATCACGCGCGGCCTTAGATTTGCACAAGTTGATAACGTCGCAGGCTAGGAGGAAAAAAAGTAATAAATGTAATGTCTTCAAGTAGCGTTATAACACCTCCATTTTGCTAGAATTTATGAGACTTCTGATCAAAAATAACCAGAATTTAGTGATTCCACGTTTTTATCGATAGTGTTGGAGGAAAGAAATGAACATTATTACATCATGGCAAAGTAAACTAGGCGTAATTGGTATCGTTCTTTGTATAGTAGCATTTTATGTCGCAAGAACATTTTATGACCTAGGTTGGTTTACTGCATTCTATCTGTGTGTAGCGATAACAGCTGGATACGTTGGCTCGTTCGTCGGTTACGGCTTTCAACAGATCTTTTCGACGAATAATGATTACTTTAAGTCAGCTAGTCTATTCGATAAAATATTCTATATCTTTTGCATATCTACACTTTTTTCTTATGTGATGATTCTGGTTTGGGCTACAAATAAAGGTAATGTCCCACTATATTATTCGTTTGTGGCTATTTTAACGGGCTTGATTTTCTATAATATCGGATTTAAAAGCCTTGAGCGCGATATTGAACTAACTAAGAAAGCCACGGTATAAGAATAAAAGTATATGGACTATGAATAAGGTGATGCATATATAAATTAATATTGAACTTAATAATCATTCTGGTTTAGGGAGTTTAATTTTCCTGACTGAACCAGGTTCAACTAAAGTAACAGACATACCCTCCGATTTATATGGAACATGAATAGCTTTTGTATTGAAGTTCCTATACCTATAGATAGCTTGGGCCTTTTTAAACATACGAAAATCGGATGTTAGGAACACAGGACAAAGTGACCCGTACCCGATATGCTCTCCATCTGACATAATATTTCTGATTTTTTCCCTCTTGGGAAGTCCTTTATCTGGATGGAAACCGACCATATTGAGAATTAAGTGACATGCAGAAATACTTCCAATGCGAGTAATCTCCATTTTATTACTCGGCATTGGTTCGAATCCAAAAAACATATCTTTCGTTACGTCTGCCGGAACTTTATTTTTCATATAGTTCCAAATACCATCTATTGGATCTATATCATCTTTATGTTTGTCTGTAGCACCAGAGGGATATCCAAATGCATCCCTTGTTTCTGATAAAGGTTTTTGTTCAATAAGATTATCTTCTATGAAATATTTTAACTTTTCTGCCTGGGCTTCAGTATTTTCAACATCGTTTCCAATAACATTTTGAGCTAGGTCAACAAGATTTTCTGGAATTTTCCTGAGTTCTTCAATATTGTCAGCGCCTAAAAATTTTAAAAGTAGTTCATATATTGAGTTTTCGGCGTCATCAGTAATATTTTCAGTACTATCACTATACTTTTCATATTTTTCGTAAGGATCTTCATATTCCAGGCAAACACCAATATCGTCAATATCATATTCTCCGTTTTCGTTTGTCACGATAGGGACAGCACTGAGTGCTTCGATACCTTTCAATATATCAGTATTACCATTACGTATGATTTCATCGAAATGTACACTTGAATATCCAAATCTGACTGAGCCAACTGTTATTATTTCTAATTCACCAGATGCTACATAGCGGTAAATATTTGAGTCAAGATAAACTGTAATTGTCATATTTAATTATAAATTCTGAATTTAGATGATTAGAATTGAATTATTTTTGAGACTTTTGATTTTAATATTCTAATCAGCTCTGGTTGCATACATTCATAGTTATCTGGAATATCCAAGACAACTAATCGTTTATTTTTAAGCAAATCTTTAAATTTCTTTGATATTTTATTGCGGTGAGACTTCTCCATAACGAAGACGATGTCAGCCCACTCGATTAGATCGCCACTTACAGGTGTTTCGGCATCAGAATTTGTTCCTGCCCCAATAGCTTCAATTCCCTCGTAACTTGAAAACACGGTCTCAGCGGTCGGACTTCGTAACCGGTTTTCACTACATATAAATAGAAGCTTTTTACCCATTTTGAGAATATAAACGTTTATTGAATGTTATATATCATACTCGATTTTAGATGTATAAAAAATGAACAGATGTTAGAATTTACTGAGTGAACAGAGATTAGACGACTATGGCTCAAGGTATTATTGCAGATAACTGGTCTTTACAAGACATATCGAGTCTCCTGTCCGAGGGTCTAACCTTGGATAATTATGCAGAAATAGTAGTCGAAGGTGATGATCATTTTTATAAGCCGATTTCAGGTGCAGTCGTTCAGACAGAGGCACTATTTGATCTACTTACAGATCTTATACTTCGAGATGAAATACTTGTAGACGAAAAATATACTGATACCTGGGAATATGAAAACAGTGTGATATTAGAAGCTAGAGATCTGGGTGTAGTAAGAGCATTTCCTTTCTTGGATGATCCTGAAAAAATTGCTGGGCCACGCGATAGAATTATCGGGTATTTATGTTCAACTGAGTCACTCAAGGAAGCACAAGACGAAAATGTCAAAAGTTGGACCAGAAATGGGCAAGTAACAGATGAAGCTCTTTCCGCAACACTATGGGGTGGTGCGGGTATGTGTGCAAGAAGCTATGTATTTGAAAAAAGTTACACACCACATCCGTTGAGGAAAAGATTTTTTATCAATTCAGGATTCATGCTTCCAGCAGAAGATGCACTGCATCAAATTACAACTTTTTTGGATGATAAGAAAGTCCATGTAACAAAGAAAATATATGGTAATGATTATTTATATTCTGCATTTATAAATATACCAGCGTTACCTCTAAGAGTTATTCAAGAATCAAGCTCTGTAGAACAAATGATATCAATAGCTCTGCAAATGAGAAATGATTTTCAAGAATTACGTGAATGGTTGAAGATGTTTCAAAATGCAATGGGGCGTGATGACACTAAGAGTTTGTTGGAATATAGAAAACTTCTAGATTCAGTGAGTCATTACGTGGATAAAAGAATCGGGCATGGTTCAAGAAATGACTCCATTTCAATGGAAGCAGGTATAGGTATTTTTAAAATTGCAAAACAAATAAATCCAATTGAAAGTATAAAAAATCAATTTGGTGTACGCGCGATGCTCAATAAGCTGATTTTTGGTGGTTCAGGGAAGCCTGAGATTCAGAAATATATAAAAATGTTTGGTGAAAAAGGATCTGAAATTGGTTTTAAAGTAGAACAATCATTTACGAATAATAAATAACAAAAAATCAATATATTACTTTAGTATATGTTTTTATAAGTATAAAAAATATCAATAGATTTTAATGGAGAAAAAGGGATAGTAAACAATGGAGTCGCCAATTACTGTTTTATTGGGGAATATAATTAATTCATTTGAGAATATTGATGCATCCTCAATAGAAATGAATATAAAGGCTGTAGAGTCTGGAGATTTAGCTAAGTCTATATCCTACGATAATGGAAAAAGAAAAGTGCGAACGCCATGTGCGGATTTAAAAACTAGAGAAATTGAGATACAGGAAACATACTTATCTCATTTATGGGCATTTATTTATTCTGTATTTGTGATGTATGAAGAAGGTATTCAAAGACCTTTAATTAACAATACATTTGATGGTAGTTTGAGGTTCGAAACAGACTTGCTTCGAAGAGCAAAAGTATTATTTGATTGGTCTATATCTTTGACAAAGAAATATTCTGATTGGGATGAGAGTTTGCCAAATCCTAGGAGATATAATTCAGATGAAGAAAAGTATTATGCAGAAAAAGTTAATTCGATATTCCAATCTGCTGTTTCATATTTAATGTATCATGAGTTCGCACATTTAACACAGAATCATGATTCATATTTTCTGGGAATGGATATGCGGTTTATTAGTGAATCTGACTTGGCTGAGAGGATCTAGATAGAAAATGAAGCAGATCAGTATGCATTTAATATGCTAGTCAAAGCAGAAGATAGTGAAAAAGAAAAATGGATTAAAGGTCTTTCTATTTTATTTGTGATGTGTTCAGCGTTATTAATCACACCTAATGCACAGAATATTAAGCAGAAATCGCATCCTGACTTAGATAATAGAATTCTTCATGTGCTTGAAAGTCTTAATCTTGTAACTGAGGAGGCTCAATTTTATTGCTGGTATCTATGTAGTTTTGTGGTTAGGTTCTTCCTGGAGAAGCATAATATTCATATTCCGGCAGGTGAATATGAAACAGCAAAGGATGCTTTTTTTTCATATTTGGATTTATTAGATGAGATTAAGCAGAGTAGTATTTTGTAGAAATATGTGCGGAGTACAATAATTGACTTTTGATTATCATTGGTGGGATTTAGAAAAATCAAACTTCAAAGGCGTACTTTACGATACAATCGGGTGTTTCTATTTATATGATCACCCATATGAAAACTGGGAGGAATTTGAGGCAGACCTTCCACATATGGCCTATACACATTTAGTCGGTAATAGATTTCATTCTTTAGAAAGGCTTTTTGTTGATCTACGTGTAATAACACAGATGCTTGGAGTACTAGAGATTCCAGTTAGATCTGAGAAAATGGATATTGATCGTTATGATTGGCTCAAATCTATTCTTGATTTAAAGTTATATAGATTCGCGAGTATTAGAGATGTTTCATTTCATTTTGTAAATGAATTACTTTGTTTAGAAATCGAAGATAGAAAATTAAATCTAAATAATTTAAAAAAAGCAATAAATGATTCTCACCCCATTATAATTCAGCATTTAGTAGAAATTAGTGGGATTGGGCTTGAAATTCGAGATGAAAGAAATATTAGAGCACACGTTGGTTATGCAGATCTAGGTACAGATGACGATGAGACATTTAAGTTTTTCTCACACGGAGAGGCATCTGGTGGAAAGATACTCGATTACGATATTGAAACTGCCTATAAGAAAGCAAGTGAGAAAATGTACCTAAGACTTGTAGAAGATACTAATAGTTTGTTATCTGCTGTTATTAGTTTGGTAGATGAGTTAGTTCCTGATTTCGAATCAATATATCAGCAGAAACGCATGACTAATAATTGATCAGTATGTGCATGAAACCATAATATGGCCACTTTGGCTGCTTTATACTTCCATGTAAGCATAAGCTGACCGTGTTAAGCCAATCCTCGTCATTCCCTGAGAGCAGGGAATCCATAACATATCAGTCTGCTGCCGGCCAAAAGCAGCCATAGGCATTTGGACTAAATTACCAATTTATTATTTAATATTGCAAACTCATTTTCATCACTTGCAATCCACTTGAGTGCATCTCGTGCTCTGCTAAAAAGTCGGATTTCCTTTCGCTTCCAGTTGGCAAAGTATTTATAAGTCAAAGAAAAAACATGCACGATGCTTTCGTTTGCTACCAGAATCGCGAGTTTACTCTCATGCCTTGAGTTTTCATCGCTGGCACACTGAGCTACACCGTCGAAGGTGAGTTGACTGACATCCTTGATGCCTGTGCAAATGGATAGCTGCCTGAGATCATCTATACCCTCTACTTGTGTGTTCAACGCACGAATGAATTGCAAGAGTGACGCATCAGTCACAACGGCTGGAAAGTGAACAACCATTAGCTTTTTATCTTGATCATATTGTCTAATTATTTCCATCGCACTATTCCTTGCAATAATCATTGCCGTTAATGTAATTTCTGGCTCTCCTGATATTGTTTTGGACTCATACCCACTTTTTTCTTAAACAGGCGTGAGAAGTATTGCGGATACTCGAAGCCAAGCTGATAAGCAACTTCAGCAATCGTTTTCCCTGACTCAAGTAACAGGTTCTTTGCCTCATCAATCAGAAACAGATGAATATGATCCTTCGCGGTTTTTCCCGTTTCTGCCTTTAGCGCATCACTCAAGTAGCGTGGTGATACGTGTAATTGATTCGCTACCCAGTCAATGCCAGGCGCACCCTGTTGTTTAAAATTGCCAGATTCAAAATATTGAACTAACACCTTTTGCATCTGGAATCCAAGGTCACTGTTCATCTCTTTTCGATTAATAAACTGACGCTTATAAAATCGATCAGCATACTTCAACATGGTATCCAGCAAACCAACAATAATCTCTTTGCTATGCTCATCCTGATTGTTGTGGTACTCGGATTCAATGTTTTCATAAAACGAGATTACGGTTGTTTCTTCTTTCGGTGACAGGTGTAATGCCTCATTGACTGCGTAGGAAAAATAACCATAAGTTTTAATCCTGTCGGCCAGATGAGTTGTTTTAGAATAATCTTTATGAATATTAATCATAAAACCGCGTTGCTCGACTTCAACTTCCTGCCATTCAATACTTTGCCCAGGCGCGAAAAACAGCATGGCGCCATTGCTGAAATCCAGTCTGGTACGTCCGTAGGTCATATCGCCTTTGATCACACGCTTTAACACAATCATGTAACAATCATTAGTGATAGGCGGCGAACTTTTTCGATGCGGCATTTCGTTCGAATCCAGCGAGATGAGACTTAACATCGGATGCTCCGGTGCTGGCCATTGCATGTACTCGTGAAACGCCTGTAAAGAATCAAAATGCTGCATGGTCATTCCTATATTCAATTTTTAATCACACACTCAGTTCGCCATCCATGGCAATGAGTGATTGTTGCATCTGTTAAACCGCAGCTTCTGCAACGGCGCGCTGTTGTTTAGTAGCAGACTTCATATGTTTATCGAGGAAGCCAAGTACTTTCTCAGGATGTCGGCCAAAATGATTGTAGCCATCACGGAAGCGCTTGGTGGTATTCTCGATCCAGAACAGTTCCTTGTCCTCGCTACCCAACAGATCAAATGTTGTCTGACCGTCTTGTGGGTTACGCGTCCACTCATCATCCAGCACCTGCACCATCAATACTGGCATTTTGACACTCGCTGCCCACAGATGTGGTGTCATTTCTGCTGCAGTGAAAGCACCCATTTTAATTAGCTCAAGGTCAATCAATTCCTGGTACTGATGTACGCCATATAATTCAGAGAAGGCATCATAAATTGCTGCCATCGAAACCACCATCGGGCTAACCATGCACTGTACGTTTTCAAATAATTCCGGGTGACGATGGATAGCATGATACTGTGAATTACCACCCATGCACTGACTATACAATGCCACTTTCATTTTGCTTAATCGCGGATGATTGTCGACGTATTTTTTTACACCAACACAGTCACGCCATTCCCACTGGCCAATTCCACTTAAGCCACCATTCGCCGCGGCACTGTTACCGTGATTTCGAATGTCATAGGTTAAGACGTTGTAGCCTGCGTCCGTCAGGTGTTTATATTGAATGACAAAATCAATCTCAACCGCGTCATAGGCGCTCCAGGGTTCACCAAGGTGTCCGGGGAAGCCGGCACGACACATCGGTAAGGCATGATTGAAGATCACCAGCTTATCACTCTCGCCACCTTTGGCTGGCATATACCATGCTTCCAGTGGCGTACCATCATCTGATGGAATCACCAGATCCGTCCAGCCAGTAATGCCATAGTCATCTGGCGTCTTAAAAATGACACTGCGAAGCGGTCTGACGATATTGGCCAGGAATTTTACTTTCTCATGATCTTCTGCTGATATCGTGTTTAACTGTTCGAAAGCTTTATCCATTCGTTCTTTAGGTATTCTACTCATCGTGTTCTCCTCATGTGATATTCTTGAAAGTTAAGATTTGCTGCTTTCCTTGCAGTCCAACTATCACTGCAACTACCCGATAAGATAGTGATTCAGGGGGAAAACGACTATAAACAGAACTACGTAATGTGTATACATTTCTACGAAAGTTAAATATCCTTAATTTTTAAGGAACTACAGGTATTGATATCCTTTATGACTCGGCCCAGTATTCTTAGATGGAAGGGTATTCTGAAATGGACGGGTATCCTGGTTGCGTTGGGTCTGGCTACCATTCTGGCTGGCCTGATCGTACTGACTCAAATTGAAAAGCAGCAGGCTGAATATAATCAACAACTAATACAGAAGCTCACCAAACAGGATGCGTCGCAGAAGCTCACTGCGATTATTTATTTTTCTCGTTCCGAGACTACTGCGCTACTGGCACACCATCTTGCACAAGGACATTCAGCCCGGCTGTTCAGGTTAGAGGCACAAGATTACAAACCGGGATTAATGGGATGGATTAATGCCATGCTCGATGCAAGGCAGCATGAAGCCAGAATCATGCCGAAAAAAATTGATTTGTCCGCATTTGATACCGTATATCTTGGATCACCAATCTGGTTGTATAGCCCGGCGCCACCCGTCTGGGATTTTATAAAGCATAATCAGTTTGACGGAAAGGCTGTGATTCTCGTCAATACCTTCAATAGTAAATTTGAACAGCGCTTCATCAATGAATTTAAGGAGATTGTTATGCACAAAGGTGCACGCTCGTTTACGCATCAGTACATTAAGCGCGGGCGCATAGGGCAACAACTATCCGCAGAGGAAATGCTAAAAGCGTTTGATGAAACGTGGATTAATAAAAGTTACTGAAAAACGCGAGTAAAAATGTCCGCTTTGGGTCGCATTCCGACCATTCGATTTTGTACCATACTTTCGATCCATTCCTGAAACAGGAGGATCTGACATGCTCTATCTTACACATAATCCCATACAAAAACACAGGCCCTGGAACAAGGGGAAGCTCACAGGTCAGAAACCGCCCCTCAAATTGAAGGAAATTTGGGCCATTCGAATCCGTCTACAGCTCAGTGGTAACTATCGCCAGCTGGCCCTATTCAATACGGCCATTGATAGTAAATTGCGTAGTTGTGACCTGGTCAAGCTGCGTGTCCGCGATGTCTCGCATGGGGATACCATCGTCAAACGAGCCATGATTATGCAACAAAAAACCCAGCAGCCCGTCCAATTTGAGATAACGGAGCAAACACGCACTGCCCTCCAAAAACTCATTGAAACAGACAACCTCAGTTACAACGACTATCTCTTTCATTCGAGACGGACTTCTTCTGAACATTTATCAACACGCCAATATATGCGTATTGTGAAGTTCTGGGTAAGAAGTATTGGGTTAGATCCCGCTGATTACGGCACACATACGATGCGCCGAACCAAACCAACATTGATCTACAAGCGAACCAAGAATCTGCGCGCAGTTCAGTTGTTGTTAGGTCATACCAAGCTGGAAAGCACAGTGAGGTATTTGGGTATTGAAGTGGATGATGCTCTGGAAATGGCTGAGCAAACTGAAGTCTAGTTGTTACGAGTTAGCGCCCAAAGGAATGGGCGCTGACCGGCCAGAAGCGGACATTAGTGAAAACTAGGGATTATGACTTGAATTGGCCATATGTGGAAGTTCGGGAAATATCAGGCATCATTATTGGATATGAGTTACATCATTCTGACCGCCACCCTGGCTATAGGGAAAATAAAACTCAATCAGACGTTGTTTGTAGTTTGCATGGTCAGTAGACGTGGCTTTGAATATGGGTTCTTGCAACATTCTAGAGTACCAGGACTGGTATTTCTGCCAATCATCACCAATTATAGGTAATTCAAAGTTCCTATAGTGACTTAGTAATAAATCGATCCTGTGAGCAAAAGGGATTAGTAGAATATCAATTATTCCCATTGAGTTACCAGAAAAGTAGGGGCTCTGATTAGGTATCTGTGAGCTCAGTAATTTCAATCCTTCTAGTAAATTTTCTCTCGATGAGTCTCGATATTTGCCTGAGTTCCTTGCTTTTAGAAAACGATAAAAATAGGGAACAATTTTTTTATTTATATGATCTACCCAATAGCGATGTTCTGCCCGGATAGCAGGCGAATTGGGTAGGATAGGATTGAATGTAGGTTTGAGTTCCTCCAAGAACTCAACAACACGCGTAGAATCTACAACTCTAGTTTGCTTGTTGTTCTCTTGATCGAAATATTCGATGACGGGAACTTGTGCAGTATTTCTAGAAATCTTCATCCACCAGTCAGTTTCATTGTAAGGGTCGACTTCGATCAGTTCACATTCAAGCTTTTTATGTAGCAATGTCATCCATGCTCTTTGAGCAAATGGGCAATACCAGGCATAGTAGAATTTCATCTTTGGTCTTCATTGGATATTGAGATTGTGTAAAAAATATCTACTGTTTAGGAATCTGATCATCTATATCAATAATTCTTCTATCGTAATAAAAGTGCGCATTCGATTTGAACTCTTCAGGAAGCACATCGTTATTACACTTTCGTATTAATAGTTGTGAAACGAGTCTCCAGCCCATAGCATTCGTGTTGTAAACCGTTTCTCCACAGTGCTTGCAGAATACACGTGTCATCACAAGAGTCGGATGTTTATATTCAACAATACTATCTTCTCCAGAAGTTATAGTAACTTCATCTGCATTCCATGCTGCAACAGAGTGATAAGGAACATCCAGTAGAGTTCGACAGTCTTCACAGTGGCAGTAAGCATGGACTTTTGGTGAACCAGTCATACTTAAAGATACAGCTTTACAATCACAATGAACTTGGTATTGTTTAGTCATAAAATTTCTCGCTTATTAGTGGTTTTCAGCTTCCAGGTATTGTTTGACATCAACTGAAAGGATTCTCTTAAAAGTTAAAAATACATAAGTCAGCATGCCTAATGTCATTCCGAGCATTGCGTATTCAATTATCGGTAAGTAACTGCTAGCGATTGTTATTCCAACACAGATGAAGATGTTAGATATGATAAGTCTTCTCCATGGAGGGAATGCATACCAGTAAGGAATCTGTTTACCCAGGTAAAAGAAAACGAGACCAGTGATTGCAAGGAGGCTGAACGTCTCATGATCAAGATCACCTAAAATCGCATGTCGAATCATATTCGCAAGTATCAGCAGCCCCATGCAAACAAGCAAGTGAGTGAAAATTAGAATATTACCCGTAACAAGGCGTTCTGCTCTTTCCAAAATCGGGAAACTATCAAAGTATATCCACCATATTGCACCAATTAAAAAGAACCCTGTTGAAGCGGCTAATAAGTCATGTAAATCCCAATGCTCGGTAGATAGGCTAGCGACCATTGCGATGACAGACTCACCAAGAAGAATAATGGCAAGCAGTCCAATGCGTTCAACCAGATGATTTCTATCAATTGGACGGGCCTGGAGTTTATTCCTTAGTAATATTTGCCAGGTGATATCGATTACAATTCCGCTATAAAAAGCGATATATTTGTAAGGTGAATCTAAGAATAGCGCTAACAGTGATACCGCTGAACCAATGGTGATTGCTACGGCAATGTCCTTTGAATATGCTAATTCCTCGGGATGTTTTGCATGTATCTTCCAGTATCGATATCCAAGCATTAAACGAACGATTGCATACAGGAAAACAAACTGACTGAAATTCTCACCTAATGAGGTTTCAGCATAAGTCGACAACACAACTAGGATGCCCATGATGAACAGGGTGAAAATTTTATGCTCCCTGTCATCTTTATCAAAACGATTAGCAAATAAGGTATGCGTCATCCATATCCACCAAACGGGAATGAATACCAATGGGAATCGAGCAAGCTGCTCAGCACCTATGTGGCCATTATGTGTATGCGCAAGGTCATGAGTTACCACTCCGATAACGGCCACAAAGACGAGATCAAAAAATAACTCCAGCCAGGTGGCATGTCTGCCGCGTTTTTTATATTGAGATTCGAACATGGTTTATTTCGCAGTTGCTCAGAAATAATTAAAAATGTCTATCAATATGAGACTCGAATCGTTTTATATCACTTTCCACTTGCGCATTTTTCATGACGTCATAGCAAGCAAATGTTGGCAACGATTCCATTGCAAAGAATCTGAAATTCATATGCATTGGAAAGAACAGATCATCGACGCTTTTTCCCTGGAATAGATATTCGGAGGTGTCATTAAAGGCTTCTTCGGGGGCGTTGAAGGTCAAGGAAAGCATGTATTTCTTGCCTTGTAGTGTACCGCCTGCACCATAATTTTTTTTAGGCTCTGTGGATGTGCGACCGTCCCCATTACACAGCTCGCCACCCATGCCAGCAGTATAGACTTCATCCATATACTTCTTGAAAGTCCAGGGGACACCCATCCAATTCACGGGTGATTGAAGAAATATAATGTCAGCCCACTGATGGTTTTCCAGCTGTTCCGCGACATCTATATCCTTATCAGCTTGAACAATTCTAATTTCATGCCCTTTGGCTCCTAGTAATTGTTCAGCCTTCTCAACCATTGTCTGGTTAAGCTTGCCTTCTGAGAAAGGATAATAGTGGTGGGCATTGATGATTAGCACATTACTCATTCTTGATTCTCCAGGTCAGATCAAACATTGCAGTTTTAGATGAATGAGATGTATTATTACCTACAGGTATATAAAAACAACTAGTATACTTTTAGTAACCTAGTTTACTGAGATGCCCATGAAAAGTTATATAGAAACAGACAAGAAAGGGAAAAAGTCGGTCATTAATGCTTGTACGGAGCCTTGTGCAATAGAAAAAGGTATGAGGATGATTGGAGGTAAGTGGAAAGGATCAATCATTTATCACCTGAAAGATGAACCTGTACGATTCAATGACCTTGCCAGGCTGCTAGGTGCAGCCAGCAAAAAGATGGTTGATCAGCGCTTGAAAGAGCTTGAAGCAGAAGGCATGGTCATTCGTAAGGTAATAAGTGATCGACCGGTTGCAGTTACCTATGAATTAACTGATTTTGGCAGGAGTGCTTTGAAAATACTGGATGATTTGCGCATTTGGTCTGAAAAGCATATTTCTTAAAATTTGTCAGCTTAAGGATGGTATAAGTCTTATAGCTCTCACTTATTTGACGTCTGCTATCACCGCGTGGTGATAATAGTTCATTCCTGAAAAACATATGAGCAATGTCCGCTTCGGGTCGGCAGCGGCCATTTTATACTTACGATAATAGGCCGTCTTATGGTTTCGGGCACACAGTAATTTATTGATTAGCAATTATCTCGTAATTATATGTTAATAAAAACAAACAGTTATCTGGTTTGGTGATATTTGCAATTTATGCCTGAATTGATCATGATATTTGCAATATATGGGGTCCATAGTTTGTAACTTATGATGATTAGAGGTGACTTAAGTGCTTGATTCGAGGAGTCTTGGATTTGCAGCTTATGCTTCAACCCACAGTTGTGCGGTACAGCATAAGTTGCAAATCGGACACCATAAATTGCAAATGGGGACAGCATAAGTTGTAAGTATATATTTTGTAACAAAAATCAGCTGGACGTCTATTAAAGCGTGAACTGAGAAAAATAATTAGAAGAGTGATTTATATAGCGCCCAATGGTGACATTGGGCGTTTGTTTTTCAGATCACGAGTGACTGTTGCAGATCCAAGCGGACAAATATGCGACCCGAACAATTGATGTTAAGTCTTTTCCAAATCGACACTTATCGAGGATTAAGGCCTTATGGCAAAGCAGAAAGATGAGCTGATATCGCCCACTGTGAAAAAAGTGCTCGATGAGTATCTTGCTGCGCTGCATGCGGAAGAAGAGATCGATAACGAAGTTGCGGATCGGCTTGATGCACTCTTACAAAAGGGCAAGGTCCCTAAATTCGATGATATTGACGCGGTATTGTTCCCACCACCCAAGGGAGGCAAACCGTGATCCGAATAAAAACTATCCATATCGAAGAGTTTCGCGGCATCCGCGATCTTGTTCTTGACCTGGGTGGTGAAAATTTCGGGATCTGTGGCCCAAACGGCACCGGTAAGAGCGGCGTAGTCGATGCCATCGAATTCTGTCTCACAGGCAACGTTACTAGACTGTCGGGAGAAGGACAGGGTGAACTCAGTGTGAAAGGTCATGCACCGCATGTCGATCACCGTGCTAATCCCGACAAGGCCAAGGTTACGATTACCGCGATTGTGTCTACACTCGGTAAAGAGGTCACGATCACGCGCTCGGTCAAGAACCCGCGTGCCGCGACTATCGAGCCCGTCGCTCCAAAAATACAGACGATCATCGAGGAACTACAATCGCATCCGGAGTTTGCGCTGTCACGCCGGGAGATTGCGAAATACATTGTAACTCCGCCAGCACAAAGGTCCACTGACGTTCAAACGCTGCTGCGCCTTGATTACATTGGGGGCTTACGCAAAGCATTGTTGAGTTATGCGAACAGATGCAAGCGCGAAATCGACGAGGCCGAACGCGCGCGAGCGCGTGCCGAAAGCGAACTTAAGACAGCTCTCGACATACCCTCGCTTGATCGCAAGTTGGTGCTGGAAAAGGCAAACGCGAAGCGCAGTGTTCTCGGATTACCAGCACTCACGGAGCTAACTTCGCAAACATCTTTTAAAGAGGGGGTGCTGGAGCAAGACAAGAATGCCAAGAAACCCGACATTGCGAAAGATGTAGCTCTGGCCGACCTCTCGGCGTTATTCACAGGCATCCATTCTGGCGAACCAAATGATCTCAAAGAGCACAGGGAAAGTGCTCTCTCGTCCTTACAGAAGTTGAAGGAAGATGAAAAGGCACTATCACTTGCACGGATGCATGGTTTCATAACAACCGGTCTTGATCTTGTTACTGAAGATGCCTGCCCTCTTTGTGACAAACCTTGGGACGCTGACGAGCTGCGAACACATCTCAAGGCAAAGCTTTTGAGCGCCGAAGAGATTGGGACGTTGCTCAAAAAGCTCGGTAACGCGAATGCTGCAATTATTGGTGGCATTGAAGCCCGTTCGGCGGGAATCCGTAAAGTAGCTGGCTACGCTGCAAAGCTTGATCCCGTTGTACCACACGCTAAATTGGATGCTTACGCCAAAGACCTTGACGATACCATCGCTGCACTCAAAGCATTCGATGTCGACTATTCCCAGATTGAAGCAGCCTTTACAGCATTGGAAGCCAAATGGTGGGAAGTTCCAGAAGAATCGCTGACGCTGCTGGAAGAGACGGAGAAAGGTGTCAAGGTTCTGCCCGATAGTTCGGACAAGGATAAAGCCGTTGAATTTTTGGCTGTCCTTCAGGATCGTTATGAGAGGCTGCTTGCAACAAGTAAGACTGTCAAGGCCATGGCTGGGCGGAATGTAGTGGCCCAAAAGGTCTATGACCATTACAACACCGTATCCAACACGGTCCTCGAAGGAATCTATGATGCCGTCGCCAAGGAATTCACCGAGTTTTACAAGGCGATTAATGATGATGAAGGCAAGTTTGTTGGCGAGTTGAAAGCGGAGCCAGCCAAACTTAGTTTCAACGTTGACTTCTATGGTAGAGGGACATTCCCGCCTGGCGCTTATCATAGCGAAGGACATCAGGACGGGATGGGCTTGTGCCTTTATCTAGCCCTGATGAAGCACACGTTAGGTGACAAGTTTACCTTTGCGGTACTTGATGATGTGCTGATGTCTGTCGATACCGGTCATCGGCGCGAAGTGTGTCGCTTACTCAAGACGAAGTTCCCAAATACCCAGTTTGTTCTGACTACCCATGATCGGGTATGGCTACAATACATGAAGACCGAGGGGCTGATTCAGAATGGCCAGTTTTTTGGCGGCTGGAATGTCGAGACGGGACCACGTATCTGGGATGATACGGATATCTGGACCGAAATCGAGGAAGCTCTCAACAAGGACGATGTGCCGCGTGCCGCCGCTCTGTTGCGCCGCTATCTGGAATACATCTCCGCCGTCCTCGCTGATAATTTGCGGGCGCAGGTCGAATATCGTGGTGATGCTAGCTATGACCTCGGTGACTTGCTACCGCCTACTCTTAACCGTTGGAAGGATCGACTGAGGAAAGGAATTAAGTCGGCAAACCATTGGGGCCATGCTGATGACAAAGCAGCTATAGAGGCAAAGCTCACCGAAGCCGAAAATCTGATTCAGAATAGCAGCGCCGAACAGTGGGCGATTAACAAGTCAGTGCATTTCAACGAATGGGAAAACTTCTCTAAGTCTGAATTCGAGCAGGTTGCCGAGGCATTCAAAGCGTTGCTTGATCATATTCGCTGCAACAATAAGAAATGTGGTGGATATCCATATCTAACTCCCCGAAAGGGAGCATCTGAACAGCTTCGATGCAGTTGTGGTGCCGTCAATGTCAATCTTAGGATTAAATAGAAATATGGAGAACAGCATAGCTATTAGATTAGTTATACGCTTTGCGGCCTATAGGGCAGCACAAAGCACTGTATATTATCTAACTCGCTTAGGTCCGCGATTTTCCTGTAAGTGACCATAAGCAGAAGATAGGAGAAAATAGAGGTAGAATGGTTAATTATCGATACAAAGTGACATTTTTAACATTGCGATGGTGTATGAAAGACAGATGTAGTTACATCCTTTTATATGAAGGAATTATAAAGTGCTGACAAATTATTTTCGTATAGATATTCCATTCGAGGAATTTCAAATTCAAAGAGTTGTGTATGATGAGGAAAAATGGGTAGAGTTAAAGCAAAAGTATAATCAGTTTGCATCATTTTTTAAGAATGATAATTATATTTATGTGTCTCCTGCATTTGGCCAAGATATTCAAGTTGGTGAAGTTGTCACTCTTGATGTAAACACAAACTCAAGAATTGTTTCGTCACTCATTAGGCATTTGCTATTCAGAACGTTTAGAGATGCTTTCCCTGATAGAGTGCCACAAAGCTTTTCCCCGCTTAGATTTTTCTCATCTAAAGATGAGCATGATATTGCCAATTTATATTTACCAAGTGTACTAAAAGGGAAAGTTTCGTATTCACGGCTAATTGAAGTTGAAACAAGAAAAATCGAAGAAAATGGAAATCCTGTATTTGGATTATTGATTGGCAGTCATCAAAAGTGGCAAATGAATATCAAACTATCAGAACTTATTAGTGATGGATATAGTTTGATAGGAAAAAATGTAATTGAACCACAGAATATAGCCGGACTTGAAGGTGTTATTGCTCCAGAAGAAGAGTTGTTGGGTGTGATAGTGCGGATAGATGGTAGTAATGCGATTATTAAAACCAATAGTGGAGAAATAAGCCGTAAACTAGAAAACCTATATTTGCAAAAAAGCAAAAATCAAATTGGTGATTATTTAGAATTCAAAATGGGTAAAGAGGCTGCGAATCAATTTTTTTCTAACGTTAGGAGTACGCAACTTCAAAGAGTGAACCAGCTTGAGAAATATACAGAAATTCTAAAATTTGCGAAATGGTTCACTATGGACAAAGATCAGCCTAGGAAGTATAGCAACAATGATGGGTTTTGCTTTTCGGTTACTCAAAATAATTATTTTGATAGCAATTCTCTAAACATACAGAATACAAGTTTAATATTTGACTATGGACCAGGCGCCTCAGAAGCAACTCCGTTTAGAGGGATTAGCAATCATGGACCTTTTAATTCGGAAAAGTTTGCTAGTAATAATTTGCGTGTTTTAGCTATATGCCGATCTCAATCAAGAGGAGCAATGTCATCGTTTGTTAAAAGATTGGTTGATGGGATTCCAGAAAGCAGAGCTTATCGAAGAGGATTTGTTAATTTTTTCCGACTAGCATCGGTGAACGTTACAATTCAAGAAGTCAGTGGGGAGACAAGCAACGACTATATCACGGCCATAGACGATGCAATTAAAGAAAGTGAACACAATTTTGATATAGCTTTAATTGAATGTGACGATAATTCCAAGTCAATACCTATCGAAAATAATCCATATTATAATGCCAGAGCTAGGCTTATGAGCTATGGAATACCGACGCAAGGCATCAAAAACTCACATACAAGATTACCGATCAATAAAGTTGAGTGGATTTTAAGCCCTTTAGCATTGCAAATTTATGCGAAAGTTGGAGGTACACCCTGGCGTTTACCTGCAGCACAAGGAGTCGATCAGGAAATTGTGGTAGGTATAGGTAATGCGCTAGATAGGAAGAATCTTTGGTCAGGCGCAGAACAAAGTAGAATAGTTGGAATAACTACTTTTTTTATGGGTGATGGAAGCTATATGCTTGGTGAGCGACTTAAAAGCGTCCCATACAATGAATATTTTGATGAATGTCTAAAATCTTTAGAGCAGTCTATAAAAAAAATATCGCAAGAGTACGCTTGGGAAAATGGTCAGACAATAAGAATTGTTTTTCATGTTTTTAAACCGATGAAGAACATAGAAGCAGATGTTGTTAAAAAACTCGTGGAGTCGTTTACACAATATAAAATATTATTCTCTTTTGTCACTATATCAACAAATCACCCTTGGCATATGATTAGGGACTACGATGGAAATAAAAATGTTACTCTATGCGAGCGGGGGGATAACATAATATTAGACCCTTTTATGTGTTTGCTTCAACTTCGTGGTGACAAAGATAGGCCAAACAAAAGACAGTCTCCACCTAGGCCTGTCGTTATAAGGCTTCACGATAAATCAACGTATCGTGATATAAAATATATTGTCCAACAAATTCATGATTTCTCATATCTCTCATGGAGAAGCTTTTATCCTAATGAGACACCTGTAACAGTATTCTATTCAAATCTGATTGCTTCAGAATCAAATAAATTAAATAAAATATCAGGTTGGCATCAAGAATTATTAGATCAACATTTCAGGCGAAAGCTGTGGTTTCTTTAGAAGAAAAAATAGATATAAATACGTTAGCGGAATCCGATGAAAATTTAAGGTCGGTTGTTGATCTGCTTGAAGGGAAAAAAGTCAGATTATCAGATCCTTCAAGTTCCGATGTAAGAAAAGAATTATTGTTGGCTATTTCTGATAATAATAAAGCTGCTTTTCTGAAAATTGGTAATCGTATTGCAAATCGATTGGCTTCGACAGAAGCAGATTGGTGCCATGATGATTTTTTAATTTTTTTACTAATATTAGGAAATCAAAAGTATGGTCGACCACTAGATTACATAGAAGGTATTATTGAGCTACGTCGAAATAATACAAATCCGTTGCCACAAAAAATTAATGAAATATTTTCCGCATTATATCGTCAAGATTTTGCAATTAGTGGAGAGCTAGGTTTTCTTAAAATACCTTTTTTATATCTTATTGGGTCAGCACATATTGATACATCAGAGGCGAGGAACGCATATAAATCACTAAGCAAGCCGGGGTTGCTTTATGAATTATCCCCCTTCTTTAAAGTTTTGACTATAAAAGCATATGAGTTTGTTTTATTTGAAAGAACAAAGTTCGATATTGAAACAACATCTCAGCTTGTTTCACTTGTAAGGAAAGAAGCTAATAACCTTAATCTAAAGAATGCGTGGGATATTATATTAAGTATTCCTTTAAAACTTTTGGTACCAACTATTATATTTGTTATCTTTATTTCCGTCTCACTGTACACGGCGATAATATGGATTACTAATTCATATAATCAATATATAGCTAGCATTCATAACGATATCGAGATTTCTTCTGTGGATCAGAATATTACTGCTCTCCCATTAAGTACAGAAAAAATCGCGGGGAAAATATTAGATGATCCAAATAACAGTGTGATTATTGTTAAAAGTAATATAATTAAATCAGACAAGAAAAACTTTGTTGTCGAAATATCTCATAATAATAAAGTGTTTAAAGACGTTTTTTCTTTCGTCCAGTATAAAAATAAAGGTATACGGCCATTTACAGTAGTACCTATTCAAAAGGATGGAGTTAAGTATCGCGCATTTGTGCCAGATGTTTATTCGGGGGCGCAATTAGTCTTTATTGTTAGTCTTAAAAAAATTCCTGAAAAGAATAAAGAGCAAGTAGTTAATGGCTTTATTCTAAGGGTTGAATAACTCAGAAAAAAGCACTGCTGATACCCACTTTAGGTGGTAAGAAGTTAGATATTTAGCTATATCTCGATATTGAAGAAAATCAGGCTGTTTTAGACAATAGCCAGCCTAACCATCTTTCCATAGTATGTGCCCTACGCTTGGCTGTTGTATCATTTAGCTCGGGCCGGTTTAATAGAATTGTTATTGCAATACTTTCCGCATCAGGTATTGAACCAGATTTAACAGTATTTTTAAACAACGTATTTAAGGTGGGTGATCTCATCATGGTTCGCACCATCATGAGTGTCCTCTCATTTTTTGGTAACTTGACATATTCTTCACCTTCCTCTGTGAGTATGAATCGCCCATGATCAAGTTCTAGAAATCCAAGATAGCGTGCGGCATTACCATAGTAGTCAGATTGCCGCTCATTAAAGTCATAGTACTCGGAAATCTCTAATTTATTATCGAAACCAACGGCCACAGCAAATATTGTATCGATGACTTTACGAAGATCATCAGCTTGCGGGAATGGCGCAGCACTCTCCTGGGGTTGTGGTGGAACGGTCGATAGAAACTCGCGTGAATCAAAACGACTCAAGGCAGCAGAAATATGGCCAGTCAGCGCATTGGCTAACACATAAGAGCCACTTTTTACCAATTCGAGTGAGTTGTATTGATTTGAATCATTAAAGGCATATTGGTAAATGTCGAATGTCTGGTCCGAATATGTAATAAAAACAGGAATAATTTCCTTGTTTACTCCCGGCCTGGCGTCCCACATCCTGTAAGGATAGAAAAGCTGGCGTGTAATAAAGTTATCGCGGGATCCCATTTTCCCTTCGATGAGGTAAATTCGTTCACCCTCATATCCCGCATCTACTTCAATCTGAACTCCATCTACTTTGACGTCATGGTCATCAAATTTAAAATCAAAGCGTCCCGAGCGAAGGCGGCCTCTTATCGTAAGCGACAGTGTTTCTTCGCCCAGAAACTCCTGTAACAATCCAGAGGCTACCGCAGTGTCAATTACCTGGGATTCAGACGTACAGACACTAGGCAAGGTTTCAAGCGAGGAAACATGCTCTGACGTGAAAATTTCGGTATTTGGTATTGCTTCGGCATTATGATATCCGTCACCTTGAAAGAGCGAATAGCTACCATTGCTGATAGCTAATATTGTGCAATTGTTATGGCGTAATATGGTTGGACGTTGTTCACGGGTGTCGAATTTTGTGATGAGTCTTGGTTCTTGTTGACCAACGTCGTTATTCTTGGTGATATATTTAATCTGTTCGGCGGTGACAGTGGCAAATCCATTTTCAGAAATCAGTTCTTCGAGGTTTAGTGCCTCGAATATTGCCTCCCATGCCTGATCCTTTTTGCTCATGACTACCCTTGAAATATGGCAATGACTTCACTTTCTTTTATACGGCCGCTTGGTTTACAGCTGATATTTCTTCTGGCATTGATAGAAACAAGTTTAGCACCTTTATACAGTTTTCTAACAAAACGGGTGTTGTGGTTACTGATAATGACGGGTGTTCCTCGCTTCGATACTATTCTGGCGGTTTCGGCCAGGCGTTCATGGTCGTGCAGAGTAAATCCCTCTGTGGCATAGCCAGAGAAATTTGCCGTATCTGATAAAGGTACATATGGCGGATCACAATAGATGACGTGGTTTTTCCGCGCCCGACCAAAAATGGTCTTGAAATCACCACATGTAAAAGTCGCTTTTTGAGCCTTTTCTGCAAATATTGAGATATTCTGTTCTGGGAAGACAGGCTTCTTGTATTGTCCATAGGGGACATTAAACTCGCCTAATTGATTATATCGACATAATCCATTGTATCCATGTCGATTAAGATACAGGAATAAGAGTGAACGTTCGTAGATTTCATCCGAATGATTAAACCGATTACGGAGTCTATAATAGGCCTTTTCTGTTTGATTCCGTTTTTGGAAGAATCTTTTTGCATCTCTTATAAAATTTCCGCTATCTTCCTGAATTGTTCGATATAGGTTAATTAAGTCTTCATTGATATCATTCAGGATGTACTTTTCGTAATCAGTGTTAAGAAATATGGAACCTGCGCCAAGGAAGGGTTCAATCAGGATCTTTCGATCAGGAAGATATTTTATTATTTTTTCAACGAGATCATACTTACCACCTGCCCATTTTAGAAACGGACGTATTCCTGCCTTTTTGTGGGAAGCCATTTACTAGGCTAAAGTAAAACTAAGCTGTGGTGTAAATTTGATATCATCAATCTCGTCGGTTTCAACTGACTCTTGGGGTTGCTCTGGTAGATAATCAGCCAGTCGTTCACGTGCAATTTTGATTGCACTATCATTAATGTCATTGCCAATGAAGTTCCTTTCCATTTCAAAGGCAGCGACACCAACACTGCAGGAACCAAAGAATGGATCGGCAATGACTTCGCCTGGTGTAGATGATTGTTCAATTAGAACTTTCGCCACATCAACGGGTTTTTCTGTTGGATAGCCCTTATGGATCCTTGGGCATTCAATAATATCTGGGATAGAGAGATTATTAAGCTTTCTTTTTCCTTTTTCGAAAAACAGGATATTTTCATAGCGGGCACGGTAGTGATAACCCATTCCAATCTTAACCTTGTCCCAGATAATAGGTTTCCAGAATTTGAAACCAACTTCTTCTGCGATAGGTTTTGCAATGAACATGGTTTCAGGATCACAGAACAGATAAAAATGGCTGTTCTTCTTCAAGACACGAAAAATTTCTGAAAAAAGCTCTTCAAAGCGCGTGTTTGGAAATATCTTAAACCACTCATTGCTTGAGCTCTTACTGTTTTTAAGACGTGTTGTAGTACCTACTGCACGGTGTTTCTCGAGTGACTCGTAAGGAGGATCTGTAATCAGCAAATCAATAGAACCATCTTCAAGACTTTTAAGCCATGTAACCGCATCTTCTTGTGATAATATTTTCTTTGTCATTGTATTAGGCCTGTTTGTTAATAGGTTCTGAATTGTCCCACCAATATACCCTGAATAGTCACCTGAGATTGGTGATATACCATGGGCTTCATCTCGGAATTTTCAGGAATCAGCTCTACTTTGTTGTTATCCAGTTTCTTAAAGCGTTTTAGTGTTGCTTCTTCATTGTCAATAAGTGCTACAACGATATCACCGTTACGTGCTGTTTTTTCGCTTTTGATGATCACATAATCACCATCGAATATACCTGCCTCGATCATGGAGTCACCCTTCACTCTCAGGGCAAAACGATTGTCACCGGTAAGTTCCTCAGAAACATTAATGGTTTGTTTATCCTCAATGGCCTCGAGCGGTCTCCCGGCTGCTATCTGTCCTAAAAGAGGGAGTTCGTTGTTTGTCTCGTCTTCGAGCAGACGTATATTTCTTTGGGAGCCTGGGGCCAATTCGATGTAGCCAGCATCAGCTAATGCATGAACGTTTCGGTGTACAACCCCGCGTGATTTGAGCCCCAATCCTGTAGCGATGTCAGATAGGGACGGTGACAGGCCATTTTGAGCTATATAATCACGTATATATGTTAGGGTTTTATGCTGAGCACCAGTGAGCATTTTTTGATCTCATTTTGATCTCAATTGTATATACTATAGGGAACAAAATGAGAACATGCAAATTTTTCTCGTAAACAGTAGGACTCTAACTCATTGTTAACTAATGAGAATATAAAGTTCAGGCTAGGGGTTTTGCAGGTAACTTGTTTTGTCTGGCCATGGATTGGTCATGTGGTTTGCGGTTCTGTCCATATATCCAATTCAGCAGGCTGTTTTTGGGGGCGGAAGCTCAGATATGTGCTTTTCGCTATTTATCTAACTCCGTGAATCAAAGGAGAAACAATTATGGGCAAGAAAACCCATAGATCGGGCCGTGATTCTAAAACAGGTCAGTTTATTACTGTTAAAGAGGCTGAGCGGCGTCCATCAACCACCACAATCGAGCGGGTACCAAACCCGGGTTATGGTGATACGAAAGATGATCCACCTAAAGGAGGGAAGCCAAAGTAACTAGTCGATGAGACAGGTTACGAATCAATGCAGGCAATGTCGGAGGATTGTGAACAGCCAGAATCAAATGACTTAAGCCGTGCTTTAGCCGCCTTACGAAGGCCACTTTAGCTAACGCTTTTCTCAGACCTGGTCCTTCTGATGTCTTTCCAAAGCATTGCCTGTTCTTTCAATCAAGGGGTGTAGAAAATACGATTTAAATATTTACAAGAGCAATAGATTTCGCAATTTTAACGATGTTGAGGGTGCCAAAGTTAGACTCAGTATCGTTGGCAAGCTTTAATGTAAACTCTGAATATTTCGCTAATTTTTTATCATCCATCCACACGCTATCTAGCAGGTTAGAAGTTTTATCATAAAGTTTTAGTAATCTGATTTCATTATCTTTTGACCATATCTTTTCAAGCTCTTCAGAAAAACTATCAAACGTCATTTCCTGGACAAACTTCACAACAGTGGCTGGAGTATCGGGTGGGAGGGTGCTGACAGTTGTGTCTTCCAGGATATCGTGCCAGAGCAAGGCCTTATACCCATTCAGTCGTAACTCTTCATCCAAAGTGGTTTCGGTAAGTATCGTCATGGCACACCAGATCGGATGAATTGTATATGGTGTGCGTTTATCCCAGAATCTGACCATATCATCTGGGGTACAAGGATTTGCCATATGTGATTCCGTGGCAAACTGAATATCCCGAAGAATTTCAAATGCGAGTTCAGTTGTAAAAGTCATAACCAGATAAAATAAATTCTTGTTGGGTTCATCATAGCTTATTAAGGTGAGATTTGAAGTGACCTCGCAAGATTTATCAATACAAAATAAGTTACTCGTACGTGTTCTGCATAAACAAAAGCATTAAGAGATCTAATTTGATCATTGCTTGATCAGAAAATCATACATCGGATGTATGATTCAGGTCGAAATCATACATTGAATGTATTAATTCATTGAATCTAAAGAAAAAATTTGCATAGAGTGATCTCGTGTGATAGTTTTTCTGAACTTAATGCCAATTTAGAGTGTAACTATGACGCCCTTTGGTACGGTAGTGAGAAATTATCGCGGTAAAAAGGAGATAAGTATTAAAACCTTATCTAAAGCGATTGGAGTCACTTCCACGTATCTTTCTGCACTGGAAAGAGGGAAAAGGCGTAAGCCTTCCAAAAAAGTCATCGAAGGTGTCATAAAATATTTCAAGCTGACAGGTAGCCAAGCTTCGGAAGTAAGACAAGCGGCCTTGTTTTCTGATACACGTCCAAAAATCCCAAGTTATGCCGGCCCTGAGATCTTTGTAGCTGTTCATCAGCTTATAAAGCGTGCGCAAGAGTTAACGCCATCAGAGCTGGCGATGCTAGAAATTATTCTGTCAAAAAATGATATTAGAAGTTCAAAAGAGGAGGTGCATAAATATGCGATTAATTACTAGAGATTAAAAAGGGGTAAACCGAAAGGCTTACCCCTAGGTTGAGTGCAGCGATAGCTACTCTCGGTTTAAGCGCCTCCAGTATGTAATCTGCACTCCCCCTAGTCAAGGCTGTTCGTGTCTTTTTGGGCAATTTTTTTACTGTCCAGGGTATACCTTTCGATTCTTGTAACGAATTTGAGTTCATTTAGTTAAATCTAGAGGGATCATTATGTCTAAGAAAAAAGTCACTGATGCTAAAAATGCATCAATTTTTCTGAAAAATATCAAATCTCGCTCACTTGTTGTTGAAGTTCCAAAGGATGATGAGGCGTTCATTAGGAACCCGATTTCCAGGTCGATGCATCGGTGCATGGAGAAATACCCGTGCTGGAAGATGGGAAATACCATGCCGTGTGAATCAATCCTGGAGCGACAGGTGTATACGCTTTTTGATGTTGCCTACATGATAGATAAGTTCTTTGTGCAGCCAGCAAAGATTAAGTATCGAATAGATGGTGTATGGTATGTCCATTACCCGGACGCGTTTTACGTTTCTAAGAAAAAGAAGAAGTTCATTGAGATTAAATACTCAAAATATGCTCGTGACCCTGAAGTCGAAAAGCGCACAGCATTTCTGAGTAAAGAGCTTCCACAATTCGGCATCGACTATGAGGTGTTAACTGAAGAGAGTATCGAGCAGGAACCTCGCCTAGGAAATGCTCGTTATATTCATCGTAATGGGTGGGTACGTGTTAGTAAAGCTGAGCGCGATATCTTCCTCCACAAGTATGCAAAGCAGGGCTACATCCTTTGGGGTGATGTTAAATCAAATAAAGTTCCTCCGCTGAATCATTCAAAAGTATGCAATTTGATCTTAGAGGGATATTTGAAAATCCCGATGAGAGAGGTGTGGGATGACTCCACTCGTTTGACTTTTGTTGAGAAAAAGAAGGAGGGAGTATGAGCACAGCTGCAATTAGCTCTGGCCAGCCAGTCAAATTGGAGGGAGCAAGTTATACCGTCGTCAAGGAAATTGATACAGACCTATGGCAACTTGAGAACAAAGTAACGGGGAGACTCAGAAATGAGTCTCTCCAATCTTTGCATAAGTTGTATATGAGATCTGAGTTATATTTTCAGACGGACGATTCCAATATTTACAGGGACGATTCAAAAAAGGAATCTGTAAATACAATTCTTGATACGCTGACAAAAAAGCAAAAGAAAGAAACCAAGCTGCGTTATGCTTATGTCTCTGAAATCAAGAAAGAAAAACTGGCTATATTCACGGAGCAAACGCTTAACCCGCTTATTGAACGTGTTACAAGAAGGCTGAAATGTCACAGGAAAAAACCTAATTGGCATACAGTCTATCGATGGTGGGTAAGGTTTTCTGGATCTGGCTATGATATTCGAAGCATAGTAAAACAAAATAAAAAGAAGGGTAACCACACACCAAGATATCCTGTTGAACTCCTCGAGATTGTTAAAAAGTCTGTTGAAAATATCTTTTTGACGAGGGAACGCAACACTATCCAGGATACATTGGACAATGCCATCGCGGAGGTCAAAAAGGAAAATGCTCTGCGACCTTTGCCAGTTAAGTTACCGCTTCCGACAAGGCGGATGGTAAAAACCGCGGTTTCCATGATTCCAGAATTTGATAAATGTGTTGCTCGGTATGGACGGCAGTCAGCACTTGTCAAATTCCGTGCCGTTCTGAACGAAATTTCTGCTGAGAAGATCCTGGATCGTGTTGAAATCGATCATACCCGATTAGATCTGTTTGTATTGGATGATGAATCGATGTTGCCACTGGGACGACCTTGGTTGACAGCATGTATAGATGTTCGCTCAAGAAATATATTGGGAATCTATATCGGCTTTGCGCCGCCAAGTCATTTGAGTGTGGCAAGATGCCTTCGAGAGGCGATATTGCCGAAAACTGATTTGCATGAGAAGTATCCCAATATACAAAATGACTGGATATGTTATGGCGTTATGGGGGTGTTGGTCGTTGACAATGGGATGGAATTTCATGGCGATGGCCTGGAAGAGCTGTGTGCTTGTTTAGGGATTATTATCCAGTATACACCACGAAAGATGCCATGGTTTAAGGGGGTGATTGAACGCTTTTTGCAAACGTTTAATGGTGGTGTTTCTCATGGTAATCCGGGTACGACATTTCATAATTTCCTGGAAAAGGATGACTATGATTCGGCGAATAACGCCATTATCACTTTATCCACACTCCAGGAAATAGCCAGGCTGTGGGTGGTCGACTATTACCACCAAAAACCACACTCATCGCTTGGTGTCACACCGAACGATGCATGGTTGGAAGATGTACCCAGCGTACAGATCCGATTGCCGTCTAATCCCAATGATCTGGATTATATGCTTGGTCGTGTTACGAAACGTGACGTGACACATAAAGGAGTGGGGATGAACACACTTTTCTATAACTCACGTGAACTTCAGGCCATGCGTATGAAACACGGCGATGTACTTAAAAAAGTTAAAATTCGTTATGACGATGGCGA
>CALBTB010000004.1 GCA_937967995.1 uncultured Gammaproteobacteria bacterium
ATACCATCGAGCTGAGCTGGACTGACAACAAAGGTGGCAAAGATTCCGCTACCACTCAAGTGAAGTAAGAGTCCAAACACTAACTTCCGGATGATTAGGAGTTCAAAAATGAAAAAACTCATCATAACAGCGGCCATTGCGGTTCTGGGTCTGGGCCCTGCCATTAGTGCAGCGAGCCCGCAGGAAGACCTTAAGCAGTTTCGGTCGTTCTACTACAAAAAATTTCCTGGTGTAAAACTCCAGGAATACGCCGATGGTATTTACGGTATCAGCAAGGAACGTCGTTCTGAGTGGGAAGCGATGGAGGAATTCCCACCGTATGAACCTGGTATCGAAATCGGTAAACAGCTGTTTGAAAAACATAACCTCGGTAAGTGCTTCAAGAACGGTGGCATTGGTATTCGCCAGAACTATCCGTGGTTCAACAGCAAGACCGGTAAGGTCCACACCCTTGAAGCTGACATCATGCGCTGCCTGAAGAAAAATGGCGTTGATGTCAAAGCTGAAAAGATTGGCTACAAGAAAGGTAAAATGGCGGCTATCTCAGCATACATGGGATATACATCACGTGGTAAAAAATTAAACGTGGTAGTCCCTAATGATGAGCGTGCCCTCGCTATTTACAATCGTGGTAAAAAGCATTTCTATGCCAAGCGTGGACAGCTGAACTTGTCCTGTGCCGACTGCCATATGGCTAGTGCAGGTATGCTGGTACGTTCTAACATGCTGAGCCCGGGTCTGGGTCAGGTATCACACTTTCCGGTCTATCGTAAGAAATGGGAGTTTGCCTCTGGTGGCAACCCTGCGCTGGCCGGATTTGGTACCATCCAGCGTCGTTATGGCGGTTGCAACAAGCAGGTTCGTGCCAAACCGTTTAAAGCTCAAGGTGATGAATATACCGCTCTGGAATATTTCCACACCTACATGAGCAACGGAATAAAAATCAACGCGCCTGGTGTGCGTCAATAATAAACCTCATCGTCAATACTTTCGAAGCCCGAGTTTATCTCGGGCTTTTTTTATTCCGCTCGATAATTATTTCCGTAAGCGATGTAATACATTGACGCAACGCGTAAAAGCGAACCGTAGGTTCGAATCCTTAGCTGAAATCAGGGAAAAAAGTGGTGGGTCGTGAAGGGTGAACAATGACCGTTTGTACTCAATGTAGAAACGCAGCATTGTGAACGCCCGAGCACAGCGAGGGCTGGACTTTTACGCAACGCGTAAAAGCGAACCGTAGGTTCGAATCCTTAGCTGAAATCAGAGAAAAAAGTGGTGGGTCGTGAAGGATTCGAACCTTCGACCAATTGGTTAAAAGCCAACTGCTCTACCGACTGAGCTAACGACCCGTAACTTTTATTGCTGGAGGTTTTCTTGCGAAAGCGCGCATTGTACCGAACTCGCCGGGAATCGCAAGCCCGACGAGTCCGGTTACGCGGTTATACAGCTTCCAGTTTGCGCATGCTGCCTGGCAGGAGTTTCATATCAACCAGCGCAGTAACGAATGCCTTCATGAAGGTGGCTTCGTCTTCGTATACCAGCTTGTAATACTGGATTTTCATTGTCATCGCACTGCCAAATACAATGCTGGCAAAGGCCAGAAACGAACCCAGCGCCAGTGTAGATACACCTGTGACAGCCTGGCCGATGGTGCAACCCAGCGCCAGAATGCCGCCTATGCCCATCAGGATGCCACCCAACAAATGTGTCAGGAAATCCTTGCCACTGACAAACCATTCGATGCGGAAGCCACGGGAAATCAGTGCCCACAGGAAGGAACCCAGAATCACACCAAACACGGCCATCATGCCAAACGTCAGGGTATTACCACGCATGCCTTCAATACCGCCGGCCTGAACAGCATAACCTGCCATTTCACCGATTGGATTGATGAATGTGTATGACTGGGCGGCAATACCGGATGGTACTTTACCTTCCTGTAACATGCTCCAGACATCCGTACTGGCATACTTGCTCCAGCTATACGTCTCACCATCTGCATTGATCTGAAATGCGCTGGTGCTGATATACCAGCCGGCAATCACGGCAAGACCGATAACCAGTCCACCCAGTTTGTTATCAAAGCTGTTTCGAAAATCACTTGATTTGAACACATAGAACAACAGGATAGCGGACAGGATCATCGCAACGATAAAACGAACAGTATGTGCGTTTTCAACGCCGCCAATAACGGTTCCGATATCCTGATGTCCGGACAGCGCAATCGTTGTTGGATTCGTCCAGGGATAGAATATTAATGAATAGATTGTATCGTCTGTACCAGGAAATGGATTGACCATGAAGTAAGCACAGACACTGATGACGATGAATACAAAGATGGACTTGATATTGCCACCACCGATTCGAACCAGTGTCTTGTTACCACAACCACTACCCAGGGTCATGCCGACACCAAACAGAATGCCGCCAATAACATATTCCAGCCAGGCAAAGCTGCTGCCACGATACGGTGGTCGAGATGTATCTACACTGAATACGTTAAAATACTCCAGTAATGCAACGCCCAGAATGGCGACTGTCATGGCAAAAATCCACGCACGAATTCTGCCGGTATCTCCCATGTTTACCAGGTCAGATACCGCACCCATGGTGCAAAAATTGGTTTTGTTTGCAACGGCACCCATAATGAAAGCGGCGGCAAACGCGAGCCACAAAATCATTCCATGGGCTTCTGTAAAACTGTCAAAGGTCATAACACACCTCGTTCTTTAAAAATTCCGTACCAGCTATAGCTGGCCACTCAAAAAAGTGCGCCAAGTATACCCGCGTACTTGATATTTTGTAAGGGCTATTCTGATAAGTCTATTATAATCAGATAGTTACGTATCGAGTGGGGTCAGAAAACCCGGCCTGGCGAAAGCCTTCACGGCGCAGATAGCAGGCATCACAATGGCCACAGGCGCGACCTTGCTCATCGGGATCATAGCAGGAAATCGTGACGGCATAATCAATACCCAGATCCATTCCACGCTGGATGATCATGGCCTTGCTTAAATGAATCAATGGCGTATGAATTTTAATGGCGGCACCTTCCACGCCGGCGCGCGTTGCCAGGTTGGCCATACGCTGGTAGGCGGCAATAAATTCCGGACGGCAATCCGGGTAACCTGAGTAATCAACTGCATTTACACCGATAAAAATATCGTTTGCGGACAGGACTTCCGCCCACGCCAATGCGATAGACAGGAACACCGTATTACGGGCCGGGACATAAGTAACGGGAATCTGGCTTCCTGAACCTTTCGATGATGTCGAATCCGGAACAGCAATCGACTTATCAGTCAGCGCAGAACCGCCAAATTGCGCCAGATCCAGCCTGAACCGACGATGCTCGACTGCCCCCAGTTGCTGAGTAACCTGTTCTGCAGCACGTAACTCGCAAATGTGTCGCTGCCCGTAATCAAAACTCAATGCGTGACACTGGTAACCGGCCTGTCTGGCAATGGCGAGTGTAGTCGCCGAATCGAGTCCGCCGGAAACGAGAACCACGGCTTTCTTATCCATACTGCACCTTACTTACCAGGTTGATCGCCCCATATTAGCTTGTGTAACTGCACCTGCACACGCACATCCAGCCCATCATGTAACACCCACTCCGCCAGATCTCGAATCGGTAACTGGGTGTAACTCGGTGAAAACAGCACTTCACACTTCTGTGTCAGGTTATATTTGTTGACCATGGATACTGACCATTCGTAGTCATCCCGGTTACAGATAACAAATTTGATCTGATCGTGTGCAGTCAGTACTTCAATATTATTCCAGTTATTTCGATCAACTTCACCAGAAGCCGGTGTCTTGATATCCATGACGCGACTGACACGTTGATCCACAGCACTGATATCCATAGCACCACTGGTTTCCAGTGACACCTCATAGTCCGCTTCACAAAGCCGCGACAACAGATCGATACATGCTTTCTGGGCCAGTGGTTCACCGCCGGTTACGGTCACATGACGAGTCTTGTTTGCAGCGACACGCTGCATGATGTCTTCGATTTGCATCCACTGCCCGCCAGTGAAGGCATATTCCGTATCACAATACTGGCAACGTAGAGGACAGCCCGTCAGTCTGACGAATGTGGTCGGCA
Source organism: uncultured Gammaproteobacteria bacterium (assembly GCA_937967995.1). GTDB lineage: Bacteria > Pseudomonadota > Gammaproteobacteria > UBA6429 > Thiohalophilaceae > CALBTB01. Next base: position 4,112 of record CALBTB010000004.1, read on the forward strand.
CACCAACTGTTCGCGCCTCACCCTGTAATGAGTAAAAGATCTCGGTGATTCGTAGTCTGCTTTGTGCCTTATCCGCGTCTGTATTCACGCCGAGGTTAGTTCTGTTTCAGGCGAATCTTGCGAATAAGATTCTGTGCCTGACCGGCTTCCGTCGTTCCAGGATAGGATTTGGTGAGCAGTGTCAGGGTATCCCTGGCCTGTTTATAGTTTTTTAATTCATACTGGCTATAGCCAATCTTTAACATCGCTTCCGCCAGTTTGGGACTGCCTGGATATTTGTCGATCAGGATCTGGTAATCCTGTATGGCCTGCTTGAAATTTCGCTGTGCGTAATTCGCTTCACCAATCCAGTACTGTGCAATATGCGCATAACGTCCATCAGGATACTTCTTGATGAAATCGCGAAAAGACGACACTGCCTGGTCATAACGAAGTTCACGCAGTAAATCGAAAGCAGCCTGATACGCTTTTTGTTCACCCACCAGGTCTGTGACTACCGGTTTACTGGTTGATGTTGTCGCTTTTGCCACTGTTGCTGGTGCTGTTGATGAGTCTGACTGTTTCTGCGTTTCCGGGCTGCCTGCCGCCGCTTGGCCACCACGTTCCAGCCGCAACAACCTGCGATCAATGTCGACGTAGAGATCGCGTTGTCGCTGTTTGATTTCCTCGAGCTGGTGAGTATGTAATTCAATTTCACCGCGCAGGATCTGCAATTCGCTTTGCAGGTTATCCAGGCGTAACAACATATCGACCAGACCCTGGTTATCCAGTATGCGCTCGAGCCGTGTCAACCGCTCTTCTGTTGACAGATTCTGTGTGTTCGACACCGTACGTGTCGCCCCATCCTTGCGAAGCTGGATGCTGGGAATATCATCAGCACGGGGACGCAGTTGCACGTCACGTGCCATCACGTCGTGAACCGTCAGGCTCGTGACACACAGAATACTGACTAACAGAAGCGGTTTTTTCATGGTCGATTATCTTCCTGGGTAAACAATTTCCACGCGCCGGTTTGCGGCCCAGGCTGATTCGTCATGGCCCAGGGCGACCGGACGTTCCTCACCAAAGCTGATCACATCAATTTGTGACTGTGCAACGCCCTGTAACAGCATGAGCTGGGCAACGGCTTTGGCACGACGTTCGCCGAGAGCAATATTGTACTCGCGTGTGCCGCGTTCGTCAGCATGACCTTCCAGCACCACCTTGGCATTCGCGTTGCCGGCCAGATACTGAGCGTGGGCGATGATTACCTCACGATCCGCCGGCTTGACTTCTGAACTGTCAAATTCGAAATAGACAGTACGCACCGAAAGCGGGTTATTCGGATCGCTAAACGGATCGGACTGGAACGTACCAGTATCCTGCGCGCCCTGACGGGTGTCTGCTGCTGTATCATCTACCGGTGCTGTTTCATCTTTTTTCGTTGCAGTACCACAGGCTGCCACAGAGGCGATCAACATTCCGGTGAAAATTATCCTGCTCCATTGCTTCATAATTAACTCCTTCTGAGTTGTTATTTGTTAATCTGTTTTAAATGGTGACCATGCGGGTTCACGCACATCACCCTGGTTAAACCGTAATTTGTGGCTGGAGCGACCATCGGATGAAACCGCGACCAGCTCGCCACGCCCGCGCCCGGACGACGCATAAATAATCATGCTGCCATTAGGTGCAAAACTGGGTGATTCGTCAAGTGCACCATCCGTCAGAATTGACAGTTGCTGGGCTTCCAGATCCAGCACGGCGACACGATAAATTCCATCCGTATTATTCACCATGGCAATCCGCTTACCGTCAGGTGAAACTGTCGGACGCAGGTTTTCCTTGCCATCAAACGTAATTCGCACTGCCCTTCCGGTCGCACCGTTCGAACCGACACCAATTCGGTAGATCTGTGGCCGCCCACCCCTGTCCGAAGTAAACACCAGCGATTGACCATCCGGAAACCAGTCCGGTTCGATATCGGCACCATAACTGCGTGTGATTCGATGCAGGCGTCGTGTAGACAAGTCCATGACATAAAGTTCCGCGTTGCCATCTTTTGATAACGACATGGCCATACGACGTCCATCCGGTGACCAGACCGGTGACAAATTCGATCCTTTAAAGTTCGTCAGCTGCTGAGTATGCCGGGTGTAGATGTTCTGCACATAAATTTGCGGACGGCCGGTTGCATAGGATACATACGCCAGTGACTTACCATCCGGTGACCACGAAGGACGCACGATGGGCATACTGGATTCAAACAGGATCTGCTCGTTGTATCCGTCAGAATCGGAAATCGCCAGGCGATACATGTTACGTCCGGTTTTGTCCTTGCTGACCGTAATGTAAGCCAGGTGTGTATCAAAGGCACCGCGTTCACCGGTAATCGCTTCGTAAACCAGGTCGCTGATGTGATGTGCGAGACGACGCAACTGAATCGACTTGGCCTGAAAACTGTGTCCGGTCATTTGTGAACCACTTGCGACATCCAGTAACTGGAACTGGATCTGGTAACTGTCCTGACCCGACAGGACCATTTTGCCAATCACCAGATATTTTATTTTCGTATTACGCCAGGATGAATAGGTCACTTCACGACTCTCGTGTGGCGTTTCGACCATGTCTTTTTCCGCCATCGGTGCAAAACGACCACTGCGCCGCAGATCGTTGCTGATGATGTCACTTAAATTCACCGGTGGCTTGCCCACGCCTTTCCAGTCAAACGGTACGACAGCAATTGGCGTGGCATTATCCAGCCACAGTGTGACATCAATGGTCAGGCTGGCTCTTGCCGGTGAAATCGATAACAGACAAAAACTCAACACCAGTAAACCGGTACGAACAAATTGCAACTTCATCACGTCTTCTTATCCGCTCTTATTGGTAAATGTAAATCCCGAAACACATCAAAAAGCCCTGTCTCAGCTGGGGGTAAAGGCAGGGGCGATGCGCGTTTAACCGCCGCCAGGACAGACTTATCATACACAGGATCACCGCTACTTTTCGATAATTCTATGTGAATGACTTCACCTGTCGGTATCAGCCTGACTTCCAGCTCAACGACTTTACCCTCACTGGCTGTAGGCGGCTTAATCCAGTACTGAATGATCTTCGCTTCGATCAGGTTCATATACTTGTCAATGATGGTCTGGCGTTTTTCCTGCTCGGCCTGACGCTGTGCCAGCGCCTGTTGCTCCGCTTCAAACCGCTTTTGCTCCTGACGTATTTTTTCACGCAGGGCTTTTTCCCGCGCCAGCTTGTCCTGCTTTTCTTCTTCTGCCTTGCGCTTGCGTTCCAGCTCTTTCAGACGTTCCTGTTCACGGCGTTGTTTTTCCTTCAGTTCCTGTTCCTTTTTCTCCAGCAATGCCAGACGTTCTTTTTCGCGGCGCTGTTCTTGTTCACGTTTTTCGCGCAGGTCCGCCAGGCGCTTTTCTTCAGCTTCGCGCTTCCTGATGGCATCGCGCTTACGATCTTCTTCCTGTTGATCCTGTAATTCAAGTTTCTGCAGTTCTTTCTCGACCAGTCGCTCATCGATGGTCTTAACCTCAACGGTTTTCGGTTGTGCCGTCGCGGCCCGTTCCTTTGAGGTAAAGTGAAAACTCACACCAAACAGCACAATAAAAAACAGGTGCACAACAATGGCGCCAATCATGTACTTTGGATTTTTTTTCAGGAGATCGAGCATGGCTTAATTTTTAGCTGGCGATGTAATCAGGCTGAAGTTATCAATACCGGCATCATTCAATATCGACATGGCATTGATCACCTGTCCATATCCGGCATCCACATCACCTTTAATCAGAACCGGTACATCCGGGTATTGCTTGCGTCGTGCAGCAACCCGCGCGGCAAGCGTTTTGGCCTTGACCGGTTGGGACGGATTGTCGCCAAGATTAACATATAAACGGCCCTGGCTATCTACCGACACGATCACAGGTTTTTGCTCGGATTTTTGTACGGGTTTTGCCCGCGCTTCCGGCAGTTGCACACGGTAGCCTTCGGTCAGTAAGGGTGCCGTAACCATGAAGATCACCAGCAATACCAGCATGACGTCAATGTATGGCACTACATTGATTTCCGCCATGCGTTTTTTGGCAAACTTTTTTGGTGAATAGGGCATTAATGTTTGGCCTGGCGTTGCAGCACCGTGGAAAACTCTTCAACAAAATTATCGTAGCGACCCACCACCCGTTCCAGGTCATTGGCAAACCGGTTATAGGCGATAACAGCCGGAATCGCGGCCAGCAGGCCGATTGCGGTGGCAATCAGTGCTTCGGCAATACCCGGTGCCACATCACTGATGGATGCGGTCGTCGACGCCCCAAGACTACGGAATGAGTTCATGATGCCCCAGACCGTTCCAAACAATCCAATATAGGGACTGGTGGAGCCCACCGTCGCCAGGAACGATAAGTGACTTTCCAGGTGTTCGTATTCCCGGTTCAGTGCCACGCGCATGGCACGCTGCGCACCTTCGACGATGTCCATGGAATCCAGGCCGCCCTGTTTGCGTAAATGCACAAATTCACGAAAACCCGATTCGAAGATCGCTTCCATACCGGATAACTTGTCACGCCGGGCCGAGATCTTTTTATACAGCTCACTCAGATCGGCACCTGACCAGAAACGGCGTTCGAACTGTAAGACATCACGGCGCGCCCGCTTTAACACGGATCGTTTATAAAAAATGATTGTCCAGGAATATAATGATACGAGTACCAGCATCACCATTACGATCTGGACCACAAGACTTGCCTTCATGACAAGTTCAATGATTGACATGTCAGTTGCCACAGCTACTCCTTAGTCTGCAATAATGCTTTTAAAGCAGGTGGCAACGCGCATGGTTTGAAGGTACTCGCCTTGAGGCTGGCTATTTTGACTGTCCCCTTGCACAACACACCTGTCTGTTTTTTAGTTATTTCCTGGGCCAGGTTCATACTGGCCTTTCCAAAATCGATGAGCGACGCTGTTACCAGCAATTCATCATTAAATCTTGCCGGCTGAATATATTCTACGTTGATTTGCCGTACTGCAAATATGACATCAAACCGATCAATCAGTTCATCCTGCTCAATACCCAGGGAACGTAACCATTCAGTACGGGCCCGTTCCATAAACCTGAGATAATTGGCATAATAGACGACCCCGCCCAGGTCGGTATCTTCATAGTAAACCCGTACCGGCCATATGAACCCGTTCACGCTTTTGTCCTTAACATCATTTAATTGGAGTCAAACAGGTCCAGTTCAGGGGAAGACGACTGTTTGCTGTTTGGCGGTGCCAGCCCGAAATGCTGATAGGCATGCGATGTAACAACACGACCACGGGGAGTACGCATCATAAAACCCTGTTGAATCAGAAAAGGTTCCAGCACATCTTCGATGGTATCCCGTTCTTCCCCGATAGCGGCAGCAAGTGAATCCACACCCACAGGTCCGCCGTCAAACTTTTCAATAATGGAAAGCAGGAGTTTGCGATCCAGCATGTCAAAACCGCACACATCCACATCCAGCAAATCCAGTGCACGTTTAGCCACGTCTTCGTCAATGTGTCCGGAGCCTTTGACCTCGGCAAAGTCACGCACGCGGCGCAATAAGCGATTGGTAATACGTGGCGTTCCTCGTGAGCGTTTTGCGATCTCCCGGGCACCGTCATTATCAATCGTGATATCCAGAATGTTTGCTGAGCGCTTGACGATCGTAATCAGATCGTCGGTACTGTAAAACTCAAGCCGTTGCACAATTCCAAAACGATCGCGCAGCGGTGAGGTCAGCAAGCCGGCACGGGTTGTCGCGCCTACCAGCGTAAACGGCGGTAACTCGAGTTTGATCGAACGTGCCGCCGGACCGTCGCCGATCATGATGTCGATCTGATAATCTTCCATGGCCGGGTAAAGAATTTCTTCGACCACCGGTGACAATCGATGTATCTCGTCAATGAACAGGACATCATGCGGTTCCAGGTTGGTCAGCATCGCGGCCAGATCGCCGGCCCGCTCCAGAACCGGGCCTGAAGTGTGGCGCAGATTCACATTCATTTCGTTGGCGATGATGTGCGACAGGGTGGTTTTGCCCAGTCCGGGCGGACCAAAGATCAGTACATGATCCAGTGCATCTTTACGTGAACGCGCGGCCTGAATAAAAATATCCATTTGTTCGACCACCGGCCCCTGCCCGACATAGTCTTTGAGCCTGATCGGACGCATGGCACGATCCAGCACTTCATCACCCTGCTGGGACTGTCCGGAAATCATGCGTGTATCATCATTCATTACGAATTCACCGCTGCCGCTTTGAGCGCGGCCTTGATAATGGTTTCACTGTCCTGCCCTTCCAGATCAATATTTTGCAGCAATCGTGATGCTTCCTGGGGTTTGTACCCTAACGACACCAGGGCGCTGATCGCATCGCGCGTTGCATCATTGGCCGCAGCAATCTCAGTCGGTCTGTCTTTTTGCAATGTGACTGCCGGTGTCACATTCAGATCTTCGAGGCGATCACGCATTTCAATAATCAGACGTTCGGCGGTTTTCTTACCAACGCCGGGCAGACGCGTCAGTGCGGCTGTGTCCTTGTCATGCACGCAGCGCACAAACTCCGCGGCATTCATGCCGGATAAAATACCCAGCGCCAGTTTGGCACCGACACTATTTATACGAATCAGGAAGCGAAACAGTCGCCGTTCCTCTTCACTGATAAAGGCACATAACACGTGGGCATCTTCACGCACGATAAGATGCGTATGCAGGGTGACCGGTTCACCCACATCCGGCAGGCGCGCAAACGTCGAGACCGGTGATTCCATTTCATAACCGACACCATTTACGTCCACTAATATATAAGGCGGTGTCTTCTCCAGAATCGTGCCGTGAATTCGACCGATCATAGTGATTTCCAGCGATGACGCCGTGAAGAGCGCACCGGCAGGTGACGAGTCAGGCTGTTTCGATTGTGCCCGTGACAAATGGCCACGGCCAGCGCATCGGCAGCATCCGGTTGCAATGACTTGTTGAGTTTGAGAATGGCATTCACCATATGCTGCACCTGGGCCTTGGCCGCATTGCCACGACCAACAACCGCCTTCTTTATCTCTGCCGGTGAATACTCACTGACTGCCAGAGCATGCAGGGCCGCACAACTGATGGCACTGCCGCGTGCCTGACCCAGTTTAAGGGCGGAATCGACATTACGGTGTACGAACACGCTCTCAATGGCCAGTTCGGTGGGGGTATGATTCTCGATCAGTTCGGCAATGCCGAGGTGAATGTGCTTGAGACGGTGGGCCAGTGTCTCATGTTGCGTTCGAATGCAGCCGTGTGAAAGACAGACAAACCGATTGCCACGTACTTCCAGAATGCCATATCCGGTAATACGTGAACCGGGGTCGATACCTAATATGCGCACGGGTTCGATAGACATCTCCCTTTAAGACAGACTGGCCAGAACTTCATCCGAAAAATCCGCATTAGTATAAACATTCTGGACATCATCCAGATCTTCGAGCATATCGACAAGCCTGACAATCTTTTCTGCATCCTCCTGCTCGAGTGTCACCTCGGTGGCGGCCTGCATGGTGATTTCCGATTCTACCGGTTCCAGGCCCTGTTGTTTGAGGCTGTCGCGCACAGATTCAAACGTCTCGGCCGTGGTCCAGATCTCAACACTGCCGTCATCGTTTGCAATGACGTCCTCCGCACCGGCTTCCAGTGCCGCATCCAGTAGTGTCTCTTCATCCACACCGCCTGCAAAACTGATCACGCCACGCTTGCTGAACAGGTAGGCCACCGAGCCATCCGTACCCAGGTTGCCACCGAGCTTGGTAAAGGCATGCCGGACTTCCGACACGGTACGATTACGGTTGTCGGTCAGGCATTCCACCATGACCGCCACACCATTCGGTCCGTAACCTTCGTAGCGAATGGCCTCGAAATTGTCGCCATCCTGCGCGCCACTACCACGCTTGATAGCACGGTCAATGGTATCACGGGTCATATTGGCGGCGAGCGCCTTGTCGATGGCGGTTCTCAGGCGGGGATTACTGTCTGCGTCACCGCCCCCTTCGCGGGCGGATACGGTGATTTCACGAATGAGCTTGGTAAATAATTTGCCCCGTTTGGCATCCTGGGCGGCTTTACGGTGTTTAATATTTGCCCATTTACTGTGACCTGCCATACTGACCTCTCGATACTGCTAATACGGGCCAGTTTACCATTGGCACGGCAATGAAAAAATGTTCTTTGGGGTGTGAAAATCTCAGTCTGGCAGGTAGATGGCGGTTTCCTCGAGATCGCCGTCACCACTGTCAAACACCAGTTTGTGCTTGCCTACCTGGATCACGTCACCGTGCTTGAGCAACTGACGCTCGATGCCTATTTCATTGACGAGGGTGCCGTTGGTGCTCTTGAGGTCTTCGATGTAGAAATCATAGTGATCATCGAGGTATTCGCTTTTTTCCCGAATGAACACCGCGTGCCGGGAACTGACCGCGCCGTCATCCAGCTGGATTTCGTTATCCGGTTTGCGCCCGAGTGTCACCCGGTCCTTATTCAACTTGTAGTCACGTAAATTGACACCATCGTGTACGAGTACCAATCTGGCCATTCTGATCCTGCTTACTCTGATTCGTTGTACTGAAGTTTGGTGCCTGCCACTTCGATGACATCACCACTTTTGAGTGGTTTGCTTTCTGCGCCGATCTTCTCATTGTTGAGTTTGGGAGGTTCCTGGTTACTGCCGACACCACCCATGGGCATCAGAAAATAATTCTGGCCCCGTCTGGCAATGACAGCAACCTGCACACCGGGTGAACCCAGTGTGGTGTAGGGTTTGTTCAATAATATTTGTTCACCTGCCTTGGGGCCGTTCAAAACCTTGACCAGCCCTTTACGCGGTGCACCATTGACAGCACCACCGGATGCCGCGGCTTCCGGCTGGGCAGGTGGCGGCGAGATCATGACCGTCTTGTCGAACTGGTTAGCAGTGTCATCCACAAACTTGAATTCGTGCCGTCCGATACGCACTACATCGCCATTATTCAGCTGGCGCTTGGTCACTCGCTTACCATTGAGTATTACACCGTTGGTACTGCCCATGTCTTCGACATAGATATGGTGCAGTTTGAGAAACACGGCGTGTTCGCCACTGACTGTCGGGTCTTCCAGGTGAATGTCGTTATGGGGTTTACGTCCGACCGTGGTCCGCTCGTTGGTCAGGCTGTACTCCCGTATCACGGCACCTTCATGATTGAGTATTAATCTTGGCATTCCCCGTTAGTCCTTATCATCGTTGTCCTGTTCTTCACCTTCTTCTGGTGTTATTTCCTGACTGGCACCCGGCGGCAATCCCACCTCATCCGAGAAGGCCTGATGCATGGCCACCAGGATAACCGAGATATTGTCGGTACCGCCGTTATTATTGGCCTGCTCTACCAGCGCGTCTGACGCTTTTTCCAGGTTTGGCCGATGTTCGAGAATGATGTCCCGAATTGCTTCATCCGGCACCATATCGCTCAGGCCATCCGAGCATAAAACGTAGACATCGTCTTCTTCCAGAGACTCAGACGTTACATCTACTTCCACTTCCGGTGCAATACCCAGGGCGCGCGTGATGAGGTTGCGGCTGGAAGAAATCATGGCCTCTTCCTCGCTCAGATAGCCATTGTCGACCATTTCCTGCACCAGCGAGTGATCCTGTGTGATTTGCTGCAGCTCACCGCCGCGTAGCCGGTAAATGCGGGAATCGCCCACATGGGCATAGGTGATGGATTCGTCGTGAAACAGGGCCAGCGCAACGGTGGTTCCCATGCCCGCGTATTCAATATTGGCATGGGCCTGCTCATGAATTTCCTCATTCGCGTAGATCACGGCTTCGCGGACAGCGTCCTCACACTTGATGACATTTGATTCCACCATTTCCGGTGTCAAAACATCCAGTAGGGCGTCACGAATTGCCGTCACCGCCATATCACTCGCCACCTCGCCGGCATTATGGCCACCCATGCCATCTGCCAGCATAATCAGGCCGAGGTCGATATCCCAGCTGATGCAGTCCTCGTTATGGTCACGATTCAGGCCAACATCCGAAATGCCATAAACGGCTAGTTTTAACTCGTTTTTCAACACGTCACGCCACCCCGGCCTGTCTTATTCTTGTTCATTTTATGTCCGCTATGCATTGCTTATAACCTGTCCAGACAACGTTCGATGGCACTGGCAAAACGTTCGCCTGTCTGAAAACGTTTATCGGCTTCTTTGGCCAAAGCCTTATTAATAATCCGGCTTACGCACGCTGGCAAGTCCGGCCTGAATAAACGCACATCCGGGTGCTTCTCATTGGCGATTTTATACATCAGGCTGGCTAATGACTCGCCAATAAACGGCAATTCACCGGTCAGCATCTGGTACATGGTGACGCCCAGTGAAAACAGATCAGAACGGCCATCGACCTTCATCCCGGCCAACTGCTCAGGGGACATATACGAGGGACTTCCGAGAATCGTGCCCGTCTTAGTCTTGCTGGAATCCGTCAGGCAAGCCACCCCAAAGTCGGTTACTTTCAATACGCCCGTTTCACGATCGTAAAGAATGTTGGCCGGCTTCACGTCACGGTGAACGACGTTGTTATTGTGCGCGTAATCCAGCGCGTCCGCCACTTTCTTCAGGACTTCAAACACCTCCCGGGCCGGCAGCATACTGCTACTTTTGCAGTAGGCGAGCAGGTTTTCACCCTTGAGATAGTCCATGGCGATATAGGACAAATCCTCGTCCTCGCCCACGTCATAAATGGTGACAATATTCGGGTGGTTGAGCCGTCCCGCAGTCTCGGCTTCACGGAAGAAGCGTTCCTTGACCTCCTCGAGCTTCTCGCCCTCGAATTCCTGGGACAGTACCATGGTCTTGATGGCCACCGTACGGCCAATTTTCGGGTCACGGCCGAGATACACCATGCCCATGGCACCACGGCCCAGCTCCTCTTCGATGGTGTAGCGTCCCAGCATGGGTTTCTGGACGCCGGAATTTTCCAGAATAATGGTGGCATTGAGGTTTGATGCACTGCCCGGATTCAACGCGTGGGATCGTGCGGCTTCCTGGGTACGGGAAACGCGATCGTTGATATCACGGAAATGCGGATCCTGCTGACGAATATACTCGAACACCGTAACAGCCTTGTTGTATTGCCGTTTGCGCTCGTAATCCAGTCCCAGGTTGTAAAGATAATCCAGCACGGTTTCATTGGTCGTGCACTTACGATAGCGCTCAAACGCCTGGTCCAGTTGCCCCTGGCTATGAAATGACTGCCCCAGTAACAGGTTGGCATTGGACAGCTCTCCCTGAATACGGCCGACACTGACCGCAATGACATGCTTGAAACTGAGCAGCATGTGTCCAATCACCAGCGCCAGTAACGGCACCATCAACGGGACCCAGGTGGAGCGTCCTATCATGAAAATGAAGTGCGCATTAAGCAGGCCCAGCACCAGGACAATGGAGAACGCCAGACCGGTAGCAAAACGGAATTTGGGTAACACAAACATCAGGTATAAGCCGATCACAATGACCAGAAAAATCTGCATCCAGTCGCCCCAGGCCGGTACGCGATAGAGGTCATCATTTAACAGGCTCGACACCACATGGGCGGTAAAAATCACTGGTGGCATGGCAACACCGATGGGTGAATCCAGTTCGGCGGTTTGCTGTCGTGCGGTAAAGCCAATAATCACCGCCTTGTCACGCAGCGAGCGTGGACTGATCTGCCGGTTCAGCACATCTAAAATGGAATACACCTTGAAGGGTGAGGCCTTGCCCTTGCCGGTATAGAAGTACGGATAGACCCGGTATTTGTCATCCGTCTCGATTGGGTGCTTGGCGAGCGTGATGGCTTCGCCAAACCGGGCATTTATATCAAAGGCCGTCAGACGCAGGTAGCGGGCCACCACCATCAGGGAAAACGACGGTAAATAATCCTGGCCATACTGAATGAGCAGGGGTTCACGCCGGGCCTGTTCCTGGCGATTCTGGCCGGTATTCAGATGACCAATCGCGGTGACATATCGACTCAGTTCCTCGATGGGCGGATAAATGTGGTCGGCGACCGGGACCGGGTTGGGTATGAACAGTTTTGAAATCCAGCTGCGCCGCTCCGGCACATTCTCCACTTTGACGGTGAAGCGCTGCAGGTGTTCGGCGACACGTTGAGATTCGTCCGGATCATCGCCGGACAGGTCGTAAGGCATGGCGAGTACCACGGGACCGGCCTGTTGCAGGCTGCTGGCAAACAGGCGATCGGTGTCCAGACCGAATTCAGCATTTTTAATCAAACCCTGAATATAACGGGTGTTACCACGACTCCCTTCCAGGGCCTGTTTGAGTTTCTCGATGAATTGCAGTCCGTAGGTGCTCTGCCGCGTATCGAACGGCACGGTGTAACCAATGACGGCCGGCTCCATGGCGGACAGGTTTTCGGTGACTCGCGCCATGACATCGCGTGGCCACGGCCAGCTTCCCAGTTGCTGAATGGCCGCATCATCGATCGCCACCACAACGACATTAGGATTGGGATTACGGGATGAGGCGAAGCGTACGCCCATGTCATAGGCATACTGATCCACGACGCGCAGGTAATCGCTGATTGCCAGAATCAGAAACAGCAGAGTAATAACAAGACCAATAAACCAGTCTGTCTTCCAATATTTCGTTATCTTCAAGGCTACGTCCGCCTGAGCATTTTATTATTGTTATGATTCACGGCGATCTTGCAATACAAAACCACACACCCATTCATGTCTATTCGATTCCCTGTCCTTTAAGGACAACAATATCAAGACCTTAGTCTATATCGGCAGGAGATGCGAGGACATGAGCCGATCAGGAAAATTCGAACATGGAGCTGGTCAAGAATCAGTCGATTTTGGTGATTTGCGCAGTTTGATATGCAATTCGCGCAATTGACGCTCACTCACGGTTGACGGTGCCTGTGTCAGCAGGCAACTGGCTGTCTGGGTCTTGGGAAATGCCATTACTTCACGTATGGAACTGGCTCCCGACATCAGCATAACGAGCCGATCCAGACCAAAGGCCATGCCGCCATGTGGGGGTGCACCGTATTTAAGGGCATCCAGCAGGAAGCCGAATTTTTCCTGTGCTTCCTGATCGTCGATACCCAGTTGTGCAAACACCTTGCGTTGTACCGCTTCACGATAGATACGCATGGAACCACCGCCAATTTCTGTCCCGTTCAGCACCATGTCATAGGCACGCGAATGGCAGTTACCGGGGTCGCTCGACAATCTATCGATGTCGTCTTCTTTGGGTGAGGTAAACGGATGATGCAGTGAAATCCAGCGCTTCTCCCCTTCGTCCCATTCAAACATGGGAAAATCCACCACCCAGGCCGGTGCCCATTGCGAGGTAAACAGATTACGATCGTGACCCAGCTTCACACGCAATGCACCCAGTGCTTCATTAACAATACGGGCCTTGTCTGCACCGAAAAATATAACATCGTCGTTTGCTGCACCGGTGCGTTCTAATATGGTGGTAATCGCTTCATCGGGCAGGAATTTCAGAATCGGTGACTGTAACCCGTCACGGCCTTTGCTCGTGTCATTCACCTTGATATAGGCCAGACCCTTGGCGCCATAAATCTTGACGAAATCGGTATAGTCATCGATTTCCTTACGCGTTAACGCATTACCACCGGGCAATCGTAGCGCCGCAACCCGACCATCAGGATCCGTGGCCGGACCACTGAATACCTTGAATTCCACATCCTGCAGCACATCGGCAATATCAACCAGTTCCAGGTCGATACGTAGATCCGGCTTGTCCGAACCATAACGCTGCATTGCCTCGGCATACGTGATGCGTGGAAATGGTGTTGGTAAATCCACACCGATAGTTTTACTGAACAGTTCCACGATCATGCCTTCCATGAGCTCCATGATCTGTTCTTCTGAAAGAAAGGAGGTCTCGATGTCGAGCTGGGTAAATTCCGGTTGTCGATCGGCACGCAGATCTTCGTCGCGAAAACAGCGCACGATCTGGTAATAGCGATCCAGGCCTGCCACCATCAGCAACTGTTTAAATATCTGTGGTGATTGTGGCAAGGCAAAAAAGGCACCTTCATGGGTACGGCTTGGCACCAGGTAGTCGCGTGCACCTTCCGGGGTGGCCTTGGTCAGCATGGGCGTTTCGATATCCATGAAACCATTCGCTTCCAGATAGTCGCGTAACGTGCGCGTCACTTCGGAGCGCAGTTTCAGTCGCGCCAGCATCTCCGGGCGACGTAAATCAAAGTAACGGTACTTAAGACGGTTTTCTTCCGAGACACTGTCATCGTCGATCATGTAGGGCGGCGTTTCGGATTTATTGAGAATGGTCAGCTCGCTACCCAGCACTTCGATTTCACCGGTCGCCAGATTGGGGTTGATGGTGCCTTCGGGGCGACGACGTACCTTGCCTGTCACCTTGAGTACAAATTCATTGCGAACACTTTCGGCTATCTGGAAGATGTCCGGGTTGTCCGGATCATAGACGACCTGAACAACCCCTTCCCTGTCACGCAGATCAATAAAAATCACGCCGCCGTGATCACGACGCCGGTGTACCCAGCCGCAGACCTCCACGACCTGGTCGATGTGATCAGCGGTCACCTGACCGCAGTAGTGTGTTCGCATGATGCCCTGCTATGTCCTGTGTGACAAAGGCGGGAATGGTACGTTCTGGCGCAGGCGCATGCAAGCGCCGGTCAGCTACCGCTCTGGTCCGATTTTACTTTTGTGCCTGCTTTTGGCTTGGATTCCGGCTTTTTCTCGCTGCCGGAGGCCGCTTTCTCCCCGGCCAGGTTCTTCTTGTTACTGCCCTTGAAATCCGTTTCGTACCAGCCGCCGCCCTTGAGGCGGAAACCGGCGGCAGAGACCTGTTTCTGCAGGCTCGCTTCCCCGCAACTGGGGCAATCGGTGAGTGGCGATTCACTCAGTTTCTGCAATTTCTCCAGCGTGTGGCCACAGGCCCCACAGGCATATTCATAAATTGGCACAACGCACCTCACAACGACATACAGGTTCGCCCGATAGGATGTGGTCTATTTACGGGCAATTCAAGTCATAAATACCGTACTGTTACTGATTTTGCGGCCGGCTTTCGGTCCATCTGAAGAATTGATGGTATTCTTGGCAGCTGTTGTCGAAAACCGGAACTTAAAAAGGATTCACCAGTGTCACAGCCTGATCGTAGTGTCCTGATCACGGGCTGCTCCAGCGGTATCGGTCTGGCCGTTGCGCGGGGCCTGCAGGCGCGTGGTTATCAGGTGTTTGCCACCGCGCGCAAGAAAGAAGATGTCGAACGACTCAAAACTGAGGGACTGGTCAGCCTGCAACTGGATCTGGATGACACCCTGTCCATCAAGAACGCCGTCAAACAGGTATTACATGAAACCAATGGTCGCCTGTATGCCCTGTTTAACAATGGTGCCTATGCACAGCCAGGAGCAACGGAAGATCTGAGTCGGGAAACCCTGCGCAAGATTTACGAAACCAACCTGTTTGGCTGGGTGGAGCTGACTAACCTGGTTATTCCGATAATGCGGCGACAGGGCTATGGTCGAATTATTCAGAACAGCTCGGTGCTGGGCCTGGTGGCGATGCCATTTCGCGGCGCCTATGTCTCGACCAAGTACGCGCTTGAAGGCCTTTCCGATGCACTGCGTCAGGAAATCGAGGCGACCAGTGACAACATCTATATCAGCCTGATTGAGCCGGGACCGATAGTGAGTCGCATTCGTCCGAACTCACTCAAAGCGCTTGAGGCCAATATAGATATGGAGCACAGTGTCCACCGCGAGCTCTATAAAAAGGTCGTGGCCCGGCTGAAAAAAGAGGGGCCGGTGGCACCGTTTACCGAACCACCTGAAGCGGTGCTGAAGCGCGTCATACATGCACTAGAAAGCCGCAAACCGCGTCCCCGTTACTATGTAACGGTACCGACATACCTGTTTGCTTATTTACGCCCTGTTTTGCCCTGGCGAATCATGGATAAAATGCTGAAACGCTTTTCGTGAGGGTTATATAATAGGCCTTATGCTACAACAATAATCAAATACAAAACTCAATGGGGACCCCGCGTGGACATACTTGACGAATACAAGAAACAGGCAGAGAAAAAACGCCAGGATCTGGAACAGGCCACTCAGAAAGACAGTGGTCTGTATCAAGTCAGAAATATGCAGGTGATCTCCGCACTACAGCATATACACAATTACCTGCATGAGCTCATCGAACAACTGAATTTCGTCAAACCTGATACACGCACCAATATGCAGATCGGGAGTTTTGGAGAATTCAATGAGTTGCTGCAGGGTGAGTACCGGCTCAGTAACGACAGCACCATTAATAAAGAAGTCATCAGCCTGCTCTTTTCAGTCACTAGTGATGAACCCCTGGAAGTCGAGATTGAAAACTCCCTGGAACAAAAGGAAGAATGCGAACAGCTCAAAAGCAAGGGATTATTACTCAATTACATTTCCCGCAAACCGGACAAGGTCAGCATACAGGCCTATATTCCCGTGAGCATCGAATTTGGCTCAGACTTTTCGGAATCCGGAATACATGTCTCTATAAAAAACTTTAGCCAGCTTGGTGCAGAACAATATCGTCTTAACACCGATACGATCGATGAAACGTTACTGGATAAACTGGGACGCTTCATTCTGCGTGTTGACTCAGACTTTATGAATATCCTGACGGAAGACAGCCAGGGTATCAGCGTTAATGAACAAAAAAGTCCGGTGACGAATAAAGATGTCGTACATACCGAAGAACTGGACATGTCGCGTCTGCGTTCCCTGTTCAACCGCGAACAACGCATCTACCTGACCTATCAGAACCTGATCAGGGATGTCGGATCAAGGAACCGTGAATTCGTACTGGGCCGCGCCAAAGATTGCGATCTCACCATTCAATCCGACCTGGCTTCACGTCACCATGCCCAACTGGTATTCAGAAAAGGCAAATTTGTCCTGATCGATCAGAGCACCAATGGCACCTTCGTCAAACCACAGGGTGGCAAGGAAACCTATGTGCAGTCAGAAGAATATCCGCTGGCGGGGTCCGGATTCATCAGTCTTGGCAAGGCAGTGACGGTCGACAATGACCACCTGATTTATTACAACTGCCAGTAACGAAAATCAGGTACGAATCCCCACACCCTTGCGTAACAGATAAATGCTGTACGTGTACAGTACGATCACAAACGCAACGATAATTCCCAGCGCCACACCGACATCAATATCACTGACCCCCAGCATCCCGTAACGCATGGCGTTGATCATGTACAGAATGGGATTGGCATAGGAAAGGCTTTGCCAGAAGCCCGGCAACATATCGACCGAGTAAAAAATGCCACCCAGGTAAGTCAGTGGCGTCAGTACAAAGGTGGGAATAATGGAAATGTCGTCAAAGGTTTTGGCAAAAATGGCATTAATGAATCCACCAAGGGCAAACAGGATGGATGTCAGAACCGCCACAATCAGTATCACGGCGAGGTTGTGCACCTGTAAATCTGCAAAAAAGGCCGCCACCAGTGTCACCGCTACACCCACAACCAGTCCACGTGTCAGTCCACCACCGACAAACCCCAGCAGGATCAGGTAGTTTGGCATGGGAGACACCAGCATTTCCTCGATATGACGCTGAAACTTGGAACTGAAACAGGATGACACCACGTTGGCATAGGAGTTATTGATAATCGCCATCAGAATGATGCCCGGTACAATGTAATCCATGTAGCCAAAACCATGAATCGGACTCAGTTGTGAACCGATCAGGTTTCCAAAGATAACAAAATATAAACCCATGGTGATCATGGCTGGTAGTACCGTCTGAATCCAGATACGAATAAATCGCATGAATTCCTTGATGACAATGGTCGAGAATGCCACGTATTGCTGATGCAATGTCATAAGGCACCTTCTTCAACCAGCCTGATAAACATCTCTTCCAGACGATTGGTCTTGTTGCGCATACTGAGTACGTCGATGCCATGCCGGCTGAGTTCTTCAAACAGCGCATTGATGCTTTTTTCCTTGCTGATGCTGACTTCTATCGTACTGTCATCGACCAGCTGTAGTTCATAACCCTGTATAGCCGGTAATGCGTTGACCGACTGACGCAGGTTTAACACAAACGTTTCAACATGCAGTTTGGTCAACAGGGATTTCATTTCCGTGCTTTCGATTGTCACACCGTTATTGATGATGGCAATGTGTTTGCACAGGTTTTCCGCTTCTTCCAGATAATGCGTGGTCAGAATAATGGTTGTGCCCTGGGCGTTGATCTCGCGTAAAAATTTCCACATGGAGCGACGTATTTCGATATCCACCCCGGCTGTCGGTTCGTCCAGTATCAGCAACCGCGGTTCATGTACCAGCGCCCTTGCGATCATCAGACGGCGTTTCATGCCACCGGATAATTCACGCGCCATGTCCTTGCGCCTGTTCCATAATTCCAGTTGCCGCAGGTATTTTTCCGCCCGCTTTACGGCCAGTTTGCGCTCAATGCCGTAATAACCGGCCTGGTTAATGACGATCTCTGCCACCGGTTCAAACTGGTTAAAATTGTATTCCTGCGGCACAAGTCCGATACAGCTCTTGGCCGCTTCCATATGTGTATCAATATTATGTCCGAATACTTGTACATTTCCGGATGACTTGCGCACGAGCGAGCAGACAATGCCGATAGTCGTGGACTTGCCGGCACCGTTCGGGCCCAGCAATGCAAAAAAGTCGCCCTGCTGAACTTCCAGGTCAACGCCCTGCAGGGCGACATTTCCATTTGGAAACGTTTTATGAAGGTTATTGATCGATAATGCCGGTGACATCAGCCGACAAAACAACGCGCATTACGAAACATCCGCATCCAGGCGCTGTCTTCTTCCCAGTTATTCGGATGCCAGCTGTTTTGTACGGTACGAAATACCCGCTCCGGGTGTGGCATCATGATTGTGAAACGACCATCGTCATTTGTCACACCTGTAATGCCCTGCGGCGAACCGTTTGGATTAAACGGATAAGTCTCGGTGACATGACCATAGTGATCGATATAACGCAGGCTCAGTAACTTTTGTTTTAATAACGTTTCGTGTTGCTGTGGTTCTGTAAATTCAACCCGACCTTCGCCATGTGCAACCACAATCGGAATTCTTGAACCCTGCATGCCTTTTAACATGATCGAAGGTGAATCCACGACTTCCGTTAATACAAAGCGTGCCTCGAACTGTTCGGACAGGTTGCGCACGAATTTCGGCCAGTGACCGGCGCCTGGTATCAGGTCCTTCAGGTGTGACATCATCTGGCAGCCATTACAGACACCGAGCCCAAAAGTTTCTTTGCGATGGAAAAAGGCTTCGAATTCATCGCGCGCCCGCGCATTAAACAATATCGAGCTGGCCCAGCCACCTCCGGCACCCAGCACGTCACCATAGGAAAATCCGCCGCAGGCCACCAGCCCGGTAAAATCGGCCAGGCTGACATCGCCGCGTATGATGTCACTCATGTGTACATCGATGCTGGAAAAACCGGCCCGATCAAACGCGGCGGCCATCTCAACGTGTCCGTTTACGCCCTGCTCGCGAAGTACCGCCAGTTTCGGTCTGGCACCCTTGTTAATAAACGGTGCCGCAACATCGTCGGTGGGATTAAAACTCAGGCTGGCATGCAGTCCCGGATCGTGTTCATCCAGAATCGTGTCATATTCCTGTTGTGCACAGTCGACATTGTCGCGCAGTGACTGCATATGATAAGAGGTCTGCCACCATAAACGGTGTAATTCGACCCGGGTTTTATCAAACAGGACCTCATCATCCTGTAACACGCGAATACGATCATGATCATTTAAATGCGCCACAACGTGACAATACTCACCCAGCCCCACCTCACTGATCTGAGCCAGGACATCGTCGAGTTCATCTGTTCGCACCTGTACCAGTACACCGGGTTCTTCGGTAAACAGGCTGGCCATCAGCGCCTGGTGATTACCGTTTTCATGATCAACGGTAATGTCCAGTCCACAATGTGACGCAAAGGCCATTTCACATAATGCGATCAGCATGCCGCCATCGGATCGATCATGATAGGCGAGTAATTTGTTCTGCCTGTTGAGTGTCTGTATGACATTAAATAAAGATTTGAGTAATTCGGGGGAATCAAGATCAGCGGGATTCTGACCAATCGATTGATATACCTGCGCCAGACAACTGCCGCCCAGGCGGTTCTGGCCACGACCGAGATCAATGAGCAGGATGACGGTCTGATCTTCGCTACGGTGTAATTCCGGCGTCAGCGTTTTACGCACATCCTGTACACGCGCAAAAGCGGAAATGATTAATGACATCGGTGCAGTGACAGACCGGTCTTCGCCATTCTCCTGCCAGACGGTTTTCATGGACATGGAATCCTTGCCGACCGGAATCGCGATACCCAGCGCCGGGCACAATTCCATACCAACTGCATGCACAGCATCATACAGTCCGGCGTCTTCACCGGAATGACCGGCCGGTGCCATCCAGTTGGCGGACAACACGATGTCTGACAATGAATCAATTTGTGCTGCAGCAATATTGGTTATCGCTTCCGTCACGGCCATACGCGCAGACGCGGCATGATTCAACAATGCCACCGGTGTGCGCTCACCCATCGCCATGGCTTCACCGGTATAGGTATTAAAACCGGTCGATGTCACAGCGACATCCGACACCGGGACCTGCCAGGGACCGACCATCTGATCGCGTGTCACCAGTCCGGTCACACTGCGATCACCAATGGTGATCAAAAACTGCTTGGCGGCAATCGTTGGTAATTGCAGTAACCGGGTGACAGCCTCATCGATCCTGATCGCCGCTGTGTCAAAATTTTCCTGCTGAACCTTGATGTGTCTGACATCACGCAGCATTTTTGGCGGTTTGCCCAGCAACACATCCAGCGGCATATCGACCGGGGTATTACCAAAATGGCTGTCTTCCACAATCAGGCGATCATCTTCAATGGCGTCACCGAGTACCGCGTAGGGGCAACGCTCCCGTTCACAAAGTTGCACAAACGTATCCAGGTCCGATTCCTTCACGGCCAGCACATAACGTTCCTGTGATTCGTTACACCAGATCTCCATCGGCGACATGCCGGGTTCATCATTGGGAATAGCGCGTAACTGGAAATGCCCGCCGCGTTCGCTGTCATGCACCAGTTCCGGCATGGCATTGGACAGACCACCCGCACCAACGTCGTGTATCCACAGAATCGGATTTGCTGCTCCACGTTGCCAGCATTGATCGATCACTTCCTGAGCACGGCGTTGCATCTCCGGATTACCGCGTTGTACCGAAGCAAAGTCGAGATCTTCATGACTGGCACCAGTGGCCATGGATGAGGCCGCGCCGCCACCCAGTCCGATCAACATGGCCGGACCACCGATGACGATCAGTTTGGCACCAACCGGTACGGTCTCCATGCTGATGTGATCCTCGCGAATATTTCCGACACCGCCCGCGAGCATGATCGGTTTATGGTAACCGCGTACTTCCCTGCCATCATGACCATTGATGGTCTGTTCGTAAGTGCGAAAATAACCGCAGATATTCGGGCGACCAAATTCGTTATTAAATGCAGCGGCACCGATCGGGCCTTCCAGCATGATGTCGGTAGCGGACACGATGCGACCCGGACGGCCGTGATCCACCTCCCAGGGTTGCGGTGCAGCTTCGAGTTGCAGGTTGGAAACCGAAAAACCACACAGTCCCGCCTTGGGTTTGGAACCGCGACCCGTTGCCCCTTCATCGCGAATTTCACCACCGGACCCGGTGGCAGCACCGGGAAACGGTGAAATGGCCGTGGGATGATTATGGGTTTCCACTTTCATCAGGATGTGCACCGGTTCATGACAGAAACGGTATTCGCGTGAATCACTGTCCGGCATAAACCGGTCCGTTTCAAATCCCTGCATCACAGCGGCATTATCCTTATAGGCCGACAGAATGCCCTGCGGACTGGCTGCAAACGTGTTCTTAATCATTTTGAACAGGGAACGTTCCTGTTGCTGACCGTCGATTACCCAGTCCGCATTAAATATTTTGTGTCGGCAGTGTTCCGAGTTTGCCTGCGCAAACATCATCAGTTCGATATCGTTGGGATTGCGTCCCAGTTGTCTGAAATTCTCAACCAGGTAATCAATTTCATCGTCCGCCAGCGCCAGACCCCATTCCGTATTCGCTTTGACCAGGGCGTCGCTTCCACCGGCCAGAATGTCCACGCTCTTCATCGGTGCAGGCTGTGCGTGTTCAAATAGCGCATGCGCCGACTCATCATCAAACATGACCGTTTCCGTCATTCGATCGTGTAATGCGCCGGCAAGTTGTTGCAGCGCATCGGCGTTCAGGGCTTTGGAAGACTCGACATAATAAGCAATACCCCGCTCGATTCGGCGTACCGATGTCAAACCACAATTATGTGCAATATCCGTCGCCTTGCTGGACCAGGGAGAAATGGTGCCGAAGCGCGGTGTGACCAGAACCAGCTGACCTTTCGGCTCTGCATTGAGTTTTTTCTCGTAATCGAGTAACCGTGTCAGTTGCGCGCGTTGTTCGTCACCAGGGGGAGAGTCGGTCTCGATAAAATGATGGTATTCGGCCTGCAGACCGGTCACTGTGTCATTCAGTGCCGTAAGTTTATCCAGTATTTTTTTGCATCGGAAAGGCGATAAGGCATTACCGCCACGCAATTGCAGTATCATTCTTAAATCCAGCGGGTTTAAAACGGTATGATACTGGATCGCTGCGACAGCGACCAGCGTTACCAGCTGGCGGCGTCCTGAAGCCCCTGCATAATCGTGTTGAGGCCGGTTTCACGTAAATCCACCACACACACGAGGTTACTCAATCCACACACGGCCCAGACCGGACCTTTGACCAGCCAGGCACCGGGTGGTGTCCAGCCGGACATCTGTGTAAACATGGCCAGCTGGTCGGCATTTCCCTGCACCAGCCGCTTGTAATCATGTGCAAAGTGGGCAAGGCGTTGCAGCATGGCTTCATCACCCATGCCATAACCTTCTACCAGTTCGCCGTCATCCCGAAACTGGCACACCGCCATGACGCCATCTTCTGCCAGTAATCGCTTCAGCATGACAGTCTACCCCTCCAGTACAGCGTAGGCCTTGTCAAAGTCGACATCATCATTGGCCACGATGACACCGCTATGCTGGTTAACAATGACTGTCCATTCAAAACCCATCAGGGAAAAACCCTTGATGGGATAAAAGCCCGTCATATCGGTGACTTTCTCCCAGCCCCTTGCCTGCATGGTGGCAATCGCGCCGTTAGCAACACACACGTGGCAAAGCAGATCCAGTATGTCATCGTTGATCTTCTGTTCATCCTTGATGTTTGATTTCACCAGTTCGCCTGAATCGCTGAATTCAAACGCAGCCAGTGCACCCTTTAGTTGCATGATTTTTTCCAGGTCAGCCATGATATTCTCTCACACCAGTTCACCCGTCTGGGTGTCAACATGTTCGTTGATATATTTGACGATTGCATTGAGGTTATTTGCACTGTTGTCGATGAAGCAGAAATAATTTGCGCGAACAACAACTGTGTATTTTTCGCCGCTTACCAGCCAGCCTTGCGCCGGCGAACAACCGCAGTCTTTGCCAAGCTGCGTCAGCATATCGACCTGCATATGTAAGGCCATTGTTGTCGAGCGACACATAATTGAAGCCATACGTGCCATTTCTTCGCTCAAATGACCTTCATAATTGAAGCGGTCACCCCGGTAAGCGTATTCTCCCGCCGCCATCACACCGGGAAGCTTGGTTAATTCATGGATTAAACTCATTTATCAATCACTATGAATTCATTACAATGCCAACAAGTTCAACACACCCTGATAGCGCTTGCAATACTTGACATGACGGAATCTTCCAATCCTGATGCCCCCCTGTTCAGACGATTTGCCGCGTTGGTGTATGACGGGCTGTTACTGATTGCCATTTTGTTTGTCGCCAGCCTGCTGACACTACCGTTTACCGGTGGTCAGGGTTCTACCCGTTTCAATCCGATCCTGAGTGCTTATTTCCTGCTCGTGACCTTTCTGTTTTTTGCCTGGTTCTGGACGCATGGCGGACAAACACTGGGTATGCGTGCCTGGAAAATCAGGCTTGTCAGTAAAACCCTGTCGAACGTGAGCTGGCAGGCCGCGGCTATTCGTTTTGCTGCCAGCCTGCCGGTATGGATTTTCCTGATTTACAGTGTACTGAGCCACAGTGAACGGGTTGGGATTCAGACCCGGCTCAGTGAAGTACCGGGCTGGATACTGTACGGAATTTTTATCGTCTGGTTGCTTATCGATAACATTCCCGGAAACTGGCGTGAAAAGATCAGCGCCACACGTGTCGTTCAGTCGACTAGCGGGTCCGTTTCAACAACACCAGACCAATAATCAATACCGCTATGGTTGGCAATATTGCCGCCAGTAAGGGCGGCAGGTTATAGACCAGCCCGGCCTTGGCGACCATCTGATTAAACAGATAAAACCCGAGGCCAAGTAAAAATCCGACCAGGACTCGCTGACCGGCACCGACATTGCGCATGCTGCCAAACACAAACGGCACCGCCAGCATAATCATCACGCTAATCGTCAACGGAGCAATAATCTTTGACCAGAAAGACAACTCATATTCGCGTGAATCGAGCTGGTTGTCCTGCAGGTAATCGATATATCCGCGTAGCTTCCAGATCGACAGGTTTTCCGGTGTCACTGAAACAACATTGACAACTTCCGGATTCAACAGACTTTGCCAGCGTAATGTTTTGTGATATTCACTGCTGATAGCATCACTGGAAATAAACTTTTTGGTAACGCGATGCAGCAACCAGTAATCTTCTATATATTCACCGGATGCCGCTGACAGGGTTTCAACCAGATTCTGCTTTGCATCAAAAATATAAAGGTTCACCCCGATCAAACGACCATCATTTTCGACACGCCGAATGTGAATATAGTTATTACTGTCCCGCGCCCACAGACCGTAATCCGTATTTAAACTGATCTTATCCTGCATGGCCGCAACGCGATTCAACTTGGCCTGCTGTACCGCCGGCGGGGCAACAAATTCACCTATACCAATCACGATTGCAATGAGAATAATCCCGGTCTTGAGGACAGACTGGGTTATGCGTGTTACCGAAACACCGGATGCGCGAATGGCGATGAGTTCACTATGCCCGGCCAACATGCCGAGACTGAGAATCGTGCCAAGCAAGGCAACGGTGGGAAACAGAATATAGATTTTCTGGGGTATGTTGAGCAGGATAAATCCAATCGCCTGCCAGACCGTATAATCAGCACGACCAATATCCGTGGTTTCACCGGCAAACGTGATCAGGCTGTCGAGTGTCAGCATCACCAGCAATACGGCGATAATACCCAGCGTGACCACCTTACCTATATATCTGTCAAGTATCTCCATTACGCCCGACCCCACCAGAGACGACGAAAAACAGGTTTCCATCTGACCACCAGTATGAGTGCAAGCAATAGCATCAAAATATGCACCCACCACATACCGACCCAGATACTGACATCACCTTTATTCAACCAGGCACGCGAAACATTCAACAGGTTCGTATAAATAATATATATAAGGAGTGCCAGCGCCAGCTTGGCATAACGACCCTGGCGTGGCGAGGTCTTGCTAAGTGGCACTGCCAGAATGGCCAGCACGATACAGATTAAGGCGGAAGAGACACGCCATTGAAACTCGGCATGATCAACCCCCTGGCCACGTTGCAGCAGTTCACTGGTCGGTATGGCTTTGGTACGAAACTGGAATTTTTCAAGTGGTTCTTCTTCCAGCCGAACACCATGTCGTGCAAAGTGAATAATCGCTGTCTGGCCATGTTCTGTCTGCCCTTCATAACGAAAACCGTTTTCCAGGATTAAGAACTTGTCACCGGTCTTTGGTTCGACTTCGCGGTAACCGGATTCGGCGGAAATAATGGAATCCTTGTTTTCAACGCGATGTTGCATGAATATTTTTTTCATTTGCAACGCATCCTGATCGAATTCCTGCACGTAGACTACACCCTCGCCCTTGGTCAACTCCTTGAAACGTCCGGACGCCAGACTTTCGATATCGCCGCGCTGTTGATGCTGTTTCACCAGAACCTCGCTTTGCGATTCCGCCCAGGGTGCCAGGTGCAGGGATAACCAGCCGGCACCAATGGCAAATGCAATCGCCAGCAACACAACCATGGACAACATTCGCCACGGACTGATGCCGCAGGCAGAAAGGATAATCATTTCGTTGTCTTTATACAGGCGGCTGAATGCCAGCAGGATCGAGATATAAAAGGAAAGCGGTAACACAAACACCATGTTGCTGATACTTTTCAGGCCCAGCGTTTTCAGGATAGCGCCCACCTGCAGGGTACCGCTGGCTGCCTTGCCAAACAGGCTGACCAGTTGCCCGCTGATAAAAATCAGTAGCAGGACCAGCGTGACCGCAACAAAGGTGGTCAGGACCTCCTTGTACAGGTAACGGTTTATCAGGTACTTTCGGGGCATGCGCAATAGCCGGTTAATTTATCCTGGAGATTGTACTACCATACCACTATCTGAAAATTCTAACAGAGTTTAGTCTCACCCCATAAGCAATCGGGAACAATCAGGAGCAATGATGAACATTACCGCACAGTCATTTGAACCAACAGGCAAAAAAACGGATTGCCTGGTTATCGGCGTTTATGAAGGCAAAAAACTGACTGCCAGTGGCAAGTTGATTGACAAGGCCAGTAAAGGACAGATTTCCGCGATTCTCAAACAGGGCGACCTGACAGGTAAATTGGGTGAGACATTGCTGTTACATCACATTGATGGCAACCAGGCAAAGCGAGTCCTGCTGGTTGGCTGCGGTAAAGCGGGTTCAATCACAGAAACACAATATAAAAACATCATCAGGGCAACCAGCACCGTTTTAAATGCCAGCCGGATAAAAGACATCTGTCTGCTGCTGGGCGAACTGGACGTTAACAACCGCTCTGCCAGCTGGTTAATTCAGACCGGCAGTGAAACGCTGACTCACGCGCAGTATCGTTATACAAAAACCCTGTCCGAAAAGGTACCGCCTGCAAGCCTGAAAAAAGTCACCTGGCATGTCGACAAGCGTACCGCCAAGTCGGCCGGTAAAGCGACCCGCGCCGGACAGGCTACGGCCAATGGCATGGCTGTCGCACGTGAACTGGGTAACCTGCCGGGTAACATCTGTACGCCAACCTATCTTGGTAACCAGGCAAAAAAACTGGGTAAAGAATTTGGATTTAAGGTCAATGTACTGGGGCAAAAACAGATTGAAGACCTCAAGATGGGTTCCTTTCTTTCCGTTTCCAAAGGCTCCCGGCAACCGCCAAGACTCATCGTGATGGAATACCAGGGTGGTGCCAAATCAGACAAGCCCATTGTGCTGGTGGGTAAAGGTATAACATTTGATTCCGGTGGTATCTCCATCAAACCCGGTGCCGCCATGGATGAAATGAAATTCGACATGTGCGGTGCCGCCAGTGTAATTGGTACGCTGCGCAGCGTGGCTGAGCTTAAACCGAAAATCAACGTGGTCGGTATTATTCCAGCTTCCGAAAACCTGCCGGACGGACAGGCCAATAAACCCGGTGATGTTGTTACCAGTATGTCCGGCCAAACCATCGAAATTCTCAATACCGACGCCGAAGGCCGGCTGGTGCTGTGCGATGCCCTCACCTATGCCGAAAAATTCAAACCAAAAGCCGTGATTGATATCGCTACCCTGACCGGCGCCTGTGTCATCGCACTGGGTAAACAGGCGGCCGGCCTGCTGGGCAACGATCAGGGATTAATGGATAAACTGCTGGAAGCCGGGCAACGCAGTGCGGATCGCGCCTGGCAACTACCTCTCTGGGATGAATACCAGGAACAATTAAAAAGTAATTTTGCGGACATGGCCAATATTGGCGGTCGCGAAGGCGGTACAATTACGGCTGCCTGCTTCCTGTCTCGTTACGCCGGTAAATACAAATGGGCCCACCTGGATATCGCCGGTGTCGCCTGGGACTCCGGCCCGAACAAGGGAGCGACAGGTCGGCCGGTACCACTGCTGGTCAACTATATTCTCAATGAGGCAAAGTATTAAACCATGACGCGTGTCGATTTTTATATCACCCCTAACCCGGCAATGGATATGCGACTGCAACTCGTCTGTCGTATCGCGGAAAAGGCTTACAACACCTCGCATCGCGTTTATATTCATACCGATGATAGCCAGCTGGCGAATAAGCTGGATGACCTGCTGTGGACTTTTCGGCAGGGAAGTTTTATTCCACATTGCCAGGCCAACGATCAACACGCCGCAGATTGTGCCGTCGTCATCGGCCAGACTCTGCCTGACAACCAGCCGCAGGTCCTGATAAACCTTGCTGATCAGGTACCTGCGTTTTTCAGTCGTTTTGAACGGATTGCTGAAATCGTTGCCGGCGATGAACCGACACGACAGGCGGCCCGTACACGCTATAAATATTACCGCGAACGGGGCTACCCGCTCGAAACCCATGAACTCAACAGCTAAGCTATAGTCCTGCCACAGGATGAACCAACAGACCTGCTTAACGCGCTGGAATCCATAAAAGGCCTGCTTGAACAAAGCGAGTCAAAGCTCAATGCGGCACGCGAAAGTATCGGTATGGCCACACCACATGCTGCCCTTCCCACACTTGATGTCGAGGAAATCGATCAGGATGATGAGCAGTTTGAAGTACCGGTGCTCAGTGATATTGTTGTACCGGCCGCGACCGAAGGCGCTGAACCCACGGTCGACATTGAAGTACTGAAGGTATTTCTTGATGAAATGCAGTCAAAAATCGAAAAAACCATGCGCGATACCCTGATGAAAGCGGTCGTGCAGGCGGAAACCGACATCAAGAAACAGATGCGCGCCTACCTCAATCAACTACGTAAGATGCTGGACGAGCAAAGCTAGTCTAGCGTGAATGCATGTAACAACTGCCGCTCGGCAACCAGTCAGGAATTCGATAATACTTGTCACGTACTTTTGATAACACTTCGTTATCGTACACTTCGTATTTAAATCCAACGCCTATCCCCAGATGGTAGGTCACATCCTCTATCGGTATTAACACGTGCGTGAATGAATCAAAAAACTGCGCGTAATTGACGACATCATCATTGAAGCTGAGGATAGCAATGCCCTTACCATTCAGTTTACGCATGTCGGTAATGATATCGTCCTGTCTTCCATGATAAGAACCGGGGCCCATTACAATGACATGTTCCCTTGCATGATACGACAGGATCGCGGATTGACTGTAACTGGGCGTGGCGAGTGTAAAATGATGCCGGTGCGCATCCACCAGTTGCAGGATTTTTTCGGTCTGCATGCCATATATAATCTGTTTGTAGGTCTTTTCATCATCCCGAAACAGGCCGGGTAACATAAAGGCGACTACCACAAAAGCAAGCACATGCAGTAACGCAAAGCCCCACATAAAATAAAAACTCACCCGCAACTGGCCGAAATGCAGTAACAGCACAATGCCGATGAACAGAAACGGGTAGAAACTCAGTAGCCAGTGCAGACCGATACTTTTTCCTGTCGCCAGGAACACAAACAGGGTCACAGGAATCAGGAACAATGCCAGAAACAGGCCCAGCCCACCGTCACGAATTTTTCTCAGTATCTCGGCCGGGCGCCGCAACAGGTAAAACACAATGGGTGGCGTAATGAGATACACCAACAGCAGTAAATAACCGCCGAGGGTGCGTATCGAAAATTCAAAATCGCCGGTTCTGTTCTGCAGATTGAACAGGTAGTTATCCCAGCAGTGGTGATAATTCCACAGCAGATTCAGCCCGATGAAAGGTAGCGTACCGAGCAGCACCAGCAAAATACCGTAATATGGCCGTAACCCACGCCGAACAAAAAGCAATACGTACAGCACATACGCGACACCGAGCATGCCGGCGAAAAACTTGGAGTAAAACGCCAGTCCCAGCAGGATACCGGACAGCAGATACCAGCCGCTTCGATCATGGCGCTGTGCCTTGTAAAAACAGACGCCCGATAAAAACGCAAACAGAATCAGCGGTACATCGGTTGTAATCAACGGCGCCAGCAGGTGTACCGGCGTCAGCCAGTACAATCCCGCGGCGATGACAGCATTGGTCGTACCGCGCGGCAGTACCAGCCGATAAATCACCCAGCCAATCAGTGTTGTGGTCAGAATAGTCGGTAACCGCAGCCACAACGGCTGATCGCTGACCATTAGTAAGCCGCTCAGCCACCACCCCACCATGGGTGGATGGTCATAATAGCCATAGTCCGGATGATTTCCCCAGACGATAAAGTACGCCTCGTCACCGGTAATCGGCAGGTACCAGGCCATGACCATCTTGATCAGCAGGCTCATGCCAACCAGGATGAGGAGAGACTGGGCAGTAGTCAGACGGCTGAAAAACACAACGGCGCATTTCCTTTTTATTTGTCTGAATTATAGTATCAGACTGACTCGGGATTCGCCCGTCCGTCTCGAATCCGGTTATAATGCCGTCCTTTTGAACAAGCAGAATAATTCGGCAGTACGACATCCATGGATAAAACCTACGACCCACACGCCATCGAACAGCGCTGGTATGAAACCTGGGAAAAAGAGAACTACTTCGCACCCGGCGATGATGGCCAACCCTACTGCATCATGATTCCACCACCCAATGTGACCGGGTCGTTGCATATGGGTCATGCTTTTCAGGACACCATCATGGATGCCCTGATTCGCTATCACCGCATGAAAGGTTTTCAGACACTCTGGCAGGCGGGGACGGATCATGCGGGTATCGCTACCCAGATGGTAGTGGAACGACAACTGAATGCCGAAAACAAAACCCGACATGATCTGGGACGCGACGCCTTTATCAACCGTGTGTGGGACTGGAAGGCGCATTCCGGTGGCACGATCACACGTCAGTTACGCCGCATGGGTGCCTCACTCGACTGGTCGCGCGAACGTTTCACCATGGACGAAGGTCTGTCTGATGCGGTCGGGGAAGTATTTGTTCGACTGTATGATGAAGGCCTTATCTATCGTGGCAAACGACTGGTTAACTGGGACCCGGTGTTACATACCGCGGTCTCCGACCTGGAAGTGGTTTCCGAAGAAGAAAACGGTTACCTGTGGCATATGCGCTATCCGCTGACTGACGGCAGTGGTGAACTGATTGTTGCCACGACACGACCGGAAACCATGCTGGGTGATACCGCTGTCGCTGTGCATCCCGATGATGAACGCTACCAGGCCATGATCGGTAAAACCGTGACCCTGCCACTGGTGGGACGTGAAATACCGATCATTGCCGATGATTACGTCGATCCGGAGTTTGGTACCGGCTGCGTGAAGATCACGCCGGCACATGACTTTAATGACTATGAAATGGGTAAACGCCATGACCTGCCCATGATCAATATTTTTACCATCGATGCCTGCATTAACGACAATGCACCTGAAGCCTATCGAGGTCTGGATCGCTATGCGGCACGTAAAAAGGTCATTGCGGATCTCGAATCACAGCAACTGCTGGAAAAAATCGAAGACCATAAATTAATGGTGCCACGCGGTGATCGCAGTGGCCAGGTGATCGAACCCTATTTGACCGATCAATGGTTCGTTAAAATCGCACCGCTGGCCAGACCGGCGATTGAGGCGGTGGAAACCGGCAAAATCCGTTTTGTACCGGATAACTGGAAAAACACCTATTTTGACTGGATGCGTAATATTCAGGACTGGTGTATCAGCCGACAGATCTGGTGGGGCCATCGCATACCGGCCTGGTACGACAGTGACGGTAACGTGTATGTCGCCCGCAATGAAGCGGAAGTGCGCAGTAAATACAAACTGGATGACAAGGTCAGCCTGAGCCAGGATGAAGACGTGCTGGACACCTGGTTTTCTTCTGCCCTGTGGCCGTTTTCGACACTGGGCTGGCCACAGCAGACAAAGGAACTGAAAACTTTCTATCCCACTTCGGTACTGGTCACCGGTTTCGACATCATCTTTTTCTGGGTCGCGCGCATGATCATGATGGGTATCAAGTTCATGGACGATGTGCCGTTTCGGGAAGTCTACGTCACCGGCCTGATTCGTGATGCACACGGCCAGAAGATGTCCAAGTCTAAAGGCAACGTGCTCGATCCGATCGACCTGATTGACGGCATCGACCTGGACTCGCTGATAGACAAGCGCACCACCGGTATGATGCAACCGCAACTGGCGGAAAAAATCGGCAAACTCACCCGCAAGGAATTTCCGGATGGTATACCGGCGTTTGGTACCGACGCATTACGTTTTACCATGGCCGCCCTCGCCTCCACCGGACGCGATATCAATTTCGATCTGAAGCGTACCGAAGGTTATCGCAATTTCTGTAATAAATTATGGAATGCGGCCCGTTACGTGTTGATGAACACCGAACAGCACGATACCGGCATCAACAACGACGACATCGAATTAAGCAATGCGGACAAATGGATTATCTCCCGTTTACAGGAAACCCTGCGCTCCATTCAGGAAGCCATCTCAACGTACCGGTTTGACCTGACCGCGCAGGCGATCTACGAGTTTGTCTGGCATGACTACTGTGACTGGTACCTGGAATTATCCAAACCGGTGTTAATGAGCGATGCCAGTACCGAACAGGCCAAACGTGGCATGCGCAAAACACTGGTCACCGTACTCGAATCGCTGTTACGTATGGCGCACCCGATCATGCCCTACATTACCGAGGAAATCTGGCAACGGGTTGCGCCGTTATGTGGCATTGAAGGGTCCACCATCATGCATCAACCGTATCCGGAACCGAACGAAAATCTCATCGATACGCAGGCCATTGATGATCTGCAATGGGTGCAATCTTTTATTCTTGGTGTGCGCAAGATTCGCAGCGGTATGGATATCAAGCCTGGCAAACCGCTGCCTGTGCTTTTACAAAACGGCAATACCGAAGACAGTCGCCTGCTAAGCGAAAATGAAATTTACCTGAGCAGCCTCGCCAGACTCGAATCGATCACCTGGCTGGATGAGACTGAAACTGCGCCGGAATCGGCGACCGCCCTGGTTGGCAACATGAAGGTACTGATTCCCATGGCCGGTTTAATCGATGTCGCCGAGGAAAAACAGCGTCTGGGCAGGGAAATAGACAAAAAACAGCAGGAACTCGATCGCATCGGGAAGAAACTGCAAAATCCGAATTTCGTGGAAAAAGCCCCGGCGGCCGTGGTCGAAAAAGAACGCAGCAAGCTGTCTGAAATTAAAATTGCTATCGAAAAGTTACAGGAACAACTGGCGAAACTGGAAAAACTGGATTAAACACCGGCCACAGACATCACGATCATCACGACGCTGATCACCAGCGTAATAAACAGACCGACGCCGATAAGGCCGATCACAATGTATTGCCAGGGTTTGCCGTGGGTGAAATCCCGTTCATAATTTTTACGGCTCTGCACACCAAAAAATGCCGCCAGTACACTTTTGGTGACAACCCATAAACCCGGTTCGATCTTTTCCTGTTGCTCTGACATCGTATGCAGTTTACTCGCTCGACGCGTCCTGGTCCATCTGCCGGTAGAGCCGCAATGCCATGTAGGCCAGAATACCGACACCCAACACCAGCACCGCCCATAACAGGTAATTTTTCCAGTCAACAGGCGGCGTAGGTGGACTGAGTCGTGAATCATCACCAAGTTGAATACTGGAACCCAGTTGAGCAACTTTTATCAGGTTGCGTTTATTTTTAATCTGCTTTTCCGTCAACAAACTGGATAACGGTGCCTGTGCTGCTTCTACACGACCACTGCCATAGGCAAGAATAAACGGCGACTCGCCCTGCGCAACAAATAACAACTGTTCTGGAATCCAGCCCAGCTTCAGGACCGGATCACCACCAAGCTGATTCTGTCCACCCATGATTTCAATTCGCCAGTAATTATGTGCTGTCACCGGTACTGTAATATCCGGGTTCAGAATTCGTTCACCATTTTGTTGCAAATCATACAGCAGGCCGCGATAACGACTGTACCAGGGACCCTCTTTGCTTCGTGCTGATTCAATATTGACTCGTACCAGTGTGTTGCGAATCGGTAAGCCTACCGTCAACCGGTCAACGGGAATTCTGTGCCGAAGAGCAAAATAGTAAGTAGATGACTCAGGTTGGTAATGTGAAGGACCAAACTCGGTCCACTGTCGTGGCTGTGATTCATAGGCGTCCGGGAATCCCGCGGAAAGCTGAGTGATATTAAGCGGTTCCTTCGCTGCCCAGGTTAAGCGAAGATACTTGCCGCTATTTGACGGTAAGCTGACTTCATTCTTGACCAGCGTATGTGGGCCGTAATGCAGATAACTGAGAGTTGCACGATTAACTAACGTTCGCCAGTGGTTCAGATCATCACTGGACTCCAGTTTGATAACGGAAACGAAGTCCGCCTGATCTTCCGGCCAGGTAATCTGAAGACTGTCCGGTCTTTTTTCCAGTGCGCTGAGATCGATGATATATCCGCTGACTGTTCTCGATTCAGGTAACACTTTGCCATGGTTAATATCAATAATGGCACCCTGGCTATTTGTTGTTATATGCACGTTGGGTGGAATGTTGTTGCTCTCATTACCTGAGCGATATAACGGGTAAAAAGGCGGACTTACGCTGGTAGCCACCTGTTTTTGTTTGTTTTCCATTCGACGTAAAAAATGTGGTACAGCCATTCCCTGACTGTTAAAAACGCGCAGATCACTACGATCTTCCCGTACCAGTCCTTTGTAGATTTCTTCGTTCAGGTACAGAGAATAGATTGCACCATCACCATCGACTTCCAGGTTATAGCCATAGGCAAAATCATTCCTGTTTACAGCATGACTCGCTGTCACCAGCATGAAACAGAACACTCCGGTTAAAAATCTCATGACTTCTCCTCTTTACGTGGTGGCAATGGTGACAGGTAGTAACCG
Organism: uncultured Gammaproteobacteria bacterium; assembly: GCA_937967995.1. GTDB lineage: Bacteria > Pseudomonadota > Gammaproteobacteria > UBA6429 > Thiohalophilaceae > CALBTB01. Next base: position 39,177 of record CALBTB010000004.1, read on the forward strand.
AACACAACAGCCAGAATTCCGACAACCGTAATGGATATACTCATCGTAATCGCACTACTGGTTGAAATATCAACCAGGAACAATTTGGCAGCAACGACGATAAATAGTCCCAGTCCGACATACCACAAATGACGATGTCCGCGCCGGCTGGCAATGACCATGGTAGTTAAGGCAATAATCGTCCACACGACCGAAATGGCAGCCTGAAACTCGATTGAAGCAAGCAGATTATCCAGTTCATGACGAATACCGAACCAGTGATGAACGGTTCGCGCGATAATACCGTTGACCCAGAGAAAACCGATTCCCGCCACTACGTAAGCAAACACATTTGAATTCACTTTCTGCAGAATCCAGCTTTCTGTGCGAATCAACTGCATGCGCCATAACACCAGCAGGTAAATTAAAAAAGCAACAACCAGGTCAACCGGGTTTAAAATCGGTATGTACTGTACTGGCCAGGGATTACCTTCATGCAATAAACCATACCCTGCTGCCACCAGTGCAAGAATGACCATAATCGGCCAGGCCGCGGTACCGGTATACCAGTCATAGTGTTGATTGATCGGCCAGCTCAGGCGGCGCCCCTGCGTAAAGACCAGCAACATCAAGACAGCGGGTGTAAGTGCAAGCATCATATCCCGCCAGGCAGTACCACCAATATAGAAATCAGCCAGCCAGGTCATTTCCTGGGTAATAAAAACGATCACCAGCCAGAAACTGAAGATATGTTGCCACTGTAATAAACGTTCTGACTGACTGGAACGATAACGATAGAGCACCAGGTATTGCACAACAAAGGCCAGCGGCCAGGCGAAAGCACCCCATTTAGCCAGTGCATGCGTACCGCTATTCAACAATATGGCAACAAAGAAAAACACCATGGCATAGATGTGACCAAAGATTGCATAGCGTAATGGCTTCCAGTTCAGTCGTGACTCTATAAAATGCCAGATGACGACACTGCCACTCACAAATACCAGTGACAGGGTCAACTCTTTTGTCGTGCCTGAAACGAATTTATCTATTTCGTACAGGCCACTACCCAGCCACCACAGCAGTCCCCACACAAGTAAGGGTATATGCAGCACTTTTTCAAACTCGCGTAAAATTTCATTGTGTCGGTATAAATAGTAACTGGAGAAAAGTCCTGATAACGCCACCGTCAGGGCACCAAGATAAATGCCGTTTAATACCGGTAAGTTTGCGCCTGCATCATGAAACCCGACGATAAAAAAGAAACCGGAACCAAACTGCAGAACAATACCGAACAGGCGAGCCAGTACACGAGACTGTCTGACACCAATCCAGACAATGGCAGCACCTTCCAGGGCCCAGGCCGCGGCGGTCCAGAGACCATCCAGTGCCAGCGGAATCGCCAGGGTGCCGAACACGACACCCAACGCCAGGAATGCTTCCGTAATCAGGCGCATACCTTGTGGCCCACGTCGCCATAATGAGGATGCAATCAGAATATAAAACGCACTCATGGCCAATGCACTGAATGCCATGCCGTACTCGATATCCCTGACCAGGGCTGACTGTAATGCAAAGCTGATAATGGGCACACCAAACACCAGTGTGCTGTCTACATAGCCTTTTAATTTTGGTGGTTGACGATAAGCGAAGAGTACCGCGATGACCACGAAGAAGACGAAAAACAGAATTAAAAACGGTTCAACACTGGCAAAATATTCCGGCCGGTAATATTTCGCACCCCACAGGCTGCCGATAACGAAAGTAAAAACAAAACCAAGCAAATTCAGTTCACGCCAGCTGCGGTACCAGGCTATACCAACGATACCCAGGTTGAGAATCGCGTAATAACTGAAAAGCATGACATGACTTCCCGTGCCGGTTGAAGCCAGCACCGGTGCCAGAAAACCACCCGCCGCACTATAAAGGGCCAGATACCTGGCGTTCTGTAAGACGGCTAACATGGACGCCAGTATCACCATTGCGACCATAAAGAAGAAAGCCACAGCAACCGGGATCACATCATAGAGTTTTGCTGCACCAAACATGGTGAGATACAGCACACCGATACCACCGCCCTGCAATAGTAATGCGTAGATCCGTTTTTTATTGCGCAACCGCCAGCCGAAGACCAGCATGATGATGCCTAATATAAAGAATCCGGCGAGACGTAATTCTATAGGCAACAATGAGTGTTCATACGCATACTTGAGTAACGTGCCTACACCGACAAAGACAATCAACACGCCGATTTTTGCCACCACATTGCCATCGGTAAAAAACTGATACACCTTTGCGACCAGTTTATCGATGATATTTTCCTGTGGTGGTCCCTTTGGCGCCTGTTCGGCCCGCGGAGCCTGGGTGTATGCCTGTTGTTTTCTGGGTGGCATAACTTCCGGTTCTGGCTCAGGAATCGTTTCGGAAACAGGTTGTGGTTTCGGAACAGTTTCGGTTGGTGTTTCTGTTGCAGGCCTGGCAGCCTCAGCCGATGGCTTCTCTGTCCCCGACTCGGTCATGGATTCGACCTGTTGTTTCAGTCCGTAGACCATGTTTTCCAGTTTCGTGAGTGTTCTGGAAAGGCTGGTCAGTTTCCCGGTAAGCTGAATGACTGCCCCCAGCGTATAACCGAGAAACAGGCCGGTTAGAAAACCTTCCATACCTTCCAGCATTCCCCCAAAAGCGGCAAATATAATTGCCAGTATGATCCCCAGTATCGACATTGTTTTATCCTTTTAGAATTAGCTCACCGTTGGCTTGATGAAATGCTGGCGGGTTTCAAAAACAGTTGCGGCAAAGCCTTTACCCTGCCAACGTAAATGGCGCTTTAATACAAAATCAAATAACAATGGATTGTAACGACGTAGGTTACGCAGAAACGGTACTTTATGCCGATCTATATAACCGAGCCGGTAAAGCTTTTCAGTTGAGTACAGAGGCATAGCACCCGGCAACGGGTAATCTGAACCATTGATCAGACGGTGTTGCCAGTCATCTCGCGTCAGGACAGTCTGTAATGCGTCACCAACCCGGTTTAACTGCGTCATGGCCGAGATATCACCAAACAGTCGACCTTCGTATTTTTTTTCATCCATTAATCGTTCAAATAGTCTGAAATTATCAACTTCTCTGGACTCGCTATGGGTATCAAGATCGATACCAACCCCCTGACTGGCACAATGGGCGACAATAACCTTGACGCCATGTTCCAGCGGTCTGCGCAGTAAAAGTGGATTACCCGGGGTTTGTGATTTAACACCATCAACGGCATGCTCATCCCCTGCATGCGTAAGTAATGAAATTCCCAGTTTTGACATTGCGTCATACATGCGATCACATCTGGGTGAATCAGGATTAATTCCCATCACCGGTGGCAACCATTTGATTGCCCGTGCTCCTTTACTCACAGCATCATGTAATGCCTCAACACAATCTTCCCTGTAAGGGTGTATCGAAGCTGTCCATTCAAATCGTTCAGGGTTTTCTGCTGCAATTCGCTGAGCATAGGCATTTGGTGTATGAAATGGCGACGACTCCAGATTCTGTTTCCCAACTTCATCGTGATTATAATCAAAAGCAAGTAACATACATTTTGCACCAGACGGGAAATCATCAACTAACTGTCTGAGATGGTAAACGAAGCCCTTATCGATTCCATCCTCATTTTCCGAACAGGAAGCATTAATATAAAATTTATAGCGAATGTATTGCGCCGGACTGAAAATATCCTGCATGGAATCATGCAAGATGATACCGCTATCACTATCTCCGCTACCGATTAAGTGCGTATGTATATCCCAGAATTGATTTGCTTCGATTCCCTCCCATGCCGCTTTGACAAGATCATGATCTGCAAAGGAAGTATGCAGTCTTGTTTTATAACAAGGATTACTTATGCCTTCATCCGGCCAGAAATAAGCAAATGCGCCACCAGCTGCTGTTAAACTGGCATACTGCAAAAACTGTCTGCGAGTTAATTTTGTCATTTTAATTTTTCTCCAGTTCCCTGGCCATTGCCTTGCCTTCTTCTTCGTCTACATATAAAAGGCAGATCCCCCCGGCCACAAACAAAACAATAATGGAAAGAATAGCCAATCTCGGACTACCGGTTAAATGCGAAACCAGCGCCATCATTAACGGCCCCAGTACAGCAGCCAGCTTGCCGATCATGTTATAGAATCCGAAAAATTCCGCTGTTTTATGTCGTGGAATGATCCGTGCAAATAGTGCGCGACTTAAAGACTGAATTCCGCCCATCACCAAGCCGACAATAAAGGCCAGAATGTAAAAGTCGGCAACTTCATCCATAAAGTATCCATACACTGTTATACCAATATATATGGCTATCGCGATAAGCAGCGCTGATTTTGCCCCGATTTTCTCGCCCAGCTTTCCGTATGCAATGGCGGCCGGGAAACCGACAAACTGGGTGATCAGGAAAGCCATAAACAGGTCACCCTCATCAAAACCTATACGATTTCCATAGTTGGCTGCCATAGCAATAATAGTGTCAACACCGTCGATATATAACCAGTAGGCCAGCAGAAACATAAACACAACCCTGAGTTTACGAATCTCCCGGAAAGTATTAGTGAGTTGCTTGAATCCCTGAGGTATGGCCTTTAAAAGTGGAATACGCTGTGAAGGTTTGTGTTCTTTAACATTCAGAATGAGTGGAATTGAAAATATCAGCCACCAGATGGCTGTGAATGAAAAAATCAGCGTGATATCTTCTATGGAACGTTCCGCATCGAGTCCAAATTTATCCGGTGTTGCATAGGCAATACAGCATAGCAATGCAATACCGCCGCCCAGGTAACCGAGTGAAAAACCTAGCGCCGATGCCAGATCGAATTTCTTCTCTTCAGCAACATCGACCAGCATTGAGTCATAGAACACATTGGCGCCCGCAAAACCTACAAAACTGGCGATATAAGTTATTAACGCCAGGAACCAGTTTCCCTGCCCAATAAATGTAAGCGCTGCTACAAAAATCACGCCTATTGCCAGGAACATCAGCAAAAACTGTTTCTTTAAACCACCCCTGTCTGCAATCGCCCCTAATACCGGCGCCAGTACGACGACTACCAGACTGGCAATCGCATTTGCCATACCCAGCGGCGTCGTGGTGTTTTCACGACCTTCGCCCACAAACCAGTAAGTTCCAAACAACACCGGAAAAAATGACGTGATGACAATTGTTGTATAGGCGGAATTGGCCCAGTCATAGAATGCCCATGATAGAGTCCGTTTGTTGAAAACTGAATTGAGCATCCTGTTCATGATTCTGAATTCTCCATAGACGTGATTTCCCGATTTAATTCCGGATAGTTAATCTTTCCGGTCCCCAGTAGCGGAATATCCTTTTTGTATATAATTTTTCTTGGAAGACTGATCTCTGTCACACCGTGATCCCTGCCAACTGCCAGCAAATCCGATCGGCTTGCGTCCTCTTTGGTAGTAACAAGCAGAAGTTTTTCACCTTTGTTACTGTCCGGAACAGCAACGATAGCATGTGTTTTATCAGGCCAGACCTTGCTTAAGAATTCTTCCACAGATGTCAGAGAAACCATTTCACCGCCGACTTTTGCAAATCGTTTTGCCCGGCCTCGAATAATAACGAAACCTTCTTCATCAAAAGCAACGATGTCACCTGTATCGTACCATTCAGGGCCAAGTTCAGTATTCGGTCTGGTTATGACACCAGGTTTGTCTTTTAATAAATAGCCTGCCATCACATTAATTCCCTTCACGAGCAGTTTGCCACCATCGTTGACGCCATCAACAGGGATTAACCGATACTCAATACCAGGCAGTAACTGACCCACCGTACCTGCCTTGTTCTGCATGGCTGTATTTGTAGCCAGTACCGGGCTGGTTTCTGTCGCCCCGTACCCTTCCAGGATTCGTATGCCAAAACGTTCACTCCAGATTTTACGTGTGTCATCGTGCAGCTTTTCTGCACCGGCAAAAACATAACGGACACTATAGAAATCGTACGGATGAGCAAATCTGGCATAACCTTTTAGAAACGTATTTGTCCCAAACATAATGGTGGCATTTGTGGCATATACCATTTCCGGTACGATGCGGTAATGCAATGGTGTCGGATAAAAGAATGTTCTCATCCCGGATAAAAGCGGCAAGATAGTTCCTGCTGTCAGTCCAAAGGAATGAAATATTGGTAGTGCATTAAAAATGATATCCTGTGAACTAAAATCTATTTTTGTGGACATCTGAACACCGTTGGCAAGAATGTTCTTATGTGTCAGCACCACACCTTTGGGATTACCCTCAGATCCTGATGTAAACAGAACGACGGCGGGATCATCCGGCATGGCCGATTTTGACATCTTTCGATATGACGCCCTGGCAAACCGCGCGTTAAATGCGCCACGTAACTTATCCATCAGAGTAACTTTAGGAATGAGATCTTCCAGGTATACCAGCCTGACCTTTTTTTCCAGCTCTTGCGCCAGTTTTGTTAATCTGGCCATCGTAATGAAACGGCGTGATGTATATACAGTTTTTATTTTCGCCGACTCACATGCCACATTCAGATCCTTAATTCCGGATGAAAAATTCAGCATTGCCGGCACCCTGCCGTGAATTTGCAGGCCCAGAAAGACTAATACTGTTCCAATCGAATTAGGCAACAGGACGCCAACAATTTCACCGTGTTCATGATCTTCCCTGATTTTATTTCCAAGTATAAATGCCCTTGTTAACAGCTGATGATAATTAAGTGGCTGACGCTCAATATCTTCAACAACCAGATGATCACGGCCATGGATACGCATTGCATCCAGCACGCCTTGCATGATTGTTCGGTTGTAGTTTCCCGTTTCAAACATCATATCTGTCATGATATTAGTCAGTTGTTTGCCGGCATATTTACGCCGCTCACGGCCTCGAATTGACTCTGGTGCACTAATCTTACGCGGTGGCAAAATAGTGAGGGTAATTTTTGGAAACCAGCGTAACCGAATACGGCCACGTAAACGTGAAAAAGGTGTGTATTGAGCGCCTTCTATACGAATTGGTAAGACGGTTGCACCGGAACGATCTGCAACCAGGCCCGGACCATTATAAATCTTCATTAATGAACCGGTGACAGTTATCCTGCCTTCCGGAAAAATAACTACTTTTTTATCCTTTTGCACAAAACGTATTAACGATTTCAGAGATAAAGGATTGGTTGGATCCATCACAAACAGGTTGACAAATGGTCTGGCCAGTTTCGAGAACCACTGACGTGAAATTTGTGTGTTAATTGCAAAACTCAGCCGGTCGGGTAAAAACGCAACCAGTAATAATCCATCCAGAAAGGAAGTATGATTTGCGATAATCATGCAACGCTTACCGGCCGCATGAAAATGTTCCAGCCCATTAATTTCAACCCGGTAAAACAGACTCAATAGTTTTTTAAGGATTCTCTTAACCATTATCGATTCCTATTGATGTATTAATCCATTCAGATAATTTTCTACCAGTGATTCAACAAGCTCTTCGGCGGCAACTTTGCCACCTATTGTCAACTTGTCATTGAGGCCAAGTTCACATGCACCATGCACACCACTCCACAACACCCGGCTCGCACGTTTACACTCAGACTTGTCCAGGTCGGGAAGTAACTGTTTAATTGGTTTTTCGACCAGAGCAAATAGCTCCGCCACCTTTGCATCAAACCATTCAGGAATAGGCAGCTCCTCTGGCAGGCGATGCGTAAAGAGTAATGACCAGCGTGCAAAGTTGTTTCTCGCGAAATTCATATAAGCCATCGACATTTTCTTGATCATGGACTGAGGGTCACATGGGGTTTCCAGTTGTCGTGCTATTTCTTTATGTAATTCATCCAGTGTAGCTGCATTCACATGCAATATAAGCTCATCGAGATTTCTGAAGACCAGATAGAGTGTTCCTGCCGTGTAGCCAATGGCTCCGGCCACCTTTCTGGTAGACAGACCTTCCTTGCCATGTTCCGTCAGTATCGTGATAGCAGCCCTGACGGCCATTTGCTGGATTTCTTCTCGACTGTGATCGCTACGTCTCGCCATAATTCTGAACAGTGTTTAATTTTCAGTAAGAATATTGAACGGTGATTAATTTGTCAATTAGTCCGCTTGTAGGATTTTTCTGAAATTTAATTTTTATAATATAAACAGAGAGTTAGAAGTGTAGTTAGTGCTCACGTGTCGCCCTGAACTGAATATCCGGCCACCGTTCCTGGGTCAGCTCCAGGTTCACCCGTGTCGGCGCCAGATACGTCAGGCTGCCGCCCGCATCAATCGCCAGATTATCTGCTGCCTTACGTTGAAATTCTTCCAGCTTCTTTTCATCATTCGACTCCACCCAGCGAGCGGTGTGAACATTGACCGCCTCAAATCCACATTCCACGCCATATTCCGCTTTGAGTCGAAATGCCACGACATCAAACTGAAGCACACCGACCGCACCGACAATAATATCGTTACTGTTCAACGGCCTGAACACCTGGGATGCGCCCTCTTCGCTTAATTGATCGAGCCCTTTTTGAAGTGCCTTCATACGCAGTGGATCCTTAAGTCGAACCCGCCGAAACAGCTCGGGTGCAAAATTCGGGATGCCGGTAAATTTAAGCTTTTCCCCTTCTGTGAAGGTGTCTCCAATCTGTATTGTGCCGTGATTATGCAGGCCAATAATATCTCCCGGGTATGCCTCTTCAATATTTTCACGTTCACTGGCCATAAACGTAATTGCATTGGCAATTTTGACATCCTTGCCTATTCTGACCTGGTGAATCTTCATGCCCTTACTGTAGTGACCTGAGCAGACCCGCAAAAATGCAACACGATCCCGATGTTGCGGGTCCATATTCGCCTGTATCTTGAAAACGAAACCACTAAAGCCGGATTCATCCGGAGAAACAGTGCGAACATCAGTCTGACGTGGCTGAGGTTTTGGTGCAATTTCAACAAAATGATCAAGCAGTTCCTGGACGCCGAAATTATTAATCGCGGATCCAAAAAACACAGGTGTCAGTTCCCCGGCTAAAAAGGCATCCAGGTCGAATTCATTACTGGCCCCGGTAACCAGCTCGATCTCCTCGCGTAACTCATTCGCTTTATCTCCAATGATCTCATCGAGTCTGGAATTATCAATTCCATCGATCACTTCACCGGTTTTTATTTTGCCGCCGTGAGTCGGTGTAAAAAGATGCACACGATTATCGAGCAGATGATATACACCTTTGAATGCTTTACCCATTCCAATCGGCCAGGTAATCGGCGCACAGCGAATTTTCAGGATATCCTCCACCTCGTCCAACAGCTCCATCGGATCACGCCCTTCGCGGTCAAGCTTGTTGATAAAGGTCATGATAGGTGTTTCGCGCAGGCGGCAGACTTCCATGAGTTTGATAGTCCGATCTTCCACACCCTTGGCACTGTCGATCACCATGAGCGCCGAATCCACTGCGGTCAATGTACGATAGGTATCTTCGGAAAAATCTTCGTGACCTGGTGTATCCAGCAGGTTCACGATGTAATTCCTGTATGGAAACTGCATGACTGCCGACGTCACGGAGATACCACGCTGCTTCTCAAGCTCCATCCAGTCAGATGTGGCGTGACGTGCCGCCTTTTTCCCTTTTACGGAACCGGCCAACTGTATCGCACCGCCGTACAGTAACAGTTTTTCTGTGAGGGTTGTCTTACCCGCATCCGGGTGTGAAATGATCGCAAACGTGCGCCGTCGCGCCATTTCGTCAGGAAAGGCTGCCATTTGTATATCTCTAGCTCGTTAAGTTACTACCTGTGCAATCACTGCCAATGGCAGCTTGCTGTGTGGGGCGATTGACGAGATTTTACACACCCGTCGATTGCCAAGGGGCAATTTTAGCAGTAGGCTCAGGGCTTTGCAGCGAAACTTACGACTGGAAAGGAAATCCAGGCACAATAAGGACTTATCCAGGTGTGGCAGGTATTTACAGGAAAACCAGGCAGTCGGCGGTCCATGATTCTGCCCATAATTCTGCTGGGAATTCTGGTATGGCTGCTCCCCCTGCACGCTCAGGCTGACATCTACAGAGATGCCATTCCGCACCTCAAAGCCTGCATCAGTAAAATTCATGAGATCGACCCGCAATTTCCACCCGGAAAAACCATTTCGTTGCGAGAGGTTTGTCCGGTGTTGTCAGATTTTCTCAGCTATGAACCGCTGAGCGAGGTTGATCCACCCCTGGAAAATTACACCACCCTGTCGCAACTGGACGTACTGGTTCAGTTACTAGAAAGTTCCCGGCGGGCGCCTGTTAAATCCTCAGGCAAGACTGCTTTCAAAGTCTCGCAGGATTTTTCATCACCAGCGGATAAACCGTTTTTTGTTGCTTTGACCCAGTGGATGATGACACGGGTATATGGTCTGTCGTACTGGATTGAACAACTAACAGGTTTTGGACTGACGTTACCGAAATATCAGCATACAATCTATGTCGGGCTGGCTAATGCTTCACTGGCGATCATTCTCGCGCTTGGATACCTTTACCTGGTATTGCAATTTAAACACACACCGATATATACATATCTGTTTCGAAAATACATCGCCAGGCAACCGGCCGTCAAAAAATACACCCTCAGGCGCATAGCTGCGCAAAAACTGGTATTACAATTGCCACTGCTTGAAAATTATTTTCGCAAACAGTTACAGCGCCTTGGTATTACAGAACACAGGCCGCAGTTAATAGACAAACAATTACGTAGCCAGGACTGGACCAATCCGGAGCTACCACATTTTATATCTCGACTGCTGAACATCTTTGACAGGGCAAAATATTCCAGCACCGCCATATCCGTCCATGACATTCAGCAAATTTATAAGCTGTTACACCAGATCGATCTGATTATTGATAAAGCCAATGCTAAAGTACTTCACTGATATTATCTTTATTGTTCTCATGATTTGTCTGCTTGTTCTGACAACTGGGATTCATGACAACCGTCAACTCATCTCAACCTCTATGCCGGTTTCAGAGGACAAAGGTCAGCAGGGGCTTTCAGCGTTACAACAGTGGATAAATGAAAAAAGCATCCCTGCTCAGGTGCTGCAATCCGGTTATGATTCTTTAACAGATAAAGGAAATACCTTAATCAGCGTGCTACCTGCCACCATACCGCCGGGTCCAAAGGAACAGGCAAGACTGTCTGACTGGGTCAGGCAGGGTAACCACCTGATCCTGTTATTAGCCGTCAACGACACACCTCACTGGCGCAACAAACTGAACATTGAGTCTCTTCATAACACATTAAACCGGTTTGATCTTGAACTTGTCGAGCTGCCGTCTGGTGACACGCAGGAGGATATCGGGCAAAGTCGTGTGGCGCTGGAAAGTCGAATCAATCACCCGCTGACACACAATCTGCACTCACTATCCGTTGTTGCCAATCGACCGATTAAACCCATGCAGCTGCTCGGGAAGGCACAACCTACCAGCTCAATTATTCTGTTGCGGGAAAAACAGTCGCAGATTCCGGTTGCCTGGCATACTTTATATGGTAACGGTCACATCACACTGTTTACCGTGTCTTCGTTGTTTGCCAACCAGAACATGGATAATCCACAAGTCATTCAACTTTTTGAAAACATGATTAACTTTTATGGCAACAACGCCAGCCGGGTCATATTTGATGATATTCATCACGTGGCTCAGGCTGGAATTAGCATCGAAAAGTCGGTTTACATGCACCCACTTCTACTTCTGCTGGTCGGATATCTTTTATACCTGTTGATCAACAGGATAATTTCGCAGAAACCTTTTATTCCCGAAATATTATACTTGCGCAGGAAAAACCCTCGCTTATATGCTTTACCCGATAAACAGCATTTTGCGCAGCGTATAAGTACGTTATGGTTCAACATTATGCGGCAGCGACGAGGACTTCCCTGCAATAGCAAGCCAATCTGGGACGATTTTCAGTCATTGCGTGAGCAAGACCGTAACATGAAAAAAATACAACGAATCTGGAACAGGCTCGACGCTCAAAAAAAGATACGCTTAAACGGATATATCAGGAAACTTGAAAAATCAAGAAAGAGTATATTATGACCAATGCAACCCGTCAGCTAAAAACAACCATAAACGATGAACTTGGAAAGATATTAACTGGTATTGATGAACTGGCAACAATTATATCGATTAATATCGTTAACAATGGCCATTTCCTGATTGGGGGCCCAACCGGTAGTGGAAAAACGTTATTGGCGAATTGTATTACACATTTGCTTGGTAACAACACCGGCCGCCTGGATTGTCGAAATGATACGGATATAGTTGGCATTGTGCAGGCTTTATCCGGAACGGTAGCCTCTGACCCCGAGGCCAGTGTCGACAGACATGCGATTCTATATCTTGACGGACTGAACCGGCTGACACCAAATACACAATCGATATTGCTCTTGGCGATGGAGGAAAATCAGCTCAGCAACCATGGCATCAGCATGGATCTGCATGAGTCATTTCGAGTGATTGCCAGCTATGATCCTGACTGCTATGACGGCACCTACCCCTTAATCAATGCCTTACTCGATCGCTTTGAAGCATCTGTAAATATGACGTATCAGAATAAGGAATCTGAAACCGCCATACTCAAGAACTGTGATCTTGCCCGCGCCAGAGTTAACAACAATATCGAGTCTGTCATTCGTCCACTCGGCACCGATCAGCTCGACACGGCCGCGAAAGAAGTATCTGAAGTCAGTGTTAGTGAAACAGTATATCAGTACATCGCTGAACTGATGGCGCGTTTCAGAAGTCATGCAGAACTGATGCCGGGTATCTCACACCGTGCCGGACAAAGCCTGCTCAATGCGGCCCGCGTTCACGCTTTACTGAGCGAACGTGATTATGTTAATCCTGACGATATAGTTTCGGTTGCGCAGCATTGCCTGGTGCATCGTTTACGACTGACCAGCGATGCCTTGCTGGACGGCGTGCAACTCGAGGATATTATCCAGGCGATTCTTGAACAGTGTCCGACCACCAGTTATGAAGCCAACTAAAACCAGCCTGTTCATACTGACGCTATGTTTTGTACTGGCGTTGCTGGAATTTATACTGGAAAACCGGTTTTTCAGTTTCTGGTCAATTCTGCTGGCAGGCTGGATATTACTGGTAATAATAGAAAGAGGCATGCTTGCGTTTAACCGAATCGAATGCAGTCGACGACTGCGCTCAACATTATTTCTGGGAACACCGTGCACATGGACATACCAATGTCATAATCGAAATCGTTATCCGGTACGCCTGTTATCCCGTGACCAACTCCCGGCACATTTACAGGTATCCGAACCATCACGCGCATGGAATCTGCTCGCCGGACAAACTGAATCGCAGCCGGTAACCGTCCTGCCATTACAACCGGGTAAATATTCGCTGCAGCAGATCGAACTGAATATTCTTGGCAGGCTGGCCCTGTTCTGGTGGCCCAGGCAAATCAGGGCATCACAAAATGTCAATGTCAAACCTGCACGCATAAAAACCAGCACGTCACACCCATCATCCCAACTTACGCTGGTGATTGATCTTGGCCAACGCAGTGAATATGCATATCCATCCGTTAGCCGACTGAACAGATATATCAATCAGGCCTTTTCGCTTGCACAAACCCGGCTTCAGCAACATAAACCTGTGCATGTTATTTGCTATGACAGCGACATACGTCTGAGACTGTTGAATGTTCGTACTGGTTTTGAACTCAACAGGCTACTGCAATTTTTTGAGTCGCATTCACCTGCCGAACAGACAAGCAACCACCTGCTGGTTGCCCGTACTTTACTGTCGCTACGTGTAACCGGACAGCTATTCTGGTTTACGGATCTCGACGATATATCCCTGTACAGGCATGTACAACAACCACTACGAATTCTCAGGCAACGCCATGAAATCAATATTATTAACAGCGCAGACCGTGACCTGCACTGGTTAAGGAAACAGGCTGAGCATCGTCCTTTACAACCTGCTGCTGTTTATGACCTGTATGCCAGGCTTGAGAATCGTCGCCTGTCTCAGGTGTTATTTTCGGGTACCGGCATAGCTATCGACTCAGGACTTTAAAAAAGCATGCCATTTCTCAAACAGCGGTTTATTGATAGCCAGCACCGCTGATCGTGGTGTCAGGCTGCCATTGAATACCCGTTCACCCTTTAGCGTTGATGAATACCCACCGGCTTCTTCCAGAACAATGTGCCCCGCAGCATAATCCCACATCTTCTGTTTGCCATGCACATATACATCCCCCCTGCCCGCGGCTATCCAGCACCAGTCCAGCGCTACGGAACCAAAACTGCGCTGAGATTTGTAGGGTGGATCTGCCGCCAGTTTACCCGCCAGTGACGCATCGAGTCGTTTGAAGTCCACCATACCGACAGTCATGGTATCGACCTGCCGCATGCCGGAAAGATTCAGTCGTTCCTGATTCAGAAATGCCCCACTGCCATGACGAGCGGTAAACAGTTCGTCGCGTTCCGGATCGTAGACGACACCAAGCTCAATATGATCACCCACCACTAATGCCACTGAGACAGAATAATAGGGAATGCCCAGGCTGAAGTTACTGGTACCATCAAGCGGATCGACGATCCATATACCATTGCTCGCTTCCTGTAGTAACTGCTCCTGCCTGTCGAGTGGCATTTCTTCACCGAGCATGGGGATGTCCGGCCATCGACTGGCCAGCGCATTTTGTAGTGCACTCTGGGCGGCTAAATCCGCTTCCGTCAGAATACTGCCATCGTGCTTGATGTGTTGTTTAATCCGTCGAAACCGGGGTACCAGTTCGTCCTGTGCAACAAGACGAACGAGATTGGCGAGCGTATCAAGTTCAGGAATAACCGGCACAGGTTAACTTTCAGAGTGTCAACGCCATGATGATGGCATCTTCACGGCCATCATGAGAGGGATAATAATTGGGACGTGTACCGACTTCGTTAAAACCGAGATTACGATACATATAGACAGCGACTTTATTGGATGGCCTGACTTCCAGTAAAATGCTTTCCGCCTTGTGATCCTGAGCAATGTGTAATAAATGCCTGACCAAAAGCTTACCGAGTCCGTTACCTCGACATTCAGGCCGGACCACCACCGTCAGTAAATGTGCTTCACCGGCACCCATCGACATGACAGCATAGCCATTGATACCGGTGTCATCTTCATAAACCCAGCAACAATATCCCACATGCAGGCAATCACGAAAAATTCCACGGGTCCATGGAAAGTCATACGTTGCCTGTTCAATGGCCATGACTTCATCGAGATCCGCTTCACGCATGGGGCGTATGCCGGTTGTCGGTTTCAGGACAGCACTCATACTTTTAATTCTATTTGGTTACGAACGAACAGCAAGTCCTGCCAGGCCTTTCTTTTGTCCAGTGGTGAACGTAACAGATAGGCGGGATGATAAGTCACGACAAACGGTGTGCCGGTTTGCGGCAGTTGATGCAGCTTGCCGCGTAAACGTCCCAGTGCCGTATCCGTTTTTAACAGCCGCTGCGCAGCAATCCTGCCCAGGGCTAGTATCAGTCTGGGCTGTATGTAATCTATTTGCTGATGAAGATAACCGAGACAGGCAGCAACTTCGTCCGGGCTGGGATCGCGGTTGTTGGGTGGCCGACATTTGAGGATATTGGCAATAAAAACCGACTGGCGATTCAGACCAATGGCGCGCAACATTTCATTCAGCAACTGACCGGCCCGACCAACAAACGGTTCACCCTGTCTGTCCTCATCGGCACCGGGTGCTTCACCGATGATCATCAGGTCGGCCCGTGGATTGCCGACACCAAAAACCGTTTGTGTACGGGTCTGGTGCAATGCGCATTGCGTGCAACCAGCCACCTGTACCTGCAATGCTTCCCAGTCGATCTCCGATTCGGTTGAGGCTGGCACAGCCTCAGCTGTCTGAGGCACCCAACGCGTGATCCCCATGGCATCCAGGCAGGCTGCCTGTTTTGTGCTCAGTGGCATTGTGCGATTCCCCCGTACATGGAGGAATTATGCCATAGATTCAGACGTCACCGGTCTGGGGATGGGCACGAGGACCGCCAGCCATCACTTTATTCAGGGCGTTGATATATGCCTTGGCCGAGGCTATCACGATGTCCGTATCCGCACCCTGCCCGTTGACAATCTGTCCGTCCTTTTGCAACCGGACGGTCACTTCGCCCTGCGCGTCGGTGCCACTGGTAATGTTATTGACCGAGTACAGCAGCAGCTCGCTGCCACTGCTAAAGATACTTTCCAGCGCCTTGAACGCGGCGTCGACCGGCCCGCCACCCATTGCCGTGGCGGATTTTTCTTCCTCCTCCACCTCGACTGTGATTTCGGCATTAGGGGTCTCACCTGTTTCAGAACAGACTCTCAGCGACACCAGCCGAATGGACTCGTTTTCCGCGGCCAGACTGGTTTCCGTGACCAGGGCCTGCAGGTCATCGTCATAGATTTCGTGTTTCTTGTCAGCCAGGTCCTTGAAACGGGCAAAGGCATCATTGAGCTCCGCTTCAGACTGAAATTCCACGCCCAGTTCCTTGAGACGGGTTCGAAAGGCATTGCGTCCGGAATGCTTGCCCAGCACCATGCGATTGGCACTCCAGCCGACATCCTGGGCTCGCATGATTTCATAAGTCTCACGGTTTTTAAGTACACCATCCTGGTGAATACCGGATTCGTGGGCAAAGGCATTGGCACCGACGATGGCCTTGTTTGGCTGAACGGCAAAGCCGGTGATACCGGATACCAGGCGCGAACAGGCGACGATCTGGGTCGTATCCAGATGATCCACATCGCAGGGAAAAATGTCCTTACGGGTTTTTACCGTCATGACAATTTCTTCCAGTGCCGCGTTACCCGCCCGCTCACCGAGTCCGTTGATAGTACATTCCACCTGGCGTGCCCCATTCATCACCGCCGACAGGGAATTCGCCACAGCCAGACCCAGATCGTTATGGCAATGGACGGAAAACACCGCCTTGTCGGCATTGGGAATGCGTTCACGCAGGTTTTTGATCAGGCTGCCAAACTGCTCCGGGACGTTATAGCCGACCGTATCCGGAATATTGACGGTACCGGCGCCGGCATCAATCACCGCCTCCAGCACGCGACACAGGAAATCGAGATCGGAGCGCCCGGCATCTTCGGGTGAAAATTCGACGTTGTCGGTAAATTGGCGTGCTTTTTTTACCGCCCGCACCGCCTGTTCCAGCACCTGGTCAGGTTCCATGCGCAGTTTCATTTTCATGTGAATCGGCGAGGTGGCGATAAAGGTGTGAATGCGGCCCGAGTTGGCATCCTTGAGTGCTTCCCCGGCCCGTTCGATATCCTTGTCCAGCGCACGTGACAGGCCGCATACCGTACTGTCTTTAATAGTCCGTGCCACCGCCTGTACGGCCTCGAAATCACCCTGACTGGCTATCGGAAAGCCGGCTTCGATCACGTCCACACGCATGCGTTCCAGCGCCTTTGCGATACGGACTTTCTCATCCCGTGTCATCGAGGCACCGGGACTTTGCTCACCATCACGCAAGGTCGTATCAAAAATAATTAACGGGTCACTCATGAAATTCTCCTCAACAGCCTGCCAGCAGGAAGCTGTTGCCTAGTTTACAGTTTGTTTGGTTGGGTTTGCGCTGAAAAGCGCCTGTCGAGTAATTAGTCTGCCCAGACGGGCAGGAGCAGCAGGCCTGAAGCCAGGTGCGAAAGGTGGAGTGACTGTGCAACGTGGTAAACCATACAGTAACTATAATGCCGATTTGAGCAAATTCCAAGTCTCGTCAGGAAGAGTTTTGCTGTTTCGATTGCCGGCGTCGTGCCTTTTGCCGTTTTCGCAGTTCGTTGAGGGTCAGTACCGGCCCGGAGATGGCATACAGGGTAAACAATGTAAACAGCACCGTCGGGGGATCAGAGAAAATGACGGCGATAATCATTACCAGCGCCACGAGACTGACAAACGGCACTTTGGAGCGAAAATCGATGCCCTTGAAACTGTGGTAGCGAATATTGCTTACCATTAAAAAACCAACAGAGATCGTAATAAATACTGCAACGACATTGATGAGTGGGTGTTCCAGCGCATAACGATCACAGACCCACACATAGCCGGTCACAATTGCGGCCGCTGACGGGCTGGCCAGCCCCTGAAAGAAGCGTTTGTCCGCCACCGCCACCTGCGTATTGAACCGGGCCAGCCGCAGTGCAGCCGTGGCGGTATAAATAAAGGCGGCGACCCAGCCGACCTTGTCCAGTCGATCCATATTGCCGAGTGCGAATTCAAACATCACCAGCGCCGGGGCCACGCCAAACGAGACCATATCCGCCAGGCTGTCAAATTCGGCACCAAAATCACTCTGGGTATTGGTCCAGCGGGCCACCCGGCCGTCCGCACCATCGAGCAATATGGCGGTGAATATCGCGTAACCCGCCCAGCTAAACCAGCCATTGGTCGCGGCAATGATGGCAAAAAACCCGCAGAACATGGCAGCCAGCGTCAACAGGTTGGGTAACAGATAAATACCCCTTTTGCGAATACGTTTGTGCTTGGTCGACATACCGGCAGTGTACGATTTAATGCACCAGCTCCGCAATGAGCTCGCTGCCACCGGTCACGTTTTCACCGACCTGCCTGACCGTACGGGCTCTGGTAGGAAGATAAATATCGATACGCGTACCAAATGGAATGAAACCACACCGCTTGCCCTGACCTATCCGCTCACCGGCATTTGAATAGCAATGCATACGGCGAAAACGTCCGCCAGCATGCAGCGAAATCACGACATCGTCACCTTCATCGGTCTGGATCCAGATGGCGTGCTGCAGGTGACGCTGATCCTGGTTATCCGGGTGATGCAACCAGTGCTGCATGACTTTGCCTTCGGTGACGCTGCGCAATGCATAGACACCGTGCCAGTGCATCCGCACACTGATACACAGTGCATCCCGTTTCAGGAACGGGTCAAATACGGTGTCAATATGGGTGATAGTGCCATCGACCGGACTGATGATACCAAGCGGTGATGATGGCACCGTGCGACGTGGATCGCGATATAGCCAGGCAAATACCAGCACGCCACCCCATAACGGCCAGACATAGATACCGAATATCAGGTGCAATACCATGACACCGACAACCAGTAAAAATGTTATCAGCCTGCCTTCCGGCGCTATCACGTGGTGCTCCTAAACAATCAGGCCGGTAAACATACCGGCCTGAAAAATTGAAATTAGTTTTTGCTCTTGTCGACCAGCGCGTTGGCCTTGATCCAGGGCATCATGTCGCGCAGCTTACCGCCGACCTGCTCAATCTGGTGTGCGGCATTGAGGCGACGCATGGCGGTCATCTCCGGATAGTTGGACATGCCTTCCAGAATAAATTTCTTGGCATACTCGCCATTCTGAATATTGTGCAGCGCCTCTTTCATGGCCTTGCGGCTTTCGTCATTGATTACCTTGGGACCCGTGACGTATTCACCGTATTCCGCATTGTTTGAAATGGAATAGTTCATGTTGGCAATACCGCCCTCATACATCAGGTCGACGATGAGTTTGAGTTCATGTAAACATTCAAAGTACGCCATCTCCGGTGCATAACCGGCATCCACCAGCGTTTCAAAACCTGCCTTGACCAGTTCAACGCAACCACCACAGAGTACAGCCTGCTCACCAAACAAGTCAGTTTCGGTTTCGTCCTTGAAGGTGGTTTCAATAATACCGGTACGACCACCACCAATGGCAGAAGCATAAGATAAAGCAATATCCTTGGCCTTACCGGAAGCATTCTGGAATACCGCGATCAGGTCAGGAATACCACCACCTCTGGTAAATTCATTGCGTACTGTATGACCCGGTGCCTTGGGTGCAATCATGATCACATCCAGATCCTGGCGTGGCACGATCTGGTTGTAATGAATACTGAAGCCATGGGCAAATGCCAGTACACCACCCTGCTTGATATTAGGGGCGATCTGGGACTTGTATAAATGGGACTGGAATTCATCCGGCGTGAGAATCATGACCAGATCGGCCGCTTTTACCGCCTCGTCAACCGGCTTGACGGTCAGGCCCGCAGATTTGGCCTTGGCCACTGAGGCAGAATCCGAACGCAATCCGACAGTCACATCGACACCGGAATCTTTTAAATTGTTTGCATGTGCATGACCCTGCGATCCGTATCCGATAATCGCGACTTTCATGCCCTTGATAATCGACAAATCACAGTCTTTGTCGTAATAAATTTTCATCTTGATATCCTTCCCGTATTTCTTGACAAAACTCTAATCGGCTGTCAGACGTAAACTCTTTTCACCACGTGCAATACCGGAAACACCCGATCGCACGGTTTCAAGTATATTCTCGTCACCGGTTGCTTCAATAAACGCATCCAGCTTTTCACAGGTACCTGTCAGCTCGATAATATAGGTGGTTTCAGAGACATCGATAATTCGACCACGAAAAATGTCCGTCAGCCGCTTCATTTCCGAACGCTTCGCCGCATCATCTGCCCGAACCTTGATTAACATCAGTTCCCTTTCGATATGCTCACCGCCGGTGATGTCGGCCAGCTTCACCACATCAACCAGCTTGTTCAGTTGCTTGGTAATCTGCTCGATGATTTCCTCTGATCCCGTTGTCACAATCGTCATCCGCGACAATGAAGCGTCTTCAGTCGGGGCAACTGTCAGGGATTCAATATTATAACCGCGCGCAGAGAACAGGCCGGCCACGCGCGACAGCGCACCCGACTCGTTTTCCATTAACAACGAAATAATGTGGCGCATCAGGCCAGCTCTCTTTCAGGCGACAAATGCATTTCGTTGTGCGCCTTGCCTGCTGCAATCATCGGATAAACATTTTCTTTCTGGTCTGTAATAAAATCCAGGAACACCAGGCGATCCTTACTGGCAAAAGCTTCCCGCAGTGCACCTTCCACGTCACCCGGCTTATCAATACGCAGACCAATATGTCCGTAGCTCTCTGCCAGCTTCACAAAATCAGGCAGTGCCTCCAGGTAAGAATGTGAATAACGGCTTTCGTAAAAGAATTCCTGCCACTGGCGTACCATGCCCATGTAACGATTATTCAGGTTAATGATTTTAACCGGCAACATGTATTGCATGGCCGTAGACAATTCCTGAATACACATCTGAATACTGGCTTCACCGGTTACACAGGCAACGTCCGCATCGGGATGCGCCAGCTTGGCACCGATCGCAGCCGGCAGGCCAAAGCCCATGGTGCCCAGCCCACCGGAATTGATCCAGTGATAAGGACTCTTGAATTTATAAAACTGCGCCGCCCACATCTGGTGTTGCCCGACATCAGATGTCACATAAGCATCACCGCCCGTCACTTCATACAGTTTTTCAATAACGTGCTGTGGCTTAATCAGGTCACTGTTACGGTCATATCGCAGACAATCCTTGCCGCGCCAGGTTTCGATTTGTTTCCACCAGGCTTCCAGTGCAGATTTATCAGGTCGCTTTCGCGAATTGTCCAGTTCCCGGTTCATGTCTGTCAGGACATGTTTGATATCACCCACGATGGGAACATCGACACGCACTGTCTTGGAGATCGAGGACGGATCGATATCGATATGAATAATCTTGGCCTGCGGACAAAAGTGTTTGACGTCCCCGGTGACGCGATCATCAAAACGAGCGCCAATGGCAATCAGCACATCACATTCATGCATGCCCATATTGGCTTCATAAGTGCCGTGCATGCCCAGCATACCGACAAACTGCTTGTCGGTACCGGGATAACCACCCAGCCCCATCAGCGTATTGGTAATCGGAAAACCGAGCTTCTGGGTAAACTCCGTCAGCTCCCTGTCAGCGCCACTCAGGATGACGCCACCACCCGAGTAAATCATGGGCCGCTTGGCACCCAGAATCAGGTTCAGTGCGCGACGAATCTGGCCTGGATGACCCTTAATGGTCGGATTATAGGAACGCATGCTCACTTCACGTGGATACTGGTACGGAATGCGAATATTCGGATCCGTCACATTCTTGGGCACATCCACGACAACCGGGCCGGGCCGACCCGTTGTGGCGATATAAAATGCCTTTTTGAGCGTGACCGCGAGGTCCTTGACGTCCTTGACCAGAAAATTGTGTTTGACGCATGGCCGGGTAATACCGACCGCATCCACTTCCTGGAATGCATCCGAGCCGATCACGGCAGTGGGGACCTGGCCGGTAATCACGACCATGGGAATGGAATCCATGTAGGCGGTGGCTATACCGGTAACCGCATTGGTTGCCCCGGGGCCTGAAGTGACCAGGACCACACCTGGCTTGCCGGTCGCCCGCGCATAACCATCTGCCGCGTGCGTGGCACCCTGCTCGTGGCGGACCAGGATATGGCGCACATCCTCCTGCTGATACAAAGCATCATATATATGGAGTACGGCCCCGCCGGGGTAGCCGAATACGTATTCGACCCCCTCGTCTTTGAGAAACCGCACCAGGATTTCTGCGCCAGTTAATTCCACAAATTCCACTCCCAGAGAGAAAAAAGGCCCGCAATCGGGCTGAATTTTCCGCAATACGGAAAAGGATAAGAAACTACTTATTTTCGCTGACCAGGTCAAGAAATCAGGCGGAAAACCTGCTCAACTAACCCAAATGAGATAGACCAGCCACCTGCCAGGGAGCCGAATGTGAATCGCGTCCTTGTCCAAGGGCTTGTTAAATGCCACGCTTAAACCATAATTGTCATAACAAACATAAAGTTGCATACTCAGTATAAAACCATCACGGGTACAGATATGAAGATTCTCCTCGGTTTGACGACAGCAATCACGGCTTTGACACTGGCTACCATGGCGCCCGCCGCCACTTACAAATGGGTAGATGACCAGGGTAATGTCCACTATTCACAGTACCCGCCACCCGACAAGCAGTATGAACGCCTGAATATCAAGACACCCAGGCCTTCTCCTTCGTCGGACCCTGCACCGACTGGTGCCGCTCAGCCAACGACCGGGACAACCGGTTCCGGCACTTCTACCAAATTAGTCGAAGATGAACTGGCCAAGAACAAGGCACTTCGTGAGCAAAACTGCAAATCCGCCAAGAAAAATCTGGAGATCTACACCGTCTACAAACGCTTCAAAGATAAGGACGGCAACATCGTGCGCATGGATGACGCCGAGCGCCAGCAAAAAATTGATGAATCCAAGCGAAATATTGAAGAGTTCTGTGACTGACCAGCCATGCCTTATCTGAAAATTCAGACCAATCGCGTTGTTGACGAGGCAACAACCGGTGACCTGATCAAACAGGCTTCGCGTATCGTATCCGACCAGCTCGGTAAATCCGAAAATTATGTCATGGTGGCGATGGAGCCGACGGCACTGATGATTTTTGCCGGTGATGACGCCCCAACCGTCTTCATGGAATTGAAAAGCATCGGCCTGTCTGAGTCCCAGACCCCGGCACTGTCCGAGGCATTATGTTCGTTGATGCAGGATACACTGGGGGTGAGCACGGATCGTGTCTATATCGAATTCGCTGACGCTCCCCGCAAAATGTGGGGCTGGAATGGCGCGACATTCTGATCAGGCATGAAAAAATGGTTGATCATTGGTCTGGGTATCCTGATTGCATTCGGCATTACCTTTTACAAGGACCCGGCTGTCAAAAGCTTTCTGGAACGCCAGTCCGATAATATCCTGCCTGAGCAAATCACTCATCTGAAAGCCTATCGCTGGCGTGACAAGGATGGCAACTGGCATGTCAGTGATCGTCCGCCACCCGATGGCATTGAATACGAAGAAGTCATTTATCATCGCGACACCAATGTGATTCCTTCTGATAAACTAACGGGCGATAAAAACGACTGACCCAGAATAATCATGCGTGCAACACAACTTTTACTATCCACACTCAAGGAAACCCCGTCCGACGCTGAAGTCATCAGCCACCAACTGATGTTACGGGCGGGTCTGATTCGAAAACTGGCAGCCGGGTTATATACCTGGCTGCCACTTGGCCTGCGTGTATTACGCAAGGTCGAAACCATTGTTCGCGAGGAAATGAATCGCGCCGGTGCACAGGAAGTACTGATGCCCGCGGTACAGCCCGCGGAACTTTGGCAGGAGTCGGGGCGCTGGGAAAAATACGGCCCGGAACTGCTGCGTCTGCAGGATCGGCATCAACGGGATTTCTGCTTTGGCCCGACTCACGAAGAAGTGATTACTGACCTGATTCGTCATGAAATTCGCAGTTACAAACAACTGCCAAGTAATTTCTACCAGATCCAGACAAAGTTCAGGGATGAAATACGGCCACGCTTTGGCATCATGCGTGCGCGTGAATTCCTGATGAAGGATGCCTACTCCTTTCATCTCGATCAGGCATCATTGCAGCAAACCTACGATGTCATGCACCAGACCTACTGTCGAATTTTCGATCGAATTGGACTGGCATACCGGCCAGTACTCGCCGACACCGGTGCAATTGGTGGAAATGCCTCGCACGAATTTCATGTACTGGCAGATTCCGGTGAGGATGCCATCGCCTTCAGCACGGAAAGTGATTACGCCGCCAATGTTGAACTGGCCGAAGCCCTGCCACCATCAGACTCCCGGCCGGCACCCGGCCAGGACATGCAGAGCGTCGATACGCCCGATCAACACAGCATTGATGAAGTCAGTCAATTCCTCAGCATCGCACCATCACAGTGTGTCAAAACACTGATCGTTGAAGGTGATGATGACGGATTAATTGCCCTGATACTCAGAGGTGATCATGAGCTGAATGCAGTCAAGGCAGAGAAGCTTGACGGTGTTGCCAGTCCGTTGCGCATGGCCAGCGCAGAAACCATTAAATCAACACTTGGTTGTGAGATTGGGTCCCTTGGCCCGGTTAATCTGTCCATTCCATATTATGTCGACCACGGCGCAGCCGTACTGGCGGATTTTGTCTGCGGCGCCAACCAGAATGGCAAACACCTGACTGGCGTTAACTGGGAACGCGATACCGACACACCCAGGGCCGTGGATATTCGCAATGTCATCGCCGGTGATCCGAGTCCGGATGGTAATGGGACCTTGCAAATCAAGCGCGGTATCGAAGTCGGTCATATTTTCCAGCTGGGACAGAAATATTCCGAGGCCATGAATGCCACCGTCCTTGATCAGAACGGCAAATCCATCACCATGACCATGGGTTGTTACGGCATCGGCGTCTCCCGCGTGGTCGCTGCCGCTATTGAACAAAACCACGATGACAAGGGTATCATCTGGCCGGACGCCATCGCCCCGTTTCAGATTGCTATACTTGCTATGAACATTGGTAAATCCGCACGGGTAAGGGATGCAGCTAAAGCACTCTATACTCAACTGCAACAGGCCGGATATGATGTCCTGCTTGATGACCGCGGCGAACGGGCCGGCATCATGTTTGCTGATATGGAACTGATCGGTATTCCGCATCGTATTGTGGTCGGTGACAAAAGTCTTGATAACGGTGTGTTTGAGTACAAGTCCCGGGATGGTAAAAGTAGTGGCGAGATCAGTGTCGATGGCGTACTCAAAGACCTTGAAAAATATGTCAGACGTGTTAACTAAGACAGGTGCCATATGGTCAGGCTAATTCTGCTTACATTACTGTTGTTACCCCTGACGCCGACAAACGCCAATCAACCTGAACAAAACAATCAGGCTGATGCCGAGCTGCGCCAGTTATTACAAGACGCCATCGCCAGTAGTGATAGTTTTCAGGACCGGTTCGAAGCCGAAGTCTGGCTGGTTGATATGTCAAACCGGCTCAAAAAATTCGTCCCGGATAATGAGCGTCGGATCAAACTGCTCAAACAAATCCATTACGAGGCAACACGCGCCCGGCTTCGACCAGAACTGGTACTTGCTGTAATTGAGATTGAAAGTCGCTTCGATCGGTTTGCTATTTCACATGCCGGCGCCCTGGGTCTGATGCAGGTCATGCCATTCTGGCTTAAGGAAATTGGACGGCCGGAAGATAACCTGTTCGACGTGCACACCAACCTGCGCATGGGATGCACGATACTGCGTTATTATCTGGATAAGGAAAAGGGTGATTTAACCCACGCGCTGGCGCGTTATAACGGCAGTCTGTACAGTCATCGGTACACCAACAAGGTCTTCAGGGCCCTGGACAGAAACTGGCGTTGCGTGCACTGCTAATGAATGTCGAATTCGCCCGGATAACCCAGATTCTCGATCAACTCACACTTCACGTCACTGACAATCGCGGCAGGCGGTCCCTGCCATAGCCAGGCTTTGAAATGCCCGACCGCTTCGGGTTTACCACATATCAGTACTTCAACATGGCCATCAGGTAAATTTTTGGCATAGCCGGTAACACCCAGCTCAATCGCCTTGGCCCTGGCTGATGCACGATAAAACACGCCCTGTACACGACCGACAACAATACACTTTTCACACAGGTTCATTACAGATCCACTCTGGCAGACTGCCCTGCCCGTAAAAGCCGGTCGCCGACAGCAAATTCAATCTCTACCGGGTAACTGCGGGAACCACTTTTGTTGTTAACCGGTTCAAACCCGATGGAAACAATTTCACCTTTAAACGTATCACTACCCACAGAAATATTTGCAGACTGTTTCATACTCACCGATGATAGTGCTTCTTCATCGATCAGAATGCGGGCGCGCATGCGATCGGCATCAGCAACCGTCAGCATGGGCAGTGGCTGTAGTTCCGATTTGATTACCTGACCGGGCTGCACGTGTCTTTCCAGTACCAATGCATTGAATGGTGCGATGATTCTGCTGTATTTAAAATCATATTTGGCCTGTGTGTGTTGCAATCTGGCATTCTCCAGATCGGATCTGGCTTTAATGTGGTTGTTTTTAGCGACCTGCAAATCGTGGTCGGATAATACCGTACGATCATATAACTCCTGTGCACGTTCCAGTTCACGTGTCGCTTCCTTGAAGGCTTCACTGGCGCTCTGCAAATGTACAGCACTCTGTTTTACCCGTTTATCAAACACGGCGGGATCCAGTTGCAGCATCAGCTCACCCTGCTTCACCCTGTCCCCGACATTCACCAGAATCGTTTGCACGACACCATCAGATAAGGTTGTCAGCACAAGTCGTTTAGACCAGTGCAATACAGCATCAAACTCACGGGCATTGGCCTGGCCCACAGTAACAGTGTAAATCAACATTACTACAACGGCATGTATAACCATTTTCATGGTCATTACTCCTGACTGATTTTCTGGTTATTGAAAGATTGTTGCACCGGTTCAAGCTGCAGCTGTCCGGTCAGTATATCCATCTGATGCCAGGCCAGCGCGAGCTGGTAGTCGTTTCTGGCCGATAAATATTGTGCCTCGGTCAGCTTGACCATGGCATCACCAAGGTCTGCCCTGACTTCCATTTCATACAGGGCCCGACTTCGCTCCAGATGCAACTCACGAAATTCCAGTAACTTGGCCGACTCATCGCGTTTTATTCGTAATTCTTCGATCCTGTGCCATAGATCCAGTACCGCCTGTCGCAGCGCCACCTCAGCCTTTTCCAGTTGAGCGCGTTCAGCGTATAACCGGGCCAGTTCACGTGACACGTTGGCACTTTGCCCGGCCTGATAGAGCGGCACCTGTAAAGCGATTTCCGCCCTGACTTCATCCGAAGACCCGGTATCCGTATCGTATTCGTATGCTTCCAGCAATCCACGTAATACCGGACGATAGTTTGCTCGTGCCGCAGAAAGTGATTCCTCTGCGGCGGTCACCCGTTTGCGACGGGACTGCAATACATAGTTATTCGTTAATGCCAGGTTTTGTAATTCCTCTATTTCCGGCAGCTTACGGGACAGCACATCCAGTTTGGGAATTACCAGATTAGCCGGCAGATTGTCAGGCCGGTTAATAGCCGCTGCCAGCCTGGCCCGTGTTTCACGTTGCTGATTTTCACTACGGTAACGCAATCCGCGTACCCGCTCATAATTCGCCTCTTCCTCCACAACCTGCAAATCGGATGCCTGTCCCAACTCACGGCGATCACGCAGTCGATCTGCTGCAATGAAGGCAATTGCCATGGCCTCATTCTGGTGGTTGAAATTGAGATCCGCCAGTAACACATCGAAATAGGCCTGTAATATTTCCAGGCGACGTCGCGCTCGTGTATCGAGAAATGTCAGTTGTTCGCTTTCAACCAGTTGTCTGGCCGAATCGCTCAGTTTCGATGTACGACCAAAATCATACAGGGTCTTGGAAACGACCAGCCCTGCACGCGCATGGTCCTGGCGTTGAATGGAAGTACGATCATTGTCCATTTCCTGCACGCCGAGATCCAGATAAACATCAAAACCCGCGTTGTTTTCAGCACGTTCATGTTCAGCCAGTGCAGATTGAATTCGTGCATCCTGTAACAGTAATTCAGGATGCGGATCATCCGCCAGCGACAATGCATAGTCGAGCGTCAGTGGATCAGGTAGCGGGGTTGTTTGCTGGGCACGCAGTACGGATGAAGTGCCAGCAACAAGCATGGCACAGATAACAAGTCCGGTTTTTGAAACAGTAGAATCTAAAAACGACATTATCGCATCGACATGTCTTTTACTTTACGTTTATAACGAATAAACGGCATTTCCTTGTACGCACCTTCAACAATGTACTTACCCATCAACATAAATTCTTCAACGCCGTTTGTCTTGCCGATATGACGATGAATACGTTTTCCGGTGCTGTCAAAAAACGCGATAACGGGTGTTGCCCTGACCCGGTTTTCCTTGAAAGCAAAATCTTTCTGGCGTGTTGGTTGGCCATTGAAATTCACCATCTCGACATCACCCTCAATATCAATAACAAAGTTGAGAAAATGTTTTCGATAGTATTCCTGCACCTTAGGCTGGTTCAGCACATTGGTTTTCATGTAATGACAAAACGGGCATTCATCCATTTCAAAAAATATCAGAATCGCCTTTTTCCCCTGCTCTTTTGAGCGGGAAAGTTCTTCAGACATATCACCCCAGGTTTCATTAAAAAAATGCTTGTACGGATCATTGGGATCGTCATCAGCAGCATTTACAAACGGGCTCAAAAATAATAACAGGCACAGTGAAGGCAGTATTTTACTTAACATTTTACTTTCCTTTACCAATGACTGACTCAAGCCACTCTTTTGTTACACCACCAATTTTCTGGTCGACGAGTTCACCCTGCGGAGAGAGTATAAAAGTCGTTGGTAATCCAAAAATTCTACCAAACGGTGGTTTTTGTGACAGGTCTGCCAGCAATACAGGGTAACTGACAAAGTATTCATCAATAAAAGTCTTCAGGTATTGTTTATCGACTTCTTCATAATTGATACCAAGAACGACTGCATCTTTTTTCGCGTACTTGTCATGAAACTCGACCAGCTCCGGAATCTCGTCGAGACAGGGTGGACACCAGGTCGCCCAGTAATTAACGACCACCCACTTGCCACGATAGTCAGACAGCTTGACCTTATTGCCCTGCAAATCTGGCAGGGTCAGCTCCAATGGCGCTGCCTGTACACTGGCCATCAAACCAAAGGCAATAATAAAACATACTATTTTTTTCATTCGCCTAATCCCGACATTGCATTCGATATTTTGACATACGAATTATCAACAAATTCCCAGTTAAAGTAGTCTTATCATATACAGAACGCAACGCCGGGGAACAAAAAAAGGGCTCGTGAGAGCCCTTTTTTAGAGAAGTCCTGTGAAAAGACTAGTTGGCTAAATATGCCTTGTCAGAATCTTCTACAGCGCCAATTGACCACGCTCCGCGTGTTCTGGCGTGACGCACGGCGGCATCTGCCTCCGCTGCACTTGGAGAGGTATTGATATTGAACACCTGACCAGGATAAATCAGGTCAGCATCCTTGATTTTGTCGCTGTTGGCTTTGTAGATCAGTGGCCACTGATAAGGGTTGTTGTAGATATCCGATCTGCCGGAAATATTCCACAGGTTATCACCGCGGATTACCGAGTACTGTCCAGCCCCGGCGCTCAATGATGGTGGTGGCGCAGTGCCAAACATCTCGGCCAGACGTGCATCTTCAGCCTGTTTCTGAGCAACCGCATTTTCGGCCTGGCGCTTCGCCTTATTGGCCAGGCTGGTCGCCTTGTCATAGTCACCTGCGGCAAGTGCTTCTTCCGCTTTTTTGATCGTCTTGCCGGTATCACGCCATTCATTGCCAACCGCTTTGGCCTGTTTATTGGCATCCTTGGCTGCAGCGATGGCCGCCCTGGCCTGATCTTCAGCAGACGTACCGGAGTCAGTTGTGCTGGTACAACCGATGGCGACTGCAAAAATCATTGCGATGAGACTGGTGAATTTCAGCGTCTTGATTATTTTCATTTTGGTTTGCTCCAAATCTTCAGGATGGCGTTTGTATTATAAAAATCTGATAGTTGGTTCATTTTAATAGTTGATATTGCGGAAATTATCAACCAGCCCCGTGAGTGTCAAGGGATTCACAAAATACCACCTTTCCCCTCATTAAAGTTACCGTGATAGTACAAATATTAGTCTTAGCTTATATTTCACTCCACCGGTTCAGTTATTCTGCATGCTAATGGCCTGTTGGCGTGCTTTGATGGCCTGCTGCTGAGCCGCTACCGCCAGTTCCTTGGCACTGACGTAATCACCCAGCTCAAGTGCACCGGTCGCCCGTGTCATCAGGCGCTCTGCTTCGGCTATCTGGCCGGGAGCGAAGATCTTGGCCCGTGCTTCATGGGCTGCCGCAATCGTCTGGCGAGCATTGCTCATTTCCTGAACAGGTGCTGTTGATGCACAGGCCATCAGGCTCAGTGCTGCTGTCAGGGAAAAAAATGGAATTCGAAACGGATTCTTTCTGGACATGCCGCGTCACACCTGTCCGTAATGATAATTATCAGATTCAAGCTATCACCGACTCTATGGGCTGTCAAGGCACGGCCATGTACAATCAGCGTCTGGCAGAATTGACTGAAAATGGAAGGATCGGGATGAGTATCACTATCTACCACAATCCACGTTGCTCGAAATCGAGACAGACATTGACACTGATTGAAGAACGCGGTAACGCCATCGACATCATTGAGTACCTGAAAACGCCACCGGATTTTGCAATGCTGAAGTCAATCATCGACAAACTGGGTATAAAACCGGAAGCCTTGTTGCGTAAAAACGAGGCCGAGTATAAACAGGCCGGTCTTGATCGGGATGATGTCAGTGATGATGAAATTATCCAGGCCATGGTTGAGCATCCAATATTGATCCAGCGTCCAATCGTTATAAATAACGAAAAAGCCGCTATCGGTCGTCCACCCGAAGATGTGCTGGCTATTCTGGATTGATCATGTACGAACTGTTAATTCTATATTTTAGTCGGCATGGCGCGACTGCGAGTATGGCAAAACAACTTGCGCGCGGTGTTGAACAGGTTGATGGTGTCAGTGCTCGTGTGCGTTCGATTGCACCGGTGTCTGCCGAACATGAAAGCGTATCTCCAGCGGTACCTGACACAGGCGCACCCTTCGCAACAGTCGATGATTTACAGGATTGCATTGGACTTGCCATGGGTAGCCCGACACGGTTTGGAAACATGGCCGCGTCACTCAAATATTTTATCGATTCAACCAGCCCGTTATGGCTAAGTGGTGCACTGGTAAATAAACCTGCAACCGTTTTTACCTCCACCTCATCCATGCATGGCGGACAGGAATCCACCTGTATCAGCATGATGTTGCCATTGTTACATCATGGCATGACAATTGTTGGATTACCCTATACAGAAACCCGTCTGATGCAAACCACCACCGGCGGCACACCATATGGCAGTTCGCATTTTGCCGGACCGAATAATGACAACCCGTTAAGTGAAGATGAAAAAACCCTGTGCCAGGCGCAGGGTAAACGCATTGCTACTATCGCCAAAGCGCTGGCTGACCAGAACCTGATCAAAACATGATTGAAAAGTTTCGCTTCTGGCGCCGGCTGGCACTGATCAGTTATGTGCTGTTGATCGTAACAATCACAGCCTGGTATTTTGTAATATCACCTCCGGCAAACCTGAGCTTCGCACTCGTCTCCGGCCTTTACCTGCTGGTGCTGTTATTACCGCTGAAGCAGTTAATCCAGAACAACAACCGTGTGTATATGTGGAGTGGATACCTGATCCTGATTTATTTCGCGCATGCGGTGGTGGAGAGTTGGGCTAACGATGAACACCGCATACTTGCAGTATTCGAACTGGTACTGAGCGTAATCTATTTTATTGCCGTGACTTACTGCTATCGCTACAGCCGCTCCCGCGATTAACCCGAATTATTCGCTAAAGCCTGTTTAATAAACGGAATACTTATTCGGCGTTGTGCCTGCAGACTCGCATCATCCAGCCTGTCCAGAATCGCAAACAAACTGTGCAGGTCACGCGGGCAGTGTTTCAGTAAATAGGCGGCAGCCTCATCCGGAAACTGAAATCCCCGCCGTTGTGCCCGTTGGCGAAGCGCCTGAATTTTTTGTTCGTCTGTGAGTGAATTCAGTTGCAGTGAAACGCCCCACGCCAGCCGTGATGACAAATCGGCAAGCTGCAAATCCAGACCCGCCGGTGAACAGTTAGCAGTGACCACCAGTCGGCGTGAATTTTCCTGCAGGCGATTGAACAGATCAAAAAGCGCCGTTTCCCATTCGGATCGACCGGCAATTTGATGAACATCATCAATACAGACCAGCGCGAACTGCTCCAGTCCTTCCAGTATGTCTGTTTGCCATGCATCGATGTCGGTGAGTGGCAGGTAAAATGAACTGGTGTGTTGGTGACATAACGCCTGTAACAGATGTGTCTTGCCGGTTGCTTCGGCTGACCAGAGGTAAATATAACGTTCATCAGACGACAACAAATCAATCGCCTGTGCGTTACCGGCCACCAGGTAGTTATCGAATGTCGCGTTGTCGTTGAGGCGTATTTGCAGCGGGATCTGGTAACTCGGCATGCCTCTATCCGGCGTACATCGTGCTGTCTTTATATTGCTGATGCAGATAACGCATAATCACGGCAATAACGGCAGCCAGCGGTAATGCAATCAGCACACCAACAAACCCAAATAACTGTCCACCCGCCAGGACGGCAAAAATAACCGCCACCGGATGCAATCCAATCCTGTCACCCACCAGTTTTGGTGTCAGGAACATGCCTTCGGCAACCTGACCAATAATAAAAACGACTGCCACCAGCGCGACATGCAGAAAATCATGAAACTGTAAAATGGCGGCCGTGCCGGCAACAAGAATGCCGATGATAAAACCAAGATAAGGTACAAATGACACCAGACCGGCCAGCAACCCGATCAGTAATGCGAATTCCAGTCCAACCAGTCCCAGACCAACACTATATATAATCCCTAATGCCAGCATGACCAGCAGCTGTCCGCGCAGAAAAGAACCTAACACCTCGTCCGATTGTTTCGCTAACTTAACGATGACGCCTTCACTCTTTCTCGGCAACAGTTCATGAATACGTCCAACCAGAACGTCCCAGTCACGTAACAGGTAAAATGTAACCACCGGTATCAACACCAGGTTTCCGACAATCGCGATCAGGACTGCTCCTGACTTTGTGACATAACTGATGGCCTTGGTGGCAATACCGCCTGCTTCTTTCCAGTGTCCCTGCAGGGTCTGTTTGATTTTTTCCGGTTCAAGCTGAATATTCAGACCAAGCTCACTGTTGATCCACGGAATGAACTGGGATTGCAGAACTGCGATATAACCGGGCACTTTCTGTACCAGCGCAACAATCTGCCTTTCAAGCATGGGAATTAAAATCAGCAATGCTATAACCGCGATCAACGTTAGTACCAGAAAAACAATCGTCACCGCCAGCGTGCGGGGTAATTTAAAAGCTTCAAGCCGATCCACGAGCGGATCACCGATATAAGCCAGAATGGCGGCAATAATAAATGGCGTCAAAACCGGGGCCAGTAAATAAATCAGCACCCCTGAAACGATAATAATTGAAAACCAGTACCACTTGTTAGATTGCGTCATGCATTCTCCCTGTTTTTTACTTCATCAATGGCTTTGCGTGACCAGATGACGACATACGTCAGCCCACTCAACGCTGATGATATAAAAACGAGATAAATCATGGTTTGGGTTAACCACGCTGGCACCTGCGCCGCCATCGGTAACGTGGACAGCGAGAACAGCATCAACAAAACCAGGAAAATCTGAAAGGCGGTATTCAGTTTGCTAATCAACAGCGGTTTCATACTGATATCCTGTACCAGCAGGCGGTACGCAAGCGCACCCAATATGATGAGCACGTCGCGCCCGATCACTACGGCTACCAGCCAGACAGGGAAGTGTGACTGCCAGCCCAGCACAAAATACACGGCCGTCAACAGTAATTTGTCACCGAGTGGATCCAGAAAACTGCCGAGCCGCGTAATCCAGCCAAATCGCCGCGCCAGAAAACCATCAAGACCGTCTGACAATCCTGCAATAAGAAAGATCGCCAGCGCATAACTGTATTGGTGATTCAGCAAAAACCAGACTGTCGGAACAACAAGAAAGATACGCAGAATACTGATAATGTTTGGCAGCCATTTCATTTGATGTTCCTGACTTAAGTTCAGGGGATCAGCCTGTATATCAGGTCCGGTATCACCTGGGGTGCCGTTTCAGCAACAACCGTCTGTTTTTCATTGTTCGGTTTGTCAGGTATCGGCACAGTTTCGACCGGCTCATTCACCAGCGTGTGTCCCAGCGAGACCGCTCGGGCCACACCCAGCCGACCTGCCGATGTGACCAGTTCAAAGATGGTCGCATTGGAAGCTATCTGATAGGGATGAACGGCAGACACCTGGGAAATGGCGTTGAGGTATTTGAGCACGCGATTGTAATCAGCGAGTGTTTTGATGTCCCTGACCTCGACCAGCACACTACCACTGCTGGTCTGGTCGATCTGCGCATAACGCGTGGCCAGCGCCAGAGCCGTGGTATCGATTCCGGGTGTCAAAACCTGCATCAGCGACGCGCCCTTCAGGCTCCAGTCACGACGCCGGCTGTCTGAATAGAGTGACCAGCGCGCGTTCCAGCCACCATAGCCCTGGTAAACCCGTCCAACCAGCACTGCCTCTGACTGGTAACGCCGTGATGCCTGCAGAATATTGGACTCGAAATTGCCCCATACATCACTGACTCGTAAATTTGAACGATCAGTTAAATCCAGTAATGGAATACGCAATGGCAAACCACGACGTGTGGCGTGGTCCTTGATGATATCCAGTGCAGGGTGACGGGAATTATTACCAATCATCTCGCGCTGACCCCGCTCATCTACCACCAGCCAGACCAGCGTGGCAGGACGGGTCTTGCCCCAGACCGGTAAATTCTGTGAACGTAACAAGCGTGATACGGCTGATTCATCAAAGCGCACCCAGAGCAGTAAACCGGACTGGGCTGTGTTGCTTACGGCCGGTTTACGATAACGATACTGCTGTGCAAAACGCGTCGCGGATTCAAGCGCCGTGCGAATCGCCGGATATTCTGTCGCCGCAAGCAAATTGGCGCGGCCCGACACCCTGACCAGTACTTCCCCAAAGGCCTGGCGAATAGCATCGCTACGTTCATCCCGATCCTGGCTTTTGACCGGCAGTTCAACCTCGTATAAGCCTTCTACCTGATCGGCAAGCAACGGTGTGGTGAATCCACTTGCAACCAGTATGACTATTCCGATAAGACTCTGCTTTATAAACACGCGCTGTTTCCCTGAAAGTCGGCGAATTGATACACTACCCCAATTATTACCTACTGTCGAAGCACAAAAAAGGTGCGTTTACGAGGAGTTGTGAGTGACGCAACGCAAATCTGACCCGAATACCCCATCCAAAGGCCTGAGTTACCGCGATGCGGGTGTTGATATCGATGCCGGTAATGAACTGGTTGAACGAATAAAACCCTATGCGAAACAGACCCTGCGACCTGAAGTACTGGGTGGCCTGGGTGGCTTTGGTGCCCTGTTTGCCCTGGACCTGGAAAAATACCCGCAACCGGTACTGGTCGCCGGCACAGATGGCGTCGGTACCAAACTCAAGCTGGCGTTAGAGACCGGCATTCATGATACGGTCGGTATTGATCTGGTTGCCATGTGTGTCAACGATCTGATCGTACAGGGTGCCGAACCCCTGTTCTTTCTCGATTACTATGCCACCGGTAAACTGCAGGTCGATGTGGCCGCGGATGTCGTCAAGGGCATCGCCGCAGGCTGTGAACAGGCGGGTGCCGCACTGATTGGTGGTGAAACCGCCGAAATGCCGGGCATGTATGAAGGTGATGATTATGACCTGGCTGGTTTCTGTGTCGGTGTGGTCAACCGTGACCGTGTTATCGATGGCAGCCAGGTAAAGGCAGGTGATGTATTGATCGGCTTGCCATCGAGTGGTCCGCATTCAAACGGGTATTCACTGATTCGAAAGATTATCGAACACAGCAAGGCTGACCTGTCGGCCGATTTTCATGGCCAGCCCCTGGGACGCGCCCTGCTGACGCCCACTACCATTTACGTCAAACCCTTGCTGGAGCTGTTTAACAACGTGAACGTTCACGCCCTGGCACATATCACCGGCGGCGGGTTGCTTGAAAACATACCGCGTGTTATGCCGGATGACACTCGGGCGCATCTACGCCGGGACGCCTGGCAAATGCCACCCATATTTGACTGGTTGCAACAGCATGGATCGGTCAGCGAAACGGAAATGTATCGAACTTTCAATTGCGGCATAGGAATGACAGTCATTGTGGATCAAAGCGATCAACAACAAACCCTCTCTATTCTGGAACAACAGGGCTACCAGCCCGTCGTACTGGGTGTTATCGAGCCACACCAGGGTAAGCCGCTTGTTACAATAGATTAATGCACGCATCCACGCCGTTTCGTATCGTCGTCCTCCTGTCCGGCAATGGCAGTAATCTCCAGGCCATTATCGATGCAATAGAAAATCAAACCCTACCAGCCGAGATCAGTGCCGTCATCAGTAACCGACCGGATGCATACGGACTGGAACGCGCGAAAACGCATGGCATTGCGACGCACGTTATCGACCATACAAAGTATGCGGATCGGCAAAGCTTTGACAAACAACTCGCGCAGCGCATCGATCACTATCAACCAGACCTGGTTGTGCTGGCCGGTTTCATGCGGATATTAACGGATGACTTCGTCAACCATTATTCGGGAAGAATGATTAACATTCATCCTTCTCTTTTACCTGCCTACCAGGGGCTCAACACTCATCAGCGTGTACTTGAAGATGGCTGCACCGAGCACGGCGCAACAGTTCATTTTGTTATTCCGAAACTGGATAGTGGCCCAATTATCCTGCAAGCCAGAATACCCGTAACCACCGACGATTCGGTTAAAACCCTGCAACAGCGGGTACATGCTATAGAACATCGTCTCTACCCGGAAGCTATTCGCCGTATTGCCACCGGTCAGGTCCGGTTCAGTAATGGCGTGGTTTACTACAATGACAATCCCATCACAGCGCAGGACTGGCAGTTCACCGCTGTGTGAACCTGGCTAGCGGGGACAGGTCAAACCACTATGCAAATTAAATACAAACATTCCGTTCATCTGATATTCAGTTTCATATTGATAGCCGGTGTTTCCGGCCCGGCAAATGCCGTGCTGCTGGAAAAAGGTTTTACGGCGGTTTATGAAGTCGAACACAACGGCATGTACCTGGGTGAGTCAGAACGAGAATTAAAACCGTTAAAAGATAATCACTGGCAGTTTCACTCGATCACCCGCCCAAAGGGATTTGCCAAAATGTTCATTAAGGACACACTGGAAGAAACCAGTATCCTGAAACGCCAGGGCAACGACTTTATCCCAATCATGTACCGTTACGACCAGACCGGTGGTAAAAAACCGAAACATGACAGTGTCAAGTTTGACTGGGAGAACAAACAGGTCAGCCTGTCATATGTAAATAAAAGCCTTGATCTGCATGCCGGGACACAGGACCTGATGAGTTTCCTGCTGTTAATTATGCGTGACTTACAAAACGGCCATAAACAGATTCAGTTTACGCTTGCCGATCGTAAACGCATTAATGATTACGTGCTGAACGTGAAAGTGGAAAACCAGGTCGACACACCAATGCGAAGTTTTAAATCGTTAGTGCTGGTCAGCAATATCATCAAGGATGGTGATCGGTTTCGTATCTGGTGTGCACCGGCGCTGCAATACCTGCCGGTCAAAATAGAAAAGACGGAAGACGATGGTGATACCACCACAATGGTCATCAAGTCGTTGTCGATTAATAAATAACTAATCAGGTTTTCGGCAGGGTCACTCCCTGTTGGCCCTGATATTTACCGCCACGATCCTTGTAGGATGTCTCACAGACTTCATCGGACTCGAAAAACAGCATCTGTGCCACGCCTTCATTCGCATATATCTTGGCCGGTAGCGGTGTGGTGTTGGAAAATTCCAGCGTGACATGTCCTTCCCATTCCGGTTCCAGTGGGGTGACATTTACGATGATGCCGCAACGGGCATAGGTGGACTTGCCCAGACAGACTGTCAGTACGCTGCGCGGAATGCGGAAATACTCGACCGTGCGTGCCAGGGCAAAGGAATTCGGCGGAATGATACACACATCGCCCTTAAAATCGACAAAGCTGTGCTCGGAAAAATCCTTGGGATCCACAATCGCGGAATTGATGTTGGTGAAGATCTTGAATTCATCGGCGCAACGGACATCGTATCCGTATGATGATGTACCGTATGACACGATACGACCACTGCCATTTTCCCGTACCTGACCGGCCTCAAACGGCTCGATCATCTTTTGCTGCTCCGCCATGCGGCGAATCCATTTATCCGACTTGATGCTCATTGCGCCCTCCCACAAACCGGCGCCATTATAAACAAAAAAGGCGCTACCGTCGGTAACGCCTCAGAATAAAATATGTGCTTAACAACGCGTGCATCGCTTCCGCTAAATCTCGGCCTGGATCCCGCCAGGCCTCGAATCGGTAACAGGCGGCTTTGTACATCCCTGTACCGCCGCCTGTTAACGACGCTTCAGCGATGTCACGCTTATGTTCATAACTGGACTGAGAGTTGTAAATTTCGGTTCCTGGCTAGGCGAAAAACAACGAGGAAGCGGAGTTTACATATGAGTAAATGAGCATTCCGAGTTGTTTTTCAACAACGCCAGGGGACGAAAGTTACAGTCTCAATTGTTCTGGATAACAATTTTCGGAAACGCGGCCGAGTAATCCTTCGCCTTTCTGGACAGCTTGGCAGCAACACGGCGGCCAATGTCACGATAGATCTGCGCAATTCGACCATCGGGCTCAGCAACCACAGACGGCTTACCGCCATCGGTGGATTCACGAATGCTGATATCCAGGGGTAAGGCACCGAGCAGCTCCACATCGTACTGTTCCGCCATGCTGGCACCACCGCCGGAACCGAAAATGTGTTCCTCGTGACCACACTTTGAGCAGATGTGAATACTCATATTTTCGATGATACCCAGTACCGGCACCTCGACCTTCTCAAACATCTTCAGACCTTTACGCGCATCCAGCAGGGCAATGTCCTGCGGTGTGGTGACAATCACGGCACCGGTCACCGGCACTTTTTGCGCCAGTGTCAGTTGCGTGTCACCGGTACCCGGTGGCAGATCGATGATGAGATAATCGACATCTTTCCACTTGGTATCATTGAGCAATTGTTCCAGTGCCTGGGTCACCATCGGGCCACGCCAGATCATGGGAGTCTCTTCGTCAATCAGAAAGCCGATCGACATGGCCTGCAGGTTGTAATTGGTCAACGGCTCCAGGCTTTTACCGTCGACGGAATCCGGTTGCTTGTGCACACCGAGCATGCGTGGCTGGCTGGGGCCGTAAATATCCGCGTCCAGAATGCCGACCGTGGCGCCTTCCGCAGACAGGGCCAGGGCCAGATTGACGGCGGTCGTCGATTTACCGACACCACCTTTACCGGATGCCACAGCAATAATGTTTTTCACGCCGGGAATGGACTTCACACCCTTCTGGGCGGCATGTGAATCAATTTTGTGGCTGATATTGACAGTCACATCGCTGGCACCGGCGCTGCTGATGGCGTCTTTCAGCTTGCTGGCCAGTTCCGCCTTATAGCCGTCCGCCGGAAAACCCAGCTGCACATCGACCGTGACCTTGTCACCATCGAGCTTGATGTCCTTGATGGCTTTTGCGGTTACCAGATCCTGTTCCAGATAGGGGTCGGTATAGGTTTTAATTTTCTCTTCGACCGCTTGTTGGGTGACTGACATGCCAATCTCCTGATTCGTATAGGGTTATATACCCGAGTAAATTAGTAAGGTGCGCGATTGTACACAATTCTTTCAGGATTTTCTAATATACCCTGAAACAGGCTGAAAATCAGGCATTTGCTGGCACGAATACCGCAATCCTGCTAGAGTTTGCGCCCTTTGACAGCGTATACAATCTTCTCATACATGGCCCAGAAACCGAAACAAACTGCCCAGCGACATATTCTGGTCACCAGCGCGCTGCCGTATGCCAACGGTTCTATTCACCTGGGCCATCTGGTGGAATATATCCAGACCGATATATGGGTGCGTTTCATGAAAATGCAAGGCCACCAGTGCACTTACGTCTGCGCTGACGATGCCCATGGCACGCCCATCATGATAAATGCCCGCAAACTGGGCATTAGCCCCGAAGAGCTGATTGCCAATACCGACAAAGAGCATCGCGCGGATTTTGCCGAATTTTCTGTCGACTTTGATAATTTCTACTCGACCCATTCGAATGAGAACAGGGAACTGGCCGAGCAGATTTACCTGCAAAATCGGGAAAACGGGAATTTTGTCAGTCGCGAAGTAGAGCAACTCTACGATGAAAAAGAACAGATGTTTTTACCGGATCGCTTCGTCAAGGGTGAATGCCCGAAGTGTGGCGCGGCCGATCAGTATGGTGACAACTGTGAAAACTGTGGCGCGACCTACGATGCGACCGAACTGAAAAATCCGTATTCGGTTATCTCCGGTGAAAAACCGGTGTTAAAACCATCCGAACATTTCTTCTTCCGATTGTCATCGTTTCAGCCCATGCTTGAAAGCTGGACCCAGAGCGGCAGTCTGCAGACCAGTATCTCGAAAAAAGTGTCCGAGTGGTTCAAAGACGGATTACGCGACTGGGACATTACCCGCGACGCACCCTATTTCGGTTTTGAAATTCCCGACGCGCCAGGAAAATATTTTTATGTCTGGTTCGATGCACCCATCGGTTACATGGCCAGCTTTAAACATCTTTGTGATCAGCGCGATGATCTCAACTTTGATGATTACTGGAAACAGGACAGCAAGTACGAAGTTTATCATTTCATCGGCAAGGACATCGTCAATCACCACACCCTGTTCTGGCCGGCCATGCTGGAAGGTGCAGGTTTGCGTAAACCCAGTGCAGTATTCGTGCATGGCTACCTGACCGTCAATGGCACCAAGATGTCAAAATCTCGCGGCACGTTTATTAATGCGCGCACTTACCTGAAACACCTGAATCCGGAATACCTGCGCTATTACTACGCAGCAAAGTTAGGTGCCGGCATCGATGACCTGGATCTTAACCTGGAAGATTTCGTGCAACGTGTTAACGCCGACCTGATCGGCAAAATCGTAAATATCGCCAGCCGTTGCGCCGGTTTTATCAGTAAAAAATTCGACGGCATGTTATCGGCAGACTGTGCCGAACCGGGCCTGTACGAAGAATTTGTTCAGGCCGGTGATGACATTGCCACGCTGTATGAACAACGCGAATTTTCCCAGGCAATACGCAAAATCATGGCCCTGGCCGATCAGGCCAACCAGTATATTGACGCGAAAAAGCCCTGGGTGATGGCCAAACAGGAAGGACAGGCAAATGATGTGCAACAGGTCTGCAGTGTCGGATTAAACCTGTTTCGCGTGCTGGTGTGTTATTTAAAACCGGTGCTACCGACACTGGCCGAACAATCCGAGGCATTCCTGAATATTGAAGCACAGCAATGGCACAGTGCCCGATCACCGCTACTCAACCATAAAATCAACAAATTCAAACCGCTCATGACACGCATCGAAGAAGACAAGGTCAATACTATGGTCGAAGAATCCAAAGAAAGTCTGGCACAGACAACCAAACACAAAGGGCAACCGCCCAAGGCACAGCAACTGGCCGGCGATGCGCTTGCCGATCAGATTGAGTTTGATGACTTTGCCAAAGTCGATTTACGCATTGCCCGAATCGTCAAGGCTGAGCATGTCGAAGGCGCTGACAAGTTACTGCAACTTACGCTTGATATCGGCAGCGAAACCCGCAACGTGTTTGCCGGCATCAAGAGTGCCTATGCGCCTGAAGACCTGGAAGGCAAACTGACCGTGATGGTCGCCAACCTCAAACCCCGCAAAATGCGCTTTGGCATATCGGAAGGCATGGTGCTGGCCGCCGGTCCCGGTGGCAAGGAGTTATGGATCCTGTCTCCGGACGACGGTGCCGAACCCGGTATGCGGGTTAAATAACCTTTCTGTGATCCCCACCCTGATACAGATGGGCGCGCTGATTCTGTGCGGCGTGCTGTGGCGTGTGCTTGCGCCGGGTGAACTGGATGCCCGAACAACCCGCACTGCACTCACCGGCCTGGTCTATTACCTGTTTCTACCCGCCCTGGTCTTGCTGGTGCTGTGGCAAACACCACTTGGGCTCGGTTCTTTAAAAATTGCCGCTGTCGCCATCGCCGGTATTCTCGTTTCCATGCTGGTGATCGCCGGTTTCTGTCATGCCTGCCGAATGGATGGACCAACCCGCGGTGCCGTTATCCTGGCAGCGTCTTTTCCTAACGCCACCTATCTGGGCCTGCCGGTGCTGGAAGCCACGCTGGGCAAACCGGCCCGCAGTATTGCGATTCAGTATGACCTGTTTGCCTGTACACCCCTGTTACTCACGGTCGGTATTCTGATTGCCAGCCGCTATGGCACCCAGAACCGAAGTCCTTCACTACTCAGAGGTCTTGCCAGGGTACCGGCCGTGTGGGCCGCGCTGCTGGCCATTTGCCTGAATCTGGCCGCGGTACCCATGCCCGCCATGCTGACCACCTTTCTGCAAACCCTGTCGCAGGGGGTGGTGCCGTTGATGCTGATTTCTCTGGGCCTGAGCCTAGTATTTCGCGGCGAACATGTGCGCGAACTGCGGGCCGTCATTCCGGCCCTCACCGTGAAATTGTTCGTGATGCCGGTGGTCGTGTTGCTGGCCGCGAAATCGTTGCAGATGACCGGGTTAACCTACCAGGCCGTGGTACTCGAAGCGGCCATGCCCAGCATGGTACTGGGTCTTGTACTATCCGATCGTTATGGCCTGAACAGCGCCGTCTATGCCGCCACCGTTACACTGACCACGGTGGCTTCCCTGTTCACGCTTGGACTCTGGTTTCAGCTTGTTGCATGACACTGCGCTACGTTTGTAACCACATGTTTTATCTGTTGTAACTGCCCACTGACCGCCGTACGCTATATATATGAAAGAATATGCCCTGATACTGGTCAGTACCGTGCTGGTCAATAATTTCGTTCTGGTCCAGTTTCTGGGCCTGTGTCCGTTTATGGGCGTGTCACGCAAACTGGAAACCGCCACCGGCATGGCGCTGGCCACTACGTTTGTCCTGACCCTGTCGGCCGTGTTCAGTAACCTCATCGAAACCTACCTGCTGACACCGTTCGGGCTCGGTTACCTTCGCATCATCGCCTTTATTCTGGTGATCGCCGCCGTGGTTCAGTTAACTGAAATGATCGTGCACAAAACCAGTCCGTTGCTGTACCAGGTACTGGGTATTTTCCTGCCGTTGATCACCACGAACTGTGCCGTGCTCGGTGTGGCCCTGCTCAACGTGCAAAAAGAACATACATTCATCGAATCATTTTTGTATGGATTCGGTGCCTCGATCGGTTTTTCACTGGTGCTGATCCTGTTTGCCGCCATGCGCGAGCGCATTAACGTGGCAGATGTGCCTGCCCCGTTCAAAGGTGCATCCATTGCGCTCATAACGGCCGGACTCATGTCGATGGCCTTTATGGGTTTCTCCGGGTTGGTCAAAGTCTGATGCTCGAAGCAATCCTTGTTTTAACCGGACTTGCCGTGCTGTTTGGACTGTTGCTCGGCTTTGCCGCCATTCGCTTCAAGGTCGAAGGCGATCCGATCGTAGAACAGATCGATGCCATTCTGCCGCAGACACAATGCGGTCAGTGTACCTATGCCGGCTGTCGTCCTTATGCTGAAGCCATCGCCAAGGGTGAAGCGGATATCAATCAATGTCCGCCGGGCGGCGAACAGGTCATTCTTGCCCTGGCGGATTTGCTTGATCGCGAGCCCAAACCACTCAGTGAAGAACATGGTGTCGAGAAAGAACAAAAGACCGTGGTCATTATCGATGAACAGGTCTGCATCGGCTGCACGCTGTGTATTCAGGCCTGCCCGGTAGACGCCATTCTGGGGGCGGCAAAGCAGATGCATACCGTGATTAAGGAAGAATGTACCGGCTGTGATTTATGTATTCCTCCCTGCCCGGTGGATTGTATTTATGTTGTTCCGGTGGAAGAAACGCTCGAAACCTGGACCTGGCCATTTCCACAGCAGGATGACGAGGATCTGAAGCGTGCGTAAGTTGTGGTCGTTCCGCGGCGGGTTAAAACTGGATGGGCACAAGCAACTGTCCATGCAACAGCCGATCACCGCTGCAGATATTCCTGAATACCTGGTGATTCCGCTACAACAGCATATTGGTGAGGCCGCGTACCCGATCGTGGATGTTGGCGACAGGGTACTGACCGGCCAGATCATCGCCCAGGCGGAAGGATATGTCAGCGCTCCGGTACATGCCTCCGGTTCCGGTGAAGTTGTCGCGATCGAAGATCGCCCCATTGCCCATCCATCCGGCATGCACGGTATGTG
The DNA here is from genome assembly GCA_937967995.1 of uncultured Gammaproteobacteria bacterium. Taxonomy (GTDB): domain Bacteria; phylum Pseudomonadota; class Gammaproteobacteria; order UBA6429; family Thiohalophilaceae; genus CALBTB01. The sequence continues at coordinate 84,153 of CALBTB010000004.1, forward strand.
TATTGTTATCAAAACTGACGGCAAGGATGAATGGATAACACTCACGCCTCACGCTGAAGATTATCGACAACTGGATCCTTCCGCATTACGCAACCTGATTCGTGATGCCGGTATTGTCGGTCTGGGTGGTGCCGGTTTTCCGACTTACATCAAGCTGAATCCGGGTACCAAAAAACATATCGATACACTGATTCTCAACGGCGTGGAATGTGAACCTTATATCACCTGTGATGCCATGCTTATGCAGGAGTCAGCGCGACAGATCATCGACGGCCTGATGATCATGCGTCATGCGTTACAGGCCCGGCAATGTGTCATCGCCATTGAGGACAACAAGCCCGACGCCATTCAGGCGATGCATTCCGCGCTGACATCTCAGGAAAGCACCTTTATCGAAGTTGTCACCATCCCGACTCGTTATCCGGCTGGCAGCGAAAAGCAGTTAATCAAAACCGTCACCGGTGTGGAAATACCCTCCAACCGTTTACCTCTACAACACGGGATTGTTTGCCAGAACGTTGGTACCGCCGTGGCAGTTGGTCAGGCCATTCTTGAAGGCAAGCCACTGGTATCGCGTATCGTGACGGTTACCGGTCATGCCTTACATGCGCCGCGTAACTATCATGCGCGAATCGGTACACCCATGATAGATCTTTTGCAACAGGCCGGCCTGAATGAACACAAGCTTGCGCGCCTGGTCATGGGTGGTCCGATGATGGGCTTCGAAATTCCTGAGCATACCTCGCCGGTTTTAAAAACAACCAATTGCCTGCTGGCGGTAACACAGGACGATGTCGGTCAGTCATCAGCCATGCCCTGTATTCGTTGCGGTGAATGCACCCGCGTCTGTCCGGCCGGTTTGCTGCCGCAGCAACTTTACTGGCATGCACGCGCAAAAGATTTTGATATGACACAGAAATACAACCTTTTCGATTGCATCGAATGTGGTTGCTGCACCTATGTCTGTCCGAGTCATATTCCACTGGTGCAATATTACCGCTTTGCCAAAACCGAAATCTGGGCGCAGGAACGGGATCGGAAAAAGTCCGATCACGCCCGTGAACGGCATGAATTCCATCAATACCGTCTCGAACGCAAAAAACAGGAAGACGAAGAACGCCGGCGCAAGAAAAAAGAATTACTCAAAAACGCGCAGCAAAAATCCGACAAACAGGACGCCATCGCCGCCGCACTGGCCCGCGTCGAGGCGAAAAAGGCGCAACAGAAACAGGAAGCCGGCGAGTGACACAAATTCATACCTCCCCGCATACGCCATTTAGCAACAGCGTCAGCCGCATGATGACACTGGTTATCCTGACGCTGATTCCCGCCATGCTGGCTTATATCTGGTTCTTTGGCTGGGGAATTTTGATTAACAGTTTGATCTGTATCGTCACCGCTTACCTGACTGAAGCCTGGATGTTGCGTCTGCGCAAACGCCCACTATGGCCGTTTTTATCTGACGGCAGCGCACTCATCACCGCATTACTCATTGCCTTTGCCCTGCCACCGATCATTGCCTGGTGGATCCCCGCACTGGCCACGGCCTTTGCCATTATTATCGCCAAACATTTGTACGGTGGACTCGGTTATAACCCGTTCAATCCCGCCATGGTCGGCTATGCCATGTTGCTGATCGTGTTTCCCAAACAAATGACGGCGTGGATTCCGGCCGCAACTGAAAACGGCTTCACACTCAACTTTGTTGAGAACCTGCATTATAACCTGTTTGCCGAATTACCGGCCGATAAAACCTACGACATGATCACCCAGGCAACACCACTGGACATGCTGGACATTCAGGTAGCGCTGGGAAAAACCGTAGCGGAGGTGGAAGCCGGTTTTATTCAGTTCAGTCCCTATTTCGGTGATGGCTGGGACTGGATTAGCCTGATGTTTTTATTCGGTGGACTGATACTAATTTACAAACGTGTGATCACCTGGCATATACCCGTCGCCATGCTAACCAGTATTGCCGTGTTATCGGGACTCGCCTGGATAATAAATGCGGATGCAAATCCCGATCCGCTTTTTCACCTGCTCGGTGGTGCCAGCATGATCGGTGCTTTTTATATTGCTACGGATCCGGTCACGGCCAGTACCACCCCGCTTGGACGTCTTATTTACGGTGCCGGTATCGGCATCATTACTTATATCATTCGCGCCTGGGGTGGTTATCCGGATGGCGTGGCGTTTGGCGTACTGATCATGAACATGGCCGTGCCCACCATCGATTACTACACGCAGCCTCGTGTCTTTGGTCAGGGTGGAGCAAACGACTGATGCAGACACTGGGCAAAAATATGTTACGCAGCGCCGTGTTGCTCGGTATCTTTGCGATTCTTGCCACGGCACTGGTGGCCTTTCTTTATGACAACACACATCAGCGCATCGCAGAGAATAAACGCCTGTTTACATTGAAAAAGCTTCACGAACTGATTCCGCCGGATATACATGATAACGTTCTGGATACAGATAAGATCACCGTGCGCGACGCCTTACTCAGTCGTAAAAACCCGGTTCCCGTTTACCGGGCCCGTAAGGATGGCCAGACCGTCGCTGTGATCATTCAGGCTGTGGCGCCGGATGGCTACAGTGGTCGTATCACATTGCTGGTCGCCATCAATCGCGATGGCTCGGTTGCCGGTGTGCGCGTGACGGAACACCGCGAAACTCCGGGGCTTGGCGATGCTATCGAAACCAAAAAGTCTGACTGGATACACCTGTTCACTGACAAAACCCTCACCGAAGCCGATCACCACTGGCGTGTACAACGCGATGGCGGCGCTATTGACCAGATTACCAGTGCGACCATCACCTCACGGGCTGTTGTCAGTGCGGTTAATAATGCATTACGCTACTTCGAACAAAACAGCGCTTTTTTACTGGATGAGTCATGAGTCAGTATCGCGAAATCATCAGCAACGGTTTATGGAAGAATAATCCAGCCACGGTACAGTTGCTGGGTCTGTGCCCGTTGCTGGCAGTAACAAGTACCGTGGTGAACGCACTGGGACTTGGGCTGGCCACCATCCTGGTGCTGGTGATTTCCAATGTTACAGTTTCCCTGATTCGCGATTACGTCAGCAATGAAATACGTATACCGGTATTCGTGATTGTTATCGCTGCGGCTGTCACCATGACAGACATGATTATGCAGGCCTTCTTTTACGACCTGTACCTGGTCATCGGCCTGTTCGTGGCCCTGATCACGACTAACTGCGCCATCATCGCGCGTGCCGAAGCATTTGCCTCAAAAAACTCGGTGACCAGTTCGCTGCTTGACGGCCTGTTCATGGGCCTGGGCTTTACTGGCATACTGGTATTACTTGGCGCCATGCGCGAAATTATTGGCAGCGGTACCCTGTTTGCCAATATGGACCTGTTACTCGGCGCTGGCAGTGAATGGCTGAGCCTGACAATTATCGATAATTATGAAGGGTTTTTACTGGCCATACTGCCACCTGGTGCCTTTATCGGATTAGGGTTAATCATTGCCGGTAAAAATCTGATTGACCAGTGGCAGAAGAAAAGCGCTGAATCTGCCCTGCAACAAACTGCAACATAATTTTTATTTACCCGCCCAACACACAATCCTAAGATCTGCGCAAACTAGAAAAATGTCAGGGATGGGACATGGATTGTGCATACGACAAGTCTAATTAAGTTTTTATTACTACTAACCGCTGTTTTAACCTTTCTTCCGCTTGCAGTGGTCGTCGTCAATGGCAACCCGTCCGGCACTGACGCAAACATGATTTATAACCTGTATTTCCAGCACCCGATCAGGGTTTACCTTTTCCTGACTGGCATCATCATCCTTGCGGGCTTGATCCTGTGGACCCTTCGCTGGCGCCCACCTCTGGACCTGTACAAGAAATACAAAAAACTGGACTCCGGTTTACTCGACAGCAATCCTGCGCTATGCCGGGAATTTTTTAATGACATCATCAACTACTACATCAAAGCAGGAAAATTACAATTTTATCGCTACATTATCAGTCACTTTCACTTTTTTTATGATTTTCATAACCAGGCCCTGAGCTGGATAGATGAAATCGCATCAAACTCACAGACCGGCAATGTCCCGCGCGAATTTATATTGAGTGCCATCAGTAGTGGGAAAATCGGTAAGGTGTTCATGCAAGCCAACTATGCGTCCGGCCTGCCACTGGCGAATATAAAAACGGATGAGCCCATCATTTTTCATACCTGCGCCGATATCATTGAACTGTGGTCGTACAACATGGCACAACCTCTCACCAGGCTTAACAAAGACTCCATACGGCTGCAGAATTGCCATCGTCACCCAGGATATGTCAGTGGTTCACTGATTGGCCGGGACAAGATTGAAAAAGCGGAACGCAAAATTGGCCTGCGTTTTTTACCTTATAATCCGCACACCGGCGTAAAAGACGAAAGTATCGCCCGAGAACGGATTGTCATGTTCAAGCAATGGCTGAAAAGTGTTACCAGTAATACCGCTTCGCAATATGGTCACTATGGCATTGATGTCACCGATCTGACGCACCCGTTAAGTTGCGAAGAGGCCCCCATTGTTCATGAGCTGAAACGCCTCAAAAACAAACGGCTCATTCATGACTATTTCACAGACATGCCGCAAGCCACAACGGAACACCCGTTTTCATTTGATGCGATTGTACTGGCCGATGGCGTGGGTATTGTTACCGTTACGGAAAAATATGAAAACGGTGAAATAATATTTAGTGGCGACCGTGTCTGGCACCAGCATGTGAATAATCAGCGCCGTAACATGGCGAATGCCTGCCAACAGGCCGGCCTGAACCGGGCAAATCTGAGCCTGTTTCTGGCTACACACCAGCTTGCGCGCTGGCCAATTCATAATCTGGTTGTGTTCACTTCCACGAATGTCGGACTCAGCATGACCATGGGCAAGCAACGTCTGCAGTGCAATGTCCTGTCCCTGTCGAAACTGGTGAAATGGTTTGAAACCATCACGCCGGTGCATGATATTGAATTTGACGAACAGAGCCTGCAGCAGTTTACGGCACTGTTTGAGCACAGGCACATTACCCCTCAACGACTGGCCACGGTATAATGAAGCATGTCACCAAAAAAACGTGCCACCCTGTTTCAGCGCCTCAGGGATCACAATCCGAAACCTACTACCGAGCTGAAGTACCGTTCACCTTTTCAACTCCTGATCGCCGTGATCCTCTCAGCACAGGCAACGGATAAAAGCGTGAATCAGGCCACCCGCGCCCTGTTCCGCGATGCCGGTACACCGCGCAAAATGCTGGACCTGCGGGAGTCCGGGTTGAAAAAATACATCAAAACCATCGGCCTGTTTAATACCAAGGCAAAAAACATCATCAAGACCTGCCGGATCCTGCTTGAACAACATGGCGGGCGCGTACCACGTGAACGTGCTGCCCTGGAGGCCCTGCCTGGAGTTGGACGCAAAACCGCCAATGTCATTCTTAACACGGCGTTTGGCGAACCCACAATCGCCGTCGACACGCATATCTTTCGTGTTTCAAATCGAACCGGGCTGGCACCGGGTAAAAACGTGGTCGAGGTGGAAAACAAGCTGCTCAAAGTGGTACCTGATGAATTCAAACAGGATGCACATCACTGGCTGATCCTGCATGGGCGCTATACCTGCATCGCACGTAAACCTCGCTGCGGGTCCTGCGTCATCGAGGACCTGTGTGAGTACCCGGACAAGCCCCTGGATGGGGGTTAGTTTAATTCGGTATTTAAAATACTGATATTACCCGGTATTGCGGCGATAAACTGAACAACAACTGAATGCGCGTGATAAAAAAGTGATAAAAATAGGAAATAATCCCTGTAGTTACGATGAACTTTGCCTAAAATCGATATTCAAATCATAAGACTAAGAAATCAACGGGTTCATGGTGAATCCAGATTTATGCCTGATGCGTATAAAGGCTATCCCTATGCGTACCAGGACAAGTAATAGGGATAGCAATTTTTTGATTAATCCATTACGGAGAGGACAACATGTCAAAAGAAATGAAACTCATGAAGCCATTATCAATCGCCCTGGGCGCCACCTTCGCAGCATCACTGGCTGCCAGCAACGTTGCCAGTGCTGCCCCGGCAGGTGACAACCCGTTTGCCATGAGCGAACTGGAAAGCGGCTACATGCAGCTTGCCGGTAAAGACGGAAAATGCGGTGAAGGCAAGTGTGGCGAAGGCAAAAAAGCCGGCTCTAAAGACAAGGAAGGCAAGTGCGGCGAAGGTAAATGCGGCGAAGGTAAGTGCGGCGAAGATAAGAAAAAAGGCAAGGAAGGTAAGTGCGGCGAAGGCAAGTGTGGCGGTAAGTAATTACCCGCAACACTAGTGCTATCCATGAATCATAAGCAATATCCCGTTCATGGAGCCGGATTGGGACTGCGGCGGGACTTTATGGTCCCGCTTGCAGACCAGCCGCCTTCCGAAGTGGACTTCATGGAAGTCGCACCGGAAAACTGGATGGGGATCGGCGGCGCTTTTGGCAAGCGCTTTCGAGCCTTTACCGAACGTTACCCTTTTGTCTGTCATGGCCTGTCTCTTTCGATAGGTTCACCGGCCCCACTGGACGAATCCTTTGTCCACAAACTCAAACGATTTTTTAAAGAACACAATATCCGTTGCTATAGCGAGCATTTAAGCTACTGCAGCGATGATGGTCATTTATATGACCTGATGCCGATTCCTTTCACGGAAGAAGCCGTTCATTATGTCGCGCAACGCATACGCCGCGTTCAGGACATTCTCGAACAACCGATAGCCATGGAAAATGTCTCCTACTACGCCGCCCCCGGCAAGGAAATGGAGGAGATTGAATTTCTGAAGGCAGTCCTTGAAGAAGCGGACTGCCAGTTATTGCTCGACGTCAACAATATTTACGTCAACAGCATCAATCATCGTTACGATCCACTTGAATTTCTGTATGCACTTCCAGCCGAACGCATCGCCTATGTGCATATTGCCGGACACTTTAATGAAGCCGATGACCTGAAGGTCGATACTCATGGTGCAAACGTCATCGATCCGGTATGGGAATTACTGCACAAAACATACGAACATTTCGGGGTAATACCGACTCTGCTGGAAAGAGACTTTAATATACCGCCGATTCCGGAACTGCTTTCTGAAGTCAACACCATTCACAGCATACAGAACAAGTGGCAAACTGCTGAAACACAACATGCAAAACAACTCTGAATTGCCGCGCTTTAAGCAGGTTCAATACGCGTTTACGCAACACGTGCGTAATCCGGATAAACATCCGCGCCCGTCCGATATTGAAGCACGACGCATGAAAATCTATAACGACCTGCTGTTTAACAATGTCGAAGATTTTATGTGTAACGGATTTCCGGTGTTACGCGAAATCACACCGGATGACAAATGGCAGCGAATGATTCGCGATTATTTCGAACGTCACCAGTCAACGACTCCGCTGTTCCCGGAAATGACGCGTGAATTCCTGCGTTACCTCGAACATGAACGCGAACCGGAAGATGATGATTATCCTTTCATGCTGGAGCTGGCCCATTACGAATGGGTAGAGCTGGCGGTCAGTATTTCCGATCAGGAACCGGATTTCACCAGCATAAAAACGGATGGTGATTTGCTTGAAGGGACACCGGTATTATCACCACTGGCCTGGCCACTGAGCTACCAGTATGCCGTGCATAAAATCGGTCCGGATTATCTTCCCGCAGAACCGGAAGCTCAACCGACATTTCTGGTTGTTTATCGTGACATGAATGACCAGGTACACTTTCTTGAAATCAATCCTGTTACAGCACACCTGCTGCAGCAGATCAGTGAGGAAACCACGCTTACCGCAAAACAAATCCTGACGGAGATTGCGCAACACCTGAACCATCCTAACCCCGAAGTTGTGATACAGGGTGGTTTACAAATCCTGCACGATCTCAAAACACGCGGGGTTATTCTCGGGGTGAAAGAAACTCAGTAGATCCTGCTGAACAAATGAGTGGTTTCCTGTCTAACAATAAACTATAACGACAGGAGAGAGTCATGACTGTTTTACACAAGCTGTACGACCTGCTGAATAAATCCCGCAAACTCGATTTCCTGGCACCGCTCGCTTTGCGTATTTTCCTGGCACCGATTTTTATTCTGGCTGGTTATGGCAAACTGAGTAGTATTGAAAACACGGCCTATTATTTCGGCGAATTTCTCGGTATGCCAGCACCAACCCTGATGGCGGTTTTAGCCGGTTCAGCTGAATTTTTTGGTGGAATCGCCATTTTGATCGGTCTCGCTACCCGCTGGTTTGCAATACCACTAATGTTCACCATGATCGTCGCCGCTGGTACAGCACACTGGCAAAACGGCTGGCATGTGTTGCCGGAAAACACACTCACCGTGCCGTGGGAATGGAAAAAAGATCATATTGAACAGGCGAACATACGAAAAGAAAAGGCCCGTGAAATTCTCAAGCAGCACAGTAATTACGACTGGATAACGGAATACGGCAGTATCACGGTGCTGAAAAACGGGATCGAGTTTGCCGCGACGTATTTCTTTATGTTGCTGGTGCTGTTTTTTATCGGTGCAGGTCGTTATGCCAGTGTTGATTACTGGTTTGCACGAAAGTTTGGGTTTGATTGAGTTTATTTCTTCAACCTCAGCAACCTTATTCCGCTTAAGCGCAGCTGTCTTCCCTGACAGCTGCGCATCGGTAATGACGCACTTTGGCCGTCCATGGCTCGCGCGTCATTAACGACGCTGCATAAGGTTGCTGTGTTCGAAGTCCGTCGGATAGTAGCGAGGATAACCGCTGAAACGTCGTTAGTTATTTTCTATTTCGCAATGCCGCAATCCGCATACGCAAGGCATTGAGCTTGATAAACCCGGTGGCATCCGATTGATCATACGCACCGGCATCATCCTCAAACGTCGCAATCGCCTCATCAAACAGGCTATCCGTATCGGACTTGCGTCCTTCGACAATAACATTGCCCTTGTATAGTTTCAGACGAACAAAACCGTTGACGGTGGCCTGTGATGCATCGATCATTTCCTGCAGTATCTTACGTTCCGGTGACCACCAGTAACCGTTGTAAATCAGGCTTGCATATTTGGGCATCAACTCGTCTTTCAGGTGGGCAACTTCCCGATCCAGGGTGAGTGACTCGATGGCACGATGCGCTTTTAACATGACGGTACCTGCCGGTGTTTCATAGCAACCGCGCGACTTCATACCTACGTAACGGTTTTCAACGATATCGGAACGACCAATGCCGTTTTCACCGGCGACCTTGTTCAGGTATTCCATTACCGCGGCTGGCGACATCGACTTGCCATCTATTGCCACGATATCACCCTGCTTGTATTCCAGTTCAAGTACCGTTGGTTTATCCGGCGCTTTCTCGGGCGATACGCTCCAGCGCCACATGTCTTCCTCGGCCGTCGCCCAGGGGTCTTCCAGAATGCCGCCTTCATAGGAAATATGCAGCAGGTTAGCGTCCATTGAGTACGGTGACTTTTTGCCTTTCTTGAAATCAACCGGAATGTTGTGTTGTTCCGCATAACTCATCAGTTTTTCGCGCGAGTTCAGATCCCACTCACGCCAGGGAGCAATCACTTTGATATTGGGTTCAAGTGCATACGCACCCAGTTCAAAACGTACCTGATCGTTACCCTTTCCGGTGGCACCATGTGAAATGGCATCCGCACCGGTCTGTCTGGCAATGTCAACCAGCCGTTTGGCGATCAAAGGTCGGGCAATGGAGGTACCGAGCAGGTATTCACCTTCATAGATGGTGTTGGCACGAAACATGGGGAAGACATAATCACGTGCATACTCTTCACGTAAATCCTCGATGAAGATTTCTTTTACACCCATGGCCTGTGCCTTGGCTCTGGCCGGTTCCACTTCCTCACCCTGACCGATATCAGCCGTGAAAGTGACGACCTCACAATGGTATGTGTCCTGCAGCCACTTGAGAATGATGGATGTGTCCAGACCGCCTGAATAGGCCAGTACCACTTTGTTGATTTCTGACATTACCTGCTCCCTCTAAACTGGCAGCAGATTATACACGAATCATCTCGAGGCTAATGACTGACTTTGCGTCTCAGAACAATGTGAATATCGGTGGTCCGGTATCCGAGGCGTTTGATCTCCGCAGGTGTTTTGGTATGTACCTGAATGACCAGCCGGTCTTCACCGATTCCCCGTTTCATCAGGTAATCCCGCACGGCACGAGCGCGGCGTGTGGCGAGCCGGAAATTGTAGCGCACCAGTCCCCGTGACTTGCTGTAAATTTCGATATCGATTTGCTTGATGCCCGGGTCTGTCTTAACCGTGTCGATAATGGAGTCCAGTTGTTTCCTGGCCCGTGCTCGCAAACGCGAACTGTCTTCGTGGAAATTAATGACCGTGCGTTGCACCTTGGCAAAGTCATATTTAAGAACCTGGCCCAGGCAGCGATTAAACAGGCCAAGGCCCTCCTGGAAGTTTACTGCTGAGAGGATGATCTCGATATCATCCGTCGCATCGGCGGCATCCCAGTAACGCAGTACCGGTTGCATGCCCTCGCTCATTTCCATCATCAGGCGCCGTGACCAGTTGCTGCTCATGGTCACTGCCTGCTTGCCTGGCTCAACTTCCATAACACCCAGGTCTTTGGCTCGAACAAAGTGTTGCCAGTGCGGCGGCTCACTACGCACATGCGCTGTGCCAATGCCTGCCGGTGGCTGGTTCACATACAGGGCAAACTCCAGTGGCTGGGCAACACCCTGGCGAAACTCCACGTAGCCATAATGCGGAATCTGTTGTTTGAGGCTACAGAGAACTTTGCTGGTACTGGCCTTCCAGTGCGAGTGATAGCCGCTTTGAAAACGGTGCAAGTCGGCTGATCGAATCACCTGATCCGGCTGCTGGTGAAATTTGCTGGTTGTGACCAGATCATCCACCGGTTTTGTGGTCTGTTCCTTTGCCACTGGCGCCTTGCGCCGTCCATTGAACCAGAACTGATTGGCAGGTTTTTTCTTCGCCTGTTTTCTGGATTTATCCTGTTGATTGGATTTTTCTGGCTTGTTCGGCTGGGCCTTGCCGGGAGTGGATTTATCTGCCTCGGCGGTCAGCGCCACGGCCGCACCACCGGTCATCTCAGGCTGGTTTGCCGGCGCCTTTTGCTCGGCTGATGGTGTCTTCTCCGGCGTATTGGCAGAGAAGCCAAAACGCGGTGGCGCCGCCAGGACGCTTCCCATGGCGGCGAGCAAACTGAGTATCAGGACATAACGCAGCATCTTCATACTGCGTAAATTGCAGGTTTTGTGCCAGCCTGATCCTGATTACTTCCTGGCGCGCCGTTCGCTACGACGCAAACGGGATGCCAACCGCCGTGCCAGCTCGCCAAACAGCTCGGTCTGGGTCGGATGCGGATGGATTGCACCACCGACCTGCTCCAGCGTCATGTTACCGGCGACCATCATCACCGCCTCACCGATGAGCGTATCGGCATGATCGGCCAGGAAATGCACGCCGATAATCCGGTGACTGGACTTGTCGGCCACAATCTTGATCAGACCATACGTTTCGTTATTAATCATGGCCTTAGCGTCGATATTCATCGGCACCTTGACCTCGACGGCATCAATGCCTTTCTCTTTGGCCTGATCCACCGACAGGCCCACGAACGCGGCCTGTGGACGGGTAAAGATGACCCCACAGTCTTTGTCCTGGTCATACTGTAGCGCCTCGCCTGCGATGTTAGCGGCCGCGACCCGACCCTGCTGGCCTGCAGTGTGAGCGAGCATTAACCCACCGATCACATCCCCCACGGCAAAGATATTGGATACCGAGGTGCGGCAACGATTGTCCGCCACGATGACACTGTTTTCCGCTTTGACACCGGCCTTATCCAGATCCAGGCCATCCAGTACGGGACGTTTGCCGGTCGCCATGATGACGTAATCACAGCCAAAGCTGCGCGACTTTCCTTCGGCGTCTGCAAAGCTGATTTTCATTTCACCCGGTTTACCCTTGATGGACTTGATATTGACGGCCGTCTCGATGGTGAGGCGGGGATCGGCATTCAGCACATCCGTCAGCTGTTTGGCCACTTCCTTCTCCACCTCAGCCAGGATTCGGTCTCTGCCTTCAAGAAGCAGCACTTTCGCACCAAAATCGTGAAAGATCTGTGCCATTTCGACGCCAATCGCACCACCACCGATAATGCCGACTCGCTTGGGTGAATCTGTCAGGCCCCAGACCGTATCTGAGGTCAGCACCCCACCCGATCCCAGGCCATCATGGGCACCTTCGATAGGCGGTACAAATGGCGGCGCACCAGTCGCAATGACGGCAGCACCAAAGCTGATTTTCTTGCCCTTCTTCCCATCACCCGGCGTGGCACGGGTATGCGGGTCCTTGCTGTTACCGCCGGTGTCCACGAATACCGTGTTACCATCGACAAAGCGGCCAAATCCCTGCATAACGTCAATTTTGACGCCTTTATCGGTTTTTAGCGCCATTTCCCCGCGCGTTTCCAGCACGTTCCTGCGTGTTTTCTCCAGTTTCTTCCAGTTGAGCTTGGCGCCTTTGGTGCCTTCAATACCCAGATGGCCATCTTCCGCGCGATCACGAATGCGATCCGCCGCCGCACGCCAGGCTTTGGAAGGAATACAACCACGCCACAGGCACTCACCACCCGGGAACGGGGCATCGTTGATCATGGCCACCTTGTAGCCGTGCTCGGTCAGGTCGCGGGCACAGTCCTCACCGCCGGGACCACCACCAATGATCACGACGTCATAGTCATACTTGCCCTTTTCCAGCGTAAATCCGGATGAAGGCAGCTTGTCCTGTACCGGGCTCACTGAAGCATCCAGCCAGCTGGGATTCTGTACATAGCCTTTGAACGCATTCAGGAATTTTGCCGCATCAGCACCATTAACGATACGATGATCCGCGGTAACCGTGACGGGCATGCCTTCAGGACCTACCGTGGAAATGGCAAAGATGGCAGACGTACCCGGTGAAGGTATCGCATCAAAGTGTGAGACCCCCATCATGCCCATATTTGAAATCGTAAAGGTCGGGTTGGAATACTCATCCGGTTTGAGACGGCGTATGCGGGCCCGATCCACCAGGTCCACCCAGTTGGCACCCAGGTCATTCAGATCACGATTGGCGACATCACGCAGTACCGGGACCACCAGTCCCATGCCCTCGGTTTCCACTGCCAGGCCGATATCAATCTGCTCCCGCTCCAGTATGCGATCTTCATGCTGGTACACGGCATTGACCTTGGGAAAATCCTTGATGGCCAGTGCGGCGGCCTTGGCCAGTGCTACGGTGAGGGATACGCCCCGGGCCTTGGAGGCCGTTTTTAATGCACTCGGGTCGACATTGACGGTGACCCGGAACAACGGCATCGAGAGGGAAAATTCCATGTTGTGGGCCACGGCCTTTTCCATGGCATCCATGGGTCGACCCACACCGGGCACCTGAAATACACGTCGTGCCGAGGTCTGGACTTCAGCATTGAGTACGTCCGCAGCAATGATGGCGCCGGCTGGACCCGTGCCTGTAATCGCATTTAAATCGATACCGTGAGCACCGGCAATCTGACGGGCATAGGGTGTGGCATAACCCTTCTTGGGTCGCGGCGACGGCGTGGCACCGGACGGCTGTGCCGGAATACGCGTCTTGGGCTTGGCTGTACCCGCCGGTTCCGGTTTGGGTGCCGTTGCGGCCGGTTGCGGTTCACTGCTGGCAGCACTTTTGGTCCGCGCATCAATGACGGCAGATTTATCCTGCACCAGATAGCCGATGGCCTGACCCACCGGGACGACGCTATCCACATCGGCCAGTGGACCAGAAAGAATACCGTCACGGAAAAGTTCCACGTCCATGATAGCCTTGTCGGTTTCTACCTGGGCCACCACTTCACCGCGCTTCACTTCTTCACCGATTTCTTTTTCCCAGCTGACCACGACGCCTTCAGTCATGGTATCGGAGAGTTGCGGCATCTTGATGCTGTAAGCATCATCCGGTGTATCGATGGTGTTTTCTGGTTCTGCTGCCTCAGCTTCGGGTTGCGCAGTCGACTCGCTGTTCGCGTTGCTCGCAGCGGCAAGCGGGGCTTCACCTTCGGTCGTGACTTCGTCTTTGCTCGCGACCAGGTATCCCATCGGTGCACCGACCGGTATGACTGAATCTACCGGTGTCAACGGACCGGACAGGTAGCCTTCACGAAAAACTTCCACGTCCATGATCGCCTTGTCGGTTTCGACGGTGGCGACAATCGTACCGCGTTCAATAAATTCACCCGGTTCTTTTTCCCAGGTGACAACCGTTCCTTCCGTCATGGTGTCGGAAAGCTGTGGCATTTTAATAATATACGGATCAGCCATATTTCTGCTTCTTCTAATCAGTTACCACAGAGGTCACCGAGATACACAGAGGAAAAGATCTTGTGTGTAACGTGACGCTGTGTTCTCTGTGGTGATTCGTTTTAAATTTTACCCAGTACCTTCAATGCACCCTGGTAGACATCTTCCACATCCGGAATCGCTTCTTTTTCCAGTTTATGGTTGTAAGGCACGGGCACATCCGCTGCATGAATCCGCACCGGTTGTGAATCCAGCGCAAAGAAACAGTCTTCCATAATACCGGTGATGATTTCCGCACCGACCCCAACCGGGGCTTCGTCTTCGTCAGCGATCAGGGCGCGTTGGGTTTTTTACACAAAACGACGAATCGTCTCGCGGTCGATAGGTTTCAAAGAACGCAGGTCAATGACTTCCGCGCTGACGCCATCGCTTTCAAGCCGTTTGGCGGCTTCAAGACATAAGTGGACTGAAAAGTTGTAACCAATCAGGGTAATGTCCTCGCCTTCGCGAACCACTTCAGCCCCTTCCAGCGGACGGAAAAATTCCTCATCGGGAATATCTTCTTTCAGGTTATACATGCGTTCATGTTCGATGATGATCACCGGGTCATTGCAACGCACGGCGGATTTCAGCATGCCATAGGCATCAAGTGGTCCACGTGGGGTAACAACACGTAATCCGGAGGTACTCATGAACATCCGTGCCAGGCGTGCCGAATGTTGCGCTGCAAGCTGGTGAGCAGTACCACCAGGCGTCCGCATGACAATCGGGCATTGCACGCGACCACCTGACATGTAGCGAATCTTGGCCGCGGCATTGATCAACGTATCCAGTGCCAGCAGGGCAAAGTTAATCGACATGATTTCTATGATGGGTCGCATTCCAATCATGGAGGCACCAATGCCGATGCCGGTATAAGAGTTTTCAGAAATAGGTGTATCAATGACCCGGGTTTCGCCATATTTGTCGAACAGTCCCGAGGTTGCCTTATAGGTACCGCCGGCCACACCAATGTCCTCACCCATGGCGATTACCAGAGAATCGTTCGCCATCTCTTCATCATGGGCACGACGAATCGCCTCCCAATATGCTGTTTCTGACATGCTAGTTATTTCCTTAGCTGAAAATTTTTAAAATTGGTTATCAGTATGCTTACTTGTGTAAAGGACCGATCCAGCGTGGATCCGGGTTGTCATCCAGTACGTATTTGTTCAGGTCGGCTACTTCCGGTTCCGGACTTTCTTCGGCAAACTTGATAATGTCATTTTCAATCTCATTATGAATCTCGTCTTCCCACTTCTTGAGATCGGATTCCTTGATGAGGCCTGCCTCGATCAGTCGTCTGGAGTAAACCTTGATGGGATCGCGCTGTTCCCACTCGGCTTCTTCCTCCTTGGTGCGATAACTTTTAGCGTCTGACATGGAATGGCCACGATACCGGTAGGTCATGAACTCGATAAAATAGGGTTTGCTGTTGCCACGAACATAGTCGACGGCTTTTTTGGCCGCTTCCATCACGATGTCGATATCCATGCCGTCATGCTGACTGGCTTCCATGTTGTATCCACATACTCGCTTGTACTGGTCACGCACAGCCGTAGAGCGGTCGATATGGGTGCCAATGGCATACATGTTATTTTCACACACGAACAACACCGGCAGTTCCCAGACACTGGCCATGTTCATGGTTTCGTGGAAGGTACCCTGGTTATTGGCCCCATCACCCAGAAAACAGATGGCGATCTGATTGGTCTTTTTGTGTTTGCAGCCCAGCGCCAGTCCGGCCGCCAGCGGGAATGGTTGCCCCACCAATGCATAACCGCCCATGAAGTTGGCGGTCGGATCAAAAATGTGCATGGAACCACCACGGCCGCGGGAAGAGCCGGTTTCCTTACCGTATAACTCGGCCATTACCTCGCGAGCGGGTGCACCGGATTTAATGGCGTGAATATGATCGCGGTAACCGGTGATGACATAGTCACCTTTCTGACCCACACCAACATTGGCCATTTCCAGTACGCCGGTGGCGACTGCCTCCTGGCCTGAATATAAATGGAGAAACCCACCAATCTTGCGCTCTACATAGGCCTCGAAGCAACGATCTTCAAAGCGGCGATAAAACATCATCTCGCGCAACAAGCGCTTTTTATCAGCATCGTTCATGCACTTTCCTTATTCTTTGATTAAGCCCTGAATTGGACATGGGACTTAAATCCGGGGATATGATTAATCTCTAACCAGCAGTATTACCAAAGCCGCGTATGATCAGCTTTTTCGTGGCTAAAATCAAGAAATTCACCCCGTCACCAGGCTAGCTTGGAGGATAAATCACATATAAAACAGCGGCTTATACACGTATTCATGCGTCACAAAATAAATAGTCAAGTTTCCGGCGCGCATGCCGATGATCACCTCGATTACGCATTACTAATTAATATTAAAAACAACAAAAAGAAGACTACATTATGAACGCTGTGAATTATCATCATCTATCTGAGCAGGCGATCCGATCCTGGTTTATTGCCATGAGCGATAGCGTCCAGGAGCGCGATATCGAAAGTCACATGGAAAACGTGTCCAAAAGAGTGCAGGTCTACGGTATGCCAAGCAAAGGGGTCATTGGTTACCACGAATGGAAAGCGCGCCGCTATCATGAATTTTTCCATGACGAGTTACTTGCCCTGAACTACTCCGGCATTCGTATCATCCGTAGCAGCAATAAGCGTATTTCCTTCGCCACAACGGAAACCATGGTGGGTAACCAGGGCAAGCTGGTGATTCTGGACAAGACCATCGTGCTGGAATACGAAGATGACGGTGTCTGGCGTTCCATCGAAGAAACCGTCAACAAGTGGCGCGTTAAACAACTCGATCTGAAAAAGTTCTAGACGACGCGTCACTCATGCCACCATCCTCAGGCAGCGGGATGGTCCGATTGCAGGAAAAATCCAGACTTAAAGGGATTTAGGTTTATAATTCTGGCATGAGTGATAAAAAATTCAGACTTGAACGCGACAGCATGGGTGAACTGCATGTGCCTGCCGACGCACTGTACGGCGCACAAACCCAGCGCGCCGTGGAAAATTTCCCCATTAGCGGCCTGACCATGCCAGGTGCATTTATTCGTGCACTCGGTCTTGTAAAATCCGCCTGTGCCATTGCCAACCACGGCCTGTCCCTGCTGGATCCGAAAGTCGCAGCGGCCATTCAACAGGCTGCCGAACAGATTGCCGCCGGAAAACATCTTGCGCATTTTCCTGTTGATGTCTTTCAGACCGGTTCCGGCACCAGCACCAACATGAATGCCAACGAGGTCATTGCTCACCTGGCGAGCGACATTCTTGGTGATAATGTTCATCCCAACGATCACGTCAACATGAGCCAGAGTTCCAATGATGTGATCCCCACAACCATTCATGTCAGCGCCTGCCTGGAAACCGATGAAAAACTGTTACCTGCCCTGCAACATCTGATCGACACGATTGATAAACGGGCACAGGAACTCGAAAAGGTCACCAAAACCGGCCGCACTCACCTGATGGATGCCATGCCAGTGACCTTCGGTCAGGAACTGGCTGCCTGGTCTTCGCAAATCAAGCAGTGCATGTATCGTATTCAGGCCTCACTAACACGCCTGCGTGCATTACCGCAGGGTGGTACGGCAGTCGGTACCGGAGTGAATGCACATGAAGAATTTGGTGAACGGGTTGCGATGGCATTAAAAGCACGTACGGGTTTTGCTTTTTGCGTCATGGATAACCGGTTTGTTGGTCTGGCCAGCCAGGACAGCGCCGTGGAAATGAGCGGACAGCTAAAAACCCTGGCTGTCGCATTAATGAAAATCGCCAATGATTTGCGCTGGATGAATTCCGGCCCGCTGGCCGGGTTGGGCGAGATTGCATTGCCGGCCCTGCAACCTGGCAGCTCCATCATGCCCGGCAAGGTCAATCCGGTTATTCCCGAAGCCGTGGCCCAGGTCTGCGCCCAGGTAATCGGCAATGATGCCACCATTACGGTTGCCGGCCAGAGCGGTAACTTCCAGTTAAATGTCATGTTACCCGTGATTGCCTTAAACCTCCTGCAAAGCATCGAACTGCTTACCAATGCGGCCAGGGTGTTAGCCGACAAGGCCATCAGGGATTTCACCGTCAACGAAGATGTGATCAAACAGGCACTGGACAAGAACCCGATCCTGGTGACAGCACTTAATCGTGTCATCGGCTACGAAAAAGGTGCTGCCATCGCCAAGAAAGCCTATGCAGAAAAACGCCCCATTCTGGACGTCGCCATGGAAGAGACTGACCTCAGCAAACAGGAACTGCAAAAGTTGCTCGACCCGGCACGACTGACCAGGGGTGGAATAGACTGAGCTGAAAGCATCCTGCCATGAGCATCAACCCTGACTTTATCCCGCAATTCTGGCTGATCATCTGTTGGGGATTATTTTGGGCTTTTGTTTTGATATCGGCACGCTTTGCCGCCTGGCATCATCTTAAGAACAGCCGTGACCTGAATGTACTGCTGTTTGCCATACTCGGTGTCGTGTTTGTCTGGATGATGCAGGCCGGCCTGGATACGACGCTGACTCTGCATTTACTTGGCACAACATTACTGACGCTGATGTTCGGCTGGCGATTTGCCATTCTGGCCATCTCACTGGTGATTATTATCACCACGTTCCTGCAAAACGGACATTGGGCATCCTTACCCGTGAATAGCCTGTTACTTGGCGTCCTGCCGGTCCTGACCACGCAGCTGATTTATCGTTTAACCGTCCGCTATTTACCTGCCAATTTTTTTGTTTATATTTTCGTGTGCGCATTTTTTGCCGCCGCTGTTTCCATGGCGAGCGTGATATTCTCTACCGCGGCAGTGCATTATCTGTCCGGTGCATTTAGTCCGGATTATCTTGCTTACAATTACTACCGTTATGGTCTGTTGATCATGTTTCCAGAAGCCTTTATCACCGGTATGCTTATGTCCGTTTTCGTCGCCTATCGCCCGCAGTGGGTCAGCACCTTTGACGATCAACGGTATCTGTACAAACGCTGAGATGTTCCAATGATTAAACTCGAACGTACCCTGCAGGCCTGGGAAACAGCGGAATTTGAATCCGTGTTTAAGGATGAACTTCGACAACTGGACAGCCAGCATCTGCCCCTGCAGGCCGGTCTGACACAAAGCAGCCATGTTAGTGACAGTGATGTAGACGTGGTCCTGTTAAATAGTCTCAACAATCCTGATTCCATTCACATCAGGTGCGGTATTTTCTATACCGGCATCATTGCCGGGAGTTGCTGTGCCGATGATCCCACCCCGGTCGACGAACAACCGGAATACTGCGAATTACAGGTCAATATTGACAAGTCCACCGCTGAGGCATCGATCTCGCTGCTATCCGATAACGCGTCTGGACATGACTGACAAGTCCGCTTTTGATCGTCATGTTGTTGAATATGACAGCTGGTTTGAAAAATATCCGCATGTATATGCCGCTGAACTGAAAGCGATTCGTCAACTGATGCCGGCGCAGGCAAAAGGACTCGAAGTTGGAACCGGCACCGGTCGCTTTGCCATTCCTTTGGGCATACAAACCGGAGTAGAACCATCTGCGACAATGCGCGCTTTTACGAAGCAATATAATCTTTCAGTTGTGAATGCGGTGGCCGAGGCACTGCCATTTGCGGATCATCAGTTCGACTTCGTTTTATATGTCACCGTCGACTGTTTTCTGGATTCGCTGGAGCAGGCCTATCAGGAGGCCCATCGCGTACTTCGAAACGACGGCGTGATTCTGGTCGCCATGCTCAACCGACAAAGTAAAATCGTCGAACAATATGAAAAACATAAGCACAATAGCCATTTTTACCGGCATGCCAGGTTTCATTATGTTACGGAGATAACCGAGGTTCTGTCTCGTTGCGGTTTTGGTGAATTCCAGTACCGTGAAACACTTTTCAATGATCTGGCCAAAATCACTTTACACGAAGACATTAGAACCGGATTTAGTACTGGTGCATTTGTCGTTATAAGAGGACACAAGATCTGAGAAACATTTTTGATACTGTACCTGAATAATGATATCTTGATGGCTCACAACCCTGGCTCGAAAAAAATATGCAACTCAAAAACCTCACCACCTATATTTTCCTGCTGCTCATTTTTTCTATTGCGCCTGGATTTGTCGCAGCACAGGATGACCCGACCCGGCCTGTCGAAGCCGGTCCTGGTGGCAAAATCAAACTTGAACCCAAATTCCGAACCAGGGCAGAAACACTTTACGAATGGCATGCACATGCCTCGTGGGAGAGTCGCTATGTCACAGAAGGAAGAGATAATCTTTCAGGTGACGGAATTGTCTCTTTATCATCCGAATTTGTAATTGACAATCTCAGCATCATCCCCTGGATTGCCGATAGTCCGGGTACGGATTATTCCGAGTTTAACCTCAACATCGTATACGGGTTTAAATTAAACGATCAGCTGGATATCTATACCGGTTATAACCATATCCAGGCGCGTGAAGCGGGTGTCAGCAGTAATGACAATGAACTCAGTGTTGATCTGGCTTATAAAATCAGAAAACGATTGAACCTGCTTGCCAGTGTTTACCACTCTTTTGATGCTGAAGGTTCATTTATGGAGCTGGCTGTCTCATCGGGGTTTCCGTTACAGCAGAAAAAAATCAAGCTGGGAGTAAAAGCCATTCTTGGTGCCAATGCCGGCTATATTGCAGACGGGCATCGCGGCCTGAATCACATGCAAGTTCGATTAAACCTGGCCTATCAACCGCAGGACGCGATTGATCTCAACACCTTTGTCGGATACAACCTGGCAATAAATCGTGACGAAGATCGCTATAGTGGCGATGAACTGTTACGGGATTTTTTCTGGGCGGGGCTTGGTCTTGCCTACCGGTTTTAAACATCGCAACCTGCCTTAAACTGTCAACCAGTTCACAATTCAAGTGCCTATAGTGGTGTAGTCATCACTATGTTGGTTACCATCAATTAACACTAATAAAAGTATTAATGTCAGGGAGCATACAGGCATGACAAGTCTGGAGCTGCGTCTGATGGGCGGACTGGCGTTCCGCCAGCTGGACGTTGAGAAGATTATTAAAGTTAAAAAGGCCCGTGTCTTACTCGCCTATCTTGCCCTGCATCCGAACCAGTCACAATCCAGGACATTTCTTGCCGGCCTGCTCTGGCCGCATAGTAAACCCGATAAGGCTCAACAGAGTCTACGCCGTGCTGTTAACGAATTACGAAAACACATTACCGATTTTGACCAGTTTGTCATTTCGGATGAGAAAAACCTGACGATTAATTCCGACCATGTAAAAGTCGATGTGCTCAGGTTCGAACGCCTGGCCAGATCATCAACAGCTCAACATCTTGAAAACTGTCGTCATATCTACCAGCAAGGTCGTTTGCTGGACGGGTTACAAATTCAGTCGACAGCATATAACCGATGGCTTAATGAATACACCGACCACATACAACAGGTTTACATGCGTGTTCTTCAGGACTTATCAGAGCAATATTTGCTGGATGGCAGGCATGAATCAGCTATTGCACTTAATCAGGAAATGATTGAAATCAATCCCGCAAGTGAAATTGCACACCGCAACCTGATGCTATTGTATAGCAAAACCAACCATCCAAGAAAATTCATGCAACAATATGATGATTGCTGCAGGATATTATCTATCACATCCGGTGACCTGCCTGAACAGGCTACCACCGATCTGTATCACGCGCTGTTAAACTCGGCAAAAGACCAGCCAACAGCAAACCGGGTAAATTACCCGGCCGTTAGTTCAAGTCCGCGTTACTATGAACGTGAGATGACCCGAATCTTTACCCACGCCAGAATCAATGCGGATTCACAAGCCAGCCATGTATTTCTGATTCATGGAATGGCCGGACTCGGTAAAAGTTATCTGGCGCAAAACACATGCGCCATGTTACAGCAAAAAGGCTTTGCGGTTTTTCGAACCAGATTTTTTGACAGCAAGTATCATTGCAACGATGGATTGCAGGATTTGCTGATTGAATTAACACAACGAAATGAGAAGCCAAATAACGTCGATACATTCGTGCAACAACTGACGGACTCTGAGGATCATAACGATCTACATGCTGCTGCTTTTTACAGCATGCTACAAATCCCCCTGCCCGCTGACATGCATGGCCTTTATTCCGCTATCGATCATTCGCAACGTATTCTAACACAGGCACAGGTAATTACTTATCTGATACGGCAACACACCCGGTCTCGAAAAGTGGTGATCTGCGTTGATGATTTACAATTTGCCTGCCAGCAAAGCATCGAAATTCTGAAACTGGTGTTTTCTGAATGCCGTACCACGGGCTGTCAGTTTGTATGCACCTATGACACTCCCGATAAAATTCCATCACTATCAATTGAAGAAAATCCCGTCACAAAAATTCATCTTACCAATTATTATGACAGACGTGATGCGCTGACACTGACGTGGTCTTCAAGATTACATACGATCAATTCGGCTGCAAAACCTGATTCACTGACCGAAATTATCACTGCTTATCTCGATGCAATGACCGATCCCGAACGCGATGCGCTTCTGAGTGCTGCAATCCTGGGAATGCGTTTTGATCTGTATGCGCTGTATCATCTCCTAGAAGATAAATCATTTTCAGTTTCATCCTTGATCGACGCCGGTTTTCTCTGTGAATCACATGAATATCTGTATTTTTCACATCAATATATTCAGGAAATTCTGTATCACTCTATTGACGAAGACACGCTTACGAAGAAACACCTGGCCGCGGCGGAATATTTTAAAGCAGTCGACCATCGACGATACACGTTCCATCTACTGCGTTGCCGCAGCCAGTTACAGGGTGATGCCTGTTTAACATCTGCCCGATTCATGCAGGACATGTTCAGACCAAATATTGCCTGCTGGTACTTTGACCGGGCCATCGCCCTGTCGACGAATGCAGAAGATCGATTCAGGGCGGCAATTGAGAAGGCCGACATGATGCTGGACTTTAGCCGACATGTCGCTGCATTACGTGCATATGAGCAGGCAATTAAACTCGCAGTAGCACCTGATGACAGGGCATTGGCTGGTCTGGGTATGGCCGCCTGTTTGCTGGAACTCGGCCATACTCAACCCGCCAGTCAATTATTGTCATCAACCAGGCAGCAACTCGCTCATTGCACTGACCATCTCACACTTGCCAGGCTGTATTTCTACCTGTTTAAACAGGCAAGCAAGAGTAATGACCTCGAATGGGAAAAATACATCAAGCTGGCGCAGGAACACGCCAGACGCGCCGATGCTGCGAAGTGGTTGTCGACTATTTTATGTGAAACAGGCTATCAGGAATTACGACGACTGAATATCAATGCATCTGATTCCTCATTTAATGAAGCACTGACCATTGCACAGGCATACAATTTTGTTCGAATCGAGATGCTGGTCATGCTTGGAAAAGCGGAACTTGCCTTAAACAATCTCGACTTTGCAACAATGAATACACAGCTGGATAAAGCCATTGCCCTGGCAAATCAGTTACAGGATGAAAATGCCCTGTCGACTATCTGCCTATTGTCATGCAGACAAAACTATTATTGTGGTATGTTTGAAAAGATGCAGCTTCTTGCTGCACGTGCCGCCAATCATGCAAAAAAGGCAGGCGATGATATAAAGAATTATCATGCAATCCAGTTACGACAACTTGCCGGTTATTATCTACAGGACGAACAACCAGTTCCTGATGTTACCCCGATATACGATACATACATTTCCTACGCTGTACATTCATTAACAAGTAATTCACGGCTATTTGCTGAACAACAACTCAAACTTGTCCTGAAGGAGATGCAATCGCTCCCGGCAACACTTGCACTTGAAACCGGATTTATTGCCATCGAGGATTGCATCAAACACAGCTTATGGGAAATTGGTGAAAATATTGCCGATCAGATGATAATCCTGATGCGTTATCAGCCCATAGCACTTTATATGCTGAGTGTTGAGCGTTTACGGGTAATTTCCGGCACAGGAGGAAATGTTACTAACGGTAAAAATCGCGCCGAAATACAGGACTTGCTGACACAAAGCCAACATTATGGATTAAAATTACACACGCCTGCTTACACGCAAAACCTTGTTAGGGAATAAAATAATTTAATAACAAACAACATGTCACCCTCGGACTTCAAGGATCATTTTTCGAGTCATTCTGAACAATACAAACGGTTCCGGCCCAGTTACCCGCCTGAATTATTTGAGTTCCTGGCCAGACTTTGCCCCAGCCGGAACACGGCATGGGACTGTGCAACCGGCTCAGGTCAGGCAGCTCATCATCTGGCCAAGCTGTTTGATCAGGTCTATGCAACTGATGCCAGTGCAGAACAGGTTCGACAATCTCTGCCACATGAAAAGATTATATTCAGTGTTATGCGGGCAGAATCGCCTGACTTCGATCCCAACAGTATTGATCTGATTACAGTCGCACAGTCTTTACACTGGTTTGAGCGGACAAAATTTTACCAGGCAGCCCATCGTGTGCTACGCAAAGGGGGCATCCTGGCAGTCTGGTCATATAATCTTCTCAGCGTTGAGCCGCAAATCGATAGTGTGCTGCAGCATTTTTATACTGAAGTCGTTGGTGAATACTGGCCACCGGAAAGAAAGTTCGTCGAACAGGGATTTCCCGCCATGCCGGAAACTTTCAAGTCTTACCAGGCACCACCTTTTTCCATGCAGACACGCTGGCACCTGGAGGACCTGCTGGGTTATGTCGGCACCTGGTCGGCCTGTAAATATTATCAGGATGATACCGGGAACAATCCGGTCGATATCCTGGCAGACGAATTACAGGGCCTATGGTCCGATCCACTCGATAACAAGCTGGTGAACTGGCCCCTGAGACTCATGATAGGTAAGAAAGTCGGATAACCTGTTGGTCGTTCTGAAACTAATCCATGTAACGTGTGCGGCATTGTCGATTTGCGGTTTCTTTTATCGCGGCCTGCTGAAATTCTATGCGCCACATCGCTTGCAGCGTCGATGGCTTAAAGTCCTTCCGCATGTCGTTGATACTGTCCTGCTGGCGTCCGCTATTGCCATGCTCGTTCAGTATAAACTTAACCCGTTTTTACAGCCCTGGTTGTTGCTCAAGATTGGGCTGTTGTTGATTTATATTTTTCTGGGGCTGATGACCCTGCGTTTTAGTCAAACCCGTCGTTCAGGCCTTATCAGTTTTGTCCTGGCGATTGCGGTGTTTGCCTGGATCGTAATGATTGCACTGACCAGACAAGCATGGCCATTTAATGTTATCCTGACTGGCATCACAAACTGAGTGACAACCACGGGTTAGTGCATTGGACTCCATCACCATAATCAAACCAGACGACTGGCACCTGCATGTCCGTGATGGAGACGTACTCAGGGATGTACTCGCTGACACTGCACGATGTTTTGGTCGCGCCATCATCATGCCCAACCTGAAACCCCCCGTCACCACCACCGAGCAGGCGATTGAATACAGACAGCGAATTATGTCGGCACTGCCTGCGGGCTCAACTTTTGAACCCCTGATGACGCTTTATCTGACAGACAACACGCGTCCGGAAGAAATTAGCAAAGCCCGACAATCAAAGCAGGTAACGGCAGTAAAATATTACCCGGCCGGTGCCACCACCAACTCCGATGCCGGCGTGACCGATATCAAAAAGACGTATTCCACGCTCGAAACCATGGCAAAGGAAGGAATGCCATTACTGGTTCACGGTGAAGTGACCGACCCGGATATCGATATCTTTGATCGTGAGAAAGTATTCATCGATCGCATCCTTGCACCGATCATGCAGCACATACCTGAATTACGTATTGTCTTTGAACATATCACCACCGCCGATGCAGTGCAGTTTGTTGAAAGCGGGCCGGATAATCTGGCGGCGACAATCACGCCACACCATTTGTTGTATAACCGTAACGAAATGTTTCGTGGTGGTATTCGACCGCATGCTTACTGCCTGCCGGTTCTTAAACGGGAAATTCACCGCCAGGCATTAATTCAGGCCGCCACGTCCGGTAATCCGCGATTTTTCCTTGGTACCGACAGCGCCCCGCATGCGATTAACGCCAAACAGAGTGCCTGTGGCTGTGCCGGTATTTATAACGCACCGGTGGCGCTGGAAATTTATGCCACCGTGTTTGAGCAGGCCGGTAAACTGGAACAGCTGGAAAACTTTGCCAGCCATTATGGACCGCAGTTTTATCAGCTGCCCGTCAACAATTCCCGCATTACCCTACAGAAAAAGGACTGGCAGGTGGCAACACAACAGGCGTTTGGTAAGGAACGTATTCAACCCATGTGTGCAGGAGAAACGTTGCACTGGCAGGTCGCCGGCAACGCCTAATACAAACGCTGCAACTGATAACCCTGCTTTTTCAGAATATTTAAAATACCGTGTTCACCGGGCAGATGCAGGGCACCGACGGCAAAAAAGGCCTTGCCATTGACCATGTGCGGTTTCATGCGATCAACCATCAGATAATTGCGATTATTGATCAGGTTTTTCTCCATATAACTGGCAAGCGATTTATCCGTCTTTTGCATCTGTCTGTCACTAAATGCCTGTAACCCGGCCAGGTCACGATTGCGATAAAGGTTTAACATCGTATTGATCGCAACAGGCAGTTCAGCGTATTCACGAATCGCCTGCTCCAGAAAATTGATCTGCTGTGCAACCGACATGTTCTCAAACACCGCCAGTTGCTCTTCTACCTGTTCAAGTCCACAGGTCGGTATACCACGCGACTGTGCCTGTTGGTAGAGCTTGAGATCCAGAAATACATTCGTCTGCGGTACCGGCATCATAAGCTGGGCAGCAACTGCCCATGGCTTCATTCGTCCTACGATCATTTCCGGCACACCATAATTCGCCATTAAATTTACCGATTGCCGGAAGTTGCGCTGACCAATCAGGTCCTGTAACTGTTTATCGGCCGGCAACATCATTTTGACCTGCGCCTGTAACATGGTCGACATATTCAGATCCAGTTCGGCACAAAAGTGCCGTGCCTGTTGCATGGCCGACTGGACCTGAACTGGTAACGTGGTGACAGAGGGATCATCCGAGTGAACCGTGCCAAACAGGAAACTGGCGTCATTATGCTTCCCGGAAATCTGCCATAGCAGCCCTTTGTCAAACTCCCCGGCCTGAATCGGCGTCGAAATACCAAACAGAACAAGTGTGATTACCCTGATGACTGGACTAAAACGTGACATGATATTCATTATTACCTGCAACCCTTTTAGTGATTTGATAACGGAATAACTATAAATCTAGCACTCTTTTCGATATCCTGTAGTGATGGATATTGATCTAGATAACGATTCAGACAATCTGATTGCGACCCGGTTTCGCGGCTTCCTGCCGGTGATTATCGATGTTGAAACCGGTGGCTTTGACCCACTCAAGCATGCGCTGCTGGAAATTGCGGCCATCCCTGTTGTCCGTGATGAAAATGGCGTATTAACACCGGGTGCCACGATTGCCTGCCATGTTGAACCATTTGAAGGCGCACAGATGGATCCCAAGGCACTGGAATTTACCGGAATTGATCCCTATCACCCGTTTCGTATGGCCAAACGGGAATGTGAAGCGCTGGAAATGGTATTTAAACCGATTCGCGCCCTGCTCAAGTCACACCAGTGCACGCGGGCAATCCTTGTCGGCCATAATGCTTTTTTTGATCTGAGCTTTCTTAAGGCAGCGATAGAGCGCTGCAATATCAAAAAACACCCGTTCCATTCATTCAGCTCGTTTGATACGGCCACCCTGGCCGGACTTGCCTACGGCCAGACTGTACTGGCCCGTGCAGTGATGGCAGCCGGCATGCAGTGGGATGCAAACGAAGCACATTCGGCCATTTACGATGCGGAAAAAACGGCCCAGCTTTTTTGCAAGATCGTCAATGCCTGGGACAGCAAGATTGGTGTTCTCGAAGCAGAAAAAAGCCCGCGCTAGGCGGGCTTTTACAGATCTTTAAATAATGATTAATCAGTTTGCTGCGCCGTTAACCATATTTTGTAATTCGCCTTTTTGATATAACTCCAGCGTAATGTCACAACCACCGATCAATTCACCGTTGATATAAATTTGCGGGAAGGTCGGCCAGTTCTGGTAACGCGGCAGGTTTTCAAAAATTTCCGGATCCATCAGCACGTTCACATGCGCAAATTCCTTGCCGCACGATTGCAGTGCCTGCGCGGCACGGCTGGAGAAACCACATTGGGGCATCTGCGGTGTGCCCTTCATGAAAATCACAACCGGATTTTCTTTTACTATCTTGTCAATTCGTTCCAGGACGTCCATTGCTATACACCTCGATTCTTTCACTGTGAATGATTCACTGTTACAGCCAGCCCGGCATTGTACACGTCAGGGCGGTGTTCAGCGAGTCAATATGGGCAAGTGACGGTCATTTCAATGGTTTTCGACATGGGTTTGCAGCCAGAGCTCCAGCAAGGCCAGGTGCCATAATTTACTGCCCTGCAAGCGTGTAAAGTGTTGATCCGGTTCAGAAAGTAACTTTTCGACATAGTCACGCTGGTACAGGCCACGTTGTACCGCACGTGAGTCGAGCAGAATATCCCGCATAAATGCCAGAAAATCCCCGCGTACGTACTTGAGCGCCGGCATGGGAAAGTAACCCTTGGGACGGTCAATCACGGCATCGGGTAACAAGCCACGCGAAATCTGCTTCAGAACATGTTTACCGCCGGATCCAAGTTTCAGGTGCGGCGGCATGCGCGCCGCCAGTTCCACCAGCCGGTAATCCAGGAACGGTACCCGTGCCTCCAGGCCGAATGCCATGGTCATATTATCCACGCGCTTCACAGGGTCATCGACAATCAGTGTTGTAACATCCATGCGTAACACGCGGTCGATCATTTCATCGGCATCGGGTTCGTTGAGTAACGCATCGATTTTCTGTCGTGTATAGTCTTCGCCATGAAATTTTTCGTCAACGGTTTGCAAGTACTCATCGTGATCACGATCAAAATAGTATCGGGCAAAGCGATCGACATAACTCCCCTGTGTATCCTGCTGCATTTTCGGATACCAGAAATATCCGGCAAACACTTCATCCGCGCCCTGCCCGCTTTGTACGACTTTGACGTGTTTCGAAACCTGCTCGGACAACAGGTAAAACGCCACCGCATCCTGCCCGAACATGGGCTCGGCCATGGCCTGTACCGCTTCCGGCAGACGTTTTAATACCTGGTCGTTGGCAATATGAATCTTGTGGTGCTGTGTCTGGTAACGCGCGACCACCTGATCCGAAAATTCAAACTCACTGCCTTTTTCTTCCGGTTGATCCTCAAAGCCGATGGAAAATGTTAACAGGTCCTTTACGCCGGCTTCGGCGAGTAACGCCACCAGCAAACTGGAATCCAGACCACCAGATAACAGCACACCGACAGGCACGTCGGCGACAAACAGCCGCTTCTTGACTGCTTCACGTAATTGATCATGAATAAGCGTTTCCCATTCTTCATCGCTAGTTACCGAATGATCGCGCGTTGCATTCAGTCGCCAGTAACGACGTTGGCGCGTCTCGCCTATTTCCGTAATGGTCAGCGTGGTGCCGGGTTCCAGTTTCTGAATACCATTGAAAATCGTGTACGGTGCCGGAATCACGGCATGCAGGGTAAACTGGTGATGCAACCCCACTTTACTGATCGATGTATCGATATCACCGCTTGCCAGTAACGACTGAATATTGGAAGCAAAACGAAAATAATTATCCGTGCGTGAAAAATAAAACGGCTTGATGCCCATACGATCGCGTGCTGCAAATAGCTGCTTTTTGTTCTGGTCCCAGATAGCAAAGGCAAACATGCCATCCAGATGGGCCGGACAATCCTCGCCCCATTTATGATACGCCTTGAGAATCACTTCCGTGTCGCCATGGCTCTGGAACGTATAACCCTCGGCGATAAACTGTTCGCGAAGTTGCGGATAATTATAAATCGCGCCATTAAACACGATGGTCAGACCCAGTCTGGCGTCATGCATGGGCTGATTGGATTGCGGCGACAGATCGATAATGGCCAGACGCCGATGACCAAACTGTACCGGACCGGCCTGCCAGGTATCCTCGAAATCCGGGCCACGCCGTGCCAGAGCCGGCAGCATCTTTTTGATGACCGATGGATCACCGGGTTGCTGGTTAAAGTTCAGTTCACCGCAAATACCGCACATGTACTTCAGTCCTCCTGAAACATTTTTTTCAGGTTACAGTTGAAATGTTTGCAAGGAACAAAAGTATTGGTAGTCAAGGCACGCTGCAAGTACATCCCTGTACGCTCGACAGCAGCATCCCTGCTGCTGACGTCCTTGACTACCAATACTTTTGTTCAACTTGTCAGCATCGGGTCACTCGACCTCACCCCAGCCACCGCCACCCGGTGTTTCAATTCTCAGTACATCTCCGGCCTGGACCTGTCTGGTGAATTTGGGTGCCAGTGACATCTGGTTTAGCTGGTTTATACCGGGTTGAGCCACGCTCCCACCTGCCAGCCCCCAGGGTGAATACATACGACGTTCCGTCAGTAAGGTCACCGTCGCCGCGTCGAGAAACTCAAATTCCCTTACCAACCCGTCACCACCGTGATGTTTACCGGTTCCACCGGATGCCTTTCTTATCGCATAACGACGAATGCGTAATGGATAATACGATTCCAGTACCTCAACCGGTGTATTTCGTGTATTGGTCATGTGTGTCTGCACAGCACTCATACCAGCCGTACGGGAACCGGCACCCATTCCACCGCCCATGGTTTCATAATAATCCCAGTGTTGCCCTCGCCACGTGCCACCCATGGCAAGATTATTCATACTGCCGTGACTGGCAGCAGGAATGTGATCCGGTAAGGCCTGCGCCAGCGCACCCATCACCACGTCCACGATACGTGTACTGGTCTCCACGTTGCCCGCTGCCACCGCCGCGGGTCGACGTGCATTGAGTAAACAACCTTCCGGCACGTTCAGCTCAATGGCACGAAAGGTGCCGGCACAGGCGGGTGTCTGTTCTGGCATTAAACATCGAAACACATAAAACACCGCCGCCGCGACAACAGAAACCGGGCAATTGATGTTGCCGGCCGTCTGTGGTGCTGTACCGGTAAAATCCGCAATCACCTGGTGTTGTCGAATTGTCAGTTTAAGTGTTATTGGTAAACCGGTATTACCTAAACCATCGTCATCCATCACATCACTAAATTGATAAACTCCATCCGGAATGTTAGTGATGACGCTGGCGGCAAGACGTTCGGCATACTCATTCAGTGCCAGCAGGCTTTGCCGGTATGCTTCATGACCAGCACGTTCGATTAAAACACCCAGACGGGACACACCGGTTTTGTTGGCACTGATCTGCGCGGAAAAATCTCCCTGACTGGATTGCCTGTTACGAGTTTGATCCAGGATCTGTTGCATCAATGGCTGGTTGAGTTTACCGGCCCGTAGTAAATATTGTGGCGGCAGGATGATGCCCTCTTCATCGAGCTGACGGGAAATCGGCATCGAGCCCGGCGTGTGTCCGCCAATGTCAGCATGATGAGCCCGGTTGGCCACAAAACCGCACAACGCCGCATCAACAAACACCGGGGCAATGAGCGTAACATCCGGCAAGTGCGTACCACCCAGATACGGGTCATTCACGACCACCATGTCACCGGGTTCCCAGCTAAGCCGGCTGACAATGTCTTGCATGGCGTAAGCCATACTGCCCAGATGCACCGGAATGTGGGCGGCCTGAGCACACAGCCCGCCCTGTGCATCAAACACCGCACAGGAAAAATCCAGCCGATCGCGAATGTTGGGCGAGAATGCTGCACGTTGCAGCACCGCGCCCATCTCGTCGCAAACTGCACTGATTCGGTTCGAGAAGAGGCTCAGTTCGACCGGATTCACGCCTTTATCCTTATCAAGTTTGTGTGAAAAAAAACCATCATATCATGGAGTTAGTGTGTATAAACCGGGGGTGTCAGTATGCCAATACTGTAGTAGAATACTCAAAAATTTTTTTACACTAATAATCACCTAACCACAACGATAACGGGAGCAATCAATGAACCCATTAAAATCAATCGCCGGAACAATTATTCTCGGTATTGTTATCGCCATCGCTATTACTTTCTGGCTGAGCACCGGTAGCGGTAACATGAACGAATGGACTATCTGGTTTCACGCCGTCGTGGGTGTCATCTGGATTGGTCTTTTATATTACTTCAACTTTGTCCAGGTGCCAGCCATGGGTAAAGCCAAGGCCGATGGAACAGCCGCAGGTATCAGCAAGCACGTCGCCCCGCTGGCACTGCTGTGGTTCCGTTGGGCAGCCTTACTGACCTGGCTTTCAGGTGCAGCGGCTCTGTACAAGTATGGCATTCTGGCTGACGCGTTCATGCTCAAACAAAATGCGATCGTCATCGGTGTCGGTGCCTGGTTGGGTACCATCATGCTGTTCAATGTCTGGGTACTGATCTGGCCGAACCAGAAAAAAGTCCTGGGCATGGTCGAAGCCACGGATGAACAAAAAGCCAAAGCCGGCTTTGTTGCCCTGATGGCTTCACGCACCAACACGGCACTTTCTATCCCGATGCTGCTGTGCATGACCGCCAGCACCTTCCACAATGGTGGATTGCCGTTCTAAAAACGCCAGCTCGACGTATGTAGAACCCGGCCTCAGGGCCGGGTTTTTCTTTTAGGGCATTTGCCCTGAACCGGACTGGGGTCTAGAATGTGGAGTTTAGTAACACGGGCGGCCATTGGCTGCTTTTTTATTTCAGGTATGTTTTAAATCATGAGTCATTTGATGACAAATTACGCGCGTTTACCCGTTACCTTTAGCCATGGCAAAGGGGCCCTGATCTGGGATTCCAATGGTCGGGAATATATCGATGCCCTGGGTGGCATCGCCGTGTGTGCACTGGGCCATGCCCACCCTGCCGTGCAGGACGCGATTTGTGACCAGGCCGGTAAACTGTTACATACCTCCAATATCTACCAGATCGATGTACAAAGTAAACTGGCCGACAAGCTGTGTCAGTTATCTAAAATGCAGAATGCGTTTTTCTGTAATTCCGGTGCCGAAGCGAATGAAGCCGCGATTAAACTGGCGCGACTTTACGGGCGCAGCAAGGAAATAGAAAAGCCGGACATCATTGTGATGGAAGGCAGTTTTCACGGCCGTACGCTGGCCACCCTCACCGCAACCGGCAACCGTAAAATTCAGGCCGGGTTCGAACCGCTGGTCAAAGGATTCGTACGCGCCCCGTATGATGATATCGACGCTATCAGGAACATCGGTAAAAATAACAAAAACGTGGTCGCCGTTATGGTGGAACCGATTACCGGTGAAGGTGGCATACGCATTCCGAACAGCGACTATTTAAAAAATTTACGCGCCGTGTGTGATGAACATGGCTGGTTACTCATTCTCGATGAAATACAGACCGGCATGGGACGAACCGGAGAATGGTTTGCCTACCAGCATCATGCCATTCAACCGGATATTCTGACCCTGGCCAAGGCACTGGGTAATGGTGTACCGATTGGTTGCTGTCTGGCGAGTGGCACCGCCGCCGGATTGTTCAAACCCGGTCATCACGGTTCAACCTTTGGCGGTAACCTGCTGGCCTGTCGGGCTGCGCTTGCCGTCATCGAATCAATTGAAAAAGATAACCTGATCAAACGCGCCACCGAACTGGGCGAATACATGCTTGACGGTTTCAACACCGCGCTGAAAAACGTACCACAAATAAAAGAGATTCGTGGCATAGGCTGCATGCTTGCTGTTGAGCTGGCGATTCCCTGCGGTGAACTGGTATCGACCTGTCTCGAACAGGGTGTGCTTATCAATGTAACGGCATCAAATGTCATCCGTCTGTTACCCCCCTATGTCATGACCAATAAACAGGCTGACAAAGTTATCGACATCGTCAGCCAGGCCGTTATCAAATTTGTCAGCGATAGCACATTACAAAGCGCATGAGCCTGCATTTTCTGACATTACGTGATCTGACATCGCAGCAATGCCGCGATTTGATCCAGCGCGCCATCGAACTCAAGTCACTGGTGAAATCCGACACGCCACACAACCTGTTTCCAAACAAGGTCATGGGAATGATCTTTGACAAATCCTCGACCCGCACCCGCGTATCGTTTGAAACCGGCATGGTGCAGTTTGGTGGGCATGCCATTTTTCTTTCGCCACGTGATACACAGCTAGGTCGTGGTGAACCGATCGAAGACAGCGCCCGTGTCCTGTCGCGCATGGTCAATATCATCATGATTCGTACCTTTGCGCATGAAACCATTGAGCGATTTGCAGAATACTCCAGTGTGCCGGTGATCAATGCCCTGACCGACATGTACCATCCCTGTCAGTTACTGGCTGATGTGCAGACTTATTACGAACATCGTGGCGATATCAGGGGTAAAACTGTTGCCTGGATCGGTGATGGTAATAATATGTGTCACTCCTATATTAATGCTGCCGTGCAATATGACTTCACACTGAATATCGCCACACCGGCCGGGTTCGAACCGGATCAGGCCGTACTGAAAGCAGCCGGTGATCGGGTCAACCTGACACAGGATCCCAAAGCCGCCTGCGAAAACGCCGACGTCGTGACGACCGATGTCTGGGCCAGCATGGGCCAGGAACGGGAACAACAACAACGCGTTCAGGCCTTTGCCGACTTTCAGGTCAATGCCGAACTGATGTCGCTTGCCAATAAGGACGCGCTGTTTCTGCATTGCCTGCCCGCGCATCGCGGAGAGGAAGTCGCCGCCGAGGTCATCGACGGACCACAAAGTGTCGTCTGGGACCAGGCGGAAAATCGCCTGCATGCGCAAAAGGCCCTGATTGAATTACTACTGACCACCTGAGTCAGTCGCCAGTCGCCCCATGACATGCTATACCTTATTCATGTCCCGACGTTTGCCGTACCTGCTGTTATCATTCTCCCTGTTATTCCCTGTTCCCTGGCTGGCCGCCGGTCCGCTGGAAGACGGCCACACTGCTTTCGATAACAAAGACTACAAAAAAGCCTACGAACTCTGGATGCCGCTGGCTGAAGAAGACAATCCCGACGCACAATACAACCTTGGCTTGCTGTACATGAAAGGCCTGGGCGTGGAAAAAAGTGATCGCCGTGCACTGGTCTGGTTCGTACGGGCTGGCAACAACGGACTGGCCGATGCGCAATACAATGCCGGTGTCATGTTTTATCTGGGCAGGGGTGTGTATCCGGATCACAAGTCTGCCGTGGAATGGTGGCAACGTGCTGCCGAACAGGAACATGCCAATGCACAAAACAACCTGGCCATTATGTACGCCTTTGGTTACGGCATCGGAAGCGATAAAGACAAGGCACTGGAATTGTGGGCCGCTGCCGCACGGCAGGGTCACCCGGATGCACTGGATTCACTCATCAATGCCTACAGTGGTAGAATTGCCGGATTTAAGGCTGATCCGCAGCAGGCACGATACTGGGAAGCGATCAGGCAGGCAAAAAAATAGTCGGTTTGTTATGATTCC
Organism: uncultured Gammaproteobacteria bacterium; assembly: GCA_937967995.1. GTDB lineage: Bacteria > Pseudomonadota > Gammaproteobacteria > UBA6429 > Thiohalophilaceae > CALBTB01. The sequence goes on from CALBTB010000004.1 coordinate 120,151, forward strand.
GTGCTGATGTAAGGAATTTCTATGCAACCTGTCCTGGACGTAAAACATATCGAGTGCCGCTACCGCAACCACACCGCGGTGCACGACGTCAGCCTGCACATCAATGACGGTGACCTGCTCTGCCTGCTGGGCCCCAGTGGTTGTGGCAAGACCACGGTATTACGGGCAATTGCCGGCTTTGAGCCCGTGGTACAGGGTGAGATTCGATTACGAGACGAGCTGGTCTCCTCAGCGCGATATACCAAACCCCCCGAGAAACGCCGTATCGGCATGGTGTTTCAGGACTATGCCCTGTTTCCGCACCTCAACGTGTTTGACAACGTGGCATTTGGATTACGCGACCTCAGTCGCGAGGACCGTAATAAACGCGTGCGGGAAGTACTGAATATTGTCGATCTGGGAGACTATGCCGAACGTTACACGCACGAATTATCCGGCGGACAACAGCAGCGCGTGGCACTGGCACGTGCCCTTGCCCCAAAACCGGATCTGATTTTAATGGATGAGCCCTTTTCAAATCTGGACGTGGAAATGCGTGAATATCTCAGCCAGGAAGTGCGGCGCATTCTCAAATCACAGGGTGCCACCGGTGTGCTGGTAACGCACGATCAACTGGAAGCCTTTGCGGTGGGTGATCAAATTGGCGTGATGAATAACGGCGAGATCGTCCAACGCGACACGGCCTATAACCTGTACCATTCACCGGACAATTTTTTTGTTGCCGACTTTATCGGCCAGGGCGTATTTCTGGACGGCACCCTGCTGGCACCGGACAAGATTGAAACCGCCGTCGGTCTGGTCAGTGGCGATCGTGCCTATGACTGGCCGCGTGGCAGCAAGGTTAAATTACTGTTACGGCCGGATGATATTGTGCCGGATGATGATGACGGTAACCTGATGGCGGAAATCCGGCACAAGGCGTTCAAAGGCGCGGAGATTCTTTATACTTTACGGCTTGCTTCCGGAATAGATGTGCTGTCGTTATTTCCCAGCCATCACAATCACGAAATCGGCGAGCGCGTCTGCGTCAAACTCGCCGCGGATCATATGGTCGCATTCAAAGCCAACTAATCAGGACTGGTTGTTGTTATTGTGATCACGCGCATCCTTTTCGACCTGTTCGAAACTGATATGACGCACGTCCTTGCCTTTCACAAGATAGATCACATATTCACAGATATTTCTTGCCCGGTCACCGATACGTTCCAGCGCACGTGCTGACCACATAACACCGATCACACGAGGTATGGAGCGCGGATCTTCCATCATATACGTCATAAGCTGGCGCAGAATATTTTCATATTCCTGATCGACCTTCAGGTCCTTACGTCCAATCTGTGCCGCTGCTTCTGCATCCATACGGGCAAATGCATCCAGCGAGTCGTGCAACATGTGCCGCACCAGTTCACCCATATGGCCAATCCCGACCAGGGCTTTGGTGTCCTTGCTTTCACCTTCAGAAAATTTCAGGGCCATGCGGCCAATCCGTTCGGCTTCATCACCGATACGTTCAAGATCCGTAATCGTTTTGATAATGGCCATTAACAGGCGCAGATCACTGGCTGCCGGTTGTCGACGCGCAAGAATATGTGTGCATTCTTCATCAATTTCCACTTCCAGCCGGTTGATCTTGTAATCATTCGTCACAACCACTTCTGCCAGCGTCGTATCCATGGTCGTCAACGCCTGGACCGCATCAACCAGTTGCTGTTCCACAATACCGCCCATCTGCAGGACGAGATTCCTGACATCCTCCAGTTCCTGGTTAAACTGCTGTGATATGTGGTGACCGATATCCGCCTTTTCCATCTTCGTTGCCCTTTTACGTTATGCCTTATCCGTAGCGACCGGTGATGTAATCTTCGGTCTGTTTTTCATTCGGGTTGGTGAATAATGTATTCGTATCCGCATATTCGATCATCTTGCCCATGTACAGGAATGCCGTGTAATCGGACACCCGGGCAGCCTGTTGCATGTTATGCGTTACTATAATGATAGTGTAATTTTCCTTAAGTTCATAAATCAGTTCTTCGATCTTCAATGTGGAAATCGGATCCAGCGCCGAGGCCGGTTCGTCCAGCAATAACACTTCCGGTTCGATGGCAATAGCGCGGGCAATGACAAGGCGTTGCTGCTGACCACCGGACATGCCCAGTGCGTTATCATCCAGGCGATCCTTCATTTCATCCCACAGGGCCGCACCTTTTAAGGCTTTCTCAACGGCTTCATCGAGACGGCGCTTGTCATTGATGCCCATGATACGCAGACCATAGGCCACGTTTTCATACACACTCTTGGGAAATGGATTCGGTTTCTGAAACACCATACCAACCCGGCGTCGCAGGCTGGCCACATTCACTGCCTTACTGTAAATATCGTCACCGTGCAGTGTGATCTCGCCATTAATACGACAACCGTCAACCAGATCATTCATGCGGTTAAAACAACGTAACAGGGTCGATTTACCACAGCCACTTGGACCGATAAACGCGGTCACCCGGTTTTGCGGAACGACCATGTTGATGTCATACAGGGCCTGTGAATCACCATAGAACAGATTCAGGTTTTTTACTTCCAGCGCCAGTTGTTCATCCTCGAGCTGGCTGGCCGTACTATCCCGCCCCAATGCATCGAGGTTGATGCCGTGTGTCAAAGTTGAATCTTTCATAGCGTTTGTCATGGTATCACCGTTAATTGGCAAATTTAACTTTCCAGTGCCCGGTATTTCTCACGTAACCGGTTGCGTATCTGAATCGCCACCAGATTCAGCGCAATAATCACCAGCACCAGCAGTAAAGATGTGGCATAAACCAGTGGTCTGGCCGCCTCGACATTGGGGCTCTGGAATCCAACATCATAAATATGAAATCCGAGGTGCATGAATTTCCGGTCCAGGTGAATAAACGGCGCATTCCCATCCAGTGGCATGGAAGGCGCCAGTTTGACGACACCCACCAGCATCAGGGGAGCCACTTCACCGGCAGCGCGTGCCACCGCCAGAATCAAACCGGTCATGATGGCCGGGCTCGACATCGGGATTACCGTGCGCCACAGGGTCTCAAACTTGGTCGCACCCAGCGCCAGGCTGCCCTCGCGAATACTGCGCGGAATTCGTGACAGGCCTTCTTCCGTCGCAACGATCACAACCGGTAACGTAAGGATGGCCAGTGTCAATGATGACCACATGATGCCGGGGGTACCAAACGTCGGCGCTGGTAAGGCTTCCGGGAAAAACAGTCTATCGAGATTGCCACCCAGAAAATACACAAAGAACCCCAGACCAAATACACCATAAACAATGGATGGCACACCGGCGAGGTTATTCACTGCAATACGAATGGTACGGGTCAGCGGCCCCTGGCGGGCATATTCACGTAAATACACCGCCGCAATCACGCCCAACGGTGTCACCAGCACGGCCATGATGATTACCATCATGACGGTACCAAAGATGGCCGGGAACACACCACCTTCCGTATTGGCTTCGCGTGGATCCTCACTGACGAATTCCCAGATATTTGACAGGTACATACCCAGCTTGGCAAACACGGACATCTGGTTCGGTTTGTAAGCCTTGACCACGTGGGCAAAGGGAATCGTCACTTCCTGACCGGTCTGGATTTGCGCCGTAAAGCTGTCACGCGCAATTTCTTCGTTCAGGGTATTAAGACGCTTTTGTAATACTTCATAACGTTGTTGTAACTCTGCCCGCTGCGCCTCAACGTCCGCCCGGTTTTCGTCGTTCCATTCGTTGTCCAGTTCATAACGGCGTTGCTTGAGACGCAACGTTTCCATGCCGTAGTTGATTTTACCGATATCGTCTTTCTGAATTTCCTCGATTTCCTCGTGCAGCTCCAGCGCACGTTGCATGTGCTCCTGAAAAGCCAGCCACACTTTTTCCGGATCGCTGGTTATGACCTGATCACCCTGTTTAACAGATTTCAGGTATCCATAGAAATTTCCCCATTCCCGGCGCACCACAACAACCAGTTCATCCGGTTCTGACTGTTCAAGAATATTGGGGGTGACGACCAGTTTAAAGTCCGTGCCATAGACTTCCCGGTTACCGACTTTTAACAGGTAACGGTTTACAAAGTCGAAGTTCTCCGGAATGGTAAACCCGTTTTCTACCAGTGTTTCACGCTTGACGCTTTCTTCATCCCAGATTTCTCCAATCAGGGTGACTTTCTCATTGTCCTTGGTCAGGTACTGAAACTGATGCACATCCGATGGCCAGAAAAATCCCATGCCCCTGACCAGAATCAGCGTCAACAATCCAAACACCATGATCAGGCTGGCACTGACTGCCGCTGCATTCAGCCAGATCCAGGGAGAACCACTTTTAAACCAGTCGCCGATTCGCATTATTCACAGACCTATAACGAACTGTATTTGCGGCGCAATCGCTGTCGAACGATTTCCGCCATGGTGTTAAAGATAAATGTAAAGGCAAACAGCACCAGTGCTGCCAGGAACAGGACACGATAATGCGTACTGTCCACTTCGGACTCGGGCATTTCCACGGCAATATTGGCAGAAAGCGTACGCATGCCCTGAAAGATACTGAAGTCCATCACCGGTGTATTACCTGTTGCCATCAACACGATCATGGTTTCACCAACAGCACGTCCCAGACCGATCATTACGGCGGAGAAAATACCGGGACTGGCGGTGAGAATGACGACCCGTGTCAGGGTTTGCCAGGGTGTGGCACCCAGTGCCAGGGAACCATTAATGAGATGTTTGGGTACGGCAAACAACGCATCTTCAGCAATGGAAAAAATGGTTGGAATCACCGCAAAGCCCATCGCCAGGCCAACTACGATGGAGTTACGTTGATCGAATGCGATCGTTTCATTTGCCAGTGCTGCTACTACATCACCACCAAACATCACGTTGATTGTGAAACGCTCCATCAGCAAACCCACCAGGACTGCAACAACGGCTGCCATGGACACATATGTAAAGTTTTGCAAAGGTTCTGATGTCAGTTTACCGACGGACCGATTTACCAGACTCGTTCTGCGCAGCAAAGCATACAAAAACGGAAACAGGACGGTCGCAAAGACCAGGTACATGTAACGATCCAGCCATGGCCCCACATGTCGACCATACTGGGTGACGTCGCCATCGAACCACCAGTTCTCAAGATGCGGTCCAAGCCCCAATGTTAACCAGCCGATCAGAATCAGGGCCGGAATCAGTAATGCACCTTCCCAGCCGTCCGGTACCAGGAAACGTATCTTCTGCGGCAGGCGTTGCCAGCTATAGGCCGCAAGCAGGATGCCGAATGGCATAAAGATCAGCATCATTAAAATACCCAGCAGATTGTCTTCCACATAGGGCGCCAGCCACAGTCCGGCCAGGAAACCCAGAATGACCGTCGGCAGGGCTTCCATAATTTCAACTGACGGCTTTACGACACGCCGCATGCCCGGTGACATAAACTGCGCCGTAAAGACAGCGCCCATGATGGCAAGGGGTACCGCAATCAGCATGGCATAGAAAGCGGCTTTTAGCGTACCGAATGAAATTGGTACCAGTGAAAACTTCGGCTCAAAGTCGTTTGAAGCGGATGAGGATTGCCAGATGTAATCCGGCTCCGGATAACTCTCATACCAGACCTTGCCCCATAACGACGACCAGGAAATTTCCGGATGTTCGTTATCAATTTTCCAGAAACTGATTTGCTTTCGTTCATTCATGAACACCGCGCCATTGGCACGCGGTGAGATCGCACCCATCAGATAGCCCGTATCCGCCAGTTTTTCTCTTAAGACAGTGCGTTCCGCTGTGGTGTGATAGATGCCGACATTACCCTTGTCATCAAACGCAATGAAACCCTTGCGACTGAACTCGGGAATAATCTGCAAAATGGCACCAGGATGTTTATCGAACTCGCGAAATTTCACCAGTCGTTCCTGGTTATGTTCGTTCCTTACCAGCGACCATTGCGCCAACCGTCCATCACTGGTACCAACCAGAATTGAAATTCCCCCGGTCAATGATTCGATTGCGGTGATTTCCGCACCCTTGTCCGTGACAGTCAGGTGCTGCATCAGCTTGGGTGCTGACTTGTCCTGAATATCAAAGAACGTAATGTTACCGCCTTCGCTGACCACATAGAGTTCACGCTGGTCCTTGTCGATCAGCAGATGGGTAATCGGTGTGGCCGGGTACGGCAACTCACTTTCCGTGCGGGTGATCTCGGCGCTATCCGCAAACAGCGATTCTTCGCGTGCAAATGATACGAGCATGAGCCGATTATCTTCGGTGGCGGCGGCCAGGCTGGTGCCCTCTTCGTTGTTCTGCACGGCCAGTTCGGTGATCGCCTCATCCTGCGTATCTATTAATATGGGTTTGTTCCCCAACGGCATCTGCACCTGTGGAGTGATCAGGCGTTGGTCATTGGGAAAAGTGACTTTATATCGATGTTGCAGCAACAGCGCGTAACCGTTGCTCAGGCCAAAAGCCAAAGTAGTGTGCGCAGGATCACTTTGGGCGTAACTGGTCACCTTGACCTTGTTCGGCAGGCTGGCCTGATAGGTCTCGACGACATCACCCGTTTGCATGTTAAAAAAGCGCAGGCTGGCATCATCTGCGATCTGCAGGCCAATTTCATTTTGCTCTTCCATCGCCATTGCCAGGGGCTGACCAGCGCTGGCGGGTGCCTCGACCACGAACTGTTTTTCAATACTGGCGCTGTGGAAGATAGGAAAGACAACGTAAAGCAGGTACAGAAAAATCAGTGTGATAGCAATGATGATGCTGATGCCGCCAAAGGCCACGGCATAACGCATAAATTTATCGACAAACATGCGTAACCGAAAGCGAAAATCGCGCACGCTTTGCAGGGTACTGGCGGGTTCACGTGCCGGCGTGGAAGTCTCTGACATGGCGTCAGCATAGTCATGATTTATGACAGTAATATGACAATGACACCGGCTATGACGGCTTTGCCTGTCACGAAACTGTCATTATTTCTGTCGAAAAACTGAACAATTCCGCGTGGTCACCGTTTAAGTCGGCGAAATCCGGTGATGCGGATGATGTCATCCGTGGGGTAGTCATCGACCAACGGCATCTGGCTGTCGTCACTGTGCTGAATAGACAGGTATGCCACCGTGCCATCGGCGTTGAACTCAAAACCAGTAGGCTCAGCGGTCGCATCCAGCAGACGCAAGACACGAATACAGCCGTCGGTCACCAGGTCCCGATCACGCCCATCCGGTAGACAGGCATAGATTTCGCCAAATCGTGCATCTTCCAGTACATAAAGAATGCCACTACCGGGCTGAAAGGCCAGATTGTCGACCGAATTGAATGCCTGATCGCCCTGAATAAAGCGTTGTAAATCTACACTGGCTTTGGCCGGATCAGCGACGAGCGGTGCCGTGTCAACAGCACACATGATTTCACCATAGTGTTGGGCACCACGATGACCTGAATTGGCCCAGCAAAAGCGTACACCGTTGCCAGAAAAAACAGGATCGGCATGTAAATCTTCCGGCCGGTAATAACCGGTTGCACCCAGTGCATTGGCATCCTGGCGCGCTGTTTCCGGATTGACCTGTACCCAGCTAGCATTACCTGTTTCGCAACCCTGACCGAATTGCGGATACTCCGGGTGACGGTCCGGAAAACAATCCACACGCAAGGCGTGCACCGTGCCCGATACATATGGCGACTGATCGAGACGGGTCACTGCACGTTGATTAGCAGGTCGTTCAGGCACAAACTTGTAAATGGCTCCGCCATCCACGTCAGGAGCACTCTCGCCCGGTCGCAGTTCATCACCGGCAATGACAACGCCATCTGGTAATACGGCCAGGCCTTCCCAGGCAACAACGGGTAAGGCAGTACGCTTGGCAATGTGCTGTGGGTGACTGACTTCACCGGTTTGCCGGTTAATGACCAGCGCATTATTCAGTTCCAGTGGCCGCAGAATTTCATAGGCAGCGCCGTCGTCGGTTTCTTCCGTCGCAAGAATCGTTCCCCAGGCCGTACGGCGAATACCATCACAGCGATCCATACCGCGTATCAGTGTCGTCACCTTGCCATTGTGAATGTCGATGCTCTGCACTGCTGGATTCCACTTGCCTGGCTGAATTTCTTCGCGAAAACCTTCAATACAAAAGATAAGATGGGTCGGTTGCTGATCGTCGGGCCAGAACACAAACATATCCGCATGGTTACCGGCCTCACGGGTCAGGATCTCAGCCTTGAGACCATCAGCAAGTTGAATCAGTTGATCTACCGACTGGCCTGGCACCCGATCATGCTGTTCAGGACTGGATGCCGGTAAGGGCCGCTCAATACCAAACAATAGAGCGGCGTTATCCGCTAATAGCGTTTCACTATAAGCACCAAAATCATAGGGCGGTTGCTGGCTGTAACGTAATGAGCTACATCCGCTCAGGAAAAGTATCGCCAGACTCAGAAATACGATTATTCGTTGTGGCACATTATTATCCTTATAAATAGCCTGTCACGTTATTCTACATTTATGTCACCGCAATAAAAAAGCCCTGCCGCGAACGGCAGGGCTTTTTCTAAGACACCTGTTAGTCTTACTACTGCAGGGCAGTCAGGGCTTTTTCTGCGAACTTGGCCGGCATTGGAATATAGCCGTCTTTCACAACTACCAGCTGGCCGGTCCTGGACAGAACCATCTTGATGAATTCACGCTCAAGCGGCTGCAGCGGTTTGTTCGGGTGTTTGTTGACATACACATACAGGAAACGCGCCAGCGGATAGTTACCTTTGACTGCATTTTCCGGTGTTGCATCAATATACTCGCCGCCTTTGTTCGATATTGGCACCGCTTTAACGCCTGAAGTCTTATAACCGATTCCCGAGTAGCCAATGCCGTTCAGTGACGCTGTCACCGACTGCACAACAGAGGCCGAACCCGGTTGCTCATTCACGTTGCTTTTGAAATCGCCTTTGCACAGGGCCTTTTTCTTGAAATAACCATAGGTTCCGGAAACGGAATTACGACCATACAGCTGAATGTCGCGATTTTTCCAGGCACCGGACAGGCCCAGGTCACCCCACTTGGTAATGTCCTTGCTGGCGCCACATTTGCGGGTCGAAGAGAACACGGCGTCTACATCCTTAATGGTCATACCCTTAATCGGGTTGTCCCTGTTGACGTAAACAGCCAGCGCGTCAATCGCAACGGGCACAGCGGTTGGTTTGTAACCATGTCTTTTCTCAAACGCTTCCATTTCCTTGGATTTCATTTTGCGGCTCATCGGCCCCATGTTTGAGGTACCTTCCGTCAGTGCCGGTGGCGCAGTGGATGAACCGGCGGCCTGAATCTGAATGTTGACACTTGGATAGAGCTTTTTAAATTCTTCCGCCCACAATGTCATGAGATTGGCCAGTGTGTCAGAACCGACACTGCTCAGGTTGCCGGAAACGCCACTGGTTTTTTTGTAATCCGGCAGGTTCTTATCAACACCGCTCGCCAGTGCCTGCCCGGAGACACTTACGGCCATGGCGAAAATGGCAGATGTAATCAGTTTCTTGTTTAACATGTAAGGTATCCCCTTAATTTACTATTCATATGGTATGAGTATGTATGCGGTGTATTACTAAAATATGATCGGATTGTTACAGTATTGTGACGCTCACATCAGATGGCCTGACGGGCCTCGGACTTGTGAACCACCTGATCGGCAGGAAAATCACAGATAAACCGGGAACCACGGCCGACTTCACTTTCGATTCGCAGTCTGGCGTTATGCCGGTTGAGGGCATGCTTGACGATGGCAAGACCGAGACCGGAACCACCGGTCTCCCGTGAACGGGCCACGTCGACACGATAGAACCGTTCGGTCAGGCGCTGAATATGGTGCGGAGGAATGCCAATCCCGTTATCCTGTACTTCCAGGTGCGCCCCCTGCTCATCTTCGTACCAGCGAATTTGAATTTCACCTTTATCCGGCGTGTAATTAACCGCATTGATGACCAGATTGGTAAAGGCACTGTCGAGTTCCTTGGCATCACCGTATATATAAAGTTCCTCATCGATTTCAACCTGGATGTGATGCCCGCGCTCGCCGCTCACCACCTGTGCCTCTTCCTTTAATGTCGCCAGGATTTGCGGTACGGCGACGACTTCATGCTTGATAGCCTTGTTTTCGTTTTCCAGTTTGGATAACAGCATCAGGTCTTCGACCAGGCGATACATTCTGGCGGACTGTTGCTGCATTAACTGAATGGAACGTCGGGTGTCTTCATCCTGTTCCACGTCATCGCCGGACATGGCTTCCAGGAAGCCGGTCATCACGGTTAGTGGTGTGCGTAACTCATGAGAAATATTGGCAACGAAGTCACGCCGAATCTGTTCGACGCGTTCCAGTAACGTGACGTCTCGTGCAATCAACAGACTCTGATCGATACCATAGGGCGTGATTCGCACCGCAATCTTTTTGTTAATGTCACCCGGTGCCACAAACGTGAACAGTTCATCACGATCTTCGCGCTCGTAGAATTGCAGGAATTCCGGTGTTCTTACCAGGTTCGTAATACGTTGGCCAACATCATGTGGATATTTCAGGTCCAGCATTTTGCCACCTGCATCGTTCCACCACTCGATAGTGCCGTTGGCCTGCATGACGACCACGCCATCCGGCATGGCTTCTGTTGTTTCGCGAAAACGCGCCAGAAGTTTTACCAGTCGCTTGTGACGTTTCTTGTTGCGTTTTTGCAGGCGGTAGATTTCGGTAAATATTTCACCCCAGATACCACTGGAATTGGGCGGAGAATATTTTTTGCCTTTTGCCAGCCAGCGCCGTAAATGCCACAGGTTATACATGTGCCAGACAATATAGGCGGCAAAGGTGATGGTAAGAAACAGCAATACATGATTAAAGATCAGGCCCAGGACAATCGCCAGGACACTCAATCCGATCAATCGCCAGACTTCTTCAATCCAGCTGTTCTTCAATGTCGTTTACACCTGTTCTGAAAATCGGTAACCGGCACCCCGAACGGTCTGAATATACCTGGCGCAGTCATGGGGTTCCAGTGCACGCCGCAATCGTCGTATATGGACATCGACGGTGCGCTCCTCGATGTAGACATTATCGCCCCACACCTGATCCAGCAACTGGCTGCGACTGAATACCCGTTCGGCATGTGTCATAAAGAAGTGTAACAGACGAAACTCGGTTGGTCCCAGTTCCAAAGGTTGATTCCTGACCGAAACCCGGTGACTGACGGTGTCGACAGACAAATCGCCAATTTCGATGACGTCCTCTGCCACGCTCGAATCGGTACGACGCAGTACCGCCTTGATTCTGGCGATCAATTCCCGGGGCGAAAAGGGTTTGGTGACATAATCGTCGGCGCCGGCTTCCAGGCCTTTAATCTTGTTTTCCTCTTCCCCACGTGCGGTTAGCATGATGATCGGTATCTTGCGGGTGCGGTTCGCCTGACGTAATTTCTGCGCCAGATCCACACCACTGATGCCGGGCAGCATCCAGTCCAGCAAAACCAGATCAGGGACATGGCTATCCATCATATCCTGTGCCTGTCGCGCGTCGGCTGCTTCATGGACATCAAAACCGGCCTTGCCGAGCGAGAACTGCAGCATCTCCCGAATTGCCGCCTCGTCTTCAACCACCAGTATGCTTGGGTTATCCTTTGACATCATGCTATACATATTCGGCACTCGCATCCTGTTGATGACGAGTGGATTACACAGGAATTTTGTTACATACTGATGACAGTATTACAAATGTGTAGCAGTTACTATTAATTTGTAATGAATCTGTCATCCTTTATTTCACACACTATTATATACATATACAACAATAATACGCTGAGCTGGATTGAACAATGAAATACAAGACGTGGATATTACTGATTTGCCTGTTTCCGGGTGTCATTTTCGCTGCCAACAAATATGTCAGCGATGAACTGGTTATCACCCTGCGGACCGGACAGGGCAATCAGTTCGAGATCATCAAGACACTTAAAAGTGGCGCTAAACTGGAAGTACTGGACGAAACAGATACCGGTTATACGCTGGTCAGAACAGATGATGGCACAGAGGGCTGGGTGCGCACCCAGTACCTGAGCGACGAACCGACGGCAGCAACAAAACTGGATAAGGCACAGGCAAAAATCGCTTCACTCAGTGAGAAGCTGGCCAGTGCCCAGAGTGAACTTCGCACACTGCGCAAGGAAAAAGGCAAGCTGGATTCAAATCTGGCCAAATTAAAAGGCGAACACGAGTCTGCCAGCAAGGAGCTGGCACACATGAATGAACTGGCATCCAGGCCCAAACAGCTGGCCCGCGAGAACAAGGAATTGCGCATGCAGTATGAACAAATTCGCGATGAACTTGTCCTTGTTAAACAGGAAAACCAGGTGCTCAAGGACCGCTCCAAGCGAAACTGGTTCCTGGCCGGTGCCGGTGTTGTCATACTTGGTATGATCATCGGACTGGTTATTCCCAAACTTCGTTTCCGCAAAAAGGACAGCTGGGGCGACTACTGACAAGAGGCAAACAGACAGACCACCATGCCGCATTCAACTCCGGATTTGATGGAGTGTTTATCCCGGTTGATCGCTATACCTTCTGTTAGTAGCGTTCAACCGCAGTATGACCAGACCAATATCCACGTCATCCACCTGCTAGCCGAATGGCTAAGCGCACTGGGGTTTGAGGTTGAAATCATGCCACTCCCCAATCAGCCGCAGAAAGCCAACCTGATTGCCACTCTCGGCAAAGGACCGGGTGGACTGGTACTGTCCGGCCACACGGATACCGTTCCGTTTGACGCCGATCGCTGGCAATCCGATCCGTTCACGCTGACTGAGCGCGATAACCGTCTGTATGGACTCGGTTCTGCGGACATGAAAAGTTTTATGGGCATTGCCATTGAAGCAGCCAGACAATTTGATCCCAAAAAATTCACGGCGCCACTGATCCTGCTTGCCACCGCCGATGAAGAGAGCTCCATGGAAGGTGCCATTTCCCTGGTTAATGCAGACAAACCGCGTGCCAAATACGCCATCATCGGCGAACCGACCGGCCTGGTACCGATTCGTGCGCACAAGGGAATTATTATGGAATCCATCAGGGTCATCGGACGGGCAGGACATTCCAGTAACCCGGCACATGGCAACAGTGCACTGGAAGGCATGCATAAAGTCATGCAGGCGATTCTCAACTGGCGGACAGAATTGCAGGCTCAGCACCAGGACAAGACATTCACTGTTCCCTACCCGACCCTGAACCTGGGCCATGTTCATGGCGGGGACAATCCCAACCGCATCTGTGGTGAGTGCGATTTGCATATTGATTTACGGCCTTTGCCGGGCATGTCCACCGATAACCTGCGTGAGCAACTGGACCAGCGCATTGCCCAGGCACTGCATGACACGGATCTGAAATTTGAGCGTACGCCGCTGATTCACGGCACCGAACCGATGTTCACGGACGCCAATGCCGAGATTGTACGCTGCGCGGAAGAACTGACCGGACATTCAGCCCAGAGTGTGGCGTACTGTACCGAAGCACCGTACATGAACCAGCTGGGGATGCAGACGATCGTCATGGGCCCGGGCCATATCGAGCAGGCACATCAGCCGGATGAGTATCTGGACATGGAACAAATTCAGCCTGCTGTTGATCTAATTAGTAAGATGATCAACCGGTTCTGTATTCAACCTGATGCCAAGTAAATACCTGATATTCATCGGCAGCGCCATTTTGTTGCTTGGCTGCCAGTCCACACCGCGCCTGCCGGTACCCGCGAACAATCCCCCGGTGGCCGCGGTGCAGGATGAAGTCAGCAGCTATAAGGGGAATACCGTGACCTGGGGTGGTGTGATTCTGGAAACCGTCACGCGCGCCAGCCACACCGATGTCGTCATTCTGAGCAAACGACTCACCCGTTCGACCCGACCGGTCATCAGCGATCACAGTCTTGGCCGCTTCATAGCGAAGGTCGACGGTTTCCTTGACCCGGCGTTATATGCACGTAATCGCGAAATCACGGTGCATGGCACCATACAGAACAGTGAAAAGCGGCGAGTTGGAGATTTTGACTATACCTATCCGATTATTCGGGTCACACAATATTATCTGTGGCCACCGCGGCCGAAACCGGTTCCTTACGATCCCTGGTATGACCCCTGGTACGATCCCTGGTATGGACCCTGGTACTACCCATATCCGTATTACCCGCATCATCATCACCGCGATAACCTGAGAGTGAAATGACCATGAGAGCCCTCCTTTTTATATGCATAGCCGGCTTACTGACAGCGGCATGCAGCAGTTCGCCCTTCAAGCAGGAAGGTGTCAATCGCAACCTGACACCGGCACTGGCAAAATCCAGCGGTGATTACCTCAACCAGTCCGCTATCTGGGGTGGCCTGATCATCGAGACACGCAACCACAAGGATTTCAGCGAGGTAGAAGTCCTGGCCTATCCACTGGACAGCGCCAGTGAACCGGTTCGATCCGCGACCGCACAAGGCCGTTTCTTGATCACCCACAGCGGGTTTCTGGAACCGGCTGAATTTGCACCCGGACGCTGGATCAGTGTACTGGGCATGGTCCGCCCTCCCAAAACCGGCAACGTCGGCTCGACACCTTATGAATACCCTGTCATTCAGTCACGCCAGCTACACCTGTGGTCTGAGGATGAAGGCCGGGGCTCGGACTCACGGATTCGATTTGGTATCGGTATCGGCATTCATCTCTAATCGCCAATCAGGGCGCTAAAAATTCCCGAAAATAGGTTTGCACTGATCTGCTGATAGGTTATGCTTTTAAAACAAGCAGATACCGCTAGTTTTTAAAGCAAATGCGAGAAAAACAACAACAGCAGGACTTTGTCGACTGGTTTCGCCAATCCTCCCCCTACATTCGGGCCTTTCGTGGCCGGACGTTTGTCATCATGGTGGGCGGCGAAATGCTGGCGGACGCCCAGTTCTCAAACCTGGTGCACGACCTGGTGTTGCTCAACACCCTGGGGATCAAGCTGGTCCTGGTCTATGGTGCCCGGCCACAAATCGACGCCCAGCTCACAGCCCATCATGCCGAGATTCGGTATGTGAACGGATTACGTGTAACTGATGACCTGGCACTGGCCTGTGTCAAACAGGCCGCCGGAACGGTTCGCGTGGAAATCGAAGCGCAACTGAGCCGGGGCATCAGTAGCATGCCGCTGCACAAATTGCCGGTGCACGTGGTGTCGGGAAATTTTGTTACCGCCCAGCCGCTGGGGGTACGTGACGGTGTGGATTACTGCCACACCGGTGAAATTCGGCGCATCGATACGGAATCCATCAAGTGGCACCTGGAAGATGACAATATCGTGTTGCTGTCACCGATGGGTTATTCACCCACCGGCGAAGTCTTTAACCTTGCCGCGGAAGATGTGGCGACGGAAACCGCCAAACAACTCAAGGCCGATAAACTGATTTTCCTGGCCGACGATGTCATGAAGGATGGCAAACGTCAGGTCATTCGCGAGCTGGCACCCAAGGATGTGCAGAACCTGCTGTCCGGCAAGCGTAAACTGAGCGAGGCGACCCGCAGTCACCTGACCCATGCGCTGTCTGCCAGCATGGGCGGCGTCGAACGCATTCACATCATTAACCGGCATATCGATGGTTCCATACTGCTGGAACTGTTTACCCGCGACGGCATTGGCACGCTGGTCAGTGCCCACTCATTTGAAGATGTCCGCCAGGCGCGTATCGATGATATTGGTGGCATTCTTGATCTGATACGGCCACTGGAAGAAGAAGGTATCCTGGTGCGTCGATCCCGGGAACTGCTGGAAATGGAAGTGCAGTATTTCACGGTCATCGAACGCGAGGGCCTGATCATCGCCTGCACGGCCTTTTATCCCTACACACAGGACAAGGTCGGTGAACTGGCCTGCCTGGCCGTTCACGAAGAGTACCGAAAACAGGGTCGTGCCCAGATCCTGTTTGATGACGTCCTCAAACAGGCCCGGCACCTGGGTATTGAGCGTCTGTTTGTCCTGACCACGCGCACGGCACACTGGTTTCGCGAACGGGGATTCCGTTCGGCCGATATCAGCGACCTGCCAGTAAAAAAACGCGACATGTATAACTACCAGCGCCAGTCAAAGGTACTCATCAAGGATTTGAATGATTGATGGCTAATCTAAAGTCGACCAGCAGACCGTTCCTGAAATGGGCCGGCAACAAGTATCGCATTATCGAGACGATTCGTACGATGCTGCCAGACGGTGAGCGTCTGGTTGAGCCGTTTGTCGGTTCCGGCGCCGTATTTATGAATACCGACTTTGATCGGTACCTGCTGGCAGACAGCAATGCCGACCTGATTAACCTCTACAAAGCACTACAACAACAGGGAGAAACGTTCATTGAGGAATGTCAAAAATTGTTTCGCCCTGCCACCAATCGCGCCGAGTACTATTATCGCCGTCGTGACGAGTTCAACAAATGCCGTAATACGACGCGCAAGGCCGCGCTGTTTATATACCTGAACCGGCACGGTTACAACGGCCTGTGCCGTTATAATTCGCGTGGTGGTTTCAATGTGCCGTTTGGCCGCTACAAACGACCGTATTTTCCCGCTGACGAAATGAATGCCTTTCACCTTCGCTCACAGCGCGCCCGCTTTGTACACATGGACTTCGTCGGTATCTTTGACATGCTCAGGGCCGGTGACGTGGTGTACTGTGACCCCCCTTATGTGCCTTTATCCGCGTCATCCAATTTTACGACCTATAGTGCCGGCGGATTCGATATGAGCCAGCAATCCACGTTGGCTAAACTCGCGCAACTGGCGACACAACAGGGTGTGCCGGTGCTCATTTCCAATCACAATACACACTTTACACGCAATGCCTACCAGCATGCAGATAACATCAAACGCCTGCATGTGCGGCGTTTTATCAGTTGCCAGGGCCAGAAACGGCAAAATGCCGCTGAACTGCTGGCCCTGTTTGAATCACGCGTCGCCTGAATAACGATCCAGAATAACGATCCAGACCAACGATCCAGATCACACTTTTATTATTAGATCATCAAGATTGCGGCAACCGTCACGTATTAGGTGGCACTCTTTCATATTCACTAAAGATGCTAAGGTCATTCGCCGACACTGGTCTCAACGTTAAATAACGAGAGGAAACCCAGAATGATGCATGCCCACGATTACGTGACATGCACGGATGCCAAAAGCCACCTTGAAACAGGCAGACAAATCCTGTTACTTGAGCAGGACGAATTTGTCGCCAGCCTGATCCATTTATTGCTTCATCGTGAAGGCTTCATGGTAAGGGCCTATACAGGCACAGAACATGCCATGTCACATATACGCAACCAGTCGCCACCGGATTTGATTTTTGTCAGCAGTAACTGGCTGGAAGGAAGCAAGCCGGAAATTTTCAATGCCATTGATCAGCGCATTGAATGGCAGCGCGTCCCGATGGTGATGTTAATGAACTACTTTAGTCCGGAACTGATCGAGAAAGGACTGGATCTGGGAGTCACCGATTACCTGCTACAACCGTTTGAACCGGCGGAGTTAATCGACCTGATCAGAAAATATTTTTAAGGATTAGTCTTCTTCATCCGGCGGGACCACCTTGAGCACTTCCTCGATGGTGGTCCAGCCCATGGCGACCTTGCGCGCGCCGGAGATACGCATCTTGGTCATGCCCTGCTTGACGGCATTTTTACGAATCAGTTCCGAATCAATTTCACCCGTAATCTGGTTTCGTAATTCCTGATCCAGGATCAGCATTTCATAAATGCCGATACGTCCGAGGAAACCGGTATTACGGCATTCATCGCAGCCGACCGGTTTATAGAAACGACCGCTACCGGACAGTTTCCACGGATGCGTCAGTGTCTTCCAGACAGCCGGGTCGATCTCGGTCGGTTCCTTGCAATGTGGACACAAGGTTCGAACCAGGCGTTGCGCCATGACGCCAATCACCGTGGCATTAATCAAATAGGAAGGAACACCAATTTCGCGCAGTCGCGGTATGGCCGCCGCCGCATCATTGGTGTGTAACGTGGAAAGCACCAGGTGACCGGTCAGGGCCGCCTGCGTGGCCATCTCGGCAGTTTCCTTGTCACGAATCTCACCCACCATGATGATGTCCGGGTCCTGTCGTAACAGGGTGCGAATACCACTCGCAAACGTCACACCAATATTGGACTGCACCTGCATCTGGTTGAATTCCGATATGACCATTTCGATCGGGTCTTCCACCGTGCACACATTGACTTCCGGTTTGGCCAGTTGTTTGAGTGTGGAATACAGCGTGGTGGTTTTACCGGAACCGGTCGGACCGGTTACCAGCACAATGCCATGCGGTTGCATGATCATTCGGTTCCAGTCCGTGGCATCTTTTTCGCTGAAACCCAGTCCGGAAAAATCCTTGACCAGCACATCCGGACTGAAGATACGCATTACCATTTTTTCGCCGAACGCCGTCGGCATGGTGGAAAGACGTAATTCGATCTCATCGCCATCGGGTGTGCGGCTCTTGATACGGCCATCCTGTGGACGGCGTTTCTCCACCACGTCCATACGTCCCATGACCTTGACGCGGGCAATCACCACCGTCATGACCGGGGTCGGCATTTCATAGACCGTATGCATCACACCATCAATACGAAAACGGATGTTACTCATATCGCGGCGTGGCTCGAGATGAATATCACTGGCGCGCTGATCAAACGCAAACTGCAACAACCAGTCGACAATATGCACGACCGACTGGTCATTGGTATCCAGTCGTCCGGTCTTACCCAGCTCGATTAGCTGTTCAAAGTTGGTAACGCCGGGGATATTTTCTTCATTCTGTGAAGTCGCAGTACGGATCGAATGACTGACGCTGTAAAACTCGTTCAGGAAACGGGAGATATCCACCGGGTTGGCAATCACCCGATCGATTTTCAGGCCCGTGGTGTGTTTGAGTTCACTCTCCCAGCTGCGCGCTCCCGGATCCGATGTGGCTATCGTGACCGTATGTTCGTTTACAGCGATCGGCAGGATTTTGTGTCGGTTGGCATAAGCCGATGACATGACACTGGTAACAGACGTGACATCCACTTTAAGCGGATCAATCCGTAAATACGGCAAATCATGACGCTCTGCCAGCCACTGTGTCAGCGCTTCGAGCGTCAGTTTCTTTTTCGGGTTTTTGAGATCCGTCCATTCCTGCTGCGAAATAATAACGATGGGATGAATATCAAGGCGACTGTTTCGAACCGGAATCAGAAAATCATCGGCAATCTTTTTATCAACACGCCCGTCCTCAA
Source organism: uncultured Gammaproteobacteria bacterium (assembly GCA_937967995.1). GTDB lineage: Bacteria > Pseudomonadota > Gammaproteobacteria > UBA6429 > Thiohalophilaceae > CALBTB01. The sequence goes on from CALBTB010000004.1 coordinate 139,459, forward strand.
CAAGTCCTTCGATGATGTCCCGAATCGACAGTTTGTGATCTGACTGTTTGAATTCTGCGTATTGCGCCATTATCTGCCTGCTCTGACCAGACCACCCATACCGGCGTTTTCCAGTTTTTTATTGAGATAATTTCGAATACTGACAGCATCTTCCATATTCAGCGCTTCGTCAAGGTACTGTTTGGCGCGTTTACAGGACAGGTTACGAATAACCCATTTGACCCGGTTCAGACCGGATGCACTCATACTCAGGCTGTCGATACCCATGCCAACCAGTAATACCACGGCCGCCGGATCACCGGCCATTTCACCACACACACTCACGGTTTTTCCCATACTGTGACCGGCCTGCACGGTGTCATAAACCGCCTGTACCACGGAAGGATGCAACGCATCATACAGCGATGCCACACGTGTATTATTACGATCAACCGCTAACAGGTACTGGGTCAAATCATTGGTACCGATTGACAGAAAGTCGACGCGTTCCGCCAGCCGTTTTGCCTGGTACACGGCGGACGGTACTTCCACCATGACACCGATAACCGGATATGCCAGGTCTTCGCCTTCATCTTTCAGTTCATTATAGGCGCGATCGATGAGAGTGCGCGCTTCATTCAGTTCCGACAGCTGACTGATCATCGGTAAAAGAATTTGTAAATTACCCAGCCCCGCCGAGGCACGTAACATGGCGCGTACCTGCACAAGAAAGATTTCGGGATGATCCAGGGTAATGCGAATACCGCGCCAGCCGAGAAACGGATTGTCTTCCACGATAGGAAAATAGGGTAACGATTTGTCACCCCCGACATCGAGGGTACGTAGTGTCACCGGGCGTGGCGCAAACGCCAACAGGGCCTGCCGATAAATGCGAAACTGCTCTTCCTCGCCGGGAAATCGTTGCCGCGCCATAAACGGAAATTCAGTGCGGTACAGCCCAATACCATCGGCACCACTATTTAAAGACGGCGTGATATCCGACAACAACCCGGTATTCACATATAAAGGAATCTGTTTGCCATCTTCGGTGACCGACTCATCGTCACGCAGGTTGACCAGCTCCGCCGCCAGCATTTCCTCTTCCTTGATAAGGCGCAGATATTCCTCACGCACATGTGACGATGGTGAAACAAACACACTACCACTGTAACCATCGGCAATGATCATCTGGCCATCGACACGTCCAATCGGCAAATCCACTGCACCCATCACAGCCGGGATACCCAGCGCCCGCGCCAGGATGGCAACATGTGAAGTTCGCGATCCGCGCGCACTGACCACACCCACTAACCGTTCACGTGGCACTTCCGCCAGTTGCGCCGCGGTAATTTCATCGCCTACCAGAATGCTGTCCGGGGGAAACTCCACGTCACGCTGCTTGTTCTGTAACAGGTAATGCAGAATACGTCGCGCCAGTTCACGTAAATCCTCGGCACGTTCACGCATATACGGATCATCCATTTCTGCGAAGGTCTGGATCTGTTCATCGATCGTTTTGCGCAGCGCACCCGGTGCCCAGTTTCCTTCCATGATACGCGCTGCGGTAACACCGCGAATGGAATGACTGTCGAGCATCAGTAAATAGGCATCAAACAGGGCATGCTCTTCCTTGGGCAACACTTCCTGCAAACGTTTAGACAGGCGGGTAATATCTTTTTTGACTGATGACAGGGCTTCATGAAACGACTCAATCTCGGTGTCCATGTTATCGATCGGACGATCCGGAATTTTTTCCAGTTCGGTGGTGGGATAAATGGCCACAGCCCTGCCCATCGCCACACCCGGTGCACCCGGCAGACCGGCAATTGGCCTGGCATCGGTTTCCTGTTGCTGGCTCAATAGCTTTTCAATTTCACCACTGGTTTCGGCATGTGCCATGGCCCCCGCTAACTGGGCGGCAATGGTGACCAGAAAATTTTCCTGTTCATCATCAAATGCCGTTGCCCTGACCTGCTGAATTACCAGCACGCCGAGTACCTTGCGTTGATGAATGATTGGTACGCCCAGAAATCCCAGAAACTGTTCTTCCGACGTTTCCGGAAAATACTTGTAGCGTGGATGAGATGGCGCGTTGTCCAGGTTAAGAGGTTCAGCACGGCTGGCGACAACACTGACAAGTCCCTGTTCGTAACCCAGTCGCACCTGCCCGACGGATTCGGGATTGAGTCCTTTGGTCGCCATTAACACATGCTGTTGCAGGCTTTCATCAGTCAGGTACACCGAACACACGTCGGCCCCTAATGCATCACGCACGCGCGTCACAATGACATCCAGCGCCTGATCGAGGTTACGAGCATCGTTGACCTCATTGATGATGCGGCGCAGGGTGTCTAGCATGGTGTCCTGTTTATTGGTTTTGATTTTTATACTCGGACCGTACGCCTTGTTTGACTGACTGCAATAACGGCATCAATTCCTGCAACGCTTTGCGGTAAACCACCCGTTTAAAGGAAACCACCTGGTGTACCGTTTCCTCGTGGTTAATCCAGCGCCAGGAATCGAATTCCGGTTTATCACAGTTATCCAGGCAGACATCCGCCTCCTGGTTGATCAGCTTGAGCAGAAACCAGATTTGCTTTTGCCCCACATACCTCGATGGATTCGTGCGGGCACGTAGGAATCGTTTAGGAATTCGGTAACGCAGCCAGCGTGACGTGCGACCGAGCAATTTCACATCACTGGGACAAAGCCCAACTTCTTCGGATAATTCCCGGTACAGGGCCTGCTCCGGACTTTCATCCCGGTTGATGCCGCCCTGCGGAAATTGCCAGGCGTCTTCACCGACCCGGCGGGCCCAGAACACCTTGCCGGCCTCATTACACAAAATGATACCCACATTCGCTCTAAACCCTTGCCGATCAATCACTTAGATAAATCTCTTAATAGTTCTCTTAAAATTTATTGTTTCATACCCGCGACAGGCAGCACAACTTCTATTAAATGAAGCAGATTTTTCTAGAAAAATCCAATACTTAAGCGAAATTTGCTGAGACACCCTCGTCCCGCCAAATTACGGTAAGATGCCCAGCTTTGACAACCAATTAGGGAAGAATTCGACGTGCGGCTGGCGATTTTTGATCTCGATAACACGCTGCTGGCAGGAGACAGCGATTACCTGTGGGGCAAATTCCTGTGCCAGCACGGAGCTGTGGACGCAGACCACTATGAATGCACAAACCAGCGCTTCTATGATGAATACAAGGCCGGCAAGCTGGATATTTACGAATTTCTCGAATTCAGCCTGGCACCACTGGCCCGTTTCAGCCCCGAGCAACTCGATAAGCTGCACCACCAGTTCATGCAGGACATCATTTCCCCCCTCATTACACCGGCCGCGCGCGAACTGGTAGAACAACATCGCGGACAGGGCGATACCCTCATGATCATCACTGCCACAAACCGCTTTATCACCGCGCCGATTGCACAGGCGTTTGGTGTTGAACACCTGCTGGCCACCGAGGTAGAAATGAAAGAAGGTCGTTATACCGGTAAGGTCGCCGACATTCCCTGTTTTCAGGACGGCAAGGTTAAACGCCTGCAACGCTGGTTAGACGAAAACGATGCTGATCTGACCGATAGCTGGTTCTACTCAGACTCACACAATGATTTACCGCTGCTGGAAAAAGTCACTCACCCGGTGGCGGTCAATCCGGATGACACATTGAGATCCGTGGCAGTACAACGAGACTGGCCCATTCTACAACTACACCATGACAACTAGGACAACTAGCCGCACATTGCCCGGCCACTCGCACCGCATTGCCCTGCTGCGCCTGTTCGTGTTGTGCCTGGTGGCAATCGTCGGTTTTCTGTTTGCCCTGATGTCCGGAAGCGTCGATGTGCAATGGCAGGACCTGCGCGTAATCTTTACCGGGGAAGCCAGCGATATACAACAACGTATCATTGCGGAGTTACGCCTGCCGCGCGCCATGCATGCCTTTGTCACCGGTGCCCTACTGGCACTGGCCGGCGCACTCATGCAGGTGCTGTTGCGTAATCCGCTGGCCGATCCCTATGTGCTGGGCATCTCCGGTGGGTCAGCCGTGTTTGCCCTGCTGGCCATGCTGATCGGTCTGGCCGGACTGATGCTTTCCGTCGCCGCTTTCTTTGGTGCCATGCTGGCCATGTTACTGGTGTTTGGTCTGGCACGCGGTAAAGGCAGCTGGACACCAACGCGCCTGTTATTAACCGGCATCGTGCTGGCATCCGGCTGGGCGGCCATTATCAGTTTTATTCTCAGCGTTGCACCACAGGGACAACTGCGTAGTCTGATCTTCTGGCTAATGGGTGACCTGAGTTTTGCCGAGCACATTCTGCCCGGTACGCTCGTGCTTGCTGCCGGGTTACTGCTCGCCATGAGCATGGCGCGTAATCTCAACATTCTGGCACTGGGTGCCGAACAGGCCGCGACGTTTGGCCTGGATATTCAACGCTTCCGTTGGCAAATCTATGTGCTGGCTTCACTACTGACGGCCAGTGCCGTCGTGCAGGTTGGCAACATTGGTTTTGTAGGGTTGATCGTCCCGCATCTGCTACGACTGGCCGGATTGTATGACTACCGGTACCTGGTCCCCGGTTGTGCACTCGCCGGTGGTAGCCTGTTGATGTTTGCTGATGCCCTGTCACGCATCATAGTCGATGACCTGTCCCTGCCGGTCGGCATCCTGACGGCAGTGATTGGTGTACCGGTGTTCATCTTTTTACTGTATCGCGGCACAAGGACACTGCGGTGATGAGCGCATTATTACAAGCGCAGTCATTACACCTGCGTGCCGGTGACAAGATACTGTGCAACGACCTTGACTGGCAGGCGCATCGTGGAGATGTCTGGGCAATACTGGGTCGCAATGGCGCCGGTAAAACCACCCTGTTGCACACACTTGCCGGATTGATCGTACCACCGCAGGGTAGCGTGCAGCTGATGGGCAAGTCCATTTCCGACTGGCCACGCCGAGCCGTGGCAAAAAAGCTGGGACTGTTATTGCAGGATTATCATGAACCCTTTCCCGGTTCCGTGTTTGACTATGTCCTGATGGGACGTCACCCGCATCTGCATGCACTGCAATGGGAAACAGACGAAGACTTTTCACGCGTCAACCAGGCACTGGAAAAGGTCGGCCTGACCGACTTTGCAGCGAGAAATATTCAGACACTATCCGGTGGCGAATTCCAGCGCATGCGCATCGCCATGCTGCTGGTACAGGATCCACAAATCCTGTTACTGGATGAGCCGGTTAATCACCTCGACATGCAGTTTCAGCATGCCATTCTTGATTCACTGGTTGATGCGACATTCATGCATGATCGGGCTGTCATGATGAGTCTGCATGATGTCAACCTGGCAGCGCGATACTGCACACATGCCCTGCTCATTCACGATCAGGGCCGAATCGAAACCGGGCCGGTTGAACAGGTACTCAATGAGCAAACGCTGTCAGAGTTGTATCAGTATCCGGTGAAAAAATACGGCGAGCACGGGCACACGCACTTTATTGCGTCAGATGCGTGAATGGGCCGTACTGAGGGCGTGTCGGGGTCTGATTTCTTCGAGCCAGTCCAGCAGTTCCTGCCAGTGGACCTTGTCCTGCTGAACGCGCGTATCCCACATTTCAAAGATTCCCACGCCGCGTGCAGAGGCACGGACATAGTTTTGTGTGTCACGCAGGCTGGCCAGGAACGGTAACTTGAGCGTGGCAAGAAAACGTTCCAGCGACTGGTACACCAGTGTGTTTTTCTTGATCCGATTTGCCACCACACCGACCTGCACACCAAAGCTGCGAACCTTACCGACCAGCAACAGCTCTTCGATAAAGCGGGTTGCCGCGTGAATGTCGATGGGACTGGGTAAAACCGGCACGATCACTGCATCTACCTGGCGCACCAGTTCCTGCAGGCTCTGACCCATGATACCGGCCGGCGCATCGATAATAATGCGTTCGGTTCCGGGCAGGACACGCCGGTGCCAGGACAGGGTGACGCCACTGCGAGGCCGTGCATAGGCAGGCACACCATAGATTTCCTGCTTTTCATTGGGGCGCAGGCTCAACCATTTCGTACTGGATGCCTGCGGATCATTATCAACAAGCGCCGTCGTCGCACCCTGACTGGCATAGTAACTTGCCAGATTGGTCGCGATAGTGGTCTTGCCACAGCCGCCTTTTGAATTGAGCACCAGTATACGGGTCATGGATGAAAACCGTGTTTTAGTGGGGGGTCTTTCTATTATAAGACCCACCTATGGATAAATCTGAATATTTTACAATTTAAGCTATTGTCGCATTAATATTGTGGAATAACACGCGAAATCATTATCTTTATATATAGGTTATTGTTTTTATTACTGAAATAATCGATGGATTTCTGTGCAGTGCGTCTCAGCGCACCCGACTTGACAGTCATATCAGCCAAAGCGCATCATCCCGACCCAGATATTGCTTCAGGTGCCCACTGGTTCAACCAGTAGGTGAAACGGGAAGCCGGTGCCCCATGTATGGGAATTCCGGCGCTGCCCCCGCAACGGTAAGCAGGTTAACGTGAGTCACAACGCCACTGCCATTCAGGTGGGAAGGCGATTCACGGGATGATCGAATACGTCCACTTGCAAGCCCGGAGACCGGCCTGATGTATCTCAATTGTGACGCGGAGGGCGACACAGGACACACTTCCTCCGCGCCAGAACTGATTCGCGGGTGTGCGACGGAGGAATTCAACGATTAACAGTCCAATACTAGTTGCCGGTCTACTATCTCTCGCTCTGCATGTGGGCCTGCTTTATCACAGTACCCAACTTCAGATTCACAGCGCTCCGAATTTCAGCCAGGCACCACAACCGGCCGGCCAGTTTGCCGTTGTACTGCAGACACAAAGCGCCAATACAAATTCGAAAAGCGAAACACGACAACCGCACCAGCACACAGCGCAGGCAGCGACCAAACCTGAGACACAGGCCAGCATCAAACCGGTCACTGAGTTACACCAGGCGTCGGTTTCGGCTGCAACGACATCCGGTGCCGTGCACAGGGTTTCTGTGGCAACGATTAACCATGACATGCTGAGCTACCTGCAAAGTGAATTTCGACTGCGCTTTCATTATCCCCGCCTGGCGGTCAAACGAGGCTGGCAGGGCCAGGTTATTATCGGCATGCAGGTGCATCCATCCGGCGTCATTGACAACATTGCCATTCAACAGAGTTCCGGCTATCCGCTGCTGGATCAGAACGCCATGCACACGTTTCGATCCATCGGTACGGTAACCCGGCAGCTTCAACAACGACTCACTGAATCACATGCGATCTCCATTCCGGTGATTTACCAATTAACAGGTGGTTAACATGGGACATCGTTTATCCAAAATATATACACGCACCGGTGACAAAGGCACGACCGGACTGGGCGATGGCTCTCGTGTCGACAAGGATCACCCCCGCGTTGAAGCCTATGGCACTGTCGATGAGCTGAATTCATTAATCGGTGTAATCCTGTCACACCCGTTGCCGGAGGCAGTGGCATCATGCCTGTCCAATATTCAGCATGACCTGTTTGATCTGGGTGGCGAGTTGTGTGTGCCCGGCCACCAGGCTATCGCGTCGGATTATGTGACAAGACTTGAGCAACAGCTCGATAGCTTTAATGCCGATTTACCGGCGCTAAAGGAATTCATTTTGCCTGCCGGTGGTGCTGCTACCTCACAATGCCATGTTGCCCGCACTGTCTGCCGTCGCGCAGAACGCCGCATGCATACCTTAAATAAAACCGAACCGGTCAGTCAGGATAGCATGGCATACATTAATCGCCTCTCTGATCTGTTATTTGTCATCGCGCGCGTCTGTGCTCGCGATGAAAATGGCAAGGAAGTCCTTTGGAATCCGAATCGATACAAGTAAAATAAGTCCCGATTCAATTCGGGAGGAATAAAATGCGAGATGCAGTCGTACTGGTCGGTGTCGGTGAAATGGGCGGGGTTTTTGCGCGCGGGGTTCTGCGAACGAGCCATCCCGTCATTCCGGTGACCCGCAAAACGGATATCAATGCCGTTGCCCAGGCAAATCCTGATCCGCAACTGGTACTGGTCTCGGTAGGTGAAAATGACCTGCACCCAACACTGGAAACGATTCCAGCGGCCTGGCACAAACGAATCGGCCTGTTACAGAACGAATTGTTGCCGCGCGACTGGCAGCAACATAATTTTTCCGACCCCACTGTCATTTCCGTCTGGTTTGAGAAGAAAAAAGGCCAGGATTACAAGGTGCTGATTTCTTCACCTGCCTATGGACCGCAGGCCGAACTGCTGGTTGATGCACTGGCTTCACTGGATATTCCCGCGCATGTTGTTGGCAGTGAAAATGACATGCAGTACGAACTGGTTCGCAAGAACGTTTATATTCTAACAACCAATATCGCCGGACTGGTAACGGGCGGTACGGTTGAACATCTGTGGAACGATAACAAAGCGCTTGCCGAAGAAGTCGCTAATGAAGTTATGGATATTCAGGAATACCTGACTCAGTCAACATATGATCGAAACCGGTTGATGGACGGCTTTGTGGAAGGTATCAACGGTGACCTGGAACATAAATGCATGGGCCGTTCTGCACCGGGACGCCTGGCACGCGCCTTACAACATGCTGACGAGGCCGACCTGGCCGTACCTCGCTTGCGAGAGATCCAGGCTAATCACACGGATTAAATCCGTCATGAATACTCCAGTGATCCAGAAACAGGTTGCGTTGGGTCACCCCAAAAGGTGACTCATCACGGTTGATACAGACCGGCCCGCTTACCGTCAACAGGTCAATGGATTCGATCTCCGAAATTTCTCCACTGACTGTTTCAAGCGTGATCAAAAGATTATCCAGCAGTTCCCTGCATTCGGAATGAACATTTATGGTTAAGGTATACATCAAATCACCATTGCCTTTACCGTAATATAAAATGCGGATACACCGAAATATACAGCCAGTGCACATAACACCCAGAGCAAATAGCGCAACAATTTTTCATTCACTACAGTGGTGCTGCCGTCACAACCTGAACATACGACAGAAAAATCAAAAACGCTGACATCACGCAGATATGCTGAACGATATCCGCCAGTCGTTGCCAGACAGTTGGGCGCGGTGCCCTGCTCCAGATTCGTATTGCAGATTTTGTTTGCTGATTCATAAATTGTCTCCTGTCCCAGCGTGCCATCCATGGCCTTGATTTTCCCTGTACGCGCCGGAGTTCATAGGTAAATTCTGGCTTTCACAAATGGCAGCATGCAGGGTGAAACAGGGATACTGACTGATGAAAAATGACAAATTATGATTATGTTGTTATTGGCCGCAGGCTGGAATGATATTGTGCTAATGTATAGTCAAGGCTACAGGTGGAGGACACATGAGCAAAGTAATCGCCATCGTCGAAGATGAACCGACAATTCGTCAAAACTATGCAGATGCACTGGGTAAACAGGGCTACCAGGTGGAACAATTTGGTAGTCGCGAACAGGCTGTGGCCGCCTTTGATCGTAAACTACCCGACCTGGCCCTGCTGGATATCGGCCTGAATGACGAAGTCGATGGCGGCTTTGACTTATGCCGCAGCTTGCGTGCCAAATCATCAACACTGCCCATTATCTTCCTGACCGCGCGTGACAGTGACCTAGATACTATTTCCGGATTACGACTGGGCGCCGATGATTATCTGACCAAGGACATCAGTATTCCCAACCTGTGTGCACGAATCAGTGCTTTCTTTCGCCGACTCGATCTGGCCAGTCAGCCGGCTGCACAGGAGGACATTATCGAGCGCGGCCCACTCAAACTGGATATGAATCGTTTCAGTGCCTTCTGGAACGACCATATGATTGATCTTACCTTAACAGAATTCTGGATCGTGCATACCCTGGCATTACGCCCGGGTCATGTTAAAAACCGTGAACAGTTAATGAATGATGCACGCATTGTCGTCGATGATGCGACGATAACGTCACATATAAAGCGTATAAGAAACAAATTCAGCGCTGTTGATAAAAATTTTTCCTGTATCGATACCGTCTATGGCATGGGCTATCGCTGGACAGAGAAATAATTAAAACACGGTTATTGTTTTAGCTATGCCAAAACAGCCTTCACCACGCTTTCGTTTCAGTGTACGACTGAAATTACTACTGGTCGCATCCAGCCTGCTGATTATTCCCTGGATTGGCGCACAGTATATTCAGGAAATGGAATCCTACCTGCGTCAACAACAGGAAGAATCACTGTTGACCCGCACGCAGATGGTCGCCGCCGTCATGCAGGGTCGGCCTGACCTGTTCCAGACCAAAACCGTTGCACCGTTACCCACCCGGCGAGTTCAGCATATTTTTGTACGGCCACTGCATTCCAGAATCGTTCTGGATGGTTATCTCGACGACTGGGCACCCTACCAGGAACGAATGCAATCTTTTGACATTAATAACGCGATAAAAGGCTCTGAGACTACGTCACTGGTGTTTCGTCACCAACTGGGTACCTATCACAAATACATGTATGTTGTATTCAGCGTGGATGATGACCGGATTGTGTATCGAAAGCCCAACAGCCTGTCACTCGACCACAGCGATCATCTTGTTATTGCACTGGAAGATAAAAAAGGAAAACTGCGCCACTATATCATCACCACCCTGGCACCCGGCTGGGTCAATGCACACGAAGTTGAATACGACCCCTCATCCAGCAAGGCATTACGGCCTGAATACAAAATCAAGGGAGAATGGCAGGAAACGACCACCGGTTATAACGTCGAATTTCGTATACCGCTTGACCTGATCGGCAATAAAATTTCCTTTGCCGTCGCTGATGTCGATAGCGTCAACAACCGAATTGTCGATACCGTCATTGCAACAGCCGGTATTGATAGCGCCCAAACGCTGGGTTCCATGATGTTCCCTTCCCAGGAAGCGGAATCCTTGCTGGAACGCCTGCAACATCCTCACACGCGAAGCTGGGTGATTGATAAACATAATCGCGTTATCGCGCGAACCGGCTCCCTGACATCAGAGTCAGGCTATTCAACCGATCAACAACCTGCGCGTTATGGTTTTCTGACCGGACTGATGTCGATTTTTTACAAGGCCGTATTGAAACAGCCCGCCACGGAGTTTCATGATGACCTGCTCAATGCGTCACGGCTTGACTCCCGCGAGTTCAAACAGGCTCTGAATGGTCAGTCGGATATTCGCTGGCGCCAGACACCGGACAAGGAAGCCACAATTCTCACTGCGGCATATCCGGTGTTTGACGGTGATCTGGTCATCGGTGCCGTTGCCATCGAACAAACCAGTAATGCCATTTTGCTGGCCCAGAATCGTGCCCTGGAGATCCTGTTCAATGTCAGTGCACTGGCGTTCATCATTGCCTGTGCCGTGCTGCTGTTTTTTGCCACCCGCCTGTCGATTCGTATTCGCCGCCTGCGGGATTCCACGGAACAGGCCATTACATCGGATGGACGAGTCATCGGGACAGTGCATGCCACACTGGACCGTGACGAGATTGGTGACCTGTCACGCAGCGTTGCTGACATGCTGGAACGACTGGCGCAATACAATCGCTACCTTGAATCCATGGCCAGCAAGTTATCCCATGAATTACGCACACCGATTACCGTAGTGCGTTCCTCCCTGGAAAACATGAGTGAGAACAGTGATGCAAATGACATTGCGTTGTACACTCAGCGCGCCCGGGAAGGCATCGATCGGCTCAACAACATTCTGGTTCGCATGAGTGAAGCCACACGCCTGGAACAAACGCTACAGGCTGAAGTAGCGCGTGACTTTAACCTGTTTGATGTTATTCACGGCTGCATTGAAGGTTATAAACTGGCACATCCTGATGTGACTTTTGAATTCAGGTATTCAGACAAGCAAAGCTGTGTACTGTATGGCGGGCCCGATCTGATGGCACAATTACTCGACAAGCTGGTCAGTAACGCGGTGGATTTTCACTTGCCGGAAACGCCGGTTCGAATTGACTTATCATGCAACGAAAAAACGATTCGGCTGATTGTTTCAAATAATGGACCATTACTGCCCCATGATATGCAGGCTAACCTGTTCGAATCGATGGTTTCGGTTCGTGATAAAAAAGCTGACCAGCCGCATCTTGGACTTGGTCTGTACATTGTTCGTCTGATTGCAGATTTTCATCACGGCCAGGTGCAAGCCAGAAATCGTGACGATCAGTCCGGTGTGGAGTTTATCGTGACACTACCTGCCGCCAGTTCATAATTCATCATATTTCATCGTCCCTCGTCCCTGTTTGGGCACAGTCCGGCAAGGTTAAAGGTGTTTAATAACACTGTAAACCAAGACACGGGCAACTTGCCCTGTAACAACAGAGGACGAAATCATGAAACTTAAATCATCAAATCTGGCCTATACAACCGGCCTGGGTGTCATCTTTACCTGCAGTGCGCTTTTGATTGGCTGTGCAGGAAATACCGTTAAACCCGAACCTGAACAGAAACAACCGCTGGAGGTCGTCAGTCAAAAACCAGTGGCCACTGAAACAAAAGTCATTGCACAGGACAGCCCGATTATCACACCTATCGTCGCTGAATCAAAAGATGTGTTATATCCACAAACGGAACTGTCTGAACCGATTCAGCCTGAAATCACACGCTTTTCATTTGGCTTTGATAAATATGAACTCGGTGATGAAGATAAAGAGACCATTCGCCAGCATGCCCGTTATCTCGCCAACCATCCTGAAATAATGGTACGCGTTATCGGCCACACCGACCATCATGGTCCGAAAGCCTATAACGAATACCTGAGCAAGAAGCGTGCTGAAGCTGTCACCGCCATTCTGCTCGAAGAAGGCGTACTGGAATCCCAGATTGAGATGAAAGCCTTGGCGAATGACAAGCCACTGGAAACTGCATCCAGTACACGTGATAACCGCCGCGTTGAACTGGAATTTGAAGCAGTCAATCTCGTCAGTAACTAAGAACGTCGCTTTTGAGGCCAGACAACCCGACACTGATTTGTTCCCTCCTCCTGTTCTCTCCGATCAGTGTGTCTGGCCTCATTTTTTTACTCCAAGATTCTCTCTGGCCTGATCGGCCTGCTCACATAAAATTTGCGTCGCATCCAGAATGCGCAGGGAATGTCGCTGAATTAAATCCGGGTGAATGAAATACAGGTTATTGTATTTTACCGCTCGCATGTCCGGCCAGGCCCGCCACATTTCAAGCCACTCCGGTTCTGCCGTGGCCATGCCACTGGCAATAATCATTTGTGGATTTTTGCTGATCACGGACTCCACTGTAATTTTCGGACCCAGCACAGGCAGTTCGGCAAACACATTTTGCAGCCCACAGATCGCCATGACTTTACTGATGATGTGCTGTCCATTAATGGTATAAACCGGTTTATGCCAGACCTGGTAAAACGCTTTCAATTCGGCCCGATCACGATACTGGCTGACCAGTGTACCTAAACGCTGATTAAAACTTTCAGCCACCTGGTTTGCCTGTTGTTGCCGGCCCAGCAATATACCAAGCCGGGTAATTGTGGATGGTATATCGGTTAACTCGCGTGGTTCACTGCGATAAAGTGGTAATCCGAGTTTCTCGAGTCGCTTGAGCTGACTCAGATTATTGGCGCTTTCCCAGCCAAGCACCAGATCCGGTTGCAACGCTACCAGCTTCTCGACGTTGACGTTTTCAAAATTACCGATTCTCGGCACCTGCCTGGCTTCATCAGGGTAATTACTGAATTCAACCGTCGCCAGCAATGTATCCTGCGCCTGTATGGCAAATACCAGTTCAGTCAAAAAAGGCGCCAGGGTTACGATGCGTTTGGCGGGTTGTTTGAGTTCTACAGTATTTCCCAGATCATCTACGACCTTAATTGCTGCGCCGACACTATGGCTGAACAGTGAGAACGATACCAGTATGACAACCGGAACAAACACACGCCTGAACATCACAATATCACCTCTGCCAACACCAGCCCCAGTAACACACCGATTTCCGTAAACTCGATGACGACACCGGCCGTATCGCCGGTTGTGCCACCAATGCGTTTAATCATCAGGTAACGCATGAGCAGAAATCCGACCAGAACGACAAACAGCATCAATAACGAATAAATGTGTAACACCGCGATACTGATCACGCCGACAAGAATCACGATCAGGTTGATGCGTTGTTTGGGCAGGCCTTTTGTTAATACGGAGGCGATGCCTTCTTCGCGCACATAGCCGGTCGTGGTAAACAGTAACAGGGCCATCGCCCGGGCGATAACTGGCGCCAGGACCAGTGCCTGTATTTTCAGTTGCTGCAATTCCGCCAGTAACAGAATTTTTATAATAATTGTCAGTACTAACGTGACCACCGCTGCAACGCCGATATGCGTATCACGCATGATGCGAAGCGTCTTGAACCGATCACCATGTCCACCCAGCCAGCCATCAGCGGTGTCGGCCAGACCATCCAGATGTAGCCCACCGGTCAGTAACGCCCAAAGCGCCACAAGCAAAGCAGCCTGTAACAGGTCGGAAAATAATGCTGTCGGAAAGTAGGCAATCAATAATAGAACGCCAAGCATAAACCCGACTAAGGGATAAAAGATCAACGACAGGGTCTGATGTTTTTCCTTGAAACGCTGATTACACCAACGTTGCGGAATGGGAATGATCGTCAGAAAACGAATTGCGATGACAAAGGCGCGCCACATTTATAACTGACCACCATGAAATACCAGTCGGGGAAATAATTCGTTCTCATCATGATCAACCCTGATTCGCGTTATGCCTGCATTGGCAACCTGAATGCGAAATACATGTTCGATCGGCATACCGAGGATGTACTGCATGGACATGCGAATAACACCGGCATGACACACAACCAGGACATGCTTGCCACAATGTGTTTCAAGCATGGCCTGCCAGGCCGAACTGATACGATGATGAAAATCCTTTAATGGCTCCGCACCTTCCGGACGATGATTGACCGGGTCATGCCAGAACGCGGTCAATATGTCAGGCTGTGTCTGCATGATTTGCTGTGCCGTTTTGCCTTCCCACACACCGAAACCGATTTCCATGAAACGATCATCCTGCATCAGGGGAATGTTATGCCGCTCAGCCACCTCTTGTGCAAACGCCTGGCAGCGTGACAGGGGTGAAGTGATAATCACATCCCAGGGATGGTGATCACTGACTGCAGTTCGCATTTGTTGCCAGCCTTTATCACTCAGAGGATCATCTATCTGGCCGCGATACTTACGTCCGCCAACCGGTTCGCCATGGCGTATTAAATCAACAGTCGTCTCGCTCATGTGTTTTTACCCGACACCCCTGCTGAACTGAATGTCGCCATATTTCGATGCAGTAACAAAGCTGACTGAACAATACTAACAGCAACAGCGGCACCACTACCCTCGCCCAGCCGCATGCCTAATGACAACAACGGTTTTGCCTGCAGGTGCTGCAAAATAAACGCATGTCCCGGCTCCTGTGAAGTATGACCAAACAGCTTCCAGTCACGACTGGCTGTATTTAATGCGACCGCATAGGCTGCTGCCACGGAACTGATAAAACCATCGACGAGTACAGGTACACCCCGTTGTGCACACCGCAGGTAAGCGCCAACCATCGCCGCGATTTCAAACCCACCAAACCAGGCCAGACACGCCAGCGCATCAGTTCTGTTTACACCGGCATTATCCAGCGCCGTTTGAATGACCCTTGCTTTGTGTGAAATACCATCCTGATTCAAGCCGGTGCCAGGGCCGGTCAGTTGCATCACATCCTGTTCGGTTAAACAGGCCGCCAGCGCCGTGGCTGACGTGGTATTACCAATACCCATTTCACCGGCAATAAATAACTGCATTCCTTCATTATGTAACTGGTCAATGATTTCTTTTCCGGCCAGCAGGGCGCTTGCACACTGCGAAGCACTCATGGCGGGCTGATTAATAAAATTTGCCGTGCCATTTGCGATACGCCGCTGCAGGATCTTTTCGGACGAAAATGGCGGACCATTAACCCCCATATCCACGACGATCAGATCGGCACCAATCTGTTTCGCCAGTACACTGATAGCGGCGCCACCGTGAACAAAATTCTCTACCATCTGCGCAGTTACCGCCTGTGGGAACGCACTGATGCCTTCTTCAGTGATGCCATGATCCGCTGCAAACACGGCAATACGAATCTGATCGATTTGCGGTTCAGCCTTGCCCTGCATTGCTGCCAGCTGTATGGCAATATCTTCCAGTTCCCCCAGCGCACCGGGCGGTTTGGTCAGTTGCTGCTGACGATCCAGTGCCTGCTGGCGAGCCTGTTCATTTAACGCCATAACGTTATCCTGGTACCAGGGCATGACGTCTTTAAGCGGGTTGTTTGATAACATGCGGTATTCCTGCAATCATTTGTGTGACTTGCTGACAGCTTTGCGCCAGGTGTTGATGCAAGCGACCGGCTTCATCAACAAAACGCCGGCTTAATTCACCCATCGGCACGATACCCATGCCAACTTCGTTACTCACAAACACAACGTCATTCTCCATCGACGGTAATAGCGTCAGTAACGCCTGTGTTTCTTTTGCACAAATTTCTTCTGACCGGGCCAGCAGGTTACTCAGCCACAGGGTCAGGCAATCAACAATGATAAACGTATTATTCTCTTGCTGTGCGTGAAGTGTATTCGCCAGTTTGATGGGTTCTTCGATGGTTTGCCAGTCAGCCGGGCGTGTCTGCTGGTGTAGTTGAATGCGTTGCTGCATTTCAGAATCTTCCGCCGTGGCAGTGGCTATAAAAACGACGGCCTTTTTGCTGTCGACGGCCCGGCTTTGTGCATACTGACTCTTACCGGAACGTGCACCACCTAAAACCAGTTCCAGCATGACAACAAACGGGTTTTAAGCCATCCAGCTGACGATCACAACCAGGGCAAAGAAGGTTATCCAGGCCAGTACCGTACGCTTGGCCAGCAGCACAGCATCAACAAAGGCGTCGATGTTAATTGAGTCCGGTGCATCATCAGGTTGATGTAATGCACCAGTACCGGAATCCGCCAACAGGCTATCACTGTCGCGTTGCCAGAAGTCGGCAAAATGCCGCACGGCATGTACGACATCCGCAAAATTACCGACGATGGCAAAACTGAATATTGCCAGTCGTGCAGGCACCCACATCAGGATGTCATAAAGATCGTTCGCGGACTGCGCCAGACCTGTCTCTTCGCGGTTAAAACGTTCTTTCAGCAGGCAACTGGCACGAAACAGCGCGGCACCGACCGGGCCGAGGAAAATAAACCAGAAAAATACCCCCAGAATATGCGTACACAGGCGTACAAACACGAGTCGCTTGATGGCATGCAGGTTGGTTGCGGTATCGTCCTGCACGTCCTCACCTAAAAAATCGGCGGCCAGGTGATTGGCCGTTTCCTTATCGTCCTGCTGCAGGGCATGCGCATACTCCTGCGCAAGACGAATCGGATCACGCGGTCCCAGTGACATACTCAGCACAAAAACCGCAAAAATAAAGGCAAGTATTCCGGCAAGAGCACCCAGTAACACTGAAACCAGCCACACAGCCAGCCCGACCGGAAGCAGGATGGCGACGATAGTGAGTGGCCCTTGCTGAATTTTCCTGGCCGCAAACTGGTGCGAGATCCAGTCTGTCAGTTGATCAAACCAGTCAAAACGGCGCCAGTTCTCGATGGGCTTGTAACCCAGTTCAATGGCGATGCTCAGCAGGATGGCGATGAAGAAGCTCATTGTCGCCATTTTATCCTAATCCTGCGGCAAGTAAATGCGACAATTTATCCCATTCAAAGGCAGGGCCCGGATCAGTTTTGCGGCCGGGCGCAATATCACTATGACCAGTAATGTGTTTATCGCTCAACTGGCTATAGGTGCGCAATAAACAGGCAATTAATGTCGCCAACACCTGATACTGATTGTCCTCGTAGGGAATTTCGTCCGTGCCTTCCAGCTCAATTCCGATTGAGAAATCATTACAACGTGGCCGTCCCTGGTAACTCGACTCACCTGCATGCCACGCTCGGTGCGTAAAGGGAACAAACTGGACCAGTTCACCATCGCGCCTGATCAGCACATGTGCCGAAACGCGCAGATCGGCGATCGGCACAAATGCCGGGTGCTCATTCGGATTGAGGCGATTGGTGAACAACTGTTCAATATAGTGACCACCAAATTCACCCGGTGGCAGGCTGATGCCGTGAATCACGATCAGGGACATCTCGTCGTCGGGACGATCATCCACATTGGGCGACGGTACATAACGGGTGTCCATCAGCAGCGCCGTTGCCGTATCAATCTGCAATGTCATTCCTGCCCCATCGGGTGATCCATCAGAACGGACAATGATACTATTACCGGCAGGCTGAAACATCCACGATAACGATAACCCGCTCACATGGGAGGCCGGCATGGAATCAATCCTTGAAACACTGAAAATAATAAATTCATTCGTCTGGCATCCGTATTTTCTATTGCCGCTTTTACTTGGTACCGGTTTGTATCTCACTATCGGTCTGGGATTTCTGCCACTGCGTAAACTCGGTCATGGTTTTCGAATGCTGTGGGCCGGCCGTAAAAGTGCTGAGGGCGCTGGTGACATTTCCCCGTTCAATGCACTGATGACGGCGATGTCCGCCACGGTGGGCACCGGTAATATCGTCGGTGTTGCCGGTGCGATTGCAATTGGTGGACCCGGTGCCGTGTTCTGGATGTGGATCACTGCCCTGGTCGGCATGGCGACAAAATACAGTGAAGCCGTACTTGCGGTGAAATATCGCGAAGTCGATGAACGCGGCCGGCAACAGGGTGGGCCCATGTATTACATTAAAAACGGTCTCGGCGATAACTGGAAGTGGCTGGGTTTTCTGTTTGCGTTATTTGGCGCCATTGCCGCCTTTGGCATCGGCAACGGTGTGCAGTCCAACTCGGTGGCCAACGTCCTGCATGGCGGGCTGGAAATACCACATTGGGTGAGCGGACTGATTCTCAGTATATTCACTGCTGTTGTGTTAATTGGGGGTATTAAACGCATCGGCGCCATTGCCGGTAAGATTGTTCCGTTTATGGCCATCCTTTATATATTTGGTGCACTGATCATTATCGTGATGAATATGACGGACGTGCCAGCCGCGTTATCCATGATTGTCAGCGACGCCTTTACCGGCAGTGCTGCCGCAGGTGGCTTCATCGGATCGGCAATGATACTGGCCATGCAAAAAGGCGTGGAAAGAGGTGTTTTTTCCAATGAAGCCGGCATGGGCACCGCACCCATCGCACATGCCGCCGCAAAAACCAACAACCCGATACGTCAGGGTACCATTGGTATGCTGGGTACTTTTCTCGATACCATTATTATCTGCACCATGACCGCACTGGTGATTATTCTGATGAACGGCTGGACACAGATTGATGCAGAGACCGGTGTACGTATATCAGATGCCGATATCACCGCTTTTGCTTTCAGTCAGGGACTGCCAGGCATCGGTGAATACATTGTCATGTTCGGGCTGGTGTTTTTTGCTTACACCACGATTCTGGGCTGGAGTTTTTACGGTGAACGCTGTGCCGAATACCTGCTGGGCGTTAAGGTGATTCCGGTTTATCGGATTCTATGGGTCGGTATTGTCTTCGTGGGTGCTATCGCCAACCTGAAAGTGGCCTGGGCACTCGCCGGTATATTAAACGGCCTGATGGCCTTCCCCAATCTCATCGCCCTGCTGTTACTCAGCCCAATCGTCTTTAAAATGTCGCGCGACTATTTTGCCTCGCAACGTTAGCTCGATATGTCGGTTGATCACAGTATAATTGTTGCCCAGGTTCAGCAGGCCTTACATGAAGATGTCGGCAGTGGTGATGTCACGGCGCAGTTGTTGCCAGCCGACCAACAGGCAAAGGCCACGGTGATTGCGCGTGAAGATGGTGTCCTGTGTGGCACACCCTGGTTCGATGAAGTCTTTCACCAGCTTGATGACAACGTGCAAATCCAGTGGCAATGCCGCGATGGTGACAGTGTTACGGCGAATCAAACGATCTGTACACTCACGGGCAGCAGCCGCTCATTATTGACCGGGGAACGTGCCGCACTGAACTTTCTGCAAACCCTGTCCGGCACAGCCACACTCACGCGGCAATACCGCCAGGCGATGGGTGAAACCAACACGCAATTACTCGACACCCGCAAAACCATTCCCGGTTTGCGGCTGGCACAGAAATACGCCGTGCGATGCGGTGGCGGACAGAACCATCGTACCGGTTTGTACGACATGATCCTGATTAAGGAAAATCATATCGCCAGCCAGGGATCCATCAAAACCGCACTTGGCGCCGCCCGGCAACATGGTGATATTGAAACTGAAATCGAAGTGGAATCACTGGCACAACTTCAGGAAGCACTGGAGCACGGTGCCAGACGTATTCTGCTGGATAATTTTTCTATCGAACAATTGACTGACGCCGTTAAGCTCAACGCCGGTCGCGCCAGACTGGAAGCATCGGGGAATATTACTCTGGAAAACATTCGGCGAGTGGCACAAACGGGAGTTGATTATATTTCCTGTGGCGCCATCACAAAGCATGTGCGTGCCCTGGACCTGTCCATGCGCATCGAGGTTATCGAATAATTTGCCTTACATGCCGGGAGCCGACAGATCAAACACAATAAATTCCTGTTTGGTCAACATGACGTTGCCCAGTCTTGCCGGTACGGATTGATTGTTTTCGCGTAACAACCTGAATGGTGTTCCGGAAATAAAATTGTAATCGTGCGTAGCAATCAGGCACCAGCGCCCTTCCATGCTTTTGAATATAATCACGGCTTCGCCTTTATTGCTACCCTGCTGCTGTTCATCCTGAATGATGGCTGCCTCGGCGTGATTGGAAAAACGCACTATCGCCACTTCGATCTGCTGATCGTTCGGACGACTAATGCGCGAAACATAACCGAGTAATGGCCGTTTCACATCCTTGTTGGGATTAAACGCCACGATCTGCCCGATCTGGATTGGATTGGTAAAACTAGTTTCTCGCGTTAACACCAGAATGCCGCCAGTACTGAAATTCACGATCTCCCAGTTGGTATTTTTGTAATCGGCCAGTTCATCCACCAGCGCCGATGAAGACGTGGCCAGCGCATCACTGAAAGCGCGGGTCTTGGTAATTCGTTTGAATTTCTCGTCCGCCAGATCCATAAGCAGGTTGTACGTTTCGCGATAGCCAAAATACAGTTTAAGGGTGTTCTGACCAAATGCGGCATGCCGTTTCTGTTTACGTTCGCGAGGACGTAACCCAAACAGCATCGATTCGAGAAACGGCAGACGTTCGATCTGTTCCAGGTCCAGCAAGGGACGACTGAGTTTTTTCGGATCGATCTGACCCAGAAAATTCATCTTGGCCAGTTCTTCGTAATCCACCACCAGGCGATTATACAGATTGGCATATTCCATGAGCATACGCGGTTCCGCCATGTGCGCTTCACGCTGAAAAACCGGCGGCGCTTTGTTATCAATGTGAGTGATCAGCCAGCCGGGCTGTAAATCCTTGTTGTTGTCCGAATGCAGGACCATGGCGTTGGGAATGTGCTGTAAATAGGCATCCGGTATATGAAACAGGCGCGTCGACCAGCTCGGCGCATCAATCAATCCGAACAGCATGATTGACACATAAATGGATCGTGCCGTGGTTGAAGGTAATGTTGGCATGCCGGTTTTGGATGCCTTGACCCAGGTGCCGATATTGCCGAGTAATTTAACCGGTTCATCCACATCCTTATGCACCAGCATGGAAAAAAACACCCGGTTAACATCCTGCCAGGTAGCCGGTGGCAGTTTCTGGTGCCGTAAGGCGCGAAAGCGTTGTTCAACCCGCAGCAGTTCCAGAATGCGTACACTGATTTCGATACAGGCCTGACGGTTACGCCGGTAGGTCATCGATTTCGGTGTATAGATCTCCTTGAAGAACTGCTTGTAGGCAATCGCCGCCTGTTCGGTGATCGTAATACAGGCCAGCAGGACTTCTCGTTGTTCCTTGCTTTCCGGCAGGGACATCACCTGCGACTGGTATTTGTGATATCGCTTGGCCATGATCGCGTAGACCTGGCTGACAATCGTTTTCACCAGCTCCAGGCGTTTATCCGGTTTGAGGCTAAAACGATTCAGCTGGGTCAGAATGTTACCCGCTTCTGAAAGCAGGCGCGGCTCAAAACGCTTTAAGCCTTCCAGCTTGTTGTGGATGGTCTGTCTGTCGAGATTTTTATCGGGACTTTTGAACGCCGTCGGCAGGCCGGCAAACTGACCCAAAGATTTGGTTTTGCTGACCTTGATTTTAATATCGTTGACGTGTATCTCAGCACCCACGTAATTTCCCTCTACTGAGTTCAGCCTGCATCGCGCAGACCTGCCACTATGCCCAGCTTGAGCTGGTGAGTAAAGATCATAACGTACACAAGCTTGCGAGATGAATAAAAACAACCCAGGCCGCCATACACTGACGCCTGGGTGTATTACCGAAATCAGATATAAACTGGTGCCGGAAAGAGGACTCGAACCTCCGACCCACGCATTACGAATGCGTCGCTCTACCAGCTGAGCTATTCCGGCTTGTGGGAGGGCTGATTATACAGAATCAGCGAGAGGCTGAAACTCAGATATCGGATTGACGCAGGCGAATGATCACATCGACACCATCAGCAACCGTGCCTTCCGGTAACGGCGGCAGGTTTGCCACCTGAACGGCATTCGGATCGATGTCGGTGAGATTGCCTGTATCGACATTATAGAAGTGGTGATGATCGGAAACATTGGAGTCATAGAAGACCTTGGTGGGATCGACGATCACTTCCCGCACCAGTCCTTTTTCGGCAAACAATCCCAATGTGTTGTAGATGGTCGCCTTGGACGCCACCGTACCATTCTGGTTGACTTCACTGAGCACCTGTTCCGCGGATAAATGCTGATGCTCGCGAAACAGGATCTGGGCAATCTCCACCCGTTGCTGGGTAGGGGTGACCCCCGCCGCTTTGAGACGGTCAACGACTTTATTGCGCAATGCTTCCATTTCCTTACTCATTAACGGTGAGTATAGACGACATTTTTAGACAAAGTCTAGAAATTGTCCAGAAAATTACTCAGTCTTCTTCCCGATTTAGTGAATATGGCTCAGGATCGCAACATGGCTCCCGCGCCAGAATCAGGTCCGCAGCCAGCCGGGCCGAGGCCGGCCCCAGTACCACCCCATTACGATAATGCCCGGTATTCAGGTACAGGCCGTCATAATCGGGTACCGCACATATATAAGGTATGTCACCCTGTTGACCCGGCCGCAACCCGGCCCAGTGGCCTTCGACCGGGCAATCCAGTAACCCCGGGCACAAATCTGTCGCAAATTCATGTAGTTGCTGGTATCCCTCTGTGGTCGTCGTGTTGTCGAAGCCGGTCTGCTCCAGCGTGCTGCCGGCCAGGATGCGGCCATCCCGGCGTGGAATCAGGTAATGGCCCTGATATAGCACAATATGCGTCATCAACCCGGGGCTGGCGCGAAACAGGATCATCTGCCCTTTGACCGGAAAAACCGGTAATTCCAACGCCGATTCCTGAAGTAAGTGCCCGCTCCAGGCACCGCCTGCCACCACCACGCAATCCGCATCCTGCCCGCCCTGGTTACTGATGATACCGGTGACGCGGCTCCCCTCACGCACCAGCTCCAGTACGCGGGCATTGGAACGAATATCGATGCCCAGATTGAGGCAACTGGTCATCAGTGATTTGACCAGGCGCGGATTCCGCACCTGTGCAATATCAGGAAAATAGAGGGCATGTTGAGTCGGGACATCTATTTCCGACTCAAGCTGGTGAACGGTTCGGGAGTCTATCACCGCCATACGCATGGCGAATTTTTCAGCGAAAGGGGCCGCCTCGTGGCCATTCCCATCCAGCACGATCAGGCCACTTTTTGTCCATTGTGGATCGATACCCCCTTCTTCCTGTAACTCCTCGGCCAGCTGAGCATAGTGCTGCTGCCCCCACGCCGCCAGAACATTAACCGCATCCGCATAGCGCCAGGGATACAATGGGGACAAAATTCCACCACCTGCCCAGGAAGATTCCCGCCCCGGTGTACTTTGATCCAGCACCAGGACTTCACATCCGGCCCTGGCCAGCTCTCTCGCTGTCAACAGACCGATCAGGCCCGCCCCAATTACAATAACCTTCATTACACCTACTCAAATTACAACCAGAGCCTTATTATCCTATGGATGTGATCGTAATCACACTCCTGCCAAATCAAATAGTTACACTTTGTTCAAAGCACCATTTATCCAATCAAATCGACATCTCATCGCATCAGCCGTGCTTCGCGGGCGTTTGTTCACTATAAATAGCAGTATGAAAAAACAACGTGGATTAACACTGATTGAGCTGATGGTGACACTGGCCGTTTTCGCATTGCTGGTCGGTATTGGTGTACCCAGCCTGACCTCGATGTCAGAAGGTAACCGGATGGTATCTCAATATAACCGTCTTCTCGGTGATTTATCAGTTGCCCGCAGCGAAGCAATGAAGCGAGGAGTTAACGTTGTAATGTGTGCTAGCAACAATAGTACTGCTACTACGCCAACCTGTAATACCACGCAATGGGAACTCGGCTGGATCTATTTTGCTGACATCAACAACGATGGGGTATTTAGCAGTGGCACTGATACTCTACTAGCTATAAATGAAGCACAGCGAGCTGGAATTACAATACGTACTACTGACTTTGATTCTGCCGGCGTTATTCGATATCAGCCAAATGGTGCCGTTCGTGATACTGATGGAGACGGTGATTCTGACGGTACTTTTATTATCTGTGATGGAAAGAGTAACACCCAAAAAGCCAGGGCAGTCAATATCAGCACAATTGGTCGATTAAGCAAAGCTAAAGACACAGACGCAGACAAGACTGTTAATGATGTCAATGGAGTCAACGTGACATGTCCATAAGAAATAACAATGGATTCACTCTACTCGAAGTTATGATAGCCCTGATGATTTTTTCCATTGGGCTACTAGGTCTCGCAGGCTTACAAGCGAGCGGCATGAGTAGTAATAAAACAGCTGATTTACGCAGCACAGCCATTATCCTTGCTCACGATATGTCAGAACGAATTCGTGCAAACGGTAGAGGTTCAAGTACTGATTACGACTCTATCACAGCATCGTTTACACCATCGACACCTGGTACAAACTGTGTCACATCCACCGGCTGCACGTCACAATCCCTCGTTTCAACCTGGGATATTTTTGAATGGAAAAATAACATATCAAACACATTGCCGGGAGGCAAAGGCTCAATTTCGCGAGCCAACGCCACCTCACCATTCATAATTACTGTCATGTGGGACGAAGC
This sequence comes from uncultured Gammaproteobacteria bacterium, assembly GCA_937967995.1. GTDB lineage: Bacteria > Pseudomonadota > Gammaproteobacteria > UBA6429 > Thiohalophilaceae > CALBTB01. Next base: position 164,858 of record CALBTB010000004.1, read on the forward strand.
ACGTACTGGAGTGACCGGTGAAGCATGTAGTGGAAATTCATCAGTTGATCTTAAGTGCTTCAGACTGGAAATGATGCCATGAAGAACAGACATATACACGGAATAACGCTCATTGAGTTAATGATGGCCATGGCGATCAGCATGATTGTCTTGTTAGGGGTCGGCAGTGTTTTTGTTACCAGCAAGCGTACATCCATTGTGCAGGAAGAATTTGCTCGCATGCAGGAAGGCGCAAATTTTGCCTTTCAGTTTCTCACCCAGGATTTACGTCAAGCCGGATACGCAGGATGTAATCCGGTTATTAAGAGCATGCTGAATACATCCTCTAATGATACGGGCTTATTCGATTTTGCCAGTGGCATATACGGTTGGGAGGCCGACGGAACCAACCCCGGCTCTACCGTCACCGATCCATCAACCACAACACCATCTTCCACTGCATCTGACTGGGATGACCATAACTCCCCATCAGTAGATTTACATTCTACAATGGTTGGTTCAGTTTTACCTGGCACAGACGTTATAGTAGTCAAATCAACCCGGGAGATACCAAACCTGATACCAAGTACAAATACAACACCCACTTCAGCATCAGTTACCTTTGGCTCTTCGACCGGTATCAACATGGGTCAGATAGTTATGCTATCAGACTGTGAAAAAGCCGATCTTTTTATGAACGGGACATCGCCAAGTGGCTCTGCCTTAACACGTGCAGCGGGTTGCGGCGGATACACCCCCTGTAACGTTACTCCCAGTACAATACAATGGAGCCACGAATATAAAACCAGCACAGTTCGTGTATTGACCACCACAAGTCGTGCCTATTTTATTGGAGTTGGGGCCAGCGGTGAACCCGCACTGTTTCGTATCAGTTATAACCAGGGTATTGGTGCTGCAGCGGCCCCTGAAGAATTAATTGAGGGTGTTGAAAACATGCAGATCCTCTATGGTGAGGACCTCAATGCTACGGATAATGTTTTTTTACCAACACGCTTTGTTCCGATGAGTGCGGTTACAGACATCAATAATGTCATCGCTGTTCGTATCAGTTTACTTATGCGTACTACTCGTGAACTCGACCGACCTGACGACACAAGGACTTATTTACTCGCTGGTGTCACACCCGCAACCGGAACCACTATTAATCCGGTTGACGACAAGCGCATGCGAAAAACATTCACGACCACTGTTACTCTACGTAATAAAATGGTTGTTGGAAGACAAGTAGATAATTAAGGTGAAGCTATGAAAACCAACCAGTCTATTGATACAAAACATCGGGGGGCAGCACTAATTACAGCGCTGTTAATACTCCTTGTTTTAACCGTTATTGGTATCAGCGCACTAAAAACATCCAGCATCCAGGAGACTATTGTGGGAAATATGCGTGAACAGGACTTGTCATTTCAGGCAACTGAGATCGGAATCACTGCCGCAGAAGCAACCATTACAAATATTCTCTCTCCACCATTGGCCACGAGTTCTGGCGCTAATAATAAAATTTACTTACGAAACAATTTTGGTACGACTACGACATTGTATGATTGGGCAAACAGTGCATTTGATACGGCAGTATGGAATTCAACTATTGCTACTGAATATGGAACTCAGGGTACCGTAGATTTGACAGAAGTTAATGCAGACCCGATGTTCATTATTGAGGAAGAAAACTTCAGACCAGATTCGGAAGACCCTAATGTTCGCGCTACGGGACAGGGAATCTATACCTACCGGATTACATCTCGTGGTGAAGGAAAAGCAGCCAGTACGGTTACACTTATACAGGAAACCTACGGAGTTCGTTATTAATAATTTAGTGTCTGTCAATCATACTAATGTCTGCCTTGACAGGCTGGAGTTAAGATTATGAACATGAAAAAAGCGATGATGCTCAAATTCAGAAAATTAAGTTTAACCAGTATATTTACTGTATGCCTGGCCGTGTGGTTAATACCAAACATTCATGCAGCCCCACTGAATTTGTACGATTATCCACTTGATACCGCTTCAGGTGTTGATCCTAATATTCTGTTCACAATAGATGACTCCGGTTCCATGGGCTGGAATTTCATGCCTGACGGCATTTGCTGTGCAACAGGACAACGTCGAATGTCCTCCAGCGCCTTCAATACCATCTATTACAACCCTACCGTTCGATACGTTCCACCGGTTGATCGGAATGGTGTCAGCCTGGGTAACTCTACTTTTACAAGTGCCGCATCTGATGGTTTCACTGGTGCCGGATGTACTGTAAACCTCAGCACTAACTATCGCGCACGTTATACCGGTGATGCCTGTACAGGGATTGATATGGCTAACAATCCCACAGGTGGTGCCGGACCAGCTTGGTATTACGTATTCGATAATACAAATGCTGGTTGTGACGGTACAACAGGAGATGAAGACTGCTATGACGCGGTTGTAATAACGGCTGGAAATGCGCCATTTACATTTGGTGGACCAAATCGGACAGACTGCGCCACTCCTACTTCCTGTACTTACGCGGAAGAGTCACAGAACTTTGCTAACTGGTATACCTATTATCGTTCACGCTTATTATTGACAAAAACGGCTGTCAGCCGGGCATTTGCTACCATCCCGTCCAATGTCAGACTGTCTTACCAAGGTATTAACAGGGATACAACCATTCCGTTGTTTCGTCCTTTTGCAGACTCGCCGGCGGTATCGGGTCCACCTGCTCTACCAGCAAACACACGTCGAACTGATTTTTATAACTGGTTGCAGAATTCAGTCACAGCAGGAGGTGGCACACCATTACGAAATGCATTTGACAATGCCGGCCGTGAATTCCAGCGATCTGGCACAAACAGTCCTTATGCCGCCTACCCTGGCGTGGTCAGCACAGAACATTCATGTCGCCAAAATTTCCATATTGCGTTTACGGATGGTTACTGGAATGGCGGCTTCGGTGACCCGAATAGTATCAACAATTTTGATAACAACAACCAGACATTTCCTACAACAACGTCTACTTCCAGTGTTCCTGTCACCACCTATAATCAACCCAATCCATACCGTGGCGCAACATCCGATACATTGGCTGATATTACACTGTATTACTGGTTGAATGATTTGCGTCCAGGTGGAGGTGGACTAGCCAATAACGTTCCAACCTACACTAAGGAAAAAAGAGATTATGACGGTGATCTCGATATCGATAATTCTGATAATTTCTGGAACCCTGTTAATGATCCAGCCGACTGGCAACATATGACCACTTTTACAGTTGGACTGGGCGTTAGTGGCACATTAGCATTTAACAGTACAACTTATCAGAACCTGATCGATGGTACACAAAGCTGGCCAGCTATTGCCGCCGGAACGAATACCACAATTGACGATCTCTGGCATGCAGCGATTAACGGTCGTGGCCAGTTTTTCAGTGCTACTGATCCAGCTACACTGATTACATCATTCAATGATGTCTTATCTTCTATCGCCGACCGCACTGGTTCTGCAGCAGCTGTTGCCGCTGCCGGCTCCCGCTATCAATCAGGTACACTGATATTTCAGCCTATTTTTGATACGTCCGATTGGTCCGGCGATCTACGCGCATTTGATATCACCGACCTGTCTACCATCCTGGCTAGCGCACAAACCAAGTTAGATTCACAGGATTACAACACCGGACGTAATATCATTACTTACAATCCTTCGACGAATCTCGGTGTTGCGTTCCGTCACAGTAACTTGTCTACAGCACAACAGGCTGCAATTACCAGTAATCAACTAGATTATATTCGTGGCGATGACAGTAATGAAGTTAAAAACGGCGGTAGTTTCCGCAATAGACAGCATAAGCTTGGCGATATTGTAAACTCAGAACCTGCATTTGTTGGTCCACCCAGTCGATTATTCCCCAACACGCTGGAAAGTGCCTCCTATTCTGCGTTTGCCTCAACACACAGCTCCAGGAAATCTATTCTTTGGGTTGGCGCCAACGATGGTATGTTACATGGTTTCGATGTTACTTATGACCCGGATCCTGATAATGATGCATCCACCCCACCGCCAGCACTGCCATCTACATTCTTTAATGAAGTATTAGCATTTGTACCGAGTAAGGTTTACAACAACCTGGCTGGACTAACTTCGTCCAGTGGATTCCAGCACAAATTCTTCGTTGATGGTTCACCGCTGGAACGCGATGTATTTTACAGTGGAGCATGGCATACCATGCTGGTTGGCGGACTAAATGCCGGTGGCCAGGGTATTTATGCACTGGACATTACTGACCCATCGTTATTTGGTGAAGGAAATGCCAATAGCCTGATCATGTGGGAGTTTAATGACGATCATGATGGCGACCTCGGGAACACATATAGCCAACCGCAAATTGCCAAAATGAATAACGGCAAATGGATGGTTATTACCGGTAACGGCTATAACAATACTGCATCAGACGATGTTAATGGTTACTGCAGCGACTCCAACCCGGCAACTATCTGTCCGGTTAGTACGACTGGTGACGCCATCCTATTTATACTGGATGCGGAAAATGGGCCAGCTACTACTTACTATAAACTTTCAACTGAAACAGGCATGGCAGAAGACCCGAAAGGTTCTAGTACCCCAAATGGCCTGTCCAGTCTCGCACTTTCTGATACTGACGGGAATTTTACAGTCGACTATATTTATGCCGGTGACTTGTTTGGCAATTTATGGAAATTTGATGTTAGAGATAGTAACCCGGCTAACTGGACTGTATATAAAACTAAAAGTGGCACACCGACACCACTCTTTATCGCCACAGATGACCTTGGTAATCGCCAACCTATAACCAGCGCACCTGTTGCTGCATCCCATCCATCACAGACCGGCCGCCTAATCCACTTTGGCACAGGCAAGTATCTTGAATTTGTGGATATTGATGATGATTCTCTGCAAAGTTTCTACACCGTCTGGGATCGCGATGAATCTAGTATAACTACGATTGGTCGCAGTCATACTTTTCAGCAACAAATTCTGTTCTCGACTACATTGCAGTTCACCAACTCCAATGCACGTGTTACAACAAATGACACCTTTAACTATTACATTGGCAAAGGTCTGCCAACGGGAGGATCGAGTACGTTCCTGGGATGGCGTCTGGATCTGGAAGAACCGGATGTTGACAATGCTTTATCTGGTACTTACATACGAATAGGTGAGCGGGCAGTATTCAAGCCTCACCGGCGTGCTGATCGCATCATTTTTGTCACAACTATACCATCGTCTTCTACTGACCCTTGTGCTGCATCGGGCGAGTCCTGGATCATGGAGATGAATGCTGAAACTGGTAAACGACTTGATACTACGCCCTTTGACTATGATGATAGTGGTGCATTCGATTGGAACGACTACGTAGAGGTTCCATGGGATGCCAATGGTGACGGCGTGGTCGACAGCAACGACCGTGTTGCCGGTAGTGGTATTCAGGACAAACTCAATCCGCAAATAACAAATGTGGTTATATCCATAGATAAAAGTGGCGGTAGCTCTGATGAGGTTAAAATTGGCAGCAGTACGTCCGGTGGATTAGTCGCTAAAAAGGAACGAGGGGATGCTGATCTTCTTGATCGCCGCTCATGGCTACAACTTATACCAGATTAACGATGAGGTAGATGCAAAAATGAAATCTGTACTCAATATCTGTTTGAAATATATAGGTGCTGTATTGTTTATATTCACATTGACAGCTAATACATATGCTCTTGATCAGGCAACACCACTTACCACAAATAGCTTGCTGATTGAAGGAAAAATAGAGTCTACAAATCTGTCGGAAAGCAAATTCGTCATCAGCGATATGGTGTACTCAATATCGCCTTCAACAGAAGTAAAATACACTGATGGTAAAAAGACGACTATTTACTCGTTAAAGCGTGGCAAGCAAATAAAAATGGAAGTGGAATATGTCGTCAGGCAGGATGGTGCCTATGACAGCATTGTCAGGACGATTTACATTGTAAAATAGTCAAGGAATTTTACATGAAACGAAATGTTTTCGGCTTTACGCTGATTGAAGTAGTTGTTGTCGTTGCCATCATTGGTATTATTGCGTCGATAGCCTGGCCTTTATATATAGGTCAAACAACCAAACAACGTCGGGCTGATGGTGTTCGTGGTCTGATGCTGGCTAACCAGGAAATGACTCAATGTAAAACTGACAATGCCACATACACTGGCTGTGTACTTACGAATGCTTTTTCACCCGATGGTCAGTACAGCATGTCGGTTGCCATTACTGGTGGTGGCGACGAATTCACACTAACTGCCACCAGAACACCCGCTGTCGATGACGAATGCACGGCACTGACTTTGGACCATCTGGGCCGCAAAGGTTATACCGGAACGGCTCCCAGTTTAAAACGCTGCTGGGGCGACTAACCTTGCTGCAACGCCTTCGGCAGGGAAAACACCACATTTTCCCTTGTCGTCATGGACTGGTCTGATTCGTTAATGCCCCACTCGGCCAGTTTTTTAATCACATCCTGAACCAGTACTTCCGGCGCCGAGGCGCCGGCGGTCAGACCGATGCGTTGTTTATCCGTCAGCCATTCCGGTTTGATCTGATCGGCATTGTCGATGAGATAGGCCGGTGTGCCGATTCGTTCCGAGACTTCGCGTAAACGATTTGAGTTCGAGCTGTTTGTTGAACCCACCACCAGCACCACATCACATTGTGCAGCGATTTGCTTGACCGCGTCCTGGCGATTCTGTGTTGCGTAACAGATGTCGTCTTTCTTCGGCCCCTGTATATCCGGAAAGCGTTTACGCAGTGCATCAATGACCGCCGCGGTATCATCCATCGACAACGTGGTCTGGGTCACGAAGCTGAGCCTGTCCGGGTTGCTGACCTTGAGCTGTTTGACGTCATCGACATTTTCAACCAGGTACATGCAACCACCATGGCTGTCATCGAACTGACCCATGGTCCCTACCACTTCCGGATGGCCCTGATGACCGATTAATACACATTCACGTCCGTCGCGACTGTAGCGCAGCACTTCCATATGTACCTTGGTAACCAGCGGACAGGTTGCATCAAACACTTTCAATCCACGTTGTTTGGCCTCGTCCTGAACCGCCCGCGAGACACCATGCGCGCTGAATATCACGGTGGCATCATCCGGTACTTCCGATAATTCCTCGACGAAGATCGCGCCCTTATCGCGCAAACCATCCACCACGAATTTGTTATGCACCACTTCATGCCGAACATAAATGGGTGAACCAAACAACTGCAGGGCACGCTCAACGATTTCAATCGCTCGATCCACCCCGGCACAAAAACCGCGTGGACTGGCAAGAATCACTTCTTTCATTGTTCCACCTCCTTCTGTGCAGGCTGCACATCGACAATTTCGACTTCAAAGATCACGTCCTGGCCTGCCAGTGGGTGATTGAAGTCTACCTTGACGTTGTCATCGGTGACTTCCCGAATCGTACCGGGTACCTCGTCACCGGATGGTGTGGAGAAACTGATCACCGTACCGGGATCAACCGGCAGATCAGCACTGAATTCAGAGCGCGGCAAATTATGAATATTGTCCGGGTCAGAAAAACCAAACGCATTGAGGGGATCGAGTTCGACCGATTGTTTCTCACCCGGCTTGAGTCCCATGATGGCCATTTCCAGGCCATGGATCAGACTGCCGTCGCCCATGGTAAAGGTCATCGGTTCATTCGGATTGGTGCTATCCGCGACAATGCCGTTTTTCATGCTAAGAGTGAAATACATGGTGACCCGGCTACCGGGACCGATGGTTAACTGTTCGATATCGCCCATTACTCGTTACCTGTTTGTGCCTGTGCGGCGGATTTGCGATGGCGCAGCATGTCACGAACCAGTTCAATGATTAACATTACCGCGCCGACACTGATGGCGCTATCGGCAATGTTAAATGCCGGCCAGATACAGGTCCCTTGCCCGGCCAGGGTATGATGACTAAAGCCCCACAGGCAACTGTCGACTGACTGATAATAATACTGAATAAAATCGATCACATGGCCATACAGAATACGATCGACAACATTTCCCACGGCGCCACCGAGTATCATGGTCAGGCTGATGGCATTCCAGCGCTCCTGCGGTTTGAGCGATCGTAACCAGGCGATCAAAATGCCACTGACAATCAGCGCGATAGCCGTGAAAAACCAGCGTTGCCAGCCGCCGGCGTCACTGAGGAAACTGAATGCTGCACCAGGATTTTCAGTCAGGTACCAGTTCAGGTTGGACATAACCGGTGTCATGCGGTACCACTCAAGATTATTCAGGGCGATCTGCTTGGTTAACTGGTCAAGCAACAAGACAACCACACTGACCCATAGCCATTGCAACATGCCCAACTTTTGCCACATCTCACGCATACTGACGTTTCTCACCTTCACCGTCGACATTCTTGATACAGCGCCCGCATAATTCAGGGTGCTTTTCATGCCGCCCCACATCTTCACGATAATGCCAGCAACGTACGCATTTCGAATGTTCGGAGGCCTGCACAGATACCCAGATTTCATCATTGCTTAACAAAATAAAATGCGCTGCCTGTTCCGGAATTTCGTCAACCAGGGTCAGCGTTGCAGTGGAGGTGATAAACACAAAACGCAACTCGTCTTCGAGTTTTTTTAACTTATCCAGTATTTCGCGTCCGCAATACAGCAGCACATCCGCCTGCAGGTTGGCTCCGATTTCGCCAGCCACTCGCAGGCGTTCCAGCTCCTTGTTGACTGCATCACGCACTTCCACCACCTGTTGCCAGTAGTCAAGGTCCATGCCATAGGGATCAGACTTGATATCCGGAAACGTGTACCACTCATTCAGAAAAACCGAGGCATTTCGATCACCGGGAATAAACTTCCAGATTTCTTCGGCGGTAAAACTCAGAATCGGCGCAAACCAGCGCACCATCGCTTCGACGATATGAAATACCGCCGTCTGCGCCGAGCGACGCGCCAGGCTATCAGTCTGGCAGGTATAAATACGATCCTTGATCACATCCAGGTAGAAACTGCCCATATCGATGGCGCAGAAGTTATGTACCTTCTGATAAATACGATGGAATTCATACTTGTCATAGGCCGCTTTCAGTTCATTCTGTAACTGTTCGGCGCGCGCCACCGCCCAGCGATCCAAGCTGATCATTTTGTCGACCGCAACCCGGTGAATATCCGGATCGAAATCATCCAGGTTGGCCAGCAGATATCGGGACGTATTACGAATACGGCGATAGGCATCCGCCATGCGCTTGAGGATCTCATCCGAGACTTTCATCTCGCCACGATAGTCCGTCGCCGCCACCCACAGCCGCAGAATATCCGCGCCGTACTGGTTCATGACCTTCTGGGGTGCGACCACATTGCCACGGGACTTGGACATCTTCTCGCCCTTGGCGTCCACGGTAAAACCGTGCGTCAACACGGATTTATAAGGCGCGACGCCCTGCATGGCGACAGACGTCACCATGGAGGAGTTAAACCAGCCACGATGTTGATCCGATCCTTCCAGATACAGATCCGCGACCGGGTACTCGGTATAACCTTCACGCTGATTCAGAACCACGAAGTGTGTAACACCCGAATCAAACCACACATCGAGAATGTCCTGCACCTGGTAATAGTCATCCGCTTCATCACCGAGCAGTTCTTTTGCGTCCAGTTCATACCAGGCATCCACACCACCGCGCTCGATACGCTGCGCGACCTGTTCGATCAGTTCCACCGTGCGCGGATGGATCTCTTCAGTCTGTTTATGCACAAACAACGCGATCGGCACACCCCAGGTTCGCTGGCGTGAAATACACCAGTCCGGTCGGCCTTCCATCATGGCCTCGATTCGGTTCTGGCCCCAGTCCGGCATCCATTTAGTCTGCTTGATCTGTTGCATGGATTCAGCACGTAACTTGTTTTGATCCATGCTGATAAACCACTGCGGTGTGGCACGAAAGATAATCGGCGTTTTGTGACGCCAGCAATGCGGATAACTGTGCTGGAATTTTTCCGCTTTTAATAACCGGTGTTTGTCGCGCAGGGTGTCCAGCACTTCGTCGTTGGCCTTGAAGACATGCATGCCGGCAAATAATGGTGTCCCTTCAACGAAAACCCCATTGGGGCCAACCGGGTTGTCCACTTTCAGTTTATAGCGTTGCCCGACATTGTAGTCGTCGACACCATGACCCGGCGCCGTATGCACACAACCGGTACCGGCATCGAGTGTGACATGTTCACCAAGAATGATCGGCACTTCGCGTGGGTAAAACGGATGTTGCAGTTTCAGGTTTTCCAGTGCATCACCCGCGCAGGTCCCGACCACGCGAAAGTCGCTGATGTCATAGCGTTGCATGCATTGCTCGACCAGGTCGCTGGCCAGGATCAGGCACTCCGCGCCATGTTCACCGCTGGTTTCACTGCGAATAATGCTGTATTCCAGTTTCGGATTGATTGACACCGCCTGGTTGGCCGGTAAGGTCCAGGGTGTCGTGGTCCAGATCACCACGGAAATATCATCACACAAATGTTTATGATCGATGTGTGCCAGACGGGTTTTCAACGCCTCGTTATCCAGAATTGCAAACCGGACATCAATGGCCGGTGAGGTCTTGTCTTCATACTCCACTTCCGCTTCCGCCAGGGCCGACCCGCAATCCGCACACCAGTGCACCGGTTTTGAACCTTTGTGTAAATGACCGTTGTCGATAATCCTGCCGAGTGCGCGCACGATATCGGCTTCAAATTTATAATCCATTGTCAGGTATGGATGATCCCAGTCACCGATCACACCCAGGCGCCGAAAGTCCGTGCTTTGTCCTTCGACCTGTTTGGCGGCATATTGACGGCAGGCCATTCTGAATTCCGAATGGGACACCTTTTTACCCGCCTTGCCGACTTTCTTTTCCACCTGTAATTCGATCGGCAAGCCGTGACAGTCCCAGCCGGGTACATAAGGTGCATCAAAACCGTCCAGGGTACGTGCCTTGACGATGATATCCTTGAGTATCTTGTTCACAGCATGGCCGATGTGAATATCACCATTCGCATAGGGCGGGCCATCGTGTAAAACAAAGCGCGGCTTTTCCTTGTTGGCCGAACGCAGTGTTTCGTACAGTTTCATGTCTTCCCACTGCTGGACCTGTTGCGGTTCGCGCTGCGTCAGGTTGGCTTTCATAGGAAATGCCGTCTTCGGAAGATTTAGTGTGTCTTTATACTCTGCCACGTTATTGTCTTTCTTTACTGATAAAGTTTTTGTCCTGTTGCCGTTGTGGTTGCTGTGCAAACCAGTCCCGGGCCTGTTTTACATCGAGTTCTATCTGTCGGGTCAGTGCGTCGAGCGTGGTAAATTTCGCTTCATCGCGTAACTTGTGTAAAAAACTGATCTGTAAATGTTTGCCATAAATGTCCCTGTCAAAATCAAACAGGTAGACTTCCAGTATCACCTTTTTACCATCCACGGTTGGCCGTGTACCCAGACTGGCCACACCGGGCAAGGGTTCACCTTCAAGCCCAAATACCTCAACCACAAAAATACCCTGCAACGGTGTCGCCCGGCGATGTACATGGATGTTCGCCGTGGGATAACCCAGTTGCCGGCCCAGTTTCTCACCGTGTGCAACGCGGCCACTCATTCGATATGGCCGTCCCAGTAATCGCTCCGTTTCATTAAAATCTCCGCGCACCAACGCATCGCGTATGCGTGTACTGCTGACGCGCTGATTATCGATGGCAAAGGTGTGCATGTTCACTACCGCAAAGCCATGCCGTTCACCCGCCTGTTGCAACAGGCCAAAGTCACCGGCGCGATCCTTGCCAAACCGAAAATCGTCGCCGACCACCAGGTATTTCACAGCAAGACCCTCGACCAGCACCGACTGAATAAAAGTTTCCGCCGGCATTCGGGCCAGTTTGTCATTAAACGGCAGACACAGTACCCGATCCACACTGTAACGACGCAATGCCTGTAACTTTTCACGCAAACGCGTCAGCCGGGCCGGCGCCTGCTGCGGCCGAAAATACTCCAGTGGTTGCGGTTCAAAGGTGATCAGGGTGGTGGGTAAACCCAGTTCTGATCCCTTTTCTGCAAGCTGCCCAATCACGGCCTGGTGACCGAGATGCACACCATCAAAATTCCCGATGGTAGCCACGCATCCGGCGCGTTTATCCGCTGCCGTGACGGCATGAAGGTTATGTAATCCTCGAATAAACCGCATCGAACAGGGTTATGTCTCCACACATCAGCAAAACAAACACCTTATTATAAAGATGCTGGGATAAATGTCTCCCTACCCGAAAGCATTATTCGCGTATCAGTCGCGGCCAGGGTGTGCAATACGAAACTGGCGCAGGCGAAATCCAAACAGGTATAACCCGACAAAATAGGCCCCGGCCCCGGCCATGACCCAGAACACCAGCAAGGCTGCCCGCTGCCAGGCTGACCATTCAAACCAGTCTGGCAGGGTCTGCACCCCGAGCCATAACACCAGCAGCATGATACCCACTCCACCGGCTATCTGGCCCAGCATGCGCAGCCAGCCCGGCGCCGCGTGATAGACACCCTGACGTTTAAGTAGCAGGAACAACAGGCCTGAATTGATAAAGGCGGCAATGGATGTTGCCAGTGCCAGCCCGGTATGCGGTGCCGGCCAGCCGAGCTTGATCCAGGGAATGACAAAACCAAGGTTCAGGGCAATATTGGTGATCATGGCAATCACCGCGATACGTACCGGTGTTTTGGTATCCTGGCGTGAATAAAAGCCGGGGGTTAATACCTTGACCAGAATAAAGCCGAGCAAACCGGCTGCGTAGGCAAACAGGCTCATCTGTGACATGAGTACGTCGTGCTGTTTGAACGCGCCGTAGTTAAATAAGGTCGTCAGCATCGGTCCGGCCAGCATGATCAAACCCACCATGGCCGGCAGACCAATCAGCAATGTCCAGCGAATACCCCAGTCGAGTGTGCGGGAAAACCGTTCCGGGTCCGTCGCCGCATGATGCTGCGACAGGCTCGGTAAGATCACCGTCGCAATGGCAATGCCAAATACGCCCAGCGGAAATTCCACCAGTCGATCGGAAAACGTCAGCCAGGAAACCGAGCCATCCGGTAGCAGGGTGTAGGCGATAATCAGGTCCACCATCAGGTTAATCTGCACCACCGCTGAACCCAGAATCGCCGGCCCCATCAGGCGCATGATCTTGCGTACGCCGGGGTGACGAAAACCGCTGCGTGGCCAGACAAGAAATCGCAACCTGCCCAGAAACGGAAACTGGAACAGCAGCTGGACAATCCCGGCAAGAAACAGTCCCCAGGCCAGCGCCGTGACTTCATAGCCGGCCGGCATATACGGTGCCAGCAACAGGCTCGCCCCTATCAGGCACAGGTTGAGAAACACCGGGGTAAAGGCCGGTACGGCAAACCGCTTGTAGGTATTGAGCACCCCACCGGCCAGCGCCGTCAGGGAGATAAACAGAATATACGGTAAGGTGAGCACCAGCATCTGGGCGGTCAGGTCCAGCTTGTGCTGGTTCTCGATGGCCAGTGGACCGTATTCCAGTATCAACCAGGGGATAACCAGAATACCCAGCAGGGTGACGCCCAGCAGGACCAGCGCCAGTGTGCCGGAGACACGGCTGATGAGCTCCCGAACGGCGTCATCGCCCTGCTGCACGCGGGTTTCGCCCAGCACAGGTACAAAGGCCTGTGAAAACGCCCCTTCGGCGAACAGGCGACGCATGAAATTTGGAATTTTGAAGGCCACCCAGAAGGCATCCAGGGCCGGACCGGGGCCGAATACAATGGCTATGATCTGGTCACGAATCAGGCCGAAAATGCGTGATACGAAGGTCAGGCCGCTGAAAACGCTGGCCGAGCGCAGGAGTCCCATACTTAGTCTAACCGGTTGATATTATTAGTGGTTTTCATGGCGGCTATTATGGCATGAGTGTCCCGCCGTTCACCACCAAAACCGTTGAAACAGGCGCGCAAAACGTCCATAATACGCCGCTTTGTTAACCACAGAGCCAATTTACAGGAGAGTCCTTTGGCCAATTCAGCACAGTCGAAAAAACGCGCCCGTCAGGGTGAGGCACGCCGTCAGCACAATGCGCCGATGCGCTCCCGCTTCCGTTCCGCTATCAAGAAAGTGACCGCGGCCGTTCGCGGTGGTGACAAGAGTGTCGCCGAAGCGGCCTACAAGGAAGCCGTAACCATTATCGACAAAACCGAGAGCAAGGGCCTGATTCACAAGAACAAGGCAGCTCGTCACAAGTCGCGTCTGAACACCCAGATTCGCGGCATGTAAACCAGAATTCTGATGTTGTACAAAAACCGGCTCAGGCCGGTTTTTTTGTGCCTGAAATATTCGGTTACATTTGGTTACGTTCACTGAAATCTTATTTTGCTAACGTTGTCCCTTGATCAATGACTATGTTCACAGGGGGACAGAACCATGCATCACACGTTGGCTATCACGCTAATCACGCTGGGCCTGGCGACAACACCTTTCACTGTACAGGCTGGCCAGGTCATTCTGAACCCGGTTCTCGGCGTTCAGCAAAACGATACCGAACAGATCACTGTTAACAGTAACGTGATCACATTCAAAAACGACGGCGATACCGGTGTACTCGGCTTTCAGGGTGGTTACCTGTTTGATTTTGGTCTGGCACTAACCGGGGAAATTCTGTTATCAAAAATAGAATTTGAAAACGAAACCGCCGGCAGTCGTCGCGGTGAAATCAATATGGGTAGTCTGACATCGCAGGCCACTTACTACTTCAACCAGGATCAGCGCTTTCAGCCCTATATTGGAATCGGGCTTGGCAGCATGGGTGCGGAAATCGACAACAGCAATACTAACATTGATATGGAAGGCTATCGTTCAGAAGGCAAAGTCGGTTTTCTGGTTCAGTTCAATGACACGATGGGACTAACCGTTGAATACAAGTGTACTTATTTCAGTCTGGAAGATGAAGATAACGACAACAACACCTATAAAAGTCGCGGCAATTACCTGGGCGCCGGTTTTTCGATTCGCTTATAAAGCTGTCAGGGTGCAATCGGCAGGTTCACTTTCACCACCAGTCCGCCGCCTTCACGACTCTGTAAGGTAAAGTCACCCTGATGCCATTGCACGATGCGATCAACAATCGCCAGTCCCAGTCCGGCACCTTTGGTGTCGGAACGGGAAGTTTCGAGACGGGTAAACGGTTGTTTGAGTATATCGATTTTTGATTCAGGAATACCATCACCTCGATCCATCACTTCAAGAATGATGGACTCGCCATTCACGGAGGTGGCAATTTCCACATCGTGCTTGCCGTACTGAAAGGCGTTATCGATCAGGTTCATTAACAGTCGTTGCATGGCGACGCTTTTAAACATGACTTTTGGTAAACGACCCAGCGACTGTTTTACTTCCCTGCCGGTGTGTTTATAACCGGAACACACATGCTTTACCAGTTCGTTCAGGTCAGCATAATTAAATGGTTCCTCGACACCGTCGCGTACAAATGTCAGGAACTGGCCGACGATCTTGTCGATATCCTCGATGTCCTGCACCATACCGGCGTAGCGATCCGCATCAATTTTCCCTTCAATCATATCCAGTGCCAGGCGCACCCTGGCCAGTGGAGTACGTAAATCATGCGAAATACCGGCCAGCATGAGGTTGCGATCATCCGCCAGTTGCTGCACATCCTCGGCCATTCTGTTAAATGCGCGGCTGACCGTCCTGAATTCTTCGGTTCCCGCTTCTTCAAGCGGTTCAGGTACATTACCACTCCCCAGTTGTTTCGCGGCTTTTACAAGCTGGTTAAGCGGTCGTTTGACCAGTCGAGTAATAATATAGGCTCCAATCGCGGTGAGTATGAAAATCACGCCGAGCAAGGCAAGCAGGTTATCAACAAAAGGCGCCTTGAATTTTCCCATCGGCGAACCGAGCCAGATCGGTTTACCATCGATATTGACCTTTGCCCAGATAATGCGGGGATTCTCTGAATACAGCAGATCATCATAATCAAAACGAATCTCGGCCTGCTCGTCGAATAATAATTTCGGATAGTATTCGAGAAAAATATGTTCGTAGCCGTGTTCAGCCGGCCGGCCGGGTCTGGCGTTTCCATCACGAATCACATGCAGGAAGCCGCTATTCACAAGCTCATCCAGATAAGGCTGGCGCTGATCGGGTTCGAGTACTTCCAGTGCCTTGTGCACACTATTGATGTGTAATGCGAAAATGTCGGCAGTACTCGACGCCGAGGGTCGAGTGATAAAGTAAACATATAACACAGAACCCGCCACGATACTCAGGATGATCATGACAATCATCAGGATCATACTGCGGGCAAACAGGGTATTGGGGATCAGTTTCATGCCTTGCTTTCACCATCGGGGACGAACACATAACCGTGCCCCCATACGGTCTGAATATAGCGCGGTGATTTCGGATCGGCTTCGATAATTTTTCGCAGGCGGGAAATCTGCACGTCAATACTGCGATCAAATGACTCGTAATCCCGCTCGTTCAATTTGGCCATCAGTGCATCGCGTGACAGGGGCTTATGGGGTTGCGACACCAGCGCCTTGAGCAGAGCAAATTGCCCGGTGGTCAGGTTCACGGTTGTTTTTGCACTGGCCAGGATACGTGTGCCGGTATTCAGCACGAACTCACCAATGTTGATTTCGATATGATCTTCTTCCGGCGCACCGGCAGGCACGCTACTGTGTCGACGTAACACGGCATTGATACGCGCCACCAGCTCTCGTGGATTAAACGGCTTGGGTAAATAATCATCGGCGCCGATTTCCAGGCCGACGATACGATCCACTTCATCGCCCCTGGCGGTCAGCATCAGAACCGGCACATTGTTATTCTGGCCACGCAAGCGACGGCAAATTTGCAGGCCATCCTCGCCCGGCAACATCAGGTCCAGTACGATCAAATTGAAAAATTCGCGCGACATGGCCTTGTCCATCGCCTTGCCATCATGCACCACCCTGACCATGAAGCCCTGCTCATGCAGGTATTGCTCCAGCAGATCGCGTAATCGGCGATCATCATCGACAACCAGGATTTTGCTCGCGTCACTCGTCATAAAGTTAATGATATCCGGCCTGTTTACAGGGGTTCAGTGTAAAGTGTAACAAAATGTAACTGAATCTGGGGACGGATACAGCTTGTTACATACTTACCCTACCGGGTAACACCTGATTTACATCCCTCAACCATAATTTCGTCATGAAAAAACTCTATCCGGAACCACTGAACAATAACCTCGCCCTGGACGCGATTCATGCCTTGCAGTCCAGGCTGGCACAACGAAACCGGGGATTATGTTTAATGACGCGTTTTATACGCTGCAGATTAAAACTATTGACAATGAATATACTAATATGGCTTGAATCACTATTACGATCCTGAGCGTAACCTCAGTAATTCCTGGTTAATCTTCTCCAGCTCGGTCATAGTTACTTCTGCAATACCTTCCAGCACTTCTGCATTTTCCAGTTGCTGTGCCCGTTCTTCCGAGTCAGCATCAAGACCACGCCGGTAATCCTGGTTTATAGCCTCAAGTCTGTCCATCAGGACCTGGCGTTTTGCTTCAAGCACACCAATCAGCTCCTCGTCACTGGTAATATTTGCCTGTTTACTCATTTAGTTTCCACCACTGATGTTGTGGGACGTTTCTCCAGCGTCCATTGATGCATGGATCCGTCATACAGTTTGACATTCTTGTTACCCAACACCTCATGTAATACAAACCAGCTGCCAGAAGCGAGATGACCGCTATTGCAGTACGTTATGCTGCTGGCCGCCGGATCGATACCCAGCGCCTTGAACAGTTTGGCGCTGTCATCCTTACTAATGAACCGCGCCGGCGATGAAGATTCCGTCAGCAACTCATTAGGGTAATTTTTTGCACCCGCAATATGGCCTGGCGAATACACATAGGATTTCCTGTAAGTTCCCAGGTACATGCTTACCGCACGGGTATCAATCAACTGTGTATCTCCGGCCGCCACGGATTTGGCCACGTCCTCGCTACTGGCAAAGATAGTTTTATCTTCCGTGGTTGCCTGCCAGTTACCTTTTTTGATCTTGGATGCTTTAGTGCTGATGCTTTGTTTATCCAGCAGCCACTGCGCCATACCGCCATCCAGAATCGCCAGGTCCTTGTGGCCATAATATTTCAATTGCCAGTAAAGGCGTGTTGCCATGGTCATGTCACTGTTGCTTTCGCCCTTGCTGACAATCACCACAACATCATTCTGGTTGAGTCCGGCACTTTGCATCAGTGTTTCAAAATCTTTTTTAACCGGCAACGAACGAGTCACTTTCTTGCCATCAATGGTCCGGTCGGTTCTGACTTTTTTATAATTCACCAGTCTCGCACCATCAACATGGCCACCGACTTTCGCCAGTTTCGACTTGCCGCTTTTCTTGTCCTTAATGAATACCGGTTTACTGGTAAAGCTTTTTATGTCTGCCCTGACATCCAGAATCACAACCTTGTTCTGGTTTTTCGCCAGCCAGGCGCTGTCCACTACCGGGCCGGGTAAACCTGCTGCCTGAGCAGCTCCAGACAAAAACATGCTGGTAACAATGTAAAAAAGTAATTTTTTCATGCTGACCTCCACAATGCAGCCTGCAACTTCTGTTCAAGCTGAATATCATTAATAGATAAGTAATAAATCGAACGGTCGATATAACAGCGTTCATACTGATTCGGACACAGTCGTTGTACTTCACTGTCCCGTTTTTCCAGCAATGACTGGACCTCATCCTGGAACAACAGCAGGAGATTTCTGAACCATGACTGTGGTAATTCATCTTCCTTATCAGTCACCAATCGATAAAGCTGTGCCGATAACTGTTCGGCTTCGAACCAGACACCATCGGTTACCCAGCGATTAGTCGTAAACAGGTTTATCGGTTGACCATAATGATCCATGCTACAGGCCACAACGTGCGCCCAGTCTTCGTTGCCTTTTGGACGTGTAAAAAAATGAAAATGTCCGTGTTCATGGGAATCCATGATGGGTGACGGATGTGAATGATAAAACACCCGCCAGTCACCCTGACCAAAATACCATGCTTCGCCAGGATAATGCTGATAGGGCTGGACAGTTTGCACACCGCCAAGGGACAGCAGTACGGGATTTGTATGCTGTTCTCCCATGCGTTGTATGCAGGATAAAAACCCCTCTGCCCAGTCAGAGTTCATCACCGGCACCTCCACCACCTAATGCGCAGGGCGCCAGACCACAGGGTGTCCCCTGCTGCATGATCTGTTCCTGTTCTTCGTCACTAATCTGTTCTACACCGGGCAAGGTATGGCGAGTATGATCGATCGCAACAGCAATGGCCGCCAGTCCCAGAGTCGCACCCATGATCGCTTTACCGGTTTTATGTTTCATGATGCCCCCTGCTTTTTATCCAGACCGATAACTACCCGTAATCGGACTCCGACAATATTTCCAACAAACCCGGCCACCAGCCATAACCAGCCATGCACACTGCCACTGCTGATACCGGCCAGTAAGGCGCCAATGTTGCAACCAAATGCGAGCCGGGCTCCATAGCCAAGTAACAAACCACCTGCGATGACGGCAAACAGTTTTCGAGAGTTAAAGCTTGTGGCCGGTGCAAAACGACCCGCCAGTGTCGCCGCCAGCCCTGCGCCGAGAATCAATCCGAAATCCATGATGGATGTCACGTCGAGCAGAACACTGTTGTTCAGTGCCTGTGATGGATACGTCAGGTTCCAGTACTGCCATTGACTCACATCACCGCCCAATGCCGCCCAGACCTTGGTACCCCATAAACTGAAAGCAAATGTAATTGACCAGGGATGACCTGCAATTAACAGGGTCAGCAAATTCAATACTGCCAGCGCCAGTACCGCCCACCACAATGGCCACACACCATGCACCAGCGTGGGAATCACCCTGTCACGGGACACCGGTGTAAATACCGGTGAGAGGCGTGAATTTTTCTGTTTATCCAGATAGGTAACCAAGATATACAACAAGACCAGCACCGCCCAGGTGATGGCCAGGCCGGCAAACCAGCCAAACTCCTTAATTAAGGAAATACTGCCAATGTCTCCCAGCGCAAACCACCAGTTAAGATGTGATGAGGCAAACGTCGCACCGACAATAAAAAACAGCAGGGTAAGTAACATATCTGCCTGACCCTGTCCCATTGTAAACAGGGTACCGGAACCACAACCACCACCCAGTTGCATGCCAATGCCAAATAAAAAGGCGCCGATCAACACCGCATAACCAACCGGTGATACGGCACCACTCACCGGGAGTTGCGGCCAGAGACCACCAAGCAATGGAAAGAACAACAGGGATGTCAGCATCAGCAAAAGGATATTGGCACGCATGCCTTCACTGCGTCGATGCGTGATGAACTTTCGCCAGGCACCGGTAAAACCAAACATGGCATGTAATAAACTGATACCCAGCCCGACACCCAGCACGAACAGAATCGCCTGTCGTAAATCGGTCAGACTCTGGATCAATAATGACGCAGCAAGGATACCCAGCAAATACAGGGAGGCGGTTCCAACTTCAACAGGTCGGGCTGTGTCTGTGGCCTGGTTCATTGTGTATTAATCTCAAAGGTGACTTTTTCAAATGTTGCCATGGTTTCGTGTACCGGACAGTGTTCCGCAACATTGGCCAGGGCTTTTTTGGTACAGGCGTCGTCACAATGTGCATTCGGCAAATCGACAATTACCTTAATCTGATGAAAACGGGTTGGGTGTTGTGCCACATCATACTGCACGTCAATTTTCAATCCGGTTGCATCCAGATCGTGTTCGTTACAGAAGTGCGTGATCAACACACCCACACACGAACCAATCGACGCCATGAATAATTGCGGTGGCATGGGTCCTCGATCCTTTCCACCCCATTCGGCAGGCCCGTCTACAGTAATGCGGTGTTGTCCGAGCTGTGTCTCAAACAGCATATTACCCTTATAGAAGGTAGTGACCTGCCCCATACGCCTTCCTCGTCATCATTATCAAATTATTATGTGGGCTTTGGTCAGGACTAAAATTGACCTGGATCAACGGACAGCCAGACCGGAATGTGGATGCTCAGATAGCCGGTTCTGGCAGGCTGCCATCTACATAAAACTGTTGAATGGAATAACTAAAAACCTCATTGGCTTTACGGGTGGCATAACGAACAATATCGGCGGAAGTGCGACAGATCCATTGTTCGGCAAACAACGGTTCATTCACGCTCAGGGCATCAGGGCTATACAGAGCGATGTTGATGCCATTCTTCACATCCCGTGCCGAGACATATTCCAGCGCCTGAACCCCCGCCCCACGCATACTGGCACCCAGTTGTTGTGGAATGGCATAGGCAGCTGGATTAGAGATGTCAGTGGCATATTGATTGAAAGGCGGTTGATGAAGTAGCACGCCAGACGCCGTGTAATAACGTGCCGCGAACACCGTGTGCTCGGTAATAAACTGCCCGGATTTTGGTGGTGTCGCCATGCCGGACCAGAACACGAACCGGTAATAACTGGCTTCTGCGAGCAGGGTTTCGATCGATTTTGATCCATAAAACAGGCTGCGTTCATGCTGCTGACCGAAGCGGGAACCGTGTTTCAACGGTGGATAGCGAAACGGTGTGGCCAGCAGGTAATGCAGGTGGCGGGTATCGGCGCTCAGTGGGGGTTTGGAATTTTCCAGCAAGCTTTCAAGCAGGGCCTGCTCATCCAGATCATCGACAATCCGCGAGGTGGCGATTTGTTGCTGGCTCTCCACAATGCGCAGAAAATCGTCCGTGATAGTGGTGATGTGCGCGAGGCCATCACACAGGGTCCAGATGTCCATCAATCAGATTTTCGCGCGAATCGCATCCAGGTATTCGACCACCCGGGCCAGCCCGGTGACGGATTTGACCTGTTCGGCCGGGACCCCGCCAATGTGGTGGTTTTCAGTGTGCATCCAGTGCTGCATGTCTTCCGGGCGACCCCCGACCAGGGCATACAGGCTGCGGTAACAACGGATAAATAACAGGGCCAGCTCGCCGGACTTGCTGTGTGGGTCCAGACCGCGGCGAAAATTACTGCGATCCTTGCCAATCACCTCCCCCAGCTCAGTCTGGGAGAAGCCCAGCGCCTTGCCGGCGTTGACCAGGGCCTTGGTCAGGACCTTGCGGGAATCAGGCTGTTTGAGGGCGGCTGTACTCATGGCGAAGTTCAACTCATTTTGGTGGTATATGCATCATTATAGGTATAAATGATGTAATTACAACCGTTTTTTAGTCCGTAAAGCTAGAATTCACCACTGGATGCCCGATCCATGATGGCCAGAATGACCTTTCGAACGTGCAGGGCCTCCTCTTTCAGCTCGGACGGTAGCGGCGTGCCGCCATGAATCATCATGTCCATGTTGAGGGAGTAAATCCAGTAGTTGCCCTGCTTGTCCTCCACCAGGGTAATGCGGCACGGCAGGTAGGCGGAAAAGGCGTCCGAATAATCGACCATTTTGGCTGCGGTCAGGGGATTGCAATACATATAAATTTTCAGAAAACGCTGTTTCTTGCCGGTCATGAGTTCCACCTGTTTTGATAAAGGCAGTTCACCCACGTTACGAATGTTCAGTTCACTGGCGACAGATTTCATCACATCTTCCACGTCATCCGGGGTGAGTCCGGCTTTGACCTGCCGTTTCCAGATGGTCGCTTCAGCGGCATTACCGGTCTCCAGCAATGTGATGCCCATTTCCTTGTAAACATCGATGGCCTTGTCATCAAACGCATTGAGCTTTTGATAAAACGGTTGGACTTTGAAAAGTAACCAGACAATCGCTATCAGGGAAATTAAACCAAGTATGGCAAGCACGTTTCTGACTGCATTCATCACTGACCCCTTTATATGGCTGCTAATCCTTTTTTTAAATATGGAATTAAAGCACGGACGATGATCCGTTGCTTCACTCTACATTTAAACCATTAATTAGCAATGATCAAATGGCGACACAATGCAAAAATTATAAAGATTTCCTGGCAGAACGAAAACTGAGGAACAGGCTTCCCCAGGCGAGAATTAAATACAGCATGACAACTTTAAACTGGCTAATGATGAATGGGTAATGTTTCACGCCAATGACGCTATCAG
Source organism: uncultured Gammaproteobacteria bacterium (assembly GCA_937967995.1). GTDB lineage: Bacteria > Pseudomonadota > Gammaproteobacteria > UBA6429 > Thiohalophilaceae > CALBTB01. Next base: position 188,008 of record CALBTB010000004.1, read on the forward strand.
GGTAAATCGCGAATCCGGGCATACCGCCTGCACCACAAATGTGCCAGGTTGCGGTGGCAAAACAAAAATAGGCAAAACCACGATAATCCACTGCACGCCGTTGTGATGGAAGTGTCTGTTGTCGTTGCAATGCCCAGTGCCAGCCGGTACCACTGATCAGTATCAATAACAGCGTGCCACCCACACCAAAGTAAAGAGCATCGGCATCACGGCCAATCAGCGCCGGCCAGATGACAACAAGACTGGTCACCGCAATACTCAATCCAATCGCCACCAGGACAACACGCCAGCCGGGACCATTAACCAGCATACCGGCAACCGTGCACACAACCAGACCGAGTGGAAATAAAAATACAAACGCAAACAGCCAGGCGTCGGCCTGCCAGCCACCCAGCGCTAAAAATTCGGACAGGCCCTGTTGTTTGATTTTCGGTTCCAGTTCCGGTCCGATCAACAATACCGATAACATCAACAACAGACCGATCAGGTAAACAACAATTTGAAATGGTGACGTTTGTAATAATGATAAACGTGTCATAGTCAGGCCCGTCTGAACGTATCAATCGGTGGTTGCCGCAACACCTTATAGGTGCCGATAAAGCCAATGGTGCTGACCACCAGCAGACCGGCCAGCATGCCATAAACCGTAGGTAATATCGTCAGGTGGAAATCAAACTTGAATACCTGTGTTGCAAGAATATCACCGGTGATGGTGGCAGCAATACCCGCAATGGCACCGGCAACCAGACCCAGCAGGGCAAACTCCGCCAGCGTGCTACGTAAAATCCATTTTCGTGATGCACCAAGTGTGTGCAATAACGCCGCTTCATGACGACGTTCATCCTGTGTCGCCTGCATGGCCGTCAGCATGATAATGATACCGATTATCAACGTAAATCCGAGCAAATACTCCACGGCCGTAGCAATACGATCCATCAGTGTGCGAATGCGGCTGATAATCACATCCACGTCGATGATGGTGATATTGGGAAATTGCCTGACCAGCTCCACCATGACCGGCGCATTTTTATCATCCACATGTAAACTGGACACCCAGTTGGTAGGAAAATCATCCAGCAGTCCATGCGGCAGAATACTGAAAAAATTCACCCGAAAGGAATTCCAGTCCACACCGCGTGTATTTAATAATGTCAGCTCCAGTATGCTGCCGGCCACATTGAACTTAAGCGTATCACCCACCTTGATTCTGAGCGCATCGGCAATCGACGGGTCAAGAGAGATATAAGGCTTACCCGCCTCGTCTGCCTGCCACCAGCGGCCTTCTATTATATTGTTGCCTTCCGGTAACTCCTCACTCCATGACAAATTGAAGTCGCGTAAAATTAACCGTTTGGCACGGGGGTCTTCATATTCCTCGACATTGACGGCCTGGCCATTAATTTCAACCAGCCTGCCGCGCGTCATGGGTGAAAACTCGGGCTGCGGCATATTGTGTTGCACAAAAAACTGCTGCACGGCAGGAATCTGATCACCCTGCACGTTGGTGAAAAAATAGTTGGGTGTATCGGTTGGCATACTGGCGCGCCAGCTGCCCATCAGTTCGGTGCGAATCAGGGAATTGAGAATAATAAACATGATCCCCAGGCCAAAGGCGGTAATCTGTAACGAAGACAAATCGGTGCGTCGACTGAGATTTGCCAGGCCGTAACGCCAGCTCACACCCATCAGGTTGCGTAACGGTTGCAACAGATACACGACCAGCCGCGCTGTAATGAACAGTGCCGCAATCGTACCGATGGCACCCAGTAAAATATACTGTGCGACGTTGCCCTGCCCCAGACGCCAGACCCACAGCACGAAAATCGCGCCGACGAAGATCACCACGAAAGATTTACTGAATAACGAGATTTTTTCACCGCGTCGCAACACCAGAATCGGCGGTGTTTTCTTTAACAGCCAGATGGGCGGTAAAACGAACCCAAGCAATGCGATAAAACCGGTGACAGCACCGACCACCACTGGTGTCAGATCCGGTTGTGGTAAATCCGACAGAATCAGCTCGGCCATGATCTCGGTAAGAAAATACTGTGCGCCGTAACCGATGGCACAACCCACCAGACTGACCAGCAGCGCAAACACCAGCATTTCCAGCAGAAATAAATTGAAAATACGCCGTTGCGTCACGCCATTTGTACGTAGTATGGCGACAGTATCAATATGACGACGCGTATAACGCTGGGCCGCCATGGCCGTGGCGATACTGCCCAGCAACACACTGATTAAAGCGACAATATTTAAAAAGAAATCGGCCCGCTCAAAGGCAAAACGGATTTCCGGCCGGCCGGTCTGCAGGGAAATAAATTCTTCGCCGGATTGCTGGGTTTTCTCCAGGTGTCTGGCATAGGCTGTGATCTGTTGTCGATCACCGGCGATGAGCATTCGATTGTTAACACGACTACCCGGTTGTATCAGTTGTGTGTCTGCCAGATCATCCTCAGCCATCATCACACGTGGCGCCATACGAAAGAAATCACCGCCACGATCCGGTTCGTATTCGATGACGCGGCTGATGGTAAATGTTTTTGCGCCAAGCGTGATGTTGTCGCCGACATTCAATCGTAACGCCTGTAGCAATCGCGGTTCGACCCATACTTCGCCGGATACTGGTTTGCCCTGAACAGCGTATTCCGCACCAAACTGCTTATCGCTTACCATCAGTTTGCCACGCAGCGGATAGTGTTCATCGGTGACCTTGACTTCGACCATCTGCACCTGGTCATTTCGTACGATGACACTGCGAAACAGTTTTAACTGCGATGTCGTCAGGCTACGCTGTTTTGTTTCCTCGATACGAAGTGGCTGAATATCATCACTGGAAGAAATTACCAGGTCAGCAGCTAACAATTCGTTGGACTGCTGATTGATGGCCAGTTCGACACGATTGGTAAAAAAGCTCACCGTGGTAATACTGGCAACAGACACTATCAATGCCAGTGCCAGCAGACCAAGTTCCCCGGCACGCCAGTCCCGGTATAAAAAACGTAATGCCTGTTTAATCATGTTATTCAATTGGCATTGAGTGAATCGGAAATGACTTCACCCCCCGATAGCTCGATGACACGATCACAACGCTCGGCCAGTGTGACATCATGGGTGGCAATCACCAGTGTGGTATTTTTCTCCTGGTTGATTTCAAATAATAATTCGATGATGTTACGACCGGTATTGAGATCCAGGTTGCCGGTCGGTTCATCGGCAAACAACAGCACAGGATCGGTAGCAAAGGCCCGTGCAATGGCACAGCGCTGTTGCTCACCACCGGACAACTGGTTGGGATAATGATGCAAACGCTCACCCAGTCCGACTCGTTCCAATATATTCGTCGCCACCTGTCTCGCCGACGGTCGATTCAGGATTTCCAGTGACAACAGAACGTTTTCATAAGCTGTCAAATGCTGCAAGAGCTGAAATGACTGAAAGATAAAGGCGACTTTGCCGGCCCGCAGTATGGCACGCTGATCTTCACTAAGCTGGGTAATGTCCTGCCCTTCAAAAACCACGCTGCCACTGGTGGGCAGGTCCAGTCCGGCCAGCAAGCCCAGCAAGGTGGTTTTGCCGGAACCGGATGCACCGACGATGGCATTGGTGCTGCCGGCACTAAATTCCAGATTGATGGTCTGAAGAATACGCAGGGGCTTATCGCCACTTTTCAGCGTTTTGTTGATATTATTGGCCTGAAGAAAGGGAACGCTTGTCATGCAATACTCACTATCGGTTAAATATTTATTGCTAATTTCAGCCCTGTGGCTGGTTGCTGCTACTGCCAGTGCCAAACCTGTGATTATGGTTGTTGGTGACAGCCTCAGTGCTGCACCCGGTGTCCCGCATAATCAAAACTGGACGGCATTGTTGCAAAATCGTCTGAATAAAAACGGTCATCCTTACCAGGTCATCAATGCCAGTGTCAGTGGCGATACCACGCGTGCGGGTCTGGCCCGCTTACCGGTTGCGCTGAAAAAACACCAGCCTGCGATTGTCATCATTGAACTCGGTGGCAACGATGGCCTGCAGGGTTTATCACTGACCGAGATGCAAACAAACCTGTCCAGCATGATCGCCCTGGCAAAATCGGCCGAGGCAAAAGTACTGCTCTGCGGTGTGCGTATACCGCCCAACCTGGGCCAGGACTATGTGTCCCGGTTTCTTGAGGTCTACCACGTTACGGCTCAACAACATAACGTACCACTGGTGCCCTATATTCTCAAAGGCGTTGCCACCAACGGAGCATTAATGCAGTCGGATGGTATACACCCGAATCAACAGGGACAAAGTATTATGCTGGAAAACGTCTGGGAAAAACTGCACACCTTACTTTGAGGGTTTTTCTGCCGCCAGCTCCCTGAAGCTCACAATAAAATTATCCAGTCGATCGGCCAGGTAAGCACGTTGTGCCTGTGTCACGGTTTGATCAAAACTTAATATCAGTGCCTTGAACTGCTTTGAGTTATGAACCAGTTTTTCTCGATGTGCTTCGGTCTGGAAATTCGCCGGTGTATTGATTAACGTCATCAGTCTGGTGCGCTTGTCCTGTTCGCTCAGGCCTGAGTCATCCAGAATCTGTTTCAGCGCAGCCTGCCACTTGAGACGAAACGCCATGCGATCTTCATGTACCGGTTTGAATTTTGGCGGCCAGGTTTTCAGGACATTTTTCTGGTGTTCATTCAGGCTACCTAACCAGCGTTCGAAATTTTCAATCATGGTCTCGCCGGCTTTTTCATTACGTTCCTGCTGGGTTGTCTCACGGTATTTTTCCAGCAGTTCCTCGTTCTGTTCGGCCAGATTCTTGTACAGCTGGCTCTTCTGTTTATCGTTCAGCGTCAGCATCATATCGACCATGTCCGGTGCGGCACGTTGCTTCATGGCTTCCCAGCGGTCCATGATACGTTTGAAGATGTCTTCGGCCGCGGCGTCATCCAGTCCACGTGAAACATATTGTTTAATCTGGTTCAGATCATCCGCATAACTGCCAAGCTGGGTGAACTGGTGCCACTGATGAAAGGCCTTGATGCGTTTTTCGAGATTTTCCTGCTGCGAACTGGACAGGTCGATATAGTCTTCAATCATACCGGCCATCACCCAATCCATTTGCCGGTAGACGTTCTTCACAGTACAGGCACTGGCCAGTACTGCCACCCCAACTAAAACAACAACAATCCTTATTTTGTTCAGCCCTGTCATAACGTGATCATATTATCCCGATGAATCAGCTCTTCTTCGTCGACGTAGCCCAGAATCGACTCTATTTGGTCACTGGATTTGCCCAGAAGTTTCATGACCTCTTCAGAATTATAATTCACCAGACCGCGGGCGACTTCTGTGCCCTGTTCGTCAATACAGGCCACCACTTCACCGCGCAGGAATTTGCCCTGCACCGCTTTGACGCCGACCGCCAGCAGACTGCCGCCCTTGTTTTTCAGGACCTTGCAGGCTCCCGCATCCAGTACCAGTTTGCCGCGCAACTGCAGATGGCCGGCCAGCCATTGCTTGCGTGCCGTGACCGGCGACTGTTCGGCGGATAAATAGGTGCCAATGGACTCCCCGTCAATCAGTCGCGGCAGGACATGCTCCTCACGTCCGGAACTGATCACTGTGTTGGTGCCGGAGCGGGCCGCGATACGAGCAGCGCGCAGTTTGGTCAGCATCCCGCCGCGCCCCAGTACCCCACCTTTGTGGCTGACCATGCCATCGAGTTTACTGTCGGCGGCATTGGCCTCAGCCACCAGTTGCGCCGTTGAATCCTGGCGCGGGTCCCTGTCATACAGACCGGCCTGGTCGGTAAGAATAATGAGATGGTCCGCTTCGATCAGGTTGGCGACCAGTGCGGCCAGGGTGTCATTGTCACCAAACTGGATTTCCTCAAACACCACGGTGTCGTTTTCATTCACGACCGGAATCGTCTTCAGACTGAGTAATGTGCGCAATGTACTGCGTGCGTTGAGATATCGCTGCCGGTTGGACAGGTCATCATGCGTCAGTAACACCTGCGCCGTGTGATAACCGAATTTCTGAAAGGCGGACTCATAGGCCTGCACCAGTCCCATCTGGCCGATGGCCGCTGCCGCCTGTAATTCATGCAGCGCATGCGGACGGCGTTTCCAGCCCAGGCGTGACATGCCTTCCGCCACTGCACCGGATGACACAAGCACCAGTTCGATACCGCGTTGCCGTAATTGCGCCATCTGTTCGACCCAGTGATTGATACCATCGCGATTGAGCCCCATGCCATCACTGGTCAGCAGGGCGCTGCCAATTTTAATAACGATCCGTCTGGCGGTTTTTATTCTGTCTCGCATTTGACTTGTTTTTGTTGTTCTACAAATTCCATAATGTCATAGCACAATTGTTCCGTGCCCTGCCTGGCTAGTGCGGACAGGCGATACACCGGACCCTGCCAGTGTAAACGATCCACGATCGACTGGCACAGAGATTCATGCTCGGCTTCGTCCACCAGGTCCAGTTTGTTCAGCACCAGCCAGCGTTCGTACTGCACCAGTTCGTCGCTGTACTTGCGCAGTTCGTTTTCGATGGTATGAAAGGCATCAACCGGGTCGGTCCCGTCCATCGGCGCCACATCGATAATGTGCAACAGCAAACGGGTTCGTGAGATGTGTTTCAGAAACTGAATGCCCAGGCCGGCCCCTTCGGCTGCCCCTTCGATAATGCCGGGAATATCCGCGATCACAAAACTGCGATCCGCTTCGATGCGCACCACGCCAAGGTTGGGATACAGCGTGGTAAACGGGTAATCCGCGACTTTCGGTTTGGCCGATGACACTGCGCGTATCAAGGTTGATTTACCGGCATTTGGTAAACCCAGTAATCCCACGTCGGCCAGGACTTTTAATTCCAGCTTAAGCTGTCGCACTTCACCGGGTGTGCCCTTGGTAAACTGGCGCGGTGCACGATTGGTGCTGCTTTTAAACGTGGTGTTACCAACACCGTGTTTACCACCCTGTGCGACTCTCAATACCTGTTTGTGTTCCAGTACTTCACCGATGACTTCTTCCGTATCCGCTTCGATGACGACGGTCCCTAACGGCACCTTGATAACCAAATCGTCGGCACTTTTGCCGGTGCAGTTACGGCCCATGCCCTGCTGACCATTGTCCGCCTTGAAACGACGCGTGTAACGAAAGTCAGCCAGGGTATTAATGTTTTCATCGCCGATCAGAAATACACTGCCACCATCCCCGCCGTCACCGCCATCGGGACCGCCCTTGGGAATATATTTTTCACGCCGAAAACTGACGCAACCGTCTCCGCCTTTACCGGCTTCAACGCGAATTGTGGCTTCGTCTACGAATTTCATATTCTTTCAACTTTGTTGATTAACTGCGGAATTTTCCTGTACAAGACTCGCCATGAATACATCCCTGTAGGCTCGGCGGCGACTTCCCTGTCGCCGACGGTCTTGTACAGGAAAATCCCGCAGTTACTCTTATGCCGTTCCTTTATTTACACTATTTCTCGAAATTGAATTCTGTTCATTCTTCACTGTCGCTATAACAAAAAAGGCCCCGTCACATTGACGAGGCCCTTCATATTCTATTTCAATCTTGCCTTGTTTCGAATCAGGCCGCCGGAGTGACACTCACAAATTTACGCTTCTTCGGGCCCTTGACCTCAAAGCTGACAACACCGTCAGATTTGGCAAACAGGGTATCGTCTTTGCCGCGACCCACGTTCACACCTGCGTGAAACTTGGTGCCGCGCTGACGGACGATGATGTTACCGGCCAGAACGTTCTCACCACCGAAGCGCTTGACGCCAAGGCGTTTGGATTCTGAATCGCGACCGTTGCGGGTACTACCGCCTGCTTTCTTATGTGCCATTGCCTAAAACCTCTTATCCTTTGATCCCGGTAATTTCCAGCTCGGTAAATTGCTGGCGGTGACCCTGTACTTTCTGGTGATGCTTGCGACGGCGGAACTTGACGATCATAACCTTCTTACCCTTGCCGTGCGCTTTCACGGTTGCCGTGACCTTGCCACCATTTACATACGGAGCACCAATCTTGATGTCGTCACCATTGGCGACCAGCAACACCTTGTCCAGATCGATCTTGCTGCCCTGTTCGGCGTCCAGCTTCTCGACCTTGATGCTCTGGCCTTCTGTGACCCGGTACTGTTTGCCACCGGTTTCGATAACTGCGTACATCTGACTGATTCTCCAAGGAATTCGAAAATTCCGTTATATATCAATGAATTTCGCAGGCGAAGGTTAAATTCATCCGCCATAAAGGGCGGCAATTTTAGCCGCTCCCTCAGGCCGGGTCAAACACCTTTTGGCGCCAACGGGCTTGTTGCTTGACACACGGCAGGCCCACCCCTAGCATGGCGGCCCTTGACGTGCCATTACACGGAAATCAGCCCCTAACGCTATGAAAATTGACGATATTTATGCCCTCATCGAGGACGACATGGCGCGTGTCAATCAGTGCATACAGGAGCGCCTGCAGTCCGAGATCGTCCTCATCAACCAGATTGGCCATTATATCGTCAACAGCGGTGGAAAGCGCCTCAGGCCGGTCCTGCACCTGCTGACCAGCAAGGCCCTGGGCTACGGTGGCGACCAGCATATCGAGTGTGCCACGCTCATCGAGTTCATCCACACCGCCACCCTGTTGCATGATGATGTGGTGGACGCCTCGGAACTGCGCCGCGGCCAGGAGACGGCCAATGCGGTGTTTGGCAATGAGGCCAGCGTGCTGGTGGGCGATTTCCTGTATTCGCGCGCCTTTCAGATGATGGTCGAAATCGATCGCATGCGGGTCATGGCCATCCTGGCTGATGCCACCAATACCATCGCCGAGGGCGAGGTGCAGCAGTTGCTCAACGTCCACGACCCGGACACCACCGAGGCCCGTTACCTGCAGGTCATCCATGACAAGACCGCCAAGCTGTTTGAATCCGCCACCCAACTGGCGGCAGTACTCAGCGACCAGCCCGAGTCCCTCGAGTCAGAAATCGCCCGCTACGGCATGCACCTGGGTACTGCGTTTCAGCTGGTGGACGATGTGCTGGACTACAGCGGTAGCGATATCGGCAAGAATGTGGGCGACGATCTGGCGGAAGGCAAACCGACACTGCCCCTTATATATAGTATGCGGGTCGGCATTGCCGAGCAGAAAGCACTGATCCGCGACGTGATCGAACATGGCGGCCGTGATCAGATGGATGCGGTCAAGGCAGCAATTGAATCAACCGGCGCGATTGAATACACTGCACAGACGGCACGCACCGAAGCCGACAAGGCGATAGACTGCCTGGCGAATGTCCCGGATTCGCCATACAAACAGGCACTCATCGACCTGGCGGAATTTTCGGTGAACAGGACGTACTAGTCAGTACTGCTTCAGCGGCTCAAAGAAATTGAGCCGATCAAGCGAGTGATGACAAGGCAAAGCAAGCGAGGAAAGCGGAGCATACGTACAGGATGTACGGTATGTCGCGGGAGGGCAGGACGCCCGGAGCGACGACATAAAGTCGGCTAGCATTTCCGAGTCGACGCTTTAACGCAGTCAGCGCCGCTTCAGCGGCTCAAGAAATCGGGGCGTAGCGCAGCCTGGTAGCGCACTTCGTTCGGGACGAAGGGGTCGGAGGTTCAAATCCTCTCGCCCCGACCAATAATACCTAAACAGGCTAACGCTTGGTTTTATCATTTGTGTGGCGTTCAGATTATAGTCCATCCAGACATTCGAACAACTGCATATATTTATCCATTTAAAATTGTTGTGTCTAATCAGTCAAAAAACCATAAAACACAGACCAGCAATTTCATTATATCCTTTCAAATACCTAAATAATCAGTACAGAAAATTGTATGATGCCCAAGATACATATGCTAAGAATAACAATAATATGACGCTAATTTTTTTATACAAAACCGCATATATAGAACCACTAATTAATAAAACTAAAATAATCGACAAAATTAATAATTCTAAATAATTTTCGTTCAATAAAGATGCATATAATAATTCAACTAAAGTATAAATAGAATATAATGCAATAGCACAAAATGTTATTACAAATGTAAGAAATTCTATGAAATCCAGCGAATTAAAAAATTTAAGTACTTTATTTAAAATGCTCATTATTAAATTGCAAAATCCCTTGCCCAATCAAGCAAGCCTTGTGGGTTAGTTATATCCTTAAATTCCTGGATTTTCATGTCTATAGCATCTGAATATGTTTCCCCAGGATCATCCACAAATTGACCTAACGGACCGAGTCCTAGTAAATTTTTAAAAGATGCGCAGTCAGATGATTCTTGTAAAGCTTCATCAACTTGCTGCATACCTCTTTCAGTCAGACCAGGGGCTGCGATTAGCAATTGGTATAATGCAAATGCTATTCCAGCTCCACTTACAGGTTGTGCGCCTGGAATTGCAGATGCCGCAACAGCAATCAACAATGTAGCGCCACCTGAAACTGCTGCTACAACCCCCCTCCCTATATTCACAATTCCAACACCAAGTTTTGTTGGGTTTACTAAGCCTAGTGGATCAGTTTTATTAACTGGATCGTTTGAAACATAGTTATATACGTTTGTATCACTACCTAAAAACATGATTGGGTCTTTACTCGTCCACCTACCCACATTCGCGTCATAGTCCCTTGCACCGAATCTTACTAGTTGCGTATGCTGATCATAGATACCCCCTGCAAACCCAAATGGCTGGAATCCGGGATTGGTATCATTGATGACGTTGCCAAATTCATCATAATCCATTCTCTGTGTAACTGTGCCATCCTGTGTATTAATAACCAGACGCGGGCTACCCAGGTGGTCGCTAATGATGCGATAGGTCACGCCACCTTTTATCATGTAATCGGGTACATTGACCTTGCTGCCATACACGAACCGGGATACGACGCTGCCTGTGCCATCCAGCTCGGCAACAGGGTTTAACTGGTCGCGGTATAAAAAGCCCTGGGTTAATACCCCATTGATTTTCTTACCAACACGACGGTTGCGGCCATCAATCACATAATCAACGACCACGCCTCCGGGTAACGTGGCCTTTACCAGATTACCCAGCACATCGTACTGATAATTTGTGGTAGCACCCGCTTCGGTCTTGCTCAGTAGCTCACCGTTAAGTGTATAGCTGTAACTGGCTACACCGTAGGTCAGCAACCGGTCCTGCTCGTCGTATGTGGCCGTAGTGCTGTTGCGACTCGTACGATTGCCATTGGCGTCGTAAGTGTAAGTGGCGGTGCGGGTACCGTTCTGATCCACGGTTTGCAGACGACCACGTAAATCGTATCCGTACGTATAGGTGTTGGTTATGCCCTGGATGGTTTCTGTTTTGGTTGTAATACGTCCTAAACTGTCCCTTGTATAACTGGTGTTATACAACGTGCTGGTCCCATCGCTGACCGTCACATTTTGAGGCTCGCCAAACGTATTGTAGGTGCGATTACTGGTGATGTTCCCCAATGTCGTTCCGGATGTCAGTCCATTTTGCGGGTCACGGTTTATGGTCAATGCCCCAGCCTGTACCAGCAGATCATCGTTATCATGTAGATAAGAAACCGGATTGCCATTCACGCTGCGCGTATTGACCCGGAAGTTGTTATCGTAACCCTGTGTGACGCTACCACTTACCTCACCGGTTAGGGTTTCACCGGTAGTGAGCGCACCATCGTACGTGTACGAGAGGGTACTGGCATCCGGTGCCGTTAATGTCTGTAGCTGGCCACTCGCAGCATTATACGTGTAGGTGTAATTACCACGTGGAATTGTCAGCGTTTGCAGGCGCCCGTTTGGCTCATAAACGAAATCAATCGTCCTGTTGTCCGGGCGGGTAATCAGCTCCAGTTGCTTGTCAAGGTTATACTCGTACTGAGTGACGGTCTGCACAGTGCCCAGAGCGGGTGGAATGTAGCTGGTCATCTGGCCCATACCATTATAGGTAAAGCGATGTGCGGATTTTCCCGGTGGTGTAATCGATGTCAAATCCCCATTGGCATTGTAACCATAGGTAATCGCATTACTATCCGGTAGCGACTGATTTGTTACCCGGCCTGCCTGGTCATAAGTAAAGCCGACATTACGGAATAACGGATCGGTAATGCCTTGCAGATAGCCTTCTGTGTTATAGGTCATCTGGTACTGACGTGTATCCGTGCCACTGCCCTGCGTTACAGTGCCAAGGCGTCCCCGTGTATCATAACCATAAGCGATCGGCGCGATACCGGCTGTCTGGCTATTGGTAATGCGCCCCTGGTTGTCGATGGTTTCAATAGTCTGGCGATTTTCCGCTGTAGTGGTCGTGAACGTTCGCGTTGCCACATCAAAGACACTACTGAAAGCACGCCCGTTAATCGTAACGGTATCGGTTTGCTGGGTCATGCTGGTTGGATCACCTTGTACAGCCAATACCACCGATCGTGTAGCAGTTGTATTTGATGTCAGCCCACTTGGTGTGGAGATGGTGACGTTTTCCGGTACAGGGGCATGCATCTTGTAGCGGGGGTCCGGACCCTGTTGAATACGGGTAACCGTACCATCAGGCGCCGTAGTTTGCTCCACGCCATCTCCTTGTATCAACGTGATTGATGTCGTGCCATCCGGGAAGGTGTTGGTTCGCTGTCTATCGCCAGTAGGGAGAGTTTCGACTTTGTATGCAGTAGCGCGACCGAGACTGGACGTGAGCGTGGATGTATACACACCCGCACTTTGCTGCCAGGCCAGGTTGAACACGCCACCATCCGGGTTTTGGTCCCTCAACAGCCGACCCTCAGGGTCATACTGCATTTGTGCGAGCCCACCACGCGGATCCTGGAATGTAGTTAATAATCCATCCACCGTAAAGCCGAGCACATATTGCTCATTCGCCGGGTTGGTAACAGTACGTAAATAGCCATTTGCATCAACCGTTAACGTGGTGCGTTGATTATCCTGAGATACGATGGCAGTTGGATTACCGGTACTATCGCGTTCAATGGTAGTGACATTGTTGTCACCATCGGTGATGGATATCAGTAAATTATTGGCGTCATAGCCGAATTGATATACTACCGCGCCGGTGAGTGCATTGAGGGTGCGAAGATGCTGACCGGTTTGATCGAATATGTATAGTTGGCTTCCATCCTGCGAGCTGATCACTGCATCGCCAATATCGATGCCCGGGAATTCTGGTAGAATTTTGAAGACTGCGGCTAGTAAAAAATCTACAACATACACTTCGTCATCCGGCCCATATGCAAGACCATTCAGAATCGCATATCGTGACCGCTTGGACGGGCCATCTTCTCCGTTCAATGAAAAATCCTGAAATGAGGGATCTTCACCCGTACCGGAATGGACTTCGAGTATACCTCTTGCGTTAACCTTTAAGACACGTGCGCCATAGTTCCCCTCAGCAATATACAAATTGCCATCACTACCCATTACGGCCCGTGTTGGAAAATTAACATTTGCCTGAGTAGCAGGTCCGCCTACACCGGCTGAGCCTATGGAACCATTACCGGCAACCGTGGTAATGATACCATCGGGGGTTACTTTTCGAATGCGATTAAACCTATCTTCAACTATATATAAATTGCCGTCATTATCGACACTTACACCAAAGGGAATTGTCTGAGCATTTCTGGCTGGGCCACCATCGCCACTTGATCCAAACGTTCCATTACCTGCAACTGTTGTGACAATTCCATTTCGATCTATTTTACGAACCCGATAATTACTGTTATCGGCGATATAAATCGAACCATCATTTGCAACTGCCAGCCCCTTTATATATCCGAATTCTGCATTTAGCGCTGGTCCGCCATCACCCGAATAACCGCCTGTTCCTGTTCCTGCAATGATTTCATATTGCCCATCAGGAGAATACTTGTATATAAAGTTATTATTACGACTGGATTCCGGTCTGCGTCCTGCATATATGCTTCCATCAGGTCCAATCGCTATTGTCTCAAAAAACGTGCTTTGGAAGAAATTCGCAAAAGTTGATATTGACCCGTTTGTATCTACTTTTCTGATAAAGTTTTCGGTAACTATATATATGCTTCCGTCTGGTGACACTGCCATATCTAATGGTGCACCAAGTGGAACAGATTTAGCTGGAACATTTTCACCAAATGGACTGGATCCCGAGTAATTACCTGCCACCCGTTCCATTATCGAGTAATTTTGTGCAGCGGTGCGCATTGTGCCGTCACCCAAATACAGCTCTCTCGCACCGGGGCTATAAAAATGATGATTATCCAGTGTTAGCCCACCCAGGCCCGGGTAGAATGCGACGTTTGAACCTAATACAGAATCATACTCTTTCCAGAGAATGGCCTCTTCTCTCGTTCTATTTGCTGAGATTGCAAAACCGCCAAATTGGCCAAAGCTGGAAACTGCTGATTCCGGTGAATAGTACTGACCAATATATTTGTAACCAATTCTGACCTGTGCTTTATGTCGACCATGTAATTGCCGACCATAAACATCATTTCCATCCCATACAAAAACAGTCGATTGATTAGGTAAGGGAGGAAAGGTTGATTGAGATTTTTTGCCAGCAATAGTCACTTCCAGGACAATTTCCTGCAGCCCTGCAGGAATAGTGTTATCACTAAGCTGTATGTTTAATCGGTATGATGCCTTTCGACCAATTACACGACTACTTCTATAATTGAGATCAAGACCTGTTCCCGTTATAGAAACACTTTCACCTAATACCTGATTCTGGCATTCAATTATTGAATTATTTTCACACTCTGGCTCATCTTCCTGATCATCGGATTCTGGATCTGGTACATCAGGCCCTTCTGCACCCGGTGGTGGACCAAACGGCCAGTTATGATCCCATGGGGTAAAATGAAGTGTCGGTACACGCCACAGACTTGCTCCTACAGAGTATAATGAGGCCAGTTGTGTTCTTTCATCATTAGTTATACCGAGCGAATCAAGGGTAGTCTGGCTCGCAGCCGTGCCAGTGCCATCAACATCAAGATCTGCAAGTCCACCTGTAACACCAATAACCGAAATTACCAAACCATTTTCGGAAGGAACCCACGCGGCTTTTTTCCTGTCATAATAACCAGCAGGAACAGGGGTTCCGACAGGGAAATTAAGGAAATTATCAACGTATACCGGTAACGCCTGACTGAAATTCACAATATCGGCACCCGCCGCAATTGCTTCATCCAGACTCAACTCAACGGCATAGGTATACCCGCTTGTAGGAGGTAATTCACCCGGCATTGCATTAATACCATTGGCACCAACGGTATATTCCGTTGCCCGAACATTCACAGTACCCAATGTTTGTTGCGAACCATCAGGTAATACCATGCTGGCTTGAGTACCAGTTGGGAACAGTATCGTTGCCTGCCGTGTACCATCCTGGTCTGTAGTAATACTACCTCTGGCAACTTGCATGACACTTGAATTAGAAAGATTAACCGTAGTTACCTGTTGGTCTAGCGGGATCATTACAACATCGTCTACGACTTCATAGTCATTCCAATCGATACTGAAAGTACGTTGTACTGGTAAATACCCAACCTTCGTATAGTTTACTGTAACCACACCTCCACCATTAATTACCATATCAAACGCACCATCTGAACGTGACTGCGTCTGACCATATTGTGACTGGTTATGGATGGAAATATTGACGCCAGATAGAGGGGTGTTGTCTCTCTGGAGGACTCTACCGCGTACAATTGATGCACGTTTTCTCTCAATTGTGCCTTGAGTTACACCAGACTGGACCGGGTTTGCACCGGTATACAGGAATAAAGTCGTATCAAAAACTGATGTTGATTTTGTCGGATCGAGCGGTGGTGCAATAGTGGATGGATCTGGTGGCAAACCACCGCTTCCGCCTCCCGGTGAATTTACTACCTCTGTGCCACTCGTATTTCCCGCTGCATCCTGTACTACAAATGAAAACTGGTCACCTGGCTGGCCAGCAATTTGAGCTAAAAAAGCACCCTGTGAATCGGCAGTTACGGTGACAGTGTCACCAGTTCGTAAGTTTTTGATGACAACTAGCGCATCTGATTCTACTGTACCAGCAGTTGCAGTGATAGTGACATTATTTGGTTGAGAAGTATCAAACGTAATCTGGCCTGAAATAACTGATTGTGGCGGAATGGTGTCTAAATATAGATTCAGATTCAATTGGCCCGTGTTACCTGCTGCATCTGTGGCTGTAAAGGAATAGGTATTTAACCCTTCTAGCAAGGTTGTACTGTATGAAAAAGAATTATTATTACCAAGGGCGACGGGTTGCCCATTGATAGTCAGCGATACTGGTTCAGAAACATTACCAGTTATAACTTGATCAGGTATATTGGTTATTTGCTCGCTATTATGAGAACTTATGAGAATAGCAGGAGTTACAGTATCTATAGTGATATTAGTTTCAGCAGCTTCAGATATATTGCCAATATTGTCACTTATGGTTGCCTTTATATTATGATTCCCATCTGATAATGCAGAATCCAGAATGCACGTGATATTGGAATTGACTGTACAATTTTTACCTACGGGAACATTGTTGATAGATATATTTAATGTTGATAAATCGATACCCGTGCCCTGATCAGAAGCCTGTAATACTAAATCGGGCTTGTTTATATTTAGCACACTGTTATTTGCAGGCGATAAAAACTTAATGCTCGGTGGGGTTAGATCACTAAATATAGCAACATCGCGTATATCTTTACCTAAATTGATTCGATGTAATTCGGAACCATTATTGCTGATATGTACTATCTCACTTGCGTTTGTTACCCAGATTGAATCATCTTCTATATCTACTACTGCCGCTTCAATCTCGTCATTATTTGAGTTAAATGGCTCGATATTATATAGAGCTGTTCCTGTCGCATAATCGATATAAAATAATTTTTCATCAGAAACCGCCCATAAATTGCCTGTCGAGTCAGAATAAATATAATCGATATCCTTGATTGAGAATGAGGCGCCAAGTACTCCGGAACTATCGTATCGATGTACAGCATTTTCTGTGGCAATCCATACTTCATCCAGGGTCAGATTATAAGCTATTGATTCTATTTTTCGCCGAGGGTCTTCGTATATTACTTTTATTTCTGTGGCATCTGATGAGGAATACGTTTTAACACTATTCTTTGTTGCGACATAGATATGGCCGCGGGATTCATCCAGGCTAATCGAGATAATTTTTTTATCTAACTCAACCTGGTTTTTTAAGTTACCTTGATTATCAAAAATTAACAGGTATTTTTTATTTGCCAGTATTATGTTGCCTGTTAAACCATCTACCTCCAGAAGACCCTCATCATCTGAGGCTGATTTAATAACCGAAGGTAACTCAGTTGAGAGAAGTTTTGCCCCCTGAAAATTGTAAGCTGATAATTCTTTTTTTGATAACGACCAGACTTTTAAATTCTTTTTATCAACGGCAACTGCTCTGAATTTATCTGCGTCTCTGATTTCTAATAATAGACTTCCATCATTAGTCGCTACTTTCAGTATGCCGTCTTTTTTAGCCACCCATAACGCATTGTCAGGCGTGGCAGAAACGAAATTTATTATGAAGAATAGAAAAATTGAAAGCAGATACTTTATACATGCGTATGGCTCACGTAGCGTGCCAGTCATGACTTCCCCCAATCTGAAAATGAAGTTTATTTTTTGAACAACAATCGTGCACAGTGACTAAAACTATGTCAATAATACAAATGCACTAACCCATCATTATTTACAACCAAAAAGCATATTTTGGTCACATTTATTACAATTTGTGACATATGTCTTAATTACAAGTATTGTTTATTAACAACTATTTATTTTCTTACACTGCATTATCCTCGAATAAAATTCAGTCGTAAGGAAATTAACACTTACAAAACCGCCGGTCCATCAGACTAAAATCTTAATCAAACTGATACTGGATATTTGCGAAGAAAATCTGGTCCGTATAACCATCACGAATTTCAGTACGATATTCAGCTGTTCCGGTCACACCTTTTCTGTTGATATAACTTAACCCCGCATTCAACAAAACTCCGTCATCGTCTATATC
Organism: uncultured Gammaproteobacteria bacterium; assembly: GCA_937967995.1. Taxonomy (GTDB): domain Bacteria; phylum Pseudomonadota; class Gammaproteobacteria; order UBA6429; family Thiohalophilaceae; genus CALBTB01. The sequence goes on from CALBTB010000004.1 coordinate 206,051, forward strand.
CTGGCCATCAACCGTGAAAGATGAATTTGATGATCCAACAAATGATGCCTGAACCGAACTATCATCACTGAACTCATGGAACCAGGCAGCGCCAAACTCTGTGAATAAACTGCTGTTTTTCTTTTTAAACTGCTTGCCAAACCGAAAACCCAGTTCGGAACTAAGCAAATCACTCTTGCGCGGATTAACATTGAGGCTGACACCACCGGCACCTGACTCCTGAAAGCCTTCTTCATCCTGTTGCAGATACTGAAGTGCACCATATACTTCAAGATCCCATGTCTTAATCGGGAAGAACAAACCACCGCCCGCTGAAGCACCATATACATCGCCATTATGTTCGCTGAATACCGTGCTATTGATATTACCTATGGTGACGTCACGCTGTGTCTGGTATGTGTTGTAGCCATAGGTTAACGAACCATCTACATATCCTTTGTCAGTCACGTAACTACTGTAAAGTGAGACTAACTGTGATTCGATATCACTGCGTGTACGATTATTATCCGCATCAAGATCCGTTGTGCTGGTGGCCATACTCAATCCGATTATTCGCCTCTGATCTATCCAGTTATCAAATCCAAAAGCATAACCAGTAGAATCAAAATCGAAACCACTATTTGTAGCAGTCTGATCTAGCTGTCCATTTTGTCTGTATGCCTTTGCCCAGGCACCATAAGGTCGATATGCTTTGCGGGAAAGATTGAGTGCATCTGTCAGGTTGCCCGTTACTAAATTCGGAAACAAGGGTTCTCCCTGCTCTGCTGTCGCCAGAAAGCCAGGCTGAACAAAGGCATTGTATTGTTTGGTATTACGCAGACCGCGTGTCCGCTGCTGCAGGGTAGAGGTATAATTCCTGACACTGGACTCAAATGCCTGCTGTGTGTTGACATACGTTTCCGGATTGACACTACTGAAAGCAGAGTCATGCTTACCTGCTTTCATTGACTGAATTTCACCTAACGCCTCTGAAGCATCACCTTCTGCATTGGGTAAAATTTCGTCCATATAACGTGCAATGACACGTTGGTTGTTAGAGGAAGCGACGGTTTGAAACGACGCCACCGAGGTGCTGACTTGCACTTCATCTGCCGTAATATCATGATGAAACTCAAGTAACGGTGTTTTCTCGGGTAATTTAATATTATTAAACGACATGCTGTTGAGGATGCCCTGCGAAGCATATAGAACAGTTTGCTTGTCGCCGTCCAGGTGATGTCCACGGCCTTTCATGATGCTGATCGAAGCGGCGGAGAAATTGACCGCTCCGTTAATTACCAGTCTGCCATTGCCATCACCACTGGATACCGATGGCATGAAGGTACTACCGGCGGCAAATTCATAGTCACTGTTGATTTCCAGCACGCCTTGTTCTACTTCAATATGTTGCATTGGCGCCAAGGCTGATAAAGTATAGGTACCTTCACCGGTTTTGGTTGCCTTATGGAAATCAGTCGCAGGATTGGCAAAATCAAAATAACCCGACCCAATGAAAGCCAGATTGTTAATGCCCTCTGCACCGCGGATTGTGCCATTTATAGTAGGTGAACCGACCAGGTTGAGGGTATCGTTGTCCGCACCAAGATCAACATCACCGTTTACAACGGATCCATCTTTCAATGTCACGGTATCATCGCCTGCGCCGGCTTGTATCGCCTCACGTGTTGCAGTGGCAGGACCACCACTCGCACCGGCTGAAGCCGTTATCGTACCGTGGTTAACAATTAGATCGTCACCGGCACCTGTATAGATACCTACTGCTTGCGCTGAAGCGTTAGGGTTGCCCCGTTCCCTGTCATTGTCTTCGGTATCAACTGAGACTGAGGCAGTGGCGACTGCCGTCACATTGATATTGCCATAATTAATCACTGTGTCATGGCCGTTACCCGTGTAAATACCAAAGCTTCTGGCTGTGGCAGTGGCCGTGCCACTGGCTAGCTCATCACTGGTACCACCCGCGTCCTCTTCCGCGAATGCAGTGGCAAAGGCTTTGGCAGTTGCCCTGACCATGATATCGCTCTTGTTGACGATATGGTCATTGAGTATGGCGTCATTACCAACAGTCAATTGATCAGTGCGAATTCCGTAGGCAAAGGTCTCGGCGATCCCGGTGGCATAGGCACGGGCATCACCATCAATCGTGCCACCCAGTGCGACTGAATTCATGTTTCCTATTGAATCAGCAGTTACCGCGATATGTCCCCGGTTAGTTATCCAATCGGCGCCATCGACACTGCGTATTCCACTGACATCGGTTAACGCTTTCGCCTGTGAACTACTGAGCACGTCGGCATTGGCATCGGTACCGCTTGTGGCCTCAGCACGTAAGCGGCTGGTGGCATTACTGAGACCCGACACAATGATCTCACCGCGGTTACTGATCTCGTTATGCATACCCTGCACTAACATACCATTAGATTTAGCAATAACAGTTGTTTTTTCAAACGTATCCGCATCGCTATCAACCTGGGTAGTATCGCTATCGGTGCAACCACGGCTACGAACGCAAATCGCGCTGGCATCCGCTTCGATCGCGATTAAGCCGTGATTGTAGAGATAATTGTAATTGCCCGTAACCGAGAGGCCGTCCGCATGAGCGCTAATGCTATTGTTGCTTCTGGCATCGGCATCAGCGGCCGCACCGCTGGTATCGGCGATAACTATGGGGACCGCTGTGGCCAGGCTAGTCACTGTAATCTCATTGCCATTGATGCTGTTATTGTGATCGCCAGTCAGCACTATACCCTTAGACCTGGCACTCACAGTCGTTTTGCCGGTGGTATCGGTTTCGCCACCCACATCCGATTGTGCTAGTGCTAAAGGGGCTGCATTGGCATGGGTATCCACCACAATGATTCCCGTGTTGTGTAGCCAACTATCATATGCAACCGCCGATATACCCGTGCCGTCGGTTGTCGCCGTGACTACGAAATCCGCATTGGAATCACTTGAATCGCCATCACCAAAAGCATCGGCGTCGTGGTTCTGTGTTGAGGCATTCGGGTTTGCTTTTAGTCGGACCGTGATCGTGCCAGCATTCATGATTTTATGACGACCACTAGCAAGAGCAAGGCCCACTCCACCGGCTGAGGTCAACGTCGATGTAAAACCATCACCATTACCACCTCCGAAAAAACCATCACCGTCGGCGTGGGAGTCGGCCGTGGCAAATGCGTTATTAAGTACAGTGATACTGCCATGATTATAAATCTTCGTATTACCCTCATCGGCCCATACACCATACACAAGGACGCCTGCATTCGAAATTGCATCGGTAGTGGCATCACCATTTGACAGATTGGACCCATCAGCTATGGCGGTGGTAACCATCGTAGCGGTGGCGGATACTTTTACAGTGCCTTTGTTATAGAATTTATGTTTACCGGCACCCAGTTCGACGCCGAAGCCAGTGCTGGTGACATCACCTTTAGAGACAGCAAAACCCTGCCCCGAAAAAATGCCGGATTGCGAATCACCGAATGCATTGCCCTTTGCCACTACGCTGACATCGATATCGCCTTCATTTAGAATTCGATCATTGCCCTGATCACTGGCTATACCGCGAGCTGTCGCGACAGCGGTTATATCGGCACCGGTTTTAGCATCGCCACCCAGGCCGACTGAGACATCCTGTCCAGTGATTGCAGTGGAGTCAGCAACCACTTTGATCATACCTTTGTTGTCAAGCTTGTCATGCCCCTGGCTGCCACTAATACCAGTCGCGTCTGAATCAGCAGTAATAAACGCACTCGCCGATGCACCACCAGCGAGTGAAAAGTTATCACCATTAGCTGTCGCTACTGACCTGGCCAGAACATCAATCCAGTCCAGATTCGCGATCTCATCCCCATGTTCACCGCCACCGGCCATGCCGATTGCTGTTGCGGTGCCTTTAATACCGGAGCTGGTATTGGCATTGCCGAAAATCGCCAGGGTAGAGGCTCTGCTGTTAGCAACAATATTCGCATCCACATCAATGCCACCCTTATTGTATAAGTGATCGGCACCCAATCCTGCACTCATACCCGTGGCCAAGGCATCGGCTGTGATGGCACCTTTGGAAGAGGCGACCCCTGCCAGATTAAAAGTGGAACTCCTCACATCAGCAGTGCTCGTAGCCTTGGCAACAATCAAATCCAGGTTAATCAATGTGTCATTTTGACTTCCACCGTCCATGCCAGTGGCTGAACTGGTGGTGCTGGCATCGGCAGTGGCTTTGGACTGTCCTACCAGATTAACCGACTTGCTATTCGCCAGACCAAAAGCGTTAGTGCTGGCAGTGATTTGCTGACTATTGACAATCTTATCGTTACCGCTGCCGCCACTGATGCCTACAGCACTGGCAAAAGTCGTCACATCGGCATCAATATCTGAGCCACCAATCCCAGAAAAGCCAAATGATTTAGCACGACCAACGGCAGCAGCCGACACGGTAATGCTTGACGAGTTAAATATATGGTCATCACCGGATGCCCCTGTCAAACCCATTGCAGTGGCTGTCGATGTCGAAGTGGCATCGGCGACACTGGCACCAACTAATGTGATACTAAGTGATCTGGAATTACCTCTGGCGAGGGCGCTGACATCAATCACTCCTTTATTAATGATCTTGTCATGATCATCTCCGCCATCAATGCCAACTGCCAGGGCAGTGGAAGTGCTTGCTGCATTCGCTGGAGCATAACCAAGTAATGACAACCCTAAAGCTTGTGAATCAGTACACGCCCCCCCAAGTGAATCATCGCAATTTATTGCTGATGTAATACCATCAGCATTAGCGTCACCAGCCATACTGGTAATACTGCCTACATTGAAAATAACATCATCGCTCTCACCCGCATCAATACCTATGCTTATAGCCGTTGCATTACTTGTCGCATCGGCACTGGCTACACCCAGCAATGCAAAACCACCCGCTGCAGCAGAAGACGCCGCATTACTCTGCGTTGTGATTTCATGTTTGTTAATAATTTTATCGTTACCAGCGCTACTGGCAATGCCATTGGCCGTTGCGTTTGCCGTGGTTGTTGCATTTGCAAACGCTGCCCCGAGGACACTTACCCCAACAGATAATCCATCGGCTGTACTGTTTGCTGTTGCAGTCAGAGTTCCATGATTGTTGATTTCATCCTTGCCACCTTCGGTTTTAATTGCATGTGCATTCGCTGTGGCGGTAGAGGTACTTTCACCAAGAGAGTAACCCGCTAAACTAACTGCAACGCTCGTGCCTTCTGCATCTGCAATCGCAGCAGCCTGCACATCACCCACATTAACAATTTTTTCACTCCAGTCATCTTTGTGTTGTTTTTTCTTCTCTTTGTGGTAATCAGAGTCGTTATGATATTTGTAGTCATGATGAGATTTAGATTCTCTGTGGCCTTTATCATCGTCATCGTGTTTTCTGGGTGCTACACGAGCACCACTATAAATACCAATTGCATTGGCTTTCGCGATACTCTCAACATCCGCAATTGTAACCGACGGACCAACAGCCAGCCCGACCGAGACTGAAGTCGCATCCGCCTGGGCATCGGCGCCACTGATGATATTGCCTGCATTAAAAATTTCATCGTTACCGGCGGCGCCGTCGATACCTATGGTATTCGCTTCAGCCGTGGAAGTAGCATCGGTCAAAGCCACACTGATTCCGACAGGAGCAATCGCGAGCGATACTGAAACTGAGGCAGAATCAACTTCCGACTTCGTGTCGAAATCAATCAGACCGAAATTTTTGATGACATCATTACCACGGCCACCGTCAATGCCTATCGCAGTTGCCTGGGTGGTTGCAGTGGTATCCGCCAATGCCACACCCACACCAAGACCAGCGGCTGTACCACTTAAGCTTACCGATACGCTGGTCGCATCGGAGATCGCTTCAATACCATCTGAAATTATCTTGCCTTTATTCTTTATATAATCATCACCTGCACCGGCTGAGATACCCATCACCGTCACATCAGCATGAGCACCCGCATCGGTTAACGCCAGACCACCCGCTACGCCGCCCTTCAAGGCAGCATTCAATTGCACAGAAACACTCACTGCATCAGCATCAGCTTTGATCTGGGAAAAAGTAATATCTCCAATATTCCACAATTGATCATCGCCGGCACCGGTAATGATACCGCTGGCACTCGTATTTGCATTAGCACTGGTATCGGCCAGCGCCGCACCTAAAGCCACACCTGTACTTGTTACACCCAGCTGGACCGATACACCAACCCCGGTTGCAGTTGATTCAATGTTGTAGAGAGATATCAGGTCGTTATTGATAATCTTGTTGTCATCCTCTAAATCTTCGATGCCAACTGTCCATAGATTCGCTATTGCGCTTGCATTGCTCATTGAGGCGCCGCTGGCAAGTCCTGCACTCAGCGCCACATTCAATGTCACACCGACGCTAACCGAATCAGCATCGGCCTGTAAATTTTGCAGGAAAATATCACCGTTATTGATCAGCAGATCATCGCCAGCTGCACCATCTATCCCCTTCGCGCTTAGCTCTGCGACACCCAGTGTGTCAGCGATACTGACACCCGCGGACACACCAGAATTAGTGCCCGCCAATTCGACAGAAATACCGGCAGCATGAGCATCTGCACGGGAATCCAGAATTGAAACGGTACCATTGTTGGTGACGACATCGTCATTAGTACCCGCATCCATTCCCACCAGGTTTGTGGTGGCGGAAGCCGTGGCATCGGTCAACGCAACACCAATTGCCACACCTTTATCAGCACCGGCTGCACCAACCGACACACTCAAGGCATTGGCATCGCTATTAATGTTCTGTAGTACGATATTGCTTTGGTTCAGGAGTTCATCATGACCACTCCCTCCATCGATCCCTATCACATTGGCTTCGGCATCGGCGCGACTGTCGGCAAGGGCAACACCGACTGCGAGACCCTGTTTAGCAAATGTGAAACTGGCACCAATGCCAACCGTATTGGTATCCGCAGTAACGCTGTTGACATTGATCATGCCGTTATTGTGGATGGTGTCACCACCCTTACCGCCACTGATAGCGGTTACATCGGTAATGGCTTCTGAGCTCGCATCCACCAATGCCACACCTGCAGCCAGACCCTGATCCAGGGCTGCTTCTATAGTGGCAGAGATATTAATCGAATCGACTTCTGAACGTGCGTTTAGATTAATTTGATTCGTGTTATTAATAAAATCATGTCCCTTGCCAGCATCGATCCCGGTTACTGAAGCTTCTGCAATTGCTTCGGATCGTGCCAGACCCACACCGATAACCGCACCTTGTTGGGTGATTCCAATATTCGTCGAGACATTGACATTGTTAATATCCGCATCGGCGCTGACATTCAACTGGCCTTTGTTGTAGATGTAATCTGTGTTTTTACCGCCGATGATTCCGTTCGTAGTTGCCGTGGCTTCATTTGAGGTATCGGTAGCGGCCAGTCCCAAAGCGCCACCTGCACCCCTGAGGGTACCCCCTAAAGTAATCGCGGCACCAACGTTTGTGGTATCTGCGTAGGACGCCGCACTTAGACTGCCAGCATTCGTTATGACATTTTTTCCATCACCTGCATCAATGCCGTTTACAGACGAAACCGCCTCGGTAACCGCGCGGGCCAACACGCCATCAATCGCGAGAAAATTATCACCCTTTTCATATTTTATATCGAGACTGGCAGAGATACTGGTGGAGCCACTGCTTGCCTTCGCATCAACTTCCATCACACCGTCACTACTAATATAAATAGTATCGTGACCGTCACCGGCAATAATACCTGCAGCATTTGAGTTTGTCTGTGTTGAGGTGTCCGCACCCACAAACGATATTCCTAAAGGAATACCCGGCACGTCGGGTATAAAGTCTATAGACAGTTCGGCGATATTCAACGATACCGCTGTAGCAGAGGCATCGGACGTTGCATCGACATCCAGCAAGCCTCGATGAAGAATCTCGTTATGTCCATCACCCAACATAACACCTATCGCATCAGCCTTGGCTTCTGTCCCGGCCCCGCCAATTACAATGCCTGGTGTCGGCAACTTGAAATCGAATACGGCGATACCAACGTTGATATTTTCCTGAGAAGCCTCAGCCATTGCCTCACTGGTAATGATGCCCTGCAGAGTAAGTTGATCGTGGCCCTTTCCGCTGTCGATTGCGATCGCGCTGGCCTGACTGGTGATACCAATATCGGCCAGGCTACCTGTTTCAATCAGCGTGCTTACACTTCCGGGCACACCCTCGGAAGCCAATGCAATCCCGAGTGAGTGCACATCCGCTTTTGCCACTGCATTAAGCACGGAGGTATCAGTTAGCTCTATATAATCGTTACCCAGACCACTATTGATACCAACGGAGGTGGCATCCAGAGTCGTGGAGTTACTCCCACCTTCACCGTCAAGAATAGTCACATCAACAAAAGTGAGATTAACACTGACATCATCAACCTCCGCTGTTGCTGTTGTATTAATAGTGCCACTGCTGAAAATCTGATCTTTACCACGTCCGCTGTCGATGCCAACAGTAAAGGCATCTACCTCCAGCTCGCTATCGACCAGTGCCGAAGCCGCACCGTTAGCTACAAAACTACCACTCGTTGATTCTGAACTGGCATTAACAAAGATATCGCCAGTGTTATGAATAGTATCTTTACTATTACCGGTTGATATTCCCTTGGCAGTTGAAAAAAGAAAGCGGCTGCTATCACTGTGTGTGGTATCGACGAGATTGAACTCTCCGCTATAGTTACTAATCTTTGATATGGCGTTTATATTTATTATGCCATCATTGCCAACTGTATCCATGCCGTTACCCGTATCGATACCTGTAGCTTTCGAGTTTAAGGTAATCGTTGCATCAACCGCGGTCGTACCTGTAAGGGTAATGTCGAAATTTATATCATTTAACTCTGCAATCGACGTGATATCGATTACACCAGTGTTAGCATTATTGATTTCGTCATCGTCGTAACTGCTCGTGATACCCAGGGCATTTGCATTCAGTATGGTATTGGCATCAAGATCCTGATCATGAATGGGGATGCCAGGCAAGGTAAGCCCACTATCGGTGGATTTCGCCGTTACCTTTAACTGCGCCCGATTATCGACACTGTCACCACCATTGCCGCTACTCCACGATTTATCGTGTCGCTTATCATCACCTTTATGCTTATCATGATCGCCTCGCCTATGATCATGGCGGCTCTGAACATCACCAATTCCGACAGCCAGCGCATCGTCACCTGATTCCAATGAGAGATCTACCACTAATTGCCCATTGTTAGTGATATCATCCTTGCCGTGACCGCCATTAATACCAATGACTTTCACAGAAATGGGATCGTCCTGTTTGTCCGTCACTTTCACGGCAATACTGCCGTTATTCGTTACGGTATCGTTGCCAGATCCGGCTTCTACACCGACAACTCTTAAACCATCAGAAGGATTCGTTATATCAATATCGATAATGGCTCCCAACAAAATCGTGATGAAGTCATCGCCCTTACCACTATCAATACCATCGAGATCGCTGTTGTCACAGATGATTAAATCGGATTTATGCGTCCCATCCGGTTCACATGCGGCAAAAGTTGGTGCAGGCTTGAGCAGAAGGACGAAACACAGAAGTGACATGACGAGACAAGATCGTAAAAACGCTTCTTTCATGACGGCAACCTCCCATAAGCCCACTGTTTAAGTTGGCTTTTATTATTAAAAGAGCATATCGAATTCGGATAGAGGAGATAAACTGGCTAGATTGAGCTAAAGCGAATAGTTTATACCAATACCAACTTCCAGTATGCCCCTTAAATATTTAATATTTTTATTTGGCCAGTAGAAGAAGAAACATATATTTAAAGTTTAGGACATATATTCTAAATATATGTGAGCCCGACATAAAAATGACCTAATTTAGCTTTAGTTGATAATAATACTCAACAATTCACAAGCACTTTTCCCTTATTGTTTGTGGAGTATTCGACGCTAAAATCTCATTGAACACCAGATATCGAGAATCTGTTTCGTCCCCTGGCTGATTTAAGTAGACTGTCATATAGCAATCATCATTCGGGACAATGGCTCGAAGCTTCAAATCCTTTCGCTCAGAACAATTTTACCTAATAAACTTCGTTTATTTTTCTTCCTTAAAAACATACAAATCCGACTGCTGTCCAAGCAATCTGTAACCGTGGGTAACTGTATTGATATCGGTTTTTGATATGCCCAGTATATCAAGCGTCTCTGGACGTAATATTACATAACGCCTTCTATCCCGCGCAGCATATTTAAAGATACCTCCCGCGGTGTATTCAATTTTCTTCTGTTGATGAAGCAGCGGCAGCAATTCCACAGCTTTAATGTTTGCGCTGTCAATTTCATTAAAAACAAACCGGGCCGGAGCAAGAATGCGATCTGATGAGTTTATATTATGATATTCGATAATTTTCTTATGTGCCGCAATGATATGCGAATTTCGATTATCGAAAATCTTGATTGAGTGCCCAAATTGGGTGATGACGTAAAAAATCAGCAAAACATACATTATCCATGGCCTTGATATTTTATTGATCGTACCCGGTAACAGTAACGCAACAATAATGACGATAAATGGCATATGTAATACGAGGTACATATTCTTGTTATCCGGCCCGATTAACGCCAGACCTAGTTCCGCGGCAATAAAATAGACTAATAAATAATGGATTTCTCTGGATTGTCTTATGCTTTCTCGATTCAGATATATAAGGAGCAAAAAAAGGATTGTTAACGATATGTCATACAAATGGCTGACAAATCGCTTAGGTGCTGAAAGAAATTTAACAATCCTGTCCAGTATACTGAAACTATCCCGTGTTACCGCCGGGTCGCCTGTTAATTGTTCAAATGCTACATCGTATGCATTATCAGTAACGATATCTGCAAAATACAATGCACTGGTTAATCCGCTTATAAGTAAAAAAACGGGAAGAAAACGAACTTTTCTTGCAAAAAGAAGTAACACTATTCCTGCAAACACGAATATCAATCCATTCAGGTGAAATAACACTGTCATCCCGCATAGCAATGCCGCAAGTGCAATCAGGCTATAGCTTTCAATGACGATGGCATGTCTGATGGAGAGAAAAGCCAGAAACCCCAGCGACATCATCATAATCTCCGGCCTGGCTTCAAAACCGTACTGAATAATATAAGTATTAAATAAAAACAATCCGATGAAGATGAAAAAACCTGTGTTATTTCCAGGTGTCAGAACCTTTGTAAAAAATCGATAAGAAAAGACCAGAAAAACCAGCAGGTATATCAGCACAATTGATTTAAAATTATAGACAGACCAACCGAGCATTTTGTCAATAGCAGCGATCTGCCATACATGTAGTTTATGATACGCGTATTGGCGCTCCCCCCAATTGAGCATATCGCTATAAAGCTCTGACCTGACGACACCCTCTTGGTTCAACCACCAGGCCTGTTCGGCAAAGAAAGCTTCATCATAGGTAATATTTCGTTGATAAAGGCTCGCCATAAAAAACAGCGTGCTTAGCAAGGCAAACGATATAACAATATTTTTTCTTGTTATCGGCATCGACCTGAAGATGTCCTTAACGGTAATGATGACCGGTTGTCATACCGTGGTATGGGTCTTCGCCATGGAACAGGTTTTGCGTTGGGTCAAACTCCAGGTTAGTATCACCCGGGTTGGGATTGAGATAGTAGTGCATATAAAGAGTGAACTTCTTATCGCGCCTGTCTTGAAAAGGACGTATGGGACCGATAATTTTCCCATATAGGCTATTTTCAACTCGAAAAAAATAGTTATCCCGCATCTGCCGTACTCGCTTGTTATAAGTATGGGGGAAGTAATTATCGCCGATTTCCAATTTTATCGTTGACTCATAACCTGACTCAGGCGCATGACGAGGAAGTTTTAACAGGCTGGTCTTGTAAGGATCGGTTTCCACGCGCTGTATACCGTTATTTTCACCAGGAAATGTCAGTAGCAGTTGATCCGGCTGGCGTTCTTCTGATGCAGGGATAACTTGTAGCGTGATGTGTGTGACCTTACCATCACCGATGGGGGCAACCCAGTCTCCTGCCATTAAGTCAAAGCCGTATTCCTTACCATCTGGCAAATGTTGAGCATCGAGATAGGCGATATTCTTAACATAGAGTGGAATCGGGTTTTGTATGGTATTTAACACAATGTTGATGACGGGATCCCATGGTTCTATGCGTCTCAATGGCCAGGCGTTATTCGGCCGCCCTTTCAGGTATATGTGCCCTTCACTGGGATAGTGATCTGGCAATTCAATCTGATAATAGACACCGCCCCTGTATGCGCCACGCCATTCGACTTCGCCCTTTTCATCGGTATGTTCCAGAATAGCGTTGTCACGAAAACCGAAGCGCACCGGTACATTCTTTAACGGTTGCTGATTTTCATTAATAAGTTGCAGTGTAAATGCGGCTCGAGGTGGAAGCTGGTCAACCCAGAAAACTAAAATTGTAATACCTAGTACCAGTGCAGGAAGATTGAGTAACCAGCCGACCAGTTTTTTGTCCGGCTGCTGGTAACTAGTCCAGAAATAAATATTTCCCCCGATCCAGAATAGTCCGTACGCGATCACCAACAGTGCAAATATGAAAAACGAAAGTGGAATTCCCCAGGAACCATCTCCTCCGGAACCGACCATGGACAGGAAGCTGATACCAAGCAGAACGATAAAGGTCAGACTGGCAAATTTAAGTTTCATTTGTTAAATCTTATCATACAACTTCCTCAACTCGCTCTTGGCCTGCTCAAGTACCCGTTTCTGACGTATATCCAGGTTTTTTCCCGCCCGGTTGATATAGAACACCAGCATAGACATGGCTGAATGGATCGGCTTGGCAGGCATTAGTCAGCATCCTGATTACCTGAGTATTATTCTATATCGAAACATGACATGAAATCCTCTGAAATAGATATAAATGTGAATGTCAGATATTGTCAGGTGTTGACGTAATCCATTGCCTGTTTTGAAGGCTCAGCGTACCTTCCATCTGACAATAAATTGGCTGTCATTTTAAAGGAAGGGACGAGGAGATTTTCATGAAACGCAATATTACAACAGGAATAATTCTGGCTGGCCTGGTAGCCAGTCCTGCGATTCAGGCAGAAGAAACAGCTGTGAGTAAATGGAGTGGTGAGGCTGAACTCGGTTATCTGAAAACATCCGGTAATACGGATACTGAATCACTGCACGTACGGGGTAAAATTGTCAATGAGCGAAAGAAATGGCGACATACCGGTACCCTGGAGGTAGTCGACAAAAATGATGCCGGAATCAACACAGCGAAACGCTGGTTTATCACAGGTAAAAGTGATTACAGCATTAATGACAGATCCTACCTGTTTGGCATGATTAGTTACGAAGATGACCGGTTTTCAGGTTATGATTACCAGGTCAGTGAAATCCTCGGTTATGGCTATCACGTAATAAAGCGCGATGATCTGAAGCTAGATGTCGAAATCGGTGCCGGTGCCCGTCAAAGCAAATTATTGACTGGTGGTTCAACCAGTGAGGGAGTAATCAAAGGTGCGGCGGATCTGGCCTGGAAGATCAGCGAGACAGCCACCTTTTTGCAACATCTTTCTGTCGAAGCCGGTGAAGATAACACCATCAGCCGTTCTGTTACCGGACTGAAAATGCAGATTGTCGGAAACCTGTCTGCCAAGTTCTCACACAGCATCAAGCATTCGTCGGACGTACCGGCGGGAATCGATAAAACTGATACCGAAACGGTAGCAACGCTGGTATACAATTTCTAGACAGGAATATCCCCGTTACAGTAATACTCTGTAACGGGGATACCCCCTGCCGCTTAATTAATTTGAGCCATCAAAAATAATTATGTAGCTGTACAAACCATTCTGTCGTATTTTGCAAATCATTTTGTGGTATGCCCGAGCTGTCGCGGACGCCGATACTGACCTGAGTGAATTGTAGAGGAAACCACTCCCATACCAGGCTGGCACGTGTACGTTCATCTTCTGATACCGCACGGCTGGGATCAAAATATTCATAAGTAACTTTTACATTATGGCCTTTTGTTATCATGGCATTAGCTTCGATCAGACTTACACGCTGTTTTAGCTGCCCTCCAGTGGCGCCATCGTCAGTGATATCATCGACCTCGGCAAGCCAACTGATCATACCTGTTCGTAAGCCGGCAAATACACCAGTCATCGTTCGATCATCATCAGCCACATCATTCAGGTTATAGCTGAAACCCAATCGCCACCTCTGATTAACATAACTGGTCCGCAGACTGAACTGTTTCCCACGATTGGTTTCGCTACCCCCGGCTGTACCATTAGTAATAGCCAGGTTCATCGTAACATTGGTTAACTCCAGTCCGAATTCAATTCCATCGTCCGGAGTATTGTAGTTAATACCCGTGACCTGCCTGATAAATGCGCTGTCATCTTCAATCCTGAATCCGAATGGCAGGAACATGCGACCTGCCTTGATATAGACAGTATTATCATTTAGCCAGTAAAAACCATATAACTCACGATTCAGGGCCCCTCCGGGACCCAGGCGCTCATCCAGATAAAAAGTAAACTTGCCCGGTATTAAATCAGCCTGTATATAAACAAGTAATTCTTCAGATTCAAAAGCGAACTTATCATCCTGATTGGGGATTTGTGTCGACACTGCATTTACACGTAAATCACCGCCTAATGAAATATAGTCACTTAATTTTGCAATATTTTTAAAGTCTGTGACATTATTTTCAGTCAGGGTGTTAAGACCGTAAATATGACCAAAATCATTTCGTTTGCCACCACCTGTTGGGTTTACATGACATACAATACATTTGGCTCCTGACTGTATTGCCATCCATGGTTCCGCATATAAATCTTCTGAAAATATAAGACCGATGCAAAACAGAATTACTGTTGCTAGCCTGTTAATTTTACTAGTTTGAGATAGTAATGCTGGCATTTCCTGTTCCCATGGTTTGTGAATTACTATCAGTGACTGTTGCTGTTAATGCCACATTTCCCACATCGTCTGCACGCAAAGTCCAGCTCAATGTGATACTTTGCCCGGCGTTAAGGTTCGAAATGCTCTGAGTAGGGTCTCCACTTCTTATTCTCAGACTACTTTGTGGCAACCATGTTAAAGCCACACTGAGATTACTCATCGCACTGCCACCATTGTTTTGAATGTTTGCACTGGCAGTAAATTCATCACCGCGAGAGGCATTAGCCGGAATATTAAGACTAATATTGAGATCTGAATTCCCTGGAGGGGGCGGTGGTGGTTGAGTGTTACCCTGTGGAGCGCCAGCATCAATCCATTGCCGAATGATATCAATCGTCGCCTGGGATAAAGCCGGGCCACCGCGCGGCATCTGAGATCCACTCGCTGCCGTTCCCTCCAGTTTATGTATTAAATAACTATTATTTGCATTATTCGGTGCAACGCGCAATGTGGTTGGTTCCTGTTGACTTGCGATATTTACCAACATGGTGTAACTGTTTGCCTCGTCAAGTTGTAATCCTTCAGGTGCACCAGACCCGCTATGACAGACAACACATGTCGTAGTAAAAATATTATCCTGAATAGACCGCCATGTCGGCTGCAAACCACTACCGCCAGGTGACTGAACGGTAAAACTAATCAGATGATCGCCACCCGGGTTACCGTCGTTGTCACCATCAAGTGCATTACTATTCAGATCCTGCAGCATGGCGGAACCTGTTCCAACCAGTTTAAGTCGGTAGCTATCATCTACTGAAGCAACACCACTGAGACTGATAGTCAGTAATGCCGGATTAGGCGCAGACAGAGTCATTGATGCCGGTGTAATCGTGACTTCATTACCATTTGTAAAATTTGCATCACCGCCGCTACGCTGGAGGATGACGGTTGTACTATTAACGGATGTGGCATCCATATCCTGGCTAAATGCGACATTAATTGTTGTTGGCAATGATGTCATAGTTGTCGCATCAGCAGGTGTACTCGAAACTACCGTGGGTGGCTGATTTAATGGAGGTGGTGCTGTCGATGGTGGTGGTGCACCGCTGGTAATCCATTGCCTGATAACATCGATTGTCGACTGGGGCAATGCTGGTCCTCCCAGTGGCATCTGACCGCCTACTGAGGCATTACCCTCAAGCTTGGCAATAAGGTAACTTCCGTTTGGGTCACCTGGTTTGACACGAAGTATCGCTGACGATTGAACACTGCTGACATTAACCAATGCGGTATAACTGTTTGCTGTATCCAGCCGAAGACCTAATGGTGCACTGGCACCGGCATGACAAACGGTACAAACAGGAGTAAAAACGTTATTCTGGATAGAGGCAAAATCCGCGACAAGAGGTGTCGCCGTGTTGCCAGTGGCGGGCTGACCATTTGGATCCAGGCCTTCTCCATTACCAGAACCACATCCAATTAAGAGAAAGCCGAGGCATAAATATATAATTATTCTGACTGTATCCAATTTCCGTTTCCTCTTACTAATCCTTCATAATTTCCATTTGTACCCTTGACATTTAGCCTCTCATAACATGATATTGGAGTCGGTGACTGAGTCACTTAAGGCTGTTAAACAGACGTTTAACTGAATTAAATTGTGATTTGGATCAATATTTATCACCAGGTAACAAGCATTTTCATTATGAAAATTAATCACTTAATAGAAAAATATTTTCCAGGGTTGGCAGGCTCAAAAGATGAACCTGTTCGTCAATTACTGGATGCAGCAAATACAGTCACATTACCTGCCGGCCATCAGGTCTTTCGTATTGGTGATGAATGTCAGAATTACCTGCTGGTTCTGGAAGGCAATGTTCGGGTTTTTCTGACAACAGAAACGGGCCGGGATGTTGTTTTGTATCATGTCCGTCCTGGTGAATCATGTGTGTTAACAACATCCTGTTTGCTGGGGCATGATGATTATCCGGCAGAAGGTGTTACCGATACAGAAACAATCGCATTGGCGATTGGAGCAAGTATTTTTAACGATGCGCTGGCTACCTCAAAGACGTTTCGTGATTTTGTTTTTGCTAATCTTTCACAAAGAATTTCTCAGATGATCGCCAGGATAGAGCAGGTTACTATTCGCGCTATTGATAAAAGGCTGGCGGAAATTCTGTTAAACGCAGCATCCCCTTCGAACCAGATTAAAATCACTCATCAACAAATCGCAGCCGAACTGGGTACAGCCAGAGAAGTGATTTCCCGTCATTTAAAACATTTTGAAAAATCCGGCTGGGTCAAACTGGGTCGCGGAACAGTGGAAATTATTGATAATGAAGCACTTAATAGACTTATTCCGTATAAAGTGTAAATTTTCCACCGCCGTTGTATAAAAGAATTACCAGAAACACCTGAGACATCACCTTTACCACGTACAGGTATCGCGCCCATATTGGATAATTTGGTATTAAGATGATTCTTGTAATATATTCCACCAAATAATATAGGGTTTTAGTAGTATACCTGTTCAGCTACCAGTAGTACTGGGACATAGGTAGCTGATTTTAAAAGTTTAGTGGTAATTTTTTTTGTCAGATATCGGTAAGATTTCACACTTTTATTAGCTGACCTTAATATGCGAATCATCTACACTTTAATTCACAGGCCAAGGAATAGCCTGCTTACGAATTGACTGCTGGAGAAATTCGCCATGGAAATGGATAAAAGTGACCTGCTCTCGGTTCTCGACTTTGTGAAGCAATGTCAGGGATCCTATACCTTAAAAAATCTGCACCGCCTGATTTCCAACTTCTATGACATTATTAACTACAATACTCTGGTCGTCAGTTTTTGTGATCTTCAGAACAACGAATTGCAACCAGTTTTCAATATTCACATCCCGCAAAATCTGAGAAGTATCAGGAAGCCGGCAATTCTGAACCCGGGAAAATTACTTGAATACAATAGAAATCCAGGCAATAAAGACTCCCGCAACTATCATAAAATAAGTAATAGCTCTACCTGTTTGCCAAATAGCGCCAACTGTTCTGATGCCGGTGAGACCATCATAATTAATGATAAAAACTCGTCTTATCTTTGCCATCGACCTATCTATGGCGATACTGCTACGGTGATGTATTTAGAATCAAAATATGATGAGATATTACCACGCGATCAGTATATATTGAGTTATGTTACACCCTTTATGCACGACGTTGTTACACGCGTTGCTTCAAAAGATAAAGACAGGCCTTATGAATTTGATTTAACAGAAAGGCAACTGGAGATACTGCACTGGGCGAAAGCAGGGAAAAGTAACTGGGAAATTGCAAAAATTCTTGACATTACTGAACGTACTGTGAAATTTCATCTTGGCAATATCTACCGAAAAATGGATGTCATCAATCGTTCACAGGCCATCGCCAGCGCAATTGAAAACGGCATAATTTAGCATTGCAACTACTGATCACGCTTTATCAGGAAGACGAATTTCCCGTCATCTTCATACTGCATCATTACTTCGTAACCGAAAAGGCTTTTAACCAGTTTCGGTACCATATACAAACAACTTTTATCATTTGATACAAATTGTGCAATTTGTTTTGAAGTCATTTTGATTAATTTTGATTTTGCAACAAGCACATGCGCCGGGCAATTCATACCAATGGCGTCAATAATCAAATCTGGCTTGACTTCATTAAGTTTACGCTCCAGTTTTTTGTCAGCTAATATTTCCATAACACTTCTCCATGTATAGTTACCTCATCGTTTACTGCATTTCCTGACTAGCTGGCTCGCCGGATCTGTTCCGATTCCAGGCCAGCTACAAACTCCTCGATACGTTTTTTTATCTGATTTCTGACGGTTCTGAAACCTTCGATGACTATACTCTCATCCCCTTTCAATCTGGCAGGATCATCAAACGGCCAGTGACAGCGAATCGTCGTAGGCGGCAAAACCGGGCAATGTTCATCTGCATGGCCACAAACGGTAATCACAATATCAGCCACATCAAGTTGGGCTTTATTTAATCGTTTAGACTGCTGCTGTGAAATATCCACGCCATCTTCCTGCATTACCCTGACAGCGAGCATATTCTTACCATGCGCCTCTATACCAGCCGAATCAGCACTCAACAAGCCATCACCAATGGCTCTTGCATAACCCTCTGCCATCTGTGACCGGCAGGAATTTCCGGTGCAGACAAATAATATATTTAGTGGTTTTTTATAAGGCATAGGTATTACCTCAGGCGTTTCAATCCTGAAACGGAGAACTGGTTATCATTCAACCCCTGGCGGAATTTATAACTTCTCCATTCAATATCGGTACTTTTCCCTGTTTGCAAATTTTCCATGCTGGACTTGTCTGGTCGCCAGTATTTTCCAGCATATTTTCGGTAGTCATGATTATTTCGAACTTTGAGCAGAGAATTTTTCCTGTCGTAGTATTCTATCTTTTGAATCCGGTACTCACTTTTGTCATACCAGACAATCTGTTTTGAATATCCCGAATAGGGATCGACCGGATACCGCTCTACAATAAAGCATGCTTCGCCATTGTGAGTTCCATCTTTAATATATTTATAATTATACTTCTCTACTTCCTCTGAACTGATATCTTCGTAGGCAAATTCACTTCCCATAAACGGCCCTGACTTGTTCACTGTGGCAATTCTTTTTGTACGCTTCAGTTCAGGAATATATAGCCACTGGTCGTCCGGTGTCGTTTTATGAGAATAAGTTAACGCAGCCACGCCTTTTATGTCTTTCGGCGTATCGAATATTACTATGCTCTTATCTCCATCCTGTTGCTGCTCAAGTACCTTATAGCGCATGTTTCGTATACTGACGTCGCCCTGTTTATTCTTCAAAGTCATTTTGACATCAGCAGTGTAATCCTGAAATCCCGTGTCACGAATATCTGCCTCCATGGCTATTTTTAATCCTGCAGTCTCTGCATCTGACCCAATTGCATAGCCAGCCATACTCATGATCCAGATTAATGAGATCAGTTTAATGCTATTTCTATTCATAAATTACTCCTTTACCGTTCCTAATGTTGCCGTAACCGGCACATCAAACTCACTATCATTGTCCACGCTTTTTCGAACAAGTGATTTCTTAAACCTGGCCATAAGTAGTGCAGGTAATAGAAGAAAATCTGCAATCAATGCAAAAACAATGGTAATGGCTGTTAAAAATCCCATTTGTGAATTCATTGCGAATGTCGACTGTGACAGTACCATAAAGCCTGACGCTAGTATGACGGTGGTGATGATCAACGCCACACCAACCGTCGAAAATGCATACCTGACAGACTCTTCGTCATTCATGCCCTGTTTCCTCGCGCCACGGTACTTACTCATAAAGTGGACCGTATCGTCCACAACGATACCCAGTGTCATGGCCGCCATAATAGATACAGCCAGACCCACTTCACCCACAATTAATCCCCATAACCCAAATCCCATAATGGCAGGTACAAGGTTAGGGATTAAACTGAGCATTCCCAGTTTGAATGACCTTAATGCATAAACCAGGACTAACGAAACCAGGATTAGCGCCACCGTTGTACCGGTCAACATCTGACGAATATTACGTTGCGAAATATGGGCAAACATGACTGTTGGACTTGACCCATGAGCAAACATATATTCCGGTGCGTTCTCACTGAGCCAGGCCTCAGCCCTGTTCTCAAGCTGCTTCATATTGACCGTACTGATATTATCCAGACTGACTATTACCCGGCTGGCTGACTTATTTACATTGATCATGTTATTCAGGTCATGGCCAAACGGAAGTGACATTTCATATAGCAACAAATACTGTGAGGCCTGTTTTCTCCTCTCTGGTAGTGCATACCATTGGTCCTGATCTGAATGCATATTCCGGTTGATTCGTTTCATAACATCCACGATGCTACTAACGTGAACAACTTCCGGCTGTTCACGATACCAGGATGTAAATGCGTCAAGTGCCTGTAGATATTCTGGATCCGTTACTCCACCAACGTCCTGGGCTGGTATCGAATATTCAATCGTATACACGCCAATCAGATGTTTTACTGCAAACTCCGTATCTGGACGAAACTCCAGGTTATAACCAAAGTACTCAAGCCACTCGTCGTTCAATTCGATACGTGGTATGAATACCGCGAGAAAAACGATCAGTCCTGACATTACCCAAATCAGGTGTTTGCGACTACCAATGGCAAAATCAGAAATCCTGACAACCAGTTTATCCAACCAGGCCTGACCCACCTTGCCTTTCACTGGTACGACTTTCATAAAAGCAGGTAAAAATGCCAGTGAAAATATCATTCCGGCAAATACACCCATCGCGGTTATATTTCCAAGGTCACGAAATGGTGGTGATTCACTAAAATTCATACCCATGAAACCGATCATTGTCGCTACGGATGTAAGAATAATGGGCTGAATATTCACTCTCAGGCTGGAGGCAATCGCTTCTGATTTTGTCTTGCCATTCCTCATTTCCCTGAACATGAAGGTCAGGAAATGTACACTATCTGCCAGCGCCAGAGTCATTATGAGCGTTGGTGTCGATGCCGATGGTGGTGTGATATTGATGCCTAACCAGCCACTCATACCGAGGGCGGCGACTACTGAAAAGGTAATCACCATCAGGGTAGCGATTGTCCCCCATACAGACCGGAGCAGAAACCCAATAAGTAGAATAATGACCAGGTACATTATCGGAACCAGCGTCATCATGTCAGACATACTTGCCTCGGGAAACGCGTGATTCATCATGATAATACCGGTCAGGTAAACATTGATATTTTCATGATTCTCATTTAGCTCCCTTTTTATATTTCGCACATACTCAACGACTGTTGGTGCTTCGGTTGTCTCTTTACCTGGCAGTTCAATAACCACATTTACGCCAGTTACATGACCGCCTGGTGATATAAGACGATTCCGTAAGGTCGGTTCATTTATTGCGATATTCTTTGCCTCCGCCAGATCTGACGCCGTCATGGAATCAGGATTGACGATCAGGTCGCTGACAATGAGATCGTCATTGTTAGAACGGGTATACTGAAAGTTAGTTATTGACACTACCCTGTTCGAATACGGAATAGTCCATGCTCGTTCCGTCAGTTCCTTGACAACCGCCAGTGTCTCCTGGCTAAAAACTTTTCCATCTTTGGGCTCTATAACAAACAATACATTGTCATTTTTATTGTATGTTTTATGTATTAATTCAAGCGCATCAAGCGGCGGGAAAGCCTTATCGAAAAAAACTCTGTAGTCCTGATCCATTCCAAGCCGGCTGACACCACCACCTATGCTAAATATTGCAATAATCGTCAGAAAGATGACTTTGAACGGGTTGTTTATAATCCACTGTATATATTTTTCCATTTTTATACCTCTGGGCGTCAACTATTTATGCACCCGAATTAACATAGGCTGCTGTCAGCTCATGCTTCGGATAGTTAAAAATTTTGTCCGCTGTTCCTTGTTCTACCAATACTCCCTTACCTTCATGATTCCAGAAAAATGCCACATGGTCAGAAATCCGTTTTGCCTGTGCGATATTATGGGTAACAATCACAATCGTATAATTTCCCTTTAACTCCATAATCAATTCCTCGATTTTCTTGGTCGACATAGGATCCAGGGCACTGCACGGCTCATCCATAAGAATCACTTCCGGTTCCAGAATCAGGGTACGTGCAAGGCAAAGCCGCTGCTGTTGACCACCAGATAAAGACAATGCAGGCGTATGCAGGCGAGACTCTACCTCTTCCCATAAACCTACATTTTGCAGGACGTTTTGAATTTTCAATCTGATAACTTCCTTGTCCCTTACTCCATGATGCTTGAGTGGTAGCTCAAGGTTTCGCCATATTGAAAACGGAAACAAGTTAGGTTTCTGAAACAACATCCCTATCTTGCGTCTTACTTCAGTAAGATTTACTGACGATGAGTAGACATTTTCGTCGCCAACCTTGACCTCACCGGTCACACAACAACTCTCGTTAAGATCGGTCAATCTGTTCAGACAGCAAAGAAAACTCGTTTTACCACAACCAGATGGTCCTATAATTGATGTGACTGAATTTTTAGGAATATTCAACGAGACATTCTCTATGATCATATTATTTCCATAGCACAGGCAAAGCTTGTCTATACAGAACATAAACCTGCTTGAATCGTTGAACACTGATTCTGCATGCATCTCACATACATTTTCACGCCTATCTAATAATTCCATTTTTTTACTCCAACACAACCATGTAATGAGCCAGTTTTAACGTAATTGTCGTCTTTGAATTTTGTTACCTATATAAATTGCCATTGAGTTTACAACTAGCAATACAACGATTAGCACAAATGCACTGCCGTAAGCATTCGCATCTCCACCTGATACATTCATAGCAAGGTCATATACATGAATTGACAATGCACGCCCTGAATCCATCACACCAGATGGCATTCTGTCTACATAACCACTCGTGAATAACAGAGCAGCGGTTTCGGCCAGCGCCCTGCCAATACCTAAAAGAAATCCCGCTATAATTCCCGGCATGGCGGAAGGAATAATCACATAAAAAAGACTGGCAGATTTAGACATTGCTAATGCGGTACTTGACTCACGATATGCATCAGGCACGGCCTTTAATCCATCTATTGATGCACGAATAACAAACGGAAGCACCATGCATGCCAGCGTCAGACCACCAGATAACAGCGAAAAACCAAAGCCAAGCACATTATTGAAAAATACAAAGCCAAATAGCCCGTATATAATCGATGGTATGGCAGCCAGCACATCTATGCTGATGTTAATAAATTTCGCAAAGCGAGAATCTTTTAATGTATATTCATTCAAATAGACAGCAGTCGCGACACCCATTGGTAGCGCAAAAGCAAGACATATAAAAACTATTACACCTGTCGATACCAGTATCGGCAATATTCCACCAGAGCGACCTGCATTACCCGGTGACTCTGTCAGAAATTCCCATGATATGACCGATATACCATTTACCAGTATTTCGCCTAAAATCCACACGAAAATCAAAACTACGACTATAAATCCCGACCATGCGATAAACGTGGCCAGATTGTCTAAATCGTAATGGCTACCCCTCTCCAGCCTGACAGCTTGTTCAGACATGGTTTTTATCCCGTAAAATCATTTCTTTGCCAAACATCATGACAAAGACAATACAAAGCAACAGCAACGCAGATACAAATAATGAACTTCTATGCAGCTCCATCGCATAGGCCATTTCGAGCGCTATGTTCGATGTTAAAGCACGCATAGGTTCAAACACGCTGTCTGGTAACTGCACTACATTTCCACATACCATCAGCACGGCCATGGTTTCCCCGATCGCGCGAGCAGCACCGAGTATGCTGCCTGCAAAGATGCTTTTTCTAAGTGCAGGCAATACAACACTAATGATGGTGGACCATCGCTTTAAGCCAATTGCAACTGATGCTTCAATATAATGTTTTGGCAGTGACCTTATCGCAGAATCAATCAGTATCGTAATGGTAGGGAAAATCATAATTGCAAGAACAATAATTCCTGCCAACAGACTCGTACCAGGTGACTGAATCATAATAATCATGGGAACAAGTGTTACCAGACCCCATAATCCATATACCACTGAGGGTATACCCGCAAGAATCTCCACCAACCTGCGGCAGGCAACTGACAAGACTTTAGGCGCATAAAAATTGTTAAACACGGCTACGAGCACAGCGAGGGGAACAGCAATTGCAATAGATCCGGCCATTAGAAGCAGACTACCCACAAGCATTGGTAGCATATAGAACTCACCTGCTGTGGGGTTCCACCGTTCATCAAAAAAGAAGCGTTCTATATCAATTATTTTAAAAGCTGAAATTGATTCAGTAAAAATAAATACCGTAATCAACATCATAATGACTATTGATAGCCCACCTACGGCCACCAATAGCCATTTCAGTACTGAATCAGCGATTGATGGGTACGAAGTACTGTTCTTCGATAATGTCATGTACTTCTCCCGACATGGCAAACGAAATAAAGTCTTTAACCAACCCTTGTGGCTGTGTCTTGGTTACTATATTGAGTGGACGACTAAGTGGATATTTACCTCTCGCAACAGTATCCATTGACGCAACAACATTACCCATGGGTAGCAATTTAAGCGGTGCGATGCCCTGCTTAACCTGGTAGTAAGCTGATCCGATTGACACATAGCCAATGCTATGCGGATTAACCGAAACTGTCTTAATACCCTGCTGGTTGTCCCCAATGACAACATGAGGTTTTATCTGGTCTGACTTTAACTTGTAATACTTCAGGAAAAGCTCGAGAGTTGAACGACCATCCGCTTTATTAACAACTATGATTTTCTCATCCAACCCACCCGGCAAGTCTTTCCAGTTAGTTATTTCACCGGCATATATTTTTCTTATCTGATCATCCGATAATGATTTAACCGGATTTGATTTATGCAGAATAATAGCAATGCCATCTCTTGCTATAGTAAAAAACTTTAACGAACGTTCACTATCTTTTGGTGCTCGTGACGCCATGCCAATGTCTGCCATGCCATTTCTTGCATCATTTACTCCGCGTGTACTACCACCCGTTTGCACATCAATGCGGACACCCGGGTGTTTTTTCTCGTATCGCTTTGCAATTTCTGATAACAATGGTGCAACGGTGCTTGATCCAGTCAATACCAGCCGATCCTTCTTGTCTTCAGCCTGGCTAAGACCTGACACCAGACTGAACACAAGCGTCGCAAACAGCATCTTAATAACTATTCCAAGTTTCATATCTACTTACTCCAATCCATATTTCATTTACCTCATTGACTAACACCCACAGCTCGGACCGCATGATTTAGCTGGAGGCGCGTTCTTGATAGTCGGACTGGTGACAATGAAAGACTCACGGTATGGCCCAATTGCGAGACGCTTGGCTGTATCTGAGCAGATTTCTACTGGAGAAAAGCGGGGGAACTTATGCCCTTCTTCATCATGAACCTCAGTATACGGGCCCAGGTAAATGGCAAACTGTCCCTGGTATTTGCAGACATCCCCACTTGTCGACTTGTATCCGGAAATGGTAAGTGAAGTAAAATGGTAACCATTTACTTCTTCCCAGGCACTTTCTGATATCTGGCTGATACCAATGAAACCTGTCTCCTGGATCAGTTGAAGAAACTCGGATGCAGACAAGGAACCCGTATAACATTCCGCCCATTTCTGGCCATCTTCCTGATCTTCCTTCAATACCGGTCTATCTGAAACAATGTCAGATATAACAATTCGCCCACCATCTTTCAGTGCACGATACATCTCATTGAATACCTGCTGCTTATCCGGAGACAGATTGATGACACAGTTGGAAATAACTAAATCTGCAGAATTATCGTCGACAGGTATTTTCTCTATTTTACCTTTACGAAAATCGACAACATCGTAACCAAGATTCTTTGCCACAGCCGTTTTGAAATTCCTGGCTTTATCTAGCATGGCATCCGTCATATCAACACCAATCACTTTACCATTCGCACCCACCATCCTGGCTGCCACAAAGCAATCAATACCGACTCCTGAACCAAGATCAACTATGGTTTCACCATCTGCAATATCTGATTTCATTACCGGGCTACCACAGACATAATTATGATCAAAGTCTTCTTCAGTAATATGGCTTATCCAGTCCTTCTGATAGTCCTTTGGGCAACATAAACCAGGCTGTGGTTTTTCTGCCGCTTCAGCATATAACTCACTCACATCTTTATATATGCTACCTGCACTTTTCTGGGTCGTATGTACGGATTCCATTTCACTGTCTCCATTCGTTAAATTTAAATCTGATTATTCTTCGTAGCAGTCACAGTTTGATAAGTTCTGCTCTATCATTCCAGATGTCACCTTATCGCCCTTAACATGGATTGTGACATCTCCATCTTTACCTTCTACTTCAATACCATCCACTTTTTCAAAAAAATCAGGCCCACAGCATGTTTGCGTCCCGGTGCTGCATTTCTGGACCATGTCATCAACTTTCTGTCTTTCCACTTCACCTTTTAAATTTACGTCAACACCACCTTCCTTCTGGTGGACTGTACCCATTTCTGCGAGTTTGTTAGCCATATCACTTCTCCTGTTGTCAGCTTATTGATAAAACATGTATCTCATTGATTAGCGAGCATCGTTCGGTCAAAATCGGCATGACATATACAATCCGGGCCACAACCCTGTTCTGTCTCTGCTTCCGTCACCACGAATATTTCCCACCGATATCCATCCGGGTCTGCAGCCCATATTTTGGTCTGCAACGCATAGCAGCAATCTGCCTCATCTTCCTTAATCAATTTAAATCCGGCGCTATCCAGTCTGTTAGACATCTCTCTCACTATAGATGTTGATTTCACCTGAATACCGAAATGTCCGGCTCCGACACGTGCATTTTTATTTTTCACAAGCATGATATTGAGGGGTGGATTTTCCATTTCAAATACAGCATGTTCACTGTCGATTGTTATCGGCTCGGCATCAAAAAACACTTTATAGAACAGCAGCGCACTTTCCATATTTGTCGTCAAAAGCTTCAGTGTTACCTTACGTTTTATCTCCACCATTGGTGTCATTGCGCCAATCTGTTTTGCTGTCTCCCATATGCTAGTCTGTTGCATGTTCGTTTCCTCTTTAACTGTAAATTTCCCAGCGATTACCTTCTGTATCAGATACATAAAACCCATCGCCATCATCTACAAACCAGAATTTTTCACTGTTTAATCTTTCGCGCATCTCTTTCAAAATCTCATCGTCTGCAACCTGTATTCCAAATTCAGTATCCTTATCATAATTATCTTCATGTACGTTTAATGTAAGGTTTAATGGAGGTTGCTTTAACTCAAATTTTGCATAATCTTCTTTCAACTTTACCGGCTTCTCGTTAAACAGTGCCATATAGAAAGCAAGTTGTTTCCTCAGTTCAGGAACATTCAGACTGATATGCGGCCGTGTATCAGTTTCAAACTCAACGGCGCTGGTTAGCTCAGCATCTGAAATGGATGAGGTTGGAGCGCAACAACTGCTTCCTGATGTATTCGAATTTTCTGCCATGTTTTTCCTCCTAAAGAACAAAAGTGTTCCCGAATGGAAATACAATATGCTCTTAAGGATTTATTCATACTGTACAGGTGTACAGCCTATGGACTGATAGCAGAATAAAGTGTGTGGCGAGGCAACCACTTAATCTGTAAGTAAGTGATTGTTATAAGAAATTTAACGTGGAATAGCGAATGTAATTATTAATAGTGAAATATGTGACATATTACCCTTTTTGCAAAAAATGTATGTTTCAGAAGTACAATCAACAACACTCGGCGACCTGGCAGATCGCGTCGCGCAAGATTTCTTCTGACACCACCTCATGGGTCATACCTGAATATTCAAGGGTACGGCAGGACTCTTCTTCTCCAGTCAGATCACTGCATGAGCCACAGGAATTCTTTGACGCACTTGCCTGCTGAAGAATATTTTCTATAGGGCTACCATTAATCTTTATCAGATTGGACAAACGAATCTCATCGGATTCCAGCCTGATCTCATGCAGGACAATTTCATCGTCCGTCATTCGGCATTCCTGTTTCATTTGTTCAACGATTTTATTTACAGCGATTCCTGTGTCGGAACATCTGTCACAGGTACTTCCATCAATTTCTAAATGAAACCACTCTATAACAATAGGATTGTTCATCATTGTCACCTTAGAATTTTATTTTCTTACAAATAGCTTACGATCGCAGTATAGCATAGACACTAAAAGTCCAAGCATGTTGCTACTTCACCACTACCCTAAGCCTTTACCAGAGTATTTATAATGTATTAGAGTTTCATAATACTGATCCAGG
The DNA here is from genome assembly GCA_937967995.1 of uncultured Gammaproteobacteria bacterium. Classification (GTDB taxonomy): domain Bacteria; phylum Pseudomonadota; class Gammaproteobacteria; order UBA6429; family Thiohalophilaceae; genus CALBTB01. The sequence goes on from CALBTB010000004.1 coordinate 234,928, forward strand.
TCATTTTCTGTAACGAACATAGCGAATAACAATACGCTCCCTTACCACGACTCCCCGGGAGAACATCATGAAACAATTTATTACATTGCTGTCATTGTCTTTTGCCGCGCTACTGTTTGTTTCAACAGCGCAAGCCGCTGACCAGGCCTATGGCTGGGAATTAATGACGGAACAGGAACGTACAGAACATCAGGAAAAAATGCGTAGCTTTAAAACACAGGAAGAAAGAGAACAATATCGTATAGAGCATCACAAAAAAATGCAGGAACGCGCCAAGGCCAAGGGTGTGACGTTACCAGACAAACCACTGCCACAAGGTAAAGGTATGGGCGGCGGCATGGGTGATGGCATGGGCAAAGGCCGATAACCTGGCTAATCGGGCTGGCGAACAGTCACACGCCAGCCCGTATTATTTTTCAAAACTTTCAGGCTTTGTGTTTGACCTGATCGGCAGATCCCAGGAAGGCTTCAGTGAACTCCTTAACCGGGATAGGCGCTGCATACAGGAAACCCTGCCCTTCATCACAATCATTCTGATTCAGAAATTCCGCCTGCTCAGCGGTTTCTATTCCTTCGGCTGTAACCTTTAATCGCAAACTTCTGGACAGGGCAATGATTGCCCGGGCAATTGAACAGGCATCCTCATCAGCGGGAATATCAGAAACGAACGATCGATCAATCTTCAGGGTGTCAATGGGGAACTGTTTCAGGTAATTGAGTGATGAATAGCCGGTACCAAAGTCATCTATTGAAATGGAAACACCCATATCATTGAACTCATTTAAAATTCTTATTGCTTCAGATACATTATCAACCAGCAGACTTTCGGTTATTTCCAGTTCCAGCAGGTCCGGAATCATTCCAGTTTCATCCATGATGTCTTTCACTGTTTGCAATAATGCCCGATCCCTGAACTGAACAGCTGACAGGTTAACCGAGACACGTACTGGGTCGTGCCCATCCTTTACCCACTGCATGGCCTGCTGACAGGCTGTTCGTAATACCCACTCACCGACCTGAATGATCATGCGCGTATCTTCCAGTATGGGTATAAATTTCATCGGTGGTATCAGTCCGCGTGTTGGATGTTGCCATCGCAACAGTGCTTCTGCACCCACTACCTTGTTGGAATCAAGCAGAATCCGGGGTTGGTAGTACAGGACAAATTGATTGTGCTCTAATGCCTGACGCAAATCATTTTCAAGTTCCATGCGTTCCAGTGCATTCGTGTTCAGGTCCGGAGTAAAATACTGATAACCGTTTCGCCCTGAATCTTTGGCTTTATACATGGCCGTTTCTGCATTCTTTATTATTCTGTCCGGGTCCTTATCATCGTTCGGGTAAACAGAAATACCAATACTGGTAGTTACTGTTACCTTTCTGCCATCCAGGGTAACAGGCTTTGACACAATTTCGAGTATGCGGGTTGCAATATCTGACAGGTGGTTGGTATCGCTAAAATCCTCAATTATCATGGTAAAATCGTCACCGCCTAAACGGGCGATGGTATCAGCATCACGAAAATTATCAGTCAACGCTTCTGAGATTTTAACAAGAAACTCATCCCCTATCTGATGACCCAGCGTATCATTGATATCCTTGAAACGGTCCACGTCGATATATAACAAGCCCACCATGTTTTTCTTACGTTCTGCACGATTAAACGCCTGTAACAGACGATCTCGCATCAGTGTTCGATTGGGTAAATTCGTCAGTGGATCAAAATTCGCCAGCTTGATCAGTTTTTCTTCAGAGCGCTTACGTTCGCTGATATCACGTACGATAACGATTGTTGTATTATCATCCTGGAGTGTTGCACCATATGCCGTTTCTGCCGGAAAACGGGTTCCATCGCGGCGCATAATGTTAGCCTCTGATGATGAACCCTGTTGTTGTTCTATAAAATCTGACAGGGGCTTACCAATCAACTCCGGACCACTTCTGCCAAACAGACGAACAGCCGCTGGATTGACAGATTGAATTGTACCGGTTCGATTCAACGCGAGAACACCATCCGGCAGGTTATCAAGAATCACTTTCAGATTCGACTCACTATCCTTTAATTCCTTATTACGTGTCGCCAGATTTTTATGAAATGCAGTTAAAGAATCACGCGTTTTTACGATTTCCTCTACCAGGATCGTGTTCACATCAGTCGTCGCACAGTGGCTACCATCATCTGTATGCAGGCAGTCAATATAACTGGACAGATCCCGTAATGGATTAACTAATATACGACTGACTAAAACCCAGACCAGTAATGCCAGTGCTGCACTGATGAAAAGGAAATTTGTCAGGGAGTTTGAAATAAATTCATGCAGCTTGATAGCAACGGGAGTTTCTTTTATAACAATATCAAGATGGTTTTTCAGTTCATCGATGCGTATAAATTGTCCCTCAGGAACGGATAGAGCCACATCCTCCGGCTTAAAAGATGTTACCGTTGTGGTATTGGCAATAGCAGTGTGAAATGATGCACCGAGAGCGATATAACCGAGCGTTTTTTTGACATTAAAGTCATTTACCGGAAACCCGAACAAGAAATAATTTTTACCATCTATATTTCCAATTAACCCCCCATCCAGCATCTCCAGATAGGTATCCGGCAAAACATCGCTGATATTATCAGATAATCGATTACCCTTGCCGTCATAAACTCCGACATATTCAACAAGCTTGGGCAGACGCCCGGAACGGATAAGCCGGTTGGACCGCCAGTACTCATAATATCTTGGGTCTGCCAGTTGTTGTCTGACTTCATCCCAGAGCAGCAACTCCTGTCTGGCTGAATAAAATTGCTCACTGACTTTTTCAATCGAAGACAGAACGTCACGGTAAGCGATTTCCTGGTTCATCTCCAGAATATGTGTATTAATTTCATTTTGTTTCTTTTCGATGTATATCCAGAGCACACCAAAAGCAACGGCAATAATGACTATCAGTATCGCCAGATAGGCCTTGATTGAGAGAATAATTTTATTCATTGATTGAAGCCAGGATAGTATCGAGTAAATCAAACTCGTGTTCTGAACTGAAAAAATGATTGGCGCCTTTAATCTCTTTGATGCTAACTGAGAGTTTTTTCATTTCACCAAGCCAACCATCATGCATTCTTTCATCCTTGCCCCCTACAATAACAACGACACGCGAATGCAATCGTTTCATTTCTGCCAGAATTTTTTCCCGGCTCCAACTGGCATAAGTCAGGAACGCATCAGCAGGTGCGACATATTTTTTGCAATAAGACAGCACATATTCATCCAGACTCGTATCTCCCAATGACGCCTTGTGACTGGCCAGCTTTTTCTGATCCGGCTTGCCCGCATCACCGAATTCGCGTTCATATTCGATGAGACTGACCATGATCAACCTGCCAAATGATAATTGTGATCTTGTCTGGCTTAACGCGAGTAGCTGAATATTCCCTGTACTATGCCCAACCAAAACCGGTTTGGCATAACCCTGCTGCTTAAGCCAGTCCAGCCAGAATGTAATTTCCGCCAGATCCTGTTCCATGGTGTGTGTATGTGGTGTTTCGCAGGACAGGCTCTGTTTACGATGACTGATGCCGAGTGAGAGTGTCGGTGCCAGTACGGTATAACCTTCATCACCCAGACTGTTTACCAGCGTCCGTACCGTGTTGTAGTGACGTGTCTGCAGGAAACCATGTAGGACGAAAATTGCCGGCTTGTCTGCGTCGCCCTTGATAAATTCGGCGCTAACTGTTTTTCCATCTATCTGGGTAATAATTTCCCGGGCCTGCGCGGGTACGGCAGTGACCAGACATATGAACAGCAACATGGCCAGAAGCCTGCCTTTTAGCTCGGTACAAAACATCAAATTCCTCTATTCGCGATGTTATCTGTCGGATATTGACGTATCGCTCCTGTAATATCGGATGCGATGGCGGAATCTTGAACTTCTTTTAATTGTAACTGTTTGATTTTTTTATATTTTATTGCGATTATGAATTCATCTATACTTTAACTAAGACCACAATACAGATATTGGACCCCCGAATGGATGATAAACAGGACATCATGGCCATCATTAGCCTGCTGGCCGGTGCAGCACAGTCCGGTGCAACCGGCGTGCTCGCCCAGGCTGCACTGAACCTGACAAAGGCGACCGAAGTAAAACAACGGGCAGAACAACTGGCGGATGATGATGATCGTAAAGTACGTGCTGAACAACTGTTTCAGACAACTCGCGATTTATTTCTGGAACTGGCGAATGACAAGTCAGCCATTGAAGAAGGTAAAAAGGATATCCTCGCGACTAACGCAACACCCTATCAACCCTGAAGGAAGTCATTTATCAGGGAATTTACCTGTGCCTTGTGTGTAAACGGGCACATGTGTCCGGCGCCGTGTACGACGTGCGATTCCACATTTGGTAATAGCTGCTGCAAAATATTCACAATTTTTTTTGCTGGCTGGCGTGTTCGGCTCCCTGCAATCAGTCTGACTGGAATGTTGAGCTGTTCATAGTCTGACAGTTCCGGCCTGACCTTACTGATAATATCAAACTCTTTAGCTACTTTACCGATCGTACGAATGAAGTTTTGTCTGACCTTTTTTGGCATTAGCCACCATTGAACCCAACCACCCCAGTAGCGCATGAAATTTCGCGCCGCCCTGACCGGATTATTTTTCGCGATCGCACGCTGCACAGATTCAGCCAGCCTGACAACCTGCTGCCATTCTTGCGTTGACTGGGTAACCGCCAGTAACTGAAACGCAACAGGCTCAATTAACACCATTTTCTTAACCTGATTGGGATTTTGCCTGGCAAATTCCAGTGAAACGGCGCCACCATAGGAATGGCCGACAAGCATAACCGGTTCACCGATGATGGCTACCAGTTTTGCCAGCACCTGCACATCGGCATAAGGATCAAAAGGTTCGTCAATCGGCCAGGGATCGGATTCACCATATCCTATTAGATCCGGCGCATAACATCGAAAACGGTTTTGCAAAAGCTCGATGAGTGAAGCCCATTCACGATGACTGGCATTGGAACAATGTACCAGCACGACATTTGGGCCGGACTGACCGGCCGTTTGGTAAGTAATACGCCTGTCATGCAACGTAAATGAATTCACTATGCGTGGTGTCTGGCTTGCCGAAGCGTTTTTAATTGATCATGATGTTGGTAGAAAAAAAGAATCATCACCAGGATCGCTCCCAGTGTATCAGCCAGAATATCTTTTTGTGCATCCCAGATATCGCCCTGCGAACCCAGCACGGCAATACCCGCTTCCGGATCCGCATTCATCGCGTATTGCCACTCGATAATTTCATAGCCCCCTGCCACAGCTGCAATGGCAAACACCGGAAACAGGGCAATGATCCAGCGCGTATGCACTAAACGCTTAACCATGAGAATTTCGGCAATAGCGTAGGCATAGAACCCGACAGAAAAATGTGCAACACGATCATAATGGTTGCGATCAAAACCAAAATAGTTCGTGACCCAGTCAAACGGAACACGTTCAAACGTGTAATGTCCCCCAATAGTGTGCAGAATAATAAAGACTGACATCAGGATGTAACTTGTATCCGAAAAGCGGAACTTGCGTGAAAACCAGACCAGTAACACAACGATGATCATGACCGGAATATTTTCGGCCCACCATACAGCTCGGTCGTAGGGCGATATGGCACAAACGGTAAACACCACACCGTACAGGACCAGAAGGCTAACCGGAACCAGCTGGGATTGCCGCTGCATTGTTATCTAACTCCTTGATGTTTATGTATTATTCTATTCATCGCGGTTTTACTATAATATAGCGAAAATTTTGGAACGCCACCATGTCATACGTTAACAACACATGTACCCACAGTAAAAGAAAACAGGTCAAACTGACCGAATTCAGTCACGGCGCCGGTTGTGGGTGTAAGCTCTCCCCGGGATTACTACAACAGATACTTAGCAACCGCGTCACCGCTGGCGAATTCCCCCAGTTACTGGTTGGTAACGACAGCAGCGATGATGCAGCCGTGTATGACCTGGGTAATGGCACCTCCGTCATCAGTACGACTGATTTTTTTATGCCAATCGTGGACGACCCTTTTGAATTCGGACAGATTGCCGCGACCAATGCAATCAGTGACATCTATGCCATGGGCGGTAAACCTCTCATGGCGATTTCCATTTTTGGCTGGCCACTGGACAAAATCGAACAAATTGGAGCGGATGTTGCCGGCAAGGTCATCGACGGCGGCCGACACACCTGTACGCAGGCGGGTATTCCCCTGGCAGGTGGACATTCGATTGATTGTCCCGAACCGGTTTTTGGTCTGGCTGTCACAGGTATTGTAGAAAACCAGCACCTCAAACGTAACAACACGGCACTGGCCAACGACAAGCTCTACCTGACAAAACCTTTAGGGATTGGCATTCTGACAACGGCTGAAAAAAAGAAAATACTGATGCCCGGGCATGAACGTTTTGCCCCGGATGCAATGTGTAAGTTGAACAGCATTGGGTACGAATTCGGTAAACTTTCAGACGTCACCGCCATGACTGATGTGACCGGGTTCGGACTCATGGGTCACCTGATTGAGATGTGCGAAGGCAGCAATGTGCAGGCAGTGATCGACTATGCCACTGTGCCAAAACTGGATGAAGTCGAAAACTATCTTGCCAAAGGTTGTTCGCCGGGCGGTGCACAACGTAACTTCGAAAGTTACGGGCACAAACTGTCACCCATGACGCAAGCGCAGAAACTGATTCTGTGTGATCCACAAACTTCCGGCGGATTGCTGGTAGCTGTAAAACCTGAAGGTGAAGCCGCCTTGCTGGAATCTGCCCGTCAACATGGAACCAGCGTATTTTACATTGGTTCAGTAAGAAACAAACAGACCGGTGCGGCTGTCGTCACGCTGGTATAAAGCGACCGTTCTTATGCAACTCCCGCAAATCGACAATTACGAACAACTCTTTTCTGAGGACATACCGTTACTGGATGTTCGTGCCCCGGTCGAATTTGGCGAAGGTGCCTTTCCCGGCGCAATTAACCTGCCTCTGCTAACCGACCAGGAACGACATGATATCGGAATTCGTTACAAAGAGCAGGGACAGGACAAAGCCGTCGAACTTGGCCATGAACTGGTTAGTGGAGATGTAAAAAAACAACGGGTTATTGACTGGTCGGTATTTACTAAAAACCATCCACAAGGCGCATTGTATTGCTTTCGCGGTGGCATGCGATCAAAAATCTGCCAGCAATGGATTTACGATGAAACCGGTGTCATTTATCCGCGTATCAAAGGTGGCTACAAGGTCATGCGTCGTTATCTGATTAATGAAATTGATGGCGCCAGGCAACATTTCAACTTTTACATCGTCGGCGGACGTACTGGTTCCGGAAAAACACTCCTGCTACAGCAACTTCAGCATAAAATTGACCTGGAAGCCATTTTTTATCATCGCGGTTCGGCATTTGGCAAACACTGTCAGCCTCAACCGACGCAGATCAATGTCGAAAACCAGCTGGCCATTCATTTACTCAAGCACCGAAAAAATCACGTCAGCCAGCTTGTGCTGGAAGACGAGGCATCCAATATCGGATCACGTTGTATACCAACAGAATTCTATCAATTCATGAAAAGCGCCCCGCTACTGGTTCTGGAAACACCATTGGAACAACGTATCGAAAACGTCTACGAAGAATACATTCATCAATCTCTGGCTGAATATCAATCCGTACTGGGGCACGAAAACGGTTTCAACACGTGGGCGGATAACCTGCGAACCTCCATGGACAAAATTCAGCGCCGCCTGGGCGGGGCGCGCTATAAACAATTCAGGGCGACACTGGATGATGCTATTGAAAAACACCTCAACCAACAGGAAACAGCGCATCATAAAACCTGGATTCGAAACCTGTTAAGTGATTATTACGACCCAATGTACGATTACCAGATCGAAAACAAAAGTGAACGGTTTATTTACCGCGGTGAACAGGCGGAGATTCTGAACTATCTCAACCAGCGTGACATTATTTAGCACGCGTCTCGATTTCACTCAGTACAATATCCGATAACTGTTTGACGATACCTGCGGCACTTGGTTTTACATGCCCACCATCCTGCCAGATTATTTTATAAGGCTGGCGTAAGGCTTCATGTAAATCGGAAACGGCCTGAGGCGGATACGTAGGATCAGAATGTGAATTAATCACAATCACCTGGCGCGGCGGAATACGTGAGACCCAGCGTTCCGGTGTCAGGTGATGAACATTCCCCAACAGGGAAATCAACCCGGCGACCTTTCTTCACATCCATGTAGATTCGATACCGGCCTTTAACCGATAATCAAAAATGGCCCTGGGATTACCCGCCCCCTGCACCAGCCATAATCGATGAATGCGTTCATCCATTGCCGCCGGAATTGCCGCAAAAAATGCACCCAGACTGACGCCGACCATTTCGACATGCTGCTTATCGATGTCATCCTGCTGAAGTAAATAATCGAGTGTTAACAGTATTGCTGGTGTGATATCGCGCATGGCTGTCTGAATGTGGCGGATGTTTTTCAACAGACCGATACCCTGCATACGCCTGTCCCCCTTGTAGGGATAATTCAACGAAGCAATGATGATATTGTAGGGCTGTTTAATCAGTTCCGTTGCATGTCGTCCGGTTCCATATCCGCCCAATAGTAGTACCAGCGGTAACGGTTGTTTTGCGTCCAGGGGACGTCTAATGCTGATTTCGACCTGTAGTCCACTATTTGATTGCAGGGTCAGTTCGCTAAAGCGGGCATCGTCACGTTGCCATTCACGAGTTGTCTGAACGGAAATCAGCTGGCCTTTTGTTTGTATAAAATCCGGTTCCGGATCGAAAAGGACGGGATACACAAAATAACCGAAAAGCAATGCAGTCAGTACTAAGGGTGGAATGAGAATCCACCCTGCCAAACGCCGAATGATTCGGGATCTGCGCATTTACTCTTTTAGTTTGATACGAAGTTTACCATCGGTGATTTCGATTTCCTCGATACCGTCACGTACCGCCTGCCAGAAACCACCGGCATCACCAAACTCACTGATCAAATCAACATTCTTTAAATTGCCTAACCAGGCATTTGGTAGTGGCACACCCCAGACACTCACACCCTTCAAAACAGCGCGCGGTCTGGACTGATTGAGATGCAGTTCCATACCCGCGGTGACCTTGAGTGTTTTACCGCCGATGACCGGAAAATCTGGATCAACATCAATTAATAATTTGGCACTGGCAAGATTATCGGACAGATCTATCGCCAGCTTGTCAGCCATATCTGTATTGTGGGCCAGCATGGCGTTGATTTCTTTTTCGCTGAAGAAAACCTCGCGGCTGGCATCCTTCTCTGAATAGGGTTCGGGTTCCAGGCGTGCCTTACCCTTGCGACCGGGCTGAATGCCGATGCGTTGCAGTTTTTGATCGAGCCGCTGCTGCTCACGCTCACTCAATTCTACTGGCGTAAACTCGGTAGGAAACAGGTAACGGGTTACCACCCAGTAGCCGACCGCAATGGTCACCAGGATGGTCAACAGCACAATGAGCGGCGTGCGCCACCAGGGGCGAATGGTCTCGGTCTGTTGAATCTGTTCCTGCACGTTTTTTCCTTAGGATTTTTGTCCTGATATGATTATCCGGTAAATTATCCCTGCCTGTCCGGCACTAAAGGTCAAACAATGTCAAATCACCAGTATTGTCCCGGGCTCAGGTTCACCGGACCATGCAATTGCCTGTTTGTAAATCGAGACGTGATGTTGGTCAGTGAAAACAATATCGTGTCACGCTGTTTGAGTCCAGCCAGTGGCGGGGGTAAAGGCACGTTGGATTCACGTTGACGGGTTTCCAGATTAAGGACCGCGGCACCCTCGGTCGAGGAAAGTGTGGAGCCGGCGATGTCAACGTCTGACTGGTAAAATGATAAAGCCGGTGCACCATGTATACGGCAGCCATTGATCTCGACACTGGATCGCTCAATCAACACGCCTTTTCCGGCACTGTCGATCTGGCAATTATTCACCACGACCGATGAATTACGGATCGTCAGGCTTTTGATTCGGGCCGAATCAATCACGGCATTGTGGCAGTTTTCCAGTATGAGTAGTTTATAGTCGCCCACATAGAGCTGATCATTCTGATTTTTGCAATGCACGATGCGCTCACTGACATTGTTTTGCTGCGTATCGATTTTATACCGCGTCGTGTCAATCACCTGCTGAAATGTCTTTTCATCACCTTCAGCAAAACGTAGCAACCATTGTGCAAACCGTTGTGGTTTTTCATGCATGGGCGAATGCCCGGTTTGATCGAACACCACCAGCCCGGCATTAGGCAGGGTGGTGGCCAGTACTTTGGCCGTCCGCAATGGGATAACCTGATCATCCTTACCCCAGAGTATCAATGTCGGCACCTGCATTGCCTGCATTTGATCGGTGTAATCAGTCATGATCATGGCATACGCAGCAATGGCAGAGGGATTACCGCCCAGTATAGACTGGCGTAAATCCGCATTCTGCAACATGTATCGCTCACCCATTTCAACCCAGCCATTTCTGGCCGCCAGTTCCCCCAGTAACAGACCTGTCACGGACTTGAGATCTTCATTTTGTTGCGGATAAAACTGCGGTAACACCTGAATACCAAAATGGGCAAGAAAATTACTGTAAGTAATGCGATGTAATACACCGGCTGCATCAACCAGCATTAATCGTCGAACCTGTTGCGGATATGTGCTGGCGTATCGAAGCGCAATATTGCCACCCAGTGAATGGCCCACCAGCATAAACTGCTTATGGCCGGTCTGTCTCACCACGTAGTCAATAAACGCCACGTAGTTATCCGGTGAATAAAGATGATTGCCCTTACTGGAACGACCAAATCCCGGCAGGTCAAAACTCAGCACATGATACTGGCTGGCCAGTTCCGGAATGAACCGATCCCAGGTCGATGCGGCCCTGTCACCCAGTCCGTGTACAAGTACGATGAGCTCACTATTTTTACGCCCGGCCTCCTGCACATATGCCTGCCCATTAAATACCGGTTCATCCAGCAAATAGGATTTACGATCCGGTTTGGCCTGCAGTGCAGCGGACAGCATGAGCAGGAAAATTAAAATCGCTTGTTTCATATAAAAACGATACTCTATTTATATAGTCAGGTCGGGAACTGTATCAAATTTCATCATCAGACCGCAGACGACCTTGCTGAGTTCAAGGTATTTCAGGCCTTTTGTGACAAAACAGGTATAATGTACACCAATCCAGAATTTTCAGGTTGACTATGCTGGCTGATATCCTCTTTCTGTTACTTGCCGCTGTTCTCATTGTCCCCTTGTTTCAACGTATAGGCCTGGGCTCTGTGCTGGGCTACCTGGCTGCCGGACTGGTGGTCGGCCCTTCCGTGTTTGGTGTTGTCGAAAATATCGAAGAAGTAGCACACATCGGTGAAATGGGTGTGGTGTTTCTGCTTTTCGTGATTGGTCTGGAACTCAAACCACAACGCCTGTGGACCATGCGGCATCTGGTATTTGGCATGGGCCTGAGCCAGGTACTGGTGACCGGTGCGATCCTGAGCCTGGCGGCCTATATGCTGGGTACCAATGTCGAAACCAGTATCATCATTGGTCTCGGTCTGGCACTTTCGTCCACGGCATTTGTTTTACAGTTACTTGCCGAACGGGGTGAATTACCCACCAAAGAAGGTCGAGCCTCGTTTGGTGTGTTGTTGTTTCAGGATATCGCCGTTGTCCCGTTACTATTGATGATTCAGGCTTTCAGTCTGAGCAGTGGTCGCGTTACCTCGGATATCGGCCTTGGTCTGGTACAGGGATTCGGTGCCCTCGCCATCGTTATCGTGGTTGGGCGTTATGGTGTTCGACCCCTGTTACGCCACATCGCGGCGGCAGGTAATCACGAAGTGTTTGCCGCCACAGCCGTACTGATTGTTATTGGTACCGGCTGGTTGATGGAGTCGGCCGGTTTGTCCATGGCGCTGGGCGCCTTCCTCGCCGGTGTGCTGTTATCCGGTTCGGAATTCCGACACCAGATCACGGCCGATGTTGAACACTTTCGTGGCCTGTTGCTTGGCCTGTTTTTCATGGTCGTCGGCATGTCGATTAACCTGATTCATCTGGGCAACAACTGGTTATTGATCGTCGGCCTGGTCATCGCCCTGATGGCCATCAAGTTTATGATTATCTACCCACTGGCGAGACTGTTTCGGCATAATAATATCCAGGCTTTGCGCATAGCATTTTATCTGTCGCAGGCCGGCGAATTCGGATTTGTGTTGTTTGCACTCGCAAACAAGTATCACCTGTTATCCGTCAACCACTATTCCCTGCTGACCTCCATTATCGTCGTCAGTATGGTGATTACACCATTGATGTTTACACTGGCATATCGATTAACAAAAACCGCTGAAGTCACCGATGTGCCGGATGAGAAACATATCGACAAGGCCAGACTGACCGGTAACCCGGTATTAATTGCCGGTTTCGGCCGGTTTGGTGAACAGGTTGCCAAAGTATTGCGCGCGGGTGGCATTCCGTACATTGCCGTTGATAATAATCCCGCCGTTGTTATCAAGGCGCACGCCCAGTCACTGCCCGTTTATTATGGTGATGTTTCCCGACCTAACGTGCTACGGCAACTCGGCGCCGAGCGTGCCCGCCTTGCGGTGGTTACACTGGATCAACCGCTGGCTATCGAACGCACTATCAGTGCCCTGCACAATGAATGTCCCAAAGTCCCCATTTTCGCGCGTACGCATGGCGGTGAGGACAGTGAACGCCTGCATAGCCTGGGTGTGGAAACCACGGTACCGGAAACCCTGGAGTCCAGTCTGCAACTGGCGGCCACCATTTTGTTCCGGCTCGGTGTACAAGAGAATAATGTGAATGAACTGATCAATGAATTCCGTGATGAAGACTATCTGCGCCTGCGCATGGCTGAACAACACGAGCAATCAGGAGAACCAACATGAAGATTGGTACACCGTTATCCGACTCCGCCACGCGCGTTATGTTGCTGGGTAGTGGTGAACTTGGCAAGGAAGTGATTATCTCACTGCAACGTCTGGGCATCGAAGTCATTGCCGTGGATCGTTATGCCAATGCGCCGGGCCACCAGGTGGCACACCGCGCCCATGTCATTAATATGGCTGACGCCAGTGCACTTCGACAACTGGTCGAACAGGAGCAACCGGATATTATCGTGCCGGAAATCGAAGCCATCGCGACTGATGAACTGGTCAACATTGAAAGCGAAGGACTGGCCACCGTGATCCCAACAGCACGGGCAGCGCAACTGACCATGAACCGCGAAGGCATACGACGCCTGGCGGCAGAAGAACTGGGTTTACCAACCTCGGCCTATCGCTTTGCCAATACACTCGAAGAACTGAAAACGGCGGTCAATGATATTGGCCTGCCCTGTATCGTTAAACCGGTGATGTCCTCATCGGGAAAAGGCCAGTCAACAATTCTGTCTGAAGACGGTATACAGGCCGCCTGGGATTACGCCATGAGTGGTGGGCGTGTCAGCACACAACGCATTATCGTGGAACAGATGATCGATTTTGATTATGAAATTACCCAACTGACGGTCCGTGCCAACGGTGCGGATGGCAAGATCGAAACGCAATTTTGTGAGCCCGTCGGTCATCGCCAGGAAAAAGGCGATTATGTGGAAAGCTGGCAACCCCAGTCCATGTCTGAAACCGCGCTACAACGCGCTCGTGATATCGCCACAAAAATTACCGACAACCTTGGAGGTCGGGGCATCTTTGGTGTGGAACTGTTTATCAAGGGTGATGAAGTCTGGTTCAGTGAAGTCAGTCCACGGCCACATGATACCGGCATGGTCACCATGATCACACAGTTACAGAACGAATTTGAACTGCACGCACGCGCCATTCTTGGCTTACCTGTATCGACTGCATTGCGTTCACCGGGTGCCAGTGCCGTGATTTATGGCGGTATGAACGAAGAAGGGATTACCTATCATCACGTGGAAAAGGCACTGGCAGTACCGCAAACGGATATCAGGTTGTTTGGTAAACCCGAAGCGTTTGAACGACGCCGCATGGGTGTCGCGCTTGCTTATGCAGACGATATCGAAACAGCAAGACAAAATGCCAATGCAGCAGCGAATGCGGTCGTCACGAATAAGTCCTGAGCAGGCTTATTCGTATTTCGCCAGTTCTTCCCAACGTGCATAGCGCTGTTCCAGTTCTGCGTTGACGGTCTCAAGTCGCTGTAGCGTCTGCGTAATCACGTCCTTTTCCTGCTGGTAGAACGCCCCGTCACTGACCTGCTGCTCGATAGCTTCCTTTTCTTCCTCAAGCGTTTCAATGCGGGCCGGCAGTTCATCCAGCTCGGTCTTCTCACGGTAGCTGAGTTTCTGTTTTTTGGGGGGTGTTAATGTCGCTGCCTGCGATGTTTTTTTACTCGTCGATTCTGATGCAGTAACCGTTGCTGTGTTTTGTGTAGACCGTTGGCGTAACCAGTCCTCATAGCCACCGACATATTCGTTTACCCGGCCATCCCCTTCAAATACCAGCGTACTGGTGACAATGTTATCGATGAAAGTACGATCGTGACTGACCAGCAATAATGTTCCTTCGAATTCCATTAACAGGTCTTCCAGTAATTCCAGCGTATCCACGTCCAGATCATTGGTTGGCTCATCCAGGACGAGCAAATTCGCCGGTTGAGTAAACAGTTTCGCCAGTAACAGCCGGTTACGTTCACCTCCGGACAATGCCTTGACGGGTGAATCGACCCTTTCCGGCGGAAACAGGAAACTGCGCAGATAGCCGATAACGTGCCGCGAACGTCCGCGCACGGAAATGTAGTCGCTGTTTTCGCTTAAATTGTCGCGCACGGATTTCTCCGGATCGAGAATGGCACGATGTTGATCGAAATAGGCCATTTCCAGTTTGGTCCCGGTAACAACCTTGCCGCTGTCCGGCCTGAGTTCGCCCAGCAATATTTTCAGCAAGGTGCTTTTACCGGACCCGTTTGGTCCGATGATGCCAACACGGTCGCCGCGCAGAATACGCGTGGAAAAATCCTTGATTACCGTGTGATCGCCGTAACTGAAGCTGACATGATTAATATCTGCAACGATCTTGCCGGCAATATCCGTACGATTCAGTTCCAGTTGGGCCGAGCCGGCGACTTCCAGACGTTGCCGACGTTGTTCACGCAGGCGTTGCAGTTCACGCACCCTGCCCTGGTTGCGCTTGCGCCTTGCCTTGATCCCCTGCCGGACCCACGCCTCTTCCTGTGCCAGTTTTTTATCGAAACGGGCATTGGCGCGTTCTTCTATGGCCAGCAATTCGGCTTTTTTCTGCAGGTAACGTTC
The DNA here is from genome assembly GCA_937967995.1 of uncultured Gammaproteobacteria bacterium. Taxonomy (GTDB): domain Bacteria; phylum Pseudomonadota; class Gammaproteobacteria; order UBA6429; family Thiohalophilaceae; genus CALBTB01. The sequence continues at coordinate 250,304 of CALBTB010000004.1, forward strand.
GTAGTCACAGTCAAACGTCGTTAACACACCGCGGTCCAGTTCGACAATCCGTGTCGCCAGGTTCCGCACAAAGGTGCGATCGTGCGTAATAAACATCAACCCACCCTGATAGGCCTTCAGGAATTCTTCCAGCCACTGGATCGCTTCGATGTCCATGTGGTTGGTGGGTTCATCCAGTAGCAGCAGTTCCGGATCACTGACCAGTGCACGCGCCAGCATCACCCGCCGGCGTATGCCACCCGAACAGGCTGCCAGCGGTTTTTCCGACGGTAACGAAAGTTTACTAAGCACCGTTTCGATTTTTTGATCGATATTCCAGCCATCCAGTAGTTCGATATCGTGCTGTAAATCAGACAGGGCCTGCATACTTTGCGGATCAGCATCATCAAGTTGCTGTAACTGCGCATGATAACGGGTCAACAGTTTTCCAACGTCGCCTAAACCGGAGGCGACGACATCATAAATCATTGCCTGTTCGTTTTCCGGGACTTCCTGTTCCAGGTAGGAAATGCGCAGGTTGGGTTGCTGCCAGATATCTCCCTCATCCGGTTCATGAATACCGGCAATGACCCGAAACATGGTGGACTTGCCGGTACCGTTTCGGCCAACCAGACAGACACGCTCACCCCTGTCGATCTGAAAATCCACATCCCTGAGCAATGGGTGATGACCAAAGGCGAGAGAAACTTTCTTGAAACTGAGTAACATAGCTGGCCGGCTATTCTAGCAAATTTCCTTCCAGATAGAACCAGCGGCCTGTCTCCCTGACAAACTTACTGTTCTCATGAATACGTCCGGCTCGGCCCGCTACTTTATAGCGGGCTACGAACTCCACCTGTCCCTGCGAATCCGCTTCCCTGCCCTGTTGTGTGTTTTTAATTTTCAGACCCAGCCATTTATCCGGTGATGATGCCAGTGATAACGTGGCCGGGCGTGTTGTTGGATGCCAGGTAGCAAGCAGGTACTGTTCGTTGTGCAGGACATAGGCGCTGTAACGTGATCGCATTAATTCTTCGGCAGTCGCGGGATTATCGTCTCCCTGTATATACCGACCACAGCAATCTGCCAGTTTTCTGTTTGAACCACAGGGACAAAGATCGTGAGAATCAGACATATCTTGCCAGGTGTAACTATCAGTTTGCTATTTTCTTATAAATTGATTCCCGGCCTGTATGACTTGTGACAATTCGGAGCTCATCACGTTGTTCATTAAAATGGAACGTCATAATAAAATCTTTACCCTTATAGGTGAACACCGCTTTAACCCTGTCCTGGGCGACAAGATAAAGACCTTCCATCCGTCCTAATGGTCCCGTACTGAAAGCATCGCCATTTTCATGAAATTCCAGGTAATCGGTTTTTGATCCATCCGGATCAAAATGTAATTGCCACTTTCCTACAATCCAGTCATCGTTATCGCCATTGGCAACGGGCGTTAACAAAACAAACGCAATCACAAACAAACACTTTTTCATTTACCCTGGCTCCACACTTTCGTCTGCATTGATTATAGTTTGATCATCCCGTTTATGCACTTTCGGTACTAAATGTTTAATTTACATACATAATTTGTAATATATTTTTCAAAACAGTTTGGGTCGGGATCAGATTCATTTATACTGGTTTGACAAATAATAATAATAAAATAAGAAGTCAGGAATAAAAAATGACCAACGATAATTTGCCAAACATACTCGTCCTGCGATGTGATACGGCAACCGGTTTTTTTCGAGTCGGCTGGGATTCTGATATGCCAATTGGTCGATTCAGTCATGCAGAAGTTGTCTGTGAAACACTTTCAAGCGAACCTATTACACCTAAAAGTCCTTATTTCTCCGCATATGTCGCAGCCTGTAACAAGGCCCGCGTACTCAATGAAGCAAAACTCGAACAACAACGCCTGGACCTGATTACCAAAGGCTGGATCATTGTTCCCCTTAACCTGGATTCCGATGATGATCTTCCGGAACCGGATCCGTTTGGTGGTATGCAAAACCAGGCCATGTCAACGATGCATCGCCTGTGCGAAAACAAAACCCGGGTCTGGGCCGTCATAACTGAAGATGGTATCGTCAATGTTCGCCCCTGCGAACCGCCCCGCAAAATGGAGGCGGTTGAATACCAGGTCTGGCTGAATGATCAAACGCAGCGTATGAAAGCGTTTCGTGGTGATATCATTAAAGGCAAACTGGTCGTGCAGGAATCGGGGCTGTGGTTCTGTCCTGAAAAGCTCGAATAAAACTATGCCACGGTTAAATCAGCCTTTTCCCTGACCAGCGTTCCATCGCGGTAATCCGCCATGGCCTGCTGGATCTCTGCCTGCGTATTCATGACAAATGGTCCATACTGCACGACAGGTTCACCGATCGGTGTGCCGGCAACCAGGATAAACCTTGCAAATGTTAACGCCGTCACTTCGACAGTGTCACCATCGCCCAGAACCGCCAGGCTATGTTCCGGTATGGTGGTATTCGCTATTTGCAATTCACCTTCATATACATAAATAAAACCATTCAATGCTGCATCAAGCGTGTGATGAAACGAACGATTCTTGTCTAACTGAACGTCGTAGTATTGCACATGTGTTATGGGGTCCTGTATTGGCCCGTTTGTGCCCTGGTAATTTCCAAGCAAGATTTTAACGCGTTCACCTTCTGTTTCAACAACCGGTATCGCCTCCGGCGAAAACTCCTGGTAAGCCGGGGATGACATTTTGTGTTTTGCCGGCAGATTGATCCAGAGCTGAAAACCGCGCATCAGTCCTTCAGACTGTTGCGGCATTTCCGAATGAATCACACCACTGGCTGCTTTCATCCATTGTGCGCCGCCGGAACGTAGATCACCCTTGTTACCCATGCTGTCCTGATGCAGCATATGACCGTCGATCATGTAGGTAAAAGTATTGAATCCACGATGAGGATGATCCGGAAAACCGGCAATATACTGGTCCGGTTCATCACTGCCAAAGTGATCCAGCATCAGAAAAGGATCAAGCTGGCGAATCGCCGGTGTACCAATGCTGCGATGCACCGTCACGCCCGCACCTTCTGTCACTTCCGTGGTTTGTACAAGTTTGTCTACTTTTCGAATCTGCATGATCTGTCTCCTTATGCCACGGGGTGCCGGTTAGCTACGCGTGATTCCAGCACGGTATTGATCTGTTGTTGTACAGCCGGGAGCGCGTCGGGGTTGTCCCTGTCGATACGTTCTGCCGATATCAGGGTGACATCATCAATCCCGATAAATCCCAGAATATGATTCAGATAACCACTGGCAAAATCCACGTCGCTGTTGATACGCACACCACCTGTCGCAACGACGACATATGCCTGTTTGTTTCGCAACAAACCCTGAGGACCGTTTTCAGTATAGCGAAAGGTTCGCCCGACCCGCGCAATCAGGTCAATCCATAACTTGAGACTGGCAGGGACACTGAAATTGTACATTGGTGCGCCGATGACCAGCGTATCAGCCGTTTCTATTTCGTCTATCAGGGCATCGGACAGTGCCAGCCGCGCTTGCTGTTTTACGGAGCGCTGTTCCGGTTTCGTGAAATTCGCACTCACCCAATGGGCATCAATTGGGGGCAGTCCATGTGCCAGGTCCCGCTCGATGACGTTTGAATTCGGGTATTGTGCCTGGAGCTGCTCCAGGACATGTGCGACCAGTTGCCGGGTTACTGACTGCTCAGCGCGGGCACTGGTATTCACCGCTAGCAGGGTCCTGTTTTCCTTTGTGCGCATACTGCACCTCCTCATAGTGACTGGTGGGCAGTATATGTGTTGAGTTTTACTCAATAAATATGCTTTTAATTAACATATTGTTCTATTATTATGAACAATATGTCCCGTTTCGACGAAATTCAGGCCTTCATCCAGATCGTGGAACACGGCAGCATGACGGCGGCCGCCGAGAGGCTGGGTCTGGCAAAATCAGCAGTTAGCCGACGCCTCTCAGAGCTGGAAGCTCGACTCGGCGTCGAACTGTTTCACCGCACCACGCGCAAGATGAGCCTGACAGACAGCGGCCGCAGTTTTTATGATCGAACCGTCCGCATCGTCTCTGATCTCGATGAAGCCGAACAGGCAATCAGCCAGTCCAGCCGCGAGTTACGCGGCAAGCTTAAAATCGCTGCCCCGCTGTCGTTTGGATTGCTGCATCTTGGCGCGGTCATCAACGATTTCTCTCGACAGCACCCGCATATTCGGTTTGAGATTGACTTCAATGATCGACAGGTGAACTTGATTGAAGAAGGTTTTGATCTCGCCATTCGTATTGCCCGCTTACGTGACTCCAGCCTGATCGCCCGCCGCATTGCCAGCATGTCGATCGTCACCTGTGCCAGCCCCACCTACCTCCAGCAGTATGGTGAACCGCAACACCCGTCTGATCTTGCCGAACACCAGTGCCTGTTATATGGCTATGCCGATACACCGAACAAATGGCTTTACCGTGATATCAACGGCAATAAACTGGAAATTCAGGTACAGGGGATTATTCAGTCCAATAATGGCGACTATCTGCGGTCCGCTGCGGTCAACGGTCTGGGCATTGTCCGACAACCCCGTTTTATTGCGTACCAGTCCATCACCCGTGGCGAACTGGTGCCAATTCTGCAGGATTATGCCATTCCGGACATTAATGCCTATGCTATCTACCCACCAACCCGGCACCTGTCACAGCGTGTACGGGTATTTATTGATTACATGCGTGACCGCTTTAGCGGTGTGCCTTACTGGGAAAAAAGTAACTGAATATAGTTACGGAAATGGCGTATTTGTTGTGGAATGGCCTGCGGATCATCCGTGGCCTTGGCCATCACAAAAGCACCTTCAAGCGTGCTGGTAAAGGTATCGGCCAGATAGCTCGTATTGATATCCAGCCTGGGTGGATACTGCTTCCTGACCTCTTCGAGCCATTGTTCCAGTTCCTGGCGCCAGTATAAAAATGCGTCGCGTATCATGTCTTTGGTTTCTGTATCAAACTGTTGAATCTCATAAACATAAGAGGCAAACAGACATCCGGCATGGACCTGTTCGAGTTCAGCAAAAAACGTTTCAAATGAATCGATAAAAATAAGCATGGACTCAAGCGGATCGTCACTCTGCTGGCGCGCCTGTTCCTTTCGATCATGGAACAGCTTGTCATCCAGTTCACGATAACGTTTGACAAGTGCCTTTGCCAGTTCCGCTTTACTCTTGAAATGATAAAAAAATGCGCCTTTAGTAATCCCGACACTGTCGATGATACTGTCAATAGACACACCGGCATAACCACGCTGCATGATCAGGCGCTGTGCTGTTTCAAGAATTTTTTCACGTGTCGCTGAACCGTCTTTAGGCATAGTGAATTACCATTTTCCTTTCTGTGGGTAATCTGCCTGTTATAGTGACATAAGCGCTACCACTTTTCATATACTCAGGCATCATTTCATACTTTTTATAATATTTGGCAGGCTGGATTCCAGTGTCTCGGCCGGTTGCCAGTCAAGTTTGTGACAGACGTGAGTATTTTGATAACAGGCAGAGCCGGTAATCCGTCGCAGTGCTTCACTGTTAAATGCAAACGGGCGTCGTGTCACAGCGCCGATAATGTCACCAACACCTGCCAGAATGGATAATGGCCAGACCGGAAACGTCCATTTTGGTACGGGTTTATTCAATGCGTCACACATGGCCTGATAAATACGCTGTGTTGAATAATATTCACCGTCACTGACGATAAAAACTTCACCGTTCGCACGTGTATCCTGTCCAGCCCGAATCGCCACTTCAATCAGATCGGCTACCGAAATCATGCTGCGACGATTATTACGAATTCGCAGTGGTGGAAACCGACCCCTGTCAACGGCACTCAGCATGCGTGCCAGGTTACCTTTTGGGTTTGGACCATAGACCAGGCAGGGTCGTAATACACAGACATGAAAACCCTGCTGCCTGCCAAACGTCAATACCGCCTGTTCGGCTCTTCGCTTTGAAAGCCCGTATGGATCATTCGGCTCATCCTGGAATGCTTCATCGACACAGGACTCTCCCGGATCCGCCATGGCCTTGATACTGCTGAAATACACTAACGATTTGACTTCACTTTCGCGAATGATATCCAGCAGGTGAGTAGTACCATTTATATTGACCTGCTCATAGATGGCCTGCTGCGATTCGGGTAACTTCATCGCATGCGCAATACCGGCCAGGTGATAAACCACATCTATGTTTTCACATAAATCCATTGGCAACACGCCGGCGATATCACCACTTTTGAAATTATCCCACGGCCCGGACTGTTCGCTGCGGCCAAGTGCGGTGACATGCATCCCGTCTGCCTGTAATCTCTGGCATAATTGCCGTCCAATAAAACCGGTAGCGCCGGTCACCAGTGCTCGTTGCATGTTAAATTCAGAAATCGTTACAAATTGAGGTTGATAATGGGTCGATATCGTCCACCCGTTCCCAGGGCTTCACCCTATATTACCGCACAGGGCTATGCAATACTGGAAAAGGAGCTGGCCTCGTTGTGGGATCGACGTGCGGAAGTAACGCGTGCACTCAGTGCCGCGGCAGCGGAAGGTGATCGATCTGAAAATGCCGAATACATCTATCGCAAAAAACAGCTCGGCGAAATCGATCGACGAATACGTTACCTGCAAAAACGCCTGCCGGAACTGACCATTGTCGACCATTCACCCGATAACACCGGGAAAGTATTTTTCGGCGCCTGGGTGCAGCTCGAAGATGACAGTGGCAAGCGGCATATTTACCGTATTATGGGCTCGGATGAAATCGGTCACGACAGCCGTTACATCAGCCTGGATGGACCACTGGCGCAGGCATTACTCAAAAGGGCCTGCGATGACGAGATCAGCGTCAGCACACCCGCCGGGCAGCATAATTACGTCATCACGGCCATCAGTTATCAGCAACAACCGGAATTCCTCAGCTAAAACATGGACTTGTAACAGGTCGACTGAGAAATAAAATCTCCCCATACGCGGCAATTTCCGCGATAATAGCCCTACCCCCCTGATCATAATTTCCTTAATAACAACATAGAAGAATTATGCAGGCACAGTTATATACCCTGAAATCGGGGGCCATGATCGATAATTACCAGATACACCGGGTGCTGGGGGTCGGTGGCTTTGGTATCACGTATCAGGCCCATGACCTGAATCTTGATTGCAGTGTTGCCATCAAGGAATATTTCCCGCATGGCCTGGCCATTCGCGATACCAGCGGAATGAAGGTCGTTGCAAAATCCGACAAGGATAAGCAGGTCTATGACTATGGCCTGCAACGCTTTATGGACGAAGCCCGGACCCTGGCCCGCTTCAAAAACCAGAACATCGTGCGCATCAACCGGTTCATGGAAAAAAACGGTACCGCTTATATCATCATGGACTATGAGGAAGGCGTGCCATTAAGCCGATATCTGATGCGCTGCAAGACACTCAGCGAAGTGGAAATCCGTAACGTCTTTCGTCCCGTTCTGCAGGGCCTGATGCTGGTTCACAACAAGGAATACCTGCACCGTGACATCAAGCCGCCCAATATCTATTTACGCAAAAAAGGCAGCCCGGTATTACTGGATTTTGGTGCTGCACGGCAGGCACTGAGTTCACATCACCGTACAGTCACTAACATGGGCACGCACGGTTATGCACCGATTGAACAGTTCACGACGCAGGAGCAACAGGGCCCCTGGTCGGACATCTATGGTGTCGGTGCCACCATCTATCATTGCCTCGCCGGTCGACCTCCGGCAACCGCGCTGGATCGCGTCGCCGCATTGCAGGCACGACGACGTGATCCCATGCAGGCGGCCATGCAACTCAACCGACGTAACTACTCGGCTGAATTACTTGAGTGTATCGACTGGATGTTGGGTGTTCGCCCCGATGATCGACCACAAAACGTGAATGAAATCATGCCCTCATTCACGATCTCGAGTAATGAATCCAGAACCATTTTGTCCGAAACTGATGTTGACTGGGATTCAGAACTGATTGCGCAGGCAGAACGCCACCTGGCCGATTATCTTGGACCGCTTGCTTCGACGTTGGTGAAACAAAGCATGAGCAAGGCGACCAGTGTCGATGAACTGTATCAGTTACTCGCCCAGCATATCGATTTACCCTCACAACGGGAAAAGTTCCTGCAATCGGTCAATGCCAGCTCATCGCTATCTTCCAAGGTACAGCGCACACGCCAGACTCGGGAACGAACCATTTCACAACAACGTACCGTCATAAACAAACCTGTCATCAATAACCAGACTCGACAGTTGCTTGAACAACAGCTCGCCAGTCATATCGGCCCCATGGCGAAAATGCTGGTCGAAGATGCAATTTCTCAGGGAACCGATATCGATCAGATTATTGAAATCCTGTGTGATGAATTACCGGGGGAACCGGAGCGCGAAGCATTTCGCAGAAAAATCACAGGCTAATAAAAAGGGAAGCACATGCGTATTGCTACAAAATTCAATCTTATTCTCATCAGCATCATGTTGCTGGCACTGACCGGCTCCGGCTTTGTCAGCTATAACATGTTACAGGACAATGCACGACGGGAAGTGATTCAGCATGCCGGTATGATGCTCGAAGCCGCCCAGGCGATTCGCGGTTACACGGTCGGTGAAATTCGACCACTGCTCAGGGAACAGATGCAATACAAGTTTCTGCCCCAGTCTGTCCCGGCTTATGCCGCAACTCAGAGTTTTAACAAGTTGCGCGTCAATCACCCGGAGTATTCCTACAAGGAAGCGACCATCAACCCCACCAACCCGAGGAACCGCGCCGTCGACTGGGAAAACGACATTATTCGTGTCTTTCGTGACAATCCAAATCGGGACGAGGTCATCGGCATTCGAAATACGCCAACAGGTCTTTCCTTGTACCTGTCACGCCCGATTCGCATCAAGAAAAAGGGCTGCCTGACCTGTCATGGCCATGTCAGTACCGCACCACAGACCATGGTCAGCCTGTATGGCAATGTGAATGGCTTTGGCTGGAAAATGGATGAAGTAGTCGGTGCACAGATAGTTTCAGTCCCGATGTCAGTACCTAATGAAAGTGCCAACACGGCATTCCTGAAATTTATGGGCATGCTGCTGGTGATTTTCATCATCATGATTGTCCTGCTGAATATCATGCTGAGCCGCATCATCATCAGACCGATCATTCGCATGGCCAGCCAGGCCAATGACGTCAGCATGGGTAACATGACCTCCGCCGAGTTTGAGGAAAACGGTAAGGACGAATTATCGACCCTCGCCGCGTCCTTCAATCGAATGCGGCGCAGCCTGCAAAAAGCCATGCGCATGCTGGAAGACCGGGGGCCACGCGTCCATTAATTGACGTCTTCGGGTGATTTGCCAGATTTACTCTATAATAAATAAGGCATAGTTAACCCGTAAGAGCTGACATCACCGCATGTCGATTAATTTTCGATCTAATCCACCATTTTACTGGGCGTTGGTTTTTGTCATTACCGCGCCCGTGATCATTTCCGCTATCCTGCTCTGGACCGGCTATGTACGTATCACTGAGTTTGAAAAGAATCATACCAATGCCGCCGCCACTTCCACACGCCTGGTAGCAAATGAGATTCGTGAATTACTGCAAGAGAAAAAAAGACTGGTAAAGATCTATTCCGAAGTACACGCCAAATCGATATACGAACTTGCTGAACAACCAGGCAATGAGGCGCTCTACAAACAACACCGCCAGTCGCTCAAATACTGGTTTCCCGGCATGTTTACATTCACCATTACAGATCAGGGTGGTAATCCACATATTGACGATTTCGATGGAAAGATTGGCACTGTCTGTGTTGAAGATATGCAAACACTGGCCCGCACAAACCAGTACCTGATCCGTGTCCATCCAAATCCGACTGTCTACCATTACGATGTGATGAGTGTATGGAATTACCAGCTCAAGGGCGGGATATTTTTTGTCAGCTTTGAAACGGATGAAATTGCCCGCCGTCTGACCGCAGCCAGTCCACCGGGACACGAACTGATGTTGCTGGTTAAAGATCGTGAATATCTGATAGAAATCACCGAGGCCGGTTCGCGTGCGGTCACGCCGCTGGAAGACTATCGACTACCGGATCTGGACAAACAACGTATTCTGCAAATGGAAAAAATTGAGGGTACGGAATGGCATATTGCTGACCTGCAGGAACCCGGATTATTCGCCAATTATCGCCGCCAGATTATCCTGACCTATGGCGCAATCATCCTGACCTTTCTGATTGGTGCTGCAGTGATTTCCGGCATCATGATCTGTTTTGAAAAACAACGCAGAAAACTCGCCCGAATCAGGGATGAAATGCTGTCACTCTTCAGTCATGATCTGCGATCACCTCTGGTATCCATCATTGGTGCGATTGCCCTGCTGCGTAACAATCTGGATGACATGCCTGAGGAAAAAATCAGTAATCTGCTGGAAATGACACTGAACAACGCCACAGCCATGAACCGGATTGTCAATGATATCCTTGATGTACATAAACTCGAATCGCACAAAATGGATTTCAGTTTTACCCAGATCGAGTTAAACGAAGTCTGCAAGAAAGCCTGCGAAATGAATGCTGGGTATGCCGAAGAATTCGGGGTCTCAATTGATTACAGCCTGTCTGATGAAATGCTGTTCGTGCAGGCGGATGAAAAACGCCTGATTCAGGCCATGACCAATCTGTTATCCAATGCCATCAAGTATTCACCGGAAAACGGCACAGTGTATGTTCGCTGTCATCGGAATAACAATGACGCGGTGATAGAAATAGAGGATTTTGGTCCCGGGATTCCGGAAAAATATCATTCCCAGTTATTTGAGAAATTTACCCAGGTAAAACAGGCCACGCACAAAAAAGTTGCCAGCAGCGGCCTGGGGTTGACCATCGTCAAATACATCATTGAAGCGCACGATGGCAGTGTCTATTTCAGAACCCAGGAGGGCAAGGGCACGACCTTCTTTGTGCGTTTTTTTAATATACAAACCACGCAACACGGGTAACCCCGAAACCGGTGTTACCCGTGCACCAGACTAATCAGCCTTCTTTTTCGTATTCCAGTTTTTCATCCAGGCATGCGTTGACGTGTGCATCAAAGTCCTGGGCATTTTTTGCTTTTGCATCTTGCTCACATTGCGCGATCAGCGCTTCGTGATTTTGCTCTGCGGCTTGTAAAGGAACAGCAAATAACAGACCGGCAAGCGCGGCCAGGGTGACCAATTGTTTCATCTTCATGACTCCAAGTGTGCAGGTTTTACTATAAAACCTATTGGCCAGTGTATAGTCCACGGCCCACCTGAATGGAAATACAATTTTTTCATCATGACGAACAGGAAAATCGATTTTGCTATTGAAAACCCCGCCACGTACGGCTATATAGCAAGGGCAAACACCTGTGTGGAAGTCCGATGGATATTGACGCACTGAAAACCTTTCTGGAAATTTACCGAACCCGGCATTTTGGTCGTGCCGCCGAAAACCTTTACCTGAGTCAGTCAGCGGTCAGTGCCCGTATTCGCATGCTGGAACAGGAAGTGGGTGTACCGTTATTCAACCGGCAACGTAACAATATCGAGCTGACACCGGCCGGTCAGAAGCTGCTGGCCTACGCGGAGAATATTCTGGTTACCTGGAACCGCGCCCGTCAGGAGATTGGATCGGACGCACCTGGTCGCATCCCGTTTGTCATTGGTTGCACGCCAAGCCTTTGGGACATCCTGTTACAGGATCTGGTGACGTATGCACATAGCCAGCAACCCGATCTCATTATCCATGCTGATATACATGACCAGGCCGCATTGATTCGGCAGGCCCGCCAGGGCATGCTGGATATGGCCTTTTGTTTTGATTACCCGGCCGATGAAGGCCTGCAGGTTCGTGAAGTCTGTCAGGTTACGCTGCGGCTTTACAGTACGCGACAGGGACAAAACGTACAGCAGGCTCTGGCGAAAGATTACATACTGGTGGACTGGGGTTCATCCTTTGCCAGTGCCCACGCACAACATTTTCCGGACTGCCCTTCACCAAGTATGCGCATGGCACTGGGTCGTATGGCCAGGGACCTGTTGTTATCGCATGGCGGCAGTGCCTATCTGGCCACGTCCATGGTCAGGGATGAATTAGCAAAAGGATTATTGTTTGAGGTTGAAGACGCGCCGACGATTGTCCGCAGCGCATATGTGGTGTACAGCAGTGACAGCGAGAAGGCGGCGACAGTGCGCCTGTTCATGGACTTTTTCCAGCCAGGCCGGCAAGCTCAACAAACCGACCTGGTGGAGACGATCAGCTAGAAGTCAAAATCGTCGCTCAGTTCTTTTTGCAGACGACGCTCTTCCAGGTAAAGCTCAAGCCGACGGCGGTGCTGCATACGCTTGTCACTCTTTGACTCCGGCTGTGTCAGCAGACCATCGTCGTCGTAGTCCACTTCCACATCCACGTCATCATCGAGTAAATCTTCAGTACGCTGCTTGACCTTGGCATGCGCCTCTTTGGAAAGTACTTCTTTGCTTTTCTTTGGCATGGTATCCACTCCACAACTGTATGATCGTTATCGACCAATTAATACTGCAGGTTTAGGCGCCTTAATAGGGCCAATACGTCAAAATGTAAATACCAGAAATTCGATGGTTATAATCGAAAGTATTGTTTAAAGAACGTGATCTGTGAAGGGGTTTTGGATGAAAAATTTCGTGGAATGCCGAACAGCCCATGTTTAGCGGGCTGCCCGGTTTATTAAAAACGGCTTAGAACGGAATATCGTCGTCAAAATCTCCGGCGGTGGCCATGGCGGGTTCAGGGGATGACTCCATCTCGGGTGCGGAATTACTGTAACCACCACTGCTGCCACGGGAATCCAGCATTTGCATTTCACTGGCAATGATTTCCGTGGTGTAGCGATCCTGGCCCTGGTTATCCTGCCACTTGCGCGTCTGCAGTTTGCCTTCGATATAGACCTTGGAGCCCTTCTTGAGGTATTCACCGGCAATTTCGGCCAGACGGCGGAAAAACACCACGCGGTGCCATTCGGTTTTCTCCTGTTGCTCGCCGGTATTTTTGTCTTTCCATGACTCAGACGTCGCGAGGGTGATGTTGGCGACGGCCTGGCCATTCGGCATATAACGCACCTCGGGGTCACGGCCCAGGTTCCCCACCAGAATTACCTTGTTTACACCTCTCGCCATATTATCCTCCTAAATTCAATAACTTATGCTATTCGTTCGTTGGGTGTGGTTGTCTAATTAATCATCGATAGAGTAATCAAGTAGCGCCTGCCTGTCCAAGGCTTTCTTGTCGACCTTGAGGTAGGCGACGCCGTCGTCAGGCAGCACCACCGCTTCGGCCACACCGCGGATGGTGGTGAGCTTCATGGCCAGCTCACGGGCCCCACGGGCATCCTGCGTCCCGACATTCAGCAACTCACTGCTGAGGTACGGTGGCTGGCGCATCGATACCGCCATGGCCAGCCACAATATGACCAGAATGCCGTTGACCAGAAACACGGTACTCACCCCGTAGTAATCACTCACCCACCCGGCAGTGGTCGCGCCCAGGAAGGCACCCAGGAACTGGGCGGTGGAATACGCCCCCATGGCGGTGCCCTTGTGCGCAGCCGGCGCATACTTGGCAACCAGCGACGGCAGACTCGCCTCCAGTAAATTGAAACCGACGAAAAACAGACCCAGCCCGCCAACCAGCACCCACCACTGCGCCACACCATCCCAGAGGATGAAACAGGCCACTGCCAGTGCCAGTACAGCCCCGATAAATACCTGCTTGAGCTGCCGGCGCTTCTCCCCAAGGATGATAAAGGGCAGCACCAGGATCACTGACAGCGCCATCACCGGCAGGTAGACCCACCAATGCTGTGCCACCTCAAAGCCATGCTGCTTTACCCAGATCAACGGCAGGGCAAACAGGCTGGCGGTCATCACGAAGTGCAGGATCAGCACGCCGATATCCAGTCGCAGCAGCTGGGGGTGGACCAGGACGCGGCGTAACCAGCCCAGCTCCACCTCCGTGTCACGATGAAATTTCACTGTAACGGGGGTCGGCACGAACAGGCCCACAATCGCCATGCCACACAGCGCCAGCCCCATGGTGGTCCAGAATATACCGGGGACCCCAAACCAGCCGTGCAGCACCGGCCCGGCAATAATGGCTACGGAAAAAGCCACACCGATGCTCATACCGATGGCGGCCATCACCTTCAGGCGGTGCTCTTCGCGGGTCAGATCCGCAGCCAGCGCCATGACGGCCCCGGCAATCGCCCCCGCCCCCTGCAGGGCGCGGCCGATAATGACACCAAATATGGAATCGGCCAGGGCGGCCACCACGCTGCCGATGGCAAACACCGCCAGCCCGGCCAGAATGATGGGTTTACGGCCAAGGCGATCAGACAGGCGCCCCAGGGGAATCTGAAACATGGCCTGGGTCAGGCCATAAATACCGACGGCAATACCCGCCAGTGTCGGAGTAAATCCCTGTAAATGCTCGGCATATACGGCAAACACCGGCAGCACCATGAACAGACCCAGCATGCGGGTGGCAAAAACACCGGACAGCGCAAGGGCAACCCGCCGTTCTGAGGCAGTCATCTGGTTGGTGTGGGTCATGGAATAATGTGTCTTGTTATGGTCGTAATGCTGACTTTGCGTCTTACCTCTGTTCGGGCGTATATTAACAGGTTTTGAATCTGGCTGAGTAAACGAGTTGTCATGGATACCATACATATACGCGGCGCCCGCACCCACAACCTGAAAAACATCGATTTAGACCTGCCGCGGGACAAGTTAATCGTTGTCACCGGCCTGTCCGGCTCCGGCAAATCCTCGCTGGCGTTTGATACCATCTACGCCGAGGGGCAGCGCCGCTATGTGGAATCCCTGTCTGCCTATGCGCGCCAGTTCCTGTCCATGATGGAAAAGCCCGATGTGGATCATATTGAAGGCCTGTCACCGGCCATTTCCATCGAACAGAAATCCACCTCACACAATCCCCGCTCCACGGTCGGCACAATTACGGAAATCTATGACTATCTGCGACTGTTGTTTGCCCGTGCCGGTGAACCGCGTTGTCCGGATCACGATATAACACTGGATGCGCAAACAGTCAGCCAGATGGTGGATCTGGTGCTTTCAATGCCGGAAGGCACAAAACTCATGTTACTGGCACCAGTCGTTGAGGGACGCAAAGGTGAACACCTGCAGGTGTTTGACATGTTACGTGCGGAAGGATTTATCCGCGCCCGTGTTGACGGCAAGGTTGTCGAACTGGATGAAACACCCAAGCTGGATCTGCGCCGCAAGCACACCATTGAAGTAGTCATCGACCGATTCAAAGTACGTGATGATATAAAACAACGCCTGGCGGACTCCATCGAAACGGCACTCAACCTCGCCGACGGCACCTGCAAGGTGGCATTCATGGAAAGCAAGCGCGATGACCTGGTTTTTTCAGCACGCTTTGCCTGTCCCAAATGCGGTTACTCCATTTCCGAACTGGAACCACGGCTGTTTTCCTTTAACAATCCTGCTGGCGCCTGCCCGTCCTGTGACGGTCTGGGTGTTCGCCAGTATTTTGATCCGGCACGGGTTGTGTCACATCCGGAACTGAGCCTGTCGGAAGGTGCCATTCGCGGCTGGGATCGGCGCAGCATGTATTACTTCCAGATGCTGACGTCACTGAGCAAGCATTACAAGTTCGACATGGACAAACCGTTTAACAAGCTGTCAAAAAAGATACGTGAGACTATTCTGCACGGCAGCGGCGATGAAGACATCAAGTTTACTTACTATAACGACCGCGGCGGCAAGCACACCCGTAAACAACCCTTTGAAGGCATTATTCCTAACATGGTACGCCGCTACCGTGAAACCGATTCCAATGCCGTGCGTGAAGACCTGGCCAAGTACCTGTCCAACCAGTCATGTCCGGAGTGTCGCGGCACTCGACTAAACCTGGCGGCCCGGCATGTCTTTGTCACGGACAAATCACTGCCGCAAATTACCGAAATGCCGATTGAGTATGCCAAGTCATTTTTTGAAAACCTCTCATTACCCGGCCGACGTGGTGAAATCGCCAAAAAGATCGTCAAGGAAATTAACGAACGACTCAGTTTCCTGGTCAATGTGGGGCTTGAATACCTGACACTGGATCGCAGTGCCGATACCCTGTCCGGTGGTGA
Organism: uncultured Gammaproteobacteria bacterium; assembly: GCA_937967995.1. Lineage (GTDB taxonomy): Bacteria > Pseudomonadota > Gammaproteobacteria > UBA6429 > Thiohalophilaceae > CALBTB01. Next base: position 266,504 of record CALBTB010000004.1, read on the forward strand.
AGCGCAACGCATTCGACTTGCCAGCCAGATTGGTGCCGGCCTGGTGGGTGTCATGTACATTCTTGATGAACCCTCGATTGGTTTACATCAAAGGGACAATACGCGACTGTTAAATACACTGACGTATCTGCGCGATCTGGGTAACACCGTCATCGTCGTCGAACACGATGAAGAAGCAATCGAGACTGCCGATCACGTAATTGATATTGGCCCGGGTGCCGGTGTGCATGGTGGTCGTGTCGTTGCACAGGGCACACCGGATCAGATCAAACAGGATCCGGCATCACTGACCGGACAATACCTGTCTGGCGCAAAATCCATCCAGGTTCCGGCAACCCGCACACCCCTCGATCCTGACAGACAACTCGTTGTCAAAGGTGCCACCGGCAATAACCTGAAATCGGTTGATATCAGCATTCCGGTTGGCCTGATGACCGCCGTTACCGGCGTTTCAGGTTCGGGCAAATCGACCCTGATTAACGACACGCTGTATCGTGCCGCGGCAAAAGAAATCAACGGCAGCAGTGAAGAACCTGCACCGTACAAAACCATTCAGGGCCTTGATCAGTTTGACAAGATCGTGGATATCGATCAAAGCCCGATCGGTCGCACGCCGCGTTCTAACCCGGCTACTTATACCGGGCTGTTTACACCGATTCGCGAGTTGTTTGCCGGCACACAGGAAGCGCGCTCGCGCGGTTATTCACCCGGGCGCTTCAGTTTCAATGTCAAAGGCGGCCGTTGCGAAGCCTGTCAGGGTGACGGCGTGATCAAGGTGGAAATGCATTTTCTACCTGACATTTATGTGCCCTGCGATGTCTGTAAAGGCAAACGCTATAACCGCGAAACACTCGAGGTCCGTTATAAAGGGAAAAATATTTACGAAGTACTGGAGATGACCGTCGAAGATGCGTTTGATTTCTTCAATGCGGTGCCGGTTGTCAAACGCAAACTGCAAACTTTGATGGATGTCGGCCTGAGTTATATTCGCCTTGGTCAGAATGCCACGACTTTGTCAGGCGGTGAAGCGCAACGCATCAAGCTGTCACGTGAGTTGTCCAAGCGCGATACGGGTAAAACCCTGTATATTCTCGATGAACCCACCACCGGCCTGCACTTCCATGATATCGAGCAATTATTACAGGTACTACACCGGCTACGTGATCACGGTAATACCATCATCATCATCGAACACAATCTTGATGTGATTAAAACCTGTGACTGGATCATCGACCTGGGACCTGAAGGCGGACATAAAGGTGGTGAAGTGCTGGTTGTCGGCACACCGGAACAGGTTGCAAAATACACTGATTCCCACACCGGCCGTTACCTGGCACCGACTTTAACGAAAAACACGGCTAACAACGCACGTATAAGAGGTAAAGCTGTTTCTGCATAGTTCCATCAACATACTGATTTCTCGGCACATTCAATTTTTTTAATATTAGACCTTGTACAACATGCTTGGCACTATTCCACTTAACCCGTATTATATATAAAGGAATCGGGTTCTTTATGCACGAAATGTTAATCTAACCGGGGTATAGTGCATTCTTCCGTATCGCCTGTTCAAGGGATATGTTCTCGCATACGGTAACAACCATAAAATAGTAAAACCGAAAATTATGTCTGAGAAGAGCCGTCTGCCAGTTCTGCAGGGGTATGGAATAGACAATGTATTGCGAATTCTTGAGCCGCTCAAGAATTCTGAGAATGGTAACCTGCTGTATCGCCATGTCACCCATACTCTGATTGAATTAGAACGTAACCAGGCCAAACTGTCCCTGGGTTATGCAACGATACTGCATAACTTTATTTTCGCGCTGCGCAAGCATCTGCCAAAAGCCTCGCTGCTTAATATTGAATTACGCATCATACAGCAACGCCTGCGCCCTCCTATTACCTTGACAGAAATGGCGGCCATTCAGAATTACCTGCGCAAGGCCATTGATCTAATCAGTGAAGTCAGCCCGCATGATGAAAAAGTATGGGCTGAAGCCATTAAACCGTTGACAGAGTCACTCACCGGCCAGGAAAGCCATATACGTCATCCACACAGCGATGAACAAGACGAGCCGACGCAGAATGAAATCGATCTGAACATGCAATCATCCGCGCAGATTGATGTTTCCAGCCTGCGCAAAAAACTTCAGGAACAGGCCAATAAACCGGCCAGAACGGAAAAATCCCTGCAGGGCAATCAACAGGAAGGCGATGCTGAAAAATCTGCCGATGATACGATTTTTGAAAAACAACAGGGCAACCTGATGAACAGCATCGTCGAATCCATGCAGCATCAGGCCCGTTTTGGACTGTTACTTGAAGAAATACTGCAACGATTAAACAAGGCCGACACACGACAGGATATCCACGGTATTCGCAGTTATGCCATATCTCAGTTACAGGGCATGTTGACCAAACAAAGCCAGCTGGTTCGCACCCTGAATGAAACCCATGACTTTGCCACCTTGGTCAGACAAAATAATGCCCGTCTGAGCCAGGAACTGAATCATATCCGTATACTGAGCCTGACGGATGAGCTTACCGAGTTACCGAATCGTCGTGCATTTATGCAACGTCTGGATGATGAAATCGGTCGCGCCAAGCGCTATCACACGCAATTCTGTATTGCCCTGCTTGACCTGGATAACTTCAAGGAAATTAATGACAGTTACGGGCATCCTGCCGGTGACATGACACTCAGGGATTATGCCAGCAAGATACTTACCCTGTTCCGTCGTACTGATCTGATTGCGCGATACGGTGGTGAGGAGTTTGCGATCATTTTCCCGAATGAATCGATTGACGAATCACTCTATGCTCTGGAAAAAGTCCGCAGAAAAGCTAACAACACATCAATATCTTACGAAGATCATAAATTCAAGGCCCCCTCATTTTCTGCCGGACTTGTCTCCTGGTCGAAAGAAGAATCACCCGAAGAACTTATCAACCGTGCTGATACCCTGCTATATGTGGCAAAAAACAAAGGCGGTAACTGCATAGAAACCAGTGTTGATGAAGTCCAGGGTGAAGCCGCCAATAACGAATAAACTACGATTCAAACTCAAGTGTCGTACCTGCAGTAACATTATAAGTTTCTGCAAACGACCCCTGATTCACTGCCAGTTCGATCAATCCCATTGAATTCTCGTACCAGAACCCATGCCCTTTTTTGACTTCTGAAAATACCCGCGCATAGCTAACATGCATTCCACCGACAACGAATTTATTCGTCTTAGGAACCGTTCCGGCAGAGATGCCGCTGATGGCGTTGCCAAATTTATCCACATAAATGATTTCATTACACGCCGGAATTGAATCGAACTCTGCAAGTGTAGCGGGCTCAATTTCCCGCAGCTCAATAGCTTTACCCGATAATTTACGAACCAGTGCCGGTGCAAATAAGTCACGCCCATGAAAGCTGTCTGACAATGTCGCTGGTTGCCAGAAAATCTCGTAGCAGGTAGATGAATGAGATCGATGCACTAGAGGTACAAACAATCCGTTGTCCGGACCGGTATAGGTCACGCCGTCAGCTTCTATCATCAGCGCCCGGCGAGTTCTGGATCCCACTCCCGGATCAATCACAGCGACACAACCATCACCTGATTCAAAGCGTCGACTCAGGGCAGAAAGCAGAATACCCGCCGCCTTTGGGTTCGTGGCAGGCGCATCGTGCATCAGGTCGATCACCGCCAGTGACGGAAACTGCCGCCTGATGACAGCATGCATCTCGCCAACATAGGGTCCGTGCAGACCGAAATCCGTGAACAGAAATATCATTTTCCAGACACCCGGATCAAAAAAGCCGGGTACACAGACCCGGCTTTATTTGCTGAAATCGAACGAGCAATTATTCTTCAGATGCGGCCGCTTCCGCGCCGGCATTCTCCGGACGATCAACCAGCTCTACAATCGCCATCGGTGCATTATCACCTCGGCGGAATCCACACTTGAGTATACGCAGGTAACCACCGGGACGTGATTCATAGCGTGGGCCCAGCTCATTAAACAACTTACTGACCACAGCACGATCACGCAGACGATTAAAGGCCAGACGTCGATTAGCCACGCTGTCGTTCTTGGCCATAGTAATCAGCGGCTCGGCCACTCGGCGTAATTCCTTTGCCTTGGGCAAGGTGGTCTTGATCATTTCATGATCAAGAAGAGACGCCGCCATATTGCGAAACATCGCCTTGCGATGCGAGCTGTTACGGTTTAATTTTCTGCCACTTTGACGATGACGCATGGTAGTTACCTTTATTCAATTACGCCGCTGAGTCTTTTTCTTTCAGACTGGCTGGTGGCCAGTTTTCCAGACGCATACCGAGCGACAGACCACGTGAGGCAAGCACGTCCTTGATTTCGGTCAGGGACTTTTTGCCCAGGTTGGGTGTTTTCAACAGTTCCACTTCCGTGCGCTGAATCAAATCACCAATGTAGTAGATTTGTTCTGCCTTGAGGCAGTTGGCTGAACGGACAGTTAATTCCAGATCGTCGACCGGACGCAGAAGAATCGGATCCACTTCCGGTTCCTGGGTCTGGGTTTCTTCTTCCTGCTTACCAGACAAATCAACGAAGGCTGACAACTGATCCTGAAGAATGGTTGCTGCAGCGCGAATTGCGCCTTCCGGATCGATCGTACCGTTGGTTTCCAGGTCGATAATCAGCTTGTCCAGGTCGGTGCGTTGTTCGACACGGGCGCTATCCACGATGTAGGCAACGCGGCGAATCGGACTGAAGCTGGCGTCGATTTGCAGACGGCCAATCGGGCGATCTTCTTCGTCGTCACCACGGCGCGCACTGGCAGGTTCATAACCCCGTCCAAGTCTTACCTTCAGAACCATGTTCAGCTCACCCGACTTGGTCAGGTTGGCAATAACATGATCCGGATTGACGATTTCAACATTGTGATCGACGTTAATATCACCAGCCGTTACAGGTCCCGGCCCTTTCTTGTTCAGGGTCAGATTGGCCTCAGTGGCACCTTCCATTCTGATGGCGACACCTTTGAGGTTTAACAGAATCTCGACAACATCTTCCTGTACACCTTCAATCGTGGTGTACTCGTGTAATACGCCTTCGATTTCCGCTTCGACGATGGCACATCCGTGCATGGATGACAGCAAAATACGACGTAATGCATTTCCCAGCGTATGACCAAAGCCGCGCTCGAGCGGTTCAAGAATCACACGTGCGTGCGTGTCAGTAATTTGCTGGACGTCAACAATACGTGGTTTCAGAAAATCCGATACTGAGCCCTGCATGAAACGCCCTCTTGGTTAAAGTTAGTAATAAATTCGTTACTGTTTGCCAATGCAAACATGTGTGTTACTTGGAGTACAGTTCCACAACCAGATGTTCATTAATATCTGATGGCAGCTCACTGCGCTCCGGTGTAGCCTTGAATGTTCCTTCCAGTTTCTTGAAGTCCACTTCAAGCCACTCTGCAATGCCGCGTTGCTCAGCCATATCCACTGATGCCTTGACGCGTAACTGGTCCTTGCTTTTTACTGATAAGGCAATCACGTCACCCGGTTTGACCTGCATAGAAGGGATGTTGGCCTTCTTGCCGTTCAACGAGATGGCATTATGGCGAACCAGCTGGCGGGCTTCAGCGCGTGATGCACCAAACCCCATGCGAAAGACGACATTATCCAGTCGGGATTCCAGCAATTGCAGCAGGTTTTCACCTGTTGAACCCTTGATGCGATCCGCTTCCTGGTAGTAGGAACGGAACTGCTTTTCCAGGATTCCATAAATCCGGCGCAACTTCTGCTTTTCACGCAACTGGGTCGCGTAGTCAGACAAACGCCCACGCTTGGCACCATGTTGTCCAGGCGGAGTGGGACGCTTTTCGATTGCGCATTTACTGCTGAAGCACTTTTCCCCTTTCAGGAAAAGCTTGTCGCCTTCACGGCGGCATAAACGACATACAGGTCCGGTATAACGAGCCAAGATTAACCTCCAGCTATACGCGACGTTTTTTCGGTGGACGACAACCGTTGTGCGGTATCGGCGTCACATCCGAGATGTTAGTAATACGAAAACCCTTGGCATGCAGCGCACGCACAGCGGATTCACGACCCGGGCCCGGCCCTTTGACACAGACTTCCAGATTTTTCATGCCGTACTCCTGCGCCATTTCACCGACTCGCTCGGCCGCGACCTGGGCTGCGAACGGTGTGCTTTTGCGTGAACCACGGAATCCGGAACCACCAGCCGTTGCCCAGCACAATGCATTACCCTGACGATCGGTAATCGTCACGATAGTGTTGTTAAATGATGCATGAATGTGCGCGATCCCGTCGGAGACGTCGCGTTTCACTTTCTTGCGAGTACGAGTGCCTTTTGCCGCCATATATTAAGCCTTATTTCTTAACCAGTTTACGCGGGCCTTTACGGGTACGCGCATTTGTTTTGGTACGTTGACCACGTACGGGTAAACCACGACGATGACGTATACCACGATAGGCGCCCATATCCATCAGTCGCTTGATGTTCATGGAGACTTCCCGGCGCAGATCGCCTTCCACCATGTATTTGCCGATTTCAGTACGAATCCGCTCCAGGGCATCCTCATCCAGGTCCTGGATCTTGGTGGCATATTCAATACCCACCGCCTCGCAAATCTTGCGTGCGCGTGGACGGCCCACACCATAAATCGAGGTAAGTGCTACCTCGGCATGTTTGTGATCCGGGATGTTAATTCCAGCTATACGTGCCATAAGTTACTGTTTCCTAACACAAAAAGCGACCGTTACGCGAATTGCGTAAAACGGGGCATTTTACTTACCTATATCCAAACTGGCAACCTCTATACGCTGCCAAATCCCAAAAATTTGCCCGAAAATCGCCAATTTAGCCCTGTCTCTGCTTATGGCGAGGGTCCTTGCAGATCACCCGTACAACCCCGTTGCGACGGATGATTTTGCAGTTTCTGCACATTTTCTTAACTGATGCACGAACTTTCATGCTTACTCTCCTGGTTCCCGGTCCTGTACCGACTAGCGCAGGCCAGTGCGACCATGACCCTTCAAATTGGCCTTCTTCATCAAACCCTCATACTGGTGCGACATCATATGTGCCTGCACCTGGGCCATAAAGTCCATCACCACCACCACAATAATCAGCAGCGAGGTACCACCGAAGTAGAACTGGGCATCACCCCACATAATCAGGAACTCCGGCAACAGACAGACCGCCGTAATATATATCGCACCCACCAGGGTCAGCCGACCCAGAATCGTGTCGATATAGCGTGCTGTCTGTTCACCCGGCCTGATACCCGGGATAAATGCACCTGAACGCTTCAGGTTATCTGCTGTTTCCTTGGGGTTGAACATCAACGCCGTATAGAAATAGCAGAAAAAGATAATCAGCAATCCGTATGACAGCACGTAAATCGGCTGTCCCGGTGACAACATGGTCGCCACATCCTGCAACGTACCCCAGACACCGCCTTCTCCACTCTTGCCCAGAAACTGGACGAAGGTAGCCGGAAACAGTATCAGGCTCGATGCAAAAATCGGCGGTATCACACCTGCCATGTTAATTTTCAGTGGCAGATGCGACGACTGTGCCGCATATAACTTGCGCCCCTGCTGTCGTTTGGCGTAATTCACCGTAATTCGGCGTTGTGCCCGTTCCATGAAGACCACAAACATGATCACCACTACCATCATGCCGATCAACACGAACACAAACCCGTAGGTCTTGGCACCGGAGCTTACCTGCTCCAGTGTGTTGGCAATCGCCGCCGGAATACCAGCCACGATACCGGCAAAGATAATCATCGAAATACCGTTACCAATACCCCGTTCCGTCACCTGTTCGCCCAGCCACATCAGGAACATGGTACCGGTGACCAGGGTGACAATGGTCGAGAAATAAAACGTGAACGGATTGGACATTGTAACCAGTCCACCACTGTCACCTAACATAAACCGCGCCACACCAAACGCCTGGAACGTTGCCAGTATCAATGTAAACCAGCGGGTGTACTGCGTAATCTTGCGGCGTCCGGCCGCGCCTTCCTTGCTCAGTTGCTCCAGTTTCGGATGCACCTTGGTCAGCAGCTGGATAATAATCGAGGCCGAAATATACGGCATGATTCCCAGCGCAAAGATCGACAATCGCTCCAGCGCACCACCACCAAACATGTTGAACAGTCCGAGAATGGTATTCTGCTGCTGTTCAAATAATTCGGCTAACCGTTCCGTATTTAGTCCGGGTACCGTGATAAACGACCCGATACGAAAGACGATAATGGCGCCCAACAGGAAAAACAGACGCTTACGTAATTCGGTAAACCGACCCGCAGCCAGCGCATCAGCAAGAGCAGCTTTTGATGTGGCCACGGTAATAACTCCTAGTCTTCGACCTTGCCGCCCGCGGCTTCAATCGCCTCGCGCGCACCCTTGGTCGCTTTGATCCCTTTGAGCGTAATGGCCTTGTCAATTTTTCCGGACACCATCACCTTGGCACGTGTCATGTTACGGCTAATCAAATTCGCCGCCTGCAGCACCTTGATATCAATCACATCGGTATTCAGATTATTCAGTTCAGAAAGACGAATCTCGGCAGTAACCCGGGCCAGGCGCGAACGGAAGCCGACTTTTGGCAGGCGACGCTGTAATGGCATCTGACCGCCTTCAAAGCCCACTTTATGGAAACCACCTGAACGTGATTTCTGACCCTTGTGTCCACGGCCACCTGTCTTACCCAGACCGGAGCCGATACCACGACCAGCACGCTTGGCATCTTTCTTTGCACCGTCTGCCGGCTTGATGGAATTCAGACGCATCTTAATTCTCCTCAACCTTCACCATGTATGACACTTTATCAATCATGCCACGTGTACAAGGTGTATCTTCAACTTCAACTGTATGATGCATACGACGCAGACCCAGACCGGTTACACAGGCTTTATGTGAAGCCATTCGACCATGCATGCTACGCACCAGTGTTACTTTGATCTTTTTATCTGCCATCGTTCTATTCCAGAATTTCTTTGACTGTTTTACCGCGCTTGGCAGCGACCATTTCAGGCGACGACATAGTTGACAGGCCCTTGATTGTCGCACGCACAACGTTAATCGGGTTGTTAGTGCCAATGCATTTTGCCAGAACGTTATGCACGCCCACGACATCAAACACTGCACGCATCGGACCACCTGCAATAACACCGGTACCTTCAGAAGCCGGCTGCATGTAAACCCGGGCGGCACCATGCTCAGCCATCATCGGGTATTGCAGCGTACCTTCGCTCAGTGGCACATCAACCATGTTTTTACGTGCCGCTTCCATGGCTTTCTGAATCGCCGCCGGAACTTCACGTGCCTTGCCGGTACCAAAACCGACACGACCCTGGCCGTCACCGACAACGGTCAATGCTGAAAAACCAAATATACGGCCACCTTTGACGACCTTGGCGACACGGCGAATGGATACCAGGCGTTCCTGTAATCCGTCTGTGCTGGTTGATGATTCAAAAGCTGCCATATTAGAACTCCAATCCTGCTTCACGGGCGGCGTCAGCCAGGGCTTTCACACGACCATGATATTTAAATCCGGAACGATCAAATGCGACCTTGCTGACACCTGCTGCCTTGGCCTTTTCAGCAATGATCTGACCTACCGCCACAGCGGCATCTTTATTTCCGCTATATTTCACCTTGGCCTTTACATCAGCCTGCAAGGTTGAAACAGCAGCCATTACCTTGTCAGAGTCACCATCAATTACCTGCGCATAAATATGCTTGGGTGTGCGGTGTACAGTCAGGCGCGGAACCCTCAGCTCGCGAATCTTGGCGCGAGTACGGCGGGCACGGCGTAAACGGGTCATTTTCTTGTCCATCTTCAGTTACCTAGTTACTTTTTCTTCGCTTCTTTACGAACAATATGTTCATCAGCGTACTTCACACCCTTGCCCTTGTAAGGCTCTGGCGGACGAAACGCACGAATCTCTGATGCAACCTGTCCAACACGTTGCTTGTCCACACCTTTTACAACCACTTCAGTCTGGCTGGGTGTTTCAATCGTAATACCTTCCGGTACCGGATAATCAACCGGATGCGAGAATCCCAGAGTAAGATTCAGCTTGTTACCCTGCGCCTGGGCACGATAACCGACACCAACCAGTTCCAGTTTCTTTTCGAATCCTTCCGACACACCTGTCATCAGATTCCTCAAAATGGCACGCGCAGTACCGGCATGTGCGACAGCACCGGCGGACTGATTCGGCACAAAGCTTAGCTCGTTATCTTTTTGCTCAACGGAAACCGAGTCATGTAACTCATGTTCCATGGCACCTTTTGAACCCTTCACGTTTACACGCTGGCCGTTGATATTAACTTCAACGCCTTTGGGTACTGCAATTGGTGTCAATCTAGCCATCTTTATTTACCTTTAAAACTGCACGTTACCTTACTGGACATAACACAGGACTTCGCCACCAAATCCTTCCTTGCGAGCGGCACGATCCGTCATTACGCCTTTTGATGTAGAGACAATGGCGATACCCAGTCCACCCATGACCGTTGGCAGATCATCCTTGGGCTTGTAAATTCGCAGCCCCGGGCGACTGACACGACGCATTTTCTCGATGACAGGCTTACCCTTGTAATACTTGAGGGTGACATTCAGCATCGGCTTACCGTCGATTTCAACTTGTGAAAATTCACCGACAAAACCTTCATCCTTCATCACCTGGGCAATCGATGCCTTCAGCTTTGAATGCGGCATGGTGACTTCAGTCTTGCCTGCAGCCAGCCCGTTACGAATGCGGGTTAACATGTCTGCGATCGGGTCGGTCATCATAGTAAATAGTCTCCTGCTCTACCAACTGGCCTTGCGCAAGCCAGGTACTTCACCGCGCATAGCTGTTTCACGTAACTTGTTTCGACAAAGACCAAACTTGCGGTAAACGGCATGTGGTCGGCCGGTAATGCGGCAACGGCGCTGAACGCGTACCGGTGAAGCATTGCGTGGCAGTTTCTGCAGTTTTTCCTGCGCTGCTATACGCTGCTCAGGAGACAGGCTCAGATCTTTAACCTGCTTCTTCAGCTCTTCACGCTTCTTGGCATATTTCGCAACCGTTTTCAGACGTTTGCGCTCGCGTTCAATCATGCTCAACTTTGCCATTTATAAAACTCCTTAAGCCCGTCCTTTTAACGGGAAGTCAAATGCTTCCAGCAGCGCACGACCTTCTTCATCGGTCTTGGCTGTGGTCGTAATCGTAATATCCATTCCCCGTAACGCATCGATCTTGTCGTATTCGATTTCAGGGAAAATAATCTGTTCGCGTACACCCATGCTGTAATTGCCACGCCCGTCAAATGACTTCGGGTTTAAACCACGAAAGTCACGCACACGCGGAATCGCAATAGAAATCAGGCGATCAAGAAATTCGTACATCTGATCGCGGCGCAATGTCACCTTGCAGCCAATCGGATAACCTTCACGAACCTTGAAGCCGGCGACAGACTTACGCGCCTTGTTAACGATGGCTTTCTGGCCGCTGATCTTTTCCATATCCGCGACGGCATGTTCCATGACTTTCTTGTCCGCGATCGCTTCACCAACACCCATATTCAGGGTGATCTTGGTGATACGCGGAACTTCCATCACGCTCTTGTAACCAAACTTGTCCATCAATTGCTTGACGACAGTGCTTTTGTAATGTTCTTGCAAACGTGCCATTGTTCAGTACCTTAGGCGTCTAATACTTCGCCGTTTGATTTAAAATAACGCACCTTACGGCCGTCATCGAGAATCTTGAAACCCACCCGATCGGCCTTGCCGGTAGTCGGATTGAAAATTGCCACATTGGAAACATCAATCGGCATTTCCTTGTCGATAATACCGCCCGGCACATTCATCTGCGGATTCGGCTTCTGATGTTTCTTAACAATATTTACGTTTTCTACGACGATCCGCGCATCCTCAGTGATCACCTTGGTGACTGTGCCGCGTTTACCCTTGTCCTTGCCTGTCAGGACAACTACTTCATCGCCTTGTCGAATCTTGTTTGCCATTTTTCTGTCTCGCCTTACAACACTTCAGGTGCAAGAGAAATAATCTTCATGAAATTCTCAGTACGCAGTTCACGGGTGACCGGTCCGAAAATACGTGTACCGATCGGCTGATTCTGGTTGTTCAGCAGCACGGCTGCATTGGAATCAAACCGAATCAGTGAACCATCCGAACGACGCACGCCTTTTTTGGTCCGCACGACAACTGCATTGAAAACATCACCTTTTTTAACACGTCCACGTGGAATCGCTTCCTTGATGCTGACCTTGATCACATCACCGATTCCGGCGTAACGACGCTTTGAACCACCGAGGACCTTGATGCATTGCACGCGACGTGCACCGCTATTGTCCGCTACCTCTAACATGGTCTGCATCTGAATCATGGTGTTCCTACTCCAAAAATAAATAATCCGATTGTTTAAACAACCGTGGCTTTCTCAACCACTTCCACCAATCGCCAGGATTTGTGTTTGGAAATGGGACGGCACTCGGCGATTGTTACCAGATCGCCTGCTTTACATTCATTCGCTTCGTCATGTGCATGCACCTTGGTCGACTTACGCACGAACTTGCCATAAACCGGGTGCTGTACACGGCGCTCGATCAGCACAGTGATACTCTTGTCCATCTTGTCGCTGACAACACGACCCGTGACGGTACGTTCGATCTTCTGCTTTTGTTCACTCATGCTTCACTTCCTGCCTTTTCACGCAACAGGGTTTTCACCCGCGCGATATTGCGACGAACTTCTTTCATTTGATGGGGACGGGCCAGCTGACCGGTTCCCTTCTGCATGCGCAGGTTGAACTGCTCACGCAACAATTCCATCAGTTCCTTGTTGAGGTCATCAACACTCTTTTCACGTAATTCTGACGCTTTCATTACATCACCGTCCGCGTAACAAATGTGGTCTGCACAGGCAGTTTTGCTGCCGCCAGCTGGAATGCTTCACGTGCGATTTCTTCGGTGACGCCTTCCATTTCATATAACATGCGACCCGGTTGAATCTGGGCTACCCAGTATTCCACGCTACCTTTACCTTTACCCTGACGTACTTCCAGCGGCTTCTTGGTAATAGGCTTGTCCGGGAAAATACGAATCCAGATCTTGCCACCGCGTTTAATATGACGGGTCATAGCACGACGAGCCGCTTCAATCTGGCGCGCCGTAATCCGGCCGCGAGTCGTTGCTTTCAGGCCAAACTCACCAAAGCTGACCTTGTTGCCGCGCAGCGCCAGGCCGCGGTTACGCATTTTCTGCTGCTTGCGATATTTTGTACGCTTCGGTTGTAACATCATTTACTCCTTACCAAACCGCTTATGCAGCGCTGGCCTCTTCTTTTTCCTCTTTCCTGCCGATAATCTCGCCCTTAAATATCCACACTTTCACACCAATGATGCCGTAGGTGGTGGCGGCTTCAGCAAAACCATAATCGATATCCGCACGCAGGGTGTGCAGCGGAATGCGTCCTTCGCGATACCATTCGGTACGCGCAATTTCAGCACCGTTCAAACGTCCTGAAACACTCACTTTGATACCCTGTGCACCAAGACGCAGTGTATTGGTTACCGCGCGCTTCATGGCACGGCGGAACATAATGCGGCGCTCGAGCTGCTGTGCAATGCCTTCTGCAACCAGTTGTGCATCCAGCTCCGGCTTGCGGACTTCTTCGATATTAATATGCACCTGTGGCAGACCAAGCATGCTGGTCACTTCCTGGCGCAGTCGCTCGATATCTTCGCCTTTCTTACCAATCACCAGACCCGGACGCGCCGTGAAAATGGTGATGTTGGCATTACCAGCGGTACGCTCGATCTGAATCTTGCTGACCGATGCCTGCGACAGTTTCTTTTTCAGAAACTCGCGCACCTGGATATCTGAATTCAGGTAATCCGCATAGTCTTTGGAGTCGGCATACCACTTGGAGGTATAGTCAGTGACAATACCCAGTCGCAAACCTGTTGGATGGACTTTCTGACCCATAAGCTTCTCTCTTACTTGTCTCCCACCATCACGGTAACGTGACTGGTGCGTTTTAAAATATGGTTTACGCGGCCTTTGGCACGCGCTTTCCAGCGACGCATGGTCGGGCCTTCATCAACAAAAATACTGCTTACTTTCAAATCGTCGATGTCAGCACCTTCATTGTGCTCAGCATTGGCAATCGCCGATTCAAGCACTTTCTTGACAATACCGGCTGCTTTCTTCGGGCTGAAAGCCAGAATCTGCAAAGCCTGCTCTACCGGTTTGCCGCGCACCTGGTCCGCCACCAGACGACATTTTTGTGGCGAGATACGTGCAAATTTTAATTTAGCCGCAACTTCCATCGTTTATTCCTCTTACTTCGCCTTCTTATCGGCAACGTGACCTTTGTAGGTACGAGTTGGCGCAAATTCACCAAGCTTGTGCCCGATCATGTTTTCACTGACCAGAACCGGCACATGCTGGCGGCCGTTATGGACAGCAATCGTCAGACCAATCATGTCCGGTACAATCATTGAACGACGCGACCAGGTCTTGATCGGTCTCTTTGAGTTCTCGGCTTGCGCAACCTGCACCTTTTTCGCCAGGTGCAAATCGACGAATGGACCTTTTCTAATCGAACGTGGCATAGCGTTTATCTAACCCTTACTTTTTTTTTTTTTTTCGTACACTCAGATGATTGGTACGCTTGTTCTTTTTTGTTTTGTAATCCTTGGTGGGCCCACCCCTTCTCGTACCGCGATGACGACCACCTGAAGTCCGTCCTTCACCACCACCGTGCGGGTGATCAACCGGGTTCATGGCAACACCGCGAACGGTCGGACGGATACCGCGCCAGCGCTTCGCACCAGCCTTACCTAATTTGATCAGGTTATGTTCGTTATTGCTCACTTCACCGATGGTGGCACGGCACTCGGAGTGAACCTTGCGCATTTCACCGGAGCGTAAACGAATCGTTGCATAACGACCTTCACGCGCCACCAGCTGGGCAGCTGCACCAGCACTACGTGCCATTTGCGCACCCTTACCCGGACGCAGTTCTATCGCATGCACCACGGTACCCACCGGGATGTTACGCAACGGCAGGCAGTTACCATCTTTGATCGGCGCATCCTGACCGGATACCACTTCGTCACCGGCATTCATGCTTTTAGTGGCGATGACATAACGACGCTCACCATCTTTGTAGAGCAGCAACGCAATGTGGGCGCTACGATTTGGATCATATTCCAGGCGTTCAACCGTTGCCGGAATACCGTCCTTGTCACGCTTGAAGTCGATGACACGGTATAACTGCTTGTGTCCACCGCCACGATGACGCGTCGTAATGCGACCCATGTTATTGCGACCACCGGACTTACTCTTCTTTTCCGTCAGTGCCGAATGCGGCGCACCCTTGTGCAGATTCTCGCGACGGGTGCTGACGACAAAGCGTCGTCCGGCTGATGTCGGTTTTGCCTTTACCACTGCCATTTTATTCAGTTCCCAAGAAGTTAATGTCGTCGCCGGCCTTCAGACTGACGTAAGCCTTTTTCCAGTTCTTACGTTTGCCTGCTCCAAAGCGATTACGTTTAACCTTGCCCTTCATGTTGACGACCTGTACGCCTTCAACGGTAACTTCAAACATCTTTTCAACAGCCTGTTTGATTTCCTGCTTGGTTGCATCGGGCATGACTTTAAATACAACCTGATTGGACTGCTCGGCCACATTGGTACTCTTTTCAGAGATATGCGGTTCAAGCAGAACTTTCATAATTCTTTCCTGGTTCATGCGAACATCTCCTCAAGTTTCTTGAGTGCGTCCACTGTCACCAGCACCTTGTCAAAACGCACCAGGTTAACCGGGTCGATAACACCGGCTTCACTCAATCCAATCTTGTGCAGATTGCGTGCTGCCAGGAACAGGTTTTGATCCATCTCATTAACGATGATCATGACACTGTCCAGCCCCAGTTTGCCGAGTTGCTCAACCAGCAATCTGGTTTTTGGCTCGGCCAGTTCCAGCTTGTCGACGACCATCATGCGTTCCTGGCGAACCAGTTCTGACAAAATCGAGCGCATACCGGCGCGATACTGTTTCTTGTTGATCTTTTGTGACCAGTCCTGGTTCTTGGCCGCAAAAGTCACACCACCGCTACGCCACAACGGGCTGCGAATGGTACCGGCACGAGCACGGCCAGTGCCTTTCTGACGATAAGGCTTGGCACCACCACCACGCACATCGGAACGGTTTTTATGTCCACGCGTACCGGACCGGGCTCCGGCCAGGTAGGCAGTGACGATCTGGTGAACCAGGCCTTCGTTGTAGTCACGGGCAAACGCGTCGTCGGAGACTTCAACCTTCTTGCTGGAGGCCTTACCCGTTGCTGTCGTTAGAGCCAGCTGCATTATTTAGCCTCCTTCTTAGCCTTGACTGCCGGACGGACAATCACATCGCCGCCTTTTGAGCCGGGGACTGCACCCTTGACCAGCAGTAAATTACGTTCTGCATCAACACGCACAATTTCCAGGTTCTGGCTGGTGCGGTTCTTGTTACCCATATGTCCGGCCATTTTCTTGCCCGGAAAAACACGGCCCGGTGTCTGGTTCTGACCAATTGAACCCGGCGCACGATGTGACAGCGAGTTGCCGTGGGTCGCGTCCTGAGTACGGAAGTTATAACGCTTAACAACACCGGCATAACCTTTACCGATACTGGTGCCCTGAACATCCACCTTCTGGCCCTGTTCAAAAATATCCACCTTGATCTCGCCGCCATTCGCGAAGTCTTCACCTTCACCATCGGCCAGACGGAATTCCCACAGACCGCGTCCTGCTTCTACGCCGGCCCTGGCATAATGCCCGGCCATCGGTTTGGTCACACGGTTGGCACGACGCGAACCGGTCGTCACCTGGACCGCGCGATAACCATCCGCTTCCAGCGTTTTTAGCTGAGTGATGCGATTCGGTTCCACTTCAATGACGGTCACGGGCAAAGACGAACCGTCCTCTGTGAAGACACGAGTCATACCTACTTTGCGACCGACTACACCAATTGTCATGGCTCTTTCCTATTGCAATTTAATCTGTACATCGACACCCGCAGCGAGGTCGAGCTTCATTAATGCATCCACAGTCTTGTCTGTCGGATCAACGATGTCCAACAGGCGCTTGTGAGTGCGAATTTCATATTGATCCCGTGCGTCTTTATTGACATGCGGTGATACCAATATGGTGAAACGCTCTTTTTTCGTCGGTAACGGAATCGGGCCCTTCACCACGGCGCCGGTGCGCTTGGCGGTTTCCACGATTTCCTTGGCGGATTGATCAATCAGACGATGATCAAATGCCTTCAACCTGATACGAATGTTCTGATTCGCTGCCATTTATTTACCTATTACGTAATATTTCTGTTAAGCCGTGATGCCTTTACTCGATGATCCCAAAATTACTCAATAATCTTGGCAACCACACCGGCACCGACGGTCCGGCCACCTTCGCGAATCGCAAAGCGCA
>CALBTB010000005.1 GCA_937967995.1 uncultured Gammaproteobacteria bacterium
CCACGGCGACGGCGCCACCGGCCAGGCTGCCCTGTAAAAATGTTCTACGTTGCATAATGATCCTCCTATAGAATTCACAGTGATACCGTCGCAAGATGCGGGCCAGCAGGTTGGGCCTGTAAAATCAATCAGTTAGGCAGTCAAACCAGCCTGGATTCGTGCAATTTGCACGATGCAGATTGCAATTTACGCGATGTGAGCAGAGTCTGCGACATACCACAGCTACATAAATTCGACTGTCCACCTGACTCCTTCATATTGATGTCCCAGCCCAGTTCATAACGATTACCTCCAGACGATATTCATTCTAAAAGTATCTCTGACATTGCTGCCGGTTAACACAGGGTTCAGCGATGGGTGATTACGCTTTGCGTGACACTAACTGGAGGTCGTTATGAAAATACAAAAATCCATTGCTCTGGAATCCATTGCTCTGGCTTCACTGTTAATGGGTGCCAGTTCGCTTGCGTCAGCGGAAATCTATCTGGGGGGCGCCATCGGTTCAACGAATGTAAGCACACCGGGCTTCGAACACAGTGATACACAGAAAATCTTCGGCGGGGTACGTGAACGGTTTCTTGGCCTTGAAGTGGCCTACGTCAATTTCGATGACTTTTTTGTCGAGGGCAGCGGCGGATCACAGAGTATCAATGGTGATGGACTGGAAGCCTCACTGGTGGGTTTCATTCCTTTCGGTCACCAGGCAGAGCTGTTTGGTAAGGTCGGCGTACTGAACTGGACCCTGGACGGTAACTCCGGTGGTTCAACATTTAGTACTGATGATGGATCCAGTTTTGCCTACGGTGTCGGCCTGCAATTGTTCCCGGCTGATCACCTGTCGGTTCGCCTGGAATACCAGGGTTTTCAGGACGTCAGCGGTGGCGACCTGGACGCCGTGACGATTGGCGCCGCATTACACTTTTAACCGTTAAAAGCGCTTGGATGGCGGACCCAGGCGTGAACGTGTTCCGCCGCTGCTGTCCTGTGCGGTTTGCGTCGTGGTTGTTGTGGTGGTTTTCTTCACCGGTGTTGATTTACGCAAGGTCGTCTGCATCGGCACACGTTGATCGCGAGTGGATGCTGTAGACGTTGTTTTCGTCGACTGGGTTTTTTGCGGTGGCCGGGTCGTCTGCCTGGCCGGTTTTAGATGTGCGAGCGGGTTTGATTTCGCCGCCTGTTGTGCCTGCTGGTTATCGAGACGCGTACGCGAGTCAAACAGGAAAAATCCTGACACCACCAGCATGATGGCCAGCGCACCCACCAGATAATGCAATCTCGTCATGGTCATCTCCTCCCGCATGATGTTTACAAAACATCGATCAGTTCACACCTTATCATATCTACGGACAAAAGCAGATCACAGGCGCTCTAAAAACCCAATCTTAATCAGGTGATAAGCTGGTAGGCCTGGAAACCGATAAACCCGCTGCAAAACACAAATCCACAGATGGGGACCCACAACGGAAGATTCAATGCCGGTCCGCGCCCATGTATTCGCTTGATACGCCACAGCGCCAGGTTGATCAATGCAAACACGACAAGCGTGATGAAGCTGGTAATTTTGGCCAGACTCAGCAATGGCAGCAGCAGGCTAAGTGCTAATATCACGCCGATAATAATCAGGGACGCATTAATTGGTGTATGCGTTCTGGCGTTCACCACCGACAAAAACGCGGGTAACCAGCGATTTCGGCTCATGCCATATAAAACACGAGAGGCCATGATCATCTGGACGAGTGCGCCGTTGAGAATGGAGATAATACTGATCAAACCGATAAAGGTGGCTTCCTCGCCGGTTTGTACCTTATATATATAGGCCAGTGGCGCATCGCTTTGCGCAAGTATATCGGGCCGCACCGACACGATACTCACTACCGCGACAATCACATAAAACGTCGCCGTAAAAAACAGGGCGATCATGATCCCACGTGGCAAGGTAGTCACCGGGTCGCGCACTTCCTCGGCGACATTGACCATGTCTTCAAACCCGATGTAGGCATAAAACGCCACGAAGGCACCTAGTAAGATTCCGATCACCACGCTCATGTCCGTCACCGCCAGCATATCGGGGATCGCGGCCGGTACCTGCGACCAGTTATCACGTGTAACCCAGATCACCACCAGCAGACCGATCACTTCCAGTACCGTCAGCACACTGGCAATCCACACCGACTGGCTGATACCCCAGATAACTATCACACCCAGTACAATGGTGATGGCGAGAATCGCGAATGCCCGCGGTACCGTAACAAACTCGGCAAGGTAACCGAGCAGACCGTTCACCAGCGTGGCACTGGAGGTAACGCCCACGGCCACGATCAACAGCCCCATGACCAGTGCCAGTGTGTGACTGGAAAATGCCTGGTAGACATACACGGCTTCAGCGGCACTTTTGGGATAGCGTGTTACCAGTTCTGCATAAGAGAATGCGGATAAACCGGCCAGCACCGCCGCAACCATAAACGCCAATGGGGTAGTCATACCTGCGTAACCGGCGACTTTACCGATCAACACGTAAATACCGGCACCAAGAATGGTACCTATTCCGTACAGTGACAGCAGTGTTAAGTTGAGGCGGCGCTGGAGTTGTGGGGTTTGCTTGTTACTCATATACGCATCATAGCAACCCGAATCTACAGATTATTGATATTTATCAATTAATTTTTCATGGCTATCAGATGCTTCCATAATAAATGCGCCTCACGCAGGCTGGTACGTTGCAAGGTATGTGGCTGGTTCATCAACTCTCGAATCAACGCATGGTTTACCTGGTGACCGGCAAATTTCGTCGTCACGTGTCCAAATAAAAGTGCACCGAGAGTGGCAATATCGCCAATCACATCAACCAGCTTATGCCGCACGAATTCGTCCTTATACCGCAACCCCTCGTGATTCATGATATTGTTTTTATCTACTACAACGGTATTTTGCAAGGAGCTGCCCTGTGCCAGGCCAAGTTGATTCAATGTGGATTTTTGCTCAATAAATCCAAATGTCCTAGCTGCGGCCAGCTCACTTTCAAATGACGGCCCGTCGATGGGTATCGAAAATTTCTGATAACCAATCGCAACTGAGTCAAAGTGAATTTCAGTTGATGCCCACGGTACAGGTGACGGCATAAATCCGCCAAATTTATGGCCATCAGAGACAGACACCGTTTGTTTAATCACTATTGCATGTCGCTCTTCATTCTGCTGCTTTATCCCGGCATTTTTTATTAGCTTTAAAAAAGGTGCTGCACTGCCATCCATTACAGGCAATTCGGGTCCGTCGAGAATGATTCGAGCATTATCGATTCCACAGACATACAGTGCCGCGAGTAAATGCTCAATCGTACATACACGCACTCCATATTTATTCTTGATGGTCGTGGACAGGCGTGTGTCACAGACAGTATCCCATCGAACCGGGATTTCCGACCATCGGGATTGCACATCTCGTCGCTCAAACACATAACCGGAATTGACCTCACCCGGCATTACCCGCATCACAACTTTATAACCGGAGTGAAGTCCTTTTCCCACACAGGTAAAGGCATTGCGCAGCGTTTGCTGAAAGAAATTTATGGCATGTGTCATTGCATGGCTCCTGGCTGGTGTAAAACCAGGCGAGAGGATATACAAGAGACTTGTCATAAAATTGTCATGCCACGCCGAAGTGTTATCCGGATCTTGTCATTACAAGCCAATCCGTTATCCTTGAACGTCATTTTTAAGACAGGCGTGACAATGGCTACCAGCACCCTGACTTCATGGGCACTTTTAGTGTGGAATGCATTACAGGCGTCGGGCCACGATGCAAGAGACGTGTTTGCTCAGGTCGGACTGGATCCCGCCAAACTGGGAGATGGCAACGCCCGCTACCCGATGGACAAGATGCTTGCCTTATGGAACTTCGTGATCGAGAAAACCGGCGATCCGTGTTTTGGACTTGAAGTGGGTCGACGCTGGTCACCCACTACCTTTCATGCCCTCGGTTTTGCCTGGCTGGCCAGTCCGTCGTTATGCGATGGATTACTCCGCCTGCATAGATACTCTAAAATCGTCAATAACTCATTGCAGACCACCGTCAAACTGGATGGAAAGCATTGCATATTGAGTTTCACATCAACTGAAAAGCAATATCCGTTACATCCCGCTGCCGCAGATGCCGGTATTTGTGCTGTGATCACCATGTGCCGCTTGCTGTGCGGCGATTCGTTCAGAGCCACTGAAATAAGAATCGCTCACCACAACCAATCCTGCGCTCAAAGTCTGGAAGCGTTTGTGCAGGCACCTTTGTCATTTGGTGCCAATGCCAATGTCATTATCTTTGATCGCCAGTATGCCAATCGCCAGCTGCCTACATCCAATCCGGAACTGGCACGCATCAACGAACAGGTTGCGATGAATTATATGAATGAACTGGACCTGTCCAGCCTGTCACATCAGGTGCAGGCCAAAATCAGAGATTTGCTACCATCCGGTGAGGCACTCGAAGAGATTGTCGCCAAATTACTGAACATGAGCGTGCGTACTATGTTACGGCGACTCAGTGAAGAAGGTACCAATTATAAATCTTTGCTGGATCAAACCAGGCAGGAACTGGCACAGAATTATTTACTTGACTCACAACTTTCCATTAATGAAATTGCTTACCTGGTCGGGTTCGCAGAGCAGGCCAATTTTACCCGCGCGTTTCGACGTTGGTATGGTACATCGCCAAGTGAATACCGAAAGGAAATACTAACCGAACACAATCACCATGAAATTTAAACTGTATTGAACTAAGCTAGGATAACTTAAGTAATAGATATATAAAGTTACATTAAATAGACAGAAGGATTTGGGAGGTTATACATGGGTTTGTATAAATATCTTAAAGGTTTTTCATACCTTAACGTTTTACTCGGATTTTTACTAATTAGCGCTTGCCAACAGGAAGAAACCAGTAAAGCAAATTCCGAAAACAGTAATCAAGCTTCAATGCCCGATTCTGAATCGCAGGTTAAACCGAATAACGTCACAAGTGCCACATCATCAGATCAAACCCAGCTCTATTGGGGTGACACGCATTTACACACAAATTATTCACCGGATGCCTATTCGCTATTAACCACTACGGCCGATCCGGATTCTTCCTATCGTTTCGCCAAAGGCTTGCCGGTAATAGCGGATTTAAGCCGTCAACGTGTTCAAATTAAAACTCCACTGGATTTTCTGGTGGTGACCGATCACGCTGAATTTATGGGTACGTTTCCAGAGTTAATTAAAGGTAATAAAGAGTTATTAAATACGAAGAATGGACCTCGCTGGAAAAAAATGCTCGAAGAAGGTAAAGGTGGTGAGGTGTTTTTTGAAATTGTAGGGCTGGCAAATAGTGATATTCAGGCGCTTGTGGAACTGAACTCGGAACCCATACGTCGTTCTGTCTGGGGAGAGATCGTTGATTCAGCAGAACGGCATAACGATCCTGGTAAATTTACTGCTTTTATTGGCTGGGAATGGAGCTCTCTGCCGGATGGCCGCAATCTGCACCGCATCATTTTTACACCTGATGGTAAAACTAAAGCCATGCAGTATTTACCCTATAGCTTGATCGATTCCAGCAAACCGCGAGATTTATACAATTTTCTGGCCACTACATCTGATGCTGTTGGGACAGATTTTGTCGCGATTGCGCATAATATGAACCTGTCCGGCGGCTCCATGTTTCCACTTTACGATGAAGATGGCCGTCCGATCGATCTGGAATACGCTAACATGCGTGAACGTTGGGAACCGGTGGATGAAGTCACACAATATAAAGGCGACTCGGAAGCCCATCCCAAATTATCGCCCAATGATCAGTTTGCTGATTTCGAAACCTACGAACACGCGTTAGATCCAACTGCCACTGAGGCACTAGATCCTGATCCAGGCGATTATGCACGAACTGCCCTGATGCGCGGTCTCGAATTAGAAAACAGCATAGGTAAGAATCCATTTAAATTTGGAATGGTGGGCGCGACGGATTCACATACCGGCTTTTCGTCAGCCGAAGAAAACAATTTTCTTGGTAAATACGCCCTCGACAGTATTCCCGAAAACAAAACCAAGGAAACGGTACCAGGCGCTGTTGGTTGGGATGCCGCTGCGGAAGGATTAGCAGGCGTTTGGGCAACAGAAAATACCCGCGAAGCCATCACCGCTGCCTTCAAGCGTAAGGAAGTGTATGCCACGACAGGACCGCGCATTCAATTGCGCTTATTCGGTGGTTACGATTATACAGCCAGCGACGCCAGAGCGGCTGATCTGGCTTCCGCTGGATATGCCAAGGGTGTACCCATGGGCGGTGATCTGGCACAGGCACCACAAGGAAAGGCGCCGACATTTTTAATTCATGCTGCCAAGGATCCTAAAGAGGCAAATCTGGATCGAATTCAGGTTATCAAAGGCTGGCTCGCCGAGGACGGTAAGACACACGAGAAAATCTATGATGTCGCTTTATCAGATGGGCGAACAGACGGTTCGCAGGCTGTGGGTAATACCGTTGACCTCAAAACCGGTAAATATACCAATGATATCGGCGCCAGGGAGCTGGTCGCGGTATGGTCCGACCCAGATTTCGATCCAGGTCTTCGCGCCTTTTATTACACGCGCGTCATTCAGATCCCCACGCCGCGCCATTCTTTATATGATGCGATTGCTTTGGGCATTGATCCAAAAGAAACAAAACACCCGGCGACGATTCAGGAACGGGCCTATTCGTCACCCATCTGGTACACACCCAATCCTGGCAAGCTAAAAGAAGTCACCAAACTGGTTATCGCAAAAATGCCAGGCATGTCGGTAGATTCCGCCGTGAAGGAGGGTTTCTCCCAAATGACGGGGGACGAGATCCGTAAGACACTACTTGGCAAAACTCTGATGCTGAAAGACCTGACATCCGGGAAAGTGTATGAAGGTAAGTTACTAGAAACCGGTAAACGCGTCCTGAAAGAAACCGGTGTAGCAAAAGAACAGGTTGCACAGTCGGCTTACCATGGCGGTGGTTCTTTGTTAATGGGTAAAGCCGATTATGAAATCAGGAACAACACCATTGTCTCAAGTGACGGTATTCGCACGATAACCTCCACCCTCTATCGCAAAGGTGATCGAATTGTTGCCGCCCGCGATGTGGATGGCGGTGTGGTTAATTTCGAAATAAATATTAAATAGCAGGTAGTTCATTATGAAATCACTAAGCAAAATTTATAAAGAACCGCTGCTTCACTTTCTCGTACTGGCTATCGGGTTGTTTGTGTTACACAACGTTGTATCGCATGAGGATGAAAATGCTGATATAAAACGCATTGTAGTCGATCAGGACAACTTACTGAAGTTTATTCAGTACCGGACCAAGTCCTTTGAACCTGTCACAGCACAACAACAGCTTGCCTCGTTTTCCGATGGCGATCTCAAAAAAGTCATCAATGAGTACGTGCGCGAAGAGGCCCTGTACCGCGAGGCAAAAACATTGGGACTTGACCGCGATGACTATGTCATCAAACGGCGACTGATACAGAAAATTGACTATGTAGCACGTGGCTTCGCCGAGTCGTTTGGCGATATTTCCGATGAGGAGATTCAGAACTATTTTGAAAAAAATAAAGATGATTACTATGTAGAGCCGCGAGTCACCTTTACCCATGTCTATTTCAGCGCAAACCATCATGGCATGGTGAAAGCCAAAACTCTGGCGGAACAGAAGCTTATGGAGCTTAAAAAGGAAAAGGCCACGTTTAAGGACGCCACCAAACATGGGGAACGTTTTTTATATGGCTTGAACTATGTTGAACGTTCCGAGTTATATGTTGAAAGTCATTTTGGTAAAAATCTGACTGATACGATATTTTCCCTAGACGCAAGTGAAAGCGAATGGCATGGTCCGATTATGTCTGATCATGGTGCTCATCTGATCATGCTGATACAAAAACAACCCGGCTATATGCCAGCGCTTGAAGAAGTACGTCATCGTGTCACCCAGGAAGCTCAACGTACTCTCACCCTAGAGCGTGCCAGACAGGCCACTCAGCAAATTGTCAACAGTTACGAAATCGATATCGTGTACAAGAAACCCGGCAAAGAGCTGGCTAAAGTCAGTAATTAGCGGTCTGCCAATGATGCGAAACCGATTACTGACAATTGCTTTCATTATGCTCTTACAACCCGTCGCTGCACTGGCGCACGATACCCGTCCATTGTATATCGAAATCAACGAACGCGAGAAAGACCTCTATTCTGTGATGTGGAAGGTACCTGTTACGGTGGCCGCCACCAATGTACCGGAGATCAAACTGCCTTCCAGCTGCCATGCGACCTCGCCTGTCACAGGTGGCAAAACAACGCGTCAGCAAATGTATCGATGTAAAACTGATTTGTCGAATGAAGCAGTCACGATTCATTACCCGAGATATAACCCTTCCATCTCGAGCCTGTTTCACTTTACCCGCCTGTCCGGGGAAAAGTACTCGGTGGTTCTCAGCCCCGATATCCGTGTCTGGCAGATTCCTGAAAAGGAACATACGTGGAAGGTCGCCAGGGAGTACATGGCGCTGGGTATCAAGCATATTCTGGAGGGTTATGATCATCTGTTATTCATTGTCTGTCTGGTGCTGCTGGCGGGAACGTTCCGTCGCATTCTGGTAACGGTGACAGGATTTACCATCGCCCATTCCATTACTCTCGCCCTGTCGGCATTAGGTATTGTTAAGGTCTCTGTCGCACCCGTGGAGGCAACCATCGCACTCTCCATCGTCTTTGTTGCGATGGAATTGGCGCGTGACAAGCGCCATACCCTGACCTGGCGTTATCCAATTGCTGTATCGTCCACATTTGGATTGTTACACGGCTTCGGGTTTGCTGCAGTCCTCACTGAAATCGGATTACCGCAAACCGAAATCCCTACCGCTCTGTTATTTTTTAACATTGGTGTCGAGATAGGCCAGATCATGTTTGTGGTTGCAGCCATCTCATTATTCTTTGCGGGTAAGGTATTACTCAAACGATTACGTATAATGACTTTCAATGATGTACTTCATAAAGTTCAACAACCAGCAGGATATGCTGTGGGTATTTTGGCAATGTTCTGGACAATGGATCGCATATCTATATTTTTGTTTTAAGTACGATTATGGATTTTCATGTCGAACAAGCATATTTCTTCAAGATTATCATCAATTGTTTACACGGTGCACGAGTCAACACCGCTAAACTACTGACAAAAACCTGTCTTGATAAATTCGATCTGGATAGTCCTGAAAATTATGTTCCTGTTCACACTTTATTTACATTTTTCAACGATATTAAATTACAAAAAAATATTAATAACTTATTTAGTAAATAAACGAATTTAAACTTGTATGTTAAATAAAATACTTCTGCCTGGTTTTATTCTAATTCTGTATTCATGTGCTACCGGCCCTGATACCGTTTACCAGTACAATGAAATAGTAATTCGCAATAATTCAGACAGCTCCTTACAGGACGTTAAAATACGCGTCGACAATACAAACACTGTTTTCAGTTGCAGTAATATTCCAGCGGCGGCGAGCTGTTCAAACAGGTTTCGTCAACGCGAATATCTGGGAAACCCCGTACAGATCAGCTGGACACACCAGAAAAAAGAGAGGACATCCGGTAAATTTAGACTGAAAGTACCAAATTATCTTGATCCAGATATCCCGCTACGTGGTGTACTAGAGGTCAACAAACAAGGGATAATCAAGACCTACTTCGAACAGGCTGTTCAATAACGAGGACAATTGCTATGCCGATTGAATGGAATATTGAAAAAAATAACCTGGCCCTGTTTCAGGTCTCCGGCCAACTCGGCAAGGAAGAATATCAGAACATCCAGTCCGAGATTCAGTTCATCATACACAAAACCGGTCATATCAGAATTCTGGTGATACTAAAAGACTTTACCGGCTGGGAGGCAGCAAAGGGCTGGGAAGATACCTCTGCTATGGAAAAGATTGATCCCTATATCATTAAATTCGCCATTGTTGGCGACGAGAAGTGGCGTGACCTGGTTGAAGTGTTTACACTAAAAGGCCTGCGCCCGGTGCCCATACAATATTTCGAAACAGGTCAGGAACAGGCCGCACGCCAGTGGCTTGAGAGGGAGGGATAAACATGCTCGATTATTTTGCACTATTCCTGTTGTTCTTTGTCGCAATTACCCTGTTTTACGGCATTATCGTCATTCATGACATTCCCTATGAAATTGCCAAACACCGCAATCATCCGCATCAGGATGCAATACATGTCACCGGCTGGATCAGCCTGTTTACCCTGCATGCGTTGTGGCCCTTTTTGTGGATCTGGGCCACGCTGTATCGAGAAGATCGTGGCTGGGGCATGGCGAGCAGTAAAGATGACAGCGCCATCACGGATCGCATCGCCACGCTGGAACAGACCATCGATGAATTAAATCAGAAAATCACTGAACTGCAGACGCCGACCCCACCGCCATCTGATAGTGAAAAGGGAGAAACCTGATGGACCTGTTACTCATTCTCACCTACGCGGCGATCTGTATTGTTGTCTTCAAGGCATTCAAGATTCCGCTCAATAAATGGAGCGTACCCACGGCAATCCTGGGTGGTGTTGTGCTGATTGGCACGCTCATCTTTACCATGAACTATAACCACCCCTACTCCGAGATCGGACGTGAATATTTTGTCACGACACCGATTGTGCCGGCCGTCACCGGCACTGTCATCGACGTGCCGGTAACCGGGCATAGTAAACTTAAAACCGGTGATGTGTTGTTTAAAATCGATCCGGTTCCGTTTGAGAATAAAGTGGCATCACTCAAGGCTCAGGTCATCTCGGCCGAAGCGGATTTAAAGCGCGCCAGACAATTATTAAAGCAACGCGCGATCAGTCAGCGCGACGTGGATCTGGCCGTAGCGAAAGTGGATAACCTGAAAGCGCAACTGGCCACCGCCGAGTACAACCTGGATCAAACCACCGTACGCGCACCAACCGATGGCTATGTCACCCAGGTCTCGTTACGTCCCGGCATGCGGGCGGCTTCATTGCCATTACGGCCGGTCATGATCTTTGTACATGACGAAGGCAAGTATTTCGTTGCCTGGTTCAGACAGAACAGCATGTTACGCCTGTCGGTTGGAGACGAAGCGGAAGTGGCGTTTGATGGCATTCCCGGTGAAGTCTTTACAGGTAAAGTCAAAACCGTTTTCCCGGCTATCGCCGAAGGCCAGATTCAACCCAGCGGCAATTTATATAATCCACGTTCTGCGCCCTATCCGGGCAGGCTACCGGTATTAATCGAAATCAC
Organism: uncultured Gammaproteobacteria bacterium; assembly: GCA_937967995.1. Taxonomy (GTDB): domain Bacteria; phylum Pseudomonadota; class Gammaproteobacteria; order UBA6429; family Thiohalophilaceae; genus CALBTB01. The sequence goes on from CALBTB010000005.1 coordinate 11,308, forward strand.
GGATGCTGACTTTGAACCTTATGCCGGACAGGTGCCGGGCGGTGCATATGCACAGGCAGCAATTTACACCCAGCACTTTTCCCATGTTGCCGTCATGCGCAAGGTGTTGTTACGCATGTCCGCCTGGATGAATTACCTGTTTCCGTTTCATTGATCGTCATCGCTACGGAGTGTAGTCCTGATGCACGAGCACATCGCGTTATTGCTAACGGCCGCATTGATACTGATTTTCGGGCTGGTGTCGCGCCTGTCAGAACGCTTACCGATAACCGCACCAATGATCTTTACCTGTGTCGGTATACTGGTGAGTCCGGTCGGCCTGGGCTGGTTTAGTGTCACCATTGATACTGCACTCATCACCACCCTGGCGGAAATCACGCTCATACTGATCCTGTTTATTGACGCCACCGAGATTCGACTTGCCAGCCTGCTACACCAACGTACTCGGGTCCCCCTGCGCCTGTTGAGCGTTGGACTGCTGTTGTATATGTTACTGGGAACCGGTGTGGGATTACTGTTGTTTGATCAACTGGCGTTACTGCCAGTTTTATTGATTGCCTTTATTCTTTCGCCAACCGATGCGGCACTGGGTCAGGCCATTATAAAAAGCAATACAGTCCCTGAATCCATGCGCCAGTCCATCAGTGTTGAAAGCGGGTTAAATGATGGCATCGCACTACCGCCTATTCTGGTTTGTATGGCCCTGTTATCGACCACTGCACAAAATGAGTCACAACACTGGGGTATGTTTCTACTGTTACAACTGACACTCGGGCCGCTGATAGGTGCACTGGTTGGCTGGGCCGGTGGCTGGCTGGTGGAACAGGCTTCGAGACGACAATGGATGAGTGCGACCTTTCAGCGCCTCTCAGCGCTATCCCTGGCATTACTGGCTTACGCTCTGGCGGAAATGGTGCATGGTAATGGATTTATTGCGGCATTTATTGGCGGCCTGTTTCTGGGTGTACAGACACACAGCGTGCGGGAACGGATTCAGGAGTTCGGTGAAGCTGAAGGCCAGTTACTGGCGTTATTCATTTTCATGATCTTCGGCATGATTGTCGTTCCCATTGCCATTGAATACTGGGATATACGTGCGGTGATTTATGCCGTGCTCAGCCTGACGCTGATTCGAATGGTCCCGGTCTACCTGAGCCTGATCGGTACCGCCGCCAGTCACAGGGATAAACTGTTCTACGGCTGGTTCGGGCCGCGTGGTATTGCTTCCGTGCTGTATCTGTTTATGGTGGTCGGCACACTGGGAATCTCGGGATACGAATATATGCTGTCCGTTATCGTATTGACGGTTTTGCTCAGCATCATTTTACATGGCGCAACAGCAGTACCGTTAATTAAAACGATTAAACCTCAGTGATTCTGCGTGGTGGCAATATGCAGGCCGACCAGTCGGGCGACTAATATGGTGAGATACAACTGGCCAATCACCGCTTCCAGATACGACAAGGTTCGCGCTATGGGCACAACCGGGTTGATATCACCAAAGCCCAGTGTAGTGAGCGAGGTAAAACTGAAATACATCAGCACATTAAAATGCTGTTGCTTGCTGACCAGAAACGGCTCCAGTGTTTGGGGCATACTGATTGAACCCGGATGAATATGTTCGACCAGTCCAAACAGGAAGGTCCAGGCAATACCGATCAGCAAATAGACTGACACGGCACCATAAATTGTATTCATCGTGACTTTGCTGGTTTTGAGAATGTCGATCAGAATCGACACAAACAGGAAACTGAAAAACAAGGCCCCGAATACATGCGAAATAATTTCCAGCAGGCCGGCATGAAAGAAATTGCTCAGCATCTGCAAACCGAACATGGGAACACCCAGCACCACTACTGCCACAATAAACCAGACCTGGCGCCAGGCGGCAAATAAGGTGGTGACAAAAACGATAAGAAAGGTGATATCCAGCAGGCGCGCCCCCCTGGCGGCGCTATCGAACAGGGCATGCGCCAGCAACAGAATAATCAGGCCCAGCATAAACGCCAGATAACGCGGCTTATGAGGAATCCAGGTCTGTAAAAAGGAGTTTTTAAAATGCATAACACAGAATTTACCAGATTAATGACGGCATTTCTCAACATATTCGAGTTTTTAATGTATAGTCAAACAAGGAAAGCGGGAGGCAGACCATGACTAAATTCCTGATCATTTTTCTCGGACTGATTTTCAGCACAGTCCTGCAGGCATCCAACCTGAATTTTCTTAAGGACGCACCAATCGCTGATTTCAATAAAGATGACATTACCATGATGGAGCAAAACATCTATAAATCCTTACAGGAGCTTGATGATGGTGAGAAGTCGGCCTGGAAAAATGACGCTACCGGCCATTCCGGCCTGGCAAACCCGGTTAAAACATATGAAAAAGACGGTCAGACCTGTCGAACTATTCGAATCGTCAATCGCTCAAACAAACGCATTGCACAGGGTCATTACGACTTTTGCCGGATTGATGATGCACGCTGGGTACTGACTTCAACGATCAAGCAGGATTAACAGATGCAACGTTTTATTACATGCATTACTTTCACTGCATGTCTTTATCTACCCGGCAGTGTATATGCCATCGATTTTGGCGGACAAAACACATCTGACGATACAAGCTTTATTCGCAGCACACTAAAGAATGGCCAGACAGCCGCTGCCCAACCAGGCATGACCTTCGGCAACAAACAGCCCAGACGCATAGATTTTGATTTCGATGGCAATCGCGCCTGGCTTAACAGCAAAGGTGAATGGTATATCGAAGGTTATGTGCAACACACACGGCTGCGTTGCGCCAATTACCAGCTATCTATACGCTTTGGCAAAAGCAAGCAAGGCTGTCTCAACCCGCAATGGGCCACGGACTTTCAAAATGCCAGCAATATCAAACAATGCAACAGCGCCACCATGAAGCACAAGGGTGGTGGAAACTTCAACTTACAGAACTCGCTGGACGACATTACCTGCGCCGAAATCAAGCTGGATTGTTTTGGTGTGTGCGATGGTAAGTAAACGCAACTAGTAACGCAATCCCACCGCGTTGGTAATAAATTCAATCATTGGCCCGGCCGACTTATACGCACGAGTCACGTCTGTTATAAAAGATCCTTGCAGCGCCGCTTTCTCCGGTTCGGTCTGAATCACGTAAAAACTTTTAAACTTCAATTGCTCGATCTGCGGGTGATCCTTTGCAAACCCTTTTGGTGGGCGCTTGAGTTTGTCACCCTGCACCGGGCCGAAGCGTCTCACAAATGACTTGCTGTAAATGATTTTCTCCCACAATGATGGCTTGGTAGCGATCGCGGTGCGAATCTTGTGTAATACCGGATTGGGTGGACACCAGATACCACCGCCAAAAAACACCTGCTTGGGTTCCAGGTGTAAATAAAATCCGGGTGCATGGGCATCGCGGCCGGCTGAATGCCGAAAGTGACAACCTACATGTTCCTTGTATGGCGTCTTGTCCTTGGAAAAACGTGTATCGCGGTAAATGCGAAACATCGAGCCACCATGTGCACGCGGATCGCCATAATAATATTCGGAAATGGTTTTCAGGCGCGAATCCATCGCCTCGACAAAGGCACACACCGGCTCAACGACACTGGCTCTGTAACGGGCCTTGTTGTCGTTAAACCAGTCGCGGTTATTGTTCTGCTTTAGCTCGGTTAGAAACCTGAACAGGTCCTTGGGGAACCCGGGGAAAGTGGTCGGCATATCGAATACCTTAATTAAAATTAATTCTGGTTCTCTTCCATTTCCGCCTTATAACCCTGCAACTTGCGCCACAGCGTCGATTTATTGATACCTAAAGTAGTCGCGGTTTTTTCGCGATTGTCGTTAAACTCATCCAGCAGTTTCATAATGTATCGACGTTCCAGTTCCGCGAGGGTTGGCAGATCACCGTCGATACCGCCACTTGCGGTTTGCGCACCGGGTTTGAGTGTGGAAAGCGCATCGACCTGCATCATTTCACCTTCGGACAGCGCGATGTGGCGTTCCACCAGGTTTTGCAGTTCGCGTACGTTCCCCGGCCAGCTGTGGTCCATGAGTTTTTTCATGGATGCGGCATCAAAACCTTTGATATTGCGCTCATACTGTTGATTGAAGTTATCGACGAAGTGTTGCACCAGTAACGGAATATCTTCGCGCCGTTCGCGTAACGGTGGCATTTGGACTTTCACCACGTTTAGCCGGTGATACAGGTCATGACGAAATGATCCTTCCGCGGCGCGTTGTTCCAGGTTCTGGTTAGTGGCGACGATAAAGCGCACGTCGATGGATTTGGGTTTCATACCACCGACGCGGGTAACCTGCTGTTCCTGCACCACGCGTAGTAATTTAATCTGCATGGCATCGGAGATATTTCCGATCTCATCCAGGAACACGGTGCCACCGCTGGCCACTTCCAGTAAACCCGGTTTACTGGAGACCGCACCGGTAAAGGCACCCTTTTCGTGCCCGAACAGTTCACTTTCCAGTAATGTATCGGTGAGCGCGCCACAGTCGATGACGATAAACGGTTTGTTCGCAAACTGGCCCTGGTTGTGAATAGCGCGCGCTACGAGTTCCTTGCCCGTACCGGATTCACCTTCGATGATCACGTTGCATCGCACATCGGCAATTTTTTCGATCACACCATAGACTTTCTGCATGGCCGCTGAATGGCCCACCATGTCATAACGTTTTTTCTCGTCGGTTAACTGGCGTTTGAGTAATCGGTTTTCCTGTACCAGCGCGGCATGCTCAAGGGTCTTTTCGATCTGCACGCGCATTTCGTCCATGTCGAACGGTTTTTTGACAAAGTCACTGGCGCCCAGACGCATGGCTTCAATGGCGCTTTCCACGTCGGCATAACCGGTAATGATGATGTACGGCACCTGTTTGTCTGTTTTGCGTACTTCACGTAACAGCTCGATACCGGACAAGTTGGGCATGCGCAAATCGCTGATGATCAGCTCGGCACCTTCTTTCTGAAAATAACTCAACGCCTCGTGTGGATCCTGAAACACTTCGGCACGATAACTGGCGTCTTCACTGAAGCGCAGCATTAACTCTCCGGCTTTCGGGTCGTCGTCGACGAACAGGATGACCGGCTGTTTATTCATTGGCCGAGTCCTTCATCGGTTTGAGCGGAATGATTAATGTCACCGTTACCCCCCTGTCGGGATTGTTCTTGATGCTGAGCCTGCCATTATGTCGCTCGACGATTCCCAGACTGACCGACAGACCCAGTCCGCTACCCTTGCCTTCCGGCTTGGTGGTAAAAAACGGATCGAACACCTTGTCGATATCCGCCTGTGATACACCACTGCCCTGATCGATCACGCTAATTACCGCATCATTCGCATTGGTGGTGGCAATCACCCTGACCTCACTGTTTTTCTCGCTGGCCTGAATGGCATTGATCAGTAAATTGATTAATGCCTGCTGTAACTGGCCGCGGTCCCCTTCCAGAATCATGTCGTGCTTGATTTCATATGCAAGACTGATACCGGCCGTTTTTGCGCTCTGTCGCACCAGATTGAATGTATCTTGCAACCATTTCTCTACATCGAAGGGTGCATATTGCGGTGGTACCTGCCGACCGAAGTTCAGAATACCGCCGATAATGTCGCTGGCGCGCACGGCTTCCTGCTTGAGTGACTGAATGTCCTGTTTTAGTCGTTCATCTTCACCGCCCATACTGCGTTCCAGTAGCTTGGCGTAGGAGAGAATGTTATTGAGTGGATTGTTGATCTCATGGCCGATACCGGCGGCCATCTGACCTATACTGGCCAGCTTGGCACTTTGCAGCATCATGTGCTGGGCACGATCTCTTTCTTCGCTGGCCTGATCGAGGGAGTCGGCCATCGAGTTAAAGGCCAGTTCCATGTCGCGAATTTCATCGATGCGGGCATTCGTCGAGACGCGATGTTCGTATTCACCACGCGCATAGGACAACAGGTTACGCGACAGTTCACGCAACGGGCGCGCGATCAACCGTACACCGATATTACTCAGGAACAGGCTTATCACCAGTGCAATCGCGGCGATGCCCCAGATCACCCAGCGAATTCGCTGGAATGGTTCGGCGATCACCTTGTCGGGGACACGCATGCCGAGGATCCAGCTGGTCAGTTGCGTTGGGTAGGGAAACAGTTCATAAAAATAGATCGACATATTATCTTTCGTGTCACTGATTATCCCGGAGGGTTTGTCGATGATCCGTTCGAGTAAATTATTATTATAAAGCTCATCAAAGGTAACCAGCCGGTTACGAATTTGCAGTATGTGGATTTCATTTTCGTCATCGTACAGCACCAGGCCATGGCGTTGCGGATCTTCCGGATTGTTTTCCAGCAGGAACAGCCCGGCGTCATAAAGCCGCGGTGCATGGTTGAGAATCCCGTCAATGCTCTCACCAAATAAGGTCAGACTCAGCGCACCGGCCAGTTTGTCGTCGTGGTAGAGCGGAATAATGTAATCCTGCAACGGCAGTGTTTCCATTAAACTGGATTGCTGTTCGTTGTGGATGAGTACCGTCATGTTGACTTCGTTCGGTACCAGTTTTTCCAGCTTTTCCAGGAACACCGTGTCGTTGACTTCCGGTTCCACGTACATCATGCCGGACAGGCCTTCGTATACCGGCGCACTGCGATTGTTATGTGACACTTTAATATAGACGTTACCGAACCGATCCATCACGCGCATGATGTACATACCCTGCAGGATCGTCTGAAAGCCTTCAAAGTAATGATTGACGCGACTGCGCAATGTATTGAATTCAGGCGAAACGCGGCCGGTTTCGGCCTGACGTAACATGGGCACAAATGCCTGCACGGCGTTTGCCCGTGCCAGGCCCAGTGCCAGTTCCTGCTGACTGGTGAGGCGGCGTTTTAATTCTGTTGCAAGATTTTCCAGGCTGACGTTGATGGACTGCTGCACGTCATGCTGGTAATCGTATTCAAGGTAATAGGTGGCAATCAGGGCCACCGTGGTTAACGGCACGATGGTGGCGAGAAAAACCCAGCTGAATATCTGCGTGCGAATCTGCACAGGTGCGTCAATCCATCATAGTGAAAACTAGTGCCAGCCCTCGATGGCCTTTTGCGCCTTGTCGTTCAGGGCGCGAATGATTAACCCGGAATTGGTAACCGCCACCCCGAAGCGCGCCTGGTGTGCCATCGGTACATAGGCGGCACTGCCATATATCGCATCAATCCACGGCATGTACTCCTGGTGTTTGCGTGACAATGACCAGACATCAATGCCTTCCAGATTGGACAGGGCATGCACGGAACGCACATCCAGTTTCTCCTGTTGCACATCCCGGTAACGGCCACTGAGCCGTTCGAGTCGATAGACCGTGCGCATACCCGCCAGGTTGGCCAGGCCTTTCCATTTAATCACGCGAGCATCGATCTGCCATTCATCACCACGAATTTCGTAAGTCTGGGCCGCCTTGCCTTCGGGTATCAAATAGAGGCGATAATATTGCGGGCCCAGTTCTTCAAAGCGCACTTCGGCAATGGTGTCTTCGTGGTTAAACACTTTGTAGGTATACAGGTTCATGGCAATCGCCACACACAGGGCCGCCAGGGCCAGAAACAACAATCCCGACAGGCTTTGCATGCCGCCGCGCACCAGCTTGCGTTGCCACAGACGGCGCAGGCCCTTGATGGTGAGCCACAGCCCCAGCAGCAGGAAGATGCCAATACCGATATATATGGGTGTCATACCCCCTAAGCTTAACATGTTGGCGTGGCTTCGTCGGGATTCTGTCCGTATAATCATGGCTTTAGTCACACCAAGAACACCGGGGATTCCGCATGAAACGTCTTTTCAGCTGGCTGTTACTGATTGCGCTGTCCGCCAGCCTGCTCGGCGGGCTGTCCGCCTGCGGTAAAAAAGGCCCACTCTACCTGGACAAACAGGAACAACAGGCCTGACCCTCGGGGAACTCTCCAATGGATTACTTTGAATATCGCAACAATACGTTGTATGCCGAAGACGTGGCCGTCGCCGACATCGCGCAGGCACATGGAACGCCGGCGTATGTTTATTCCCGCGCCACGCTGGAGCGGCACTGGCGTGCCTTTGACAGCGCCCTGGCCAACCGGCCGCACCTGATCTGTTACGCGGTCAAGGCCAATTCCAATATTGCCGTGCTGAACGTGCTGGCCCGACTTGGGTCCGGCTTTGATATTGTGTCGGTGGGTGAACTGGAACGCGTACTCGCCGCGGGTGGTGAACCGAACAAAGTGGTTTTCTCCGGCGTGGCCAAGCGCCATGACGAGATTCGTCGTGCCCTGGAAGTCGGCATTCACTGTTTTAACGTGGAGTCCGAACCAGAGCTGCATCGCATCAATGCCATCGCCGCCGAGATGAACCTGTCGGCGCCGGTTTCAATACGCGTTAATCCGGATGTGGATGCCAAAACTCACCCGTATATTTCCACCGGCCTGCGTGAAAACAAATTTGGTATCGACATCGATGAAGCGGTGCGCATTTACCAGCTGGCACAGGGCATGGCGAACATTACGATCAAGGGGATTGATTGTCACATCGGCTCGCAGCTCACGGATATCAGTCCATTTGTGGATGCTTTAAAAAGGGTACTGGCCCTGCTCGATACACTGGCCGAACAGGGCATCAACGTCGAACACATCGATATCGGCGGTGGGTTAGGCATTCGTTATCGCGACGAACAACCGCCCCTGCCGGACGACTACGCGCGCGCCTTATCCGAATGCCTTGCGCACCGCAACTACACGATTATCATGGAACCGGGCCGTGCTATCGCCGGTAATGCCGGTATTCTTGTCACACGTGTCGAACACCTCAAGCATAATCCAAATCGTCACTTTGCAATTGTGGATGCGGCCATGAATGACCTGATGCGCCCGGCCCTGTATTCCGCCTGGCAGGACATCGTACCAGTCAGCCCAAAACAAGGTGAAACACTGGCCTACGACATTGTCGGTCCGGTATGTGAAACCGGGGATTTTCTTGGCAAGCAACGCGAGCTGTCACTGCAGGAAGGGGATTTGCTGGCGATACGATCCGCCGGGGCTTACGGTTTTAGCATGAGTTCCAATTACAACTCTCGTGGCCGTGCCGTGGAAATCATGGTGGATGGCGATCAGGTGCATGTGATTCGTGAACGTGAGAGAGTAGCGTCCCTGTTTGCCGGCGAACACCTGCTGCCCTGAAACTGCCTAACGTTGATTAATAAATTCGATCGCCTCCTGATCAATCAGCTCATCAACCTTGATCGGCTGTTTGATGTATCCCAGTTGTTGCGAGTAACGAATTAATCGTTGCAGGAAGTATTTATCCTGCTCATTGAAACTGCATTGCCAGCCAAGGCGATGGCGTGCTTCACGCACAATTTCTTCCGGCAGTACTTGCGCCCCCACCGCTACGGCCTTGGCGTCCAGCCTGAATTGCGACATGATCAGATCCGTACCCGCATCCGGGTGTGCCGACAGGTATTGCACCGCTTCACGATGCGCCTGCAAAACCTTAAACATGTACTGGCGATGTTGACCGGTAGCATGCTCAGTGGCAGCAATCACATACCAGGGATACTTTGGAATGAATTTATTCAGGTCCAGGACAATGCGGGCCTTGTCAGCGAGAATGGCCTCTGATACATACGGTTCCCAGGTAAACGCCGCATCCACAACATCATGCATCAGTGCGCCATGCATGATTTTTGCGGGCATGGGTATGATCTTCACATCTTTTTCACTATCGAGTTCGGCCAGCTCTTCCAGAATATAGGCACGAAGCAAAACATCCATGCCACTGCCTGCACGTATGCCGGCAATTTTTTTGCCGCGCAAATCCTTGAGTGATTGAATCGGACTGTTTGTATGCGTGATTAACGCCGCCTGTCCATAATTGACCTTGGCGACAATCCTGAAACGCTGGCCGCGTTCGTAGGCATGATACAACGGCGGCATGCCGATATAGGCCATATCCAGATCACCGGCTTCCAGCGCCCGTATCGCCAGTGGCCCGCTGCTGAAGCGTTGAATTTTGACATTAACGCCGTATTTCTCGAACAGGCCACGTTCCTCGGCAACCAGCAACGGAATATTGGCCATGGCATAGACCCAGCCGATCCGGATGGGCTGATTGTCATCATGTGCTGCTGCTATGCCTGTCCAGGATAAACAGATCAGGGCAAACAGATAACGGCAGATGGTGGGTGTGAGTAATGTTCGTTTCAATCGATTTATTCTTGTTCTTGTTACTGACGCGAACTTTGATATTGCTATACACTAACTATATGTTATTCAGCCAGTTATTCAACTTTCCAGTGGACAGGCGGGCCTCATGAAGCTGCAATTCACCAAAATGCATGGACTGGGCAACGATTTCGTCGTGTTTGACGCGATCAACCAGTCTGTCCAGCTCTCGGCTGATCAAATTCGCGCCATAGCGGACCGCCATACCGGTATCGGTTGTGACCAGCTTTTGCTGGTGGAAGCGCCGCAGGACGCGCAAAGCCTGTTTAATTACCGCATTTTCAATGCTGACGGCGGTGAAGTGGAGCAATGTGGTAACGGGGCACGCTGCTTTGCGCGTTTTGTGCTGGATCACGGCTTAACCACACAAACGTCCATTCCGGTCACCACGCGTAATGGCCGACTGGAACTCAGCGTCGAAGACGATGGCCAGGTCACGGTGAATATGGGCATTCCGGAATTTGAGCCGGCGAACATTCCCTTCACGGCACCCGCGCGTGCTGAACGCTATTCGCTGGATGTGAATGGTGAACAGGTCGAAATCGGTGCTGTGTCGATGGGGAATCCCCATGCTGTGATGCAGGTTGATGATGTCACCACTGCGCCGGTTTCACGGCTTGGCCCGTTGATTGAATCACATGCGCGCTTCCCCAACCGTGTGAATGCCGGATTTATGCAGGTGATTGATCAAAACCTGATCAAATTACGGGTGTTTGAACGCGGAGTCGGTGAAACACAGGCCTGTGGCACCGGTGCCTGTGCTGCGATGGTTATCGGCCGATACTGGGATTTACTTGCTGATAGCGTACAAGTTATGCTCACAGGTGGTACACTTACAATTAGTTGGCGCAAAGAAGGTGAACCGGTATTCATGACCGGTCCGGCACAAAGCGTATTTGAGGGCACGATAGAATTATGAGTTCACAAACCAAAACCAGTCAGGCCCCCGTTTCTGATATCGAAAAAACCGTCGTTAAATATCTGCGTGACAACCCGGATTTTTTTGAACGTCACCTGGATTTACTGGCCGATATGATCCTGCCGCACAGTGAACAGGGTGCAATTTCATTGATCGAACGCCAGGTGCAGATTCTGCGTGAACAAAAAGACACGAGCCGTAAAAAACTCAACACACTGGTCTCCAACGCGCAGACCAATGAACGCCTGAATGAACAGATCAACCAGTTGATACTGGCGCTGCTCGATGCACGGGATCTGGATGACGTGCTCGATATTGTTCAGTCACGCCTTAGCAAGGACTTTAATGCCGATACGGTGGTGGTACGTTTATTTAACACCGGCCACCCGGCGATGGCATCACGGCCGGAAATCGTCGACTGGAGTGAACCGGTACTCGGCGCCTTTGAAAAGATAATCAAGGAACGCCGCCCGGCCTGTGGCCGACTCAAACCAGGGCAACTGGAATCCCTGTTCAGCGATGAAGCCGGTCATATCGGTTCCGCCGCACTGATTCCACTGGTCGAAAGTGAAAACTCCAAAACCTGTTACGGCATGCTGGCGATTGGCAGCCATGAACAGGATCGTTTTCGCGCCGATATGGGCACGCACTTTCTTTCGCAAATCGGCAAGATACTGGCGCGTGTGTTGAAACGGACACTTGAGACCGAGTAATGCAATCCGCCAGCATGCAGGATGTGAATGCATTTCTGCATAAACTGCGTCACGAACGCCAGTATTCTCCCCACACCCTGTCTAACTACCAACGCGACCTGCAACGTTTCGTGGTTTATGCCGATGAGCATGACCTGTTGCAGTGGCGCGATATTCAGGCAACGGTGATTCAGGACTATGTTGCAGTAAGGCATCGTCACGGAATCAGTGCCAAGACCATTCAACGCGAATTAAGTGCGCTGCGCAGTTTTTTCAATTACCTGATCACGGAAAACAAACTCAAACTGAATCCGGCCGCCGATGTGCAGGCACCCCGTGTATCACGCAAATTACCCAAAACACTCGATACCGATCAGGTCAGCCAGTTACTGGACATTAATGATGACTCATTGCTCGGTAAAAGAGACAAGGCCATACTGGAAGTCTTTTATTCATCGGGACTGCGTCTGGCGGAACTGGCAGGGTTAAATCTGACAGACATGGATCTACGCCAGGGCATGCTGAACGTGACCGGTAAGGGAAATAAAACCCGTAAGTTGCCGTTGGGCAGCAAGGCAATCATGGCATTAAAGGACTGGCTTAAACAACGCGCCACGATGACCATTGCCGATCAGGATGCGGTGTTTCTCAGTCAGCGTGGCAAACGATTATCTGTTCGCAGCATTCAGCAACGCCTGCAATACTGGGCCGCAAAACAGGGCATGAACGGCCGCCTGCATCCACACATGTTGCGTCACTCGTTTGCCAGCCACATGCTTGAATCGAGTGGCGACCTGCGTGCGGTACAGGAATTACTGGGACACAGTGATATCAGCACCACGCAGATCTACACACACCTGGATTTTCAGCACCTGGCCAGTGTCTATGACAAAGCGCATCCACGCGCCCGCAAAGACAAGGACAAATAACGTACGAGGTGTATTATGCCTGCCTGGATTCCCATTGTTAAAACCGCCTTACCCTACATCGCGCAGATCCTGTCTGTCGCTATTCCGGCTTTCACGCGTAAGCCCGACAGCAAAGCCACGGATGACGTCATTCCAAAACAGATTGCCGAATTACAAAATGCCGCCACGCAGAATGCCGAATCCATTCAGGCCCTGGCGGTACAAATGCAGGAAACCGTGCAAAGCATCGACAGGGGTGCCGTGGCATTACAAAAAGAAATCAGTTACCTCAAACGGCTGGTATGGGTGGCCGTGTTTCTCGCTGTCATCAGCAACCTGGTGATTATCTGGCTGGTTGCCGTTTAATACCAGTTAGCGCATAAAAAACGATTGCCACACAAAACAGACACCACACAATCAGCGGTCCGGTGGGTAAATCAAACCACGCAGATAACAGCAGGCCCGCGATATATCCCAGCGTGCCAATGAGGTAACCCCACAGCAAAGGCCGTTGCTGAATTTTACGTATCGCGAGCGCCGGTATGATCAGGCTGGCAAACACCAGATACACACCGACCAGTTGCACCGATGCCGTGACGGACAGGGCAAATAAAAAATAAAACTTGAAACGCTGCGATCGCCACCACGGCGCGAACCACAGTAACAACACCAGGGCATAGACGATGGCAACCGGCAACAACTGCCGGTAATCAACCCACAGGATCTGACCGTTTAACAGGGTATCCACTTCATGTGCACCCTGCGGTTGATGAAACACCAGTAACATTACGGCACTTGCCGCGAGCACAAATACCAGCCCGATGAGCGCTTCCTGTATCTGTGCCCAACGGCGTTCGAGGTAATAAAATAACAGCGCACCCAGCAAGGCGCTAAGTACGGCCGTGATCTGTACTCCGACACCATGTGGCTCGAAACCAAGTACATAGGCAATCACCAGTCCAAGACCGGCGATTTGTGCAAGCGCGAGATCAATAAAAATAATTCCTCGTGCCAGTACCTGGCGTCCGAGCGGGACATGCGTCAACAGCACCAGTAAGCCGGTGACGAAGGCGGGCAGAATGATGCTCATATCGATCATGAAGATTGGCCCAGCGCAGCGAGAAGATGGGACAAGGTATCATCAAACAGACCCTTAAGCGATGTCGCCGTGGGCGTTGCCCCAACCGTATAGGGCAATTTTACCAGCGGAATATTCATCTCCCGGCTAATCCACCTGGCAGCACGTGAATGCTGGTAAGCCGCATACACAACAAGATCAGCGGGTTGTTGCTTTAAATGCTGTTTAACTTCTCCCAGATAGCCGGCGGCCGGTGCGATACCGGGTTTGGGTTCCAGCGACACCACGATATTCATACCCAGCCAGTCAAACAGATACACGCTGTCACGATGATGCACCACCACGTTTACACCCCGCAGGGGTTTCGCGATAGCTTCCCATTGCTTTATGGCATCACGCCATGCCGTTTCAAATGCCGTATAACGCTGCTGGTAATACTGGCTATTGCCAGCATCAATCATCATCAGCCGATCACGCAGCGCAGCCGCAATTTGCAGAACGCGCCGTGGATCCAGATGCACATGCGGATTGCCCTGCGCATGCACATCTCCCAGGCTGCGATCGACACGTTCCGGCACATCAAGCCGTGACACCTGCATGGCCGCTTCAAAATGCCCGGGTTGACCGGGCAGAATGTTGCGATTGGCAGACTGGCGTATCACCAACGGTAACCAACCCGCCTCCAGACCAGCACCGCTACACACCAGTAAATCGGCTTTACGCATCTTGGCAATCAGGCTGGGCCTCGCCTCGATGTGATGAGGATCCTGCAGTGCGGTGGTTGCCTGGTAAATCGCAGTCCTGTCGCCAGCCAGTTCATTAACCAGTGCGGCCCATTCCGGTTCGCAGGTAAACACCTGGAGTTTGCCTGCCGCATGCGCGGAAAAAGCCAGCCATGACAGGCCAAGCACAATAAATATTCGTAACATATTAACACCCGCCATTTAAAACCGGTGTGCGCCATGCGCTCCCAGGCTCATGAAATATTGCAGGTAAAACTGGTTATCTGAGTCGGGACTGGCATCGTCACGGCTGTATTGAAAACGTAAGCGTGAAAATTCCGTACGAGACCAGTCGACCATGGCTGACCAACGTTCCGGATCATGTCCCTGTGTATCCAACGCCGTGCCATTGAATGCCACACCGGGATCATCCGCACTGAGTGCATCATAGCGTAGACCAACGCGCCACTTTGGCATGTACTGATACACCGTCTGGACATAATAACCCTGCTGGTCCGCATCGTAGTTATTACTCTGGTAAGTCCCCTCTTCCTGACGTAAAAAGTATTCCAGTTGCAGCTTGAAGTTGGTCTGCTTCGGGTTACCCTGTGGCGCCCATTTCCAGACAAAATCAACCGCGGTAATTCGGCTATCACCGGTAAAGGATTCTGCCGGACTGCCGGTTTCACGCGCCTCGGCTTCAGCGTTTATAAACGACATACCCGCCTGCCAGCTATGACTGACATTAATATCTGCACCGGTATGAAAAAACACGGTACTTGTACCTTTACCACTATTGGCGGCATTACCGGCCGGAAAACTGTCTCCGCGATAAGCTTCCACACCGAACTCGAGAAAAAAATCTGTCGGCGCCAGCCAGCGTACCTGCACACCATCGTCACCTAACTGGTTACCCAGTATTGCCTTGTATACCAGTGGCTGATCAACAAAATCCCAGCTATGCGCGTGATGCTGGTTGAGGTAACCAATACCGGAAAAAAATCGTCCGGCCTTGATCGTGAAACCGGAACCGAGTCCAAGGGTTTCGATATAGGCTTCTTCTACTTCGACTTCGTCTTCCGCGGTCAGGGCGGCAGTAAAGCTGCCGTAAAACAGGTCATCTATATTCGCAGTGATGGTCAGCTCGGATTCGCCGAGGTTAAAACCTTCTTCACCCGGCCCGGTTTCTTCGCCCAGGGCAAAGCCGGCAATCGTATAGTTATCCGGATCATTGGAAAACTGCGAATACTTACCGTTGATGATCAGGCTCATGGCCGGGTTGTACTGATTGGAGCTGATTTTTGGGACGGGTTGCGCATAGGCACTGGTCGCACCTGTAATCAAACCGACCCACAGCATATGACTAACGAATTGTTTCATGTTGAATTCCTCTAATACATAACACGCACGCATACAGACATGTCGTCATGTATGCAAAGCTACAGATAATGTGATGAATCAGAGAAAGTGTGGGGGTGCGCGAGTGAAATAATGAAAAGAGACTACTGAATGCGATCCAGGGGAAACCGTGCGATCGCTGACTGAATTGAGGACATAATGTACTGCTGGTAACGCTGTGTTAGATGTTAGCTGCGACTTGTTGGCGGTCGAGTGCAGGCAAATCTGACAGCTGCCGTGTTCGTCATGTTCTTCCAGATCATAGGCATGCAACAGGCTGGCTGTCTGGGCAAGAAACAGCAGCAAGGCTAGAGCAATACTGAACGATTTAAGCTGCATCGGCTTTGGTGTTAATAATCAAGGGCGATGTTATAACCCGAAAACTTGCGAATATTCAAGACCCCTGTATCCAGAATCAGGTACTGGCCCTTAATGCCCTGTAACTGGCCACTGATGTCCGGTGCCTTATCAAAATTAAGTGATTTCACCTTGGTCGGATAGGTCGTGACCGGGTACTCGATATTGATCAGTTTATCATGTGGCAGAAACGTCACGGACATATCGCCCTGGCTGGCAATGACTTCATTAATCTCTTTTTCACATTCTGCATGCAGACGATCCCGCTCCGCGGCCAGATCCACATCACTGGTTTCGCCCTTGAGCATACGCTGCCAGGCGGTCTTGTCGGCAACATGCTGTTTGATGATTACTTCGACCATGCCCGAGGTGAGTCGATCTTTTACCTTATAAACAGGCAAAGCCTGTGTGGCACCCTGATCCATCCAGCGGGTCGGTACATTGGTCTGGCGTGTGATGCCAACTTTTATTCCGGACGTATTGGCCAGGTAGACAAAGTGATCCTGAAAACAATGCTCTTCACCCCAGGCCGGTTCACGACAGGTCCCCAGGTGGTAGTGACACAGTTCCGGTTTGATCAGACACGAGTCACATTCAGCCAGTGTCTGCATGCACGGATAGCAATAACCCTGGTTGAAACTTTTGCTGGTTTTTCGACCGCAATTAACACAATTGATCTCACCGCTGTAGTGCAGCTTTATCTGTTTACCAATCAGTGGATTTAATTCAACCCGCTCATCGCCAATCGGTAACGTGTAAGTAACGGGACTGGTGAGGGCTGGATCGAGCTTACGAATATTGCCGGAATATTTCATGGGCGTATTGTACGCTGCCTTGCCTATTTGAACAATTTTGACCAGTATTAAGAAATGGAAAACCCGTCAATTCTGTTCACTATCTTTTTAATTTTTACCGGTGCCGCGATCCTGGCCACGGTTGCCCTGTTTGCCCGCCAGGCCCTGATCGTTGCCTATATTATTCTCGGTGTTTTACTGGGCCCATCTCTGCTGGGCTGGGTGACGGACACCAGCCTGATGCAGAAAATTGCCGATGTCGGCATTATGTTCCTGCTATTTCTGCTCGGACTTAACCTGCATCCGCAAAAACTCATTGCCCTGTTGCGTGAAGCCACCGTGGTCACCCTGGTGAGTTCCGTTGTGTTTGTTGTTTTCGGTACGGCCATTCCATACCTGTTTGGTTTCAGTTTCAAGGAATCGTTGATTATCGGCTCGACCCTGATCTTCTCCAGCACCATTATCGGACTGAAGTTAACCCCCACGACTGATCTGCATCATCGCCATACCGGTGAAATCATTATCAGTATTCTGTTGTTACAGGATTTTATTGCCATAATTTTGTTAATCGTCCTGCAGGCCGGCAGCGGCGCGGAAAAACTGGCGGTCAACATTGCCATGCTTGGTGTGAAACTGGTCGGTGTTGCGGTGTTCGCCTACCTGATGGAACGGTTTATTCTGATTCCGTTAATAAGACGCTTTGATAAAATCCAGGAATATATTTTCTTACTCGCCATCGGCTGGTGCCTGGGCATGGCGGAACTGGCCTATTATCTCGGCCTGACCCATGAAATCGGCGCCTTCATCGCCGGGGTCGCCATTGCCACCCACAGAATATCCTTCTTCATTGCCGAGAGCCTCAAACCGCTACGGGATTTTTTCCTGATTATTTTCTTTTTTGCGATCGGTGCCGCCGTGGATCTCAGTCAGATTGCCAACGTGTATTTGCCTGCCATCGTGCTGGCGGCGGCGATCCTGCTTGGCAAACCACTGGTGTTTGGCTGGCTACTCGGGTTTGAAGGTGAATCACGCAAGCAGTCCCTGGAAATTGGTTTTCGGCTCGGCCAGGGCAGTGAGTTTTCTTTCCTGATTATGGCGATTGCCGTGCAGTACAGTTTAATCGGGCCACAGGCCAGCGCCCTGATTCAGTTAACGACACTCATCACCTTTGTAATATCCACTTACTTCGTGGTGTTCCGTTATCCGACTCCGATTGCTGTGACCGACAAATTACGTCGTAGTTAGATTTTATACTCAGTGTTTTTTACCGATTAACTCAATCGGGTAACCGTCCGGATCTTCAACAAAGGCGATGATAGTTGTTCCCGCATTCATCGGGCCGGCGTCGCGCAGAATCTTGCCACCGCGGCTTTTGATTTCGTCTGCAGCTTTATAAACATCGTCGACTTCGATGGCGATATGTCCATAACCGTCACCGAGATCATATTTGTCCGTATCCCAGTTATAAGTCAGTTCAATCACCGTGTTTTCCGATTCCTCACCGTAGCCGATAAAGGCCAGGGTAAATTTACCGTCCGGATAATCTTTCTGACGTAACAGTTTCATTCCAAGCACTTCGGTATAAAATTTTATGGAACGATCCAGGTCGCCGACGCGTAACATGGTATGTAATATGCGCATGTTGCCTCCTGACTTATTTCGCTGGCGGATATTCTGAAAAAACCGGTATGCCGTCACCCGTGCATGACCAGTCGGCCCGTGAATCCCAGAAAATGCGCGCACCAGGCATGATGGGAGAGTCACTATCGAGTGATCCAGCCGGAATTAACACACCGCCGATTTGTGGAAACACGCGCGGCATGGGACTGCCACACTGTTTGCAAAACAGTGTGTAGAAACGTTCGGCATCGGGGACTTTGTATTTTGACAGCATGTCTTCCCCTTTGGTCCAGGTGAGTGCTGTCTCCGGCGACACCATCAGGTTACTGGCATGACCGGTACCGGTCGCCTTACGGCAACGGCTGCAATGACAATGATAAAACCGTACCGCCTCGCCTTTTATCTCATAGTGTACGGCGCCACAAAGACAACTTCCTTTTACTGCCGCTTGTGTCATGGCTACTTTCCTTCGTTGACGGAATTATTGGTGATATGGCCTGCTCAGTTCGTGCACCGCATCGACAAATGCGCGCGCGTGTTCCGGATTGACGTGTTGGTGAATACCGTGGCCCAGGTTAAAGACATGACCACTGCCCGGACCAAAACTCTCCAGAATATAGGCCACTTCCTCACGAATGCGCTCCGGTGAGGCATACAGAACAGTGGGATCCATATTGCCCTGTAGTGCAACCCGATCACCAACCCGCTTGCGTGCCAGTCCAATATCAATGGTCCAGTCCAGGCCCAATGCATCAGCACCGGAATCAGCCTGATCTTCCAGCCACTGACAGCCGCCTTTGCTGAACATAATCACCGGCACCTTCTGGCCTTCACTTTCGCGGGTCAGGCCGTCAATAATCTGTTTCATGTAATGCAGTGAAAAGGCCTTGTAATCACGCGTCGTTAAGGCACCACCCCAGGTATCAAAGATCATCACTGCCTGGGCACCGGCCGCGATTTGTGCATTCAGGTACTGGGTCACGGATTGCGCAGTCACATCCAGTAATTTATGCATACTCTGCGGGTCGTCATATAACATGCCTTTGACTTTGGCGAAGTCCTTGCTGCCGCTGCCTTCCACCATGTAGGTGGCCAGCGTCCAGGGGCTGCCGGAAAAACCGATTAACGGTACACGGCCGTCCAGTTCCTTGCGAATAGTTCGCACCGCGTCCATCACGTAACCCAGTGCTTCTTCCATGTCGGGTACAAACAGTTTATCGACGGCGGCCTTGTTGCGGACCGGATTTTTAAAGTGCGGACCTTCCCCTTCGGCAAAATACAAACCGAGATCCATGGCATCGGGAATGGTCAGTATGTCTGAAAACAGAATTGCCGCGTCCAGATCAAAACGTTCCAGTGGCTGAATGGTGACTTCGCAGGCCAGTTCGGGATTTTTACACAGGTCGAGAAAACTGCCGGCTTTCTTGCGGGTCGCCTTGTATTCCGGCAGATAACGACCGGCCTGTCGCATCATCCACACCGGCGTCATGTCGACCGGCTGGCGTAACAGGGCTTTGAGAAAGCGATCGTTTTTTAATTTGCTCATTATATTTTTTAAACCACAGCGGTCACAGAGTGTTCGATAAAACGCATTTCTCTGTGTGCCCTGTGGTGAATTATTTTAAACGTCGAGATAATCCAGTATGCCTTCGGCGGCTTCGCGGCCTTCAAATACGGCAGTCACCACCAAGTCGGAACCGCGTACCATGTCACCACCGGCAAAGATTTTTTCGTTACTGGTCTGGTATTTGTAGTCCTGGTAATGCGGTGCGACAACACGGCCACGTTCATCCAGATCGATACCCACATCGGCAAACCAGTTTGCCGGGCTGGGACGAAAACCAAACGCGACAATCACGGCATCGGCCGGAATCACTTCTTCCGATCCTTCCACTGGCACCGGGCAGCGACGACCGCGTTCGTCCGGTTCACCGAGTTCAGTCGTAATAACTTTTATACCCTCGACCTTGCCGTTGCCAACAATTTCGATGGGCTGTCGGTTCCATAAAAATTTAACGCCCTCTTCCTTGGCATTGGACACTTCGCGACGCGATCCCGGCATATTGGCTTCATCACGACGATAAGCACAGGTCACGGAGTCGGCACCCTGGCGAATGGACGTGCGGTTACAGTCCATGGCGGTGTCACCACCACCTAACACCACGACCTTTTTTCCTTCCATACTGACGTATTCGGAAGCATCCTTTTCATATTTCCAACAGTGGTTCACGTTAGAGATCAGATAATCCAGTGCCGGATACACGCCTGGCAAATCTTCACCGGGGATATTGGCGGTCATGTACGTGTAGGTACCCATGCCCAGGAACACGGCATCGTATTCATTCAGAATGTCATTAAAGGCAATATCTTTGCCGACCTCGATACCGGTTTTAAACAGTATGCCCATGTCTTCGAAAATCTTGCGACGCCGTTTAACGATTTCTTTTTCCAGTTTGAATTCCGGAATACCGAACGTCAGCAGGCCACCGATCTCCGGCTGCTTTTCAAATACCGTCACATCAACGCCATGCCGCGCCAGTACATCCGCGCAACCCAGCCCGGCCGGGCCGGCACCGATGACGGCGACTTTTTTACCAGTGCGCTCGACATGCGACAGATCCGGCTTCCACCCTTGTGCAAAAGCAGTATCACTGATGTATTTTTCAATAGAACCGATAGTCACCGCACCAAATCCGTCATTGAGGGTACAGGCGCCTTCACACAGGCGGTCCTGCGGACAGACGCGACCACAGATTTCCGGCAGGGAATTTGTGCGATGCGACATCTCGGCGGCTTCGATGATATTGCCTTCAGCGATCAGCTTTAACCAGTTGGGAATGTAATTGTGTACCGGGCACTTCCATTCACAATAAGGATTGCCACAGGCCAGACAACGATCGGCCTGTTGTGCCGCACTTTCGGCATTGAACTGTCCGTAGATTTCGCGAAATTCCTTGATACGTTCATCGGCCGGTTTTTTTACCGGGTCGATTCTCGGAACATCCACAAATTGAAAATTATTCGCCATAGTCATAACAACTTTCGATTAAGCGGCACGACGTTGCATATCTTCGATCAGTGACTCCAGTGATGCTGCCTTTGGCTTGACCAGCCAGAATTTGGCGATCGCATCAGTAAAGTGTTCGATGATATAACGGCCACGCTCACTGCCTGTTTCATTTACAAATTCTTCGATAAGCTCACGCAAATACACGCGATGTGCTTCCATGTGTTCAGCAGCAATCCGCACGATCTCAACGTCGTGGTTGTAATTGTCGCCAAAGGTATTTTTCTCGTCATAGATGTAGGCAAATCCGCCTGTCATACCGGCACCGAAGTTGACACCGGTGCTACCCAGGACCGCGACCACACCACCGGTCATGTATTCACAACCGTGATCGCCGACACCTTCCACCACGGTCGTACAACCGGAGTTACGCACACCAAAACGTTCACCCGCCATGCCGGACGCAAAAAGTTTGCCGCCGGTGGCACCATACAGACAGGTATTTCCGATAATGGCGGTTTCATGGGATTTGAACTGACTCTGTTTGGGCGGATAGATCACGAGTTTGCCACCGGTCATGCCCTTACCAACATAGTCGTTGGCATCGCCTTCCAGGTACATGTTAAGACCACCTGCATTCCAGACGCCAAAGCTTTGCCCCGCCGTACCGGTCAGGCGTAACTTAATCGGTGCGTCTTCCATGCCATGATCACCATGGCGAATGGCAATTTCGCCCGACACCCGTGCACCGATCGAGCGGTGGGTATTTTGTACCTGATAACTGAACTCGCCGCCTTTTTTCGCTTCGATTGCCGGTAAGGTATCTTTGACCATCTGTTCGGCCAGTTCGCCTTTATCAAACGGTGCATTCTTCGGAACGATGCAATGACGCGGCTTGTCTTTCGCGACGCCACCGTCAGATAAAATCGGCGCCAGGTTAAGCTTGTTCTGTTTTGTGGTCGAGCCTTTGGTCACTTCAAACAGGTCCGTGCGACCAATGATATCAGTCAGTTTACGACAACCCAGTCGCGCCAGTAATTCACGCACTTCCTGCGCGATAAACTGGAAGTAATTCATCACCCACTGCACTTCGCCTTTGTAGTGCTGCATGCGCAGAATATTGTTCTGCGTGGCCACACCGGTCGCGCAATTGTTCAGGTGACAGATGCGCAGGTATTTACAGCCCATGGCGATCATCGGGCCGGTACCGAATCCGAAACTTTCCGCACCCAGTATCGCGGCCTTGATGACATCCAGGCCGGTCTTCAGGCCACCATCGGTTTGCAGTCGCACTTTATCGCGCAGGTCATTGGCGCGCAGAATCTGGTGCGTTTCCGTTAAGCCCAGTTCCCACGGGCTACCGGCATACTTAACCGATGTTAACGGTGACGCACCAGTACCGCCGTCATAACCGGAAATGGTAATGAGGTCCGCGTAGGCCTTGGCGACACCGGCCGCAATCGTACCGACACCGGCTTCAGCTACCAGCTTGACCGAGACCAGTCCGTCCGGGTTGACCTGTTTTAGATCATAAATAAGTTGCGCCAGATCCTCGATGGAATAAATGTCGTGGTGCGGTGGCGGTGAAATCAATGACACGCCGGGCTTGCAGAAACGCAACTTGGCGATAAAGTCGTTGACCTTGTGACCGGGTAATTGTCCGCCTTCGCCAGGCTTGGCACCCTGAGCAATTTTGATCTGCATGACTTCCGCACTACGCAGATAGGCCGGCGTAACACCAAAGCGGCCCGATGCGACCTGTTTGATCTTGGACTTGGATTTCGGGTTGTAACAACGTTCCGGTGCTTCACCACCTTCACCGGAATTGGAACGACCACCCAGCGCATTCATCGCCTCGGCCAGGTTTTCATGTGCTTCCGGAGACAGGGCACCGAGCGACATGGCAGCGGAGTCAAAACGTTTGACGATATCTTCGATGGGTTCGACTTCATCGATCGGAACCGGTGTCACATCATCGCGAATTTTCAGCAGGTCACGTAACGTCAGGGCAGGGCGCGTGTTGACCAGGTCTGCATAGAGCTTGTACTTATTATATTCACCGCTTTTCACCGCTTCCTGCAGGGCGCCGACCACATCCGGGTTATAGGCATGGTCTTCCCCGCCGTGAATAAATTTAAGCAGGCCACCCTGTTGAATGGATTTACGCTTGTTCCAGGCCAGCTTCACCAGCTTGCGGGCGTCTTCTTCAAAGTCAGAGAAGTGAATACCCGAGACGCGGTTGGTCGTGTTGGTGAAACACAGCTCGACTACGTCTTCATGTAACCCGACCGACTCAAACAATTGCGCACCGCGGTAACTGGCGATGGTGGAGATACCCATTTTAGAGGTGATCTTGAACAGGCCCTTGTTTATTCCCTTGCGGTAATTCTGGAACAGGGCATTGGTATCCTTTTCCGTGATCTCACCGCTGCGTTGCATGTCCTGAATACATTCATAGGCCAGGTACGGATAGATCGCCGTAGCGCCATAACCGAGCAACACCGCAAAGTGATGCGGATCACGTGCCGTGCCGGTTTCGATCACAATATTGGCATCACAACGCAGGCCTTCGCGGGTCAGACGATGGTGTACCGCGCCGGTCGCAAACAACGCGTGCACCGAAATCCGATCCGGTTTGATGTCCCGATCACTGAGCACCAGTATTACTGCACCGTCTTTTACCGCCTGCATAGCATTGTCAGCGATATCACGAATGGCCTGTTCGAGATTTCCATTCGGTGCGTAGGACAGCTCAATACGATGCGTACGATAATTCTTCTGATCCAGTTTCAACAACTGGTTGAATTTACTGTGCGACAGCACCGGTGACTTCACCAACACACGTTGGGCGTGTTCCGGTGTTTCGGTAAACATGTTGCGCTCACGACCAAAGCAGGTTTCCAGCGACATCACAATCTGTTCGCGAATCGGATCGATAGGCGGATTGGTCACCTGCGCAAACTGTTGACGGAAGTTATCGTATGGCGAACGCACCTGGCGCGACAGGACCGGGAACGGTGTGTCGTCACCCATGGAGCCAACCGCTTCCTGACCGCCTTCCGCGAGTGGGCGCAGTACCTGGTCACGCTCTTCAAACGTTACCTGGTAAAGTTTCTGATAGAAATTGAGCGTGTCTTCATCCATATGGACATCGCCACACTCTTCTTTTAAGCGTGATTCAAGCCGCGTGACATTGCCCTTCATCCATTCCTTGTAGGGCTGTGCCGACTTGAGCATCTTGTCTATGTCTGCCGGCATCAGCAATTCGCCGGTTTCCGTATTGGCGGCAATCATCTGTCCCGGTTTTAAGCGGCCTTTCATGACCACGTCTTCTGGGCTGTAATCGTACACACCAATTTCCGAGGCGAGTGTAATGTGGCGATCTTTGGTGATGACCCAGCGCGCCGGACGTAAACCGTTGCGATCCATGGAACAGGCCGCATGGATACCATCGGTCATGACGATACCTGCCGGACCATCCCACGGTTCCATGTGCATGGAATTGAATTCATAAAAGGCGCGCAGGTCCGGGTCCATGGTATCGACGTTCTGCCAGGCTGGCGGAATCAACAGGCGCATGGCGCGAAAGATATTCATGCCACCGGCCAACAGGGCTTCCAGCATGTTATCCAGCGAATTGGAATCCGACCCGGTCATGGACACCAGTGGGCGAACTTTTTCCATCGGCAGTTGTGGCGTTTCAAACTTGTGACCGCGCGCCACCGACCAGTTGCGATTGCCCTGAATGGTGTTGATTTCCCCGTTATGTGCCAGGTAGCGGAACGGCTGGGCCAGTCGCCATTGCGGCCAGGTGTTGGTGGAAAAGCGTTGATGGAAGACGCACAGGGCGGATTCCAGGCCGCCTTCACTCAGATCCTTGTAGAACACCGGCAGATTGGCCGGCATCACCAGGCCCTTGTACGAGATCACGCGGCTCGACAGGCTGGGAATGTAGAACATGTCATCGTCGGCCAGCTGCTTTTCGCATACCCGCCGCGCTATATATAAGTGGCGCTCAAAATCGGTCTCGGTCAGGCCCGGGGCAGCATTCACGAATACCTGCTCGATATGCGGCAGGGTTCTGAGGGCTTCTTCGCCACAGGCGGAGGGATCGGTGGGCACTTCGCGCCATCCGGCCACGGACAGGCCCTCTTCCTGCAGTGCACTCTCCAGTCTGGCTTTGGCTGCTGCCGCCCGCTGTGCATCCTGGTTCAGGAATACCATACCGACCGCATAGATTTCGGTCAGCTCAAAACCCGCGCCACTGGCGATCTGAAGCATGAATCGGTCGGGTTTTTTCAATAACAGTCCACAACCATCACCGGTCTTGCCGTCGGCTGCAATCGCACCACGGTGGGTCAGGCGCTCTAGCGCCTTGATGGCCGTCATCACCAGCCAGTGGCTGGGTTTACCGTCCATATGGGCAATCAGCCCGAAACCGCAGTTATCCCGTTCGAATTCCGGGCGATATAAGCCGTGCTCTTCTAATAATGTCGTTTTATCAGTCATGGAAATGTACACCCTCGGTGCCGGGACGCCCTGATGGTCCCAGGCAAAATGGCTCCGCAGTATACAGCCACCCGCCCCGCGGCTTCAATGTCTAGAACGGGAAGGGTTTAGGCGTAACTTGTTGATTTTCGATGGTAAATGGCGGTTAATTGCGCTCGGCCTGGTCAAGCTCGGCATGAATACTGCTAAAACTTCGAATCCAGGGTGAGGCCGACTGTAATTCCGCCGGCAGGCGGGCGATAGCCTGTTTGGCGCTCTCTCGCGTCGGGTAGACGCCGTACACCACGGTGTACCAGTCACGGGCATCATGCCGTGTGTGGAAATAGACGGCCCGACCATTGAGGTTTGTGTATTTGCGTAGAAACTTCTTCACACTGTCCGACTGGCGAGCACCGAGTAACTGTAACGTGTAATTGCTCGGATCCTGACTCCAGAGCCACGAGGCATTCTTGTCCGGATCCAGGTTATCCACGCTGATCGGCACGACCGTCGTTTCAGGCGTAGCGGGACGCGGACGAGATGCCACGATCTGTTTTCGGCGGGTGTTAATACTGGCATGGATATCATCAAATCGTCGTATCCAGGGTTTCACCTTTTGCAGGCTGGCCGGTAGTGATTTTACGTTCGACTTCGCGGTGGTCTGATCGGGATACGCGCCATACACCACGCTGTACCACGGTTTGCCATCGCGCAACGATTCAAAGTAACCCACATTACCCTGCAGCTTGTGCTGTCGAATAAACGACTCGGCACTTTGCCGGTTGTTCGTAGCAAACAGTTGTAATGTAAACGATTGCGGATCCTGTGCCAGAATCCAGCGTGCCTGTTGATCACCCTTATCCACGGCAGCCTGTACAATAAAGCCAACTGGCTCGGATTGCCCGCCCTGCGGATCCTGAACCCTTACTTGCCAGTCATCTGCATTGGTACCGACTGTAATGCTGATTTCAATTTCCTTGTCGTTTTTAACTGTCACCTGCTGGCCTGATAAGGTTTTATTATTACCGGGCCAGCTGACAACAACATTGGTGTCCGGTGTAAAACCTTCTCCGGTTAATGTCAGGGTTTGAGGTTTACGACTACCGGGGACGGGATTCGGTTGCACAGAATGAAGCAGTGGTGCTGCTGTTATCTGCTTCTCAGGTTCGGCTTGACTATCTGGTGATACATCGGTCTCGGCGACTTCAGATGCAGGTTCGGGGAGTTCAGCTGTGACCGGTGCGACCGATTCATTCTGCTTCGGTGACGTTACTTTGGCTGTTTCCTGTTCTGGTACTTGCTCGGGAATATCATCAGGTACCTGCTTGTTGGCGTCCGTTAACTGTGCATTACCGGTATCGTTTAGCGGAATAATTTTTTGCTGCATGGTGTCAGACTGTACGACGTCTACCTCAGTCTGTTCCTGATCCTGATTTTCTTCAAACAAGGCATTGATCTGATCCTGGAATACCAGCGCCAGTGCCACCAGGAAAACAGCCAGGCTGGCAAAAATCATCGGCCGATTGTTACTGCGTTTACCGCTATCCAGCAGCAAGCGTTGTTCTTCCGGTTCTGTTTCTATTGTCGCGAAATCACCGGACTGTAATGTCTGATGCGCAAGTTCATTAATTTTTTCCGGTATACCCTGTGAGGCGCGATATATTTTCTTAACCATCTTCGGTGTAAACGGCGAACCACCGAGAAAGCCGGCCACCGCCAGGCGATGCTTGAGATATTCGGCCGTTGCCGCTTCGTCAAATGGTAATAATTCCATCGTGTGTGTGACGCGCTCACGTAAGGGTTTAATTTCCTTTGTCTCGATGATGCGTTCAATAACAGGATCACTGAACAGGATCACACGTAATAAATTCACATTGTTAACGTATGCATCCGCCAGGTTGAAGATAGCCAGCAGGGCATCCTTGGGAAGCTGGTGGGCATCATCAATCACGAGAATCGGTGTTTGTTCATTGTGATGCAGTGTCGCAACCCGTGCATAGAGCATTTCTTCCAGTTCAGTGGAATCTTCCGGCAATTGCTGCATGCCGAATCCCTGCGCCGCTTCAAACAATAACTGTTCGGCGTCCATCATGGTGTTAGCGGTAATTCGGCAGATCTGCCAGTCGGGTTCTGTATGACGCATGAAACGTTCAAGCAGTGCCGTTTTACCGACACCGGCTTCACCCTGCACGATCAGCAGTAAATTACTGTAATGGGTAAGATGTTGTAACAGGTTCAGGTTCTGGGCACGTTCCGCATCGACATACAGGAAACGATCTTCATGACGGGGGGAAAAGGGAGCTTCTCGCAGTCCAAAGGCATCCAGGTAATCGGGCTCGATTCTGGAAAGATCTTCGGTGTTATACGAATTCATCAGGTTTCTTCACCCTGCATATACACCACGCGGTAACCTCGCTGTAGTTGTGCATCACGTACCTTTAGTAAGGCTCGTTGTGCATCTTCACGTGACGCGAAATGGTCTTTCTTTACACGGCCCGGCGATCCCTGCTGACCCCATTCACGTACCAGCGTCCAGCCGTTGATCAGATCTTCCTGTAACATCAATTGATAAAAGCGAGGTGATTTATCCACCTCGGCCTGCGTTTGCATGTATACACGCATATCTTAACCTAATAATTAATAGCATAAAAATGCTATTTACGCTTTGGTGCGCGAACCTGTTCAGGTCAGCTCTGCCGGATCATAAATACGTTTGTGTTCACTGATCGCATAGCGATCTGTCATCCCGGCAATGTAATCGGCAACAACTCTGGCCTTGCCTGCTTCGCCCTGCTCATCTTCGTAACGCCTGACAGTTAGCTGGTGTTCCGGCGGTAACAGGCGTATGTCGTGCATGAAGCCGCTAAACAGGTCGCGAATGATGCGATCCGCCTTGCTGGTCATGCGATGCACGCGGTAATGACGATATAGATTAGTACGCAGAAAACGTTTCAGTTCGAGACTTTGTTCACGGACATCATCGCTGAAGCCGATCAGGGTGTCATGTTGTTGTCTGACATCATCAATATTTTTCGGCGCCGCCCGATCGATGCGTTGCTGACTGGTCTCCACCAGATCAACGACCAGCAGGTTGATCATTCTTCTGATGATTTCGTGAATCAGGCGTCGACCCTGCAAATCAGGATATCGCTTTATGACAGTCTGATACTGGTCACTAAAAAGTTTTACTTCGCAGAGCTGTTCTATACTGATCAGGCCTGCGCGCAGACCATCATCAACATCATGGTTGTTGTAGGCAATTTCGTCGGCGAGATTGACGGCCTGTGCTTCCAGGTTAGGTTGCTGCTTTTTTATAAAACGTTCACCCACATCGCCGAGTTCTTTGGCCTTGCTCAATGAACAATGTTTTAATATTCCTTCGCGTGACTCAAAGGTCAGATTAAGTCCGGGAAAATCCGCATAGCGCTCTTCGAGTTCATCTACCGTACGCAACGATTGCAGGTTATGTTCGAAACCACCAAAGTCTTTCATACAATGATTAAGTGCATCCTGGCCGGCATGTCCGAATGGGGTATGCCCCAGATCATGCGCCAGCGAAATGGTCTCGCATAGATCTTCATTCAGGTGCAGAATGCGAGCGATGGAGCGGGCGATTTGTGCGACTTCGATGGAGTGAGTAAGGCGGGTTCTGAACATGTCGCCTTCATGATTGACGAACACCTGGGTTTTATATTCGAGCCGCCGAAATGCCGCAGAGTGTACGATACGATCCCGGTCGCGCTGGTATTCATTTCGATAATTCGGGCCGGGTTCCTGGTAACGCCGTCCTCGTGATGTATCGTCCCTGGCAGCGTAAACGGCAAGTTCACTCATAATCAAATCGCATGATGATCGTTAATGGTTTGCACCAGTAAATCATGATCATAATCCGCTGTAATCAATGCTTCACCGATGGCCTTCAATAATACAAACCTGATTGCACCGGCTTCCACTTTCTTATCCACGGACATGTATTTAAGGAAGGTATCGATATCCATATTGGACGGTGCACGTGTCGGCAGGCGTGCATGATCGATAATGTTATCGATGCGGTGCACGTCTTCGTTACTCAGGTAACCCATTCGTCGCGACAAATCCGCTGCCAGCAACATACCTGTGCCAACAGCTTCACCGTGCAACCATTTTCCATAACCGGTACCGGCTTCAATCGCATGACCAAACGTATGCCCCAGATTCAGCGTCGCACGAACGCCACCTTCTTTTTCATCAGCTGCGACGACTTCAGCTTTATTAATGCAGGATCGTTCTATGGCGTCAGCCATGGCCTGCGGGTCCCGCTCAAGCAGTTTCTGCATGTTCTGCTCCAGCCAGGTAAAAAATTCCGCATCGCGGATCAGGCCATATTTGATGACTTCAGCGATACCGGCACTCAGCTGCCTGTCATCAAGCGTATTCAGTGTATCCGTATCAGCGATGACACAACGCGGCTGATGAAAAGCACCAATCATGTTTTTACCCAGCTCATGGTTGACACCTGTTTTGCCACCTACCGATGAATCCACCTGCGCCAGCAAGGTGGTGGGTATCTGTATAAATGGTATGCCACGCTGGTAACAGGCAGCGGCAAACCCGGTCATGTCGCCAATCACACCGCCACCGAGGGCCACCAGTGTCGACTTTCGCTCAAAACGATTTTCCAGCAAAGCATCAAAAATACGATTGAGAATCGTCAGGTTTTTGTATTCCTCGCCATCCGGCAAAACGACGTCTGACACCTGAAAATCCACGAATGCCTGCTTCACCTTGTCCAGGTAAAGTGGTGCCACCGTGTCGTTTGAAACGATCATGACCTGCTGCCCGACAACATGGCTTTTAACCAGTTCCGGGCGCCCAAGCAAACCCGACCCGATATATATCGGGTAACTGCGTTCGCCCAGATCGACATTCAGTGTTTTCATATACATCGATTCCGAATAATTCGTCGCCAAGTATAAGCAATCGGTCCGGTGCTGTCTGCGCCTGTCACTGCGATGGAGACGCTGCCTTGTCTATCTTTTTCAGGAGCTTGTGCAGTGCGGTGGCCGAAGCTCGCGCATTTTTACGCTGCGTGTTGAACGTGACATCCGCGACCTCCCTGTACCACGGGTCGCGCTGCTCAATCAGCTCCTGCAATTTTCCTCTCGGGTCCTCGGTTTGCAACAAGGGGCGATTTTTATCAAAGGCAGTGCGCTTTAGCAGTTCCTCAATGTCCGCCTGCAGGTAGACCACCAGACCGCGGCCGCCCAGATGGCGACGGTTTTCGGGTGCAATGACGGCCCCACCTCCCGTTGCCAATACGATGGACGAACGCTGAGTCAGCTCATCAATCACCGCCGTCTCACGCTGACGAAATCCCGCTTCACCCTCAACGTCAAATATCCAGGGAATACTGGCACCCGTGCGGGATTCTATTTCCCTGTCGCTATCGATAAAGTCATAACCAAGGTATTCGGCCAGTTGGCGACCGATTGTGGTTTTGCCTACCCCCATGGGGCCGACCAGAAAGATACTTTGCCCGGCAATCATCCTGCAATGGTAACAGCCGCGCGAAAGTGGTGGGAAGCCCCCTCATACTGAGGGGGCGAAATACTTAAATGGTGATGTCCTGTTTGACGATTTTCGGGGTAACGAAAATCAGTAGTTCGGACTTGTCATCTGTCTGTGACTTGTTTCTGAATAAGAAACCAATCAATGGTAAATCGCCAAAGAATGGGACTCTGACGACATTATCGGTTTTAGTTTGCTCATAGACACCACCCAGGACAACAGTTTCACCATTATCTACCAGAATTCTAGTGGTTACTTCCTGTTTATTGATTGGTGGAACACCTAATACCGCATTACCAAAATCAGGCGAATCTTTAGTTACAATCAAATCCAAATTTATACGATCATCAGGCGTGATAGCCGGTGTTACTTCAAGTTTAAGCACTGCTTCTTTAAATGCAACTGATGTAGCACCACTAGACGTTGCTTCCTGGTATGGTATTTCCTGACCTTGCAGAATCTTCGCCTTATGTTGATCAGAAGTAATTACCTTCGGGCTTGAAATGATTTCTGTCTGGCCCTCAGCTTCTGCAGCTGATAATTCCAAATCCAATAACAAACCAAATGGTAACCTGGCTACCGCAAGCCCAATGCTACCAGCGGAACTTATCGATGGTAAATCGACATTTAATCTATTCGGTATAGTACCCGACGTACTACCGTCTGTACCCGGTCTAACACCATTCCTCATATCAACAGCACTTTCAAGAGTACCGCCGACACCGATTGATGTACCATCGGACGCACCACCTCGTGAATCTTCGTTAACACCAAACCTCACACCAAGCTCACGCGAATAGTTCGTAGTAACGAGAACAATACGGGACTCAACCAACACCTGACGTACAGGTACATCCAATTCCTCTACTAGTGCGACAACTGCATCAATATTTGATGCTGTATCCTGTATTAAAATTTTATTCGTGCGCTGATCGACAGTGACATTACCACGTTCGGAAAGTAACGTATTACCTTTAGCCTGTAGAATACCGATAATTTCGCTGGCCTTGGCATAGTTAACCTGAATAGTTTCACTAACGATTGGTGCAAGCTCAACGACCTGCTTTTGTGCTTCCAGCTCAAGTTTTTCCTGAGCTGCCAGTTCAGCTGCCGGAGCAATCAGCATGACATTGCCCTTCTGACGCTTGTCCAGACCCTTGGTCTTGAGAATAATATCCAGCGCCTGATCCCAGGGAACATTTTTAAGGCGTAATGTCACGTTACCTTGCACCTGATCAGATGTAACCATATTCAGCCCCGTAAAGTCAGCGATCAACTGCAACACGGCACGCACTTCAATATTCTGGAAGTTGAGCGATAGACGCTCGCCGGTATATTCCTTTTTCTTTTTCTTCTTAATCGCATCTTTCGGTTTAACATACTTCTTGACGTCAAGGTTTATACGATTATCCGACTGGTAACCCAGGTGTTCAAACTGCCCGGCTCCCGTCACAACAATCCGCACGTCATTTCCATGCTTGAACGCATCAACCGTGCGCACCGGTGTACCGAAATCCATTACATCCAGACGTCGTTCCAGGTTTTCAGGTAATTTAATATCCTGCAACGTCACAATGACCTGATCGCCACGACGCATCATATCCATCACGGTGTTTGGGTTAGACACGGTAATGACAACACGACCTTCTCCACCCTCACCACGTCGAAAATTAACATCCTGAACAAGATTACCAGCACCTCCGACCAGAGATTGAATTGAACTGCTAGCTTGTTGGCTTGACTCATCAGACTTTACAGATTTGCCCAGGCTGACAACTATATTGGCACCATCCTTGCGAACGTTATATGGCACAAGACGTGCCATATTGATAACCACACGAGTGCGCCCACCGGCTTCAACAGCATTGATATTTCTTGCCAGACCAACACCGACATCAATATTCTTGTTCTGTAGATTGCTTTTCGTACCGGGAAGATCCAGCGCAATTCGGGCCGGGTTATCAATAGTGAAACTACCCGGATCAACTGAATCACCAGACATATGCAAAGTGACTTCGACCTGATCACCACCTAACGTTGTGAAGGTGATATCTTCCAGGCCTGATGCAGCATGGGCTTGCGACATCACTAGCACTTGACTGGTGACCAGTATGGAAACTGCTGCCCAAAGTCTGTAAAAGTATTTGCGATTAACTTGCTTACCGATGTTCATGGTTGTCTCCTCGGCATTTACTCCGTCAACGCGAGTGAAGCCTCGCGTTCAACCCAACCGCCCGAGCCGTTGGGAATAATTTCTTTTAACAAAATACTCGATTCACTGATGGCCATAATCTCGCCGTAGTTTTTACCCAGATGGTTACCAACAGAAACCCGATGTATTGACTCATCTGGTGCCTGCACCAGTCCCCACAACGTGCCATCTTTCTCCAGGTGCCCGACAAAAGAAAGCGAATCAAGTGGATACGCTTCCAGTGCTTCGCGTTTGCGTTGCATATTGGGTTGAATACCCGGCTGAGCGAGTTCTTCGCTCGGTTCCTCTTCATATGGTTTGAATGGATCACGCAGGTCTGCAGCACTATAGGGCTGAGATTCATAGGTTTTAACTTCTGGTAATGGTTCAATGCGCCCTTTGGTTTTTCGCTCAACATCCTTTATATACTGATCCAGGTCACCATATTGCTGTGAACTACAACCACTTAATGCGGTAAATGCACATATAAATATCAACCACTGTGTGGCTGAAGATTTGCATATTTTATAGAAGTTAATTCGCATGATTTTATTTACTATTTACCCGGTTTTTTCTGTTGAGCAATCTCTGCTTCATCCAGGTAGCGATACGTTTTTGCCGTGACCGTCATCGTTAATGCATTGGATTTCTGATCATCGACAATGGAAATATCGTGTAATGTAACAATTCGTGGTAAGGCCGCTACGCCACTGACAAAATTACCAAACTCATGGTAGTTACCTGTCATTTTCATACTAATCGGCAATTCCGCGTAAAACTCAATGAATCGTTCGCCCTGCGGCTTGAATAATTCAAACTCAATTCCGCTGGCCAGTCCGGTTTGTGAAATGTCCACCAGCAGGCCTTCCACTTCTGTTTTACTTGGCAACTGACGCAGCATGGCACCAAAAGATTCTTCAATTTCCTCGAGCTGACGTTTATAAGCCTCAAGGTTCACCGCCTTGGCCTGCTTGGTCTCAAATTCCTGTTTGAGTGTAATTTCCTGTTTTTCCGCTCTCTCGAGTTTTTCACGTTGATTTTTAATATCCAGAAAATAGCCCGCTACTGCAGCTGCGGCACAGACTATGATGATTAAAGCTACCTTTACAGCCGTTGGCCAGGCACCGATATTACTGAGGTCCAGGTTATTGAGATCGATGTCCTTCACTGGCGAACCCCGGTAATATTTTCGTTGTTTTCATCTTCTTTGGATTGCTGCACTGCGCGTAAAGAAAACTCGCGCGCACCGTCTGCCTTACCTTTCTCAATAACTTCCAGCTGAGGTTTTGCCAGCCAGTCTGACTGATCAATATTTCTCATTAACGCAGATACTCTTGCATTAGACTGCGCAAGACCAACCATCTGTAAATCTCTGCCATTTTGATTTAATGACTTAAGGTGGACACCCTCAGGTAGTACCCGTACTAGCTCATCGAACAAGCGCACGATTTCAGGTCTATTCCGCTGAAGTTGCTGAATGATTTCCATACGAGCTAACAATCGCTCTTTTTTATTGGCTAACTGATCAATTTCACGAATTTGCGCCTCGACCTTCTTGATGTGGTCCTTTAAATACGCATTTCGGGACTCCTGAGTACCTATCAGTCGGGAATATTGCAGGTGCACGGCCAGAATACCCACAATCACCAGTACAACCGACAGTCCCATAATAGTGAGAAACTGGCGCTGTTGTTCCTTCCGCTGTTCCTGTCGCCAGGGTAATAGGTTGATTTTGGCCATTAGTCGAAACTCCTCATGGCCAGACCCGTGGCAATCATCAGCGCCGGTGCATCATTACTCAGGCTCTGTGCCTTAACACGAGAAGCAATCACCATGTTGGTAAACGGATTGGCAATGGATGTATGAACACCCAGCTTATCGGCAATCATTTCATCAATACCGGGGATCATCGCGCTACCACCGGCCAGCACGATGTGATCGACCTGATTGTACTGGCTGGATGAAAAGAAAAACTGCAACGAACGACTGACCTGCTGCGCCATGGCCTCCTTGAACGGTTCCAGCACTTCCGGTTCGTAATTATCTGGCAGTCCGCCCTGACGTTTGGCCATACCGGCTTCCTCGTAGGACAGCCCATAACGGCGCTGGATCTCTTCGGTCAATTGCTTGCCGCCGAATACCTGTTCGCGTGTATATATAGTCTTCACATCATGCAGCACGTTGAGTGTGGTCATCGTAGCTCCCACATCCACCACGGCAACGGTCTGATCGATACCCTGATCCGGTAATTGCGGTGCCAGCATGGTGAAGGCGTTTTCCATGGCGTAGGCTTCCACATCGATGATGCGTGCCTTGAGCCCCGCCAGTTCAATGGCAGCGGTACGCACTTCCACGTTTTCACTGCGTGATGCGGCCAGTAAGACATCGACCCGCTCCGGATCATTTTCGGTCGGGCCAATCACTTCGAAATCGAGATTTACTTCTTCCAGGGGATAAGGAATATATTGGTCAGCTTCCAGCTCAATTTGCTGCTCCATGTCATCTTCAGACAGGGATGCCGGCATGGAGATAATTTTGGTAATCACCGCGGAACCGGCCACAGCTGCACAGGCAAATTTCGAGCGGGAGCCCGAGCGCTTCACAGCTCGCTTGATTGCTTCACCCACCGCTTCAACGTCTGAGATATTCTTCTCGATGACCGAATTTGGCGGTAGCGGCTCCACGGCATAGGAGTCCACGCGTAATCGGTCACCACTACGTCCCAGCTCAAGGAGCTTCACCGCAGTGGAAGAGATATCCAGTCCCAAAACCGGTGGGTTTTTGGGTTTAAACAGGTCGCCTAGGCCCATGATTTTTCTCTTATATCCCTAGGGGTTAGATCATATACATGTATAACTACATTAACTACCTGAGTCAACTATAGGTCAAACAATGAATAAATACAAACTGTTCGTGGTGTTTTGTGACCCAAAGCGGATATACTTCGTGGCGTCCCTGTCATATCGGATATAACAGATTAAGCATTAGGTTAGACCACGTCTGCAGTGAAACCGGTCATAAAAAAGCTATTTTTCTATGGATCAGCCACCGCGCTGGTGTTGTTTCTGCTCGGCGCCCTGAGTGTTGTCGGGCTATACCTCTATTTAAACCCCAAATTACCGGATATTGAGACCCTCAAGGATGTTCGGCTCCAGGTCCCCTTGCGGGTCTATGCCCGTGATGGTGGATTAATCGCCGAATTTGGCGAGACCAAGCGCTCTCCCATGCGCTACGAGGAATTTCCGCCTGCCATCATCAATGCCGTCTTGGCGGCCGAGGATGACCGCTTTTTTGAGCACCCCGGCGTGGATTATCAGGGTATTTTACGGGCCGCCTATGCACTCATCATCAGCGGCGGGGATCGCCGCCAGGGTGGCAGCACCATCACCATGCAAGTGGCGAGGAATTTCTTCCTGAGCCGTGAAAAAACCTTCATTCGCAAATTCAATGAAATCTTCCTGGCCCTGAAAATCGAAAAAGAACTCAGCAAGGAAGATATTCTGGCACTGTATCTGAACAAGATTTTTCTGGGGAACCGCGCGTATGGCTTTGCCGCCGCGGCACAGGTCTATTATGGCAAACCACTGGAACAACTGACCCTGGCCCAGACCGCCACCCTCGCCGGATTACCCAAGGCGCCTTCACGTTATAACCCGATCGTCAATCCGGAACGCTCGCTGCAACGTCGCAATTATGTGCTGGGACGCATGCGTGACCTAGAATATGTCTCCGAAGACGAGTATGAGCTGGCCATGGATCAAACGGAATCAGCCAGTGTGCACGGCCAGGCCATTGACGTGGAAGCACCGTACATAGCAGAGATGGTTCGTAGCGAAATGCTGTCCCGCTTTGGCAACGAAGCCTATACCGCCGGCTTTGAAGTCTATACCTCCATTGATCCAAAATTACAGATCGCTGCCAACCGCGCCTTACGCGATGCGTTGCTCGAGTATGATCGCCGCCATGGTTATCGTGGCCACATTCAGCATATTGATCTGACAACTGACGAAGGTCGCACCGACTTTCAGTTCTGGCAGGATAGCCTCGCTGAACTGGATCCGGTCGGCAACCTGCAACCGGCCGTTGTCTTTCAGGTAGAAAGTCAGCATGACGAAGAGGCGGGCATAATGGCCGGTGCTTATGCGTATACCCGTGACAACCAGATCGCCTATCTGCCCTGGGACAACGTGAAATGGGCGCGTAAATATATCGATGAAAATACCATTGGTCCCGAAATAAAATCGATTAACGATGTGTTAAAACCGGGTGACGTTATCTATGTTGCACCATCAGACCAGCAGGGCTGTTCCTGGCTTGCCCAGGTGCCGACCGTATCCGGTGCGCTTGTGTCACTCAATCCGCAGGATGGCAGTGTTAACGCCCTGGTTGGCGGCTTTGACTACTACCAGAGCAAATTTAATCGGGTCACACAGGCGGAACGGCAACCGGGTTCGAGCTTCAAACCGTTCATCTATTCGGCGGCTATCGACAAAGGCTTCACGGCTTCGAGCATCATTAATGACGCCCCCGTCGTATTTGATGCACCGGGTCTGGAAGACACCTGGCGTCCGGAAAATTACAGCGGAAAAATTTATGGTGAAACCCGCCTGCGTGAAGCGTTGGTCAAATCCCGTAACCTCGTATCGATTCGATTGCTGCGCGATATCGGCATTGGTTATGCAGTTCGCTATGCCCGCGACTTTGGACTGGAAAATGCGCGCCTGCCACGCGACCTGTCGCTGGCACTGGGCAGCGGCACCCTCACTCCACTGGAGCTGGCCACCGGGTATTCTGTATTTGCCAATGGTGGTTATCGCATTTCACCCAGCTATATCGATTACATTCGGGGGCCGGACGGCACCGTGATTTATGCGAACCATCCGGCACAGGTGTGTGAAGCCTGTTTTGAACAGGAACCCGGTGAAGAAGCAGCAGAAACCCGTGTCGCTGACAAATCAGCAAACACGGATGAAAAAGAAGAAACACAAACCAGTTCGGTGCCATTGCAGCAGGACACCTTGCAGGCGTTTCTGGTCTCAAACGATCAGGAATTGTCTCTGGAAGACAGTATTCGCCGTGAACTGTATTTCCAGGAAGGCCCACAGCCCTTTAAAGTGGCGCCACGCGTCATCAGCCCACAGACCGCTTTTTTAATGAATTCCATGATGCGTGACGTAATCCTGCGTGGTACCGGGGTACGTGCTCGTGAACTGGGTCGGCGGGACCTGGCCGGTAAAACCGGCACCACCAATGATCAGCGTGACGCCTGGTTTTCCGGTTTTAATCGTGACCTGGTGGCCATTGCCTGGGTCGGGTTCGACAGTCCCACTCCGCTGGGCAATCGTGAAACCGGTGCCCGCGCCGCGCTGCCGATGTGGATTAATTTCATGCGCGATGCCTTAAAGGGCAAACCTGAAACAACACTGGTTCAACCTCCCGGTATTGTCTCAGTACGCATTAACAGCGAATCCGGCCAGCTCACTGCGGCAACGGATCCGGATGCTATCTTCGAATATTTCCTGGAAGACCAGGTTCCTGCCGTCGATGCGGCATCCGGAAGTGGCCGTCCGGGTGATCAGCCGGTTGATATCACAAGGGATATCTTCTAGTTTCCATTTTATAAATACATGTCGCGCGCCAGCAGAAAAGAACAGCAGATGCGTATGCGTCTGGCCCAGGAGGCCGCCAAGGTAATGATCGAGGCAGGCAGCCGTGACTTCGCCATGGCCAAGCGCAAAGCCGCAGAACATCTCGGTGCACTCGATACGCGACAATTACCCACCAATTTAGAAATCGAACAGGCCCTGGCCGAATACCAGCGCCTGTTCCGTTCTGAACAACAACCTCAGACACTGCAGAAGCTGCGTGAAATTGCCTACCAGGCCATGTTGTTCTTTCAGGAGTTTGAGCCGAAACTGGTCGGGCCGGTTTTATCAGGAACGGCCGACACGAACACGGCGATTACCATTCATGTGTTCAGTGACAGTATCGAAGAAGTGAGCCTGTTGCTGGTGAACCAGCAAATTCCGTTTGAAAATCGTGATCGGCGCTACCGGGTTGGCCAGGATACCTATGAGCAATTTCCCGGCTTTGAATTTTTTGCCGAACAACAGAAAGTTAACGTGGTCATCTTCCCGAAATCAAAACACTATGCCCGGCCAATGAGCCCGGTCGATGGCAAACCGATGCAACGTGCTGACCTTGCCAGTGTTGAATTGCTGTTGAATGAAGCTTCCTGAAAATAGATACCTGTATTGACCGGGTGATCGTTGAAGCGTCGTTGGAGGCTGCAACGATCACCCTTGTCAATTTATTGGGAGGTCTGGCAGGCTCAACTGAACTAACATCTCATCCCATGATCGGCGGATAATGTTTTGGATACGGTGCACGTGCTACGCCACTGTCCACCGCCGCCTTGGCAACGGCCGTTGCCACATAATCCTTGAGCCGCGGATCAAACGGCGTGGGGATAATGTATTCCGGCCCGAAGTACAACGCGCCCTGCTGTTTCTGATAAGCACTTAAAACCTGTTGCGGGACCGGGGCATGGGCCAGTCGCGCCAGTGCATGTACTGCGGCAACTTCCATTGCAGTGTTAATCGCTGATGAGCGCACATCCAGTGCACCGCGAAAGATAAACGGAAAACCCAGTACATTGTTTACCTGGTTCGGATAGTCGCTGCGACCTGTCGCCATGATTAAATCATCGCGCACCAGGTGGGCTTTTTCCGGTGAGATTTCCGGATCCGGATTGGACAGGGCAAACACAACCGGTTTGCTGGCCATACTCTGGACCATTTCACTGCGCACCAGGTTTGGACCGGATACGCCGATTAACACATCTGCATCCACCATCGCCTCTTCCAGTGTCGCTTCACTGAAATCACCGGCAAAAAAACTTTTATATTCACCCAGGTCATCACGACTGTTACGAATGACGCCCTTGCGATCCACCATACGAATGTTATCGGGGTTGGCGCCAAGATTAATCAGCAGGCGCATCGACGCCATGGCCGCTGCGCCGGCACCCAGACAAACGATTTTTACATCGGATAATTGCTTGGCCTGCAATTCAAGCGCATTAATCAGGCCGGCGGATATAATGATGGCCGTACCATGCTGATCATCATGGAAAACCGGAATATCGAGTCGCTCCTTGAGTACCTGTTCGATGTAAAAACAGTGGGGAGCCGCGATGTCTTCCAGGTTAATACCGCCGAACCCGTGTGCCACGTTAACCACGGTTTCGATAAATGCATCGGGTGAGTCAGCGCTGATTTCCAGATCGATGACGTCGATATCAGCAAAACGTTTGAACAGGACGCCCTTACCCTCCATCACCGGCTTACCCGCCAACGGACCGACATTACCCAGCCCCAGTACGGCGCTACCATCGGTGATCACGGCAACCGTATTTCCTTTTGCCGTGTATTGATAGGCCGCCATGGGATCAGCGGCAATGGCGCGCACCGGCTCTGCCACACCCGGCGTGTAGGCAAGACTCAATTCTTCCTGTGTTTCACAGGATTTAATGAGGGCTGTGCCAATTTTCCCGGGTATGGGTTTGGCGTGATAATCGAGGGCGGCCTGCTTTCTGGATTCCCTGTTGCTTTCGTCTGTCATCGCTAATCCATGATGGTGATCATTGCCGGGTGTCCGACAGTGACACGTAACTTCTGATTGTAAAAACTCACCCAGCCACGTACCACCAGTTGTTTACCCTGCAAAGATTCTATCGGCATTCGCGTAAAGTACTGTAGGTGCTGGCGCGGAATCTTGACCGCAAAATGATCGCCCATATCCAGCCAGATATTTTTACGGCTTTTACCTATGTCAGTAACACGCCCTTTGACCAGCTGAAAACCGGTATCGTTTCGGGTCAGTCGAGTGGCCTGTCTGGGCTGGTAGGCGGTATGTCCCCAGACGCCCTGTTTTGACTGTCGTGCCAGGTTCTCACGCGCAAAATAGCAGGACTGAAAACGCACATTTGGCGGGACGGTAATCGCAAACCCCAGTCCCTGTTCGATGAGTGCCGCGCTTACGTTGACTGATTCACGCCCGGTGCCAGGAACGGTAAACACATGTGCCAGCAGTCGCCCATGACGATCATGCCGGCTCTCATCAAATATCAGTGCAACCTGATTCCCGGCTGGCAACAACGCTGCCAGTGCGTCTGTGGCCTGTTCGGCGAATGGCTGAGAGGGCTGTTGATCGCGCGCTCTTTCCGGTGTGTTGATGCCGACCAGGCGCACAATGCGTTGGTCGGATAATTCAAGCGTATCCCCATCATAAACCCGGCTAACGGTGGCAATTTCGTCGGTGCGAGTAACGGTACAGTCATTTGCACCGGGCGAGGAAGACTGGGTGCAACCCGAAACACCCAGCAGAGAAACGAAAAGGGCGCTATAAAATAGCGCCCTTTTGAAAATCGCGTGCCTGCCAGGCCGCACTTATTTCATGCCGTATTTCTGGCGGAACTTGTCTACTCGACCGGCGGTATCAACGATCTTCTGCTTACCGGTGAAGAACGGATGGCACTGGGAGCAGACTTCAATGGTCAGGTCACGCCCAGCGGTAGAGCGCGTCTGAAAAGAGTTGCCACAACTGCAGGTAACC
This sequence comes from uncultured Gammaproteobacteria bacterium, assembly GCA_937967995.1. GTDB lineage: Bacteria > Pseudomonadota > Gammaproteobacteria > UBA6429 > Thiohalophilaceae > CALBTB01. The sequence goes on from CALBTB010000005.1 coordinate 53,888, forward strand.
GTCACATCGACGTAATTGGGGTGGATTTCGGCTTTCATGATCTGACCTCGTTTACTGATACCGCGACCGAATCGCTGTAGTCCGGCACGGTATGCCTTCAAAGGCGGCAGAGTCTACTGAAAAAGCGCGTCTGATAGCAAGCCCTGATCGGCAAAATCTGCCAATCAGGCGCGAACCGGGCACCGAAATGGCAGAATATGGGCGGATTCCGACTTACCCGCCAGCTCCTGGTTGATGGACTGCTTGGAGAACATCAGTTCATACTGGTCGCGCAGGTCATAAAAGCTGTCCCACATCATGCGAGAAATGGCGATAGTCGCTGCCATGGGATTGGCAGCGCGTTCACGAACGCGATCAATACGCCATTGCAGGCGGCGTAAGTGGATCTTGCGTTCTTCCGGCACCGAGGCAATAAAATCCTCGATGGCTTCATGACGCAATTCTTCAAATTGCTCGGGATTATTGCGCGCCAGTTTCATCCACACGTCAAAATCCCGGTACTTGGCCTGAGCTGTTTCACTCATGCTTCGCTCCCCATTGTGTTCATTGTCAGCTACCCGTACACCACTGGCGACACATCAATGTGGCGGGCGTCCTTGCGGATGACAGGCCCTCAGTCCAGGATGCGGATGATGGTCCTCTTGTTGGGACCGTGTTGGGTTAGGTCGCACCCTGATATTAAGATCTTCGCGTTTTTGTAGGGGAATGTCAAAAAATACACAAATAATAAGGGCTAAACAGGGCACTCAAAATAGTGCCCATAAGTAACTGTTATTGTTGATAAAAAACGAATTTTTACAGGAAGCACGGAAACGCTGTTAAAGCGTGACAAATTGTCAATTTCCGAACTGCCCCACAGTTCCTGTCAAAACCGCCCTAACGGCGCATGGAATCGAAAAACTCGTTATTGGTCTTGGTAGCACGCATCTTGTCGGACAGAAATTCCATTGCGGCCAGCTCATCCATGTCATGCACCACTTTGCGAATGATCCACATCTTCTGTAACTCATCGGGGGTGGTCAGCAACTCTTCGCGGCGGGTGCCGGAGCGGTTGATATTGATGGCCGGGTAAATGCGCTTTTCGGCAATGCGGCGGTCCAGATGGATCTCCATGTTACCGGTGCCTTTGAATTCCTCGTAAATGACGTCATCCATGCGGGAGCCGGTATCAATCAATGCCGTCGCCAGAATGGTCAACGAACCGCCTTCCTCGATGTTACGTGCCGCACCAAAGAAACGTTTCGGACGGTGCAGGGCGTTGGCATCCACACCACCGGTCAGCACCTTACCGGAGGACGGAATCACCGTGTTGTAAGCACGGGCCAGGCGGGTAATGGAATCCAGCAGGATAACCACGTCCTTTTTGTGCTCGACCAGGCGCTTGGCCTTTTCGATCACCATTTCGGCGACCTGCACGTGGCGACTGGCTGGCTCATCAAATGTGGACGAGACGACTTCACCGCGAACTGAGCGTTCCATCTCGGTGACTTCCTCAGGACGTTCGTCAATCAGCAGCACAATCAGGTAACACTCCGGATTACGATTGGTAATGGATTGGGCAATGTTCTGCAGCATCATGGTTTTACCGGCTTTCGGCGGTGACACAATCAGACCGCGCTGCCCTTTACCAATGGGCGCAACCATATCGATAACACGCGCGGTCATGTCCTCGGTACTGCCGTTACCCATTTCCAGATGCAGGCGTTCATTCGGATGCAACGGTGTCAGGTTTTCAAACAGCACCTTGCTCTTGGCGTTTTCAGGCGGCTCATGATTGATTTCGCCGACCTTGAGCAGAGCAAAGTAACGCTCGGAATCCTTGGGCGGCCGAATCTTCCCGGAGACCGTGTCACCGGTACGCAGATTGAAACGACGAATCTGGGATGGCGAGACGTAAATGTCATCCGGTCCTGCCAGGTAGGAGCTGTTGGCGGAACGCAGAAAACCGAAACCGTCCTGCAGGATTTCCAGCACACCGTCGCCGTAAATGTCTTCACCGCTTTTGGCGTGTGCCTTGAGAATGGAAAAAATAATGTCCTGCTTGCGGGCACGGGACATGCCTTCGATACCCATGGACGTGGAAATATCGATTAACTTTGCCACTGGCGTGACTTTTAACTCTGAGAGATTCATAGGCCTTTCTTTGCTGTCATCATTATGGGATGTATTCGGGAAATTAAGCGCAACACTATGATCGCGTTACGTATTTATTACTATTCTGGTTCTTGGTTTTGAATCTACCGGAAGGTTTTCTGTCTGGGATACGACGTAAGTTCTGGAGTCGGTATGACTTAAACCTCGTATAAACTTAACACCAAACCCCGAATCCGTCCAGCCCCGCGCAGGGGGCATTTGCGGACCGGGTTAGCACTTTACAGATTACTATCGATAAAGGCTGTTAACTGGGACTTGGAAACTGCGCCAACTTTGGTCGCTTCGACGTTACCGCCCTTAAATATCATGAGTGTCGGGATACCCCGAATACCAAACTTGGGTGGCGTCACAGGATTCTCGTCGATATTAAGCTTGGCGACCTTGAGCTTACCGTTATACTCGCCGGCGATTTCATCCAGAATCGGGGCAATCATTTTGCAGGGGCCACACCAGTCAGCCCAATAATCCACTAACACCGGGCCTTCAGCCTGCAGTACTTCCTGGTCAAAACTATCGTCAGTGACGTAAACGATTTGGTCGCTCAAGTTTATTCTCCTGTTAGCTGACTATTCTGTGAGTCAGCGCATTATAATCCAACAGTTGGTCGGTGACCCGCACCGTCCAAGATATAACTGCCATTTCAGCCTAACTTGCGCGCCATTTCAACCCCACTGTTCACCCACAAGTCTGGTATGCTTCCCATTATGCAACAAGACCATTTAACAAATATTCACTTTCGCGATCTCAATATTCCCAAAGAGTTGCTGCAAAGCATTGAAGAGGCTGGATTTTTACAATGTACGCCGATCCAGGCTGAAACACTGCCTATCAGCCTCGAAAAACGGGATGTGGCAGGTCAGGCTCAAACCGGTACCGGCAAAACCGCAGCTTTTCTAATCGCTTGTTTTGCCCATCTTTTGAGCAATCCAGCCAGCGAAAAGCGCAAACCGCATCAGCCACGTGCCCTGATTGTGGCACCGACCCGTGAACTGGCGATCCAGATTCACAAGGATGCCACCCTGCTTAATCGACACAATCAGTTCAAACTTGGCCTGGTGTTTGGTGGTGCCGGTTACGACCAGCAACGCCGTGATCTGGAAGCGGGGGTAGATGTTTTGATTGGCACGCCCGGGCGCCTCATCGATTACTACAAACAGAAAATTTATAACCTCAAGGCCATACAGGTCGTGGTACTCGACGAGGCAGATCGCATGTTCGATCTTGGCTTCATCAAGGATATTCGCTACCTGTTAAGGCGCATGCCGGAACCGCAGCAGCGACTGAGTATGCTGTTCTCCGCCACCCTGTCACTGCGTGTGCAGGAACTGGCATACGAGCACATGAATAATCCGCAACATGTCTCGATTGAACCGGAGCAAATCACCGCCGAGCTGGTCGAGGAGAAAGTCTTTTATCCTTCCAAAGAAGAGAAAATTCCCCTGTTGCTCGGTTTACTCAAGCACCACGATCCACATCGTGTGGTGATTTTTGCCAATACCAAACGCACCACCGAAACCATTACGGCCTACCTGAAAGGTAATGACCTGAACGCGGCTGTTTTGTCCGGTGACGTACCACAGAAAAAACGCATGCGCCTGCTCAAGGAGTTTGCTGCCGGTGAGCTGGATATCATGGTGGCCACTGATGTTGCCGCACGCGGCCTGCATATTCCCGATGTCAGTCATGTCATTAATTTTGATCTGCCACAGGATGCTGAAGATTATGTACACCGGATTGGCCGTACCGCTCGCGCCGGCTCAACAGGTGATGCGATCAGTTTCGCCTGTGATGAATATGTCTTCTCGTTGCCTGAAATCGAGGACTATATCGGACATAAAATTCCGGTCAGCACGATAAGTGAAGATCTTTTACTCAATCCGAAGCCGCCCATCTATGACAACCCTCGTAATAACCGTCACAAAAAACATCACGGTAAACCACAAAAGCGACATCGGTCTCATAAACCCAAAGCAAAAGCACAATCTTGATAATGCCATTGGACGGCGCTAATACCGATCGTCAAATATCGTCAAATTAAATCCAACTTTGACCTGATCACGGTTCAGCTCCCGTTCAACCTGTACCATAATAATGGACGAAACTAATTTCAGGGGTCTCATCTCATGCAAACAAAAATCAGACAAATCGCAATGTGTGTTGCCGTCTGTATGACATTAGCGTCCTGTGCCGCGACCGACGAGTACGGCAACAAGCGCTCATGGACGGATACAGAAAAAGGCGTATTGATTGGTGCCACAATCGGCGTACTGGCTGGCCTGACCACCAAGGACAAAAAGAAGAAAGCGGTTCTTTATGGTGTTGTCGGTGGTATCGCAGGTGGTGCAGTCGGTGCCTATATGGACAGCCAGAAAAAGGATTTTGAGAAACAACTTCAGCAAGAAATTTCCCGCGGTGATATCAGCATCGAAAAACTGCCACAGGATGTGCTGATGGTAACCATGACGGCGCAAACCGCCTTTGATGTCAATTCAACCGAAATCAAAAGCGGATTTAACAGCACACTCGATAAAATTGCCGGCATCGTTAACAAATACGGTAAGACGCACCTGACCATGGTCGGCCACACTGATAGTACCGGTTCAGCATCTTATAACCAGTCATTGTCTGAACGCCGCGCCAACAGCGTAGCCAACGCGATGCTGCAACGCGGTGTGATTCAGCAACGTCTGGCTGTCGTGGGCATGGGCGAAAACAAACCACGCGCCAGCAACAACAATGAAACCGGCCGTGCCTTGAATCGCCGTGTTGAAATCGTTATCGAACCGGTTGTTGCGCCGGAAGGTTAATCCAGATAAGAAAAGACAGGGGTAAATTGCCCCTGTCTTTTTATTTTTTGATCCAGTCTCTTTTTACCAGGTAATTTTTATATAGCCTGGCCTCATCGGTTCCTGCTTCCGGTTGCCAGTTATACCGCCAGGTCACCAATGGTGGCAATGACATAAGAATCGATTCCGTACGGCCGCCTGTCTGCAACCCAAAAATCGTACCCCGATCGTAAACCAGGTTAAATTCGACATAGCGACCGCGCCGGTATAACTGAAATGCCCGTTCGCGTTCACCATATTCCGTTTGCTTGCGTCGGTTCACGATTGGCCGGTACGCTTTAAGATAATGATCACCGACACTCTGCATAAATGAAAAAGAGCTATCAAATCCCCATTCATTCAGATCGTCAAAAAACAGGCCGCCGATTCCGCGCGGTTCATCACGGTGTTTAAGATAAAAATATTCATCACACCATTTCTTGTAGCGTGCATAAACATCCTCGCCAAACGGATCACAGGCGTCTTTGGCGGTCTGGTGCCAGTGTATGCAGTCCTCATCGAACCCGTAATAGGGGGTCATGTCAAAACCACCGCCAAACCACCAAACCGGATCGGCACCGGCTTTCTCCGCGACAAAGAAACGTACATTGGCATGCGAGGTCGGCACATACGGATTGTGCGGATGTATCACCAGTGACACACCCAGTGCCTGAAAAGAGCGCCCCGCCAGTTCCGGTCGATGTGCCGTAGCCGATGCGGGTAAACCGTCACCAAACACATGCGAAAAGTTGATACCGGCCTTTTCAAATACCTTGCCGTTCTCCATGACCCGTGAGCGACCACCACCGCCACCCGGACGATCCCAGCTATCTTCCTGAAACGCCTTATCCCCATCCTCGTCAGCCAGCTCATGACAAATGGTGTCCTGTAAGCGCATCAAATAGGCTTTTACTGCATCGATATCCATTGTCATTAATGACCTCGTATTACGTTATTCGTCAATAAATCCCGTATCTCACTAACATTGGCATTCATGTCTACTTCACCGGCAACAACCACGGACAAATGTTCACCCAGCTGTTGCATGACTTCTTCTACACTTCGCGTCGGCGGCTGACCGGACAGGTTGGCGCTGGTTGAGACCACGGGTTTACCATAAACATTACACAGCTCCCTGACGACCGGGTGCGCACTGACCCTGACTGCAATTGTCGTATGGTTGCCTCTGAGCAAAGGCTGAATGTTTTTTGCTACAGGTATCAGCCAGGTCACCGGGCCGGGCCATGTTGCAACGGCGCGCTGCATGATACTCGCATCCAGGTCAGCAATATATGGTTTTAGCTGCGCCACTTCCGCAGCCACGATAATCAGTCCCTTGTCAGGAGGCCGCTGTTTTATTTCCAGAACCCGATTAATCGCGTCCGGATTATCCGGATCACAACCCAGACCGAACACCGCCTCCGTGGGATAGGCGATTACCTCACCACGCTGCAGGGCTGTCACGGCATCCTGAACAGATGATTTCATGCTGTAATTCTAAACGAGTAATGTAAAAACAAGATTATACTGATTCAGATTCAATAATTCCGGCTTCTGCCCGATCAGTTTAATGTTATCGTAACTATGGCCGTTGACTTTTTCCACTGTGTAGATGATTTTGGCCAGCATGCTCTCATCGACCTCGATACCTTCTTCATGACAGGCGATCAGAATCTGGTGGCAAATTATCAGCGCGATGACACATTCCAGAAATGTCGCGGCGTGATTATTCTGTAGCGGGCTCCACGGAAACCCGTTATTCAGAAATTTAACCCGAATATATTTTTCAAACATGGGTTCATACTGGCTGATATCCACGGCGGCGCGCCATTTAAAAAATCGCGTCAGACTAAAACTTGGAATACTGATATTTAACTTCGTTTCAAACGTATCTTTATACTTGGCAAGCAGGCCGGTATTAATCTTTTGCAGAAATGCCCGAATCTGTTCCTTGCACCGATCAAACTCTTCAGTATGCGAATTTTGCTGCCAGGCAATCCACTGTTCGGCCAGGTTATCCGGTGAGACATGATATTTACGATTTAGCAGATCGCTGGTGAGCGTGTCTTCAAGGGCCAGTTGCATAATTTCCGACAATACATTTGACAGTGCATAGATCTTCAGGCCCAGGTAGATATCTTTCACCGCAAAAATATTTTGCATGTATTTATGAATCGCACAGGACAGCTGGCTGATAATATCCAGGTTCTTTGGCTGATAAAGCGCGGACTCCCCTTCAATCAGGTTGTCCAGGTCGCTTTCCTGAAGCAGCTGAATGATACCGGGACACGACAAATGCGCCGTCTGAAAGCTTATCGTGTTTTTGTGCATGGTCTCGCGCGGATAGAGCTGGCAGTTGAGGGGAAGATAGTCGTGCGAAAACCGGCGTTGAATTTCACATAGCCCATCTTCGTCGAAATGTACGCAGTATCCATTCTCCTTGCGCATCAGCACCATGTCGCCAGACTCCTGTGCGGATGGCTGGACAGTGCTTAACAGTAAATCACGGCGAGTCTGACGTTTGATTCCCTGCCATTTGGCCAGGGTTTCCTTGTCGACATAGGCATTCCAGCTGTGGCAACAGTCGTCCGGGCATTTTTCTGCCAGGCACTTGAAGTGATCCAGCAGTCGTAAGCGGGCTGCCGTCGGCATGACTTAACCAGACGCCTGTTCAGCCTGATCCTCGTCATCCTCCATGGGCGCGATGTAATCACAATCCTGCTGTGGACAGACTTTTTCCGCGCCGCGACGCTTGGTCACTTTTTTGGTCAGCATGGGCCACGAACATTGAGGACAGGCTTCCTTGAGCGGCTCGTTCCATACGGCATATTTACACTCAGGATAATGCTCACAGGAATAAAAGATCTTGCCGCGCCGGGACTTGCGTTTCAGCATACTGCCTTTCTTGCACTCCGGGCATTTCACGCCGGTATCTTCCGGCTTTTCGAGTGGCTCGATATATTTACAGTCCGGATATCCGCTGCAACCGATAAACTTGCCGTACTTGCCATGGCGAATTAATAAATCCGATTTACATTCCGGACATTTACGACCGGCAACTGCTTCCTGATCCTTGTCGTCATCTTCATTGACGTTACGTGTATAGCTGCATTCCGGATAATTATTACAACCGATAAACCGCCCGCGCCGGCCCAGTCGAATGGCCAGGTCGCCTCCGCACTCCGGACATTTTTCATCGATGGCTTCATGTGTGACGTCCTTGCGGTCGACATTCTTTTCCTTGTCATCGACCAGGTCCTTGAACGGCTTCCAGAAATTACGCATGACCGGCACCCAGTCCTGTTCACCACGTGAAATGGCGTCCAGATCATCTTCCATACGCGCCGTAAAATCATAATCAACATAATTGGTGAAATGCTCGGTCAGAAACTTGTTAACAATTCTGCCCACATCCGTGGGAATAAACCGTTTCTTGTCCATCTCCACATATTCACGTTGTTGTAACGTCGAAATGATGGATGCATAAGTGGAAGGCCGGCCGATGCCATGTTCTTCCAGCGACTTGACCAGGGAAGCTTCCGTGTAACGAGGTGGTGGCTCGGTAAAATGCTGCTCGGGTTTTACTTTAAGCAATTTGACTTTCTTGCCTTCCTCAAGCGGTGGCAACATTTTTTCATCATCATCAGGCTTGGCATCATCGGAACCTTCCTGGTACACCGCCATAAAGCCCGGATCCACCAGTGTCGAACCATTGGCCCGAAAAATATGCTTGTCACCGGCATTCAGGTTCACCGAAACCGTATCGAGCGTGGCATGAACCATCTGGCAGGCGACCGTGCGTTTCCATATCAGGTCATAGAGGCGAAACTGATCCTTACTGAGGTGCTTTTTAATGGCATCCGGCTCATGTAACACCGAGGTAGGACGAATGGCTTCGTGGGCTTCCTGTGCATTCTTGGATTTGGTTTTGTAGGTACGAGGTTCCTTGGGAACATTTTTTTCACCAAACCGTTCACTAATGTATTCACGGATTTCATTCAGCGCTTCATCAGCCAGGTTCACCGAATCGGTACGCATATAAGTGATCAAACCGACCGTATCGCCACCAATATCAATACCTTCATACAACTGCTGCGCAATACTCATGGTCTTTCTGGCCGTGAACCCAAGTTTACGGGCCGCTTCCTGTTGCATGGTGGATGTGGTGAATGGAGCGGCAGGATTGCGTTTACGCTTTTTCTTGTCGACCTTGGTGATCAGCAACTCACCGCTGGCCGCCTTGATGATATCACTTTCAGCCTGTCTGGCTTTTTTCTCGTTATTGATGGTGAACTGGCTGAGTTTTTTACCATCGTAATGAATCAGCTTGGAACCGAAAGATGAACCATCAGACTCAACATCCGCTTCGATGCTCCAGTATTCCTTTGGCTTGAATTTCTCAATCTCAAGTTCCCGCTCTACGATCAGTCGCAATGCCGGGCTCTGAACACGACCGGCTGACAAACCGCGGCGAATTTTTTTCCACAACAAAGGGGAGAGATTAAAGCCCACCAGGTAATCCAGTGCGCGTCGCGCCAGTTGTGCATCAATCAGGGCGGTGGACAGTTCACGTGGATGGTCAATGGCATCCTGTACGGATCGCTTGGTAATTTCATTGAAAGAAACACGGCCGACCTTTTTGTCATCCAGGACACCTTTTGCCTTGAGAATTTCATACAGGTGCCATGATATCGCTTCACCTTCACGGTCCGGGTCAGTCGCCAGATACAGGGCATCGGCCTTTTTCAGTGCCTTAATAATCGCATCAACATGTTTTTCGTTTTTTTCAATCAGCTGGTACTTCATGGAGAAGTCATTGGCTGGATCCACTGCGCCTTCCTTGGGTAATAAATCGCGCACGTGGCCATATGAAGCCAACACTTCAAATCCTTTACCAAGATACTTTTTAATGGTCTTCGCCTTGGCCGGCGACTCAACGATAACCAGACTTTTTGCCATACTATACGTCCTGAAACTACGATAATCCTAAAATGCCAATGCCCGCATTAGCGGGCATTGTATTGAACCAGTGTCAAAATATGTTAGTGCAAGTTTCCGGCATTTTCATCAAAAACCAGATCTTCCATCCAGGCGTAGGCTTCTTCCCGGCCCGGCTGATTAAACAATACCATGAGCACAACCCATTTTAGCTGCTCCATGTCCACTTCGTTTTCATCCAGGGCCATGATGCGATCCACGACCATTTCCCGGGTATGATGATCCAGCACGCCGACATTTTCCAGAAACTGGAGAAAGCCGCGGCCTTCCGTATCGAGCCGTTCGGTTTCTTTTTCCGTATAAACCCGTATTGAAGCAGCGTGTTGTGAGGGATGTATGGCCTGATCCTGAAGATTACTCAGACCTTCGAGCCACTCAAAAGCCTTGCTGATCTGACGTTGATGAAATCCGGCCTGCTGTAATTCGCTACGCAGCGATTCCTCATCCCGGTCTGCTTCAATCTCGTCATTCATGTAATTCTCAAACAGGTACATCAACACATCGAGAATATTTTCTTTCATAAATTCTCCCCGCAGGCTGTCAGACCCACACACACTCTCTATACTACTCTACTCTCACTTACGCCGAAATCCGGAGCTGATGTTCCTGTACTTCGACTATATCGCCCACCATCTGAGAGGCGTACAACATTATATAGTTCCAATACCAAGAGCATGGAGCAAACCGCGTCCGGCGTCAATCCACTACGATTCACGATGGTATCAATGCTGGTGGGTGTGTAATCGACGGCATCCAGGACACGTTGATAGTCCCCCGCCGGTAACGAGATGGGATCAGAGCCGGATGGGCCTGCTTCCATATCGGGTTTCTGCTGCGTGGAATAATCCAGTTCTTCGAGGATATCTTCAATATTTTCAACGAGTTTTGCGCCCTGCCGTAATAACCAGTGACAGCCCCGGCTGGTGGTATTGTGTATCGACCCGGGCACGGCAAACACTTCCCGACCCTGTTCTAAGGCCTGTCGTGCGGTAATCAGGGAACCGCTTTTCAGCGCCGCTTCCACCACGATGACACCACGTGAGAGGCCACTGATAATGCGATTTCTGAGCGGAAAATGCCGTCCAAGTGCTCGAGTACCCAGGGGAAATTCGCTCACCATGCAACCTGACGCAATAATTTGATCGGCCAGATCCTGATGACGTGCCGGATACACCCTGTCCAGACCTGTGCCTGTTACCGCCACCGTCGCACCGGTTTGCGAAAGGGCACCGCGGTGTGCGGCGGCATCGATTCCCAGCGCCAGTCCACTGACCACAACAAACCCGGTACGTGCCAGCGATGCAGCTAACTGAAACGTGGTTTCTGACCCGGCAGGCGTGGCGTGACGACTTCCCACGATGGCCAGTTGCTGGCGCTGCAAGAATGACTTATCACCCTGTACATACAGCAGAACTGGCGGATCACTGATCTGAGCTAACCATGGTGGGTAATCCGGCGCATCGTAAAAAATCAAATGCTGTCCTGGCTGATCCGCCCAGGCCTGTGCATGATCAACGCCCGTCCAGTCCGGATTCGCCAATACTGACTTTGCTAACTCGGTTAAACCAAATGCTTGCCAGGCGGATTGCCCGGCACGATAAACCGCTTCAGCACTACCGAAATGTTGTATGAGCTGGTGGGCGCGACGCGCGCCAATAACTGCGTTGGCCAGATTTAAGGCAATAAGATAACGTTGATGATTCGACATATCCCTGTCTCCTGCATACGGTTCTGTTCCATCAGAACACTGAATTTGTTAGTCGCAGAATAAACTAACCCCGACGTCACTGACTGTCGGGGCTTGTCTGATCCTGTTGTAGGAAATTTCTGAAACGTGCTATGTCGAACGCGAATCAGGGACTATAGACGTAATCGTAGACTTTCAGATCCGTAAAGGCCTCCATGACCAGGCCAAAACTCAGGTCCTGTTTGGACTTGAATATCATCAACAGGCCTGCCCGTTCCTCGGGTAACTGAATACGCGTGCGTGTAAACGGCTGGCGAACAATCTTACCCTGCTGGTGTATTTCCAGTACATGGCCCGGTTCCAGGCCGTCCTGGGCACCCTTGTTAATCACCACGACATGGTATTGACCGACCTTTGCCACACCATCTGCAACGGAAATAATACGTCCCGCCACGTTGCGATCCGGTGCCCGTGGAAAAAATTTCAGATCCAGTTGCTCTGCTTCTTCAGGAATCAGGTAATCACCATCGAGAATTTCCTTATAGGATTCGGTCACGTCCAGCGTGGCAGGATCCCCCAGGCGAATCAGGCGCGCCTTACCCAGATTGATGGCCTCATGACCCAGCACCTCATTGGTATCCGGGTCGATGTACTTCTGACCTAACCGAATAATATTAAAATTGATGACATCCGCATCAACCAGACGCCGTGCATAGATGCGTGATCCTTTGCCGCTGATTATGTTGTCACCATAGTTGGAGGCGATATATGGCGCATTCTCCAGATCCTTCGGATCCAGAACAAATGGCCGGTTCAGGAACGGCGCGATGGCGCTTTTCGGAATCGTATCAATGGCGCGCTGCAACTTGGTTTCCTTGGCGGACGGTGACAGCTTGACGACTTTCAGGTCCGGGCGCGGTGGCGGAGGTGGTACCGCTTCGGCACCCTCCAGGGTCAGGACCGGTTTACCATCCACCCAGGTCAGGGCAATTACATCACCCGGATAAATCAGGTGAGGGTTTCGAATCGCCGGGTTGATGTGCCATACCTCCGGCCACAACCAGGGATCGTTGAGAAAATGGTTGGAGATGTCCCACAGGGTGTCGCCTTTTTTAACCACGTAGCGATCCGGTACCCCTTCACGGATCGGCTGTGCCACGGGAACCGAGGGCTCCGGCGTCGCGGGCTGAGGCTCTAAATTCACGATTTCTTCCTGACGAATGACCTCATCCGGTGGTGGCGAGGTAACAGTTGGCTCCGGGGGTGGGGCCGTCTTGGTCGCACAGGCAGTCAGGCCAAAGACCAGTAAGGCAAACACGGTGGACAGATGTATTCTTGCGAGCTTATTGGTTATCATGGTGCACCCTCAAACTGGGCTTGATTCATCTATATTTTAATCATAGGACGTATACCCGGAGGCAGACGTTATCCTGTAGTATCATAATGTTAGCAGCTTTTTCTACAAATGTACTATAAATAACGCACGAAATCCCATGGCATTACTGAAAATATTACATTTTCCTGATGAGCGTCTGCGCACCATCGCACAACCCGTCGACGCGGTAAGTGATGAAGTTCGCAAGCTGGTCGACGACATGTTCGAGACCATGTACGACGCCCCGGGAATTGGCTTGGCCGCCACCCAGGTGGATGTCCACCTGCGCGTGATCACGATTGACATCTCGGAAGACAAAAGCCAGCCGCTGTGCCTGATCAACCCGGAAATTATCGAGCGGGACGGTGTGCAGACCTACGATGAAGGCTGCCTGTCAGTACCGGGATTTTTCGAGACGGTCGAGCGTTCCCAGCACATCAAGGTCCGTGCACTGGATCGGGAAGGTAAGCCTTTTGAACTGGAAACCGATGGCCTGCTGGCCGTCTGTATTCAGCATGAAATGGATCACCTGCAAGGCAAGCTGTTTGTTGATTACATCTCTGAACTAAAGCGCACACGCATCAAGAAGAAGCTGGTCAAACAGCAAAAACAGGCCGTGGCACTGTAGACTGGTGAAAATCGTATTTGCCGGTACCCCGGAATTTGCCGCTGTCGCCCTTGCCGCACTGATCGACTCCCAGCATGACATCGTGGCCGTTTACACGCAGCCGGATCGCCCTGCCGGACGCGGACGCAAGCTGGCAGCCAGCCCGGTCAAGCAACTGGCACTGGAACACGGCATTACCGTCGAACAGCCACTCAATTTTAAAAACCAGACTGATCGGGACACCCTGTCAGCCTACCAGGCAGATGTGATGGTGGTGGCCGCTTATGGCCTGATACTGCCGGTACCCGTCCTGAATACACCCCGCCGGGGTTGCCTGAATATCCATGCCTCATTGTTGCCACGCTGGCGTGGCGCGGCACCGATACAGCGCGCGATCCTGGCCGGTGATAGCGCCACCGGCATCACCATCATGCAAATGGATGCCGGACTGGATACAGGTGACATTCTATTAAAACGCGAAACGCCGATTATGCAGGAGGATACTGCCGCGAGCCTGCATGATCGACTGGCTGATCTCGGTGCACAGGCCATTCAGGAAGCCTTATTGTTGCTGGAACAGGATCGCCAGCAACCTGAAAAACAGGATGAGCAACTGGCGACGTATGCTAAAAAGATCAGTAAACAGGAAGCCTCGATAAACTGGCAAGACAGCGCGGAACAGATTCACCGCCAGATACGTGCCTTTTATCCCTGGCCTGTCGCACAAACGCGTTATAACGACAAAGTGATACGTATTCATCGCGCCGAAATGATTCGGCAGGCAACGCAGGCTAAGGCCGGTGAAATCGTGCGTTACAACAAGGAAGGTTTGTGGGTTGCCTGTGGGGAAGATCAGCTTTGTATCACTCAGGCACAGTTACCCGGTGCGCGCGCCATGTCAATTGTCGATATTTACAATGGTCATCCGCAGTTGTTTGAAATCGGAAGTGATCTAAATTCTGAGATACCCGAATAATCGTCATGACAAATCCACGTGGCTGCATTGCCAACATCGTCCACGAAGTGGCGTTTCACCATCACAGTCTGGATGACGCCTTTGCGCAGCATCTTAAAACCGTCACATCTGACCAGCATGCCTTTATCAAGGCCGCCTGTTTTGGCAGCCTGCGGTTTTATTATCGACTCAAAGCTTTGTTAAACCAGTTACTCGACAAACCCATCAAAAAGAAAGAAGCCCTGGTCGAAACAGTACTGATTTGCGCTTTGCATGAATGCCTGTACATGCAAACGCCATCACATGCCTGTGTATCAGAAAACGTCAATGCCATCGTGGCACTGAATAAAGGATGGGCAAAAGGCCTGTGTAATGCCATTTTGCGTAAGGTGCTGCGTGAAGATGATTTGTTGGAAAACATCATGGCGCAGGACAAGATCGCCCGTTATGCGCACCCGGGCTGGTTCATCAGGGCCATTGAAAAGCATTATCCACAACAGGCAGACGCCATATTCAATGCAAATAATCAGGCCGGTCCGCTGACCCTGCGCATAAACCGTCAACGTGTAACGCGCGAAAGCTACCTGCAAACACTGACGACGCAGGCCATCGATGCACAACTCACAACGTATTCACCCGATGGCATTACCATTACGAACGCCACCGATGTCACACAGTTGCCCGGTTATGATGAAGGCTGGTTCAGTGTGCAGGATGAAGCGGCACAGTTGGCCGCTACGTTACTAAAACCAGGTGACGGTGAGCGAATTCTCGATGCCTGTGCCGCACCGGGCGGTAAAACGTCCCATCTGCTTGAGCTGGCACCCCAATCTGACTTGGTGGCACTGGATGAATCGACCAGCCGACTGCAGCGCGTGCAGCAAAACCTGACTCGACTGGGACATACCGCAACAGTGATTACCGGTGATGCCAGACAACCAGCAACATGGTGGGACAAGCAGCCTTTTGACCGCATCCTGCTGGATGCCCCCTGCAGTGCCAGCGGCGTGATTCGGCGCCACCCGGATATTAAATTACTGCGCCGCGCTGAAGACATTCCGCGCCTGGTAAAAACCCAGTCACAAATTCTGGCTTCTCTCTGGCCTCTGCTCAAATCGGGGGGTATGCTGTTATATGCAACCTGTTCCGTGCTGGCAGAAGAAAATGTCCAACAAATACAGCAATTTGTCGCTGAATATCGTGATGCCCGGTATGAACCCATTAATGCTGACTGGGGTCACGCCTGTCCGGTCGGGCGCCAGATCCTGCCCGGCCAGGATGACATGGACGGGTTTTATTATGCGACTATATATAAGTGTGACTAAATACTGCCGGGTCTACCTGCGCTACTGGCTGGTAGTGTTGTTATGTTTGTCGACGGGTACCGCGCTTGCCGAAGCTTTCACGATTCGTTCAGTCGAAACCCGCCTGGTGGATCGGGTTTACGTTCTGGATGCACGCATTGATTACACCTTTTCAGACCAGGCACTGGATGCATTACAAAATGGCGTACCATTGATTGTGCTGGTCGATATCGAGGTTAAAAAGGAACGTCGCTGGTGGCTTAATAAAACCATTGCGGAACTCAAACAGGGTTACCTTTTGCTGTATCACGCCCTGACGGAAAAATACATCATTAACAACCTCAACAGCGGGGCCCAGGAAAACTATAACAGTCTGGATAGTGCAGTCAGTGCACTGGGCGATATACAGAGCCTGCCCATTCTCGACGCCAAGCTGGCAGAAGACAAAGGACGCTACCGCGTCCAGTTGCACACCTATCTGGATCTGGAAGCCTTACCGGCACCCATGCGGCCAATGGCCTATATTTCCTCTCAATGGCGACTGGAAAGTGAGTGGTACACATGGCCTTTACAGCCATAAAAAAACTGTTCTCCGGCGCTAAGCCGATAGCCGCGCTGTTTGTGCTACTGCTTGCCTCACTGGCCATGCTCAGTGATGCCATGCACAGCTCAACCAGCCTCGGCAAAATGTATATCACCCTGCTGGTCATCAATGGCCTGGCGGTCATCTTGCTGGTCGGATTGATTATCAAAAACCTGTACAGCCTGATTACAGCGCTGCGACGCAAGGTGACGGGGGCACGACTCACCGCCAGGCTGGTGATCCTGTTCGCGGTGCTGGCCTTTGTGCCGGTAAGTATCGTGTTTTACTTTTCGCTCGATTTTCTCAAGCGCGGTATCGATAGCTGGTTCGATGTGCGGGTGGAAAGCGCGCTGAATGACGCCCTGGAACTGAGTAAGTCATCACTCGGGTTACGCATGCGGGTTTTATTGCGCCAGACCCAGGATACATCCAGTGAACTCAGCCTGGTACCCGATGAGCTGACACCATTGAGCATTAATGACCTGCGCCTGTCGCTAGGCGCCATGGAGCTGACACTGTTTGGTAATGACGGCCAGATACTGGCGGCCAGCAGTGCTGAATCCAACAAATTGGTGCCTTCCGCCTTTGAAGAAAATATTCGTATTCACCTGCGTGACCATAACAATTATGTTCAACTCGAAACCCTGGCGGAGAGTGAAATGTACGTGGTGCGAGTGGCAGTGCCGGTACCCAGCGCGGATCCGGTCGGTGAGGCGCGCATACTGCAGGGTATATTCAGTGTACCGGAGCACATCAATCAGCTGGCCAACAGCGTAAAAGATTCATTTACCACCTATCGTGAACTGATTTATCTGCGCGAACCATTGAAGAACTCATTTATTTTTACCCTGTCACTGGTGCTGCTGCTTTCACTGCTGATGGCGATCTGGGTCGCGTTCTTTTTTGCCCGGCGTCTGGTGCAACCTATCAGCGATCTGGTTGATGGTACCCAGGCTGTTGCTGCCGGTGACTACGATACCCGTCTGCCATTGCCCGGCAAGGATGAGCTGGGTTTCCTGGTCCGTTCCTTTAACCAGATGACCCGAAAAATTGCCAAGGCCACCGAGGAGGCCAAACGCAGCCAGCAGCAACTTGTGGAACAGCACGCCTATCTTGAAGTCGTCCTGACCAACCTGTCATCCGGCGTCATCACGCTGGATACAGAACGACGCCTGCATACCAGCAATGCCGCCGCAAGCCAGATTCTGGGCATCGCACTGGACGATTTTGAAGGCTCAGCACTCGACAAACTTTCCCATGCGCATCCACAGACCATGTTATTCATCGACATGATTCACGCACACCTGGACAACAACGAGTCCGACTGGACGGAAGAAACCACCTTTTTTAACACCGCCGGACGTCAGGTCCTGTTATGTCATGGCAGCAACCTGCCGTCCGGTGATGCTACGGATCAACCCGGCGGTTATATCATCGTCTTTGATGACATCACCAACCTGGTACAGGCACAACGCAACGCAGCCTGGGGTGAAGTGGCGCGCCGTCTGGCCCACGAGATCAAAAATCCACTGACGCCTATTCAGCTATCGGCCGAACGATTACGGCACAAGTATCTGGACAAGATGCCGGCAAAAGATGCGGAGTTACTGGACCGCTCAACGCATACCATCGTGCAGCAGGTCGAGACACTCAAGGAAATGGTGAAGGCTTTTTCGGATTATGCCCGTATGCCGGTACTGGAACTGGAGAAACTGGATCTGAACGAAATCATCAATGAAGTGCTGGACCTGTACCGCGATAACCCGGGTGGCTGCCGCTTTGATATCTCACTCGATGCGAGCGCACCACAAATCGAAGCGGACGACGGCCGCATGCGCCAGTTACTGCACAACCTGATTAAAAACGCCTTTGAAGCCATGCATGATCAGAAAAAACAGATTTTGACTATCAGGACCCGCTGCAGGGAAAAAGAGGCCTGTCAGTTTGTTGAAATGATCATGGAGGATAACGGTCCTGGCATACCGGAAGACATGCTGGGGCAGTTATTTGAACCCTACGTCACCTCCAAGATACGCGGCAGCGGGTTAGGTCTCGCCATCGTGAAGAAAATTATCGAGGAACATGGTGGTATGATATGGGCAGAAAACCGCGACGGTGGTGGTGCCCGAATCGTCATACGCCTGCCGGTGAACAAGGATCTGCAGGACACACTGGCGCAGGCTACACACAAATCAACCGGTAACTCGGATGCAGCTTAATAACGAACAGTCTCTGAACGATCGCCAGGAAAACAAGGGACCACGCCCCAGTCCTTATATTCTTGTGGTTGATGATGAACCGGATATTCGCAATCTGCTGCAGGAAATTCTGGAAGATGAAGGTTATGAAGTCAGTACCGCGGAAGACGGTCACGCCGCCAGAAAATCACAACGTCAGCGTCGTCCGGATCTGGTACTGCTTGATATCTGGATGCCGGACGTTGATGGTATAACGCTACTCAAGGAATGGTCGGAAGAACACAGTGGTCTTCCCATGCCGGTGATTATGATGTCCGGCCATGGCACGGTTGAAACAGCGGTGGAAGCAACCCGCCTCGGCGCCTATGACTTTATCGAAAAACCACTCTCACTGGCCAAGCTGCTACTGACGATCGAACATGCCCTCGAAGCCGACAAACTGCAGCGTGAAAACCAGGGCCTTCGCCGCCAGTCACATTCACCATTGGAACCGGTCGGTCGCAGCCCTATCATGCAGCAGTTACGCGAACAGGTCAGGCGCATTGCCCAGCACGACACCCTGGTACTGATGTCCGGTGAACCCGGCAGTGGCCTGAATGTGGTGGCAAACTATTTACACCAGTCGAGCCCGTTACGGGATCGTCCCTTCATAAAATTCAGTGTCGGTTCCGTATCACGGGATGACGCGATGCGTGACTTATTTGGTTACGAAGACAAAGGTAGAATACATTATGGTCAGCTCGAGCAGGCCAATGGTGGATCCCTGTACATTGCTGATATCGGTGACATGGACCTGGAGACCCAGGCCAAACTCGCCTCAGCACTGGAGACAGGCTCATTTCAACGCATCGGCGGCAACACGGCTGTACCGTTATCCGTGCGTATCATTGCCGCCAGTCACTATGAACTGGAAAAGCTGATCGAAACAGGCCGCTTCCGTAAGGACCTTTATTACCAGTTAAATGTTGTTCCACTACATATTCCACCCTTGCGTGAACACCGGGAAGATGTACCTGAATTACTCAACTATTTCGTGAACCTTTATGTCGAAAAGGAAAAGTTGCCATACCGGAAATTTTCACTGGCGGCACAAAACCGGTTGCGCAATTACCAGTGGCCCGGCAATATTCGCGAACTCGGTAACCTTGTTCAGCGCCTGCTGATCGTGGGCGCCGGAACAGAGATTTCTGTCGAAGAGGTTGAACAAACACTTGGAACCCAACCACTACAGTCAACTGGCGGCATTCCACTGGGTTATGATCGGCCACTGCGCGAAGCACGTGAACAGTTTGAAAAAGCTTACCTGGAATACCAGCTTCGACAGGCAGGTGGTAGTGTTGGTAAAGTCGCCAAGATTGTCGGTCTGGAACGCACGCATTTGTACAGAAAACTGCGTGCGCTGGATATTGATCCCAAGAATCTCAATGACAAGGATTAAGCTCTGCTGATTGTTACAATCCGGCCGATCGTTACGCTATAATTCAAATCGTCACATGATAATAATAAGTCTCACATGAAAATTATCATTCTTGGTGCCGGCCAGGTCGGCAGTTCGCTGGCGGAACATCTCACGTCCGAAGCCAACGATATTACGCTCGTTGATCACGATCCCAACCTGTTACGCAACCTGCAGGACCATCTGGACATACGCACCATCGCCGGTGAAGCCTCTTATCCGGACGTTTTATTACGGGCCGGTGCAGAAGATGCCGATATGGTGATTGCCGTCACCGACTCCGATGAAACCAACATGGTCGCCTGCCAGGTGGCCTATACCATTTTTCATACCCCGACCAAAATTGCGCGGGTACGGTCACTTGAATACCTGAACTACCCCAAGCTGTTTGCCCAGGACGCGTTACCGATTGATGTCCTGATCAGCCCGGAACAGTTAATTACCGAAAGCATACATCGGTTAATCGAGCAGCCAGGGGCATTGCAGGTGATGGACTTTGCCGATGGACAGGTGCAACTGGTTGGTGTGCGTGCCTACTACGGTGGCCCACTGGTTGGCAATGAGCTGCGTCGACTGCGCGAGCATATGCCCAACATCGATACCCGGGTTGCGGCTATCTATCGGCGTAACCGCGCCATTATTCCGGAAGGCCATACCGTCATTGAAGCGGATGACGAAGTCTTTTTTATTACGGCCAAAAAAGATATTCGTGCCGTGATGAGCGAATTGCGCAGTGTGGATAAGCCCTACAAGCGCATCATGGTGGCCGGCGGCGGCAACATCGGTAAACGGGTTGCCCAGGCCCTGGAAAATAACTACCAGGTAAAACTCATCGACCACAACCTGGCACGCACTCAGGAACTGTCTTCCGAACTGGAAAAAACCATTGTCCTGTATGGTGACGTGGCAGACCAGGATTTACTGCTGGAAGAAAACATCGAAAACACGGATGTGTACTGCGCCCTCACCAATGATGATGAAGCCAACATCCTGTCATCCATGCTCGCCAAACGACTGGGTGCCCGCAAGGTGATGACGCTGATCAACCGCGCCTCTTATGTTGACCTGGTGCAAAGTGGTGACATCGACATCGCGATATCTCCTCAACAGGCCACGATCGGTGGACTGCTTGCACATGTGCGCCGTGGTGATGTGGTCAAGGTCCATTCGCTACGCCGCGGTGCAGCCGAAGCAATTGAAGCGATCGCGCATGGAGATGAAAACTCATCAAAAGTCGTTGGCCGTAAAATCGAGGATCTGAAACTGCCACCGGGTACCACCATTGGTGCCATTGTACGGGACGATGAAGTGATTATCGCGCACCATGACACGGTCATCGAACCGGAAGACCATGTCATCCTGTTCCTGGTCAACAAGAAATATATCGTGGAAGTCGAAAAACTCTTCCAGGTCGGATTCACCTTTATCTAGATGCAATACTTTCTTATACAACGCATACTTGGTTTATTTCTGGTGGTGTTCAGTTCCACACAGATTCCACCCATGATCGTCTCCATCATTTATGCTGATGGCGCATTTACACCGTTCTTTTACGCCTTTGCCATCACGCTCATCACCGGCATCGTCATGTGGTTGCCGGTTAAAAATGTCAAACGTGAATTGCGCATGCGTGACGGTTTTCTGGTGGTCGTCATGTTCTGGACGGTACTGGGTTTTTTTGGATCTATTCCGTTCATTTTATCCGAACAGGTGCCCATCTCGATTACCGACGCGGTATTTGAATCCATTTCCGGCCTGACCACAACCGGCGCCACTATCCTTAGTGGGCTCGACTTTTTACCCAAATCGATTCTTTATTACCGGCAGCAACTTCAGTGGCTGGGTGGCATCGGTATCATCGTGATTGCCGTGGCGATCATGCCGATGCTTGGTATTGGTGGTATGCAATTGTATCGCGCGGAAACACCTGGCCCTATTAAGGACAGCAAGCTTACCCCGCGCATCACCGAAACCGCCAAGGCCTTGTGGTACATCTACCTTGGCCTGACCATCGCCTGTGCCGTCGCCTACTGGCTGGCCGGTATGGAAGTGTTTGATGCCATCGGTCACAGCTTTGCGACTGTGGCGATCGGCGGTTTTTCCACGCACGATGCGTCAATGGGTTATTACATCGATAATCCCGCGGTCAAAATCGTTGCGATTGTTTTTATGATTCTGGCCGGTGTAAATTTTGCGTTGCATTTTATTGCATGGCGCTCACGGTCAGTCATTCATTACTGGTTTGACAGCGAGTTCAAGGTTTATGTGACGATACTGGCTGTCGTGGCATTTATTGCTTCACTCTATCTGACCTATATGGGTGTATTTGATAACCTGGGTGACAACATATTGCATGGTGTTTTTCAGGCTGTCTCGATAGGCACGACTACCGGTTTTACCACGCATGAATATCATACCTGGCCGGGATTCCTGCCGGTGTTACTGTTATTCACCAGCTTCATCGGCGCCTGTGCCGGTTCAACCGGTGGCGGTATGAAAGTAATTCGCTTTTTATTACTGGTGAAACAGGGTGCACGAGAAATCATGCGTGTTATCCATCCCAATGCGATCATCACTACCAAGGTCGGTGGCATTCCCCTGCCCAGCCATGTGATCAGCTCGGTATGGGGATTCTTTTCGGCATATGTCGCGATGTTCAGTATTATCCTGTTACTGCTGATGCTGACCGGCCTCGATCAGGTGTCGGCATTTTCCGCCACGGCAGCCAGCATCAACAATCTTGGTCCGGGCCTGAATCAGGTCGGTTCAAACTATGCCGACATTGATAGTTCAGCAAAATGGATACTAAGCTTTGCCATGCTACTCGGACGACTGGAAATTTTCACACTGCTGGTGCTGTTGACGCCGGCCTTCTGGCGACGCTAAGCCATTCATTAGAATGTGATAAATTACGCGTAAAAATGCCCGATTTTGCTGTTTCTGCCACTGAAAATTCAGTTTTGGTTTTCTATACTTAATCGCACGAATCAAGATTATGACCATGTCGATAATAGAAACCTTTGAAAATATGCTTGCCAAGGGGCAGGACAGCACGCTATTGCGTTTTGGCCTGGGCCAGGCTTATTTCAAGGAAGAGCAATTCGACAAGGCCATTGAGCACTTTCTCAAAACCATCGAGCATGACCGCAACTATTCCGCCGCCTGGAAATTGCTTGGCAAGGCCTATACGGCCATTGATAAAACCGAAAAGGCCATCGAAACTTTTTCCGATGGAATCGAAATCGCCGAGGCCAACGGCGATATTCAGGCCGCCAAGGAAATGCGGGTCTTTCTCAAGCGACTTCAAAAAAACGAACAAAACAGTTCCGTCAGCAACTGACACACACTTCCACAATCCGCCACCATTTCAAATTTTAATCTTGCTGCCTTTAACAGCAACTGTGCTATATTGACGCAGTCTCTCAGGACCTTGGTGCCTATGAATAATAATAAGCAGAACATACCGGGCCCGGTTTCATTTCTCGAAGCAGTGAAGTACTGGCTGAAACTCGGCTTCATCAGTTTTGGTGGCCCGGCGGGTCAGATCAGTATGATGCATACCGAGCTGGTGGAACGACGGCGCTGGATCTCCGAACACCGTTTTCTGCATGCGCTTAACTACACCATGGTGCTACCCGGACCGGAAGCACAACAACTTGCCACTTACATCGGCTGGCTCATGCATGGCACATGGGGGGGTATCGTGGCCGGTACCCTGTTTGTACTGCCTTCCCTGTTTATCCTGATTACCCTGACCTGGGTATACCTGGAATTTGGTAATGTACCGCTGGTAGCGGGTATTCTGTATGGCATCAAGCCCGCCGTGATTGCCATCGTGGTTTACGCCGCTTACCGAATCGGTTCACGCGCCCTGCGTAATCCGGTACTGTGGACAATGGCGGCGGCCGCCTTTGTTGCCATTTTTGCAATACAGATTCCCTTTCCATTTATTGTCATCGGCGCAGGCATTATCGGTTTAATCGGTGGCAAACTTGTGCCGGAAAAATTTCAGGCTGGTGGTGGTCATGGTGCATCTGATAAATCTTATGGCCGCGCACTGATTGATGACGACACCCCCGTTTCTGAACATGCACGATTTCGCTGGTCACGCCTGATACGTTACGCCGTTATCGGTTTACTCATCTGGGTTGCGGTGATGGCATTTTTATATACTCAATACGGCTGGGATGGGACATTAACGCGAATGGGCTGGTTCTTTACCAAGGCGGCAATGGTGACATTTGGCGGTGCTTATGCGGTGCTACCTTACGTTTATCAGGGTGGTGTGGAACAGTATCAGTGGTTAACAGGAACACAAATGATCGATGGCCTGGCACTCGGTGAAACCACACCTGGCCCGCTGATTATGGTGGTAGCTTTTGTGGGCTTTGTCGGTGGCTGGAGTAAGGAAATTTTTGGCAGCGAATCACTGTTGCTGGCCGGTATTGCCGGTGCCAGTATCGCGACATTTTTTACTTTTTTACCGTCGTTCCTGTTTATTCTTGTCGGTGGACCGGCAGTTGAATCCACCCGCAATGACATAAAATTCACAGCACCGTTGACCGGTATCACCGCGGCCGTAGTCGGCGTCATCTTTAATCTGGCCCTGTTCTTTGCCTGGCATGTGCTGTGGCCGGAGGCTGAGCGTGATAATGTCTTTGCGGGGCGTTTCGAGTGGTTCTCTTTACTGATCAGTGTGGCTGCCTTTTTCGCACTGTGGCGATTGAAGTGGGGCATTATCCCGGTGATCGGCGCCTGTGCCGCTGTCGGCGCCAGCTACTATCTGTTGACACTTTAGTGGTTTACCATTGTCATACAGGCTGCACAGATCTAGTGCAGACTTGTCAGCAGGCATTCAGGCTTTACACAACAACGCCATATTTAAACGGTTGATTATTTTATAATTATTGATTATCTGTATAGTCTGTTATCTATGGCATGATTATTGAGTGTAAAACCTTGCAAGAGAATAACAAACGGGTAGACAGGGACATGGCACAGACTATATTCAGTGATCTGAACAAACAACCTTGTTCTTTCCCTGTGAACATTCATCAGGCCAGCAAATCACATCCACCACTATCAACGTCGAGGAAGTAGAATCCCTTTATGAGCGGAACGTTATATAAACTTGAAGTACGACCCACATTACCTGAAAAATTGTCCGGGTTGGATACCCTGGCACAGGACCTGTTATATAGCTGGGATCGTGGCGTTCGTGGATTATTTTACCGGCTGGACTGTGAGCTTTGGGAAGCCTGTAACCATAACCCGAAAGTCTTCCTGCGTCGTATTGCCCAGGACAAACTCGATGACGCGGTCAATGACCATTTATTTATGGAAGAATACAACCGGGTCATGTCCGCCTATCAGACCTATCATGAAAAAGTCGTTCACGCGGAAATCGAAGAACATCTCGACGTTAACCAGGATCTGGTCGCCTACTTCTGTGCCGAATTCGGTTTTCACGAAAGTTTCCCGATTTATTCCGGCGGTCTGGGTATTCTGGCCGGGGATCACTGCAAGGCAGCCAGTGACCTGGGTGTCCCGTTTGTGGCGGTCGGCCTGTTATATCGTCAGGGTTATTTCACCCAGACCATCGACGGTGACGGCAACCAGATGGCCCAGTACAGTGACATCGACTTTGATGAATTACCGGTAAAACCCGCCACGGCACCGGACGGCAGTGAATTATGTGTCAGTGTAAAAATCGAACGCCGCCAGGTCATGCTCAAGGTCTGGGTTGCCAAGGCAGGACACATCACCCTTTACCTGCTCGACAGCGATCTTGAAGTCAATGCCATGGAAGACCGCAGTATCACCTTTCAGTTATATGGCGGTGATAAGAATACACGCATTCAGCAGGAAATCGTGCTGGGTATCGGTGGTGTACGGGCGTTACGCGCTTTGGGCATACAACCAACCATCTGGCATATCAATGAAGGCCATGCCGCGTTTCAGATCCTTGAGCGCTGCCGTGAATATGTCAGCACCGGAATGGATTTTGACAGTGCACTGGAACTGGTGGCGGCCGGTACGGTTTATACCACCTCCAGCTCGGTTTCTGGCGTTCACAATATTTTTAAACCGGACCGCATCACACATTATTTCAGTTAATTCGTTAAGGAACTGAAAATCGATATACCGTATTTTCTCGAGCTGGGTACCACGCCCGGCAATCATGGCAGCTTTAACATGACCTCACTGGCACTGCATGGATCGCGTTTTCATAATGGCGTCAGCCGTATTCATGGCGGTGTCGCGTCGCGCATGGAAGGCTATGTCTGGCCGCAAATTCCGCATGAGGATAATCCCATATCCTATGTCACCAACGGCGTACACGTACCAACTTTTCTCGCGCGCGAATGGGTCAACCTGTTTGATATGCGCTTCAGTGAGTGGCGCAATGAGATGCTGGCCCGGCACTACTGGGAATCCATCGATCAAATCCCGGATCACCGTTTCTGGAGTTTACGCAAGGAACTCAAAACGTTGATGCTGGAGGACATCAATAAACGCATTCGGCAACGCTTTAAGCGTGCTGGTTACAGCCAGGCCATGATTCAGCGAGTCACACAACATACTTCACAGGTGGAATCAAATGTGCTGGTGCTTGGCTTTGCGCGACGTTTTGCCACCTACAAACGTGCCACACTGTTATTTTCCGATCCACAACGACTTGCCAGGCTAATCAGTGATCCGGAAAAACCGATTGTGTTTATATTCGCCGGCAAGGCACATCCACGTGATGTACCCGGGCAGGAGTTAATACGCACCATTCACGAATATTCATTACGTCCGGAATTTCAGGGCCGAATCATTTTACTGGAAGGTTATGACATGGCCCTGGCTCGCAAACTGGTAACCGGTGTTGATGTCTGGA
This sequence comes from uncultured Gammaproteobacteria bacterium, assembly GCA_937967995.1. Taxonomy (GTDB): domain Bacteria; phylum Pseudomonadota; class Gammaproteobacteria; order UBA6429; family Thiohalophilaceae; genus CALBTB01. The sequence continues at coordinate 80,913 of CALBTB010000005.1, forward strand.
TCAACACGCCGGAATATCCGCTTGAAGCCAGTGGTACATCCGGCCAGAAAGCGGCGATTAACGGTGTCATCAACCTGAGTGTGCTGGATGGCTGGTGGGGTGAAGGTTACGATGGTAAAAACGGCTGGGCCATTCATCCACATGCCCAACATATCGATCACAGCCTGCGTGAAAAAGAGGAAGCCGCTGATTTATTCAATATTCTGGAACATGAAGTCATTCCGATGTATTTCAATCAGGGCAACCAGGGTTACTCTTCGCAATGGGTCAAAATGTCCAAGGCCTCCATGAAGTCCTGTATTCCACGCTTTAATGCACAACGCATGGTAGTGGACTATGTCAGCCGCTTTTATAGCCGGGCCCGACAACAATCGAAGCGTTTCTCCCGAAACGACGCGCAACCTGCGCGCGAGCTGGCCGAATGGAAAAATCGCATCCGTAAAAACTGGTCAAAGGTCAGTATCGAACGGATTGGTGACATCGATGAACAGATTCATAACAACGATTCTTTACCTGTCAGGATCAGTGCACACCTGGCAGATTTACAACCACAGGATGTGACGGTGGAATGCCTGGTGGGTAAATTACGACGCTCAGGTAAATTCCTGCTGAAAGAAAAATTCGCCTTTAACTATTCAGGTAAGGAAGGCGATCAGCATATTTTCGAACTGGATTTAAAACCCGCAACATCCGGCCTGAATCATTACAAGATTCGCATGTATCCGCATCATGAACTGCTCAGTCACCCCTTTGAGCTGGGCTTCATGCTCTGGGTATGAGTTCAGCGATGATATAACTGGCACAAATCGGCCAGCTGTTGCTCGTGCTCCGGTTTGATCTGCTCCCAGTCAAAGCGCCACTGCCAGTTGCCCTCAGTGGTTCCCGGCGTGTTCATTCGATGCGCACCATCCAGACCAAGCACATCCTGCATAGGCACAACCGCCAGGCAGGCGACAGAAGCCAGTGCCGTACGAATCAGTTGCCAGTGAATTGCTGAATTGTCATCGCTATGCAGATAACGATGCAGGTAGTCACGCTGCTTGTCATCCAGTTCGGCGTACCACGATACGGTGGTATCGTTATCATGTGTGCCGGTATATACCACCGAATTGAATTCATGATTGTGCGGTAAATACGCGTTATCCGGGTTACCATCAAACGCGAATTGCAGGATTTTCATGCCCGGCAGATCAAATTGTTCACGCAATGCCGTGACTTGCGGAGTAATTACCCCCAGGTCTTCAGCAACCAGTGGTAACTCGGCAAAGGCCTCCTGCAGGCTTGATAACATGGCTTCACCCGGCGCCTTAACCCAACGACCGTCAACGGCGGTTTCCTGATCGGCACGTATTTCCCAGTAGGCTTCCAGACCACGAAAATGATCGATCCGGACAATGTCAAACAGGCTCAGCTGCGTTGCCATACGCTGTCGCCACCATTCAAAATTACGTTCCTGTAGTTCAGACCAGTCATATTGCGGGTTACCCCAGCGTTGTCCGGTCTCGGAAAAGTAATCCGGCGGCACACCCGTGACGATCTTCGGCTCGCCTAGTTTATCCAGCAGAAACAGATCGCGATGCGCCCAGACATCGGCACTGTCCTGCGACACGTATATCGGCAGGTCACCAAACAATAAAACGCCATGTTGCTGCGCATACGCCTTTAATGCCTGCCATTGCTCGAAAAAGACAAACTGAACGAAGTTATGAAAACCAATCTGGTTAGCCAGATCGATCCTGGCCTGCTGTAAGGCGCTCGATTCGCGATCGCGTAACGCCGCCGGCCAGGACATCCAGGTACGGTTTTGCTGTTGTTCGCGTATTGCCATGAACAGGGAATAGTCGCCCAGCCAGGCAACCTGGTTTTCTATAAACGTCTTGAAACGTCGATAGAGCTTCTCATTCGGCTGCTTTTTAAAATGCCGCCAGGCTGTCTGCAGGCATTTTGTATGTTGTTCAGCATCACTGACATTCGATACCGAGTCGAGCAGGCCCTGGTCGACCAGCCAGTCCAGACTGATTAAAGACATATCACAGGCATGCGCTGACAGTGACTGATAAGGGGAAAGATCGCTGTGCGTCGGACCCAACGGTAACATTTGCCAGACACTGATTCCGCAACGTGACAGGAACTCCATAAAACGATAAGCATCGTGGCAGACTGTGCCACGTGGAAACGGGCCCGGTAGAGAAGTTGGATGTAACAGTATGCCGGCACGACGGCGTTGATGCAGGGGATGTATATGATGTGACATTCAGCAGCAACTCATTAACTAACCTTCCTTGCCTCGTCGCATGGTGCCGCCCATGCTGGGCTGACCGCAACCGTGTGTAAACGATTCTGACAGATACGCCGGCGGTTGCCTGCCAAGCAGAATGTACAGGTGTGATAACTGTAATCGAAACAGGTATTCAAAATCACTCACCGATTCGGCCGGGTTATAATCGCCAAACCACCAGAACCAGTCCGACCCTTCACAGATTGCCAGTTGTGTTTCGACCTGCTCGCGCATTTCGTCGGATAGCCTGCCGCTTTGCAACACTTCATCCACTACATGCTTGGCGTCACACAACATGTCCCAGCCGGTGTTTTTGTCTTCGCTGCCGATCCAGGTCGAGAAGGTACCGTACACCCAGCTTCCCGCCACAATTCGTTCAATTTTCGACGGTGTAATGTTGTGGCTGATGACGTCGGAATAGGTTGTCAGGTTTATTTGCGAATGCTGGGCGAGCTGTTCATATAGCCCGGCAAGAAAATGAAAACCGTTTTCCGGGTAGTACTCCCAGGCGTTTTCACCATCGAGAATAATCGACACCACGGTGTTGTCATCACCCTGACAGGCACTGGCAATATTCTCCAGATGGTGAATCAGGTTGGCGACCGCATCATCACCATGCCAGGTGGCATAGGTAAAACCGATCAGATCGGATAATCCGTCATCGCGAAAAAAACACCGTGCCGATGTATCGGCAAACTGATAGGCACGATGCAGACACTGATCATCATCATTGCCAGCATGATTCAGGCTGTTGCGAAGCACGGTCTCACCACTGGCCAGCCAGCTAATACCATACTCAGATAATAAATGTACAGTCTGTTCGCTGACACTGCCTTCCGACGGCCAGCATCCGGCTGGCCGGAAACCAAAAAAGCGTTCAAATACCGCCAGACCCTTTTCTATATGCCAGCGCACACGGGCTTCCCCGTCAGGATAGTTATGACAAACCGGTAAGGGCGCATCCGGCATGGCTTCGTGTGTCGTGTTGATATCCAGTAACAACGGCATGATCGGGTGCGCATACGGTGTAAAGGACAGTTCGATCTGCCCGTTCTGTGCCAGATGGCGGTAGCGGGCAATGACACCGGCACATAACTCACCGATAACACTTAATAAATCGCGTCGGTCATTAAGATTAAAGCCGTGGCCTTTTTCAAGTAATTTTCGCACACGCAAATCCGAACGCCGTACTGTCTCACCCAGCCAGGCCAGATGAAACCAGACTACCAGGTCAGCAAGATATTGATCATGCAGGTAAATAATCGCGTCGGGATGGGTTTCGATAAACCGCGCCTGTTCAACCAGCCGTTTATAGGACACATAACGGTTGATGAGCCGTTCTTCGTTGGCGCGCAGGCAATGTTTGATCAATTCTATACGCAACTCCGGCGAAGCCGGCAGCACCGCCTCGACAAGGGAATCGAGCATGGTGTCATTGATGATACGCCCGCGCTTGAAGTAGTCGTCGATGCGTTGCGCGTAGTCATCGATCTGTTCAAGCAACGTGGGTGTAAAATTGATGACACAGCGCGCCTGTGGATTGTTTTCCAGGTGGGCGACCATGTCCACATAATCCTTGATGACGTGCAGGTATGTCCACGGCAGATGATAGTTGCCGGTACGCGCGTCTTTATACTGTGGCTGATGCATGTGCCAGTACAGCACGACATTAAGCCTGGTATTATCTGACATGATGGATCTCCTGACCCAGCATTTCCGGTGTCACCAGTACGACACCCTTGGGTGAAACATAAAAACGTTTTTTATCTTTCTCTAAATCGACACCGATTTCCATTCCTTCCGGAACTTCACACCCCTTGTCGATAATGGCGCGCCGAATTTTGCATTTCTCGCCAATAGTGACTTCCGGTAATGCCAGCACACCTTCGATATCTGAAAAGGCCTCGACACACACATTAGAAAATAGCAGGGAATTCCTGACCCGTGCACCGGAAATAATACAGCCACCGGACACCATTGAATTGATCGCCTGGCCGCGACGCAAATCGTCATCAAACACGAACTTGGCAGGCGGCAGTTGTTCCTGATAAGTCCAGATCGGCCATTCCTGATCATACAGATTCAGCTCGGGGGTAACCGCAATCAGTTCCATGTTCGCCTGCCAGTATGAATCAATGGTGCCAACGTCTCGCCAGTATGCCTTCTTGCCGCTCACCGGATCACGAAACGAATAGGCGTAGGCCGCATACTTGTTAATCAAACCGGGGATCACATCCTTACCAAAGTCATGTGACGACGACTGTGAATCCGCATCCCTGATAAGTTGTTCGATTAGAAAATCCTTGTTGAAAATATAAATCCCCATCGAACATAATGCCATATCCGCGTTGTCTGGCATCGGTTCAGGTTTGTCCGGTTTTTCCTTAAAGGTTCGTATGCGACTGTTCTCATCGACACCCATTACGCCAAAGGCGCTGGCCTGTTCAATTGGCACTTCGATACAACCCACTGTGATATCCGCCTGGACTTCGACATGCGCCGCCAGCATGGCACCATAGTCCATTTTGTAGACGTGATCACCGGCCAGTATCAGGACGTATTCCGGTTCATGGTTGCGAATGATGTCGATGTTCTGAAATATCGCATCCGCGGTACCCGCATACCAGGATGTCTGGATGCGTTGCTGTGCCGGCAGCAGTTCGACAAACTCACCGAACTCACCACGAAACATACCCCAGCCCTGTTGAATATGCACGATTAACGAATGTGCCTTGTATTGGGTCAGCACACCGATGCGTCGAATTCCCGAGTTAATACAGTTCGACAGGGGAAAATCGATAATTCGAAACTTGCCACCGAACGGGACAGCCGGCTTCGCCCGCCACATGGTCAACTGGCGCAGACGCGAACCCCGTCCTCCGGCCATAATAAGGGCCAGCGTGTCACGGGTCAGTCGACTGACGAAACGGGGCGAACGATTATGTCGCATCTTAATTCCTTTTTTGCAAATTACACGCCATGCTGCATTGTCGCCATGATCCTGCATGACTTTCCATGATCCACAACAAGACGGTAACGATCAGGCAGTGTTGTTCAGACTTTAATGCATTAATCTGGATCGATGTCGCTAGTACATTGCACGCAAATAAAGCATAATTTTATGGCAATTCATCCTCTATCGGGATCCTGTAACTGTTAATATTTGCAAGCTATTGATTATTCTGGTTATGCACAGGTTTTGCATTACGTTAATTATTCCCTACAAACCCGGACTATTTGTAATAACACACACCTATGAAAGCACCCGGTAAAACTGACAGCACAGCGCAAAAAAAGCTGCCCGATGACCTGCAACGTATTCTGTCGGCCCGTCATCATGACCCGTTTTCCGTGCTGGGATGCCACACCCAGGGTACTGACACTATCATCCGTTGCTTCCTGCCCCATACCCGGCAGGTTCATATCCTGGAACTGGATGCTGACATGCAGCGTGTCGATTCGACCGACCTGTTTGTGTGGCAGGGTAAAACTTCAACACTACCGCCCCATTACATGTTGCGTCGCACCGATGAGTCCGGGCGCACGATTGACACGTATGACCCCTATTCGTTCAATCCGCAATTAGCGGATTTCGACCTGCACCTGTTCCGGGAAGGGCGCCACCTGCATGCCTATGATTTTCTTGGTGCCCATCTTCGCTCGGCCGACGGCATACAGGGTGTGCTGTTCGCCACCTGGGCACCCAACGCCGAGCGAGTCAGTGTAGTGGGCGACTTTAACCGCTGGGATGGCCGTTGCCACCCAATGCGTTCGCGTGGCGCCTGTGGCGTGTGGGAACTGTTTATTCCCGGTCTCACGACAGACACATTGTATAAATTTGAAATTCGCAATCGGGACAGCGGGCAGATAATGCAAAAGTATGATCCCTATGCCCAGGCCAGTGAGTTACGACCCCGCACCGCCTCCGTGGTAACTCACAGCCAGTATGACTGGCAGGATGAACAATGGCTGGCAAAGCGACAAGAGCAGCACTGGCTGCATCACCCGATCAGCATTTATGAAGTTCATCCCGGTTCCTGGCAACGGGATGAACACGGCCAGTTTCTGAATTTTCGGGAACTGGCACACCGGCTGGTTGAATATGTCAGCCGAATGGGCTTTACCCATATTGAGTTATTACCCGTCACCGAACACCCCCTGGATGCTTCATGGGGTTACCAGACTATCGGTTATTACGCGCCTACCCGCCGCTTTGGTACACCCGATGATTTTCGCTATTTTGTCGACTACTGTCACCAGCACGACATCGGTGTCTATCTTGACTGGGTTCCGGCCCACTTCCCCAAGGATGATCATGGCCTGGCCCGCTTCGATGGCAGTGCCCTTTACGAACATGACGATCCCCGTCGCGCCGAACACCCGGACTGGGGAACGTTAATTTTCAATTACGGGCGCAACGAAGTTCGTAACTTTCTGATCAGCAGCGCCATCTACTGGCTGAAGGAATTTCATATCGACGGGTTGCGGGTCGATGCGGTCGCGTCAATGCTCTATCTGGATTACTCGCGTAAGGGCGATCAGTGGGCGCCAAATATTCATGGCGGTAACGAAAACCTCGATGCCATTGCCTTCCTGCGTGAACTGAACACGGTAACCCATCGCGAACATCCGGGCACCGTGGTGATGGCGGAAGAGTCGACTGCCTGGCCATCGGTGACTCGACCGGTTGACGTCGGTGGACTGGGTTTTTCCCTGAAGTGGAATATGGGCTGGATGCACGACACGCTGGTGTATATGTCAAAGCAAACCGTGCATCGTACTTACCATCATGACCAGCTGACGTTTGGGCTGCTGTATGCCTTTACCGAAAACTTTGTGCTGCCGTTCTCGCATGACGAGGTCGTGCATGGTAAATCCTCCATGCTTCATAAAATGCCGGGCGATGAATGGCAGCGTTTTGCCAACCTACGGCTTTTATATACCTACATGTTTGCCTACCCGGGCAAGAAACTGCTGTTCATGGGTTGTGAATTCGGCCAGGGCGACGAATGGAATTTTAACCAGACCCTCGACTGGTACGTGCTCGACTATCCCTTTCACCAGGGCGTGCAGAAACTGGTCGCTGACCTGAATGCTTTATACCGCGAATTACCCGAACTGCATGAACACGACTTCAGCCATGTCGGGTTTGACTGGATAGACTGCCATGACTCGCAGCAGTCCATCATCAGCTTTGTTCGCCGAACCGGCGAGCAGTTTGTCATTGCAGTGTTCAACTTCACGCCGGTGCCTCGCCATGGTTATCGAATCGGTGTTCCACAGGCTGGTAATTACAAAGAAATACTCAATTCCGATTCCGATTATTATGCGGGCAGTAATCTCGGTAACACAGGTCTGATACAGAGCGAACCGGTTGCATGGATGGGGCGTGAACACTCCCTGTCGCTCACCTTACCACCGCTGGGTGGCCTGATCCTCAAACCCGAATGACAAGGCATGCCTGAGCACCGCGTCCTGTTCTGCACCAGTGAAGTCTTTCCACTGATCAAAACCGGTGGCCTGGCCGATGTGTCGGGCGGATTGCCGCATGCATTACATAAAATCGGCACCGACATTCGCATTACACTGCCTGCCTACCGATCCGTGTTGGCGTCGTTAACACGACCATCTAAACTGCTGATCGAAACGCGTATACAGGACTGGTCTGTTAAATTATGGCAAACCGTGCTGCCCGGTAGCCGCGTACCGGTCTGGCTGGTGGATTGCCCAGCGCTTTTTGATCGACCCGGTAATCCCTATCTGGACGAACAGGGCCTGGCTTGGCCGGATAACGCCACCCGCTTTGCGGTCTTCAGCCGTATGGTATGCCATATCGCGATGAACCGTTGCGGACTGAACTGGCAACCGCATGTCGTTCATTGTAATGACTGGCAAACGGGACTCGTGCCGGCCCTGCTTGAACAGGAGTCAAAGCGCCCCGCCACCGTCTTCACCATTCATAACCTGGCTTACCAGGGACTGTTTGATCGGACGACATTTGAGTCGCTCGAGTTACCCGAAACATTCTGGCACTTTGAGCGGCTTGAATTTCACAACCAGATATCGTTTATCAAGGGTGGCCTGGTCTACGCGGACCGCATTAATACGGTCAGCCCAAACTACGCCAAAGAAATCCAGACACCCGAGTTTGGCAATGGGCTGGATGGCATACTGTCATACCGACATAGTCGACTCAGCGGTATACTGAACGGTATCGACACAGATGTCTGGAACCCGGGTACCGACAGGTTGATCGTAAAGAAATACAATCACCTGCATATTCAGAATAAGGCCGCTAACAAGCAGGCGTTGCTGGAAACCGCTGGCCTGCCTCATAAACCTGACGTTATGCTGGTAGGATTGATCAGTCGCCTTGCCGAGCAAAAAGGTATCGATCTGTTGCTGGATATTATGCCGGAACTCGTACAACGACCCGTGCAACTGATGGTGCTGGGTAGTGGAAACAAAACCTATGAGCAATCCCTGCAAAAGGCGGCGCAGACCTGGCCTGAGAATATCGCCATGTTTAAGGGTTATGATGAAAGCCTGGCGCATCGTATCGAAGCCGGAGCAGATGTCTTTTTAATGCCCTCGCGCTTTGAGCCCTGCGGACTCAATCAGATGTACAGCCAGCGTTATGGGACACTGCCTGTCGTCACCCCGGTTTGTGGCCTGGTAGATACAGTGATGGATGTCAGCGATGAAAAGCGCGGTACCGGCTTCATGATGCAGGATGTATCGGCCCAGGCATTACTGGAAAGCATCGATCGTGCAATCGAAATGTATCAGGATAGTGGCCGCTGGAAATACCATATGAAAAAAGCCATGCAACAGGACTTTTCCTGGAGAAAAAGCGCAGCGGCCTACCAGCAGTTATACCAGCAGGCCCGACGGGAAAATCCCCGGCCAGATCACTGACTCTGTATGTTTAGCTGGAGTATTTTTTTGCTGCAGCAAAACAGTCTTCGCGCCATAGACATTTCGTTTGATCGCAGACACCGTCGATGGCGGTAGCAAAACAACTGAAATTGCCCTCTGCGGTCTGGATCGATCGAACCAGGTCGATCTTGTTTAACTTACTGGCCTTCAAACCAATATCCACAGCCATACTGCGAATTTCCTGCATACGCATGTTCTGCCTCCTGCCTGTTGTTTCCGTTACTGCTACAAATTACGTGCCAGTTTTCTATTTCACGTAATGAGTATGACAAGCCGTTGAAATTAAACACTAATCAAATTGTTTAGTGGTATTTAATAAAGAAAGTATATTGAATTACGCACAGGAGGTGCGCTTGCGTAAACGCATTGCCTCGAAACTGTGCGTAAAAGAGGATAGTGTGTTTGTTCGGTTTTGTATAGTTTAAAAAACTACTCAACTGTCACGGACTTGGCCAGGTTACGCGGTTGATCCACGTCTGTACCCTTGAGTACTGCCACATGATAGGAGAGTAATTGTAATGGTATTGTCTGGATAATCGGTGACGTTTCATCCTCGCAGGAAACAACCTGCATCACCCGGGTAAACTCATCGCCCTGATATTTCAGATCTTCATCCGCAAACACGTACAGAACACCACCACGTGCACGCACTTCCTGCAGGTTTGACTTCAGCTTGTCCAGCAACTCGTTGTTGGGTGCAACGGCAATCACCGGCATATCGGCATCCACCAGAGCCAGCGGGCCATGTTTGAGTTCACCTGCGGCATACGCTTCAGCATGAATATAGGAAATCTCCTTGAGCTTGAGTGCGCCTTCCATCGCGACCGGGTAATGCAGTCCGCGACCCAGAAACAACGCATGTTCCTTATCCGCAAATTCTTCAGCGATATCCTTAATCTGTTGATCCAGTTCCAGTACTTTTTCAATTTTACCGGGCAGGGCTATTAACTGGCTGACCAGTTTGGCCTCGGCGTCTTCACTCAAACCCTGACGCCGACCCAGGACAATCACCAGCAGCATCAGTGCCACCAGCTGGGTAGTGAAAGCCTTGGTGGAGGCTACTCCGATTTCAGGACCGGCACGTGTCATTAACTGTGCATCTGATTCACGGACCAGCGAACTTTCCGGGACGTTGCAAATAGTTAACGAATGACCGAACCCATGTTCCCTTGCCAGTCGCAACCCGGCCAGCGTATCGGCGGTTTCACCCGACTGTGAAATGGTTACTATCAGTGAATCGGGATGGACAACAGGTTTGCGATAGCGAAATTCACTCGCCACTTCCACACTGCATGGTACTTTGGCGATACTCTCGAGCCAGTACTTGCCAATCAGGCCGGCATGGTAACTGGTACCACAGGCAACAATATGTACTGCCTTGACCGAATCAAATACTTTCGTCGCGTTTGGTCCGAACGCCTGTTCGATGACACGGTTACCGCGTATGCGTCCTTCCAGGGTATCAGCGATCGCACGGCTTTGTTCAAAAATTTCTTTTTGCATGTAGTGGCGATATTCACCACGGGTCACGGCATCCGCCGTTAATTCACTTTCCTTGATGTCGCGCGTGACAACATTGTCTTGTTCATCATAAATCACCAGCGTGTCACGACGAATATCCGCAATGTCGCCTTCTTCGAGAAAGATAAAGCGTTGTGTGACGGGTAATAACGCCGCCACATCAGAAGCAATAAAGTACTCGCCAATACCGACGCCGATCACCAGGGGGGAACCGCGGCGGGTAGCGATCAGTCGTCCTGGCTCCTGTTTACTCAGAACACCAAGTGCATAGGCCCCTTCCAGCTCACGAATCGTATCCTTCACGGCCTGTAACAGGTCCTTGTTCTTTTCAATATGGTGATCGTAAATCTGGTGTACGATTACTTCCGTATCTGTTTCCGAAGTAAACTCATAACCACTTTTGGTCTGTCCCTGGCGCAGGGTTTCATGGTTTTCGATAATACCGTTGTGAACGACTGCAACGGATTTACGACACACGTGTGGATGGGCATTTGACTCAGACGGTTTGCCATGTGTCGCCCAGCGAGTGTGCGCAATACCGGTTGTTGCATGAATCTCTTTACCGTTGACCGCGTTTTCAAGCTGGCTGACTTTACCCAGCATTCTGACCCGGTTGATGGTGTTATCCGCATCAAGAATTGCCACGCCTGCCGAGTCGTAGCCACGATACTCGAGCCGCTTCAACCCTTCGAGCAAAATTGGAATGACATCGCGTTCCGCGACTGCACCTACAATGCCACACATAACCTGACTTCCCCCTGTTTAGGACTTTTTCTTGGTTGGCCGTCGCCAACCGTCTACGGTAACCTGCCGTGCACGACATACAGTCAGTTTGTCGGCAGGTGCTTCACGTGTTACAACTGAACCGGCACCGATGGTTGCCCCCTTGCCGACTTTAACAGGTGCTACCAGCACACTATTGGATCCGGTAGAGGCATTATCCTCGATGGTTGTTCGATGCTTGTTAGCGCCGTCATAGTTGGCCGTTATGGTCCCTGCACCAATATTGACGCCGCTACCCATATCCGTGTCACCGATATAGGTCAGGTGATTGACCTTGGATCCCTGGCCAATCACGCTGTTCTTGATTTCCACAAAATTACCGACATGATTGTCACCCACTAACTCAGCGCCTGGCCGCAGGCGAGAATAAGGGCCAAGCAGACAATCGGGTCCTACCTGTGCCTGATCCACCACACACATGGCCTGCATTTGTACACCTCGACCAATGACGCTGTTACGAATGACACAACCCGGTCCGATGTAGACGTCTTTTTCGATTGTCACATCACCTTCCAGCACGACGTTAACATCCAGTGTCACGTCACTCGCGATGTTGACTGTGCCGCGAATATCCAGACGCGCCGGATCCATTACGGTCACGCCCTGTGCCATTAATAACTGCGCCTGTTGTTGCTGATAAACCCGCTCGAGATAAGCCAGCTGACTACGGCTGTTGACACCGAGCACTTCATCCTCGCTGGCGGGATGTGCCGCCACAACTTCGACACCATCACCGACAGCCATTTCGATGATATCCGTTAAATAATATTCACCCTGTGCATTGTCATTCTTCAGGCGTGCCAGCCAGTCTTTGAGCCTGCTGGCCGAGACGGCCAGAATACCGGTATTGATTTCTGAAATAGCCAGCTCATCTTCACTGGCATCCTTTTGTTCGACAATGCGCTGAACGTGGCCCTGTTTGTTACGTACGATACGACCGTAGCCATGTGGGTCATCCAGGTGGACTGTCAGTAATGCCAGTCGATCATTGCTGGCCTGCTTGACCAGATCCGCCAGTGTCGTTGCATTGATCAGCGGCACATCGCCATACAGGACCAGCACAATGTGGTCGTTATCAAGATGTTCGGTTGTCTGCGCAACGGCATGACCGGTACCCAGTTGCTGGGCCTGTTCGACCCAGCTGACTTTTTCATTGGCCAGCGTTTGTTGCACCTGGTCACCACCATGACCATAAACCACAACTATTTGACGTGCGCTCAAGTCATAAGCGGTATTGATCACATGCTGCAACAGGGGTTTACCGCCAATCGGATGCAAAACTTTTGGCAGTGATGACTTCATTCGGGTTCCCTGCCCGGCAGCCAGGATAACGACGCTTAAGTGTTGATCAGACATGGAGGTAGAAATCTTTTACTGCAAGGTCATCGGGCCGGACATGTCCAGGACCTGGCCGCTACCGATTTCCTGCTGAGTGGCATCGCGTATGGCGACAACCTTGATTCGAAACGTCACTGTCCTTCCGGCAAAGGGGTGATTGGCATCCAGCGTAATTTCACCGTTCTCGATTTTTCGTACTGTCATTGTAATTGTGTCACCGTCATTGTTTTCAAATACCGCCTCTGCACCAATCTGATGATACTCGGGAGGGACATTCTCAATCTTGTCTGTATACATTAACTCAGGATCCGGGTAACCGAAACCTTCTTCGGGGGTGATCGTACATTCCACCTCATCGCCAACTTTTGCGCCCTCCAGCGCCTGTTCCGCAGACGGGTACATCTTGCCATCCACACCATGCAGATAAGCCATGGGCAGGTCGGATTGCTCAAGTATCATACCGTCGCTGTCAATGATGACGTAGGTAAACGTGACCACCTTATAGGTTGCCACTATATCCTGTTTGTTCGACATAGTTGAGGTTCCGGGAATATTCAGAAAAAGTATTTTATTATCAATTAGTTATATTTCTGCCTGGCGGTGCCAGGTTAGCTTTCGTGAGTATTATATCCGTATATGACTCACACAGGATTGACATCCGGGGGCGTGGAAGTGGATTTACGCTTACGGGATTTCTTCTTTTTGAGCTTGTTTTCCCCCAGCAGGCGCAGGGGGCCAAAATCTGTCAATTTTTTACGCGAGTAGGCTGAAAAACCCAGCATCAGTGCTGCGGTGTACAGGTGCAGTTCGGGGTAACGAAGCAGCAAATGACCCAGTTCATTTAATTGCAGTACGGGGACAATCAGCAGGGCAATCACCACCGTGACGGCCAGACGCACCATCGCCGAGTGCATACCGTCGGAATCCCAGTAACTGTAAAACCGGTCCACCAGAGAAGTCAGAATGACGATGGGCAGCAACACGATATGGCCGCTGGTGTTCAGATCATAATAATCCAGGACTGAAACGCTGAGCACCATGGCCATCGCCACGAAGGTGAAAATAATGGATAAACGCGGTACGCGCGTGAGACTGTCCGGCATGATGGCACGCCCCAGCGAAGCCAGCAGTATGACGATTCCTGTCGTTGTCGCACCCGTAATCGCATCGGTATAGACAATGGCCAGTGCCAGTAATGTCGCGGTAAATGTTCCGTAGGGAAACAGTCCCAGCACATGCCGGCAGAATGAACTGATTAGCACGCCGAGCGGAAGTAACAGTAATAATGCCAGCGCATTTCGCGTTTCGATATCCAGGCGTCGTAAGTCCATAATATCCAGCAGGGTGGTTTCACTGGCATGGCGCAAATTCCCGAGTGTGAAAATATCCTCTTCGATGCTGTAACTTACATTCAACAGCTCCCCGTTACGCACATCGAACAGGTATTCATATCCTCGATTGAACAGGACGTAACTCTTGGGCAGGCTGGCGGCGAAGCCATGCTCAGGGGCATAGGGTGTCCAGCCATTTTCTTCGTCATACACACCCACCCAGTAAACCGGTTGTGCACTGCGCGAGGCAGTTAACATGAATCCGGTGTTAATCCTGGCTGGAATATTATTCAGGCGACACAGCGCTACCATTAACCGGGCCCTGCCCAGGCTGGTCGCGCGCTTTTCCTTCAGTACATGCTCGATCTGATTGAAGCGATGATCTTCATCATTTGGATACTGTCGCACAAGATTGAAAATGGCTCTTAGCAGGGACTGCTGATCACTGACCTGGCGAGTCAGTACCACAGAAACGGCTTTTAGCCTGTCACTCTCCAAATCAATTTCAGGTGTGCCCTTCAGATAAAATTCACGCTGCTCAGTCGTCAGCTCTACACGAGGTCGTGGACTGGCAAACGGTTCTTCCTGACTGGCCTGCAAAACATAGGTGCTGCTGAGCTGAACCGTGCCGGTCGTATACGCCCGTGCCAGCTGGTCATGCTTGTGTTCCGGATCCTTGTGGGAAAGTAACCGCAAACCCGGGTGATTGATTTGCTGGCTGATCAGTTTGATGTATTTACTGTTGTAGGGCTGGGTCATGTAGATCAGCGTCTCTCGTTCCGTGACCTTAAAGCGGGCATCCAGCGAGACCCGCCAGATCTGGTCTTCCTGCAGCGGTTTTTCCTCCTGGTTGTAAGAGACACGAAGCAATAACAGTAGCGTACCGGCGATGACCAGCAGACTGACCAGCAGGCGCCGGGTGGTTTTGGCAGTGAGTAATCTGATTATCATGCTAAATAAATTCTACTATCTATATCGTGATATTTTCACTATATTTGCTGTCTAACTTTTGTTTACACCGAGTATAAGAACATGAACAAATCACTGCTGACACTGCTGTTGACACTATATATATGTATCGGCCCAGCCAGTCTGGCTCAGGCAGAACCTGAAGCTGAACAGGTCCTCGTGGGCTGGGTGGAAAAAGTCAGCGTCAACGATCACGACTTTGCCCTGCATGCCAAAATTGACTCGGGTGCTGATAATACCTCGATCAATACCGTCAATCCCGAATATTATGAAAAAGACGGGCAACGCTGGGTAAAATTCAAGGTTACCAATGATGAAGGTAAAACCCTGGTAATCGACAAACCCATAGTAAGAACCACCAAGATCAAAACCAAGGATGGCGGCCGCCAGAAGCGTGACGTCATCGAGCTCGACCTGTGCCTGGGAAAGATTAAAAAAACAGTCAGGGTGAGCCTGGTTGACAGAAGTCATTTTAAATACCAGTTGCTGGTTGGCCGCAGTTATCTGCGCCCTGAGTTCCTCATCGATTCAGGACGACGATATCTGGTAGAACCGGATTGTGGCAAAAATTAAAAAGAAAAAGCTGGGCTGGCGGGAGTGGATTGCTCTGCCGCAACTGGGTATAGATGCTATCAAGGCGAAAATCGATACCGGCGCACGCACATCTGCCTTACACGCATTCGATCTGAAGGTCGTACAACAAAATGGTCAACGGATTGCCCGCTTCAAGGTCCACCCATTTCAGAAAGACCTTGACAAGGTTGTCGAGTGCGAAGCACCGGTTATTGACGAGCGAGACGTCACCGATTCCGGCGGGCATCGCGAGCGCCGACTCGTGATTGAAACTGAGGTTATTATTGGTGATATACAAAGACGCATTGAAGTTACCCTGACTGATCGTGATAACATGCTATTTAGAATGCTGCTCGGCAGAACTGCGATAAAACACGACTTTATCGTCGATCCCGGTAAATCATTCCTGACCAAACAATCAGACGATACCTGACACAACGAGGCTGACATGAAAATTGCCATTTTATCCCGTAATTCATCATTGTATTCCACCAAGCGCCTGGTGGAAGCAGCAAAGCAACGTGGCCATGAGGCGGTCGTGCTTGATACATTGCGCTGTTACATGGATACCAACGCAGAGCGTCCATCTATCCACTATAAGGGGCATGAGCTATTAGGCTATGATGCTGTTATCCCACGAATTGGTGCATCCATAACATTCTATGGCTGCGCTGTACTGCGCCAGTTTGAAATGATGGGTGTGTATCCGCTCAATGAATCGGTTGCCATCACCCGTGCCCGCGACAAACTTCGATCACTGCAGCTCCTGTCACGCAAGGGTATTGGTATGCCTCGAACCGGGTTCGCCCATAAGCCAGACGACATTCATGACCTGATTAAAATGGTTGGCGGTGCACCGCTGGTCATCAAATTACTGGAGGGCACACAAGGGATTGGTGTTGTACTCGCCGAAACAGAAAAAGCCGCCGAGAGTGTCATGCAGGCATTTTTCGGTCTGAAGGCCAATATCCTGGTACAGGAATTTATCAAGGAAGCCGGTGGTGCAGACATTCGTTGTCTGATCATTGGAGAAAAAGTTGTGGCGGCCATGATGCGTCAGGCACCGGAAGGGGAATTTCGTTCCAATCTGCATCGTGGCGGCAAGGCAACAATTGTAAAGCTGTCTCCTGAGGAACGTAAAACCGCCATCAAAGCTGCACGGACAATGGGACTGAATGCGGCGGGTGTCGATATTCTGCGTTCATCGCGCGGACCCGTCGTGATGGAAGTTAACTCGTCTCCCGGCTTACAGGGTATCGAAACAGCAACCGGTAAAGATGTCGCGGGTATGATGATTGAACACCTCGAGAAAAATGCCAAACCACATCGCACACGTACCCGAGGCAAAGGTTAACACTGCATGCAACCACCGATTAACATTGGCGGTCAGATTGTACAACCCGGCAGCCAGGCAACCATAGATCTTGCAGTAGGTAAGCTCTATACGCATAACGAAGTCACCATGCCCGTGCATGTTATTCATGGCAAGGAACGCGGGCCCTGTCTGTTTGTCAGCGCAGCGATTCATGGTGATGAAATCACGGGTGTGGAAATCATTCGGCGCCTGATGAAAACACCGGCCCTGAAGAAACTGCATGGTACCCTGCTGGCGATTCCCATCGTGAATGTGCATGGTTTTATCAACAAGTCCCGTTACTTGCCGGACCGGCGCGATCTGAACCGTAGTTTTCCGGGATCCAAACAGGGATCGCTGGCGGCCCGCCTGGCGCATTTATTCATGACACAAATTGTCAGCAAGGCCACACACGGAATCGATCTGCACAGCGGTGCGATCCACCGTGCCAACCTGCCGCAAATACGCGCCAACCTGGATGATCCGGACACACTCAATCTGGCCAAGGCATTTGGTATCCCGGTGCTGTTAAATGCCGAAATTCGTGACGGATCATTGCGTGAAGCAGCCACAAACTTTGGCATACCCGTGCTGGTTTATGAGTCCGGTGAGGCATTACGCTTTGATGAAATATCAGCGCGCAGTGGTGTCAATGGTGTTCTGCGAGTCATGCGATACCTGAAAATGCTGCCGGAAAAACCGTCTAAAACCACCAGTCATATCGAACCGGTGATTGCACGCTCCAGTAACTGGGTTCGTGCGCCGCAATCTGGCATACTTAGAATCAAGTCGAGGCTGGGCGCAAGAATAAAACGGCAGGATCGACTGGCGGTTGTGGCTGATCCGTTTGGCGGCAAGGAAGTCGTCATTGAGAGCCCGCTGTCCGGCATCGTCATAGGAAAGAATAACTTGCCACTGGTCAACGAAGGGGACGCCCTGTTTCACATAGCCCGATTCGATGATCCCAAGGACGTTGCTGCCAAGGTGGACGAACTGCAAGACGTTGATGAGCTGATTACATTTCAATGAGTGAATACATGGACCTGACGTTTCTGCTTAACTGGTTGGGTATAGAACAGGAAAATCCCCAATCCTGGATCCAGATACTGGTTGTCGCCACAATCGTGGTGTCCGTCTGGTTTATTAATCGCTTTGTCTATAACCGAATCGACTCCCGCGTCACTGATGATACCCGGCAGATTCAACGCCTCTCCATGAAGGCATTTCAGCGCCTGTTTGCCCCCCTTATCGCGCTTGGTCTTTTCCTGCTGGCAAAACTGGTTTTACAAAATCTCAAGCTGGCCCATGACATTCTGGATATAACAATCCCCCTGGCCATATCACTGGCCATTATTCGCTTATCCGTTTACCTGCTACGCAAGGCCTTTCCGGTTACGCCACTGCTTAAAACCTGGGAAAATATTTTTGTCACGATAGTCTGGATTATCCTCGCAATACATCTGCTGGGCTGGTTGCCGGCACTGCTGACATCCATGGATGATCTGGCTATTCAGGTTGGCAAGGCAAAGATTTCGCTGTTAACGGCTATCAAGGCCATTGCTTCTGTCGCAATATTTATTCTCATGGCCCTGTGGGTGTCCGCCATGATCGAACGGCGCCTGACACGCAGTGATATTTCCAGTTACCTCAAGATAGGCATCACCAAAACTGTCCGCGTTATTCTGCTCATCATCGCCTTTATTGTTGCGCTGGATGTCATCGGTGTAGACCTGACAGCGCTGACCGTTCTCGGTGGTGCGCTGGGTGTTGGTATCGGTTTTGGTCTGCAACGTATTGCCAGTAACTTTATCAGCGGCTTCATTCTGTTGTTCGATCGGTCGATTCGACCAAGTGATGTCATCACCATCAATGAAAGTTTTGGCTGGGTCAAGGAGTTGCGTGCCCGTTACGTTGTCATACAGGATCGCGACGGAGTGGAAACCCTGATCCCCAATGAAAACCTGATCACTTCACAGGTCATTAACTGGAGTTACACTGACAGGAATGTTCGCCTCAAGTTACCGGTGCAGATCAGTTATAACGACGAACCGGAACTGGCCATGAAGTTATTGATTGAAGCAGCAAACGATAATTCACGCGTCCTGAAAGATCCGCCCGCCGTGGCTCGCCTGATGCGTTTTGCCGATCATGGTATCGATCTGGAATTACGGCTGTGGATCAGTGATCCACAGAACGGCGTCAATAACCTGCGTTCCGATATCAATCTCGAAATCTGGAAGAAATTCAAACAGCACAAAATCACCATACCGTTCCCACAACGGGATGTTCATTTGTATTCAACCAATCCAGGTAATGGAGGCTGACAATGTATCGAGTATGCCTCTGGAATCACAATGGAGAAATCATAGCCACCGGTGATCAGACACTGATTGAGAATTGGCAAAACGACCCGGAATTATTTATCTGGCTTGATGCTGTGGACAACGAAGCCAGTGAAGAAAGCAAATTACTGCAGAAAACCTTTGGCCTGCATCCACTGGCCCTGTCCGATGCACAACGCCAAAGACATCCACCCAAGCTGGAAACATTTGAAAATCACTGGTTTTTACTGCTTAAGGAATTAACCAGTATTGAAGATGACATTGACTTCACTACCACTCAGCTGGCTATGTTCACGGATAAACGATACATCGTCACACGTCGCAGTGGTGGTTCACCAGCGGTTACCGAACTCGAAAAAGGTCTGTCAGGCATTTTATCAAGTTCCGGTGATCACCCGGCTAACCTGACATTGTGGCTGGCTAAATATGTTGCTGACGCCTATATTCGAATGCTACTGAGTATCGAAGACCATCTCGAAGAACTGGAAGTCGAGATGTTCGAGCACCCGCATGACAGGATTCTGGCGGAACTGGTTGGATACCAGACTTATCTTCGCAAAATGATACGTATCCTGTCATACCACAAACAGATTTTTTATGACTATGAAGTCAAGGAACTACCCGAGGTCGAGCCGGCTCTGGCACATGACTGGAACAATGCCTACGAACACTCTGAAAGGGGACATAGTCTGGCGAGTCTGTATTACGAAAATGCTTCCGATCTGGTGGATGGTTATATCTCGGTTGCCTCTCATCGACTCAACCAGATAATGAAGGTATTGACGGTCATCACCGTTATTTTCGTCCCATTAAGTTTTATTGCCGGTATTTACGGTATGAACTTTGAAAATATGCCGGAACTGAAAAGTAAATCCGGCTATTTCATCCTGCTCGGCACCATGGGCTTTATTGCTACATCACTTCTGTTTGTCTTCAAGAGAAAACGCTGGCTGTAAAATGTAAAAACTATGTAAACTTCCGTACTGATGTTTTACATAAGCTGCCCTGATATTTACCTCATGTGACACCTATGCTTTGCCTGACTATCACGCGATATTTTCAGGAGGCATCACATGCTAGACAAATTTTCTCTTCGCAGTCCCGTCGCCTGGCTGGCAATTCTGGGCAGTGCCCTTATCCTGTTGCTGTCCAGCCTGCCCGAATCCGGCAAAGCCCGGCTATTGGTACAACAGCCCCAGACTCCCCGTATCCAGCTGGCCATTCTGCTCGATACCAGCAGCAGTATGAGTGGACTGATCAACCAGTCACGCAACCAGTTGTGGCAAATGGTCAATGAGTTCGCTCGCGCCAGACAAAATGGCAAGACACCTGTTCTTGAGGTAGCCGTGTATGAATATGGCCACAGCCGCCTGCCAGCCCAATCCGGCTTTATACGTCAGGTCACCGGGCTGACCAGCGAACTCGACCAGGTTTCCGAGGCGCTGTTCTCCCTGACAACGGCCGGTGGTGATGAATACTGCGGTATGGTGATTCAACGTGCCGTCAACGATTTGCAGTGGAGTAACAACAAAAACGATATACGCGCCATCTTTATTGCCGGCAACGAACCGTTTACACAGGGGCCGGTGAACTATCATCATGCCATTCAGTCAGCCCGGGACAAAGGTATCGTTGTGAATACGATTCATGCTGGTGATTTCCAGACCGGTGCCAACACAGGCTGGCAGCACGGTGCACAACTGGCCGGTGGTGACTACATGCACATCGACCACAACCATGTGGTGGCGCATATTGTCGCACCCCAGGACAAACGTCTGGCTGAACTGAACGCACAGCTCAACAAAACCTATGTACCGTATGGTGCTAGCGGCGCCAAAAAGCTGGAACGCCAGGCCCGGCAGGACAAGCGTAATCAGCAGGAATCCATTGCATTACTGGCCGAACGCGTCAAGTCAAAAGTGTCATCGCTGTATAGTAACGAAGAGTGGGATCTTGTCGATGCTGTTGAATCAGGTAATATCAATTTGAAGGAAATTGATACAGACAAATTACCTGCCCCCATGCAGGCCATGGCACCGGAACAACGCCAGGACTATATACAGGAAAATGCCGAACAACGCCGTAACATCAGGCAGGAGATTCAGGCGCTAACCGAGGCGCGCGATAAATATATTGCAGAAAAACGCCGCGAATCAGCTGAAAAGAGTGTGAATACGGTTAATGATGCATTAATTTCGGCGATTCACAGGCAAGGTAAAAGCAGGAACTTTGTGTTTTAATCCACGTAACCATACAGGGGCAATGGCAAACATGCCGTTGCCCCTAAAATACATACTTCTCTGCCAGTGAAATCACGATATCGATGACAATCAAAATAACAATGTACCACTCCACCCGTAATGATCGTTTATGTTGCAATAAGTCCAGTAATGTCTCGGTCGCTTTGGTTATTAGCAGCAATTTTCTTTCCAGTGCGACATGCCGCTCCCGTATCTCAAATTCATCATCTATGAGCTGATACAGTTTTTCCAGCTCCGGATGCTCCCACAGCACGTCCGGTTTTTCACTCACTTCAACCCGGCCAACCATTTTGCTCTGAATAGACAGAATTGTACCAATGCGCGATAACAGCGCTCTGTCCTTGGCACCGGTGCGCCCACTGACCTGCAGATGCTGTGACAGTGGTTCGATCTGATCAAATACACCAGCAACAGATTCCTCATAAAATTCCAGTACCACGGTCTTGGCCATGATGTCAGCAATCACCTGAATATGTTCAAGGCTCAGTTCTTTAATGTGTACGATACCATGGCGAACGCTTTCTTCTTCAGCACCGGTTTCGATTTCAAGAGTGTCGTCAATAACTTTCTCATGCGGGGAAACAATGTAGCCACTTAATTCACCCAACAAGCGCGCCTGTTCCAGTGTATCCAGTCCAAATGACACCACGACGCCGTAGCGCAATAACACTACTTTGCCGTCCTGGCCATATTTAATTACTGCCGGGTTGGTGGATAACAGCTGCGCCTGCTGAAAATCTTTCAGTAATAAACGCTGACCGATATAGCTGGCATGCGCAATGATTTTCTGATCTGTCTGCATAAACTGACCTTTTAAACCTGACGCAGCATTTCTGCCCGCCTGATAAATTCATCAATAATGGTGTCATACAGTGCGTCGCCCAGTATCTGGTCTTCGACACCGGACTCAAGATTCGGGTTGTCGTTCACCTCGATGACACATATACCCCGTTGCGTCTGTTTGACATCAACACCATACAAGCCGTCACCAATAGCATTTGCTGCCTTGAGTGCCTCGTTAACTACGGCTTTCGGTGCATCTTCAATGGCCACGCAGCGATAGTCGCCTTCCTGCGGCTCCTCGGCATTGGCATGATTGACAATCTGCCAGTGTTGCGGGCTCATGAAATACTGGCAGGCAAACAACGGTTTCTGGTTCAATACACCAATACGCCAGTCGTAATCCGTATACAGGTATTCCTGCGCGATAATAATGTCAGAATCCTTGAACAGCAGCCGGCAACGCTCAATCGCTTCCTTGTAGTTTTCCGCCTTGAACACACCACGTGAAAATGCCCCGTCCGGAATCTTGACAACCAGCGGATAACTGAGTGTTTCAAGTTTTTCCTTGAAATTGTATTCAGTCAGAATATCCGTTTGCGGTGTTCCGATATGCTTGCGTTGCAATAATTCCGCCAGATAGACCTTGTTGGTACATTTTACGATCGAATGAGGATCATCGATGACCACCAGGCCCTCATTCGCCGCCAACGTCGCCATTTTGAATGTATGATGTTCGATAGCGGTGGTTTCACGAATAAACAGACAGTCAAACTCATTCAGCCGGTTCTTGTCTTTTTGCGTAATCAGCTCAACATAAATACCTTTTTTGTTTCCGGCCTCGATCATTTTTTCCAGCGCTACCTGATCGGAAGGTGGCAGAATTTCATTCGGGTTGTGCAAAATGGCCATGTCGTATTTGTAAACTGTGGGTTTGCGGGTTTTTTTCCAGCGCGCACCGAGATAGCCGTTGATATAGGTACAGACATGTTCACGTTGCTGATCATCCAGCTTGTTGAGATAAAGCGGCCGAATCCGATTGATTTGCCAGCGCAGGCCCCGCTTGAACTCGACCTGTAACAGGGGCGCCGGAAACAGCTCATAAACAGCCTGGGCGAGCTTGCGTAAGTCCGGAATTCCCGGTTTACCAAAGATTATGTCTAACACAAACCTGTTTGCGTCTTCTTCGATGTGTTGCCTTTTTACGGCCTTTTCAATTTCCTTGTTCAGGAAATCCATTGCCAGGCTATAGATGGTTTTTCGATTCAGATCGACAACCGTCTGAAGTGACGGCATCACGCGCTGATTGCGCGCTTCAGCCAGTAACGACACATAGTAGCCCGTTGTTAAATATCCATAACTGCGACAGAAATTCAGGATGCGTATATTATCCGCCGTCATTTCCGGACTGCCATTTATATATTCCTGTGCGGTAATGACATTGGCTTCTGGAAAGGATTTGTGCCAGTCCTTGAGTTTTTCCACAACTACCAGATTATCCATTTACTGTTCCTGTTTTTTTATTAACAACACGGCCTTAAGGGCTGACTTGCCAAACTTGGCAATCCTTTCAAAATCGGTTTTGGCTATCGGCATATTCATCGTATCGGTCTCCGACTTGCCTTCGTCTCGATCGACATAAGGATCGTGAAGATAAATATATTGCGCATCGAATCCGGTCACAACGACCCAGTGCGGCGACTTCTCACCACATAACCGATATGAACTGATTAACACCAGCGGAATAAACCCGTCATTAAATTTGGCTTCGATCTCCGCCGTACTCAACGCCCCTTCTACTATCGTTGCCGGATACTGTTGCAATTCGGCCAGAAAATCATCCTGGACCAGTTCCAGTACCTGTTTCTTTTCCCTGTTACGGACCGAATCAATGAACAGGGTACCTGTATCATTGACATAGATTTCGACCTGAAAGCCACGGTGGCAGGCAGCCAGTGCCAGACCATAGGGTCCACAACCACCATGGCCGGCCGCCATGAAAATGGTTGTCGATTCACGCCATAAACGTAATTCCAGCGACTGGTTCATGGTGACGCGCCGATCCAGGGCATGCATCGCCATCATCAGGCAACAGGGTCCACAGGTGAACTCAAGCATCTGGGCATAATAGGGAACTTTGGCCATATCTGGTTTGAGTAACTGGTTCAGACGTTTTTCATAGCGATAGGCGGTCTGACCATCTTCATAGTAATCGTCAACACTGCCGATACGACGGTAGCCCTGTTTTTCGTATAGCTTGATGGCAGCCAGACTGTCTGTACGTACTTCCAGGCGTAATGCAACACAGCTATGTTCTACCGCATGGGTTTCCATCGACCGCATGAGCTGACTGGCCAGCCCCTTACCCTGTTCCGATGGCAGGACTGCCAGAGAATACACGCGCGCCAGCGATGTACCGGTGTGAAATAACAGAACCCCATAAGCAACCACCCGGCCATCCAGCTCAACAACAAGGTTGGCGGCATTGGCCCGGGTCAGCAGGTAGCGGAATGTCCGGCGGGTAAACCGGTCAAATTCAAAAGTCTGGTTCTCGATATCGACAAGTGCGTCAAGGTCATCCAGACGGGCTTCACGTATCACGGTTGCACAGCCACGGTTAATGGTGCCTCCAGAGGGCAAAAAACATCGGGATAATATAGAACAGGATTGGTAATTTACAGCAGGCAGAGTAAAAAAATCACGCCTTTTATCCGGGTTGCCGTTGCTCAGTTTCGGGTGGGCTGGCCCACTTTGTCAGCAGCTCTCGGAGTTTTTCAATATCTATAGGCTTGGTCAGGTAATCGTCCATGCCGGCTTCCATGCACTTGTCCAGCTCTTCCGCGACAACACTTGCGGTCTGGGCAATAATGACCGGACGCTTGTCCTTCGGCCACTCTTTGTGTATCTGGGCCGTCGCGTCAAGGCCATCCATTTCCGGCATATGAATATCCATCAGGACGATGTCGTACTCCTCCTTGCGCATTTCTTCCAGTGCCTCCCTGCCATTGGAGGCAATACAGGCTTCATAGCCCAGTTGCTCAAGAATACTTTCCGCCACAATCTGATTGACCGCATCATCCTCAACCAGCAGGATTTTCAGGTCATCATCATTTGCCTTCGCCGACACGTCATTTTCATCCTTACTACCTTCCATATCCGGAACGATATCCTCAGCCGGGTTCAGGTGCAAGGTAAAATAAAAGGTACTCCCCTTGTTCAGCTCACTGACCACCCAGATAGTACCCCCCATGAGCTCGATCAGGTGCTTACAAATGGACAGACCAAGTCCGGTACCACCGTATTTGCGCGTACGAGATGAATCCGCCTGAGTAAATGAATCAAACAGCTTGCGGGTGTCTTTTTCGGCAATGCCAATGCCAGTATCGGATACGGAAAAAATCAGGCTGTCATCCTGCTTGAGATCTTCGACCACACTGATTTTGACTTCACCGCTCTCCGTAAACTTGATGGCATTACCTACCAGGTTAATCAGCACCTGTGCAATACGATTTTCATCACCGGAATAACAGGTTTGTAAACTTTCACTAAGTTCATAGCTGAGTTTTATTCCTTTTTCCCTGGCACGTTCCTGAAATGTGTTCACGATATTCCCGATTAATGATTCCAGATCAAAGGTGGTATCGACCAGCTCCATCGCACCCGCCTCGACCTTGGACAGGTCCAGTATGTCATCAATCAGGTTCATCAGGTTATTACCGCTTAACTTGATGACATCAATACATTCTTTCTGTTTTTCATTCAGCTCTGTTCGTTCCAGTACATCCGACATACCAATCACACCATTTAATGGTGTACGTATTTCATGGCTCATGCTGGCCAGAAATGCAGACTTGGCCTGGTTGGCTTTTTCGGCGTCAATCTGCGCATGCTTGCGCGCTTCAACTTCCATCTGTAGATCCAGGGTACGCTCTTCGACAATCGCTTCGAGTTCTTCATTAATTCTGTTCAACTCGTCCCTTGCCTCAGTTAATTTACGTATCATGTTGTTGTAACTGGTTTGCAGGCTGGCGAGTTCATCATCTTTATGGCCTGGTTCCAGGATTTTAATTTCCTGCAGATTATTCATATTGATCGACTCGGTCTGGCTGGTCAGACTGGCCAACGGATTTACGATAATCTTTTGCATGAAATATATAAACAACAACCACAAAACAGCTGTTTTTATAACCGCAGTTATCAGGATAAGCAGAAACCCGAATTTAACCCGGTCAAAGATGATGGATGTACTGGTGTAAATTTTTCCACTGCCCAGCACCTGTGGCCGCCCATTAGTGTCACGATAGACAATAGGAAACTCATGTACGATTAGTTCCTTACCAACCCCGGTATGTCCCAGTGTAAGCACTTCGTCACCTGCATCAATTTTAATTCCCACCACATCCGGGTTACTCAACATCCCTTTCATAATAGATTGCAGCGAAGGTTTATCATACGTCCATAGCGCCGATGCGATGATGGGTAACATGGTTTCCTGCAGGTCGATTATTTCTGTCTCAATTTCGTCGCCGGTGTGATTATATTCGGTCACCATGGCTGATATGGTCACAACGATGGTCACCACCAGGTACAAACCGAATACCGCCTTGAGTAACCGGGTTGCAATGGATTTATTCAGAGGAATCATCGTTGTGTCAACGCAGATTAGTGTCTTAACTTGTCCAGTGCCGCTTTTCTGATTTCAGCCAGCCGTCCGTTATCACGCATTTTTTGAATGATTTTGTCCAACCGAGGTATCAGGTCCGCATTCTTTTTATGCAGGTAATGGTATAAAGGGTATTCCTGTATTGGCGGAGTCAATGCGTATACACTTTTTATCCCTGTCTCTTTGAGAGTTTTCAATCCGTTCGCCTGAGCTGCTACTGCGATTTCAACTCGATCCGAGTCCAGCATCATAAACAGTTGTTTATTGGTTCCCACAGTAACAGGGTTCATTCCTGTGGTGCCTCGCTCGGCAAACTTGATACCAACCTGAATCCCTATTTTATAATCCTTGATGCTTTGCCAGCCATCGATAGTAAACTTGTGATGCTTACTGAAAGCGATGGCCTGCAGAACGTTAATCGCGGTCGGTACTGCTATTAGATTTGGATACTTTTTATTAATATTGGCAATACGAAACACTTCACCATCCGCATCACCACTGTTGGAGGTTCGAATTGCACGCTCGGCGGGAAGTGGACGCATCGTTACGTCGATACCCAGTTCCGCATAGGCTTCACGCAGCACGGTCATACTGATGTCAGAATTGACTGATCCTTCAATCGCCGTAAAGACGAGTGCATTTTGCTGTGCACAAACGGTGAACGACCAGAACGCCGACACCAGAAAAAACACAACTGTTGAGAGTTTTCTCATGGAATACTCATCCCATATATATAGTAAGGAATAAATACTGTTTGGCTTATTGTTATATTCGTGTCGAACGGACTAAAACTTTATAGTACACAATTTCTTTGCATAATCACGTATTTAGCCAGTGCTAAAAACAAAAAAGGCCGCAAATTGCGGCCTTTATTTTTGTAAGGACTAGATAGTTTATTTGCGCTGTTTGCGTATTTTTTGAATCATTTGCAGTTGTGCAGCCGCTTCGGCCAGCTTGGCCAGGGCCTCGGCTTCTTCCATGTCGCCGGTCTTATCTTTCAGGGCCTGCTCAGCCCGCTTCTGTGCTTCCAGTGCCGCGGCTTCATCCAGGTCATGGGCACGCACAGCCGTGTCGGAAAGAATCGTCACAACGTGTGGCTGCACTTCCAGAATGCCACCACTGACGTAGATGGATTCCTCTTCGCCACCCTGCTTGGTGATTCGTACTTCACCGGGTTTCAGTGGTGTAATCATTTGCGTATGGCGCGGATAAATTCCCACTTCCCCGCGAACCGCCGGCGCAACGACGACTTCCACGGTTCCGGAGAATAATTCTGTCTCCGCACTTACGATGTCACAATGCATGGTCATGGCCATATATTATCTCTCATGTTACTCATAATCCACAGAGGACACAGCGCACGAGTGCCCTCCATGGTAATCATGTTGCTTACAGGCTCTTGGCCTTTTCGACTGCTTCGTCGATGGTGCCCACCATGTAGAAAGCCTGTTCCGGCAGGTGATCATACTCACCTTCCACAATCGCCTTAAATGCCGCGATGGTATCTTTCAACGATACATATTTACCGGGTGCACCGGTGAACACTTCTGCCACGAAGAACGGCTGTGACAGGAAGCGCTGAATCTTACGTGCACGGGATACCGTCTGCTTGTCTTCTTCTGACAGTTCGTCCATACCCAGGATCGCGATGATGTCCTTGAGTTCCTTGTACTTTTGCAGAATGCCCTGTACCGCACGCGCTACACCATAATGCTCTTCACCAATGACGTGCGGGTCGAGCTGGCGAGAAGTCGAGTCGAGCGGATCCACCGCCGGGTAGATACCCAGTTCCGCTACCTGACGCGACAGTACCAGCGTCGCATCCAGGTGCGAGAAGGTGGTGGCCGGTGACGGGTCGGTCAGGTCGTCGGCAGGAACGTATACGGCCTGGAATGAGGTAATCGAGCCAGTCTTGGTGGAGGTAATCCGCTCTTGCAGGATACCCATCTCCAGGGCCAGGGTTGGCTGGTAACCTACCGCAGAAGGCATACGACCCAGCAGCGCAGATACCTCGGTACCAGCCAGGGTATAACGGTAGATATTATCGATGAACATCAGTACGTCACGGCCCTCATCACGGAAGAACTCCGCCATGGTCAGACCGGTCAGCGCGACACGCAGGCGGTTACCCGGTGGCTCATTCATCTGACCATAAACCAGCGCTACCTTGTCGATTACGCCACCTTCGGTCATTTCGTGGTAGAAGTCGTTACCTTCACGAGTACGTTCACCGACACCCGCAAATACCGAGTAGCCACTGTGCTCGACGGCGATGTTACGAATCAGCTCCATCAGGGTTACGGTTTTACCAACACCGGCACCGCCGAACAGACCGATTTTACCGCCCTTGGCGATCGGCATGATCAGGTCGATAACCTTGATACCGGTTTCGAGGATTTCAACCGACGCGGCCTGTTCCGCATAAGTCGGCGGCTTGCGGTGAATCGGTAATGTCTGCTCTGCACCAATCGGGCCGGCTTCGTCTACCGGCTCACCCAGCACATTCATGATGCGGCCCAGCGTCTTTTGACCAACCGGCACATTAATCGGCGCACCGGTATTGCTCACTGCCATTTCACGTTTCAGACCATCGGTCGAACCCATGGCGATGGTACGCACTACGCCGTCACCTAATTGTTGCTGCACTTCCAGGGTCAGACTGGCATCGTCGACCTTCAGTGCATCGTAAACCTTGGGCATGGCATCACGCGGAAATTCCACGTCGATGACCGCGCCAATGATTTGTACGATTTTTCCAGCACTCATTTTGCCGTTCCTCTTAACTTAATCTTAAATCTATGTTCTGTCTGCAAATGCCAATCAATAGACCGCTTGTATTATTTGCAGACGGTAAAATTCATTAACTCTTAAACTGCCGCCGCACCGCTGACGATCTCGGAAATTTCCTGTGTGATCGCCGCCTGGCGTGCCTTGTTATAGGCTAGTTGTAATTCATCAATCAGGTTGCCCGCATTATCCGACGCGGCCTTCATGGCAATCATTCGCGCTGCCATTTCACAGGCGATGTTTTCGATGACACCCTGATAAACCAGTGACTCGATATAACGAATCATCAGGTTATCCAGCACTTCCTTGGCATCCGGTTCGTAGATGTAATCCCAGTGATGCTTGAGTTCGTCTTCTTCCTTGATTGAAGAGACCGGAAGTAACTGACTCACCTGCGGTGTCTGGGTCATGGTGTTCACAAAATCATTGTGCACCAGATACAACCGATCGATTTTGCCTTCATTGTAGGCATCGAGCATGACCTTGACGGTGCCGATCAGATCGTTGATGGACGGCGCATCACCCAGCTGACTGGTTTGCGAAATAATGTCGCCTTTCATACGCTTGAAAAAGCCGGTGCCCTTGCTGCCAATCGTGCAATAGTCGACACCAACTCCCTGTTGCGCCCAATCTTTCATGCTGTTCAGTACGGCCTTGAACAGGTTGATATTCAGGCCACCACACAAGCCACGATCAGTTGAGATGATGATGTAACCAACACGCTTCACCTCTTCACGATCCAGCAGGTAAGGGTGCTTGTACTCGGTGTGCGCAAAGGCCAGGTGATGAATAACCTGGCGCATCTTGTCGGAATACGGACGCGATGCGGCCATGCGATCCTGAGCCTTACGCATTTTTGATGCGGCAACCATTTCCATCGCCGAGGTGATCTTCTGAGTATTCTGAATACTCTTGATCTTGGTGCGTATCTCTTTACCGCTGGCCATGTTTAAAAGGTACCTGTTTTCTTGAAGCCATCCAGTGCCGCTTTCATCTTGGATGCGATGTCATCGTTGAAATCGCCGCTCTCGTTAATGGCATCCAGTAAATCCTTGTTATTGGATTTCAGGTAGGCCTGCATGGCGTCTTCAAATGCGACAACCTTGTTAACCGGCACATCGTCCAGATAACCTTCATTCGCGGCAAATAATGAGAACGCCTGCTCGGCCACACCCATTGGCTTGTACTGCGCCTGTTTCATGAGTTCGGTAACACGCTGACCACGGTCAATCTGTTTGCGAGTCGCTTCATCCAGGTCCGAGGCAAACTGGGCAAACGCCGCCAGTTCGCGATACTGAGCCAGTGACAGACGTACACCACCACCGAGTTTCTTGATGATCTTGGTCTGGGCTGCACCACCCACACGCGATACGGACAGACCGGCGTTGATGGCCGGACGAATACCGGCGTTAAACAGATCCGATTCCAGGAAGATCTGACCGTCGGTAATCGAAATCACGTTGGTCGGTACAAACGCGGATACGTCACCAGCCTGTGTTTCAATAATCGGTAATGCCGTTAATGAACCGGTCTTGCCTTTGACTTCACCATTCGTGAGTTTTTCCACTTCTTCGGCATTAATCCGTGCAGCACGTTCCAGCAGGCGTGAGTGTAAATAGAACACGTCACCAGGATACGCTTCACGACCCGGCGGACGACGCAGCAACAGGGATACCTGGCGATAGGCCCAGGCCTGCTTGGTGAGGTCATCATAAATAATCAGGGCATCTTCACCGCGATCGCGGAAGTATTCACCCATGGCGCAACCGGCGTAAGGCGCTATGTATTGCATTGCTGCTGAATCAGCCGCATTCGCCGCGACCACGATGGTGTGTTCCATGGCACCAAATTCTTCGAGCTTGCGCACAACGGCCGCAACGGACGAAGCTTTTTGACCGACGGCAACGTAAATACACTTAACACCGGTACCTTTCTGGTTAATGATGGCATCCACGGCCACTGCAGTTTTACCCGTCTGACGGTCACCAATGATCAATTCACGCTGACCACGGCCAATTGGCACCATCGCGTCAATCGCTTTCAGGCCAATCTGCACTGGCTGGTCAACTGACTTACGCGCGATAACACCCGGCGCAATCTTTTCAATCGGTGAGCTGAGATCCGTATCGACCGTTCCCTTACCGTCAATCGGCTGACCCAGTGAGTTCACAACGCGACCCAGCAGTTGCGGACCAACCGGTACTTCCAGAATACGGCCGGTACATTTGACCTTGTCGCCTTCAGAAATATGTTCGTAGTCACCCAGTACCACGGCACCGACAGAATCCTGTTCCAGGTTCAGTGCCATACCAAATGTGTTGTTGGGAAATTCGATCATTTCACCGTACATCACATCTGCCAGGCCATGAATTCGCACCACACCGTCGGCGATGGATACAACCGTACCTTCGTTTCGAGCTTCACTGACGACTTCAAAGCTCTCGACGCGCTTTTTAATCAGTTCGCTGATTTCAGATGGGTTTAATTGCATTGTCTAATCCTCAAATAATTAATTCTTTAGCTCGTCACGCTCAGGTTCTGCTAGTGCATCAATGCGGTGGTGAGTTTGTTGAGCTGACCACTGACCGAACCATCGATCACCAGGTCGCCCGCACGCACGATGGCGCCACCCAGCAGATTTTCATCAACCTTTGACACCAGATTCACGTTACGACCCAGGCGTTTTTTCAGGCCTTCAATCAACGTGGACTTTTGTGCATCACTGAGCGGGAAGGCTGATATCACTTCCGCGTCCACTGTACGCTCGGCTTCAGCACGATGCTGGTTATACAGGGTGACTATCTCGGGCAGTATCGCAAGGCGTTTGTTGTCGATCAGCACCTTGATAAAATTCCTGCCCACGTCATTTAATTGATCATCACAAACCTGCAGCATTAATTTGGTTAACTGCTCCTGATTAATGGCCGGGTTACTGATGTACTGCTGCATTACTACGTCAGTGACGACGACAGCAGCAAATCCCAGCATCTCGGACCATTTGGCCAGATCGTTCTGCTCTTTAGCCAGCTCAAACGCGGCTAATGCATAGGGCCGGGCGATGGTACTTTTTTCTGCCATGTCGTCCCCTTACAGCTGAGCCGCCAGATCTTTAATAAGATCTTCGTTGGCCTTCTCATCGATGTTTTTCTTCAACACCTTACTGGCACCGGCAACGGCCAGTGATACCACCTGGCCACGCAGTTCTTCACGAGCACGTGTCACGTTCTGATCAATTTCCGCCTGTGCAGCATGAATGATGCGTTCACCCTCGGCTTTGGCATCATTCTTGGCCTGATCGACGATTTCATTGGCACGCTTTTCCGCCTGACGAATAATTTCGCCTGCCTGGTTCTTGGCGTCTTTCAGAATGTCTGCAGCGCGCTGCTTGGCAAGTTCTTCTTCGTGCTGACCTTTTTCCGCAGCAGCCAGGCCATCGGCGATTTTATTACGGCGCTCTGTGAGCGCTTTCATAATCGGCGGCCAGACGAACTTCAGGCAGAACCAGATGAAGAAGAAAAAGGTAATGCTTTGACCGATGAGCGTGTAGTTAATATTCATACGCTGTTCCTAAATAATTGGTGGTTACTCGCAGTCCTTATCCCGCTGCACCCGGTGCAACAGCAAAGATCACGTAGAAGGCAATACCCACAGCAATCATTGGTACCGCGTCGGTCAGACCCATCATGATGAAGAACTGGGTACGCAGTAACGGAATCAGTTCCGGCTGACGTGCAGCACCTTCCAGGAAACGACCACCCAATACACCAATACCAATCGCGGCACCCAGTGCGCCAAGACCCATCATTAAGGCGCCAGCAATAAATAAGGTTGCTTGTACTTCAGTCATTGTTTTCTCCTATTTCAGAAATTCTCAAAAAATAAAAACTCGATTAATGATCATCACCGGTCTGGTAGGCCATATCCATGTACACAATCGCCAGTGTCATGAATATGAATGCCTGTAACGTGATAATCAGAATGTGGAAAATGGCCCAGCCTAACTGCAGGAAGCCGCCAAAAATACCCATCACCCAGCCTGCACTGTATAGTAATGCGATCAGGATAAAGATCATTTCACCGGCATACATGTTTCCGTAAAGACGCAGCGACAGTGAAAGCGGTTTGGCCAGAAGCGATACAAACTCCAGCACAAAGTTAACCGGTACAAAAATGAGGTACTGCACGATCACGTTCTTGGAGCTGAACGGGTGCAGGGTCAGTTCCCCCGCGAAACCACCGACGCCCTTGATCTTGATGCTGTAAAAAAGCATCAGTGCAAATACTGCCAGTGACATACCAAACGTGGCGTTCGGATCGGTTGAAGGAACCACCTTGAAATAGACATGGTGCGGATCAACACCGAAGAACGACTCACCAATTTTGCCGGCCAGTACGGGTAGCCAGTCAACGGGAATGAGATCCATAAAGTTCATCAGGAACACCCAGATGAAAATCGTCAATGCCATCGGGGCAACCAGGTCATTTTTCGCGGTGAATGAACCGCGCACGGAGGTATCGATGAACTCGCATACCCACTCAACAAAATTTTGCAGACCGCTGGGTGTCTCGGCGGTCGCCTTGCTGGCGGCTTTACGGAACAACCATATAAAAAGGAGACCAAGCGAAATGGACCAGAACATGGTATCCAGGTGGATGGAATGAAAACCCATGGCCTGGGCTTCACCGGCACAGTGCGCAAACTGCCAGCCGGCTTCCTGTACGGCAGGCATGCCGTCGCCACACAGCTTTTGCCCGACAGCGTGCTCGGGCATGTCTCCAAAGGTCCAGTTAGTTAGGTGGTGTGTAATATATTGCGCAGAAGTCTGTTCACTCGCCATTGGTAGTTAATTTCCAAAAGTTTTAAATTCTTTCTACTGCCTGGGCCTGGAGCGAGGTGCTGTGCCTCCGCTGAACACATAACCCAGATAAGCGACAATAAATCCAATCAGGACGGCCAGGGCGTCCAGCTGCAGCACACCCATACCCAGATAAAGCAGGATCATGATGGCACCGTACTTGAGCAATGCGCCCTTGAAAACTTCAGCTCCCACCATAGATGGCTCGTTATCGTCACTCGCCGTGTCGATCTTTAGCAATCGCCACGCATGTAATCCTGTCCCGACTGCGGTCACGGCACCGCCGTAAACCAGCGCAAGCGCAAAACCATTACCTTTGGTAAGGAGCGCGATGGCGGCAGCCACCAGCGTCAGTGCTGCCTGAATCAGGAGTGTCTTGCGAAGTGTTACCTTCAGGCTGTCTCTGGCTTTTAACATGGCGAAAAGTCTTACAAAAACAGCCCCGGATGCAAGCTATCAGGGCCGCGAAGTATATAAGTTCATGCTGATTCGGTCAATGAAAGCAGGGGAAATCTACTTGATATGACTGATGATGCCATCCAGTTCATCGAGGGAATTGTAATGAATGACCAGCTTGCCTTTGCCAGACTGGTTACCCTGAAATTGCACTTTGGCACCCAGCTTCTCGGATAACTCATTTTCCAGTCGAACCGTGTCCGGATCTTTCGCCGTCGAGGGGGTTTTGCTGGCCGGTGCAGGATTGGCCAGACGCTTGACCAGGCGCTCGGTTTCCCGCACAGAGAGTCCCTTGTCCGCCACTTCGCGGGCTGCCTTGAACTGTGCGCCACCGGATAATCCCAGCAGGGCACGTGCATGACCCATCTCAATCTGGCCATCTGACAGTAATGCCTTAACGCCATCCTCAAGATTCAGCAAACGCAGCATATTGGTCACGGAGACACGCGAACGGCCAACGGCCTCGGCGGTTTGCTCGTGAGTGAGTCCAAACTCATCGATTAACCGGTTGAGGGCCACCGCCTCATCCATGGGATTGAGGGCCTGGCGCTGAATATTTTCAATGAGCGCCATGGCCATGGCGGCCTGATCATCCACGTCATCCCGTACGACCGCCGGAATTTCATGCAGACCGGCCAATTGCGCCGCTCGCCAACGCCGCTCACCGGCAATCAGCTCAAAACGTCCCTTGGTTTTATTGGGCCGAACAACAATCGGCTGCACCACGCCCTGGGCACGAATCGAGTCTGCCAGTTCCTGCAGGGCTTCTTCGTTGAAATGGCTGCGAGGCTGGTACGGGCTGCGGTCGATCAAGTCCACCGCCAGATATTGCAGCCCGTTTTTCTGCGTTGGTGTTGATGTTGAGACCGGTGCATCGGACAGGGTACTGCTACCCAGCAATGCATCGAGTCCACGGCCTAATCCACGTTTTTTCATACGGCTAAGCTTACCCTTAGCTGGCCGTACTTAACAGGTTGGCGTTTTCGTGCTTGCGCAGTATTTCCCCTGCCAGTGCCAGATAGGCCAGGGCGCCGCGGGATGTCTTGTCGTATTGAATCACCGGCGTGCCATGCGAGGGTGCCTCGGCGAGGCGGACATTGCGCGGAATAATGGTGCGATAGACCTTTTGTGGAAAATGCACGAGTAACTGGCCCGACACGTCGTTGGCCAGGTTGTTACGTGGATCGAACATGGTACGCAACAGACCTTCCACCACCAGCTCTGAATTGACCGTGGCCTGAATCTGGTTGATGGTCTCCAGCAGGGCGGTTAAACCTTCCAGCGCATAATATTCGCACTGCATGGGAATCATGACGGACTGGGCCGCGACCAGGGCATTCAGGGTCAGCATGTTCAGTGAGGGTGGGCAATCGATCAGAATATAATGGTAGTCGTCCTTGATGGGACGCAGGGCGTCACGCAGGCGACTTTGCCGATCCTGCATCTCAATCAGTGCAACCTCGGCGGCAGTCAGGTCACTGTTGGCTGGCAAGACATCGTACTCGGCACTTTGCGAACGGACGATCGCCTGCCGCGCCTCGCACTCACCCAGCAGCACATCACAACTGGTGAGCGCCAGGTCATTTTTGTTCACTCCGGAGCCCATGGTCGCATTACCCTGCGGGTCCATGTCGATGAGCAGCACCTTGCGCCGGGTTGCCGCCAGTGAGGCAGCCAGGTTGATGCAGGTCGTGGTTTTCCCCACTCCGCCTTTCTGGTTGGCTATGGCAATGATCTTGCCCATGTTCCTCACCCCTGGTTAGTAGATTCTGTTTTTGTCAGCCTGATCAGGTAACGCTGTCCGCTCACCCCGGGAATCACGACTGGCAATGTTTCCAGATGTCGAAATGTGGCCGGTAATGATGCCAGTTCGTTATCCACATTTTCCCCTTTCCAGGCCAGCCATTCACCCTGTGCTGCCAGCAAATGCGACGTACTCGACAGGAACTTGCTGAGCGCCGCAAATGCGCGTGAGGTAATGGTGGCGAAACCTGTCTCGACCTGAAAAGCTTCTACGCGTGACTGTACCACATCCACATTCGGGATCTGTAGGTCCATGATTATCTGCCTGATAAATCTGGTTTTTTTGCCATTACTGTCAAGCAGGGTAAAGGCCAGATCAGGCCGCGCGATGGCCAGCGGAATGCCTGGAAGACCTGCCCCACTGCCGACATCCAGCACTGGCCCGCGCGTGACGAAAGGTAGCGCCACCAGCGCATCCAGTAACAGCTCACTAACCCAGCGCGATGGGTGAATGGCCGTCAGGTTGTAGCTGCGGTTCCATCTATCCAGTACAGCCAGGTATCCACACAGGCTTTCCTGCTGCTCGGCGGGAAGCGTCAGATTAAGTTGTTTGAGACCACTTGCCAGCGGGACGGCAAATCCCTTCGTCACATCCGGCTGTGGCATGGACTTACTTGCTCACGGCTTTGGTCGTCATTTTATCCAGTGCGCCCGCCATTTTTTCAAACACCAGGTTTTTGTCCTTGATGCCATGCCGCTTCTTCAGATAACTGGCCTTGTTATATACCAGCCAGACCTGACCTTTTTCATCTTCGTATGCCAGTGCTTTCATTGGCAGGTCGATACCAATTTCCTGGTTACTCATCATCAATGGTGAACCCATCTTGGGATTACCAAATATCAGGATTTCCGTGTCCCGTAATTTAACCCCGACTTCATTTGCCTTGTCGCTGTGCTTCCAGCGCAACGCCACGCTGATACCTTTTTTCTTGAGAATGTTTTCCAGTCGATCCATGGTGACGGTGACGGAATGATGACTTTTCTTACGTGCCAGCCCATTGTCTGCCGCCATGACCGATGTTCCTACCAGGCACAGTGCGGCCAGTATTATTGTTTTATACATGAGGTTCCTCCTGCTTAGCGATCAATACGCATAACTTATGACACAGCCTGCGCCATAACGTTCTGAATGATTGCTACTCAGGCGGAATGCCGCTCGGCAATGAGCTTGCGTTTCTTCAAATGTACCAGAAGAATGGAGACAGCGGCAGGCGTCATGCCCGGAATCCGGGCCGCCTGACCGATGGTTTGGGGACGAATGCGTACGAGCTTTTCCTTCACTTCAGCCGACAGGCCGGTCACCTGATCGTACTGCAGATCATCCGGTAATCGGGTTTGTTCATGACGCTGCTGGCGGGCGATTTCATCATGCTGTCGATCGATGTAACCGGCATATTTGGCCTGAATTTCCAGTTGTTCGATGACCTTGTCATCCTGCACCGGGTTATCCAGCAGGCCCAGCGACATGATGGCGTCATAACTCACACCCGGCCGACGTAATAATTCCCACAGTCGCGCTTCTTTACTCAGCGGGCTGTTCAGGACTGACTGCACACGTTCATCATCAACTTTACCGGGATGAATAAATGTTGAATGCAGCCGTTGTTGTTCACGTTCAATCGTGTTCTGTTTGTCGCAAAATGTCTGCCAGCGCGCACCATCGATCAGGCCCAGTTCGTGTGCCCTGGGTGTCAGTCGCAGATCGGCATTATCTTCACGTAACAATAAACGGTACTCGGCCCGCGAAGTAAACATTCGGTATGGTTCATTTGTACCGCGTGTGATCAGATCATCGATCAATACACCGATATAAGCCTCATCACGCCGCGGTGTCCAGGGTTCCTGCTCCTTAATCTGTAGTGCGGCATTCATGCCGGCAATCAGACCCTGTGCAGCAGCCTCTTCGTAACCGGTTGTACCATTAATCTGACCGGCAAAAAACAGGCCGTTTATAAATTTGGTTTCCAGCGAGGCTTTTAAATCACGCGGATCGAAAAAGTCATATTCAATGGCATAGCCAGGGCGGGTAATGTGCGCATTTTCAAAGCCTTTAATGCTGCGCACAAACGCATATTGCACATCAAACGGCAGGCTGGTGGAAATACCGTTGGGATAAATTTCCGTTGTGGTCAGACCTTCCGGCTCGACAAAGATCTGGTGTGAAGTACGCTCCGCAAATCGCACCACCTTGTCTTCAATAGACGGGCAATAGCGCGGACCAATCCCTTCAATCACACCGCTATACATGGGTGAACGATCAAGACCACCACGAATAATGTCATGGGTCTGTTCGGTCGTGTGCGTGATGTGACAGGCCACCTGACGTGGATGCTGAGCGGCATGACCCATAAACGAAAACACCGGCACGGGATCATCACCCGGCTGGATTGTCATCTGTGAGAAATCAATGGTTTTGCCGTCGATTCGCGGCGGTGTGCCGGTCTTCAGGCGCTCGACGCGAAACGGTAATTCACGCAACCGCTGCGACAACGCGTTCGCTGGCGGATCACCGGCACGACCACCCTTGTAGTTGGATTCACCAATATGAATGCGTCCACCTAAAAAGGTGCCCACCGTCAGTACGACCGCCGGGGCTTCAAACCTCAGCCCCATCTGGGTCACAACGCCGCGAACAGTTTCTCCATCAATGATCAGATCGTCAACGGCCTGCTGAAAGATAGTTAAATTCGGCGTGTTCTCCAGCACACCACGCACCGCCTGCTTATAAAGAACCCGGTCCGCCTGGGCACGGGTCGCACGCACCGCCGGTCCCTTGCTGGCATTGAGAATGCGAAACTGAATGCCGGCCTGATCGGTGACCTGAGCCATCAACCCGCCCATGGCATCGATCTCTTTCACCAGGTGGCCTTTTCCGATACCGCCAATCGCCGGGTTACAGCTCATCTGGCCCAGGGTTTCGATGTTGTGTGTCAGTAACAGTGTGCTGCAGCCCAGCCGCGCACTGGCGAGCGCGGCCTCGGTGCCGGCATGGCCGCCACCCACCACAATCACATCAAATCTGTTATGCACATGGTTCATCTGTATCACCGTGAAAAAGCCGCGCTATTGTACGTGTTGCTCAAGCTATCGCCAATACTGGCCATTTTGAGGGTCAAATCACCCGTGGCTAACCATTAACCACATTTCGGTCGACGAAAATGACCGTATCGTTTACCCACAATTAGAAAACAGGATTTCCTTTAAACTCAACCAGTTAGTCGAATTCGATTTGACAATCTGTAACCGAAATATCGTAGTTTCCGGCCGATATCTTCACTAACCTTGAAAAATGTGAAGGCAATCACACTTTTTTTAGTGAGTGATTCATGGGAAAATGGTCTGACCCGCCGCGAATTTTCGGCCCGTCATATTTCAGTTTTCCTATCGAACATGAAGTCAGTACGACCCGTATGGCAGCAGATTTGCATGTTAACGGGTAATGATGAAAGTGAGTATGTTATGGCTGAGCAACTGATGCATTTCGATACCCAACCACGGGCGGTAGACGAGTGGCTGGAAAACCTGCCGATTGCGCATATTGGCGAAACGGCGCGACAGATTTTTATGGCGCTGCGTTACGTCAACAAACAGGAAGACATACCGGTCAAGCACCTTTATCACTTTCTGGAAGTGATGTCGCAACCGCTTTCTTTAATATTGCCCGAGTTGCATAAACACTTTGCCGGCAAACCCCTGCCCCTGTCCCAGAAACGACGCAAGGTGGCGGACCTGTATGCCCAGTTGTTACGTCAGGCGATTCTTGGTTATGAACACGTTATCGCGCACAGTATCGAACTGAATCGCTTCGGCTGGAAAAAAGTCGTGACCACATCCGTACATCGCATATTTTATTTCTCGTCACTCTTGCTGTGCAGTTACCGTCAACTATATATGCCTTATCCCAAAGGCATGTGGCAGCAACTGTACTGGACATATCAACTGATCGAAAAATATGATTTGCTTGGTACAAAAATTACCGGGCTCGGTGAACAGACTGACAAGTCCTCTATCTCTACCGAGTTTATGAAGCTGCTGTTATTGTCGTCGTTGTCACCCAACCTGTTCAAGCAGGAAGAAATTCAGGAAGTCATCGAGAACATGGATATCTGGCTACAGAAAATATCCATTGATACATCGAAACACGCCGACGATTCCCACACGTATGCCTTTGCTCTGGAAACCGACATTCCACCGGGCATGCTGGCCAACAATATGAATTCTGCAGAAAACCAGTTGATCGATGTACGTTACATCAACCTGGGTAATTTGCTGCAATTCATTAATAAAAGCCTGTCCAGTTCCAAACCGGCAGAGAGCAATGTCAAACTGGCATGGCGCCGGAATATTTCCCGCCGCACTATGCTGATTCTGCTTAACTGCTGGGGCCGTCCGGCCAGCCGCGATGGCGAACGCCGCATCATTCAGGGCACGGCGGAAGTGGCAATCGGTATCAGTGCCATTCATTACATTATTTCCGATGGCCGTGGTGAACCTGCCACAGGACCCCTGCCTGTTGAGCAAAAGGCCGATGAAAAATTTTCTATCAGCACACCCGTATCTAATTCACACGGTAGTTCACTGGGCCTGCTGGGATTCACGGCTGAGCGTGACGAAGCCTCAGATGTCTGGGATTCCGCTTATTTCGAGCCGGAGGCACCACCGCCATCCTGGACCGAAAGCATGCGTATGAAAGTGTATAGCTACCTAAACGCAAAAGTGCTCAATATCAGCAAAGGCGGTTTCTGTATTGCGCTGCCACAAAACGGCATTGAGCATATTCAGTCCGGTGAATTACTGGCGATTCGCGGCAAAACCGGTCAATGGCAACTCGGCCATATTCGCTGGTTAATGTGCCCGTCTGACAGCGCGATTCGTGCAGGTATCAAAAAGCTGTGCCAGAAAATCATGCCGGCGCAGATTCATGTCAAAACAGAATCTCGTCACACACAGCCGATTAAATGTCTGGTCGGTGAATACGAAAACGAACAGGTGCTGTTTCTGCCTAACCTGCCTTACGGTCTGACTGACAAAAGTGTTTCTCTGGAACTCCAGGGTAAAAAATACAAGCTGGATTTACTGGATCAGTTTATCGATACGCCGGTGGGATCGGCACACTATATTTCATTACAGGAACAGGATCGTCGCCCGGCTGGAAAGGCCGCGATGGGTGATGGTTACGAGGCCATCTGGGCCAACCTGTAAAAAAAATTGCGGCCGGGAAATTTCTTTCCCAAACCGCAATTCCCTCCCCAGGTAATGTCGTTGTGGCGATTTACTTCGCCATAAACGATTTCAGTATTTCGCGATCGCGATGCAGGTGTCGTTCGAATTCAAACTGATCATTCAGGTATTCAATCAAACCCTGTTTGGCTGCTGCCTTGGTGACATAAGGGCCCTGATCCGGGCCGCGCCGAATGGCAAACCACCATTCATTACCAATTGAATAGTAACGACCACTGCGAAACGGGATAGCACCCTTTTCGGTATGTCTGTTACGTTGTTTATACATAGAAGCCTCCGGCCATATTCTGATTCGGGGCCCTCCATGGCCATGTGCGTTATTTGGAGCAACGCGTCCTAACCCAACCTTCTCTACTCACCCTGCCGGCATTTTTCGTCTGTCCTGACGTTGCCTGATGTGTGAGATCCTAGCCAACAGCGCTTACATCCGTCTGTCAGACAGCCCTGATCCTCCTGTAGGGCAAGGCTTACAACGCTGCCGCCGATCCGGCCTAGTGACAGTGAAATTTTTTTGCAGACACCCTTGAAAGTTCTCTTAATGTTCTCTACTATAGAGAACGTATGGAGAACATTGCAACGCTTACGGTACTGGAAAACTCGATGCTGCGTTTTATTCG
The DNA here is from genome assembly GCA_937967995.1 of uncultured Gammaproteobacteria bacterium. Taxonomy (GTDB): domain Bacteria; phylum Pseudomonadota; class Gammaproteobacteria; order UBA6429; family Thiohalophilaceae; genus CALBTB01. The sequence continues at coordinate 123,805 of CALBTB010000005.1, forward strand.
CGGTTATCTGGTAAGACATGGTCAGGGACCGACACTGACCGAGATAGGCAAGGCCCTCGGTATCAGTTCCAAAGGCACCGTGCATCGTTACGTACAGGCCCTGGTTGAAAAAGGCTACCTGCTCCATACAGAAAGAGGCTGGCGCGGCATTCGACTTGCTGATCGCATCCCACACACCCACGCAACCCTCCCCTTGGTAGGTCGGATTGCCGCAGGCCGCCCCATTGAAGCCATCCCAGGCCGGGATGAGCTGAACCTCGCCGAATACTCACCGGATGAACATTTTGCCCTGGAGGTGCAGGGCGACTCCATGTGTGAAATCGGTATTCTCGATGGTGATCTGGTAATTATCAAAAGCCAGGCCGTGGCAAAGGACGGCGACATCGTTGTCGCGCTGGTGGATGAACAGGAAGCCACACTGAAACGGTTTCGCAAACTCAGCGCTGACAAGATCAAACTGGTCCCGGAAAACAGCCAGATGCAGCCGATGGTCTACGAGGCCAGTCGTGTACAGATTCAGGGAGTGCTGGTAGGACAGATGCGCCGTTATTAACGTCGCCGAAGATTATGACTGTGTGAAGTAACGGGCGGCTTTATCACTGGCCATGTAGCCGCGCACACCAACCAGATAAATAATCACAACAGCATTAAATACAATCGTAAAGAAACCATATAAAGTAAAAATGTATTTGGCCATCAGCAGAATATTCAGGCCAAGTAACAGCAATAGCACGTAATTAAGTAAGCGTATAAAACCGACCAGCCTGACCATACGAAGCAACAGCGTCAGTACAGTGACAAACAATATCACCGCCCCGGCCAGGTTAATAAAACTGATTAACGGAAAACCGCTGACCGGAACATCAATACCCGTCTTATGTACGAGTAACAGGTTGGCAGCAAAAATACTGGCCAGGAAAAGATTCACCGTGGATATAATCTTGATAGCAGTTGGCATCGGTCAGTTTATAAAATTTCACTAAACGGGATCATGCTTGTTAATCTGGCTCTCTTCTTCGATGGCCTTATCAAACTCGGCTTCCATTTCGTCGTCACTCAGATCAATATCATCGTCCTGATCATCACCATTGGCGGCGTCCTGTTTACGCTTTTTGAGCATGAAGCGCGAGGCAATAATACCCATTTCAAACAACAACCACATCGGTAAGGCGAGCAGAACCTGGGAAATGATATCCGGTGGTGTCAGTAACATGCCAAGCGTAAAGGCACCCACAATGATATAAGGCCGTTTTTTACTCAGGCTCTCCGGCGTCGTCAGGCCGGCCGCGATCAAAATGATGGTAGCGATGGGCACTTCAAATGCGATACCGAAAGCAAAAAACATTTTCAGCGAGAAATTCAGATAATCCGCAATGTCCGGGCGATATTCAACACCGGTCGGGACAAACGCCGAGGTAAACTGGAAGACCAACGGAAATACCACGGCATAGGCGAAAGCCATACCGAGGTAAAACAGCACAATACTGGAAATCAGGAGTGGTATCGCCAGTCGCTTTTCCCTTTCATACAGACCAGGCGCCACAAAGGCCCAGACCTGGTATAAAACATAAGGAATCGCAATAAAAAACGCGCCGATTAATGCCAGCTTCAGAGGAGTGAAGATCGGTGAAATAACACCGGTGGCGATCATGGCCGTGTTTTCCGGCAGGTAGTTCTGAATCGGGATCGAAAAATAATAGTAAAGATCGTTGGCGATGGTCATCAGGCCAACTGTAATTACGGCGATGACAATCACGACGCGCAGGAGCCGATCGCGCAATTCAATCAGATGGGAGATGAACGTCGATTCTTTTTCGGCAGTGCCCCGTTCAGCTTGATTTTGTTTTTCTTTCTTCATGCTGTTTTGTATCTGCTGATACCGGCTTGGGTTTGTTTTCATGCTCCACCGGTGGTTCACCTTCTTCCAGGCCGTAATCGGTGTGATCGGTCAGACCGTAATCATCATTCTCGAACTCTTCTTCCTGTTTATTTAACAGTTCTTTTTGCGTTTCGGAATGAATTTCGTTCAGGTCGTTATCGCGTGCCCGCACAACCGGTTCCTGTTGTGCTTCGGTGATTTCATCTTCAATGGTATAGCGTGAATCATTAATGATGTTTTTGATTTCATCGAGGGAAGCATCGCGTTGCAGGGCCTGGCGTAACTCGTCCTGACGGATTTCCCTGTCGATATCGGCGCGCACATTTGAAATAAAGCGGCGAGTCCGCCCAACCCAGTAGCCAATCTTGCGAGCTACTGCTGGCAGACGTTCCGGACCGATTACGATCAGGCCGACTACACCGATCAGCATCAGTTCCCAAAAACCGATGTCAAACATGCTTTTTGCTCAGGTCGATTAGAATGAAAGACTCAGGCGTTGTCTTTTTCTTTTTTGGTCGCCTCGCCTTCAATCACTGAACTCTGTGTCTGATTATCAATTTTCTTGTCGGCCGATTTTGTTTCATCGTCCGCTTCTCCGTCCTTAACGGACTTTTTGAAGTTCTTGAGCGCGGAACCCAGATCGGAGCCCATGCTGCGCAAGCGCTTGGTGCCAAACAATAAAATGACAATAATCAGGATCAGAATTAATGAACCTGGTCCTATACCACCGAAACCCATAGTGTTTCTCCTTACTTGAATTTTGCGGGCAGATTTTCACCGCCCAAATCAGTCATCACGAGCCGTTCGGCTCAACCAAATTGGCGATGTGCTCCCTGGGTATCACGATTTGGTGTACCGCCGCCCTTGGGTGGGAGGGACACGCCTGGCTGGCCGCCCCTGCTGAATTCACCGTCTCATCGACCTTGCTAAACGTCTATTCTACCTAAAGATTAGCAGAAGGTGTGATTTTCTGATTATTTCGGACGGGCGGCCTTTTCTTCCAGACCAGACAGGCCGAAACGGCGCGCCAGTTCGGCCAGCACGTCATCCGGGCCCAGCCCCTGTTGCGCCAGCATGACCAGCGTGTGAAACCACAGATCGGCCGTTTCATAGATGATTTTGTCTCGATCCCCGTCCTTGGCCGCCATCACGGTTTCCGTGGCTTCCTCGCCGACCTTTTTGAGAATGGCATCTAGGCCCTTGGCATACAGGCTGGCTACATAGGAGCTATCCGGCTCAGCGCTTTTGCGCTCCTCCAGCACCTCGGCCAGTTGTTGCAAAATCGTATTCATAACAATGACATTGTCCCGGTGCGGCAACCGATCAATCAAGCCTTAATTTGGTCCGCTGAGGTTTTTTTGCGTCACGATCAGGAACACCGGGTAGGCCAGCCAGGAAAAGAAAAACATCAATACGAACCAGCCAAATTTGGCGCCGCCCGTGGAGCGCGGTGAAATAATGACATGAATCATGGGCCACAGGTAGGCCGCCAGCAGAAGGAGCTTCAACATAAATTAGGGTAAAAAATTCGCTAGTAAATATCGTCGGGATTCTTCAGCACTGGCTCCACTTCAACCCATTTACCGTCCTGCCATTGCTTGAAAAAACAGTTATGCCGACCGGTATGGCAGGCAATGCCGCCCAGCTGTTCGACTTCGAGCAGGATCACGTCATTATCACAATCGAGGCGCAGATCCTTGAGTACCTGTACATGGCCGGACTCCTCGCCCTTGCGCCACAGTTTTTTTCGTGAGCGGGACCAGTAGATGGCCCGGCCTTCCTTGACGGTCAGCGCCAGTGCTTCACGGTTCATCCAGGCCATCATCAGCAACTTGCCGGTGCCGACCTCCTGGGCAATAGCCGGAACCAGCCCGTCTTCGTTCCACTTGATTTCATCCAGCCAGGAATCGCTCATCGTTACACCCGCACTTCTATACCGGCCTGCTGCATTTGTTGTTTCGCTTCACCGACCGTGTGCTCACCAAAGTGAAAGATACTGGCGGCCAGTACGGCGTCCGCGCGGCCTTCGGTGACACCTTCCACCAGGTGCTGCAGATTTCCGACACCACCGGAGGCAATCACTGGCACATTCACGGCATCGGAAATAGCACGGGTCAGGGCCAGATCAAAGCCGATTTTCGTGCCGTCCCGATCCATGCTGGTTAAGAGGATTTCCCCGGCGCCATAGTCGACCATCCTGACTGCCCACTCGACCGCATCAATGCCCGTGGGTTTGCGACCGCCATGGGTAAAGATTTCCCATTTGTCCGCTTCACCCTCGGCATTCACCCGCTTGGCATCGATTGCCACGACAATGCACTGCGAGCCGAATTTTTCCGCGGCTTCACGTACGAATTCAGGATTAAACACCGCCGCCGTATTGATGGCGACCTTGTCGGCACCGGCATTGAGCATGCGTCGAATATCGTCAACGGTGCGAATACCACCACCTACTGTCAAAGGAATAAACACCTGGCCAGCCACCTGTTCGACCACGTGTACCATAGTCTGGCGATCATCGGAGGAAGCGGTGATATCGAGAAAAGTCAGTTCATCGGCGCCCTGCTCATCATATCGCCGGGCAATTTCAACCGGATCGCCGGCATCGCGAATTTCGACAAACTGCACACCCTTCACAACGCGGCCATTATCCACGTCGAGGCAGGGAATAATGCGTTTAGCCAGCCCCATCACTCAACTCGTCGGCAAGACGCTGGGCTTCGGCAAAATCGAGCGTGCCTTCATAAATGGCACGGCCGGTGATGGCACCGCTGATACCTTCATGCGCGACCTTACTCAGGGCGCGTATGTCATCGATATTGGTAATACCGCCAGACGCGATAACGGGTATCGTAATCGACTGCGCCAGCTTGACGGTGGAATCCACATTGACGCCACTCATCATGCCGTCTCGTGATATATCGGTATAGATGAGGGCTTCCACCCCGTCCGCTTCGAAGTGTTTGGCCATGTCGATGACGTCATGACGTGACAACTTGGACCAGCCATCCACCGCGACCTTACCGTCTTTGGCATCCAGTCCAACAATGATATGACCGGGAAATTCCAGGCATACGTCGTTCACAAAGTGCGGGGCAGTCACGGCCTGGGTACCGATAATCACATACTGCACGCCGGCATCCAGATACGTCTGAATGGTTTCCGAATCCCGTATACCGCCGCCGACCTGGATGGGTACATTCGGAAAGGCTTCTGCAATGCCTTTAACTACGTGTGCATTCTTTGGTTCGCCCGCAAATGCGCCGTTCAGATCCACCAGGTGAATACGACGCGCTCCGGCTTCGACCCACTTTGCGGCCATGGCAACCGGATCATCGGAAAACACGGTCTCCTGATCCATATCACCCTGGCGCAGGCGTACACACTTTCCATCTTTAATATCAATTGCGGGAATAATTAACATGAGTGCCGTTGTACTTTATTAAAACTCAGACTCGACCATCCCAGTTAAGGAAGTTTTTATACAATTGTAAACCGTCATGCTGACTTTTTTCCGGGTGAAACTGGGTTGCAAACACGTTGGCCCTGGAGATGGCCGCTGTAAACGCCAGCCCATACTGAGCCGATCCGGCAATCATACCGATATCCACCGGTTCAACATAGTAGCTGTGAACGAAATAAAACCGTGCATCCTGTTCAATGTTATACCAAAGCGGATGATCAAACGTCTGGTGTACCTGATTCCATCCCATGTGCGGAATTTTCAGGCGTTCACCCGTATTCGGATCATGCAAGTCATCGCCGAAATAAGCAACATGCCCGGGCAGGATTTTCAGGCACTCGACGCCATTGTTTTCGTCACTGAACGTCATTAACGCCTGCATACCGACACACACACCCAGCAGCGGTTTTCCATCCGCCACCACTTCCTTTACCAGTGTATCAATACCGAGACGACGAATTTCATGCATACAGTCACGCATGGCCCCGACACCCGGCAACACGACGCGGTCTGCGGCACGAATTTTTTCAGCCTCGTGCGTCACGACCACGCGCTCACCATTAGCCACATGTTCCAGTGCTTTGGCCACGGAATGCAGATTCCCCATTCCGTAATCGATGACGGCAACCGTGCTCATCGTCCTTGCTATCCCACTCCCTGCTGCTTAGAGGCTGCCCTTGGTAGAGGGTGTCACACCCTGCATGCGTGGATCCGGCTCAATCGCCATACGCACGGCACGACCAAATGCCTTGAAGATGGTTTCAGCAATGTGGTGCGCATTCTTGCCACGCAGACAGTCGATATGCAGCGTCACCAGGGCATGATTGATGAAACCCTGAAAAAATTCGTGAATCAGATCCACGTCAAAATCCCCGACCCGGCCACGCGGGTAAGTGGCGTGATACTCGAGACCCGGCCGCCCGGAAAAATCTATGACGACGCGTGACAGGGCTTCATCCAGCGGTACATAGGCGTGCCCGTAACGCCGAATGCCTTTCTTATCACCCAGCGCTTTGGCGAAAGCCTGACCAAGCACGATGCCGACATCTTCAACCGTGTGGTGGGCATCGATGTGCAGGTCGCCTTTGGCCTGAATGTCCAGGTCGACCAGCCCGTGACGGGCCACCTGGTCGAGCATGTGCTCAAGAAACGGGACTCCGGTATCAAATTTGGCCTTGCCGGAACCATCCAGATCGACAGAAACTGTGATCTGGGTCTCCAGGGTGTTACGTTTGATCGTGCTGTTGCGAGCCACGAGTTATACTCCTACAAAGCATGGGTGTTTGACTGGCATAGTATAACAGCGTTCTGGTGTTATACTGCTAAACGAAATTGTCGCGAGGCCAGTAATCTATGACCAGCCAGGTAGTCGATATCAATGTCGCCCGCAGTGCCTGCCACAAATGCGGCATTTATAAACTTTGCCTGCCCATGGGACTGAACATGGACGACCAGGATCGGCTCGATTCCATTATCAAGCAACGCCGGCCGCTCACCAAGGGCGAACACCTGTACCATGCCGGTGATAATTTTGGCTCCCTCTACGCTTTGCGTTCCGGTTCACTAAAAACCTACATCATCAATGAACAGGGTGAGGAGCATGTTATTGGTCTGAAAATGCCCGGTGATTTGATCGGTTTCAGTGGAATCAACGGTCACCACTACGCCAATTCAGCCAAAGCCCTGGAAACCAGCAGTGTGTGTGAAATTCCATTTGAACAGCTGGAGTCATTAAGCGCGCAGATCCCCGGCCTGCAACATCATCTGATGGAAATCATGAGCAAGGAAATTCAGCAGGAACATGAGAAGGTGGCCATGTGCGGCAAAATGCCGGCCGAAGCACGTCTGGCCAGTATCTTGCTGACACTGTCAGATCGTTTCGTGGAGCGGGGCTATTCCGCATCGGAATTTCACCTGAGCATGTCACGCAGTGACATCGCCAACATGCTGGGGCTGGCTGTGGAAACAGTGAGCCGCCTGTTCACTCAAATGCAGGAACAGGGCATCCTCACCGTCGAGCGTAAACACATCAAGGTACTGGATCGAAACCGGCTGATTGCGCTGATTCGAATCCCCTGAAACCATCCCTAATCCTGTCTGGTTGAACAGGGCCGCTGAAAGTAACAGGTCAGCGCACAGGAACCCGCCGTCAAAATCCAGAACAGGAAAAACCCGATCGTGTAACCGCCCAGTCTGGAAACTGTGCCGTAACCACTGACAGACATAATCAACTGCGGATCAAAGGCCGTAAAAAACAGAATGGTGGCCACGCCGGCGGTCAGGAAAGATGGCCATAGCACGGCAATCAGCTTCTGAATAACAGGCACATTGTTTTGCACTTCCACACCTCCTATAAATTCGGCACCAGCTTCCATTGCGTCGCGGATAGATCCACATCGGATTCAATACGCCACGCTGCATCGACCGGTTGTAAAATGGCCCGCCACTTGCCCGGCGCAACATTATAGAGTGGGGCAATATACGAATTATCTTTCTGGCGTCGAACCACTATATGCTGATCACGGTTTGCAATGGTGGAATGTATCAGCGATAGCTTCAATGTATCACCATACGATCCTGAATCTGTTTCGGGATTGTCACTGAACAACCTGATAGTAAGCTGGTTGTTACTCGTATCCAGTTGCATGCTGGCATAAATACCCAATGTTCTCGCTACAACATGTTGATCAAGCTTTCGGTTGATTGCCAGACCTTCCTTGTAATGATTATCCGCCACCAGGCTGTCCTTGTTCAGTGTGGCAATGATCACCGTGGCCACACCCGCGATCACGACACTGGCTGGAAGCGCCATCACATACCACGGCCAGAACTGTTTATACCAGGGTGTTATCATATTTAAATTCCCTATCGTACCGGACCGATAAAAACGCCTGTTTCCGTAACGGTCAGTTGTGGATTGTCGGTTGACGTTAAGGTAAAGGTCACTTTCTCACTCATGCTTTTCAATTGTACCGGATCCGCCTGTATTGTAGCGGTAAAGGTGCCTGACTCACCTGCCTCGACACGAATTGTGTTTTCCCTCATCTGGAAACGTGAATCAAAGGTTGTTTGTGCCACCAGGTTATAATCATGTGTCACTGTATCCTTGTTGGCGATCTTCAGTGTGTAAATGTTTTCGATGTAACCGGTGGGTGTGGTACGAAACAGGGCGGTTCGATCCCGAATAATATCCAGTTCGAGTGGTATACGGGTTGCCATACTGTAAACAAGCGCTACCGTTAATCCGAGCAGAACAAGCGAGTAGATAATAATACGCGGACGCATGACGCGCGTCTTCAGTCCATCTATGGCATTTTGCGTGGTATAACTGACCAGGTTGGATGGATAACCCATTTTATCCATCACCTGGTTACATACATCCACACAGGCGGCACAACCGATACACTGATATTGCAAACCTTCACGGATGTCGATACCGGTCGGGCAGACCTGTACGCAGAGCTTGCAATCAATGCAGTCTCCCAGGCCACGTGATTTTGGATCCTCACTTTTGTTTCTCGACCCACGTGGTTCGCCACGATCCTGATCGTAGGAAATAATCAGCGTATTCCTGTCAAACATGGCGCTTTGAAAACGTGCATACGGGCACATGTAAATACAGACCTGCTCCCGCATCCAGCCTGCATTACCATAAGTCGCCGCACTGTAAAAAATGGTCCAGAACCATTCCCATGGACCTAGATTGAGCTGCATGATCGACTGACCAAGCTCGGTAATCGGCGTGAAATAACCGACAAACGTAAAACCGGTCCAGGCGGAAAATATAATCCAGATACAATGTTTTAGTGATTTGCGCCAGAATTTGGCTTTACTCATCGGCGCCTTGTCCAGCTTGATCTGCTTGTTTCGATCGCCCTCAATCTTTCGTTCGATCCACAGGAACACTTCGGTCCAGACGGTTTGCGGACAGGCATAACCGCACCATAAACGTCCGGCCAGTGCCGTAAAGAAAAACAGTGACAGTCCGGCGATAATGAGAATCACCGCCAGGTAAAAGAAGTCCTGTGGCCAGAAGGTCAGATCAAAGATATAAAAACGTCGTTCCGGCAAATCAAACAGCACGGCCTGGCGATCATTCCAGCGAAACCACGGAACGAAATAATAAATGCCCAGTAATACCAGCACACCTGTGACCCGCAGTGTGGCAAACAGGCCATGAACTTCACGCGGATAGACCTTGGCGTGTTTTTCATAAAAACTGCTGTCCTGAGATTCTGTCGGGAGTGGCTTGGGCATTCGCGCAATTGCAACGACACTTACTCGTTACTGAGGCTGTAAATATATGCTGCCAGCAGGTGAATTTTTTCCTGGTCCAGAAACTCGGCATGCGCCGGCATGTTGCCGCTACGACCCTGCTTGATGCTTTCCTTGATGGCACCCGGCGATCCACCGTATAACCAGACGTCATCAGAAAGGCGCGGAAAACCCGCAGCGCTGTTGCCTTCACCCTGAATACCATGGCAACCGACACACAGGATACGGTACTGCTTTTTACCTTCTTCAATGCGACCAATCGAGGCGGCATCCGCACGGCCACTGAGACTGAGTACATAGGCAGTCATGTCATCAAGCTGTTCATCGTTCAGCCCGGCACCCATGGGCGGCATCATGCCCTGACGACCCTGACTGATACTGGTCTTGATCATCTCCGGACTGCCGCCATATAACCAGTCATTATCAGTCAGGTTGGGAAATCCCGGTGACCCACCGGCGTCCGAGCCATGGCAGGTAGCGCAGTGATTCAGGTACAGTCGATGACCTGACGCCATGGCCTTTTTATCCTTGATTAAGTCGGGTACCGGTTTTTGTGCATAGGCAGCAAATATCGGTCCGTATTTTTCCCGTGCCTGTTGCATTTCCTGTTCATACTGATCGGCCTGTGACCATTCACCGCTGCCCGAATAGTTTCCCAGGCCCGGGTAATAATAGAGATAAACCAGTGAAAAAATGATCGTGATAATAAACAGCCACAGCCACCAGCGCGGCAACGGATTATTGTATTCCTGCAGGTTATCATCCCAGATGTGACCGGTTGTCTCACCCATCTGGGACCCATCCTTGCGTTTCTTCGTCGTCCACATGATCAACCACAGGCATGCCACAATATTGGCAATCGTGATGATGATGACAAACAGACTCCAGCCACTACTCATTGGTCACCTCGTTGACGACTTTGATGTTCGGTTTGATCAGGTTCATTAAAAGGCAGATTAGCCGCGTCCTTGAAATCCTTGTCCCGTTTGCGGCTGTAAGCCCAGAAAACGATAGAGGCAAAAGTGATAATCAGTATCAGAATGACCCAGGATCGAAATTCATGTATGTCCATACTTACCTCCCTTGCTGAATACTGGTACCCAGTACCTGCAAGTAAGCAATCAGAGCTTCCATTTCCGTTTTACCTTTAACCGCATCCGTTGCCGTCTCGATATCCCTGTCTGTGTAGGGAACACCCAATGTGCGCATGACACGCAGTTTGGTTGGCGTGTCCTCGCCATCAAGTACATTTTTATCCAGCCAGGGGAAACCGGGCATATTGGACTCAGGCACCACAAGGCGTGGATTGATCAGGTGAATACGATGCCAGTCATCAGAGTAACGGCCACCGACCCGCGCCAGATCCGGACCGGTACGTTTTGATCCCCACTGGAACGGATGATCATAAACAAACTCACCCGCCACCGAGTAGTGACCATAACGTTCGGTTTCAGCGCGAAAGGGACGAATCATTTGTGAATGACAGGTATAACAACCTTCGCGAATATAAATGTCACGCCCTTCGAGTTGTAGTGCGGTGTATGGCTTGAGTCCCTTGACCGGCTCGGTCGTATCTTTCAGGAAAAACAGTGGCACGATCTCAGCCAGACCGCCAAAACTGATAACAATGATCACCAGGATGGCGAGCAAACCGACATTTGTTTCGACTTTTTCATGTGACATAACGTTACCTTTTGATCGGGACTACCTAGGCGGCCTGCGGTTGAATGGCTGAAGCCGGTTTTGCGCCGCTGATGGTTTTATAAACGTTGTACATCATGATCAGCATGCCGATCAGGTACAGCACACCGCCAATGAAACGCACGGTGTAGTACGGATACATGGCTTCCATGGATTGCACAAAGCTATACGCCAGCGTGCCGTCAGGATTGACTTCACGCCACATCAAACCCTGCATGACACCGGCAATCCACATGGATACGATATAAAGCACGATACCAACCGTTGCTATCCACAGGTGAAGGTCAATCAGTTTGTCCGAGTACATACGTTCGCGACCAAACAGTTTTGGAATCAGGAAGTAAATACAACCCATGGTGATAAAACCAACCCAACCCAGTGCACCCGAGTGCACATGGCCAATTGTCCAGTCGGTAAAGTGTGACAGGGCATTAACGGTTTTGATCGACATCATCGGCCCTTCAAACGTCGACATGCCATAAAACGACAACGAAACAATCATGAACTTAAGAACGGGATCGGAACGTAACTTATGCCACGCACCGGACAAGGTCATGATGCCGTTGATCATGCCTCCCCAGCTCGGTGCAAGTAACATGATTGAAAACACCATGCCCAGTGACTGTCCCCAGTCCGGCAGGGCCGTGTATTGCAAATGATGCGGGCCGGCCCACATGTAAAGCGATATCAACGCCCAGAAGTGAACCACCGACAAACGATAAGAATAGATCGGGCGGTTAACCTGTTTGGGAATAAAGTAGTACATCATGCCAAGAAAGCCGGCCGTCAGAAAAAATCCAACCGCATTGTGACCGTACCACCACTGCACCATGGCATCGATGGTGCCTGCATACACCGAATAGGACTTCAGGGCACTCACCGGTAATGCCGCGCTGTTAACGACATGCAGCACAGCAACGGTCAGGATAAACGCACCAAAGAACCAGTTTGCCACGTAGATATGCTTTACCTTGCGCCGCACGATGGTGCCAAAAAATACCGCCGCATAGGACACCCACACCAGCGTGATCAGAATATCAATCGGCCATTCCAGCTCGGCGTATTCCTTGCTGGTGGTGATACCCAGTGGCAGGGTAATTGCTGCCAGGACGATGACCAGATTCCAGCCCCAAAATGTGAACGCGGCCAGAGAATCGGAAATAAGCCTAACCTGGCAGGTGCGTTGTACGACATAGTAAGATGTGGCAAACAGGGCAGAACCACCAAAAGCAAAAATAACCGCATTGGTATGCAGCGGGCGAAGCCGGCTGAACGTGAACCAGGGAAGATCAAAATTGAGTTGTGGCCAGACAAGCTGTGCAGCAATGATGACACCGACCAGAATACCGACGAATCCCCACACCACCGTCATAATGGCAAATTGTTTGACGACCTTATCGTTATACAAGGATTGTGCCTGCATGCGCACCTCGCGTTGGCGGAATTATTTTCGGAATAAGGTACTGGAGATGCCACAAGAACTTGCTGATCTGGATCAAGTATGAAATTCATTCGTCGCTGGCTGCGAAAACGGAAAATCAGGCGCGCCCGCCGCTCACCCTCCCGACTTATGCGTATTCTCAGGTGGAGCTGGCGAATTGCCCTGGTGCTGATCGTGATCGATATATTCTATTTAATATTGATCTGGCCAAACTGGGACCAGTTTGCCCATGGCAATATCCCGAAATCCCGATTCATTCGTGACTATGAAACCCAGATGCAGGACCAGCAGTATCGCAACGGTGTCGACTGGCGGCCGGTCGGCTTCGCAGCCATTCCAGCCCACTTGCGCCGGGCGGTGATCGTCGCTGAAGACGCCCGCTTTTATTACCACCACGGTTTCGATTTACTGGCGCTCAAGGAAGCCATGGATACCAACCTGGAATTACGTGAGTTTCGCTATGGTGCCAGTACAATCTCACAGCAAACGGTGAAAAACCTGTTCCTGACCGGCTCACGCAATCCGCTGCGTAAGTGGCACGAACTGGTATTAACGGTCGGCATGGAAATGAACCTGGATAAAGACCGTATCCTGGCGACCTATCTGAATATTGCCGAATTTGGGGAAGGCATTTATGGCGTGGAAGCGGCTTCGCGCCACTACTGGGGCAAGTCGGTTACTTACCTGACCGAGCAGGAGGCCGCACAACTGGCCGCGACCTTACCCAGCCCGATAAAACATAATCCCGCTACACAGACACGCCGCTTCATGCAGCGCTATCGAAAAATCTATCGCTGGATGCAGGCCCACCGGGAAGGGTAATCGCGGTTATTCAGGTTTCCAGATACCGACGGCCGGATCATCGGTCGGGACACTTTTTCCGGCCGGTGTATTCGGTGCGGACTGGGCCGCGGCTGGCTGTTGTTGCGAATTGGCCCGATCATCACACACATGCTTCATGAAGGCGTGCAGCTGAGTGAGCAGTTCATCGCGTTCCGAAGCCGGACCGGGATAATCAGCACAGAGATAACCCGCGACAGCGACCAGGTACTGAATGTTGACCATCATATCCTGTTGCGCACCATCGTCGTGCTTACCAACCACCTGCAATAAATCAGAGATCAGTTGCTGGGACAGGTTAATGCTTTGTGACATGACGGGACTCCGTAAACTGGTTGAACGTGGCGCGCCATTTTACACGTATGGAGATGGATGAAACAGTCTTGAATGCTGGTGTATGTTCAATCTAGTGATTATGACAGCATTTTATCGATGAAATGTCGTTGAAGGGCGGCGGTCCATGGACGGACTAAGCCGCCCGGAACCGATTTTCGCGAGGCAGGGAAGCCGAGCGAAATTAAGTGGAATCGATAAAATCTGTCAAATAATCAATACGACTCAGTCGCGTCGCATTTCTTCAGACAGGGCAGTGAGAGTTTCACCGATGGCATTTAGCCCATCCAGTGTTTCAATGGTCAGTTCATTGACGTCATCAATGACTTCCACGTTTGACTTGATATCCGCCGTCACCGCCGACTGTTCTTCCGCGGCGCTGGCGATGGTTGTATTCATATTGCGTATCTGTTCCACGGCCACGGTAATCGCACCCAATGCTTCATTGGCACGGTTCATCTGATCAACTGACTGATGTGAAATTTCCTGGCCGCCTTCCATGCTCGATACGGCCGATTGCGCCGCCTGTTGCAGGCGCTGGATCATGTTTTCAATTTCCTGCGTGGATTCATGGGTGCGGCTGGCCAGTGAACGCACTTCATCCGCCACGACCGCAAAACCACGTCCCTGTTCGCCGGCGCGGGCGGCCTCGATCGCGGCATTTAACGCCAGCAGGTTGGTCTGCTCGGCAATGCCTTTGATCACAACGAGAATGGCACCAATGTTGTCACTGTCACGGGCCAGTTCCTTGATCACACTGGTCGAGCTTTCTACCTGATTCGACAGGGTCTGAATGGATTCCGCCGTCTGCTTCAGAATCGACTGGCTTTCACGGGCATTGCTCTCTGCATCGCTGGCGGCAGATGACGCGTCATGCGCGCTGGCTGACACCGACTGGGCCGTGGTCAGCATTTCTTCCATGGCATGATTGAGTTTCTCGGTTTCATTTTTCAGGTGTGAGACACCCTGGTTGGTCAGGGCAACGGAATTGGTGACGTCATTGGCGGTACTCACCACCCGTCCGGCATAGTTATCCAGGCGAGCCATTTCCGCCTCATGCATTGCACCGACCGTATTGATTACCCAGTCAGCGAACTGTCGCTCCGCCGGTAAGGGATGTTCACTGTACTGCTGCAGGTAGGCCTGGACTGATTGTCTTTGTCGCGCGGCGTTTCGCGTCAGTAGAAACTGGCCAACCAGCATTATGACCAGCGCACCGAGAATACTGGCCATCGCCAGCCAGGTATGGCCGGGCCAAAACTGAATGGCGACCAGCGGCGGCGCCACTGCCAGCAGTGACAGCGCCATGAGTTGCGCCCGCAAACCAAACCACGACTTTAACCTGTCCATGGATCACCTGTTATAAATATTCTGTGCCCATGAACAATTTCGTCATTTTTTGTATAAAGCTTTAGGGTTCCAAAAACATATTTTTAATGGCGTTATTCATTTCGGCACCATTATTGATAAAATGCGCCCTCGTTAAACCAGGAGCTGTATATGAGCAAGCATTATGACCTCGTCGCCATTGGCGCCGGCAGTGGTGGATTGTCTGCCGCCGAGCGCGCCGCCGAGTATGGGGCCCGTAGCGCCGTGATTGAAAGTCACAAACTGGGCGGGACCTGCGTCAACGTCGGTTGTGTGCCCAAGAAGGTCATGTGGTTTGCCGCCCACCTGGCGGATGCCATCAAGGACATGCCGGGCTACGGTTTTGATGTCAGCCTGAACCGCTTTGACTGGTCCACGCTGGTAGCCAACCGGGAAAAATACATCCAGGGCATTAATGACTGGTATATCAACTACCTCAAGGACAGCCGTATCGATCACCTGCAGGGCCGCGCCCGGTTCGTGGACCCGCACACCCTGGATGTCGATGGCGAGACCGTCACGGCCGATCACATTGTGATTGCACCCGGCGGGTACCCGATTATTCCGGACATTCCCGGTGCCGAATACGGCATCACCTCGGACGGATTTTTTGCCCTGCAAAGCCAGCCAAAACGCGTTGCCGTGGTAGGCGCGGGTTACATCGCCGTCGAACTGGCCGGTGTACTCAACAGCCTCGGTAGCGATGTCAGCATGTTGCTGCGCCGGGAACACTTTTTAGGAAACTTCGATCAGATGTTGCGCGATACGCTGATGGAGGAAATGGGCGAACACGGCGTTAACCTGATGACCCGCGTCAATGTTCAGCGTGTCGATAAAAATACGGACGGTACCTTGACGGTTCACTGTGACAGCGGCATCACACTGGAAGGACTGGACTACCTGATCTGGGCCATCGGCCGTGCACCAAGCACGGATGATCTGAATCTCTCGGCCGCCGGCGTCGACACGGATAAACGCGGATTCATTCAGACCGATGAATTTCAAAATACCAATGTAGAAAAAGTGTATGCGGTGGGAGACGTTACCGGACGTGCGCCCTTAACACCGGTGGCCATCGCCGCGGGACGTCGCCTGTCGGATCGACTCTTTAACAATCAACCGGACCGCAAGCTGGATTATGAAAATATTCCAACGGTGATGTTTTCCCATCCGCCGATTGGCACCATCGGCCTGACCGAAGAAGAGGCGCGCAAACTGCATGGTGACGCGGTCAAAATTTACCAGTCCAGTTTCACGGCCATGTATCACGCCATTTGTAACAATGATCAAAAAACCGCGCTGAAACTTGTCTGTGTCGGCGCGGAAGAAAAAATTGTCGGCTGTCATATTATCGGTATGGGTGCCGATGAAATGCTGCAGGGATTTGCGGTTGCCATCAAGATGGGGGCACGCAAACGCGACTTTGATAATACAGTCGCGATTCATCCCACCAGTGCCGAAGAACTGGTGACCATGCGTTAATTAATCTTGCCATATGACCATCAGAACCTATCAACAACATCAACCTGTTCTTGGTGACAAGGTCTACATCGACCCGCAGTCCAGTGTCATCGGTCAGGTCACGATTGGTGATGACAGTTCCGTATGGCCTTTCACCGTTGTTCGTGGTGACGTTAATAAAATTACCATCGGTCAACGCAGCAATATCCAGGATAACAGTACCGTGCATGTTACCCATGACAGTCATTACAATCCCGGTGGTTACGCTACCTTCATTGGCAATGACGTCACTGTCGGACACCAGGTAATACTACATGCCTGCCGTGTGGGTGATCGATGCCTGATTGGTATGGGTAGTGTGGTCATGGATAACGTCGAGATAGAACCGGATGTGATACTCGGTGCCGGCAGTCTTGTGACACAGAATACCGTCTTACAAAGTGGTGCGCTCTATCTGGGCAGGCCGGCAAAACGCGTTCGCACTTTAACCGAAGAAGAACTTGAGCGCATCGTCTACTCGGCACAACACTATGTTCGACTGAAGAACCGGTATCTGGAGGATGCAGTATGATAAAGAATCGTTTTGCAAACTCGTTAATAAGCCTGTCTGGTATTGGTCTTGAGCATATCAGTCACCGTGAGCGACTGGTCTCGGCCCTGGGTGGTTTTCTGGGTATCCTTGCCATCCTGCTGATCAGCCTGCAATTCCTGCCTGCTGGCAGCAGTGCCTTCATCGTCTCTTCAATGGGTGCCTCTGCGGTCCTGTTATTTGCCGTTCCACAGGGCCGCCTGTCACAACCCTGGGCATTGATTGGTGGTCATACCCTGTCTGCACTGGTTGGTGTGACCTGTGCGTTTTATATCAACAACGATTTGCTGGCCGCACCGCTGGCGGTCGGACTGGCCATTGCGGCCATGCATTACGCCCGCTGTATTCATCCACCCGGTGGCGCCACCGCCCTGACCGCGGTCGTTGGTGGTAGCGCTGTTACCGAGATGGGTTACCAGTTTGTGATTACACCGGTGTTATTAAATGCCTTTGTGCTGTTAATCGCAGCCATACTGGTCAATGCCATGTTCAGCTGGCGCCGCTATCCGGCCGCGCTGTCGAAACTGGAAAAGCCCGAACATGCCGAACTGGATTCCCGCGACCTGCAATATGCGTTACAAAAAATGGATCTCCTGATTGATGTCACCGGTGACGACCTTAACCGTATCTATGAACTGGCCCGCGAACACGCTAAAGGTGATCATGTTCCGGTCGAAGATATTAAACTGGGAAAATATTACTGTAACGGCGAATACGGCGAATCCTGGTCGGTACGCCGTGTCATTGATGAATCTGAATCACAAGACGGCGATAACATCATTTACCGTGTCGTCGCCGGCATGGACCGACGCAAGTCAGGTGTATGCAGCCGCGAAGATTTTGCCCGCTGGGCGCGTTATGAAGTGTATTTAAATGAAAACAGTTGGCATCGTGCCAACCCTGAGACAGCTTAAGGGAGCAGTATGACTATTCGAGTGGAAGTATCGTTTGGCGAATACCTGGATAAACTCACGATCCTGCAAATCAAAAGTGAGCGTATGACTGATGCAGATAAACTAAAAAATATTAATCATGAGTTGAAACTCCTGAGTGACACCTGGGCCGCCCATGACAAATCGAAAATCGATATCACGGAAGAGATGAAACAACTGAAATTGGTCAATGAAAAGCTCTGGGAAATCGAAGACGCGATTCGTGACAAGGAGCGTGATAAAAATTTCGATCAGGGTTTTATCGAACTGGCGCGCTCCGTTTATTTCACCAACGACGAACGTGCCCGTATCAAACGGGTGATCAATGAAAAACTGGGTTCGGAATTAATCGAAGAAAAATCTTACGCGGATTATTGAACTGTCGTCCTGGCACTGGTTTCTGAATGACACAACCCGTTTTGCTGAAACGTCGTTGAAGGGCGGCGGTCCATGGACGGACAAAGCCGCCCGGAACCGATTCACGACCGGCAGGGAAGCCGGTCGTGATTAAGTGGAAGCAAAACGGGTTTGTCATCACCAGTTAATCAGATAACTTTGTTCCGCTTAAGCGGAATAAGATAACAGACGTGAATACTCTAGATTGAAGCGTGATAATTTATTTCAACTCTAAAGCCGGTGCATCACACCGCTCAATCTGCTCACGTAACGTATTTAGTTGCTCTTCCCAGTAACGCGGTGTATTGAACCAGGGAAAGTGTTGTGGAAAAGCCGGGTCATGCCAGCGCCGCGCCAACCAGGCGCTATAGTGCATCAAACGCAGGCCACGCAGTGATTCGATCAGGGCGATTTCACTGCGGTCAAATTCACAAAAGGTTTCGTAACCTTCCAGAATAATGGTTAGCTGCCGGCGCATATCCTGTTCATCACCCGACAACAACATCCACAAATCCTGTATCGCCGGACCGGTACAGCAGTCATCCAGATCCACAAAATGAAACCCCTGGTCCGTGGCCAGAATATTTCCCGGGTGACAGTCGCCATAGATACGCAGTGTCATCGGCTCGATAGCGTGGAAACGGTTTTGAATGTGCGTGATCAGCGTTTCTGCCGCCAGCTGATAGTTGTGACGCAACTCAGCAGGAACAAAATCATGCGACAGCAGGAAATCCAGTGAGGCCTGGCCATAACTTTCGACATTTAACGTATGACGATGATGAAACCGTTGCGCGCGGCCCACCATGTGAATACGGCCGATAAAGCGACCCAGTTGCTCCAGGCTGTCGCGATTATCAAGATCCGGCCAGCGACCACCGTGGCGTGGGTAAACACAGAAGCGGTAACCGGCATATTCATGCAGGCTTTTACCGTCGAATAACATTGGTGGTACCACGGGAATTTCCTGTTCCGCCAGTTGCGCCGCAAAAGCGTGTTCCTCCAGAATGGCGTCGTCTGTCCAGCGGCCAGGCCGGTAAAACTTGGCCACAACAAAGCGATTGTCCTCCAGCACGACTTGATATACGCGGTTTTCATAACTATTTAATGCCAGAAGGCTGCCTGTCGATTGCAGGCCCACACTATCAATCGCATCCAGAATCACGCCGGGCGTCAGTTCACTATACGGGGCCTGTGGATTCGTTTCTGTCATGGCATGGCATGTTATATCATTGCCCTGTCGCTGCATACGAAGTTGAGGAAAGCATGAGTAATACCCTGTTAAATTTTGAAGGCCTGCCACCGTTTAGCCAGATCAAACCTGGCCAGGTCGAACCGGCTCTGGATCAGGTGCTGAAAGAAAATCGCGCGCTTGTAAAAAAGTTACTGGCAGAGGTGACACAACCTGACTGGGACAACTTTGTGCAACCACTGGAAGAGGCGGATGATCGACTGAGTCGAATCTGGTCTCCGGTCAGTCACATGAATTCGGTCGTCAACAGCGACGAACTGCGCGATGCCTATAACAAATGCCTGCCTAAACTGAGCGACTACGCAACGGAAATGGGTCAGAACGAAGACCTGTTTCATGCATTTGATTCAATCAGAAAGAATGAAGATTATTTTAATTCGCTGCGTCTTTCACAGCAGAAAGTCATCGACAACTCGCTGCTCGATTTCAAACTGTCGGGCTTTGATCTTGATGATGACAAAAAAGCCCGCTTCAAGGAAATCCAGCAACAGTTATCGAAGCTGACCACACGCTTTGAAGAAAATGTACTCGATGCCACCCAGGCCTGGAGCAAACATATTACGGATGAATCGCTGCTATCCGGTCTGCCCGAGTCGGCACTGGCCATGGCAAAACAGGCGGCTGAACAAAAAGACAAGTCAGGCTGGTTGTTCACACTGGAGTTTCCTTCCTATTACGCAGTGATGATGTATGCCGATAATCGCGAACTACGTTATGAAATGTACCAGGCCTATGTCACTCGCGCCTCTGACCAGGGTCCCAATGCCGGCAAGTTTGATAATTCAAAAATAATGGAAGACATTCTGTCCTTACGCCATGAATCCGCACAGTTGTTAAATTTTAAAAACTATGCCGAACGCTCACTGGCACGCAAAATGGCTGACTCCTCCGAACAGGTCATCGCCTTTCTGACTGACCTGGCAAAAAAATCCCGTCCGGTTGCGCAGCGCGATCTGGATGAACTGGCAGCGTTCGCCAGACAACAGGGTCATGACAAACTCGAAGCCTGGGATGTCGGTTATTACAGCGAAAAACTGCGCGAACACAAGTACGCTATCAATCAGGAAACCCTCAAGCCTTACTTTCCAGAAACCCGTGTTATCCCCGGCATGTTTGAAGTCGTCAAACGTTTATATGGTATCGACATCAAACAGGTCGATGGCGTCGATACCTGGTACAAGGATGTTCGCTTTTATGAAATTCACGATCGTGATGGCGAGCTACGTGGCCAGTTTTACCTGGACCTGTATGCACGTGAAAACAAGCGCGGCGGTGCCTGGATGGACGACTGCATGGGAAGGCATCTGTTAAAAAGCGGCGCAACGCAGCATCCTGTCGCCTTTCTGACCTGCAACCTGTCACCACCCATCGGTGATCAGCCGGCGCTGTTTACGCATGATGAAGTGATCACGCTGTTTCATGAATTCGGTCACGGTCTGCATCACATGCTCACGCAGGTCGATCATATCGGTGTGTCCGGTATTAATGGTGTAGCCTGGGATGCCGTCGAATTACCCAGTCAGTTTATGGAAAACTGGTGCTGGGAACGCGAAGCCCTGGACCTGATGACCGGTCATTATAAAACCGGTGAGGTCTTGCCGGACGAGCTGTTCCAGAAAATGCAGGCGGCACGGAATTTTCAGTCCGGTTTGCAGATGGTCAGGCAGATTGAATTTTCACTGTTTGATTTCAGGCTGCATCACGAATACCAGCCACAACAGGGTGCGCGTGTTCAGGAAACCCTTGATGCCGTACGCGACCAGGTGGCTGTCATCAAACCACCTGCCTTCAACCGTTTCCAGCACAGCTTTTCGCATATCTTTGCAGGTGGCTATGCAGCGGGTTACTATAGCTATAAGTGGGCGGAAGTATTGTCGGCAGATGCCTTTTCGAAGTTTGAAGAAAAAGGCATTTTCGATCGCCAGACCGGTGAGGAATTTTTACGCGCCATTCTGGAACAGGGTGGCAGCCGTGATCCGATGGAGTTATTCATCGAATTCCGGGGTCGTGAACCGACAACCGATGCCCTGCTCAGACACAGTGGAATAGCAGCATAACAATGAAAAATAAACTTCAGATTTTTTCCGCCCTGGTTGTTTTACTATTCAGCCTGCACGCACAGGCTGAAACCATGTATGTAACGGATCGCATCCTGCTGGGTGTGCATCAGCAACCGAACGAAAACAGTCCGATTGTTGCGACGATTCCGAGCGGAACAGCGTTGACGGTAATACAAAGACAGGACAGTTTCAGTCGCATTCGCCTCGCCGATGGCAAGGAAGGCTGGGTCAGTGCCAGTTATCTGAAAAAAGAAAAGCCGGCCACCGCCGAACTCGACACCGTTTACGCGAAACTGCAAAAAGAACAGGAATCCAGCAAGAAACTTGCCGCGGACCTGGGTAAGAAGGAACGTGATCTGCAACTGTTGCGCGATGAACTCTCCAATGCAAAGACCACTATCAAGGACCTTAAATCAAAGGCCAGTAATACGACGGCGGCACCGGCTCCGCCACCTGCTAATGATGAAGAGCTGAAAAAAGCCAACGAAACTATCGCCCAGCTTGAAACAAAAATTTCCGAACTGGAAACACAGGTTGCAGAACAACCCGAGCAGGAAGCCCAGCCCGAAGTCGCAAACCTGCAAAAACTGGAGCTGGAAAACCGTGCCCTGCAGGGTCGCATCGAAGCCGCACTGGCCAACTTACAGGGTGAAACCGTACCCAGCGCTGAAGAACTCGCCGCAATTCGGCCCAGCTTTCCTGTCTGGTACTGGCTGCTGTTGATTGCCTTACTCATCATCGGTGTGGGTGGTGGATTCTTCCTGTTTGATTATCTGCATCGCCAGAAGCACGGCGGCTTCCGCATTTAATGAAATATAAAGACTTACGCGATTTCATTCGCCTGCTGGAAAAGCGCGGCGATTTGATTCGTGTACAGACACCGGTCGATCCAAATCTGGAAATGACCGAAATATGTGATCGGACATTGCGCGCACAGGGTCCGGCCATTCTGTTTGAAAATCCCACAGGCTTTGATATTCCCGTGCTGGGTAACCTGTTTGGCACGCCCGAACGCGTGGCACTCGGCATGGGTGAGGAATCCGTCGAGGCGTTACGTGAAGTCGGCAAATTACTGGCCATGTTAAAGGAACCCGAACCCCCCAAAGGCATGAAAGACGCCTGGGAAAAATTACCGGTCTTCAAACAGGTTCTCAACATGTCACCCAAAGTGTTGAAAAAAGCCGATTGCCAGGCGCATGTCATCGAAGGCAGTGATGTCGACCTGGGTAAACTACCGATTCAGACCTGCTGGCCGGGGGATGCCGGCCCGCTGATTACCTGGGCGCTCGTTGTAACACGCGGCCCCAATAAACCGCGCCAGAACCTGGGCATCTATCGACAACAGGTCATCGGCAAAAACAAGGTCATCATGCGCTGGCTGGCACATCGCGGTGGCGCGCTGGATTACCGCGACTGGTGTGAAACCCACCCGGGTGAGCCGTTTCCGGTTGCGGTCGCACTGGGCGCCGACCCGGCGACCATTCTCGGTGCCGTCACACCGGTACCGGACTCACTGTCGGAATATGCGTTTGCCGGTCTGTTGCGTGGTGACAAAACCGAAGTCGTTAAATGTATCGGTAATGATTTACAGGTCCCCGCGTCTGCGGAGTTTGTACTTGAAGGCGTGATCCATCCCGGTGAAGAGGCGGATGAAGGACCGTTTGGCGATCACACCGGTTACTATAATGAAGTGGACCGCTTTCCGGTCTTCACGATTGAACGTATAACGCATCGCGACCAGCCGATTTATCATTCTACTTACACCGGCCGGCCACCTGATGAGCCTGCCATTCTCGGCGTGGCACTGAATGAAGTCTTTGTGCCCCTGCTGCAAAAACAGTTTCCCGAGATTGTCGATTTTTACCTGCCACCGGAAGGTTGCTCCTATCGGGTCGCCATCGTCAGTATGAAAAAACAGTATCCGGGACATGCCAAGCGGGTCATGCTGGGTGTCTGGTCTTTCCTGCGTCAGTTCATGTACACCAAGTTTGTCATTGTCACCGATGACGATGTGAATGTACGCGACTGGAAAGATGTAATCTGGGCCATGACGACACGCATGGACCCGGGCCGTGATACCACCATCATTGAAAATACACCAATTGATTATCTCGATTTTGCCTCGCCGGTCTCCGGCCTGGGCAGCAAGATTGGTTTTGATGCCACCAACAAATGGCAGGGTGAAACCCAGCGCCAGTGGGGCAAACCCATCACCATGAGCAAGGAAATAAAACAACGCATCGACGAAATCTGGGACGAACTTGGCATTAACTTGACCTAAATTTACCGGCGGGCAATCCGATAAGCATAATTAAGCACCGATGCCCTAATAACAATGAATGAACTAAGACGACATCCGCGGATCAAGGTCGACCGCGCGGTTACCGTCACCTGTTCCGACGGTACCGTGGTCAAGGCCAGAATGATAAATCTGTCAGTAGACGGGCTGGCGTTCCTGTATCCGGCGCCGGCCGAAATGAATGCCACGCTCGGATTAAAATTTCAGTTGCCTTATAACGATGAAGTGGTCAATGTCAGTCTTCGTGGCACGGTTCGGCATACACATATTCGTGGTGAAACATATGTCACCGGTATTCAGTTTGCCGCCGTCAAGGATGATGATAAAAGCCTTATTTCACGCTTTATCGACAGTAAACTGCACACCATCAAGCAATACTAAGCTTTACAGCTAACCAGCCCGTCTTCCAGCGTCGGGTATTTCAGGGTGATATTCAATTCATCAAGCATGCGACGATTGTCTACCCGGCGTGATTCACGCAAATAAGACAACATCCCTTTACTCATGACCTTTTCCGCTTCCGGCCAGTCGACGGCCGGAGGGCGTGGTAATCCAAAATAGTCCGCCAGCGTATAAAAGTATTCCGTCATGTTACTGTCCGTACCGTCGCTGACGTTATATATCCGAAATGTTACATCTACCTGCGCAGCCGCCACACAGATTGCCGCCAGGTCATCTGCATGAATGCGATTGGTACTGGGCGCCAGATGCGGATGCAGGACCGGGACACCATCCCGAATACGCTGCAGGGGAAGCCGGCCCGGCCCATAAATTCCACCAACCCGCAATATCACCAGTTGTTTGCTATGTGCGTCACACCAATGCCGTAATTGTTGCTCCATGTCCAGGCGGCGGCGCGCACGATCCACCTGTGGATTGGGTGGCCGATCCTCGGTTACCCGTTGCCCTTCACAGTTCCCATACACGCCGGTTGTACTGATCGCGACAATTCGACTAACCTTTGTAGATTGTGCAGACAGGGCGGCCAGGAAATGCTGACAATGGGTGTCATGCCGGCCTGTCGATGGTGGTGGGACAAAATAATATATAAGTGTTTTGTCAGATAATATTGGTAAATCTGCATGGGGATCTTTAAAATTCATTTGATACGCATTGATTTGCCTATCACGTAGTGTTGCGGCGGAACTGTCACTGGTCACGATGCCACTGACCGCTAACCCGGTTTCAGACCATGCAGCGGCAACCCGTTTACCGACATCACCACAACCCACAATCAAGATACTTTTAAATAAAATTGTTGAATCGCTCATTTAACTAATCTCGTTGTTATGACTTACCAGGTCACAATCAGTAATACCGGAACCCGCTTCTTCGTCAATAATGACGAGCGCATTCTTGATGCGGCAATTCGACAGGGTATTGGCATACCTTATAACTGTCGTAATGGCCAGTGTGGCACATGCAAGGGCCAGATTTCCTCAGGCCGGGTACATTATGATTCGCAACCCGAAGCACTGAGCGAACAGGAACAGAAACAGGGCCTGGCGTTATTCTGTCAGGCCTACGCACGCACCGATCTGGAAATCATCGTCAAGGAGCTCACCACCACTGCCGAGGTGCCATTAAAACGTTTTCCTGCCAAGGTCACCTACATGCAGAAACTCAACCACGATGTTATGCATGTCAAACTGAAAATTCCACCCGCCATGCGCATGCAGTTTTTTGCCGGCCAGTATATTGATTTTATTCTTTCCGATGGCCGGCGTCGCAGCTTTTCGCTGGCTAATCCGCCCCATGAAGACAAGCAAATCGAATTGCATGTTCGTCATATTGAGGGCGGGGAATTTACCAGCGAAATTTTCGACAACATGGCAATAAACAGCGTATTTCGCATCGAAGGACCGCTTGGCAGTTTTTATCTGCGTGAAGATACGGACCGTCCGGTGATATTACTGGCAGGTGGTACCGGCTTCGCCCCCATCAACGGCATTATCGAACACGCGCTGGTAAAAAATCTGCAACGGCCAATTCATCTTTACTGGGGCGCGCGCACATTTGATGATCTCTACATGCATGACAAGGCCATGCAATGGGCCAGAGAGTACGAACATATTCACTATACACCGGTCCTGTCCGAACCGGATTCGGAATCACCCTGGCAGGGTAAAACCGGCTTTGTTCACGAAGCCGTGCTGGAGGATATTAAAGACCTGAGCCAGTTCGAAGTGTATGCATCCGGTCCTCCGGCGATGGTGTATGCCGGGCGCGATGCGTTCGTGCCGTACGGTATCGACCCGGAAAGGTATTATTCGGACGCGTTTGAATTTGCGATCGATTAATCGATCACAGAACTGACGGTAATAACGGCGTACTGCTCGGTGGTACCGCCACCATTTCATCCAGCTTTTCTTCAGCCGCCAGTAACAGACCCTGACGAAAATATTTAGCTGCATTATCAGGTTCTTCCAGTTGCTCCATCAACTGACCCAGTTCCTTGTATGAATCCGAACGCGGCTGCACGCCGATACTGGCATCCAGATAGGAACGCGCCTTGCCCCACAATTTGTTGCGCATGCAAAGCCGGCCCAGTGTCAGTAATAAAACCGGGTTGTTTTCATTGCCCTTCAGCCAGCCTTCTGCCGTCGACAGTTGCTTGTCGGCATCCTCGGCGTTAATTAATCCATAGACGTAGGCAAGCTGGTTATTCCACTGACGTTTCATGCTGTCGCGTACAATCGCTTCAGCGTCATTGTGTGCATCAATTGATAAAAGACACATAACATAGTGCTGCGCAAGATCGATATCGTGACGCATTTTTTTCGGCACCTGATGCCAGATTTGCCGTAAAAGATCAGCGCTACCTTTTTGTGCGGCCTGTGTAATCAGCTCACTATGCACTTTCTTTTCCAGTGCATTCAGTTGTGCTTCATCGAGTACATGTTTCTTGCGCATATCCGGCAACAGTTTTTTAAGATCATCCCAGCTACGTAACATTTCGTAGATCCGCGCCAGCAAATAAAGCACATGCGGGTGTTTGGGGGTCTTGGAATGCAATTGCACTAATGTTGCCAGTGACTGTTCGAGCTGACCGTGAACCAGCTGTAATTCGGCCTGTGTCAGTTGCACGGCAAACCCGGAGCCTGACATGCTTTTATGTGCCAGCCCAAGATAATTGTCACGCCGATCTGAAGCGCCCTGTTTCTGTGCCGCGCGTGCAGCGGACAGATAATTGAGCAATGGCAGTTCGCTGTCCTTGGCGGAACGGACCAGAAACCGCTCGGCCTGTGCCCAGTTGCCCTGCGCCAGTTCAATCAGACCTTTATTGGAATCACGACGTGCTTTATTGAGTTTCTGCTTCTTCAGCCAGTCACGAAACGCGGACGGCATATTCCAGCTGGTGATCAAAATTCGAATCGTGATGTATACGGCGGCAATGATCAGCACCGATAACACGGCGAATAAGGACAGGCTCATTTCAACAGTAGTGTATTCGCGCGCAAAAATTACGTAGCCGGGATCTTTATAAGCCCACAGGCCGGCCGCGGCTGATAAGACCAGGATAACAAGCGTACCAAACAGCCACTTCATTGGCTGGTTTCCTCGTTGCTGTCAGCGGGCTGTGGTGCCTGTTTATCAGCGCCCTTGTAATTCTGCATAGCCTGATAGGTAAATGAAATATCCGGCAGGCTGGGTGCCACATTGGCGTCAGCCAGTTGTTGCAGGGTATCGAGTGTACTTTTGGTTAATGCGGCTTCGGTGTCGAAGTGTTTCGATATCCAGTCGCGTGCCGTGTTGAGTCTTTCTTTGTATATCTGACCCTGGCCGGACAACATGGCAAGCCGCGCCTGTTCCAGTTGCAGGCGCAGATTTTCTGTCAGAAAGAAACGCTCTTCGGGGCTGAGTAACGGCGCCACCGGTTGCGAATGATCGCGAATCACAATCAGACTTTTTATATCACGCCAGATCGCTGCCGGTAACTCCGACCAGCTACTGACCGACTTGGCACTGAGATCGATTTCGCCCTGCTGGCCTTCACGTGATTTGGGATCCGGCATGTTCAACGGCAACTTGTCCATTTCATTGGACAGGGAACTGATCGTCAGTGACAGGCCCGCCAGATCAATTTGTTCAATTTGCTTCAGGGACTGAATGGCGTTACTGATTGATTTACGTACCGGTAGCAATCCCGGATCACCGGTATCCTTGAGACGCGCATCGGCAGACTGGAGCGCGACCACCGCGGTGTCGATATCTCGCTCAAATAACAAACGGTAATTGGCCAGTTGTAACAGGTATTCCGCTTCCATCACCAGCCAGTCCTTGCGCAGGTGCTGGTTCTGATCACGCATGACTTCTACAAAGCGCGTCAGTTCAGACTGGTTCTTTTGCAGCGCATTCATTCTGTCCTGTAACTGTTCGGCCATTTGTTGCGTCTGTTGCGCAAGCGCCTGTTGCTGTTGTTCGAGTTCGGCAACATTATTCTGCGATTTCAAATACCATTGATAACCATACCAGCCACCGCCCGCCAGCGCGCCAATCAGGATCAGCACCAGTAGCCAGGCCAGCCCCTTGCCACCACCAGATGATTGTTTTTTTGCTGCCGGTTTTGCGGCGGGCTTTTTATCCGCTTTTTTCTGCTCTGCTTCAACCACTGGTTTGGCTTGTGTTTTATTCTGTTCGTTTTCACTCACAACTGTGTCTGCTCCCTGGAGGATTGTGCCCATTCAACCAGTGCGGCCATCAGGCCATCGTCATTGGCCTGTCGGGCAACAACAGGCTCTAGTTTAAACCCAAGTTCACCGGCAAGCCCAGCAATGCGCGGATGCAGGACCAGTAAAGGTGTTTCAAATGGCCACGTCTGCCTGTCACGTTGCGCCAGACGGGCCAGGTTTTGCAGGGCCTCACCACTGGTCACAATGATAATATCCACCATCAGTTGCCGGCCCAGCGGTTCGTCACTGGGTACACGGCGATACACTTCAGCATAGTCCACCTGCGCACCCCGTTCCCGTAATTGCTCGGCGAGATATTCCCGGCCACCATGACCGCGCACAATCAGGATCCGCTGACCGTGCAGATCAGTAAAACGCGGCAGTGTCAGCAGGGATTCTGAATCCGCACCTGCCGGAACATGCTCAACCTGTAATCCTCGCTCGCGACACAGCCGAGCCGTGCTTTGGCCGATGGCAGCAATCTCCATCTTCGCCGGTAACGGGGATGGCAGTAATGGCAGGGCGTGTTCCACGGCATTGGCGCTGATAAAGATCAGCAGGTTGATTTGATCCAGATTGCTCAGTTCACCGACCGAGCCGGGCGGCTCAGCCTCGATATGCAAAAGGGGAAAGCCGACTGCCTGACCACCCGCCGATGTGATAGAGCCCATCAGGCCGGCCGCCTGCCGGGCAGGACGGGTCACCAGGACCGTCACACCCTGCAGGGGTGTGGCGTCAGCCATTGGCATACAGGGCGTCCAGAATCTTATCGGCGCCGCGTGACAGCAGGTCTTCCGCCAGGACCTGGCCCAGTTCTTCGGCGTTGTCGGGTGGACCGGCAATTTCACTGCGAATGATGTGCGAACCATCCGGCTTACCAACCAGCCCGCGCAGCAGCAGGATACCGTGCTCGATTTCGGCGTAACCGGCGATAGGCACCTGGCAACCGCCATGCAGGCGCAGGTTCATGGCCCGTTCGGCCTGGACGCGGGTTGCTGTCTTGATGTCGTGTAGCGGCGTGATCAGGTCGTTGACCCACTCGTCGTCCTGACGGCACTCGATACCGATGGCGCCCTGGCCAATCGCCGGCAGGCTGAGATCCACCGGTAATGACTCGGTAATGCGGTCTTCCATGCCGAGCCGCTTGAGGCCGGCGCTGGCAAGAATAATGGCGTCGTAGTCCCCGGCATCGAGCTTGGCCAGCCGTGTATTGACGTTGCCGCGCAGGTCGAGAATCTGCAAATCCGGGCGTTTTTCGCGAATCTGGCACTGACGCCGCAGGCTGGAAGTGCCCACTTTTGCTCCCTGCGGTAGTGCCCCGAAGTTATTGAATTCATTGGAAACAAAGGCGTCGCGGGGGTCTTCACGCGGACAGATAACCGGTAAATGCAGGCCATCCGGTAATTCCACCGGGACGTCCTTCATGGAGTGTACGGCGATATCCGCCGTTTCGCTCAACAGGCCGTTTTCCAGCTCCTTGACGAACAGCCCTTTGCCACCCACCTTGGCGAGCGGGGTATCCAGTATCTTGTCACCCTGGGTGATCATCTTGACCAGCTCGACCTGTAAACCAGGATGCCGGGCCTGCAATTCAGCGGCAACAAATTCGGCCTGCCACAGGGCCAGTTGGGATTTACGCGTGGCGATACGGAGTGTTTGTCTGGACATAATCTACTGCGGGAAATGAAAATTTATTGAACAAACCGGGAAATTCGGCGACCAAGGAGTATAATACACCAAATTTCTCGAGGCTGTGGCTTGGATGTATCATAAGTTTTTGTTTGTCCGACTATTTCTCACTTCGCTAATCCTCTCTTTATCCCTGCCGGCACTGGCCTGGGAGGAGGAGGAACTGCCTCACGTGCGTATCAATGAACCGCGTGACCTGCGCGATGAAGCTGCCCTGTCTCAGGAAAATCGTAAACCCATTCTGATCCTGTTTTCCATGGAAGGCTGCACCTATTGCGAGTATGTGGAGGAGGAGCATCTCAAACCGATGCTGCGCAACGCGGATTACCGCAGCAAGGTTATCATTCGGCGCGTCATGACTGATGACTACGCGACATTAATCGATTTCAATGGCAACGCCGTTGACCGCATGGATTTTTCCAATCGCTACGGTGCATTCCTCACACCGACCGTGGTGTTCATCGATCACCAGGGCAAACAGCTGGCTCCACGTATTCTGGGTGTACGCAATACCGAGTTCTACGGCTTTGATCTGGAAGAAGGCCTGAAGACTTCGTTACGAAAATTACGCGGTGATATTACCACGGCCGAAACACGTTCCAGCTCGAAAAACCTTAAACGGAACGCATCAACTTTCTGATCGTCGGCAGATGTCGCCGGCTCACTTCCACGCTATCGTCAAGATCCCTGAATCGCACACGGTGCTTACCTTCCCGATCTTTCTCCAGCGCGGTAATGTGATTCACTGACACCAGCGCATTTCTGTGCACACGTAAAAAGCGTTGCTCAAAAGTGTGCTCCAGTTTTTTAAGCGACTCCTCGATCAACACCGTACCATCCAGATAACGCACGGTGACATACTTGTGTTCCGCCATGAAATAACGGATTTCCTCGATGGGAATCAGGCGTAATTCACCACCCAGCCTGGCACTGATATGTTTGCGTTCGTCGTGATCATTATCACGATTACCCAGTGCTTTTAACTGTGCTTTACTGAGTCGTTGCGCCGATAACAGGGCCTGCTGCAGGCGTTGCTTTCGTACCGGTTTCAACAGGTAATCGACAGCATGGTGTTCAAATGCCTCAAGCGCATAATCATCATAGGCCGTGACAAAAATGATCGCAGGGGGTTCATCCAGCTTCATGATGTGTGAGGCCGCCTCAATACCCGACATTCCCGGCATACGAATATCCAGCAGCACCACTTCCGGTTGCAGCGACTGGATCATGGCCAGTGCCTGCTCTGCGTTACGTGCATCACCGACGACTTCGTCATCGCCGATCTCTTCTATAACACTGCGCAGGCGTTGCCGGGCCAGTTGTTCATCATCAACGATTAATATCTTCATCCGTTTTATTCCAGTATGGCCAGCTCAATGTAACACGGTAGGCCGAATCGATCTGTTCAACCTGCATACTGCCACGCGATCCAAACAGGGCTTCGAGACGATCGCGAATATTTTGCTGAGCAATACGATTACCGTTACTGTGGCGTTGTGTTTCCGATAGCGGGTTACTTATTGAGACCTGTATCTGCTTGCCGTGCATGGCACCCTGAATCAGAATCACACCGCCCTGTTCGCGTGTCTCGATACCATGATAAATCGCGTTCTCCAGCAGTGGCTGGATCAGTAACGGCGGCACAAAGGCATCACCGGGCAGGTTGTCGATCTCCCACTGCACCTGCAGGCGATCACCCAGGCGCAGTAATTCAATATCCAGATAACGACGGCACAGATGCCATTCATCATCCAGCGTGTGAAACTGGCTCGCATCACGCATGGAGGCACGAAACAGATCTGCCAGATCTTCCACCGCGGTTTCCGCCCGGCGCGGGTCACTACGCGTCAGGCTGGCGATGGTATTCATACTATTAAAAAAGAAATGCGGCCGAATGCGTGACTGCAATGCCTGCAGGCGTGCTTCGGCCTCGGCCCGCACATTGGCCGTCCACTGGTGCTTGACGTAAAAATGCCGCAGCAGGGCACCCACCACGATAGCCGCGATCAGCAGGTTGCGTAATACGAAAACGGTATGGTCCTGAATACCGGTCGCCATCGGGTCAACAAACCGGTATGACACCTCACTAACCAGCAATACGACCAGTAGAATCGTCACATAACTGATGAGTGCCACCCAGCGATGACGCAGGTTGGCAATATAACGGCGTAACAGGCACATGACGGCACAACTGGCCAGAGAACACCATTGTATAAACAGCGAGATGAGGCCAAGCATTTGCCAGAAATTTCCCTGGTATCGCTGGTAGAGGATGAGTACCACCACAAACGAAAACAACTGCGCCACAATGACAATGATGAAGACCATGCGCAGTCCGCAAAAATTTGGCAAAAAGCAGTGATCATGGCTGGGAACAGAAATCATCATTTTATTGTTATGGTAACGGCTTACCGATAAACATAGCGGAAGTTACGCAGCTTGACGAGTCTCCCGGCCGTATTGTTTGGCACAGGGATATGCTTTATAAAGGCAGCATGAGTAATGACAAGAGCAAACCCTGGGCCGGCCGCTTTAATGAGCCCACTGATGCCTTCGTCGAGGCCTTTACCGCCTCGGTCGGATTTGATCAGCGTCTGTATCGGCACGATATCGCCGGCTCCATCGCCCATGCCACCATGCTGGCGCGGGTCGGTGTCCTGACCGAGGAAGAGTGTCGCCTGATTGTTGATGGCTTAAAGGCCATTGAAAAGGACATCGACGCCGGCAAATTCGACTGGTCGACCTCACTGGAAGACGTGCACATGAATATCGAAGCACGCCTGACTGACCGAATCGGTCCGGTGGGCAAAAAACTGCATACCGGCCGTTCACGCAACGACCAGGTCGCGACGGATATGCGCCTCTACCTGCGCGATGAAATCGATACCATCATTGCTGAAATCAGACGACTTCAGACTGCATTGCTGGATCTGGCCGAGCAACATCATGACACCATCATGCCGGGGTTCACGCATTTACAAACCGCGCAACCGATCACGTTCGGCCATCACCTGCTGGCCTGGTTTGAAATGTTACAGCGTGATCAGCAACGCCTTGCCGAATGCCGTCAGCGGGTCAACACACTGCCACTGGGTGCCGCTGCGCTGGCCGGAACCACGTATCCGATCGACCGTGCCTTTACGGCTGAGCTGCTTGGTTTTGATGCGGTAACGGAAAACTCACTCGATTCGGTCAGCGATCGTGATTTTATAATCGAATTTAATGCCCATGCCGCCCTGTGCATGATGCACCTGTCACGCTTTTCTGAAGAATTAATTATCTGGAGTGCGGCGCAATTTGATTTCGTGGATCTTGGTGAAGGCTTCTGTACAGGCTCGTCTATTATGCCGCAAAAGAAAAACCCGGATGTACCGGAACTGATTCGTGGCAAAAGCGGCCGTGTATTCGGGCACCTGATGGGGTTACTCACTTTAATGAAAGGCCAGCCGCTGGCTTACAACAAGGACAACCAGGAAGACAAGGAGCCGTTGTTTGACACGATCGATAACCTCAAAGGTTGCCTGAAAGTTTTTGCCGACATGGTTCCAAATATTCACGTCAACAAGGAACAGATGTACCAGGCCGCTTTCAAGGGTTTTGCTACTGCCACTGACCTGGCTGACTACCTGGTCAGGAAGGGCGTACCGTTTCGTGATGCACACGAGATTGTCGGTGCGGCAGTTCGCCACGGAATACGGCAGAACAAAGATTTATCAGAAATGGATCTGGCAGAATTGCAGACGTTTTCTGATCAGATAGAAAAAGACGTGTTCAAGGTGCTGACACTGGAAGGATCGGTGGCGGCGCGTAATCACGTTGGTGGCACCGCACCGCAACAGGTTAAACAGGCGATTCTACGCGCACGCCAGCGCCTTTAATCATAATTAGCTGGCAAGTTTTTCGCCGGTGCCTTCCAGATGCTGACGGGCACGTTGCATGAGTAATCCAACATCATCGCCCTTGCGCCACTGCGCCATACCGAAATCGTAATCCAGTTCAAAGTCGCTGTCTTCGGCGCCCGGTAACTTGATGCGCGTCAGGTGATCACTGATCTTGTCGCGTAATTCGCTGGTTACGGCTTCTTCGGTTTCAGGCAGAATAAACAGGAACTCATTCTTGTCGAGCCGGCCGATAACATCCGCCCAACGCATCTGGTCGTTAAGCATCTGGCTGACACTCAATAAAAGTTCATTGGCATTGTCATTACCAAAGCGCCTGATGAAATCCATCAGGTTAGTCAGGCGTAAAATCATTACCGACATGGTATTACCGTAACGGCGAGACCGTGACGCCTGTTGTTCCAGGTTCTGAAACAGGGCGCGACGGTTTGGCATACCGGTGACCTGATCAATCGGGTTCAGCTCGGCCACCTTGGTTTTCAGGTTTTCACGTTCTTCGATCAAATTCTGTAGCTGGGTGACATCACTGCAATACTGCAACTGATAGGGTCCCAGTGGCACACTCATGCAGGCCAGCCAGTACGCATCGCGCTTGTTGGTGGCGGTCAGATAAACATGACCCTGGCCAAACAGATCGCGCACTTCTTCATTCATGTCCTGAATCGGCCTGCCGACCACCTGCTGACGATTGAGTGAGGTAATCCGTAAAAATGAGTCATTGACCCAGACGATATTCCTGTCGTTATCCACCAGTGCCAGGGCAGCGGGAAGCGCATCAAGAAACTCCTGGGCAAGCTGGGGCTTAATCTGATCTAGCATGGTTCCATTCCTCAATTTTTGGTCAATGTCATTACGTTTCCAGATGGTATCTACCACTATAGCCTGCTGAGAAATTTTTTCACCCGACGCCTGGTGCAGAATAAAAGCCGTGACAGTGATTCGGGGTGCCGATTTACCCGTTAGCTATCAGGCACTTAGCACCTGACTAAAACCTTCATTTTTTTACCGTGATCAACGCCATGTTATTGTTTCAAAAGGCTTTTGAAGAATCACTTCACGGCGCCGATAACTACAATAGCATGCACAGGATCGCCCCCACCGTAGAACCCGACTCGGAAATTGATTTCAAGGAAATCAAGGCGCGTTTTTTCGCCTTAAACAAGCAACGCCTGCAACGGACCATGGGCGATCTGCGCCAGCGTCAACGCGAATTCGTGCAGTTATTGCCATTATTGTTTCATACCAACCACCCGATTTTACCGGGCTACGTCAGTAAGCAAACGCCATCCGGTATTCCAGATTATTCCCCCGACAGCAGCACGCTGGCCATGGCCAAGAAAATGGCCAGGAGTTTCACATACAAGCGCCGCGCCTATCGTCGGTACTATATTCAGGCCATCTACATGATGGGTAGCACCGGGACGATTGCTTACTCGAATAAAAGCGATTTTGATATCTGGGTTTGTTACGACAGCTCACTCAAACCGGCGCTGGTTGATGAATTACAACAAAAGGCGGCTGCCATCGAACAATGGGCGCAGTCCATGGATGTGGAAGCACACCTGTTCCTGGTTGATCCAAAGGAATTTCGTGAAGGTCAACACGGCGCATTAAGCAGCGAAAGCAGTGGTACGGCCCTGCATTATTTATTGCTGGAAGAATTTTATCGCACCAGCCTGTTACTGGCCGGCCGTTACCCTGTCTGGTGGCTGGTTCCACCACAGCACGAACATGAGTACACAAACTACGTTAAAAACATTACCGATAAACGTTTCGTGCATGCCCGTGACAACATTGATCTGGGCGGGCTGGATCAATTTCCGGCGGAAGAATTTTACGGCGCAACCCTATGGTCACTGTACAAGGGAATTAACTCCCCCTATAAATCGGTATTAAAAACGTTATTAATGGAAGCCTATGCAAGTGAATTTCCAGACATCGATATGCTTGGCATGCGTTTTAAACAGGCTATTTACCAGGGTGAAAACGAGATCAACCGGCTCGATCCTTATCTCATGATGCTGGACAAGGCTGAAGAGTATCTGAAGCAACGCAAGGAAAGCCGCCGTCTTGAACTGATACGACGCAGTTTCTATTTCAAGGTCAACGAAAAACTGAGTGAGAACTCACAGCGTGAAGACAACTGGCGACGCGAGCTGATTACCGAACTGTCCCGCACATGGGGATGGGGCAGCAGTGAATTGTTTACCCTGGACAGTAAGCAGGACTGGAAAATCCAGCGCGTTATCGAAGAACGAAACCAGTTAATGCGGGAAATGACCCACAGTTACCAGTTCCTGTCCGACTTTGCACGTAAACATGCTGAGGCCAATCTGATTGACGCCGGCGATCTCGACACGCTTGGCAGAAAGCTTTATGCCGCGTTTGATCGCAAAGCCGGCAAGATCGATATTATTCATCGCGGCATTACCGACAATCTGTATGAATCACATATTACCATTCATTGTCTGCGTGGTGATGATAACAACGAAATCTGGGTAGTATTCAGCGGACTGGTAACAGAAGCCGAAGTCAGGCACTTCCCGGCCATGAAGAGCGCCTATAACATTATCGAGATCCTGACCTGGTGTTACTTTAATAAAGTGGTTACATCAAACACGGTACTGGCCGTGTACGCTAACAGCAGTGACCTGACCGAGCGCGAAGTACAGTCACTGGTGGTCATGATGGAAAAAACCTTTGCGCATGATTTGCTGGATGAAGATAACCTGCAGGCGCTGAAGCGCCCGGCCAGCATTCGAAAAGTGTTGACTATCATAAACGCCGGTGTCGACCCCTTTACACATCGTACGCGACGCGGTGAACACCTGACCAGTAATCGAACCGATTCATTACGCTATGGCGGGCGACTGGAAAACCTGACCATCAGCATGGACCAGATTATTATTACCAGCTGGCACGAAGTACTGACCTTTCATTACAACGGTATCGATGGTCTGTTCCAGTGTATTCAGGATTACATGCAATGGTATCCAACGACAGACGGAGTACGCCCGCCATCGATTAATGCCGTGTCCTATTCCAGTTATCGTGGCGATGCGATTGCCAGCCGTATAGACGGCCTGTTCCAGACCATTATGGATTGCTTTTATCGAAAATCCATTCCTTCAGGTACGCGCTTCGTGATGGCCATCGAGTGGGATTACTACATGCTGTTTATGGAAGATAAACGACTGAAGTATAAAAAGGCCGGTGACCTGCAGAATCTGCGCGGCCTGCTGTCCGCACCAGGTGGTGACTATAAACATGTCGTGTTTGATCCCCAGGCACTCAGTGATGATGTGCTGCCGACACTTTACGCCGCAAATAAACCCGGAGTCGTGCAGGTCTTTTTTCACATCGTACAGGACATTGTGCACACCTATATATTAGATGAGCGTGGCGCACTTTTTTCTCATGAAACAGAATTCTATGACGCCGTATCGTTGGTCTCTCAATACCAGCGTTTTTTCGACTCGGTCAACAAGCGAATCGGCTATTCTCATGATCATGCTTTTTACTATATCGAGAAAAATCAGC
Source organism: uncultured Gammaproteobacteria bacterium (assembly GCA_937967995.1). GTDB lineage: Bacteria > Pseudomonadota > Gammaproteobacteria > UBA6429 > Thiohalophilaceae > CALBTB01. Next base: position 161,892 of record CALBTB010000005.1, read on the forward strand.
AAGGCGAATGGAAGATCATACGACATCGTGCCAATAATCTGTTTAAAGTCCAGGACTACATCAATATCCAGGTCATTGCTGATAAGGCAGGCGATGACATAATCTTCAAGGCTTATATCAATGACCGGGAGTACTCTTCCCTCGAACACGGCGATCGATTGTTTCGAATAATTGCCGATGATATCATTCGGCTGCGTCACCTTAACCAGACTTATCCAATTTATATTACAGACATTGATTTATCACGCGCACTGTTGGGTAATGACGAAAACAATGTACAGACCATTCACTACCTGAATTACAAGAAACTGATCGAAAATCGACTGCTCGACATATTACAAACCTGACAATCATGAAACCTTTTTCCGAAGCCTGCGAAGAAAACAAACTCCCCATACTGCAGGTACTCCGGCAATTTTTGCCTGCGCAGGGCACGTTACTTGAAATCGGCAGTGGCACCGGCCAGCACGCCGTGTTCTTTGCCGATCAGTTTCCGAATTTACACTGGCATGCCAGTGATATCCCCATGCACCTGCCGGGCATTCGGCTGTGGGTAAATGAATACTCGGGACAGAACCTGCATGGCCCGCACGAACTGGATGTGAATCAGGCCGACTGGCCATTAACGAGTGTCGATGCGATTTATAGTGCCAACACGACACATATCATGCACTGGCGTGATGTCGAAGCCATGTTTGATGGAATCGGGCGCATTTTAAACCCGGGCCATTACTTTTTACTGTATGGCCCATTCTGTTATGACGGCCAGCACACCAGCCAGAGTAACGCGGATTTCGATCGGTTTTTGCAACAACGTGACCCCGGTAGTGGTGTGCGCGATGTGACCGATCTGAAACAACTGGCGCATGCCGCCAACATTGATCTGATCGACGACATCAGCATGCCGGTGAATAATCGCACCCTGGTCTGGCAAAAGCGTCTCTAGGTACTGGCCTCCATACCCAGCTCCTTGATTTTGCGCGTCAGGGTATTGCGTCCCCAGCCCAGCAGTTTAGCCGCATTCTGTCTTCGACCACCGGACTTGCGCAGGGCGGTTTCAATCATCACGCGCTCGAATTCCGGTGTAGCCCGATCCAGTAATCCGGTATCTCCCTGTGCCAGTTGTCGCTCCGCCCAGCGACGTAACATTTCCACCCAGTCACCTCCACCTGTCTGTTCCGCCTTGTCGGTCTGTAATTCCGGTGGCAGGTCTTCGATATTGATTTCCTGACCGGGAGACATCACCGTTAACCAACGACACATGTTCTGCAGTTGCCGTACATTACCGGGCCAGCTTAGGCGACTGAGATATTCATCTGTCTCGGATGACAGGGTTTTGGCTTCAACATTCAGTTCACCGGCCGCTTTACTCAGAAAATGTCTGGCCAGTAATGGAATATCCTCACTGCGTTCACGCAGGGACGGGATATGAATACGAATGACATTCAGGCGGTGAAACAGGTCTTCGCGAAGCAGGTTTTCTGCCACACGCTGTTCCAGATCCTGGTGCGTCGCAGCAATGATGCGCACGTCCACCTTGATGGGGTTATGTCCGCCCACACGATAGAACGTTCCGTCCTGTAAAACACGCAATAAACGTGTCTGCAGTTCCGGTGGCATGTCACCGATTTCATCCAGGAACAACGTACCACCATCGGCCTGTTCAAAACGTCCCTGGCGTGCCGCCTGTGCACCGGTAAACGCGCCCTTTTCATGACCAAACAATTCTGATTCCAGCAGGTCACGAGGTATAGCCGCGGTATTTAAAGCAATGAACGGTTTTTCGGCGCGCGGGCTGTGTTTATGTAAGGCGTGTGCCACCAGTTCCTTGCCGGTTCCGGATTCGCCGTTGATCAGCACGGTAATATTGGATCGGGACAATCGACCGATGGCGCGAAACACTTCCTGCATGGAGGCAGCCGCACCGATGATTTCCGTGTCGGCGCCATTTAAATTCAACTCTGGCTTGTCTTTTTTTATGGACATATCGATCGCGCGACGTGTCAATTCGACTGCCTCGTCAACATCAAATGGCTTGGGCAGGTATTCAAAGGCACCGCCCTTGTAGGCGGTGACGGCGCTGTCCAGATCCGAATGTGCCGTAATAATAATGACCGGTAATTCTGCATCGTAAGTATGGATGCGTTTTAATAATTCAAAACCGTCCATACCGGGCATGCGAATATCCGAGATAATTACATCAGGACGCTGACGTTCCAGTGCACGTAATACGCCATCGGCGTTTTCAAAAGTACGTACATCCATGTTGGCGCCCTTGAGGGCTTTCTCAAGCACCCAGCGAATAGAACGATCGTCGTCTACTACCCAAACCGTATCCATGTTAGTCAATCCTCACTTGCTAGATTAATCGGTAATAATATTGAAAAATTGGTTCGTCCCGGCTGGCTTTCCACTTCAATCAATCCGCCATGCTGGTGAACCAGTCGTTGCGCAATGGATAATCCCAGACCCGTACCTTCCGCACGGCCGGTGACCATTGGAAAAAAAATCTTGTCCTTGATGTGTTCCGGAATACCGGGGCCATCATCAATCACATCCACTTTCATGACCAATCGGTGCTGAACCTGGCCTATAGTGTATTTGCGTAACACGCGTGTACGCACGGTAATATTGCCGGTATTACCCAGCGCTTCGTAGGCATTGTTAATAATATTCATTAACGCCTGAATGAGCAGGTCCGGATCACCTTCAATCTCCGGAATACTTGGATCATAATCCCGATGAAAAAGAACATTAGTGTGTCTATCTTTGATAACGATGTTTCTGACGTACTCAATAATTTCATGAATGTTGACTTCACGGTTGCGTGGCATACCGCTGGGGCCAAGTAAACGGTTAACCAGTTTCTGCAGGCGATCCGCTTCGTTGATAATGACGCTGGTATATTCTTTTTGTTCTTCTTTCTCCAGTTCACGTTCAAGCAACTGCGCGGCACCGCGTAATCCACCCAGTGGATTTTTGATTTCATGCGCCAGGCCACGTAGCAGTTCCTGCGTCGCGGCCTGTTGTGCAACCAGTGCATCATCCCGTGTAATCCGCAACAGGCGTTCAACCGGTAAAATCTCGAACAGAATTTGCGGCTCATCAAAATTCGAATGTATCACGTTCACGGTAAAGTCCACCGTCAGCTCGGTACCACTGAACAGGGTGACCGACTGCTCGTGTTTGGAAAACGGGTGGTTGGACTGCACCGCATCCTGTAGCTGATCGATAACAGGATCGCGCGGCATTACCAGGTCGGTGAACGGCAGGCCGATGATCTGGCGGGTACTGGCACCCAGCAGCATCTCGGCCGCCGGATTGGCATAGACCAGTTTCAGATCCGCATCAAACAGCATCACCGACTCGTTCAGGTTGTCGAGGATGCGTTGATGTAGTTCAGTATGTACCGTAGGGACCGCCACCATAGACCTCGATTTGCAAGTTCCAAACCAATATTGTGCATGCGAAAAAATGGCGGCTTTATTGCGACTATCTGCGATTATTCATATATAAAACAATAAGATAAAAGACTATCGGGTTTCGGCCTAGATGCCGTTGGTGCATTCGCATTCACTATTATGGTGCATTATAGCGCTGGTTGCCAGCAACATGCACCATAATGGTGCTTTAAGGGGGCTTTGGCAGTGGTTTGGGCTTGATCAGCGCCGAGGCGCGATGCAGGTGGATGGTGGTTGAGGCCGTCGCGAGCACCTGGTCGTCCCTATCAACGATTCGTGCGGTGATGGTGTGGGTACCTCGCGGTACATTCTGGAACGTATAACTCGTGTCACGACCGCTACTGGCCGTCTCTCCATCGAGCTGATACTGGATACGGTGGCCCTGTCGCAGGCTGGGCGAGAAGCGAATACTGACCGGAATCGCGCCGGTGTTATCGCGAATGGTTTCATCCTGGCCCGGTGATGTGATCGCCAGGCTGTCGTACTGATATGGCTTCGGCTTGGGTTGTGCCCGGGTTGAGGGTGTAAAAGCGGGGACAGGAGGAGCCGTGTATTCAGTCCCTTTGGGGACCTGGATTTCCTTCGCACCGGGTTCCGGCCGATCGGTGTAAATCACCTCACCATCCGGACCGACCTTTTTATAGACCGACTTCTTGTCCGTGACCGGTTCCGCGTCCTGCGCCTGGCTCACAGGCAATACCATGGTAAAAGCTACCACGGCAAACAAGAACGTTAAAAAGGATTGGTTGCCTGCATACATATACAGGCAAGTTTAGTCGATTGGATAATTGATTGCATCCAGCGCCAGCAGGCGGTTGTCGGTGTAGCGCGCTACATTGCCATTTAACGTACCACTTTGTTGTGCCAGCTGATAAGCCTGCGCAGCCTGGCGATGGTCACCCATGGCTTCCAGTGAAATCCCCATCCCAACCCACCAGATGCCCATCTTGGGTCGCACCTTGAGAATATCAGAATAGGTTTTGGCGGCCTGCTGGTGTTTGTTCTGACGCTGATATAAGGCGGCCAGAATGGCATAGTGCTCCGGGTCCTGCATAATCGAAGGCTGGCGTGCCGTAAGAATGGCGATGGCCTTGGGATCCTGCTTCATCTGCATCAGGGTGCGCGCATACAGTTTGGTAAACGCATTATGATCCGGCGCGACAATCATGCCATGTTGCAGTACTTCACTGGCTTCCACCCAGCGACCTTGCTTGATATACAAACCCGTTAACAATTCGCGCGCCTTGATATGTCCCGGCTCATGGGTCAGTGCTTTACGTAATGCTTTCTCTGCTTTACGAAACTGCTGGGCCCGAATCGCGGTATAACCATCCTGAAAAGCCAGCTCGGATTTCTGGTCACTGCGCAAAGGCACCGCCTTTTTAATCACCGAACTGGTATCGACCGGTGTATCTTCAGTCGCTGTCGGATCAGGTTCTATCGGTTCGGAACTGGTAACCTGTGCAGGTGCAGACGTCACTGCCGGTCTGGTTTTTGGTTGAGGTTTAGATTCAGGTTTAGCTTCTGTTCGCGTCGTAGATGCCTGTGCTGGCGGCGATACTTTCCGGGCCGGCGCTGTCTTTTTTGCCGGTGCAGATTTCGGCACCTGCGCCAGTTGCTGATCGGGTGTGGTTTGCGGTGTAACTAATGTTGGGCTGTTCCAGTTGTCGTACTGGTTAAACAGGTAGTATCCCGCAACTGTGGCGATACCCAGCCCAACCAGAATACAACAGAACAAAATCCACATGCCGGAACGGGGTTCGGGCTTTTTACCCGAACTGACATATTTTAAATCCTGCAGCCCGGCCTGCGCGTTTTGCGCTTCACTGGCATGGCGCTGTTCGAGATCCTTGAGTACCTGGTTAATCAAGCTCATCGTGAATCACGCCGCCATCATAAAGGTTGAGACCGAGACCACCGCGACTGCCGCAAAGGCAGCCACGAAACGACGCCACCAGCTCGAACGGTTGCTGGACAGCTGCGTATCTTCCGTATCACTGATGGCCATCATCATGTTTTCATAACTGACGCTGCGCGCACCCTTGCCATACGTCACCATCAGCGATTTATGACACAGAATGTTGATCAGTCGCGGTATACCGCGGCTTGCCGTCTCCAGTTTTTCAAGCGCCTTTTGTTCGAAAATCATGCCGCCCTGGTAACCGGCCACCACCAGGCGATGCATGATATAGGCATCCATCCCGGCGCGATCCAGCGGCTGTAACTGGTAAGAAAAAGTTATACGCTGCTTTAACTGCCGTACCGAACGGCGATTCAGTAGTTCATCCAGTTCCGGCTGACCAAACATAACCACATGGATCAGTTTGAATTTTTCCGTTTCCAGGTTGGTTAACAGGCGCAATGACTCCATGGTTTCTTCCGGCATGGCCTGTGCTTCGTCGATGCACAGCACGACCCGCTTGCCCTGCGCTGCCAGCTCCAGCAACTTGTCCGTGATCATTTTATTAAGACGATGCACGTAGCGCGTGATCTTCAGGCCCAGTTCTTCGGCCAGTGCCACATGCAAACCAAACGATGACAGTTGCGGGTTCGGAATATAAACAATCTTGAACTTGTCACCAATGATGTTCATGAGTTTACGGCACAACAGGGTTTTACCGGTACCGACTTCACCCGTTACCTTGATAAACCCTTCACCGGTTCTGACGGCGACCAGCAGGGTATTCAGTGCATCCGCATAATGGCCGTAAGCAAAAAAATAACTGGTATCCGGCGACAGCGAAAACGGAATGCCTTTTAAACCAAAATATTTTTCGTACATGGCTTAGTCCTAATAGTCGCCCACGGGACGTTTGATCATGCTGTTAATATGATCCCGGGATCGTTTAATTCCTTCTGCCCATTGCTGTGGTCCTTCCACTACCGTGGGCTTGAGCAAAATCACCAGCTCGCTCTTGACCGTGGTCTCCTTGTTATGACGGAACAGGCCACCGACCAGTGGCAGGTCACCCAGGAACGGTATCGAATTCTGGTTATCCGTGGTCTTGGTCTTCATCAGGCCGCCAATGATCACAACCTGGCCACTGCGGGCGCGAATAATGGTGTCGGATTCACGCACCGAGCTGACTGCCAGCGGCAGACTTAATGTTGTATTACCCGAGACTGAAATATTCTTCACTTCTTCGGTGACATCCACCACGGTCGGGTGAATGTGCAAGGTAATCGAATTGTCTTCACTGATTTGCGGTATGACATCGAGCGACACACCGGAGAAGAACGGTGTCAGTTCGACATTATTTTCGGTCGTACTGCTCACTGTGCCCGTATTGGTGTTGGTTTCCACGTCGGTAATAAAGAATTCATCTGTACCCACCTTGATCACCGCTTTCTGGTTATTCATGGTAGATACCTGCGGGCTGGACAGGACCTGCACATCACCCTGTGACTTGAGCAATTCGATAAAGGCGGCAAAGTTTGATTTAATATTCAGCGCCGCGGTAAACACGCCGCCAAATGCGGATGTCGCCGTGCCTACAACCTGGTTCAGTGCGCTCGGATTCAGGTCACCGGTGTTACCGTCGATGATGCTGTTACCGCTACTGTTATCAAAAATGCTGCCACCGCCGGTCTGGCCAACCAGGAATGAACTGCTACCGGTATCCTTCAACGCCGCCCAGTTAATACCACTCTGGTAACCATCACTTAACGCCACTTCAATCACTTTTGCCTCGATGATTACCTGGCGATGCATAATGTTCTGCGTGGTCTTCAGGTAGCGGTCCACGGCACGTAACTCATCCGGCATGGCACGCACGACTATCACGCCCGACTGCGGACTGACGACAACACTGCGGCCATTCTCGCTTCCCACAATCGAAGCCAGTGAACCACGTAATTCCGCCCAGAAATCCGAATCACTGGTGGTGTCGATGCTACTGGCCGCGAGCGTTTCGCGTCCCGACGAACTGTCAGAGCTGTCTGAACTGCCTGAAGACTGGCTTGTCGCCGTCTGCGTAACCTGTCCGGAACTGACCCGGACTTTTGATGAACCGGCCCGCTTAACAGCCAGGTAATCCAGTTTAAATATTCGTGTGCGTATCTGGTTTGGATACACATGATACGCGGTGACGTTCTGTTCGTAATCAAATCCATACACGTCGCGCGTTACTTCCATCACTTCACTGACGCTGACATTTTTCAGGTCCAGTGTAATCCGGCCGCGCACCTTTGGATGGACAACCATGTTGTACGGTGTGCCTTCCACCAGACCCATAAAGAACGAGCGCGCATCGACGCGGTCTACTTTTAGATCAAAGCGCGGTTCGACATCGACCTGGGTTTCGTTGGGCAAATTCATTTGCAGGCTCGGCAACAGTGCATCCGTTACCTGCGGATTGGGTGCCATGGCCGCCGCCTGTTTATTATTCACATCAATACTGTTGTTGAGCGTGTCTTCAATAATCGAATAGGTACGCAGGTCCGGCGGTGACGTCGTACTACACGCCACCAGTGTCGCCATCAGACAGGCTGTTATAATCTGTTTCGCTATCCTGCTCATTGTTGCTTGGTCTTTTCCTTGCGCATCCGTTTGAAATCTTTCGGCATCAACTCCAGCACCACATGCTTCTTACCGTCCCTTAGTGCCACCCGCGCCGAATCGATCGACACGACACGGGCCCCGGCAATGTGTTCACCGACACCCAGGGTTTTGCCATTAATCGTCGCCAGACGACGCCCTGGCGATATCAGTGTTGATGACAGCACCCATTTTGGTGCAGGTTTTGTGCCATGCTGTTTTTTGCCGCTCGACTGGTAATGCGGCGGCATGGTTGGGTCTTTCAGGACTTCTGCATAACTGACGTGACAGAAAACCGTCATACCCATAATTAAACTGAGAATTTTAATGACATGCCGCATGCTACACCCCGATCCAGGCATCATTGAGACTCAGGGTATGCACGGTAATCACGATATGCGAACGCGGATAGTCCATCACTTCCAGTTGCACCGCATCCCAGTAAAACTCCCAGTCAAGTGCCTCCAGCGCCTTGAGGTAATCAAGCGTGGCAATAAAGTTCCCCTCAAATTCCACCTGCATACCGTGACGATAAACATCGACCTGTTTGTCCTGTGGCTGCGTGTCATCACTGCTTTCACCGTCCTGATCGGGCTTGCGGGTAATTAACGGCACCGCATCCAGGCTACGTACCCGAATCAGTTTCAGGTCACGATGTTGTCGCACCACTGACTCAAGCACCTGCGCCATCTGTTTTGGTTCCACCAACCCATGAAACTTGTCACGTAATTCGGTGTTGGCCTTTTCAAGAAATGTATCGAGCTGCGCAATGCGCTGCTTGATTTCACGATTGGGATCATCGTTGCGGCGCTGCAAGAGGGCCTGGTATTGCTGCTTTAGTCCGGCGATTTCATTTGCCATTGCGTCGCGTTGCTTGCCGGCCTGTTGTGTTTTCATCAGCATGGGATCGCTGAACAGTAAAAACCAGATTACTATAACGGCGACAAACGTACTCAACAGCACCAGCACCTTTTCGCGTTGCGACAGGGCTTCGTACTTTAGTTTGAGCTGTTGTAATCGTTCAGCCATTGTTCTGCTCTTTACGATTGGAACGAATATCAAATTTCACCCTGGTGGATTTCTCTTCGCGCTCCATGAGAAAACTCCTGAATTCCAGGCCACTAAAACTCGGTTCGGCTGACAGGTTCTGTAAATACTTCGGCACTTTTTCCGGTACATAAGTGCTGCCCTGTAAATTCAGTTTCTGGCCACCGGCATGAATATGCAAACCGGTCAGCCACAAACCGTCGATGTGCTGGCGGGCCAGCCCGGTAAAATGTTCGGCAAAACCTTTTACATTACCAAACTGCCTGCCGCTCAGGGCAGACAGGACATTCTGTTTATTGGTCAGCTCTTTTTCCTTGCTGACAAGGGTTTCCTGCAAAGCAGAACTGTCACTGATCGCACTTAATTCGGCCGTGACTTTCTGTACATCCAGCATCAACTGTTGCTGTTCCTGTTTGAGTTGTGCCAGCTCACTGTTAACACGATGATGCAGGTAACCCTGGACCGCACTGATCAGTACGAGGACAACCACGGCTAATACAGCAACCAGTCGAATGTTCTCAAAGCTGAGATGATCCTTCTTCTTGCGCAGGCTGGGATGAAAGAGATTGATTTGCTGCATATGAATAATCCCTATGCGGCGATGGGCCAGCGTAATGCAGCACCAATTGCCGGCAGGCATTGTGTCTGCATGTCACGCTCCATTTTGTCATCCAGTCCGAGCAGCACATTCATGTCCAGCTCGCGCACCTGCATGCCTAACTGTCCCGCCATGTAATCGATCATGCCGGGAATGGGAAAAGGCGTCGGTGCAATGACGAGTGAATTAATCGGTGGGTGTGCAAAGTAACGTTCGTAATAATCCGTCGAACGCTGCACTTCCAGCACCAGTTGATCCAGGGTCGACTGTGTCGCTGGTGGCATACCTTCTATAGATAGTCCACCGCTGTCATTTTGTGTTTCATCAACCGGCTGTGCAAAACTGCTGTAACCTGTTTCCAGTTCACGCGACAGGTACAGCCCACCTTCGCGTGTCAGCGATAACAAGCCACCACGTTGATATAAAGATAATAAGGCCACACCGGCACTGTCTTCCGGTAACAGGCTGGCCACATTGCGTTGTGCCATGGCCGGAATATCGATACTACACAGGTTTAACTGCGCTTCCTGAATGGTGCTGGCATAAGCTTTAAGAACATCCATGGCCGCGGTAACAACATACGCCATGGGCTGGCGTCCACGTTCGCGCTGCCCGGGTATGGCAAAACAATCTACCACGGCTTCATTGACGTCGTAGTCAATCATTTCCTTGACCTTCCAGCGCATCGCCTTGACCAGTTCCGCATCGGTCACTTCCGGAGCCTCGGTCAGCATGGTGTCAGCCTGTTCGGGGGTCAGGACAAAATTGGCAGGGCAGTCCCTGAGGTTATTCTGGCGAACCCAGTCAGAAACAGCCTGGCCGAGTTCATTGATGGATTTTGCAGGACGGTAATCAATATGATGAAACACAGGCTGGCTGGTCTCACGGGAAATACGCGCGAGCGCGACCCCCTCGTGGCAAAGTCCAATCCCCACCAGTTCCTTACTGTTTTGCTTCTTTTTGATTAAACCGAAAATGGTGACCTCCTGTCAGGTCAACGGCCAGTCCTGAACATCTCGGTCCGCCCATCACTTAAGGTTGTGATCGTCCCTGATCACCAGCGGCATCCGTGCCCGGCTTGTTTGATAAATCAAACGGCTATCGGTAACTTGAAAGTCGGTTAGCGGGGATAAAACTTTAGAAAACAGGGGAAAATACCCCTATAACTGCATAAATAATAAGCAAATTAGGGGCGAATTTGCAGTAACCTCAGGGACGCCAGTATTTATGGCCAATAGTTTGCAGGCGTATGACTTCCGGGGCACCGGCAGGCACATATTCCACTTCGAGCGGGAATTGCTGCTCAGTCAGTTCCCAGGCCCGCATACTGATGCGGCATGCCTTGAAAGTCACACCGCGGTTAGCCAGCTTGGTGAGCAACTGGGATGTGCGCTTGTTTTCACTTAACAGGGCCAGAATCCCTTCTTCATAGGCCACGACCGTAAACGCGACCTTGTCTTCACCCAGGTCGGTCAATACTTTATCGATCTGCATAAAGACGCGGCGATGCCCATTGTTCTCGCCGCTGCGTGTGAGCTGCACAACAAACTGCACCGGTTCTTCTGCAGCCTGTACCTTGCCTGTCATTGTCGGCACATAAGACAGCATGAGCATCAGTGCCAGGCTGACAGATAGCAGGTGGATCAAACGGTTACCTGTTTTACCCATAGAATTTTCTCCTGACTACCGATTCGTGTTCCATCGGTTTCATCGACAGTTAAGGTGACAGACTTTCCTTCGCCAAGTTCATACTGATCGAACAGGGCCGCATCAATAAATATCTCCAGTTCGCCATACTCCTGTAGCCACAGCATGTCGACACCATCGCCCTGATCGATGTGATGTGTAAAGCTAATTGTCCCCGTGACCGTGGCCGGTAGCTCTCCCAATACGGCTCGTGCCTGGTTCCTTTTATATTGCGTTTCGAGATCAAAACGCAGGCTGGTTACCAATGCAGCCAGTTGCACTGGCCATATAAAAATGGAAGAGACAAACACCGCCGGATTTAACCTGGCGGCTACATGGCGTCGCGCATCAAGAACCAGCGCGACAACGGTGAGAATAACAAACATAAACCACGTACCAACTACCGCCATGACGGGAACAAAAAAATAGGCGGTAAGAACGAGGGGATACACCAGCACATACATGATAAAACCGATGCTTCGTGTCGCACGGATGACCAGTATCGCCGTCGCTATGGTGAGATAGCCGAAAAGCAGTATTAAGAAATATTCGCCACGCATGATAGGTTGGGAGAGTATACCCCAACCATCCTGCAATGTGGATGAAGGGTATCAGAACCTTTTCGGTTACGATGTGTTTGCTTTATATATTTTCCCGATTGCAAAACCGGCCAGTAACCAGGTGATAGCCATGTCGGCAATGCCAACCAGTGTCGTCACCACAGGAAACCCCCACCATGCCCAGTTTGACAGGTGAACAATCGCGCCCCCGGCGACAGCCGCTACCATCACAAACACGGCGCGGGCAGCAAGTGCCTGGATGCGGGTTTGTGCAAGTAACAGGGTAAATAGCAACGCGGCGGCGAACTGAATCATGATCATCTTCAGCATTTGCATGCCCATCACAATCTCGGTGCCTTCGCGTTTTAACACGATCAGCGCAAACGGCCCTTTGGCGGCATCACTGATCCACTGTGCATGCTTCTCAGGGTCATTGTGGGCATCGGGATCAGCATTGGGCAACATGTAAATGCCGCTGTCCGTCGTCTGCGACATAATGGTTTGTGCAACCGGTTTATCATCAGCAAAACTTCTGAAATCGATATCATGCCAGGACAGTGCCATCCACGACGCCAGTGTCCAGATAAATGCAACGATAGCCCCCACTACCGAGGCAAGAATGACTCTTTTTATATTCATGCGTCCCTTCTCCTGTTTTTAGTGGCGTCAGTGTTCCGGGAAATCCTTTAAACAACACCGTCCGGAAGGATTACTGGTTTCACAGGAACATAATGACTGCCCTGTCTGCTTTTTCACAAAACTTTTTAGTTTACTATTTTCAGCGGCTTCTGAATAAGAAATACCAAAGCAATAACACAGCATGCTGTCAGGTAATGCCTCTTTTATCCCAACAGTTGTGCGAACTTCATCTCTGTTTATAACCGAATCATCACGACCAAAATAGACCACATCGCATGCCGGGTCCGTACAAAAATAATAGGCCTGACTCGACAGCGTCTTTTTCCATGGTCTGAGCAGATGATGAAGCATGGTTTTTATACCCACCGCGCGGTATTCCCTGCCATTGACGGGGCAACGGTAACGCCTGGGTGGTGTTTTAATTTCGCAGCATTCGTTCATATCGTTAGTATGTCATCGTGGTTTATCTTTCATGTGGTGGAATTTTCTTTAAATCCGCGGCAAAGGTGTTGTGAGATGCTTTATCTACAGGTCTGAATTTCACCGTTGTAGAAGCCGGATCCTTGCCAAGATAATTGTCATTTCGCCAGTTATTGCCCGGCCTTATGGGTCTCGGGCTAAAGCCACCGCCACAGTTAGGACACACATTCTCCAGGATGGTTTCGACACAGTCCCGGCAGAACGTGCACTCATAACTGCAGATCATGGCCTCCGTTGATGCCGGAGGTAAGGCCTTGTTGCAGTTCTCACAGGTTGGTCTTAATTCAAGCATGCTGTTTACTTCATTGATATTTTGCCGATGTAATAAACTGACTAAACGCTTCACACCAGACAATAACACTGCTGTATTTGGCTGGATTAATACCTGTTGGCACTTCCACGACAAAGTTTTCAAATGTCTTTACATCACCTACACGCACCATCGTACTTTTCAGGCGATTGAAATCCGCTTCTGTCTCAACAAATTCCGGGGATAGATAGAGTTTGTAATCGGGACCCGGCGCAAGTTTACCCATGAGGGTTATGGCCCTGGAGCCAATCGACACTGTTCCTTCTCCCCAGTGCAGGGCATCGCTATCTTTCAGATCTTTTCGGAATTGGCCTGTAAACTTCGCCTGCGAAGACATGACCTTGATTTCTTCCGCACTGGGTGCAGGTGGTGCTGTATATATAGGTAACCAGTAGACACCTGCTGCAAATCCTAATGCACCGACAGCGCCGTGTGTAATGACAAGTAATGCGAGGCTACGAATTTTCATGATTTTTTATCTCCCGCCGTGCGATTTTGACATTTTTACCCGCATGATGCGTGCTGTGCATCTTCGCCAGACCCATGAAAAAATGCCGTGTGTTCCTGCCCAGTGTCCGGGTCCGGTAACCACCTTCCTGGACGATCAGGATTGGCAGGTTCAGTGACCCGATCATACGCCCATTTTCCGCAAAATCCCTGGCCTGAAACGTCCACGTGCCCGTCGGGTCATCTTTTGCCGTATCCAGGCCCAGGCATATAACCAGGTAGGCAGGATTGAATTTTTCGATTTTTTTCAGTGCCTTGGCAAGTGTCTGCTGGTAACGCTTGACGGTCGTATCTTCTGGCAGAGGGAAATTAATATTAAATCCCTTGCCTTCACCATCGCCATGCTCGTCAGTAAAACCGGCAAAGTGCGGATAGGCAAAATGCGGATCACCGTGAATGGAAATCGTCAGTACGTCCGAACGTTGGTAGAAGATATCCTGTGTTCCGTTACCGTGGTGAAAATCCACATCCAGCACAGCAACCTTGCCGTAGCGACTGAGATAATTTGCCGCCACGGCCGCCGAATTGAAATAACAGAAACCTCCAAACGCCCGTCGCTCAGCATGATGGCCCGGTGGTCGCACCAGTGCATAGGCCAAATGATATCCCTTCAGTAATTCCTCAGCGCCGGTAACAGCACAATCCACCGCACCCCGTGCAGCCTGATAGGCATTGCGGTTAAGCGGTGTAAAGGTATCCATACAGTAATAACCAACCTGCAGCTCGATATCCTTGGGTGGCCGTTCGATATTTCGTGTTGGGAAAATAATAGGGTAAATGGATTTTCCCAGAGGTAACGTGTTACAGGCGTGGTGAAGATAATCTACATAACGCCTGTCGTGCACTTCTTTGATCAATTTCTCCTGAGAACGACGTGGCTCAATACGCGTAAACAGCTGTGTCTTGTCCAGTTGATGCACAATTACCGAAATCCTTACCGGCGCTTCGACATAACCACGTTCCTTGACGTGATGGATATCGTGCCCTTCGTTAACGATAAGCGCGATTTGGCGGTGTACGGGTTCCCGCTTCGGCGGCGACTTTCGACGCAAATACTGGTAGGCACGCAATCTGGTCGGGTCATCCGTGAAGGATTTCACCACGGACTCAATCTGCCTGGCCGGTATCACATCTCCGTATTTTCGTTCCAGAATCGCACGCACGATTTTACGCGTACGTTTTCCTTCAAGCTCTATACCCTGCCCGAGATCATCGAACACAAGGTAATACAAATCCTGGTCTCCGGTTTTGACCGGCGAGGCATAGGCATTGTTGATAATGGGCCTTGCGCCGTAACGTTCGTAAAAGCGCAGCCTGGCCTTGTTCTGCTTGAGGATCGCCGGGTCGCTGATCTTTGTATCATCATCA
This sequence comes from uncultured Gammaproteobacteria bacterium, assembly GCA_937967995.1. Taxonomy (GTDB): domain Bacteria; phylum Pseudomonadota; class Gammaproteobacteria; order UBA6429; family Thiohalophilaceae; genus CALBTB01. The sequence goes on from CALBTB010000005.1 coordinate 177,085, forward strand.
ACACTGCACTCGAAAAACAGACCCCATACATCCAGAGAGCGTGCCTCTTCACGGGCACGTTCGTAAAGCGCACCGCCGATGCCGCCACCCGTTCCTGTCGGAGCCGCGGAAATTAACTCGAGGTAGACGATGTCAATATCCGGAAAATGCAACAACATGGCGAAGCCCTTTACCTTGCCCATACCGTCCTCGGCAACCAGTAAGATGGACCGGTATTTATACTTGAGCGGGTTAATCAGTTGCGGGTTGAGTTTCTCGATTTCCTCCACGCGGGCGTTCGGGAATTGCGCCCTGAGGATTGCCGCCACCTGGTTAATAGCATCCCTGTTGCCCGGTGCAACATTGTCAAAGATTTTGCGAATACGAAACATAGCCTGAAAAACCCCGGTTCAAACGGCACAATTGCCCAATCTTAAGGTAAAGGATGCCGGGAATATAGCATTTATAAATGGCGTAGCCAGTCTTTTACGCAACCTGGCGTTAAATTTCTGAGCCCGGGTAGCTGAAGGCTACGAATCGTGTGACGTATTATCGTTTAGCCTGACAATGAAATTAGCCATCTTTAGAAACCCATATGCGCCGCCAACGAACAAGAGGCCAAGAAGAATACTAAGACTCGCTTCTAAAACTAATGTATCACTTATTTCTACCACGTAGATATATGCAACCGAAATAAGCGAAAACAAAATAGTCAGCAAAATCGACCAGAACACCAGTTTAGCCCCGGGAATGGCATTACTTCGAATTAGTTTAATGCTTGCGATCATGATAATAATAATTCCGCATACAGTCAGAATTGCACCAACACCTTCAAGAAGAACATACTGGATTAGATCGTTAAATATTTCATTTCCAATTTCTAATTCTGGTTCATTATTTTCCATTGAATTGACCCGCTGTTATTTATTATTTTTCCAGACTGTATTTAGCGCACCATCCCATATTAGTATATAAATGAAAACACCTATTGCCAGTAGCGCTATACCTATATATGTTGAACAGGATTAAATCCCGACGAGTAATATTTTTTTAATTTTCAATTACTGTTCCATAACGTTTGAAACAAATATCCGGAAAACTTGGGCGGCTTGTTATATGTTTTATACGACATATTCAATTGGGTTAACATCATTCGTAAAGTAGGCTTTACAATTTGCATTTGTAACTGTGCGAAACTTATAACCCTTGTCGATAAATTCTAATTTTAAATTAGGGTATTGGTTTTTTATAAAATCTTTTGCGCTATTACTTCTATTGCTTAAAGAACCTTTTAATAATATAGCTTTGCTTCTTCTTGTGTAGGATATATCCGCTATATAATTAATACGTCCTGCTTCTGGAGTAAAAGTCACAGCAGGCCAATCACATTGAAATGTTTTACTCAATGGACCTTCTCCAACTCTAATAATTGAATAGGTTTCGTCATTTCCTAGTACTGGCACCTTCAGTACGACATAGCCATTAGTTGGCGTAACCCATGCTGTGGGTGTTACGTAGACGCTGTATTCAAATTTAGATCCAACTAGCCTTCCTTTCATTATATTGATATGGAAATTATCTGGCTTAACACCAATGACAATAATCGCTTCTTTATCAGGGTTTTCAAGTTTTGCATCTCTTTCTAGTCCTGTTGTTGCTGCGCAACTTATTAAGAATAGAAAAGAAGAAAGTAAAATTAAATTTTTCATTATAATTTTCCTAAATTTAAATTATTGAAATACATACCGTTTAAATTAACCTGGCCCGAAACTGCGATGTAATTTAAGGACCGAGTCGGGCTTGCCTGGGATTAATGAATACCTTGTAATAAGCTATTTTAATTTAATTGATACAATTTCATAGGATTCAGTATCTATTTCACTTGGTTTAATCAATGCTTCAACAAGATCACCATTCTTAATATTGTTATTTTTAAGAGTACTATCAAGAGTTTCTATCCCAATAGATGAGTCCTCTGATGATTTGATAACGCCGTAGACATTTTGATCAACCCCTCCATGGTCATTTGAATGAAACCATTCATACTTACCTACTACTTTCATCGGCCATGTTGTATTTTCTGAAACTTCTTTAGCTATATCATAGTTGCTATAAACCTTGTTATCACACCCAACCCCACTAAATCCAAGCAACATAAATAAAACATATTTCATATTCATTCCCTTGTTATTGGCTATAACCTTTAAGCGCACTGACGCCAATAAGATTGGCTAAAGCCGCGGTTTCGCGTACACAATGGCGCACGTTGTTAGATTTCAATTCGGTAGGTGTTGAAATTATTCCCTTGTATATTACTGGCCCTTATAGGTTTGCCGAAAAGACTCTCTAGAGCTTTCGATTGCGGCCTTGTTTGCGGTAGATGCGCGAACAGTTGCGTGTGGCCTAGTTCTTTGGCCCATAATTTTACCTGTTTCATGACCTCTCGACCATGCCCCCAAAATTTCGGTGAAAGAACTAAAGCAAGTTCGTATTCACCAGATTCGAGCTGAATTCCACACCACCCAATGAGCTTTCCATCAGATTGTATAGCACGAACTTTACAATATGGCTCTTGATCTACTTTAATTTTGCTTTTCAGCCAGATTGTAACTGTATCGGTTGTGAACACTGGATGCTGTACAAGATGTTTACGCACCAAATCCGAGTTAAGGAGTTCAAGCCAATCTTCGGTCGACGATGAATCAATATTGTGATATGTCAGCATGTCGATTTTTAAAATCTAATACCTCGCACCAGCGGCTAAACAAGGAGCGAAGCGAGTGGTATGGTCCGACTGCTTGCGATTGTTAGGCGATATTCCGCTATCAATGTCTACAGTCCCTATTTGTTCTGAATGGGATTTATAAATACCCCATATATTACTATACTCTATAAAATTGCTCATACCAACACATGCTGGAGCGGGACCCAAATGAAAAAGCTTATTGGTTCACTGTTGGCGGTGTTCATACATGCTCTCTTCTTTCAAACAGCGTTAGCACAGGATAGAAAAACAGCTTTGGTACCTTTACCCTCAGTCGAGGACTTCACGAGGGGTAATGATGGCTGGAGCTTCGGCCTGGGCCTGAGTGTTGAGTACGAACCTGCCTACGAAGGGTCAGATGAATTCGACTTCGAAGTCGATCCTGCTGGTGCGGTACAATGGCGCAGAGGTGATGATATTTTTTACTGGGCGGGTGAGGCGCTGGGGTGGCGTGGTCTTCGTTCTAATACATGGTTATTCGACGCAGCCGTAACCTTCGATGAGGGTCGTGAAGAAAGTGATTCCGATGACGGGCGATTGGATGGACTCGGTGATACGGATGAGGCTATTGAACTCGTGCTGCAAGCGCGTCGTGCTTTCGATGCCGATTGGCGTTATTGGCTGGATGGTCGTGTTGTAACCGGCGATAATGGCAGTCTTGCTCTTTTTGGATTGGGACGCCGCTTCGGCGACCAGACCGACGGAACCGGTCATGAAATTGCTATTGCTGTGGTATTTCACGATAGCGATTATGCTAATAAAGATTTTGGTATAAACGCAGAGCAGTCTGCTGCATCGGGACTGAACGAGACCCAACTGAGTGGAGGATTTCGCTCGATTGGTTTCAATTACAATTTTCGTAACTATATCAACGAGAATTGGCAGATTTTCGGCGAGGCGGTCTATGAGCGTTATAGTAGCGACATTGAGGATAGCCCAATCGCACGCAACAACTATGAAGCCGAAGTAGGCATCGGATTCATTTACGTATTCTAGACCGCCTAACGTTGAAGCCAAGGGGCGCGCTTTAGCGCGTCACGTACCTTGAGCGATTTGTTATATACGGGAATGGGCACTATTAAATTGCTTTGTAAAATTGTTAACTTCTTTAACTGATGTAATTCTATAAATATCTTTACCTTTACCGCGAAACCGAATTTCCTCAAGTAACTCAGAAGTCCAAAACTTAGGTGATAATCGCAGATATTTCCAACCTGCAATTGTACCTTTCAAAACCGAACACCCTTCTGGCCAGCCTTCCGGTTTTACAAATAAGCTCTTTAGAAGCCTTTTAGTAACCCACCAGTAGCAAACAAAGTAAGGTAAATCAACGTAAATGAGTGTATCTGCGGCATCTATGCGTTGCCAAAACGAATCCAAATAACCAAGGCCATCAATTATCCAATTTTCAGAATTTATAAGTTTCTCATGGACCTTTGAGTAGTCAGATCGTGGGACTCTTTCACCGTTTTTTTTATATTCAATTAAATCTAATTGATATAGCTCAATACCAGTTGTTGCTGCCAATTTCTTACTTAAAGTTGACTTCCCTCCTCCTGGCTTACCAAATACAGCTACTTTTCTCATATCCTAGATCTTCTTAAATGCTAGTTAATATCTCATAGGAGGACTGCATATAACGTTTGAGTTAAATGGCGACGCGCTTTTTGCGGCGTCCATTTTTTAACGATTTGTTATGCGTTTTTCTTCTTTTCGCTAACTTTAGCATCAAACTTTTCTTTATTGATAATAAATCGTTCATGCTTTCCCTTAGAGATAAGTTCGATACCGTCATGAGCCTCAACGGAAAATACAAGTCTTCTTCCATCAACCTCTAATAGCTCAACCGTTGCTGTTACTTCCATGCCTGAAGGAGTCGCAGCTTCATGACTTACATCAATATGTGTACCAACAGTTTGTTCTTGTGGCCAATCAAGGTATGGGTTAACTGCTTTTATACAACTCCATTCTAAAAAGCCAACAAGGAATCCTGTAGCAAATACTTCTGGCATCGCTACAAATTCCTCTGACTCGGGATAAAGTGACGGAACAGTTTTAGATGGCGGAACTACAAACTTATGTTCATATTTAATGCCTTTCTTTAGCGTATCTTTCATGTTGTTGTATTCCTAAATTCTTTTATGCGATTAGAAAAACTTTTCTTTTCTAAGGAGATAATCGTGTTACTTAAAATAACGCGTAACGGGGCATTAATTTCTGATTCTAGTTTCTCTATTGCCTTGAACATCAATTGCCAATGATTGGTCAATTCTGACAATAGAGACTGGCCTCGCTTAGAAAGTGATATAATATATTGCCTTGAATCAGAACCAGATTTGCGTTTTACAAGGCCTTCTTTTTCCATGAGTTTAAGACTTTGGCTAACAGCCCCCTGAGTAATTGACAATTTCTCTGTTATCTCATTGACCGTGCATGGTCCGTTTGCCAGCACACGCATAATAGGTGTGTACCTAGGTCTATATTTCAGGTTCTTTTCTTTGTAAAAGGATTCAGCGCTGCGGTCTACCAATTCAGTTAAGTGACGTAACAATTCACCAAGTCCATATTCATGGATTTTCTGCATACTCTAATAATATATTAGCGCTAATATATTATCAACATAATATTTCTATATAACTAGATATATGTATCGATATCAGCCAGGTAGATAAAAAAAAAGTATTTAACCTTAAGTACGTCTGAGTATGGAAGTTTGTGTCTTAAGCGCATAACGTTTGAGTTAAGTGGCGCCCCAACAGCGAAGCTGTAGGGCGTCCACGGACTTGAACGACTTGTTAGGATGAAATAGGCGCACAAGGACATGCACTAACACAACACCCTATATTTTCTTTGTCCGTAAAAGGATTATAGTCTTTTTTCTCTTTTTCATTCTCTTCTTCAGCACTACTGTTGAGTTGCTTTAACTCGTGGTAAGCAGCGTTACAAGCTTTGAACCGCCGGATGATGAGCGGGAAAGCACCAAAAACACCGACCTTTTTAACAGCACGTTTTGCCCATTCAGAACACGAAGCACCTTCATGCAGCACATGATGAGCACAGCAAAAACCTTTGTACGGAGAGATGAACCTTTGATATCCCTCGATACAATTAATAACGATGTTACGAGCTGCGAAGTCCATTTTTTAATTTTTTATCATCCTAACGTTTGAAACCAGCCGCGCCGCTTTTCGGCGTCGGCTGGGTTGAGTTGTTAGGTGTTTTGATGTGAATGAATAAGTTCATGGCACTCACCACACACCCCCAATAAATCATTAAGTTCTTCATTGCCTAGGCGCACATAAGTTAGATGATGTACTTGTTCTGCTGGGGCACTTTCACAAACCTCACAAATGTTTTTACACCTAGAAATGATTTTATTTCTAATTTCCTTCCATTTTTCGCTACGAAGATAAATGGAATATTCTTTTTTCAATTGAGGCTTAAGTTCTTCTCTTGCTGCCTCATATGCAAGGTTTTTAAGTGCTCTCCATTTTTCTTGGATTTTATCGTCATATTCTGGAACTATTTTTCCTATCTTTCCTACTGCGCTCACTTTGATAGGAGAGCTTGTATGCCCGCAACGAATACATTGGGATACGTAAGTCTGGCGGCCATCCTTAATTGTACGCCTACGAACTTCCCTTTTGAGATGCGGGCATACAAACTTTCTTTCGATTTCAGCATAAGCCTTTTGCTTGATTTCGATTGTTGGCACTATTACACCTAACGTTTGCATAAAGGGCGCGAAAAAGCGTAGCTTTTGAGCGTCCCAGTGAGCGAAGCGAACGAATTGATGCACTTGTTAGGTGTATTTAGTTTACCCAATTTCTTGCTCCCAAAGTGACAGTGAGCTATTTGATGGCCTACGAAGACTTTTTAATGGCTCTATGTCTATTTGCCACCTACGACAAGTAACTACCAATTGCTTAATAGTTTCGTCTGTTACTGGTTCTTTAAGATATATGTGTAGATTTACACCTTTTCCTTTTACGTCCTGGTACTCTGGCAATGAATACAGGCAATTAAAGAAGATATTTTCATCTTCTTCGTCGTAGAAACTTGGCCCCTCAATAATTACTTCCATGTCTTTTTCTTACACCTAACGTTTGAGTTAAGGGGCGCCGCTTTGCGGCGTCCCCGACTTGAACGATTTGTTATGCTTTTCTTTTACTATAAGTAAAAATAAACCCCATAAACTTGAAACAAAAATAGTAAGTTCGACAAAACCCAGTATAAATACTGTGCTACCGAAATTGGCAAAAATTGCGAAGTAAATTAAGAGCCCTGCATGAAAAAGAGCAGAATAAACCCAAGAAATTACCCTTCGCTTTACTTCTTTTCCTGGCAGCGTGGAAAGCAGGAAAATGGAAGCCAAGTACAATATAGATATTATTACTACTTTTTGCGCAAAAGGACTTTCAGAAAACTCGAAACTATCACTCAAGACAACAGGTAGGCCAAAAATGCCAATCATGAACAGCACAGTTAAGACCGCAGATCCACCCAGTATACTTGTAGTGAACTTTGCTATTTTCTCTTCAGTCATATTCATAAAGCATAACGTTTGAAACAAATGGCGGCCAGCGCAAAGCGCGGGTTGGCCGTCCAGCGCGCAAGCGCGAATTTGGTTGACTTGTTATGTGTATTATTCCCCTCGTTCATTGTAATCCCAGTAAGTTAATTTTGCTCCTTTAACAAAGTCATCAATTACAACAAAACTAATTTTTTGGCCTGCGCCTTCATACAAGAATGAAAACTTACATTCTTCGCTTTTGCTCGGCTCAAAAGAGAGAAACTCAATTGGGAGCTTTCTCTCATTTAAATATTTCTCGACCTTTTGAACAGCGTGCTTTTTATCAAAACTACATGGTGCAGTCGAAAACATGTATAAACCGCCACCAACGATTGCAAATGCTATTACAGCTAAGACAACAAATACGAGTAGACCCTTTTTAAGCATTAGACCGAATTTTCTCTTTTACACATAACGTTTGAGGCCAAGCGCGCGTTTACGCGTCGCTTTGGGCTGACTTGTTAGCGCTTGTTAGCGCTAATTTTGGCAACATAGTTTGCTAAACGCAAAAAACCTATGGAAGCTAACAACATTAAAAATGAGCTAACACCAATTTCAACTCTGTACCAGAACATATCAATGTCACCATTTTCATTTTCTGTTTCAGGTAAAAATGCAGCTAGTATGACGCCAATTACAGATGCAAAGATTAACCATGAGCCTGGGATATTTTTCACAGTTATTAGCTTAATGCTACCTATAAGGATTAATATTCCGGCAATTAATGAGAATAGTAGTAATATTGATGTAATGCTTATGTTCATTTCAAAATCCCCAATTTTATTTCTTTTATAGCGCTAACAATAAGTAGACGTACTAAATTCTATTATTTGATCTGCCATTTGGCTATATAGTTTCCTTAGGTTCCCTTAAATCAAAGGTTTATATGCTTTATATTAGATTTAACTAATTTGTTTAGGCTGCCATTCGGCTGATTCTTTTTGAGCAGCGATATTTCCCATTTTTTATCAAACGGCACGCTTGATTTCTTCGCGTATAATTTTACGTAGTGTTTTTTCAAGCGCTTTTTCGTCGGTTTTTATATATTCACGTAGTGCATTGTTGATTAAGGTTTGGTAATTACCGCCACCACTTTCGTGAACAAGGTTCTTAAAGTATTCAATAATATCCGCGTCCAGTCGTATCGTTATACGTAGTTTGTTTGGGTCCGGCTTAATTATTGGGCCGCGTTTACCCTTTGTAAAATCTTCAGTCATCATATTTCAGGCCCTGGTAGTATTGCTTTACTTCATATTTGGTTGCTTTTCGCGCGGATATAATTCGAATGCATGTCTCTCCGCGCTCTGCATGTACCACATACAGCACCCTTAAACAGGGTCCCATACCCAGGGTTATAAACCTGAGCTCATTCGCATCCCTGTCCTTAATCGTCAGTGCATTTTCATCCTGAAGCGCAATTACGGCATCGGCAAAATCTACACCGTGCTTGCTGAGGTTCTGGGCAGCCTTCCGTGGGTCCCATTCAACATCCATTGGTTAATTGTATGCACAAACCGTGTACATTTCAAGGTGGATTATTTATTGTGAATCAATAACATACTCTCAAGGTACTGGTACAAGGGGCCAAAATTTGTTGTAATTCTCCCTGTCTCAGGGATTGAGAACATCATATTTCATATTGGCTGAAAAGGAGTTTGGCTTTGTCACGTCTCATACATCAAATTCGCGACGTCATGCGTTATAAACATTACAGCCGTCGCACCGAAGAATCATACATTCACTGGATTCGGCGTTTTATTGTTTTCCATAACAAGCAACATCCCAAGGATATGGGTAAAGACGAGGTTGTTAAATTTCTTACACACCTTGCTGTCAACCGACAGGTGGCGCCGTCCACTCAAAATCTGGCATTGTCATCGATTCTTTTTTTATACAAGGAAGTGCTGAAAATAGAATTACCCTGGATCGATAATTTCCAGCGCGCCAAACGTTCTACGCATATTCCTGTAGTTTTTACCCGCGAAGAAATCAAACGCCTGTTCGCACAACTCGATGGAACATACTGGCTGATGTTTTCCCTAATGTATGGCAGTGGCCTGCGCCTGATGGAATGTGTCCGCTTACGCGTAAAAGATATCGATTTCCATTATCGACAATTGATCATTCGTGACGGAAAAGGCAGCAAGGATCGCGTCACGGTTCTGCCAGCAACATTAATCGAACCTCTGCAAAACCATCTGGCCCGCGTTAAGGTACGGCATGAACAGGACCTTGTGGATGGCTATGGTAAGGTGCATTTACCCTATGCGCTGGAGCGTAAGTACCCAAACGCAAGCCGTATGTTTGAATGGCAATATGTTTTTCCTGCCAAAACGATTGGCAAGGATCCACGTTCATCGCATGCAGGCCGCCATCATATTCATGAAACGGCTCTGCAGAAACAGATTAAAAATGCTTTACGCAAAGCCAGAATTACCAAACCTGCCGGCACGCATACTTTACGCCATTCTTTTGCTACGCATTTACTCGAAGACGGCTATGACATTCGCACAGTGCAGGAGCTACTGGGCCATAAAGATGTAAAAACCACCCAGATTTATACCCATGTCTTGCAAAAAGGCGGTGGCGCAGTCCGTAGCCCGCTGGAACGGCTTGGTTAGTAAAGTGAAAAAAGTCTGAAAATTTTTCGATTTGTTTATTTTACGGTCTTATTGATGTGTATTGTGGCAGTCTGGCCAGGCTGAACATCCACTAATTGTGATTCGGACTCAAAATCACCAGACTGGGCAATAGCATTACCGGTTTTGGATATGCGTGCACTGACACTCACTTGCTGAAAACCGGATAGTTTCAAATTTGGCATCATCGCCATGTCATCGTTCAGTGTCACTTCTATCGGCAGATCACTGACTTTTTTCCTGACCACCGCCAGTGGCATCGGGGGCCCCTGTGGTGCACGCGCAAAAATAAACACGATGTCATTTGCATTGGCCTTTTGCTGTAGATCCGGTGACAGGCTCACACTGACCCTGATTTCAGCACTGCTCTGTGTTGTCTCCATTTCCGGCACCGGTTGACCGGATTGTTCCGCCGCGCGGGCAATCAGGCCTTTTACCTTGCTGAGTGAAGTTGGGTCATCATTTAACAACGGCAGTAAACGCTGCCAGTGAGCAATCGCCTGTTGATAATCGCCCTGTTCTTCATAGGCCATGCCGGCCAGCCATAATCCCGTGGCATTGTTGGGTTCCATTTGCAGTGCTTTTTTGATCAGCTCAAACGGCTTGCCGGACAGGCGACCACCATTGAGCATGGTCAGTGCATCCGCGTAACTGAGTAACACCGAAGGATGATCACCGACCAGCGCATGGACTTTTTCCAGCGCCTGGCTGGCTTCCTGATAACGACCCATCGTCATATAGCTGCGGCCTAATAAAAACCAGCCCTGCGCATCATTGGGATTTTGTTCAAGGCGTTGTTCCAGTTGCGCCACCATCACATCCACCGATGGCATGCCATCAGCCGTACCATGTTCGGCTGTCGTTTCGCTGCCGCTTTTTGCCATGCGCATATCGATCGCCTGGGGTTGGCCGAGCTGGAAATACATCAGGATCGTGATAGCGGGAACGAGCAGTACCAGTGTGATGATCAGCCTGTATGCCGGATGACGTGATGCGGTTGCCTTCTGCTCGGATTGTTGAACATCATTCAGGAGTGCCCGTTCCAGTTCCCGTTGCGCCTGGGTAAACTGTTCGTCTGTAATGTTTCCGCTGTCTTTTTCCGCCTGTAGCTCGGCCAGTCTTTCCCGCGCAATCTGAATATTCTGCTGATCCTGATCGATGTCACGTTGTTTACCTTTGCCTAACAAAGCCGGTAACACGAATGCCAGTGCAAGCAGTATCATGACGACCGCGAACAACCAGAATAACATCATGATTGTTTGTCCTTACTGTTTTCCTGCAACAAATGTTGCGCCGTGTTGTGTTCATCCTCATTGAGATCAGGCACCTGTTTATTCTGTCGACGTATCACCAGCATTAACACGATTACACCAATAACAAATAATAAAAACGGTCCCACCCACAATACCAGGGTGCTGCTTTTTAGTGGCGGTTTGTACAGCACAAAATCGCCATAGCGCTGCACCATGTAGGCAATAATCTCTTCATCGCTTTTACCGGCGTTGATCATTTCAAATATCTGCGCCCGTAAATCCTTGGCCAGGTCCGCGTCGGAATCAGCCAGGTTCTGGTTCTGACAAACCAGGCAGCGCAATTCATTAATCAACACCTTGAACCGTTGTTCCTGTTCGGCTTTGTCAAACGAGCGTATTTCCACGCCGGCCTGCAAAGCGCCACCAATAACAAACAGCATTAATGCAATCCAGATTTTCATGCCGCTTCCTGGTTAAGTTTTTTGACTAACGGAATGAGGGTTTGCTCGACGTCTTTTTCTGTTATCGGGCCGGTAAACTTGTGCCGAATAATTCCCTGTTTGTCGATGACAAACGTTTCCGGTACACCGTACACACCCCAGTCAATACCGGCACGACCATCCTGATCCACCACACTGGCCTTATACGGATTACCCAGTCGCTTCAGCCAGGTGATCGCATTGTCCGTGTCATCCTTGTAATTCAGGCCGATAATGTCCACCAGGTTTTTCGAGGCCAGTCGATTCAATACTTCATGCTCGGCCCGGCAGGATACACACCAGGATGCCCACACATTCAGAATCCAGACCCGACCCCTGAACTGTTGTGGGCTGACTTGCTGTCCGGCCTGCAGTAACTGCGGTAAATTAAATTCCGGTGCCGGCTTGTTGATAAAGGGAGACGGGACTTCACGTGGATTGAGTGTCAGGCCGACGCCGAGCAGAATGATCAGGATAACAAAAATACCCAGCGGTAACAGAAACTGCCAGCGACGCATCAGCTAGTGGCCTCACCCATCGCGGCTGTTTTTGTTTGTGGTGCCGTGCGTTTTGCTAACTGGCGATAACGGCGATCACTGGCGGCCAGCAATCCACCTGCCGCCATGAATATGGCGCCCAGCCAGATCCAGCGAATGAACGGTTTATGATACAGGCGCAATGTCCAGGCACCTTCGTTACCGCGCGGCTCACCCAGCGCAACAAACAGATCGCGAAACAGTCCGGCGTCGATGGCCGCTTCAGTCATGGGACTTTGTTGCACACGATAAATGCGTTTTTCCGGATACAGCTCGGCAATGACCTGATCGTTACGGCTTACCACCACCTTACCCTGATCGGCACGATAGTTTGGGCCATCGACGGTTTTCGCACCTTCAAAACGAAACTGGTAATCGGCCAGCTGGTAACTTTCGCCGGAACTGATATGCACATCTTTTTCCGAACTGTATAGCGACGTCAGGGTGACACCAATGGTAAACACGGCAACGCCCACATGCGCCACACTCATTCCGTAAAAACCGGCCGGAATCGTGCGCAAGGTTTGCCAGGAAAAGCCTCGCGCTTTAATTCTGTCATACAGGCCAAGCCAGACAGTACTGATGACCCACAATGCCAGTACCACGCCAACCAGCGCCATAACCTTCACACTCGGAGCCATTAACACGATCAACGCGATACCCACGACAACACTCAGTATTGCCGCCATGCGGGTTTTTTTGACTAACCGGCCCAGGCTATCCTGTTTCCAGCGCGCCAGTGCGCCAAACCCGACCAGTATCAGTAAAGGCAATGTCAGTGGTACAAACACGCTATTGAAATACGGCGGGCCAACCGAAATTTTGCCCAGACCAAATGCGTCTATGGCAATCGGGTATAACGTTCCCAGCAAGATACTCGCGGCGACCACCACGAGAATCACATTGTTTAACAGCAGCGCCGTGTCACGGGAAATGAGTTCAAAGCGTCCGCTACTGCGAATCGCCGGTGCACGCCAGGCATAAATTGCCAGTGACGTACCCACCACCAGGACGAGGAAGATCAGAATAAATACACCACGACTGGGATCGCTGGCAAAAGCATGCACGGAGGTCAGCACGCCGGAACGAACCAGGAAGGTACCCAACAAACTGAGTGAAAAGGCAAAGATGGCCAGCAACACCGTCCAGGCCTTGAAGTTACCGCGTTTTTCCGTCACGGCCAGCGAATGCATTAACGCGGTACCGACCAGCCACGGCATGAACGAGGCATTTTCAACCGGGTCCCAGAACCACCAGCCGCCCCAGCCCAGTTCGTAATAGGCCCACCAGCTACCCAGTGCAATACCAAGCGTTAAAAAGATCCACGCCACGTTTGTCCATGGCCGGGACCAGCGCGCCCAGGCACTATCGAGTCGCCCGCCTAACATCGCCGCGATCGCAAAAGCAAAGGCAACGGAAAATCCGACATAACCCATGTATAACATCGGCGGATGAATCACCAGGCCCGGGTCCTGTAACAGGGGATTCAGGTCACGCCCTTCCGCAGGCACAGGAAATAAGCGATCAAACGGATTGGATGTCAGTATCATGAACAACAGAAATCCAACACTGACCACGCCCATTACGGCCAGCACACGCGCCAGCATGACTTCCGGAATACTGCGATTAAAGACGGTGACGGCACCGGCCCACACTGCCAGTATCAACGCCCACAACAACAACGACCCTTCATGCGCACCCCACACCGCGGATATACGGTACACCAGTGGCAGGGCCGTATTGGAATTGTGCGCCACGTAGGCAACGGAAAAATCATGCGTAATAAACGCGTAAGTGAGAAAAATAAACGCCAGCACCAGGAATAATAATTGTGCCCGCGCGGCCGGCCGTGCCACCGCTACCCAGTTCCAGCGTCCGAGTGCGGTACCGGCTAATGGGACGATGGCCTGTATCAACGCCATGCATAGCGCAAGTATTAACGCGACCTGTCCAAGCTCCGGAATCATGGTGTTGTTGCGCCTTTCATTTTCTCACCCATGGATTTTTGCATCGCGTCTCTGACTTCCGGCGGCATGTAGTTTTCATCGTGTTTGGCCAGCACTTCGTCCGCCATAAACTGACCATTTGCATTTAGCCGACCCATGGCCACAATGCCCTGTCCTTCACGAAACAGATCCGGCAGAATGCCATCATAGACCACGGTAACGTTATTCACGTTGTCAGTCAGGTCAAATTTTACGATGACACTATCCTCTGCCTTGCTGACACTGCCATCCACCACCATACCACCTAGTCGAAACAACGTATTATTTGGCACCTTGCCCTGTGAGACTTCAGTCGGGGTAAAGAAAAACATCAGGTTCTGATTAAACGCATATAATGCAAAACCGGTGGCGATGCCAACACCGATCACCAGTGAAATGATCAGTGTCAGGCGTTTTTTACGGGCCGGTGTCATGTATTCTGCTCCATCTGTTTATGGCGGCGTGTCAACTTGCGTAATTGCTGGCGATGTTGATACTGCGGCAAAAACAGGTTTAATAATAAAACGATGAATGCAATGCCGTACGAACCCCAGACATAAAAGGCATAACCACCCATGTGAAAAAATTCAGCCAGACTCATTTTCCTGTCACCATTTCCGCTACCCAGCGACTGTTACGCTCACGCACGAGCAATTCATTACGCGCACGCATTAATAACGTCACCACATAATACAGTTTGAAACCCACGGCCATGAGCAGTAACGGAATCAACATGCTCAGATGGATGGAGGGCTTATCAAACTTGGTGACGGTCGGACCCTGATGCAGGGTATTCCACCATTCCACCGAATAATGAATGATCGGAATATTTACCACACCTACCAGCGCCAGTATCGCAATGGCCCGTGATGCCGTGCGCTTGTCCTCGATGGCACCGTATAGTGCCATGATACCCAGGTATAAAAACAACAATATCAGTTCTGACGTGAGGCGTGCATCCCAGACCCAGTAGGTTCCCCACATGGGTTTACCCCACAAGGAACCGGTCACCAGTGCCAGAAAGGTAAAAGCGGCGCCGATGGGCGCACTGCTGATGGTCATCACTTCAGCCAGTTTAATGCGCCAGATCAGACCGATGGCACCGGCCCCAGCCATGACCATATATATAAAGAGTGACATCCAGGCACTGGGGACATGCACATAGATAATGCGAAAACCTTCGCCCTGCTGGTAATCCGCCGGTGCCAGCACCAGGCCACCATACAATCCGGCCAGCAGCAACAGCAAACACAAGCCGCCCAGCCACGGTATCAGTCGGCCGACAAGCCGGTAAAAATGCGGTGGTGACGCCAATTTATGTAGAAATTTCATGATCATGGCAGTGTTAACTCAAACTCATACGCAGCGCGGCGGCGGTGGCAAGCGGTGCCAGGGTCAGCGACAGTACCAACAATGCCGCCAGCATGGCCAGTTGTCCAGTCACCGGCATACCCGACATGGCCGTGTCGACCGCGTTACTGGCAAAAATCAATACCGGGACATAGAGCGGCAGGACCAGTAACGACAGGATAACACCACTGCGCCGTAAACCGACAGTCAATGCGACGCCGATGGCACCTATCAGGCTCAACACCGGCGTTCCCAGTAACAGGCTCAGCATGAGCACACCCACCATGTCCGCCGGCAGACCCAGCAGCAAGGCCAGTAGTGGCGAGACAATTAATAACGGTAAGCCGGTAATCAGCCAGTGCGCCAGGACTTTGGTAATCACCAGCAGGGAAACCGGGTGCGCACTAAGTAATAGTTGCTCGAGTGTACCGTCTTCAAAGTCGCTACGAAACAAATGATCCAATGACAACAACGCAGCCAGTAATGCCGCCACCCAGATAATACCGGGTGCGATACTTTGTAACAGTTTTGCATCGGCCCCGATACCTAACGGAAACAGCGTGGTTATCAGTACAAAGAAAAGTATCGGGTTAGCCAGTTCACTGCGACGCCGTACCGCGAGCAATAAATCCCGTTTGAGTAAGGCATAAAGCGCGCGTGTTAAGGAAAGTTCATTCATGTGGACAAATTGATTCGCTGCACATACTGGTTGTCGAGATTAACGGCATGGTGTGATGTCATGACGACCATGCCACCTGATGTGATGTGTTGTTCAATCAACGCTTCGCAAAATGCTACACCCTGTGTATCGAGTGACGTAAACGGTTCATCGAGAATCCATAGTGGTGCCTGCGTGATTAACAGTCTTCCCAGCGCTACGCGCCGGCGTTGCCCGGCGGATAACATGCGGCACATATCATCATGGTGCGCGCTTAATTTTAATTGTTCCAGAACTGTATCTATCGAAACATTGGCCGGTCTGCCCATTGCCCGAGCCATATTTAAATTCTCAGCAACACTTAATTCGAGTTTGATACCGTCAGTGTGGCCGACATAGGCAAGTTGATGCGTGTATTCACCACCCAGGCGCTGAATGGATTCACCACACCAGCTGACTTCGCCATCATCTGCCAGCCGAATGCCACACAGGATTTTTAACAGGGACGTCTTGCCACTGCCGTTGCGACCTTCGACCAGTAGCACCTGGTGTGGCCGCAGCTCGAAATCCAGATGTTGAAACAACAGGCGATCATTGCGTTCGCAGGATAAACCCTGAACGTTCAGTATGGGTGACGGTATCTGTTCCGCTTTTTCCTGCAACATTTATTTAATTTCAGAGACGATTATGATTTTGATCTGACTATACGTTAAATGGCTCGAATTGTATGTTAATACACGTCAATATCAGCAAATTAGTAAATCCTTACTCATCGGTGCAACGAAAAAAAACGCCCCTGAAAAGGGGCGTTTCGTTTTACTGCCTGTATCAGCAATTACATGCTGTAGTACATGTCGAACTCGACCGGATGGGTGGTCATACGCAGGCGTGTGACTTCTTCCATCTTCAGATCGATGTAGGCATCGATCACGTCGTCGGTGAACACGCCGCCCTGTGTCAGGAAGGCGCGATCGTTGCTGAGTTCTTCCAGTGCCTGGTCGAAAGCATGACAAACGGTCGGAACGTTGGCCAGTTCTTCCGGTGGCAGGTCATACAGGTTCTTGTCCATCGCATCGCCCGGATGGATCTTGTTCTGAATACCGTCCAGACCAGCCATTAACATGGCAGAGAAGGCCAGGTATGGGTTGGCAGTCGGATCCGGGAAACGTACTTCGATACGACGGCCTTTTGGATTGGCCACGTAAGGAATACGAATTGATGCAGAACGGTTTCGGGCTGAGTAAGCCAGCAGAACCGGTGCTTCAAAACCGGGAACCAGACGCTTGTAAGAGTTGGTTGACGCGTTGGTCAGGGCATTCAGGGCACGGGCGTGCTTGATAATACCACCAATATAATAGAGCGCGGTTTCAGACAGACCGGCATAGCCGTCACCGGCAAAGATGTTGGTGCCGTCTTTGGCTAATGACTGGTGACAGTGCATACCGGAACCGTTATCGCCCACTAATGGCTTCGGCATAAAGGTTGCGGTTTTGCCATAGGCGTGCGCGACGTTCTGCACAACATACTTCAGACGCTGGTTCCAGTCGGCGCGGGTAACCAGTGTGTTGAACATGGTACCGATTTCACACTGACCGGCGGTCGCCACTTCGTGGTGATGGACTTCAACGGTGACACCCATTTCTTCCATTGCCAGACACATGGCGGAACGAATATCGTGTAATGAATCAACCGGTGGTACCGGGAAGTAACCACCTTTCACACCCGGGCGGTGACCGATGTTGCCTTCTTCAAAGACTTTCTCGGAGTTCCACTCGGCTTCTTCGGAATCCACCTTGACGAATGAACCGCTCATGTCGGAACCCCAACGCACGTCGTCAAGAATGAAGAATTCCGGTTCCGGTCCAAAGAACGCGGTATCGGCAATGCCTGTCGACTTCAGGTAGGCTTCGGCACGCTTGGCCAGGGAGCGTGGGTCACGCTCGTAACCTTCCATTGTGTTCGGTTCGATAACGTCACAGGTCAGGATCAGGGTCGGTTCATCGGTGAACGGGTCCATCACTGCGCTGGCGGCGTCGGGCATTAATAACATGTCCGAGGCTTCGATACCTTTCCAGCCGGAAATTGACGAGCCGTCAAACGGCTTGCCATCTTTAAACATATCCTCATCCACTACGCTGGAAGGGACAGAAACATGCTGTTCCTTGCCTCGTGTGTCGGTGAATCGGAAATCAACGAATTTCACGTTGTTTTCCTTCATCATTTTCATTACGTCGTCAGACATTGGGGTCCTCCAATTCAAACAGTTGATACTCTCCTCAGCACGAGGCCACGGAATACTTTTGTGCAGCTTTTGAGTGCATGAACTATGCCACTCAATAAATCATTGAAATCGTTATAGATTTGTTTTGATTCAGCCCCGTCTTGCACTATTACGGTGCTATAGTTTTGGTGTATGCACCTTATTTGTGCGCTACTGGTAGTACAGTCTGATTGAGTCGATATCCGGTATTTGCCGGGCAATGTCCTCAAACTGGCCTGCCAGCCGGTCGCGGGTTTTAAGCGGCTCATTTTCTAACAAGCTGAGCGGCAATACCAGATCTATCCGAATCTTTCCTTCCAGGTAATGCAGGGTAATATCCTCATCACGAATAAGGCCGGCACCCTCGATACCGGACCAGGCCGCCTTGAGTTTTTTCAGTACATCGCGTCGCAACGGTAAATGGCTGCTGGGTGCCACTTCTTCATCATCTTCCGGATCGATGTGCACCATCACGTCGGCCACTTCGTCGATATCATCGATGACCCGTTCACGCACCTGCTCACTGATGTGATGGCCTTCGGACACACTGAGGTTGGGTGGCACCTGAATGTGCACATCCACCAGTGCATCGCCACCCATGCGTCGCGTGCGTAACACGTGCAGGGCTTTTACACCGTGCACATCCATGATGCTTTTACGAATCATGTTGACCCGCTCCGGTTCCAGCCCGGTGTCGATCAGTTCGCGCAAACTTTGCAGTGCCAGGTCCCAGCCGATCTTGGCGATCATCACGGCCACGCCGACCGCGGCAATGGCATCGAGGTATAAAAGACCGGCCATGCTGCCCAGTACACCGATCACCACGATCACGGACGAGATGGCATCGGTGCGCGAATGCCAGGCATTGGCTTTAAGCATTTCAGATCGATACTTACGCGCGATGGTCATGGAATAGTGATAAATGATTTCCTTGGCAATGATCGATACCACCGCAATAAAAAGCGCCAGCTTGGTCGGTTGCAGTAAACGTTCTTCATGAAACAGGCGATCAACAGCATCGATACCAATACCAATCGCCACGGCAATTAACGCCACGCCCAGCACGACAGTGGCGAGTGTTTCAAAACGGGCATGGCCATAGGGATGTTCCGCATCGGCATCCTTGTGTGCATGCTTGGCGGCGTACAGTACGATGAAATCGGTGGCGAGATCTGACAGGGAATGAATGCCATCGGCAATCAGCGCCTGGGACTGTGCAATAAATCCGCCAATCAACTTGGCCACACCCAGTGACAGATCCACGGCGGAACCAATCAGGGTGACCTTGCGCACTTCTTTATAACGTGACGGTGCGTGACTATGACTGTGGCTGTGACTATGTCCCATCACCGACCTCGATGATAATTATTATTTCGTCGTCTTGTTGTTGTGTATTAATGACTTTGTGTCCATTGATACGACACCAGGCCGGTATATCATTCAGTGCACCCGGATCGGTGCACACGATCTCAACCTGTTCGCCAGGTGCCAGTTTGTTTACCGTGTCCTGGGTGCGAATCACCGGCATCGGGCATAACAGTCGGCGCGCGTCTAGATATACCATTCGGTCTGCATCTCGTCAGCGCTTAAGGGTTTTACCTGCAATAACCTGCTGCTTCCATCCATATAGTTCGCCTCGATCTCGACCTGCTCGGCATTTTTACCGTGCCCGAAACGAGCCGTGATTTGAGCAGCCAGATTCAGATCATCTTCTGTTGCCTTGCCGTCAATTAACACCAGCGGACCGGTGTGACTGACACTGCGCAGATGCACAAAGCGTTTGCGATACCCTTCCAGAAATTTGTTTTCACCTTCTTCGCGCCCGACGATCAATTTGAAGTGTGGACGGGGCCGAATATGTCGACCAACTTTTAATAACATGATGTCATCCAGTTCATAGTCGCGATCGGAGCGTGCCTGCCACATGTCGGCCAGCTTGCGTGAATAATTTTCATCAGTCAGAAAACAGCAACCACCGGCGGGTGTGGCGTAATCTTTAAAGCCATATTCTTCGGCCAGGGCAAACTGTGGTTTGCGTGAGCGGCCACTGAATTCAAACAACTTTTCCCGATCAATCCAGCCTTCACGTTCCGGTAAGGTCGGCGGTAGCTTTTTGGCGCATAACGGTCGTACTAATAAATCACCGGCACCGGATTCTTCCTGCACAATCGGCATGGTTTCCTTACGTTGCGACTTGGGCCGCTGACCCACGACTTCACCGGTAATAATAAAATCGAAGTCATGCTCACGCATCCATTGCAGTGCCTTGCCGACCATAAAACATTTACAGTCCAGGCAGGGGTTCAGATTCGCGCCGTAACCATGTTTTGGATTCAGCAACACATCCTTGTACGGTTCGATCACATCGATGATGTGTAACTTGATGCCGAGTTGCTCCGCCACCCACAGGGCATTATTACGCTTGGGTTTTTGTTTATCCTTTTTGCGAATCGCATGCGTGTGGCCTTCCACGCAAAATCCGGTAAAAAAGTTAAGCCCTTCCACGTGCACGCCCTGTTCCATAATGGCACGGGCCGCCAGCAATGAATCGAGTCCACCGGAAATCAGCGCGACGGCTTTGCGTTGCTGGCTCATGATGGCAGCACCTGTTTGGGTCGAATTTCCACGTCCTGACCGACGTTGGCCAGCAGGTTGATGAGTTTATCGACGGTGAATAATTCAACCTTGCCCTGCACGATCTCACTGATGCGCGGCTGGGGCACATGGAACACGCGTGAAGCTTGCGCCTGGGTCAGCCCATGCTCCTGAATATAGTCGCGGATCTGCTGCATCAGATCGGCCCGAATTTTAATATTTGGCTGGAGCACGTGCTTCACGGATAATAGACGAGGCAGCGAATTATACAGAATTCCGTATAGATCACAACTACAATGACCCTATGTCCGACAATAGCCAGATAATTAAACGAATTAGCCAGGTTTTCGGTTATACCGAACAGGCACGCGAGCAACGACTGGATATCATGGGTATCAATCCCGGCGACTCCCCCGTCATCAAGCTAATCCATCAGCACATCATAGTTCCGCACCACCCGGCCATCATGGACGAGTTTTATGATTTTCTGTATTCGCACAAGCCAACCCGCCGTTTCATTCGTGATCGTGAGGTGGTTGCGCGACTCAAGAAGACCCAGACGGAATACCTGCTCAGTTTTGGTATTGATTACGATTCTGACGATTACTTTGAATACCGCCTGCGTGTCGGACTGGCGCACTCGCGCATTGGCCTGCCAATGAGCCTGTACATGGCTGCCTATAGCGAGTTGCAGACGATACTACTGAGCTATCTCTCTAAAAGCGATATTGACGATCATGAACTACAGCTCAAATGCGCCGATGTGATCGGAAAATTTATTTTACTCGACATGTCGCTTGCCACCGATGCGTATAACCTGTTACAGACAAAAAACCTGACCGACTCTATCGACCAGCTGCAATCGGACAAACAGGAACTCAAGGACCAGTTGATTCACGACACCCTGACCAATGCCTATAGCCGCAGCTATGTGATGGAAGTCCTGGGCAAACGATTAACCGAATTACAACGTGACAGCTCCAAACAGATGGCGGTGGCATTACTCGATCTGGATAAATTCAAGAATGTGAATGATACCTATGGCCACCAGGCCGGTGACCAGGTACTGATCTCACTTTCCGAAACGGTAATTTCCTGTATTCGACAGCAGGATATTTTCGGCCGTTACGGAGGTGAGGAGTTTTTATTAATCCTGGTCGAAATGAACCGGGACAAGGCATTTGATCTTGCCGAGCGCATTCGCACTACCATTGCATCCAAAACATTTACCGCCGGTAAGCATGAAATCAAACTGACTGTCAGCATTGGTCTCTCTGTGGCGCATCAGGGTGATACAAAAGAGGCCATTGTTGAACGGGCAGATAAAGCCCTGTATCAGGCCAAATCGAGCGGCCGCAACAAAACCGTGCCAGGCTAGATAGCAAGACTAGTTATCAAACGTGTTGGGTGATTCCTGCTCGAGACGATACTTCTTCATGTCTTCGACGGGTTCAGGCGTATCTTCCAGTTCAAATACATCCACGCAGGGTACTTTCTTGTAATATTGCTGTACGTTGCGAATGCTGACACTGAAAATACTCAGATAATCCTCGTTATATTTATCGCGTATCGAATGCAACGTGATTTCATGTGGAGCCGGTTTACAGCGTACGAAAAAACTGAATGTGTTGTCCGGCAATAGAATCGTATAATTACTTTTGCGATTTTCAACAAACTGATCAAACCTGACCTGTCCGTCCAGCTCGACACCGTCCAGTAAAATTTTTCCGTTAAACGGCAGGCGCGGTTCGTGTTGATAGCGCTTTTCCCGTTCCGGGTAGGGATTGTACTTGCGCACGAACAGCTTGATGGAATCGATGTACTCTCGAGGACGAAGCTGCTTTTTTTCTTCTTTGGTCAGGTACTGGAATTCTTCCGGTTCACCTTTTTGTTCCTGACAGCCGTAACAGGTCAGGCCGATGTCATCCCAGATAACAATCGTACCGGCGGCGTTATAAATCTCACGACTGGGTTTACCAAAAGTCCGAATCAGACTTTTGCGCGTTATCGGAATCGGAATGGCTTTCTTTTTATAAATCAGCCTGTCGGCTTCGATGCGTATCGTTTCTTCAACGATCGGCGACTGAAAATCATCCGCTATCGATTCGGCAGACCATCCGGCCGTCATCAGTACAATAAGAGATATCCACACACGCATGGTGAGTGAGTATAAACGATATGGGCGCCGCTGAAATGCGATCAGTGTTTTTGTTTTGATGGAATTCGCACCGGAATCGCGTTCGTGACATTCACCAGCTGCTGTTGCGCGTGACGACTGTTGGTCTGTTGCCATTGCTCAAAAGCGGCGAGGGCATCGATATCCTGTTCGTTACGGTTGACGCAACGCATCGCCTGCAGTGTATCCATCAGTTCCACGAACGATTCGGCCAGTTGCCCGAACATATTGGCCATGGCCGACTGAGTCAGTTCTGACACGGTGTGATACGCGGTGCGGCCCAGGTTCACGTAATAACCAATGGTGACGCGGCGACGTTCGGCCCGCTTGGGAAACAGCCCGGAATATAAAAGGCATTGATCGCCCACATCGCGCATTTTTTCCTGCCGCTGGTTGCCGACACTGTTGGCGCCGTCCAGGTATTCCAGCGCCATCACCTTGGCGGCCAGTTGCGGCTGCTCGGTATACCGCATCAACAGAAACACCAGGTAACTTTCGATGTCCTCATCCAGCTGGACGCCATTGTAAGCTTCTGCTTCTTTAACCAGGTCATGCCACTGTGCGGTAGCCTGACCTCTTACCTTTATTTCGCTCATGACTACATGCCTTTCTGCTACTTACTGCACTACTTATATATAGCATCGTCATGCAAACAGGATGCCTTGAATCAAGTATCGAAAAATTTAGCCACGTCTTCAACACTTACAACACCCGATTTCATGGGTATAATCGCCTGTTTTACGGCGATTTTTCGCTATTTCACAGGGTGAGGCCACGTTTGAGCGCAACTTCCACGAGTATACCCACAACATTTCAAGGGTTAATACTGACATTACAGAATTTCTGGGCGGATCAGGGCTGTGTCCTGCAACAACCCTATGACATGGAAATGGGGGCCGGCACCTTTCACCCCGCCACCTTTTTGCGCAGTATTGGCCCGGAAGCGTGGTCGGCCGCCTATGTACAACCTTGCCGCCGCCCCACTGACGGCCGCTACGGGGAAAATCCCAACCGGCTGCAGCACTATTATCAGTTCCAGGTCGTCATTAAACCGTCACCGCTGAATATTCAGGAGCTGTACCTGGATTCCCTGCGCGCGCTGGGCATCGATCCGCTGGTGCACGACATTCGTTTCGTGGAAGACAACTGGGAATCGCCGACCCTGGGCGCCTGGGGCCTGGGCTGGGAAGTGTGGCTCAACGGTATGGAAGTCACCCAGTTTACCTATTTCCAACAGGTCGGCGGACTGAACTGCAAACCGGTCACCGGCGAAATCACCTACGGCCTGGAGCGCATCGCCATGTACCTGCAGGGCAAGGAAAGCCTGTTTGATCTGGTGTGGGCCGATGGCCCGCTGGGTCGCGTCACCTATGGCGATGTGTTTCACCAGAACGAAGTGGAACAGTCCACCTATAACTTTGAAAAAGCTGACACGGACATCTTGTTCAAAAACTTCGATGAGTGTGAAGCACAAAGCAAACAGCTAATTGATGATGGTCTGCCATTACCCGCCTATGAACAGGTGATGCGCGCCTCGCATACCTTTAACCTGCTCGATGCCCGTCATGCCATCTCGGTCACCGAGCGGCAACACTATATATTAAGGATACGTAACCTGGCGCGCGCCGTCGCCGAAGCCTTTTATGCTTCACGCGAAGCATTAGGTTTCCCCATGTGTGAATCGGTGAAAGGGGCCGGCGCATGAGCAAGACACAGGATTTATTGATCGAACTGGGCACGGAAGAACTCCCGCCAAAAGCATTACTCACACTCATCAATGCATTTCGTGACAACCTGCGCGATCAACTCGAACAGGCACAACTGGCGTTTGATGACATCACGCCCTTTGCCACGCCACGACGCCTGGCCCTGATCGTTCACGGTCTGCAAACTCAACAGGCCGACAAGGAAATCGATCGCAAGGGTCCGGCCCTGCAGGCCGCCTATGATAACAACGGCAAACCCACCAAGGCCGCGCTCGGTTTTGCCAAATCCTGCGGTGTCGACATCAGCGAAGTGAGTAAGCTGGAAACCGACAAGGGCGCCTGGCTGTATTACAAACTTCGGCAACCTGGCCAGCAAACGTCGGCATTGCTTGAAAATATGATCAATGACGCGTTGAACAAATTACCCATTCCCAAACGCATGCGCTGGGCGGACCTGGATGCGCAGTTCGTGCGGCCGGTACACTGGCTGGTCGTGTTGTTCGGCAAGCAGGTTGTCGAGGCTCGAGTGCTGGGTTTACAAAGCGATAACAAAACATACGGACATCGCTTTCATGCGCCCAATGCGATTACGATCAAACAGCCATCCGAGTATGTGGACAAATTGCGCAAAGCATATGTCATTGCCGATTTTATCGCGCGCCGTGAAGCCATCGTAAAGCAGGTGCAACAAATTGCCCAGGATGCCAACGCCCAGGCCGTGATCGACGAAGACCTGCTGGACGAAGTCACCTCCATGGTGGAATGGCCGGTCGCCGTGCTGGGCAATTTCGAATCCCGTTTTCTGGCCGTACCACAGGAGGCGCTGATCTCGACCATGGCCAGCAACCAGAAATATTTTCACCTGGTGGATGCGGGCAATAAACTGCTGCCGCACTTTATTACCATCAGCAACATCGAAAGCACCGATGTACAAAAGGTGGTGGAAGGAAATGAACGGGTGATTCGGCCCCGTTTTGCCGATGCGGAATTTTTCTGGAACCAGGATCGCAAGACCCGGCTGGCGTCACACATCAATGCACTCAAACATGTGCTGTTTCAGAAAAAACTGGGCAGCCTGCACGATAAGTCCACTCGCGTGGCCAAACTGGCGGTCAGCATGGCGGGTACGCTCAAGGGAAATACAAAGCAGGCCGAACGGGCCGCGTTACTTTGCAAGTGCGACCTGATGACCAACATGGTGTTCGAGTTTCCGGAATTGCAGGGCATTATGGGACGCTACTATGCCAGCCACGATGGCGAGGATGCGGAAGTGGCACAGGCCATTGACGAACATTACATGCCGCGCTTTGCCGGTGATCAGCTACCCGCATCGACAACCGGCCAGACCGTGGCCATTGCGGACCGTCTGGATACCCTGCTCGGCATCATTGCCATTGGCCAGCTGCCCACGGGTGACAAGGATCCCTATGCACTGCGGCGCGCCGCGCTGGGTGTGTTGCGTATCATGATCGAACACAACCTCAGTCTTGATTTGCAGCGCCTGCTCGATGAGCTGGCCTGCTTTTTTGATCCTTCCGTCAAGGCCGCGAACGCCGTGGAACAAACTATCGATTTTATTCTGGATCGACTCAAGACCTATTACCTGAATCAGGGCATCAGTGTGGACGTCATCGAATCGGTACGCATACAACGGCCCACCCAGCCCAATGATTTCGATGCACGGGTGCGGGCGGTGATGGCATTTCAGACCGACAACGCGGCCGAAGCCCTGGCAGCGGCCAACAAGCGTATCTCCAATATTCTGAAAAAAGCCCAGGGCACGGTACCGACAAAGATTAATGATGCCCTGCTAACGGAACAGGCCGAGCAGCAACTGGCAACCACCCTGACCAGCCTGTCAAAAGAGATCGCACCGCTCATCGATCGGCGTGATTACACCGCGATACTGCAACGGCTGGCCCGGTTACGTGAGCCGGTCGATAACTTTTTTGACAACGTCATGGTGATGACCGATGACGAAAAAGTGAAACAAAACCGTCTCGCCCTGTTAAACCAGTTACGCAACCTGTTCCTGGATGTGGCGGACATTTCCCAACTTCAACCGGCCAACTGATATGACACAAACCACCAACACGGATTCCTATCAGGCCATGCTGGCCGCGGTGCAGGCCTTTCATGACAAGCACGATTTTAAAAACACCGGCGGTGAAGACATGCTTTACCGCATTGCCCTGATGTCCGAAGAGCTGGGTGAAGTGGCCGAGTGTGTCACCAAGGGCAAACCGGTGGAAGCCTTATCTGAAGAAGTGGCGGATTTACTGATTCTGATCATTGGCACGGCCGTTTCGGCTGATTTCGATCTGAATCAGGCCTTCTGGAAAAAGATGGATCGCCTGATGCAACGTGAATCAAAAATGATCGACGGGCGCATTCGCGTCTCGGAATTTCGGGACAAATAAGCAAGACGACAATGAAACTGATCATCCTCGACAGGGACGGTGTGATTAACGAAGACTCGGACGAGTACATCAAGTCCGTGGATGAATTTATTCCCATTCCCGGTTCGCTGGAGGCCATCGCCCGACTTAATCATGCCGGTTACAACGTCATGGTGGCGACCAACCAGTCCGGCCTGGCGCGCGGTTATTTTGATATCGATACCCTCAATGCCATGCATGAAAAACTGCGCCGGTTACTGGGCACGTATGGCGGACGTATCGACGGGATTGTTGTCTGCCCACATGGCCCCAACGACGGTTGTGATTGTCGTAAACCGGAACCCGGTCTGTTCCATGAAATTGCCCGTCGCAGTGGTGAGTCGCTGCAAGGCGTTCCGTCCGTGGGTGATTCCTATCGTGATGTGGAAGCCTCGCAGGCGGTGGGTGCATCACCGGTGCTGGTCAGGACCGGCAAGGGCGAGCGTACGCTGGCACAGCATCCGCAATTACGGGTTCCTGTTTATAACAACCTGGCTCACTACGTCGATGAATTGCTGAAAGGACAAGTGTAATGGCTTTTGTACGATCGCTGCTGTTTAGCGTTTATACCATTATTGC
Source organism: uncultured Gammaproteobacteria bacterium (assembly GCA_937967995.1). Classification (GTDB taxonomy): domain Bacteria; phylum Pseudomonadota; class Gammaproteobacteria; order UBA6429; family Thiohalophilaceae; genus CALBTB01. Next base: position 205,055 of record CALBTB010000005.1, read on the forward strand.
CACCATTATTACTGCAACCCTGTGTATTCTGCTGTTTGCGTTTCCCTACAAAGCACGCCACGTGTGTATTAATACGTATGCCAAATCGGTGATTAAAATGCTCGAGCTGCTGTGCGGTATCAGATACCGCATTGAAGGCAAAGAAAACGTCCCCGATCACCCGGTCATTATATTCAGTAAGCATCAGTCCACCTGGGAAACCTTTGCCCTGCAGATTATTTTCCCGCCCATCTGTTTCGTGTTTAAGAAAGAGCTGTTGTGGATTCCGTTTTTTGGCTGGGGCCTGGCGACCATGCAACCCATCGCCATCAATCGTGGCGCCGGTAAAAAGGCCGTGCAACAGGTCGTACAGGGTGGTATTCGCCGACTCAAGGAAGGCTTGTGCGTGGTGATATTTCCTGAAGGCACGCGCACCAGGGCAACCGGTCCCGGACGCTATCGTATTGGCGGTGCCGTATTGGCAGCAGAAAGTGGTTACCCGATTGTTCCGGTGGCGCATCATGCCGGTGAGTTCTGGCCACGCAAGGGGTTTATTAAAAAACCCGGCATGATCACGGTGCGGGTCGGCCCGCCGATTGAAACCAAAGACAAAACGCCGGAGGCCATCCTGGCTGAAGCCAAAAGCTGGATCGAACAGCAGATGCCGCAAATCACGCAGGGCAAATACCATGCTGAATCGAGTAAATAAAAAACGGGGCATGCTGCCCCGTTTTGTGTTTTCGACTGCTTAGCGTTTTTACGGTGTTGTCGTATACGAGGTCAGTTCCCAGACACGGTAAGTAATACCGTCAACGCTTTGTTGCATGCGTTTGACTTCACCCAAACCCGGGCAGCGCCATGAGATACGTTGGAATGTACCAAAACGGCTGGATTGACGACTAACGCCTGTCTTTAAACAATCCTGAAAGGTTCCGGCCGGAACGGTAATCGCTTCCACACCCAGTACGACCCGGTTTTCCATAATCATATTCGTGGTACTGCCACCGGAGACAAAGTTCTCGGTAAATAAACTGGCCGATCCGAAATCGATTCCTGTTTGCATGGTGGAATTACGTAATGAAATTGGATTATCCAGCGTGATGGTGGATGTAATGACACCGCTGTTGTTATAGCGTGTGCTGCCTGTTAAAAATTGATCCGTGTCTGTGCTGGTGTAGTGAAACTCCCGAATCTGGCAGGTTGCACCGGCATTGGTCCATTGACGACGCACCGTCAGATCCGTGTTGGCACCGTTGGGTGTACGAGTCAGGGTGCGTGTTTCGGTATCACCACAAAAGTTAGCTGACAAAGCAAACACTTTTGTCGTGATGTTGGCGGCCGCCGCATAGGTTTTATAATCGAAAACGACCGGTGGTTGAATTGCGGCTATGGCCGCGGCGTTGGCGGCAATACCACTGGCGTTTGCGGATATGGCCGCGCTGTTTGCTGAAATGTTAGCGGCATTGGTTGCGATGTCAGCGGTGTTCGTATTGATCTGTGCAACGAGATCAGCAAAGCGTGAATGGACGTTATCTTTGCGTGCAAAATTTTCTGAATCGTTTGCGATTGCCTGACCTGAAACCAGCAGGCCGCCCACGATCAAAGCGTGTAGGATTGATTGCTTCATGATGTTCCCCTCAGGAATGTTATTAATATTTCTCACACATAGTTATTTATTCATTACAGACCGTGTGAATAGTCTGTGATATCAAGTGTAAGGTAAAACAGGTTAAAAATGCTTTAACTTTTTATTACACGTCCAGGTTCAGGGCATTAAGTGCATTGGTTTCAATGAAATCACGCCGCGGTTCAACCTGATCACCCATCAGGGTGGTAAAGATTTCGTCCGCCGCAATGGCATCTTCAATTTGCACCTGCAATAAGCGGCGTGTCTCCGGATTAAGGGTGGTTTCCCAAAGCTGCTCCGGATTCATTTCCCCCAACCCTTTGTAGCGCTGAATATGTTGACCACGTTTGGCTTCATCCATCAGCCAGTCCATGGCCTGGCGAAATGCCGTAATGGACTGTTTGCGATCCCCGCGCTGAATATAGGCCCCCTCGCCCAGTAATCCGTGCAGGGATTGTCCCAGATTACGAATTGCTTCGTATTCAGAACTGTCAAAAAATTCATTACTTATGTCGTAATTTGTGGTGATTCCGTGGCGAACGGTCGCGATCGTGCAATTCCATTCCTGTGCCTCACCCGGTTTGGCCTGGGTGCTCATGCGGTAACGGGTCGTATCCAGCTCATCACTGGCCATGCGTGCCTGCAGATCCTCAAACCACTGGGCCGCGGTGTCCGCATCGGCATCCGCTGCCAACGCTGGCATGGTAATCATTTTCTCCAGTACATCCCCCGGATAGCGGCGTGACATGCGGGAAATTGTTTCCATTACCAGCATGTAGGCCTTGGCCAGTTCCTCCAGGGCGGCTCCACTCAATGCGGGCGCACTGTCGTTTACGAACAACTGGGCATTATCCAGTGCAGCAGACAGCAAATAGGCATTCAGCTCGGCATCGTCTTTCACATAACGTTCCTGTTTGCCCTTTTTCACCTTGTATAGAGGCGGTTGCGCGATATAGATGTGGCCATTCTCGAGTAATTCGTACATTTGGCGGTAAAAGAAGGTAAGCAGCAGGGTACGAATATGAGATCCGTCCACGTCCGCGTCAGTCATGATAATGATGCGGTGATAACGCAGCTTGTTGATATCAAATTCATCCTTGCCAATGCCGCAACCCAGCGCAGTGATCAGCGTGCCGACTTCTGCTGATGACAGCATCTTGTCAAAGCGGGCTTTTTCGACGTTCAGGATTTTACCTTTCAGAGGTAATATCGCCTGCGCCTTGCGATCACGCCCCTGTTTGGCGGAGCCCCCCGCAGAATCACCCTCCACCAGGAACAGTTCGGATAGTGCCGGGTCTTTTTCCTGGCAATCCGCCAGCTTGCCTGGCAGGCCGGCGATGTCCAGGGCACCTTTGCGACGGGTCATTTCCCGTGCCTTGCGGGCTGCTTCGCGAGCACGGGCGGCTTCCACAATCTTTGAAGCGATGGATTTGCCGTCCTGAGGACTCTCCATCAGATAATCACTGAATTTTTCACCCAGTACCGATTCGACCACGCCCTTCACTTCTGAAGAAACCAGTTTGTCCTTGGTCTGGGACGAGAATTTCGGATCCGGCACTTTGACGGACAATACGGCCGTCAGGCCTTCACGCGCATCATCTCCAGTCGGGTTGATTTTGGCTTTTTTGGCAAGTCCCTGTTTTTCAATGTAATTATTTAAAGTACGGGTCAGGGCGGCACGAAAACCGGCCAGGTGGGTACCGCCATCGCGCTGCGGAATGTTGTTGGTAAAACAGAAAATATTTTCCTGGTAAGAATCATTCCACTGCATGGCCACCTCGACCATCACATTGTCTTTTTCCGTGTTCACGTAGAAGACGTTATCGTGCAGCGGTGTCTTGTTGCGATTCAGGTGCTCCACAAAGGCACGAATGCCACCCTGGTATTCAAATTTGTCCTGTTTTCCGTCACGCTCATCCAGCAAGGTGATGCAGACGCCGGAATTCAGAAACGACAGTTCACGCAGGCGCTTGGCCAGAATGTCGTAGTGAAATTCCGTGTCGGTAAAGATGGTACGGCTGGGTAAAAAGCGAATTTCCGTACCGGTATTTTCCGTATCGCGGGTCGGAGACAGTTCACCCTGGGGTTCACCGTCCTTGTATTCCTGATACCAGAGCTTGCCATCACGGCGAATCGACAGTTTGAGGTTCTCCGACAGGGCATTGACCACCGAGACACCCACGCCGTGCAAACCGCCTGAGACTTTATACGAATTACTATCAAATTTCCCGCCGGCATGCAGTACCGTCAGAATGACCTCGGCCGCGGATCGGCCCTCTTCCGCATGAAAATCCGTGGGAATACCACGGCCATCATCGCGAACCGAAACAGACCCGTCACTGTGGATGGTGACATCAATGGTTTTGCAGTGGCCAGCCAGTGCCTCGTCAATGGAGTTGTCCACGACCTCAAATACCATGTGGTGCAGACCGGTCCCATCATCCGTGTCGCCGATGTACATACCCGGTCGTTTACGGACTGCATCAAGGCCTTTGAGGACCTTGATATTGGAGGAATCGTATTTGGATTTATCTTTTTTATCAGTCATTTAGTGCTCCTGAGGCGAACGGGCCATTATACCACTTTCCTGAATCCTGCCGTGTTCCACGTGGAACATTTTTTTCTCTTCCCAACCGGCAACATCAATCAAGCCGGCATCTGTGGCGGTAACCACGACCTGGGCACCCGTCCCGCGTAAAGACTCGAGAAGCGTGGCCCGCTTGACTGTATCCAGCTCGGCAGGCAGGTCATCCACCAGAATCAGGCATTGTTGATTGAGCACCGACAACTGGGCCAGCGTCATGGCACAAATCAGGAGTTTCTGCTGCCCCCGTGACAATACCGCATGCACCGGTTGACCCTGGTAGTGAATCTTTAAATCCGCACGGTGCGGGCCCAGGCTGGTAAAACCCCGTTGCTGGTCCTTGCCAATGGCTGCCTGCAGCTGCTCCGCCAGGGGTAAATCCGTTTTCCAGCCCGGCTGGTAAATCACGTTTGGCGTCAGGCCTAATATCTCCTCGCTGAATTGCGCGATCTTCGGTGTCAGTTGCTCAATATAGCCGGTCCGTAGCTGGTCTATCTCGGTTGCACTTTCAACCAGCGGCGAATCCCAGGCGCGAACGGTACTCAGGCTGGCCTGTTGCCGCAGACTCGTGTTTCGCTGGCGCAAAATTCGGTGGTAACGCTGCCAGTGGTTCAGGTAATGATGTTCCACGTGGAACACCCCCCAATCCAGGTAATGACGGCGCATTTTTGGCCCCGAATCCAGCAATTCATGGGATTCCGGGGTCAGGATGAACAGTGGTAACTGTCCAACCAGCTCCGTGGTGCGCGTCACCACCTCGCCATTGCGCTTGACCCGGGTTTTTCCTTCCTGCCGCGCAATGCCCACCTGGAAACGCTGGTTGCCCTGACGATAGTGGCCGCTCACCACCATTTCGGTCTGGCCATGCTGAACCAGCAGGTTCAGGCGGGGTGTGCGAAAGGATTTGCCCTGAATGACCAGCGAAATGGCCTCCAGAATACTGGTTTTACCACTGGCATTGAGCCCGCTGATGACATTGATGCCCGGCGAAAAGCTGAGCCGTGCTGACTCAATATTTCGTAAAAACTGAATATCCAGGCGTTCCAAAGCCATGCATGGGCTTACAGGCGCATCGGCATGATGACGTACTGGGAATGACTATCAGATGCCCCTTTGACCAGACAGGAATGGTTGGAATCCGTGAAGTGAACGCTGACTTTATCGGATGGAATGACATTGAGCGCATCCATGAAATAACCGATGTTGAAGCCGATCTCAAAGCTGTCTTTATCGTAATCCACTTCGATTTCTTCCTCGGCCTCTTCCTGTTCCGGGTTATTGACGCTGGCTCGTAATAATCCCTGCTCCAGCTGCAGCCGCATGCCACGAAATTTTTCATTGGATAACACCGCGATGCGGTTGAAGGCCTGGTGCAGGACATCCCGTGCAACACTCATAACCTTGTCCGGATTGGCGGGGATGACCTGCTGGTAATCGGGAAACTTGCCTTCAATTAGCTTGGAGGTAAAGGTCACCTGCGGCAGAATCACGCGAACATGATTTTTGCCCAGCTGTATTTCCACTTTTTCATCTGAGTTTTCCAGTAAGCGGGCCAGTTCCGTGATGCCTTTACGTGGAATAATCACCTGGCTGGTGTCGCTGGCACCGGTCTGGGTCTCGATGGTGCAATGGGCCAAACGATGCCCATCGGTTGCTACGGCCGTGACCCGGTCCGGCTTCACCTCCAGCATGAGGCCATTGAGATAATAACGGACATCCTGTTGCGCCATGGCAAACTGGGTCTGTTCGATCAGGGTTTTCAGTTGGCCCTGTGTGAGGGTTACCGTCTCGGCACCTTCGCCGGGTTCAACATTAGGAAAATCGTCAGCCGGCAGTGTGGCCAGGGTAAAGCGGCTACGACCGGAGCGTATCGTCGCCCGATCGCCGTCGAGCGTTATGTCCAGTTTGGCACCCTCCGGCAGAGTCTTACACAAGTCCAGGAGTTTACGAGCCGGTAAGGTGATATCCAGGTTGCCGTCCGCCTCCACATTCGCATGGGCCACCATTTCCACTTCCAGGTCGGTTCCCGTCAGTGTGAGCGTATTACCCTGTATATTTAGCAGCGTATTGGCGAGAATAGGCGATGATTGACGACGTTCAACGACACTACTGACTATTTGCAAGGGTTTGAGTAAGTCTTCCCGCTGCGCTGTGATTTTCATACCTGTCCTTCGTTTATAAATAGTATTAATTATTTATATTTAATTTATTATTGTTGTTATTAGTCCAGCCCGTAACTGTGAATAACCCGTTTTTTGGCTTTTTTATCAGAAAGTTACAAAAAGTAAAAGTCCTCTGTTTGAGCGCGTGCCAGCTGTGTTCAGGCTGTGGATAGATTGTGGATTGCAACAATGTTGACACAATCGTCCTGGTCCATACACATACTATCCACAACTCATGCCCAACTTGTACGCGGCAATCTAGGTGCTCAGGGTCCTCAACAGGTTGGCGTGGTCTTCACTCATGCGAGAGTCCTCTTCACGCAACTCGTGAATTTTACGACAGGCGTGCAGCACCGTCGTGTGGTCTCGTCCACCAAATGCATCACCGATTTCCGGTAATGAATGATTCGTCAGTTCCTTACACAGGGCCATGGCCAGTTGTCGGGGTCGGGCAATGGAGCGATTACGGCGTTTGGACAGCAGATCCGCGACACGAATCTTGTAATACTCGGCCACGGTCTTCTGAATATTTTCGATAGTCACCAGCTTGTCCTGCAGCGCCAGCAGGTCACGTAATGCTTCCTTGGCAAAATCCATGGTAATGGGTTTGCCGGTGAACTGGGCGTTGGCAATCACGCGGCGTAATGCGCCTTCCAGTTCACGAATGTTGGAGCGAATCCGTTTGGCAATGAAGAACGCGACTTCGTTGGGTAATTCGATGCCGGACAGTTGTGCCTTGTTCATGAGAATCGCGACTCGTGTTTCCAGTTCGGGTGGTTCAATCGCGACCGTGAGGCCCCAGCCAAAACGCGATTTGAGCCGTTCTTCGAGGCCATCGACTTCCTTGGGATAGCGGTCGCAGGTCATGATGACCTGCTGCTGGCCTTCCAGCAGGGCGTTAAAGGTATGGAAGAACTCTTCCTGCGAACGTTCCTTGCCGGCAAAGAACTGAATGTCGTCGATCAGCAGTGCATCGACGGATCGGTAATAGCGTTTGAACTCGTCAATGGCATTATGCTGCAGTGCCTTGACCATGTCGGCCACGAAGCGCTCGGAATGCAGGTACACCACCTTGGCATTGGGTTTGGAGGCGGCAATGGCATTACCGACCGCATGCACCAGGTGCGTTTTACCCAGACCGACACCGCCATAGATGAACAGCGGGTTGTACGCCTCACCGGGATTTTGTGCCACCTGGCTGGAGGCCGCGCGGGCAAGCTGGTTGGATTTACCCTGTACGAAGCTGTCAAAGGTGTAATTGGGGTTGAGGGAGTTATTTTTACCGGCCGCTTTACTGGCCAGGCTGGCAGACGGTTGGGGCTCCTGGTTGGCGGGCCGCACGATTTCCGCCTGCTGCGTGCCAATTTCGACCCGCAGGGCCGGACGAGGCTGATGAATCTGTTCGAGTATTTCGCCGATTCGCTTGAGGAAACGCTCGTCTATCCAATCTTTAACAAAGCGGTTAGGCGCAAGCAGGCGTAATTCATTGCCATCACTGACCGCATGTAACGGACGAATCCAGGTATTGAATTGTTGTGGGCTAAGTTCCCTTTCCAGATGAGCAAGACATTGATCCCAAAGCGCTTGCGTCACGCCGCCATCCCCTTTATTTACGAATTGATTATTAGAAAATCAGGCCGCACACATTGCGCGGACGAAAGAGTCTACGCCTTCTTGGGGCAGTTATCCACATCTTTGCTAACTCCCTGTTTGGGTTCTGTTTTAGGCGTTCTGTCCACAGATATCGGTTGACATGGCCGGGTCAAGCCAGTAATCTTGCCGCCTTTTCCGCCACACGAAACAGGCGGAACAACGCTAACTCAAAGTAAACGCGGATTCGGCCATGAAAAGACCCTTTCAGCCCAGTAACCTGAAACGTAAACGTACCCACGGATTTCGTGCACGCATGAGTACACGTGGTGGTCGTAAAGTCCTGAATGCGCGTCGCGCCAAAGGTCGCAAGCGCCTAAGCGTCTAGCCTGCCATTAACCGGGACGTTCCAGTCAGTCGACGTTATAGCTTTGGCCGCGGCCAGCGACTGATTCGGCCAGCACAGTTCAAGCGAGTTTTTCAGCACAATCGTCGTTCTGGCGATGCATATTTCACGGTTCTCGGGCACAATACGCAGCAGCAGGCTGCACGACTGGGCCTGGCTATCTCGCGCAAAGTGATTAAACGCGCTGTCGGACGAAACCGTATCAAGCGACTCATTCGTGAAAGTTTTCGGCGGCACCAGGCGGAACTGGCAGGGTGGGATATCGTCGTGTTGGTGCGAAAAGATGCCACGCAACTGAGTAACGCGCGGATTTATGAAACGTTAAAAAAACACTGGTACGCCTTGAGCGCACAGAACGAGACAACATCGTGATACGTCGATTACTGATTGGTTTTATAAAGGTATATCGCCTGCTGTTGAGTCCTTTCATTGGGCAACACTGCCGGTTTACGCCGACCTGTTCCGAGTATGCGATTGAGTCACTTGAAGAACACGGTGCGCTGCGCGGAAGCTGGTTGACGATTCGTCGTCTGTCACGTTGCCATCCTTTTCATACCGGCGGCTGGGATCCGGTACCACATAAAAAAGAATCAAAGTAGTCAGCTATGGAACAACAACGTTTATTCTTATTTCTATTACTGGGCTTTATCAGCTTCATGATGTACCAGGCCTGGCAGGAGGATTACGGTCCAAAGCCCGCGCCGGTGGCCAAGCAAACCACGACCTCGGATCTGCCGGGTACCACGACAGCGACCGACACGACAGATACAGACATGCCGGTGCCGGTATCAGAAACCGCCAAACCGGATACGACTGAACAAAAAGTCAGTGCCGTACCTGAAACAACAGCCAAAGGTCAGATAGTTCGTGTCAAAACCGATGTATTCAATCTTCGCATCGATACCCGCGGCGGGGACATAACGCAAATCGACTTACCGAAGTATCCGGTGTCGATCGATAAACCCAATAAACCGTTTCGCCTGATGGATACCTCCGGTGCACGTTACTTCACGGCACAAAACGGGTTTCATGTTACGGACCCGGCCCTAAAACCATTAACACCGACACGTAAAACCATTTATCAGACCAGCCAGAGTGAATATGTACTGGCCGAAGGTGACAAACAACTGGATGTGGAATTGCGCTGGCAAAACACGGCCGGTACGACCTTTGTGATTCGATATACCTTCACTGCGGGCAGTTACGACATAAACGTTACGCACGAAATCATCAACCGTTCCAGCAAACCCTGGACCGGTCATTCTTACGTGCGACTGGAGCGGACACCGCCGACTGAAAGTGGCGGGCTGGCCATGATGCCGACTTACACCGGTGCGGTGTTTTACAGTCCGGACAACAAGTACGAGAAAGTGGACTTTGATGACATCGATGACAGTCGCAATACACCCGGTGGCTTTTTCGATGCCATCGATCGGGAGTATGCCGGCGGCTGGATCGCGTTTATCGAACACTATTTTGCTGCCGCGTTTATTCCACCCAAAGACGATGTGTATCGTTACTTCACTCATAAACCGCAGGCCAGTGGCAATCGTTACTGGATCGGACTGATGTCGACGCAAAAAGTCCTGGCACCCGGTCAAACCGACAAAACCCGGTTGCAGTTGTATGCGGGACCAAAGATTCAGGACAACCTGGAATCGCTGGCGCCCGGTCTGGAACTGACCGTGGATTACGGCTGGTTGACCTTTTTGTCCAAACCGATTTTCTGGTTACTCGACTGGATCAATTCATTTATCGGTAACTGGGGCTGGTCGATTATCGTGTTAACGTTATTGATCAAGCTGGTGTTCTATAAATTATCCGAGACCAGTTACAAATCTATGGCGCGCATGAAAAAACTGACGCCGCGTATGAAACAGATCAGCGAACGCTATGCCGATGATCGCCAGCGCAAAGGCCAGGCGATGATGGAGCTGTACAAGAAAGAAAAGGTCAACCCGATGGGCGGGTGTTTGCCTATTCTTATCCAGATCCCGGTGTTTATCGCGTTGTACTACGTCTTGCTGGAAAGTGTCGAGTTACGTCAGGCGCCGTGGATTTTGTGGATTGAAGATCTGTCGATCAAGGATCCCTATTTTGTATTGCCGCTTATTATGGGCGCGTCCATGTGGTTCCAGCAAAAACTCAATCCGGCGCCGATGGATCCGATGCAGGCCAAACTGATGATGTTCCTGCCGATCGTGTTTACCGTGATGTTCCTGTTCTTCCCATCCGGTCTGGTACTGTACTGGGTGGTGAATAACCTGCTGTCGATTGCGCAGCAATGGTATATCACGCGTATCGTCATCGCGGAGAAAAAACCCACCTGACAATGAAACCGACTTCCACCAGGACCGAGACCATCGCCGCACTGGCGACACCGGCCGGTCGTGGTGGTGTCGGTATCGTGCGCGTCTCCGGCCCACTGGCCAAAACCATTGCCGATGCCATGCTAGGACAGTGTCCGGCGCCGCGCTATGCGGATTACACATCATTTAAATCAGCCAACGGTGAGATTATCGATCAGGGTCTGGCCCTGTATTTTGCCGCGCCGCATTCCTTTACCGGCGAAGACGTCCTCGAACTGCACGGCCATGGTGGGCCGGTGGTCATGGACATGTTATTGCGACAGGTGGTGTCACTGGGCGCGCGGCTGGCGCGGCCCGGTGAGTTTTCCGAACGCGCTTTTCTGAATGACAAACTGGACCTGGTGCAGGCCGAGGCCATTGCGGACCTGATCGATGCCGGCTCGGAGCAGGCCGCGCGCACCGCCATGCGATCCCTGCAGGGGGCATTTTCAAACGCGATTCATCAACTGGTCGATGGTGTAACAAGGTTGCGGGTCTATGTCGAAGCTGCCATGGACTTTCCCGAGGAAGAGATCGATTTTCTCAGTGAAGGTAATGTGGCGCAGCAGGTCGACACCCTGCAGTCATCACTGGCAAATATTTTACAACAGGCCCAGCAGGGCAGCCTGATTCGCGAAGGTATCAATGTGGTGTTAGCCGGCCGGCCCAATGCCGGTAAATCCAGTTTACTCAATGCCCTGTCGCGTCAGGAGGCCGCCATCGTCACGGATATTCCCGGCACCACGCGGGACATCGTCAAACAGGAAATCATGCTGGATGGCTTGCCACTGCATATTCTGGATACGGCGGGATTGCGTGAAAGTCAGGACGTGGTGGAACAGGAAGGGATTCGGCGTACCTGGCAGGCCATCGAACGGGCCGACCTGTTGTTATTACTGGTGGATGATATCGTCGGGCTCGAAGACACGGAGCGTGACGTACTGGAAAAACTGCCCGATCACCTGCCGGTGATCGTTATATATAATAAGTGTGATGAGAGTGGTCGGCCTGCCGGTGAGATGGCATCACTGCACATCGCGAAGCGTGATTTACAGGCGGTCGCTATCAGCGCGAAAATGAGCGATGGACTGGACACGCTGGTGGCATACATCAAGGCGGCGGCGGGCATGCGGACCAGTGGCGAAGGCAGTTTCATGGCACGGCGCCGGCACCTGAGCGCCCTGCAAATTGCACAACAGCATCTGGGGCAGGCGCAGCAAATGGCGCAATCAGGACAGGGCGAACTGGTGGCGGAAGAATTGAAACAGGTCCAACAGTCGCTTGGCGAAATTACCGGAGAGGTAAGCAGTGATGATCTGCTGGGTGAAATCTTCAGTTCGTTTTGTATCGGCAAATAAACTGTTACCGATCGCCTTGCTGCTGCTTACGTTACCCGCCTGTAGCAGTCTCGATTATTACAGCCAGGCGATTAATGGCCATTTCGAATTACTATCCAGAGAAAAACCCATTGACGACATTCTTGCCGATACCAACACGCCGGGTGAATTACGCCAGAAACTGACACTGGCTTTAAAAGTACGCGCATTTGCCAGTCGTGAACTTAGTTTACCCGACAATGACAGCTATACCACGTATGCAGACCTGCAACGTCCGTTTGCGATCTGGAATGTGGTCGCGACACCGGCCTACTCCATAGAACCACAGCGCTGGTGTTACCTGTTTGTCGGTTGTCTCAGTTACCGTGGTTATTTTGATAAACAGGAGGCCCTCGACCTGGCGCAACAGTTAAAGCAGGAAGGCAAAGACGTTATCGTCAGCGGCGCCGCTGCCTATTCAACACTGGGCTGGATGGACGATCCGTTGCTTAACACCATAGTTGAACGCAGTGAAACGTCCATGATAGGCATTATTTTTCACGAACTGGCACATCAGGTGGTGTATGTGGATGGCGATACGGAGTTTAACGAAGCCTTTGCCACCGCCGTCGAAGTGGAGGGATTACGACGCTGGTATACGTCACAGGATAATCTCGATGTGTACACGCAATTCCTGCAACGAAAACAGTACCGCCATAAAATATTCAGTAAAATGCATGCAGCACGCGAAGCGCTAAAAGCACTGTATGCACGGCAAGTAACGAATGATGAAAAACAAACGGGCAAGCAGGACGTATTTCGTGATCTTGCACAATGGTACCGGCAATGGCGCAAGCAACACGATTATGCGGGTTTTGACGAGTGGATGAACCAGGATCTCAACAATGCGCACCTGGCGCTGATCGCCACCTACCAGGAAAAAGTGCCGAACTTTCTGGCCGCCCTGCAATCTGTTAACAATGACATGCCACAGTTTTTCGCCCTGGTCGAAAAAATGGCACAGATGGATAAAACGGCGCGCCACGACACACTCTCACAATACAGGCAAACGGACTATGCGACACATTAAAGCGATGAATAAAGTCAAACTGATTTCCCTTGTCCCGGTGCTATGGGCGTTGGCAGCGTGCGGTATCAATCCGGTCACCGGTGAACGTGAGATTCAACTGGTTTCGCAGCAAAGTGAAATAGAATTAGGTCAGAAGAATTATGGTTCACTGCAACAGTCGCAGGGAGGTAGCTATGAAGTAGACGTGTCCCTGAGTCGTTATGTGAATGAAGTTGGTCAGCGGGTTGCGGCCGTGGCGGATCGCAAATTACCTTATGAATTCGTGGTAGTGAATAACTCGGTGCCAAACGCATGGGCGCTGCCCGGTGGAAAAATCGGTATCAACCGGGGCCTGTTAACCGAGCTGCGCAATGAAGCGGAACTGGCGGCTGTACTGGGTCACGAGGTAGTGCACGCAGCGGCACGACACAGTGCCAAAAAAATGGAAACCGGCATGGCCATGAATCTGGGCCTGATCGCGCTGGGTGTATCGTTACGTGATAAACAGGAAGGCCAGGCGCTGATGGTGGCGGGAAGTGTGGGTGCGGCGCTGCTGGGACAGAAGTACAGTCGCGATGCCGAACTGGAATCAGACCGCTACGGCATGGAGTATATGGTCAAAGCGGGATACGACCCGCAAGGTGCAGTGACATTACAGGAAACGTTTTTACGCCTGTCAAAAGGGCGTAACCCAAACTGGCTGGAAGGCCTGTTTGCCAGTCATCCCCCGTCACAGGAACGGGTGGAAGCAAATCGTCGTTATGCGGCACAACTGACGCGGCCGGGATTGACGCTGGGTGAACAACGTTATCGCCAGCGAATTGCCGCGCTGGTGAAAGACATCCCTGCCTATAATAAATACGATGAAGGCCGTGCCGCGCTGGCCAAAAAGAATTACAGCCGGGCTATGGAGCTGGCGAACCAGGCCATTGCACATGAACCACGCGAAGCCTTATTTCATGCCCTGAAAGGCGATATTTACCAGGCACAGAATAATCACAACACCGCCGTACAGCATTACCAGACCGCCATTCAGTATAACCCGAACCTGTTTTATTATTATTTAAAGCGGGGCATGAGCTACCGGCAACTGGGTGACCGGGTTAAAGCGCGCGCTGATTTGCAACGCAGTTACCAGTTACTGCCGACCAAGGAAGCGGCCGATGCATTGCGCGCGTTGTAAATTTTTCCCGGCCATCACGATTCGTCTTTTTTAAACAGCGAATCAAATTTTTCCTTCGCCTTATCGTAGTCCGATTTACTTGCAGTCGATTCCGTCGCGTTGTTATCAGCCTGTGCCGACTGATCATCACCAAACAGGGATTTGAGTTTTGCCATGGCATCGTCGCTGTTATCCTTTTGCTGATGATCAAACGCACCGGCTACGGGTCGAAAATAGTGACAAAAATTGGCAACCTCCACATCTCGGGCCGGTTCGGCCAGATCGTGATCGCATTTGTCCGAAATACGGGGATTATAAAAACGGCATAAGCGACACACATGCAGGTCGGCGTGACACGCCGTGCACTGTTGCAGGCGAGTGAACGGCAGAGGAATGTCCTTGAGAGAGGCGCCGCAGCGCCAGCATACCAGCCCGCCCATGGTTCGCTCCGTTAAGATCAGGATAAACTGTCAGCGTTGCCAATGTTTCAGGGCAATGACTTTGTCGTCTTTTGCGACGCGGGTCAAGGGGGCAGGACGGTGCAGGTGGAATCCCTGCACAAAATTAATGCCGATTTTACGTAACTGGGCGTAAGCTTCCTCGGTTTCGACGCATTCCGCCACGGTCTTGATGCCCATGATCTGGCCCAGCTCATGAATGGAGCGCACCATAGCGAAGTTGATGGGGCTGTGTTCGATATCGCGAATAAAGCCGCCATCAATTTTCAGGTAATCCACCGGCAGGTTTTTCAGGTAAGCAAACGAGGACAGGCCCGAGCCGAAATCATCCAGGGCAATTTCACAACCGATGGAACGTAGCGACTGGGTGAACTTCACGGCCTCGGCAAAATTGGCCACCGCGGCGGTTTCGGTGATCTCAAAACAGATGCTTTTGGGATAAACATCATGGCGCTTGAACAGATCCAGAATAAACGGTGTCAGGCGTTCGTCACCGATGGATTTACCGGACAGGTTGATATTGAACTGCGCGTGCGGATTTTCCATGATGATGTGTTTATAGGACTTGTTGCACAACAGGTTTTCAATCACCCAGCGATCGATGTAATCAATCAGTCCGTAACGTTCGGCCGCGGGCAGGAAGGCGCCCGGGGTAATAATTTGTTCCTCTTCTTGCAGGCGTAACAGCACTTCAAATTTCTGCGCTTCGCTGTTGGCATTGACCGGGACAATGCGTTGCAGGTAGAGCTCGAATTTGTTTTCCGAGATGGCGTCATTGAGGCGCGATATCCAGAATAATTCACCCTGGCGTTGTGCCACCGCCTGGTCCTGTTCTTCATGAATATGAATACGATTTCGACCCAGATCCTTGGCGCTGTAACAGGCGATATCTGCGTCACGAAGAATGTCGGTGACCGTCAGTCCATTGTAAGTAATTGACACCAGGCCGATACTGGCACCGATTTTAAAGGTGTTCTCATCCCAGACGAAATTGAACTGACTGATATCAGTAATGATATTGTTGGCAAGCTCCACCGCGCGATCCGTATCGCAATCGTATAACAGGATGCCGAATTCATCACCGCCAAAGCGGGCCACCAGGTCGGAACCACGAACGTTATTCGTCAGAAAATGCGCGACCTGTTTCAACAGTGCATCACCGGCGATATGGCCGCTGACATCATTCACTACCTTGAACTGATCAAGGTCGATATACAGAAACGCATGTTGTTCATCGTTTTCGGTGGAACTGATGGCGTCTTCCAGGCGACGCTCAAATTCATGCCGGTTTATCAGGCCGGTTAACCCGTCATGCTTGGCCTGGAAGGTAAGTTTGCGCGACATTTCACGGCGCTCGGTAATATTACGGAAAGTGATCACACTGCCGTTGACTTTATTTTCCACAAAAATCGGCGCAGCGGAAATCTGTACCGGGACATGGCGTCCATCGGGCTTAATCAGCGAAATATTATCGTATTCAAAGGTGACGACACCCCTGGAAAGGCAGTTTTCCAGAAAGCCGTTGTAAGGCAAAAGCGTATCTTCGTTGATTAACTTGCATATCTCGATCAGGCGCCGGCCTCTGGCTTCTGCATTGTTTACACAGGTCATGATCTCGGCAGCTGCATTCATGTAGGTAATACGGCCCATGTGATCAGTGGTTATGATGCCGTCGCTCAAAGATTCAAGAATACTGTCAAGACGATTGCGTTCCTGCAGGACTTCGTTGCTTTTTTCTTCCACGGTTTCCAGCATCTGCATGAAGCCGGTCTTGAGCTTGTCAATTTCGTCGAGACTTTTTGCGGGTTTTTCTGCAGCACCTTCATCGGACATGCTGTCCAGTAACGCACTGAGTTTGACGATGGGATCGGTAAAGCGTTTTTGCAAAGCAAATGCCAGTGCAAACGACATAACCAGTGTTATCAGGAAAATGGCGGAGGTGATCAGTAACTGTCGGTTGATATCATTTTTTAGATCATGCGTCGACAGATTGATCGTGACATGACCATAGCGTTGTCCTTTGTACATGACTGGCAGGTCAAAACCAATCACATCACTGGTCAGGATATCAAGCAAACGATCCTTGTCGACAACGGAAATATCTGTCTGGCCATATCGAAACGCAGGTTGTTCGTCGTTGCTATAAACAATAAAGCCCCTGATTTCTCGAAAGGCATCGAAGTGACTGGTAATGTCGGAAGCCACGTCCACATCGCCGAGCGTCAGCAGTCTGACAAAGTCAGTGGAAAGTGCATTAATCGTGGACTGGGCTTCGGCCTTTTTTGCCTGTTGAAATCCACGAATGTCGATGACGGTCGTGACAAGTGAAGTAATCACCAGCGTGATCAGGGCAACACTGAATATCAGCAGGGTGAGTTTGAAGCGAATTGAGAGATTAAACATGTTCCACTGCCGCTATGGTGAGGGGTACGTTATCGGCAGGGATTCATCGTTACCCCATTCAAACCAGGCACCATCATAAACTGACACATCGTAATCAAGATGACGCAGAATAAAATAAGTCAGTGCGGATTGTTTGCCCTTGTTGCAGTAAGTAATGACCCGTTTGTCTTTGTAGGGCAGGTATTGGGCGGCTAACTGGTTATCCGATAAAAACCGGTTAACGCTGTCACTCTGAAAATAATTATCATCCCAGGGAATATTCACCGCATTGGGAATATGTCCCGAGCGACGTGCAATGGATTTTTTACCGATGAATTCTTCATGGCTGCGTGAATCTATAATACTTACATCCGGGTTAAGGATCGCCAGCTGCATGGCGGTTTTGCTGGTAATGCGCCGATGCTGAATGGTCGGCACATACTGGCCCGGTTTGCGATGATTGGGTGTGGTTTCGGTCTGATAGTCCATGGACCACAGGCGCATACCGCCATCCATTACGGAAACTCGCTGGTGACCAAATACTTCCAGAACCCAGAAAAAGCGTGCTGCATCGATCAAATTGCCTTCGTCATACAGAACGATGTGATCGTCATGCGCCAGTCCGTGCTCACTAAACAACTTACCGATGTGATGAATATCGGCAACTCGTGAGTGGTTACCGGTAGGTATAAAGGTGCGATCGACATCGATATTGATGGCGCCGGGGATATGTCCCTGTTTGTATTTATGTGGCTGGCGCGCATCGATGACCAGGATTGCATTGGTCGCCAGTTGTTGTTTAACCCATTGCGGTGAAACCATCACCGGGACAGCTGCGCTGTTACTGGCAGCAAACAACCAGACAGGCAGGAGACTCAGGCACAGGCCTAATACATACTTATAATAAGGTAATGACATGTCATACTAATATAACGGCAGAATGACAGGGATAGTTGAGGTTTAAGGATGGGTGGGCATAAAAAAAGGGCAACCGGGTTGCCCTTTTGTAAGATGAAATAAAGCGTGCTTCAGGCGATCTTGCCGAACTTGGGCTCCATCAGCATTTCGGCCCAGAACACCTTGTCGGGTTCCTTGGCGCCGAGTTCCGCGGCTTTTTTCACTGCTTCGCCGTAGGTCATTTCACCGTCGAGGCGACCGCGCTCGAAACCACGGCGTAGTTTCCAGCCAACGCAATAGCCTTTGTCAGCGGCTTTTTTGGATAAAGAATCTGCTTTGTTTTGAAATACACCTGCCATTGTCTTTCTCCTTCAAAAATGGTCAGACACATCTTGAGGCGCAAAAGTATACTACTCACTGCTCATCGCAGCTACTATTGCCAGCTCGCCCGGCCGTACTGAATTCACGTCGAATTTTTTGGCCGCTGCCGCCATTCGCGTCAGGGCGGACTTGATGGGCATAGCCGGTTTGGTCTCGCCTTTTTTGGCGCGATGAAAGCGCACCGGGTTAATGCGCGCCACCACGTAAGTACGTAAATACGGGGATTTAAAGCCTTTTTTCTGTAGCTTGTCGATAATCTTTTTGACCTGAGTATCGATGTCCATGAGTCGGGACGCATAATCCTCTCGCTCCCGCAGGCTGACCGGTAGCGTACGATCACTGAAGCGGTCCACCTTTTTCAGAAATGACGTATAGGCACCACCGGCAAAACGCTTGTTCTGTGCGTAGATAATGCCCAGGGTCAGGAATTCCGGCGCCTCAAAATGTTCCGCAAAGGCAGACTCTTTGGTGCGCGGTTTGGTCTCGGCCAGGTTACGCGCCATGCGGATGACTTCCAGGCTGCGGTCCTTGACGTTGTGCGCCTTCTCGGTGTTGAGCGCCAGAATGCGGTAGGCAAGCGCTTCGTCCGGCGAAATTAATGTGGTAATTTGTTGTAATCCAAGAACTTTTGCTGCCGCTAGCCGGTGTCGGCCATTGGGTGTCCAGAGCCGTCCATCCTCGCCGCGTACGACAATCAGCGGGTCGAGAAACGACCCCGCCTCGTCGATTTTTTCCGCCAGTCGTTTGGTGTGGGTGGGCGAGAGATCACGCTGAAACGGTGTCGGCTGGATGGCCTTCAAGGGTAGCGAGGCCAGTAGCACCGGGCGCCCGGACAGGGGTTCAGCATAGGCACCGATGGCGGCACCCCCGGCGGCATGGACTTCATCGACCAGCGGGGCAATCTGCTTTTGGTCCAGCCCTAACAGGATCTGGCCGGACTGAAGGCCGCGCTGCTTTTTACTTGGGGCGAGTTTGCCGCGCGCCGTGGCCTTCTTTTTTGCTGTCTTTTTACGGACGGCCTTTTTTTTGGCTTTTTTACGCGCCGCCATGTTCAGTCAGCTTCAGTCATCTTCCGGCACACCCTGCCATAACATTTCATAACCAAGCTCATAGGTCTCATCACAGTAATCGAGTAGTGCAGTGAATTTCTTTTTAAAGGTTTCGTCGGCATGGGATTTTTCATGCTGCTCAAAGGACTGCCAGTAAGTCATAATGACAATGTGGTCTTCGGTCATTTTCTTTGAGTCAAAGGAACCTTCATCGGAAATAAAGCCGGTGTACTTATACACCTGGCCGCCAATAAAACCGCCCTTGTCATCGCCATAGGTGTTTTTGACAACATTACACATTTCACCCAGCGCCAGCTCCACATCGGAAACCGTCACGCCCTCTTTGAGCTTGACAACATTAAACAGCATGACACAGCCAAACGGAATGGTTATGGGATGGAACATGGTACTCTCCTGTTATTGAATCTGTATTCGAAATGGTAATTCGGTTAAACTTTATCGTTTATTATAGTACTGGTATTAGGCGGGATTTGATACCGCCACCTGTAACTATTTAACATTTCATTTAAGGTGTCATATTTCTTGAGTCAACAATCATTAGATCATGAAGAACGCGGTGAGCTGGTCACGATGGTGCTTGATGTATTTCAGCACTGGGGTGTGCCTAAAGAGGCGCAGCCGGTCCTGCTGGGATTACCGGAAAAGACGGCACCACGTACGCTGTTAAAATATCAGCAGGGCACACCCTTTCCCAATGAAGCGGACTTCATTGCACATGCGGAAATCATTCTCAAGATTTACCGTGCCGTGCAGACACTGTTTCCCGGTAACGCCAACATGGCCAACTACTGGATGAGTACCGACAGCTACCAGTTCAACAACCATTGTCCGCTGGAAGTCATGTACCAGAAAGGACTGGCAGGGATGCAGGAAGTACTGGATCACATAAACGGTGATAGCTGGTAAAGCCAGCCCTTCATTCAGGCAGCATTCACTCACTTATATATAAGTTAGCCTCCTGTTAACTCGACAGGAGTGCATCATGAACGTAACAAACCGACTGAAGCGGCCTATGTTCGGTGTGGTGGCAGTGCTGGGCGCGGTAGTACTGTTATCCGGGTGTCATCGCTGGCATTATCACGGTCATCATCATGGTCACCACGGGCATCATGGCCATGGCGGACATCACTACAAGCACAATCTCTTAAAACATGGTTATCACGATTAAAGCTGTTTCTGAATGATGTTGGCGACGCGAAAGGCATTGGCATAAATTGTCCAGGTGTAGGGTACACTGCCACCGGTGGGCATCCACGATCCATCACTGACAAACACATTTTCGGCGCCATGAATGCGGCACTCCGCATCCAGCACGGATGTTGCGGGATCATGACCAAACCGGCAGCCGCCGGCCTGTAGATTGGGTGGGGGTGAACCGCTGACACTGCCGCGTACATGCTTTGCGCCCATGTTAGTGAGTATTTGCTTGCAGTGCTTTTCAATATAACGGCCAACAACCAGATCGTGATCATGATAGCCAACGCGTAATTTACCGACGGGAATGTTCCACTTGTCTTTCACATTCGAATCAAGTGAAACAAAGCAATCATCGTTTGGCAGCCAGTCACAGAAGATTTCATAGCGTAGCGTCTGCGACGAGGTAAACGCCTCGTGAAGTTTTCGTTTTAACGCGGATCCCCAGACCAGCTTGTCGTCATCATCCCACTTGACATTGTTGGCGCGGCGTATGGCGTTGGGATGTTGTAACAGTAAATCGACCGTCCCGCCCTTGATGCGACCCAGCGTTTTATCTTCAATGACATACCAGTCCTGCAGGCCACGGTTAACAAACGGACCGCGGGTTTTGAGTTGTGAAGCCAGCTCCTCAGTCATGTCATGATAAATAAAATCACCACTACCGGATCCGCCGGCCGAGAACAGCATGTTTTTCCCAACCTGGCCGCTATTGTTACCCAAACCATTTGCATGAGCAGGTCCACTGGATAAAAGCAGTAAACGTGCTGTCTCCATGGCCTGGCAGGCCACAACAAATATTTTTGCCGACACACGCCGTGTTTGATTGTCCTTATCAATGTATTGTGCATGCGTCACACGACCACGATTGTTGCTGATTAAACGGTTTACCTTGCAGTTGGCTTTAATCGTACAGCGACCACTGGCGAGGGCATCATTCAACAAGGCTTCACGGCTGCTGCCCTTGGCGCCACTGGCGCAACCGTAACTGCCACAAAAACCGGAATACTCGCAGGCACGGCGTTGTGTATTGAGTGGCCGCGACAAAATCGCGCGCGGTGTGCGCAAGGCATGTAACTGCATGTCACGACAGGTCTGATCAATAAGGCGCGTGATAGGATGCTCCAGTGTCGGCGGATAGGGAAAATCCGCGCTGGAGCGGGGTTCCTGCATCGGATGTGACTGCACCTGTCCGGAGATACCGACAATCTGTTCGACCAGCGTGTAATATGGTTCAAGATCGTCATAACTGATCGGCCAGTCAACAATGTTGGCGCCGTCGATGGGACCAAACTCGGATAGTAAACGAAAATCCTGTGGTTTAAGTCGATAGAAAAAACCGCTCATCAGGTTGGACGAACCACCCACCATGTTGCCGTTCCAGAAATCCCAGCCGGACTCCTGCGTGGATTCGCTTTGCCATTTATAATTCCCATTAGCGTCTGTGCCGTCGTAGTCTTCGATGACGTGTTGTTCGTTTTTCAGATTCGGTGTGTAGACACTGCGCCGGCAACAGGCCAGTTCATCTTTATAAAAGTCTGACTGTTTCAGGTGCGGACCTTTTTCCAGTACCACCACATCATAACCGGCCAGACTTAACTGGCGCGCGACCGGTCCGCCACCTGCACCACTGCCAATAATGCAGACATCAAACTCCTTCACAACAGCCTCGTATAAATTTTATTTTTGGGGGGCGAAGGAAAGCCGGGCTGATGTTCAAGCCAGCGCCAGCCGATCCCATCGGGATTGGCACCATAGGCCGGATCACTGAGCAGGGCTTCAAAGATATAGAGCAACAGGGTCGACAACCAGCGCTCTCCGGCACGGCTTTGGCTAATCTGTTTTAACAATGCGTCCTGTTGCGTGACATTAACTAATATAAAAGGTTTTTGATGGGTCTGTTGCGACAGGTCGTTGAGCCAGTTTATGCCGTTAAGAATAAACTCCCGATCGGCCGCTTCGGTATCCGGTGCCTCAAGCACAAACTTCAAATAGAGTGCCGCATGAATATCCATTGCCGACGGGCCATTGCCGTCATCGGGAAATAAAATCTGTTGTACGGTGGCAAAGGTTTTCCACGGTTCCTGTTGAATTAATGATTGCTGATCAAGCTCAGGATCCTTTGAGCAGGCGCTGAGCTGTATCAGGCCGGGCAGCAGGCTCAGTGTAGCGGCGGCCTTGAGTGTATTGGCCAGAAAACTGCGTCGCTCCAGTGACAGATCGAGCGCCGCGTGTTGCTTTGCACTCAAACTATTATCCCATTGCCGCAGCAGTTTATGCATGACCAAACAGGTGCCTGTCCTTGATCAACGAAGCGACTTTGGCCGGTAATTTGTTTTCCCAGCCGGTTTTGTTGTTTTGTATATCCGCCAGCACTTCATGCGAATAGATATTCAGGTAATCATGGTTGATGGAATTTAGTGGCCGCAGGTTACGGTTTTCGATCAGGTGTTGATACAGGTGTTGCAAATTTTCTGGTACATCGAGATTTTTTAAGTTAACGACGTTGTTAGTATCCGGATCGAGTGCCGGCGAGGCATACAGGCATAAATCATTTTTAAACAGGCGTCCGAAAGATTCCAGTATGCCGCCTGGCAGATCTTCATAATATTTTTCATTGAATATTTCCCGCACCGACAATGCACCCATCGCCAGCGCAATCGGCATGGTGGTATAGCGAAACAGATACTGGGCAAGTCGGTAATATTCACCATAATTCGAAATCAGGACATGCTTGTCCATCGCGCACAGCAGTTCAGCGCGATCGAGAAAATCGGTCACATCGATATCCTGTCCGTTAATGAGATTGTTGAGTGTCATTTCCGAGATGACCACCAGTTCGTCATCGCCCAAACCCGTGTCCTGTTTAAAGGCATCACGCGCACAGTCCAGCAGGTTGATGGTGAAGTTGGTGGGTGGGCGAAACCGGCTGCGCTCGACAATCACGGCTTTTTTCCATAACTGTTCGGCAACCTGCACGATCTTGCCATCGGCGGTAAACATGGCCGCATCACTCATGCCTTTTTCCACCAGCCGTAACGCCATCAAGCGATTATCCACTTTTTCAAAGGCCGGACCGGAAAAGTCAATCATGTCGATTTCACATAACTCGCGGTATATGCCGTCCAACAGTGACAGCAACAGCGTTTCCGGATCGTTATATAAAAGGCTTGCGCCATAAATCAGGTTTACACCGAGAATACCCAGCGTCTCCTGATCCTGCAGGTTTTTCTGGCCATGCAGGTTTACATGCAAATCGATTTGTGAAAAAGCTTCGCGGGGTTGTGTCTGAAAACGAATACCGAGCCAGCCGTGACCGTCGGTCTTGTGTGAATAGCTGCGCGCGGCGACGGTATTGGCAAAGGCAAAGAAGCGCGATTCACTGCCGCGCTTGGTATCAAGACGTTCCAGAATAAGCCGGTATTCGTGATCCAGCATGGCGTGCAGGCGTTCGCGGCACACATAGCGCGGGCTACTGCCATAGATAGCATCGGAAAAGGTCATGTCATAGGCGGAGATGGTTTTGGCGATGGTCCCGGCCGCGCCACCGGCGCGAAAAAACCAGCGTGCCGTTTCCTGTCCGGCACCGATCTCGGCAATGGAGCCGTAAACGCCCTTTTCAAGATTAATGGCCTGCGCTTTGGGCAGGGTATCGCGGTGTCGGTCAGCCATGAATTCACATTCTCCTTACACAATAGAGTAGACCACACGACAGCGTGAACATTTCACCCCTGCCCCAGGGTCTGGCTTATGGTATAGTAGTTCATTTAGCGCGGTACGAAAGAATCTGAAAAATGGGTAAGCCAAATGAGTGAGACAACCAACGAAATCAGCATGGACGCCTCGTCGCTGTACAGGGAAGAGATGTATACCGACCGTAAGATGGGCACGATACGTATTCTGACCCCGGTCAAGGACGATGGCAGCCAGGATGATGCGCGGGATGTGATTTACGTTGGCCAGGCACAATTGATGACACCCATGGGCGCCCTGCCGCTGGCGTTTGAAATCGAGGCCGGCTCACTGGCCGATGCCGTGCAGAAGTTTCCCCAGGAAGCGAAGCAGGCGGTTGAAAAGACCATGGAAGAACTCAAGGAATTGCGTCGCCAGCAGGCATCCTCAATCGTTATTCCGGAAGCAGGTGGCGGTGGCGGAATGCCCGGCGCCGGTGGTGGCGGCAAGATTCAGATGCCGTGAAGTAAGGCGACACTTTTCGCCTGGGCAAACACGGCTTTACCCGGCGTAATGTTCAGGACACTGGCGGATTTACGCGTAATACGCGCCAGCATCGGCACGCCCCCGACCAGCAGTCGCACCGTGACCTGCGCTCCCCCTTCATCACTGATGGTTTCCACCTCAGCGGCAAAGATATTCAGAATACTGGTGTCGCGCTGGTGCTGTAATGTCAGGCTGACATCGCGTGCCGCCACACGCACCCTCACGTTGACACCAATCGATAACGGTTTATAGGGCACACTGAAACGACCGCCGGGAAAATCCACGTAGGTGAGATTGAATTGCTCATCATGTTCCGCCACGACGGCATCGATCAACGCCTCTGCATCCTGAGCATGTGCGAGTGGTAAATCCAGACGAGTCAGCAGTTCATGGACATCACCACTGGCCTGTATGCGACCATTGGCAAGCATCAGCATATGGTCAGCGACCTGTGCGACTTCGTCAGTTGAATGGCTGACATAAATAACAGGAATCGACAGTTCGTGTTGTAAGGCATCGAGGCACGGTAAAATTTCCTGTTTACGTTGCTGATCGAGCGAGGCCAGTGGCTCATCCATTAATAACAGTTGCGGGCTGACTGCCAAGGCACGGGCAATTGCGACCCGCTGCCGTTCACCACCGGACAGGGTATCCGGCTTACGTGTTAACAGTTTATCCAGATCAAGTAAGGTAATGAGACGCTCGAGTGAAACGTTGCGTTGTTCAGGTGCAATTCGTTTAAAACCATATTCGATATTGCCGCGTACATCCAGGTGCGAAAACAGACTGGCTTCCTGAAACACAAATCCCACTGGACGCTGATGAGTGGGTAAAAAAGTTTGCTCATCCTGCCACACGTCACCGTTGATGGTGAGCCTGCCGCCGGCATGTTGATCCAGCCCGGCAATCGCGCGCAGTAAGGTGGTTTTACCACAACCGGATGGACCAAACACCGCGGTAATACCCTGTGTTGGTATTTGTGCCTGTACGTCCAGTAAAAAACCGTGCCGTTGAATGGTAAAAGATGCGTCGATCATGTCACCATCAACCTGCTGCGTCGGTTGAACGCATAAACCGCGATCAATAATAAAAACGATAACAGTAACAACAAACCGGATAACCAGTGGGCATGGGTGTATCCCAGGCTTTCGACATGATCATAAATCGCAATCGAGACGACACGGGTTTCACCGGGAATGTTACCGCCAATCATCAGTACCACGCCGAACTCGCCGACGGTGTGTGCAAAACCCAGTATCGCCGCAGTAAAGAAGCCGGGTCGCGCCATGGGCATCACCACGCTGATAAACCGATCCAGTGGTGAAGCACGCAATGTCGCCGCCACATCAAGCGGACGTTGTCCTAGTGCGGCAAAGGCATTTTGTAACGGTTGCACGACAAAGGGCATGGAATAAAACACCGAACCAATCACCAGGCCGGTAAAGGTAAACGCCAGTGGCCGGCCGCCCAGTGTTTCAGATAACTGACCCAGAAAACCGTTAGGTCCTAGTGCAATCAGTAAATAAAAGCCCAGCACAGTGGGCGGCAGAACCAGTGGCAGTGCGATCACCGCTTCAAGTAAAAACTTGAAACGCCAGCGGGAACGCGCCAGCCACCAGGCAAGTGGCGTACCCACCAGCAACAGAATAAACGTGGAAACCAGTGCCAGTTTCAGAGTGACGGCGAGCGCCGTTAAATCCGCATCGTTAAGCATTACGGGGTATCGTAGCCGTAGTCACGAATCATGTTCAATGCCGCTGCCCCTTTCATAAAGCCAACAAAGTCACGTGCTGCTTGGCTGTCTTTTAACAGCACCGCCTGTTGTTCGATGTCGGTATAGAAATCACGAGGTACCAGCCAGTAGGAACCGGTCAATGGTTTACCGGGTTGTCGAATCTGTGCATAGGCCACAAATCCCAGTTGTGCGTTACCACTCTGAACATACTGAAATGCCTGGTTGATATTTTCACCGCGTACCAGACTAGGCATCACTGTGTCCCATAATTGTAGTCGTTGCAGAACCTGTTGCGCGGCGTAGCCGTAGGGTGCCAGGCGTGGATTGGCGATGGCCAGAAAACGATAGCGATCCGTACTTAACACCCGCCCTTCTTGATCCACGAAATCGGCATGCGGGCTCCATAACACCAGTTTGCCGATGGCATAGGTAAATCGCGAACCGGGTTGTGCGATTCCTTCCTGTTCCAGTAACAGGGGGCGCGCTGCATCGGCTGCAAAGAAAATATCAAACGGTGCGCCGTGTTTGATCTGGGCATAATGTTTTCCGGTCGAGCCGGTGCTCATGACCACCCGATGCGGTGAAACGGTTTGATAATGATTTATCAGGCCGGTCATGGTGCTGGCAAAATTACTTGCCACGGCTATGCGAATTTCATCCGCCTGTAACGAACTGCTCGCCAGCAGCCATAGCAGACAACAGACGAAAGTAATTCGATTCATTTAATAAAAATCTGGTAGACAAGGTAGGCCACACTGGCCAGTGCCAGACCTGCACCCCACACCACCAGCCAGTACTGTTTAGCTCGAAGCCCGGCGACCACAAAGCCGATACCTGCAATCAGCCCAAACACCACGGCCCCGGTTTGCAGGTTTTCAGTCAGGTGATCACCACCGGTCTCCGGGGTTTCGCCAATGCGATAGCGCGCCATGTCCGTACTCCTTATCTCGCCGGGTTATCAGAAGGTATGGCCGCGCCTAGTGTAAGGCCAGCCCGCCAAATAACCAACCGGACAGGGCTTGCATTTAGTTCTAGTTAGTACTATATTCATGCCCATGATTACGGCAAAGAATGCGGCAAAGCAGGCCTATATGCCCGTGTTACGTGAGCTGGTGCGGACCTACCAGGCCTTTGCCAGTTATGACGCGGCAGGCTATCAGGGTACCGGCCTGACCGTACCCCAGGCGGATGTCATCTTTACCCTGGGTAACACGGATGGCCTCAACTTTCGGGAAATTGGCGAACTGACGCTGATTACCAAAGGCACGCTGACCGGTGTTGTCGACCGGCTGGAAGGCAAGGGACTGGTCAAGCGTTGTAGTGATCCGCGTGATGGCCGGGGTACGGTGGTGCGGTTAACACGCAAGGGCGAGCAGCTTTTTGAATCATTGTTTCCGGCCCAGGTGAAATACATCAAGCAGCGTTTTGATCGCCTGAGTCGCAAGGAACTGGAAGAAGTCCATACCGCACTGAAAAAATTGCACGCGATTTTTCTGTAATATTTTTTTGAACAAATAGTACTAATTAGTACTAAAGGAGATGAAAATGCAAGCCAGAAACATAGAGTTATCAATTCTGATATTACGTGTGTCACTGGGCGTGATGTTTGTGGCCCATGGTTTATTGAAGTTTGTCGTGTTTACCCTGCCCGGTACCGCCAGCTTTTTCAGCCAGGTGGGATTCCCCGGCTGGATGGCTTACCCGGTCGCGTGGTTTGAACTTCTGGGTGGCGTGTTGTTGATTGCCGGTGTTTACAGTCGCTATGTGGCAATGGTCGGTATTCCGATTTTACTGGGCGCCCTGTTTACCCACTGGGCTAATGGCTGGGTATTCAGTAATACGAATGGCGGCTGGGAATATCCGCTGTTTTTAATTGTTGTTTCTGTGGTTGTCGCGTTGCTGGGTGATGGCGCCTATTCAGCTCGTGCAGTGACTTCCCGTAATCGCGTTGTATCCAGTACCTGAACGCATTGCCCCGCCAAAGGCGGGGCAATTTTACCTTAAAAGCCGGTCAATTACTGCTTGGCCGCTTTGTGCTTGGCTTTGCAATCCTTCATAAATTTTGTCTGGTCGGCTTTTGTTTTAAATTTATGTTGTTTGGCTTCTTCCTTGCAGCTCATTTTCTTACCACTGGCCGGAGCTTCCTCAGCGGCATTGACCAACATCGGTGATGCCAGCAATGATAAGCATGAGGCCAGTAATACGGTTTGTGTGATACGTTTCATTTTCTTTTATGACTCCATAGTAACCTGGTAAATGCCCAGTACCATTTAGCTAAGCATATTTTCGACTATGTCATGACGAATAAATTCGCTGGTGATAATGCAAAATATCGATGCATTGCGGATTGACTCGTGTGTATGGTGCGGTACAGTCGAGTCGTAGTCTCAGAAAAGGAGATCAGCATGTTGCGTCAACTACAGGGCTCGTTGCTCGGGAATCGGGCGTCTAATCAGAATGCAGGCCAGGGATATGGAGGGCGTTGGCACCCTATATTGGCAGAGGATGTGCAGGTTGACGGTGCTCATGTTATTAAAGCGCACGATCATGCATGTACTCAATTACTTGTAACCTCACAGACCATTCAGATAAAAACAGCGCAATTTACCCGCCTGGTTCCGGCCGGGACAGCCACCTGGATACCCGCAGGCATGTCGCACGGCATTATTGCAAATCAATCAATACGTTATACTTCGTTATTTATAGATTCAGCTATTGCCAGCATGTTGTGGCAACATAGTCTGTGTATTCAAAGCAGTACGCTGTTGCGTAGCGCCATGCAACGGGCGGCAGAATTTGGAGAACATTACCGATCCGATAGTGCCGAGTCGCGCCTGTTTCAGGTCATTCTTGACGAGCTGAAGCGGTTGCCAGTTGATCATTTTAATTTACCCTTACCGACACAGCCGCGCCTGAAGCAGGTATGTGAAAATCTGCTCCAGTCACAGCCGACAGATATTGCGCTCACAGACGTGGCACGCCTGTCCTGTATGTCAGTACGTAGTGTGCAGCGTCATTTTCAGTCCGAAACCGGACTGGCCTTTCAGCAATGGCGCCAACACTGGCAGGTGATACGGGCACTGGAAGCATTGCATGCAGGACAAACCATAAAACAGACCGCAGCATATCTCGGTTATGGATCGAGTAGCGCCTTTATCAGTATGTTTAAACGGGTAATCGGTGTCACGCCGGGCCGGTATTTACAGGTTATGCACTAACATTCAGAACGTTTTTTGTCGGGTTCGCCTCCTGACCTGTCATGTTTGCGACACATGCGGTGAAGGCGCCAGTCCATACTTTGAAGCATGGAAGGAGGCGTAACAGCATGACACCCAAAACAAAACTTATAGTCAGTTTCTACCTTTTATTTATTTCCATGACTCAGCCAGTCATGGCGCAGGGCATGTTTACCCAAAAATCACTGACCCTGGATACGGCCAGCAAAGCAGCCTGGGGCGCTATCGAAGACTGCCGTAAACGTGGTTATTCCGTTGCGGTGGCGGTGGTGGATCGCGGCGGTAATGTACAGGCCTTTTACCGGGACCGGTTTGCCGGCCCGCATACCGTTGAAACCGCCATTCAAAAAGCCTGGACCGCCGTGAGCTTTCGGCAAAACACCAACGACCTGGCAGACCTGCTAAAAAAAGGCGTCATACCCAACCAGGTGCAACATAATCCCGGTGCTTTATTAGTTGGCGGGGGTGTGATGATTCAGGCCTCGGGAGAAATTGTCGGTGCCATCGGTGTGTCCGGTGCGCCACCGGGCAAGTCGGAAAAAGACAGTATCGATGGCGCGTGTGGCCAGGCCGGTATCAAGGCGATTGAAGAGATACTCGAGTTCGGGGATTAATCACTGTAACACTTCACGCCAGTAAATTATCCGATCATCACCGCGGAACTGCCCGAACGAGGCCACGCCATCCACGTGCAACAAATACGGATGCACACTGGTGTCGGTGTTGAAGGGAAACAGGAACGGAATGGTAAAGTCACCACCGGTACCGCCGCCGTTGTAGAACAGTCGCCAGCCGGCCGAATGGTTTGCGGTATCCGGCACATGCACGCGTGCATAGCTGGGGCCGGTACCGTCATCAGTAAAGTCAAACGTGCCGGAGGTGGTGGTCGCCCCGCCGGGTCGGAAATAATAACCGGGTGTCCCAATACTCGTACGATCGGCGCCCATCACAACACCCGCCGGCGGATTGATATTATATAGAGTACAACTGTCATCGGTTTTATATTGCCAGTCAGTGCAGGTGGTGCCGGTGACGGCATTGCAATATTCCGTGCGCGCAAACATATCCAGTTCCAGTTCCGGCAGGTTGGCACCGTAAGCGTTTTCAGCAAACAGTCGGCCAAAGAATAATTGTGTTGTGCCTAACTGGCGGTAAGTGTCGGTACCGATGGTCAAATCCGTGCTGTCGATACCCACGTTGTCGGTATCCAGTGGATTAAAACCAATGCGCACATCGGTAAACGGTATTTCGGCATCAAACGTTGGTGCGCTGCCTGCGCGATTGATATCCATTAACGCACTCAGTGTGGCCGAGCCATTAGTAAAGCTGCCACTACTGTTAGTAGTATCAATTGTAATACGTGCACTCAAATCCGTGGCAGAGACGCCGGGATTGTTCACGGCAGCGAAGTTCCATTTACCTGCTTCAGCAGGCAGTGCGGTGTTTTCAGAAAACGGCGTAGTGAATTTACTCCAGGCACCGGTGTAATTCTGGGTCACGCCACCAGCACCACAAGCACTACCAAAGTTTTGTGCCGTCATGGTCACACCAACGGTAAAGATTTCATCCAGGTGACTAAACCCGTCTGTACAACCGGAGGCCGTATCTGCATCGGTACGATTGGTCAGAGATGGTGAGCTGATACAGAAATGCGCAGGATAAAAGCGGCCGATATCACTACTGGTGTTTAGTGCGGTGGTGCCGATGTCTTCACCGAAATACGCACCTGAAGGCGCAGCGGCAGTAAAGGTAAAGCTGCCCACTTCGCTGACCGTCTGCGTGCTGATAGTGTGTTCACCGTTGTCGGCCGCGACCATATTAAAACTGGAAACACCCAGCGTGCCCTGCGACACAGCTGGTGCAACGTTAATATGACTGACGGCTATATTATTGAGCTGAAAGTTGGGAGTAACTGTGTCATCACTGCAGGCTGCACGGATCTTAAGGTTAAACGTCTCGTTGGCACGCTTAAATGCCGTACAGGTTGGTGACGCACTTGCACAACTGGCATTGGCGTCTTCACTGAAAACATAAAACTTATACGGCTTGGTGACGAAGGTTTCGCTGCCATTCATCACCAGGCCGGCGTCACCGGTGCCGGCCGAGCCTGTGTACTGACTGTTAAGTGTAATTTGGCCGGCATCCGGGTAAGTAACGGTGAATGTGGCCTGGCCGCTGCCATCAAAACTGATCGGTACCGTCTGGCTGGTGGTGTTATCGATCGGCGTGTAATCGGTGCCACTATAATTGAGCGTCAGATCGCGTGTACCGGTTGTTGGATTTGCATAGTTTAATGAGAACACGACATTACGTGTCTGACTGACAAAGGTCGGGACACAGGCCTGTGTAGTATTATCCATACGCACGGCACTGATGGTGATATTGTTAGACGTCACGCAGCTTGTCTGGTTAGGGATGGTATAAATAAAACCACTCTCGTAGAAAGTCAGTGTACAGTCAGTGGCGCTGGTCGCGGTATTCAGGCATTGCACACCGTTATTCGGTGAGGGTGACGGTGCGGAAATACCGAGAGTAATCGCACCCGCTGTGCGACGTGGGTAAACAAAGGTACTGTTACCCCCGCTGACTGTTTTGTTGTCACCACCCTGCCATCCGGATGGTGTCATCGTTAAAGTAACAGCGCCGGTATATTCACTGGAGCAACTCGCATCAAGGCAGGCACGCACCGTTACCGATTCCGGTTCGCAGGTCAAACCTGTACCGTCATGTTCAATACGCAAATGATCATAGGTTACCGGGCAGGTGCGGGTTTCATTCATCACACTGGTGATGTCGGCTGCAGACAGGGCCCGGCCGTAGACGCGTACTTCATCGATGCTGCCATTAAAGCGCCAGTTAGGATTTGCTTCTGATCCGGCGCTATTGGTCTCACCACCAATGCTGGCTGTGCCTGCATCCGTGCCCCAGGTACCGGTGTAAACCTGAGCTGCGGTAACAGCTACGCCGTTGACAAAGATCTGCCGGGTTTTATTGGTTGCATCATGTACCGCGGCGACGTGATACCAGGTACCGGCGCTGATCACTGTACCGGTATCGAGACTGATCGGACTGACATTACGAGAGAAGAATCGTAATCGGCCGTTACCGGGATCGCCCAGACTAAACGCATAACCACCACTATTGGATTGGTCATCGACAAAAATGCGCTGATCCTGATTTATGTCAGTTGGGTTTATCCAGGCGGTGATCGTGAAACTGTCCGTGACATTGGGAAAACCGGGCAGGGCAATGTAATCGTCCGTGCCGTCAAAGGTGCCGTAATAACAGGTACCCGGATTGCCAGCGATGGCAGGACTGGTAATTGCCGTTACCGCACCATTCACGCTGGTACCATGATTACTGTTACCGGAACTGTCGATGACTTCGTTGGCTGTACCATTCCACAGGGATTCGTCCATGTACCACGCGCCAAGCAGACATTCATGGGTTTCATTCATGTCATTGGTAATTTGCGTACCGGACAACACATCGGTATAGATGCGAACTTCATCAATGAGGCCATTTGCGTGACCATTAACATAACCACTGCCACCAACGCCATTGGTTCGATTATCACCAAAAAAGACCGAGCTTAAATTACCAAGGACGTTAGAGATATTCAGGGGAGAATTGAGGTTACCACGATTGGTTGCACGGCGTGTACCATCGATATAGATCTGTAACCAGTCGGCATCGGTGACCAGGTCCCAGGTAATCGTGACATGATGCCAGGTACCTGAAGCGTAACTGTTGTTCGATGTTTCCGCCTGTAGGTCTGCATCGTTACTATCTTCGAGCCGAAAGCGCAGACGTCCATTGTTACGTTTGGCCAGAAAGAAATATTTATCCGCATTGCCGTTACCGAGGTTATTTGACGCATCCGCCAGCATTCGGTTACCGGAATTCCAGGCTGCATTACTGTTGTACCAGAAGGTTATCGTACCGCGGTTTCCAATCGCGCTGTTTACATCCAGTTTGCTATCAACGGCATTACCATTACTGACAAATTGACCGCCACGGCAAATGTAACCCGGGTTTACCGTTTGCGCCGAGCCGACTCGATCACCATGATTGTTATTGCCGCTGCCATCAATGACTTCATTGGCGGTACCTGTCCAGCTTAATTCATCCATTGCGTAGTATGCGATGGGTGACGGCGTATAACTGGAAAAACGTATTGCAGTGTTTTGTAGCGCGGTGATAGCGGAGTATTGATAAACCTGGTAATCGTTATTACTTAATTGCCAGCCAATCTGGGCCTGGCCGGCTGTCGGATTACTGATGGCGCCATACTGATAAACAAAGTCACCGGACTCGTACAGAATGACCTGCAAGTTGAAATTACTGCTGCCGGCACCCCATTCCTGAACATTGCTGTAAGTGATGACGAACGATCGATTCGGTGCACTGCCCAGGCTGGCATAACGTACTGTACCACCGGCGCTGGGATCGATATCACCACCATAAATACGCATGGCACGATCCAGGCGTGTATCCGGCATAGGAAACGGATAGGTGCGCGGTGGCCCGGATGAGGCCGTGCCGTGACCGCAATAATTATTATTAAACTGGATGCGGCCGTTGGACATGATGCGTACTGAGGTATAACCGGTGCCACCAAAACTAAAGGTAAAACCAAGCGGGATTTCCTGGGTGATATCGTCATCCACTGCAATCGAAAAGCCGCTACATTCATTGGGCGGCCCACCACTGGCGGCTGTCCAGACCACATTGGTATGGCTGCTGGGGTCGATCCAGCTATAGGTCTCGCTGCTGGATGTATAGGTAGCGGCTGAAATGGGCATGGCAAGGCTGCCGGCGAAAAGCATCAGAAGTCCTGCGAGCGACCGTTTTATGCTTATTGGTATCTTCATGCCCAGACGGATAGTTATATTAATGGTATATCGGTATCGTACTGCCTGGCTTGAACATTATTTCTGTGATCGGTGTGAAATTTTACTTGGGATTTAAGGAGTTACCGCCATCAGCTGAATCTGGCGAGTGGCATTGATATCGCCGGTGCTGCAATTCCCGGTACTGGTCACGGTATAGTAGGTTTTGCTGCCAACGGTCACACCGCTGCATTGCACCGTGGCCGTACAGCTCGCGATGCCGGTACTGTTATAATTCTGCACCGGGTAAGTGGCCGGACAATTGGCGGCAGCGCCCGTCAGGCTGAACAACTGGTTCATCGCATATTGTGCCCCGGACTCAGCCGCGAAAAAGGCGCGTGTCGACATCACTTCATTACCGACCCCTTCCATGCTGCGTTGCATCAGGCTTACGGCGGCGGTACCGATCAGTGCCATGATCACCAGAATGAAAATAGCCACCGGTAAACTGAAACCCTGTTGATGTTTACAGTACATTGCGTACCTGTACCTCGTGATATAAACGAATCCATTCGCCGTCGATGAGAAAACGAAAATCCAGCGTGACAATGCCATTTCGGCGTAGCGTACCCGGTGTGTAGGTAAACGGTGTCACTGCACCGCTATCGTTAAGCTGAATGTTCTGCGCCATTAACTGTGGTCCACTACCTCCGCTGGGTGGCGCACTTTGAGCCGCGCTGATGGAATAACCGCGATAACGATTCAGGTTGGTGCCTTCCACGCAATAACTGGTGGGCGAGTCCACCACAAACAGGCGGCGCTGCGGTGAGTGGCGATTGAACTGGTGAGATCCTGAAAGTGTAATTGTCGTTACCGGTGATCCTGCTTTGCTTCCGTAGCCGGCCCGGGGACCGGGTGAACCACCGCTATACATTGCAGACGTGTTATACGGATAAACCACAACATAGCGAGTACCAAATCCCGCTATCAAATTGAAATCAATGGCTGTCATGGTGGTGGTGGGTGCGGCGCTGGGTAAGTTGGTATACACAGTACTGCCGAGTATGGGTAAAAACTCCAGACAATTGTTGGACACGCGCACGCTGTTGGGTAACGCCGTGCGTAATGAGCGTGCTACGCGCTCCACGGTTAAACGGCCCAGGGTGGTGAGTTGGTCGCGCCGCGACACGTCCGAATAAGCACGAATACTGTTGGTGATGTAGACTGCCGTGCCGGTCATTAACACACCGAGAATAGTAATAATGATCACTAGTTCGATCAGGTTGAAGCCGCGTTGTTGTTTACATAGCCGCATCAGAAATTCACCCGATAGGCACTGACCGGGATGGTGTTACCCAGTGGTGTCGAGACATTGATGGTAATGCGTTTGGCGTGACGGTTATTGGCCAGCCCGATTTCACTGCCGGCATAGGTCACGGTGACGGAAATGGAATAGCCATCGTAAGTGGTTAATGCTGCGCCGGTCACGATCGACACCGGTGATGTTTCACTTAAACCGTTGTAATCATCCACGTCATCATACAGGGTGCGGGACGATTCATTATCTGGTGGAGTGGTTTCCGGGCCCAGTGTACCGCTGCAGGCCTGCGCCGCATTATCGGTGGAATCACAACGCGGTGTACCACCCTGCCCGGTTCGTTCATCGTAACGTTTCGTTAAAATCTCATCCATGTAGGTTTGCGCCAGTTCCATGGCGCGGCTTTGTACCAATGCTTCCGGACTTTGCTGCACGGCCTTGTTGATCACCAGTGTCACGCCCACCAGCGCCAGCGACAGCACCACGATGATGACAATCAGCTCGATTAACGAGAAGCCGCGTTCAGAGCCGATGCGCATATCCCGTGCCCTCAACTCTGACAGTTCGTGAGCCACTGTCGATATCAATATCGATGGGAGTAGCAGGCGTAGATGAAGAAACATCGCCGCTTTTGTCAAACGTCATCGTGACATCGTCAATATCAATTTCGCTGGCAATGCCGATATCAACCGTCTGTACACCACTTTCGTTATACGTGATGCGAATCCGATCATTGGCGTTATCGGTCTGCAGGGTGACATTGGCGCCGACCGGCTTGGTCATGGCCAGGTGTTGTGCGTGGCGAATCGCATTGATCAATGCATCTTCGACCGTGCGGGATTCATAAGGACTACGTGAAGCCATACGTGGCACAACCGCCACCGCGAGCAGGCCAAGAATGGTGATGACCGTGACCAGCTCGACCAGGGTAAAACCGTTGGAGTTTTTATACGGTTTCATATGATTCGATTCAGTCCCTTAAAACAAAAAGGCGGCTATGAAAGCCGCCTTAAGTGATATTTCTACTGAATATAGATCTATATTAACAACCTGATACATCTACCGTAACGGGGTCCCCCGTTCCATCTGCGTCGTAGGAGATCTGGCAGTTAGCGCCGCCACCCGTAGGTGTATAGATCGATGTCGCACCGGCATGGCTCACTGTGTATCCGCTTGGTGTTGGCATTGCAGCTTCAATACCGTTTGCAGCCTGCACAGGCCGTCCACCTAGTCCCGCATTACCACTTTCTGATAATACCGTTACTGTCGTGGCTTCCATGGTTACCGTTGTGGCCGTATTGACACCATTCACCACATACTGTGCGCGGGCCAGAGCCACGGCGGATCGCAGTCCACCGGCTACACCATTCACACTCGCTGCACGAGCTTCATCGGTGACATTGATGAATCTTGGCAAGGCGGCGGCGGCCAGCAGCCCCAGAATCACGATCACCACAACCAGCTCGACCAGTGTAAAACCTTTTTGTTTCTCCATAACTCCTGTCCTCTTGTTGACTCGTTCAACCCGGCTTCAGGGAGTCCGCAAATTCTGCCGGATCGATGGGTTCATTCAGCCAGCGAAAGCCGGCCAGCGGTTTTAGACGAAGTCCACGCAGGGTATCGCTTCGGTCATACCGCCCATTACGGTTGTTATCGTCATACACAGGTAGCACCTTTAGTTTTAACACGTCTTTTTCCAGGCCATCTGTCTGAAAATATTCGCGATTTTTCACCTGGTAATACAGGGTGTGCGAGGCCCGGTCGTACCACCAACTTCCCGTTTCAAGGTTTTTGGGCGTACCGGTGTGTTCACCGAGGTAATTGACCGGTGTGTCGGCCAGCAGCCGCATGGGATTGGACTGGATCAGCCGGTCCAGGTCACGAATTTTGTTCTCGACGATATGTTCGCTGATGGTCATGCCGATGGCGCTTTGCAGGCTGCCGATGATCGACTCCATGGCGGCCCGTTCCGCGGTGACCTGCAATTTCATGAGCTTGTCGATGGCAATGGCCAGCAGGGCGCTGATGATGATGATGACGATCACCAGTTCGAGCAGGGTAAATCCCCTTTGCTGTCGCCTATTTAACGACATTCCCCAGTTCCCACATGGGCAGGAACACACCCAACGCCAGCATGAACACCATGGCGCCGACGATGATGATCAGGATCGGCTCGATGGCACTGCTCAGGTTCTTGAGTTTGTAGTCCACTTCGCGATCATAGTAATGCGCGACGTTATCCAGCATGTCATCGACCGCACCGGTTTCCTCACCGACCTGTAACATCTGAATGGTCAGCGGCGTGAACATGTCGGACGCGGCGGCGGTACGGGTCAGGCTGTCACCGCGCTCGATACCGACACGCATGTTGGTCAGTTTACGGCCCACATACTCATTATCCACCGCATGACTGGTCACATGCAGGCCCTGCACCAGCGGAACGCCACTGCGCATGGTTAAGGCAAACGCCGTCGCAAAACGGGCCAGCAACGCTTCATACAAAATACTGCCAACCAGTGGAATGCGTAACTTGAATCGATCCCAGCGATGCCGACCGTTGTCGGTTTTGATGTAATAACGAAACCAGATAACGCCGCCAATCAACATGCCCAGCAGTAACGGCCAGTAGGTGATCATGAAATCGGACATGCCGATTAACAGTTTGGTCTGCCACGGCAGGTCGGCACCAAACTTTTCAAAGATGCCTTTAAACTTTGGAATCACTGCCAGGTTGATGATGGTGAGGGCGCCGACAATAAAACTGATCACGATGATCGGATAGCGCATGGCCTGCTTGATCCGATCGCGGGTGTCTTTTTCACGCTCCAGGTATTCGGACAGTTTTAAAAATGCGCCGTCCAGTTCACCGGTACTTTCACCAACGCGAATCATGCTGACGAACAGGTGACTGAAAATTTTCGGGTGTTTGGCAAACGACGTGGAAAGATCGCGACCGGATTCAAGACTGCCGGCAATATCTTTTAAAACCTTGACCAGGGTTGGATTGTCCATGTTATCCGCCAG
The DNA here is from genome assembly GCA_937967995.1 of uncultured Gammaproteobacteria bacterium. Lineage (GTDB taxonomy): Bacteria > Pseudomonadota > Gammaproteobacteria > UBA6429 > Thiohalophilaceae > CALBTB01. The sequence continues at coordinate 244,043 of CALBTB010000005.1, forward strand.
CCCGTTAATGGCACGTACAATCGGCACACCGGCACGCATCAGCGTGTACATCTGGCGGGTCAGAAAAATCAGGTCCTGAATTTTCGGTTTACGGGATTTCAGCCACTCATTGAGTTTTTTGGTGAGGTCTTCGGTTTCACGTAACTGGTTTATTTCAATCGGTGTAATGCCGCTGTTAATTAATTGCGTGGCAACCGCATCTTCGGTTCCGGCTTCCACTTTGCCCTGAATAGCGTCACCGGCATTATTTCTGGCGATGTAGGTAAAGACAGGCATCAGTTCGGCATATCCGGATCGATTTCGGTGACAAATTCATCCTGGTTGTCATCAATCGTACCGGCAACGCGAATGACTTCTTCTACCGAGGTAACGCCCTGTAACGCGTATTCCAGGGCATGCTGGGCAAACGAATGGAAACTGTCACTTTGTTTGGCGTGACCGGCGAAACCGCTGGCATCGGAGCGGCGCAGGTCATCGGCAAGCTGATCGTCGATTTCCAGAAATTCAAACACACCGATTCGGCCGTGATAACCGGTGTTATTACAGTGTGTGCAGCCGGTGCCATGCTGAAAGGTAACTGATGCATGCGCGTCACCCATCAGGTTCTTGATAATCACCAGTTCGCGGGCATCAGGTGTATGTTCGGTTTTACAGCTGTCACAGATTTTCCTGACCAGGCGTTGCGCCACCACGGCACGTAAAGCACTGGCGACCAGGTAACCCTGTGCGCCCATGTCGAGTAAACGATTCACCGTGGAAATTGAATCGTTGGTGTGCAGGGTGGATAACACCATGTGACCGGTCATGGCGGCGCGCAGACCAATTTCCGCGGTTTCCTGATCACGCATCTCACCAACCAGCACGATGTCCGGGTCCTGGCGTAACGCGGCGCGTAACACACTGGCAAAGGTCAGCCCGACTTTTGGGTTGACCTGTACCTGGTTGATGCGCGGCAGACGGTATTCGACCGGGTCTTCCACGGTAATGATTTTTTTCTCGGCTTCATTCAGTTCGGACAACGCGGAGTACAGCGTGGTGGTTTTACCGCTACCGGTTGGGCCGGTCACCAGCACCATGCCAAATGGCCGTGTAATGTTGGCGCGAAAACGTCGCAGGGTGTGATTCGACATACCCAGTTGTTCAAGATTCAACGTGCCACCGGATTGATCCAGCAAACGCATCACCACCGACTCGCCGGCCTGAATCGGCATGGTGGATAAACGCACGTCAACACTGCGACCGTGGACGCGAATATTAAAACGCCCGTCCTGCGGTACGCGTTTTTCAGAGATATTTAAACCGGACATCAATTTTAGACGCGACACCAGTGCCGGTGCGATCTTGCGTTCCTTCATTACCTGTTCCTGCAACACGCCATCGATGCGTTGGCGAATGCGCAGTACGGTTTCATCCGGTTCGATGTGAATGTCCGAGGCGCCGATCTGTACGGCGTCTTCGAAAATGGACTGCAATAATTTCACGACCGGCGCGTTGGCGACATCCTCGTTATCAACCAGGGTCGCCAGGTCGATGTCGGTATCTGATAATTCATCGTGCAGCTCTTCCGCCAGGCTGCTGATTTCATTGCGGCGGCGGTACACCATGTCGATGGTTTCGATGACATCCGCCTCTTTTACCACCGCCAGTTGTATGGGCCGCTTTAACTGCTTGGTCAGTTCGTCATAGGCAAAAATGTCGGTGGCATCGGCCATGCCCACCAGCAGGCTGCCGTCGCGCTGCTCTTTTAAGGCAATGACGCGATAACGCCGTGAGATCATTTCCGGGATCAATTGCACAGTGGCGTTGTCGTACTGGAAGCGGCGCAGATCGATGTAGGGAATCTGTAACTGGCGGGACAGTAATTCGAGTACCTGTTCTTCCTTGACGTAGCCCTTGTCGACCAGCACCCGGCCCAGTTTGTGGCCGGAGGTTTTCTGGTCCTTGAGTGCCTGCATCAACTGATCATTCGTGATCAGGCCATGCTCGACCAGCAGGTCGCCCAGACGAATCTTCTTTTTTGGGGCGGCTTCGCCCATAGAGATGCCCTCGACATCCGTGTAGTCACATACCTTATCGACGAATCAAGGGCTTAGCTTTAATGGCGAAATCGGCTCAAATTAGCCGTTTAACTGTAGAGATCCGATAAGTTCAGAGACATTGCTGAGCTGGTGGCGGGCCAGGTAATCGACAATGCCTTTGTTGATTTCTGGGCAAATCAAGGGGTTATAAAAGAGTGCCGTGCCGATGCCAATGCCGGTGGCACCGGCAATCAGGAATTCGATGGCGTCATGGGCGGTGGTGATGCCGCCCTGGCCGATGATGGGAATGTTGTGGTCCTTGCAGACCTGGTAGACCTGGTGAACCTTGAGCAGGGCCATGGGCTTGATGGCCGGGCCGGACAGGCCACCCTGGTTGTTGCCGATGACCGGTCGACGTTGCTCGATGTCGATGGCCATGCCGGTCAGGGTGTTGATCACGGCAAAGCCGTCACTGCCCGCTTCCAGGCAGCGGCGCGCATTTTCGGCGATATCGGTCTGGTTAGGGGACAGTTTGGTAATAATGGGCTTTTTCGTTACATTGCGACAGGCCGCTACCACCCGGGCCGACATATCCGGATCATTACCAAACTGCACACCACCCTCTTTCACGTTCGGGCAGGAAATGTTGATTTCCATGGCGTCGATGGGCGAGTCATCAAAGATACGTGCCACTTCCTCGTATTCCTCAACCGTTGAACCGGACAGGTTGGCGATGAAGCGGGTTTCACTGAAATCCAGCGTCGGCAGGATCTTGTCGACCACATGACGGGCACCGGGATTTTGCAGGCCGATGGCATTGAGCATACCGGCCGGGGTTTCAAACACGCGATGCGGCGGATTTCCCAGTCGCGGTTGCAGCGTTGTCCCCTTCAGGCACACGGCGCCGGTGTCCGCATGATCGAAGCCGTCGACCCGGGTGTATTCCTCACCAAATCCGACGCAACCACTGAGTAACACCAGCGGTGTGTTAAAGGTCATGCCGCAAAAAGACAGGGACAGCATGTTGCGTTGTTCGGGAGTAAGCGGGTCTGGCGTAATCTGGGTCAACGGAAAGTGGCTCGCTATCGGTTACAATGCTGATTTTATCGGGAATCGGCACAGGGCGCTACGTTCAATGTTTCATATCGTTTTATACGAACCGGAAATTCCGCCCAATACGGGCAATATCATTCGCCTGTGCGCCAACACGGGTTGCCAGTTACATTTGATCGAACCATTGGGTTTTGATCTGGATGACAGCAAACTCAAACGGGCCGGGCTGGATTATGATGAATTTGCCTCGCTACAGACCCATCGCTCACTGAATGAATTTATTCTGGGTGTGCCACATGGCAAGTTATACGGGTTGTCCACGCACGGTGAACGATCGTTTTATGATGTGACATTTAAACAGAATGATGCATTCGTGTTTGGACCGGAAACGCGTGGCCTGCCCAAAGATGTGCGTGACGGTCTGGGTAAGGCGGCGGTGTTACGGATTCCCATGCAACCAAATAATCGCAGCCTGAATTTATCCAACAGTGCTGCGATTGTGGTTTACGAGGCGTGGCGGCAATGCGGGTTTGCGGGTGGAAAATGAAACGTCTTGTTGTTTAAATCTTGTTTTCGAGTAAGTCAGCAGCAGGGACGACTTACAGAAGTCAGTTTACAAGTAGTTAGTTATTGATTCCAAGACCGTCAGCAGCAGGGATGCTGCTGTCGAGCGTACAGGGATGTACTTGCAGCGTGTCTTGGGAGCAATAACTAACTACATGTATGCGAGAAGCTGGCCTGATCTACCGAATTATTTAATCAAGCTCCGGTTTCGGATCTCGATCCATCAAGGCAATCACCGCCTCTTTTGGCGAACGCCCTTCGTATAAGACTTTATAAACCTGTTCGGTAATCGGCATATCGACATTGTAGTCCTGCGCCAGGTAATAAACTGTTTTGGCGGTGCCGATCCCTTCGATGACCTGGCTGATTTCCTGTTTGGCCTGTTCCGGATCCTTGCCCTGCCCCAGTGCCTGTCCGAAACGCCGGTTACGTGACTGGTTATCGGAGCAGGTCAATACCAGGTCGCCAAGCCCGGATAAACCCATAAACGTTTCACGTTTGCCACCCAGCGCCACACCCAGGTGCATGATTTCATTCAGGCCACGTGTAATGAGTGCCGCCAGTGTGTTGGTGCCAAAACCCATGCCATCGGCAATACCGGCGGCGATGGCCATGACATTTTTTGCGGCACCGCCAATCTCGACACCGATGACATCATCACTGGTATAAGTCAGAAAGTTTTTACTGTGCAAAGCGATCGCAAGTTGTCTGGCAAACTGTTGATCCTTGGAGGCGACGGTAATAGCGCCGGGCATATCGCGTGCGACTTCCTTGGCAAACGTCGGTCCGGACACGGCCGCTACCGGAATGGTGATGCCCAGTTCTTCAATGGCTATCTGGTGTAACAGTTTACGCGTGCCCTGCTCCAGTCCTTTGGTACCCCACGCCAGGCGCTGATCATCACGTAACATCGGTTTGATGTCCTGCAGTACTTCGCGAAAGGCATGTGAGGGAACAACAATCAGAATGATATCGGCCTGCTTAACACAGTCGGCAAGATTATCACTGGGAGTCAGTTGATCCGGAAAGGCAATGTCCGGCAGGTAGGCGTGATTGGCGCGATCCGCCTGCATTTGTTTTACCTGTTGTGGATCATGAGACCACAGCAGGGTTTTATGACCGGCGCGTGCCAGTTGCATGGCTAATGCGGTTCCCCACGAACCCGCACCCAGCACTGCAAACGGGCTACTCATCAGTGTGTGGACGATTCCTGTTGTTGTTCGGTCTGCTGCTCTTGTTGTTGCAGGTGTTGCTGATACAGCGCATCAAAATTGATGGGCGACAGTAGTAGCTGCGGAAAACCGCCGCGGGTAACGATATCCGATACCGCTTCACGTGCATACGGGAAAATGATGTTGGGACAGAAGCTGCCGAGCATGGCGCGAAGGTCATCGTCATTAAAGCCTTCGATTTCAAAAATACCGGCCTGGTGAACTTCAACCAGAAACGCGGTCTTGTCGACATTTTTAACCGTCACAGTGATGGATAACACCACTTCGTAAATATTATCCGTCAGCTTGTGGGCATTGCTGTTGAGGTCAAGCGTATTTTCCGGATCCCATTTCTCGTTAAACATGTGTGGTGAGTTGGGGGCCTCAAAGGAAATATCCTTGATATATATTCGATGAATATGAAATTTACCCTGCGGCGTCTGCCCTTTTTCCTGTGATTCGCTCATGATAATTGTCCGCTAAAAAATAATTAAAAATCGGTTTCGGTTATTGCTGTGCCCACTGCATGAGACTGTTCAGATCCATCGCACCGGCCATACGTTTGATTTCTTTTCCCTGTTTAAATACCGCCAGCGTCGGAATGCTGCGTATCTGAAATTGTGCAGCCAGTGTCTGTTGTTCTTCTGTGTTGACCTTGGCAAGTTGGAACTTCGGTTCCAGTTGCGAAGCCGCCTGTTCAAAAACCGGCGCCATCATTTTGCAGGGGCCGCACCAGGGCGCCCAGAAGTCGACCAGTACAGGAATATCACTGTTGCTGACATGTTTCTGAAATACGGTTTGATCGAGATTAACCGGCTTGCCGGTAAACAGGGGCTGATGACATTTACCACACTTGCCGCCGGCATTTATTCTGGATTCAGGTACACGGTTTGTACTGTGACAATGCGGACAAACGATGTGCAGATTATCCGACATAACTACAGGCCCAGTTTTTGATCCAGTTGTCCCTGGTTCTCCAGTGCATATAGATCGTCACAACCACCGACATGATCATCATCAATGAAGATTTGCGGCACACTGCTGCGTCCCGCCAGCTCGATCATTTCTGAGTAACGTTCACGTTCGACATCAACACGTATGTCGGTATAGTCAACACCCTTGCTTTCAAGCAACATTCTGGCCCGAACACAATAAGGACAGAACTTTGTGCTATACATAATGACTTTTGCCATGCAGTGACTTACTTCTTGGTTAATGGAAGGTTATCGTTTTGCCAGGCCATCATACCGCCGGACAGGTTATAGACCTTTTCAAACCCGTTTTTCTTTAACTGAGCACAGGCCTGCGCAGAACGCTGACCACTACGGCACCCTACTATAATGGGTTTGTCCTTGTATTTTTCAAGCTCCTTGAGTCGGTCATTGAGGTAACCGGCAGGAATATGCACGGCATTGACGATATGACCCTTGAGGTATTCGTTTTCCTCGCGTACATCCAGCACCACGGCATTTTCACGGTTGATCAGTTGTGTGGCCATCGTGGGGTTGGCACTGTTGTAACCACGTAGCCGTGAGCCGATGAAGCTATAGACCAGCATCATAAAGATGACCAGCCAGGCCAGACTGAGAATGTAGTGGTTACCGATGAATTCGATGTATTGTTCCATTTTCTACCTGAACGTTTTACCTGAATAGCATTACGGATTTCATAAAAATGAAATGCCAGCAAGTTAGCATAAAGTTCTTACTGAAAAGTGCAGAACGACGTGTAGTTAATCTTCAGCGCTACAGAAGACTTCACGCATCATCCCGATAAGGCGTAATGTACGCTGATCTCCGACTTTGTAATATACGCGATTGGCGTCCTTGCGTGCCGACAGGATGCCCTTGTCGCGCAGAATCGCCAGGTGTTGCGAAATATTACTTTGCGATGTACCCACATGTTCGACGATATCCTGCACGCTGATTTCGCTATCCCCCAGAGTGCACAGGATTTTCAGTCTTAATGGATGGGACATGGCCTTCAGAGAACGGGATGCGCGGTCGATATCCTCGTCACGCGTCATCAGACCGGCTATATCTTGCATCATGTATGACACCATTTTAATAGTATGATCATCACAGGTGATCTTTATTAACAAAACATTATACAATAATCTACCGTTTGAGAAGGGTATTGCCCTTTTATTTACCAAGTATTTTGCATCTTCCACCAGAGCTGGACAATATTCATCCAAATCGGGGTTTTGCACGTTTGAACCAAATGAATTAGACTTAGTCTAATTTAAAATGAAACTACTGAAAAATAAAGAACTTACGACATATGTCTGAACACGCCAAGCCCATGTTGCTGGTTGTCCTCGATGGCTGGGGATACAGCGAGATCAATGACGACAATGCCATCGCGGTGGCCAAAAAACCCAATTGGGACGAATTATGGTCCTCCTGCCCGACCAGTTTTATCAACGGATCGGGTGCGGCGGTCGGCCTGCCGGCCGATCAGATGGGTAATTCCGAAGTGGGTCACCTGAATCTGGGTGCCGGGCGAGTGGTCTACCAGGAATACACCCGGGTTAGCCGTTCCATCAAAACGGGTTCGTTTTATAGCAACCAGACCCTGGTCGATGCGGTGCAGGCGGCCATCGACAGCGATAAAGCGGTGCACATTCTGGGTCTGTTATCACCCGGTGGCGTGCACAGTCACGAAGATCATATCCATGCCATGACCGAACTGGCGGTCAAGCAGGGTGCGAAAAGAGTTTATTTACATGCATTTCTGGATGGGCGGGACACCGCACCGCGCAGCGCGGATGAATCCATTCGCAAGATGGACGCAAAATTCGAGGAACTCGGTGGGGGTCGGTTCGCTTCCATTATTGGTCGTTACTTTGCCATGGACCGTGACCATCGCTGGCCACGTATTCAGAAGGCTTACGATCTGATCACTCAGGGCAAGGCCGAATTTCAGGCGGAAACCGCCCTGGCCGGACTGGGTCTCGCCTACAATCGTGATGAAACCGATGAGTTTGTACAGGCGACAGCCGTTGTACCGGCAGGGACGGAACCCGTGCGAGTGGAAGACGGCGACAGCATTATTTTCATGAACTATCGATCTGATCGGGCGCGCCAGATTACACGGCCGTTTATCGAGCCGGACTTCGATGCCTTCGAACGTGAGTATGTCCCGAAGAACACCCACTTCGTTTCATTGACGGAATACAAATCGGACTTTGATGTGCCCGTCGCATATCCACCGGATCGTTTGCAGAATGTGTTTGGTGAATACATCAGTGGGCTGGGTTTACAGCAATTACGCATTGCGGAAACTGAAAAGTATGCGCATGTGACCTTCTTCTTTAATGGTGGTCGCGAGGAACCGTTTGACTTTGAAGATCGCATACTGATCAATTCGCCTAACGTCCCGACCTATGACTTACAACCGGAAATGAGTGCGCCGGAAGTGACCGACAATCTGGTTGAGGCGATCGAAAGCGGCAAGTACGACGCGATTATCTGTAATTTTGCCAATCCGGATATGGTGGGCCATACCGGTAATTTCGACGCGACGGTCAAGGCCATCGAGGCCATTGATGCCTGCCTGGCACGTGTTGTTGCAGCAATTCGCAAAGTGGGTGGTGACATGTTGATCACGGCTGATCACGGTAATGCGGAAATGATGCGTAACAACGAAACCCAGCAACCGCATACGGCGCATACCACCAACCTGGTACCGTTGATTTATGTGGGAGCGCGCGATCTGAGCCTGGTCAGCCAGGGTGCTTTATCGGATATCGCACCGACCATGCTGGAACTGATGGGTCTGGAACAGCCGTCGGAAATGACCGGCCGTTCCCTGATTAAACATCCCGAAGCCGAAGAACAGGCTGCCTGACCAGACGAATCCCTAGGCAAGTTGGTACGACACAGGTAGACTGGCGGCATGGCGCGTTGCTATGTGTATTCACGATTTACCGCTTATTGCCTGATTCTTATCAGCGCCGCCCTGTTCACTCCCAATCTTGTTGCTGACGACGAGGAAACCGAACAGGCCCTGCAGGATGTTCGCAAGAAAATCGAACGTCTGCGTAACGATATCCAGAAAACCCAGACCCTGCATGATTCGGTACGAACCGATCTGGCGCGCATCGAAAAAGATATCAGCCAGTTACACCGCACATTGCGGCAACTGGATAAAAAGCTGGCCAAGCAGAAAGTTAAACTCAACAAACTTTATTACAAGCGAAAGATTTTACGCCGCGACGTCAAAACCCAGTTAGGGTTACTGGAAAAGCAGGTACAGGCGGCGTATATGATTGGTCGCCAGGAATACATCAAGTTATTACTCAACCAGGAAGACCCGGCCGTCATCGGTCGCACCATGTCCTATTATGATTATTTCAATCGGGCACGGGTGGAGCGAATCAGCGAATCACGCAAGGCCCTCACCTCACTGATCGAAACCGAAAAACAGATCAAACAGGAGAACAGGGCACTGCAGGCCATACAGCAACAACAGCTGGCCAAGCAGGAGACCCTGCAGGAAGCGTCACGTTCGCGGGCGTTGGTGGTCAAACAACTACATGCCGAGCTGCATGACAAGGAACGCGTACTGGCACGGTTGCTGGAGGATGAAAAGCGACTTGGTGACCTGGTCGCCAAACTGGATGAGGCGATTCCTGATATTCTCACCGACCCGGGCAAGCGCACACCGTTTGGTAACCTCAAAGGAAAACTGCGTTGGCCGACAAAAGGTTCAGTGGACGCCCTGTTTGGGAAACGTCGCGAGTCGAGTCGGGTCAAATGGAATGGCGTCATGATCAATGCCCAGGAAGGCAGTGAGGTACGGGCCGTATCACACGGTCGCGTGGCCTTTGCCGACTGGTTACGCGGCTACGGCCTGCTAGTAATTATCGATCATGGCAATGGTTATATGAGTTTGTACGGCCATAATCAGACTATATATAAAGAAACAGGCGAATGGGTGGAGACGGGTGAACCGATTGCCAGCGTCGGTAGCAGCGGCGGCCAGCAGCGCGCCGGCCTGTATTTCGAGATTCGGCACAATGGCAAACCCACCGATCCGCTTAACTGGTGCCGGCGTGGCTAGGCCAGATTGTTTGGTGTCACGCTGGAGTTTTTACGGTAACATCCTGATTTGGAAGAACAGATCCGCCCGAATGGCGTCTGAGGAAGGAACAGCATGAAGAGCTTTACACGAAACACACTCCTGGTGACATTGGGTTTACTGACCGGTGTCATGCTGGCAATTGGCTATGGGGTTCGCGCAGAACGGGATAACGGCGCCGCACGGGCCATACCCATTGAAGATATCCGCTCATTAAGTGAGGTATTTGGCAAGATCAAGGACAACTATGTCGAGGATGTCAGCGACAAGGATTTACTGGAAAACGCCATTCGCGGCATGTTGACTGGGCTTGATCCCCATTCCACCTATCTGGACAGAGATGCCTTTCAGGAATTGCGTGTCGGTACCACCGGTGAATTCGGTGGCCTCGGTATCGTGGTCGGTATGGAAGACGGTTTCGTGAAAGTGATTTCGCCCATTGATGACACACCTGCCGCACGTGCCGGTATCAAGGCCGGTGACCTGATTATTCGGCTTGGCAAAAAACCGGTCAAAGGCATGAGCCTGGATGATGCCGTTAAAATCATGCGCGGCAAACCCGGCACGGCAATCGACCTGCTGATTGTTCGTGAAGGCCTGGATAAACCGCTCAAGGTGAGCGTCACACGTGACAAGATTCGTGTTCAAAGCACCAAGTCCAAAACGCTGGAAAAAGGTTTTGGTTATTTACGTATTACCCAGTTTCAGGAACGTACTGCGGATGATCTGAAAAAGGCCATCAGTAAACTGAAGAAAGAAAGCGACGGTAGTCTCAAGGGCATAATTCTGGATTTACGCAACAATCCGGGTGGCCTGCTGGATGCCGCTGTCGAGGTCTCTGATATTTTCCTGAGTAACGGCAAGATCGTCAGCGTGAAAGGTCGGGATGCTGCCAGCAATGTCAGCCACAGTGCGACACCCGGTGACATGCTCAAGGGCTCGCCTGTTGTGGTGCTGGTCAATGGTGGTTCGGCATCTGCATCGGAAATTGTTGCCGGTGCACTACAGGATCAAAAGCGCGGCATCATCATGGGCACCAAAACATTTGGTAAAGGCTCCGTTCAGACAGTAGTACCGCTGGGTAACAATACCGCCATCAAGTTAACCACGGCACGTTATTACACACCTTCCGGTCGTTCCATTCAGGCAACAGGCATCGATCCGGACATCGTGCTGGATAACCTGAAGCTGGCTGAAAACAAGCAGGAAGATAACCCGCTCATCAAAGAAGCGGATCTCGAAGGGCATCTGGAGAATGATGATGGTGATCCCAATAGCCCGGGTTCCAAAGATGCCAAAGCCAAGCGACTGTCGCTGGCCAATGAGGATTATGCGTTGTATGAGGCACTGAACATTCTGAAAGGACTGTATCTGCTCAGCCAACGCCAATAATAAAAAGGCAGTAACAGCGGGGACGTAAACATGCGCACAGGCATGGCCATGCTGGTGCTAATGCTGGCAGCCTCTGTCGCGGCACAGCCGGATAGTCAAAATGACACGCCGCGAGTTGCTATCGTGATCGACGATCTCGGTGATCGTTGGTATGACGGTCAACGCAGTATTCAACTCAATGGTGATATAACCATTGGCATCATTCCTTATACGCCATACGCCAGGAAGCTGGCCGTCCTGGCACGCAAAGCCAACAAGGAAATTCTGTTACACCTTCCGATGGAGGCCATGTCTGATCGCTACCTGGGCCGTGGTGGACTGCATTCGGCCATGAGTCAGAATGAATTTCTGGCAACGTTGCAAAAAAGCCTGCGCTTTATTCCGGACATCCGTGGCGTCAGTAATCATATGGGAAGCCGGCTGACACAAAACCGTGAACGCATGTCCTGGCTGATGGCGGGACTGAAACAAAACGGTAATCTGTATTTTCTCGACAGCCGCACCATTGACACCAGCCTGGCACTGAAAGTCGCTGCCCAGACCGGTCTCGAGCACGCCACGCGCGACGTGTTTTTGGACCATAACCCCAAACCTGAAATTATGCAGAAACAGTGGCGCTATTTTCTGCAACTGGCGAAACAGAAGGGTTCAGCGGTCTGTATCGCCCACCCGTACCCGGATAGCCTGGCTTTTCTGGAAGAGAAACTCGCCACGCTTGATGAAGCCGGTGTTACACTGGTAAGCGTTTCAGAACTAATCCACTGGCGAAACAACAGGGGAGAACCCTCATGGCAGACATCAATGTCCTCGTCCCGTTAGCCCAGGGATGCGAAGAACTGGAAGCCGTGACGATTACTGATTTACTGACACGTGCCGGATTCCGTGTCGTCACAGCCGGGCTGGATGACAAACCGGTCACCGCCAGTCGCGGAATGGTGCTGGTACCTTCTACAACTATGGAAATCGTTATGGATCATGAGTTTGATCTTATGGTCCTGCCGGGCGGTTTGCCCGGGGCTGATCACCTGCGCGATCATCCGCTGGTACAGGAGAAGATCAAACAGATGGCCGGCCAGGATAAATACGTTGCCGCTATCTGTGCAGCACCAAAAGCACTGGCACAGGCCGGTGTGCTGGATGGGCGGCGTGCTACCAGCTATCCCGGTAGTCTTAACGACGCTAATGTCACGGGACTCGACTACGTGGATGAAGACGTGGTGGTGGATGGCAAAGTCGTGACATCGCGGGGACCGGGTACCGCGATGGATTTTACACTGACACTGATAGAGTTACTGGCCGGTAAAGAGGCCCGTAAAAAAGTTGAAACACCTTTATTAAGACCCGCTGCCTGATTAACAATGCGTATTATCGAAGTTCTTGCCGACTGTGGCCACATTGATACGATTCGCAGTATTGCCGAGCACAATAACGTGCTGGAAAGCTGGGTCGATCACAGCGATGAAGAAGATCGTTGCAGCATGCGCATGGTGGTACAACCGGAAAAACAACAGGTTGTCATGGATGCCATTCAATCATCCCTGTCCGGATCAGAAGGGTGGCGCATATTTATCAAACCTATCGAAGCCATAATTCCACGCCCCGAAGAAGTTGACGAAGCAGAAAAGAAATATGCCGGGGTACGGGCGCGTGAAGAAATCTATACCAATGTCGAATCCGGTTCGCGGCTCGATGCCAATTACCTGTTGCTCGTGGTGTTCTCTACCATCGTCGCAACGATCGGATTAATCGAAGATAACGTGGCGGTGGTTATCGGTGCGATGGTGATTGCACCGTTACTGGGTCCGAATATCGCGCTGGCGTTTGGTACCGCACTCGGTGACAAGGTCATGATCCTGCGTTCGCTGAAAACCAATTTTGCGGGAATGTTTGTTGCGCTGGGTTTAGCTGCAGTAATCGGTTTCCTGTGGCCGGTAAATATTGAAAGTCGTGAATTGATGGCGCGGACCGATGTCGGGCTGGATGGTGTGGTGCTGGCACTGGTGTCAGGTGCGGCGGCGATTCTGTCATTAACAACCGGACTGTCCAGCACGCTGGTGGGTGTGATGGTCGCGGTTGCGATTCTACCACCAACCGCCACACTGGGATTAATGGCAGCCAACGGGCAATATCATCTGGCGCTCGGTGCCGGCCTGTTACTGGCGGTGAATGTGGTATGCGTGAATCTGTCCGCCAAGCTTGTATTACTGATCAAGGGTGTAAAACCGCGCACCTGGCTGGAAAAACAAAAAGCGCGCCAGTCCATGCTGGCCTATATCGCGTTCTGGGTAATTTCACTCGTTATCCTCATCGGCAGCATGCACGTCTACCACGAGTTTTTCGATTTGCCCGGCTGAGGGAGGGTTTAAGGTTGGTAATGTCGCAATCAGTTGCTGCGCACTTTCGATCATGATCTGACGAAAGCTGATCGGTTGTTCTGAAAAGGTTTCATCCGAATAATTGACTTCCACATAGCCTTCCCATGCGATTCCACCGGTGCGGCCGTCCCAGATTTGCAGGAACAGACGCATGTTGGAAAACTTGGTATCGATCAGGCGCAGGCCAAGCACACCAAAACGGGTGTTCGTGCCCTGCGTGAATTTACCCAGATTAATCAGTGCCAGGTAACGGGTTTCCACCATCTGGCTGATACGTGACAGTAGTTTTTTATTCAGTATCCCGGTGGAACGATACTCATCATACATTTCCCGATAGGCATCGGCCAGATCGGCCCGGTTCACCTGGCCCAGCGTATCCGGCAAGGTAACGATGCGAATTTCCTGATGTAACTTTCCCATTACATCCGCGAAGACAAATGCCAGTGCCTGTTTATCTTCTTCCTGTCCGGTTGGCGTGGTCGGTGTCAGAAAGGCCAGGCCATTTTGTTCCAGGTCACCGGCCTGCAGACTGATCGCGTGATGCTTGATCGATGAATGGATCTGCACACCACTGCAACCGGTGATAAATAGATAAATGATAAATACGGCGTAACGCATCATTAATTTACCTGCGAGGCCAGGCGGAAAGTAACATGATAAGACCGACTCCACCGAGTATCCATGAATACAGCGGTAGTGAGCCAGACAGAATAACAGCAGATAAAACAAACCCGCTACCGGTGATTGCAGCATAGTTGCGCCGATTGGCATGGCGAATTTCCTGCTTGATCTCGTTTAACTGATTGTCGTCCAGTTTATATTCCAGCTCGCCTTTCTTGGCTTTATCCAGTACTTCAAAGAAAAGATTCGGCAGTTTTGGCAGGCGCTCCGCCCACATGGGCGCGTTTTCCTTTAAATGACGCAATAAAGAGCGCGGTCCAATCTGTTCCGCCATCCAGCGTTCAAGAAACGGTTTGGCGGTCTTCCACAGATCCAGTTCCGGGTAAAGTTGTCTTCCCAGTCCTTCAATATTGAGCAGGGTCTTCTGTAATAACACCAGTTGTGGCTGCACTTCCATATTAAAGCGACGTGCAACCTGAAACAGGCGTAACAATAACTGCCCAAAGGAGATTTCCTTTAACGGTTTGTCAAAGATCGGTTCGCAGACAGTGCGTATCGCTGCTTCAAATTCATCGACACGTGTTTCTTTTGCGACCCAGCCGGAGTCGATGTGTAACTGGGCAACGCGACGATAATCACGATTAAAAAAGGCCAGAAAGTTTTCCGCCAGATAGCGCTGGTCGGTTGCATTGAGTGTGCCCATGATGCCGAAGTCGACGGCGATATATTTGCCGTCTTCGGAAACAAAAATATTGCCTGGATGCATGTCGGCGTGAAAAAAGCTGTCACGAAAAACCTGGGTAAAGAAAATCTCTACGCCGTTTTCCGCCAGGGTTTTTAAATTAATGCCGGCCGCCTTCAGTGCATCGATATTGCTGATGGGAATACCATGAATGCGCTCCATAACCATGACATTCTGGCGCGTATAATCCCAGTAAATTTCCGGCACATAGATGATGTCGGCATCGCGAAAATTGCGTCGTAGCTGGGATGCGTTGGCGGCTTCGCGCATCAGGTCCAGTTCATCGAGCAGGGTCTTTTCAAATTCCGCCACAATCTCTGTCGGGCGCAGACGCTTGCCGGGTTCCCAGTGACGTTGTACGTTTGCGGCAATCAGGTATAACAGACTGATATCACGCTGAATCACCGGCAGGATATTTGGTCGTAAGACTTTTACCACCACTTTTTTACCGTCATGCAACACGGCGCCATGTACCTGGGCAATTGACGCGGAAGCAAACGGTGTCGGTTCAAATGTCTGGAAAATTTCGTTAATCGACTGGCCGTAAGCCTTCTCGATAATTCGGCGTGAAACATCATCCGGAAAGGGCGGAACCTGGTCCTGCAGACGGGTCAGTTCGATGGCGACATCGTCCGGTAACAGGTCGCGCCGGGTGGAAATGATTTGCCCGAATTTGACGAATATCGGGCCCAGTTCCTCCAGCGCGCGCCGAATGCGGACACCGCGCGGAGGTCGCTGGCGAGGCAGCCAGTTCCAGGGCAGGGTGTACTGAATCCAGCGGATCGGCTTGAAAATGCGGCTGCCGAGCAGCAATTCATCCAGGCCATGGCGTACCAGCACCCAGCCGATGAAAAAAAGACGTAGAAATTGTCGTACAGGTAACATGGGGCCTACTTTAACATTCAATCCGGCTTGCGGATCACCACGGTGCGGGCAAGTTTGTCATGAAAGCCCTGTTTGCGCCTGTCCCAACCGACCCACATCAGGCCCAGAAATAACGGCAGGCAGGAAACATAATAACCCAGGTAACGGACGATTAATTGCCATTTACTGGGTGGCCCGAGGGTGTCGGCATCAACAATGATCGCGCCGATGACCATCTTGCCGGGTGTCGCCGATTTATATATCCAGAACAGAATCACTGCCACGAACGGTAAGCCGTAAGCCACGATACTGTAAATCACAAACAGCACGGTATTGTCGCGGACAGGCAGGTAATCGGAAAACACAATCAACAGGATTGGCAGGATCACCGTGGAGATCGCGGCGGTATCCACAAATGCGGCCGCCACGCGTAACCAGAAACCTATGTACTCCGGTTTATCGGTCAAAACAGGCCTTGTTCGAACTGATGACGACGATCAATAAAATCAGCTCGATCACGACGGCGATCAGTCCACCGGACATCATGAACAGTGCAACCGAGCTGAGCGCATTGGTGGCCACCACAACTTTGGTGATACCCAGCGCGATGCTCAACACAAACGCAATATAAATCATCGGAATCGATCGTCGTCGTAATTGCAGGAACCAGATGGCGGCAAGCAGATAAAATCCATTGACCACTAAACTCAGAATTCCCGATACGACCAGCCAGGATTTATACCATTCCGGAAAATCAAACAGCTTTTCGAACATATCGAACATTTTGAGTACAGATTCCTGCGTCTGGCGCGCGGCCGGATCGGTCGGCTGGGGTGAATCTTCAATTTGCTTGCGGAATCCTTCAGTTGTGGCTTCGAACATCTGTTTCTGGAAATCCACCATGTGCGGCATCATGATTTCCTGTGCCCCGTTCAGAATGCCGAAGCTGCTGAAAATAATGGCGATGACGGCGACGACCGTCACCCATGTTGGTTTTTTTTCTGATGACATGCTAACCGGTCTCCCTGTTAGCAAATAGTATAGCGTCTCAGGTGAGCAGGTTAAATCGGCCGGTTTTAATTGCGGCGTGAGACGAAAACCAGATCCTCGGGAAAATACGCCAGGCGTATTTTGCTGCCCTGAATCTCGACAAGGTTATCGAGGTGGGTCATGTTCCATTCCGGTCGTGTCCAGACCAGATCGTTCTCACTGCGCTCATCCAGCCAGTCCTTGAATTCCCGATGACGGAACACCGGGTTTTCCTTGTGGTAATCCGTGATACGACGAAACAGCTTTGGATAGATTGTATACAATTCCTCGATGCCATCCGGTTTACGCACATCGACCCAGGTATTGGTCCAGTCATACGACCAGACACCGGCACCTTCATATATGGCCTCAAGCGCTGCATCGCGCAGCGGTTCGCGAATCGTGCTATAGAGCGTGTCGTAAAAGAGGGGATAAACCAGTCCGCGACGCAGGAGTTTATAATTCAGACTGACTTTCAGCAGCGGTTTTCTGAGATATTGCCAGCTACCATTGGTGAGGCTGGTGGTGCCGGCATAGACAAATGAAACCGGGCGCCCATGTACATCGAGCTGTTTGCTCAGGATGTAACCTTTCTGGCCATCATTTGCCGGGGGCAGCACCCGATACCCATCGGCCTTGTATGTTACCGGGTTCATCCCGAACTGCCCGGTCAGGTAGTCGCGCGACTGTTCGGCTAACGGGCTGGGCTGGCGTGTACCGCCATAATGGATTTCGGTGGCATCGATCCCTTCAAAGCGCAAATTCAGACTGCCGATATGGGTTAGCCGGTAAGGGCGCCCGACCTGCTCCAGGTCGTCCAGATGTGAGGGGTTCGACGGACGAAAATGAATGGAATCGCCATCCGGCTGAAACGAAGTGGGGTTACCGGCGGCACTGCGGCCGGTAATATGAAACGTGCCCTTGATCAGTTTGTATGGCATAACGACTCCTTATATATCCGGGCTATAACCAGTTTTACCGTGCAGGGCTTAAAATTCGTTTACACTTCAGCCTGTTAAACAGGATGACGATGAATCGCAAACAAATCCAGAAAATCGGTACATGCCCATGCTGCGGTCGACGCAGTCGCCTCACGTTTCATCACCTGATTCCTCGTAAGCTGCATCGTCGTACCCGTTTCAAAAAGCAGTATACAAAGTCGCAACTGAACGAGGGCATCTTTATTTGCCGACTTTGTCACAACGGAATTCATGATCGCTATACCGAAATGCAGCTGGCGAAACAGTTTAGCAGCCTGGAATCCCTGACCAGTGATGCGCTGTTAAAGAAGCATTTCGACTGGGTGGCGCGGCAAAAACGCCAGCTTTGATTCGATCCCCTATCTTTAAGAAGGGCATGCCGAATTCCGTTTCCTGTGCTATTACATAGCTGGGCTAATCGATTTGTCAGGTTGGAGGGTGCTGGCTTGGCAAAACATTCTTATCATTTATTCATTTATGCGCTGACCATTTTCCTGTCGTCAGGGCTGCTTATGGTGCTGGAAATAGCAGCGGGCAGGCTGATTGCACCTTATGTTGGCGTCTCTATTTTTACATGGACATCCATTATCGGCGTGATTCTGGCGGGCCTGGCTTTGGGCAACTGGCTGGGAGGCGTGTGGGCGGACCGCGGTGCCGGTGAAAAACAGGCGGGCATCATACTGGTCGCCGCCGGGCTGGCCTGTCTGACCATTTTGTTTCTGCTGACGCTGGTCGCGGCCTATGTGCAGCGGCAGTCAATCAGTTTACTCAGTGCCAGTTTTATCTACGTGGCGAGCCTGTTCTTTGTTCCGGCCATGCTGATTGGTATGGTGACACCATTACTGACAACATTATCACTCAGGCTCAACAATCGAACCGGCCATGTGGTGGGTATGCTACATGCACTCGCCGCCATGGGCAGCATCGTCGGTACCTTTATAACGGGTTACTGGCTTATTCAGTATTTTGGTACCTACGCGGTCATCACCAGCAGCGGCGTGTTATTTTTTATTCTCGCCATTCCTTTTGTTCGGCGCGAGGCACTGCGTACTGTCACCGCCCTGCTGGTCATCAGCCTGAGCATGGTGTTTCTGACCTATCATCGACAGGGCTATGCGCGACCCTGTGATGCCGAGAGTCAGTACTTCTGTATTCGAGTCATCGATGTTAATGAAGAAACTTCACCGGGAACCACCACAGCCATGATTCTGGATCATCTGTTACATGGTATTAATCACAAACAGTCTCCGGAATTAATTGTGTCACCGTATGTGCATGCCATGGATGAGCTTGTGCATCTGGCATTGCAGTCGCGGGTGTCAAGTGGGCATTACTTCTTTGCCGGTGGCGGCAGTTATACACAACCGCGCGCACTACTGGCCAGGTATCCGGACAGCCAGATTGTCGTGGCAGAAATCGATCCGCGGGTTACACACATGGCCCAGACGCGCATGGATGTCGATGTGAATCACATGCAGATACAGCATATTGATGCGCGTGTTGCACTACAACAATGGCAGGGCAAACCGTTTGATGCCATCATCGGTGATGTGTTTCATGATGTCGCCATCCCTTATCACCTCACGACAAAAGAATATGCGCGACTAATCAAATCCAGATTACATCCGCAGGGAATTTATGTCTTAAACGTGGTGGATTCTCATCCGGACCCACTACTGGTCAAGGCACTGTACAAAACACTGAAACAGGAATTTTCCCATGTCGCGATCTGGCTTGAAGACCTGCCCTATCCAGGCGGGCGACTAACGTATGTCCTCAGTGCGGCAAATACAAAAATGTTTCCAACGCAGTTAGAGGCGCAGGCGGGTTTTGAGCGTCGCTGGAATAACCAGACCGATGTGTTGATGACACGCTACACGGCCCTGCAAGACGTGCCGTTACTCACCGATAATTTTGTGCCGGTCGAAAGACTGATTGCGGGCCTGATTACGACACGGCTGGGGCGTTAGTAATCCTTCATTCGGGCGATTAACGCCATTCTGTCCTGATGGCGTTGTGCATTCGGATCCGGCATGGTGGTGCTGGTATCGAGGTGCTGAATATACTGTTCGGGAAAATTCAGGTAACGGGCACCGAGAAGTACCAGCTCCTTGTACCAGTGATACGGTAATATGTCAGTCGTGATGTGCGTGTCCTGCGCAATGTAGGTAAAACAGTGAAATTCCTGCTGCCCGGTTGTCACACTGATGTCGCAGCATGCGTAACCTTCACCTTCATACTCATCCAGAACCGGTTTGTGGGTCGCGTCCATCGTGTAAATGGCGCCATAGGCCTGATCTTGTTCATATCCGGTATGAAATAAATTACATTTGGTTGACTGGTCATCACTGAGTTTATGAAACAGGACACGGTATCCTTGAATAGCGCTGGTTGTGATAAGTTGGGCAGACGGAATGCGTTCCTGCAGGCGCACAGGATGCAGGTTGGAGCCGTAACAGAAATAATGCAGGGTATGTGGTGTCATGAGCCGATGATCAGGTACAGACCTATCAGGATCATGATACTTCCGGCGAACTGATTCAAGCGCTGTCCGTAATGTTGATGAGTAATAATACGTGCCGCACGATCCGCGGCAATGGCATAAGCGACCTTGGGTAGACCAACGGCAAAAAAGGCAATGAAAACAATCACCATGGTATCGAATACGGACATGATGGAGAGATTAAGGAAAGCCGGAAAGAAACCAAGATAGAACAGGATGGCTTTCTGGTCAGCCAGCGTGATGAGTAATCCTGATGCAAAACTGGCAAAACGGGAGGTGGCTACATCAGAAGTTGGAAGGTCGGAAGATACCGGGCGGCGCCACAGGACGATACCCAGCCAGATCAGGTACATGCCACCAAGATACCTGACCAGTGTGAAATGTTCACCAAGCAAGTCGGACAACAGGGTAAGGCCATAAATCGCAATGAGTATAAAAAGAATATCACCCGCCACAATCCCCAGGCTGGTGAGTAAACCGTGTGACAGACCGTAACTCACCGAACGCGCAGCGACCGTTAACGTGCTCACGCTGGGAATAGCAGCCCCGACCAGCATCACACCAGCCAGGGCGATAAGATGCTCGAGCTGTAAATCTAATGGCAATGTGAATATCTAAAGATTTATTTGGGCTAACAAATCAGTTAATGCAGCAGAGAGATGTTTAGAAAAACTTTCCTCTAAGTTGTTTCGTTGAGACTCAGTCAGCTCAAATTTTTTATCTGCATTAACTACAAGCTTGACGATATATTGATCATGATAACGCTCTGAGGCTGACACAGATCGTTCAACAATTGTGTCCATAGTTCTGGTATCAATTATCTGAATAGTGGCGATCCCGAACGATCTTGTTTCAGCAGCAGTCCTATTTACAACGCCATATCCTTCGGCGTGAATATACGCATGTGATGGAACACCGAGGGATATCTTGAATTCAAGTTTGACAATTCCTATGCCATCATAAACTAAAATTATAGTATCAAGATTATTTTCACTAGCGAGATTTTTTAAGATAGAGTCTAGGGCACCAGACCTATCCTGTCTTATTTCCTTACGATAATGGTTATTCAAAATAAGTTGTTTTACCCGATAATGCTTAGATTTAAGGTGATTTACAGTAATATTATATAGTTCTTTCCTGTAATTCGATGAATTCATATCGTACGTTACTAGTTTTCTTGTGAAGGGTGAAACATAACCGATAACAAATTCATCGTGTAATAGGACAGCTACGCCTACATTTTTTATTTTACTTTTATGAATATCAGTCAATTCAGTGCTAGTAGTGGCACATCCAGGAAAAAATGAAACAACAACCAGTAGAAAAACATTTCTAAGTCGCATTTTCAACTCCATAAGTATGTTTAATTAAACATTAATCTTAAAGTTTTTGATTGAGACTTTTACCAGATTTAATGAAAAGCACCTTCATTAAAACGACACCGACAAAAACCACGATGGAAGAAACAGCCAGTACCGGGTCTATCGCTTTTTCGCTGACGAATTTGCCGTAATATAAAAACAGGCCGACCAGCAACACGAGAGTACCGATTTGGTGAATATAAAACTGTAGTCTTGATAAAGTGCTGTTTGAATTGGTTAACCACAGTTTGTGGCAAAGTCCGTAAATAAATGACACGACAAAACCCAGTAACATGATATGTGCATGTGTAACCAGTTGGCCGTGGTTTTTAGATGCTGCCATGAATATGCCTAATGCCAGCCCGAGAATCGCATAACCCAATGCGGTCATGACAAATTTTCTATCCATTTTAACCCCCTTTTTATTATTAAGGATAGAGAATTTATAATATAGCTATACGATTAATCAATAGGAAATAATTTGTATATCTAACAAAAGGATACAGTGACAAATTTATGAAGCCTGAATGGTGTTTGAAAACATCGGTATTTGCAGATGACTGATCAGGCTAAATCAGCCATCTGAAATACCGAAGCGGGATGGATTAGTCATCATCCCTTTTGTTTTTTTCCATTTGTCTTTATGCTGTTTGCGCTTTTATTTCATTTTCTCGCGGTGTTTCTCTCTCATTTCTTCACGATGCTCGCGCTCTTCTTCCATTTCTTCGCGGTGCTTTTCTCGCATCTCTTTGCGATGTTCATGCTCTTCTTCCATTTCTTCGCGATGCTTCTCTCTCATCTCTTTGCGATGCTCGCGCTCATCTTCCATGTCTTCACGATGCTTCTCTCTTATCTCTTTGCGATGCTCGCGTTTTTCTTCCATTCTTTCACGGCGCTTTTCTTCCATCTCCTCACGACGTTCACGCTCATCTTTCATTCTTTCACGATGTTTTTCTCGCATTTCCTCACGGTAGTCTTCACCACGATCAGGCGAGTCTGCCAGCGCAATGGATGAAGCAGAAATAAAATAAGAAGCGCATAATAAACACAATAATTTTGCTGGTTTCATAATATTACCCTGTAAACGATTAAAATTGGCTTGTTAGTCTAGCTAGAGCAAGATGAACAAGTTATGAATCTGGCTTGGTTAACTCTCAAGGCTACAGGGATTATGGTGCCCTGTGCCGTGTATCGAACAGGAATACTGGTCAGATTTGACAATATTTGTAATTTGATGGGTTCTATAGACGTTATCCGGATAAACGCATGGATACCAGTCAGTGTGGAAAATTAATCAGGACAACCGGCTCTGGATGTTCTATACCACCTGCGGCGGTAAATGCCTTACGTGCAGCGACATTCGAATGCTCTGTTGCTACCCAGACTTCAACACAGCCCAGCGATTTGGCGTGATCATAAAGAAGGCGAACCATGTTGCGGGCAATACCCTGATTCTGAAACGCTTCAAGCACACCAACTTCATTGATAAAAAACCAGGGGTCTTTGTCGGGGTGGACATAATGTAAGGCAGAGGCGATACCGACGATGCGATCGTGTTCACGTGCCAGTACCAGATGATGGCGGGGATCGTTCAGGAATTCCCTGGTCCGCTCCGGTTTGATTTCATGATCAAACAGGCCAGGCTCGGTATCAATAATTGCTTGCAGGTCATCGATCGTTGCCAGGTGGTAGTCGATAAGATTCATAATACTATTGAATTATAATATTCATCTTATCAGTCTTTGTGGAGATGAATCCGGCAGCCGCTTAATTAAACCTTTAACTTCAAGGTCCAGCTTAACGCAGGTTGTATACCAGCCTATTGAGCCAAGCTTCTTTTTTTCGTCCGGACTAAGATGTTGCTCGACGCTTTTAGCAAGATCCTTGAATAATATCCCTTTGCTGTTTTTTGGTATGGATTTAAGTATGGCTTTTTTGACCGCGTCATACTTCCACCTGGTAATATTGGTTGGTTTCTTGCCGGGTGTGGGTGTTTCGCAACGTATCTTCTCGTCCTTCATAATGAATCTCCTTTTATTAAAAGAGTTTAGTTGCTTAATCCAATTTTCCTGTTTCGTCTGTGCGCTATGACGGATAAAACTAAAAACGAAACTCCCATCAGTAATGAAACAAACTCGACTTGTGAAGTTTTCAAATAAACATAAACTGAGATAATCAACATAATGGCGGCAATTAAATATGTCATTAAAATATGCACTGGCACTCTTTGGCCGCCTGACGTCATGCCATATAAATGTTTGGCTCTCTCCATCATGATGTTGTAATCCTTGACTTCTTTAACGCAAACTTCACTACATGCCAGTCCTTCACCAGTGTCTATTACACATTCGGTGCAAACAGCTTTATTACAAAATTTACAAACACCGACAGCAGTTGATTGTGAGTGTTTAAAACAATTCATAATCTCTCCAGGCTTTTAAAGTTGTTATTAGTCAGCAGGCGCTTTGTTTCTATATAATGTAGCAAGTTTCATTTTAATTCAGCATACTGTATCGCAAGTAATTGATTGGTATGAAAAATTCTGTGGATTCGAAGGTGCTCGCTACAATATCTAGTAATTACGTGCTGCTTTGATGTGTGCAAAAAAAGACAGTGATTTGCTTACGGTTGTCTGGTTTTTGAAACTGCTACACTTATTTATGGATTAAAAAAAGGCCCGGTAAAAACCGGGCCTTTGTCTTGTTTACAGCTCAAATTTGCCTTTGAGTTTTTTCGGTACCGCCACGCCCTTGATGCGTACATATTTGGGCATGCCATCTTTATAAGGTGGATAGTCTTCGCCCTTAATCAATGGTTCCATATAGTTGCGGCAGGCCTGGGTGATTCCAAAGCCGTCCTTGGTGATGAAGTTTTCCGGCATCATCTTCTCGACGTTGGCCACCTTGGACAGGTCTGCCATGCCCACTTCCCATTTGAACGGTTTGTTGGATTTGCGAACCACGGTCGGCATCACAGAGTTATGACCCTTTAATGCGAATTGCACGGCGGCTTTACCCATGGCGTAAGCCATGTCCACGTCGGTCTTGGAAGCGATATGTCGTGCGGCGCGTTGCAGGTAATCCGCTACGGCCCAGTGATTCTTCAGGCCCAGTTCGGACTGGATCATGCCGCTGATGACGGTGGCGGCACCACCTAACTGGCTGTGACCGAACGCATCTTTGAGACCGCTTTCGGCCAGGAAGCGACCATCCGGCCAGTGCACACCTTCGGATACCACAACCGAGCAATAACCGTGTTTTTTGACCAGCTCGTTGACCCTGGCGAGGAATTTTTCCTGGTTAAACTCCACTTCCGGGAACAGGATAATGATTGGAATCGGTGTGTCTTTGGTTGACGCCAAGCCACCGGCAGCGGCAATCCAGCCGGCATGACGACCCATCACTTCAACGATAAACACCTTGGTAGACGTCTTGGCCATGGAAGCAACGTCGAATGACGCTTCACGCGTGGACACGGCGACGTATTTAGCGACCGAACCGAAGCCCGGGCAGTTGTCGGTAATCGGCAGGTCGTTATCGACGGTCTTCGGCACGTGAATGGCCTGAATCGGATAACCCATTTCCTTGGACAGTTGCGAGACCTTGTAGCAGGTGTCAGCCGAGTCACCGCCACCGTTATAGAAGAAGTAACCGATGTTGTGCGCCTTGAACACTTCGATCAGCCGCTCGTATTCGCGGCGATTTTCTTCCAGCGACTTGAGTTTGAAACGGCAGGAACCAAAAGCACCGGACGGGGTGTGACGCAGGGCCTTGATGGTGGCGGCGGATTCCTTGCTGGTATCGATCAGGTCTTCGGTCAGTGCGCCAATGATACCGTTACGGCCGGCATAGACCTTGCCGATTTTATTCTTGTTTTTACGCGCGGTTTCGATGACGCCTGCTGCACTGGCATTGATTACCGCGGTAACACCACCGGACTGGGCATAAAACGCATTCATTGATGCCGGCTTTTTCTTTTTCGCCGAGGTGCGTTTTTTAGCGGTGGTTTTTTTCTTGATGGTTTTCTTTTTGGCTACTTTTTTCTTGGCAGCCTTTTTGCGGGTCTTTTTCTTAGCGGTCATGTTGACTCTCCGTAAATAGCTAAAAGTTTTTCTAATTTAAATCTTTACATCAAACCGAATCGTCATAATGTATTTTTTCGTTGCCATAAGTTCGTTAAAGGCAGTCATGGAAGGGACGCACAGCATACTCGATTATGCTGATAAATGCATGTCGATCAGTCAGTTTGTGCCTGTTTTTTAGCGACTAAATCGATACGGGCGGCAAGCCGTGCTACATCATCGCGCAGGCTCTCGATGTCGTGATAAAACGCCTCGGCTTCTTCGCGTGTTGGGTTAAGTTGAATCTCATCCTGAACATATTCACGGGCATTGGCGGCGACGCGCTGTGAATTGTTTTGCCACCACTGACCCAATTCACGCAGCATGTGTCCGGCCTTGTGTGCGACGACATCTCCGGTCAGCCTGGAGACATGCTCTTCCCAGTCGATATCCAGCCGATCGAGGGCTTTTTTGAAGGCCTGCCCGGTATCCACATCACCACGAATCTGAATTTCACCTTCGAACATGACCTGCGTACTGTCGCCGGTGGCCAGTTTGAAAAGCGCCAGCGGCCGGCCGCTGATGAGCGTGTCCGGCTCTCCGGCGTATTGGGTCATGATGGAGATGCCTTGTTTTGATGGCAGGCAGTAGAGGATAAGACCGGTTTGTTCGATGTCGATGCCAATCACCTTGTTATAACAGGGTGCAAAGCGGTCGAGTGCATTCGGATCAAGTTTCAGATAGGTGTTGATGGTCTGTTCCACGGCAGCCGTGGCAGCGATAGCCAGTTCGGCGCTCAGGCTCACAACCGGCGCTCCCAGTCATCAGGTAATGACAAACCGGGATCGTCTTCGCCATCGTCCACCACCATCGTATTCATGATGTGATCGTGCAGGGCGCGTTTATGTGAATCAAAAAACATGAACAGGATACCGATGACCGAAACCGTGCTGATGAGGGCCAGTGCACTACGCGCCATCGCGGTGCCGATCGACAGGAATTCGCCGCTGTCGGCCTTCACGACCTGCAGGCCCATCAGGCGTTTGCCGGGCGAGCCGCCATAACGGTGGGTAAACCAGGCCATGCCATAAACCGAAATAATTAAAACTAATAACAGTCGAGAGGTATTAAAAAGTATCGCTACCGGATTGTCCGGTGCAGGTGCCAGCAGGACGTTGAGTAAAAAAATCAGTGGCGCCAGTACGGAGACCAGTAACAACAAATTTAATAGTTGTGCCGCACTGCGTTCAAAAAATGTGCCGTAGTGACGCGCGAGCATTGTCAGGCCTTGTAACCCCGATGCAGTGCCACAATCCCGGCAGACAGATTGGTGTAGCTGCACTGTATAAATCCGGCCTGTTCCATCATGCCTTTTAATGTTTCCTGATCCGGATGCATGCGAATTGATTCCGCCAGGTAGCGATAACTGTCGGCGTCATTGGCGACCAGTTTGCCCATCAGGGGTAAGAGTTTGAACGAATACAGGTCATAAGCCGGGCTGATGACCTTGTCCGGTCTGGAAAATTCCAGAATCATGGCCTGACCGCCCGGTTTCAGAACGCGATGCATGGAGGCCAGTGCCGCGTCTTTGTCCGTGACGTTGCGTAATCCAAAGGCAATCGTGATGCAGTCAAAATAGTTATCGGGAAACGGCAGGCGTTCCGCATTGGCCTGCACATAACGTACGTTAGACGCTATGCCTTCATCGGCCAGGCGATCACGGCCGACCCTGAGCATCGAGTCATTGATGTCGGCCAGTACCACTTCACCGGTCGGGCCAACAAGCTGTGAGAATTTGGCCGCCAGGTCACCGGTGCCACCGGCAATATCCAGTACCCGGTGCCCATTGCGTACACCGGACAACTCGATGGTATAGCGCTTCCAGAGGCGATGAATACCGAACGACATCAGGTCATTCATGACATCGTATTTACCGGCCACGGAATGAAACACTTCGGCGACCTTGCCGGCCTTTTCGTTCCAGTCGACGTCTTTAAATCCGAAGTGAGTGGTTTTGTCGTTCATGGCCTAAGTGTAGATCGAATCAGGACTGGTGTTTAGGTTCCGGGCGCTCGTGACCGGCATCCTTGAGGCGTTGCAGGTACTGCGGCCACAGGCTGTCCTGTTCCTTGCCGAGGCGATACAGCGTATCCCAGGAATAAATACCGGTGTCATGATTATCATCAAAAAACAGTTGAATAGCGTAATTACCGACCTGCTCGATTTTATTGATATTGACGTCCTGTTTACCGATTTGCAGTACTTCCTGCCCCGGGCCATGCCCCTGTACTTCGGCGGACGGTGAATAGACGCGCAGGTATTCGGCGCTCAGGTTATATTTTTCACCGGTATTGAATTCGATTTCCAGCATGTGCGATTTCGAATGCAGCGTGATATTGGTTGGAATGTGTTTTTCTGCCATGTTCATTAACCTCAATTACAAAATATAACGGCTCAGGTCTTCATTATCTGCCAGGTCGCCGAGATGTTTATTCACGTACTCCACGTCGATATTGATGGTTTCACCATGCTTATCCGACGCTTCAAAAGAAATTTCTTCCAGTAGTCGTTCCATCACCGTATGCAGACGTCGTGCGCCGATATTTTCAGTGCGCTCGTTGACCTGCCAGGCGACTTCAGCAATGCGCCGAATAGAATCAGCGGTAAATTGCAGGGTCACGTCTTCAGTTTCCATCAGGGCGCTGTATTGTTCGGTCAGCGATGCATCCGGTTCGGTCAGGATGCGCACGAAATCTTCCGTGGTTAAGGCCTGCAGTTCGACACGAATCGGAAAACGGCCCTGTAATTCCGGAATCAGATCCGAAGGTTTTGATAAATGAAATGCGCCCGATGCAATAAATAAAATGTGATCCGTTTTGACCATGCCATACTTGGTGGTGACAGTGGAGCCTTCCACCAGTGGTAACAGGTCCCGCTGTACGCCCTCACGTGAAACATCGGCACTGGATCCCATTTCGCCACGCTTGGCAATCTTGTCCATTTCATCCAGGAAAACAATGCCGTGCTGTTCAACGGTTTCCAGGGCGTGGCTTTTAATTTCGTCTTCGTTGATCAGGCGGGCGGCTTCTTCATCGATCAGTATCTTGCGTGCTTCGCGAATCGCCAGCTTACGGGATTTTTTACGCCCGCCGCCCATATTCTGAAACATGCCCTGTAACTGCGAAGTCATTTCTTCCATACCCGGCGGCGCCATGATCTCCACACCCACGGCCGGTACACTCACTTCAATTTCAATTTCCTTGTCGTCCAGTGAGCCTTCGCGTAACTTTTTGCGGAATTTCTGCCGGGTTTCATTCTGGCGCTCATCTTCAACCGGTTCACCCTCGGTATTAAAACCAAAACTGCTACCGCGCGCCGGCGGCAACAGAATATCCAGAATGCGTTCTTCCGCTGCATCTTCGGCACGGTTGCGGACTTTTTGCATTTCCTGTTCGCGCATCATTTTGACGGCGATGTCCATCAGGTCGCGCACGATGGATTCAACGTCGCGTCCGACATAACCGACCTCGGTAAACTTGGTGGCCTCGACTTTTAAAAACGGTGCATTGGCCAGCTTGGCGAGGCGTCGGGCGATTTCAGTTTTACCGACACCGGTTGGACCAATCATCAGAATATTTTTCGGGGTGATTTCATTACGCAGTGACTCGTCCACACAGGAACGTCGCCAGCGGTTACGCAGGGCGATGGCCACGGAGCGCTTGGCGTCATCCTGGCCGATAATGTGCTTGTCCAGTTCGTGGACGATCTCACGCGGGGTCATGGTTGGCATAACAGATTAAAATTCCAGTTCTTCGATAATCAGGTTGTGGTTGGTGTAGACACAGATGTCCGCCGCGATACCCAGTGATTTTTCGGTAATGGCGCGGGCGTCCAGTTCACTGTTGTTTAGCAGGGCGCGCGCCGCAGACAGGGCATAATTCCCGCCGGAGCCAATAGCGATAATGTCCTGCTCCGGTTCGATGACATCGCCCATACCGGAAATGATCAGCGAGCTTTCACTATCCGCCACAGCCAGCAGGGCTTCGAGTCGGCGCAGGGTGCGGTCGGTTCGCCAGTCCTTGGCCAGCTCAACGGCGGCACGAATCAGCTGACCATTGTGCTTTTCCAGCTTGCCTTCGAAATATTCGAACAGGGTAAAGGCGTCGGCGGTGGCACCGGCAAATCCGGCTAACACCTTATCGTTGTAGATGCGGCGTACCTTGCGGGCATTGCCCTTCATCACGGTGTCGCCAAGGCTGACCTGACCGTCGCCACCGATCACGACCTTGTTGTCGCGGCGCACGGACAGAATTGTGGTGCCATGAAATTGTTCCAAAACGATCTCCCAACCAATCAGGGGCGCTGATTGTACCTGTTTGTTGTTGTGAGGGGTAACGCGCGGCGTTGCTTCAGTTTATAAGGGTGAATTCACGCGTTCACAAGGGCCTGCTTGCGACGTAAGTAAGTACTCACTCCTGCTGCTGTCAGGATGCACCAGACAGCAAACAGGGCGCCTGGCAAAGCGACTTCCGGTTGTTCGGCAAACTGGTCCAGTGCCAGGGCGACTCCCATGCCTGCGTTTTGCATACCGATTTCGATGGCCAGGGTGATGCGATGCGTACGGTCAAAGCGATACAGACGGGCCAGGAACCAGCCAGCCAGGTAGCCAAGTATATTGAGCAGGACGACCAGGGCAAACACCAGCGCACCTACCTGCTGAATCTGGGCCTGGTTTTTGGCGACAGCAAAGGCACAAATCACAATGATCGCGATAGCGGCAATGGCCGGCGCGATTTCCCGTGACCAGGCCAGTGCACGACCTGCTGAGTTGCGGGGAACCAGTCCGGCCAGCAATGGCAGGATGAGCAGGAAAGTCGCGGCCAATAACCACTGCCAGGTCTGTAGCTGGCTCAGATTCGCCAGTAGCGTAATAGCGATCGTCGCCACAACAAGATGAATCAGTGTGAATCGCCAGGCAAACGCCTTGTCCAGGTAGTGCCGGAACAGCATGCCGCCCGCCAGGGGTATTACCAATATATAAGTTATGGTCCACATCATGCCGATGGCATCTATCGCAATGAATTGTCCACCGAGGTTTGCCACCAGAAACGGCGTCAGCAGGGGGGCGAGAAATGTCGCCACGGTGGTCAGTGAAATGGAATAGGCCAGTGCACCACCGGCCAGATACACAATCACATTGGAAGCCATCGCCCCGGGCGCACTGCCGACGATAATAAAACCCAGTGCCAGAGCCGGCGGTAACCCGGTTGTGACCACGATGGTATACGCCAGTATCGGCATCACCACGAACTGGGTCATAATACCTAGGCCGATGCGCAGTGGTTCTTTTAACGTGCTGACCAGGTCTTCACGATTCAGTACCACGCCAAGTGCAAACATGGTGGCGGCAAACAGTTCTTTATAAATAGCACCAAAGGGTAAAAAGCTGGCGGGTTTGATAAATGCGAGGATGGCGGCCAACAGGGTCAGGGCGGCCATGTAACCGGCGATGAATCGAAGTATTGAACGCATGGGGTGTAACGATATCAGAAAACCTGATAGCTGCGAGGATTGTTTAACTTTATGAAGCGTCGTTAATGGCGAACGAGCCATGGACGGCTTGAGTGAGCCATTACCGATGCGCGGCTGTCAGGGAAGACAGCTGCGCTTAAGCGGGATTAAGTGGAATCGATATATAACTGTCACCGTAAAATGTTATTTCTGAATCAAGTGCTGACGCATAAACGCCGCGGCACGCTGCACGGCATCTTTGGACGCCAGGTCATCGGCAAAGGTACGTACATTCGGTGGGCGAAAATCAAAACCACGACCGACACCGGGATAGATAATCAGGCGCGCATCGCGATTCTTATCCTGCATCGCCTTAATACTGCTTTCGATAACACGGCGACGCTGATACTGCTCCTGTTCACCGATAAATATCAGGGTTGGAATAACCAGTTCATCGATTTCTTTTGCATAGCCATAGATCTGCATGGGCTCCGGTGCATTGGGGTCCTGTAAATGCGGATAGTATGAAACGTAACAGGCAATGTCTTTTTCCTGCCGCTTAAACGTGGTGACGACTTTCAGTGCATAGTAACCGCCACGGGTGTGAGAATAGATACAGGCTTTTTTGGTGCTGATGTCCTTGCGTGCCAGCAAAATATCCACGGCCGCATCGACATCCTTTTCCAGTTCATAGTCATGTTCAACGGGATGCGTGCCGATGAAGTGGGCCTTGTAAATATCCGGTGCCAGTACCACAAAACCGCGTGCCGCGATGCGTCGGGCATGGCGTTGCACCAGTTCACCCAGTCCGCGTCGTCCATGCTGGAACAGTACGGCCGGGAATTTACCTTTGGCTTTGGGGCGCACCACCATGTAGGGAATCTCGACGTCATTACGTTGAAAGCTCGACCAGCTCTCGGTGACGACATAGTTTTTGGCATTTTCAATTTGCCCGTCGTTCCACCAGGCATCACTCCACCACCAGTTGTTATCGGTTTTTTCAGGGTGTGCAAAAGCATTTGATGAGGCAATCAGGCTACCCGCCAACAGGCAGCTTAAAACAGTCTTTAACATGGTATTTCAGTTCAGTCAGATATTGGGCAGGTATTATAACGCATTCAGCCGATGCGTTTCTTCAGCTTTGTCCCGCCGTGCTTGAGGTGGCGGGCCGGCTCTGCGACATAGAAGCCCTGTATATAATCGACACCACATTCCTTCAGGAGCTTAAGGACATCCGGCGATTCGACAAATTCGGCAATGGTCTGTTTGCCAAGCGTATGTGCGATATTGGTGATGGAGCGGACAATCGCCAGGTCCATCGGGTCATTGACGATGTCCTTGACGAACATGCCGTCGATCTTGATGTAATCAACCGGCAGGCGTTTTAAATGAGAGAAGGAGCAGTAGCCGCTGCCGAAATCGTCCAGCGCAAACCGGCAACCCAGCTCACTCAGTTCCGCGATCAGACAGGCAGCAGCATAAGTATCATTGACAGCACATGTTTCAGTGATTTCAAACAGGATACGGGATGGTTTTATCCGGTATTTGTTAATGCCTTCCCGCACCAGTGGTACAAGAATATTGGGATCGAGGCTCTGGCCGGACAGGTTGATGGTGAAGTTTATGTGTTCCAGCTCACCGTTCAATTCGGCCATACGTTTCATGGCGCTGTTAATCACCCAGTGATCGATTTCACGCATCATGTTAAAGCGTTCTGCCGTGGGTAAAAAGGCATTGGGTGAAATCGGGTCACCATGACTGCTGGGCAGGCGCAACAGAACTTCATAAGTATCACAAATACCCGGGTGAGTTTTGGCGAAGTGATCGCACAAGGTTCCCTCGCGGGGCAGATTGTCCAGATCAAGTTCAGTCAAAGATACGATTGGCTGGTAATACAGTTCGAAATTGTCTTTTTCCAGTGCCGCATGCAGACGGGCAGACCAGCCCAGCTCCAGATCCATGGCCAGTTTGTTGTCCTGGTTCTGTTTGTAAACATGTGTCGTATTACGGCCCTGACCTTTGGCAATGTGACAGGCGATATCGGCATTTGACAGTACTTCACCATGTGATTTGCAATCCGCATTGATCATGGCAATACCGAAGCAGGCATTCACTTTATAAATGCGCCCGTCGCGCACGAAGTCATAATCACTTAATACACCACGGAATTTTTCCGCGACCTGGTAGACCTCGTCTTCATCGACGTTGCGCAACAGGATACCGAATTCATCACCGCCCAACCTGGCCAGGATGTCGGCCTGTCGCAGACGTTGTTTTAATTGATGGCCCACTTCGATCAGTAGTTGATCACCAGCGGTATGGCCAATCGTGTCATTGATATATTTAAAGCGGTCCAGGTCAATGTATAAAAAGGCACTTTGTTCTTTTGAGCGCTGCAGGCGCTGGACTTCCTGCTCCAGTGTGTCTTCAAGATACTTGCGATTGAGCAGCTTGGTAAGCGGATCGTGGTTGGCCTGCCATTTGAGTTCTTCTTCCAGCAGTTTGCGCACGGACACATCACGAAAGGCGACCACGGCGCCTTCAACCTGATCGTTTATCGAAAGCGGATAGATGGTCATTTCGACCTGGATAGGGGTGCCATCATGCCGTGTGAAGATCGATTCAATGCCGTGTAACTGTTTACCCTGGCGTGTCGCCTGTTCCAGGTAATGCGTATCAGTCGGACTGGCGTGTGTGTTGATGCTTTCGTAACGATGAAACAGTGCATCAGGGTGATGTCCGATCAGTTGCATGTTTTCCGGGTAACCGAGTATCTGGTAGGTGGCGGGATTGGCAAAGGTAATCAGGCCTTCTTTATTTACACCGTACACACCATCACCCACGGACGACAAGATGCCTTCCAGGCGCGTGCGTTCCTGTTCGATACGATTGGTTATGCGAATGCTTCGGCTCATGGCAGCGACGCGGGCCTTGAACAGGGCGTCCGACTCGTTTTTAAACATACATTCCACGGCACCCGCGGCCAGAGAACTTTGTATGACCTTGTCAAGGTAGGTACTGGTCAGTACCGCTGGAATAATGGAGGCAGTCTGCGGATTCGTGCGCAGTTTCTTGCATAACGAATCACCATTTTCATCCGGCATGAAGTAATCGATGATTGCGATGTCGTAGTTCCCGTTTATGGCCTTTTCCATCGCTTCGGTGGCATTGGCCGCGGTATCGGTTTCACAACCGCAGGTGTTTAGCAGTCGCTTGAATTTAACCCGTGCCGTCGGTGAGTCATCGACCAGTAAGACCTGGATGGGCGATTCGGTCTGAAAATCAAGGTGGGGTTCTTCGTACTCCCGGTTGAGGATCTTGGGCAGGGTCTGAATGGTGTCATCATAGTTGTCCCACATGATAAAGGCCGTGTGCTTGCGGCCTGAGACCCAGCCCAGAATGGCGGAGTCTGCTTCGTGGGCCAGTACCACAAGTGGTACCTGGTCAAACGGGGGTTCGCAGAGAATGGCGAGCAGCTCATCGGTGTCACTCTGGCTCTCTTCCGGCCAGCCCAGCACCACACCTTCGTAATCACTGTAGGCCTTGATGAGCTGTTCAAAGCCGGCATGCACATCGTCAAAGGCTTCCAGGGTGTATTTGTGCTTATCCAGCAACCGCAGCATGGCCTGCCGCAGCGTCGGTGACGGCTCGATGAGAAGAATTTTGCGCATCAGGGCTTATTGTTATCCTGTCTGGTCAGGCATCCCTGCACGACGCAGGCCCGCCATCGCTGGCAGGCACTCAATAATATCTTGCACGTTTATTTGTATCGGTGGCCAGAAACAATTCTTTAAGCATAGTTAAACTGAGTTTATTAACTCCTGCTTAAAAGCTATGTGTTTGTTATTACTGCTTTTTATGGTCGAGTTTTTCACCGGCAGCCAGTTTGCGGTTACGCTCATTCAGCGAGGCGATCAGGGCATCCAGCCCACTTTGCTGTATTTCACTGGCAAAACTGGTTTTGTAGGTGGTAATCACGGATACCCCTTCGACGCTGACGTCATAGACTTTCCAGCCCTTGCGGGTCTTGTGAAGCTGGTAATTGACGGGTACCGGCTTGCCGGTTTTGGGTTTGACCTCGGAGCGCACCGTGATCGGTGAGCGGCTGATATCGCCCGGATCATGGAATGCCATGATCTTGGGGTCGAGTTTGTCATCGTGCGTGGTCAGGTATTCAGTCAAGGCAGAAGAGTAAAACCGTAACAGCAGGCTGCGAAATGCCTTGATAAAGCCGATTTTCTGTTCCTTGCTGGCATTATCCCAGCTATTGCCCAGTACGTACTTTGAGGCAGTAATAAAATCAAGGTGCGGCATGAGGATGTCTTCGATCAGTTTCTGGGTGACATTGGGATCAGCCTTGATTTGCTCACGGTTGTCGTTGAGTGCATTGATCATCTTGATCGATGCGGCCTCCAGCATGACACGAGGATTTTCCTCAGCCATGACGTGATTCGTCAGAACAAGAAAAAGTACCGAGGCCAGAAACTGGCGCAGGTTAATCCAGGCTGTTATTGAGTGTTTCATGTCGGCCCCCAATCGTTGTTGCCGTTCTGTTTTGACCTGTACGAAGGTGATCAGTTCGTCTCACCTTATGGTAAGGTTGGCACTATACCAGCGTTGCCCGTAAATAAGGAGGTCAAGTGGCACAGTTTGATACCGGTCGCCGTACGTTCCCGCAGGTCCGCATGCGACGTCTGCGTCGGGATGATTTTTCCCGTCGCCTGGTACGTGAAAACCGTCTCACCGTTGACGATCTTATCTATCCCGTTTTCGTGCTCGATGGCGAAAAACAAAAGCAGGCCGTCGAGTCCATGCCGGGCATCGAGCGTCTCAGTATCGATTATTTGATCAAGCAGGCTGAACAGTGCCTGAACCTCGGTATTCCGGCCATCGCCCTGTTTCCTGTCACGCCGGTCGATAAAAAATCCGGGGACGCCCGTGAGGCCTTTAATCCGCAAGGCCTGGCGCAGCGCGCCGTGCGGGCACTGAAAAAGGCCTGCCCGGAGCTGGGTGTGATCACCGATGTGGCACTGGATCCGTTTACCACCCATGGACAGGATGGCCTGATCGATGAAAATGGTTACGTCATGAATGACGAAACCGTGGACGTCCTGGTCAAGCAGGCTGTTTCGCATGCACAAGCCGGGGCCGATATTGTCGCGCCGTCCGACATGATGGACGGCCGGGTAGGCGCAATTCGCTCAGCACTGGAAAATGCCGGCCAGATTCACACGCGCATTCTTGCCTATGCCGCCAAATATGCCTCGAGCTTTTACGGCCCGTTTCGCGATGCGGTGGGTTCCGCCGCCAACCTGGGTACCGGTAACAAATATACCTATCAAATGGATCCAGCCAATACCGATGAAGCGCTGTGGGAGGTCGGGCTGGATCTGGATGAGGGCGCCGACATGGTTATGGTCAAGCCCGGCATGCCATATCTGGACATCGTGCGGCGTGTCAAAGATGCCTATGGCGCACCGACCTTCGTTTACCAGGTCAGTGGTGAGTATGCGATGTTAAAAGCCGCCAGTCAGAACGGCTGGCTGGATGAACAGCAGGTAGTGATGGAATCTCTGCTGGGATTCAAGCGCGCCGGCGCGGATGCCATCCTGACATATTACGCGGTGCAGGCTGCGCAATGGCTAAAAGAAAACTGAGCATTGGCTGATATATTTGATTTCGAAGACCGCCAGGATCGATATGCGGTGATGGGCAATCCCATCACGCATAGCAAATCACCGCGCATTCATTCCCTGTTTGCCAAACAGACAAACCAGAACATCGAATACACGGCCATTCATGTCGACCTGGGTGGTTTCGAACAGGCTGTTGGAAATTTTGATGCCAGTGGTGGCAAGGGTCTGAACATTACTGTCCCCTTCAAGCAGGAAGCTTATGCGTTAGTCGACAAAAAGAGCGCCCGTGCCGAGCGGGCCGGTGCCATCAACACCATCAAATTCGAAAATGACAGCCTGTATGGTGATAACACCGATGGGGTTGGTCTGGTCAATGATTTACAACATAACCTGCATATCGAACTCAGGGACAAACGCGTTCTGTTAATGGGTGCCGGTGGTGCGGCGCGCGGAGTCGTGGCCCCATTACTGGAACAACATCCGGCGATGCTGGTGATTGTGAACCGCACACCGGATAAAGCCGTAGCGATGGCGGAAGCCTTCAGTGATCTGGGATTTATTGAGGGTTGTGGATACCCGGATCTCGGCGAACTTCAGTTTGATATTGTTATTAATGCGACCGCCGCCAGTTTGCAGGGCGATGTGCCACCGTTACCGGATGACTGTCTGGCTGATCATGCCGTATGTTATGACATGATGTATGGTGCCAAACCCACGGCGTTTATGGGCTGGGCTGCGGTACACGGTGCGGAAAAAATTACCGACGGATTGGGTATGCTGGTGGAGCAGGCGGCTGAATCATTTTACCTGTGGCGTGGCGTGCGACCTTCCACGACAGAAGTCATACAGGCAATTCGCGATGAATTAAACCAGCAAGATTAATGACGAATGTCAGGATGGGCGACAGTTCAGGAGCCCGTTTGTATTGTTGTTGTAGATGTTTTAATTTTTGTCGGATCGATCAGTTCGGTTTCCGGTAACTCATCAATCGCCTCTATCACGCACTGGGTACTGTTTGCCGAACTTTTATTACCGTAGGTTTTTTTACACACTGACAGACCTGGCTTGATGGCGGCGAGGGATATCGGGTAAGGTTTTTTCTGTAGTTGCCGCATGCATAATTCAAAGCGGTAGGTGGGATAAATGGTTTCGTCAAGTTCTGTATGCTTAAACACTTCGTCCAGTATTTCATGCATGTTCATCAGTAACCGGGAGCTATGTTCGCTTAAAGGCACGAGCTGGTTCTTGAGCCAGTCATAGGGTTTGCCCTTGTCACGTAGCCGAACCGCTGTACGTGCAGATTGCATTTCCAGGCTGCATTCTTCGTTAATGGCGGCGGGTGTATTAAAGCGTTCACCGATGGTGCAGGCAGACAGCAGAAGCAGCAATGTGGGTGATAAAAAAAGTTTAAATCGGATCGTGTTCATCGATTTCAAATTTTCCAGCCTGATAATCATCAATGATCTGTTTGGCGCGAACCAGGTCCGTATCTTCCACCATGACCTGTATCATGTTAACGACCGGCAGCTCACCAAATCCACCCTGCAGGTAAAAACCGGATACATGTGCTTCGATCTGATGCTGCTCAAGCAGGTTCTTGATCAGGTGTGCCTCGGTCGCATTTTCGGCGCTGTAAACTTCACTAAGGCTCATGATAGCCGGCCTTTAACAGTATTTCGGTAACTGATATAGATAAAACCCAGCCCCAGAATAATGAACGGAATACTCAGTATATGCCCGACGTTCAGGGCAACGCCAAGCGTATAGTCGGCCTGCTCCTGTTTGACAAATTCGATCAGGAAACGAAAACCAAATATGCTCACGAACATGGTGCCGATCATAAAACCGTTTGCCAGCCGGCCAGCGTAGCGTTTATACAGGAAGAGTAGCAGTAAAAACGTAAACAGGTAGGCGCCAGCCTCGTAAAGCTGTGCCGGGTGTTGCGGTTGGTTGCTGACCTGTTTGAAGATGATACCAAATGGGCTGTCAGTGAGCTTGCCCAGGATTTCGGAATTGAAAAAGTTTCCCAGTCGTATGCTCATACTGCCCAGTGCAATCGGAATAGATAACCTGTCGAGGAAATAGAGATACGGATCGCGGGTATGTTTGAGAAAGAAATAACACGCCAGCAACATGCCGACGGTGCCGCCATGACTGGCCAGGCCACCTTTCCATATTTTAAGTATCTCGATCGGATTGGAAAAGTAATAACCCGGTTCGTAAAACAGGATATGTCCCAGTCGTGCCCCAACGACGGCACCGATGAACATATATATAAGTAAACGGTCGAGTTGCTTTACATCCCGGTTTTCACGCCGGTACATCCAGGCCATCAGGTAGTAGCCTATAATGAAACCGGCCGTAAACAGCAGACCATACCAGCGCAACTGTAGTGGGCCGAGATCAAGCAGTACCGGATTTGGGTCCCAGACAAAATGTGTCATGCGAGATTAACCTTTGTCGCTATGTACGTCGTTACCTGGCATTGACCAGTGCGGTAATTTTTTCGACGATGGATGGTTCATCCCATTCTACACTGCCAAACAGTGCATAACGAATCTTTCCCTGTTTATCGATGACGTAGCTGGTGGGAAAGGCAAACACACCCCACTGTTTCAGGGCGTGGCCATCTTTATCCAGCACAATCGGAAATCGAACATTCACCCGGGTTGTGAGAAATTGACGAATAGTTTGTTCGTCTTCCGCCATGTTGACGCCCAGGATGGTAAAGGGTTTGCCCTGCATCTGATCCATCAGGCGTTGCATGGAAGGCATTTCGTGAACACAGGGTGGACACCAGCTGGCCCAGAAGTTGACCAGTACAACCTGGCCATGAAGATCCCTGAGGTCGATGATGCGTCCCTGCAGATCGGGCAGGGCCAGTGGTGGTGGTTGTGGATCACCCTGAAACTGTGCCAGTGAACGATCCGGTTTGCCTTCGCGAACCTTCGGGTCAGCTTTTATATCGGCAACGGCACGGCGCGGTGCGGGTGTCAGTCGCGTGAGCAGGTTTGCTGCTGTGTGCAGTTTATTCGCCAGTGTTCGGGTCTGGCTGACTTCATAGTCATTAGCATCCGGGCGAAAATAAAATCGGTCGCGTAACTCGTTTAATGGCCACAGATAAACGTCACTACCACCTTGCTGCAGGGCGGCAATCGTATCGGTGAGCTTCCAGAACCAGGGTGACTTGTTGGGTTGCAGGATCACGATTGGCAGGTTCGTGGCAAGAGTGACAGGCATGAATTCAGCTTTTTTACCCGGCTGTGGTGTTTCGACATAGAGCTTGGGGCTGATCAGAATGGCGCCTGCCAGTGTGGTGTCATCAGGATTGGCCAGTTGCCACTGGCGTGCACCACGTAACAACGGAATCGCGCCACGACCACTGCTGGCGATGATGACGGGTCGCCGTTTAGACTGAGCGGCGCGAATTAGTGCGGCAAATCCGTCACCGCTGAGGCGATCCATGTTATTGGTGGTATTGGGCAGGAAGCTGGATTCCAGCAAATCGACCAGCCAGACGTCGATTCCGCGTTTAGCCAGGTCAGCGGCAAGCTGTTGATCCACGGCCTGAATACCCACTTCATGCGGATGCCAGATCAGCGTCGCACGCGGTGCGGATGATGTATATACCTCAATCTGGGCTTCATGCTGTTGTCCAAACGGAACCGTGATGATGTCCGGCTGTTGGGCATGAACGAAACTAAATAACCCGCCTGCCATCAGCAACACAAGGCCGGTCGCCAGTTTTTTCCAATTGATTCGTGCCGCCATGAGGTGTCTGGTAAAATCGTGGTTTTTGGTCACCAGGTTCGAATTAGAGCACAGGAGCAGGTAATGAACAAGTGGCAATGTTTGGTCTGCGGGTTTATATACGACGAGGCGGAAGGTTTACCGGAGGAAGGCATTGCGCCGGGTACTCGCTGGGAAGACATACCCGAAGACTGGCAGTGTCCCGACTGTGGTGTGGGTAAGGACGACTTTGAAATGATGCAGGTAGGCTGAGCGTTTATGTCTGGCATCGTTATTTTAGGAACCGGTCTGGCCGGCTATAACCTGGCACGGGAAATTCGTAAACGCGACAAAGACGTCGAACTGATCCTGATTACGCAGGATGACGGTGCGTTTTATTCCAAGCCCATGCTGTCCAATGCACTGGCAAAGAAAAAATTACCGGATGATCTGCCCATGGCCGACGTGGAAAAAATGCGCGCCGATCTGAATGCTGCGGTGATGACAGACACAACGGTCACAGCAATTGATGCCGACAACAAAACACTCAGCCTGCAGAACGAAACAATTAACTACGACAAGCTGGTGCTGGCCGTAGGGGCGTCACCGATTCAACTCCCCATCAAGGGGGATGCGGCTGACGACATCGTGGTTGTGAATAATCTGGTGGATTACCGTGAATTTCGCCAACGTCTTGAAGGTAAACAGTCGGTCGCGATCATCGGTCCCGGCCTGATTGGTTGCGAGTTTGCGAATGATCTTGTGCAGGCGGGATATCGTGCCGATGTGATTGGGCCGGATGAAACCCCGCTGGGTCGATTGTTACCAACACAAATCGGTCTGGCCGCACAACAGGCATTAAAAGAAGCCGGGGTTAACTGGCATTTGCAGACGGTTGTTGATGAAGTTAACCGGCAGCCGTCCGGTTATCAGCTTTCACTGCAAAACGGTGAACAGCTACAGGCCGATGTGGTGTTGTCCGCCATTGGTTTGCGCGCCAACAAACAACTGGCAGAATCGGTTGGAATAAAATGTAACCGGGGAATACTGGTTAACCGGCAGCTTGAAACCAGTCATGCAGACATTTATGCACTGGGCGATTGTGCGGAAGTCAGCGGCCACTTCCTGCCATTTGTTTTACCCATCATGCAATGTGTCCGCGCGCTGGCTGCGACATTGTGCGGTGAGCCAACTGATGTCAGTTATCCAGCCATGCCGGTGCTTGTTAAGACACCGTCTTATCCTTTGATTGTGTCACCACCCCATCGTGACGCACAGGGTGCATGGGAAATCACCCAGGTGGGCCAGGGACTAAAAGGCCTGTTCATGCATGAAGGAAACTTACTTGGTATGGCGCTGGGTGGCGAGGCTGTCAGTGAGAAGCAGGCGCTGAGCAAACAGTTACCGCCGGTTCTGCAATAGACACTGCCACTTATTCGCTGGCGATTCCCCAGAACTCATTGGGAAAGCGCTGCCTTGCTTCTTTTGCTAACGCGACAGCACGTTTTTTATCCTGTTGATTTGCGCTTTGTTGCAGGCTCAGGATCAGCAACCGCCACACGTCAGACTGTTCCGGTACATGTTGTCGTATCCCTTCCAGTACAGGAATCGCCTGTGCCTGTTTGTTTTGCCAGATTAATGCTTGTGCTTTACCGAACTGGAACTGGGTATTATCCGGTTCCTTTAATAACAGGCGATCGTAGGTTTGTTCAGCCTGCTCGTACTGGTTATCCCAGGCATAGGTTTTGGCTAACAGGTGCAGTGCCTCCATGTCCTGCGGGTGTTGGCTCAGGTGTGTCCGAATCTCGGTGATGGCATTGGCATAATCCATACTGTTGATGTGTGTCCGTGCCCGCTCCAGATCACCGGCCAGTGCAGGGGTATAAACAATTGATAGCAGTAATAAAACCGAATAGCGCACGCAGATTTTCCCTTTTTTTGAACAACCCAAGTATACGCAAGCAACACCGCGTCGAGCTACAGACTTTGATAGAATAGCCGTATGGATGTTTCCAGAATTCTTGATCCGTTAAATGACGCACAGCGTCAGGCGGTGTGCGCCGAACAGGGTAACGTCCTGGTACTGGCGGGTGCCGGTAGTGGCAAGACGCGCGTGCTGGTGCACCGCATCGCCTGGATGCTGGCCGCTGAAGGTATCACGCCCTATGGCATTCTGGCCGTGACCTTTACCAACAAGGCGGCCGGCGAAATGCGCGGCCGTATCGAACAGTTGCTGGGTATTCCCTCCAGCGGCATGTGGGTCGGTACCTTTCATGGTATTGCGCACCGATTACTGCGTGCGCACTGGAAAGAAGCCGGGCTGGGGCAAAGCTTCACCGTCATGGATAGCGAAGATCAGCTGCGCGCTCTGCGGCGAGTGATTCGGGAAATGGGACTGGATGAATCGCAATGGCCGGCCAAGGAATCACAGTGGTATATCAATGCGCGTAAGGACGAAGGACTGCGAGCAAAGCATCTGGATCACCAGAATGATACTCACCTGCGTTACATGATCGAGATTTATGCGCAGTATGAAAATTACTGTCAGCGTTCCAATGTGGTCGACTTTGCCGAGCTGATGTTACGCAGTCACGAGCTATGGTTACAGAACCCGGAAATCCTGCGTCATTATCAGCAACGCTTTCGGCATATTCTGGTTGATGAGTTTCAGGATACCAACACAATTCAATACGCGTGGCTGCGTTTGCTGGCCGGTCAGCATTGCGCCATGTTTGCCGTAGGTGATGACGATCAGTCAATTTATGGCTGGCGTG
The DNA here is from genome assembly GCA_937967995.1 of uncultured Gammaproteobacteria bacterium. GTDB lineage: Bacteria > Pseudomonadota > Gammaproteobacteria > UBA6429 > Thiohalophilaceae > CALBTB01. The sequence continues at coordinate 287,551 of CALBTB010000005.1, forward strand.
GTGCACGGGTGGAAAATATTCAGCAGTTCAGTCGGGATTACAGCAACACGTCCGTGTTCAGGCTGGAACAGAACTACCGATCAACGGGAAATATTCTCAATGCCGCCAATGGCCTGATCAGTCACAATGCCGAGCGCATGGGTAAAAACCTGTGGACGGCGGATAGTGATGGCGAGTTGATTCAGTTATATGCCGCATTTAATGAGCAGGACGAGGCGATGTTTATCGTCGAACGTATCAATGACTGGGTGAATGGCGGTGGATTGCGTAGCGAGTGTGCCGTGCTGTATCGCTCCAATGCCCAGTCACGGGTGATTGAAGAACGCCTCATTCAGAGCGGGATGCCATACCGTGTTTATGGTGGCCTGCGATTTTTCGAACGCCAGGAAATCAAGGATGCACTTGCCTATCTGAGGCTGGTGAATAATCGTGATGATGACACGGCGTTTGAAAGAGTGGTGAACACACCGACGCGGGGGATTGGTGCGCGCACCGTGGATACGATTCGTGAAACCGCGCGTGGTAGTGGTATTTCACTGTGGCGTGCGGCGTATTACCTGATCGAACACAAGCAACTTGCCGCACGTGCCCTGTCTGCCCTGCAGCAGTTCCTGTATCTCATCGATAACCTGCACAAGAGTATCGATGGCCTGGCCCTGCATGAACAAATCGAACACGTCATTCACGACAGCGGCCTGATTGATCATTATAAAAAAGAGCGCGGTGAACGTGGCCGGGCACGGCTTGAAAACCTGGATGAATTAATCAACGCTGGTCGTAACTTTGATGACGAGGATCGCGATCCGGAACAGGCGGAGGTGGATACCTTAACCGCCTTTCTGTCACATGCCAGTCTTGAGGCCGGTGAACGGCAGGGAGATGAATGGGACGACTGTGTGCAGTTAATGACATTGCATTCCGCCAAGGGACTGGAGTTCAAGCAGGTCTTCCTGTGTGGCCTGGAAGAAGGGGTCTTCCCACACAAGTTGTCCATGGAAGAGCCGGGCCGGCTCGAAGAGGAGCGCCGCCTTTGTTATGTGGGCATGACCCGTGCCAAACAGAAACTGATGATCAGTTACGCGGAGAAACGCCGCCTGTATGGCGAGGAAAAATTTGCCCGGCCATCGCGCTTCATTAGTGAAATACCGCGTGAATACCTGGAAGAAATACGGCTCGGTGGCAGCGTCAGTACGCCGGTCTATGATCAGTTTGCCACACGTGTCGAAGACAACGATGCTCCGTTACAGCTTGGGCAGCGTGTGTTTCATAACAAGTTTGGCGAAGGGATCGTCATGAACTATGAAGGTAACGGTCGACATGCCCGTGTCCAGATCAACTTTTCCACATCTGGCAGTAAGTGGCTGGTGATGGAATACGCGAATCTGCAGTTATGCTGATATGGGTGCATCCAGGATGCTGTTCACGACATGCATCAGGTGTGAGTTCGGTTTTCCAATATAATGACCCTGCGCATAATCCACACCGTATTGCTGAAGTAATTTGAACGTCTCCCGGTTTTCGACAAATTCCGCGATAGTCGTTTTACCCAATGCATGCGCAACCTGGTTCATGGACTGCACCATCGCCTGATCCACTTTGGCATTGGCCAGGCACTGCACGAACGCGCCGTCTATTTTCAGTGAATCCACCGGCAGGTGTTTGAGGTAGGTAAACGAGCAGAACCCGGAACCGAAATCATCCAGTGCCATACGGCATCCCAGGTCCTTGAGTTTGCCGATAAACTTTCTAGCCGCCTGCAGGTTGGCAATGGCGGCGGTTTCAGTGATTTCAAACAACACCGAGGCCGGGTCGAGGTGGGTGTCATTTAGAATACTTTTGATCATGCCAAGCAATTCACGATCTTCAACGGCACGAGCCGACAGGTTGATCGAAAACTGGGTGTGAATATCTTCGTGATGCAGTTTGGCGAGGTATTCCATAGAGTGCTCGACCGCCCAACGGTCGATGTTGTGAATCAGACCAAATCGTTCCGCGGCAGGGATAAATCCGCCGGGCTTGATGGATTCACCGTCCTCGGTGGGCAATCGTAGCAGAACTTCATAACCGTAAACCTCTTTCGTTTCGACGGTCACTATCGGCTGATAAAGTAACTGAAAACGATCGTTTTGTATGGCGTCCTTCACCAGCGCAACCCAGCCCATGTCTTCCGCCATGGAATGCTGGGCACTGTCTTCCTGGTTATATTCATGCACGCAGTTACGGCCCTGAGATTTGGAGATATTACAGGCCAGGTCGGCCTGTGAGAGGGCGGCATCAGCGGACTCGGTTTCATCACTGATCATGGTCAGACCGATACTGCAGGTGACGTTGATGGTTTTGCCATTGTCGACGAACTGATAATGCTCAAACATGTTGCGAATATTTTCCGCAACCGGCAGTGCGTTTTCGTGATCGATGTTATAAAGCAGAATCGTGAATTCATCACCGCCAAAACGCGCCAGCAGATCGCCTTCGCGTATATTCTTACGCAGTACATCGGTGCATTCCCGCAGCAAACGATCACCGGCGGCATGGCCAAGTGTATCGTTGACATACTTGAACTGGTCCAGGTCGAGATACAGTAAGGCACACTCTGCACCACTACGCGCAATACGTGGAATGACGCGCTCGAGTTCGCTCTGGAAATAACTGCGATTGTGCAGGCCGGTCAGCGTGTCGTGTTGTGCCTGATAAGTCAGTTCCTGCTCAAACTGTTTTTGTTCGGTGATGTCGCGGGCAGTACCGCTGATCTGGGTAATTTTGCCCCGCTTGTCAAATGTCGGGCGGGCATTGAAACTGATGTGCCGTTGTTTGCCTTCCCTGTCCAGGTGAATCGTTTCGTACTGCACCAGTTCCTTGCCATCCAGTATTTGCTGGTAGGCAATATCATCGCGCTGCTTGGATTCCGGTGCCTGGAATTCCATAAAATAGCGGCCCAGCATTTCTTCCGGTGTATAGCCATAGATATTCTCTACCGCATTATTCAGATAGGTCCAGCGGCCTTCCGCATCGACACTCCAGACCAGATCGTGTGCCGTCTCAACCAGGTTGCGATATCGTGATTCGGCATCAAGTAACAGGCGTTCGGCTGCCTTGCGCTCGGATATATCAGCAATAATCAGTGTGTAGTAAATGCTGTTATCCCGTTGCATTCGGCTGATACGAACCCACACCGGAATGGAACTGCCATTACGATGCCGGCCAAATACCTCATGCTCGCAGGTTGCTTCATCCGTTTTACAATCCGATGCGTTAATGCCGGGAACCAGCCAGCGCAGGGGGCGGCCGCGTATTTCATGGGCCTGGTAACCAAAAATGCGTTCTGCCGCCGGGTTGAAGGTATCCACAAACTGCTGTTCGTCCAGCACGATAATTCCTTCGGCGGCATGATCGACGATAGCGGACACGTGCGATTCCTGATCGACCAGCCGCTTGAACAGGTTACCCAGCATCTGGATCAGGTAACCGATCTCATCCAGCGATTGTGGCCGTAACTGGTTGGCGAGCTTTTTATAACTGGATGCGCCGCTGCGTTGAATAACGTTCTTTACCGGTGCCAGTGACTGGTTCAGGCTGTGTATCGCAACGATGGTAATCATAAAAGCACATAATCCGATCAGGCCCCAGCCAAGCAGGATCTCATGTCCGATAAAACCGGTACGCCACCAGTAGTATTTCACCATAACGGCGGTGGTCAGCATGGGTAAATAACCGCCAATCAACAACATCTTGCTTTGCAGATTGACGCGCATGTTCTGTAATCCCAGGTGACTGGCGTAATGACCCAGCAGGGTCAATGCATAGAGATAGCCGGGCATACCAACAAAAATGCCAATAACCAGTTGTAGCAGCATAAATTGCAGCAGACCGAATGCCGGGTTGGCGGGATTGATACCCAGTCCGCTCCAGTACTGGATAGTCGGTAACATCAGGACCGCAATCAGGAAATAGGACCAGTAACTGGTGGTAAATGTTGAGAGGTGGTGATTTAATTGCTCTGGCGGTTTTCGGCTGTCCGGGTGTTTGCGGTGCCAGTCCAGTACCGGCTGGCTGAAACGGTAAAAATACCACGCTGCCCAGCCACATAAAATAAAGTAAGTGACAGCGAGAAACACACCGGCCTGGTGGGTCAGCAGGGCATAGGGGTCGAGCATATCGAAGAGCGTCGCGACCAGATAGCCGATAACGGGCGCCAACGCGAAGCTGATAGTAGCAACTAACGCGAGACGCAACTGAATTCGCGACAATGCTTGGCCCATTAATCCCTAATCGTTTTAGTTGTTAGTGTTATTCGAGATAATTCAGTCAGGCAGATAGTTGAACATGACACCACCATCACATCGATTCAGTTTGGCAGAATAGTTTCGATTCATCTAGGTGAAGATGTAAAAAATGTGAAAAAAGTGAATAGCTAATTAACGAAGATTTCTATAGTCAACTATCATACGATTCGTTCAAGTAATTGATACATCATTGAATTTCGATCGGGCGCATCACTCACATAGTATAAACGTGGAAAAAACTTCATCACATAACGGTAGCGCAAAGAAATAACAGGAGGATTGCCATGAAGCGTCGTGAATTTTTAACCAGGGCCGGAGTTGGTGGCTTGCTTGCAGGTAGTGCGCTTGGTTTATCCACTACCAGCCAGGCCAAAGCCGAGTTTAAATGGAAAATGGTGACGACATGGCCTAAAAACTTCCCGGGACTGGGTACGGGTGCCAATACCGTCGCGAACATGATTAATGCCATGAGTGGCGGCCGTATTCAGATCAAGGTCTATGGCGCCAAACAACTGGTTGGCCCGTTTGAGGTGTTTAATGCCGTTTCCAGTGGTGACGTGGAAATGGGCCATGGTGCGGCCTATTACTGGAAAAACAAGAGTGAAGCGGCACAGTTTTTTTCTGCGGTCCCGTTTGGGCTTAATGCGCAGGAGATGAACGGCTGGCTTTACTATGGTGGTGGTCTGGATTTATGGAAAGAGATTTATGCCGGCTTTAACCTTATACCTGCCGCGGCAGGTAATACCGGTGTGCAAATGGGTGGCTGGTTTAACAAGGAAATCAAATCACTCAAGGATCTCAAGGGACTGAAAATGCGAATTCCCGGACTGGGTGGTGAAGTCCTTAAACGTGCCGGTGGTACACCAGTCAGTCTGCCTGGCGGTGAGATCTATACATCACTGCAATCCGGCGCCATTGATGCAACCGAATGGGTCGGCCCCTATAACGACCTGGCTTTTGGATTTTATAAGGTTGCCAAGTTTTATTACTATCCGGGCTGGCATGAACCCGGCACGACGCTCGAAGCAATCATAAACAAATCCGCCTACGAGAAATTACCGTCAGACCTGCAGCAAATTGTCACGGCGGCCTGTGCAATTGCCAATCAGGACATGCTGGCTGAATACACGGCGCGAAATAATGCGGCGTTACATAAGCTGGTGAATGTTCACAAGGTCAACCTGAAACCTTTCCCGGCGGACGTGCTGAAAAAACTGCGTGATCTGTCAGATGAAGTGGTGGAAGAAGTGGCCAACAAGGATGCGATGGGCAAGAAGGTGTACAAATCGTTCCGAAAATTCCGCAGCCAGGCGCGCGCCTGGCATGATATTTCGGAGCTGGCCTATTTTAATGCGCGCAATGGCTAGTTTTTCTTTTTTTGTTTGCCATAGTAAACGGCTTCAAACTGGGCAACACTGAAGCCGTTTAACTGGCGCTTGCCAACAAAAATTACCGGCACACCGCGCGCACCCAGCCGGTCAAAGTCTTCGCGGGCCTGTTTGGACTTGTCGATGTCGTGCTCAACGAATGAAATGTTTTTGTCGCGAAAATAGGCCTTGGCTTTTTTGCAGATACCACACCATTCTGCCGAATACATGATGACGTCCTTGTTGACGGTTTTCTTTTCGCGTTTGTAAAACCAGTCCGGACTGTAAATGACCTCGACGGACTGGTAGGAATTTACTTTTACCTCAACCTGTTTGGTTTCGGCATCGGCAGGAGGTCGATCGCCGTAGTGCAGGTTACCGTCCTTGTCACGCCATTTATAGATTTCAGCGCTGGCAAGGCTGGTAATTATCGTCAGCAAGACAGTGCCAAGCAAAAAACGCATCAGCGATCTTCAAAGTCCAGTGATGCCGAGTTGATGCAATAGCGTAATCCCGTCGGTTGCGGGCCATCCGGAAAAACATGTCCGAGGTGAGCGCCGCACTTTTCGCAATGTACTTCGACGCGCCGCATACCGAGACTGTTGTCTTCTTCTTCACCGACACACGATTCATTCAGGGGCTGAAAAAAACTCGGCCAGCCGGTACCGGAATCGTATTTGGTGCTGGCATCAAACAGCGGTTCGCCACAGCATTTACAAATGTACGTACCGTCTTTCTTGTTGTCCCAGAACTTGCCGGTAAACGCGCGTTCGGTACCTTTTTTGCGGGTAATATGAAACTCGTCCTCACTGAGCTGGGCCTTCCATTCGTCTTCCGATTTGGTTATTTTTTCACTCATACTATTTGAGCCTATCAGTGGCTGGTGACATGTCAAGCTTGCCCTTGCTGATTTGCCCGTTCGGATACAGCAACAGGGTCGCACCAAAACGCGGGTCACTTTTATCGATAACCGTTTCGTTGATTTTCAGGCTGTTCTGTTCAACAAGAATTCGGTTTTGTTGCCAGTCAAGCTGGCCCTGTCCCTGTAACCACAGGTTGCCCTTGTCCACATTCTGCATACTAAAATCATCACCATGATAGATCACGTGTCGACTGTCGCTTTCACCGACCAGCAGAATGTGCCATTGCTGGTTTAGGTGCAAAATGACGGAGTGTGGAATTTTATTAAACGTGGTAACAGCAAAAACCACCGCCAATAATAGAAAGGCCAGTACGAACAGGCGGCTGCCATAACGGAGTAACATCAGACTTTATCGGCCAGCCAGGTGGCCAGTTCGGGCCAGATGGCAAGTAGCAACAGCGTGAATAACTGGATGCCGATAAACGGAATCACACCCCGGTATATATGTGACGTGGTGACTTCCGGTGGGGCAACGCCTCGCAGATAGAACAACGAAAATCCAAATGGTGGCGTGAGAAAGGACGTCTGTAAATTTATCGCTACCATGATACCGAACCAGACCGGGTCGATAATCTGTGACGGATCCTGCACACCGGTCGACGGGTCGTAGCCAAACATAAAAATGATCGGCGCGACGATCGGCACAACCACCAGTGTGATTTCGATAAAATCCAGAATAAAGCCAAGTAAAAACATCACCAGCATGATCATAAACATGGCGCCAAATACACCGCCGGGCAGATCAGACAGCAAACTCTCGACAATGCGATCGCCGCCAAAGCCCTTGAACGTTGCAGTAAATAACATGGCGCCGATGAAAATCAGGAATACCATGCTGGTAACGCGTACCGTGGTCTGCATAACTTCGCGCAGAATTTTTAAATTTAACTGTTTGTTGATGGCGGCCAGCAAAATTGCGCCCATGGCGCCGACCGATGCCGCTTCATAGGCGGCTGCGGCTCCGACAAAGATTGCACCCAGTACCACCACGATCAGCACGATCGGAGGGATCAGCACGGTCATGCTTTGCCTGATTAATTGTTTGCCCGATAAATGGCGTTCCTGTTTTGGGATGGCAGGAACTTTATGAGGTTTGAAAAAAGCCAGCAGCAAAAGATACACAAGATAAAAACCCACCAGCATCAGACCCGGAATCAGGGCGCCGGCAAACATGTCGCCCACCGACACCGTATCGGGAGCAAAGTTATTCATGCTGGACTGGGCGTTCTGATATTCCGTCGCGATCTGATCACCGAGCAGGATCAGAATAATGGAAGGCGGAATGATCTGACCAAGTGTACCGGAGGCGCAAATCGTTCCGGCCGCCACGGACGGATCATACCGGCGCTTTAACATGGTCGGCAGTGAAAGTAATCCCATGGTCACCACGGTTGCACCGACGATACCGGTACTGGCGGCCAGCAACATACCAACGATAAGCACGGATATACCCAGCCCACCCGGCATTGGCCCAAATAACAATCCCATGGTTTCCAGTAACTGTTCGGCAATGCGGGATCGTTCCAGCATCACACCCATAAATACAAACAGTGGCACGGCAATCAACATGTCGCGTCGACCGATCAACCCGATCAGGTTGTTATCGAACAGGTTCATGGCCGTATCGTCAAATGTCTCCGGCATATAGGTGACACCGATCAGGAAAAAGATCAGTGCCGTGCCACCATAGGCGAACGCGACCGGATACCCGCTTAACAGTACAGCAAAAACAGACAGGACCAGCAGAATGATCATCAGCTCGGCCATCAGTCTGCTCCGTCGTTTGTCAAAGCAGCGCCGCGTAGCAGCAGGCTTTTCTGAATCACAATGGCGATCCCCTGAATGATCATCAGGGCCGGCATGAGCAACATGCTGGACTTGAGCACATATGCCAGATCCAGCCCGCCGGTCCGTTGTGACGGTTCCAGGTTAATCCAGGCCTTTATGACTTCGTCCCAGCTGATATAAAAAATGAAGGCGCAAACCGGTATCAGCAGCAACAACGTACCCAGCAGATCGATCAGTGCCTGTCCGCGTGTGCCCAGTTTGCGATACAGGATGTCCACTCGCACATGGCCATCCTGTTTGAGTGTGTAGGCCGCGCCGAGCATGAAGATGAAGGCATGCAGGTAGTTGGCCGACTCCTGCAACCAGACCCAGCCCACATCAAACACGAAGCGAAACACCACGACGCTGAACATCACCAGCACCAGGGCCAGCGTGAGCCAGGCGATAGCACGGCCGGTCGCCTCTATGAACGCTTCGAGTCGCTGATAAATCATTGTATTTTAATCGGGTTTTTTATTCTGTTGTCGCGCCAAGTTATTCACATAATGTGAAATCAACTACTTAGATAAGCGTATTTTGACACACACCGCCTCGTGCAGTGAAATAAGTATAACTCCATGATTATAAAACAATTAAATGTATGACAAAGGCGGGTTGAGTGGTCAGGGCGCTTAACGGTACAAACAGTCAGGCAGACTTATAGACATTGTCCACAAAGTTATCCACAGCCTGGGCAGGTGCTTACCACTTCATCAGGATCCACTGGTTAATGGGTGGGACGCCATCCAGGTCGGAGTGGCGCGTTTCCAGGTGGCCGTCACCATCCTTGTCGACCAGGTAATAGGGCTTGCCTTTTTTGGGCGTAATCTTGACGTAGCGCAACTGGCCATTGACCCTGTATTCCTCGATGGTGGCTTCTTTTTTATGAATGATAGTGACTTCCGGCTGGGGCAGATTACGGCTGTCGTCGGATTCCGCCGTGTCATCGACCGGTAAATCCGGTGGTGGCTGGGCGGCTTCGGACTCAGTGTGACGAGTATCTTCGTCAGCCGGTGGCGCCGCGATGTCTTCTGCCGCGAGCATCACACTCGGGAAAAGCAGCAGGCTGCTATAAATGCAGCAGTTTCTCAGTTTCTTCAGCAGATGGTTCAAAGCCACGATGCTCGTAGTAGGAAAAGATGGCATCCAGTATTTCCTCAGGTGTTTCCAGTATCTTAATCAAGTGTAGATCGTTCGGGTCAATGGTTTTCTCTTTGACGAGGGTATTTTTGAACCAGTCGATCAGGCCTTCCCAGAACGGTTTATGGACCAGGATGATGGGAATTTTACGCGTCTTGCCGGTCTGGACAAGGGTCATAATTTCAGCCAGTTCATCCAGTGTACCGAAGCCGCCGGGCAATACCACGTAGGCCGAGGCATATTTGACGAACATTACCTTGCGTGAGAAAAAGTGCCGAAAATTTAATGAGATGTCCTGGTAGGGATTGCTGATCTGTTCATGTGGCAACTGGATGTTCAGGCCGACACTCGGTGAACGCCCATCGAAGGCACCCAGGTTGGCGGCCTCCATGATGCCGGGCCCGCCACCACTAATCACAGAGAAGCCGGCATCAGACAGGCTGCGGGCAATATCGACCGTGAGTTTGTAATGCGGGTGGTCAGGCTTGAAGCGGGCGGAACCAAAAATACTCACCGATGGCTTGATACTGGCAAGCCGTTCGAAACCCTCGACAAATTCCGCCATGATCTGGAAAATTTTCCAGGATTCACGTGACAGGGCCGCATCGTTGGCCGGTAACATACCGGGGTGTTGGCGTTTGATTCGATCGTCCATGGAATGTCCGTGCAGCGTTTACGTGATGAAAGTGTAGCCTTTCATGATTTATGAAACCAGTCTGTGCTCGTCCACACAAGCTGCCAGTTAAATGGTAATGTAACAGCATGCCGGAAAAACAAAAACTTGTCCTCGTGGATGGCTCCTCCTATCTGTTTCGGGCGTACCACGCCATGCCAAATCTGACTAACTCCAAAGGTGAGCACACCGGTGCAATTTATGGTGTGGTCAATATGCTCAAGCGCCTGCAAAAAGATTATGCCAATGATCATATTGCCGTGGTGTTTGATGCCAAGGGCAAGACTTTTCGCAATGACATGTATAAGGAATACAAAGCTAACCGGCCGCCCATGCCGGAAGATTTGCGCAGCCAGATTGAAGCACTGCACGATATCGTCAGGGCCATGGGCTTTCCGCTGTTATGTGTCGAAGGCGTCGAGGCGGATGATGTGATCGGTACGCTGGCACGACAGGCCACCGAGCACAAGCTTGATACCATCGTTTCGACCAGTGACAAGGACATGGCGCAACTGGTTAATGATCACGTCACACTGGTAAATACCATGACCGACACAACCATGGATCGTGACGGGGTGATTAAAAAATTCGGTGTGCCACCGGAACGGATTATCGATTACCTGGCACTCATCGGTGACACGGTTGACAATGTACCGGGTGTTCCCAAGGTTGGGCCAAAAACGGCAGTCAAATGGCTGAATGAATACGGTACGCTGGATGACATCATGCAACGGGCCGATGAGTTCAAGGGTAAGGTGGGTGAATATTTACGCGACAGTCTTGATCATCTGCCTTTGTCAAAAGAACTGGTGACAATCAAATGCGACGTCGGGCTGGATGTGACACCGGAAAAACTGAAACTGAATCAGCCAGATACACAGGCACTGCGCGAGTGGTTTTCCAAACTGGAATTCAAGACCTGGTTATCTCAGATACTTGATGGTGACAGTGAGGCTGAAGACGCTGCACAACCAGCGCAAGAAAAAAATTATGAGACGATCCTGACCCGGTCACAACTTGATGACTGGATCAAACGGCTGAAAAAGGCGGAGGTGTTTTCGTTTGATCTGGAAACCACCAGCCTGGATTACATGCAGGCGGAAATTGTAGGTATTGCGATTGCGGATCGGGAAGGCCAGGCGGCCTACATTCCAGTGGCGCATGATTATATGGATGCACCGGCACAACTGGATCGCGATGAAGTATTAAAACAGTTCAGACCACTACTCGAAGATTCAGGCCAGCACAAACTGGGGCAGAACCTGAAATATGATATGAGTGTGCTGGCCAATTACGGTATCGAACTGAACGGAATACGCTATGACACCATGCTGGAATCCTATGTGCTTGACAGCACGGCATCACGCCATGATATGGATACACTGGCGCTGAAGTATCTGAGTTATAAAACCATTCATTTTGAAGATGTCGCCGGTAAAGGCGCCAAACAGATTGGCTTTAATGAAGTAACCATTGAAACAGCCAGTGAGTATGCCGCCGAAGATGCGGATATTACTTTTCAACTGCATAACGTACTGTGGCCCAATCTGAACAAACATAAAAAGCTGGTCGAGGTTTTTGAAACGATAGAGTTACCGTTGATTGGTGTGCTGTCTCGCATGGAACGCAATGGCGTGCTTATCGATGAAAAAAAATTAAAGCAGCAAAGCAAAGAACTGAGTCAGCGACTGGTCGAGATCGAGCAGGCCGCCTACAAGGAGGCTGGGGAGGAATTTAACCTGGGTTCACCCAAACAGATTCAGGCCATCCTGTTTGAAAAGCAGGGCTTGCCGGTGATTTCCAAAACACCAAAAGGGCAACCATCAACTGCCGAGTCTGTATTGCAGGAACTGGCTGAGACGTATCCGTTGCCGAAACTGATTCTGGAATCGCGAAGTCTGAGTAAACTCAAATCGACATATACGGATAAATTGCCGGAAATGATAAATAAAAAAACCGGCCGGGTGCATACATCTTATCACCAGGCGGTAGCGGCAACCGGTCGTTTATCCTCCAGCGATCCCAATTTACAGAACATTCCGATTCGTAGTGAAGAAGGCCGGCGTATACGCCAGGCGTTTATTGCACCAAAAGATCATGTCATCGTCGCAGCGGACTATTCACAGATCGAGTTGCGTATCATGGCCCATTTGTCCGGTGATAAAGGATTACTTGATGCGTTTTCACATGGTGAGGATATTCACCGTGCCACGGCGGCGGAAGTGTTTGGTGTGGAACGCGATGATGTCAGTGCCGATCAGCGTCGTTCCGCCAAGGCCATTAATTTTGGTTTGATCTATGGCATGTCTGCATTTGGACTGGCGAGACAACTGGGAATCGAAAGAGGCGAAGCGCAAACCTATATCGATTTGTATTTCTCCCGTTATCCCGGAGTGAAGGAATACATGGATAAAACCCGTGAGCTGGCGCGCAAGCAGGGTTATGTGGAAACTGTTTTTGGACGGCGATTATATTTACCGGAAATTAAATCATCGAATGTTCAGCGTCGTCAGTATGCAGAGCGCACCGCCATTAATGCACCCATGCAGGGAACCGCAGCGGATATCATCAAGAAAGCAATGATTCGACTGGATGACATTATCAAACAGAAAAAAACCGGGATGAAAATGATCATGCAGGTTCATGATGAACTGGTTTTTGAAGTAAACAAAAAACAGGTCGATCATTGCACTGACGTGATCCGTGATGCCATGACCTCGGCGGCGTCATTAACCGTGCCTCTAGTAGTGGATATTGGCCGTGGAGATAACTGGGATCAGGCGCACTAAGCGGGACTGGTAAAATGGAATTAATTCGTTCACACTAGGCATAACGAGCCCAGATGAGGGTGGAACTTTTAATAACAGGCCCTGTCATAACAAACAAGACACAGGCTGTGTCGGCTAGGTTAGGTTATTGAAAGATTCCCGCATCCCTCCCTGGCGGGATAACTTAGCACTCGATTCCCCAAGTCGGGTGCGTTTTTAGCCCCAAGTATTATTCCCCCAATACTTGGGGTTTTTTCTTTTATGAAATCGGTTATTTAAAATTGAAAAATTGGTCAACGAAGATCACAGTATCGGGTGTTCAGAAAAATTATTGTGACGAGTGATTAATTATTTCACAGTCTGTAACCTCAGTTACAGGAAACCTGAGGTGAATCAACTAGTATTTGATTGAGTTCCGCGACTTTGGTAACCATCTCCTCCTTTATTGGTTACCATTCTCCTGGTCCCCCCTAAACCAGGGAAAAGTAAGTTCGGCCCCGGCATGCCTTCCCCACAGTCCGCGTCCGGGGCCGTTTTTTTATCCCTTTGAAACTAACCAGTCAGTGATGGTTTTTCTGGCTTCGTCGAGGCCGGTTCCGGCATGGGCGGAAAAGAGCTGCACCTGGGCAAGCGAATAGGGCTGAATCGCTTTTTTAACCTGCAAAAAAGCCGCCTGTGCCGGTCCACGCTTGAGCTTGTCGGCCTTGGTCAGGAGTATTAGTACCCGCATTCCCTTGTAATCACACCACTGCAGCATTTGCTGGTCGAATTCCTTGAGTGGGTGGCGAATATCCATCATCAGCACAATGCCGCGCAGGCACTGGCGCTCATTCAGGAAGCGATCCAGGGTGGCCTGCCATTGGGCCTGCATGGCGCTGGGGACCTTGGCGTAGCCGTAACCGGGCAGATCCACTAGCCGGTGATGATCATCCAGTGCAAAAAATACCAGCTGTTGCGTACGCCCCGGCGTTTTGCTGGTCCGGGCGAGTGACTTTTGAGCACACAAGGCATTGAGCGCGCTGGATTTTCCGGCATTGGAGCGCCCGGCAAATGCCACCTCGGCACCGTTATCCGGCGGGACATGGGCCAGATCGGGGCTGCTAAGTAAAAACCTGGCATTTTGCAAAGGATTGCGGTGAGAGGAAAAACTCGAATTGTCTGCTTGACCCGGCATCGTACTGTTTGTATAAAGGTGCCCCATTTTTGGGGGGTTCTGACCCGGGCAATTATGCCTCATTCCAGACGGTTTGAGGGCAGGGAAAGAGCTGAACAACAAATTTTATTTATGGAGAGTCTCTAGCAATGAAAAAACTGATGGTTATTGTTTCAGCGTTGGGTTTGATGGGGGCCTCTGCCTCTGCCCTGGCTTCTGGTCAGCAAACCTATCAGCAGGCCTGCGCAGCCTGTCATGCCGCCGGTGTTGCCGGTTCACCGAAAACCGGTGACAAGGCAGCCTGGAAAGATCGTATCGCTCAGGGTAACAGTGTCATGTATGAGCACGCGATCAAGGGCTTCAAAGGCAAAACCGGTTTCATGCCTGCCAAGGGTGGCCGTGCCGATCTAAGTGATGACGCAGTCAAGGCTGCAGTAGATTATATGGTGTCTGAATCAAAATGATGTTTCGTACAGTCGCAAGTATTTTCGCAATTGCCCTCACTATGCCGGTCTATGCAGCCGGTAATGTGGACGCCGGACGCAGTAAGGCTCAGGTTTGTGCCGGCTGCCATGGCGTGGACGGCAATGCCACGATTCCGAACTATCCTAGCCTGGCCGGCCAGCATGCCGGCTACCTGGTTAACCAGCTGAAAAACTTCAAATCAGAACGGCGTGTCAATGCCATTATGAAGGGCCAGGTTGCCAATCTGAGCGATCAGGATATGCAGGACATCGCTGCCTACTACGCATCACAGAAAATTCGTACAGGCGCAGCAACTGATGAAAGCAAACGTCAGTTCGGTGAGCGAATCTACCGCGGCGGTAATGAAAGCAAAGGTCTGGCAGCCTGTATGGCCTGTCACAGTCCAAACGGTACCGGCAATTTACCGGCGAACTATCCGGTCCTGAGTGGTCAAAACGAAGGGTATGTTGTTCAGACCCTGAAGGATTACCGTGAAGGGAAGGTACGTGGCGCTGATGATCGGGACGAGTCAGCCAGGACCATGCGCACCATTGCAAAGAAAATGAGCGATGCAGAGATAGAGGCCGTAGCCCACTACATCTCGGGATTGCAATAATTGATTTGCAGTTAGCTCTACCTGACTTATAGAAGTTATACGAAGGGTGGTCCGCGCAATGCGAACCACCCTTTTTTATCTAAAGTACGTTGACGCATAACATGAGTAACACACAGGATAAAACCCGCCAGCCGGCCAGCAAACGCAGTATTGTGCTGGAGTTTCTTGGTTCCATGAACCTGGCGATCATTGTATTTGTCATCATTGCGATTGCATCGGTCATCGGTACGGTCCTGCAACAGAACAAACCCTATAACGATTATATTGTTGAATTTGGACCGTTCTGGCATGAGTTTTTCAAGGCGCTGAATTTATACGATGTATACGGTGCCGGCTGGTTTGTCTTCCTGCTGCTGTTTTTGCTGACATCGACCAGTGTGTGCATTTATCGCAATGCACCGGTGATGGTGCAGGAGATGCGTAACTTTCGCCTCAACGGCAAGCTTAAAATGATTCGTGCGATCGAAGGTTCGCGCGAATGGAAACTGCAGGCTGATGATCCGCAGACCCGTCAGCATGTGCAACAGTTCATGGCGGCCAATGGTTATCGCACACGTACCAAACAACATGCCGATCGCTTTGTCATTTCCGGCATGCGTGGCCACTGGAACCGGTTGGGTTATATCTTTGCGCACCTCGGCATGGTGGTTGTTCCGATTGGCTTTATTCTGGATGGTTCGTTTGATATCCAGTTGCGTGAATGGTCCGGCAAGACAAAGGTCGACACCGAATCGGTTTTTGTCAAAGACATGCCAGAGGAAAGCCAGTTACAACCCAATGATCTGTTATCGTTTCGTGGCACCATCAGTATTTCAGAAGGTCAGCAGGCCAATTTTGCGTTGCTTAACATTCGAGATGGATCACTGGTGCAATATCTGCCGTTCACGATTGAGCTTAAGGATTTTCGCGTCGAGCATTACAATTCAGGTCAGCCCAAATCATTTGAAAGTGACCTGGTCATTCACGACAAGCAAAAAAATACCAGCTTTGAAAAAACCATTTCAGTTAACTATCCACTGGTTTATCGTGGCTATACAATTTATCAGGCTTCATTTGGTGATGGCGGTTCCAGGCTAAAGATGAAGGTCTGGCCGTTTAATGATCATCAGTTACATACAATTGAACTGGACGGCATTGTACGTGACGAGCGCGTGTTAAATACAGCGAAAGGCAATCTCACACTGGAGTTTGTCGACTTCAAGAAATACAACGTCAATCCGGCGCCACCGGATGATCCACTCAAACGCAAGTTTATTAATTTCGGCCCGACAATTGACTTTAAGGTGCGTGATGAGACGGGTGCAGCACGTCAATATATCAACTACATGTCACCGGTCGAAACCAATGGCCGGCATATGTTCCTGACCGGTATGCGCAGCAGCCCGGCGGACGATTACCGCTATTTGCATATTCCCGCGGATGATAATTTTAGCGTCGACCGCTTTATGAAGTTTCATGCCCTGTTAAACAATGCGCCGCGCGTGCAGCAGATTGCCATACGGACGGTTGAAAATGTCCTGCAGGGTGCACCCGGAGCGGATCGCTACAAAGAAGATGTCATCAAGACCATGGGTGACCTGATCGACCTGTTCAACCACGGCGGATTTGATGCTATCGAGAACCATGTTCGCAAGTCCGGGGCAGCGAATGAGCAGCAGGTGAAAATGGCCGAGGCTTACATGAAGGTATTGAATACCATCATGCAGGCGGTCTATGGTGAAGTCCTCAGGGCCGAAGGGGTCGACCTGTCCAATGGGCCGACCGAAAAGCAGCAGCAGTTTTACCTGGATGCGGTGGAGGCTCTGCGCCAGATCCACCTCTACGGGACACCGTTTTATGTCCAGCTGACCGATTTTACCCACGTGGAATCATCCGGCCTGTCAATTGCCAAACTTCCGGGCAAAAATGTGTTCTATATCGGCAGTATTATGGTCATTATTGGCGTATTCTTACTGTTTTATCTGAGCCACCAACGGCTCTGGGCCGTGTTTTACAGGGATGAGGACGGGCAGGACAGGCTGCTGTTTGCCGGCAGTGGAAATCGAAATGTCACGGATTTCAAAAAACAGTTCGCGGTGCTGGGCGATAAATTAGAGCGCCTGCTTGGCCGGAATAACTAGATTATCGAGGTGAGACATGTCTGTGACTGAACAGGCCATTCATGATGAACTAAAGCGACCATCGTTTCTGAAGTCACTCAGCATTGTTGACTGGGTGTTTGCCGTACTGCTGATTGCCGGTGCGGTGTATGCCTATCAGAAATATTCCTACCTGATGGATGGCTATGAAGTCGGGATTCTGTTTGGCACCGCATTGGCCCTGATTGCCATGGGCTGGTGGTGGAAATCCTCCCGAGTTCTGATGGCGGCGGTGGCGGCAATCAGTCTGCTTTCCGTCTGGCTGTATGAACCGGCGGTGCAGGCGCTGGTGGCATCCGGCATGAGCAGCGGCGATGCGGTCAATGCCCTGTCCAATCTGGATGACAAGGCCAACAGCAAATTCCTGTTCAAATACTTTTTATCCAGCACATCCGCCATCATGTGGATGAGTGCATTGTTTTACATGGCGACAATCGTCTATTTCATTCATCTTTACGGTAAAAATACATATGCAGGTAGAGTCGCCACGGCCATGACCTGGACGGCGAC
>CALBTB010000006.1 GCA_937967995.1 uncultured Gammaproteobacteria bacterium
AGTGCGAAACCATTGAGTGTCGCCATTGTGCAGGCCAACCTGCCGCAACTCACGAAATGGGACCCGGATAAAATTCTGCACCGCATGCTGACCTATGAAGAATTGTCCGAGCCTTACTGGGCCGAGCATGACATCATTGTCTGGCCGGAAAACGCCCTGACGATTCTGTGGCAGGATGCGCCCCCGGCATATCGTCAACGCCTCGACGAAAAGGCCAGGGAGAGTGGTAGTTCGTTAATTGTCGGTGTGCCTTACGGTGAAACCGATGCGATCTATCACAGTAGCCTGCTGGTGCTGGGGAATACGCCGGGTGTGTATCACAAACGGCACCTGGTGCCATTCGGCGAGTACGTGCCACTGGGATCAGTGTTACGTCGTATCGGTGGATTCTTTAATTTACCCATGTCCGGTTTCAGTCCCGGAGCCAGGGCGCAGGCGCATCTGCAGGCCGGTGGCCAGTTACTGGCTCCATCAATCTGTTATGAAGACGCGTTTGGTGAAGAGTTGATCGATTTTTTACCGCAGGCCACTCTGCTGGTCAACGGCAGTAACAACGCCTGGTATGGGCGATCCTGGGCACCGCATCAGCACCTGCAAATCTCCCGTATGCGTTCACTTGAAACCGGCCGGCAAATGATTCGTTCCACGACCACCGGCATATCCGCGTTCATTGATGAAAAGGGCGCGATTCGCAGCCAGACCGATCAGTTCGAGTCGCAGGTACTGGTGGCCAAGGTCACTCCCTTCGGTGGTGCAACGCCGTTTGTTCAGATGGGGAACTGGCCGGTGATGATTCTGGTGTGGCTGGCATTTGCCGGGCTGATACTGCTTGCCGTGATCACCAGTCGTCGGGTGAACTGAGATATAATGCGCCAAACCGGTAAAAAGCGATAACAATGAACGAACAGTACAATCCAAAACACGTCGAACAGGCAGCCCAGCAATACTGGGAAGACAACCAGTCCTTTGTTGTAAAGGAAGATACAAACAGGGAAAAATATTATTGCCTGTCCATGTTTCCCTATCCCAGTGGCCGACTGCACATGGGCCATGTGCGCAATTACACCATTGGCGATGTCATCAGCCGTTATCAACGCATGCTCGGCAAAAATGTGCTGCAACCCATGGGCTGGGATGCATTTGGTTTGCCGGCCGAAAATGCCGCAATAAAAAATAATGTCCCGCCGGCTGCATGGACCCGCGACAACATTGCTTACATGCGCAACCAGTTAAAACAACTGGGACTGGGCTATGACTGGACCCGCGAACTGGCCACCTGCGATCCGGATTACTATCGCTGGGAACAATGGTTGTTTACGCGCCTGTTTAAAAAAGGCCTGGTTTATAAAAAGACCTCACCGGTGAACTGGTGTCCCAATGATCTGACCGTGCTGGCCAATGAGCAGGTCGTCGATGGCAAGTGCTGGCGTTGTGATACGTTCGTGGAACGCAAGGACATTCCACAATGGTTTATGCGCATCACGCAGTATGCGGATGAGTTACTGAGTGAACTGGATAACCTGTCCGGCTGGCCGGAACAGGTCGTGACCATGCAGCGTAACTGGATTGGCCGATCCACCGGTGTACAGATAACATTTGATATCGCTGACAGCGATGACCGTATTCGTGTTTTCACCACGCGCCCGGATACGCTGATGGGTGTCACTTACGTGGCGGTCGCTGCCGAACATCCACTGGCGCAACAGGCGGCCAGGTATCACAAAAACGTGGCAACCTTTATAAAGGAATGCGTTGCCGTCGGCACGGCCGAGGCCACTATCGAAACCATGGAGAAAAAGGGCATCGATACCGGCATCAAGGCGATTCATCCGATCACGGGTGAGCAGGTGCCGGTCTTCATCGCCAACTTTGTCCTGATGGGATACGGCGAAGGCGCGGTCATGTCGGTGCCCGCCCACGATCAGCGTGACTGGGAATTTGCGCAAAAATACGGATTACCGATTCGTCAGGTGATTGCACCGATGGACGATACTGACGTGGACCTGTCCCAGGCCGCGTTTGTTGACAAAGGTGTGTTGATCAATTCAGGCGAGTTTGATGACATGTCCTCACAACAGGCGTTTGATGCCATTGCCGAGCGGTTAACGCGTAAGCGCAAGGGTAAAAAACAGACCACTTACCGCTTGCGTGACTGGGGTGTTTCCCGCCAGCGTTACTGGGGTGCGCCAATACCGATCATCAATTGTAAAAAATGCGGCGAGGTGCCGGTACCGGACCGGGATTTACCGGTGGTACTTCCCGAAGAGGTGAAGTTTGAAGGTATTGGTTCACCGTTGAAGAAGTCACCGGCTTTTTATAAGACCACCTGTCCGAAATGTGGCGGCAAGGCGGAACGGGAAACCGACACTTTTGACACCTTCATGGAATCATCCTGGTACTACGCGCGTTTTGCCTGTGTCGATAACAACAGGGCCATGCTGGATGAACGTGCCAATTACTGGTTACCGGTCGATCAGTATATCGGTGGCATCGAGCATGCCATTTTGCATTTACTGTATGCCCGTTTCTATAACAAGCTGATGCGCGACGTTGGACTGGTTAACAATAATGAACCCATTACTAATTTGTTGACCCAGGGCATGGTGCTCAAAGACGGTGCCAAGATGTCCAAATCCAAGGGCAATACAGTCGACCCACACAAACTGATCGAAGAATACGGTGCGGATACGGCACGCCTGTTCATCATGTTTGCGGCACCACCGGATCAAAGTCTGGAATGGTCGGACACGGCCGTGGAAGGGGCATTTCGTTTTCTGCGCCGGGTCTGGCGAATTGTGTATGACCATGTTCAGGCCGGGCCGGTGCAGCCGCTTGATGTGGCCGCATTAACTGAAAAGCAGAAAATCCTGCGCCGTGTTTCGCACGAAATGATTCAGAAGATTTCCGATGACGTGGGTCGGCGTTTTACCTTTAATACCGCCATTGCCGGTGTCATGGAAATGATGAATGCGATCAGCAAGTTTGAAGATAACTCCGAGCAGGGACGGGCGGTGGTGCATGAATCACTGACTGCCGCGATTCTGATGTTGTCACCGATTGTGCCGCATTTCTGTCACGTGTTATGGGATCAACTCAGTCCGGGGAGCGGACCAGTGATTGATCAGGCCTGGCCCGAAGCGGATCCGGCTGCCATGGTGCGCGATCAGATCGAACTGGTGGTGCAGGTCAATGGCAAGCTGCGTGGACGGGTGATGGTCCCGGCCGACGCGGATCGTAACGAAGTGGAAAAACAGGCCATGCATGATGAAAACGTAAAGCGTTTTGTGGAAGGCAGGGCGATTGCACGTGTGATTGTGGTGCCCGGAAAACTGGTGAATATCGTTGTTAAATAAGCTTGCCATATCCCTGACTGTCGTCGCCCTGGTTGTGGCGCATTTATCAGGCTGCGGTTTTCGTTTACGTGGCAGTGTCGATGTACCGGAAACATTAACGCGTGTGCATATCGACGGACTGGGTGAGTATGCCCCGTTGGCGCAGGAATTGCGCCGTGTGTTGCAACGCTCGGGGACACTTGTTGTCAAACGAGATTCGAAGCCGGAATCAATAATTCAGGTAAGTAACGAGCAATTTAAACGACGGGTCCTGTCGGTTGACTCGCGTGGTCGTGCGGCGGAATATGAACTGGATTATCGTTTTCAGTTTATGATTGTAAAACCCGACGGTGAATCTTTGGTGCCATTGCAAAAGATTCAACTGCTGAGGGACTATCGATTTGACCCGAATAACGTACTGGCTGCGGATGCAGAAGAAGCACAGATTCGCAAAGAAATGATCAGTTTCGGTGTGCGCCAGATGATGCGACGTATCGATTCCTACATGAAAACCCACGAAAAACCGGCTGAATGAAGATTCCCTTTCAGCAACTTGCTACACAATTGTCAAAGACGCTGGCACCGGTCTACCTGGTCAGCGGTGATGAACCTTACCAACGAGACCAGGCATGCGAACAGATTCGGCATGCAGCAGTCGCGCAGGGTTATACCGAGCGTGAACTGTATCATGTGGAGCGCGGATTCGACTGGCAGTCGTTAATGGAAGCCGGTAACGCCCTGTCCCTGTTTGCCGAGAGGAAGCTGATCGAATTACGTCTGCCTACCGCCAAGCCCGGCACCGAAGGCGCAAAGGCCTTGTGTCACTACGTTGCGAACCTGCCTGAAGATACGGTGCTTCTGATTGTTGCCGGTAAACTGGATGCGGCGCAGCTCAAATCTAAATGGGTCAAATCCATCGAGTCGGCCGGGGCGCTGGTTCAAATCTGGCCGGTCGATGCGGAGCGCTTACCGGCCTGGATTCGACAGGCGCTGGCAGGACGTGACATGAGCGCCAGTCCCGAGGCATTGAGCCTGCTGGCGGAGCGGGTCGAGGGTAATTTGCTGGCGGCGGACCAGGAGCTGGAAAAGTTACGACTATTATATGGGCCGTGCCAGCTGGATGCTGATCAGGTACAGGCAGCCGTGGCGGAGAGTGCCCGCTACGATGTTTTCAGTCTGGTTGATGCGGCCTTGCAGGGCAGTGCGGCGCGGGTGACACGCATTCTGTATGGCTTGCGGGCCGAGGGGGTTGAGCCCATCCTGGTGCTGTGGGCACTGGCCCGCGAAACTCGCAGCCTGTTGCACATGGCTGAACAGCAGGACGCCGGTATGTCGGCGGAACAGGCCATGGCGCGGGAGCGCGTCTGGGACAAGCGTAAGCCACTGGTTCGTAAAGCCTTGCAGCGGCTTGATAGCACGGCATTACGGGCATGTATCGCCGAATCCAGCCGGCTGGACCGTCAGTTAAAAGGCATCGGAACAGGCAGAACCTGGAATGACTTGTTAGAATTAGCCTTACGATTAGCCGGACAGCCGGCACTTGCCTGCTGAGGCGACAGATCACTGGACAATGAAAATGGACGCAAAATTTGATATTTCCCAATACATGACGCGACTGGGCCAGGCGGCCCGTGCGGCATCACGGCAACTGGGTCGTGCCCAGACCAACCAGAAAAACCGGGCCTTGATGGCCATTGCCGAGGCCATCGAAAACCAGCGTGATGCGTTACTGCGCGAGAATGCCCGTGACCTGGAAAAGGGTCGCGAAAACGGCCTGGACGAGGCATTGCTTGATCGCCTCGCCTTAAATGAAGATCGCATCAATGCCATGGCCGAAGGGGTTCGACAAATCATCGCATTGCCTGATCCGGTTGGCGAAATCACGGATCTGAAGTATATGCCTTCCGGCATTCAGGTCGGCAAGATGCGCGTTCCGCTGGGTGTCATCGGCATCATTTATGAATCCCGTCCAAACGTCACAATTGATGCAGCCGCATTGTGTCTCAAATCCGGAAACGCGGCGATACTACGTGGTGGTTCGGAAGCAGCTTATTCAAACCAGGCGCTGGCGGCCTGTATTCAGCACGGCCTCAAGGAAGCCGACCTGCCGATTGAAGTCGTACAGGTAATCGAAACTACCGATCGCAGCGCCGTGGGTGAACTGATCACCATGTCGGACTATGTCGATGTCATCGTGCCACGTGGCGGTAAGGGACTGATCGAACGCATCAGCCGTGAAGCGCGTGTTCCGGTCATCAAGCACCTGCATGGTGTTTGTCATGTTTATATAGATAGCAAGGCGGATACCGATAAGGCCATTCGTGTGGCATACAATGCCAAGACACAACGTTATGGCACCTGTAATACGATGGAAACCCTGCTGGTCGATGAAGAGATTGCGCAGGACGTGCTGCCAAAACTGGCGGAGATGTACCAGAAGGAAGGGGTGGAACTGCGCGGTTGTGACAGGACACGTTCTTTATTGTCAGGAATCAAGTCGGCCACTGATGAAGACTGGGATACTGAATACCTGGCGCCGATACTGTCTATTAAAGTGGTGACGGGACTGGATGAAGCAATTGAGCATATTCACGCGCACGGTTCAGGTCATACCGAATCGATCATGACGGAAGATTACAGCCGGGCACGACGTTTTCTTGCCGAAGTGGATGCCAGTTCCGTGATGATCAATGCATCAACGCGCTTTGCTGATGGATTTGAATATGGTCTGGGTGCTGAGATTGGCATCAGTACGGATAAAATCCATGTGCGCGGGCCTGTCGGCCTGACCGGACTGACTTCGCAGAAGTACATCGTATTCGGTGATGGCCACATCAGGATATGATCAGGCATCACTAGCTGAATGATTGGTATTTACGGCGGTACATTCGATCCGATCCATTTCGGTCATTTAAGACCGGCGCTGGATGTCCTGCAGTCCCTTCAGTTAGAACAGGTACGTTTTATCCCCTGTGGTAATCCGCCGCATCGGGATCCGCCATTCGCATCGTCAGCACACCGCCTGCAAATGTTGCAGCGGGCAGTCGATGGTATCAGGCCGTTTGTGATCGATGATCGGGAAATCAGGCGCGGCGGTACGTCTTACATGGTGGATACGGTACAGAGTCTGCAACAGGAATTTTCAGAGGCGAAGTTCGCGCTGATTGTCGGGCTCGATGCGTTTATCGAATTTCATACCTGGAAAGACTGGCAGGTGCTTGTACAACGGGTGTCGCTTGTCGTGACGCAACGGCCAAATACAGAGATCGATACCAGCCAGTGGCATGACGATCTGGTGGAATACGTACGTGCCAGTCGCGAGGATGATGTAGCGGCATTTGTTCGCCGTGAGTCACCAGCGGTGTATTTTTGTCCTGTGACACAACTCGATATTTCATCGACCCATATCAGGGAGCTGGTGGCTAACGGGCAGCGAATTGATTTTTTATTACCGTCGAGCGTTGTCGACTATATCGAACAAAACAGCATTTATTAAAAGAGGTAGTAGATGGAATTAGAAGCATTAAAGGCACTGGTGATCGAAGCACTTGAAGATGTAAAAGGTGCAGATATTCGCGTGCTGGACGTTCGTGACAAGACGTCAATAACGGATGTGATGATTATTGCCACCGGTAACAGCAATCGACAGGTCAAGGCGCTGGTTGATTCCGTTATCGACAAGTGCAAGTCGAATGGTATCAAACCACTGGGTTCGGAAGGTACTGATGCAGGTGAATGGGCACTGCTTGATCTGGGTGACATCGTTGTGCATGTCATGCAACCGTCGATACGGGATTTTTACAATATTGAAAAACTCTGGGGCGAAGAAAGCCCTACGTTATCCCAAAATGAATCATAAACAACGGCGCGCATGCGAATATACATCATTGCAGTTGGGGAGCGTATGCCGGAATGGGTTGCCCAGGGTTATCAGGAGTATATAAAACGGCTTGGCCCTGAATTACCTGTCGAATTGGTCGAGATTCCTGCCGGGAAGCGCGGTAAAAATGCCGCTATCAACCGAATCCTTGAACGCGAAGCAAAATATATCCAGGCAAAAATTCCAGCCAACAGTCTTGTAGTCGCGCTCGATGTAAAAGGCAAGACCTGGTCCACCGAGGAACTGTCTGCGCACATTGCAGACTGGCAACAGCAGGGTTCGAATATCTGTTTTTTGATTGGTGGACCGGAAGGCCTGACGCCTGAGCTGATCGAAGATGCCGACATCAGGCTGTCGCTTTCCAGAATGACGTTTCCGCATCCACTGGTCAGGGCCATACTGGCAGAGCAACTGTACCGTGCCTATTCTATTTTAAAGAATCACCCGTATCATAAATAACGCCATGGATTTTGACCTGTACCTCGCTTCACAGTCTCCCCGCCGACAGGAACTACTCGATCAACTTGGAGTGCGCTATCGAGTGCAAAGTGCAAATATTCCTGAAGTCCGACGTGACAATGAATCTGCTGACATCTTTGTACAACGGCTTGCCCTGGAAAAGGCAGCGCATGTCTGGGCTGAACTGGATGAATTCGAAAGCCGGCCGGTCCTGGGGGCAGACACCGTCGTGGTACTGAATGGGGAAATCATGGGCAAACCGCAGTCCGCCGACCAGGGTGCAGCGATGTTACGTGCCCTGTCC
Organism: uncultured Gammaproteobacteria bacterium; assembly: GCA_937967995.1. Classification (GTDB taxonomy): domain Bacteria; phylum Pseudomonadota; class Gammaproteobacteria; order UBA6429; family Thiohalophilaceae; genus CALBTB01. The sequence goes on from CALBTB010000006.1 coordinate 7,976, forward strand.
GGACAGACGCACCAGGTGATGACCGGTGTGGCACTGGTTAGTCAGCAACATTCAGTATGTGTTAATGTCAGTTATGTCAGGTTCAGAGTGCTGGATGATGAAGAAATACAACAATACTGGCATACCGGCGAACCGCAGGACAAGGCGGGTGGATATGCTATTCAGGGATATGCGGCAGCCTTTATCGAGAACCTGCAAGGCAGTTATAGCGGTGTAATGGGTCTGCCATTGTTTGAAACTGCGCAATTGTTAAAAGAAAAAAATATAACCATCTGGAATCGTAATCAGTATGAGTGAAGAATTATTAATTAATGTGACACCACAGGAAACCCGTATTGCATTCATCGAAAACGGTGTTTTGCAGGAAGTGCATATCGAGCGTTACCGTAAACGGGGACTGGTCGGTAACGTCTACAAAGGTAAAGTCTCGCGGGTATTACCGGGCATGCAGGCGGCCTTTGTTGATATAGGACTTGAACGCACCGCATTTCTGCACGCATCGGACATTGTCCGGGAAATCGATAATGAAGAACTGGATTCCGATAATAAACCGACGCCACAGATCGTTGACCTGTTACGTGAAGGACAGGACGTGGTGGTGCAGGTCATCAAGGATCCAATGGGAACCAAGGGTGCAAGACTGACGACGCAGATTTCCATTCCATCCCGCTTTCTGGTTTTTATGCCCGGTGCACAACATGTGGGTGTATCACAGAAAATTGAAAACGCCGAAGAACGTCAGCGTCTGCGCGACATCATTGCAAAGCTGGCAACCGATTTTGAACCGGGCGGATATATTCTTCGAACCGTTGCAGAAGGCGTCAGTGAGGAAGCGCTGCTCAAGGACATTCAGTTCCTGCAACGACTCTGGCAATCAATAACAGATAAAATTACGACAGAACCGGCAGGCACACTGATTCACGAAGATTTATTGCTCGTTATGCGCACCATGCGCGACCTGGGTGACACGGATCTGGAAAAAATTCGTATCGACTCACGTGAAACTTACGATAAAGTCAAAAAATTCGTCAGCAAGTTTATTCCCGAACTGGATGAACGTATCGAGCACTATCCCGGCGAACGGCCGATTTTTGATCTGTATGGCGTGGAAGATGAAATTCTCAAGGCCCTGCAACGAAAAGTACAGCTCAAATCCGGTGGTTATCTGATTATTGACCAGACTGAAGCCATGACGACCATCGACGTGAATACCGGGGCGTTTGTCGGGCACCGTAACCTGGAAGAAACGATTTTCAAAACCAACCTCGAAGCAACCCAGGCCATTGCAAGACAACTTCGTCTGCGTAACCTCGGCGGAATTATCATTATTGATTTTATCGATATGACGGACCAGGAGCACCGGCGCCAGGTGATACGCGCACTGGAAAAAAACCTCGAACGGGATCATGCCCGCACGCATATCAGTGAAGTGTCCTCACTCGGCCTGGTTGAGATGACGCGAAAACGCACCCGTGAATCACTGGAACATATCCTGTGCGAGACCTGTCCAACCTGTAATGGCAGAGGCTCGCTGATGACGGCGGAGACCGTCTGTTACGACATTTTTCGGGAAATCCTGCGTGAAGCACGGCAATTTGATGCTCAGCAACTTCTGGTACTCGCCGCACAGCCGGTTGTCGATCAGTTAATCGATGAGGAATCGACGAGTCTGGCAGAACTGGAAGAATTTATTGGCAAGCCTATCAAGTTACAGGTCGAAGCCGAGTATACGCAGGAACAGTTCGATGTTGTTTTAATGTGATTTCACGGGATAACTGAATTTGGACTGGTTGATTAACAGCCTGCGCTGGTGTTACCGCATGTTCTGGTACACATTGGCGGTATTGATCATTCTTGTTGCGATTGCCATATCCCTGGTGCGTGTTTTTATCCCTGATCTGAAGGAATATCGTGAAGAGGTGGAATTCTTTGCCTCCACCGTGCTTGAACAGGAAGTTACCATCGAATCGATGGAAGCGGAAATGTCCGGCTTTACACCGTTGATTATTTTCAACGGGATAAAAATGTTCGATCATGATCGCAACCGTGAGCTGATACGTTTTGAACAGGCGCGGCTGACAATCGATCCCTTACGCAGCATTGCCGATCTCAAACTGGTTCCCCGCTCATTCACAATATACGGCGTGTCACTCGGTATTCATCGTAAAGCGGATGGCACGTTCAGTATTCAGGGTGTCGATGTGGATGAACTCGGCAAGCAATTTGAATCCGGACAGCAACTTTCATCCAATGGATCAAAGGAACTTGAGGACTGGTTGTTCAAGCGTAGTGATCTGGCAATCAAAAACAGTACTGTGTACTGGCAGAATGATGTGCGTAAGACCGGGGTTAGCAGGTTTGAAAACGTCAACTTTTATATAAGGAATGATGGTAATCGCCATCAGGTCACCGGCACGGTCACTCTGCCACCTGAACTTGGCCGGGAATTCGAAGTGGCATTTGACCTCGATGGTAACATTCTGGATCCGAAGCAATGGGCCGGCAGGTTTTATACCCGGGGTAGTGAATTAAACATCAGCAACTGGGACATCAAACCACAGGCACTTAATACGTCGTTGAATGCAGGGACACTGGATGTGCAGGTCTGGGGTAGCTGGCAGGCAGGGGAAATTCAGTCATTAAGCGGTAGTGTCACGGCCAGTGCGTTACAGTTCGTCATCAAAGATGAAGTCAATCCATTCGACATTAGTCGCATCACGACCAGTATGGACTGGCAACGCCAGCAGGGTGGCTGGCGATTGCACCTGGACAAGTTTCAGTATGAAGGTAAAAACGGCTTATGGCCTGAATCCGGCATTTCGATTGACTACGCTGAAACGGATAAATCCCGCAAACTCAACGCGCATGCTGATTTTCTGAGACTTCATGACATACGGGAGTTATTGCAACGCAGTCAGCTACTGGATAAAACTTTGCAAAACAGGCTGACACAGCTTGCACCAACCGGTGAGGTGAATTCGTTTACACTTGCTTCGGAAACAATTAGGGATGAACAGACATACTATATAAAGGGTCAGCTGAATGGCGTCAGTATAAAGGCGGTAGATAAATTCCCCGGCGTTAAAAATGTCAGCGGGACTATCCACGCCAACCACCAGGGCGGTCACGCCATGTTGCAAAGTAAGCAGAGCGCATTGCTGATGCCGGAATATTTTCGTAAACCGATTGCACTGAACCGGCTGGATGCCAGTTTGCAGTGGTGGCGTGAAGCCGGGCAGTGGGTTGTACAAACACGTAACGCGACACTTGAAAACAGCGATATCAGCGGCAGTTTAAGCAGTTATGTGGCGATCCCGGATGGAAAAGCGTCACCGTATCTGGATATGCAGGTGAGATTTGAAAATGGTAAGGCACAAAGTGTACCCGACTACCTGCCGGTTACCATTATGGATGACGAACTGGTGGGCTGGCTGGATCAGGCATTCAAAGCCGGCCGCGTCAGCGATGGCGGATTCGTTTTCAATGGACGGCTGAAAGATTTTCCGTTTAAAGATTACAGTGGCAACATGCTGGCGGATTTTAACGTGCAGGATGTTCAGCTTCACTACCAGCCGGACTGGCCTGATATCCAGGTCAGGAGTGGAAATCTCAGGATTACCGGTCTGGGGTTGACTGCTTTCGTACCCAGGGCAAATGTGTACGACAGCCAGCTTCGGCGTGTCAGGGTCAATATAAAACAGTTTTCGTCACCTTACCTGGATATTCGTGGCAATTATAAGGGAAAGACGGATGATCTATTTCATTACCTGACGAGTAGCCCGATCGCGGTTGAAGCACAGTCTATTTATAAACAGGCGAAAGTGAGTGGTACAACACAGGGAAAACTCACCCTGCAAATACCCCTGATGGAACGGGTTCGAAATCGGTATCCACTGACATACCACGGTGAGGCAGTCCTGTCGAATAGTCAAATTGACTTATGGAACAGCAAGCTGCTCGTGGAAGCTATAAACGGCAAGATTAATTTTTCATCTCAGACAGTGTCATCAGAAAAACTGACTGCAAATATGTTTGGTCATCCGGTCGACATGAAACTGTTTTCACAAAAAAAACCGGTTGAAGACATTCTGTTATCGATGCGCGGCCGAATTAATATGGCGCATGTTCATTCGCAAATTACACATCCGGTGCTTTCTCATTTGACGGGCGAGTCGGACTGGCAGGCGGTGATCAGCCTGGGTCATCAGAAAGACAGCGGTCAATCCGATCCTGGTTATGTGCAGGTCAGTTCGCGACTAAAGGGCATAGCCAGTACATTACCTTCACCTATGACTAAACCGGCAGACGCCGTCAGAAAACTGGATGTACGTGTACCATTCAGTGATTCAGATGAACTTAATGTATTTGTGAGTTATGCAAAAGAATGGTCAGCCGCGTTATCGTTAAATACTGGCACGGCGCAATCGCATATTGTAAACAATGGAAGTGTACACTTTCAGTCCGATAAGGCCCGATTACCGAATAAACCTCAGTTTCTTATCAAGGGCTGGCTACCGTCTGTAGACCTGCATGGCTGGCAACAGGTATTTGATGGTGCGCAGGATAAAAACAATCCGTCGCTATTCCCTGCTTCATTGCCGGTCAGGCTGGACCTGGACTATGTGATGCTGGAAAGTGAGACGATGGATACTTCCGAGTCTGTTGACGATGAACAAGCGGTTAATATCGATCCGCGCCATGTTCCTCTCATTTCAGGTGAAATACGCAATTTCAATTATGGCAAGATCAAGTTAGGTAAAGTGAATATTAAATCGCTGCGACACACGGATGGAATTCTACTGTCCGAGCTGAACATCGATGGCCCGCTGGTTAAACTCAAGGGAGAAGGAAGCTGGTTGTGGCGCGACAACCGGCACCAGACAAATATTCTGTTTACCATGAGCAGTGATGATGTCGGTGTATTACTGGATAATCTGGGTTATGCGGCGGTCATTCGTAAAGGCAGGTTACAGTCTGTTTTTCAGGGATACTGGTATGATGCGCCAACGCGTTTTCGCATGGAAACAGTCAACGCCACTATTGCGGCGGTGATTGATAAAGGGATTCTGTCTGAAGTGAAACCCGGTGCGGGTCGGTTACTGGGGCTGTTGAGTGTGTCCGAATTACCGCGTCGCCTGATTCTGGATTTCAGTGAATTCCGGTCCGGACTGTCGTTCGATCAGATTGTTGGTCAGGTGGAAATCCGTGACGGTATTGCCAATACTGAAACGCTGAAGATCATCAGCCCGGTTGCGCTCATCAATATTGATGGCAGCACAAATATTCTGGAAAAGAAACTGGATCAGACGGTGAATGTGATACCCAACCTGTCGGGAACCGTGCCGGTGGTTTCCTGGCTGGCATGGGGTGGTCAGGTCGGTGTGCTGGCGTTCCTGCTGGATCAGCTATTTGGTGATGCATTTGATACGACCGTTGGTACGGAATACCTGGTTACCGGTTCCTGGGAAAAACCGGTCGTAACCCGGGTCAGTCAACCACAGGATACGATAGGGCTGGAAGAAGATGAGGATGAATTTTAATGTCGAATAAATTATTGGGTCTGATCCTGTACATTTTGTCAGGCAGCAGTGGTTTGGTACTGGCGGCAGAATCGACGTTTGTGCTGACAGCCGGGCAATGGAATATTCCCCGCAAGGAGTCCACCATCCTGCAGATGCCCGCCCTGCAAAAGGCCATGCAGGCTTTTCAGGATGCTGGTGAAAAGGCGAGCCTGTTGATCAAATACCCGGGTGGTGATGAAGGCACATTATGGGCGCATGAACTCAGAGGCTGGCTCATTGCACTTGGTGTCGCATCAAACAAAATCGAGCTGAGTCCGGGCTCCGCCAGGGTCGATCAACTGGAAATTCAAATACGTCAGAACGTATCGTTACCTGAGTAGTCAGATAGTCTATGAAAGTCGCTGTTATCCAACTGGCTTCCGGGCCTGTCGTTGAAAGTAATTTACAGGAAGTCAAACGTCTGGCCCGGGAATGTGCACTGGCCGGCGCCGGGCTGGTGGTGTTACCGGAAAATTTCGCCTGCATGGGTAATCAGGAAACAGACAAACTCGCCATCGCCGAGTCGCATGGAGATGGTCCGATTCAGAATTTTGTCAGCGAGCTGGCCAGCGAACTGAATCTCTGGATCGTGGCCGGCACCGTACCCATTAAATCGCAGGATCCACAGCGGGTTTACGCCAGTTGCCTGGTTTATGATGCGACAGGCAAGCCGGTTGTCCGCTACGACAAAGCCCACTTGTTTGATGTGCGATTAACGGAATCCGGTGAAACGTATCTTGAATCCGAAACCATTGCGGCCGGACATGAACTTGCCTGGTTCGATTCACCGTTTGGTCGTGTCGGGCTGGCGGTCTGTTACGATTTGCGGTTTCCGGAAATGTTTCGCAATATGGTGAATCAGGGTGTGGAAATTTTTGTCATTCCTTCCGCATTCACGGCGACAACCGGCCGGGCGCACTGGGAAATCCTGTTACGTGCCAGGGCGGTGGAAAACCTGTCTTACATCATGGCCTCTAATCAGGGTGGATATCACGTGAGTGGCAGGGAAACCTATGGAAATAGTATGATAGTGAATCCATGGGGCGAAATTCAGTCCCGAATGAACGCCGGCAGCGGATTCGTGGTTGCCGAACTGGATCGACAACGCCTGGCAACTTTAAGAGAAACGTTTCCAGTCCTGAAGCATCAACGATTTCAATGTGGAAAGTCTGAATGAGTGAACAGAACCTGATTATTGCACGACAGGCCTTATTAACACCGGCTGAGCTGGATGAAAATAAACTTCAGCAGGTGATCGACAGGATCATGGGGCATGACGTGGATTATGCGGACCTGTATTTTCAAAGCAGTCGGCATGAGTCCTGGGTGCTGGAAGACGGTATCGTCAAGGAAGGTTCACACAACATCGAGCAGGGTGTCGGTGTGCGGGCAGTGAGCGGCGAAAAAACCGGTTTTGCTTACTCTGATGAAATTATCCTGCCTGCGTTGACTTCCGCAGCAGAAGCGGCGCGGGCCATCGCGCAGCATGGCCAGTCAGGACGCATGGCCGCCTGGCAACAACAATCCGTGACACCACTTTATACTCCAGATGATCCACTGTCTGTGCTGACATCGGAACAGAAAATCGCCCTGTTGCGCGAAGCCGATCAGGAAGCGCGCAAACAGGATCCACGTGTTTCACAGGTGATTGTTTCACTGGCCGGTGTTCACGAAGTCATTCTGGTGACGGCAAACGACGGTACCTTAAGCGCGGATGTGCGTCCGCTGGTCAGAATGAATGTCAGTGTGATTGCCGAGCAACAGGGTCGGCGTGAACAGGGCAGTGCCGGCGGTGGCGGGCGAGTCAGCTATCAGTATTTTGTTGATGAAAAAAAGCATCTGGATTTTGCCCGTGAAGCCGTGCGCCAGGCACTGGTGAATCTTGAAGCGCGTGATGCACCGGCGGGTACCATGCCCGTCGTACTGGGGCCGGGCTGGCCCGGCGTGTTGTTGCATGAAGCCGTGGGACACGGACTGGAAGGGGATTTTAATCGCAAGGGCAGTTCGGTTTTCTCCGGTCGCATCGGTCAGCAGGTCGCCTCAAAACATTGTACGGTCATTGATAACGGGGCGATGGCGAGTCGGCGCGGTTCCCTGACGGTGGACGATGAAGGTGTGCAGACACAGGAAAACGTGCTGATTGAAAATGGCATTCTGAAAGGTTATATGCAGGACAAACACAATGCCACATTAATGAACATGGCACCGACCGGTAATGGCCGGCGAGAATCCTATGCGCATTTGCCGATGCCGCGCATGACCAATACATACCTCGCCAATGGCGACTACGATCCGCAGGAAATTATAGCGTCAGTGGATAAAGGAATTTATGCAGTTAATTTTGGTGGCGGGCAGGTGGATATCACTTCCGGCAAGTTTGTGTTTTCCGCCAGCGAAGCTTACATGATTGAAAATGGCAAAGTGACCTATCCGGTGAAAGGGGCGACACTGATTGGTAACGGACCGGAGGCCATGAAGCTGGTCAGTATGGTCGGCAATGACATGGCACTGGATACCGGTGTCGGTGTGTGTGGCAAGGAAGGCCAGAGTGTACCGGTCGGTGTTGGCCAGCCTACCTTGCGTGTTGATCAATTAACTGTCGGTGGAACCAGCGCATGACGACATCCACTGTACCTGTTCAATCCGCTGCCAGTCAGTTCGACAATTCACAACTGTGTGAGATTGTGGAGACATTAATTCGAATTGCAAAGCAAAAAGGCGCGACCGACTGTGATGCCGGCCTGAGTGTAGAAGAAGGTCTGTCTGTTACTGTTCGGCTGGGTGAAGTGGAAACCATCGAACACAATCGAGACAAGAGTCTGGGGATTACCGTCTATCTGGGACAACGCAAAGGTTCAGCAAGCACTACCGATTTTGCTCAGCAGGCACTGGAAGAAACCGTCCAGGCGGCAATGGATATTGCGAAATATACCGAAGAAGATCGTTATGCCGGTCTGGTTGAAGCAAAATATCTGGCAAAAACGTACCCTGATCTTGAACTGTATCATCCGTGGGCACTGACACCCGATGAAGCGATTGATATGGCCAGACAGGGCGAAAAGGCGGCCATGGATTATGACAAACGGATTACCAATTCCGAGGGTGCCTATGTGACTAACCACAGTGGCTACCGTGTATACGGAAACAGTCATGGTTTCCTGGGTCATTATGCATCTTCGCGACACAGTAAGGGATGCACAGTCATTGCCAGCCAGGATGAGCGAATGGAAAGGGATTACTGGTATAGCCTGGCGCGAAATGCGGATCAGCTGGAAGATTTTATATCTATCGGTGAGAAAGCAGGGCAACGCGTGATTGCACGACTGGGTGCACGGCGCATCAAGACCGGCAAACATCCGGTGGTTTTTCATGCTGAAGTGGCACGAGGATTACTGGGCCATTTCGTCCGGGCGGTGAGTGGTGGTCCGCTTTACCGTAATGCCTCATTCATGGTGAAAAAACTGGGGGAGCAGGTTTTTCCGCAGCGAATCAATATCGAGGAACGACCCCATCTGCCCGGAGCAATTGGTAGTGCACCGTTCGACAGCGAGGGTGTGCAGAATCGCAAACATGCGCTTGTTTCAGACGGCGTGCTGCAAAGTTATGTCCTGGACAGTTATGCGGCGCGGCGACTTGAGCTTGAACCGACCGGTAACGCCGGTGGTGTACATAACCTGTTTATTCAGGACGACGGACTGGATCTGGCGGGATTACTCAAACAGATGAATACCGGCCTGCTGATTACCGAAGTCATGGGGCAGGGCGTGAATATCGTGACCGGTGACTATTCACGCGGCGCGACGGGTTTCTGGGTGGAAAACGGCGAGATACAGTATCCGGTCGAGGAATTTACACTGGCCAGCAACCTGGCAACCATGTATCAGCAACTTGTCGCGGTGGGGAATGATGTGGACACCCGCAGCAGCCTGTGTACCGGTTCCTGGCTGATTGAGAAAATGACCGTGGCGGGAAATTAGAGCAAAAAGATCGTTGCCAGACCAAGGAACACGAAGAAACCGACCACATCGGTGACCGTGGTTAACACCACGCTACCGGACAGTGCCGGATCCGCATTGATCCGTTTCAGTAGCAGGGGAATCATGGCACCGGCAACGGCCGCCACAATAAGGTTGGCAACGATAGCGACTCCGATCACGATACTCAGTCCTGCGCTGCCGTACCAGATCGCCGCGACAATGGCGACCACCAGGGCCCACACCAGGCCATTCCATATACCGACGCCAAATTCCTTCATCAACAGACGCCGTGCGTTGGCACTGGTAATCTGTCCGAGCGCCATGGCGCGAATGACCAGCGTCAGGGTCTGGCTGCCGGCAATGCCACCCATGCTGGCGACAATCGGCATTAATACGGCCAGTGCCACCAGTTGATCGATGGTCGTGTCAAACTGGCGAATAACCCAGGAAGCGATGATGGCGGTGATCAGGTTAACGCCCAGCCACAATGCGCGTCGCCGGGTACTTTTCATCACCGGTGCAAACAGATCTTCTTCTTCATTCAGACCGGCCATACTCATAAACGAGTGATCTGCGCTGTCACGTATAACGTCAACCACGTCATCGATGGTAACCCGGCCCAGTAGTTTATTGTTCTCATCGACAACCGCCGCGGTGACCAGGTCGCGGCGTTCAAACAGGTTGGCCACCTCGATGGCCGGCATGGTGGCCGGAATACCTTCAACATCATGTTTCATAATGTCATGTACGGTGGTATCGGTATCGTGTGTCAGTAATTCATTAAACGTCAGGATACCCTGGAACACGCCATCCCGATCGACCACGAACAGGCTGTCCGTCGTTGCCGGGAGTTCGCCGCGCCGGCGCAGAAAACGAAATACCACATCCAGTGTAATATCTGCCCGCACCATGACCGTATCCAGGTCCATGAGACCGCCGGCGGTGTCTTCGGGATAGGCCAGCACCGAACGTAAACGTTCCCGGTCCTGGTATTCCATGGTAAGCAGTAATTCCTGAATGACGCTCTGCGGCATTTCAGGCAACAGGTCAGCCAGGTCATCCGTGTCGAGAGATTCGGTAGCGGCAACCAGCGCGTCCGGTTCCATCTTGTCGATGATGGCACCACGTGCCTCGTCATTAAGGTGTAATAGCACCTCACCTTCGTGCTCGCTTGGAACAAGTGGCCAGACAAATTCACGTTGGTCGACGGGAAGGGATTCCAGCAGGTGGGAAATTTCCGCCGGAACCAGTTCTTCAAAAGTTGATTCGATGCGCGCAGTATCGCCATTGCTGACGGCATCGGTGAACTCGGCGAGGATGTTGACTTCCTTTTGTTCTTCTTCGTTGACGACTTCGTTATTCATACCATCACTCCACCAGGCTCGTGGCAAGTTTAGCAGGGCGGGAAAATAAATGCGACGACCGTCGCGGGATCACTGAATCTGAGTGAATTGATCGATCAATTGCTGATAATCAGTGTGTGACTGGCATGCCAGCAGGGACTGAACCCTGGGTTGCAGACTGGTTGTGTCCGATTCCAGAATCACGCGCTTGACATCCGGCAGGGCATTCGGATGCATGCTGAATTTTCTCAGTCCCATACCGAGTAACAGGCGTGTATAAACGGCATCACCGGCCATTTCACCACACATTGTTACCGGTATACCGGCGTCGTTGGCTGCCTTGATTGTGATATCAATTAGGCGCAGGACTGCCGGATGTAATGGATCGTAAAGATAATTGACTTCATCATCGACCCGATCGACCGCCAGCGTATACTGAATCAGATCATTGGTACCGATTGAAATAAAATCGAGATATTCACAAAGCATACAGGCATTGATCGCAGCGGCCGGAATTTCGATCATGCCACCGACAGGTATAGAGGGATCAAAGGGGATTTTATCCCGCGACAGTTCATGTCGAATCGTATCGATTTTACGTAATGTCTGAATAATTTCCTGCGGATTTGAAATCATGGGTAACATAATTTGCAGTTTGCCGTAAGCTGAAGCGCGTAAAATGGCGCGTAACTGCGGAATAAACAGGGTCGGATCCTGCAGGCATAGTCGAATTGCGCGCAGACCGAGCGCCGGATTGACTACAGATGCAGTATTCTCCCGGCCACCATCGACCTGTTTATCCGCACCCAGGTCGAGTGTGCGAATGGTCAGGGTGCGACTGCCCAGTTGTTGCACGACTTCCCGATAGGTTTCAAACTGTTCTTCTTCAGTTGGCAGTGTTTCCCGGTTCATGAACAGGTACTCGGTGCGATACAGGCCGACGCCTTCGGCACCCATACTTAACATGGACTCGATATCCTCCGGTAATTCGATATTGGCCTCGAGTCGAACGTTGATGCCGTCACGGGTAACTGCCGGTATATCCCGGTTCTGTTCATGCGCCTCACGCAGAAATACGGCTTCACGTTTCTTGAGCTGATAGTGTCGTAAAAACTCCGTTACCGGATTTGCCAGGACTATGCCATGTTGACCATCGATAATGATCGTTTCGCGATCTTCAAGTAGTTGCCGTGCGTGATGTACGCCGACAATAGCGGGAATATCCAGGCTGCGAGCCAGAATGGCGGTATGTGATGTTGGGCCGCCGCTCTCAGTGATAAAGCCGGCGATACCCTGATGTTGCATCAGTACTGTATCGGCCGGGGACAGATCGTCTGCGACGATAATATGGCCGCTGAGCGGTTGTTCCTGGATGTGATCAACATGGTGATAAATCGGACTGTTCAGTAGCACGCGCTGAATACTGGATACGACATGATCGATATCATCGCGCCGGGTACGCAAATATGCGTCATCCATTTCATCAAAGACCTTGACGACAGCATCGCGTTGCAGTTTGAGGGCCCATTCCGCATTGCAATAAGTACTGCGAATGATTTCTACCGGTACGCGGGAGAGTGTCGAGTCCTCCAGCATTAACAAATGCGTGTCGATAAAGGCGCGAATATCCGAACGGGTTGAGGGTGGAATATTGTCTTTGACGCGCCGCAGTTCCTGTTTGACGGTCTCAACGGCACGGGTGAATCGTTCTATTTCATCATCAATGGCGCTGGCAGGAAGCACATACTCGAGAATTTCCAGGCTGTCGCGCTGCACGATATGAACCGGGCCGATGGCGACACCATTTGAGACTCCTGTACCTTGTAAAGTCAGCGTCATTATTGTCTGTTTAGTTACTCGTCTTCGTCAAACCGGTTGTTGATGAGTTCTATCAGCGATTGCATGGCCTGTTCTTCATCTTCTCCGTCTATCACCAGTGTGATCGTGGTTCCCTTCGCGGCGGCCAGCATCATGACTCCCATGATGCTTTTCCCGTTTACAATCTGGCCCTGTTTCTCGATTTTAATATCAGAGCTGAATGTTTGTGCTAATGTAATGAACTTTGCGGCAGCGCGTGCGTGCATGCCCAGTTTATTGATGATTTCAACTTCCTTGCGCAACATGTTTTTCCCTGGCTAAACGGCAGTAAATGATTCCTTCCTGGCCACCGCTGATCGCTTTTTCGACCAGCTCAGCCAGAGACAATGTCGGGTAGTTCATGACACGGATCAGCATTGGCAGGTTGAGACCGGCCACAATTGAGATATTCATGTCACTTATGCGGCAGGCAACATTGCTCGGTGTGGCACCATACATGTCGGTCAGGATTAATACACCGTCACCTGTGTCAAGCTGCTTTATTACATCATGAAGTTGCTGAACAATCTGATCCGGACCCTGGTTGAATTCCACCGAAATAATTTCAGTGCGTAGCGGACTGCTGCCGATGACAGCGACGGCCGTCTCATATACAGACTTGCCGATATCGCCGTGTGTGATCAGTAACAATCCTGCACTCATGACAGCTCCCGATGGCGAACGACAACACTTTTACCCAGATCGCGCAAATATTTGCCCAGTCTCTCAGACAGGTATACTGAGCGATGATATCCACCGGTGCACCCAATCGCGATGGTCATGTAACTACGGTTTTCTTTTTCAAAGCAGGGAATCCAGTTATCAAGAAACTGGCGTATGCCATCATACATGCGAATCACATCATCGTGTGATTCCAGATAATCGATCACGGCCTTATCGAGACCGGTGACACTGCGTAGTTCCGGAACCCAGTGCGGATTGGTAATACAACGGACATCGAAGACGAAGTTGGCATCATTCGGTAAACCATGTTTGAAACCAAACGATTCGATGAGAATTGACATACCCGGTTTATTATCTACTTCGACACATTGACGAATCAGATCGCGCAACTGGTGGACATTGGTATGACTGGTATCGAGTGTCAGGTCGGCGCTGGATGAAACCGGAGTCAGGTATTTGCGTTCACGCGAGATAGCTTCGCTAAGCGGGGTCTGTTCAGAGCTTAGCGGATGTTTACGGCGCGTCTCACTGAAGCGTTTAATCAGCGTTTCTTCATCCGCGGCCAGATATATGACCTGGGTTTCCAGTTTCAGTGCCTTCAGTGATTCGAGTAAATCAGGGAATGTTTCCAGGTCCGGTGCCAGATTGCGCGCATCAATACCCACAGCAAAGTGCCTGGAAATAGGATCGGCGGCATGGGTAATCTGGATTGCGAGCGCATGCAGCAGCCCGATGGGTAAATTGTCGATACAATTAAAACCCATGTCTTCGAGTGCCTGCAGGGCAATGGATTTTCCCGAGCCGGACAGGCCGCTGACGATGATCAGTTTCATATCAAGTTGTTAACTTTTGTGTTGTTGTTTTTGTTCGAATTGCCGGTTGGCGTCCAGGCCTTGCCTGTAGAGTATATAATTTTTTACGGCAGTTTCGATAACTAATGCAATATTTCTGTATTTTATGACATTTATATTAATTTGCGGAAAGCTGACATTTAGGATGGTGGTTTTGGCGTGAATCACATCAAGCCGGGGACTGTGTGCAACGGGTTCGTTCAGGGCGATGACAAGCTCCAGCGGACAGGAATGACACAGGGCATTCGGTCCGTACAGGCGGGAAATGTCGAGCATGCCGGTATCACGCAACCCGATATAGCCTCTCAGACTATCCGGGCATAACCCGGTTACGCGTTTTTGATCGGACTCAAAGTGGACGACATCATCTGCAACCAGCTGATGACCCCGATCCACCAGTTCCAGTGCGATACTGCTTTTGCCGATACCGGCCGGGCCGCAAATATACACACCGATTCCTGATATCCTGAGCAGTTCACCGTGTGCGAGGGTTTGCGGCATGTAGTCAGTTGGGAGTTTGCCAGTTCGTCAGGGTCTGGTAGATGCTGGCGATAGAGTCAGCGTCACGTAATTTTTCCCTGAATTTGTCATCATTAAACATCGATGCCAGTGTGGCAAGGACACGCAGATGCTCTTCGGTGGATTCCTCGGGGACGAGGAGTGCAAAAATCAGGTCGACGGGTTGCCTGTCGGCAGAATCAAAATCGATACCTTCCTTGAGTCGAATGAAGGCACCGATAGTGTGTTCGGTATTTTTCAGCCTGCCATGCGGAATCGCGACACCATAACCAACACCGGTACCGCCCAGTCGTTCACGCGCCAGCAGGCTGTCAAAAACATCGATTGACGAAATCTTGTCGTCGTCTTCAGAGATCAGTTCACTGAGGTATTCAAGTGCCCGTTTCTTGCTCTGTGCGTCAAGATTAAAGGCGATACGCTCAGGTGTAATGAGTTGATTAAGGTCCATAGGTGTTGCAATTTTCCCCTGACAGGTTAACCGATAGGTTGTTTCTGGGCACGGCCCTCACTACGATGATGATCGGTGAGTTTTTCCTTGTGTTTCTTGACCTGACGATCGAGCTTGTCAATCAGGGCATCGATGGCTGCATACATGTCTTCGTCAGTGGCATCCGCATAAACATCAGCACCGCTGATATGTAAAGTTGCTTCCGCTTTCTGTCGTTGTTTTTCCACACTCAAAATGACATGGACATTCGTTACATGATCAAAATGGCGTTCAAGTTTTTCCATCTTGCTTTCAACATAATTCTGCATGGAATCGGTGAGTTCAACGTGATGTCCGGTTACATTTAATTGCATATCGTGCTCCTTGTTTCGGTTTGGTCATGCGAGTCGTTTTCTTTCATTCGAAGGTGGAATAGCCAGTGCTTCACGGTATTTTGCAACTGTCCGCCTGGCTACATTGATTCCCTGGTCTGACAGCACATTGGCAATTTTACTGTCACTCAGTGGTTTGGCCGGATTCTCAGCAGCGACCAGCTTCTTGATAAGTGCGCGGATTGCTGTAGCTGAACACTCGCCACCATCGGATGTGGAAACGTGACTCGAGAAAAAGTATTTCAGTTCGTAGATGCCCCGCGGCGTGTGCATGTATTTCTTGGTCGTGACGCGGGAGATTGTGGATTCATGCATATCAACAGCTTCTGCGATGTCGTGCAGTACCAGTGCTTTCATTGCTTCTTCACCATATTCCAGGAAGCCGCGTTGTCGTTCCACGATGCAGGTTGCCACTTTCAACAAGGTTTCGTTACGGCTGTTGAGGCTTTTTATGAACCAGCGTGCTTCCTGCAGGTGATTTTTCAGGTAATTGGTGTCAGCGGAATTATTTACCTGCTTCACCAGACTGGCGTAATGCGAGTTAATGCGTAATTTGGGTGCGGCATCCGGATTCAGTTCGACGCGCCAGCGACCTTTCACTTTTCTGACAATGACATCGGGCACGATGTATTCCGGTTTGCTGCTGGTAATCTGGCTGCCCGGCCTGGGATTGAGTGACTGAATGGTTTGCACAATGGACTTGAGTGCTTCCTCGTCGACATTAAGGCGGCGCATCAACTGGGCATAGTCGCGGTTGGCCAGCAGGTCAAAGTGTTTGTCTATCAGTTCAATCGCAATCGCTTTGTCGTCTGAATCGGCGACAAGTTGTTTCAGCTGTAGCAGCAGGCTTTCGCGCAGATCACGGGCAGCGACACCCGGTGGATCGAAATTCTGGATGCGGTGCAGTACCGCTTCGACTTCATCAAGCTCGATTTCCAGTTCTTCCGGAATACTGGCATGAATATCTTCCGTGGTAGTCTCAAGAAAGCCGTCATCATTCACCGAGTCGATGATGGCTTCGGCAATCAGCAGATCGTTGTCGGAGAACGGAGTCAATTGCATCTGCCAGCGTAAATGGTCGTGCAGGCTTTCACCGCTGCTGTCGGTGACTTCATATTCGCGGTCCGATTCCTGATAAGTACCTGAAGAAGGGGCGGTCTGGATATTTTCATAGACATCATCCCAGGCACTGTCGACGGGCAAATCGTCGGGCAGGTTTTCGGTCTGGGAGCCGCTCAGTTCGCTGCTATCAACCGTGTTTTCCGACTCAGCTGCGGGGGTTTCATTACTGTTCGGTGATTCGTTTTCTTCGGCCACTTCCAGCATCAGGTTGGATTCCAGGGCATCCTGAATTTCCTGCTGAAGTTCAAGTGTAGAGAGCTGTAGCAGCTTGATTGCCTGCTGCAGCTGGGGTGTCATGGTGAGGTGTTGACCAAGACGTAATTGGAGTGCTTGTTTCATATTTTATTCAGACTATAAAGCCGGCGTTTACCTACAGCCGGCTATAGTGTAATTCTAGACCAGATTTCATTTGTCAAACAGCCTTGATTTTAGAGCTGGAATTGTTCTCCGAGATAGACCTTTCTCACCTGTTTATCGGCAAGTAGGGCCTGAGGTTCACCCTGTGCAATCACTTCGCCTTCATTAATGATGTAAGCCCGATCGCAGATCTTCAAGGTTTCCCGAACATTATGGTCGGTTATTAGTACACCGATGTCCCGTTCCTTAAGATGCTGGATAATGGATTGAATATCCAGTACTGATATAGGGTCGACCCCGGCAAATGGTTCATCAAGAAGGATAAAACGGGGTTCTGTGGCCAGTGCCCGGGCAATTTCGACGCGGCGCCGCTCGCCGCCGGACAGGCTGATCCCGATATTATGGCGAATATGCGTGATGTGCAGCTCTTCGAGCAGCTCTTCCATGGTGTTTTGTTGCTGTCCGGGGGTCAGGTCGTCACGAGTCTGTAATATGGCGAGGATGTTGTCGGCGACGCTCAGTTTGCGAAACACCGATGCTTCCTGGGGCAGGTAACCGATCCCCATTCGCGCGCGGCTGTGCATCGGCAGGGTCGTCAGCTCCCGGTCGTCCAGGTACACATGTCCGTGATCTGCATCGACCAGGCCGACGACCATATAAAAGGAGGTAGTCTTGCCGGCACCATTGGGGCCAAGCAGGCCAACGACCTCGCCACTATTGATGTGGAAGGACACGTTTTTGACCACGACCCGCTTTTTATATTGTTTGGCCAGTGACTGGGCTGCAAGAGTACTCATGGTGTCGGGGCATCCTGTTTGTCACCCGGCTGAATGATAGTGTGAACACGCGATTTACTGCCGGCATCTTTTTTGGCCCGAACCGTGCTGGTGAGGGTGTCATATTCGATATTGTCACCACGAAACAGGTTACCTCCCTGCATGACCTCAGCATCCTGTTTGAGAAACAGCGTCTGGCGATTGGCAAAGTATTGCATATGTCGTGCGCGTGATTTGACGACTTCCGTGCGGTTATCCGGAATCTGTTCCAGTTGTGCCGGGCTTCCCTTGATAACAATTTCCTGCAGGTCACCTTGCTTGAGATAAACAATGACCTCGTCAGCGGATATTTTCAGGCTGCCCTGAACGAGACGGACGTTGCCGGTATAGTAACTGGTTTCGGTGCGCTCATTAATTTCAACACTGTCGGCATCGATTCTGATGGGTTGATCCCGGTCGCTTTCTAAGGCGTGGACAACACTGGCAGCCTGTAACAGTACGAAACCGAGAATGTATCCGCTGAATTTATTGTGGTACATATTCGCCCCGAGCGCGATTTGTCAGTATCAGTATGCCCCTGTCGAGATCAACCCGCATGCCGATCGATTCTATTTTACTGTTTTTACCGACAATCTTCACCTTGCTGTCAGTCGTCGCCTGACGTTTGAGAAAGTCAATACGTAACTGATCTGCGTACAGGGTGAGCATCTTATCCAGTTGCTGTGTATTGCGCATCACCTTCACATTATCCTTCAGGTCCAGCACTTCGATATTCTGATAGGCCGTACCCTGGTCAGCCAGCGCTATCCATTCCTGTGCCGTTTTTTCCAGGTACTCAACCTGTAATTGCTTTATTTTGAGGATATCGACATCCGGGTAATGATCGAGATGTTCGGCCTTGACCCGATAAGCCGGGCTGCCTTTGTCATCATATACCGTGACACTAAAGTCACTGATGAAATAATCCGGATCATGACGTTCTTCCGGTTTACCTGGCGCTACTGGTTGCTCGACGGAAGTTAACAGCCAGCGTGTAAATATTGTCAAAAGGAGAACGAGCAGCAGGACCAGGATGTAGCGAAATTTGCTCATTTACAGAAATGAGTTGAGTTGTTTATCTAGCGTGTCCTGTGCTTCCATTATCAGTTCGCAGACATCTCGTGCAGCACCTTTGCCGCCATTATGGTTGGTAATCCAGTGCGCATGTTTTTTTACAAACGGGTGCGCATCCTGCACGGCTATGGCCAGACCGACCCGTTTCATGACCGGCAGATCGACCACGTCATCGCCGACATAGGCGGTAAATTCCGGTTCGATGTTCAGATGTGAAATCATTTCTTCGTAAGCGGCGATTTTATCGAGGCGTCCCTGGTAAAAATGCTTTATGCCCAGGTTTTCCATGCGATGAACAACGACGTTTGAGGTCCGTGCTGTGATGACACCGATTTCGACGCCGGTACGTTGCAAAAGTTTCATACCCAGGCCATCGCGCGAATAAAAGGCCTTGTACTCTTCACCATCATCGCCAAAGATAAGGCCACCGTCTGTCAGCACACCATCTACGTCAAAAACAACCAGTTTGATGTGTTTCGCAATGTCCAGAATATCCTGCATGGTAATCTCGTTAGTTTGGGTTAGACGACGCCGGCCCGTAACAGGCTGTGCATATTAAGCGCGCCAATCACACGGTTGTCATTGTCCACGACCGGCAAGGCGTTGATGCGGCGCGATTCCATGATTTGGAGTGCCTCGGCAGCGAGTTTGTTTTCACGAATCGACTGGCAACCACTTTTCATCACGTCGGTCATTGTCAGCGTGCGAATATCGATTGGGCCATGATCCAGCAGGCGCCGAATATCACCATCGGTAAATATGCCCTGCAGACGATTTTCTTCATCCACCACGATCGTCATACCGAGACTTTTGCGACTCATTTCCACCAGTGCGTCGGTCAGCGGGGTATCAGACTGGACATGTGGTATGTCATCACCTTTTTGCATGATGTCACTGACATGCAGCAGCAGACGTTTACCAAGCCGGCCGCCCGGGTGTGACAGGGCGAAGTCCTCCTGTGTAAATCCGCGTGATTCAAGCAGGGCGATGGCCAGGGCGTCGCCCATGACCAGTGTTGCGGTGGTGCTGGCAGTCGGAGCCAGACCCAGTGGGCAGGCCTCTTTTTCGACGCTGACATCCAGGTGGAAATCCGCTTCTTTGGCCAGACGGGACTGACTGTTGCCCGTCATGGCAACGAGCGGCACCTTGAGTCGTTTGATGATGGGTAAAATGGTCAGAATTTCATCGGTCTCGCCGGAATTGGAAATCGCCAGCACGACGTCCTTGCCGGTGATCATGCCGAGATCGCCATGGCTGGCTTCGCCCGGATGGACAAAAAATGCCGGGCTGCCGGTGCTGGCTAGGGTAGCGGCGATTTTATGGCCAATATGGCCGGACTTGCCCATCCCCAGCACCACAATCCGGCCTTCGCAGTGCAGCATGGTTTCCACTGCCTGCACGAAGGCGTCATCAATACGTTGCCGAAGCTGCTCTATAGCTTCCAGTTCCGTTTCGATAACGGCTTGCGCGAGCTGGCTGACCCTGGTTTTGTCCATAAGTTTGTAAACAGATTAAAAATCGGTACCGGCGGTGAAATAGAGTATCGTCATGTAGGCCAGATAGCCAGTCAGCAGCACACCACCTTCAACACGATTGATACGGCCCGGCTGACGAAAACCATAGGCAAACACAAATAACATGGCAGTCAGGATCAGCATCGCTGCATAGTCACGACTCAGGACTTCTGCTTCCAGACCGATGGGGGCAAGGATGCCTGGAATGCCCAATACGGCCAGCAAGTTGAACATGTTGGATCCGACGATATTACCTATCGCAATATCCGGTTCTTTCTTGATGGCACTCATGACGGAGGCGGCCAGCTCGGGAAGGCTGGTACCGATGGCAATGATCGTCAGGCCAATGACCAGATCGCTGACACCAAAGGCACCGGCCAGCGTGACGGCACCACTGACCAGTACCCGTGAGCTGATCAGCAGCAGAACCAGGCCGAGAAAGGTCCAGAGCAACGCGGCTTTGAGTGGAATGTGTGGTATTTCGTCCTCAAATTCACTGGTCATGGCGTCCTTTTTTGGCTTTTGTCGACCGATATACACCAGCCAGATCAGTAACATGGCCAGTGCGGCCATCAGAATCATGCCATCCAGACGGCTGAGGGTGCGATCCCAGAGTAGCAGCAGGCCCAGTCCCATCATGGCCAGCATAATGGGAAATTCCCGTTTCAGGACGGCTGAGCTGACGGCCAGGGGATAGACCAGCGCGGTCGCGCCCAGCACCATGCCGATATTGGTGATATTAGAACCCAGCGCATTACCCACGGCGATACCCGGGCTTCCCTCCAGCGCTGCCATAATGGAGACCAGGATTTCCGGTGCCGATGTTCCAAACCCGACCACGGTCAATCCGATAACCAGCGTCGAAACTCCCAGGTTGTAGGCGGTGGCGGCGGCGCCGTATACAAACCGATCCGCGCCCCAGACGAGGACAATGAATCCTCCGATAATTTTCAGAACCGCGATCAGGATTTCCATCGTGGCGTATCAGGGTGTGTCGAGCTGGAGTTCTTTTTCCAGCTCTTTTTCCAGATCCAGGTCTTCCTGGGTAGGGGCACTGATCTTGGCCTTGTTGGGTGGGTTGCCATCATGGATCTGGTTTTCACGTAACTGAAAGTAGGCATTACGCATAAAAACATAGGGGTCGATGCCCGATTTTTCCATAATACGCGTCGCCTCCAGCAGGCTGGCTCGCCGATCCACAGCGCGCAGTGCGATCAAAGACCAGCGTGCTTCATCGTCTTCGATGTACAGCACCGGATCCAGGAAATTGCTGTCGACGATAAGACCGGTTGTATCGCGAACCGTGCTGGGTCCAAGAAAGGGCAGGACCAGGTAAGCCCCGTCACCCACGCCCCAGACAGCCAGTGTCTGGCCAAAGTCTTCGTTGTGTTTGGGCAGCTCCATGTGTGTCGCTACGTCAAACAGGCCAAACACACCAAACGTCGTATTCATGACAAGCCGGCTCAGGTCCTGAGCAGCCTGGGTAAATTTGAATTGCAGCAGGTCATTGATGATGACGACAACGTCACCGAGATTACTGAAAAAATTGGCGATGCCGGTTTCGATAAAGTCCGGTGTAATGGCCTGATAAGCCTCGGCCACCGGGCGGGCAATGGCGCGATCAAAAGTGTCATTAAAGCCATGCACGGAACGATTAAAGGATTCCCAGGGATCGCGTTCATCCGGCGCGCTGACTGTGGCGCAGCCGACCGACAGTGTTAACAGGGTAATGACAGCCAGTAATTTTGGCAGAAACAGCATCCTGGACATTTATCGTTATTCTCTTGTTGACTTGGTTTTGCCACATCGCTTGCAGCGATAGTGGGTTAACAGTTTGCCCTGTTTGACATCAAACGGGACAGACTTATCAACCTTCCATTTATGAAAACCGCTTCGGCATAAAGTTTTGCCTTTATGCCGGTCTTTCATTTTTGGCTTTTTGAAGCGTACTACATCACCCATGCGATATGAAGCCTCATCTTTCACTCATTCAGTCACAGTTCATTTCAGCGTAATATGCTTATTCACCCTAGGCAGGCACACGAACGTAAGTATAATCCATCTGCAATACGCAAAGCTTATTCGGAGTCATTTTGAGCGAACACATCATCCTGATTGGGACGTATGGCTGGCAGTACCCTGAATGGTCGCAGGTGTTTTATCCTGATGATCTGCCGAATGACTGGCAACTTGCCTACTACGGTAATGAATACCCGCTGGTGGTGATACCGGCGGAATACTGGCAACAGGGTGAACAGACAGTTGAGCAATGGCTCGAAGACACAGACGATTCTCCGTTATTTATATGTGAGTGGCCGCAGATGGCGGAACAGCAGCCGGTGGCAAGACAGGCGATCGGATTGTTGTCGGAACGCGTTCTGGCCATTTTAATCAGACCGGCTGAATACCCGAATGATGCGCAGTTTGATATATATAAAGAATTGAGCCAGCAGGCCAGTCTGGTCTTTGATACCGCTGATTTAATGACTGCAGATGCGCTGCGACTGATTGAAGCCCTGTCTGAGTTGCTTGGTAAAAAGCGCTTTGGCCTGTGCTGGGACGGGCAGGAAAGTCATCGTGACTGGCTCGAATACGGGCGGGTGGCGATGACGCGGTTGAGTCAAATGCAGGACAACCGGGAATTACGTCGCATAATTGAAACCATGCTGGCTTACAGTGGACCACAAAAATCTCTGTCATTAGTGATTGATGGTGATCCACCGGATATACAATTACTGGAGAATGCAGGTATTATTCTGGACCTGCTTTAGTAGAATAACAAACCACTATGACGAATTCCGATCCAGTTTTGCTGAAAGTACGTGACCTGCATTTCTCGCGCGGTTCACGCAAGATCTTTGATGGCGTCGATATCGATATAGAGCGCGGCAAGGTCACGGCCATTATGGGGCCCAGCGGTACCGGTAAAACCACATTATTACGCCTCATCGGTGGTCAGCTGCATCCTGCCCGGGGCAGCATCGAAATCGATGGACAACGCGTCAATAAACTGGGGCATTCGGCGCTGTATACGTTACGCAAAAGAATGGGCATGCTGTTTCAGAACGGCGCCTTGCTCACGGATATGAATGTCTTTGACAACGTCGCTTTTCCATTACGCGAACATACGGATCTCACTGAAGACATGATTCGTGATCTGGTGTTGATGAAGTTACACGCAGTGGGATTACGCGGTGCACGTGACCTAATGCCCAGTGAGTTATCCGGTGGTATGGCCAGACGCGTCGCGTTAGCACGCGCGATTGCACTGGATCCGATGATCATGCTGTACGATGAGCCGTTCACGGGACAGGATCCCATTTCCATGGGCGTACTGGTCAGATTGATTCGCGAATTAAATGATGCGCTGGGACTCACCAGTATTATCGTGTCACATGACATTGCCGAAGCGAGCAGTATTGCCGACCATATTTACCTGTTGTCGAATGGTAAAGTCGTTGCGCATGGATCGGCTGATGACCTGGCAGAGTCAGAGTCTGAATGGGCGCAACAGTTTCTGAAGGGATTACCGGATGGCCCGGTACCTTTTCATTATCAGGCTGAAGATTACCTGTCGGATTTACTCAATGGTGTAAACGGACGGTGAACTGACACATGTTACAGGCGATTCAACATCTTGGGCGTTCCGGGCTGGACTTTTTTCAGCGTACCGGGCGCGCGCATATTCTTTTCAGTCAGATTTTAATTGGCATTTACAGTTTATTACCGCGCCTGGGATTACTGGTACAGCAAGTCTATTCGGTCGGTGTGTTGTCGCTGTTGATCATTGTCGTGTCGGGTCTGTTTGTCGGCATGGTACTCGGCTTACAGGGCTACAACACCCTGGTGGATTTTGGTGCTGAAGAATCGCTGGGGGTTGTTGTTGCGCTGTCACTGGTTCGGGAACTGGGGCCGGTCGTCACGGCGTTACTATTTGCCGGGCGCGCCGGTTCGGCGCTGACCGCGGAAATCGGCCTGATGAAAGCCACCGAACAACTGTCGGCGATGGAGATGATGGCGGTGGACCCGGTGCGTCGTGTGCTGTCACCGCGATTTCTGGCCGGATTCATTTCCATGCCATTACTGGCGGCGATTTTCAGTGCCGTCGGTGTACTGGGTGGGTATTTTGTTGGTGTCGGTTTACTGGGCGTGGATGAAGGCGCCTACTGGTCACAGATGCAGGCCAGTGTCGATTACCATGAGGACATCATGAATGGTGTCATCAAAAGTATTGCGTTTGGTGTGGTGGTAACCTGGATTGCCGTATTTGAAGGTTACGATGCCGTACCGACTTCTGAAGGTGTCAGCCGTGCAACAACGCGCACGGTGGTGCACTCATCACTGGCCGTTCTTGGGCTGGATTTTATTTTGACAGCGTTAATGTTTGGAGAGTCTTGATCATGATGACTTCACGCACGGCTGAGATTTGGGTCGGACTATTCGTGGTGGCCGGGTTTGCCGCCCTGTTTATGCTGGCCATGAAAGTCAGCAATCTGAGTGCCTATACGGATGACGATGGTTTTGAGATCGCGGCCACTTTTGAAGATGCGAGTGGGTTGAAAGTCCGTTCGCCGGTGACCATGGCAGGTGTTACATTAGGCCGGGTAACGGATATCAAATTTGACAATAGTACTTACAAAGCCGTTGTCACGATGCAAATCGAAAGCCGATATAACCAGATTCCGGCCGGCACTTCCGCCAATATTTATACCGCCGGACTGCTCGGTGAAAAATATGTCGGCCTGCTACCGGGTTCCGCCTCCAATCCATGTGATGAGGAAAAGCTGCAGGCGGAACTGGAAGGGCGTGAGCCGGATCTCAAGGGGCTGGATTGTTCGCCACAGTTTCTGAAACAGGGTTCGCACATCAAATTGACGCAGGGCTCCCTGGTGCTGGAAAAACTCATTGCCCAGTTTGTGTCACGCTTCATGGAAGGTGATGACAGCAGCAAGCAAAAAGATTCTGACTAAAACATGACACCGGAATTCAAACGCATATCAGATAATCAGTACAGCCTCAGTGGCGAGCTGAACATGCAGACCGTGCCACCGGTGGCGCGGGAGACGCAGTCCATGTTTGCCGGCCTGCAGGGTGATGTCAGTGTCGATCTGTCTGGTGTCACCCGTGCTGACAGCGCCGGACTGGCGCTGCTTGTCGACTGGCTCCGGCTCGCCCGGCGCCACAAGGTCACACTGCGGTTCCGGCATTTGCCGGATCAGCTCGTGCAGATTGCCCGGGTCAGTGAACTGGACCGCATCCTGCCCATCGAGGCCTGAAGGAACCGTAAAAAGCCGTGCGGTACGGCCGCTCCTTTGGTTAAAATAGCCGACTCTTCAAGATTTAACTCAGTAACGGATCAGCATATGGACCCAGAAGAAGTGAAACGCCTTATTCAGGCCGGTTTACCGGATTGTGAAGTCACCGTCAAAGGGGACGGTAGCCATTTTGACGCCGTTGTTGTCGGCGACATATTTGACGGTAAAAGCCTGGTCAAGCAACAACAACTGGTATACGCCACGGTTAATGACAAAATTACCAGTGGCGAATTGCATGCACTGTCCATCAAGACCTACACGCCTGCAGAATGGGCCAAAGCCAGTAAACTGCAGATTTCATCTTAATCATGTTTTTAAGCGTAAGATTGTAATGGACCGATTAATCATAACCGGCGGCCAGCCTTTACAGGGCGAAATTCGCGTTTCAGGCGCGAAAAACGCGGCGTTGCCAATCATTGTCTCGACTTTGCTTGCCAACGAACCGGTCACTATCTGTAACATCCCTCATCTCAACGACATCACGACCACGATGGAATTGCTGGGGCGCATGGGTGTGTCCATCACCATGGGGGAAAAGATGAGTATCGAGGTGGACGCCTCGACGATTTCAAATTTCTCGGCACCATATGAGCTGGTTAAAACCATGCGTGCCTCCATTCTGGTGCTGGGGCCATTGCTGGCCCGTCACGGACAGGCCGAAGTGTCACTGCCGGGTGGCTGTGCGATTGGCTCCCGACCGGTCAACCTGCATATACACGGACTCGAGGCCATGGGCGCGGAGATTTCCGTCGAACAGGGTTACATCAGGGCGAAGGCCAAACGACTCAAGGGTGCCAAGCTGGTGCTGGACCTGGTGACGGTGACCGGAACGGAAAACCTGATGATGGCGGCGACGCTTGCTGAAGGTCAGACCATTATCGAAAACGCGGCGCGCGAACCGGAAGTGGTCGATCTGGCCAATTGCCTCAACGCCATGGGCGCCAGGGTCAGTGGCGCCGGTACCGACACCATCGTGATCGACGGGGTGGAGGCATTACATGGTACGCAATACTGTGTGTTGCCGGACCGTATTGAAACCGGCACTTACCTGGTTGCCGCAGCGATCAGTGGCGGCAAGGTCAAGCTCAAAGACACTTCACCTAAACACTGTGATGCGATACTGTCAAAGCTGAAGGAAGCCGGGGCGGATATCGAAACCGGTGATGACTGGATCAGCCTCGATATGCACGGTAAAAAACCCGAGGCAGTGGATATACGCACGGCACCGTATCCGGCGTTTCCCACGGATATGCAGGCACAGTTTTGTGCCCTTAATGCCATCGCACAAGGTACCGGCACCATCACGGAAACCGTGTTTGAAAACCGTTTTATGCATATTCAGGAATTACAGCGTATGGGTGCGGACCTGTCACTGAACGGAAATACAGTCGTCTGTAATGGTGTTGATAAACTGACATCGGCACCAGTAATGGCAACTGATCTGCGTGCTTCAGCGAGTCTGGTACTGGCCGGTCTGGTCGCAGAAGGGGATACCATTGTGGATCGTATTTATCATATCGATCGTGGTTATGAATGTATCGAAGAAAAACTGCAACAACTGGGTGCACAGATTCGTCGTGTGCCAGCCAGATAATGCCGGTTTAACATGAGTAAACAAATCACAATCGCACTGTCGAAAGGACGCATCTTTAAAGAGACCCTGCCATTGCTCAAAGCGGCGGGGATTGAACCCAAAGATGATCCGGAAACCAGTCGTAAACTGATTCTCGACACCAATCGTGATGAGGTTAAACTGGTGATCATCCGTGCCACTGATGTACCAACTTACGTGCAATTCGGTGCGGCCGATGTGGGCGTTGCCGGTAAGGACGTGCTGCTTGAACATGGTGGCGACGGTTTGTATGAACCGCTGGATCTGAATATCGCGCGTTGCAAGATGATGGTCGCCGGTATCAAGGGACAGCCAACTCCACAGGGCCGGTTACGTATCGCGACCAAGTATGTCAACAGTGCCCGGCAGTATTATGCGCAACAGGGCAAGCAGGTCGAAATTATCAAGCTGTACGGGTCCATGGAACTGGCACCGATTGTCGGGCTGGCGGACTATATAGTTGACCTGGTGGATACCGGTAATACGCTCAAGGCAAACGGGCTGGAACCGCTTGAACACATGATGGACATCAGTTCACGACTGGTCGTGAACAAGGCGTCGCTGAAAATGAAACACGCAGCGATTCAGTCATTGATCGATAAATTAGCGACCGCTGTGAAATAACATGTCGACACTGAACATCAAACAACTTGATTCCAGCCAGGCGGACTTCTGGACACAACTGGATGCCTTGCTGGCGTGGGAAGGGGTGTCAGACGATAACGTTGTGTCGGTTGTTAAGGATGTCATTGCCCGTATTCGACGTGAGGGTGACAGTGCACTGCTGGAGTTCACCAATCGTTTCGATCGCATGAACGCCAAAGACATTTCTGAACTGGTGATTGATGAGTCACGTCTGCAGGCGGCAGTCGACAGCATCGACAAGAATAAACTGGCGGCCCTGCAAACGGCCGCGAATCGTGTACGTGATTATCATCAGCGTCAAAAAAGCGAAAGCTGGTCTTATACCGAAAGCGACGGCACGTTACTGGGGCAACAGGTGACACCACTTGATCGGGTCGGTATCTATGTGCCCGGTGGCAAGGCAGCCTATCCGTCATCCGTTTTAATGAACGCCATCCCGGCACAGGTGGCCGGTGTGCAGGACATAATCATGGTCGTACCCACGCCCGATGGTGTGGTCAATGACCTGGTACTGGCGGCGGCAAAAATTGCAGGTGTTACCAAAGTATTTACGATTGGTGGGGCGCAGGCCATCGCGGCGCTGGCCTATGGCACACAAACCGTTCCTGCCGTCGATAAAATTGTCGGGCCTGGAAATATTTACGTAGCAACGGCTAAATCCATGGTGTTCGGTAAAGTCGGTATTGACATGATTGCCGGTCCATCGGAAATACTGGTTGTCTGTGACGGTAAAACCGATCCGGACTGGATCGCCATGGATCTGTTTTCACAGGCGGAACATGATGAAGATGCACAGTCGATCCTGGTCACACCGGATGCCACGTTCATTGATAAAGTGCAGCAGAGCATGCAAAAGCTGGTGGCGAATATGGAACGTGCCGACATCATCAGCAAATCATTAAACGATCGCGGTGCCATCATTAAAGTAAAAAACATGGATGAAGCGATTGAGGTGGCAAACTTTATTGCGCCTGAACACCTGGAATTATCCATTGATGATCCGGATGACTGGGCCAGAAAAATTAAACACGCCGGTGCGATCTTTATGGGACGTTACACGGCGGAAGCCATCGGTGATTACTGTGCTGGCCCGAATCACGTGTTACCGACATCACGCACGGCACGATTCAGTTCGCCACTGGGCGTTTATGACTTTCAGAAACGTTCCAGTCTGATCATGTGTTCGGCCAGTGGTGCGTCTGAGCTGGGTAAAACCGCATCAACGTTAGCACGTGGTGAAGGTCTGACAGCGCATGCGCAGTCAGCCGAATACCGCATCAATAAATAATAAAGAATGAAAAAGAAACCGACAGCCTGGATCCGTCCGGAGATAAGCCGGCTTTCCGCGTACCATGTACCGGACGCCAGTGGCTTCGTGAAACTCGATGCCATGGAGAATCCGTATCACTGGTCAGATGAAATGATCGGCCAGTGGCTGGAGGTGATCAGGCAGGTGGAATTAAACCGCTATCCCGAACCGTCTGCACCGCAACTGACACAACGCATACGTGATTGTTTTTCTATTCCCGAACAGGCCGCCATTTTGCTGGGCAATGGTTCCGATGAATTGATCCAGATGATCCTGATGGCAGTGGGCGGCAGGGACCGGGTAGTGATGTCGCTCGAACCGGGTTTTGTCATGTACAACATGATCGCGACCTTTCTCGATATGCCCTATGTGGGTGTAGCACTGGATGAGAATTTTGAACTCGATAAAACCGCCATGCTTGCCGCCATCAAACAACATGACCCGGCGGTTATTTTCTTTGCCTATCCCAACAACCCGACCGGCAATCTGTTTGATGAACAGGCCATTGTCGAGGTGATCGAGGCCACGGATGCGATCGTGGTGCTGGACGAAGCCTATTATGCGTTTACCGAACACACATTTATGAACAGGTTAAACCAGTACGACAACCTGCTGGTGATGCGTACGGTGTCAAAGATGGGACTGGCTGGTTTACGGCTGGGTTATCTCGCCGGGGCACCGGAGCTGGTGAATGAGTTCGACAAGGTGCGTTTGCCATACAACATTAATGTACTGACGCAGGCCAGTGCCATATTTGCTCTGGATCATGTTGATGCATTAAACAAACAGACCGGCCAAATTAAACAGGACAGGGAGACGCTGTTTAATGAATTAAATCAATGCAGTGAACTGAAGGTCTTTCCCAGTGCCGCCAATTTTATTCTGTTCCGTACGCCAGCGGGTAAGGCGGATATGATTTTCGATGCGCTGAAACAGCAGCAGATCCTGATTAAAAACCTCAACAGGCCGGACAGTCCGTTAACTGATTGCTTGCGAGTGACAGTGGGGACAGAGCAGGAAAACCGGCAGTTTGTTGCGGCGCTGAAAAATGTGCTCGCAAACGTCTAACGATTAAGATAATACATTCGTTGTAAAACCTGCACTTTATTCCGCTTAAGCGCAGCTGTCTTCCCTGACAGCTGCGCATCGTTAATGGCACACTTTAGCCGTCCATGGCACGTGCGCCATTAACGACGCTTCATAAAGATGCAGGTTTTACTGTAACTAGCTGGAGCTCAAAGAAACAGTGCAATCACTGAAACGTCGTTGAAGGGCGGCGGTCCAGGGAAGGACAAAGCCGCCCGGAACCGATTCCCGCGAGGCAGGGAAGCCGAGCGGGATTAAGTGGAAGTGATTGCACTGTTTATTGCTTACTGGAAAGATGTTTCAGGCAACTAATTACCGTTTTGCGGCCGTTCCGCAATCATGGCTTCGACCTGCATCTTTTTACCTTCGCGAACAATCGACAATAAAACTTTTTCGCCCGGTTTGTGCGTACTGATCTGATCCAGGGTTTCGCGAAAATCCCGCACGACCTTGTCATTGATATGCGTAATCACATCACCGCGATCAAGTCCTGCCTTGTCGGCCGGACCATTCACAACGATATTGGCAATCACAACACCGTCAGTGGATTTCAGACCAAACGACTCCGCGAGTTTGGGTGTGATGTCCTGAATCTTGACACCCAGCCAGCCGCGAATGACGCGACCATTTTCAATAATCTGTTTCAGTACATCCTTGGCCAGGTTAACCGGAATCGCAAACCCTATCCCCTGTGAACCTCCGCTTTGACTGAAGATGGCGGTGTTAATACCAATGAGTTCGCCATAGGCATTGATCAAAGCACCACCGGAGTTACCCGGATTAATGGCGGCATCAGTTTGAATAAAGTTTTCAAACGTGTTGATGCCCAGGCTGTTGCGGCCGAGACCACTGACAATACCGGACGTAACCGTCTGGCCGACACCAAACGGGTTGCCGATGGCCAGTACCACGTCGCCGACCTGCAAATTATCCGAGCGACCGATAGTGATGGTGGGTAATTCGTTTAAATCAATTTTGAGTACGGCGAGATCGGATTCCGGATCAGCGCCAACCAGGGTGGCATTCGTCGTGCGACCATCGGCCAGCGCGATGGCGATTTCACCGGCCCGATCGATGACATGATTGTTGGTCAGTACGTAACCCTGCGGACTGACGATCACGCCGGAACCCAGGCTGGGCTCACGTCGCTGACGAGTGAAGCTGTTATCGTCACCAAAGAAATGTCGAAAAATCGGGTCATCAAAAAACGGCACACGCCGTTCGGTGATGATCTTGGTGGCATAGATGTTGACGATGGCCGGCGCTGCTTTTTTTACCGAGTCGGCATACGACACCGGTCCGCTGCCTGCCTCGATGACCGGACGGCTGTCGGGGCTTTCCGTTACTTCCACGACCTTGGCTGGCGTGTTATTCAGTGACGGGTACAGATACAGAATGATAAACGCCAGCGCCAGACCGACGGTGATGAACTGAAAAATGAAGGTGATGTTTTTACTGATACGCATGGGGCAACGGGTTAAACTGTTTACGAGCTGATTAGCATAACCGATGGCGGAAAGACGTGCATGGCTAAATTATTTGAAATTGTTGCCTATACTGACGACCTGCTGGAAACCTACCGATTTCAGGATTATTGCCCCAATGGCCTGCAGGTCGAAGGTGCGGGCGATGTACGAACCATTGTTAGCGGTGTAACGGCCTGCCAGGCCCTTATCGATGCGGCTCGGCAGAAGCAGGCCCAGCTGATTCTGGTCCATCATGGCTATTTCTGGAAAGGCGAGAATGCCAGCCTGGTCGGCATGAAACGTGAGCGCATTCGCAGCCTGCTCGACGCCAATATCAGCCTGCTGGCGTATCACCTGCCGCTGGATGCCCACCCCGTATTTGGTAATAACGCCCAGTTAGCCGAGCAACTGGGATTTGTGGTGGAAGGGCAGTTCGGGCAGGGTAATCCTCCCATCGGATTATATGGCCGGCTTCAGCAAGCCATGAACGCGGAGGAACTGTCATCCCATCTCACGGCGAAACTGGATCGGGCACCACTGCATATTGCGGGTGATAGCACAAAGATCAATCGTATTGCGTGGTGCACCGGCGCAGCGCAGGGCTATATCGAACAGGCGCTGGCGCTGGGTGTGGATGCCTACCTGAGTGGTGAGATTTCCGAGCAGACCGTCCATGTCGCACGTGAAACCGGGATGCACTATTTTTCAGCCGGCCATCATGCCACCGAGCGATACGGTGCACAGGCGCTGGGTCGTCACCTTGCCGATCACTTCGGTTTGGAACACCATTTTGTCGATATTAATAACCCAGTATAACTGTTTGATAATTCGCCTGTTTTCCAACTATTACTTGACCTGATCGAGTCGTTAGTCCAAACTATGCCCCCGTTTTGGTCAGGCAATTTTGGTAACGATCTGACATTCCCAATTCAAAAGAGTGAACAAAAATTCGCGACTTTAGTGGTCGCGTTTTTTTAATACGCGGAGAACGAACGCATGAGCAATGATGCTGTGGACACCAGTAAGCGCCGCTTCCTGGTTGCTCTGACTTCGGCGGCCGGTGCCGTCGGCGCAGTTGGAGTCGCTGTACCTTTTATCAGTTCCATGAATCCCAGTGCCCGCGCCGAAGCCGCCGGTGCCCCGGTGGAAGTGGATATCAGTAAACTTCAGCCCGGTGAGCGACTGATTGTCGAATTTCGTAAAAAGCCGGTCTGGGTCGTCTATCGTACGGAACAGAATTTAGCTGATCTCGGTAAACTGGATGGAAGATTACAAGATCCCAAATCAGAAGGTTCCATTCAGCCAGAATATGCGCAGAACAAGGCTCGTTCCCGCGAGGATCGCAAGAATATCCTCGTCGTCGAGGGTATCTGCACGCACCTTGGTTGCTCACCACAGTATCGACCTGATGTAGAGCCGGATGCCGGCTGGTTAGGTGGTTTCTACTGCCCCTGCCACGGTTCACGTTTTGATCTGGCAGGACGCGTTTATGCCGGCGCACCGGCACCGACCAATCTGCCGATTCCTAAATATCAGTTTATAAACGACACCACCATTCTGGTCGGTGATGATTCAGCAGGGGCCGCATAATGACGAGTAAAGCAATGGCATTATTGGGTTGGGTTGACGATCGCTTTCCACTGACCAAACTGTGGAAAGAACATCTGTCAGAATATTATGCGCCGAAGAATTTTAACTTCTGGTATTTCTTTGGCTCGCTGGCACTGCTGGTGCTGGTGATTCAGATAGTCAGTGGCATTTTCCTGACGATTCACTATAAGCCGGATGCTGAACTGGCCTTTGCCTCTGTCGAATACATCATGCGCGATGTACCGTGGGGCTGGTTTGTACGCTATATGCATTCCACCGGTGCCTCGGCGTTTTTCATCGTGGTGTACCTGCATATGTACCGCGGTCTGATTTATGGTTCTTACCGCAAACCGCGTGAGCTGATCTGGATCTTCGGTGTCTTCATCTACCTGGCGTTAATGGCCGAAGCCTTCTTTGGCTATCTGTTACCGTGGGGTCAGATGTCCTACTGGGGTGCACAGGTGATTGTGAACCTGTTTGCCGCCATTCCGTTTGGTATTGGTGAACCACTGTCTGAGTGGATTCGTGGTGACTACGTCATTTCTGATGCCACCCTGAATCGCTTTTTTGCATTCCACGTGATTGCCGTACCGCTGGTGCTTATCATGCTGGTCGCTGCACACATCATGGCATTACATGAAGTGGGCTCGAACAACCCGGACGGTGTGGAAATCAAGAAGAACAAGGGTGCCGATGGTATTCCTCTGGATGGTATTCCATTTCATCCGTACTACACGGTGAAAGATATTCTCGGTGTAGTCGTGTTCATGATTGGATTCTTTGCGGTGATGTTTTTTAATCCGACCATGCAGGTGACGGATACGTTAAGCCTGTTTATTGAATCACCAAACTTTGAACCGGCCAACCCGCTGAAAACACCGGAACATATTGCACCGGTATGGTACTTCACACCGTTCTACGCGATGTTACGTGCAGTACCACCGATGCTGGGTTCACAGTTCCCGGGTGTACTGGTGATGGGTGCGGCCATTGTCGTGCTGTTTTTCCTGCCCTGGCTGGATAAAAGCCCGGTCAAATCTTTCCGCTACAAGGGCACATATATTCGTGTCGCGCTGGCGACCTTTGTCATCAGCTTTATCTTGCTGGGTTACTTCGGCGTTATTTCAGCCACAGCGGAAAGAACCATGATTGCGCAGTGTGCAACAGTCATTTACTTCGGTTATTTCCTGTACATGCCGTTTTATAGTCGTCACGAAATAACCGCGACCGGGTGGCGTGCGCCTCTGGTTGCGCTGTATTCGATACTGACGATCGGCCTGATTGCATACTGGTGGATGAATGATGAAGTCAGTGCAACACTCAAGCTGATTGTCTCTGTGGTAACACTGGTCTACACCATTTACCTGCTGATCATACCGGCATATGTCAAAGCGGATACCGTGAAACAAGTACCAGACAGGGTGACATCCAAATGAAAAATAAACTGATTGCATTGTTACTGTTATGTACGCCGGCCATGAGCATGGCGGCGGGTGGTGGTTACCCAAACGAGTCCGCGGATATCAACCTGGAAAATGAACAGTCCCTGCGTCGTGGCGCCAAGCTGTTCGTCAATTACTGCCTGAGTTGCCATTCAGCGGCTTATATGCGCTACAGCCGGATGGGCAAGGATCTTGGACTGACCGACGAACAGGTTGAGAACAACATGATGTTTGTTTCTAACTTCGACAAACTGGACAGTGGCGAACCAAAGAAAATTGGCGACCTGATGACTGTGGCCATGACCAAAAAAGACGCCAAGGTCTTTTTTGGTACGGAAGTGCCGGACCTGACGGTGGTGGCACGGGCGCGCGGTGCAGACTGGCTTTATACATACCTGACGACGTTTTATGTCGATGAGAGTCGTCCGTTTGGTGTGAACAACGCCAAATTCCCAAGTGTCGGTATGCCACACGTCATGTGGGAACTGGAAGGAATGAAGAAGAAAGTTGTCACCAAAGAAAAGGACAGCAACGGTCATGAAGTCGAACACATCAGTTTTGAAAAAGTGACTGAAGGCAGCATGACGGATGCCGAATTCAAACAGGCCATGAATGACCTGGTCAATTTCCTGGTCTATATGGGTGAGCCAATCAAGCTCGAACGCCAGCGGATTGGAATTTACGTGATGTTTTTCCTGATCCTGTTCTTCTTCCTGGCCTATTTGCTCAAGAAAGAATACTGGAAAGACATCCATTAACTTTTTTCAGCAGTGCAAATTTTTTACCGGGGGCGCTGTCATCGCCCCCTTCATATTTTTAACGAGGTAGTACAAGTATGGCGCAAGTGACCAATCGTCGTCTGGCAATGACACTGTTTTCATCGGATGACTGTGCCCGCTGTCATGCTGTGCGAATTGTACTGGCAGAAAAAGGCATTAATTTTGAAATCCAGCCGGTCAGCGAAACCGAAATTCCGGAAGACCTGCATGACCTGAACCCTTATGGTGAAGTACCGACCCTGGTGGATCGTGATCTGGTTCTTTATGATCATCAGGTGATTATGGAGTACCTCGATGAGCGGTTTCCCCATCCACCGTTAATGCCGGTTGATCCTGTGTCACGCGGCCGTAATCGTCTGATGTTGCATCGCATTGAACGTGACTGGTACAGCCTGATGGACAAGATATTAAAAAATAACGATGATGCGGCACGCAAGGAGTTGCGTGAAAGCCTGTTGAGCGCTGTGCCGATTTTTGACTCCAAACCGTTTTTCATGAGTGATGAGCTCAGTCTTATCGATTGTACAATCGGTCCCCTTTTATGGCGCCTGCCGGCACTTGGTATCGAATTGCCAAACGCCGCCAAACCGATGAATAAATATGCAGACAGCCTGTTTGCACGTGACGGATTTCGCCAGAGCCTGACAGAAACCGAAAAAGAAATGCGTTCCCCCCTGTAAAGCGCTAAGATTATTAAAGGGAATCACTCAACGGGATTGCGCTATGGAGCTGACGCCGAGTCAACCCTATCTGTTACGGGCGATCTATGAATGGATCGTGGACAATGAACTGACACCTTATTTATTGGTGGATGCCAGTAATGATGATGTCCAGGTCCCGCGCCAGTATGTTGAGAACGGGAAAATTGTTCTGAATATTGCGCCTCGCGCCGTCAACAACCTGGTCCTCAACAATGAGGCCGTTGAGTTTAATGCACGTTTCTCCGGTCGGCCGATGGACGTCTCACTGCCGACCAAATCCGTACTTGCTATCTATGCCAAGGAAAACGGACAGGGAATGGTATTCAATGATGTCGAGGATACCGAGCCTGAACCACCCAAACCAGACAAACCCAAACTTCGCGTCGTCAAATAACGCCGCCGCGTCATGATTGAAATTATTCAATCAGACATCACACAACTCCAGGTCGATGCGATCGTCAATGCCGCAAACCAGAGCCTGCTGGGCGGGGGTGGCGTGGACGGTGCGATTCATCGGGCAGCCGGGTCGAAACTTCTTGAAGCCTGCCGCCATTTAAATGGTTGTCATACCGGTGAAGCAAAACTGACGCCGGGTTTTGATTTGAAAGCAAAATACGTGATTCATACTGTCGGACCGGTCTGGCATGGTGGCAATCATGGTGAGGCAGCGTTGCTGGAAAGTTGTTACCGACAATCATTTGCTCTCGCACACCAGCATGACGTGCATAGTATCGCTTTTCCGGGAATCAGCACGGGCGTGTATGGCTATCCAAAGGATCAGGCCTGTCGAGTTGCGCTGACCGTAATGCTTGAAAATGAAAAGGCGTTTGACCGCGTTATTGCCTGTTGCTTCAGCAGAACCGACACTGATCTATACCGTGATACGCTTGCGCAGCTACGCAAATCTACTGGTCACACGTAGACGTCGATACTTTGCCCGGTTTTAGCATCTGACACACGTCGACCGGATCGCCGTGCATATGGGTTACGCGTATCCAGCATGACAGACTGGCTGGCCTGGCGACGATCCACGCCACAGCGACGTTCTGATGATCGGTGTGGATGTGGCCGTTTTTCAACGGGAATGATGTGATGCACAGCCCTGGCCAGCACCCGTGGGCGCAGGTAAGTCGGACTGAATTGCGCTGTGATATGACGAATCCACGTCATGGTCCCTTCCCCGAAAAATCTGTATTATTGTTTCTGACCAGTTTTCTGGTCTTATTATTAATTATTATGCCTGAATGACACTACTTATTCTGTGAAATTAAGCGCAACTTATCAAAATCGCTCAATATTTCAGATTTTCCTGATATTTTTTAATTCTATTAAAACCATTAATTTATTTAATAGTATGTGGTCAAGAGGACGTTTCAGGTTGTCGATAACCACTACAGGCCCGGCCAATATGGTGGATTTCTGATATGCCCAGTTTACGTCTGATTAACATGACCCAGTGCTGCAGGTTAGCCATAATCATTCTCGTTGTGGGTTTATCAGCGGGATGTACCGGCCCCTATATTCATTCCACGTCCGCATATCGGGATCATGATCTGTATGCTTCTGTGTTGCAGCAACAGGGCATGGCCATCCTGACGCCGTCAACCATTACGGGTCAGGAAGAAGACAAACAGGCACTGGCTTTTATCTTCACGCAGGTGCTGGCGGACTTACGACCGGATATCCGTCAGGTTTCGCTACCGCAGACACTGAGCATGGTGAACAAGGCCGGACTCACAAGTGACTATTTGCACATGTATCATCATTACCGACATACCGGTATTTTCAAACATAACGTGCTCAGACAGATTGGTGAACTGACCGATTCCAGATACGTGGCACAGTTGAAACTGGCGGAATTCGAACAGGGCTCACGTGGTCGGTTTGGTATGCTGGGTTTACGATTGGTGGATACCAAGCACGCCAATATTCGACTGTTCATGCAGATATGGGATACGGAAGAGGGCAGGATCGTTTGGGAGGCGTCACATGAAATGGAATATGCTTATAATACGGTGTCCGAGAGCAGCGTCTCTTTCAGAACCATTGTGGAACATTCCGCGCAGGAAATTATTTCAAAGTTACCACAGCAACGCTTTTCCGAAGCTAAACCGAATTTAAACACCAAACATGCGGTCATCGATGCGGGTACAGAGGGCATGGATCAGAAGTAAGTGGACTTCCTGTATGCGTGCGGTGACATCCGATGGAACACGCAATTCAACATCCTGATCATTTAACAGATCAGCCATACGACCACCATCCCGACCTGTAAACGCAACAACGATCATATGTTTCTCGTGGGCCATTTCGATGGCGTGACAAATATTCCCGGAATTACCGCTGGTGGAAATGGCCAGTAGAATGTCGCCAGCCTGACCCAGTGAACTAATCTGGCGAGAAAACACCTGTTCATAACTGTAATCGTTGGCAATTGATGTCATGGTTGAACTGTCGGTGGTTAATGCCATGGCGGGCAGGCTGGGTCGATCATGACAGAACCGGTTCAGCAGTTCAGATGAAATGTGCTGTGCATCAGCCGCAGAACCACCGTTGCCGCAACTCAATACCTTGTTGCCACGGGTCAATGATTCAATCATCACGTCCACGGCTTTGGCAATCGGGGCTGCCATTACCGACATGGCGCGTTGTTTGGTTTCGATACTGTCTGAAAAGATTTTTTCGATTGCGTCCAGTTCGCTCATTACTCTTGATCCTATCCTGCTTCGATGGCATTAATCAGCCATTCAAACTGATAACTATTATTGCTGTTGGTGACGGATACGACATCAATTCTGGCGGGTACCATGTCACCGATACGTTCCTTTTGAAGATAGTACTGCGCCGTTCTGATTAGTCTGGTTTGTTTTTGATAACTGATACTTTGTGTGCCATCAACCAGGGCACCAGCTTTTCGAAAACGTACTTCAACAAATACAATAGTGTCTTGCTGGCGCATAATCAAATCGATTTCACCGCTACGAGATCGAAAATTACGGGTGATCAGTATCAGGCCCTGTTGCTGCAGATAATCACAGGCCAGTTGTTCAGCATGCTGCCCACTTCGCTGGGTTGCGCCCAATTCGTGTTGAATCCTATAAATTGCCCTGTTCGACCGCGACCGGACGGCCACTGCGAAATTTTACCCAGGTCAGCTGGCGGCGCACTCGAAGCTGGTTATCCAGGCTAAGGCTACCGGTTTCACCGTCAAAACGCTCGTATGGATAGGTGCGCAGTGTGTGCAGGGCACCAATGATATTGAATGCATCGATGCCCAGAGCATACAGACGTTGCAAAGCATTACCGGCATCGGAGATCTGGCTTTCGATTTCTGCACGAATACCTCGATGTGCCGTACTCTCTGCCAGTACCCATGGCATATCACCAAACACGAGTCCATCCATATCGCGATCGCGTTCCTGATTAAGGATGCCGGTGTAGACATGAGAAGTCGCATACACCGGAACATCCGTTGCATGGTAGAACTTCAGTTGCGGCCGAATCTGTCGCGCCTGTCTTGGATAGGCCGCCATGAAAATAAAATCGATATCCTGTCTGCGGCGTGATGTATATTTAATGTCCCGTTTCAATATGTTTGATACGCGACGATAGCGTCGCTGACTGTCATCGATATTGAGTAACATTTTAATGGGCTGAGAGAAATCAGTTTTAACCGGTTCATAAGTCTGTTTCTCGACAATTCGGCCACCCATCATTTCCCAGCGTGTCTTGAAAGCGTCATAAATCCGTTCACCCCACGGTCCGGCGGGAACCAGGACAGCTGCATTAACGTGTCCATCCAGCCAGGTACGTTCGGCAACCTGGCGTGCCTCTTCTTCCGGTGACAGGCCAAACTGATACAGGTTGCTTCTTAGCGTATCCTGTTCAGGCAGATAATTGAGTGCCAGCATCGGGACGGAAAGATCTTCAACGGTGATAAGCTGCTGAATGCCTTCCTTGGTTAATGGTCCCACGACAAACTCGGCTCCCTGTTCAATGGCTTTTCGATAAACTTCGGAAGCCGACTTTTCGTCATCACCCACATCATAAATGCGAATTGTCTGTTGCTGGTTTGGTCTGCGTGTGTAATAGGCGGCCAGGAAACCATCGCGTAAGGCTTCACCGGCACGGGCAAACTTACCACTCAGCGGTAACAGCAGCGCAACGCGATCCGGGTAGGCAACATCTTCGGCTTTACGTTCTGATAACGCGGTAAGAATATCCGGTGACACCGGATGGCCCGGGTATTTTTCCTGCCACAGGAATAGTTGTTCTTTTAGCCGCACCGGACTGAGTTGATAAACTTTCGAAATTTGTACCAGTTCCATCCAGCCGCTCAGTGTGTCCGGTGGTGGTGCAGTGCGCAGTTGCTGTAGTGAACGCTCGTTCATGCTGGCCAGTGCGGCCCAGATCTGTTCCTGATTGGAACGTATAATGGCTGAATCAACCAGATAGCGTTCACGTTGTACCAGTTCACGTGCTGTTTCAAGATGATTGCCGGATAGCGTATAAGCATCGGCGCGCAGTTTATGAAATTCCGACTGGTAAACCGCCGTCATGCTCTCACCCAGCGGTTTGGTCAAAATGATCTGCACCTCATCGGGCCGCCGTTCGGCAATAGCGATATTGGCGTGGGTTAAACGGGCAATGTTATTAATAAAAGGGTCACGTGGATCATAGGGTGTCTGATTCAATAACTGCTTGGCCTGAGAAATCTGATCGGCCCGGGCCAGGGCGGCTGCGGCGCGAAGCCGGTTATAGGTCTGCAATGAACCGCTGCTTTGTTCCGCCTGCTGAATAAAAATACGTGCGGCTTCAGTATGCTGGCCCGCCTTGAATAACAGTTCGGGATCTTCGGTGCTCAGGCCTTCTGTTGCTTTTTGAAGTGTGGTACAACCGCTGAATACCAGCAAGCTGCTGATAATG
Source organism: uncultured Gammaproteobacteria bacterium (assembly GCA_937967995.1). Taxonomy (GTDB): domain Bacteria; phylum Pseudomonadota; class Gammaproteobacteria; order UBA6429; family Thiohalophilaceae; genus CALBTB01. Next base: position 49,340 of record CALBTB010000006.1, read on the forward strand.
AGTAATTTTCCTAATTTCATACTAATACAGTTTCCTTAACTTCAACGAAAGGATTATAACGTGTCTGACTCAGCGGGTGTGCTTTACATTGTGGCGACACCCATTGGAAATCTGGCGGATATCAGCCAACGGGCGCTCGATGTCCTGCAGGACGTCGATCTGATTGTGGCCGAGGATACCCGCAACAGCCAGAAATTGCTTGGCCATTATGCGATTAAAACGCGCATGATGGCACTGCATGAGCACAATGAACGTGAACAGGCCGACGAATTAATCAAAAAGCTGCAGGCGGGTACCAGCATTGCCGCGATCAGTGATGCCGGAACGCCTTTGATAAGTGACCCCGGTTATCATCTCGTCAGCCTGGCCCACGAGCATGGCATTCGAGTGGTTCCGATTCCCGGACCGAGTGCGCTCATCACCGCACTTTCGACGGGTGGATTAGCCACGGATCGGTTTGTTTTTGAGGGGTTTTTGCCCAGTAAAGCCGCCGCCCGACTGTCACATCTGCAGACCCTGGCAAAAGAGCCGCGTACGATGGTTTTTTATGAAGCCCCACATCGTCTGATCGAAAGCCTCGAATCCATGCTGTCAGTATTTGGTGCTGATCGAATGGCGGTCCTGGCGCGAGAGTTAACCAAGTTATACGAGACTGTTCGGCGCGCAAGCCTTGAGGAACTGTGTGACTGGGTGAAGCAAAATCCGGAACAGCAAAAGGGCGAGAGTGTGATCCTCGTGGCCGGCTGTGCCAGCAATGAGTCAACGGAAACAATAGAAATCGATGTTGACCAGTTGCTTACTGCATTACTGACGAAGCTGCACGTAAAAGAGGCCGCTCAGCTGGCGAGTCAGATTAGTGGTTTGAGTAAAAACCGTCTTTACGCCAGGGCACTGGAACTTCAGCAATCCCGCCGCGACTAAGGTAAACTGAACAGGAAAGTCGGCCAGGCAATCGCTGTGTTTCACTTAGTTTCACAGAGGAAAGTCCGGGCTCCACAGGGCGGGATGCCAGGTAACTCCTGGACGGCGTGAGCCGATGGAAAGTGCCACAGAAAATATACCGCCTGCTGCACTTGCGGCGGGTAAGGGTGAAATGGTGTGGTAAGAGCGCACCGCGCTGGTGGTAACATCAGCGGCAGGGTAAACCCCATCCGGAGCAAGGCCAAATAGAGGTGCAATGGCGTGGCCCGCGCTGCACCTGGGTAGGCTGCTTGAGCCCGTGAGTGATCACGGGCCCAGATGAATGATTGTCCACGACAGAACCCGGCTTATCGGCCGACTTTCTCTTTTCTTACTCCCAAATGATCAATAAATGATCACAATTTCCTGAAACTTTGCTTTAAGATCACTCTCTAACTTGCTGATTTTGATGGATATTTAAACATTAAAAGTCAGTGAAATATTGACTATTTATTAACCAGCTGTTCGCTAAGTTACTGACACATAAGCAAGTATTCGTCTGTTTTGTGGGCTGTTTCGCTTGACACTTTGCCAGTTCGACACCTATAGTGTTACGAAGTGGGAAATAGTGGGAGAAGATGGCAAAACTGCCTCAAGGGGATAATGCGTGTTTAGAGGTGTCACGATTCTTAATCTCGACGCCAAGGGACGAATGGCTGTCCCAACCAAGTATCGAGATCGTTTGCAAACTCAGGGCGAGGGTCAGTTAGTGGTAACTCTCGACATGAGTGACCCCTGCCTGCTGATTTATCCCGTAACGGAATGGGAAGACATCGAACGCAAACTGGTACGCCTGCCCAGCCTGAACAAACAGGCGGCGAGATTGAAAAGGTTGCTACTGGGTCATGCTTCGGAAGTGGATCTGGATTCCCATGGACGCATTTTACTGCCGCCCGCCCTGCGCGAACTGGTCAACCTGGAAAAACGGGTCATTTTGCTCGGCCAGGGAAACAAGTTCGAGGTCTGGGATGAACAAACCTGGAACGCGCGTCGTGACGAGTGGCTGGATGAGACGGTGACGGATGAAGGACTGTCAGACGAGCTGGAATCGTTATCACTGTAAAACCTGTGAATGCGCATGCTCATCAAACCGTGTTGTTGCAGGAGGCTGTCGATGCACTGCAAATCAAACCCGATGGGGTTTATGTGGATGGAACGTATGGTCGGGGAGGCCATAGCCAAATGATTCTGGAACGACTGTCAGAAAACGGGCGGTTGATCGTTATCGACAAAGACGCCGATGCCGTCGCCAGTGCGCAGGCGCGCCTGGGCGATGATCATCGTACCTATATATATAGAGACAGCTTCGCCAAGATCGCACAGATTATAAGGAAATTGCCCGAAGAGCGGTTTTCGTCCCGACATGTTGACGGTATTTTGCTGGACCTGGGCGTGTCATCACCGCAGCTGGATGAGGCCGAACGCGGATTCAGCTTTCGTAAGCAGGGCCCGCTGGACATGCGCATGGATCAGTCCGAGGGGCTCACCGCATCCGAGTGGCTGATGCAGGTTGATGAGCAGGAACTGGCCAACGTCATTCGTGATTACGGCGAGGAGCGGTTCAGCAAACGGGTCGCCCGTGCCATTGTGCGCGCCCGTGAAGAAGGCGAAATTTCAACGACACAGCAACTGGCGGCAATCGTTGCACAGGCGATTCCAACCCGCGAGCGTGGCAAGGACCCGGCAACGCGCACCTTTCAGGCCATTCGTATTTATCTCAATCGCGAGCTGGATGATCTCAGACAGTTTCTTGATGACGCGGTCGATCTGCTTAACGTGGGTGGCCGGCTGGTGATCATCAGTTTTCATTCGCTTGAAGATCGCATCGTTAAACGTTTTATGCGTAAACAGAGTCAGGGTGAACAGTTACCGCCCGATTTGCCTGTGCGTTATACAGACATTAAAGCAAAACTGAAAATTATCGGTAAGGCCATCAAGCCGGGTGAAAAGGAAATCAATGAAAATGTACGTGCGCGTAGTGCCATCATGCGCGTCGCCGAGAGGTTGCACTGATGATCAGGCTGATCAATGTCATGCTGGTTGCGGTGTTTATGGTTTCCGCGGTTGCGGTTGTTTATGCAAAGCATCGTAACCGAATGTTATATACCGAGGTGCGTGCATTACAAAACGCACGTGATGATCTGAATGTGGACTGGGGTCGCTTACAGCTTGAGCAAAGTACCTGGGCGACACACAGCCGGATTGAAGCCGTTGCACGTAAAAAACTGGGCATGCGTAGTCTTGATTATGGCGAGGTAGTCATTTTAAAACCATGAAAGAACAGGTCCACAAGCCGGCAAGTCGATTTCGGGTAGGTACCATCCTGCTGGTGGTATTCACTGTCCCTGTCGCGCTGGGTGTTCGTGCATTTGATCTGCATGTATCTGATCGGGATTTTCTGCAGGAGCAGGGTAACGCCCGTGCCATGCGTACAATTCCCGTGGTCGCGCATCGTGGCATGATTGTGGATCGTCATGGTGAACCGCTGGCTGTCAGTACACCGGTGGATTCTATCTGGGCACAGCCACAGGAATTTAGCGTAACGCCGCAACAACTGGCCGGGCTATCCAAACTGCTTGATATTCCCAAGCATAAAGTCAGTCAGCTGATTAATGAGAAAAAACAGCAGAACAAGGAGTTTGTTTACCTGAAGCGTCGTATCAATCCGGCACTGGCACAAAAGGTCATGGAACTGGGAATTCCAGGCATCGCCTCGCTGCGCGAATATCGCCGTTACTATCCTACCGGTGAAGTATCAGCGCATGTAGTCGGATTTACCAACGTCGATGATATCGGTCAGGAGGGCATCGAACTTGCACGCGAACAATGGCTCAAGGGAACGGATGGTAGTCAACTGGTAATGCGTGATCGGCTGGGACGGGTTGTCAAACATATTGATCTGATCAAGTCACCCAAGCCTGGTAATGATCTGGTGTTAAGCCTGGATCGTCGCCTGCAATATCTCACGTACCGGGAACTCAAGCGTGCTGTATTTCAGCATAAGGCAAAATCCGGTTCTGCCGTGATCCTGGATGTTCAGACCGGCGAGGTGCTGGCGATGGTCAATCAGCCCTCGTTTAATCCAAACAATCGTCATCAGTTCAAGGGTTACCGTTACCGTAATCGTGTCGTCACGGATACTTTTGAGCCGGGTTCTACCGTCAAGCCATTTACAATTGTTGCTGCGCTGGAAACCGGTCGATTTAAACCACATACCGTCATTGATACCACACCGGGATTTATGAAGGTGGGTACGAACGTTGTACGTGATATTCGTAATTACGGTCGAATCGATCTGTCCAGCATTATTCAGAAATCCAGCAATGTCGGTGCCAGTAAAATTGCCCTGGCGATCGATCCGAAAAAGCTATTCGATATACACGAACGAATCGGTTTTGGTGATCTGACACAGAGTCACTTCCCGGGTGAAGCAACCGGTGCGTTACATCATCCGCGTATCTGGCGGGATATTGAACGCGCAACGCTTTCTTATGGTTATGGCCTGTCTGTCACAACGCTGCAACTGGCTCGTGCCTACCTGGTGCTGGCCAGTGACGGATACATCAAGCCCGTCAGCTTTGAATTGCAGACGAGTACAGTAAAAGGTGAACAGGTCATTCCGGCCAAATACACACACCAGGTTCGAAAAATGTTGCAGGCCGTGGTTGAAGACGGTGGCACAGCGACCAAGGCCCAGGTGCCGGGATATCGTGTGGCCGGCAAGACCGGTACGGTCAAGAAAGTCGGTCCCAATGGCTATACAGACGATAAATATGTTTCAACCTTTGTTGGCATTGCGCCGGCAGATAATCCACGTCTGGTCATGGCGATTACCATTCATGAGCCGCGCGGTGAACATTATTATGGTGGTGAAGTGGCCGCGCCGGTTTTTGGCGCCGTCATGGCCGGTGCACTGCGGTTGCTGGATATACCTCCCGACGTATTACCGGCAAACACGCTGAATCTTGCACACGTAGGAGGGCAGCAATGATGAGTTCGCCCGACAAACGTGACTTTATCAGTCTGAATACATTACTGGACGGCATTGTCGCTTTAACACAGGAATTCCATATTCAGATTAACCGGCTGGTCATGGACAGCCGAATCGTGCAGGCAGGTGATCTGTTTATAGCGCTACCGGGGTTAACATCAGACGGCCGTGATTATATTGATGATGCGATTGAGCGTGGAGCGCGCGCGATTCTGTGGCAATGTGAACAGGGTGCTGTTCCTATTCCGGTCTCGTGGCGACCGTCGAGTTCGGGTAACAGGGTGCCGGTTATTGCCATTGAAGATTTGACAAACAAGGTCGGCGTTCTCGCCGACCGTTTCTATCATAGCCCGTCAAAATCCCTGTATGCCATCGGGATCACCGGCACAAATGGTAAAACCTCGTGCAGTCATTTTATCGCGCAGGCCGTCGAGCCTTATTCCCATTGCGGAGTGATTGGCACGATGGGCTGGGGTTTCACGCACGCCTTGCAAGCTTCCACGCATACCACGCCGGATGCTATCACCTGTCACTACTGGTTACGCAATATGCTCGACGCCGGTGCAAAATCTGTCGCGATGGAAGTGTCATCCCATGCTCTCGATCAGGGCAGGGTCGCCGGTATTCACTTTGATTGTGCCGTGTTTACGAATCTCAGTCATGATCATCTTGACTATCACGGTGATATGGAGAGTTACGGTAATGCAAAACGAAAACTGTTCCAGCTCGACAGTATTCAGCACCTGGTGATTAACGTAGACGATCCGTTTGGCCAGGAACTGGCAAGTCAGAATTCGGCCAATAAAAACCTGTTACGTTATGGACTGGATCGTTATAACTCGCCCGATATAAGTGCCACTGATATCGAGGCGGATGAGTCAGGTACCCGCTTTACTTTGCTTACACGCGATAGTCGCAGTGAGGTACACACGCATATTTACGGCCTGTTCAATGTTTATAACCTGCTGGCCACGGCAGGTGTCATGCTATCGATGGATATGTCACTCGAGCAAATCGTGCATCGTTTGTCGTCACTTGATGGTATCGAAGGTCGTCTGGAAGTGATTGGTGAGACAGGTAAACCGGTATTTGTGATTGATTATGCACATACGCCGGATGCACTCGAACAGGCAATTGAAGCGATTCAACAGCACTTCAAGGGAAATATCTGGTGCGTGGTCGGATGTGGTGGAGACCGTGACAGACAAAAACGACCCGCCATGGGCGCTATTGCAGAACGATATGCGGACCGCGTAGTGATTACCTCGGATAACCCACGCACTGAGTCGCCACAGGTTATTGCGGATAACATGCTGGCAGGAATGGAGAAACCGGATTCAGCTGTTGTCGAACTGGATCGCAAGCTGGCGATTCAGTATGCATTTGAAAATGCCAATGATACAGATGTGATACTGGTTGCCGGCAAAGGCCATGAAGACTACCAGATCATCGGTAACCAGAAATATCCATTCAGTGACAAGGCTATCATCAAAACCTTGCTGCAAGAGGGTTCCGATGAATAACGCCAATCACACATGGACACTTTCACAGGTTGCGCAGGCCGTTAACGGTGAACGCTTTGGTGATGATGTGCATTTCAGTGGTGTCAGCACGGACTCACGCAGTATTGGTGCCGGTGAATTGTTTGTTGCGCTGGTAGGTCCCAATTTCAATGGCAACGAATTTGTATCACACGCCGCAAGTCGTGGTGCTGCGGCTGTTGTTGTTTCAGAACAGGTCAATACACCGTTACCGGGTGTGGTGGTGAACGATACACGAATTGCACTGGGATTACTGGCATCGGCCTGGCGCGATCAGTTTTCCTATCCGGTAATTGCAATAACCGGCAGCAACGGCAAAACCACCGTCAAGGAAATGATGGCTTCCATCATGCGTTGTGAGAAAAATACGCTGGCAACGCGCGGTAATCTGAATAATGACTTCGGAGTGCCGTTAACCCTGTTGCGCATGACGGCGGCCCATGAAGCGGCCATTATCGAGATGGGCGCCAATCATCATGGTGAAATTAAATATCTCACTGAAATGGCAAAACCGAATGTGGCACTGATTACCAATGCCGGACCGGCACACCTGGAAGGTTTTGGTGATCTGAAAGGTGTGTCACGCGCCAAGGGTGAAATATACAGTGGCCTGTCATCATCCGGTACTGCAATTATTAATGCGGATGATCAGTTTGCTGACTACTGGCGCTCCCTGAATACTGACCGCAAGGTATTGACCTTCGGCCTGAAGCAACCGGCCGATGTGACTGCCAGTTATGAAACGACCCTGTTAACGACAAAACTTTCCATGCGTACACCTGCCGGAACTGTTTCAGTTGATTTGCCGATGCCGGGTGAGCATAGCGTATTAAACGCACTGGCTGCGACGGCCGCCTGTATCGCCGCGGGTGCATCACTGGATTCCGTCAAGGCAGGTCTGGAGAATCTGCAAAAGGTTTCCGGACGATTTCAGGTACGTAAAGGAAAAGCAGGCAGCCGAATCATTGATGACACCTACAACGCCAATCCGGCGTCTCTCAAGGCGGCCCTGGACGTTCTGCGAAACATGCCGGGACATCATTTCCTGGCTATCGGTGATATGGGTGAGCTGGGTAATAACGCTGAACAAATGCACCGCGATGCTGGCAGACAGGCAAAGGATTCCGGTGTCAATCGACTTTATGCCATTGGAAAGTACGCCCGTTTTATTACCCAGAGTTTTGGTAAAGACGCCGAAGAATTTAATGATCACGTGTCCATGATTTCAGCAATCAACGACGAGCTGAATCCGGACGTAACTTTACTGGTGAAGGGATCCCGGTTAATGCATATGGAGAAAGTTGTCGATGCGCTGGTGGCTAACGGGGAGAATCAATAGATGCTGTTCCATCTTACAGAATACCTTCAGCAATATTACAGCGGATTTAATGTATTTAATTACCTGACACTGCGCGCGATCCTCGGTGTGCTTACTGCATTGCTGATTTCGTTCATTGTCGGGCCATATATGATTCGAAAATTAAGCGTATATAAAATCGGCCAGATGGTGCGCGACGACGGTCCGGAAACGCATTTCTCAAAAGCCGGAACACCCACGATGGGCGGTGCATTGATTCTGGTTGCCGTCCTGGTCTCGACCATTTTATGGGCTGACCTGGGTAACCGGCATATCTGGGTGCTGGTTGCCACGCTGGTGGGATTTGGTGCGATTGGCTGGGTCGATGATTACAAGAAGCTGGTCAGGCAAAACCCCGAAGGTTTGAAAGCACGCTACAAGTACCTGTGGCAATCCATTTTTGCCATTGTCATTGCCATCTATCTGTTTAATACAGCGACACCGACAGAAACGAAACTGATTGTGCCGTTTTTCAAGAACGTGGCGATTCCGCTGGGCATTATTTCATTTGTCGTTGTGACTTACTTTGTCATCGTCGGCAGTAGTAATGCTGTCAACCTGACAGACGGACTGGATGGCCTGGCAATTCTTCCTACCGTCATGGTGGGTGGTGCGCTGGGTATCTTTGCGTATGCAAGTGGCAACACAAACTTTTCACAATATCTGTCGATTCCCTATATTCCGGGTGTTGGCGAACTGGTGGTGTTTTGTGGTGCACTGGTCGGGGCAGGTCTGGGATTTTTATGGTTTAACACCTACCCGGCACAGGTATTCATGGGTGATATCGGTGCGCTGGCACTGGGCGCAGCGCTAGGTGTGGTTGCTGTCATGGTTCGCCAGGAACTGGTGCTGTTCATCATGGGTGGTGTGTTCGTCATCGAAGCCGTATCGGTCATTTTACAGGTCGCATCATTCAAGCTTACCGGCAAGCGCATTTTCAGAATGGCGCCACTGCATCATCATTTTGAATTAAAAGGCTGGCCGGAGCCGCGTGTGATCGTTCGGTTCTGGATTATTACGGTCATTCTTGTGTTGATCGGACTGGCGACATTAAAGATTCGTTAACAGGTGCAATAGTGCTGACAATGCCAAAAGACAGACAACAGACAATATGTGCCGATATTTTTACCGGTAAACGGGTGCTTGTTATAGGCCTGGGTAAAACCGGCCTGTCCTGCGTGCGTTTTCTGGCGCAACGTGGTGTCGATGTCGCTGTTACCGATACAAGAGAAAAGCCCGCTGAGCTGGAAAACCTGCGCAGTCAGTATCCTGATGTGGCTGTATTTGTCGGCGGATTGAGTCAGGAAGCGATCGACAGCGCGGATATCCTGTTGGTCAGCCCCGGGTTATCGATCAATACACCGCAAATTGCATCAGCCAGTGCATCCGGTAAGCCGGTTATCGGGGATATTGAGTTGTTTGCTCAATGTACAACAAAACCAGTCATCGCCATAACCGGTTCGAATGGTAAAAGTACAGTGACGCAACTGGTCGGTGAGATGGCCAGAATATCAAAGCGTCAAGTGGCCGTCGGTGGAAACATCGGTGTGCCGGTACTGGACCTGGTCGAGCAGGATGATGAATTCGATCTTTATGTTCTCGAGTTATCAAGTTTTCAACTCGAAACGACACACACACTCAATCCGGTTGCAGCAGTGGTGTTGAATGTCAGTGAAGATCACATGGATCGCTATGCTTCGTATGACGAATACGCGCAGGCAAAACGGCGTATTCATCAGGGCGACGGCATCATCATTCAGAACCTGGATGAAACTTATCTGGAAACATTACTGGCGGATGTGGATAACGATCGAAAGCGGATTCGTTTCAGTATCGATCCACAAAACACGCAGCGTGATTTTGGTGTGGCGATGCTTGATGGTCAGGCCTGGCTGGCCAAGGACGATAATCCATTGATCCCTGTCGACAGTCTCGCTATCAAGGGGTTGCATAACGTATCCAATGCACTCGCCGCACTGGCACTGGGTGCAGCCGTGGGTTTGCCCATGCCGGCCATGCTGGAAGCCTTGCAGCAGTTTACCGGCCTGCCACATCGTACCCAGTGGGTTGTCGAGATAGAAGGCGTTAACTGGTTTAATGACTCAAAGGCGACCAATGTCGGTGCAACCATCGCGGCAGTTAAAGGCCTTTCAAATTACAGACTGATTTTGATTATGGGTGGGCAGGGCAAAAATCAGGATTTTTCAGCATTAGCGGATGTGTTTGCTGATCGCGTTCAACATGTTTTCCTGCTGGGTGTCGATGCTGAACAGATCGCCAGGGTGCTTGGTCACCACATTGCACATACACATGTCGACTCCATGCAGCAGGCCGTGAAGCAGGCACATGAAATGGTCAGACCGGGCGATGCAGTTCTGCTTTCACCCGCCTGTGCCAGTTTCGATATGTTCGATGGGTATGAGCATCGAGGCCGGGTGTTTTGTGATGCGGTACAGGAGTTAATCTCATGAGCCCGGTCATCACATCCTATATGCATAACGCGTTCAAACAGACGGCGCGTAGTGGGCCATCCGTCATGACGGCAGATTACTGGTTACTTGGTTCGTCGCTGGCGCTGTTGATTATTGGATTGATCATGGTCGGTTCGGCTTCTGTGTCGATTGCGGAGAGCAAACTGGGTGAGCCGTTTTATTTCCTGTGGCGCCAGTTGCTGTTTACCGGTATTGGATTACTGACTGCCTTTATCGTTATTCGCATTCCAATGACATTCTGGCAGGAAATCGGACCAGCGCTGGTCATCATCAGCCTGTTATTGCTGGTCATGGTGTTTGTGCCCGGTCTGGGTAAGGAAGTTAACGGCAGTACTCGCTGGATTGTTATGGGCAGTTTTAATCTGCAGGCATCGGAATTCGTCAAACTGTTTATGGTGTTGTACCTCGCCGGTTATCTGGTGCGACACAACGAAGCAGTACGACAAAGTGCAGGCGGATTCCTGCGGCCACTGGCACTGTTGATGGTGGTCATGTTACTGCTGCTGCTGGAACCGGATTTTGGTGCAGCGGCTGTACTGATCTGTACCGCGATGGCCATGATCTGGCTGGCCGGTGTGCGCATCAGTCAGTTTCTCCTGCTGATCATTGTTGTGAGCATAGCACTGGCTTTACTTGTGTATTCATCCGAATACCGCATGCAACGACTGACGGCATTTTTAAATCCATGGGCAGATCCATTCAATAGCGGTTTTCAGCTTACCCAGGCCCTGATTGCCTTTGGCCGGGGTGAATGGCTGGGTGTCGGCCTGGGTGGCAGTGTGCAAAAACTGTTTTATTTACCGGAAGCCCATACTGATTTTCTGTTTGCCGTCATGGCAGAGGAACTGGGTCTGCTGGGTGTATTACTGGTGATTGGGTTATTTACGATCCTGATTTATCGCGCCATCAAGATTGGACGCAATGCCGAAAACCGCGAACGGCCTTTTTCCGGTTACGTGGCCTATGGTCTGGGAATCTGGATTGGTTTACAGGCCTTTATCAATATCGGTGTGAACATGGGTGTTCTGCCAACCAAAGGTCTGACGCTGCCATTCATGAGTTATGGCGGCAGCAGTATCCTGGTGATGTGTATTGTGATCGCGATGCTGGTACGTATCGATTATGAAACACGCAAAGAGGATCGGGTCGTGCAGCGCAAAGGTGACAAAGTATGGTAACGCATTCTGTTACAGCCCTGGTCATGGCCGGTGGCACCGGTGGGCATGTTTTTCCGGCGCTCGCCGTGGCGGAAGCGTTGCGTTCGCAGGGCATTCAGGTTCACTGGCTTGGTACCCGTCGTGGCATGGAAGCGGGCGTGGTTCCCGGATCAGGAATTGAAATCAGTTACATCGAGATTGGTGGTTTGCGTGGTAAAGGATTACTGAAGTGGGTTACGGCGCCGTTCAAAATTTTACAGGCGACCTATAGTGCCATGAAAATTATTGCATCGATTAAACCGGATGTTGTACTGGGCATGGGTGGTTTTGTAACCGGGCCAGGTGGACTGGCATCACGCATAATGGGTAAACCGCTGGTCATTCATGAACAAAATGCCATTGCCGGATTAACCAATAAATTGTTGAGTAAAATTGCCAGTCGTGTCCTGCAGGCCTTCCCGGGTACGTTCAGTGGCACTGACAGGGTTTTTCATACGGGCAACCCGGTGCGTGAATCCATTAACAGGCTGGATAAACCCGACACTCGATATTCTGCGCGTGAAGGTAATTTACAAATCCTGGTTGTCGGTGGCAGCCTCGGCGCACAGGCGCTGAACGAAACCGTACCCGATGCACTGGCGATGATTGAAGAGCCACAACGACCGATTGTCTGGCACCAGAGTGGCCGAAATAAACTACAGGCGACTGAAGCACGCTATAAAGAGAATAACATCGATGCAAGAACCGTCGAATTTATCGATGACATGCACGAGGCGTATGGCTGGGCCGATCTGATCATTTGCCGCGCCGGTGCCATGACGGTTACTGAAATCAGCAATGCCGGCATTGCCTCTATCCTGGTTCCTTATCCTTATGCCGTCGATGATCACCAGAGCGCAAATGCACGTTATCTGGCAAATGCCGGTGCTGCGATTCTGATTCAGCAGGTTGAATTGACACCGCGCCGTCTGGCGGATGAACTTTTACATCTGATTTCTGCCGGACGCACGGAACTCATGGCCATGGCGAACCGTGCCCTGACGCTGGCACGACCGGATGCCACGCAAACCGTTGCGCAACACTGTCTGGAGGTGGCGCATGGTTAATCATGCACGCCGTATCACGGATATTCAGCACGGTCGTGGTGAACCGGGCATGGGTCGCATTCGTCGCATTCATTTCGTCGGTATCGCCGGTGCCGGTATGAGTGGTATAGCCGAAGTGTTACTAAACCTTGGTTATGACATCAGTGGATCTGATTTAAACAGCAACGTCGTAACAGACAGACTGATGGCGATGAATGCCAGAATTTTTATCGGTCACAAACCGGATAACGTGGCCGGCGCAGATGTTGTGGTGATCTCCAGTGCGGTCAAACCGGACAACCCGGAAGTCAAAGCTGCACATGAATTACGTATTCCGGTTATACCGCGCGCTGAAATGCTGGCGGAACTGATGCGATTCCGTTATGGCATTGCTGTTGCCGGCACACACGGCAAGACCACCACGACCAGTCTGGTGGCCAGTATTCTGGCTGAAGACGGGCTGGATCCCACGTTTGTGATCGGCGGTAAACTGAACAGTGCCAATACCAACGCCAGACTGGGTTCGGGCAAATACCTGGTTGCGGAAGCAGATGAAAGTGATGCTTCCTTTATGCATCTGCAACCAATGATTTCCATCGTCACCAACATCGATGTTGATCATATGGAAACCTATGGTGGTGACTTTGAAAAGCTGAAACAGACATTTGTCGAATTTCTTCATCACCTGCCTTTTTATGGGCTGGCTGTATTGTGCATTGATGATCCGGTTGTCAGAGAAGTGCAACAACTGGTGACCTGCCCAATCCTGACATATGGCACACATCCGGAAGCGGATATTCGTGCCAGCCACATTCGGGCCGAAGGATTCAAAACACAATTCAAGGTTCAGATGCCAAAACGGGATTCGGACCTTTCAATCACGTTAAACATGCCGGGACAACATAATGTGTTGAACGCACTGGCGGCAATTGCTGTTGCTTATGAAGTCGGTGTATCCGATGAGGCGATTATGCAGGCCCTGAAGAGCTTTGAAGGTATCGGCCGTCGCTTTCAACATTATGATGATCTGGAATTGCCAACAGGCCGTGTCATGCACGTTGATGATTATGGCCATCACCCACGCGAAGTCGCCGCAGTTATCAGTGCCATCAAAAATGGCTGGCCGGAGCGACGGCTGGTACTGGTGTTTCAGCCACACCGTTACACGCGCACCCGTGATCTGTTTGAAGATTTTTGTATTGTCCTGTCGGAAGTCGATTGCCTGGTATTACTGGATGTTTATCCGGCCGGTGAGACACCGATATCCGGCGCGGATGGCAGGGCACTGGCCAGGGCGATTCGCAATCGTGGCCTGGTTGATCCGGTTTTCGTTGAAGAGATCGACCAACTGGCACATGTGTTATCCGGCATTTTGAAGGATAACGACATTCTGCTGACATGTGGTGCCGGAAACGTTGGCGCCATTGCAAGTCAGTTGAAAAATGATCTGGAGGCATTAAACCATGGTTAAACAACAACGTCATTATCACCTGGGTTGTGGAGAGCGGCTGCGTGGCCAGTTTCATGCACTGCAAAGTCATGCCAGGCCACTTCACGAAGAGGTCAGACCCTCCGCGCAGAAATCCAGACCGCAAAAGCGAAAAGGCAACTGACGAACAAGATGGTTTACAACGACATGACATCACATGCACAGGACAAGCTTCGAGGCGTATTACGCAATGATGAAAGCCTGTCGCGTCATACTTCATGGCGCGTTGGTGGTCGTGTGAAACGTTTTTATCAGCCTGCGGATATCGATGACCTGAGCGTTTTCCTGGCGACGTTACCGGAAAACGAACCGGTTTACTGGCTTGGGCTTGGCAGTAACCTGCTGGTTCGGGATGGCGGGTATCCGGGTACGGTGATTTGTACAAGTGGTGTATTAAATGGCATTGATGTACTGGACAACCATTGTCTGTATGTCGAAGCCGGTGTGGCCTGTCCAAAAGCAGCCAGACTATCGGCTAAAAATGCCATGAGTGGTGCCGAGTTTCTGTGTGGCATACCGGGCACGATGGGCGGTGCGCTGGCGATGAATGCCGGTGCATTTGGTGGTGAAACATGGGACATCGTGCAGTCGGTCGAAACGATTGATCGCTTTGGTGAACGTTACACCCATACACCGGATGAATATGAAATCGGTTACCGGCATGTTACCGGACCGGACGGGCAATGGTTTGTTTCCTGTGTCCTCAAACTTGAAGCGGGTGATGCCGCATTGAGCCAGAAAAAAATCAAGGCATTGTTACGCAAGCGGGGTGCATCCCAGCCCACACAGCAACCTAATGCGGGTTCAGTGTTTCGTAATCCGCCGAATGATTATGCAGCAAGATTAATCGAGTCGTGTGGATTAAAAGGCATGTGTCTCGGTGGTGCCTGTGTTTCGGAAAAGCACGCCAACTTTATCGTGAATACCGGTATGGCGTGCGCGGCCGACATTGAGCAGTTGATTCAAATGGTGCAACACCGGGTACTCGATGAGACCGGTGTCGAATTACAAACAGAAGTCCGAATTATTGGTGATGAATAGAAAGATGGGTCAGATCGTGTCAATACATAAACAAAAACTGGTTCCCCCCGAAGCATTCGGCAAGGTAGCCGTATTGATGGGTGGCTGGTCATCTGAACGGGATGTATCACTGAACAGCGGCAATGCGGTCCTGTCTGCTCTGCAGTTACGTGGTGTCAATGCAACCGGCATTGATGTCAACAGACATACGATCATCGCTGATCTGCAACAGGGTAATTTCGACCGGGTTTTTATTGCCCTGCATGGTCCGGGTGGTGAAGACGGCGTTATTCAGGGCTTTCTGGACATGATTGAAATGCCCTATACGGGAAGTGGTGTGATGGCTTCGGCGCTGGCAATGGACAAGTTACGTACCAAGCAGTTACTGGAAGGTGCCAGTCTGCCAACACCACGTTATATGTTGCTCGATGAAAATACGGATCTGGATTATGTGTGTGCCGACCTTGGTCTGCCGTTAATGGTCAAGCCTGCACTGGAAGGATCCAGCATCGGCATGAGCAAGGTTGAAGATGAATCGGAATTACCGGCCGCGTATGAACTTGCCGCACGATATGAAGGTGACGTGATTGCCGAACAATGGATCACGGGTAAGGAATACACCATCGCTATTCTGGGTGACACGGCATTACCGGTGATTCGCCTGGAAACACCCCACGTGTTCTATGACTACGATGCCAAATATGTTGCTGATGATACGCAATATCACTGTCCGTGCGGTTTGAGTAATGAAAGTGAATCACAGTTACAACGTCTGGCGATGTCAGCCTTCAGGACCATAGGCGCCAGTGGCTGGGGGCGTGTGGACATCATGACTGATGAAGATGAACGGCCGTACATCATTGAACTGAATACGGTGCCGGGAATGACGGATCACAGTCTCGTTCCCATGGCGGCCAGAGCAATGGGTATTGAATTTGATGAGCTGGTGTATCGCATTCTGATGCAGACGTTGAACAACAATGCCGTTGAGCAGGGAGCGGAAAGCAACCATGTCGGCTAAGACCAGTCATCAGGCTGTCTATATGCAGACGCGAAACTGGCGTTCCATACGCTGGGGAACACTGTTGCGCGCCATGATTTTTATTGCCAGTGCCGGCTTGCTTGCCTGGTTTATTAACTTTTTACAGCAACCCGGTACGTTACCTATCAATAAAATCCATGCGCTGGGTTCGTTCAACATGGTTGATGAAAAGATGTTACGTGAAGTGGTGGCGCGCACGGTTGCCGGTGGTTATTTCACAGTGAATGTAGAAGAAGTTCAGACTGCTGTGGAGGCCTTGCCCTGGGTTTATAAGGCCAGTGTCAGCCGGGTCTGGCCTGACACCATATCAATCAGTGTCACAGAACAAAAAGCGTTGGCTGAATGGCGAGGAGGTGGAGTCGTGAATCAACAGGGAGAAATTTTCAAACCACTGGAATTCAGAAAGCCGGTTCAGTTACCCGAGTTTGACGGGCCGGCCGGAATGGAACGCAACATGACAGAGTTTTACCGAGTTGCAAAACAGATTGTTGAGCCGCTCGGGCTAAGCATTACCCGTCTAAAAATGGATTCGCGACGTGCCTACAGGCTCACGTTGAATAACGGCATTCAGGTATTGCTTGGACGTGAGCATATTCATGACAGGTTAAAGCGTTTCTCGCGTGTGTATAAAAAAGTACTGGTCACACGGGCTGAGGAAATTGCCAGGGTCGATACACGTTACAGCAATGGTCTGGCGATCGGCTGGCGCAAACAAGTTCGGGAAAAAGGGTGAGGAAAACACGGTGTCCAAAAAGACTGAAAAAAATCTGATTGTTGGACTGGACATTGGAACGTCCAAAGTCGTGTCGATTGTCGGCGAGGTGACGCCGGATAACGACATCGAAGTTATTGGTATCGGTTCACATCCATCACGCGGATTAAAAAAAGGCGTGGTCGTGAATATTGAATCGACCGTTCAGTCCATTCAGCGTGCCGTGGAGGAAGCTGAATTAATGGCCGGTTGCCAGATCCATTCTGTGTATGCCGGTATAGCAGGCAGTCATATTCGCAGCCTGAATTCACACGGTATTGTTGCCATCCGTGACAAGGAAGTCACTACGGCGGATGTGGAGCGGGTCATCGACGCTGCACGTGCGGTGGCAATTCCGGCGGATCAACGCATTCTGCATATTCTGCCGCAGGAATTCATTATTGATAACCAGGAAGGTATACGTGAGCCGATTGGTATGTCGGGTGTGCGTCTCGAGGCAAAAGTGCACATGGTTACCGGCGCGGTGAGTGCGGCACAGAACATCATTAAATGTGTGCGCCGTTGTGGACTGGAAGTGGATGACATCATTCTTGAGCAACTGGCCTCCAGCTACGCGGTATTGACCGAGGATGAAAAGGAACTGGGTGTGGCGCTGGTGGATATCGGCGGTGGCACAACAGATATGGCGGTGTTTACTGAAGGTGCAATTCGTCACACTGCGGTGATACCCATCGCTGGTGATCAGGTGACCAACGACATTGCCGTCGCCCTGCGTACACCGACGCAACATGCCGAAGAAATCAAAATCAAGTACGCCTGTGCGCTGACACAACTGGCCAGTCCCGATGAAACGATTGAAGTACCCAGTGTGGGTGATCGGCCGGCACGTCGTCTGGCACGTCAGACTTTAGCTGAGGTGGTAGAGCCACGTTACGAAGAATTGTTCACGCTGGTGCAGGCGGAATTACGCCGTAGTGGATTTGAAGATTTATGCGCTGCCGGTGTGGTGATAACCGGTGGCAGCGCCAAGATGGAAGGTGTGGTTGAACTGGCCGAGGAAATTTTCCATATGCCGGTGCGACTCGGCCTGCCGCAATACATTTCCGGACTGGTCGACGTGGTGCGAAATCCGATTTATTCCACCGGTGTGGGCCTGTTGTTGTTTGGTTATCAGAATCGTGCATTACGCGAAGCCGAGGCCCGCATGGGCAACGGTTTCAGCGCGGTATTAAGAAGGATGAAGAGTTGGTTCCAGGGAAACTTCTAGTCAATAACAAGAATTTCTCAGGGATTTTTTTAAACGAAGTAGGAGGGCAGAGGTATGAGTATGTTTGAACTAATGGACAATTACTCGCAAGAAGCGGTAATTAAAGTCATCGGTGTAGGTGGCGGTGGAGGTAATGCCGTCGAACATATGCTGCAACAGAATATCGAAGGCGTGGAGTTTATTGTTGCCAATACAGATGCACAGGCAATGAAAAACAGTTCCGCCAAGACACTGTTGCAGTTGGGCAGTTCAATTACCAAGGGACTGGGTGCAGGTGCGGATCCGGATATTGGTCGTCAGGCCGCCATGGAAGACCGGGAACGTATCGCCGAAGTGCTGGAAGGATCAGACATGATCTTTATAACCGCCGGCATGGGTGGTGGTACCGGAACCGGTGGTGCACCGATCGTGGCACAGGTGGCGCGAGAACTGGGCATCCTGACGGTTGCAGTGGTTACCAAGCCATTTCCGTTTGAAGGTAAAAAGCGCATGGAAGTGGCGGTCAGCGGTATGAGTGAACTGAAGAACTTCGTTGATTCACTGATCACCATTCCAAACGAAAAGCTGTTAAGCGTACTGGGCAAAAACATCAGTCTGCTGGATGCCTTTAAGGCGGCTAATGATGTGTTGCTGGGTGCGGTTCAGGGTATTGCCGAACTGATCACCCGTCCCGGTCTGATCAATGTCGACTTTGCCGATGTACGCACTGTCATGTCAGAGATGGGTATGGCCATGATGGGTTCCGGACGTGCCTCAGGTGAAGAGCGTGCCCGTGAAGCGGCCGAAGCAGCGATTGCCAGTCCGTTACTGGAAGACGTTAACCTGGCCGGTGCGCACGGTATTCTCGTTAATGTGACAGCTGGCATGGATCTGGCCATTGGTGAATTTGAGGAAGTGGGTAACACTATCAAATCATTTGCGTCAGAAAATGCGACTGTGGTCGTAGGAACGGTAATTGATCCAGAACTAGATGGCGAATTGCGTGTCACAGTCGTTGCAACCGGTCTTGGCGCCGGGATTGATCGCAGTGAAAAGCCCAAGCTCGTGGTGGATCGCACTAACACGGGTGAGGTGGATTACGAAAAACTGGATCGACCGACCGTGATTCGCAAGAAAGTGTCAGGCGAAAAGTATGACGGTGAACTGTCCGGCAATATGGATTACCTGGATATTCCGGCGTTCCTGAGACGACAGGCTGACTAGTTGCTTAAATCTTTGCCAGGATTGTAAAAATTCTTGGCTTATTAAAGATTTATATGAAAAAGACGCTATGCTAACTAAATGTTGCCGGGGCGAGGTGGTTGATTTATCATCACGCGTTTCGCCCGGAACCGGAAATTTTGGTTCAGAATATCTGGCGCATTAATTGCATTGCTTTTAGAAATGACAAAAAGCTAGGGGATCGAGATTTGATCAAACAACGTACCTTGAAAAACGTCATCCGAGCGACCGGAGTAGGTCTGCATACGGGTGAAAAAGTCTATCTGACCTTGCGTCCTGCCCTGCCGGATACCGGCATCGTGTTTCGCCGGGTGGACCTGGATGAACCGGTGGAAATCCCGGCGATCCCGGAAAACGTAGGCGATACAACACTTTCCACGACGTTGATTAAGGATGGCGTGCGTATCTCGACGGTCGAGCACCTGCTCTCTGCCCTCGCAGGTCTTGGCATCGACAACGCCTATATTGATCTCAACGCCGCTGAAGTGCCCATCATGGATGGCAGCGCCGGTCCTTTTGTCTTTCTAATACAGTCTGCCGGCATCGAAGACCAGAATGCACCAAAACGGTTCATTCGTATCAAACGCACGGTCAAGGTGGAAGATGGCGATAAATGGGTCAAATTTGAGCCATTTGACGGCTTCAAAGTCGGATTTACCATCGATTTTGACCATCCGGCGTTCAAGGAAGGCAACCAGCGTGCGGAAGTGGACTTCTCTACGACCTCATTCGTCAAGGAAATCTCCCGTGCCAGAACGTTTGGCTTTATGAACCAGTATGAAAGCCTGCGTGAGAAAAACCTGGCCCTGGGCGGTAGCCTGGATAATGCCGTGGTGCTGGATGATTACCGCGTCCTGAATGAAGACGGTCTGCGTTATGTGGATGAATTCGTGAAGCACAAGATTCTCGATTCCATCGGCGATCTCTATTTACTCGGTCGCAGCCTGATCGGCGCCTTTAGCGGTCATAAGTCTGGACATGCCTTGAACAACAAGCTGCTGCGCACGTTATTGGCGGATGAAGAGGCATGGGAACTGGTCACATTTGAGGATGAGAAAAAAGCTCCCATCTCCTTTATACAGCCGGTTCAGGCTAGTTAGACCTGATTCAGTAACTTATTGAATTAACAACAAAAACCCTGGCTAATGCCGGGGTTTTGCGTTTTTTGCCAGACGTGTCAAAGCGCTCTGAAGATCTTTATCTGTCTCGTTTTCTGCCAGTGTTTCCAGTCCACGCGCATTTTGTTCATTCATGTGTGGCCCCAGTTGTTTGTGAACTGTTACAGGTTCGTGGTCCTGGCGTTGATGCAGTATCTTGATGCGAATCTTGTTAATACCCGCAAACGCACTGTCGGCTACCGGCAGGTTATTGAGCAGTTCACGCGAGTAAAAACGTAATTTACTGGCCCAGGCGGCAGAGTCGACAAGAATGATGAGTGTGTGATCTTCGATGCTGGCGACATAGCAGTGGGGAGAAATCGTTTCGTCCAGATTACGCCTTAAAATACGGGTTAATCGTCGAAGCAACTTAGTTCTTGTGATTAGGATCGCAAGTTCGCTATTGGATTCTGATAAAAGCTTGTCTATTGAGCGCGTCGATTTCATACTCTGACTGTATAATTCGCTATCGGCAAATTTCACTTGATATTTCTGGGATGCTTGGCTAAATTCGAACGAGCTTTACAGGATTGTGTGGGAAATCAGTCCCTAAGTAAATAAAAATAAAGTTGTACTTTACATAGCCGATAATAATTATTGAGCAGCCAGCCTTTTGCTGGCAACCAGTGGCGTTTAAAAAATGAACATCGTAGTATTGCGACGTAAAAAAGGGTGCACCGGTCTCGTGACGCTTTGCCATCGAAAGCTGGCAATGCTGACGGTCGGCTTTTTTGTGGTTATGCCAGCGCTGTTACTGTACGCGGGATACAAGCTGGGGGTGTCGCATATGCAGGCAAACCCCGATGATCTCACCCTCGTCATGCAATCCGAACTCGAAACCCAACGCCTCCAGCTCTCCGAAGTCACCCAGAAAACAGAAGAAAATCTGAATGCCCTGGCCCTGCGGCTGGGCAAATTACAGGCCCATGTGATACGGCTGGATGCGCTGGGTCAGCGCCTGACCAACATGGCCAAGCTGGATAACGGCGAATTTGATTTTAATAACCCACCGGCTCAGGGTGGTCCGGAAGCCCAGGTAGGTAGCGCGCTACAAATCCCTGATTTTCTTAATGCTTTGAATGACTTATCGGCCCAGCTGGAGGACCGTAGCAAGCAGCTGAGCGTACTTGAGACGCTGATGATGAATCGCAAGCTGCAGGCGGAAGTCATGCCCACAGGCCGTCCAGTTTCGCGAGGATGGTTGTCATCTTACTTCGGTCTGCGAACTGACCCGTTTTCCGGTCGCCGCGTGCATCATTCCGGGGTGGATTTTGCGGGTAAACTGGGCTCCGATGTGGTCGCCGTGGCCGCCGGTGTGGTCCAGTTCTCAGGCAAAAAATCAGGTTACGGCAACCTGGTGGAAATCAATCACGGCAATGGCTATGTGACACGCTATGGCCACAACCTGAAGAACCTCGTTGCTGTGGGTCAGACCATCAAGAAAGGCGAGGTCATCGCCAAGATGGGTACAACCGGGCGATCCACGGGACCGCACGTGCATTTTGAAGTGCTGGTCAACGGCCGAGCGGTTAACCCGAAAAAATATATTCACGCCTCCCGTTAATCGTTATTTAAATTCCGTTACACTGTTTTGATGCGCACCTCGCAGGTTTATTCGACCAAGTCTATCTTACTGATTTCAGTCGTATTTTTACTCTCCGGCTGGTTGGCTTCATGCTCAACACCCTCTGTCATCGAACCCACCGAACCTGAACAGGCTGAACCTGTTTTAGAAGTAGTGCCAGCCGAACCGGTTGCTGCGCAGCCCGTTGTGCAGGAAATATCGGTCATGGCGGTCGGGGATATCATGCTGGGGACGGACTTTCCCCACAATCATTTGCCACCTGCAGGGCAGAACCTGCTGGCCGACGTGTCTGAGATACTTTCCGCGGCTGACATCACGTTCGGGAACTACGAAGGAACCCTGCTAAGCGGCGGTGAGCCGGCAAAACAGTGCCGCAACCCGCAGCGCTGTTATGTGTTTCGTACGCCACCGCAGGCCGTCTCACACCTGGTGTCAGCCGGGTTTGACGTCATGAGTCTGGCCAATAACCACGCGCGGGATTTTGGTGATGAAGGCCGTTCATCAACCATGCAAACCCTGGCTCAGGCGGGTATTCATCACTCCGGGCAGGAGGGTGATATTGCCAGCTGGGAGGTGCACGGCCTGAAAGTCGCACTGATCGCCTTTGCCCCCTTTCGCGGTGCTTACAATCCGCTGAAGATTACGCCGGCACAACAGTGGGTACAGGAGTTAGCGGTTACTCACGATATTGTGCTGGTGTCCATGCACATGGGCGCAGAAGGCGAGCATGCCACGCGCATTCCCTTTGCCGAAGAGATCTTCCATGGTGAGCGGCGTGGCGACGTGGTGGCATTTTCACGCGCCATGGTCGATGCCGGTGCTGACCTGATAATCGGTCACGGGCCACATGTGCCGCGCGCCATCGAACTCTATCAGGGGCGCCTGATTGCCTACAGCCTGGGTAACTTCTGTACGTACTACGGCATCAATGTGCGGGGCCTGAACGGGCTGGCGCCGATTCTGCGCGCCCGCCTGAACCGGCAGGGCGAATTTCTCGGTGGTGAAATCATTTCCACTCGGCAGATACGGCCCGCTGGTCCGGTGCCGGATCCTCGTCAAGAAGCTGCCCGGTTGATCGCAACGTTAACCGCCCAGGACTTTCCCGATACTCCCCTTGAAATCAGCCCAAACGGACTGATATCTGTCCTGCAAACAGGTAAAAAGCGCTAAGACAAACAAATCCCAGACCTGTAGAATACGCCCCTTTATCGGCCCCTGTGGCCGGTTCATGGATAATAATGACAACACGCACGACAAAGACAGACTAATTGCATGTTCAGCGGACTATTCAAAAAAGTACTAGGCAGTCGTAACGATCGCATGGTCAAACGCTATCGGCGGGTGGTACAGACGATCAACGACCTGGAAGAGGAAATCAGCCAGCTAAGCGACAGCGCCCTGCAGGCCAAGACGACCGAGTTTCGTGAACGTCTAGATAAAGGCGAAACACTGGACCAGCTTCTGCCCGAAGCCTTTGCAGTCGTGCGTGAGGCGGGCAAGCGTGTCCTGAATATGCGCCACTTCGATGTACAGCTCATCGGTGGCATGGTGCTGCATGATGGCAAGATTGCTGAGATGCGCACCGGTGAAGGTAAAACGCTGGTGGCCACCTTGCCGGCTTATCTCAATGCACTTCCCGGTTCCGGTGTGCATGTTGTTACCGTGAATGATTACCTGGCCCGTCGGGATGCCGGCTGGATGGGTAAACTTTATGAGTTCCTGGGTTTAAGTGTCGGTGTCGTCGTACCAAACATGGCCATGGATGAGAAGCGGGCGGCCTATGCGGCAGACATCACCTACGGTACCAATAACGAATTCGGTTTTGACTACCTGCGTGACAACATGGCCTTTAGCCAGGATGAAAAATTCCAGCGCGGCCATGCCTTTGCGATTGTCGACGAGGTGGACTCCATTCTTATCGATGAGGCCCGCACGCCGCTGATCATTTCCGGTCCGGCCGAAGAAAGTTCGCAAATGTATCACCGCATCAACGAACTGGTGCCGAAGCTTAAAAAGCAGGAAGAAGAGGATGGTCCCGGCGATTACACCGTCGAGGAGAAGAACAAACAGATTTTCCTGACCGAAGAGGGACACACCCACGTCGAAGAACTGCTAGAAAAAGCAGGTATCCTCGGTGAGGGAGAAAGCCTGTATGACGCCACCAATATCGGTCTGATGCATCACATTAATGCGGCCCTGCGTGCCCACGTGCTGTTTCAGAAAGACGTGGATTACATCGTGCAGGATAACGAGATTATTATCGTTGACGAATTTACCGGTCGTACCATGCAGGGTCGACGCTGGTCGGATGGCCTGCATCAGGCGGTGGAAGCCAAGGAAGGGGTACCGATTCAGCAGGAAAACCAGACCCTGGCGTCCATCACCTTCCAGAATTATTTCCGTCTGTATAACAAGCTGTCGGGCATGACCGGTACCGCGGATACCGAGGCATTTGAATTTCAGCAAATCTACGGCCTGGAAGTGATGGTGATTCCCACCCATCGGCCGATGATTCGCAACGACATGGCGGACCTGGTTTACCTGACCCAGCAGGAAAAATTCGCGGCCATCATTGAAGATATTCGTGACTGTATTCAACGCAAGCAGCCGGTGTTGGTGGGTACGGCCTCGATTGAGGTGTCCGAGTTTCTGGCCAAGGTGCTGAGCAAGGAAAAAATCAAACACGAAGTGCTTAACGCCAAGCAACATGCTCGCGAGGCGCAGATCGTAGCTGATGCGGGTAAACCCGGTGCGGTCACGATTGCCACCAACATGGCGGGCCGTGGTACGGACATTGTGCTGGGCGGAAACCTGGATGCCGAGCTGGCAGCACTGGGTGAGGCCAGTGAAGACAAGATTCGCAAGGTGCGCGAAGACTGGCAGGCGCGCCACAAGCAGGTACTGGAAGCCGGTGGCCTGCACATTATTGGTACCGAACGCCATGAATCACGGCGTATCGATAACCAGTTACGCGGTCGTTCCGGTCGCCAGGGTGATCCGGGTTCCTCGCGTTTTTACCTGTCGCTCGAAGACAACCTGATGCGTATCTTTGCCTCGGACCGGGTTGCCGGCCTGATGAAACGACTCGGCATGCAGGAAGGAGAGGCCATCGAACATGGACTGGTGTCGCGTGCCATCGAAAACGCACAACGCAAGGTCGAAGGACATAACTTTGATATGCGTAAAAACCTGCTCGAATACGATGACGTCGCCAATGACCAGCGTAAGGAAATCTACAAGATTCGTGATGAGCTCATGTCCACGGATGACATTTCCGAGACCATCGAAGCGATTCGCGAGGATGTCCTCAATGCGGTGATCGATACCTTTGTGCCACCGCAAAGCCTGGAAGAACAGTGGGACATTCCCGGGCTGGAAGAATCCCTGGAAGGGGAGTTTGGCCTGAAACTGCCACTTCGTCAGTGGCTGGAACAGGATGAAGAGCTGCATGAAGAAACACTTCGCAAGCGTATTCTGGATGAAATGCTGGCGGCCTATAAAACCAAGGAAGAGGCAGTTGGTACGGCTGTGATGCGGCACATGGAAAAGGCGGTCACGCTGGAGATTCTGGATTCTCAGTGGAAAGATCACCTGGCCACCATGGACCAGTTACGCCAGGGTATTCACCTGCGTGGTTATGCGCAGAAAAATCCCAAACAGGAATACAAACGTGAATCGTTTGCGCTGTTCGGTGAAATGCTGGAACGATTCAAGAATGAAGTCATCAGCGTGATTTCCAAGATCCAGATTCGCAGCGAACAGGAAGTGGCGGCACTGGAAGAACAACGTCGTCGCACCAGCGAGGACCAGATGCAGTTTCAGCACGATGAAGCCGGTAGTCTTGGTGGTGGCGCTGAAGAAGAAGAGCACAAACCTTTTGTGCGTGAAGGCCGCAAGGTCGGACGTAATGAACCGTGTCCCTGTGGTTCCGGTAAGAAATACAAACATTGTCACGGTAAACTGGCGTAGGCCGAATGGTTGCTGCCATCGACGGAATACGTCTTGCCACCCATGCAGCAGGTATAAAAAAGCCGGGACGGGACGATCTGGTTCTTATCGAACTCGAAGAAGGGACCAGCACCGCAGCCGTGTTTACGCAAAACGCGTTTTGTGCCGCCCCGGTACAACTGGCGAAACAACATCTCTCAACACACTCACCGCGCTATTTATTAATCAACAGTGGTAATGCCAACGCCGGCACCGGTAAAGCCGGGCTTGATGCGGCACGTGTCTGTTGTGAGTCCATTGCGCAACAGGCCGGTTGCAACGTTGAAGAGGTGCTGCCTTTTTCAACCGGCGTAATTGGCCAGCCGTTACCGGTCGACAAGCTGGTCAATGCGATTCCAGCTTTACATGCTAATTTGCAGACCGATCACTGGGAAGCCGCCGCACGCGCCATCATGACCACCGATACGCAGCCCAAGCTGATTAATCAGCAGGTTGAGATCGAAGGGCAAACAATCAGTATTAGCGGTATCGCCAAGGGTTCCGGCATGATTCGACCAGACATGGCAACGATGCTAAGTTATGTCGCGACCGATGCCGGTCTCACAAAGTCACAACTTGCGAACTGCCTGCACGAAGCGGTGGAGCTGTCGTTTAACCGGATTACGGTGGATGGCGATACCTCGACCAATGACGCGCTGGTACTGATGGCCACGGGTAAACGTGGTTCATTGAGTGATGCGGGTATTAAAATTTTTCAGACCGCACTCAACGAAGTCTGTGTCGGGCTTGCCAAATCCATTGTCCGTGATGGTGAAGGTGCAACGAAGTTAATTACGATCGATGTTGAAGGTGGCCGAAACGAACAGGAATGTGGACAGGTTGCCTATGCCATTGCTCATTCGCCCCTGGTCAAGACGGCGTTTTTTGCCAGCGATCCTAACTGGGGCCGAATACTGGCGGCGGTGGGTTATGCCGGTGTTGAGCAGCTGGAAGTCGAACTGGTTGACATTTACCTGAACGAGGTGTGTATTGTCAGGCAGGGTGGTGTGGCGGATGATTACACTGAACAACAGGGACAGGCGGTAATGCAACAAAATGAAATTACCGTGCGTGTTAAGTTGAACCGTGGCAGACATCAGGTTCGAATCTGGACCTGTGATTTTTCCTATGACTACGTAAAGATTAATGCCGAATACCGAACCTGACAGGGATCACGTTGCGGTTGGCGTGATACTGGCCGGTGGCGATCAGGTCATCGTGGCCAGACGAGCCGATCATCTGCACCAGGGTGGGCTGTGGGAATTTCCCGGTGGCAAGGTGCACGACAATGAATCCGTCGAACAGGCACTTGTTCGTGAGTTACACGAAGAGCTCGCGATCGACATTCACGAATACGCACCATTGATTCAGATTCCCTATGACTATGGTGATAAACAGGTTCTGCTGGACGTGTTCATCGTTGGGGACTTCAGTGGAGATCCGGTTGGGCAACAGGGCCAGGAAGTACAAACCGTTGCCATCGATGCATTGCGCGACATGACTTTTCCGGCAGCCAACAAGGGCATCATCAATGCCCTGATGTTACCAGATGTGTTCATGATCACCGCATCAAAGTCGAGTCATGAGGCCGTGATGCAACAGGTCAATACTGCATTACAGAACGGCGTTCGCCTGTTTCAGTTTCGTGCCCATGAACTCGATGACGAGGAATACCTGCAACGCGCCGAAGAAATGGCTGGTGTCTGCCAGCAACAAGGGGCGCTGGTCATTCTCAATACGTCAGTGGAAAACTTTCAGCGTGCGACAGCGGATGGTTTGCAACTGACCAGCCGTGAGTTGATGGCTTATCAACAGCGCCCGGTCGACAATCGCGTAATTCTTGGTGCGTCCATCCATAATGCCGAAGAAATGCAAAAGGCAAATCAACTGGGCGTTGATTACGCACTGTTATCTCCGGTCAAGGCAACTGCCTCACATCCGGATGCCACACCACTGGGCTGGGAACGTTTTGCGGAAATTACCGCGCTTGCCACCATGCCGGTGTATGCACTCGGCGGCATGAGTATGGATGATCTGAATGATGCGCTGGAATGTGGGGCGCAGGGTATCGCAGCGGTAAGCCTGTTCAAGTAAGGCGTTATTGTTTGTTCAGGTCCTGATCGTCCAGGTCTTCGGGATAGACCGGCTCACCGGCAATGCGATGTCCTTCGCCGGCCCATTCACCCAGATCAATTAACTTGCAACGTTCCGAGCAAAATGGCCGAAACGGATTGGAGCTGTCCATGATGGTGGGCTTGTTGCAGGTAGGGCAATTGACGGTTTTTTTACTCATGACAGTTAAATCACACAGCAGGTCAGTTCGAAGTTAATATTTTCCTGGGCCTGTAAGGGTCGACGACCCGACTGCGGTTCCAGAAAGCGAATCGTCAGGCGGTGTTTGCCGGCACTGATCTCGGCAAAGTAGGGCGAGTCATTTTCGATTGCGACACGAATGAGCTGTATGGGTGTGCTGCTGTCGAGGTTCTGCTGGTAAAACCCGTCGGGTGCCACCTGTTGTATTGCTTCCGAGGCTTCGCGAATCATGCCGAGTAGCAGTGCGACGGGTTTACGGACGATAGACAGGCTTTGATTCCATTCTTCCAGTTGTTCAATACGCTTTTCCGCATCCTGCTGTAACCACAGATGTAAAATGGGCAGGTCAATCGGACCACTTCCACCAGGAATAGTATGCCGCTGTTTGAGGCTGCTCAGTAATTCATGTTCGCGCAGGTTCTGGCCGATCTGGCCGGTCAGGTTATGCAAAGCCTGTTCAGACTCATTTAATTCCCTGAGTACGGCTTCAAGCTGTTTTTTATCAACACCGGGTTTGTCGGCGAGTGATTCCAGTTTACTGATTTGCCGATCCAGTTCCTTGAACAATTCGGTTTTAAAATCGCTTCGGCTCAGTATCTCCAGCGTGTCAATCAGACTGGTTAACGTGGCGCGCGTATCCCAGACAGAAAAGCCGCGCAGGGTATAGTCAGTCTGACAGAACAGGTGTTCGAGACGCAAAAACGTGCGAACACGCTCATTTAATGGTTGCTCGTAATAGACGACATCACTCATGCCGGCATTCTACACGACATGGGATTCGAGGTGGTAGATCAGGCATTTTGGGACTGTTTTGAGAGTGCCAGATAGTGTTTATGCAGACTCTCGACCTGGGTCTGCAATGCTTCCGTCGGCCCCGAGTTGTCAATGATGTCGTCCGCAATCTGGCGCCTTAGTTCAGGGTTTGCCTGTACAGAAAGAATTTTTTCGACGGATGCCCGGCTAGTGTTATCACGTTGCATGGTGCGCTGGATTTGCTGTTCGCGATTCGCTTCAACCAGCAGGACACGATCATGTGGATAATCGTGTTTTGACTCATACAGCAACGGAATAACCAGCAGGCAGTAATCAGACTGGATTTGTGACAGCTCTTTCAGTACGGCCTGGTGGATCAGGGGATGTAAAATGGATTCAAGCTGAAGCCTTCTGGTTTCATCATCAAAGGTAACTTGACGTAACCAGGCGCGATTGATTTTCTGATCATCCGTCAGGGCCTGCGGTCCAAATGTGTTGACGATAGTGTCACGCGTTGCAGGAAGTTCGATCACCTGTCGCGCAATGATGTCGGTATCAACAACCGGAACACCTTTGTGCCTGAACAGTTCCACCACCGTGCTTTTACCGGAACCAATTCCACCTGTTACTGCCACAATGTACATGAGGGTGAGTGTAACGGATCGTTACGGGCGTTGTCAGGCAGCGACAAACAGCTTGAGGTACATCTCGTTCAGGTCATGACCCCAGATCAGCGCGACCCATCCGGCGCCAGCCAGGTAAGGACCAAACGGTATCGGTTTACCTTTTTCGGTGTATTTGGTGATGATCATCAGGATGCCAGCGACAGCACCAATGACCGATGAAATAAGAATAATGGCCGGCAGCATTTGCCAGCCCAGCCAGGCACCGAGCATAGCCAGCAACTTGAAGTCACCAAATCCCATGCCTTCTTTTTTGGTGATCAGTTTGAATAACTGGTAGATGGTCCACAGCGACATGTAGCCGAATATTGCACCCAGCACAGATGATTCCAGATCCGTGAAAGTGTTATCCAGATTAATCAGGATACCCAGCCATAAAAAGGGCAGTGTGATTTGATCCGGCAGATACTGAGTGTCGATATCGATAAAAGTCAGGGCGATCAGTGCCCAGGTCAACAGGGCCGCCAGTAGTGTCTGTGTGCTGACGCCGAATTTTAATGCGACGATCACGACCAACACAGCACTGAGTATTTCAACGATTGGGTAACGTAACGAGATGGGTGTGGCGCATTCTGAGCAACGGCCGCGCAGAAACAGATAACTCAGCACGGGAATATTTTCCAGCGCGGTAATCTGATGGCCACATTGCGGGCAGGCGGAACGTGGCACGACTAGGTTGTATTTTTTCTTACTGGCGGTGTCAATCTCAGATGGATTTACCGCATGGGGAAATTTTTCAGACAGGAATTCGAAGCAATCCTGTTTCCAGGTGCGTTTCAGAATCACCGGCAGGCGGTGAATCACGACATTAAGAAAGCTGCCAACCAGCAGGCTGAAAATAATAACGGTGGTATAGAACAGGGCCGGGACCTGTTCAAAGGCTTCGATTAGGGCAAGCAATTAAGGAATTATCCACCAACCACTTTACCCATCTGGAAGATGGGCATGTACATGGCAACAACCAGACCACCGACCAGGGTGCCAAGAATTACCATGATGAAGGGTTCGAGCAGGCTGCTGAGGGAATCAACTGCGTTATCTACTTCTTCCTCGTAAAAGTCAGCCACTTTACCTAACATGGAATCCACAGAACCGGCTTCTTCACCGATTGCTGTCATCTGTACCACCATGTTGGGGAACAAGCCGGATTTTTGCATGGAAGCGTTTAGCTGTGTACCGGTGGCGACTTCGTCACGCATTTTCAGAACAACTTCGCCGTAGACCACGTTACCCACCGCACCGGCGACGGAGGTCATGGCTTCCACCAGTGGTACACCGGCGGCGAACATGGTGGATAAGGTGCGGGCATAGCGAGCAATAGCGGCTTTATTTAGAATTCCGCCGATGATAGGCACCTTTAGTAAAGTACGATCAAGAAAGTGATTGAAACCCCTGGAACGTTTTTTGAGTTGCAAAACACCTACGACCGCACCAATGATGCCACCAAAAATGGCCCACCAGTAATTCTGGAATATTTCAGATAACGATACGACAAATTTTGTCATGGCAGGCAAGTCAGCACCAAATCCGGTAAACAGCTTGGCGAATTCCGGTACCACAAAAATCATCAAAATCGCGGTGATAAGAAAGGCGACCACCAATACAGCCGTGGGATAAAACAGTGCTTTTTTGATTTTGGCCTTGATGGATTCAGTTTTTTCCTTGTACGTGGCGATCTTGTCTAAAACACTGTCAAGAATACCCGCATGTTCACCGGCCTGTACCAGGTTTACGAATAACTCATCGAAGTGATAGGGGTGTTTTGCAAGGGCATCCGACAAGGTACTACCACCTTCGATATCTGTTTTTACGGCAACCAGCAGGTCCTGCATTCCCTGGTTTTCATGACCACGCCCGATGATGTCGAAAGACTGTACCAGTGGCACGCCGGAACTCATCATGGTAGCGAGCTGGCGACTGAAAATGGCAATATCCTTAGCGGTAATCCGACGTTTCCCACCAAACAGGGGTTTGGGTTTTTTGCGTACCTTGGTGGGATTGATACCCTGACGCCGCAGGCTGGCCTTGACGAGGGCCAGGTTCTGTCCGCCGACTTCACCTTTGACTTTCTGGCCTTTTTTATCGCGGCCTTCCCAGACAAAAATGTCCTGTTTCGCTGCTGTGGTTGCCATAATTTTTATTCCATTCCAGTCTTACTGCTGAATTTTAGTCTTAAACTCATTGTTTTTGATAAAGGTAATTAGTCTTTTGTGACCCGGTTGACTTCGTCCAGGCTGGTAATACCGTCCTTGACCTTTTTCAGGCCGGATTCGCGTAAATCCGGAATGCCTTCTTTCTTCGCCTGTGCAGCCAGTTCCATGGCATTACCACCTTCCATAATGATTTTACCCATTTCTTCAGAAACTGGCATAACCTGGTAAATACCGACACGCCCTTTATAGCCTTCGTTACACTGGTCGCACCCT
This sequence comes from uncultured Gammaproteobacteria bacterium, assembly GCA_937967995.1. Classification (GTDB taxonomy): domain Bacteria; phylum Pseudomonadota; class Gammaproteobacteria; order UBA6429; family Thiohalophilaceae; genus CALBTB01. Next base: position 81,578 of record CALBTB010000006.1, read on the forward strand.
ACAGGCCCGAAAATTTTGATTCCCTTTGCCACGTCTTCCTTTTTAAATCCTTCTTTGACCAATGCTTCCTTGGGTACTTCGATCGGGGTTTTGCAGTGCGGGCAGAGTTTACGGGCCAGTCGCTGGGCGATAATTAGGTTAACAGAAGATGCGATGTTGTAGGGTGGAACCCCCATATTGGCCAGACGGGTGAGGGTCTGTGGTGCATCGTTTGTATGTAGTGTTGAAAGTACCATATGACCGGTCTGGGCGGCCTTGATGGCGATTTCCGCGGTTTCCAGGTCACGAATCTCACCAACCAGAATAATGTCCGGATCCTGACGCAGGAATGCACGCAGGGCACTGGCAAAGGTCAGGCCGACTTTGGGATTCACATTTACCTGGTTAACACCAGGCATATTGATTTCAGACGGGTCTTCCGCGGTACAGATATTGACGCCTGGCTGATTCAGAATGTTTACACCGGTATATAGTGAAACCGTTTTACCTGAACCTGTGGGACCGGTCACCAGGATCATGCCGTAGGGTTTCTGCAGGTTCTCCATATAGAGATCTTTCTGGAAAGGCTCAAAACCCAATGCATCAATGCCAATTTTTGCCGAACCGGAGTCCAGAATACGCAGTACAATTTTTTCACCGTACAGAGTGGGGCATGTGTTGACACGAAAGTCGATAGAGCGATTCTTGGACAGGTTCATCTTGATGCGACCGTCCTGCGGAATACGGCGCTCCGAGATGTCCAGGCGTGACATAACCTTGATACGTGCTGCCAGTTTTGGCGCCATCCCGACTGGTGGGGCAGCCACTTCTTTTAACATGCCGTCCATACGGAATCGAACCCGGTAATTTTTCTCATAGGGCTCCAGATGTATATCCGATGCACCTTTGTTAATGGCATCTAGCAGCACCTTATTGATAAAGCGCACAACCGGTGTGTCATCAATTTCACTTTCGGAGACATCCCCCCCGGCACTGGCGGCATCTTCGTCATGGAATTCCACGTCGTCCAGGTCGGCATCACCGAGATCGGACAGTGCGGTATCAGATGCCTCCAGTGCCCGATCGATGGCTTTTATAAGTTTGTTATCCTCAACCAGTATCGGTTCGGTTCCCATTCCGGCCTGAAACTTGATTTCATCCAGTCCCTGCAGGTTAGTGGGATCAGAGACAGCCACGAACAGGCGATTACCGCGTTTAAATATGGGCAGGGTATTGTGTTTACGAACGAGTTTTTCACTAACCAGCTTGACGGTATCGGCTTCTATATCCAGACAGTCAATGTCGACAACCGGGACACCAAATTCTTCTGACGCGGCCTTGGCCACATCCCGGCCCTTGGCAAGATTTTTACTAACGATGTAGGAGACGAACGGCGTTTTTTCTTTGAGTGAAGCGGCTTGTGCCTCAACGGCCTTGGCCTCCGGTAACAGGCCATCCAGGACCAGTTTACGCGCTAAACCGCCAAGCTGTGCTGTTGGGTTAGGTGTCGCCATGACAGATAGTTATTTTCCAAAAAATCCAGTGTAAACAATTAATAATGATAATTTGATATCGGTATTTGTTAAAGGTTTATCGACACTTTAGAGCAAAAGATAAATACTGCTTCACATAATTATTAATTATTAATTAAGAATGTACTGAAATTCATATTGAATAACATTTAAAATAATAATGAAATGATTAACGAATAACCATATGTAACCTCCCAGATGGTCTATATGTAAGCATATCATGACCCAACTGGTCTTCAGCTGATGTTATGTGAGGCAAGTGTGATTTGAATAATCACAGACAGAACGAATATTCGTTATCACCCTTTACTGATACTGATTAGAAGACTTTCGTTAAACAGTTTCTGGGCCTGACAAAATTTCATAATATCTAACGAGCAAATTACAATAACATCGATAAAATCTTACTTAAGGATTTGCTTATGAGTTTCGGTATTCGAGAACTGTATTTTTTAATAATTGTTGCTAGTGCCGCATTGTTCTATGGCGTGTCAGTTAATTTTGATTTGATTTTATATGATGATACTGCATACATAGATTTTTTAAACGAAATTCATAATCTGTCGTTCTCGGCGTTTGTCAGAAAAGTCTCATTAAGCATCGTAAACGCAAACTGGCATCCTCTTACGGTGCTTTCACTATATTCTGATTACCTGATCTATGGCAAATTTTCCGGCGGTTATCACTTAACCAATGTTATCTTGCATATTTTCTCAACCTGGATATTGTTTAATATTTTTACTCGCTTAAAAGTCCCGCTTATGATTAATGCGCTGACCGTCGCGCTATTCGCCTTGCATCCTGTTAATGTTGAGTCAATTCTATGGGTTTCGGAAAGAAAAGGAGCGTTGGCTGCATTTTTCTCATTGCTGACCATCTATTTTTATATTGCCTATCGACAGGAACATAAATCCTACCAATTACGCCTTTCAGTATTCATGTTTTTGTTGGGACTTTTATCGAAAGCAACTATCGTAATGTTACCAATATTTTTTATCATTCTGGATATGTTTGATTTTTTTGAGACACGTCGTTTTAACGTTACTAAGCAACGCATATGGAATAGTTTCAATACACATTTTCCTTTCCTGATGGCCTCCTTGTCGATAGGCCTCATAACGATATTTGCTCATGGTGGATCGGACGCTTTACCCGGGCTCGAAGAGCTGGATATTGAACGGCGTATTCATAATTTCCCGGTTGCTTTCATGAATTATTTTCAGCATTTATTTTATGATTTTAATTATTCAATTTACTATCCATACAAGGAGAAATTCACGACAACCGAGCTCATTATTTCCTACATCTTTTTATTGGGTTACCTGGCTAGTATCATATATTTTGCCAAACGTAACTCGATGGTATCGCTTTGCCTGCTCTGGTTTATAGTCATGTTGCTGCCAGTGTCAGGTCTTGTCCAAACTGGTGCGCACGCCTATGCACTTCGTTACATGTATTTGCCGGCAATCGGTATTTTTTTTCTTGTGGCGAGCCTGATTGAATTACTGACGAAACGCATCAAGAAATACCACATTGTTAAATTGATTTTAGTGATTGTACTATTGATTGGCCCATTAACTAAAAACATACTGGCCTGGAAAGATTCAGTGACGCTTTTTGAAAAATCCATCCATGTGGTTGGTGATAGTGTAGTAGCTCATGCTGTGCTGGCGTTGCATTATTCAATCAGAAATAATCCTCAAAAGACCATGCATCATTACACTATGATGAGTAAAGCTTATGTTCTACGACAAGGAACAATAAAACATGCCACCTATTCTTCAGCCAGAACTTTTATGGGCTATTCTGATCATGTAACTGCGCAATGGATTCTAAATAGAGGAATAACCAAATATCCTGAACTTGCCAATTACTATGTTTTGTTGGCAGCTTCTCACTCGCTCAATAATGAATATAAAGAAGCTGAAAAAATTATTAAACGTGGACTTGAAAAGCATCCCAAGAGTCAGCCGCTGACTTTTTTACTTGGATATGTTAATGAAAAGTCGGGGCAACAGGATTTGGCAATCAAACTTTATAAAAAAGCTGCAGGATCACAAATTCATATACTAACAGGATATGACTTTACGGATAAGTGATCGTTTTACCGGAAAGTTCATTCTGACCAATTGCCGTTATGGTATATGAAGCGGGTGTGCCGCCACCTGCTGCAACAGCATTCACATTATAGTCACAATATGCTGAAGATAGTGTTGCATTTACCGATGGCTCATACAGATCACCGCTTGCGGATTTTATATTAGTAGCACCGGTTGTGCTTCCACCGCCTGTTGGGAAGTACTCGTTATTCTCAAGAAAAAACTCTTCCTGAGCCAACCTTATGGCAGATATTTCGTTCTGGCATTCTGCACGATAACTGGACTGAATGTAGCCACTATACATTGGAATTGCGATACTGGCTAAAACAGCTATCACGGCAACGGTAATCATGAGTTCAAAAAGTGTAACGCCTTTGGCGGAGGTAATTGAAATGTTCATGGCGAGTGTCCGTGTTAACTAGTAATTGACTTGTATTCTGGTAAAAGATCTGGGCGTGGTAAATACCACGCCCAGATTGGGTTACTTCAATATAACTGCTGTTTACTGCAGGGTAAAGGCAGCAGAAGGTAACGAACCACCAGGATAGTCTGTACCAGCCAATCCATCGACTGCAGAAGTAATCTGAATCGTCCAGACCTGGTTCATATTTGGGCAATCTGTGGTGGCATTGAAGGTTGCAGGGGCAGCTGACAGCACAACCTGGCCAGCTACAGTACCGGTACCGGAGGCGAATGCAGGCTGGGCGGCATTACCGACAGAGCGCTTGTTGCCTTCGTTCAGACCAGCTATCAAACCTGTGACACCAGTGCCAGTAGGCCAAAGGCAGTTCTGTCCTGCTTGTCCCTTGGCAAATTCGTTACGCACGTAACGCACAGCGATATCGTAGTTATCTACGTGTGAATTGATTTGCGAACGCTGGATATATCCCTGATAAGCCGGAATCGCGATTGCGGCCAGGATGCCGATAATGGCGACCACGATCATTAATTCGATAAGTGTAAAACCTTTAGATTTCATGTTGCTCTCTCCAATTTTTGGGTTAATGACGCTTTGCTCCAAAATTCCTGTTGCGCCGTCAGTCCTTTTAGTGCTTGACCGGCTTATCCCGCCGCTACGCTGACAGGTTATCGGCATGCAAGGCACAATCTGAAGTCTGTTTTTCCAGTTTGCAGCTTACGTGCCAGTTTTTCCGTTTTATAGCTAAGACCTATCCTTGGTTATCGTAGCCTAGTTAATTTTTCCTTGATTTTCATTCAGTTAATGTGACGTCCTTCACGAGTTTGTGATTCAGAACTGGCACAATGAACCGCATTGCTGGTTTTATAAGCGGACTGAATAGCCTGATTTTTTTCACGGAATGTCACTTTCTGACAAATTTGGTCACTTTGGTGCCCCGTTTTTATCATTATGGGACAAATCACGTAAATCGCGATTCGGTACTTCACTTAAATTACTAAATTAACTAAACTAGATAACTACTTGTTATATAAAAATTTTGCTTCTGTCAAGCAATCGAGTAAGCGACCGGGATATACACTGGTCACACTTGAGGGGTGACTGTCCCCACAGAAGTGACAAAAACAGGGTTCAGGAAATCGGATGCAGGGTCAATTCAGAAAGGCCGCGCAGGAGTGGGCGTCTCTCTTTACTAATCTGCCACTGAAGAAATGGTGGCGGGCGGCGCCGCACTGGTTGAGTATCCTGATGGTCGTCTTGCTGGCCAAGTCGGCTGCCGATCTGACCTGGCTGATTTTTGCACCCGATGAACGTACGACACCACATCGCCAGGCTCAGTATGCGGCTAGCACAACGCCATCGACGCCCCAGCCGCGTTTGCGCAGTGTGGCGGACCTGCATCTGTTTGGCATCGCCAATAAAGCACCGATTGCCAATGCGGCGCCGATTGAAGCCACCGAAACGAAGCTTAAACTGACGTTGCGCGGCGTGTTTGCCGCCAACACGCCGGAAAAGGCGATGGCCATTATTGCGGATGCGCGTGGTGAGGAGAAGGTTTACAAAAAATCCGAGACGATTTTTTCCGGTGTAACCCTGTACGAGATTTACCCTCACAAAGTCATTCTGGAACGGGGCGGTGCCTTTGAAACATTGAGTCTGCCGCGTGACGAGTCGAACAGCAGTAGCAGCGGACCGGCCTATATTTCGCCACGCTCAACCAGGCCGGTGGTACAGAATAACCCGACCGGGATCGTACGTACCCGTACAGTGCGGGCCGGTGATCGGCTTAAAACTTTACAGGAACAACTGGCCAGCGACCCGGCCGAGTTCTGGAAACAGGTTCGAATTGAACCTGTGCAGGGATCTGACAATCAGATAAGAGGTTACACGTTTAATCACAACGATCGTCAGATAATGCGGGCACTGGGATTGCGCCCCGGGGATATTATTCTGGAAGTGAATGGTAATCCGGTCAGTGATCCTTCCGTGTTGTCAGGCTTACTGGGGGACCTGGGTTCACAGACGGCCATCAGCCTCGGCATTGAACGTAACGGTCAGCGTGAAAACCTTAATATACAGATGTAATTATTGATAACGGAATGCAGACAATAACAACAATCGGACACTATTCTGTCGCTATCAAAAGCGCTTTGCTGACGATGGTACTGCTGCTGGCATTATTACCGGTTACGGCGACATACTCGGCAAACAAGCCCGCGGCAGCAAATGCGCCGGAAAAGAATATCACCCTGAATTTCACCGAAGCGGATATTCGCACCATCATCGAAGCGGTGTCCAAATACACCGGCATGAATTTCATTGTTGATCCACGCGTCAAGGGCAAGGTCACCATCATTTCACAGCGCCCCATGGATGCGGACCAGGTCTATCAGGTGTTTCTGTCGATTCTCAAGGTACATGGTTTTGCGGCGATTCCCGGTAAGGATGCGGTCAAAATCGTCCCGGACGTGAATGCCAAACAGGACGCGATTGACACGGTGTCCGGTATTCGGCGTGGTGATGGTGATGAACTGGTTACGCACATCGTTGAAGTTAAATATGTAAACGCCAGTCAGCTGGTTCCGATTCTGCGGCCGCTGGTTCCGCAACGGGGTCATCTGGCTGCGGTGCCATCATCTAACGTAATTATTATTTCCGACAGTGCCGCCAACATTGCACGTCTGTCGCGAATCATTCAGCGTATTGATACCGCCACCGGCGATGACATCGAAGTGATTCCGTTGCAGCATGCATCCGCCTCGGAACTGGTGCGCATTCTTGGTCAATTGGCTTCGGCCGATCCAAAAACCGCGGCCAGTGCACCCAAAGTAGTGGCGGACGATCGTACCAACAGTCTGTTGATCAGCGGTGAAAAGTCGGCGCGGCTAAACATCAAGGCATTGATCATGCACCTGGACACGCCACTGGAAATTGGTGGTAATACTCACGTGGTGTATCTGCGCAATGCCGTCGCCAAGGACCTGGTGCCGGTGTTAACCGGTGTCAGCGATAGTGCCGCGAAGGCCAAGAAGGGCGGGCAACAGACGGGCAGTGACGTGATTATTCAGGCTGATGAGAATACCAATGCCCTGGTGATTACTGCGCCGCCGGATATCTTTCGCTCGCTCAAGGCGGTGATAGCGCAACTGGATGTACGCCGTGCGCAGGTCATGGTGGAAGCCGTGATTGCCGAAGTGTCAACCGAGGCCACGCGTGAACTGGGTGTGCAATGGGCGGTCGATGGTCGGGCCGGGAATAATGCAGTTGGCCTGGTCAATTTCAGCCTCGGCACACCGATTACGGCTTATGCCAATCTGGAGAATCCACCGACGCCCATCGGTTTTAACATTGGTGTGGGTGATTTAACCGGTGCCAATAAAATCGCCGCCCTGATTTCAGCACTGGCAGGTGATTCGCAGTCCAATATTTTGTCCACACCGACGCTGGTTACACTGGACAATGAAGAAGCGGAAATCGTTGTCGGTCAGAACGTGCCGTTTGTGACCGGTTCGTTTACCAACACCGGCGGTGGTTCCACACCGACCAACCCGTTCAATACCATTCAACGTGAAGACGTGGGTCTGACACTGAAGATCAAACCGCAAATCAACGAAGGTGATGCCATCAAGCTGGATGTCACGCAGGAAGTCTCCAGTCTTGCCGCCAGTAGTGCTGCTGCGGATATCATTACCAACAAGCGTTCGATTAAAACCAGCGTCATGGTCGACGACGGACAGGTGATCGTGCTGGGTGGTTTGATCGATGACAATCTGGTTGAGACGGAACAGAAAGTGCCGGGTCTGGGTGATATCCCGTTACTCGGTTGGTTGTTCCGTTACCAGCGGACTACCAAGATCAAGACCAACCTGATGGTCTTCCTGCATCCGACGATTATGAAAGACGCCAAATCGCTGATGGCCCTGACCAGTGAAAAATATAATTTCCTGCGTTCCAAGCAGCTCGATATGCGCGACCGGGGTTTACGCTTAATTTCCGATGACGAGACGCCCATTCTGCCCGAGATGAAAGATCTCATGACACTGCCACCGCCTTATGAGGAATCGCTGCAGCGTATGGAGCTGAGTTCACCCGTTAATCTTCCACCGCCTGCCGAGCAGCAGCAGGACATACCCGCTGCCCCACCGGCCATAGACTCCCCACCATTTATCGAAGACAGTGATGCAGGAAGATATCCTCAGTGATGACATTAGCACGACGGGCGATGTCAGCCCGGCAATAGCCGGGCCACGCAAGTTATCCTATTCGTATGCCAAACGGCACGGCGCCATTGTTACTTCGGTGGAACCCGCTGCCGTGCATATCACGTTGCGTGAAGGTGCCGGCAATACCGCGTTAATTGAACTGCGCCGACACTACAAACGTAACCTGAAAGTCACGCGGGTCGATCACGACGCGTTTGATAAACTCCTGCAGGAAAACTATGAAACCTCGTCGTCCAGTGAAGCGGTGGAAATGATGGAAGGGCTGGGCGAGGAACTGGACCTGTCCAGTATTGCCCAGGAGTTATCGGAGCCCGAAGACCTGCTCGAAACCGAAGACGATGCACCCATCATTCGCCTCATCAACGCCCTGTTATCCCAGGCCGTCAAGGAGAATGCCTCCGACATTCATATCGAACCGTTTGAAAACCGTTTACTGGTCCGTTTGCGTATTGATGGCGTGTTACGCGAAGTGCTGTCACCGCCGCGCGCGCTGGCACCATTGGTGACATCACGTATCAAGGTCATGGCAAAACTGGATATTGCGGAAAAACGCGTCCCACAGGACGGGCGTATTTCATTTCGCATTGCCGGCCATCCCATTGATGTACGTGTATCCACTTTACCATCGGGACACGGTGAACGGGTTGTGCTGCGTTTGCTCGACAAACAGGCCGGACGACTGGATCTCGCGCAACTGGGTATGGATCCGGAAATCCTTGAAACCATGGATGCGATGATCCACAAACCCCATGGCATCATTCTGGTCACCGGGCCCACCGGTTCCGGTAAAACCACCACGCTGTATGCAGCTCTGGGACGGCTTAACGATACCAGCCGTAACATCATGACGGTGGAAGATCCGATCGAATACTACATTGACGGCATCGGCCAGACGCAGGTCAATACCAAGGTCAGCATGAGTTTTGCGCGCGGCCTGCGCGCCATATTACGTCAGGACCCGGACGTGGTGATGATTGGTGAGATTCGTGACCTGGAAACCGTGGAAATTGCTATTCAGTCGAGTCTGACCGGTCATCTGGTGTTTTCCACCCTGCACACCAATACTGCCATTGGCGCCATCACACGTCTGCGCGACATGGGAGTCGAACCTTTCTTATTGTCATCAAGTATTATCGGTGTGCTTGCACAACGCCTGGTCAGAATATTGTGTCCGGCCTGTAAACGTCCGCATGTCCCGGACAATGCCGAGTGCGAATTAATGGGTCTGTCGCCTGACGATCCACCCGTTATCTATGAACCCACCGGTTGTGAAGCATGTAACTTTCTGGGTTATCGCGGTCGAACCGGTATTTATGAGCTGATCGAAATCGATAACCACATGCGCAGCCTGATCCACGACGGAGTGGGCGAACATGAACTGGAGTTGCATGCACGTAAGAACTGGCCAAGTATTCGTACTGATGGCATGCGCCGCATTCTGGCCGGTGAAACCTCGCTGGAAGAAGTGCTACGTGTCACCCGTGAGGATTGATCATGGGTGCATTTGAATTTGCAGCACTGGACAAAACCGGTAAGGAAAAGAAGGGTGTCCTGGAAGGAGATTCACCGCGCGCCATTCGCCAGCAATTACGCGAACAGGGTTTGATTCCGCTCACCGTTGATGAAGTCTCGCAGAAGGAAACTTCGCAAAGTAAAAAATTTTCATTTTCACTTCGACGCGGTATCAGTGCCACCGACCTGGCATTAATTACCCGCCAGCTCGCCACCCTGTTTCGTTCCGGATTACCGCTGGATGAAGCGACCGCCACCGTAGCGCGACAAAGCGAGAAACCGCGCATCAAAAGTCTGATGCTGGGTGTGCGTTCGCGCGTCATGGAAGGGCATAGCCTGGCTGATGGCATGAGCAAATTTCCACACGTGTTTCCCGAACTGTACCGTGCCACGGTATCGGCCGGTGAACAGTCCGGTCATCTGGAAAATGTCCTGGAGCGGCTGGCCGATTACACCGAGGCACGCCAGCAACTCACGCAGCGTATTCAGCTTGCGATGTTTTATCCGGCTATCCTGACGGTGATGTCGATTTTGGTGGTGGCCGCGTTACTCGGATATGTCGTGCCGCAGGTGGTGCAGGTGTTTGAGGACATGGGACAGCAATTACCCCTGATGACGCGTATCCTGATTGCAGTGAGTAATTTTTTTCGTGATTACTTTTTATATCTGTTTATCGGGCTGGTCGTGCTGGGTATTGGTGTTGCCTATGTCCTGAAAAAGCCGGGACCAAAATACGCCTTTCATAAACAGCTTTTGCGCTTACCAGTGATTGGCCGTTTTGTACGGGGTGTAAATACCTCACGTTTTGCCCGTACCCTGAGCATTCTGGCGGCCAGTGGTGTGCCGGTACTCGAGGCCCTGCGCATTGCCGGACAGGTGGTCAGTAACCTGCCGATGCGCGAAGCGGTGAAGGCGGCCGCCCACAAGGTGCGCGAAGGTGCGCCACTGGCCAAATCACTCGAACAAAGTGGTTATTTTCCACCAATGACGGTCAATCTGATTGCCAGTGGTGAAGTCAGTGGTAATCTGGAGGAAATGCTGGAACGCGCGGCAACCAACCAGGAACGGGAACAGGAAACCCAGATTTCCTTCCTGATGGGCATGATGGAGCCGGTGTTGATCATTGTGATGGGTATGGTTGTGCTGTTTATCGTTTTAGCGACACTATTACCGATCTTTAATATGAACCAGCTCATCGGCTGATAATCTGATTTTTAGTAAATATGGAAAGACATGAACAGGGGTTGAGATATGAACATAGCAAGACATAAGGGCTTTACCTTGATCGAAGTGATGGTCGTGGTGGTAATCCTCGGCATTCTGGCCGCCGTGGTGGTGCCCAATATCATGGATGAACCGGAAAAGGCGCGCATTAACAAGGCCAAGCAGGATATTCGTGCTTTGGAAGAAGCGCTGAACCGCTACAAACTGGATAACTACGATTATCCCAGCACGGAACAGGGGCTGCAGGCGCTGGTTGACAAACCGGGTGGTACGCCGGAACCGAAACGCTGGAAAGGACCGTACGTGAAAAAGGTTAATGACGATCCGTGGCAAAACCCGTATCAGTATGCCAACCCGGGTACGCACGGCAAGATCGATGTGTTTTCAACCGGCAAAGATCTCGGTTCACCGGAAGATGATATCGGCAACTGGAATCTGGATGAAGATATCGCGATCAAGTAAATCGCAACGCGGTTTCACCCTCATCGAAATGATGGTGGTGTTGCTGATCATCGGTGTGCTGGTCAGCAGTATCGTGATTTCCATTCGCACGGATAACCTGGACGAGCACATTGAAATCGAACTAAACCGTTTGCAGGCGTTAATTACGCTGGCACGGGAAGAAGCGATTCTGCAGGGTCATGACATGGCACTGGCACTGTCGGATAACCATTACCGCTTTCAATGGTATGACATCAAGGCCGAAACCTGGTTGCCGGTGGATGACGGGCAGGTATTTCGCAAGCGCAGCATCCCACCCGGCACGGAAATGGTTCTGGTGGTTGAGGATTTACCCGCCGATGGCAAAAGTCGTCCCGGTCTGTCGCGCGATGAAGAGGACGAAGCGAAAAAAAAACAACAGGAAGAAGATGAGGATATCAGGCGGGTCGTGATTTTCCCCAGTGGTGAAGTGTTTCCGTTTGAACTGATTTTGCGACGCGAAGACAGCCTGCGCGAATTTAAACTGATCGCCAATGAAGACGGTGATATCAGCGTACAGATTCCGGATGAAATAAGTTGATGATGACGCAACGACGACAGGGTTTTACCTTACTGGAAGTCCTGGTGGCCATGGTGGTGCTGTCAGTCAGTTTACTGGCAGCAATTAAAGTCGCCTCGGAAGTAGCGACCTCGGCCGGGTATTTACAGGACAAGACCATTGCGCAGTGGGTGGCCATGAACAAGGTGGCGGAAATGCGTCTGGCCAAAGGTCTGCCTGGCGATGGTCGTGCGCAGGGTGAAGAGGAAATGGCGGGACGGAGCTGGCGCTGGAAAATTACCTTCAAGAAAACACCCTATGCGGCATTACGCGAAGCAGAAGTGGCGGTGCAGCCGGCCAATGATGATAAAGATGCAGCACCGACCGTGATCGTGCGATCGCTGATAGGAACAATTTGATGCAGCGTATTAAACAACAGGCCGGTTTTACATTATTTGAACTGCTGGTGGCCACCTCTGTGTTTGCGATTGCTTCCTACATGGCCTACAGCGGCCTGATGCAGGTGATGAATGCACGCGAGCATACCGGTAACGTCGAACGGCGTCTGGCGGATATTCAACTGACATACTTATATATGGAACGGGATCTGCAGCATGTCGCGCGCCGCCCCATTCGCAATGGTTATGGAACGGTGGAAGGTGAATTGATCGGTGACGAGCTGGCGGATTATCGGCTGGCACTAACACGGACCGGCCGGCGCGTACCGGAAGGGGTGATGCGCAGTAACCTGCAACGCGTTGGCTATCTGCTTGAAGATGAAACCCTGTATCGTATCAGCTGGGCGGTACTGGACCAGGCGCAGGATTCAAAACCAAAACGCATGCGCATTCTTGATGAGGTTGAGAAAGTGGAAGTGCGGTTCCTGGGTGCCAACAATGAATGGGTGAATAGCTGGAATTCCGTGGCTGATTCTATCGCTGGTGATCAGGCGCAACAAACGGCGGGTATTCCCAAAGCCGTGGCAATCAGGATCACGCTGAAAGATTATGGCGAAATCAATCGTCTGTTTCTGTTACCCGAGACGTCGTCATGAAAACCGTTAATCAGTCATATTCACGGTTTCAAAAAGGCGTCGCCCTGATCACGGCCATGATGGTCATGAGCCTGGCGACAATCACCGCGGTATCCATGACGGCGGAACAACAGGTGTATTTTCGTCGCACGGAAAATATTCTTCTGCATCAACAGGCCTATTTATATTTACTCAGCGCCGAAGATTTTGCCAAGATAGTTTTACAGGATGATTTTAAGAAAAATCAGTTCGATTCCTTCAAGGATGACTGGGCCGGTGATGAAGTGGTGTTCCCGGTTCAGGAGGGGGTGCTGTCGGGCAAGATAGAAGATTTACAGGGCAAATTTAATATCAATAATTTCTTCACGCTCGATAAACCGAAGGAATGGGATGTCAATCGCCTGCGCAAATTACTGACGCTGAACAAACTGTCACCGGATCTGGCCAATGCCATCATTGACTGGATCGATGTCAACGAAGAACCTTCATTTCCGGACGGCGCCGAAGATGTGGATTACCTGCGTGGTGATCAGCCATACCGCGCCGGGAATGGTATGATGGGCAGTATCACGGAATTACGATATATAAAAGGTATTGATTATGATGCCTACCAGGCGTTGTCATCCGCACTGGTTGCGTTGCCGGCATCCGGGACACCCATTAATATCAATACCGCACCGCCGATTGTTTTACAGATGATTATTGACCCGCTTACAGACACCGAAGCCAAGGAGCTGCAACAGGATCTGGCCGAGAATCCACTCTCGGACCCGCAGGATCTGATTGCGCATCCCCTGGTCAAGGACAAGCAGGTTGATCTGAACGGACTCAGTGTTGAAAGCAGTTATTTCCTGTTGCGATCCTACGCGGAAGTGGGGCGTGCCAAATCGCGCATGGATAGTGTGATCCATCGATTCAATGACAAAACCATCAACGTCGTGCTTCGATCACAGGGAGGTCTGTGATGGCGCGGACGGTTTTGTTACGCATTGATGCCACAGCTACGGAAGCCAGCTGGCAACGTGTCGAAAATGGCCAGTTGGCCGGTTCATTTCATCGCGGCAGTCTGGCGGACGCCAGTCGTTATACGCGCGGTGCGCATGTGATAGTGCTGGTACCGTCCGAAGATGTGTTTGTCACGTTTGCTGATTTACCGGGTAAGAATCGTAAAAAGCTTATCAAGGCCGTGCCGTATGTTGTCGAGGATCAAATTGTCGATGATATAGACGACCTGCATTTTGCCCTGAGTCTGCAACCGGTGCATGGCCGTTACATTGTGGCGGCGGTTGAAAAACGCCTGATGGAATACTGGGACAGTGCATTGCGTGCAGCACAGATTCGTGCCGAGATCATGGTGCCGGATATTCTGGCACTGGCCGATGCGCCTGATGCCTGGACCGTGTTACTTGAACCGGAGCGCGCCCTGGTTCGATCACCTATGGGAGCATTCAGTTCTGATATTGATAACCTGCCACTGATGCTGGATAACCTGTACAACGAAGCCGGCGAAGACAAACCCGGTGAAGTCACCGTGTATGACTGCAGCAAGTCCACACATATGACCACACTTACCGCACTGACTGACGGTATCGAGTTCAATGTGCTGGAGTGTGCAGATGGCGCGTTCGGGGTTTTTGCCCGTCAGTATGATGCACGGCACAGTGTTAACCTGCTGCAGGGGGAATACAATCGCCAGGAAGGCATGATGCGTCATGTCAAACCGTGGATTCCTGCCGCGGCGCTGGTGGCGATCTGGATTACCTGGCAACTGGCATTGAGTGTGATTGAAATTATCAACCTCAATGCTCAAAGTGATGAGCTCGTGCAGCAGATGCGGCAGGTCTATAAAAATGCCTTTCCCGGTGCCAAACTGCCGGCGCCCGGTTATGAACGTGGCAATATGCAGGCACAGTTAAGGGAACTGCAGGAAAAGCAGGGTAAGGCCAGTGGCAGCCTGCAGGAGATGCTGGTCCGTACCGCACCGATATTAAAGAACGTCAGTGGCATGACAATCAATGGAATTCGATACAACAATGGCAAACTGGATCTGGAACTGACCATAAAACAATCCAGTGATCTTGAACCATTAAAAAAGAAGCTCGAGGAACAAACCGGCTGGGAAGTGCAGTCACAGGCAAGCACGGTCAAAGGCGTGACCAAGGTGCGCCTGAATATTCGGAGTACGAGTTAGATGCTGGACAGGATCAAGGCACAGCTTGAGCAACTCAATGATCGTGAACGACGCATGGTTTATGCGGCAATTGTTGCGGTGCTGATTTTTTTGCCCTATCAGCTTATCTGGTCGCCACTGATGAATACGGTGGATGAAAAGCATGAACGTGTTGCCAAACAGCAGGCCGATTTGATTTGGATGCAGAGCAATTTACCGGAAGTTCGTGCACTGTCGCGTGGTATGCAACAGGGTGGGTCAAACCGACAGTCGATTTATGGCGTGGTTGAGCGTACAGCCAGGCAGCAGTTTAAAAATGATCTCAGGATTCAGCAGGAAGGCAAAGAGGGTATTCGCGTCCAGATCAATAATACTTCGTTCGATGAGCTGATGATCTGGCTTGACCAGCTTGCGACGCAAAATCAGGTATTCGTGCGCGACTTCAGGGTGGAGCAGGAGAAAGAGCCGGGCCGGGTTCGTGCCAGCCTGTTGCTGGAAAGTTAATGATGCAAATTAAAATTACAAAACGGGGTCGACGCCTGATTTATCTCGGGGTTGTCGTGTATATCGTGTTTCTTGTTGCCACATTACCGGCCAGTTTCCTTTCCAGTTATATACTCCCCTCTGTTCAGGCCACACGTGGCGTGAAGTTACAGAGCGTTCATGGCAGTGTCTGGCAAGGTTACGCCATGGATGCCTCGGTGAACCGGTTCAACCTGGGACGACTCGACTGGGACCTGAGCGGCTGGGGTTTGTTATTTGGCGATATCGATCTGGATGTGAAGTTTAAAAACCAGAACAGCAAGGGTTATGGTGATATCAGTTTCGGTCTCGGTGGTAAAAGTATTGTTAAAAATATAGAGTTGCAGTTTCACGCGGAAGTACTGAAAAGAATGGTATATGGTATGCCGATAAGTTTCAGAGGAGAACAACGTGGAAGTTTAAAACTGCTGGAGGTGCGCCGTGGTGAAGTGCTTAAAAGTCAGGGGCGTGTCGTCTGGCAATCCGCCGCGTTGCGTGCACCACAAAATATTGAGCTCGGCAGTTTCCTGATAACGCTGGAACCGATGAACGATGGCACCAAAATGAAAATTAGCGATGAAGGCAGCGGACCGGTTATCACGGATATTAATCTGACCGTAAAAGGTAATGGCGAGTACAAGTTCAACGGTACACTCAAAGCGCGCGACGAGCGGCAACAGCATATTACTGAGGCATTAAGACTGATTGGGCGCGCTGATAGTAGTGGGCGATTCTGGATTGGCCGAAGTGGTAAATTGCAGAACTGGTAATTACTCGATACCAAATTTTTTAAGACGATATCGCAATTGTCGAAAAGTGATGCCGAGCAGTTTGGCGGCAGCAGTCTTGTTATAACGTGTTTTCTCCAGCGCACGCTGGATCATTTCTTTTTCCTTGTCATGCAGTGCAGGGCTCAGATTCTGTTCTTCATCCGCTTCGGCTGATGGTGTAATAGTTGGCATGGGAATGCTGTTGCTGGATATCATCGGATTTTCCGGGTCCGGCAGTTGCAGTTCTTCTTCGGTAATAACATCACCTTCACACAGTGTCATGGCACGTTCCAGAATGTTTTCCAGTTCGCGTATGTTGCCGGGAAAAGGATAATTCTGCAGCGCCATCAATGCCTGTTTGTTTAGCCGCGGAGGATCAATCTGCCATTCATTGGCGATACGGCTGACAAAATGATTGACCAGCACAGGAATATCTTCAATACGTTCGCGCAGGCTGGGTACATTCAGTTCGATGACATTAATGCGGTAAAATAGATCCTGCCGAAACAGATTATTCTGTACCAGGTTGGCCAGGTCCTTGTGTGTTGCACTCAGAATGCGAACATTAATCGGAATTTCATCATTGCTGCCGATGATCCTGACAGCCTTTTCCTGAATGGCGCGTAGCAGTTTGACCTGCATGTGAATGGGTAAATCGGCGACTTCGTCGAGAAACAGGGTGCCGCCGTCGGCGGCCTGGAAAAGTCCTACCTTATCAGTCACAGCGCCGGTAAAACTGCCTTTTTTATGGCCGAAGAATTCACTTTCCATCAGTTCGGCAGGAATCGCACCACAGTTAACCGGCACAAACGGCTTGTCACTGCGAGGCCCACGTGCATGAATCAGTCTCGCCACCAGTTCCTTACCAACACCGGATTCGCCACTGATATAAACCGGTGCCTGGCTACGTGCCAGTTTGTTAATGGTCCTGCGAGTCGACTGCATGGCGTCCGAATCACCAAGTAATTGTAATTCATCGTTCGGTATTTCTTCTGCCTGTTTAGGGGCCAGTTTGAGCGCGGTATTGATCAGGTTACGCAGTGTCTTGAGATCAACTGGCTTGGAAATAAAATCAAATGCACCGGCTTTTAAGGCATCAATGGCCGACTCCATGTTGCCATGTGCGGTAATCATCGCCACCGGAGTTTGTGGATATTTGCGGGCAATATGTTTGACCAGGTCAATGCCGTTGCCATCCGGCAGACGCATATCGGTCAGGCACAGATCAAAAGCTTGTTGTGCGAGTAATTCTTTCCCCTGCTCAATGTTTTCTGCGCTGACGGTGTCCTTGCCCATGCGGGAAAGCGTGATCTCAAGTAACTCCCGAATATCGGGTTCATCATCGATTATTAGTATCTGTTCTGATCCGTTACTCATCGTGTCTCGAATTGTCGGCGTGGATCCTGAAAGGTGATACGGAAAAAACCACCATCATCTGGATCACTAATGTAATTCAGATGAGCCTGGTTGCCCTCTGCCAGTTCTCTGGATAAGTATAATCCAAGTCCGGTCCCCGTTGTCTCAGTCGTGAAAAAAGGTTCGAAAATGTGTTCAATGTCACCCTTAGCGACGCCGGGCCCGTTATCAATCACATCCAGATGCGGGCGGTTGGCATTGGGGTCATAACCGGCAACTAACTGAATGCTGGGTTGAGGACTGTTGAGATTGCCATGCCGCACCGAATTGTCACACAGGTTGGTCAGGATCTGACGCAGGTGGCCGGTATCAAAACGAACCTTGATGTCTGCTGGATTGACTGAAATAGCAAAAATTCGTTTGTCGATTGCCTGACCCTGACAATAAATATCGACAAAAGACGTCAGAAATTCATTCAGATCGATCAGTTCGACACTGGTGGATTTACGTCGACTGACACTCATGACACTTTCCACGATCGTATTCAGTCGTTTCGACTGGTCGGAAATTATCTGCGTCATGCGTAAATCATTTTTATCCAGGTTTTCAGATTCCGCCAGCAACTGACCGGCATGACTGATTGCACCGAGTGGATTGCGAATTTCATGTGCGATACTGGCAGACAGTCGACCCAGTGAAGCCAGTTGTAATTGCTGGGCATGCTGGGCCATGGCGGCCATATCCTGCAGAAAGATCAATGCACCGGCACGGGTATCATCGCCGATGCGGGCGAAGCGGGGTGAAATATCAATCGGGTTATCGATCAGGCGAATCACTTCCGGTGTGCGTTCCGGATCATCGCGCCAGTACAACCATTGTTTGGCCAGGTCCGGCAGGATAGTCTGCAGATTGGCATTTTTTTCCCGGTCGGAAATATTCAGCATCTGTGCGGCGGCTTCGTTGATTAGTCGAATGTTGGCCTGCTCGTCGATCACCAGGACACCGGTTTGCATGCGCTGAATAATATGTTCAGTTAACTGTGCCAGATTGGCGAGGTCGATGCCGCGTTTTCGCGCCAGGGCTTCACTTTCACGTACGCGCCGCGCCAGAAACATAAACAGGATCGCGGTAGCGAAGTAGGTGGTGCCCAGCAGTCCGGCAAAGGGATAACTGCTGCCTTGTGGATTGATTAAACTGATATAAGCCTGTTCAACCAGAATCGCGAGCGTGGCCAGTGCCGCCAGTCCCAGCGCAGTGCGTCCACCCATAATGACACTGGTGCTGGCAATGGTAACGACAATCAATACGCCCAGGCCGCTTTGAATTCCGCCACTGACATGCATGAGTAAGGTCAGCAAGATAATGTCAGTGATGGCACTCGCCCAGACCTGTATGTGCAGTGGTACTTTGCCGGAGTAATGGATTACCCACAGGCTCAGGCTGAGCAGCAGATAAATCAGGCTGTACTGAAAAAATAATTCCGGATTGTAATCACCCAGCGGAGGAACCAGATTGTCCGTCAGGTAGAGACCACTAAAGATCAATGCAATCAGGCTTCGAAAGCCATTCAGGATCAGCAGTGGACGTCGATTGTCATCGATGGTGGAGGAGGTTTGGGTAACGGGCTCAGGTTTGAGGAAGTACGTTTCCATTTTGAATCACACCATTAACTGCTAGTGCTCCTGTGCGCTGTCAGCATGTTCCTGGCTGCAATAATAGCGACCGTTTTGTCGAATAGCTTCATGTTCCGGCAGGTGCAGGTCACAATGCGCGCAGCGTACCGTGTTTTCAATCGACTTTTGTTGTGACGATTTCTTCTGTTCGCGTTTTTCCACGTAGCCGCGAATATAGCGACGGTACAGAAAATAACCGAGCCAGACAAAAAAGAGAATTGTGATTATTCGTCCCAGTCCCACGCCGGGTTACTCCGTAATGGTTTATATGTCATGCATCGTCATTGAGCATATCGTATCATGGCACAGGGGTTAAGCCCGACCGATCTTTGCTTTCGCATCGTGTTTCCGACAAAATACGGCGCTTTATTCAGCAGGTTTAACAGACGAACATGAATATTCATGAATACCAGGCCAAGGCACTGTTCCGTGAATACGGTATCCCGGTCCCTGATGGCGAAATCGGCCGGACCGTGGATGCAGTCGTATCGGTGGCACGTGAACTGAGCGATCCACCCTGGGTCGTGAAGGCGCAGGTGCATTCGGGCGGTCGTGGCAAGGCCGGTGGTGTAGTCATCGTCAATTCACCTTCTGAACTGGAGCGTGCTGCCGAAAAGCTGCTTGGTCAGAACCTGGTAACCGTACAAAGCGGCGAGCCGGGACAGCCCGTCGATCAGTTGCTGGTCGAGAAACCGACTCAGATCGATCGAGAGCTCTATCTCGGATTACTGGTCGACCGTGCCCGCGAACGCGTTGTCCTGATGGCCTCGGCCGCCGGCGGTATGGATATCGAGCAGGTGGCTGCCGAACACCCGGATCAGCTACACACCTTATATATAGACCCGGTAGTGGGTCTACAGGGCTACCAGTGCCGCCAGGTCATCTATACCCTGGGGCTGGCCGCCCATGCACGGGCCATGACCGCCATCATGATGAATCTCTATCAGCTCTTTATGGACAAGGATCTGAGCCTGGTCGAAATCAATCCGCTGGTCGTCAATGAGCAGGGCCTGATGGCCATCGATGCCAAGATCAATTTCGATGACAATGCCCTGTTTCGGCATAAATCCGAAGCGGCCCTGCGTGATATTCGCCAGGAAGACGCGCGTGAAGCCCAGGCCCATGCGCATGGTCTCAACTATGTGAGCCTGGATGGCGATATTGCCTGCATGGTTAATGGTGCCGGTCTGGCCATGGCCACCATGGATATCATCAAACACTGTGGTGGCGCACCGGCCAATTTTCTCGATGTGGGTGGTGGCACAACTGCCGACAAGGTTGCCGAAGCATTCAAAATCATTCTGTCCGACGACAAGGTACGCGCCATCCTGGTGAACATCTTTGGCGGCATCGTTCGCTGTGACCTGATCGCCGAAGGCATTATCAAGGCCGTGCAGGAAGTGTCGGTTTCCGTACCTGTTGTGGTGCGGCTGGAAGGGACCAATGTCGATCAGGGTCGGGCACTGCTGGCCGAGAGTCAGCTCGATATTATTAGTGCAACCGATCTGGGTGACGCGGCAGAAAAAGCGGTAGCGGCCGCCGGGACGGTGCGCTGATGGCGGTGTTAGTGAATCAGGAAACGCGCGTCATCTGCCAGGGTTTCACCGGTAAGCAGGGGACGTTTCATTCTGAACAGGCCATCGCCTATGGCACGAACCTGGTCGGAGGTGTCACGCCGGGCAAGGGCGGACAACAACACCTGGATCGCCCCGTGTTTGATACGGTCAGAGATGCGGTTCAACAGACCGGTGCCAATGCGTCGATGATTTATGTGCCGGCCGCTTTTGCGGCGGACGCGATTCTTGAAGCCGCCGATGCCGGTATCGAAGTGATTGTCTGTATCACCGAAGGCATTCCCATTCTCGACATGTTGCGCGTCAAAACGGTATTGCGCCAGACTGGCTCAAAGCTGATTGGCCCAAACTGTCCCGGCATCATCACGCCCGGTGCCTGCAAGATTGGCATCATGCCGGGCGCCATTCATCAGCCGGGTAAAATCGGAATCGTGTCTCGCTCCGGTACATTGACCTATGAAGCGGTTTTTCAGACGACTAACAACGGGCTGGGGCAAAGCACCTGTATTGGTATTGGTGGTGATCCCATTCACGGCCTGGATTTTATCGATTGCCTGAAACTGTTTGAGCAGGATGAACAGACGCAGGGTGTGATCATGGTCGGTGAAATCGGTGGCAGTGCCGAAGAAGAAGCCGCGGAATTTATTGCCGGGCATGTCAGCAAACCGGTCGTGGCCTATATTGCCGGTGTCACGGCACCGGCAGGTAAACGCATGGGTCATGCCGGCGCCATTATTACCGGTGGCAAGGGCACAGCGACTGGGAAAATGCAGGCACTACGTGATGCCGGTGTCCATGTTTGTGAATCGCCGGCCCTGCTTGGTCAAACCATGCTGGATGCGATGTCGTAATGCCATGCGCCTTGTTCTTGCCCAGCTGAATTTTACTGTCGGTCATATCGAAGCCAATTGCGAAAAAATCCTGTTGGCCTGTCGCCAGGCGGTGGATGAACATCACGCTGATCTGATCATTTTTCCGGAGCTGGCCCTGACCGGTTATCCACCGGAAGACCTGCTGTTACGTCCCGAGTTATATCAACGTTGCGATAAAGCCCTGCAACGCATAGCCGCCGTGTCAAAGGAACTGGCCATAGTGGTGGGCAGCCCACGAAAAAACAACGGCGCGATTTATAACAGCGCCTTTGTCTACGCCAAAGGAGAATGTCAGGCGATCTACGACAAGCAGGCGTTACCGAACTACAGCGTGTTTGATGAAAAACGTTATTTTGAAGCCGGTGCTCAACCCTGTGTCATCGATATCGGTGGCATTCGCATGGGCATCACCATTTGCGAAGACATCTGGGTGGATGCGCCGATTGCCGGCGCAGTACAGGCCGGCGCGCAATGCATCATCAATATCAATGCGTCGCCATATCATGTCGGTAAAGCCGATGAGCGCGAACAACTGGTACAGCGACACGTCAGACAACATCAAGTGCCACTGGTCTACGTCAATCTGGTCGGTGGGCAGGATGAACTGGTGTTTGACGGTCATTCGTTCGCCTGTAACCGGGACGCACAACTGGTTTTTCGCGCGGAAGAATTTTTCGAATCCAGCTACGTGCTGGAGCTATCGATGGAATCGGGCGTTGTCGAGATTCCACCACAGGCCTGTGCACCGCGTCAGTCGGAACTGGAAAACATTTATCAGGCGCTGGTCACTGGCGTGCGTGACTATGTCAGAAAGAACGGTTTTGATGGTGCGATAATTGGTTTATCCGGTGGTATCGATTCCGCCCTGACACTGGCGATCGCCGTCGATGCCCTCGGCGCGGATCAGGTCGAAGCGGTGTCCATGCCGTCGCGTTATACCGCGGACATGAGTGTCGAGGACGCAGAGGCGCAATGTACAACGCTGGGTGTTGCCTGTCATGTCATCTCGATTGAATCCGTGTTCAACAGTTTTATGGGCCTGCTGGATGATCTGTTTGCCGGTATGCCCAAAGATACGACGGAAGAAAACATTCAGGCACGTTGCCGGGGCGTCTTGTTGATGGCCATCTCCAACAAAAAGCGCAAGATGGTTCTGACCACCGGCAACAAGAGCGAAATGGCGGTGGGATATGCCACGCTGTATGGGGACATGGCCGGTGGATTTGATGTACTCAAGGACGTGCTCAAGACCCGCGTCTATGCGCTGGCCAACTGGCGTAATTCCCGTTCGTCCGTGATTCCGCAGCGCGTGATAGACCGTCCCCCGTCGGCGGAACTGGCCCCGGATCAGAAAGATACGGACAGCCTGCCGGACTACGACATCCTCGATGCCATCCTGGTGCGATACATCGAGCAGGATCATGACCCGGCCAGCATCATCACAGAGGGATTCGATGCGCAAATTGTGAACAGGGTCGTGAGGATGGTGGATACCACTGAATACAAGCGTCGTCAGGCACCACCGGGCATTCGCATCAGCCAGCGCGCCTTTGGCCGCGATCGCCGCTACCCGGTCACGACCGGCTTTCATCACGGCCGCAATCATCCGTAGTCGCGCATTTGCACCAAATTGGGTAAAAATAGACTAGTTTTAGGCGTCAATACCCGATATCTTATGACGCAGCCGCACAGTGGATTCCTATAACTAGATAAACGAATAAAGGGAAATCGCATGAAGAAAATTGAAGCCATCATAAAACCTTTCAAACTGGATGATGTGCGCGAAGCCCTGTCTGAAATCGGTATCGCCGGTATGACAGCCATCGAGGTCAAGGGTTTCGGTCGTCAAAAAGGGCACACGGAACTATATCGGGGCGCAGAATACGTGATCGATTTTCTGCCCAAAGTCAAAATTGATGTGGTCGTCAAAGACGATCAGCTGGATAGCTGTATCGAAGCGATTACCAATGCTGCACGTACCGGTAAAATCGGTGACGGTAAAATTTTCGTGAGTAACGTTGATCGCGTCATCCGTATTCGTACCGGTGAAGAGGGCGATGACGCTATTTAGATTTTCTTAATAGCTCGTGTTGCGGGTGGTTAAGCTGTAAAACGCGACGCGTATCCTGAGCCAGTTCGGCCATTCCCAGTTTGTCATAAGCCTGCACCATAATTGCCAGTGCATCCGCGACAGCGGGTGTGCGCTGGTAATTTTCCACGACATATTTGCCGCGATTGGCGGCAGCCAGGTAAGCACCGCGTCGCATGTAAAAATTCGCTACATGCACCTCGTATTTGGCCAGGTTATTACGAATCAGCGCCATGCGCTGGATAGCGTCTTTACTGTAACGGCTCTTGGGGAATTTTTTGACCAGTTCAGCAAAATACTCAAAGGCCCGGCGTGCAGACTTCGGATCATGTTGTGATGGATCCACGTCAAACAAACCCTGCAAAAACGATTCGCCCAGGTCATAACTGGCCAGTCCGCGCAAATAGTACATGTAATCGATGTTGGGATGATTCGGGTGCAGTTTGATAAACCGGTCTGCGGCGAGAATGGCGGATTCCGGTTCACTGTCCTTGTAATAAGCGTAAGCAATTTCCATTTGTGCACGCTCAGCATACTTACCGTAGGGAAAACGGGCTTCGAGTCGTTCATACAGTGCAATGGCGCCCTCGTAATCGCCGCTTTTCAGCAGGCTGCTTGCTTCTTCATAAATCTCGGCGACTTCCCGACCTGTAGTGGGATCATGATCATCACTGGTGGCGGCACAACCGGCCATAAAAACATAGACGCCGAACAGGAAAAACAGACTGATGATGCGTAAAATCACGGTTTTGCAAACTCCGTTTTCTCGTAACCGGTTTAGTATACCTTATGCAGGATTCCGAAACAGTGACATTCTCTGCACCCATTCCCGATGAGCTGGATGGGCAACGTCTGGATCAGGCGCTGGCCCGTTTGCTGTCCGATTATTCGCGCAGTCGCCTGCAGCAATGGATCAGGCAAGGCCAGGTGCTGCTGGACGGACAGACTTGCCGGGCGAAGGATAAAGTCTCGACGGGTCAGGTGGTCAGTGTTTCAGCACAACAGCAGCCCGAAGCACAATGGCAGGCAGTGGCATTGCCGCTGTCGATTGTTTACGAGGATGAACATATCCTGGTCATTAACAAGCCAGTCGGTCTGGTAGTGCATCCCGCGGCCGGAAATTACAGCGGTACCTTGCTGAACGCCCTGTTACACCATGCGCCGGAGCTGGAACAGGTACCACGTGCCGGCATCGTGCACCGGCTCGACAAGGACACCAGTGGATTACTGGTCGTGGCGCGTAACCTGACTGCCCATAAAACGCTCGTGGAACAACTGCAACAACGTGCTTTTGAGCGGGAATACCTGGCCATCGTGCAGGGCGTGATGACGGCAGGCGGTAGCATTGATGCGCCAATCGGACGTCACCCCGTCAACCGTAAAAAAATGGCGGTGGTTGCCCGTGGCGGCAAACCGGCCGTGACCCACTATCGAGTAGTCCAACGTTATCGCGCACACACGCGGGTCAGCGTCAGACTGGAAACCGGACGGACACACCAGATTCGCGTCCACATGGCGCATATTCATTATCCGCTGGTCGGTGATACGACATATGCCGGTCGATTAAAAATTCCCGCCGGTTGTAGTGACGTTTTACGGGACTGCCTGCGTCAGTTTCAGCGCCAGGCCCTGCATGCCTGTCGGCTGGGGATTACGCACCCCCATAGCGGACAGAGCATGAACTGGGAAGTGCCGCCACCCGAGGATTTGCAGTACCTGCTGGATTGCCTGCAGGTCGACATGACGGACAATACGAATGGATGATCGCAGCTGGATTCCGGCAGACTGGCCGGCACCGCCTCAGGTAAGGGCCGGTTGCAGCACACGCCATGGTGGTCAAAGTCAGGGTCCTTATGCCAGCCTGAACCTGGCGCAGCATGTGGGTGATGACCAGATGGCGGTCGAGAACAACCGGCGTGCTCTGTGTGACTATCTGGATCTTCCTTCATCACCGCACTGGCTCAGACAGGTCCATGGGTGTGCGGTATCAACTGATCAATCCCGGCTGGATGAAGCAGACGCCAGCCTGACACGCCAGACCAATCAGGTCTGTGCCGTCATGACAGCGGACTGTTTGCCGGTGTTGATGACGGATCGACAGGGTAAGGAGGTCGCCGCGGTGCATGCCGGCTGGCGTGGCCTGGTTGCGGGTGCCATAACGGCCACGGCAAAACAGTTTGAAGCCGATGTCGAGGATTTACTGGTCTGGCTGGGGCCGGCGATTGGCCCGAATGCGTTTGAAGTGGGTGAGGATGTGTTTCGCGCATTTGTCGATGAGCATGACCGCTACCGTGAAGCATTTGTGCCGCAGGCACAGAATAAATGGTTACTGGATATTTATACCGCGGCACGGCTGCAACTTCAGCAGCTCGGCATCAAGGAAGTTTACGGCGGCGGTTTCTGTACGGTGGAAAACAACCAGCAGTTTTTTTCCTACCGGCGTGACGGTATCACCGGTCGCATGGCCAGCCTGATCTGGCTGGCAGAGTAGCATTCGAATCAAATTACTGTATGATGCCGGGCAGCATGTCGTTACTTTCTTGGATTCTCCTGTTCAGTGTTCTGGGTGGCGTTTTGAGCGTCATCGCCGCCAGCATTTTTCTGGCCTTTCCGGATCGGCATCGGGATGCATTGTTACCACACTTTGTCAGCTTTGCTATCGGTGCATTACTGGGGGCCGCCTTTCTGGCGTTGATACCCCATGCCATGAAGGATGGCCATGCCATTGAGTTTCATCAACTCGGACTGACCCTTTTAATCGGTGTGCTGGGCTTCTTTGTGATGGAAAAGCTGGTGCTGTGGCGCCACTGCCATGAGCATGCCTGTGAGGCCCATTCCCCGCATGAGCCCACGGAACAGCAACGCCAGGATGCGGCCGGTAAGTTGATACTGGTTGGCGATGCCATTCATAACCTGGTAGATGGTGTGCTGATCGCGGCGGCCTTCATGACGGATTTTCATCTGGGTGTGATTACCAGCCTGGCCGTGGCCGCACACGAGATTCCACAGGAAGTCGGTGACTTTGCGGTGTTGCTGCATAGTGGCTTTACACGACGCAAGGCCTTTATCTTTAATATTCTGGCTTCTATTACCACGGTGTTTGGCGCACTGATTGCCTACTGGAGCCTGCGTGATGCGCTACACATCCTGCCATACGTACTGGCGATTGCCGCATCCAGTTTTATTTACATCGCCGTGGCTGATCTTATTCCCGGCCTGCACAAACGGGTCGAGTTTCGCGAGACACTGAGACAGATCATATTAATCAGTGCCGGAGTGATCGTAATCTACCTGGCGCATGCCACACTTCACTAATTAATCCAGTTCACAGGAGGCGATGATGACGGGATGGTATATGTTGACCATCATTGGTCGTGATCAGGCCGGTATTGTTGCGCGAGTCACAGCCGTGCTTTATGAAATGGGCTGTGAGTTAGGTGAAACATCCATGCTGCGTCTGGGTGGCAACTTTTCCATGATGGTAATGACACACTGCGACAGTTCACAGCAGCAGATTCAACAGCAGCTTGAACCGGTCATTCGTGATTTGAATTTACATCTTCATATCGATGCAATCGACGGTCACCTGCATGACCACATCGATCCCAATATGCAGGTCAGTGTGCATGGTGCCGATCAGGCGGGCATAATTGCCCGGGTTACCGCCATACTGGCCGATAATCAGTTCAATATTCTGGACCTGGAGTCGGATGTCGGTGGCACGGCGCAGGACCCGGTGTACGTGATGCACATCGTTGGCACCTGTCTGAAGGAGGTGGAACAGGTGTCCGCCGCGCTGGCGCCCCTGCATGCTGCGGGAATCCAAATCAGGGTACGCAGCCTCGATACCTTGATTGGATAGTGGGATTGGACAGCCACATGGCGGTATTGCCCATTCTGACCTACCCGGATGAACGGCTTAAGCAGGTCTCTGAGCCGGTCACCGAACTGACGCAGGAGCGGCTGGCGTTTATTCAGGACCTCGAAGCCACCATGCGCGCCGGACCGGGTGGGGTGGGTATTGCGGCTCCCCAGGTCGGACGCTTTGAGCGCATTGTCATCGTGGACGTCTCGTCCCGTAAAAATATTAAACACCATGGCAGGCTGGTATTAATCAACCCGGAAATTACCGAGTGGGAAGGCATGGCCATCGCGCGTGAAGGCTGCCTGTCGGTACCGGATTTCACCGGCAATGTCATACGGGCCGAGCGCATCAGCCTGAGCGCCCTGGATGAGGCCGGCCAGCTGCGGCAGATCGACACCGAGGGATATGAAGCCCGGGCCATTCAGCACGAACTGGACCACCTGGATGGCCTGCTGTTCCTCGACAGGCTGGTCAGTCGCCGTATGGACTTATACCAACGCAAGGTTTACCAGAAATAGCCTAATTTATTCCCATTTTCGGCCGATGAAGTCATTGACAGACAAGGAGAATTCCTATGTTGATGGAAACCGTGGCCGATTGGGTCATTATCGCTTTTGCAACCGCCTTCACGCTGGGCGTCATCATCGTTGTGTTTATGTACATACGTGATGTTACCCAGACTACCCATGCCATTCGGCGTAACTACCCGGTCATTGGTCGAATGCGCTACAGCTTTGAGCGCATGGGCGAATATTTTCGCCAGTACTTCTTTGCCCATGACCGTGAGGAGCAGCCCTTTAACCGGGCGACACGTGCCTGGGTATACCGCACCGCCAAGGGACTCGGTGGACTGGTTGGTTTCGGCTCTACCAAAGACCTGCGCGAGCCGGGTTCACACATTTTCGTCAACGCGTCATTTCCGAAACTGGAAGAAGAAAAAACCCCCATGCCGCCGATTACCATTGGCGCGCGCTGTGACAAACCGTTTATCGCCCAACACGTGTTTAATATTTCCGGCATGAGTTATGGCGCATTGTCGACACCGGCGGTGCGTGGGCTGTCCTTTGGTGCGGCAAAAAGCGGTGTCTGGCTCAACACCGGGGAAGGCGGCCTGTCGCCGTATCACGCCGAGTTCGGCCCGGACATCATTTACCAGATAGGCACTGCCAAGTATGGCGTGCGCGATGCACAGGGTAATCTCAGCGATGAAGCCCTGCGTGCCATGAGTGAACAGGTCAAGGCCTTTGAACTGAAGTTATCACAGGGCGCCAAGCCCGGGCGCGGCGGCGTATTACCGGCACAAAAAGTGACGGAAGAAATTGCGCGTATTCGTGGTATTCCGGTCGGGCAGGTGTCATCCAGTCCGAACCGGCATCGGGATATCAGTAACACCGAACAGTTGCTGGAGTTAATGCACCGTGTTCGTACCGTGACGGGCCGACCGGTTGGCTTCAAGGCCGTGTTCGGTTCCGAAAGTTTTCCGCGTGAACTGTGTGAAACGATTCACCTCAAGGGCGTCGATTACGCGCCGGACTTCATTACGGTGGATGGGGGTGAAGGCGGTACCGGTGCCTCGCCGCAGGTCCTGGCCGACAATGTCGGCTTACCGTTGGCCGAGTCCCTGCCCATTGTCGTTGATACGCTGACGACCTATGGTCTGCGTGAACAAATAAAAGTGATCGCTTCAGGTAAACTGGTCACCTCATCGGAAGTGGCCTGGGTACTGTGCATGGGTGCGGACTTTGCCGTGAGTGCGCGTGGTTTTATGTTTGCACTGGGCTGTATTCAATCGTTGCAGTGCCACAAGGATACCTGTCCGACCGGGATTACCACGCATAACAAACGCCTGCAAAAAGGCCTGGTGGTGGAAGACAAGGGTGAACGGGTGGCGCGTTACGCGCACTGGGTGAATCACGAAATTAATGTCATTGCCCACTCCTGTGGATTAAGCAATGCGCGCGAGTTTCGTCGTGAGCATGTCCGTATTGTTCAGAAACCCGGTATCAGCCAGTCCCTGTTGTCACTGTATCCGGAACCGGAACCGACCCGTATCGCCGCCGAGTCCATCAAGCGTCAGGCCTGAAATCAAATTACGGCCATAAACTTGCCGGTCCAGCTTGAATCTGGCGGCATTGTCCCTATTAATTAACCAAGTATTAAACGCTTGTGAAGGGGATGATTTCTCATGCGAATGGATAAACTCACCAGTAAGTTTCAACTGGCGCTTCAGGATGCGCAGAGTCTGGCGCTTGGCCGTGATCATCAGGTCGTCGAACCGTTACATGTGCTGATCGCCATGCTGGATCAGGAAGGCGGTACCGTGCGGCATTTATTGCAGATCGCCGGCGTGAATATCAACTTACTGCGTTCGCATCTGGGTGAAGCCCTGGATCGATTACCGACCGTGTCGGGCACCGCCGGTGACCTGCATATTTCCAATGAGCTGGCCCGCGTCCTCAATCAAACCGATAAACTCGCCCAGCAGCGCAAGGACCAGTACATTTCCAGTGAACTGTTCATTGTTGCGCTGGTGGATGACAAGAGCCAGGCCGGTGAGCTGTTACGCAAAGCCGGTGCCGACAAACAGAAAATCGAAAAAGCGATTGAAGATGTGCGCGGCGGTCAGAAAATTGATGACCCAAATGCCGAAGAACATCGTCAGGCGCTGGAAAAATATACTATTGATCTCACCGAACGTGCCGAGCAGGGCAAACTCGATCCGGTCATCGGACGCGATGATGAAATTCGTCGCGCCGTACAGGTGCTGCAACGTCGCACCAAGAACAATCCCGTATTAATCGGTGAACCGGGTGTGGGTAAGACCGCCATTGTTGAAGGACTGGCGCAACGCATTGTTAACGGCGAAGTACCGGAAGGTTTAAAAGGCAAGCGTGTGCTGTCACTGGACATGGGTTCCTTGTTGGCCGGTGCCAAATTCCGTGGTGAATTTGAAGAACGCTTAAAAGCCGTCTTAAACGATCTGGCCAAGCAGGAAGGGCAGATCATTTTATTTATCGATGAAATCCATACCATGGTGGGTGCCGGTAAGGCCGAAGGTGCGATGGATGCCGGTAACATGTTAAAGCCGGCCCTGGCGCGTGGTGAATTACACTGTCTGGGTGCAACGACGCTGGATGAATATCGTCAATATATTGAAAAGGATGCCGCACTGGAACGTCGTTTCCAGAAAGTACTGGTCGATGAACCGAGCGTGGAAGATACCATCGCTATCCTGCGTGGATTAAAAGAAAAATACGAAGTCCATCATGGTGTGGACATCACTGACCCGGCGATTGTCGCCGCGGCCACGTTATCGCATCGTTATATTACCGATCGTCAGTTGCCGGACAAGGCGATTGATCTGGTGGACGAAGCCGCCAGCCGTATTCGTATGGAAATTGATTCCAAACCCGAATCCATGGATCGCCTGGATCGCAAACTGATTCAATTGAAGATCGAACGTGAGGCACTCGGTAAGGAAACCGATGAGGCATCCAAAAAGCGTTTACAAAACCTGGATGAAGAAATCAATAAAGCGGAACGCGAGTACAAGGACCTGGAAGAAATCTGGAATGCCGAGAAAGCGGCGTTACAGGGTACACAACATATCAAGGAAGAACTGGATCGCGCCCGCATCGAACTGGAAACCGCACGCCGTGCCGGTGACCTGACCCGCATGTCTGAATTGCAGTACGGCCGTATTCCGGAACTGGAAAAACAACTGGACATGGCCGCACAGGCGGAAATGCAGGAAACCAAGTTGTTGCGCAACAAAGTGAGTGACGAGGAAATTGCTGAAGTGGTTTCCAAGTGGACCGGTATTCCAGTTTCCAAGATGCTCGAAGGCGAGCGCGATAAATTGTTACGCATGGAAGAGGCCCTGCATCAACGCGTTGTTGGTCAGGATGAAGCTGTGCGCTCCGTGGCGGATGCCATACGTCGTTCCCGTGCCGGTCTGTCCGATCCGAATCGCCCGAATGGCTCGTTCCTGTTCCTGGGGCCGACCGGTGTCGGTAAAACCGAGCTGACCAAGGCGCTGGCGGCGTTTTTGTTTGATACCGAAGACGCCATGGTGCGCATCGACATGTCCGAATTCATGGAAAAACATTCCGTGGCACGCCTGATTGGTGCGCCTCCCGGCTACGTCGGTTATGAAGAAGGCGGTTACCTGACCGAAGCCGTACGACGTAAACCGTATTCGGTGATTCTACTCGACGAAGTGGAAAAGGCGCACCCGGATGTCTTCAATGTGCTGTTACAGGTACTGGATGATGGTCGACTTACCGATGGCCAGGGTCGTACCGTGGATTTCCGTAATACAGTGGTAGTCATGACTTCCAACATCGGTTCGCAGCATATTCAGGAACTGGCCGGAGAAGAAAACTATGACGCGATGAAAGCCGCGGTCATGGAAAGTGTCAGTGCGCATTTCCGTCCGGAATTCATCAACCGTATCGATGAAGTGGTCGTGTTCCATCCGCTGGTCAAGGAGCAGATTCGTGCTATCGCCAGTATCCAGATTGATTACCTGCGCAAGCGGCTCAAGGACAAAGACATGGGCTTTGTAGTCAGCGAAAAGGCGCTGGATAAAATAGGTGAAGCCGGCTTCGATCCTGTTTACGGTGCACGCCCGCTCAAGCGCGCAATTCAGAGCCAGATCGAAAACTCACTGGCGCAGGAAATCCTGTCAGGCAAGTTCCTGCCGGGTGATGTGATCGACGTGGATGTGGATGGCGACAGGTTTGTGTTTCGCAAGGGGCGCAAAAAAGCCGCCGCGGCGTAACTAAACTAAGCCCGCATATTCGGAATGCGTCGCGATGCTGCGACATAATCCCGTTCGGAAATAATCCCCTCGTTACGCAGGCGTCGCAGTTTGGTGATTTCGTTGATCAACATGCGATGCTTGTCAATGCGCACCGCCTGGCTGGCCGTGAGGATGCGTTGTTTGATTTCTTCAACAAACCGCGTGAACTGTTCCTTTGACGGATTGCTGTATAACACGCTTACCAGCACACAGCCGCAGTAACGACTTCGAAATTCCGTGACGTTGGGGGATCGATACAAAAACATCAGCAGTGATCCCAGCATGAGCAGAATAAAAATCACAAAGAAAGGAATCAGCCGGCTGAGCAATTCATTGGTGGGGTTGTTAATCAGGTAAACCAGGTATGCCGCCGCGGCAATCGCAAAATAGATCATACTCAGTAACCAGCGCCATGAAATCTCACGATTACGTACCGGCCAGGGTTCCAGCATACACAGGTTGAGCTGATAGTTTTTCTGGCCAAAAATATTGTCGATGGTCACATCCAGAAACTTGTCATCATAAATCTGAAACGTGCGCGTTTCGCCCTTGGCCTTGCTGACCTGGACCATGGTGCGATTGATATTACGATTTTCAGCCATGATACTTTTGTGAACTTTTTATGTGATTATACTGTTCCCTGGTGTGTCTCAATACTAACGCACCCGTTATCAGTTCGCTATATGTGGCTGATTTTTCTGTGAACTTTACCCCGGGTATGGTTTCTCAATACCAGTTGCTGAATGAAGGTGTCCCATGCTGATCAAACGCCCTACTGACATTACCCCCTCTGAAATCACCGATAAGGCCGTCTATATGCAACGGCGACGCTTTATGCAGGCCACGGCCGGACTGGCACTGGCGCCTCTATTATTAGCAGATGCTAATGCAGGCTATGGCAATCGGCCGCTCAAACATAACAAGAGCGATGCCTACCCGCTGGACGAGGCGCAAACGCCTTACGAAAACGTCACCCAGTACAATAATTTCTACGAGTTCGGCACCGACAAATATTCCCCGGCGCAACGCGCCCAGCAACTGACCACGGACCCCTGGTCGGTGACGATCGCCGGTGAAGTGGCAAAACCGGGAACCTACACACTGGAAGATATTCTCAAACCGCATACGCTGGAAGAGCGCATTTACCGGTTACGTTGTGTGGAAGGCTGGTCGATGGTGATTCCCTGGATTGGTTTTTCGCTAGGCGATTTGATCAAGCGCTTTGAACCGACATCACGTGCCAAATATGTCAAATTCACCACCCTGCACAGGCCGGAAGAAATGCCCGGCACGCGCCGACGGGTGCTGAACTGGCCGTATGTCGAAGGCTTGCGCATGGACGAAGCCATGCATCCATTGACAATTATGTCTGTCGGCTTATATGGCGAGGTGCTGCCAAAACAGAACGGCGCACCAATACGGCTGGTGGTGCCATGGAAATACGGTTTCAAAAGCATCAAGAGCATCGTGAAAATTGAATTACTGGAACGTCAGCCTGTATCGAGCTGGGAACAGGCGATTCCGCAGGAATACGGTTTTTATGCCAACGTTAACCCGAACGTTGATCATCCAAGATGGAGCCAGAAGCGTGAGCGGCGCATTGGTGAGTTTTTCAAACGCAAAACGCTGATGTTCAACGGTTATGAAGAACATGTCGCAGGTTTGTATAAAGGGATGGATTTGCGTAAATTTTATTAGTCATGACTGTTACGCAAATTCGCTTTCTGAAATTTGTCATCTACCTGCTGTGTCTCGCTCCCCTGGCATGGCTGGTTTACGCGGCACTGTTTAATCAGCTCGGTGCCAATCCCATTGAGGTGGTGACCCGCCGTCTTGGTGAATGGGGTCTGCAACTGTTGCTCGTTACCCTGTGCATGACACCGTTGCGCGATATTACCGGTCAGCCCTGGCCGATTAAAATTCGGCGCCTGCTGGGCTTATTCGCCTTTTTTTATGTCGTGCTCCATTTTGTCACCTACCTGTGGCTGGATCAGTTTTTCGACTGGTCGGAAATCGGGCTCGATATCCTGAAACGGCCTTTTATTACGGTCGGCATGCTGGCCGTCGTCGGCCTGATTCCGCTGGCAGTGACCTCCAACCGGTTCAGCCAGCGGCGGCTAGGCCGGCACTGGAAACGCCTGCACCAGCTGGTCTATCCGATTACCATCCTGGCCGTGGTGCATTTTTACTGGCTGGTCAAGGCCGATATGTTACGACCCATTGTCCTGACCGTGTGCCTGTTTTTATTGCTGGCTTACCGCTGGATCAAGTCCAACCGTCGTCAAACGGCTGGTGAAACCGTGCACAACACAATCCGACGCCCCGTCTGAACTTGCATTTTGCAGTACATTCAAAAACTTACGTGAAAAATTTAAATTATCGATGCCATCCGGTGTCGTAATGTAATAAGATCACGGGGACAGAATCGGTGTTTTACAATCAGTCTAAATTGAGGCATACTTAGCCAATTTAACCCGAGCAAAAATAAGAGAACTGCATACAGGCTGTTTCCCTTATACAACGTCTTAACGAAAAATTATTAAACAGTAATAGCAATCAGGAGGAGATTGATGTCTCTTAACCGTCGTGAATTCATCCAACTCATGGGTATTGCAGCTGCTGCAGGTCTGGTACCCGGCTGCGATAACCAGCAAGCTGTTGATAAGAGCAGCAAGACCGGTGCGGCAAGCAGTGCAGGCCGTAAGCCGGAAGAACTCTATAATGTGCCAAAATTCGGCAATGTGTCCATCATGCACATGACTGACTGCCACGCGCAGCTTAATCCCATTTATTTCCGCGAACCTAACGTGAACCTGGGTGTGGGGCCCAGCTTTGGTCAACCACCGCATCTGGTTGGGGATAAATTACTGAAGAATTTTGGTATTGCACCGAACAGTATCGAAGCGCATGCATTTACCTATCTCAACTTTTCTGAAGCAGCCAAGCTTTACGGTAAGGTTGGCGGGTTCGCCCATCTGCGTACGCTGGTCAAGAAACTGCGTGCCGAGCACGGTCCGGATCGGACTTTGTTGCTCGACGGTGGCGATACCTGGCAGGGTTCCGGTACGGCTTACTGGACCCGTGGTAAGGACATGGTCGGTGCCTGTAACCTGCTTGGCGTGGATGTGATGACCGGTCACTGGGAATTCACCTATCTGGATGAAGAAGTCATCGCTAACGTGAATGATTTCAAAGGCGACTTTGTTTGTCAGAACGTGTTTGTTAAAGATGAATCCAGCTTTGACTACGAATTTGCCGATTTTGCCGGCTTTAATGAAAATACATCTCGCGCCTTCAAACCTTACACCATCAAGGAAATGGGTGGTGTGCGCGTTGCTGTAATTGGCCAGGCGTTCCCATACACACCGATTGCCAACCCGTCGCGCTTCATTCCGCACTGGACCTTCGGTATTCGTGACTCCGAGATGCAGAAGATTGTCGATATCGTGCGTGAAACGGAAAAACCGGATGCAGTTATCGTTATTTCACACAATGGTATGGACGTGGACCTGAAGATGGCTTCCATCGTCAGTGGTATCGATGCCATCTTCGGTGGTCATACACACGATGGTGTACCGGCGCCGACTGTCGTCAAGAACAAGGGTGGCCAGACACTGGTGACCAACGCCGGTTCCAACGGCAAGTTCCTGGGCTTTATGCAACTGGATGTTCGCAACGGTAAAGTGCAGGACTTCCGTTATCGCCTGTTGCCGGTATTCTCCAACCTGCTGGAAGCCGATCAGGAAATGACAACGTACATTAACGATGTGCGTAAACCCTACACGGAAACCCTGTCAGAGCAACTGGCAGTCGCGGATCCGGATGGTGACGAACTGTACCGCCGCGGTAACTTCAACGGTACGTTTGACCAGGTCATCTGTGACGCATTGAATGCAGTCAACGACACACAGATTTCACTGTCACCGGGTTTCCGCTGGGGTACAACCGTCCTGCCAGGTCAGGCAATTACCATGGAACATGTTATGGACCAGACCTGTACCACCTATCCGGAAACTTATGCCCGCGAAATGAAGGGATCAGATATCAAGCTGATTCTGGAAGACGTGGCGGATAACCTGTTCAATGTCGATCCTTATCGTCAGCAGGGTGGTGACATGGTGCGTGTTGGTGGTCTGGATTACACCATCGATATTAATTCCACCATCAATAACCGCATCAGTGACATGCGCCTGGATGACGGTACACCGGTTGAACTGGACAAGACCTACAAGGTCTCCGGCTGGGCGACTGTTGGTAGTCAGGCACCGGGTGAACCTATCTGGGAAACCGTGGCGACCTATCTGCGCGATCAGAAAGTGGCCAAGATCAAGAAGTTCAACACACCGAAGATCATCGGTGCCAAGGGCAATCCGGGCATTGATGATTATTCCAGTGAACTGACCTGATCGAAGTCAGCCAGTCGGGACAAAAAGGGAAGCAAATGCTTCCCTTTTTTTATTTCTGAATTTATTGCTTAGCGCCCATGCGCATGGCGCGTTGTTGCGTTTGTGCGTCGGCCGGTACTGTCAGCCAGCCAGCCGCATGCTGTTTGATCAGGGACAGGTAGAGATCAATGTGAGCGGGTTCGGCGTTGAGCGCCGGAATGTAATGAAAGTGTTTGCCACCGTTGACCAGAAACAGATCGCGGTTCTGCATGGCCAGTTCTTCCAGCGTCTCCAGACAATCGACGGAAAATCCCGGTGCGACAACCTGAACATGTTGCGTGCCTTGCTTTGCCAGTTTAATCAGTGTCTTGTCTGCGTAGGGTTGTAACCAGGGTTCGCGACCAAAGCGGGACTGGAAGCATAATTGCCAGGAGTCCGGTTGCAGTTGCAGGTGTTCACTTACCAGGCGGGCAGTTTTCTGGCAGTGACAGAAATACGGATCACCGGCATCAAAATAACGCTGCGGTATACCGTGGAAAGAAAAGATAAGTTGATCCGGTGTGCCGTGTTGCGCGAAGCTCGCCTGAATGCGTTCGGCGACGGCCTGAATATATTGTGGGTGATCATGGTATTGCATCAACATGCGAAAATCGGGTAACCAGCGCCAGTGTTGCAACTGTTTACTGATAGCATCAAACACGGCGGCAGTGGTCGTCGCCGAGTACTGCGGATACATGGGAATCACCAGCAGCCGTTCCACGTTTGCTGCACGCAGTTTTTCCAGTCCGGACTTGATTGAGGGATTGCCGTAACACATGGCAAGCTCGACATGAACGGGCGTGTTGATATCCGCCTGACAACGTTGTTGTAACTGCGTGGCGATCTGCTGCGATAGCACGAGCAGTGGCGAACCGGCATCGGTCCAGATGCTGGCGTAAGCATGCGCGACTTTGCCGGGTCGAATGCGCAGGATGATGCCATGTAATATCATGTACCAGAGCAGCCTGGGAAATTCGACCACACGGGGATCGGATAAAAATTCGGCCAGATAGCGACGCACAGCGGATGGTGTAGGCGCATCCGGTGTGCCGAGGTTAACCAGTAGCACGCCGGTGCCGGCAGTGCGGTCATGCTGGAATGATGATTTGGCTGTGTACTTCATCGGGCTATTGTACCGGAGAAATGAAACGATGCGAGCAGCGTTCCTCGATTGGGGTAGTGTCACAGCCGGTGATCTGGATGACCAGTGTTTACGCTGTTTACCGGTCGACTGGGCATTTCACGAAAATACCGGCCCATCGCAGCTGGCCGAGCGGACCAGACAGTGTGAGGTCGTCGTCACCAACAAGGTCAGTCTCAATGCGAATGATCTGCAGCAAGCCGACAAACTCGGGCTGATTTGTGTCGCGGCAACCGGTACAAACAATATCGACCTGGACGCTGCTGCCAGACAGGATATCGCTGTCTGTAATGTCACCGGTTATGCCACGGACTCGGTTGTGCAACACGTCTTTATGTTGATGCTGCAACTGGCCCGCCAGCAACCAGCCTATCAGGCAGCATTGCAGCGAGGACGCTGGCAACAAAGTGAACATTTCTGTTTTCTGGACTACCGCATTGAATCCCTTGCCAATAAAACGCTGGGTATCGTGGGCTATGGCGAACTTGGTCAGGCGGTAGCAAACATGGCCAGCCAGTTTGGCATGGATGTGCTGGTGGCGCAGCGCCTGCATGGAACGCCACTGCCGAATCGCGTGGCGTTTGATGAACTTCTGTCGCGCGTGGATGTGCTGAGTCTGCATTGTCCGCTAACGGAGCAGACCCGGCATCTGATCGCAGCACCTCAACTGGCCCTGATGAAACCGACTGCCTTTGTGATTAACACGGCACGGGGTGGCATTATCCATGAGCCTGATCTGTTGCACGCCCTGCAAAACGGGCAGATTGGCGGGGCGGCACTGGATGTACTGGAACAGGAGCCACCACCTGAGGATTCACTATTATTAAAGGAGACGTTACCCAACCTGATCATTACGCCGCACATCGCCTGGGCATCACGACAGGCACGGCAAAAATTGATTGGGGGCGTGGCTGCAAATATTACAGGCTGGTTACAGGGCAAAATAATTAACCGGGTAAACTAGGCGATGTTGTTACGTTGGATGATTAAATTGTTTATGCGGCATGTCGGTCTGGCGTTCGACAAGGATTCACCCTGGCAACCCGAAAAACAAAATCAATCTGAAAGTGATACAGCACTGGAGGAACAACCCGGTATTTTTTGCGCACACTGCCAGAGCTGGCTGGCCAGTCATACCGAATCGATAGAAATGTCCGGTGCACACCGGCACCATTTTACGAATCCGGCCGGTCTATCGTTTGAGATCGCGCTTTACCGACAGGCCGCCTGTCAGCAGTACGGTGGAAAATCGATCGAACACACCTGGTTTCCCGGTTATCACTGGCAGGTTGCGATTTGTGCACAGTGTCATCAGCATCTGGGCTGGCTGTTTCAGCGCGCCCACAGCCCTGCTTTTTATGGGCTCATCACCGATCGCATCGTCGAAAAATAAAAATCCGGTTACATTGTGATAACAATCACAGATAAGTGAACTATATTTTGTTTTTGTAGTCTGCAGCGCCTATAAACACGTCTTCACTTTAAGGAGAGACATCTAATGAAGAAAATTCTTGCCATTTTTATGTTTGGGTTGAGTAGTGCCTTGGTCGCTGCTGAACCGGACACGACCATAACCGCTCCGGCTGCCGTCACTGAAAACACAACGAATATTGAGGCAGCTGACACCGCCGCCCCGGATACGGCCACCACACCGGCTGCCGAAACCACGGAACTGGCAGGGGAACAGGCCGGTTTTTCACGTGGCAGCGTCGTGCGCTCCATTTTTACCACCGCCGTGCAGGATCGCGAGCCGGTCGATAAGCTCAATGAAGCTTCTTCAGAGCAGAATCGTGTCTTTTACTTCACGGAACTGCGTGACATGTCCGGTCAGACGGCGATTCATCGCTGGGAAAAAGATGGTGAAGTACAGGCCGAAGTGAAGTTTGATGTACGCGGACCACGCTGGCGTGTCTGGTCGAGCAAAAACATGATGCCGACACAGGCGGGTGAATGGAAAGTCTCTGTACTGAACGGTGCCGGTGAAATCATTGCCGAAGAGACCCTGAGTCTTTCCGCCATTCCGGCCGATGCGCCACAGGCGGATCCTGCATCCAGCAGTGATGCTGATGCTGATTCACCGATTGAGGAACCTGCCGGTTCGCAATTTGAGGCGCCGGTGACCGATACCCTGTTACAGTAACAATCGGAATTACTATCTGAAAACGCCGCACTTTGTGCGGCGTTTTTTTATTTATCGAGTCAGGCGCTTGTATTTGATGCGCGTCGGTTGATCGGCATCGTCGCCCAGACGGCGTTTGCGATCGGCTTCATAGTCCGCATAGTTTCCTTCGAACCACACCACCTGGCTGTCACCTTCAAAGGCCAGGATATGGGTGGCAATGCGATCCAGGAACCAGCGATCGTGAGAAATGATTACGGCACAACCGGGGAAGGCCAGCAGGGCATCTTCCAGCGCGCGCAGGGTTTCCACGTCCAGGTCATTGGTCGGTTCGTCGAGTAACAGAACATTACCACCACTGCGTAACAATTTGGCCAGATGGACACGGTTACGTTCACCACCGGATAAATCACCGACCCGTTTTTGTTGATCGGTACCGCGAAAATTAAAGCGGCCCACGTAGGCGCGCGACTGCACACTGTATTTACCGATGGTGATGATGTCCTGACCGTCGGAGATTTCCTGCCAGACGGTATTATTGTCATTCAGTGCATCACGGCTTTGATCGACGTATGCCAGTTGCACGGTTTCACCCAGACGAATCGAGCCATTGTCCGGTTTTTCAGAGCCGGTGATCATACGAAACAGGGTGGTCTTACCGGCGCCATTGGGTCCGATGATGCCGACGATACCACCCGGTGGCAGATTGAAATTCAGGTTTTCATACAGCAGGTTGTCGCCAAACGATTTACTGACATCCTTGGCTTCGATGACCACGTCACCCAGGCGCGGGCCGGGTGGAATATACAGTTCCTTGGTTTCATTACGCTTCTGGAAATCACTGGAACTGAGTTCCTCGAACTTGGCCAGGCGGGCCTTGCTTTTGGCATGACGCCCCTTGGGATTGGTACGCACCCATTCCAGCTCTTCTTTCATGGCCTTGATATGGGCCGTTTCCTGTTTTTCCTGCATCTCGAGGCGTTTTTCCTTCTGTTCCAGCCAGGAGGAATAATTACCTTCCCAGGGAATCCCTTCGCCGCGGTCCAGCTCCAGTATCCAGCCGGCGACGTTATCCAGGAAATAGCGATCGTGGGTCACCGCCACCACGGTGCCCTGGTATTCGTGCAGGAAGCGCTCCAGCCAGGCGACGGATTCGGCATCCAGGTGGTTGGTAGGCTCGTCCAGCAGCAGCATGTCCGGGTTAGAGAGCAGCAGCTTGCAGAGGGCAACCCGTCGGCGTTCCCCGCCTGACAGCCTGGTCACGTCCGCATCCCAGGGTGGCAGGCGCAGGGCATCCGCGGCGATTTCCAGGGTGCGGTCCAGGTTGTGGCCATCGCTGGCCTGCAGCAGGTTCTCCAGCTTTGCCTGTTCGGCAGCCAGGGCATCGAAATCCGCATCCGGTTCGGCATAGGCGGCATAGACTTCCTCAAGTCGTTGCTGGGCAGACTTGATATCACCCAGCGCTTCCTCGACATTGCCACGCACATCTTTATCCGGGTCCAGCTGCGGTTCCTGCGATAAATACCCGACCTTGATGCCAGCCTGTGGCCGGGCCTCGCCCTCGATTTCCGTGTCGACACCGGCCATGATGCGTAACAGCGTCGATTTACCGGCGCCATTGAGGCCCAGTACACCGATTTTGGCACCGGGAAAAAACGACAGGGAGATGTCCTTGAGGATATAGCGTTTGGGCGGGACAATTTTACTGACCCGGTTCATTGTGTAGATATATTGTGCCATTAATGCATTCCTTCCCTGTATTGTTCAGGATTTGCGGGATGTGCGAATTGTCTGAGCCCGGGATTATATCGGGAAGTGGATCAGATTTTGAACTGACTGACGAGTTGTTTGAGGTTTTCTGATAACTGGTTGAGCTGGTTGAGTTCGTCGTTGGCATGCTGGGTCTGGCGGGCATTGTCCATTTCCATATTGGCCAGGCTGTCCACATTGCTGGCAACGTGACCAATCATGTCGCTTTGCTGATGGGCGGACTGATTGATCTGTTCGATCATATTGTAAATTTCGGTGATCTTGTCGTTAATGTCCTGAATGGTCTGGGAGGTATCCTTGATTTCGCCGATCATGGCCTGGGACTCGTTGGCGACATTCTGCATCGCATCACCGAGGCGAATATTGAACTGCATGTTTTCCTGTAATTTCTCAGAAATCTGATTCGTCACCTGTTCGGTGCGGACCGACAGTTGCCTGACTTCGTCCGCGACAACGGCAAACCCGCGGCCGGCTTCTCCGGCCCGGGCGGCTTCGATTGCCGCATTGAGTGCCAGCAGGTTGGTCTGACTGGTGATGTCCGTAATATTGTCGACCATTTCCAGCATTTCCTTGCCTTTGGTAAACACGGATTCGATATCTTCCTTGAGTCTGAGAATTTCCGTTTCCATGCTGGCAGACTGCTGCGAGGAAGTGTTCATGGCATTGACGCCCCGATGCGTCAGCTCGCGTGCCTGGTTTGCCTCTTCCGCCGCATTGTGTGCGTTGTCGGCAATCTGGCGACTCGAGGCGGACATCTGTTCGGCAGTAGCGGCAGTGGAAGTCGTACTGGAGGCCGCGTTATCGATGTTGGCGGATACGGATGTTAATTTACTGGTTGCGTTACTGGCGCGTTCATTGACCTGGTTAGCCATCTGTACCAGTTGTGAAATGATGTTCTGGATACTGGAGACAAACTGATTGAAATAACGTGCCGCTTCGCCGAGTTCGTCATGGCTGTTTACCGGCATGCGCTGCGTCAGGTTGCCCTCGCCGTGGGAAATGTTCTGCAGGATATCCCGCAATTCCGTAATTGGTTTGACGACGCGCAGGCTTAACCACAGCAGAATCAGACCGGCAATCGCCAGCGCACCGGCAAACATGCTGATAATAAACGTCTGTGCGTCACCCACTTTGGTGA
The DNA here is from genome assembly GCA_937967995.1 of uncultured Gammaproteobacteria bacterium. GTDB lineage: Bacteria > Pseudomonadota > Gammaproteobacteria > UBA6429 > Thiohalophilaceae > CALBTB01. The sequence continues at coordinate 124,864 of CALBTB010000006.1, forward strand.
CGAGTGAATTGCTGGCTGTATCAATTGAATCCCGTTGCTGTTTAATCAGGTAGTTGACCTTGGTTTTGATGCCGACCAGCAGTGGTGCGATTTCACTGCGCACCTTGTAGGCATCCATACGCCATTGCTCACCACCATGAATTTTGATCATTTTCTTGAAGTTGACCATGAATTTGTTACGAAACTCTTCAACCTGCATGAGTGAATCTTCCTGATCCAGCGTCAGGCTATCTTCATAACCTTTGATTTTCTCGATAAGTTTTTCACTTAAATCAGCGTACAGGTAAACTTCGTCCAGAGACGGTTTGGCACGAAACGCCAGGTAAGCACGGACACCATTCATGGCATTGGCCCAGGCATAGCGTAAATCATTTATGTCGGTGAGCAATTGCTTACGCAGATCATCGGCAGGTTCTTCCGCTTCAGACATTAACATTTGTGACAGGTTTTGCAGTAACTGCTGGCTGAGCGGGTTGAGGTTTTGTGCGCTGTACAGCATGGCCGGATAGTTCTTGGCATCCGTGTTTGCGAATTCAACCATTTGCTTTTCAAAGCCGGCGAAACGATTGACGTCCTGGGTAATGCCTTCCACCAGTTCCTGCAGTTCTTCGTTATTACTGATAGCAGGCAGGGCATGCAGTTCGTTGAGCTTTTCCCGCGTGGCGGTGATCTGGGCCCGATAATTCGCGATGTGGAGATTTTCCTTGCTGAGTAAATAAAACCCCAGCGCGCCGGCGGCCTTGTCGAGATGTTCCATCAGCTCCATTGATGCCAGGACACTGGGCTGGGTTTCGTTAATGACCTGGTCAACCGTTCCCTGAATCGAACGCAGGTTAATCACGGCACTCATGACCACGATGCTGATAACCAGCAGGACAATACCAAAGCCACCGAGGACCTTTTGTTTGATGGATATATTGAGTTTTATGCGTAATGCCATTGTGGTTATCATGTGCCGCGAGTTAATAAGAAACATCGTCCTGCAGCGGGCATGGCTTTAATCCAGTTTCGTTTTTATGGTATGACTAAGCCGGTGAATTTGTTGATAAACATCATGAATATGAAATCAGTCTTGTTATAATATCAGTCTTTGCTAATTTTCGAGGACCAAAAATAATGAATTGGAAAATGCCTCGTTTTTATTCCGCAATAATTTTCGGTGTATGTGGCGTCATCGTACAGGCAACGACGGCGGCCGAACTGCAAACCACGGTCGCAAAAACCATTCAGGTCCCGCAGATTCGTGTGGTGGATGCCACTATTGAAGCCGTCCATCAGGCGACCGTATCAGCACAGACCAGCGGCCGCATTACGGAAATCACCGCAGACGTGGATGATTACGTGGAGAAGGGCGCAATTCTGGTTGTACTGCGTGACAAGGAACAGCGCGCCGCATTTGATGCCGCCAGGGCACGCTACGAAGAAGCCGAAGCCGAGTTCAAGCGGGTCAGGGAAGTCTATGAGAAAAAACTGGTGGCCAAAGCGGCACTGGACAAGGCTGAAGCCCAGCTAAAAGCGACAAAGGCAAATATGGATCAGGCGCGCGAGGCGCTGGAACACACGCGCGTACGCGCACCCTACAGTGGTATTGTCGTCAAACGGCATGTCGAAGTGGGTGAAACCGCCCGGGTCGGCCAGGATCTGATGACCGGATTATCGCTGGAAAAATTACGCGCACGCGTCAATCTTCCTCAGACCCTGATTCATTCAGTACGTAAATACCGGCAGGCCTGGGTCTGGGTTGGCCGGGATCATATGCAACAGGTCAAGGCGCAAAGCCTGACCATCTCACCATTTGCCGATGAACAAACCCATACCTTTCTGGTCAGGGTGAACCTGCCTGTTGGTGAATTCCATGTTTATCCGGGCATGCATGCCAAGGTTGGTTTTTTGACTGGTGAGGAAAACCGGCTGGTGATCCCGCAAAGTGCGGTGGCGCGTCGCAGTGAAGTCACCGGTGTCTATGTGCGTGAGGATGACAAAATCACATTCCGATATATTCGAACCGGCAAACAACTCGATGACGATATGGTCGAGGTGCTGTCGGGACTTGGCGAGGGTGATGTCCTGTTTACCGATCCGCATGCCGCTACGGTGGCGAAAAAGTCAAAGGAATGAAGCATGGCTGAACGGATGGGTATCTCAGGCCGGGTCGCCCGTTTCTTTATCGATTCGGAAATCACGCCGCTTCTGGCGCTGGTCGGTTTTCTGCTTGGCCTGTTTGCCGTGGCGATCACGCCGCGCGAGGAAGAGCCACAGATCAATGTGACTTTTGCAAATGTGTTTATCGCCTATCCGGGTGCCTCGGCAAAAGAGGTGGAGGAACTGGTCAGTACACCAGCGGAACAGATCCTGTCGGAGATTGAAGGGCTGGAACACGTTTATTCGGTGTCGAACCCGGGCCTTGCTGTGCTGACCGTACAGTTCAAGGTTGGCGAGGAACGCACCCAGGCGATTGTGCGTCTGTACAACGCCATCTATTCAAACCAGGACTGGTTACCCGCCAATCTCGGTGTGATGCAACCGATTATCAAACCCAAGGGCATCGATGATGTGCCTATCGTCAGTCTGACATTGTGGTCGGAAAATTCCGCACTGGCTGCGCATGAACTGACTCGCGTCGCGCATGCCATCGAGGCAGAATTAAAACGTGTTCCCGGGACGCGGGACATCTATACACTGGGTAGTCCGGATAATGTCGTGCATGTGTTATTTGATCCGGTCGCGCTGTCCAGTTACAACCTGTCACTGTCCGATCTGTCCCGCGCCTTGCAGGTCAGTAATGCCGTGCAGCCCCTCAGTCAGTTACTGAACGATGGCACGGAGATAGCCGTTCAGGCCGGACAATTCCTGGTGAGCCCCGAGGAAGTGGAAGACCTGATTGTCGGCGTTTACAAGGATCAGCCGGTTTACCTGCGTGACGTGGCAACGCTGCGTTACGGAGCAGATCAACCGAACAGTTATGTCTGGCACGCACAACGTCAGCAGCAGGCAAAACATACCCATTACCCCGCGGTCACCATCGCCATTGCCAAACAGCCGGGACAAAACGCGGTTGATATCTCAAAGAAGATCATTGATCGGGTTGAACACTTAAAAGGTGTCTTTATTCCGAACGATGTCAATGTCACGATTACACGCGACTACGGCGAAACCGCCAACGCCAAAGCATTCAAGCTGATTCAGAAACTGATTTTTGCCACGGCATCCGTGGTGCTGCTGGTGCTGTTTACACTGGGCAAGCGTGAAGCGGTTATCGTTGGTGCTGCGGTGATTATTACGCTGGCCATTACCCTGTTTGCGTCATGGGTCTGGGGCTTTACGTTGAACCGTGTTTCGTTATTCGCGCTGATCTTTTCCATTGGCATCCTGGTCGATGATGCCATCGTTGTGGTGGAAAACATTCATCGTCATATACAGCTCGGTGCCCGGGATTTGCTGGCCTCCATTCCACGTGCAGTGGATGAAGTCGGCGGACCGACCATTCTGGCGACGTTCACCGTCATTGCGGCCCTGTTACCCATGGCCTTTGTGACCGGCCTGATGGGACCGTACATGAGTCCGATTCCAATTAATGCCAGTACCGGTATGATGATCTCGTTGATCATTGCGTTTGTCGTAACACCGTGGCTGGCAAATATTCTGATTAAACCGGATGCACATGCCCACGCGGCAACGGATCATGATAACGATAAACTGTATCAGTTGTTCAGTCGCTACATGGGGCCATTTTTGCGCGGCAGGGATGGCAGTAAACGGCGCTGGCAGTTGTTTGGTGCCATCATGTTGATGATTCTGCTGGCCGTGATGTTGGTGCCGTTGAAAATCGTCATCATGAAAATGTTACCGTTTGATAACAAGTCAGAGTTTCAGGTGGTGGTTGATATGCCGGAAGGCACACCGCTGGAACAAACGGCTCGCGTGACGAATGAGCTGGGTGCGTACCTGATTACAATACCGGAAGTAAAGGATTACCAGGCCTATGTTGGTAATTCGGCACCGATAAACTTTAATGGCCTGGTGCGTCAGTATTATTTGCGTGAAGGATCCAATGTCTCTGACCTGCAGGTCAACCTGGTCGACAAGGCGGATCGAAATCGCAAGAGTCATGAGATTGCCCTGTCAGTGCGTGAGCCATTGCAAACGATTGGTCGTCGTTACAATGCCAACGTCAAGATCGTAGAAGTGCCGCCCGGACCGCCGGTGATGTCACCGCTGGTGGCGGAAGTCTATGGACTGGATTACAGCGGCCAGATCGAGATGGCGCGCCAGGTTCGAAAAGTGTTTGAGCAAACCGAAGCAGTCGTGGATATTGATGACAGTACGGTTGCACCGTCTCCCAAGTGGATTATAAAAGTGGATCAACGCAAGGCGGCGTTGTGGGGTGTTTCGCAGTCCACCATTGTGGAAGCGATTTACACCGCATTGCATGGCAGTGATATCAGTTACCTGCATCCGGGTAACAGCAAGTACCCGATACCGATTCGCCTTGAGTTGCCGGTACATAGCAAGACACAGTTAAATGATCTTTACCAGATTCGGGTCAGGGCAAATAGTGGACAGGTCGTTGCCTTGTCCGATCTGGTGAGTGTCATAACAACAGACCGTGAACAACCCATCTACCATAAGGACCTGCTGCCGGTGGTGTTTGTCACCGGTGATGTGGCCGGGGATACCGACAGTCCGCTGTATGGCATGATTGATCTGGTGGGTCAGATTGATGACATAAAGACCGGGCATGGTTATGCGCCAGAGCAGTATTATATTCAGCAACCGGAGAATCCTTATCGCTATGGCATCAAGTGGGATGGCGAATGGCAGGTAACTTATGAAACGTTTCGCGATATGGGCATTGCCTATGGTGTCGGCCTGATCCTGATTTATTTCCTGGTAGTTGCGCAGTTCCGTTCCTATTTTGTGCCAATTATCATCATGGCGCCGATACCTCTCACTGTTATTGGCGTCATACCGGGTCATGCACTGGTCGACCTGTTTACCGATGCCAAGTTTACGGCGACATCCATGATCGGCATGATCGCACTGGCCGGGATCATCGTGCGTAACTCCATCCTGCTGGTGGATTTCATCAATCAGCAACTGGCGGAGTCCATTCCACTTGAGGAAGCCGTGTTGCGTGCCGCCTCAGTTCGTGCCAAACCGATTATCCTGACCGGACTGGCTGCCATGCTTGGTGCCCTGTTTATTCTCGATGATCCGATTTTCAACGGCCTGGCCATTGCACTGATCTTTGGCATTCTGGTCTCGACGTTGCTGACTCTGGTGGTGATTCCAGTCTGGTACTACGTCTACCGGCTGCGTCGTACAACTGTGTGATGTGTAATGGCCGTATTACGTCTGGTGTATTTGCCTTTTGTGCCAGACTTGGTACTATCCGATCCTTAGTTTTGCGAATAGCCGCATAGAATAAGATTATTTAGCATCCAATAATATACGGAATTCATCATGGCAGACAGGCGATTACAGGTTTTCCATACCGTTGCTCGGTTACTGAGTTTTACCAAGGCGGCGGAAGAATTACACATGACCCAGCCTGCCGTCACCTTCCAGGTTCGACAGCTCGAAGAGCAGTTCAATACCCGCCTGTTTGATCGAACCCACAATCGCATCAGCCTGACAGACGCCGGCAAACGGGTGTTTGATTATGCCGAGCGAATATTTCAGCTCTATAACGAGATGGATAACTCGGTGCGTGAACTCACCGGTGATATCAGCGGTGTGTTGATTCTCGGGGCCAGTACCACGATTGCTGAATACATGCTGCCGGTGTTACTGGGCGATTTCAAACAGAAGCATCCGGAAGTCACGATTCGACTCAAGGTGGCGAATACGGATGGTATTGTCTCGCAGGTCGAGAATAATGAAATCGATCTGGGTGTTGTCGAGGCGCCGGTGAATAACAAGAACCTGGTTGTCGAGGAATGCCGAACCGATCACCTGGTGCTGATCGTGCCACCCAATCACGAGCTGGCGTCAGAGAAGAGTGTCTCCATCAGCAAGATTGTAGAATACCCGTTTATCTGTCGCGAAGAAGGCTCCGGTACGCGTGAAGTCATGATCGAAAGCATGCAAAGTGCCGGTATCAATCCATCCGAAATGCGCATAGCCATGGAACTGGGAAGCCTGGAAGCGATCAAGGGTGCGGTCGAATCCGGCATGGGTGTGTCGATTCTTTCCAAAGCCACACTGATCAAGGAATTAAAGCTTGGCACACTTGTAGCCATTGATACTGATCCACCGATTCACCGGCCGTTTTCATTCGTACACCAGAAACAGAAATTCAAGGCACGGGTCATGGATGAGCTGTTGAGTTTTGCCCGCAGCTACTGTGAATCGCATCAGGATATCATCTAGCCTGTATGCCATTTTGTCGTAAATGGTATAAAATCATTTACATCTTCACGATTTATAAGGGCAAGTTTTGACGGAACAGGAACAGACCCTGCTTGATCTGTTTAATCAACTTTCTGAACAGGATGCGCACAGTTTACTGCGCTTCGCGACATTTCTGGCAGGTCAGGAAACACACATCAACACACCCGTCGTACAGGAGTCTGCGGCGGCGGATTCCACCAATGATGAAATTCCCAAACCGGAGAAAATCGAACGGCCGGACAAGGAACGGGTGGTGGATGCCCTCAAGCGCCTGAGCGCCACCTATCCCATGCTCGAAAAGCAGCAGTTACTCAACAAGGCGTCAGAAATGGTTGCGCAACACGTCATGTTTGGAAAGTCGGCTGTTGATACAATTGACGAAATCGAGGCACTGTTCAGATCCGCTTATGATAAATTTGTGGCAGATTACAACCGTAATTAACCAACCCAGGCCTGAATAAATGCTGGATATCTTCAAGAGCTGGTATCGCCGCTATCTCTCTGACCCGCAGGCAGTTTTATTGCTTGTGTTACTGGTTATCGGGTTTACGATAATCCTGACGATGGGGGATATGCTGGCACCCGTGCTGGCGGCACTGGTGATCGCCTATATTCTTGAATCGCTGGTGCAGATCATGAAACGTTACGGGTCGCGTCGCCGGTATGCGGTGATTATGGTCTGGCTGGTGTTTGTGGCCTTCCTGATCTTTCTGGTGTTCGGTATGTTGCCGTTACTTTCACGCCAGATTGCCGAGTTTGTACCGGAAGTGGCTTCTTACTGGACCCAGATACAGACCTATCTTTACACCTTACCGCAAAAATATGACTTTATCAGTGAACATCAGATAGAGGTGATCGCCAAGGACATGGAAAGCCTGCTGGGTACGGCAGGCAAGAAAATTCTGGCCAGCGTGTCATTGTCATCCATTACGACCGGGTTAATTACCATTATCATTTATCTGATTCTCCTGCCGTTAATGGTGTTCTTCTTTCTCAAGGATAAATGGTTAATCCTGAACTGGCTGGGTGGTTTCCTGCCGCAGGATCGTTCTGTCGCCGCCACAGTCTGGGAAGAGATGGACCAGCAACTGGGCAAATATATCAGGGGCAAGGTCTATGAGATTCTGATCGTAGGTGGCGTGTCTTACATCACCTTTGCGCTGTTTGGTCTGAATTATGCTTTTTTACTGGCCGTGATTGTCGGTTTATCAGTGATTGTGCCTTATATCGGCGCGACCGTGGTGACGATTCCAGTCGCGGCGGTGGCCTTTTTTCAGTGGGGGCTGGGCACGGAATTCACCTTGCTGATCGTGGCGTACCTGATTATTCAGGCACTGGATGGAAATCTGTTAGTGCCATGGCTGTTTGACAAAGTCGTGAACGTGCATCCGATTGCGATCATTGTCAGCATTCTGGTGTTTGGTGGTTTATGGGGAGTGTGGGGTGTCTTTTTTGCGATACCGTTGGCGACCCTGATTAAGGCGATTCTGAAAGCCTGGCCACGTTCGATGGAACCGATTAACCTGTCATCACCGGTAAAAGCCGAATCTTCTGAATCGCAAGCCTCATAATATTTCTGAAGCAAAATCAGCGAGTCGAGAACGTTCACCGCGCCGCAGGGTGACATGTCCGCTGTGTGCCCATTCCTTGAAACGATCTACAACGTAGGTCAGACCGGACGTGGTTTCTGTCAGATACGGGGAATCAATCTGGGCGATATTACCCAGGCAGACAATTTTTGTACCGGGTCCGGCGCGGGTAACCAGTGTCTTGAGTTGTTTTGATGTCAGGTTTTGCGCTTCATCAATAATGACATAACGATTCAGGAAGGTTCGGCCGCGCATGAAGTTAACGGATCGAATCTTGATGCGTTGTGTCAGGATGTCGTTCGTCGCTGCGCGCCCCCAGTCGCCGCCTTCGGTGGTGTTGGTCAGTACTTCCAGGTTATCCATGAGTGCACCCATCCAGGGGGTCATTTTTTCTTCTTCAGTACCGGGTAAAAAACCAATGTCTTCGCCAACCGGAATGGTAACGCGTGTCATGATGATTTCGTTATAGCGTTTTTGATCCAGTGTCTGTGCCAGACCGGCAGCCAGTGACAGCAGGGTTTTGCCCGAACCGGCCATACCGAGCAGGGTAACAAAATCGACCTCGGGGTCCATTAACATGTTGAGCGCATAGTTCTGTTCGCGGTTGCGTGCCGTTATTCCCCACACTGCATGACTGCTATTACTGTAGTCCCTGACGGTTTCAATGACGGCACTGTCATTTTCGATGCTGCGAACGATGGCATCAAACTTGTCCTTTTCATGATAGACAAACATATTCGGCGACCAGGTTTTTACCTGTGGGCCGCTGATTCGGTAAAACGTTCGGCCGGATTCCATCCAGGAGTCCATTTCCTTGCCGTGCGATTCCCAGAATTCTTCGTCCAGTGTTGCCGTGCCGTTGTACAGCAACTCAACGTCTTCCAGCACCTGGTCGTTATGGTAATCCTCGGCCGTGATACCCAGAATACTGGCCTTGATGCGCAGATTGATATCTTTTGAAACGAGAATGACGTTCGTATCGGGATAGTTTTTTTGCAGTGCCAGCGCAGTTCCCAGCAGTTCATTATCGCCCTTGTTACCAGGCAGTGATTCCGGTAACTCGTGCAGGATATGTTGTGTCTGGAAATAAAGTTTGCCGGTGCTGCTATGACCGTTTGCCAGCGACAGGTTTTTAACATTCAGGGAAAGACCGGCATCGATTTCTTCGGTGGTCGCGTCTTTCATCAGTTCATCGAGAAAGCGACTCGTCTGGCGCGCGTTACGCGCGACTTCCGTATTACCTTTCTTGTTGTTATCCAGTTCTTCGAGCACGATCATCGCCAGATAAATATTGTGTTCCTGAAACCGGAACAGCGATGTCGGGTCGTGCATCAGGATATTGGTATCGAGTACAAACAGGCGTTTGCCCGTGATGTGCTTGGCGTTCATGCGTGCTCGTTTTTCCTGGCCATTAAGCCTGCTGTTTATTCAAATCCTTGACGGCCTGTAATACTTCGTCAACATGACCATCAACCTTGACTTTGCGCCACTCGTTTTGCAATTTTCCCTTTTTATCGATCAGGAATGTGCTGCGTTCGATTCCGCGTACTTTTTTGCCATACATATTTTTCATTTTTATGACATCAAACATTTTACAGAGTGTCTCATCTTCATCTGATAGTAAATCAAATTTGAATTTCTGTTTTTCCCTGAACTTTTCATGTGAAGTGAGGGAGTCCCTTGAAACACCGAGTACGACTGTGTCCTGTCTTTTGAATTTGGACATACTATCGCGAAAATCCTGTCCTTCACGGGTGCAACCCGGCGTGCTGTCCTTGGGATAAAAGTAAAGCACGACGTTCTGACCTTTGAGTGAGCTGAGTGAAATTTTTTTGTCGCCAGTGGCAGGCAGAGAGAATTTAGGAACAGCTTTACCTATTTCAACTTTTGCCATGATAACTCCTAGATTTTTATCGGTTCCATAATTGCGTCAAGATTCAGTTCGTCACAGAATTCCATGAATTGATCGCGCAGTGTCGATATATGCGTTGCTGCTGGAATCTCAACCGTCATGCTCAGCGAAAACATCGGTGAACCGGTGTGGGCAGCACGATGCGATGTCGTGTACATGTCGTGAATGTTAATGTTTCGTTTGGAAAAGAAACCGGTAATTTTCTGCACGATACCCGGATGATCCAGTGACACGACCTCAATGTTGTAGGGTATTTCTTCATGGGTAAGATTGCGGGCCTGGGTGCGCCGGCAGGTCATGACCAGACCCAGTTTTTCCTGAATCGTGGAGACCTGATCTTCCAGTTTGGCGATGTTGTTCCAGGCGCCGGAAACCATCATGATGAGGGCAAATTCGCCACCCAGAATACTCATTCGACTGTCTTCGATATTACAGCCGCTGTTCATAATGACTTCGGAAAGTTCGGACACCAGACCGGGGCGATCCTCACCCAGGGCGGATATCACCAGATAATTACTCATAGCAATACTATCGTCGATTTTTTCAGAGTTGTACAGCGCGGAGTTGTTCCGCGGCTTTTTCGGGGCTGATTGTATTCACGAACAGTCCGGAGCCCAGTTCGAATCCGGTCGGAATACTGGTGCGCGGGCAGATTTCCAGATGCCAGTGATAACTGTGACCATGACTCTGAAACTCACCCGACTGGGGCAGTGTATGCAGAAAGAAATTATACTGCGCGCCACCGATGACGGCATCCAGTCTGGCCATGGTTCGTTGCATCACTTTTGCCAGGTCATCGAGATCCTCGGGGCTGGTATCGAGGTAATTACTGGCATGTTGTAATGGCAGAATATGCACTTCCCACTCGTAGCGGCTGGCAAAGGGTTTAATCGCAATAAACTTTTCACCGCGTTCCACCACGTACTGGCCGACATTAATCTGGCGAAGAATCTGACCGGATGTTCGGTCATAAATTGTGGCTTCAAAAGTCAGCGCCTCATTAATCAGCGAACAGAAAATACATTGATGATTGCGCTTGTAATATTCATGGCTGTAATGCACTTCATCATAAACATTTTGAGGGACCACCGGGGTGGCAATTATCTGGCTGTGTGTATGGGCCATGCTGGCACCGGCAGCGGGTCCGAAGTTTTTGAAGATCAGGACATACTTGAGGCGTTCATCGAGCTGGTAAAGTTCTTTCATTCGATGCTGGTAAACACCGAACAGTTTGGCGAGATGGTCATGTGACATTTCATGTACGGCAATGCCATGTTGAAAATGATCGATAATCACTTCATGACGGCCATAACCGTCGATGGCCTGTTGCAAACCAAATAACAGGCCGGGCTGGCTACGATCGTTGCCCAGTACCGGATACAGGTTTTCGACGATACGAAGATCCCAGTCTCCCTGATCCGGGTAGCGCTTTATCTCCGGGGGAGTCTTGTCTTCATTGCCGGTACAGAACGGGCAGGTGTCGACGTGCTTACGGGTATCGCGCGGTGCCGGTTCTTCCGCCTTGCGCGGGCGCATACTGCGCGCCGTGGCGACCAGTACGGACTCGGTCGGGATGATGGGGTTAATGCGAATTTCTCGTACCGGACTGTCTTCCTTACTCACGTCCATCTCCTTCAGGATTTCCTGCAAGATACTGAATAATCGCATGTTATGGCAACTCATCGTGTCTATGCACCTATAAGCATGGCCTGTTTGCCAAATTCCTTGTCAATAAGCGGGCGGGCCGATACCATGGCGGTTTTTAACCAGACGGGTAATAGGGGAAGGTATGTTTCGTGGCAGCATGGTCGCGCTGGTCACACCTATGTCGAATGATGGTGCGATCGACGAGCAGGCCCTCGAGGCACTGATAGAATTTCACATTGAAAATGGCACAGACGCCATTGTTGCTGTGGGCACAACCGGGGAATCCGCAACCCTGGACGAGGAAGAACACTGCTTCGTGATTCGACGCAGCGTGGATATCGTGAAGGGCCGAATTCCGGTCATCGCCGGCACAGGCTCTAATTCAACACGGGAAGCCATTGACCTGACCCGCTGTGCCAAAGAGGCGGGGGCCGATGCCTGCCTGCTGGTGACACCTTATTATAATAAGCCTACCCAGGAAGGCCTGTACCTGCACCACCAGGCCGTGGCCAAAGCCGTGGCGATTCCGCAAATCCTGTATAACGTGCCCGGCCGAACGGCGGTCGATATGCAACCGGCGACCGTGGCGCGGTTGTCCAAAATTGACCATATTATCGGCATCAAGGAAGCTACCGGTGATTTACAGCGGGTCAAGGACATTCTGGCGAACTGTGGTGCGGATTTTGATGTCTACAGTGGTGACGATGAAACTGCCATGGAACTTATCCTGGCCGGCGGGCATGGCGTGATATCCGTTACCGCCAATGTGGCACCCCGGGCAATGCATGAAATGTGTACGGCAGCATTAGCGGGTGATCGAAACAAAGCCGAGTCAATTAACAAACAACTGATGTCATTACATAAAAATCTGTTTCTGGAAGCCAATCCTATTCCGGTCAAATGGGCACTTAAGGAAATGGGCCTGGTTGGGCCGGGAATCCGTCTGCCCATGACTGAACTATCTTCACAACATCATGACGCGGTGCGTTCCGCATTACGTCAAGCCAATATCTCCTGACATGTAGCCTGGTGATTCAATATGCGTTTTTCTTATTTAGTCCTGTTTATCGTCGTACTGACGGCATCCTGTTCATCGACAACACGTGATTACAAGGGTGTCTATGAAGCTTCGGAAAAAATTACCGAGCTGGATATACCCCCTGATCTAGACAAACCCATCAATAATGAAGATCAGACGTTGCGTGAGCTCGGTCGATCAATAACTACTTATTCCATCTATGAACAGAACCTGAAAGGTCAGCCTACCTCATCACGCTTCAATCCCCAGTACCGGGATATGAGTTTTCGGCGCGATGGCCGCTTGTTCTGGCTCGACGTCAAGGCGAAACCGGAACAGGTGTGGGATGATGTGCGCGGATTTTTCAGGAAACTGGGATTTGAATTCAAGGTCGATCGGCCTGAAGTTGGATTTTTACAGACCGACTGGCGGGAAAACCGTGTCGATATCCCCGGAAACTGGGTTGGTAAACTGTTGGGTGCCCTTTACTCAGCGGAAATCATGGATCGCTACCGGATCCGTGTCGAATGGGATGCGCAGGAGGAAGTATCCCGTGTCTTTATCAATCACCAGGGTTTGCGCGAGGTTGTCGAAGGTGAAGACGACAATGTGTCAATTGTCACCACCAGGTGGGTCATACGCCCGTCCGATCCGGACCTGGAAGTTGAAATGATCATGCGTCTGATGGCTTACCGGGGTCTGGAAGAAAAACTGGCGGAAGAACAGATAGCTACAACAGGACAAAAAGAGAAAACGGTTATTCAGCAAAGCGGCGACAATGTTCAGCTCGTAATGGACGAGCCTTATCCGCGTGCCTGGCGACTGGTGACCATCGCGATCGATCGGTTAGGTTATCTTGTTGAAGACAAGAACCGCTCTGCCGGTGTGTTCTATGTTCAGTTACCGGAGACGTTTATGGTAAAATCCACGTCAGGGATTTTCTCGAAACTGTTTTCCGGTACGGTAAAGCCGGAACATGACAAGTATCTGATCATCCTTGAGGAAAAGAATGCACAGACACAGGTCACGGTGAAATCCAACGGCGATGAAAAAGAGGATTTCCCCAAAGTTTCGCAAAAGATCCTTAAGGATATTAAAGACAGCATTTTATAAAGGAATGACTGTTTGCGTATAGCCTCGATCGGAAGCGGTAGTCGCGGTAATGCGACGATCGTGACAACAGAAACCACTGCCATCATGGTGGATTGCGGGTTTTCGCTGCGCGAGACGGAACAGCGACTGGACGATTTTGGACTTACCGCTGATGACATTGATGCGATTCTGGTAACTCACGAGCATGCCGATCATATAAAAGGCGTCGGTGCCTTTGCCAGAAAATATCGAACGCCGGTGTGGCTCACACATGGTACCTTACAGGCAGACCGGTTCGGTGCACTACCGTTAATGGAAACCATTGTCCCGGAATCAGATTTTAAAATCGGGAACCTGACGATTACGCCATTTTCCGTTCCGCACGATGCACTGGAACCCTGTCAGTTCAGGTTTGATGATGGTGCCATTTCACTTGGCATCCTGACCGATACGGGCATGATAACGCCACATATCATCGACATGCTGGATGGTGTCAATGCGCTGTTACTGGAATGTAATCATGATTCACTCATGCTCGACGAAAGTGAGTATCCGGATTCGCTCAAGCAACGCGTTGGCGGCGATTACGGACATTTAAACAATGATCAGGCAGCACATCTGCTGAAAAATATGAACACACGCAATCTGAGTTATATTGCTGCCATGCATCTGAGCGAAAATAACAATACCCCCCAGCTTGCCAAAGAATCATTATCCATGGCATTGCAATGGGATACAGGACGAATCGAAGTGGCCCACCAGGAACTGGGGCTGGACTGGACGCAACTGAACTGACGCAGATAACGAGGCTGTTATGCAAAAAGCACAGGAATTGTATGCGGGTAAAGCCAAAACCGTTTATAACACCACCGACGAAGACAGGCTGATTCTTCATTTTCGCAACGATACATCCGCGTTTGATGGTGAAAAAGTCGAGCAACTCGATCGCAAGGGCATGGTGAATAACCGTTTCAATGCTTTTATTATGCAGACGCTGGAAAAGGCGGGGATACCAACACATTTTGAAACACTGCTGAGTGATACGGAATCGGTCGTCAAGCGACTGGAGATGATTCCGGTTGAATGTGTGGTGCGTAATATTGCCGCCGGCAGTCTTGTCCGTCGCCTGGGTGTGCAGGAAGGTATGGAACTGGATCCACCCGTATTTGAATTTTTCCTGAAAAATGACGCCCTGCACGATCCAATGATCAATGACTACCACATTCAGTCATTCGGTTGGGCAAATCCCGACGAAGTTGCCCAGATGAAAAACCTGACTTTTAAAGTCAATGATGTACTCAAGCAGCTGTTTCTCGATGCCGGCATGTTACTGGTTGACTACAAGCTCGAATTTGGCCGTTTTAATGGTCAGATCTATCTGGGTGATGAATTCAGCCCGGATGGCTGCCGCCTGTGGGATGCTGAAACACGTAAAAAGCTCGACAAGGATCGGTTTCGGCAGGGCCTCGGAGGTGTGGTCGAAGCCTATGAAGAGGTCGCTCACCGCCTGGGCATCGATTTACCCACCTGATTCAGCACTTTCCACATCCTTAAGTTCCTAATTGTCCGGACGATATACAGGAAGACCATACTCTGTCTGTCATTTCAGGGTATATGGGCTGGAAGTCTATTCTCGAAACAGGAAGCGGGTCTGAAAAATGCTTGATAAGTTATTGATTACTTTCTCAAATCTAAAAATCCGGACACGGATTATCATTAGTGCGGGTATGGTCCTGGGCATGCTGGCCATTGTGGCATTTGAATCGCTGTATAGCCTGACCCGAACCAAATCAGATATCCATGATGTTGTCGAAGTCCGACAGCCGGTCACGATTGCCTCATTAGAGTTGGCTGATGCACTGGATCATGCCAATGCCTCATTAGGCTTTTTCCTGTCCAGCCGCGAAGAGGTCCACAAGAAGAATTATGACAACGCGCTGGTGAAACTCACGAAATATATCGATTCACTCAAAGTCATGCCGGCGGTGGTTGAAGATGAAGAAACCACTAACCTGGTCGCAAGCATTGAAGCCAGGGTCGGTAAATATAAAGGTTACCGGGATCGCATGATTGAACTGGCACTGGATGAGACCAAAAACCAGCCCGGTATTGCGTTTTCAGCCACCCAGATGGCACCCCTGGCAGCCGATATTCAGCAAAACCTGACCCAAATGCTGACCTCCGAGGACATGGTGGAAGAGGCCAGCCTGGAGCGCAAACAATTGCTGAACAAGTTATCCGAGTTACGCCAGACCTGGATGAATGTTCTGATTAACAATCGTGCTTATATTGCTTTTCGTGCCGAAGCGAATATCTCAAATTTGATGCTTTTCAGAGACGGCTTTGTAAAACTTGTAAACGAACTGGCTGACGCAGGAGATATTCTGACGTTTGAACAGCAGGAAGCCATAGAAACCATCAAGGCCAGCCAGGAAAAATATTTTGAATTACAGAATGAACTGATCAAGGTGCACGGTAGTGAAAAATGGCGTACCGATGCCTATCTGATTCGTACCGAAATCGGTCCGTTGGTGGAAGCCATTAAGGCAGATATCAACAAGCTGGTCGAAACCCAGACCAGTCGCACAGAAGCGATCAGTAATGAACTGGTCGAGTCCATTGGTGCGACACAATCATCGGTCAGCGTCATCGTGTTATTGAGTATATTGATTGGTGTGGCCGGAAGCTGGTTGCTGGTTGTCATGATTACCAAGCCGCTCAACTATGTGGTCTCTGCCATGAATGACATAGCCAATGGTGAAGGTGATCTGACCCAACGTCTTGCCGTGAAAGGCAAGGATGAGATTGCGCAACTCTCGGCCGGATTTAACCAGTTCATCGAAAAAGTACAGGGAATCGTGACACAGGTAGCCGGTTCCACATCACAACTGGCGGCCGCGGCGGAAGAGATGTCGCTGGTTGTTGATAGTACCAAGAATGGTATTCAACGCCAGCGCACGGAAACCGAACTGGTTGCCACAGCGATGAATGAAATGGTCGCCACCGTGCAGGAAGTGGCAAATAACGCCGCGAATGCATCCAGCATGGCGAACAATGCCGACAACCAGGCGCACTCAGGCAAAGAAATTGTTAATCGTACCGTGACTTCGATTGAAGCACTGGCGAATGAAGTGGAGCGCGCTTCCGTAGCCATTAACGGTCTGGAAAAAGACAGTGAGCAGATTGGCACGGTTCTGGATGTGATTCAGGGTATTGCTGAACAAACCAACCTGCTGGCGCTCAATGCCGCGATTGAAGCAGCACGTGCCGGTGAACAGGGGCGTGGTTTTGCGGTCGTTGCCGATGAAGTCAGAAACCTGGCCAGTCGCACCCAGTCATCCACCCAGGAAATCCAGGGTATGATTGAACGGCTGCAGGAAGGTGCACGTGGCGCGGTCAAGGTGATGAGTGGTGGCACACAGCAGGCTGAACAAAGCGTCAAACAGGCAGCAGAAGCGGGTAAAGCGCTGGAAGAAATCACCTCTGGTGTGTCAGAAATTTCCATGATGAATTCGCAAATCGCCGAAGCGGCCAAGCAACAGGGTGAAGTGGCCGAGGAAATAAACCAGAATATTTCCAATATTTCCCAGGTTGCTGATGAAACGACACAGGGCACTCAGGACCTGGCGCATTCCAGTGTTGCACTGGCAGAGCTGGCGGCAGAACTGCAAAGCATGGTTGCCCAGTTCAAGGTGTGATCACACTTTAACCGTTAATCTTTTTACTGTTTCAGGTAGCGGTTAACAATTTAGGGCTTGCATCCGGGTTGTAGTCTGCGCGATCATACGCGCTATCAAAACGATAAGCAGACTGACTACACAGCAGGTACATGGCAGCGCGTTCCTATACTTCAGAAGACATTGAAGTTCTCACAGGTCTTGAACCGGTTCGCAAACGACCGGGGATGTATACCCAGACCGATCGACCCAATCATCTGGCACAGGAAGTCATCGATAACAGCGTCGATGAGGCGATTGCAGGACATGCAAGCCGTATAGACGTCTATTTGTATAAAGACGGCTCTCTGGAGGTCTCAGACGACGGCAGGGGCATGCCTATCGACAAGCACCCACGTGAAAAAATCCCGGGTGTCGAAGTAATCCTGACTCGTCTGCACGCCGGGGGTAAATTTTCCAACAAGAATTACAAGTTCTCCGGCGGTCTGCACGGTGTGGGTGTTTCCGTCGTCAATGCGCTGTCCAAGCATCTTGAAGTCTGGATCAAGCGCGGAGGCAAGGAATACAACATGGCTTTTGCCAATGGCAAGAAAGCCTCCAAACTGGAAGTGATTGGCACGGTCGGCCAGCGTAACTCAGGTACAACCATTCGTTTCTGGCCGGACAAAAAATATTTCGATTCCGTCAAGTTTTCCATTCCACGACTCAAACATATCCTGCGTGCCAAGGCGGTATTATGTCCCGGCTTAACGGTCACGTTTGAAGACGAAGCCAGTGGTGAGACGGCAGAATGGTATTACGAAGACGGCCTCAAGGATTACCTGCTCAGTGCCGTTCAGGAAAGCGAACTGATTCCATCCGATGCCTTTGTCGGTAACATGGAAGGCAATACTGAAGCGGTGAGCTGGGCACTGGGCTGGATCGCCGAAGGGGAAGTCAGTCTGTCGGAAAGTTATGTCAATCTTGTCCCGACCACACAGGGTGGTACTCACGTTAATGGATTGCGTACCGGGCTGACTGAAGCGGTGCGGGAATTCTGTGAGTTTCGTAACTTAATTCCCCGCGGTGTAAAGATTTCACCGGAAGATGTGTGGGACAAAGTCAGTTACATTCTGTCGGTCAAACTCGCCGACCCGCAGTTTTCCGGCCAGACCAAGGAAAAGCTGACGTCACGGGAATGCGCCACATTTGTGTCCGGTGTCGTAAAAGATGCGTTTGGATTATGGCTCAATCAGCATGTTGAAAGCGGCGAAAAAATTGCCGAGCTGGCCATCAGTAGTGCACAAAGCCGCATGCGCGCCGGTCGTAAAGTGGTACGTAAAAAAATTACCCAGGGTCCGGCACTGCCCGGCAAGTTATCGGACTGCACATCACAGGACCCGGATCAGACGGAACTGTTTCTGGTGGAAGGTGACTCGGCCGGTGGTTCCGCCAAGCAGGCACGCAATCGTGTCTTTCAGGCCATCATGCCGTTGCGTGGCAAGATTCTGAACACCTGGGAAGTGGATTCGGCTGAAGTACTCGGTTCGCAGGAAGTGCATGACATCTCCGTTGCGATTGGTGTTGATCCCGGTTCTGCGGATATTTCAAAACTTCGCTATGGCAAAATTATTATTCTCGCTGACGCCGACTCGGACGGTGCGCATATCGCCACATTATTAACAGCACTGTTTTTACGCCATTACTGGGCGCTGGTTGCGGCCGGAAATATTTATGTTGCGATGCCGCCGTTGTTTCGAATCGATATCGGCAAGGATGTGTATTACGCCCATGATGAGGCGGAAAAGCAGGGCATCCTGGATCGTATTGCGGCGGAAAAAAAGAAAGGCAAAATTCAGGTCACGCGTTTCAAAGGTCTGGGAGAAATGAATCCCATGCAGTTACGCGAAACCACCATGGATCCTGACACACGACGACTCGCCCGGCTTACCATCAAGCCAGGTGATGGAACGCAAACCTTGATGGACATGCTGCTTGCCAAAAAACGTTCTGCGGATCGGCGCGCCTGGCTGGAGAAGAGCGGCGACATGGCCAACGTGTAAGTATCAAAACAGATTATGAGCGATCAGGAAAAACAGGACGACAATATCGAACGCTTGCCTCTGAAGCAGTTTACCGAGCAGGCCTATCTCGATTATTCCATGTACGTGGTGCTGGATCGCGCCCTGCCTAATATTGGTGACGGGCTAAAGCCGGTTCAACGGCGCATCATTTACGCCATGTCCGAGCTGGGTTTAAAGGCCGGATCCAAATTTAAAAAATCTGCACGTACGGTTGGTGATGTACTCGGTAAGTTTCATCCACATGGTGACAGTGCCTGTTATGAAGCCATGGTGCTGATGGCGCAACCATTCTCATATCGTTATCCCTTGCTGGAAGGTCAGGGTAACTGGGGTTCACCGGATGATCCCAAGTCGTTTGCCGCCATGCGCTACACCGAATCGCGCCTGTCTGCCTTCTCTGATCTGTTATTACGTGAAGTATCACAGGGCACCGTCGACTGGGTACCCAACTTTGATGGCAGCCTGGAAGAACCCCGTCTGTTGCCGGCACGGGTGCCGCATATTTTGCTGAATGGCACGACCGGTATTGCCGTGGGCATGGCGACCGATATTCCACCGCACAACCTGCGCGAAGTCGGTGCCGCCTGTATTCACCTGTTAAAGAATCCCAAGGCCACACTGGCGGAAGTGTGTAAGTTTGTTAAGGGCCCGGATTACCCGACCGAAGCGGAGATCATTACACCGCGCAAGGAAATTCGTGCCATGTATGCCAAGGGTGGCGGTTCGATTCGTATGCGCGCCAAGTACGAAAAGGAAAGCGGCGATATTGTGATTACCGCTTTACCGCACCAGACGTCACCGGCCAAAGTTCTGGAACAGATCGCCACACAGATGCAGGCGCGCAAATTACCGATGGTGGTTGACTTACGTGATGAATCGGATCATGAAAACCCGACGCGCCTGATCATTGTGCCGAAATCCAACCGGGTCAATGCCGATGAGTTAATGGCACACCTGTTTGCAACGACAGATCTGGAACGGACCTATCGGGTCAATATGAATGTGATCGGCCTGGATGGCCGGCCCGGTGTGCGCAACCTGCGCGACATGCTGGCCGAATGGCTGGAGTATCGCATGGCGACGGTGACGCGTCGTCTCGAATACCGGTTGGGTAAAGTTAACGATCGTTTGCACCTGTTAGATGGTCTGTTAATCGCGTTTCTGAATCTGGACGAAGTCATCAGGATCATTCGTCGCGAAGACGAGCCCAAACCGGTATTAATGAAACGCTTCAAACTGACGGAGATTCAGGCCGACTATATCCTGGATACCCGCTTGCGGCAGCTGGCGCGGCTGGAAGAAATGAAAATCAAGGAAGAACAGAAAGAACTTAAGAAAGAGAAAAAAGACATCGAAGGCATTCTGGGTTCAAAAGCACGGCTCAAGACACTGGTTAAAAATGAACTGACGGAAGACATCGAGAAATTCGGTGATGATCGACGTTCGCCAATCGTGTCGCGTGATGCCGCGCAGGCGATGGATGAAACAGCCCTGATCAGCAGTGACCCGGTGACGATTGTTTTATCCGATAAAGGCTGGGTGCGTGCCGCCAAGGGACATGAAATCGATCCCGCCAGCCTGAGTTTTAAATCCGGTGACGGCTATCTGGATGCCGCCCGTGCCAAGACCAATCAACTGGCCGTGTTTATTGATTCAACCGGCCGTACCTATGCCCTGCAGAGTCATACACTGCCGTCTGCGCGTGGCATGGGTGAACCCCTGACTGGTCGTCTGAATCCGCCGGAAGGGGCGCGTTTTTGTGGTGTTGTTGCGGGTGATAATGAAGACCAGGTGTTGCTGGCGTCTGATATGGGTTATGGCTTTGTTGCCAAACTCGAAGATCTTGTCACACGTAACAAGAAAGGCAAGGTATTAATGAAAGTGCCGGCGGGTGCCTCGGTGCTGCCTCCGGTTCTGGTACCGGACATGGAAAATTACTGGGTAGCGGCGGCGACCAGTGCCGGTAATCTGCTGATTCACCACATCGATGAAATTCCGGTGATGCCTAAAGGCAAGGGCATAAAGATCATTAATATTCCCGCGGCCAAACTCAAGAGCCGTGAAGAAATTGTCACGGCGGTGACAGTACTGCATGAATCCGACAGTCTGAAAATCTTTTCCGGTAAGCGACACAAAATTATCACCCCGGAAGAAATGGAAAATTACGAAGGGGAGCGTGCCCAACGTGGCCGCAAGTTACCGCAGGGTTTTCGCAGTGTCGAACGTATGGAGCCTGTCTCTAACGAAACTGAAGAGTAATGTAATCAACGACGTTTCAGCAAATGATGCTGTCACTTTTTCGATTCTACATTCGGTGGCGTTATGGTTTTCTCACCACCCTGCAAGCGGTTTAATTTATCAATCACTCGTTCGGCACGCTCGATATGACTTTTCAGGTATTCATTGCCGGGGTCCAGTTCGCGCACACCATACCAGATGGCCAGTGCCTGCTTGATTTCACCCTGGCTGTATAAGCGCCGTCCCAGCTCAATATTTTCCTTCACATTGTCATCGATACGTGAATCGAGCTGGCGTTTGTAATTAATGACCAGATCATGTTTTCGATCCTTGACGGAAATCTGCCGGTACGTGGTCATGGCTTTTTTCAGTTCGCCCTGTTGCAATTGCTGCTTGGCCTGGTTCAGTAATGTCAGGCCCTGTTCGGACAAAATATTGACAGGAATTTTTTTCTTCCTGACCAGGCGGTTCTGTATGTCCTGAATAGTTGTTTGCAGACCTTTGTCCGGTTGAAGTTTGTCGGCCAGCAAGAAACATTTTTCGGCCAGCTCCAGATCACCATCATTCATACTCTCCACACCACACTGTACGAGATGTGTATAAACCTGTTCTGTATCGCGATCGTGCTGTCTGAGTTCACGGCTGGCAGTTTTGTCGTCCGGGTTGGCATTGGCCAGGTTCTTGCGGACATCCCGATCCCTGATTAACCATTCTGCCTTGTTGATATATGTCTGATACTTCAGGCCGGTGATGTAGGCCTGGCGTTTTTTATGGAAATCCTGTTGTGAAATCTGCAGGGCTTCACTGTCCGGTAAATTTTCCAGTCCTTCTTCAAGTAATTGTTGTGCCTGGGCCCATTGCTGTTGCTGAATATTGTTTTTAATGTCCTGCAACAAACGCTGTTCATAGGCCCGTGCTTTTTGCTCAATGGTACCTTTCCTGCGTTGCAGCAATTCATATTGTGGATGTGAACTCCCGATATAGGAAATGGTTTTCAGGGCGCGGGTATACTGGTTTTGATCGACCATGCCGTCGATCTTGCTGTTAATGTCCTTGTCCAGTGAATAAATGAATGCACATCCGGAGACCTGCAGGACCAGTAAAACCGCAACTGGTAATCTCAGGAGATGTTTCATGCTACGTCCGAGTGTTTTTTTCTGGCAAGGATTTCGTCGACCTGGGTGTCGATGAGTTTACTATAGGCGGGTTTTACATCAGTCAGTACGTAAGTGGTAACCGGCTCGGCGATACCTCTTAATCGAATCGAACCATGGCGATGGGCGATAACACGCCATTGTACATCCCGATCCTTGACCAGGTAGTCCGTTACAATGAGCTGGCCACGTTCAGCAACAGAGTGCAGGCGTGCTGCAAGGTTCACGGCTTCGCCAACGACGGTATATTGCATGCGGTCATCTGAGCCCATGTTACCTGCCAGCATTTCACCACTGTTAAGTCCAATTCGGAAATAGATGGGTTCTTTACCTTCGGATACACGTTCGACATTTAGTCGTTCAATAATGCGTTGAATCAGAATACCGCAACTGACTGCATTAAACCGGTGTTCTTCATCTTCTTCAGGAGCACCGAAAACAATCATGGCGCAGTCACCCATGTATTTATCAATTGTGCCATGGTAAAGCTGGCTGGCGGTACTGATATAACCAAAATATTCGTTTAACAATGAAGCGATTTCTTCCGCCGGCAGTTTTTCGGACAGGCTGGTAAAGCCGACGATATCCGCAAACAGGGCGGTCGCTTCAACCCGTTTGCCACCCAGTGAAACCTTATCCAGGTTGTTCATGATCTGTTTGGCAACCTTGGGTGAGACAAAGCGTGAGAAGGCGTTTTCCACCTGGTTTTTTTCCAGTAAGCCGCTGGCCATGTTATTAAAGGCATGAATAAGAAATCCGATTTCATCATTGCGATGTTCGGCAATACGATATCCGTAATCGCCGCGTCCAATGGCCTGGCTGGCGTTCATAAGATCGTAAATCGGGCGAGAAATTCGTTTACCGAGGAAGTAGGCGGTCACAATACCTAACAGGATCATGAAAATCGTGGCGGCGGTAATGGCCCTGATGGTGTCGTGCAGTGAACGGGTCAGGGCGGATTTGCTGTAGGTTACCAGGGCGTGACCGGCAATCAGGTCCTGGTAATGAATCGGTGTGATAAAAGAAATCACTTCCAGTGATTCACTTTGCTCGTCGTAATCCGTCCATTCGACGGCGTAATGGTTTTCCTTGAACTGTTCCGAGTTGCTATAAAGCTTGAGAATATCGTGCACCGGCAGGCGTCCGGAATTGGCCAGGACTTTACCATCGTGTGAGTAAATCACCGCGCCAAGAATGTTTTCATTCTTGCCCAGATTGCTGACCAGCACCATCAGGCTCAGGATGTCATCGGATAACACCAGTTCCTTGGAAGATTCCGCCAGGTGATCCACCATGGTTTGTCCAAATTCATCTATCTGATTACGCAGCAGTTCTGACTGACTGGTGACGATCATCAGGCCAAGTAAACCCATACCGGATGCGATGGTGACGGTCAGGATAACCGCCAGTTTATAAGCGATAGGAATCCGACTAGGTAACAGGCTGCTTGCCACCCTGACTAGCCAGTCAACAAAACGCGAGCTAGCCGATGAAATCGGCTGTGGTGTGCGTGGTTCGCTGGTACGCGGTGAGTCAGCAGGCATGATGTCAATATTTCGTCAAATGTGGATAATGATTATTATTTAAGCAAGATCTGGTCCTGACTGGACAGTCGAGACATAGTCTAGCATGCTGCTCCAGTCGCGCGGACACTAATCAGCATGGCTATCGAGCATCGGGCGGGCAGTACAAATCATGGTTAGCAAAAACAGCATTAGTTCACAAATTCACACATACATATTGTATGCGTATTAATGTAGCGGTCATGAATAGCTGGTTTGTATTTATACTTCTGGTAGCTACAGTACTGATCCAGTTATTTTTCGTTAATCACCTGCTGGTAGGGCTGGAATGGACCGTGATAATCGGTTTCTGGCTGGTGTTGCTGCTGGCCGGATGTCTGTTTTCTCTGTTATGCAGGCCAGTTTGTCGCCTGCTGACCAGGCCGATAGCGCCACCTGCCTGGCTTATCCCGTTGAGCAGACAACTGGCTGTACGCATGAACATTGCCACACCCGACGTACACCTGCTGGCCCTGTCCGGCATTAATGCCTTTGCCATGGATGCGCTGTTTCAGCGTGGGCAGGTGCTGCTCAATCAGGTGGTGCTGACACAACTGAATCAGGATGAAGTCGAAGCGGTGCTGGCTCACGAAATGAGTCACATCGCCAGTCGGCACGCACTGGTGATCACTGTTATTCAGGGCATGACATTGACGATTACCTTTGTTCCGGTGTTCGTCATCAGCCTGTTCTATGCGTTGATCTATGGTCTCGATAAACTGCGGCTGGCATTCTTGACACTGAATCATCTTGTCAGCGTGATCCTGTTTCCACTGACCAGCATCAGCATTGCCCTGTTGAGCCGTCGTTGGGAACTGGCGGCGGATCGCATTGCCGCAGGCGTAATTGGACGTGATAAATACATTCGTGCGCTGCGTTGTTTGCATGCCAGTTTCTTTCAGCCACCAGACCCGCTCAACAGTGCAATGCGCAAGAATCAGTCGGAGCGATCACCGGACTGGGCGCTATCCCATCCCAGCCTGTCCCGGCGCATCAATGCCTTGCTGGAAGTTGGCCTGTGAATGAATATCCATTAAACTTCACAGCCCGAAGTTTTAGGAGTCAGTATGTCCCTCGTTCGACCTTTTCGTGGGTTACGCCCCCGACCTGAACACGCCGAAGACGTGGTCGCCCCACCTTATGACGTTTTAAATACCGAAGAGGCACGCCAGCGCGCGGCCGGACGTCCGTACAGTTTTCTGCATATTTCGAAACCGGAAATTGACCTGCCACAGGGTACGGATCCCTATGATGCGTCTGTATACGCAAAAGGTGCGGAAAACCTTAATCGCCTGATCAGTGACAATATTCTGATGCGCGATGACAAACCCATCTATTATGCCTACCGGCTTATCATGGGGGAACATGTCCAGATTGGCCTGGTGGCGGTCGCCTCAGTTCAGGACTACAACTCCAATCGTATTCGGAAGCATGAATTTACCCGGCCCGATAAGGAAGATGATCGTGTCCGGCAGATTGATGCCCTCAATGCACAGACCGGTCCGGTGTTTCTGACCTATCGGCAGGACGAGACCGTGGATACGGTCATAGCACGGGTGATTAGTGGTACACCGGTCTATGATTTAAAAGCAGATGACGGTGTACAACACACTATCTGGTTGATCGATCAGGACGACGATATTGAAACACTGACCCGCACGTTTGATGCGATGCCATGCCTGTATATCGCAGACGGTCATCATCGTTCGGCTGCCGCGTCACGCGTGGCCCACATGCGCAAGGGCAGTGCAACCGATTCACAAAATTATTTTTTGACGGTCATTTTTCCCGACAACCAGATGAAAATTCTCGATTACAACCGGGTAATTCGTGATTTGAATGGCCATTCCGTTGAATCCTTCCTGGAACAGGTCGGTGCCCGTTTTAGTATCGAGAAACAATCACAGGCAGTGAAACCGGATGCCACCGGTGTATTCGGCATGTACCTGGATGGTCAGTGGTATCGATTAACCATTAACGAACAACTCATCCCGAAAAATGATCCGGTTGGTCGTCTCGATGTCAGCCTGTTACAGGAACAGCTGATATCACCGGTTCTGGAAATCGACGATCCCAGACGCGACAAGCGTATCGATTTTGTCGGTGGTATTCGCGGCCTGGGTGAACTGGAGAAGCGGGTCAACAGTGGTGAAATGCAGGTGGCGTTTGCACTGCATCCGACCCGAATGTCGGAACTGATGTCGGTTGCCGATGCAGAGGAAGTCATGCCACCCAAGTCGACCTGGTTTGAACCTAAACTGGCGGATGGCCTGGTTTCGCACGTACTGGACTGAACGTCCGATAATTAAGCCCTAGACGCCTTCCTCGAAGTCGTAATTCATTTTTTCATTCGGGTGTTGCAGGAAGTAACCCTGAATGAAGTCAACTGCGCATTGCCACAGGACAGCCAGGGAGTTGGCGTCTTCCACAAATGCCGCAATCGTCTGTATATTCTGTGTATTGGCGTGTTCGGCAATGGCCTTGACCATATCCTGATTTTCCACGTTCTGAGCCAGACCATGAATCAGTTTCATGTGAATCTTGATGTAATTGACCTTGAGGTGCTTGAGTGACTGGTAAGTGTTTTGTTCCATGCCAAAATTCTCAAGCGTGGTGCGGCAGTGTAGTTCGTTTAAACCTTCAACGACCGGTTTGGCCTGCTTGATAAAGTTAAGTGCGGTTTCCTCGTTGATTTCAAACACCAGGCTGTCGGCATCGAGTTTCAGGGTGGTCAGGCGATCGCGTAACCAGGGCAGGAATTCCGTATCGGTTAGCGATGCACTTGATAATTTGATAAACAGCCGGGTCTTTTTACCTTCCTTGTGCAGTTTGGACAACATCATGAAGGAATTGACCATTACCCAGCGATCCACGAAGTTCATCAGGCCGGCCTGTTCAGCCGCCGGGATAAACTCGGCAGGTGGAATATCATCACCGTTATCATCAATCATGCGTAACAGCACTTCATAATGTGCGCCGGGTTCGCCATGCAGGCTGACGATAGGCTGGAACATCAGGCGGAATTTGTTTTCCTTTAATGCTGTTTTGATTTTCGCTGACCAGGCACTGGCCTGTTCCTGTTCCGCCATTTCTTCAATGGCAGGATTGTAAATGTGGAAGTTATTACCGCCTTCCTTATGAGCAATCAGGCTGCCTTTTTCCGCGCGTGATATACATTCCTGACTGTTTGAGGTCGCTTCGTTCAATAATGTGATGCCAATACTGGCGCTGGTCTGGACAGTTTTTCCGCCAATGTCGGCGAAATGTTCATTTACAATCTTGCAGATCGCACCGGAAATCTTTTCGGCCTGCTTGTTGTCCGCGTTTTGGGCCAGTAAAAGAAATATAGGTCCTTCAAAGCGCGCCAGTAAGCCGAAGTTGGCCAGCTTGGATTTCAACAGGTTGGCAATATCCGTCAGCATGTGATCACTGGCGCCAATACCGTGTTCAGTCCGTACTTCCTGGTATTTATCCAGTGAAATATAAATCAGTGCGCCTTTGGCCTGACCTTCGACGGCGCGAATAATAAACTGGTCCAGGTGTTCAACGAAGAAGTTGCGGTTGTACAGCCCGGTCAGGAGATCCATCTGACTCATGGCACTGAGTTTCTTTTCCAGTTCCTTGCTGGTGGATTGATCGCGAATGATAATCTGTGTGCAGGATTCACCCTCATAACTGGCCGGTGAAAATTCCATCTTGATCTTGAACTTCTTGCCATCAACCTGCTGACCATGCACGGTCAGCTGGCTGTCCATGGATTCACCCTTGGCATAGCCGCGCAGGAATTCCTTCAGCTTGGCATGATCTTCACTACTGACCATATCCATAATCGGCATACCCATGACGTCATCGATATCTTCGTAGCCAAACATCTTGAGGTAAGCGGTGTTGGAATAAATATGCATACCATCGTGCACATAGGCAATGGCATCGCGTGAGCTGTCGATGAGTGCCTTGGCACGTTTTTCCGTTTCACGCAGCATCTGTTCACAGCGTCGATGAATGCGCCGATCGCGCAGATCAGCAATTTCACGTTTGACCATCAGTTTGAGACGTTCAGTCTGATCTTCGGAGATGATGTCACGTGCACCGGATTTCATTACATCGATGGCGGAGGATTCCTTGCCTGGCAGGGTAACGACAATGAGTGGAATATCACGGCCAAATCGGGACAGGATTTCAACGGCCTGCTTGGCGTTGAAGTGCGGCATTTTCATTTTGCACAGGATGATGTCAATCGGGTTTTCTTCCAGTGCCGTTGTCATTTCTTCTTCGGTACCGACGCGAATGTCGCGCACGATGTTACCGGCATTCCTGAGGGCGTTAATCAGGGCTTCCGCTTCCTCTGAGGCATCGAATACGGTGAGGACTCTAAGTAGGTTTTCGTTACTCACATGACCATCCTGGTGATAAGCTTATTTTTGCGTATTGTAACAAGCACTTGCAATAGGTTGCCCTATTATTCTCCGGAATAACAATTATCGGCCTGTGGAAAGTCAGACTTGAGGATGGCGTGTGAGCAGGTCCCTAGATGGAGCCCCACACGGAGGAAAAGTCGCTTTCATCGGCTTCCTGCTCTTTACCGCTATGCACGGCAGACTGTTCTTCCATGATGTCAAAGGTGAACTGGGAAAATAGTCCGGTGTTTTGTAGTTGTTTACTCAGGCGTACCAGTATTTCCTTACCCAGAATGTTGATGACTAATTGTTGACCAACCCGGTACGGCACCGCGGTTGTAATAAGTGATGTGGGCTGATTGACGGCCGCTAATTCCGGCAACATCAGGGTGCGCTGGTAGTCATGGCGGGTGTTAGTCACGGCCCGAACGCCGATGGCAGCCGCGTCCGGGGTGAGCATTTCGATGCCCAGCATCAGGGTTTCGTTGGCATTATTTCGTAGCCAGCGAATCACACCGACTCCCCATTTCCAGGTGTGGTCTCTGGCGACGCGGCGAATGCCGATTAGTTCACCAACCTGGGCACGAGAACGGGTTCCACTGGATGAGGTCAGACAATAACCACGTGCACTTTCGTTCAGGATCATCCAGGTTTCAGACTGTTCGGCGGGCTTGTTATTTTGTGGTTGTTTTTGTTTTTCCTTAGCGAATTGTTCTTCCAGGTTATCGAGACCTTCAGCGTCATTGGGAAAATAAATCATGTCCCAGACATCAGGTTGCTCCAGGTTCATGGAAGAGGTGGCATTACTGGATTTGTAATTTGCTGCCTTGCTGAAAATATCCGGTTCAGCATTTTTACGACTACCGGAAATAATTACCTGGTGGGTGGCAGTCAGGCCCATGGTGATCTGCACCTGCTCCTGTTTGTCAGTTCGGCTAAAGCCGCGTTTGGGAACAATACACCAGGCAATAAGCAGGCGCTTCATCAGGTTATGTGACAGATCAGGCCGGTTCATTTCAATTCCGGTGATGGTTGTCTCGCCGGTTTTAAAACCGTGTTTGAGATCCTTGCGAATGGCCTTGGTGAGGGAACTGCTATCGAGTATGCGACAAAATTCATGATCACAATCTTCTGTCGTCAGTGCGATGGAGCGAGGCGGTTCATCCGAAGCGAGATTGACACCAAACCTGGTTGCTGATCGGGAAGTATCATTATTCAGTGTGGTCAGACGGGTTTTGTGCACCCAGCGTTCCAGTACGTTATAAACCTTACCCGCTTCACCATGTCGTAGTCGGTAAGGTGAAGTCAGTGCCAGAAGGATAATGCGAATATATTCCGTATGAATATTTGATTTCACGGCATAGATATTCTGGTCATCAACGACAGTGGCGGTGAGAAGTTTCTGTTGTTCGGCCGCGCTATACAGACGATGCAGGTGTGACCAGATTCCGGCGGGATAGGGAGAATAGGTCTGATAACAGGTCAACAGGGCTTTACCCAGGGAAGATATAGCGCGTTGCATCAGTTGCGCCAGTTGTTTGCTATCTGCAAAGAACAGGTTGTGTGACAGGAAGTTCTCGATACAGATCATATAACCCATGGCCATGGCGTAATGGATCTCACGGGTTGCAGCCGCGATTTTCTGATTCCGGATTGGCAGAGGCGCATGGATACCTACGAAATGCCGTTTCATGGCGTCGGTCACGTACATGATGGTTTCGCGAGATGATTCCAGAAAATGCAGCCGGTGCTGATAGCTGTATTTGAATCGATTTGATTCGACCAGCGCCTCAAAAATCTGGCGTGCGGTTTCACCCACATTGCCTCGGGGCAGATTATCCAGCCACTCATCGACCGATTTGGGACGCAGATCAAAATCGTCCCGATCCGGTTTGCTCAGCTCAGGAATGTCGAGTCCGAGAGTTTTTGCCATTCAGGCGCTTCCCCATAAGCGTTTATTCATTGTTCCCACTTATTATAAGTATGTCATAGATTTGGCGCCCGATTACAGGGAAACGGGCATCTTGGCGCTGTGGCCCGGTATCTCCTGAACATAACGGGGTACGAGATAGCCTGGAAGACGGGCCTGTAATTCATTCCATAGTTGTCGGCCCCGATCTATCTCTACTTCAAAATGATGTGCCTGCCTGACCGGATCGAACTGATGCAGGTAGTAGGGCAGGATGCCGTTGGCAAACAGGTGTTTGCTAAGCTGAATCAGTGTCTCGCTGCTGTCGTTGACACCACGTAACAGGACAGCCTGATTGAGACACTGAATATCCAACCGGCGTAAGGCAGCCACGGCCTGTGCGACATCCGTATCGATCTCATTGGCGTGATTAATGTGCAGCACTATCACAACCTGTAAACGCGATGATGCCAGTGTGTGCAACAGGGTTTGCGTTACCCGTTCTGGCAGCACGACCGGTAAACGCGTATGAATGCGCAGGGTGGTGAGATGTGGAATGGCATGTAATTGATCGATGCACTCCGCCAGGCGATGGTCACTCAGGCTGAGTGGATCGCCACCACTGAGTATGATCTCCTCAATTTCCGAATGCTGCATCAGGTAGTCCCGCATATCGGCCCATTGCTGTGAACCGGCTTGCTGTGAAGCATAGGGAAAATGACGCCGAAAACAGTAGCGGCAATGAATGGCGCAGGCACCGGTCGTGATCATCAGCGCACGGCCATGATATTTGTGCAGCAGCCCCGGACTGACACTGGCATCGAGATCACCCACCGGATCGCTGACGCCCCGGGTCTGTTCCAGTTCATCGGCCAGCGGTAATATCTGGCGCAGCAGGGGATCATGCATATCACCGCGTCGCATGCGGGCGATGAAGCTGTGCGGCACACGCAAGGGAAACAGTTCGACCGCCCGCTGCGCTGCCGGTAGCAGGGAGGTAGGCAAATCAAGCAGGGCCAGTAATTCCGCCGGATCGCGAACCGCCCGGGCCAGTTCTGACTGCCAGTTTTGCTTCCCCGGAATTTCGTACCCAGAGCGCTGCAATGTCTGTGCGGTTTTCGTTATCATAGGCCCCCCGGATTGTTATCAGCAAAAAGGTATTACATGGCAAGCTACAGTACAAATGAATTTCGCAGCGGGTTAAAAATCATGATGGATGGCGATCCGTGCAGCATTATCGAGAATGAATTCGTCAAACCCGGTAAAGGACAGGCCTTTAACCGGGTCAAGATACGTAACCTGAAGACCGGCCGCGTGCTGGAAAAGACCTTCAAGTCCGGCGATAGCGTGGAAGCAGCTGATGTGGTCGATACGGATATGCAGTATCTGTATAACGATGGCGAGTCCTGGCACTTCATGCATCCCGAGAGTTTTGAGCAGTTTGCAATCGGTGCCGAGGCGCTGGGGGACAGTACCCAGTGGCTCAAGGAGCAGGATATGTGTGTGGTGACCCTGTGGAACGATAACCCGATTGCGGTCACACCACCTAACCACGTGATTCTGCAAATCACGGAAACGGATCCCGGCGTACGTGGCGATACCGCGCAAGGAGGTACCAAACCCGCCACCTGTGAAACCGGTGCAGTCGTTAAAGTACCGCTTTTTCTGGAACAGGGTGATTTGATCAAGGTGGATACCCGCACAGGCGATTACCTGGGCCGTGCCAAGGAATAGCGACTGGCGCCCCGGTGCGAACCGGGACACGCTCAAGGCAAGGGCACGTATGCTGCAACGCATTCGTGCCTTTTTCGATTTGCACGGTGTAATGGAAGTGGAAACACCCGTGTTGTCACGCGCCGCGACCAGCGAAGTCCATCTCGATAGCTGGTGTGTCACCAGCAACGATCAGCCGGAACAGACATACTTTCTGCAAACCTCGCCCGAACTCTTCATGAAGCGTCTGCTTGCAGATAGCGCTGAAGACATCTACCAGATCTGTAAAGTGTTTCGGGCCGGAGAACAGGGTACGCGGCATAACCCGGAATTTACCTTGCTCGAATGGTATCGGGTGGGTTTTGATTTGGCGGCGCTGATGCAGGAGGTGGAGAGCTTACTCAATGAATTACTGAGCAACTGTATTCGAGCACCGGCAATGCACACCACTTACGAAGCGGTGTTTCAGGACATACTGCACATCGATCCCTTCAGTGCCTCAATGGAACAACTCACGCAGTGTTACCAGGATAAAACCGGCAGTCAGCCGCCATCAATGTCAAACAGACAGGATGCGCTGGACCTGCTGATGAGTGAAGTCATCGAACCGGCACTGCCCGCTAACAGGCTGGTGTTTGTTAACGGATACCCGGCACAACAGGCATCACTGGCACGCATTGATGACAACGACCCGCGCACGGCACGGCGATTTGAAGTCTTTTGCGGTGGCCTGGAACTGGCCAACGGTTTTGAAGAACTGACCGATGCGAATGAACAACAGCAGCGCATGCACCATGAAAATCAGCAACGCCAGGCGGCCGGCCTGGACGAAGTGCCGCTGGATGAACATTTCCTCAGTGCACTGCGTGCCGGTTTACCGGCGTGCAGCGGTGTGGCAGTGGGGCTGGACAGGATACTGATGCTGATGACGAATGAAACGCAGATTGATCGGGTGATCAGTTTCAGCGCGGATCGGACGTAAATTTTTTATGCCAGTCGAGTAACTGGCTGCGTAAGCGATCGCTATGTGCCCCTTCCCAGAAGACCTGATTACAGGACTGGCAAAAATAGGCGGCATCACTGTGTTCATCATCGATGGTAATTTTTGCATTACAGGCCATGCAACGTGAGAGGGGATTGTACTGCCAGTTGATCGGTACCAGGGCATTGAGTTCTTCGGCATCTTCTTCCAGTGTATCGCCATCCAGCAAAATCACGGTCCCTTCGGCGCGTCGGTGTTCCAGCAGGTCTTCGTTTTTGGTGAGCAGGAGTCGGCCTTCGTTGAGGGCCTGTCTTAACAGGTAGTATTCGGTTACATGGTCTGCGGCGATTTGCGTGTCGTACCCGGCGGCACGTAGCCAGCGGCCCAGTCGTCGCAACGTGTCATCTACCAGGAATTTGGGCTCTTCGAGGGTCATGCTGGTCCCGGTGTGTCTCCCTGTTACTCCTCGACCGCGCGGATCACACCGGTGACGATACCAAGAATCTGCACATCCTGGTTCTTCAGCACGATGGGTTGCATGCTGTTGTTGGCCGGTTGTAACCGAATGCCGTCCGCCTCGATATAAAATTTCTTCAGGGTGACCTGTTCACCGTTGATCATGGCTACCACGGTCTGGCCGTTGTGGGCATACTCGCGCTTTTCAATCACGATGATGTCGCCTTCCTGAATATTGTCATCGATCATGGACTGGCCACGCACGCGCAGGGCATAGGTGTTCTTGCGTATCATGGTGACCGGAACACGCACGGTTTCCTGCTGCTCAACGAGGTCGACGGGCTGGCCGGCCTGAACATAGCCCAGC
This sequence comes from uncultured Gammaproteobacteria bacterium, assembly GCA_937967995.1. Taxonomy (GTDB): domain Bacteria; phylum Pseudomonadota; class Gammaproteobacteria; order UBA6429; family Thiohalophilaceae; genus CALBTB01. Next base: position 159,033 of record CALBTB010000006.1, read on the forward strand.
AGCGGAATGTCTGCCAGCGGCTCGGATTGTACATCCAGCGGCTCCAGATCCGGTGTCCAGACGGGGCGATTTAGTTTAGAAATCAATAAGCTAAGGTCAGGCATTGATAATTCTCTTTAAGTTTCTTTCAAACATAGCTGAATTGACTGATGTTTGCAAATATTCTCCACCCCGGAACCATTTTGGCCGTTACTGGACTAACAGCGAAATAAAACCAGACAGGCTATAATCCGCGCCGCATGAGTCCAGAACCGAACAATCAGTCCAGATTAACCACCATCGTGGTGATTGCCGTCATAGCCCTGATCCTGGGCATTGTGGTGTGGCAGTCAGTTATAACGAAACCGGGTAAATTGCCGGAACAACTGGCCGCGACCGTATTACCACAGGGCAAGCCGATCACGGGACTCAGCCTCAAGGATCATGATGGCGAGTTGTTTACCGAACAGCGCTTTAAAGGCAAGTGGAGTTTTCTGTTTTTTGGTTTTACCAATTGCCCTGATATCTGTCCCACCACCATGCTGGTGATGAAAGCGGTGTGGGCGAAACTACCGGATGCCGCAAAACGCGCGCCGGAACCACAACTGTATTTTGTCTCTGTCGATCCACAACGCGATACTCTCGACAAGCTCAAGGCCTACGCCACGTTTTATCATCCGGACTTTGTCGGTATTACGGGTAACCTCAACCAGATCGATGTGCTGACCAATCAGCTGGGCGTGTTGTATGGTTACGAGGATGATGAAACCACGGATGACGGCTACACCGTTAACCACAGCGCACAAATTGTGTTAATCGATCCTGACGGTAAAATGCGCGCCGTATTTTCAACGCCCCATAACGTCAGGGAAATGGCCAAAACATTTGTGGCAATCAGGAATTATTTTGGAGAGTGATGTGAGTTTGCGTTCAGTATTTGTTGGTCTTCTGATGTTTATCAGCACTTCCCTGGTAGCAAACGATACTGTGTTGCAGGTGAACGATGCCTGGATACCCGAAGCACCACCGGTGGCAAAAATGCATGCCGGTTACCTTGAAGTTATTAATCCGTCAGACAGGGACATCAACATCACCGGCGCCAGCTCTGACGCATATAAAGCAGTCGAAATTCACCAGACCGTGACACGTGACGGCATGGCGAAAATGGTTCGGCAACAGGCATTAGCCGTACCGAAAAAGGGTCAGGTGCGATTCGAGCGGGGTGGCCTGCACCTGATGTTAATGCACCCCAAACAACCGATAAAGGTTGGGGATAACGTCGTTATTCAATTGCAGACCGATTCCGGACAGTCACTGGCATTTACCGCCACGGTCAAACCCGCTACACTCGATGATCATTCGCATCACCACCATCATCATTAATCAGTAAAAAATGCCGTACAGACAATCTGACGCCTCACCGGGCGATTACATGCTTGCTTTTCCCCAGTATTTATTACCGGGTCATCTTATTTCTCGCCTGACGCTATGGGTCACACGGCGCCGCTCGAACTGGTTCAAGAATGCCCTGATGAAGTGGTTTATCAAGCGTTTTAACGTGGATATGTCGCAGGCACAGGAGCCGGATTATCATCGTTATGAACATTTCAATGCCTTTTTTACGCGTGCATTAAAAGATGGCATGCGTCCCATTGCCGACGGTGATGATGTGCTGTGTTGTCCGGTGGATGGGGCGGTCAGTCAGGTCGGTAAGATTCATGAAGGCACCATATTTCAGGCCAAACGCCACGATTATTCTGCACTGTACCTGCTGGGCGGTTACCCGGAGCTGGCAAATGAATTTCAACAGGGCAGGTTTGCCACGCTGTATTTGTCACCGCGGGATTACCATCGCATTCATATGCCGGTGACCGGCACACTCAAGCAGATGATTTATGTCCCGGGTCGCCTGTTCAGTGTAAATCCACAAACCACCCGTTGTATTCCCGGCCTGTTTGCACGGAACGAACGTGTCGTGACGTTATTTGATACCGAGTTCGGTTTGATGGCGATGGTGCTGGTCGGTGCGATCAATGTCGGTTGTATCGAAACGGTCTGGCATGGTGTTGTCACGCCTCCGCATAAACAACCGGTTCGTCGCTGGGTTTATGAAGGGCATGAGGCAATCGTGCTGAACAAGGGTGATGAGATGGGGCGTTTTAATATGGGGTCGACGGTGGTGTGTCTGTTTGCCAATGAGCAGTTGCAGTTTGATGCGGCGTTTGAACCGTTTGCGTCGATTCAAATGGGGCAGGCGTTTTTGCGCTCGACGCAACAGGATAATCGCTGAAACGTCGTTGAAGGGCGACGGTCCAGGGATGACGTACAGGGAAGTACTAATGTCGCGAGCAGGCATGGACGCCTGATTGCGAGCGACTGGACAAAGCCGACCGGGATTAAGTGGAAGCGATTTATCCTGTTAAGGCAACAATCCCGTACATGTTGTCTTATTCCGCTTAAGCGCATCTGTCATCCCTGACAGCTGCGCATCGGTAATGGCACACTTTGCGCCGTCCATGGCTCGTGCGCCAATAACGACGCTGCATAAGACAACATGTACGGAATTTTCTATTACAGTGAAAAGTCCTGCTCACCCCTCAACCGGCACACTTGAATCATTCCCCCAGTCAGACCAGGAACCGGGATAACCTTTAACTTTATCGAAACCCAATGCATTCAGCATGATGCAGGTAAAGGCAGAACGATGATGACTCTGGCAATGACAGACAATCGTTTTGTCCGGTGTGATGCCCAGTTGTTGCAGTTCCTGCCGTAACGTATTCGCATCGCGCAACTTGAGGTTTTGCTGACGATCCATCGCGTTAGTCCATTCATAGTTAACCGCACCGGGAATATGACCACCACGCGCGGCAAACACCTTGATACCGTTGAATTCCTGCGGACTGCGTGCATCGAGAATGACGGTACTGTCATCATTCAGGTGTTCCAGTATATAGGTCTTGTCGGCAATGGCCTCATTCTGATAACGCACTTCACGCGTCGTCGGTACCGGAAAGTGTATGTCCGGGTCCATCGTAAAACCTTCTCCCGCCCAGGCGTGCAGGCCGCCATTGATTAGTGAGATACGTGTGTGACCGATGCATTGCAATGTCCATAAAAAGCGACTGGCCCGGCCACCGCCTTCATCATCGTAGGCAATGACGTGGGTATCTTCGCCGATACCGAAGGCACTGACGATGCGTGATAACTGCGCGGCAGCGGGCAGTAGCCCGACCCGGGGTTTGTCCACATCAACGATCCAGTTGTAATCCAGGAACACGGCACCTGGAATATGCGCTTTTATATAAGTATCCGGCTGGCACAGGTCGATCAGGACCACATTGTCTTCGGATAACAAGGAGTTAACCTGCGTGGGTTCGATAATTAATGGCAGTGTACGGGTCATTGTGACGGCTCTCTCGCTTAACAACATGAGTGGCGTAAAGTATACTCTCGCACTCGGTTTTGCTTCCACTATAAGGATTTCAAACAGTGTCTATTCATTCATTTCAGCCACCGAAACGCGTATTGATGGGACCCGGCCCATCGGATGTCAGCGACCGTGTATTACAGGCCCTGGCGCGTCCAACCATTGGTCACCTTGATCCCTCATTCATTACGATGATGGATGAAATGAAGACGCTGTTACAGTACGCGTTCCAGACTAAAAATGAACTGACATTACCGGTATCGGCGCCCGGTTCCGCCGGCATGGAAACCTGTTTTGTGAATTTACTGGAACCCAGTGACAAGGTGATCGTCTGTCAGAACGGCGTGTTTGGCGGTCGCATGAAGGAGAATGTGGAGCGTTGTGGTGCAACGGCCATTATGGTGCAGGATGACTGGGGCAAGGTGGTCGATCCGAACAAGCTGGAAGACGCCCTCAAGGCCAATCCGGATGCGAAAATTGTTGCGTTTGTGCATGCCGAAACATCAACCGGTGCACAGTCCGATGCCAAAACCCTGGTCGAGCTGGCACATCGTTATGACTGCCTGGCGATCGTGGATGCGGTGACGTCTTTGGGTGGTACACCGTTGAAAGTGGATGAGTGGGGCATCGATGCGATTTATTCCGGCACACAGAAGTGCCTGTCTGCACCGCCGGGACTGTCGCCCGTCAGTTTCAGTGATCGTGCCGCCGAGATTATTAAAAATCGCAAGACGCGAGTGCAAAGCTGGTTCCTCGACTTAAACCTGGTCATGGGTTACTGGGGAGGCAGTGGTAAACGTGCCTATCATCATACGGCACCGATCAATAACCTGTATGGTTTGCATGAAGCGCTGGTCATGTTGCAGGACGAAGGACTGGAAAATGCCTGGCAGCGTCATGCGCAACATCATCAGGCATTACGTGCTGGCCTGGAAGCCATGGGCCTGTCATTTGTTGTGGCTGAAAAAGATCGGCTGCCACAACTCAATGCAGTGACGATTCCTGACGGTGCGGACGATGCCGCCGTGCGCAGCAAGTTATTACAGGCGTTTAATCTTGAAATTGGCGCCGGCCTTGGAGCACTGGCGGGCAAGGTCTGGCGTATCGGCCTGATGGGCAGCGCCTGTCATATGCAGAATGTCGAGCTATGCCTGAATGCACTGGATAGCGTGCTTTCTGACATGGGTGCGAAAATACAGTCCGGTGTGGCGGTCGATGCAGCCCGTGCGGCGTTTGAGCAATATGCGAAGGCGAGTTGAGATCAGATAGCCAGTAAGACCAGTAGCACCATGAAAAGAATGGTGCAGCCTGCACAATTGGCCAGTTTTCCCCAGCCCTCGGCGCGGCGCAGGCATTCACGCCGCAGGACATGATAGTCGGCACTCAGTGCATCGGTTTCCGACATCATCTTGCGCATTTCATCCAGGCTCAGGGCTTTTAATTGTTGATCGTTCATATCTGAATGGCACCAAAATCGATATTCAGGGATCCCAAACTCCTTTAGTTAATTATCGTTCGAAATCCGGCTCAGTTTAGGCCAGGGTTCTCAATTTTGACCCGATTGGGACAAATGTTCGGCCAGATACAGCCAGGTGGGAATGACGGAATCCGGGTTAAGGGAAACACTGTCGATGCCTTTTTCCATCAGCCAGAATGCAAGATCCGGGTGATCCGACGGTCCCTGGCCGCATATACCGATATATTTGCCTTCCGCCTTACAGGCATCGATGGCCATGGCCAGTAACTTCTTGACGGCCGGATTACGCTCATCAAAGGCATCTGCTACAAGACTGCTGTCCCGATCCAGTCCCAGCGTCAGCTGAGTCAGGTCGTTGGATCCAATCGAGAAACCATCGAAGTACTCAAGGAATTCGTGCGCCAGCAGGGCATTGGATGGAATCTCACACATCATGATGACCTTAAGGTTATGTTCGCCGCGTTTGAGGCCATGTTGTTCCAGCAACTGCGTCACGGCTCGTGCTTCATCCAGCGTGCGCACAAAAGGAATCATGACGGCAATATTGTCCAGTCCCATTTCCAGGCGGGCACGATTGACAGCGCGACATTCGAGTTCAAAACAGGCACGAAACTGATCACTGACATAGCGTGACGCGCCACGAAATCCAATCATCGGATTTTCTTCGTGGGGTTCGTAGCGTTGTCCGCCCAGCAGGTTGGCGTATTCATTGGATTTAAAATCAGACAGGCGAATGATGACCTGTTTCGGATAAAAAGCCGCCGCCAGTGTTGCCATGCCTTCAGTCAGTTTGTCGACATAGAAATCGATCGGTCCACCGTAACCCTGAATGGCCTGTTGAATGTCACGTTTTGTCTGATCATCCTGCTCGTCAATATTCAGTAATGCCAGCGGATGAATGCCGATCATGCGGTTAATAATGAATTCAATACGTGCCAGGCCAATACCGTCATTGGGCAGGGCCTGAAAATCAAAGGCCCGATCCGGTGTGCCGACGTTCATCATGATGCGAAACGGTAACTCGGGCATGCTTTGTAAGTCGATCTCAATAATTTCGAAATCCAGTTTTCCATCGTACACATGACCTTCATCGCCTTCAGCGCAGGACACGGTGACGGCCTGTCCATCATTGATTTTCTGTGTGGCATCACCGCAACCGACGATCGCCGGAATACCGAGTTCACGGGCGATGATGGCGGCATGGCAGGTGCGTCCACCGCGATTGGTGACAATGGCCGCGGCGCGTTTCATGACCGGTTCCCAGTCCGGGTCCGTCATGTCCGTAATCAGCACATCACCTTCATCAACCCGATTGATTTGTGAAGGGTCATTAATCACTTTTGCCACACCGTTGCCGATGCGTTGACCAATGCTGCGCCCGGTCACAACGACATTACCGGACTGGCGTAATTCGTAGCGTTGCAGCACCTGTTTGTTGCCACGGCTTTTTACGGTCTCCGGGCGGGCCTGAACGATATAGAGCTGACCATCCAGTCCGTCCTTGGCCCATTCAATGTCCATCGGGCGTCCATAATGTTGTTCGATGGTGACGGCCAGTCGCGCCAGTGTTTCCACTTCCTCATCATTGATACAGAATTGTGTGCGTAAATCGGGCTGGACCTGCTCGGTGACGGTCGGAGCGTGATTTTTTGCGTTATCGGCATAAACCATGCGAATCTCCTTGCTGCCGAGATTACGCCGCAGTATGGCCTGTTGGTTATTTTCCAGTGCCGGTTTGTAAACAATAAATTCATCCGGGTTCACTGCGCCCTGCACGATGGTCTCACCCAGCCCATAGGCGGCGGTAATAAACACTACCTGATCAAAACCGGACTCGGTATCCATGGAGAACATCACGCCACTGGCAGCGATATCACTGCGCACCATTTTTTGAATCCCGGCTGAGAGCGCAACCTGACGGTGTTCGAAATCCTGATGAACGCGATAAGCAATCGCCCGATCATTGAACAGGGAGGCAAATACGTTCTTGATGGAAGCCAGAATATTGTCGATGCCACTGACGTTCAGATAGGTTTCCTGCTGACCGGCGAAGGAGGCTTCCGGCAGGTCTTCGGCGGTGGCCGATGATCGCACTGCAAAGGAGCTGTCTTTGCCATAGCGATCAAATAATGTTTTGCTGGCCTCGCGGATAGCCTGTTCGAATTCTGCTGTGAAGGGTTGTTGCCTGATCCATTCGCGAATTTGCTTGCCGGTTTTTCCCAGCGCAACGACATCTTCAATGTCGAGTTTGTCCAGTAACTGGTATATGCGCTCGTCAAGATCATTTTGTGCCAGAAATGCCTGGTATGCCTCTGCGGTGGTGGCAAATCCGCCGGGGACATTGATACCTTTCCCTGACAGGCCGGCGATCATTTCTCCCAGCGAAGCATTTTTACCACCGACAACGGCGACATCATCAATACCCAGATTTTCAAACCATTCCAGTATTTCCATATTTACTCAGTCCTGCTATTCACGTTTGATATGATTATGGTTTAGAGTGACAGGAATATGAAGCAGCCTGTCATTTTTGTCTCCGATAGTACCGGCATCACCGTGGAATCGCTGGGTGCAAGCCTGCTGGCACAGTTTGAAGGTGTTCACTTTGATGTGACACTGTTTCGTTTTATTGATTCCCTGGAAAAAGTCGACCAGGTGCTGGAGAAAATTGCAGCGATTTCAGACACACAATCACACCGGCCAATCGTGATCAGCACGCTGGTGGATGGTGGTTTGCGGGCGCGACTGCAACAGGCGCAGGCACATGTGTTTGATCTGATGGGTGAGTTTCTGACACCACTGGAAGAAATTCTGCATGTCCAGGCCAGCCCCCACATCGGCGTCACACACGGTCAGCGCCAGGAAGCCGAGTATCAGCGGCGCATGGATGCGGTCAATTTCGCCCTGTTGAATGATGACGGTGCCACTACACGTCATTATGACCAGGCGCAGGTGATTCTGGTCGGCCTGTCCCGTTCCGGCAAAACACCGACCTGTGTCTACCTGGCCATGCAATACGGGATTTATGCGGCTAATTACCCACTGGTGGATGAAGATCTGGAACTCATGCGTATGCCTGAGCCGCTGCGGCCTTATCGGGACAGGCTTTACGGCCTGCAGATCAGTGCGGAACGGTTACACCACATTCGGCAGGCACGTCGTCCCGATACTGATTACTCGGATCTGGATCAGTGCCGCCAGGAAACCCGCCACGCTGCCGCGCTGTTTCGGGAGTGGCGAATCCCGGTTTGTGACGTCTCCCGTTACTCGGTCGAGGAGATAGCCACCCATATTCTGGATACCCTCACCATTACTGCCTGACAGAATGGCTTGAATTTCACGCTTATCGCCCTTATATGGGTTAAGTTCCTGTTTTTATCAAAGTTTTACCACCGGAGTAGCCCATGAGTGTCGATACAAAGAAAGAAACCTTAAGTTTCCAGACCGAAGTCAAACAGCTCCTGCATCTGATGATCCATTCGCTGTACTCCAACAAGGAGATTTTCCTGCGTGAACTGATTTCCAATGGATCGGATGCCTGCGACAAATTACGCTTCGAGGCCCTGACCAATGCCGAGTTATATGAAGACGACTTCGAGCTGAGAATCAGGGTCGAGGTCGATAAGGAAAACAGGACCATCAGCATCACCGATAACGGTGTCGGCATGAGTCGTCAGGAGGTGATGGATAATATCGGTACCATCGCCAGTTCCGGGACGCGAAAGTTTCTTGAGAAACTGACCGGTGACCAGGCTAAAGATGCCAGGATGATTGGCCAGTTTGGTGTCGGATTCTATTCTTCTTTTATTGTGGCAGACAGGGTGACAGTGGAAACGCGCCGTGCCGGACTGAGTAAAGAAGAGGGCGTGCGCTGGGAATCCGCCGGTGAAGGCGAATACAGTATTGAAAACATCGAACGTGCGCAGCGGGGTACAACGATCACCCTGCATCTGCGGGAAGATGAAGCGGAATTTCTCGAGCCGTTTCGTATTCAAACAACCATTACCCGCTATTCAGATCATATCTCGCTGCCCATTGAAATGCCCAAACTGGATGACAAGGGCGAAAAAACCGATGAGTTTGAAACCATTAACAAGGCATCGGCCCTGTGGTCACGACCCAAGTCAGATATCAAGGACGAGGAATACAAAGAGTTCTACAAACATGTGGCGCATGACTTCGATGAACCACTGACCTGGTTGCACAACCATGTGGAAGGAACACAGTCTTACACCACACTATTTTATATTCCAAAGCGTGCCCCTTTTGATCTGTTTGATCGCGATCAGCGTCACGGCATCAAGCTGTACGTCAAACGCGTTTTTATCATGGATGACAGTGAACAGTTGATGCCAAATTATTTACGCTTTATTCGTGGCGTCGTGGATTCGGATGACCTGCCGCTCAACGTTTCACGCGAAATACTCCAGAAGAACAAACAGATCGACACCATCCGTGGTGCCTCTGTGAAACGGATACTAAGCACACTGGAAAAAATGGCAAAGGATGATGAGGAAAATTACAAAACAGTCTGGCAGGAATTTGGACGCGTCCTGAAAGAAGGCCCGGCGGAAGATTTTGCCAATCGGGAAAAAATTGCCAAACTGATGCGTTTCAGTTCAACGCATGACGACTCCGGTGCACAAAGTGTGTCACTGGACGACTATATCAGCCGTATGAAGCCGGAACAGGAAAAGATTTACTTTATTACCGGTGACTCCTATACCGCAGTCAAAAACAGCCCACACCTGGAGTTATTCCGCAAGAAAGATATCGAAGTGCTGTTAATGCATGATCGCGTTGACGAATGGATGATGTCTTACCTGAATGAATATGACGGTAAACAGTTTGTCTCCATTGCCAAAGGTGATGTCGATCTCGGTAAACTACAGGACAAGGAAGAGAACAAGAAAGCTGAAAAGGCCGGCAAGGACTTCAAGGATGTTATCAAGAAAATGCAGGAAAAACTCGGCGACAGGGTCAAGGAAGTGCGTATCTCCAACCGGTTGACCGATTCACCGTCCTGCCTGGTTGTGCAACAGCACGACATGGCTGTCAGCATGCAGAAAATTCTCAAGCAGGCCGGGCATGAAGTCCCGGAGATTCAGCCGATACTGGAAATCAATCCCGATCATATACTGGTTAAGCAACTCAAAGGCGAAACGAATGATGAACGGTTCAGCGACTGGTGCCTGATCTTATTTGACCAGGCCATGCTCAGTGAAGGTGGCCAGCTCGAAGACCCGGTTACGTTTGTAAAACGTATGAATAATGCATTATCAGCGGTAACGGGAAAATCAGAATAATAACGGCCTGATGCAATAGCGGGTGGTTTGTCGTATAGTGAGATATGACTGATTTTTACCAGCCACCCGTTTCAAATGTTGAAACACCGGTAATCGATGACAGGACAGGCCCACCATGGCGAGGCCTGTTAATCGGTATACTGATCGAGTTTGTCGGTGGCATACTGGTTGGCATACTACTGGTGTTTGGCCATGGTCTGTTGCTCATGATGTTTGGCATGCCGACTGATGAAGTCGTTGCATTCTGGACCGAGTTTGAATTTTATTCACTCACCTCACTCATTCTGCATGGTGCCAGCCTGAGCATGACCTTCCTTGGTGCGTACTTCTGTGTACGGCTAATCAATTACAGTCTTTATAAGTTCGCTGTCATATATGCGGTCATCTCATCAATACTGGGTGTCATAATTGATATGGGTAGCCTCTATTCCATTGATCAGCATATCGTTCTGATAATTGCTACATTTGCCTTGTCATTGAGTGCTGCCTGGTTTCATGGCTACCGAAAGTTGCAGAAGCAACGCTGATGACGAAGTAAATCAACAATGAGCTGGCTTATCACGGGGCTGTTGTTATTACTGGCCTGGTTATGGTGGGACGGGCTGGGTGCCAAGGAAGTGGCGCGTAACAAGGGCAAGGCATTGTGTGAACAGGCCGGACTGCAGTTTCTGGATGATACGGTGGTAATGCATCGAATACGCCTGTGCCGGCATCGTTCGGGTAAAGTCGGAATCTACCGGCGGTTTCATTTTGAATTCAGTAATGACGGTCAAAGCCGTTATCACGGCTATATCGACATGTTCGGCGAGACGGTTATGGACAGTTACATGGAACCATACCGCATGACCTAGTGCCGGGTCGGCAGATTCTCAATGTAGCGTATTTTCTGTTGCCGGATCAGACGATAGAAACGGCGAATTTCACGTGTCACGGTTACCGAGTCACCGACGCGTAACAGGTGGTCATGAATTTTACGGCAGTAGCGTGCGGCATAGTCATTGGCGAGTGTATAACGCTGATATTCCTGTGCATCGAGCTGTGAATCAAACTGAACGTTATCAAACAGGCGCTCGCAGAGATCTACCGGTATGCGGCCATCAGATTGCTGCGCAAACAGGGCGACCGATGAAATGTATTTATCGATTTCCGCCTGAATTTCCATTTCCAGTTGTGTCACCGGCCGATCGTGACTGGCGTTCCATATGAGGTAAACAAAGTGGCTGACACCTTCGAGCACAGTGCAGTAGTCAGCCAGGTTGTCATGATGCAGGCGTTCGAGCGGGTTATCCGCCGCCAGCCCGTTCAGCATCTCAGCATCCAGATAAAGGCTGAGTGACAGGCCTTCCTCATCTTCATGGACCAGCAGTTTTTCGGGAATATTACGTCCGGACTGGTCCAGTCGATCGGCCAGCCAGCCATCGCTGAAAACGAATTGCTCGATATTGTGTTCAGTGCGAACTTCGTAAATGTCTTCGAGGGTTAGCTGTAGTGTACGTATATCCATTCACAGCTCGTTGTTTTTCAAGTTGATTCAATTATATATAGCGGCCGCTGGCCGACTGAAGTCAAGCTTCCAGGGCCTTGAGCTCGAAAATGTGACCAATTTTGTAAATATTTGTTAAATTTTGGCCTGGTTAACAGGACGGGCGGTCGGTTTTCCAAGATATGTGGGTGTATTCAGGTAATTCATTAAGTGAATCAATGGGTTAGAATAACTGCAAATTTTCTGTGTTGGATTATACTTTAGCCCAGAACTGAGACGAAACCCACGGGGTTACTCGGTTACTGGTTAAACAGGTAGCAACCGTATGATGCACGAACGAAGACAACGACGTCGAATTAACTTTACCCGGCCAATTCGCGTCACCACACCGGAAGGTGAAAAAACATCTCTGATGTGCGTGGATTTTTCTATGGAAGGAATCGGCTTTTTATCCACGCAGCCTCGCGATGTGGGTGAGATTTTGCGGGTCTCCATGAACATTGGGAATAATGGTCGTACTCATGTGCTCAACGCACTGGGTGAAGTGGTGCATCGCCGTTACAAGGACAAACAGTTTTATGTCGGCATGCGGTTCTACAAAGAAAAATAATCTCGCTATTTAATTCCAACGATCAACCCCATTTGCAGGATCCGAACCAATGCGGATTGATACGCATCAATTTCCTGCAGGGCCGACAATGGTGCGTCTTGCTGAAGTAATAACAGGCATTGCCATTCTGTCCGGGACAGGGGTTCGATAATCAAACGAGCTTGTTGGCGATAAACTACCAGACGCTGTTCACCTTCTTCCAGATTAACTTTTTGATCACCGGTATAGTCAGGTTGATTCACCTGCCAGATATGTAACACCGGGTAGTCGCTGTCGATCAGGGTCACGGTTTTCGGCACGACCAGGCAGGTGTCCAGTAATTTATTATCCGGGAGTTCAAGTAAATCATGCAGCGGCGCAACAGGTTCATCCTCATATTGCAAAGCATGATGCCAGGCCCATTCGAGTCGCATCACATCGGGCAGATACGGTAATGATTTTGCCGGGCTAAAGGCTTCGGTAAATTCGATCAGGCTTCGTCCATACAGATTAATGTCGCGTGACACCGATGGTGTTTGCCGAATGTAGCGCAGGCACATGGCTTCAAAAAACGCTTCACCCACCAGTTGCCGGCAAACCGGGTAGATCGCATCGAGCGCTTTTTGCAGGCCACCAAAAATACTGCGCCGGTAAATGGCGAGTTGTTCGGACAGTGTTTGCGTATCGGCATACACTTCGTGAAGAAACTGACGTTGTAAATTATGCAGCGCTGACATGACAGCGATCCAGACAGGCCTGTGCCTTATGTGCCTCGGCTTCAAGAACATCAAACGCCGGAATGTCATTGTCCCATTCGATCAGGGTCGGGCGTGGTCCCGTTAACGCCAACGTCTGTTCATACAATTCCCATACCGGCGCATGCACAGCCTGACCATGGGTATCGAGCAGGTGGGTCTGCATATCTTCGTAGCCGGCAAGATGAAATTCCCGAATGCGTTGCATGGGCAGTTGGCGTATATAGTCCAGTGCGTCAAAGTGGTGGTTGGTCGCACTCACATAGACATTATTGATATCCAGCAACAGGTCACAATCCGCCAGGTTGACCACCTGTGACACGAACTCCGCTTCCGACATAGCTGAATCCGCAAAGGTCATGTATGTGGATACATTTTCAATCAGAATTCGTTGTCCCAGAATATCCTGTACCTGCTGAATGCGTTGCGCCACATGCTTAACGGCTTCTTCCGTGTAGGGTAGTGGTAGCAGGTCGTGGCTGTAAGTCGCATCGACACCTGTCCAGCACAGGTGATCGGAAACAAGTTGCGGCGTGTATCGATCAATGGCCTGTTTGAGCAGGCCCAGGTAATGCGTGTCCAGTGGGTCCATCGATCCGACTGACATCCCGACGCCGTGAAACGTAATTGGGTAGTCTTCACAGATGTCATCCAGGTGCCGGGTAATGATGTGGCCTTTGCCCAGGTAATTGTCAATCAGCACTTCAAACCAGGGCACAGCCGGTCTGGTCTGTTTGATGTGAGAATAATGCACAGCACGTAAGCCGATACCGGTACCGCGAATCGGAGTACGTGCTGGCATGGTTTTTCCCGGCCTATTTGGCTTTTTGTTTGATTGTGGAACCGGCGATCTTTTCGCAGGTGCCTTTTGGCAGGTAAACCCATTCTTCCGGGTCATTATCACGCGTCGCATGACCGGCACAGTTATGTTTACTGGTACCGCAATCGTTCATGCCTTTCTTGACGATGCCGGCACATTTTTCATGTCCTTCCCAGGTGGGTTTGGCGGCACTGGCCTGTCCGGCAATGCCCAGTCCCAGGGCAATGGCACTGAGCAGTGCAAGGTTGGTCGAATTAGTGGTTTTCATGGTAAAAGTCCTCTTTACAATAGTGAAAAGGTAGCAATGGCCGGATTAACCCGGCTTACAGACTAGACCGCCGCTGGTGGTAAATCCTTACCGTATCAGTAAGGATTTCTTTCAATACGAGGTCTTGTTATGCATGAATAATGCGGAGCTGACATTTGAGGCACTGGTGAATGCCTATTCGGCAGACCTGTATCGTTATGCCTACTGGTTGTGCCGGGACAGACAGCTCGCCGAGGACCTGGTGCAGGAAAGTTTTATGCGGGCCTGGCGCGCGCTGGACAAGCTGCAGAATCCGGAATCTGCCAGGGCCTGGTTATTCACGATACTGCGACGTGAATTGTCGCGCCATCTGGGCAAGGTGCGAATGATGGAGGTCTCCCTGGAATCGACTGAGCTTCACGATGAACATTTTTCTTCGCTGTCTGAAACACCGGATCAGATCAGCAACTGGGCATTACATCGCGCGTTGAACAATCTGGACCAGGGTTATCTCGAGCCGTTATTACTGCAGGTTATCGGTGGTTATTCCTGCGAAGAAATCGGTGACATGCTGGGTACCAGTGCCGGCGCGATCATGACGCGGGTCTGCCGGGCCCGGCAGGAACTACGTAAATCACTGGGTAAGGAAACCGCGATTAATAAGCGAGTTAAACGATGAACTGTATAGATGTACGACGACAGCTATTAACCGACCCGAGCAGTAAAGCAACGGCTTTGCGCGAGCATGTTCAGTCCTGCACAGCATGTCGCGAATTTGTCGAAGGGCTGGCGGATTTCGAACAGGCACTGGATAGCAGCCTGTCTGTACCCGTGCCGGAAGGACTGAGTTCGCGCATTCTGCTGCGTCAACGACTGGCTGTTCAGCAGTCACGGCGTCGTGCACAGTGGCTGGCTATGGCGGCCAGCCTGCTGTTGGTGCTGGGCGTCGTGCTGGTCCAGCTGGATTTCGCGCAACCTGAGCTGGATACCATTGTGCTGTCGCATATCAATGATGAGCTACATCATCTGTCAGATCGCCATAACGTGGATATGGAACGATTGAACAAACTGCTGCAGCCGCATGGTGCGCAGGTTGCCGGTCTGAACCGGCCGGTGCATTATGCCGGCGCCTGTCCCATGCGCCGGCATGACGGGGCGCACCTGGTAGTCGGAGGCAGTAATGGCCCGGTAACCATTCTGATTATGCCGGGTGAATACGTGGAAAAACGCAGCTCACTGAAAGACGAGCGATTTCAGGGGGTTATTATCCCTACCGAAAACGGCAGTATGGCCATTGTCGGGGAAGATCCTCAGCAGGTCGAGGAAGTGGAGCAGGAATTACAGCGTTCCCTGCGTTTTTTGTCATGATTTCAGGTAGATAAAGTTTACCGTGGCCGGGGCCGACAATATGCCTATTGTAAATAAAAAATCTTATTGCCCTGATGGATGCCAGACTCATCAATCCCGTGCTCACGACCATTGTCAATGTCCTGTCTACCATGGCCAATGTTCAGGCCAGTATGGGGAAACCGGAGCTAAAGCAAAACGAGGAATCCCTGGGTGAGGTGACGGGCCTGATGAGCATGAATAGCTCAAAAGTACGGGCATCACTGGCGATCAGTTTCGGACAGCAAACCATATTCGATATTGTCAAACGCATGCTGGGTGAGGAAATCACCGAACTCAACGATACGGCCAAGGATATGACCGGTGAGATGACCAACATGGTGGTCGGTGGGGCCAAGAACCTGTATCTCGAGCAGGGCTATGACTTTGACATGTCTACCCCGAATATCCTGGTCGGCGAAAAACATACCATTCATCACGAGGTGAATGGGCAAACTTTGGTATTACCATTCACTTCAGACTGCGGCGACTTTTACGTCGAAATCTGCTTCGAAGAATAATCAATTTGTAATCGCATAATCGGTACAATAGGCACTGAAGCTGTGCGTATTGCTGCGCGACAGTTGCCTTCAAAAAACAATAACAAACGAGGAAGCATGATTATGCGCAAACGGATAATCATCTGTTCGGACGGTACTTGGAACCGTCCGGATCAAAAGGAAGAAGGGGTGGAAGCGCCGACCAATGTGGTGAAATTCGCCCGTGCCCTGAAGCAGTGTACACAGGATGGCATACTGCAGGTGGTTTTTTACAACTATGGGGTTGGTACCGGTAACGCCTGGGATCGTTTTATCGGTGGTGCCCTGGGTGCCGGTTTATCCGACAAGATCATCGAGGCCTATCGGTTTATCGTCCTTAATTATGAGCCCGGCGATGAACTGTATTTCATCGGTTTCAGCCGGGGCGCCTACTCGGTGCGCAGTCTGGCGGGCATGATTCGAAACTGCGGTATTCTCAAAAAGGCACGTGCGGACATGGTCGACGAGGCCTTTGCGCTGTATCAGGATCGGGCCGATGACGCCAGACCGGATGGTCCCCGTTCTGTTCAGTTTCGAAAAGATTATGCCATGGAGTGTCACATCAAGTTTATCGGTGTCTGGGATACCGTCGGTTCGTTGGGGATTCCGATTCGCAAGTTCCGCTGGATTGGCCGTAAAAACTTTGATTTTCATGATACCAAGTTGTCCGGCCGTGTCGAAAATGCCTTTCAGGCGATATCCATTGATGAGTGCCGCCGTCCTTACGAGGCTGCAGTCTGGGATCGTGACGCGGATGACAACAACAATGTGGAGCAGGTCTGGTTTGCCGGCGTACACGGTGATATTGGTGGTGGCAATGTGGATACGGGTTTGTCGAACATTGCACTACGCTGGATGATTGATCGCGCCAGTGTGTTTCTGGAATTTGACAGCGACTATCTGGATAATCTAGATCGCTGCCCGGATACCAACTATGCCGCCCCGATGGGAAATTCCAAGGCCTGGATGGAATTTCTGTTTGGTAAACTAAAACGCCGGATTGGCAGGTGTCGTTACGGCAACGAGAAAATTCATCACAGCGCCAGCCGTCGACTGAATGAAAAAATTGACGACTATGCACCGGAAAATCTGAACAAGGCACTGGATGCCGGTATTGAAGTCACGTCAGATTAGTCTGTTCGCCAGATAAGGGTATTGTGCCAGTGCGGTAATTTACTGAAATCCATGTTGAATTTTTTACTCCGCGAACCCATACAGGTGTTTTATAATTATCAATTCATCAACTATGCAGGTGAGTAATGGTCGTACAGTCGGAAATCGAACGCAAGCTGGCGGAATCTATCGATGCCATGCATCTCGAAGTCATCAATGAGAGCAGTAATCATAATGTCCCGCCCGGCTCAGAATCCCACTTCAAGGTCGTGGTGGTGTCGGAGGATTTTGCCGGTCAGTCGCTGGTAGCGCGTCATCGCAAGATCAATGAAATTCTGGCTGATGAACTGGCCAGTAAAATCCACGCCCTGGCAATCCATACCTACACCGAGCAGGAATGGCGTGATATTAACGGCGATGCGCCGATGTCACCCCCGTGCCTCGGCGGTGGCGGACGCAAGAACATCTAGTTGTTTATTGCAGTCGGTCTGTGTCCGAACTGGTGCAGGCAAGGCGTCAATAAATTCTCTTGCCTGCTTCGACAATAAAGTAATCTGATCGGGTTCAAACAACTCAAGCACCGGTGGCAGATTTTCAACGGGTTCACTGAGCAAAGTGGGGATTAACTCTTCGCTTTTGATAACGTCGTCGCCGCGTAAAATGTCAGCGACCAGTGGTGTTTTGAGCAGGGCAAAGAACACGCCCCGTGCCTGCGCTTCGTCGCGCAGCTTTTGTAATGCCTCGGGATCATCTACAGCGCCTTTTTCCACTGTCACCATGCAGACACTGATCAGTTTTTGCAGTGCATCCTGGTACTGATCGAGATCACCCGCCAGGCCGGCACTGGTTACATATAAACGCTCCAGATCCTGCTTGAGATCCAGTACCACATCAGCGTCGACGGAACCGCTTAATTGTGAGGCACGCTGAACCACTTCTTCAAAAGCACTCAGAAAGGCCTGCAGGTCCTGGCGATCCCGCTCCCGCGCACGTTCCACTTCCTGAGGCAGAAGATATTGATCTACATCAGAAAACAGGGGGTTGTTGTACTTACGTTGCAGATGGCGCTCAAAGCCGCCAGGTTGTAAACTAAACTTGATATTTGCTGTCATCTTAGTGTCATTTTACCACTGTAATATTTTTTTAACATTTAGACCTGCCAGCCCGCACCAGGACACGATAACCACATGGACATGATTGATCTCAAACAGCCTGAACTGTACATCAACCGGGAACTGAGCCTGGTGGAATTCAATCAGCGTGTTCTGGCACTGGCCGAGGAAGAAGGTATTCCCTTACTGGAGCGCCTGCAATACCTGTGTATTTCCTGTACCAATCTCGATGAATTTTTTGAAATTCGTGTCTCCGGTGTCAAACAAATGGTGGAACTGGGTTCAGTCCAGGCTGGTCCGGACAACATGGCACCCGGTGAATTACTCAAGGCCATCAGTCAGCGGGTGCGTGTACTGGTCGAAGATCAATACCGAGTTCTGAACGACGTGATATTACCACGCCTGGAGCAGGAAGGCGTCAGGACGATCAAGCGACAGGACTGGACACCGGAACAGGAAACCTGGCTGAGTGAATATTTTGATGAAGAACTCAGTCCGGTACTCAGTCCACTGGGGCTCGATCCGGCACATCCGTTTCCACGTATTCTCAACAAGAGTCTGAATTTTATCGTTTCCCTGACAGGTAAGGATGCATTTGGTCGCAACAGTGGACTGGCCGTGGTGCAGGCGCCGCGTGCATTACCGCGGCTGATTCAGATCCCGGCCAGTATCAAGGGTACCGGTCAGTATGATTTCGTATTTCTCTCGTCGGTCATTCATGCGTTTGCGGATCGTCTTTTCTACGGCATGAAAGTCAACGGCTGTTATCAGTTTCGTGTTACGCGCAACAGTGATTTGTTTGTCGACGAAGAGGAAATTGATGACCTGCTGCGCGCTGTCGAGGGTGAGTTGATATCACGCCACTATGGTGATGCTGTTCGACTGGAAGTGGCGCATAACTGTCCGGATGACATGGTGAATTTTCTGATGGATCGGTTCCAGCTGACCGAAGACGATATCTTTAAAGTCAACGGGCCGGTTAACCTGAATCGCGTATCTGCCATTGCAGATCTGGTCGATCGTCCGGACCTGAAATTCCCGGCGTTTACATCCAGCGTACCCAAGCAACTTACCGGCAGCAAGAACATTTTCGAAGCCATTCGTAAACGGGACATTTTATTACATCATCCGTTCGAATCCTTTGTACCGATTATTGAACTGGTCAGAAAAGCCGCCGATGATTCGCGTGTCCTGGCAATCAAGCAAACACTCTATCGAACCGGTCCGAAGTCGGCGATTGTGGATGCACTGGTAGCGGCAGCCCGTGCCGGCAAGGAAGTGACGGTTGTGATCGAATTACGTGCCAGGTTTGATGAGGAAGCCAATGTGGCGCTGGCCAACCGACTGCAGGAAGCCGGTGTTCACGTTGTTTACGGTATCGTAGGTTATAAAACCCATGCCAAGATGATCCTGATTGTTCGGCGTGAAACCCGTGGCCTGCGGCATTACGTGCATCTGGGAACCGGTAATTATCATCCACGCACCGCGCGCCTGTACACTGATTACGGTCTGCTCACCTGTGATGAAGACATTGGTGATGATGTGCAGGCGGTGTTTATGCAACTGACCAGCATGGGCAAGGTGCCCAAGTTACACAAGATCCTGCAATCACCATTTATTTTGCATGATGCGTTACTGAAAAAAATTAACAATGAACGAAAGAATGCCGAAAACGGCAAAGCTGCGGGCATTATTTTCAAGGTCAATTCACTGATTGATCCACAAATCATTCAGGCCTTGTATCAGGCTTCCATGGCGGGCGTTAAAGTGGAGTTGATCGTACGCGGCATATGCGGACTCAAGCCGGGTGTGACAGGTGTGTCCGAGAATATTACCGTGCGTTCGATTCTTGGCCGTTTTCTGGAACACACGCGCGTGTATTATTTTGAAAACGGCGGCAAACCGGAGGTGTATGCCGGCAGCGCGGATCTGATGCCACGTAATCTGTTCCGTCGCGTCGAAGTCGTTTATCCGATTCAGACCAAATCGCTGCGCGAGCGAATTATTCGTGATTTGAACAATTACCTGAAAGACAATACCTATGCCTGGATTCTCAAACCGGAAGGGGAGTATGCACGACTGACACCCAATGAACATGCGCCGTTCTCCGTGCAACAACATCTGCTCAGCGAACTGGCCGAGCAATAGATCATCGTTAATTGATCAGCAGGGTAAAATCCGCACTGCGAAGATAGTCTGCTTCAACTTCCAGGTCTGCCATCGTCAGGCTGTGTTCCGCCAGCCAGTCTTTATCAATAGAAAGTTGCAATTCACTTTTTTTAGCCTTAATGCTCAGGTTTTCGGTTATGGTAGTGCGGGCACGGTTCAGTAATGCAGCCAGGCGTAAAATGATCGCCAGTCGTGTGACGGGCTTTTGCCATTTTCCCGGCAGTTGTTTGATAGCCTTGCTTGCGATTTTACGTCTCTGACTCAGGACCAGCACCGATAGCAGTTTCTGTTCCTGGCGTGAGAAACCGGCAATGTCGGCGTTTTCTATAATATAGGCACTGTGTTTCTGGTACTGACTGTGTGCGATATCAAGGCCAATTTCGCTTAGCATGCAGGCCCACTGCAGGTATTCCAGATGCTGCTCATCCAGTTGCCAGTCATCAGACAGCATGGTAAACAGATGTTGCGCAGTATTCTGGACACGCGTTACATGTTCCATATCCACGTGGTAACGTTCGGCCAGAGATCGAACACTCTTGGCGCGAACATCCTCGTGATGAATACGGCCCAGCAGATCGTGGATCAGGCCTTCGCGAAGTGCGCCATCGGCGACGCGCATTTTCCTGATACCGAGGTGTTTGAATGTTGCGTAAAGAATCATAACCCCACCGGCAAATACCGGTGCACGTTGCGGGTCCAGGCTTTTGAGATTTAACTGATCGATATGGTTAACAGACTCAATCGCACTGACCAGTTGTTTGAGGCTTTTAAAAGTAATACCGTCGCCCGCCCAGCCTTCAGCATGCACGATTTTATCGATGGCACGAATGGTACCGGATGCACCAATCGCTTCTTTCCATTCCAGTCGCGAAAAGCGTGTGATGTGAGGCTCCAGTTCCTGTTCGGCAGCGGTCTGTGCTTTTTTAATAGCGGAAGAAGAAATTTTACCGTCTGCAAAGAAGCGTCGGCTCATGGAAACACAGCCCATATAGAGACTTTCCAGGTACAGGGGTTCGAATTTTTCACCCACGATTAATTCGGTACTGCCGCCGCCGATGTCCATCACCAGTCGACGTTCCTCGGTTGCGGCCAGGCTCTGTGCAACACCCAGATAAATCAGTCGTGCTTCTTCCACACCGGATATCACTTCAATCGGATGCCCGAGGCAGGCTTCGGCCTTGCTAATAAATTCTTCGGCGTTGCTGGCACTTCGTAGCGTGTTGGTTCCGACGATACGAATACCATGATCGGGAATATCTTTTAACCGCTGGCCAATGCGTGACAGAAAATCCAGCGCCCGTTGCTGGGCTTCTTCGGTCAGCATATTGTTTTCATCAATGCCTGCAGCCAGTCGTACCATTTCACGCAGGCGATCCACCACCACCAGTTCACCATTCTGGTTGCGGCAAACAATCATATGAAAACTGTTGGAACCCAGGTCGACCGCGGCGACGGTGTCCGGTTCGGGTCGTTTAAAGGAGAAGATCATTTTATCGCCTCAGCAATAATTTCAACCCAGTGTCTGACCGGGGTGTTAGTGCCAGTTTGCAAATGATGCTGGCAGCCAATATTCGCCGTGATGATGAGTTCCGGCTGGTGTCGTTGCAGGTTGTGCAGTTTATTCTGTTTTAACCGGTTTGCAATGACGGGTTGTAGCAGCGAATAAGTGCCTGCCGAACCACAACACAGGTGACTGTCCTGTACATCAACCAGATCAAAGCCCAGGGACTGTAATAAATTTTCAACCCGGGTATTTAATTGCAGACCATGCTGTAGTGTACAGGGAGCATGAAAGGCCACCTTGCGGCGTTTTTTCAATGCCAGTTTATTGGTGTCCTGGCGTTGAATGATTTCGCTGATGTCTCTGACCCGTTCACTAAGCAGACGTGCCTTGTTGGCATATTGCGGATCATCGGCCAGTAGTTTTGCATAATCCTTCAGCATGACGCCGCAGCCACTGGCGTTGGCAATGATCGCCTTGCAACCGTTACTGATATGTGGCCACCAGGCATCGATGTTGCGTCGCATGATCTCACGCGCTGTTTCATGTTTGTTTAAGTGATGCGAAATAGCACCACAACATTCGGTCTGTTTCACGACAAGTGTGGAATAGCCAATGCGATCCAGGACCTTGCGTGTGGCGATATTGATGTTGGGTGCCAGTACCGGTTGTACACATCCTTCGAGCATGATGACGTAATTGTCATGCCGGGTAGAAGGTAGGTCTTCAATAATCGATGTTTGATGTTGTACTTTCAGGTTGGCGGGTAAAAACCGGTTGAAACTTTCCGCCAGACGATAAACTTTCCTGAATCGTTGTGGATTAACCAGCACCCAGTGCAGCAGGTTACGCTTCAGTTTATCTGTCCAGGGACGTTTTGCTTCGGCTTCAACTATATAACGGCCAATATCGATCAGTCGCGCGTATTCGACACCGGACGGGCAGGTGGTTTCACAACTACGACAGGTCAGGCAGCGATCCAGATGTGTCATGGTTTTATTGGTAGCTGCATTACCTTCCAGTACCTGCTTGATAAGATAAATACGACCGCGTGGTCCATCCAGTTCATCACCCAGCAACTGGTAAGTCGGACAGGTGGCAGTGCAAAAACCACAGTGTACGCAACTGCGCAGTATGCGGTCCGCTTCCTTACCGTAGGCACTGTCTTTGTACTGAACGCTGATATTAGTCTGCATGGTCAGAAATCCGAATACATTCTGCCGATATTAAACAGGCAATGCGGATCCAGTGCCAGTTTAAGGTTCATGTGCAACTGGCGCAGTTTTCCGGATAATGGATGAAACACATTGTGCTCACCTTCGTTATTCCTGAACAACGTGGCATGACCACCCACCTGTTCTATTTTGTCACGTATCGTGTTTGCCGGCAGACTGCTGGCCAGCCATCGTTGTGCACCGCGCCATTCGATAAGTTGCTTGCCTTCAAGTTCCAGTGGCGGTGTGGCTGGTGCGAGCGACAGTCGCCAGATGGGTTTTTCGGCGTTGAAGAAGGGTAACTGATGCTCGCGTAATTTATGCCAGAAGCGTTGTTCATCGGGAATAATTTCACCACCCAGCGTGTTACGTGCCGCACGCACACCCGATTCCGTACCGGCCAGTCGAATATATAGGCGGTTGCCGTCAAAACAGGTGGCGGTGACAGGTAATGGCTGAGTGCATAACTTGCTGGTGCGATTTATCGCCGCGCGTTCCGTTAATTCATAGGCGATGGTCTGTTCCACTTCCGGGCGAGGTAATACCTTGAGAGATACATCAAGGATGACACCCAGTGTACCCAGCGATCCGGTCATTAATCGTGACACATCGTAACCGGCAACGTTTTTCATGACTTCACCACCAAAACGGCATGTCTCACCCTCGCCGTTAATCATACTGACGCCCAGCACAAAATCCCGTGCAGCACCATAAAAAGGCCGGGCCGGGCCGGATAAACCGGATGCAATCGTTCCACCCAGTGTGGCGGTATCGGCATATGCCGGTGGTTCAAACGCCAGCATCTGGTTATGTTGTCTGAGCAGGGTGTGTATATCGTCAAGCCGTGTACCACAACGCGCCCTGATAATCAGTTCGGTGGGTTCGTATTCAATCACACCACAATGGCTGGTGACGTCCAGGGGTTGACCATCGCAATGACGGCCGTAAAAAGATTTGCTGTCACCCGATTTAATAACGATTCGCTGCTGATGCGAAACATATTCCTGCACCTGTTGTTGTAACTCGTTGCCTGCGTCGTGATCGTTCATTGGTACAGGTTCAAAAGCGTTCCAGTTCCGGGTGTGGTAACTTGCCCTTATGCACGTGCATGGCGCCAAACTCGGCGCAACGATGTAACGTGGGAACGGCCTTGCCCGGATTGAGCAGGCCATTGGGATCAAAAGCCTGTTTAATGGCATGAAACTGTTTCAGTTCCAGTTTGCCAAACTGAATACACATCTGGTTGATTTTTTCCACGCCGACACCGTGTTCACCGGTGATCGTGCCACCCACATCGACACAGAGTTCCAGAATCTTGCTGCCAAACTCTTCCGTACGCGCGAGTTCGCCGGTTTTGTTGGCATCGTAGAGAATCAATGGATGCAGGTTACCGTCACCGGCATGGAAGACATTGGCAACCGGCAGTCCATATTGTTCCGACAGCTCACTGATGCGTTGCAACACCTGCGGTAATTGACGGCGTGGAATGGTACCGTCCATGCAATAGTAATCCGGTGCCAGTCGCCCGACGGCGGGAAAAGCCGATTTACGACCCTGCCAGAAACGTGCACGTTCCTCTTCTGTCTGCGCGGTCCTGACGGTGGTTGCGCCCGATTGTTTGAGTATGCTGCGTGTTTTCATGATCTGTTCAGACACTTCGTCATTGGTGCCGTCCAGCTCACACAATAAAATCGCCGCCGCATCTGTCGGGTAACCGGCATGCACAAAATCCTCCGCGGCGCGAATCGCCAGGTTATCCATCATTTCCAGTCCGGCCGGAATAATGCCGGCGGAAATAATATTACCGACCGCTTCACCGGCTTTGGTGAGCTGATCAAACGACGCCAGTATCACCTGCGCACGTTCGGGAATGGGTAAAAGTTTTACGGTGATTTCAACAATGATGCCGAGCATGCCTTCCGAACCGTTGGCCAGTGCCAGCATGTCATAGCCGGGACTGTCCAGCCCCGATGTTCCGAGCACCACTTTTTCACCGTCGATGCAAATCATGGTGACCTGTAATACGTTGTGCACGGTTAACCCGTACTTCAGGCAGTGAACGCCACCGGAATTTTCCGCCACGTTGCCACCGATCGTGCAGGCTATTTGTGAAGAGGGGTCCGGTGCGTAATACAATCCATATGGTCTGGCCGCTTCGCTGATCGCCAGGTTGCGTACGCCGGTTTGAACACGCGCAATGGCATTTTCCGAATCAATTTCAATAATACGATTGAATTTTGCCAGGCTAAGTAACAGGCAACCTTTGCGTGGCAGGGCACCACCGGACAGACCGGTACCGGCACCACGTGCGATGACCGGAACGTGATGTGCATGGCAAATACGCATGATAGCCTGAACCTGCTCGATAGTTTCCGGCAGAGCCACAACCCAGGGTTTATGCCGGTAGGCCGAAAGGCCATCGCATTCGTATGGGCGTGTATCTTCTTCTGCGAACAACACGGAAGATTTTGGCAGAATGAGCTGCAGACGCTGCACAAGATCGGCCTGGCTTAACTGGCTAGCCGGCAGTTTATCTATATATATAGCGGTCATACCACAATCATACCGCCAGACTTCACATAACACCATTGCCGCGACATAATCACCACGAATCTACGGGGGGTTTGTGTTAAGCTTTCTCGCAGACAGGAATGATCATGTTGCGATTTATTTTTACATTAGGTGTCATCACTGCCGTTTGTCTGATCGGTTACAGCCTGTCCTATTACAAGGCAATGGATTTTTTTGCCATCGTGCTGGCCATGATGAGCGGTGTCATGCTGGGATTTGGGTTTGCCGATGGCCGGCGCGATCGCCTCATACTCGAGGCACTGGTTGCGATGATTTTTTGCGGCCTATTACTGCTGGCCATGTGGAAGTTCCTGTGGTTGATCGCAGCCGGTTATCTGGCCCAGGCAATCTGGGTCCTGTTGCATTACACATCGGCGCCCGGTGCCCGGGTACCAAAAAAATATCTGTTATTGATGAGCCTGTTTAACGCCGCCATCGCCGGATTTTTATTCTTACGATATGTCTGATCAACACCCGCAAAACGACACGCCGGTTCGGCTCGACAAATGGTTATGGGCGGCGCGCTTTTATAAAACCCGCCGTCTGGCCAGCGAGGCGATAAATGGCGGACATGTGCATCTGAACGGACAACGCAGTAAACCATCGCACCCGGTCAGGCAGGGCGATGAGTTACGCATTCGCAAGGGCATTCAGACATTTGACATTCAGGTCAGCGCATTATCGAATCGGCGCGGTTCGGCGAGTGAGGCTCAAACATTATATATAGAGTACGCACAAAGCCAGCAACGGCGTGAAACCGAACGCCTGCAGCGGCGTTTTCACAAGCTGGCCAATCCGCATCCGACGCGTCGGCCCGACAAGCGGCAACGCCGTCTGCTCAGGGCCTGGCAGGATCAGACATGAGCAAACCGGTCACTCCCTTGCTGGCGGCGGATGCCCTGATCGAACTGGTCAATGAACCGGGACGACCGGTTGTACTTATCGAGCGTCTGAATCCCCCGCATGGCTGGGCCATTCCCGGTGGCTTTGTGGATATCGGCGAATCTCTGGAAGCCGCCGCCGTGCGTGAGGCCAGAGAAGAAACCTGTCTGGATGTGGAACTGGTATCATTACTGGGTATTTATTCCAATCCTGCACGGGATCCACGTGGTCATACCGTCACGGCGATTTATGTTGCCACATCAACAGGTACACCCGCTGCAGCGGACGATGCCAAAAGTGTGGGCGTGTTTTTACCCGATCAATTACCATCACCGCTGGCTTTTGATCATGAACTGGTGCTGGCGGATTACCGGCGCTATCGAGAAACGGGGCAGTGTGCTCCACTACGCATTGAATAAAATGAGGTTCCTATGGCAACTATCGAGCTGGATTCCACTAACTTTGTCGACACGGTAAAAAACAATGACATCGTCATAATTGATTTCTGGGCACCCTGGTGTGGACCGTGTCAGTCTTTTGCACCGGTCTATGAAGAAATGTCCGAACAGTATGAAAACGTGGTGTTTGCCAAGGTGAATACCGAGGAGCATCAGGACCTGGCGGCACAGTTTCAGATTCGATCCATACCAACCTTAATGGTGTTTCGTGAGCAGATTATTCTGTATCAGGAAGCCGGCGCCTTACCCAAACCGTCTCTGGAGCAACTGGTACAACAGGTAACCGAACTGGATATGGCAGAAGTGCGCAAATCAATCGAAGAAGAAGGATAGCCAGAAAGCTAAATTGCGAGTTAGCTAAACGGCTCAGTCCATCAACCCACGAAAGGGAATCACGTCAACCTCGGCACCGGCCTCGACGGAACCGGATTCCTGTGGCAGCACAATAAAACAGTTGGCCCGGCTCATGCCGCTGAGAATGTGTGAGGCCTGCATGCCGGCGCCGTCTACCACGAGTTTGCCGTTTTTATTGACCAGCACACCACGCTGAAAATCAGTGCGACCGGGACGTTTTTTCAGTGCGTTTTCCGTCACGGCTTTGCACGTCAGTGGTTGTGCATACGGTTCGCCCATCATGTGTTTAAGTGCCGGGCGTGCAAACAGGTAGAACGTGGCCATCACCGAAACGGGATTACCGGGTAAGCCGAAAAACAACGCCTGTTTGATCTTGCCAAAGGCCAGCGGTTTGCCCGGTTTCATGGCAATGCGCCAGAAATCCACTTTACCGATTTTATCCAGCATCAGTTTAACGTAATCGGCTTCACCCACGGACACGCCACCGGAGGTAATAACCACATCGGCAATCTCGGCAGCGTGTTGAAAGGCGGTTTCAATGGCGTTTTGATCATCGCGAATCACGCCCATGTCGATCAGTTCCACACCGAGTTGTTGCAGCATGCCGAACAGGGTGTAGCGGTTACTATCGTAAATCTGGCCTTCTTCAAGTGGTTCGCCGACGCCGCGCAGTTCGTCACCGGTGGAGAAAAATGCCACGCGCAGTTTTCGTTTCACACTGACTTCTGCAATACCCAGTGATGCCATCAGGCCGAGTTCAGTCGGGCCGACTTTTTTGCCTTTGGCCAGAACGGTACTGCCGACAGCCATGTCTTCACCGGGATGACGTACATTCTGACCGGTGCAGTGATCATGGTTGATGGTGATGACATCCCCATCACGACTGGCATGTTCCTGCATGATGACCGTATCCGCACCTTGCGGCATTTTGGCGCCGGTCATAATCCGAACGCACTCACCCCGGTTGACCTGGCCATCAAACGGATCACCGGCAAACGAGGTACCGATGACCTGTAATGTAGTCGTGCCATTGGCTGGAATATCCGTACCCTGAATTGCATAACCGTCCATGGCCGAGTTGGCGTAGGGCGGTACATTAATGGTCGAAATAATATCCTGATCAAGCACGCGGTTCAGGGCGCTGCGCACGGCTACCCGCTCAGTACCACTGACCGGTGCGGCCAGTTGTGACAGTTTTTCGTGGACCTGTTCGACACGCAACAGGCCCGGGTCACTATCGCAATCGGGATTGGAAACGGGAATGTGTTTGCTCATGGGAAAATTATGCCTTAGCTGCCGGTCTTATTCAGTATCTCTTTGAGAATAAAATCGGCGATTTGCAGTGGGTTATTCAGATCCAGCACCGGAATGGGACATTCAACTGATGCGGGTTCGTCGCTGGCCAGGGCCAGAATGCTTTTGTCCTGTAAGTGCAAATAAGGATGACCCAGCGCAGGGCGGTGTAATTCAATTTTTGGAAAGGCCACATGGCGAAATCCTTCCACCAGGATCAGGTCCGGTTGCTGGCGACTTATTTCGGCGACCAGATCGGCTAACTGCGCATCGGGCTGGTGCGGTGTTTCGACCATCAGTGCCCAGCGTTGTGATGAAGCGATCAACATGGCATCGGCACCCGCCTTGCGTAATTCAAAACTGTCCTTGCCGGGATGATCGATATCAAATTCATGGTGGGCATGCTTGATCATGCCGAGTCGAAGTCCCTGACTTTTAAGGATCGGGATGACCTGTTTCAGTAACGTGGTTTTGCCGGTGCCACTGAAGGCGGCAAATCCCAGCAATGGAATCTCAGTCTGCTTCACGTTCGTTTAACTCACTCGGTGTGTTGATATTGATAAACATGTCGGCCTGGTTTGAGAAGTCCACTGCCAGTGCCTGCTGTTCAGCATGGAAGCGATACAGGGCGTGTTGCCCTGATTGCAGGTATTGCTCCAGGGCATCCCTGATATCACGATGCATTAAACAACACGCAGATTGTTGTCGTTCACCATCATGTGCCACGCGCAATAGCGCTTTGTCGTCGTTGGCCAGGCGAGCGACAAAGTCTGCACCGATGAATGGCACATCACATGGCACGCTCACCAGCCACTCGGTTTGCATGACAGACAAGGCCGCCAGCATGCCTGCCAGCGGGCCTGAATAATCGGCAGTTTGATCGGTGACAACGCTGTAACCAAAACCTTTATAAGCATCGAGATCCTGATTGGCGCTGATGAGAATGGTGTCGACCTGCGGCCTGATGCGATCGATCACATGCTGAATCATGGGGCGGCCACGAAACGGTAGCAGGCCCTTGTTCTTGCCTCCCATGCGGGTGCTTCTACCGCCGGCCAGGATGACGGCGCTGATGTCCTGTGTGGCTATGCTCATCTAACTCATTGAAAACCGGTCGTTAAATTTTGTGCGATGCTGGACGCTAATGGTGAATAGTATACGGGTTACTGATCAGAAAAGGGGTGTGTCATGTCTACGCCAGGCGTCAGTTTGGATTCTGCCATTTCCAGTCTTAACCAGCGGGTTGAGAATGCTCGCCGTACAGCCAGTGAACTGGCTGCCAAAACCGAACCGGTGGCGGAAAACCAGTCCGGCGCAGAAGCGCGTGAAGAGGGTGAGGGCGGTATCAACGTCTTTGCCTGATCAAAACAGTTCAACGTTGTTGCAGTGCCCAGCTGACATGTTCACGAACCAGTGCAGAGGGATGCGACAGTTTCGATTGCAGTGCACTGACAATCCCGTCGTTCGTCTGCGCATTACCTAAAGCCACCGCAATATTACGTAGCCAGCGTTCATGGCCGATGCGTCGTATGGCCGAGCCTTCTGTTTTCTTCAAAAACGTTTTTTCGTCCCAGCTGAATAATTCGAGCAGTGCAACATCATTGAGCTGATGGCGCGGTGCAAAGTCGGATTCGTGACTGTGTTGTGCAAACCGGTTCCAGGGACAGATTAACTGGCAATCATCACAACCATATATCCTGTTACCCATCAGTGGCCGCAGCGCTTCTGGAATCGAACCCGCGTGTTCAATGGTCAGGTAGGAAATACAGCGGCGTGCATCCAGTTCATACGGCGCAATGATCGCCTGGGTCGGACAGATATCGATACAGGCCTGACAGGTGCCGCAGTGATTGACCGGTTCAACTGCATCAACCTGAAGCGGTAAATCGGTATAAATCTCTCCGAGAAAAAAATACGATCCGGCTTCGCGATGAATCAGGTTGGTGTGCTTGCCGATCCAGCCCAGCCCGGCTTTTTGCGCGAGGGGTTTTTCCAGTACCGGTGCGCTGTCGACAAATACGCGGTAACCAAATGGCCCGATTGCGGCGGCGATATTATCAGCCAGTTTTTGCAGGCGTTGTCTGAGAATTTTGTGATAGTCACGCCCCAGTGCATAACGGGAAATATAGGCCTTTTGCGAATCGTTTATCACGGCCCATGCGGATTGCGTTTCATCCAGCCAGTAATCCATGCGGGCACTGATGACGCGCACGGTGCCCGGTACGAGCTGATTCGGTCGTGATCGTTTGGTGCCATGGCGAGCCATCCAGTCCATGTCACCGTGATAACCTTTATTCAACCAGTCGAACAAATAGCTTTCCGCCTCGGTCAGCTCCGTATCGCTGATACCGATTTGCTGAAAGCCCAGTTCGCGTGCCCATTGTGAGATCTGGCCCGGCTGGAGGTGTGGGGAATTAAGTGCCATAATGCTCGGGTCATTCAACAATATAATAATCAAATGACTAACCTATCACAGAAACTCTATCGGGCCGAGCAGGTCAAGGCCATGGATCATTACGCGATCAATGAGCTGGGTATCTCTGGCACTATCTTGATGGAGCGTGCCGGTGAGGCCGCATTCGCTTTATTACGAAAAAAATGGCCACAGGCAAACGATCTGACCATTGTATGCGGCACCGGTAACAATGCCGGTGATGGGTATGTCGTTGCCCGTCTTGCCAAGCAGGCTGGTTGTAATGTCACGGTGATGCAACTGGGTGACTCGGGCAAACTGGCCGGTGATGCACTGGCCGCCGAGCAACGCCTGCAGGGTATCGATATCGTGCCGGTTGATTTTGATCGTGGCGTGCTGTTGCGTAGTGACGTGATTATCGATGCCATATTTGGTATCGGGTTGAGCGGTAGTATTACCGGCGAAATTTACGATGTGATCAAGACCATCAATGAACTCAAGCGGCCGGTAATGTCACTGGATATTCCCTCGGGACTGGATTCTGATAATGGCATGGTGCATGACATCGCCATTCGTGCCGATGCCACCATCACGTTTATTGCCCACAAGCGCGGTATGTTCCATGGCGAGGCCATGGATTATACCGGTGAGCTAGTTCTGGAAACCCTGAACACGCCGGTGTCGGTGTACGATCAACAGCAGGCCGAGATTGAACTCATTAATTATGATTTACTCAAGGGCCTGCTTAAACCACGGCCGAAAAATTCACACAAGGGACAGTTCGGTCATGTCCTGATCATTGGTGGCGAGCATGGTTTTATCGGTGCACCCCGCATGGCTGGTGAAGCCGCGGCACGTATCGGCGCAGGCCTGGTCACAATCGGAACGCGTAAGGCGCATGCCTGTTTACTGGGTGTGGTTCGACCCGAACTCATGGCACATGGCATGGAAGATGAAGAAACGTTTTTGCGACTCTCGGAACTCGCCAGCGTCGTCGTGATTGGTCCCGGCATGGGGCAAAGTGAATGGGGACAGCAATTACTCGGTTATGCCATCGACAGTGGTCATCCACTGATCGTGGATGCAGACGCCCTTAATTTGCTGGCCAATGCACCGCAAAAACGTCACAACTGGATACTGACGCCGCATCCCGGTGAAGCGGCCCGTCTGCTGGGCAAGTCGAGTCAGGAAGTGCAGCAGGATCGCTTTGCCGCGGCGCGCGAGCTACAGGAAAATTTTGGTGGCATCGTGATCCTTAAAGGTGCCGGAACCCTGATCTGCGGCAACGATGATCCCATTTACCTGTGTGCAGACGGCAACCCGGGCATGGCCACGGGAGGTATGGGTGATATGCTGACCGGCATGATAGCCGGACTGATTGGGCAGGGGATTGATGCCCTGGATGCGGCCAACCTGGCGGTGTGCCTGCATGCCCGGGCCGGTGATGCCGCTGCACGGGCGGCCGGCGAACGTGGCCTGTTGCCCAGTGACCTGATGAGCTGGATACGACGACTCGCCAATCCGGGTGATTGAACCATGGAATTCGCGTTTCATCTTGCCGATGAGGCGCAAACCCTGCGCCTGGGGGAAATCCTGGCCCGCCATCGGCCACGCCAGGCCGTGATTTATCTGCACGGCGAACTGGGTGCCGGCAAAACGACACTGTCGCGAGGCTTTATCCATGCCTGTGGTTTTGCCGGTAAAGTCAAAAGCCCCACCTATACCCTGATGGAAAGCTACCCGCTTGATGATGGTGTTATTCATCACCTTGATCTGTACCGGTTAACCGACCCTGAGGAACTGGCCTACCTGGGCATCGATGCACTGGATGCGGACAGGGCCATTGTGCTGGTTGAATGGCCGGAACGGGGTGCGGGTGCATTGCCCGATCCGGATGTGACACTGACGTTGCGTCATGAAAAGGCGGGACGCCACCTGGTGGCGGAGCCCCACCGGGAAGACCTGCAGGCCTGGATTGAGGACGCCCATTCCCACTTCGCCTGACTCTTCAGATCAAGAATTAAGTTGATCGTCTATCTATATAAAAAATATAGCTTTTCGACTTGAAATTCGATCAAAATCAGGCACAATTATGGAGAGGGAATCGAAAAGGGGTCATTTCATGCGAGTGATGTTGCGTGCAGGCTTGTTTAGCACCTTGATTTGTCTGGTCTCGCTGGCGCAGGCCGTGACAATACAGGGTGTGCGCATGTGGCCGGCACCCGATAATACTCGCCTGGTGTTTGATCTGAATGCGCCGGTCGAACACAGCCTGTTTACTCTTAAATCTCCGGATCGCCTCGTCATCGACCTGAAATACACCGAATTCAGTGGTCAGTTACCGAGCCTGGATAATGCCTCCTTCATCAAGGACATTCGTTATGCGCGGCGTGGCCAGCATGACCTGCGGGTGGTACTCGACCTCAAGCGGCAGGTCAAACCCAAAAGTTTTGTCCTCAAGCCGCACCGCGAATACGGCCACCGGCTAGTCGTGGATCTGGAAGATGCCAGTCAGTCAGCACCAAAACCAACCCAACGCAACAAACCAGATAATGATCGACCGCGTGATGTGATTATTGCCATCGATGCCGGACATGGCGGAGATGATCCGGGCGCCATCGGGCGGCGCGGAACACGGGAAAAAGATGTGGTGCTGCGGATTGCCCGTTACCTGCGTGACATGGTGAATGCGCAGCCCGGTATGCAGGCCAAAATGGTACGCGACGGGGACTATTTCGTCTCCCTGCGCCAGCGGGTACAAAAAGCCCGTGATATGCAGGCAGACCTGTTTATATCCATACATGCCGATGCCTTTCGTGATCACCGCGCACGGGGCTCATCTGTTTACGTCCTGTCAGAAAACGGTGCCAGTTCCGAAGTGGCCAGTTTCCTGGCTGAATCGGAAAACAGTTCGGACCTGATTGGTGGTGTCAGCCTGGATGACAAGGATGACCTGCTCAAGATGGTGCTGGTCGATATGCTGAAAAATTCCACCATGGAAGGCAGCAATGATGCAGCACGCCACATGATCAAGGGCCTGCGTGGTGTCACGCGTATGCACAAGTCGCACGTCGAACAGGCCGGCTTCCGTGTGCTCAAGGCACCGGACATTCCCTCCGTGCTGGTCGAAACGGCATTTATCTCCAATCCCGGTGAAGAACAGAAACTGCGTAGTCGTGCGCATCAGAAAAAACTGGCCCGCGCGATATTTAAAGGGACGCTGACCTATTTCCGTAACAACCCACCGCCGGGAACCCTGATGGCAGCCAAGGATCGTGAACATCGCATTGCCTCCGGTGATACCCTGAGTCAGCTGGCATTACGCTACCAGGTGAGTGTGTCGGATATTCGCAAGGTCAACGGTATCAAGGGTGATCGACTGCATATCGGTGAAGTGCTGCGCATTCCGGCCTGGACTACCAACGACTCCTGATTCGATTAGCGGTTTTCGTTTAGCATAAATTTGCATACACTGGCGGCATGTCCGCCGTCCTGCAACGTGCCTCCATCAAACGCCTGTCGGCGCAACTGGCTGACCAGATTGCTGCCGGAGAAGTGATCGAGCGTCCTGCCTCCGTCCTCAAGGAACTGATCGAAAATGCCATCGATGCCGAATCGACCCGGCTCGATATCGAGATTCAACAGGGCGGCATGGAGCGCATTCGCGTTACTGATAACGGCATTGGCATTCCCTGTCACGAAATCATGCTTGCCGTCAGCCGCCACGCCACCAGCAAACTGTCGACATTATCTGATCTACAAACCCTCAGTACACTGGGCTTTCGTGGTGAAGCACTGGCCAGTATCTGTTCGGTCAGCCAGTGGCAACTCATCTCCAGCGTCGGGGCGGAGTCCGCATGTAAACTCACGTATCAGCATGCCGATCAGGCGCTCGACGATCATCATCCACGCGGCACCACGGTGCAGGTCGATCGACTTTTTTACAATACGCCGGCACGAAAGAAATTCCTGCGAGCAGAACGAACCGAGTACCGGCATTGTGACGACATTATTCGTCGCATGGCGTTGTCACGTTTCGATGTCGGCTTTTATGTGAAACATAACGGCCGCATGAGTCATCGATTACCGGTGGCCAATGACGATATCAGTCGTACACGGCGTGTTACAAAACTGTGTGGTGAAGCCTTTATTCGTGATGCGCTGGCCATCGATTTTCCTCGCGATGGTATGCGTTTATGGGGCTGGATCAGTAATGCCCGCTATTCCCGTCAGCAAAACGATTTGCAATATGTTTATATCAATGGACGTATAGTGCGTGATCGTGCCATCAATCACGCGATACGACTGGCGTACCAGACAATATTGCCGACAGGGCGGCAGGCTGCATATATATTGCACCTGGAAATGGATGCTGCCGCGTTTGATGTCAACGTTCACCCCACCAAACAGGAAGTGCGTTTTCGGGAAATGCGCCTGGTACACGATTTTATTTCACGCAGCCTGCGACAGGCCTTGCAGAATATACCCGTCGAACAATCTGAAACCGCCTCATATCAATCCGCATATTCACATGACGATACATTCAACAGTATGCAGGTACTGGCGGAATCGGCATCGAATTATTCATCCACGCAAACCACAGTCCATTCATCGCATACCATTCTTTTCGATCGATTTTTAGTGTGCGATGACCACAACAATGTCAGTATCATTGATCTGCAACTCGCCTGTGCGCATCTGCTGGCACAACGCTGGTTTCAACAGTACCGTAATCAGTCTGTTACATCCCGGCCGTTGTTGTTACCGCCGCGCATCAAATTGTCGGCAAAACAATCTGAACTATATAGTGAGCTGCAAACAACGGTGGATTCACTGGGCTTTGATATATCATTGGTCAGTGAATTCGAACTGATCATACGTCAGGTCCCTGCTGTACTGGATTGCTATGCGCCGGAGCAACTCATTGATTCGATATTAAACCTCGGCAAGCAACAAATCACCGCGACAGATATGCAGAACCTGTTAATCGAATTAGCGCCGAACCTGCAAAAGCTCAGCAACGACTTTCTGCAACAGCTTGCAAACATTGATCTGTCCGGCATGCGTGCCTGCAAACGTGTGCTTGGCGTCGACGATCTACTCAGCATTCTGAAATAAACCGTGAACAGACAAACCACAACGGCACCGACCATTGTCTGCCTGATGGGGCCGACCGCCTCCGGTAAAACCGATCTGGCCGTGGAACTCGTAAAGCGTTTTCCGTTTGAAATTATCAGTGTCGATTCGGCCATGGTCTACCGTGGCATGGATATCGGTACCGCCAAACCGGAACCGGAAATATTACAACTGGCGCCACATCGCCTGATCGATTTTCTGGATCCTGCCGAAGCTTATTCGGCTGCCAGTTTCTGTGCCGATGCAGAACGGGAGATACAGGATATTCTCGCGCAGGGTAAAACGCCCCTGTTAGTCGGTGGCACGATGATGTATTACCGTTCCCTGTTGCAGGGTCTGGCGGAATTACCCTCGGCGGATGAACAGACTCGACAGGCGATTCTTGAGCAAGCAAATCGCGACGGGTGGGAGCGAATGCATGCACAGTTAGCGGATATTGATCCAGTGTCCGCCGATAAAATTCATCCTAACGATCCGCAACGTATTCAACGGGCACTGGAAGTGTACCGGCTGACCGGTGCACCGTTGTCGGAATGGCAGGCACGCCCGGCCCGATCGGGCACCTGGCAGG
The DNA here is from genome assembly GCA_937967995.1 of uncultured Gammaproteobacteria bacterium. Classification (GTDB taxonomy): domain Bacteria; phylum Pseudomonadota; class Gammaproteobacteria; order UBA6429; family Thiohalophilaceae; genus CALBTB01. The sequence continues at coordinate 195,831 of CALBTB010000006.1, forward strand.
CAACATCAATTGGCCTGTTTCCATCGGAGCGAAGCTGGTTACATCAACGGATCGAACAGCGATTTCATCGCATGCTGGAAGCGGGATTTGAACAGGAGGTAAAAACCCTGTTCGACCGGGGTGATTTACACGTGGACCTGCCATCGATCAGGGCAGTCGGTTACCGCCAGATGTGGTCTTACCTGTCGGGAGAGTGGGACCGCCAGACGATGCTGGAGCGGGCCGTCAGTGCTACCCGGCAACTGGCCAAACGCCAGCTGACCTGGTTGCGTTCGATGCCGGAATTAAACACTTTTGATTGTATAAACAAAGACTTAACCACTAATATCTTGAATCTGATCAAGACCATCCCTATGAATGTGTAAGCAATGATATGCTAGACTACTGGTACTGGAACGATTATTAGAATTAATCCCGGTTTTTCTAGAACTTAAGCAGCACACAATAATCAAAATGCCTATAAAAATTATAAAGTTTGGAGAATAACTATGAGTAAAGGGCAAGCACTGCAAGACCCGTTTTTGAATGCTTTACGCAAGGAGCGCATACCTGTTTCAATTTATCTCGTTAATGGCATTAAACTTCAGGGGCAGGTGGAATCGTTTGATCAATTTGTTGTGTTACTGCGCAATAGCGTTAGTCAAATGGTTTACAAGCATGCCATCTCAACCATTGTTCCGGCGCGCAATATCAAATTGCCGATGGCGGATGATCAAACTGCTCCAGGAAATGCCTGACCTGACACTGGCTGATTTTATCGGCAGGAGGGGTTGCGTTGTTTGAACGCCCCGGTGGTGGTGAACGAGCTATCCTTGTTCATCTCGATCTTTCGCAGTCTGCCGATTCCAGTCATGCTGATTCGCTGAATGAATTTCGTGAACTGGCTGTCGCGGCCGGTGCAGAGATCATGACAGTCATAACCGGTACCCGACGGGTACCAGATTCAAAATATTTCGCCGGTTCCGGCAAGGTCGAAGAAATTGCTCAACAGGTCAGGGAACATACTGCTGATCTGGTCCTGTTTAATCATGATCTGTCACCCGTGCAGGAACGTAACCTGGAAAAAGCCTTTCAGTGCCGAGTACTGGACAGAACCGGATTAATTCTCGATATATTTGCGCAACGGGCGCGATCCCATGAAGGTAAATTACAGGTCGAACTGGCCCAGTTAAAACATCTCTCGACCCGGCTGGTTCGCGGCTGGACCCACCTGGAAAGACAAAAAGGTGGTATTGGTTTACGCGGCCCGGGTGAAACCCAGCTCGAAACAGACCGCCGTTTGCTGGGTGAACGCATCAAGCAATTAAATAAAAAGCTGGAGAAAGTGCAGAAACAGCGCGAACAGGGTCGGCGCGGCAGAAAACGGGCTTCCTTACCGACTGTTTCACTGGTGGGGTACACCAATGCCGGCAAATCCACACTCTTTAATTATATGACTGAGTCGCAGGTGTTTGCGGCGGATCAGCTGTTTGCCACGCTTGATCCCACTCTGCGCCGGATTGAGCTTGAAAATAATCAGGCGGCGGTCCTGGCGGATACCGTGGGTTTTATTCGCGATTTACCCCATGACCTGGTGGCTGCGTTTCGGTCTACATTGCAGGAAACACGTGAAGCGGACCTGTTGTTACATGTCATTGATGCACACGACGCTCAGCGCAATGACCATATAGAACAGGTCAACCGGGTATTGCAGGAGATCAACGCTGACGAGTGTCCGCAATTATTGGTGTACAACAAAATCGATTTGCTCGATGATGTGGAACCGCATATTGATAGGGACAGTGAAGGTAAGCCGCAGCGGGTCTGGTTATCTGCTGTCAGTGGTGCCGGTATCGAGCTGCTGTACCAGGCCATCACCGAATTATTGCAACAGGCCAGTATCGAAGAGTGCCTGATTCTGTCGCCTGCACAGGGCAAACTGCATGCCCGCCTGCATGAACTGGGCACTGTCCTGCTGGAGGAAACCGACAACCAGGGCCGCTGGCTGATGAATGTCCGCATGCCGGCCAGCCTGTGGCAGGGGCTGGACAAGCATTATGCGCTCAATCAATGTATTTGCGAGAAATCCGAGGACGATCATCTTGCGATACAGGGCAAGGCTCCCTAGAATTCTCATCTACACTTTTTAGCCCTAGCACAACGCATCAGGAGTGACACATGGCGTGGAATGAACCCGGTAATTCCGGGGATAAAGACAAAGACCCTTGGAACAAACAGCGTGGTGAGCAGGGGCCGCCGGATCTCGAGGATATCGTCAAGAACTTGCAGAACAAGGTTACCGGCATATTTGGTGGTAAGCGCGGCGGAGGCGGATCTGGCCGTGGTCGCGGTTCCGACAGTGGCATGGGTGGCATTATTTCCATCATCGTGGTGCTGCTGGTCATCTGGGTCGTGTATAGCTCCGTCTATATCCTGAACGAACGTCAGAACGGCGTGGTGTTACGTTTTGGTGAGTATGTCACGACGATACAACCCGGTTTTAATGTTCGTTTTCCTTATCCCATTGAGACGGTGGATGTCGTTGATGTGCAAACCGTGCGGGCATTCACTATTGGGCAGGGCACCAACGAAGCCCTGATGCTCACCAAGGACAAGAATATTGTAGATATTGAGTACGTAGTGCAGTTCCAAGTTGCCGATGCCAAAATGTATGTACTTAATACTCGCGACCCATTAGTCAGTCTGGAGCATGCTTCTCACACGGCGGTGCGCGAAATGGTTGGACAGAATGAAATGGAATACGTGCAGACCCAGGGACGCTCAGAATTTGCGATCAAGTCCAAGGAACGTATTCAGGAGATTTTGGACCGTTATCAAACCGGTCTGATTATAATCAGTTTTGAAATGCAGAAAGCGCAGGCACCACGTAAAGTCATTCCGGCTTACGAAGAAGTCAACGCCGCGCAGCAGGAAAAAGAAGCCGAAATTAACAAGGCACAACAATATGCCAATACCATTATCCCCAAGGCCGAGGGTGAGGCTAACCGAATACTGGAACAGGCACAGCAATATAAAGAGACACTGATTGCCCGCGCCAATGGTGACGCTGAGCGCTTCAAAAAGTTACTTGTCCAGTATGAAAAGGCTCCGCGGGTAACACGCGAACGCCTCTACCTGGAAACCATGCAGGACATTCTGGGTAACAGCAAGAAGGTCATCGTTGATGTCGACAAGGGCAACAGCCTGTTGTATTTGCCGCTGGATCAGATCGTGCCAAGAAATTTACTCAAGCGCGGTGGTGATTCGAGTGAGACCAGTAGTCCGAATTTCGGACTACCCAGTGAGATGCCGGAAACTTCGGCAGATCGTTCACGTTCACGCAGCAGGGAGAGATAAGCATGTCCAATCGTTCCTTAACCATACTGATTAGCCTGTTTGTCGTGGGCCTGATTATTTATTTTGCAACGTTTACCGTCAGTGAAAAAGAATATGCGATTCGAATTGCGGTAGGTAAATTTGACAAGAGTGACTTTGAGCCGGGTCTGCACTTCAAGATTCCGATTTACCATGAAGTCAACAAGTACGATAAGCGTATCCTTAGCTACGATGCACCCAAGCAACGTTACCTGACCAAGGACAACGAACCGCTGGACGTGGATTACTACGCCAAGTGGCGCATTGTCGATGTTGAGACGTACTATAAAAGATTGTCCGGATCGGAAGCACTGGCGCGACAACGTTTTGATTCAATAATCAATCGTGGTCTGCTGGATGCCTTTGGTAAACGCACCATGTGGGAATTAATTTCAGATGAACGCGCTGATGTAATGAGCACAATTACCCAACGTGCTGATGAACAGATCAGGGAGTTTGGTGTAAAAATTGTTGACGTGCGGGTTAAACGCATCGAGATGCCGGATAATATTCGGGCTGAAATCTACAATCGGATGGAATCTGAACGTAAGAAAGAGGCAGCCCGTTACCGTGCGGAAGGTGTCGGTGCGGCGACCAAGATCAAGGCCGAAGCCGAAAAGCAAAGCCAGATATTACTGGCCAAGGCCTATGAAGAAGCGCAAAAAACCCGCGGTGCCGGTGATGCCGAAGCGGCCCGCCTGTATGCCGAGGCTTATAACAAGAATGCCGAATTCTTCTCGTTCTATCGTTCGTTACAGGCCTATCGTGAATCCTTTGAAGCCAATGACCAGGTACTGGTGCTGGAACCGGATTCCGACTTCTTCAAATACTTTAACAAGTCCAAAGCCGGTAAATAGACGACATTCTGTTTTAGTATACAAGCATACCGGGCCGTCACCTTTCTGATGGATTTTGAAAGGGGCCCGGATTTTTTTTGGAATGGGTATGGGCGACGTATTTTGGGTATCATTGGCACTGGTACTGGTGCTGGAAGGACTGCTTCCGGCAGTAAATCCGGCCCTGTATCGCCGCATGGTACAAATGATAAGTGAACGAGATGATGGCAGTATGCGTCGCATCGGACTGGTGATGATGGCGCTGGGAGCCGTCATCATATATTTAGTAAAATCCTGACATGAATAAAGAACGCTGGTTATTACCGGAAGGTATTGAGGAAGTCCTGCCACCCCAGGCCGAGGTACTGGAGCAAAAGCGCCGTGCCCTGCTGGATCTGTATGCAAGCTGGGGCTATGAACTGGTTATTCCTCCCTTTATCGAATATCTGGAATCATTGCTCACCGGTACCGGTGATGATCTTGATTTACAGACCTTCAAACTGACCGATCAGCTCAATGGACGCATGATGGGTGTGCGGGCCGACATGACCCCGCAGGTGGCGCGCATCGATGCACATTTACTGCGCCGCGATACCCCGACCCGACTGTGTTACATGGGCACCGTCCTGCACACACGCCCGGAAGGTTTTGCCGCCTCGCGGGCACCACTGCAGATTGGGCTGGAGCTCTACGGCCATGCCGGTATTGAAAGTGACGTGGAAGTCTTCGAGCTGATGGTGCGCACCCTGAATCAACTGGGCATCCAGGACGTTTATTTTGACCTTGGGCATGTCGGTATCTATCGCGCATTGGTCAGCCAGGCGGGACTGAATGCTGATCAGGAGAGCCAACTGTTTGATGCCCTGCAGCGCAAGGCGCGACCTGAAATCAAACAAATGCTGGCCGACTGGAAACTCGATGCCACATTGGCTGCGATGTTTGTGCAACTGACCGAACTCAATGGTAATGAGTCTGTGCTGGATAAGGCACGATCAACTCTGGCCAAGGCGAATAAATCCGTGCTGGCGGCGATCGATGAACTGGCACAGATTGCGGCAGCGATTAAACAACGCCTGCCCGATATTGCCCTGCATTATGATCTGGCGGAGTTGCGTGGTTATCACTATCACACCGGTGTCGTGTTTGCGGGCTTTGTACCTGGCAAAGGGCAGGCGATTGCGCAGGGTGGTCGTTATGATGGCATTGGCAAAGTGTTTGGTAATGCCCGTCCGGCGACCGGCTTTAGCACCGATTTAAAAACGTTATTGGCACTGAATCCGCCATCGGTGGTACAAAGCAAGGGTGTTTTTGCGCCGTATGGCAATGAGTCTGATTTACTCGAGGCAATAGAAAAACTTCGCACCAGCGGAGAGCGCGTAGTCATTGCATTACCACAACAGCAGGGCGATGCGGCCGCCATGCAATGCGATCGGCAACTGGTCAGGCAGGGTAAAGACTGGATAGTTAAAAAGATTTAATCGTTTTACGGGGAATCCACATGGGTAAGAATGTAGTCATCATCGGTACACAGTGGGGTGATGAAGGTAAAGGTAAGGTTGTTGATCTGCTGACCGAACGTGCCGACGGTGTCGTACGTTTTCAGGGTGGACACAATGCCGGTCACACGCTGGTGATCGACGGCAAAAAGACCGTTTTACATTTGATCCCATCCGGCATCCTGCGCGACAAGGTTACCTGCATGATTGGTAACGGTGTGGTACTGGCCCCCGATGCCCTGATGAAAGAACTGGACATGCTGGCCAGTAATGGTATCGATGCAAGCGGACGCTTATATATTAGTGAAGCCTGTACGCTGATTCTGCCGTACCACATCGCCCTGGATCAGGCACGCGAACTGGCGCGGGGTAAAAAAGCCATTGGCACTACCGGGCGCGGTATCGGTCCTGCATATGAAGACAAGATTTCCCGTCGTGGTCTGAAAGTGGGTGACATGCTGCACCGCGAGCGCTTCGCGTCACGCCTGGGTGAAGTCCTCGACTACCACAATTTTGCACTGAAAAATTATTATAAAACTGACACGGTGGATTTTCAGAAAGTCCTGGATGAAGGTCTGGCGATGGCGGAAAAAATTCGACCCATGGTCGCGGATGTCACCGGCATGCTGCACACCATGCGTAACGACGGCAAGAACATCATGTTTGAAGGTGCGCAGGGCACCTTGCTGGATATCGATCACGGTACCTATCCTTATGTGACATCATCCAATCCCACCGCGGGTGGCGCCTGTACCGGTACCGGTGTCGGGCCCCGTGACATCGATTACATTCTCGGTATCACCAAAGCCTACACCACGCGGGTTGGTGCCGGACCGTTCCCCACCGAACTATATGACGGTAATGCACTGAATGATCCGATTGGTGCGCACATGGCCAAACTGGGCCATGAATTCGGATCCACCACCGGGCGGCCACGGCGTTGTGGCTGGCTGGACGCAGTTAGTTTGCGCCGCTCCGTGCTAATCAATTCCCTGTCCGGTATCTGTCTGACCAAGATGGATGTGCTGGATGGACTGGAAACGTTACGCATTGCCGTTGGTTATGAAGTGGACGGTAAAACCGTGGAAGCACCACCGATTGGTGCCGATGCCTACGAACAATGTGTACCGAAATACATCGACATGCCGGGCTGGTCACAAAGTACAGTAGGTATTAAAAAATATGACGACCTGCCGCAAACCGCCAGAGACTACATCAGGAAAATCGAAGAGGTGGTTGGTGTGCCGGTAGATATCATTTCCACCGGACCGGATCGTAATGAGACGATCGTGTTACGGCATCCGTTTGAGTAACGCAGAATAAGATTAACAAATAGCATCTAAGTCCCGCAATTTAAGATGATTATAAGCGGGCAATAAGATAATCAGTTTTTAAATACCTGCCGTATTTGATACGACACGTGTATTCCCAATTATAAGGGGTGGGAAGATACATGCTGTTCAATTCGTATGAATTTATTCTGCTTTTTCTGCCGGTTGTCCTGGTCGTATTTTACTTATTAGCCCGCGTAACAAATCATGATGTTGCGATTTTCTGGCTGGTCATTGCGTCAATTTTTTTCTACGGATGGTGGAATCCGTATTATGTCATCCTCATCGTGGGTTCGATGCTGTTTAACTACAGTATTGGCCTGTTAATCGGCAAACATCATCATAAATCGCCACGCATGGCACTTTATTTATTTGTAATCGGGATTACCGTCAACCTCGGCTTGCTAGGTTACTTCAAGTATTTTAATTTCTTTATCAATAATCTTTCTGTACTGGGCTTTGATGTCAGTTACCAGAACATTATTTTGCCGCTGGCCATATCTTTCTTTACCTTTCAACAAATCGCATTTCTGACGGATGTGTACCAGAGTAAAACCTGTGAATATAACCTGTTGCATTACGGACTGTTTGTCGTCTTCTTTCCGCAACTAATCGCCGGACCGATCGTCCATCATAAGGAAATGCTGCCGCAATTCGAAAAGAAACAGACGTTTATTCTTAATTATGAAAACCTGTCCGTTGGTGCGGCTATTTTTATCATTGGGCTGTTTAAGAAAGTTATTATTGCAGACGGCGTAGCAACGTATTCGACACCGGTTTTTAACGCGGCAGACCAGGGCGAGGTGATTACCTTTTTTGAAGCCTGGGGCGGAGTGCTGGCATATACCTTTCAGATCTATTTCGACTTTTCCGGTTATTCTGATATGGCGATCGGGCTGGCGCGTATGTTTGGAATCAGGCTGCCCCTGAATTTCCATTCCCCCTACAAGGCGCTCAATATTATTGATTTCTGGCGGCGCTGGCATATCACCCTGTCGCGATTCCTGCGGGATTATCTGTATTTTCCACTCGGTGGTAACCGAAAAGGCAAGTCCAGGCGCTATGTTAATCTGCTTACTGTGATGCTGTTAGGCGGGCTCTGGCACGGTGCCGGCTGGACGTTTGTTATCTGGGGCGGACTGCATGGCCTTTACCTGGTCATCAATCACGCCTGGCATGCGATATTACGAACATTGAAGCTGGAAAAAATATGTGAACGTCGCGTATTTAAAGTGCTGGCATGGAGTGTGACGTTTCTCGCCGTGGTGGTTGCCTGGGTCTTTTTCAGGGCCACCACCTACGATGGCGCCCTGAATATGATGACAGGCATGATGGGCTTCAATGGTATCGTTTTACCCGAGTCTTATCAGTTTCTGGCAAACAAAATTTCAGGTCTGGACACTGGCGCGGTTAATTATTTTTATGGTCTTAGGCAATATTTGATTCTGATGCTTTTGGTGCTGGTGGTTGTGTTTATGCCAAATACGCAGCAAATGATGCGATCGTTTGAACCGGCATATCGGTATAACGAGATTTATGGAAAAGATGTCAGTAAACATCGCATTGGCGGGTTTCAGATCAGACTGAACCATGTAACGGGCATCGCATTGTCAATTTTGTTTGTTTATCTGTTATTCAATCTGACCAAGGTCAGTGAGTTTCTTTATTTTCAGTTTTAATTACTATGCGCACATCTTTAAAAAAATGGTATTTTATTTATATCGTCGGTATTCCGGCGGTTATCATGGTTGCGCAGTTTTTTGCATTCAAGAATTATGATGTCTATTCATTATCCCGTTATTCGTACAAATTCAACCATGCGTGCTGGGTGGATTCAAAACCGGAATATATTGTATTAGGCAGCAGCACGGCGCGTTATAGTGTGATACCGAAACTGATCGCCGATATGAACGGTATCGATCCGGAACGCGTCGTCAACCTGGCAATGAATGCTGCCACGCCCTGGCAAAATTACAATACCTACGACATAAATATCGACACGCTTCGCGAGGCGAAGGTTGTGTATTACAACCTCGATCCGTGGATACTGACAGAGCGTTACTACAAACACTCAACTTATGAACGCATTCTGTGGAACCATGCGCAATGGAAACAGTTTGCTGAGGAAGAACGCGCGGCGAATAATTATTTCATGCCTGCATCACTATTCCTGCGAAATTTCAGCCGCCGTAAGTGCCGGGTTGAATTTGACGACAGGGGGTACAGCCGATTACAGACGCGTGACTTAAGGCCGTTGGACGAGTGGGAATATGGAAAATGGTATCGTGCAGGTGATGTGTTTGGAATTTCCGAGTTCGAGTTAAAGTACATCAGGGAGCTGAAATCGATCGTTGAAAAAAATGGCAGTGAATTTGTCATTCTGTTAATTCCAAAACATCAGCGCTGGTTAACCGCTTATTCAAAGGAAACGGAGTTTGACGGACAACTGGTCGACAGACTGAATGACTTGCTGGGGAAAGTCAGGGTCGTGGGCAGCTATGATGCCGCCAGATACAACCTGACGGATCAGGATTTTTTCGATAATTACCATTTGTCGCATAGCGGCGCCGAAAAATATACGCAAATTGAATTTACGAATATACAGCGCCACCTGGATATTCCAATGTTGCCCTTCAGAAATCTATATAGTTATTGAACAGACAAAGATTTAGATGGTGCCGAGGAGAGGACTTGAACCTCCACGGGGTTACCCCCACTAGCACCTGAAGCTAGCGCGTCTACCAATTCCGCCACCTCGGCATGGTGCAAGTCTGAACAGACTCAAGGTCGCGCACTTTAACGGGTACCTGCTGGGCTGTCAATGCGATTGCGCTCGTCATGCATTCCATATACCCTGCGCGTCTTATGAGCAAAACCCCCAAAGATCCGTACGCCGAGCGCGAAGCGGCCAAATACGAAAACCCTATCCCCAGCCGTGAATTTATCCTCGAGTTGCTCGAGACCACCGGCGTACCCATGAAGCTGGACGAGATCGCCGCGGCCTTGTCATTGCATGACGATACCGGCCGCACGGCCCTGCACCGGCGCCTGCGGGCCATGGAGCGCGACGGGCAAATTCTGTTCAACCGGCGCAAGCAATATTGCCTGGCCAGCAAAATGGACCTGATTACCGGCCGTGTCATTGGTCATCCCAATGGTTTTGGTTTCCTGGTGCCGGACAAGGGCGGCGATGATCTGTATCTGTCATCACGTGAAATGCAGGCGCTGATGCACGGTGATCGCGTCAGCGTGCGGGAAATCGGTGTGGATCGACGTGGCCGTCGCGAAGCGGCGCTGGTAGAGGTGCTGGAACGGGGTCTGCAACATGTGGTCGGCCGGCTGTTTATCGAAAGCGGCGTGGGTTTCGTGGTGGCTGATAACAAGCGACTGAACCAGGACATATTGATTCCTTCAGATGCGTTTAATGGCGCCAAACATGGCCAGATCGTCAGCATCGAAATTACCGAGTTCCCGACCCGGCATCGCCAGGCCATCGGCAAAGTGATGGAGATTCTCGGCGATCACATGGCGCCGGGCATGGAAATCGATATTGCCATTCGCAGTTATGATCTGCCACAGACCTGGAATGCGCAGGTGGAAAAGGAGATCAAATATTTTAGCGAGACAGTCAGTGACAAGGACAAGCGGGGTCGTGAGGACATTCGTCATTTACCACTGGTCACGATTGACGGTGAAGACGCGCGGGATTTTGACGATGCAGTGTATTGTGAAAAACAGGGCAACGGCTGGCGCCTGATTGTTGCCATCGCCGACGTTTCTCATTACGTCAAGCCGGGGACGGCGCTGGATGCAGAGGCACAGAATCGTGGCAACTCGGTGTATTTTCCGGAACGGGTCATTCCAATGCTGCCGGAAATTCTGTCCAATGGGTTGTGTTCGCTTAACCCGCAAACGGATCGGTTGTGCATGGTGTGCGATATGAATATCACGGCCACCGGTAAACTGAAAAATTATCGTTTCTACCCGGCGGTGATGTATTCCCATGCGCGACTGACGTACGACAAGGTGGCATCAATACTGGTTGATCGCGACAGTGCCCTGCGTGAACAGTACAAAGATTTATTACCCTGGCTGGAAAATCTGTACAGCCTGTTTCAGGTTTTGCTCAGGCAGCGAACACAGCGCGGCGCGATCGAGTTTGATTCCACCGAGACCCGGATTGTGTTCGGGTCGGATCGTAAAATTGACCGCATCGTGCCGGTGATACGCAATGATGCCCATCGCCTGATCGAAGAATGTATGCTGATGGCCAATGTGTCGGCGGCGGATTTTCTGCACACACATGAAATTAACGCCCTGTATCGTAATCATGAACCGCCCGGTGAAGAAAAGTTATCTGAACTGCGCGAGTTTTTATCCGAGCTGGGACTGAACCTGGGTGGTGGCAGTGAACCGGAACCCAAACATTATAAAAAGCTGATCGAAAGTATTCAGGGCCGACATGATGCGCACCTGATACAAACGGTATTATTGCGCAGTCTCAAACAGGCAGTTTATGCACCGGACAACCTGGGCCATTTCGGACTGGCCTATGAAGCCTATGCCCACTTTACTTCACCGATTCGGCGTTATCCGGATCTGCTAGTGCACCGCGCGATTAAACATATTCTGGAGAAAAAGCGCGCGCGAGAATTTTACCTGGCTGATGATGACATCCTGATGCTGGGTGATCATTGCAGCATGACCGAACGGCGCGCCGATGAAGCCACCCGTGATGCAGTTGACTGGCTCAAATGCGAATACATGCTCGACAAACTGGGACAGGAATACGAGGGCATCATCAGTTCCGTCACCAACTTCGGCATTTTCGTGGAGCTCAAGGAAATCTACGTGGAAGGGCTGGTACACGTCACATCACTCAAACATGATTACTATCATTTTGATCCGGTCCATCATCGCCTGATTGGCGAACGCACGGCTCGTATGTATCGCCTCGCCGATCCGGTACGCGTTGTTGTGGCGCGGGTCGATCTCGACGAACGCAAAATCGATTTTGAACTGGCCGAGTCACAACCTGCTGTCGTTTCTGCGAGCAAGGGCAAATCAAGGACAGCCAGTAAGAAAAAATCCAGCAAGAAGAAAAAGACCACCAGCAAGAAAAAAACCCGTGGCCCGGCTACTACGCGTAAGAAAAGCAAAAAGAAGGCGGCCAGGAAAAAGAAAACCACTGGTAAAAAACGCCGCCGTTAAGGACTCCCATGGCAAAAAGTGAAAATGATTATGTTTATGGGTTAAACACCCTGCAATCGATTCTTAACTCGGCACCGGAGCGGGTGCTGGCCCTGTTTGTGGATAGCGGCCGGCATGATAAACGCATCAGTGAGATTGAAGCGCTGGCACAACAGGTGGGTATTGCTATCCATCCTGCTGATAGCCGGCAATTCAGCAAACGACTCGGTGAAGTGAATCATCAGGGTGTCATGGCACAGGTCAAACCGGCGCCGGTGCGGGGCGAAAAGGATCTGTATGCACTGCTCGAGGGACTGGAAAGGCCTCCGATGCTGCTGGTGCTGGACGGTGTGCAGGACCCGCATAACCTCGGTGCCTGTCTGCGCAGCGCCGATGCCGCCGGCGTGGATGCGGTGGTTGTTCCGCGTGACAATGCCTGTGGCCTCAATGCCACGGTCAGCAAGGTCGCCAGTGGCGCAGCGGAGGTCATCCCGTTTTTCCAGGTCACCAACCTGGCCCGTTGCCTGCGAGAGCTCAAATCCCGTGGCATCTGGTGTATCGGGCTGGCCGGTGAGGCGCAACAGGACCTCTATCATACCGACCTGACCGGCTCACTGGCCCTGGTGCTGGGAGCGGAAGGCAAGGGGCTGCGGCGCCTGACGGCGGACACCTGCGATGGATTGGCGTCACTGCCCATGCTGGGGCGGGTCGGCAGTCTGAATGTGTCGGTGGCGACTGGAATTGCGCTCTACGAGGCCTTGCGGCAACGACACGGCTAATTGACCTGGCTCTAAAGTAGAAATCGCCAGGACACAGTACCTTATTCCGCTTAAGCACAGCCGACAGTCGCTTCGCACATCCCTGTGCTCTCGCGACATTAGTGCTTCCTTGCACGTCATCCCTGTCGTCTGTGCATCGGTAATGACGTGCTCTGGCCGTCCATGGCCCGCACGTCATTAACGACGCTTCATAAGGTACGTGCCGGCGAATGGCTGCCTGAGCGGAATAAGGTGGTGGTGCTTGTACGATTCACTACGGTAGCGTGATATAAGGAATCTGACTTCCACTTGGTTCTAAGTTGGCAATATCAGGGGGTGCCAAACAGTGCTATCACTGAAACGTCGTTGAAGGGCGGCGGTCCATGGATGGACAAAGCCGCCCGGAACCGATTCCTGCGAGGCAGGGAAGCCGAGCGGGATTAAGTGGAAGTGATAGCGCTGTTAAGCACCTGTTTCAAAACCCCTTTTATTAACTGCCACTTTTCTGTACAATCGCCGCTCACAATTCGGGGCCGCGAGGCCAAATCCTTGCTCCACTGAGATATCAGGGGGCTGTAAACCAAAAGGAACGTCAATGAGACACTACGAAATCGTGTTTCTGGTCCACCCTGACCAGAGCGAGCAAGTGCCCGGTATGATTGACCGTTATAAGTCGAGCATCGAGGCCAAGGGCGGCACCATCCACCGCCTGGAAGACTGGGGTCGTCGCCAGCTTGCTTACACCATTCAGAAGATTCACAAAGCCCATTACGTGCTGATGAACATCGAGTGCGACCAGGAAGCGCTGGATGAACTGGTTAGCGCCTTCCGCTTCAATGATGCCGTGTTACGCCACCTGATCATCAAACAGGACAAGGCTGTGACCGAAGCATCCCCGCTGGTCAAGAAAGACGATGATCGCAAGGACGACAATTACGATTACAGCGATCGTGATGACGACAGCGATTCTGAAGCGGCATAAGCAAAGAGGAGAGATAAAATGGCACGTTATTTTCGTCGAAAGAAATTCTGTCGCTTCAAGGCCGAAGGCGTTGATGAGATCGATTACAAAGATATCAACCTGTTGAAAAACTACATCATGGAAAACGGCAAGATTGTCCCGAGCCGCATTACCGGTACGAGCGCCAAATACCAGCGCCAACTGGCCTCGGCTATCAAACGCGCGCGTTTTCTGGCGTTGTTACCTTATTGCGATGCGCATAAATAAGCGGGCAGGAGAAGAACATGCAAGTAATTTTACTGGAAAAAGTTCCCAATCTCGGAGATCTGGGTGATCAGGTGAAGGTGAAGGCCGGTTATGGTCGCAATTTCCTGATACCGACACAAAAAGCGGTACCTGCCACCAAAGAGAATGTCGAGAAATTTGAAGCACGTCGTGCTGAACTGGAAAAAGCCGCTGCGGAAGCACTGGCCGCCGCCCAGGCGCGTGCCGAGCAGATTGCCGGTATTGGCCAGGTGACTGTGTCACGTCAGGCCGGTGAAGAAGGCAAACTGTTTGGTTCGGTTGGGCCTGCGGATATTGCCGATGCCTTTACCGCGGCAGGTGTTGAAGTGCAAAAGCGTGAAGTCATTATGCCGGAAGGTGCGATTCACGCCGTGGGTGAATTTGAAGTCAACATCCGCACCCATAGCGACGTGATGCAAGCGGTGAAAGTGGTAGTTGAAGCTGCCGCCTGATTCAGGCTAATCAGGTAAAGCAATAATCATTCCACATGGCGGTATACAAAGCCGTGCGACTGTTACAAAACAGTGCACGGCTTTTTCAATGGACATTCACGGTTTTTCGACAACTTATTCACAACCTTATCCACTGTCACTGACTCGCGCTTCTTGCTATGCTTTTGCGCCTGAAATGTTTCGTGTCGACCGGTTAACAAATCGGCAACTGCGAACAAAAAACAGGCGAATAAGTTCTAAACTATAAATATCAGGTAAAAGGGGATACCGACGCCGATGGCTGATCATCTTGCATATCCGAAGCACGCGACCAAGGATACCCAGACCGAAGCCATAAAACTCCCGCCCTTTTCAATCGAAGCCGAGCAGGCCGTGCTTGGCGGTCTCATGCTGGACAACCTGGCCTGGGACAAAATTGCCGATATCATCAACGAAGAAGACTTTTACCGTCGCGACCATCGCCTGATTTTTCGCGCCATTGCCAGTCTCGCCAATGAAGGGCAGCCCTGTGACGCCGTCACCCTGTCCGAGTGGCTGGAAAAACAGGGTGAGCTGGATAATGCCGGTGGCCTGACCTACCTGGGTTCACTGGCCAACAACACGCCGACGGCGGCCAATATCAAGGCCTATGCGGATATCGTGCGCGAACGCTCGGTACTGCGCCATCTGATCAATGTCGCCAATCAAATCAGTACCGATGCCTATAACCCGGAAGGTCGTAATTCCAGTGACTTACTGGAACTGGCCGAACAACGGGTATTTGAAATCGCCGACAAGGGGGCACGGGGTCGCTCCGGTTATACCGGTATCAAGCAATTGTTGACCAGGGCGGTCGACACCATCGATAAGCTGTTTCAACTGGATAGCCCGATTACCGGTGTACCAACCGGCTTCAAGGATTTTGACGAACAGACGGCCGGATTACAGAAATCCGATCTGGTCATCGTGGCGGGTCGTCCATCTATGGGTAAAACCACCTTTGCCATGAACATCGTTGAGAACGCGGCCATTAAACACAAGTTACCGGTCGCCGTGTTCAGTATGGAAATGCCTGGTGAGCAACTGGCGATGCGCATGATGTCGTCGCTTGGCCACATTGACCAGCACAAGATTCGTACCGGCAAGCTGGGTGACGAAGACTGGCCGCGACTGACATCGGCGGTCGGCATTTTGTCGGAAGCACCCATCTTCATTGACGACACGCCGGCCTTATCGCCAACCGACCTTCGTGCCCGGGCACGACGTATTGCCCGTGAGCATGGCCTGTCATTGATCGTAATCGACTATCTGCAGTTGATGCAGTCTGCCGCAACATCTGCGCGAGAAAACCGCGCCACGGAAATCTCTGAAATTTCCCGCAACCTGAAGGCGCTGGCCAAGGAACTGAATGTCCCGGTCGTGGCGCTGTCACAGTTGAATCGCTCACTGGAACAGCGTCCCAACAAGCGCCCGGTCATGTCAGACCTGCGTGAATCTGGTGCGATTGAACAGGATGCGGACGTGATCGTGTTTATTTATCGTGATGAGGTCTATAACGAGGATTCGCCGGATAAAGGCACCGCCGAGATTATCGTCGGTAAGCAACGTAACGGACCCATCGGCACCACGCGTCTGACCTTTCTGGGTCAGTACACCCGGTTTGAAAATTATATTCATGATGTGGCGGGGCCAGGGGATTATTCATGAGTCGCGCGACTCGCGCGGAGATACAGCTCCAGAACCTGCAACACAACCTTCAACTAGCCCGTTCCACCTCCAATTCAAAATTAATGGCCGTCATCAAGGCCAATGCCTATGGTCACGGCATCGTCGATGTTGCATTAGCTCTGCGAGAGACGGACGCATTTGGTGTTGCGACCCTGGATGAAGGGATCACCCTGCGCGAAGGCGGCGTTTACAAACCTATTGTATTGCTCGAAGGTATTCAGCGTGCAGACGATCTTTTGTACGTGCACGCTTACGACCTGCAGGTTGTCGTGCATCATCAGTTTCAGATTGACCTGATCGGTCAGTCCACCAGACCGGTACGTGTCTGGCTAAAAATGGATACCGGCATGCACCGGCTCGGATTTACACCACAAGATTTTAATCAGGCGTACGAACAACTTGTCGCCATGCCAAACGTTGTCCAGCCGATTCAGCTGATGACACACCTGGCCTGTGCCGACGACAGGGAAGCGGCGACAACGACCAGGCAAATCGAAGCATTCGACGATGTTTGTCAGGCATATTCAAACAATGAAAAGAGTATCGCCAATTCCGCCGGCATACTTGGCTGGCCACAAACGCACCGGGACTGGGTGCGGCCCGGCATCATGTTATATGGCGTGTCACCGTTTACGAAAGGAAACGGGCAGGAGCTTGGTTTGAAACCGGTCATGACATTGTATTCGGAATTGATTGCCATCAATGCATTGAAAAAAGGCGATGCCATTGGTTACGGCAGTACCTATGTCTGTGAAAAAGACATGCCGGTGGGGGTTGTGGCAATCGGTTATGGTGACGGTTATCCGCGACACGCCGGAACCGGTACGCCGGTTCTGATTAATGGTAAGCTGGTCCCGTTAATCGGACGGGTATCGATGGATATGATTACCGTTGACCTCAGTGACTGCCCCGAAACAAAAATTGGCGATGAAGTGGTGTTATGGGGGCAAGGTCTGCCGGTTGAGGTGATTGCAGAGCATGCTGATACTATCGGTTATGAATTGTTGTGCGGTGTTACACGGCGTGTGGTCATGCAATATATCTAGTCCCCGTTTATTCTCACTTTACCGGACACACACCGTCAATAAAGATGGAATTTACCACGGAGCCAACCGTTTCCTCAGGTACGCCGGTTATCTCAATGTTGAATCGCAACAGGCGTAAACTTTGATCGGTATTGACCGGGGCGTCAATGATATACCATTGATCACCGGCGATATCACGCCACCCGACACGTGTATCCAGTTTCAGTACATCCGGATTATTCACAGACTGATAGACCAGGCTTGGCGAAACCTGTATGGGAATATTCTTGGTTGCGATCCGAAACTGAACAGCGCGAATATTTTGCCAGTTCGAATGTGCACTCAGGTCAGGTGATGTAATCGTAAATGACCAGTGACTTTTCTTGGTTGACTGGCTGCTGACTTTCGGAAAGCAGTCGCTCGAGACAGGAACAAACAGGCTGCCTCCCTCTGATGTTTTATCCAGTGACCAGGGCCAGCTGGTTTTGACAAAGAACAGGCCCGGACAGGTGGCTTTACTGACCGGGTCTTCCTTGTTGTCGATAAACACATTGCTAACCTGCCAGCCTTTTATGGCTGTTTCCTGATCGTCGAATCCAAAACAGTTAGGCGGTAGCGTGTCGAACACCGTAAAATCCCGGTAAATTACTTTTTGCGATTCCCACAACGAAATTCCAAGGAATTTTTTACGGTATGGTACAGAAATAATGATTCGATAATCACCAGCCGGTGGCTGATTCAGGCGCAGCTCGTAGGAAAATTTTTCATCTGGTTTTTCTGTCAGTTCGACCGGAAAGGAAATTGCTGCATTGTATTTGTGAATCATGCGTGCAGAAACCGGTGATGCAGAACGCATACCCTGCCATTTGATGTCCATGCCGAACGCAAGCGATACATGGTTTTGTTGCTGGCTGATGCTTTTCAGCCTGACCTCGGGTTCGCAGGCGGTGATACTGATCAGCGACAATCCCAGCAGAATGTTTCGTATGATGGTTTTGCTCATTACTGGCCCTGATCCTTCGGCGTGTTGTTTCGGTCGTCTCGCGAAAAAAATGAACGCGTTTCCTTGCTGTATTCGACGAATTTTGTTTTAAATTTCTTCAGTAACATTCTTGCCCAGACGAACTCGGTAGCCAGAATGGCCAGTCCGGCCGGTATCACGATAATAGCAGGGCCGGGGGTGAAGATCATTACTACGCCAACCAGGATGACGCTGACACCGACAACTAAAATTGTGATGCTTTTTATACCGGCGTAAGTCATTTTGTAAAGTTTGCCGATGTCCTGCGCAAGGGGAGATGACTCGATAAAATCCGGTAAATGTTTGTGTCGTAGTGAAAGGAAGACTGAAATGGTCAGAATTGACAAAATAACCGACAGTGAAATGAATGTCGGGATGGGATAATGATGACTGAGTATCATTTTAGTACCGATAAAAAATAATATTATTACCAGTCCGAGTTTCAGGTAACGCAGTTTCGTGATGGCATTTGCCAGTACAAAATACAAAGCACGCAATCCGAGTATGGCAAAGATGTTGGAACTGTAGACGATGACCGGATCGCGTGATATGGCCATAACGGCGGGTATGGAATCAAAAGCAAAAAGGACATCGGCTGTTTCGATTAGCAACAGGGCAATGAATAAAGTTGTGACATAAAGTTTGCCATCGATTCGATCAAAGAACTGTCCCTGCCGATAATTATCGGTTACAGGCAAATGACGGGAAAGGAAACGCACCAGTCCGTTTTCCGCCAGTGAAGAGGGCTTTTTCTGGTTGGCAAGCAGTTTAAATGCACTAAAAATCAGAATGGCGCCGAATATATAAATTACCCAGTCGAATTTGTTGATCAGCGCCAGACCGCCAAAGATCATCAGGCCGCGAAACAGAATGGCTCCCAGTATTCCCCAGATCAGAACACGATGGTGAAACCTGACCGGGATTTGCATGGTCGTAAAAATCATGGCGATAACAAACAGGTTATCCATGCTCAATGTTTTTTCGACGATATAAGCGGTGAGGTATTCCATGACTGCCTGGCTTCCGGTTTTGTTCGGGTCGCTCAGGTAACCGTCAAACCAGCCGTATTCATAGTTAAAGTAAATGAAAACGGAAAAGGCCAGGCCCATGGCAATCCAGAATCCGGACAGGGCCAGTGCTTCGTAATAGCTGATTAACTGCGCACGCCGATGCACGATGCCCAGATCAATGGCAATCAGCGCGATGATCACAACGATGAGGATAATAAGAAACATAGCGCATTGTAATCGAGTTTGATTCGGCTGCGAACTGGCTGCCACAGATTGCGTCTGTCACTCAGTCTTTGGTTCAGGTTACAATGCCGCCATGGCCAGGGCGAAAACAGTTTATATTTGTACGGCATGCGGTGCGCAGGCCAGTAAGTGGGCCGGTCAGTGTGCCGACTGTGGGGAATGGAACACGCTCACCGAGACCACGGCCATGGTACCGGCGCGTGGCATGCATAGTGCGGCGGTCAGCTATGCCGGTGAAAGTTCCACCGACATTCAGCTGTTAGCTGACGTTCAGCCGGATGACATTGCACGCGTGTCGGTCGGCATCAGTGAGTTTGACCGGGTGCTGGGGGGTGGCCTGGTGCCGGGTTCGGTTACCTTGCTGGGTGGCGATCCGGGCATCGGTAAATCAACCCTGTTGTTACAGGCGGTTGTACGTCTGGCTGAGCATTACTCCACTCTATATATAACTGGCGAGGAATCCTTACAGCAGGTCAGCATGCGTGCCCACCGGCTTGGAATGGGTAACTCCCGTGTTGCCCTGTTTGCCGCCACGCAACTGGAAACCATTTTACAACAGGCGCAGAAGACTCGACCGTCCGTTATGGTCATTGATTCGATTCAGACCATGTTTACGGACCAGTTGCAGTCCGCCCCGGGTTCTGTCGCGCAGGTACGCGAGTGTGCCGCCCGGCTGGTGCGGTTTGCCAAGCAGACAAACACCGCCCTGTTTCTGGTTGGCCATGTCACAAAGGAAGGCACGCTGGCCGGTCCCCGTGTTCTGGAACATATGGTCGATACGGTCTTGTATTTTGAAGGCGATGCCTCGCAGCGATATCGGTTGATCCGCGCCGTTAAAAACCGTTTTGGTGCAATCAATGAACTGGGTGTTTTCGCCATGACGGACAAGGGGTTGCGCGAAGTCACCAATCCGTCCGCGATTTTTTTGTCGCGCCATGAACAGTCCGTACCGGGCAGTGTCATCATGGTGACACTGGAAGGCAGCCGACCCTTGCTGGTGGAAGTGCAGGCACTGGTGGATGAATCGCAACTGGGTAACCCGCGACGGGTCAGTGTCGGTTTCGAACATAATCGTCTTGCCATGTTGCTGGCGGTGCTGCACCGACACGGTGGCATTGTTACCGGCGATCAGGATGTATTTACCAACGTGGTCGGTGGTGTACGCGTTACGGAAACCGGTGCCGACCTGGCGGTATTGATGGCCGTGATGTCCAGTATGCGGGACCGGGTCCTGCCGCGTGATATGATCATCTTTGGCGAAGTCGGGCTGGCCGGTGAGATTCGTCCGGTTTCAAATGGTCAGGAACGGATTGCGGAAGCCAGCAAGCATGGCTACAAACGCGCGTTGATTCCGGCTGCCAATGCTCCGCGCAAGGCGCCTGCCGGCATGGAAATTATTCCCGTGCAACGGGTTGCAGAAGCGCTTACTGTTGACTAAGTTTCAGCATCTCGTTGATTTCGCGTTCCAGCAGTGCCGAATCTCCGAGATTCAACTCAAAGACACGCCGCAGGTGTGACATGCTTTCCAGGTCGATGTGATGACATTCAAATCCTATAAAGTCATCATGGATGTGTGCGACTTTTACCTGCATCTCAATCGTGGCGTCTTCATTACCAAGTAACAGATCCAGTGTAAACTGATCACCGCGTTTTGCGTTCAGGGTTGCCGGGCGTTTTATCAGCGCGCCCTTCAGGCTCAGATCAATGACGGAGCCGGACCAGTGTTGATCGGTGACCGTGTTAATCAGACGATAGTCAGCGTCGAACGGAATGCGGGTGAAATGTCGGCGTTGATTATCAGTCATCAGGCGGTTGCTTTATGGGTTATTCCATGTAGAACTGCATTTTGATATTACCGATGGTAATCGTGTCTCCATCCTGGAGTTTGATGCTGCGATCTCCAATCGATTCTTCGCCGACACTGGGTGGATACTTTCCTTCCAGATGAGAAATAAAATATCCGTCGTTGCGCTTGGTGATGACTGCCGTGGCAACACCGGGTTTACCCAGGTTGGTCATGGAGCGGTTAAGCGACAGGGTTTTGCCCAGGTTCTGACCATTGAGTATCTGTAACCAGCCCTGTTTGATCGTTTGTGAAACAAATGTTTCGGGCTCATCGGGTTCGGGTTCTGCAGTTTTGGCCGCTTCGGTCTTTGCGGCTACTTCGTTAATGACCGGATGAATATCGATACTGGTTGAGGATTCATTTGCATCCAGTTGTGTGACTTCTTCGTAGGCATACTGCAGCGTGTGTTTACCGACCCGAATAAAATCACCATCCTTGAGTTTGTGCTCCGTGATGCGTTTCTGATTGACGAATGTCCCGTCTTCGGTTTCCTGATCAAACAACAGGGAATCCGAACCGTGCGTTTCGATTCGCGCATGATGGGGTTGTACGGCAAGACTATCGATATGGATCTGGCATTTTTCGTCACTGCCAATTTCCATCACGCCTTGTTGTACAGGGTAAACCCTGAGTATTTTGTTCTTGAATGACAGCGTCAATTTCGACACTGTGAATCTCCAAAAAGTAAAAAATTCTATATTTATCTGAGGATTATAGACCTTAATTCATCAACTTGTACAACTTGCCAGCAATACAGGCGTGTTATTCCGCTTCAGTATCCTGTTTCCAATTGGCCTCAACCCGTACGGTTTTGACCGTATTGTTGGTGGTTTGCACGATTTCCATCGGATAATCGGCAATCAGCAGGCTGGTACCGGGATCGGGAATATGTTCCAGGTACTCGATAATCAGGCCATTTATGGTCTTGGGTCCGTCGGTGGGCAAATTCCAGCCAAGTAATTTGTTTATATCCCGAACACTGGTACTACCATCAACCAGGTAGCTGCCATCGTCCTGCTGGTGAATATCCTTGCTGGTGGCGGACGGGTCTGTGGTAAATTCGCCGACGATTTCCTCAAGCAGGTCCTCCAGGGTAATCAGACCGAGAATATCACCATATTCATCGACGATCAGGCCGATGCGTCGCTTTTCACGCTGAAAATTTAGTAGCTGAGTATTCAGTGGTGTGGCCTGTGGAACGTAATAAGGCTCACGCAATATGGTTCGTAGTGTTTCCTTGTTAGCGGTCTCCGGTTTATCAAACAGCTTGATGGCCTTGCGCAAATGCAAAAAGCCGATCACGTGATTGATATCACCTTCATAAACCAGCAGCTTGGTATGCTGGCTGTCACGAATCGTGACCACGATCGTGTCCCAGTCATCATTCAGATCGATGCCGACGATCTCGTTGCGCGGAATCATGATGTCTTCCACGGTGACTTTTTCCAGGTCCAGAATATTCAGCAACATTTCCTGGTGGCGCTGTGGAATCACGGTCCCCGCTTCATTGACCACGATGCGCAATTCTTCCGTGGAGAGATCATACTGCGACACTTTGGCCGGGCTCAGGCCGACTAACCGGAACAGGCCACTGGAAGCCAGGTTGGTCAGCCACACGAGCGGATAAAGTATTTTCAGTAACGGCTCGAGGAGAAAGGAACATGGCAGGGCAAATTTTTCCGGGTGCAGGGCGGCCAGGGTTTTGGGTGTGACCTCGGCAAAAATCAGAATAACAATGGTCAGGACCACCGAAGCGATCATGACACCGGTTTCACCGTAAAAATGAAACCCGATCAGACTGGCAATTGAGGCGGCCAGAATATTAACGAAGTTATTGCCCAGCAGGATCACACCAATCAGGCGTTCCGGTCGGGCCAGGAGTCGCATCGCCCGTTGGGCGGCCCGGTTTTCCTTTTCAGCCAGATGCCGTAACCGGTATCGGTTGAGGCTCATCAGGCCGGTTTCCGAACCGGAGAAAAAACCGGAAGCAATAATCAGAAAAACCAGTGTCCCGATCAGGACACTAAACGGAAAATCGTCCACGAGTGGTAACTCCTTCGATGAGTAGCATGTTCATATCGAGTGATGAATGGAATCGTTAGCGTTGCAGGAGAAGTTCGAGCACAAATTTACTGCCAAAGTAGGCCAGCAACAACAGGGCAAAGCCGGTTAAAGTCCAGCGAATCGCAGTGCGTCCGCGCCAGCCGAACTGCCAGCGACCGTACAGCAGGACGGCAAACAATATCCAGGCACCCACCGAGAGCACGGTCTTGTGTTGCGATATGAGCTCATCAATATAAAACAGGCCGGTCGCGAGTGAGATGCACAAAACGATAAAGCCGGTCCCAATCATTCTGAACAGCAGCCGTTCCATGGTCTCCAGTGGCGGCAGGGCCCGCACAAAGCCGACCGCATGTTTATTATGCAGCTGGTTATTCTGTATATATAGAAGTATGGCCTGAAGTGCGGCAATACTGAGCAGGCTGTAGGCAATGATGGAGGTAATGATGTGAATTTCCAGGCCGGTCGACAGCGTCGTGGACAGGTGATGCACCTGATCGCTACTGGCACGCAGGACCAGTGCGAGCGCCGCAATCGGTAATACGCCAATGGCGAGGTTTTCGACCGGCTCGCGCCAGGCAACCAGCAGGATCAACGTGGCAATCACCCAGGCGATAAGCGAGAAGACAGTGAAAAAACTCAATTCCAGGCCATTGGTGGTGAAAAGGTGCCGATAAAGTAAGTAGGCATGCAGCACAATGGCGACAGTACCAAGGATCAGTATCGGTGTTTTTGCCACTGCCTGGTTTTGACTAACCAGGCGGTATAGCAATAAGCCTGTCAGGGACAGATAAGTGAAAATAATCAGGCTGGCTATTAGCGTTTCAAGCATAAGGACCTATTGTGACTGAACTCACAGCGATTAAAAAGCGGAAAAATCATCCACTTACATCTCATTTTCACATAAAAAAACTCAACCCGCGCAGGCTGCGGGCCGATGTTACAGGGCACCCGGACAGGAAACCAGAGCAAGACCGGGGATAAGCGGGCAGTGGGTCAGAGCGCATCTGGCTTGTGACCCCGGTAGCATTCTGTTTTACTTTCGCTATGGCACAATTCAGCGTTTTTGGGCTGACACAGAGCTTGGGAATCTAATTTAGTATGGAAGTACGGATACTGGGTTGTAGCGGTGGGGTCGGCGCCGACCTGCGAACCACGACCTTGATGATCGACAAGGATATTCTGATAGATGCAGGGACCGGCGTCGGTGATCTGAGCCTGTCTGAAATGGCCCGCATTCGGCACATCTTTCTGACCCATTCCCATCTCGATCACATTGCCTGTATTCCGCTGCTGGTAGACACCCTGTTTGACCGCCTGGATGAGCCGGTGACGATTCACGCCCAGGCGGCAACCCTCGATGCCCTCAAAAAACATATCTTCAACAATGTCATCTGGCCGGATTTCGCCAGGCTGCCGAGCCTGGAAAAGGCGGTCATGCGTTATAAAGAAATGAAGCCGGGTGAAATCTGGGAAAACGGTGACCGCCGCATCGAAATGATTGGTGTGAACCATATCGTGCCCGGCGTTGGGTATCGCGTGGAAAACTCCACCAGCGTGTTTGCCTTCAGTGGCGACACCACCACCAACGACAGTTTCTGGGAAGCGCTGAATCGCTATGACAAACTCGACCTGCTGATCGTGGAAACGGCCTTTACCAATGCGGAAGTCAACCTGTGCCGCCAGGCCGGACATTATTGCGCCGACCTGCTGGCCGAGGACCTGTCCAAGCTTCGGCACAAACCCCGTATTTACATCAGCCATAACAAGCCCGGCTTTGAAGCCCAGATCCTGTCCGAATGCAGTGCCGCCATCTCCGGGCATGAAATCCACTCCCTGAGCGGTGGTACCCGTTTCAAGTTATAATCCCGCCTCTGTTATTTAGCTGTCCGGACGAAATACATGTTTGATGGATTGACCGAACGCCTGGGCCAGACTGTACGCAACCTGCGTGGGGTTGGCAGGCTCACCGAAGACAATATCAAGGACACCCTGCGTGAGGTGCGCATGGCCCTGCTCGAGGCGGATGTGGCCCTGCCCGTGGTGAAACAGTTTATCGAGCAGGTACGCGAAAAGGCGGTAGGCGAAACCGTCACTAAGAGCCTGACGCCTGGGCAGGCGCTGGTCAAAGTCGTCAACGACGAACTGGTGACCTTGATGGGCGAGGCCAATGACAGCCTCGACCTGGCGGCCACGCCGCCGGTGGTCATCCTGATGGCCGGTTTGCAGGGCGCGGGTAAAACCACCAGCGTGGGCAAGCTTGCGCGCTACTTACAGGAAAAGCAGAAAAAGTCGGCCATGGTGGTCAGTTGTGATATTTACCGCCCGGCCGCCATCGAGCAGCTCAAAACCGTGGCCGATCAGGTGGGCACGGCCTGGTTTCCCAGCGAGGTAAACCAGGACCCGGTCAGGATTGCCCAGGCGGCGCTAAAAGAGGCGCGCATCCAGCATAAGGATGTCCTGATCGTCGATACGGCCGGTCGACTGCATATCGACGATGAGATGATGGCCGAAATCAAACGCCTGCACGACGCGATTGAGCCGGTCGAGACCCTGTTCGTGGTCGACAGCATGACCGGTCAGGATGCGGCCAATACGGCACGAGCATTCAACGACGTCCTGCCGCTGACCGGCGTGATCCTCACCAAGGCGGATGGTGACGCCCGTGGCGGTGCAGCCCTGTCGGTACGTGCGATTACCGGCAAACCCATCAAATTTCTCGGTGTCGGCGAAAAAAGCGATGCCCTGGAGCCGTTTCACCCGGATCGAATTGCCTCGCGGATTCTCGGCATGGGCGACGTGGTCAGCCTGGTGGAGGAAGTCCAGCAGAAGATCGATGTGGACAAGGCCGAGAAGCTGGCCCGTAAGTTCAAAAAGGGCAAGGGCTTTGATCTGGAGGATTTTCGCGACCAGTTTGCCCAGGTCAAGAAAATGGGCGGTATGGCCAGCCTGCTGGATAAACTGCCGGGGATGGGTGGCATGCCGGCCCAGGCCATGAACCAGGTGGATGACAAGCATATCCTGCGGCTGGAGGCGATTATCAATTCCATGACCCCCAAGGAGCGGCGCTTTCCGGATGTCATCAATGGGTCCAGGAAACGGCGTATTGCGGCCGGGTCCGGTACCCAGATTCAGGACGTGAATCGCCTGCTCAAGCAATTCAAACAGATGCAGAAAATGATGAAGAAAATGAAAAAGGGCGGTATGCAGAAAATGATGCGCCAGTTCAAGGGCGGCCTGCCGCCGGGGATGTGACACCGGGCTGATTAAATCAGCGAAATCCCTTCACTTTTTCGTGATTTTCAGTAAAATGCGCGGTCTTGCGACGCCGGGCTGCCGGCTTCGAAACTGAAACAGACTTTGGGAAGACTATGGTAACCATTCGTTTATCACGTGGCGGCGCCAAAAAACGCCCCTTTTATCACGTTGTGGTGACTGACAGCCGCAATCGCCGTGACGGCCGTTACATCGAGCGCGTCGGATTTTTCAATCCTATCGCGACCGGACAGGAAGAGCGCCTCAGACTGGATCGCGACCGCATCGAATACTGGCTGGGTCAGGGTGCCAAGGCATCCGAACGCGTCAGCAAACTGCTCAAGGCAGAGGCTGCCTGAACCACCTCGAGCCAGCAGGCTCGTCACGCTCGCCATGAATGTAGACCCCGACCGCTATGTCATACTTGGACAGGTGGCCGGGGTTTTTGGCGTTAAGGGCTGGGTCAAAATCCGATCCGAGACCGACCCACCCAAGAATATTCTGAATTATTCCACCTGGTATCTATCTAAAGGCAATGACTGGCAGGCGCACGAACTCGTGCAGGGTCAGCAGCATAACAAGGGGCTGATTGCCCAGCTGGCTGGCTGTGAGGATCGTGACGCGGCGGCATCCCTGGTCGGAAACCGAATTGCCGTGTTGCGTTCGCAATTGCCTGAACTGCATGAAGATGAGTACTACTGGTCAGATTTGATCGGGCTTAAGGTGTACAACCTGAACGGACAGTACCTGGGGATCGTGGATCACCTGCTGGAGACCGGTGCCAATGATGTGCTGGTGATAAAGGCTGAAAAAGGTGAAATTCTGGTACCCTATGTACAGGATTATTATGTGCAGTCGATCGATCTCGATGCCGGCAGCATGACGGTCGACTGGGAAGAAAGTGAAGAGTAAGTGGCTATGCAGATAGATGTGGTAACCCTGTTTCCGACCATGTTCAAAATACTCTCTGAGTATGGGGTGACGGGTCGTGCCATCAAACGGGGAATAGTGAACCTCGGTTTCTGGAATCCGCGCGATTACAGCGATGACAGTTACCAGACGGTTGATGATCGCCCATATGGCGGTGGGCCGGGCATGGTGCTGATGATGAAGCCGTTACGGCAGGCTATTCGTGATGCGCGTCTGGCCGGTGATGGTCCGGCGCGGGTCATTTACCTGTCTCCGCAGGGTCGTAAACTGGACCAGAAAGGACTCAAGGAACTCGCCCAACGCGAGCGTATCGTGCTGGTCTGTGGCCGTTACGAAGGTGTTGATGAACGGTTGATTACGGCCGAAGTCGATGAAGAATGGTCGATCGGGGACTATGTGCTGAGTGGCGGTGAGCTGGCGGCCATGGTCTGTATCGACGGTGTAACCCGTCTGTTGCCCGAGTCACTGGGCCATGCGGAATCAGCCGTACAGGATTCTTTTTTCACCGGGCTGCTGGACCACCCGCATTACACGCGGCCGGAGCAAATCGACGGCATGCCGGTGCCGGATATCCTGCTCAGCGGTGACCATGCAGCGATTCGACGCTGGCGGGCCAAACAGGCGCTGGGCCGAACCTGGTTGCGGCGTCCGGATCTGCTCGAGCAGCTCGACCTGGATGCAGAGCAGCAGCAGTTGCTGGACGAGTTCATTCGCGAGCATGAGACCCCGGGGGCATGAAATGCACAGAATTGTTCAAGTGTGTACCTGGATGTACCCTGTGTCCGGACACGCTATGAATACATCCCTGTACGCTCGGCAGCAGCATCCCTGCTGCTGACGGTCCTGCCACAGGGTACATCCAAGTAAAGCGTGAAGTCGTTTTGGCGCCTAAATTTGCCCGGAACGCCGTTTTGGGTGTGGTATGGACCGATTTAGCCATGTATAATTGCGCGCCTTGTGAACTGAGGGTTAGACCATGAGCACGATAATCGAGCAAATCGAAGCAGAACAGATGAGCCGCGAGGTACCGGAATTCGGTGCCGGTGATACGGTCGTCGTCCAGGTAAAAGTAAAGGAAGGTAATCGTGAGCGTTTGCAGGCGTTTGAAGGCATTGTAATTGCCCGCCGTAACCGTGGTCTGAATTCTTCTTTCACTGTGCGCAAGATTTCTCATGGTGAGGGCGTCGAGCGTGTCTTTCAGACATACAGCCCGGCCATTGACTCAATTGAAGTCAAGCGCCGTGGTAATGTGCGTCGCGCCAAGTTGTACTACTTGCGTGAACGCCAGGGTAAGTCAGCACGCATCAAGGAAAAGCTGAAAGCAAAATCCCAGGCCGACTAACGCATCACAAGCCAGCTGAACACATAAAACGGGCAACTATAGGTTGCCCGTTTTTTTTGCCCGATGATCGTATACACTGTCGGGGTGAACCCGTTTCGACTCATTCAAGTTATTTCACTGTCGATCATGATCGGCATGGCGCCGTTATGCTATTCAGCATCGCAGCCACTCAGTCTGGATGAAATCAAACAAGTTGCCGATACGGGTGCTGTTGGCCTGGCAACACGACTGCTGGAACAACAGCAACCGCACACCTTGTCAAAACCTGATGAATGGATGCAATGGGAAACCCAACGCCTGCAGTTTTATATCGATAACAAGAACTGGCCGAAAGTAATCGAACGTACCGATCAATTACCGGCATTTGTTTCGGCGGAATTTATTCAATGGGCATTGACGCGACGTGCTGAAGCACAGATTGCGGCACAACAGGGTGCAGCCGCACGCACAACCCTGCGGCGCCTGATCTGGCAAAGCCTGCCGGAAGATACGGACGAGAAAAAATTTTACCAGTGGCGTCAACTGATCATTCAGTCATACCTGGCAGATGGTCTGGCCGACGATGCGCAAACGGCCAGTATCAAACTGGCACAGGATTATGACAGCAGTGCGCAGGACAAAATACTGCAGGCCCACATCGCTTTGCTTAATGATCGAACCAGTGATGCCATTTCCCTGCTGAAGCCACTGGCTGAACAGCCGCAGGCAGCGGCACTGCAGTTACTGGCGCAGTTGCGTGGACAGCATCGTTCGTCCAAGCATGTTTTGCAGGCAGCGTTGCGCTATTTGCGCGAAAACAAGCTGGCCAAAGAAGACAGGGCAAATTTATGGGCGGTCGCCGCTGAAGCGGCACATCATTCCGGTAAGCAGGCTTCCACGGCAAACGCCATGGAGCATGTACTGGTCATGCAAAAGGACATGACTTTACCTGATTCGATTATTTCTCTGGGTAACGAGCAATTGTGGAATGCCTATGTGGAGTACGCTTTATATATAAGTAACAAAGAACAGTTGCTGGTTGGCCAGGACCAGCGCTGGATGGAAGTTGCCAGCCAGATTCAGTCCAAGCGGCCGGTTGGTGCGCGGGCCATGCATGCCTTTCTGATGCTGCGCGCCCAGAGTGATGATGTTAAAAACAGGGCCGCGCAACAATTCGTTCGCCTGGTAACGAAACGTCGCCATGGTAAACAGCTATTACAGGCATTGTTTGAACCTTCCCGGTATTTCAAATCAACAGCGAGTATTCCGGAACCGGTGCGACATGAACTGGTGGATATTGCACTGGCGCAATCGAATATTGATCGTGCCTCGGAAGTGATGGCCAGTATTGAAAAACCACCCAAAGGCTCCGATCAGTTTATGTGGCAACTACGTCGCGCACGCATACTGGTACTGGGTAACCAGCCGAAGGTTGGTGCACAGGCCGTGCAGGATATTTTAACGGCCAATAAACAACTGGAACAGATTCAGATCGATCGACTTTTACAGGTTGTGTTTGATCTGCAGGTCGCGGGTGAACACGAACAGGCCTACCAGTTGTTTGAAAAAACAATCAACCATACCAGTGATGACAAAATTCAGCGTGAGTTATTGTTCTGGATGGCGGATTCCCGCAAGGCACAGGAACGCTATCTGGACGCGGCGCGATTGTACCTGAAATCGGCTGCTCACCCGGATCCGAAGAATATGGATCCCTGGGCACAGACCGCACGCTATCATGCGGCTGAATCGCTGGCGCGGGCCGGATTATATGCCGATGCCGAGTCGATATTTTCACATCTACTCAGAGTGACAGACGATCCGAATCGACGCGCCAGGTTGAAATCAGAATTACAGAAACTCTGGGCCATGCAATAAAAATAACAAGGAGTGATCACGCTATGGAGTTTACGCTTCGTGCGATCATCCTGGGACTGTTACTGTCAGTTGTGCTGGCGGCTGCCAATGCCTACCTGGGACTCAAAGTTGGCATGACCGTATCGGCTTCCATCCCTGCTGCCGTCATATCGTTTGCCGTTTTGCGCTGGTTTAAACAGGCGCATGTACGTGAAAATAATCTGGTGCAAACGGCTGCATCGGCCGGCGAGGCACTGGCGGCCGGCATGATCTTTACCATTCCCGCCTTGATCCTGTTTGATGCCTGGCAGCATGTCAGTTATCTGCAGGCCACACTACTCATCACCCTCGGTGGCCTGCTGGGTGTACTGATCGCCATACCTTTGCGGCAGGCGCTGCTCGATCACCGTGATCTGGTTTTTCCTGAAGGACTGGCAACGGCACAGGTGTTACGCGCCGGGTACGAACGATCTTCATCAGTACGGTTTTTAGTTGGTGGAGCCGTCACGGCAGCGGTAATCAAGTTTATGCAAACCGGTCTTGGTGTTGTGGCCAGCAACTGGTACGGCGTGACAGCCATTCAGCGTGGTGTTGCCGGGTATGGTATGGATCTGTCACCCGCACTGATTGCGGTCGGTTATATCGTTGGTTTTCGTATAGCGGTGTTAATGTTTCTGGGTGGTGTATTTGTCTGGTTGATCGTGATGCCGGTTTATTCCATGTTGATGATTAATGAAACGGTCCCGGTGACAGTGGCATACACGTTTCAACTCTGGTCGGAAAAACTGCGCTTCATTGGCGTGGGTGCGATGCTGGTGGGCGGTTTATGGGTACTGCTGGTAACCCTGAAACCGGTATGGGGTGCCGTGTATCAGGCAATCAGACAATCCACGCACGATCATGCGCAGGCCTTTTCCATGCGTACGACGTTTATACTGATGTTTGTGTTGGCCGTACCCATTGGTGTGGTGCAATACTGGATGATAGAAGACGGTGTATTAACGCTGGTAAGTGTGGTGTTTGCGTTACTCGCGAGTTTTCTGTTTTCAACAGTGGCCGCCTACATGGCCGGGCTGGTGGGTTCTTCCAACAATCCGGTCTCCGGTGTCACCATCGCGACTATTTTTATCGCAGCGTGGCTGGTTTATCTGCTCAGTGGCGGGGCGGATTATTTAGTACAAAATGAAACAGCACAATGGCGCGCGGCGGCGTTAACCCTGTTTATTGGTGCCAC
Organism: uncultured Gammaproteobacteria bacterium; assembly: GCA_937967995.1. GTDB lineage: Bacteria > Pseudomonadota > Gammaproteobacteria > UBA6429 > Thiohalophilaceae > CALBTB01. The sequence continues at coordinate 228,004 of CALBTB010000006.1, forward strand.
GGTATGTTGTGCCGCGGCGATTAGTGGTGACACCATGCAGGATCTCAAGGCGGGCCAGATACTGGGTGCGGCACCGCGTTATCAGACCTGGATGCAGTTACTCGGTGTGATCGTAGCAGGCGTGATTCTCATTCCTATACTTCAGTTACTTTATGACGCCTACGGTATCGCCGGTCATATGCCGCGTGACGATATGGATACGTCACAGGCACTGGCGGCACCCCAGGCCAGTTTGATGCAGTCCGTGACCATGGGCGTATTTGCACGCCAGCTGGAATGGGGCCTGATTAGTCTTGGCATGGTCGCCGGTGTGATCATAATTATTATTGATAACCTGCTACAGCGATATGCGACAGGTTTACGTTTGCCAGTAATGGCAGTGGCAGTGGGGATGTACCTGCCATTGGGACTGACTGTGCCGATTTTTATCGGCGGTTTGATCCACTTTGTCGTGAACCGGCGTCGTCGTGAGCTATCTAAGACACCGGTATTGTATTCATCAGGCCTGATCGCCGGTGAAGCGATTGTCGGAATTCTTCTGGCAATACCATTTGCATTGTGGCAATCAACCAGTGTCCTTTATTTGCTGGAAAATCCGCAAACAGGCTGGCTGACATTGGCAGGCGTGGTTGTTATAGTTTATGTATGTTTTCAGTTATGGAAAGTCTCATCAGGAGAACGATGAATGAATCATAAAATAATGTGGGTATTGTTACTGGCAGTGTTTCTGAACGGCTGTGCCTGGGTTGAATTGTCGGCAGGCGGTAAAAAAGTGCGTGTGTTAACGGCTGATGAAGTCAGCACTTGTAAACACCTTGGCAAGACAACCGCCAACGTGGCCGACAAGGTGGCCGGCCTGAAACGCAAGGATCATATTGTCTCGGAAAATATCGAAATGCTGGCGCGTAATGCCGCTGCTGAAATGAACGGTGATACCATCGTTGCTATTACACCGATTGAAAATGGTAAACAAACTTTTAACGTCTATCGATGTGTGGGGCCGTGAAACGGGAGTCTTTCACAATAGCGTCACCACTGGGTAATCTGCGTGTCGTGCTTGATGAGGATACGCTGGTTCAACTGGATTACGGTGTGCGTGCGGCCGGGCGTAAACAGGTTTTATCTGCTTACGCAAAAACTGTGTCAAAGCAGATTCAACAGTACTTCAAAAATCCGGCGGCCGGTTTTAATCTGAAACTGGATATGCAGGGCACACCGTTTCAAAAAAGAGTCTGGCGAAGTCTGCTGCGCATCCCGACCGGACAGACTCGCACCTACGGCCAGCTTGCCAAACATCTCAACAGCAGTGCACGTGCTGTTGGCAATGCCTGTCGACAAAATCCGATACCGCTCGTCGTGCCATGTCATCGTGTTGTTGCGCAGCAGGGTCTCGGCGGTTTTTCAGGAAAGACCAGTGGTAAACCGATACAACGCAAGCGCTGGTTACTGTGCCATGAAGGGGCATTATCGTCGTGAACCCGGAACGGTTAATCAGCCGCTTTATTGATCGACTCTGGATGGAGCGGGGTCTGAGTGAAAATACACTCAACGCCTACCGTACCGACCTGGAAAAATTTTCATCGTATTTAGCAGAACACAGTGATCGAAACCTGCTTTCCGTGCAACGTGAGGATCTGCTGGCGTTCCTCGCCTACCGTACCCGTAAAAATGTCAGCCCGCGCAGTACCGCACGACAGTTATCCAGTTTGCGGCGCTTTTACGGTTTTTGTCGTCGCGAAATGTTGATTGAAGAGGACCCGACACGGCTGATATCGGCACCGAAGCTGGGTCGTCCGTTACCGGATACGTTAAGTGAAGAGCAGGTAGAACAGTTAATTCATGCGCCGAATGTCGAAACCGATCTTGGTCTGCGTGACAGGGCGATGCTTGAGCTGCTTTATGCAACCGGGCTGCGGGTGTCTGAATTAATCAGTTTGCAGGATAACCAGTTAAACCTGCGCCAGGGTGTGTTACGGGTCACCGGTAAGGGGCAGAAGGAACGCCTGGTGCCATTGGGTGAACAGGCGATAGACTGGTTACAGCGTTACCTGAAGTCATCGCGTCCGGCATTGCTGGATGGTGTATTACATGACGCCCTGTTTGTGACGAACAGGAAAAAGGGCATGACCCGGCAGGCTTTCTGGCATCTGATCAAGCGTTACGCCAGGCAGGTCGACATCACCGTCCCGCTCTCACCTCATACATTACGACACGCGTTTGCGACCCATCTGCTGAACCATGGTGCCGATCTGCGCGCGGTACAGATGTTGCTCGGGCACAGCAATATTTCCACTACACAAATTTATACCCACGTTGCCAAAGCGCGTCTGAAGGCCCTGCATGCGGCCCATCATCCGCGTGGCTAGCTAATTGCCCACAAAGTCACAGGAACTTGTTCGGGATTCTGGTATCATAATTATTCAAGTATTCATTCAAGCGAGAAGTTTCATGTATAAAATCATCCTGGGGTTGCTGTTCCTGACCCAGTTCACACTATCCACACTGTCATTTGCCGAACAGAATCTGGATGGCATCAGAAAATCCGTCGAAAAAGAGCTGGGCCAGAAAGTGGAATCCATTACGGAAACCGCGATTGACGGTCTGTACCAGGTGGTTGTTCCACCAAAAGTGTTTTATATGAGTACCGATGGTCGGTTTGTGCTGACCGGTGACCTGATCGATCTCAAGGAAAAAGTCAATTTATCCCAGGACGTGCGAATCAAGGCGCGTGTCGATGCGCTGGAAAATCTGGGTGAGAATTCCATGATTACGTTTGCCCCGAAGAAGGTCAAACATACCATTACCGTGTTTACCGACATTGACTGTGGCTATTGCCGAAAATTGCACAATGAAATGGCGGAATATAACAAACGTGGCATAAAGGTACGCTATCTGGCTTATCCGCGTGCAGGTATCGGATCGGATTCCTATAAAAAGGCTGTGTCAGTATGGTGTGCAAAAGACAAGGCAAAGGCCATGACGCGTGCCAAACAGGGTGAGGAAGTTGAAGCGCGAACCTGTGATAACCCGGTTGAAAAACATTTTATTCTGGGCCAGGAACTGGGCGTTAACGGTACCCCGGCGTTAATGCTTGAGAACGGTCAGATTTTTCCCGGTTATGCACCGGCAGACAAATTAATTGGCATACTTGATCAAAGCAAGGCGCAGGCGGCAGCGAAGTAAATTAATAGCGAAGTAAATTAATAAAGTAACGAAGCCATTTTCTGGCGGTAGCGGCTGACCAGTTCGCCGCTGCCGCCCAGCATGTCAAATACCTTCAACATACCTTTACGACCGGCGTCATCGTTATACTGGCGATCACGCCGCATGATTTCCAGAAACTCTTCCATTGCAGACTCATAATTTCCCTGGCTGATATAGATAGCACTGAGTTTGTATCGGGCATCGCAGTCATTCGGATCTTTACTGACCGCTTCAATGAGCTGATCCAGATCGTTGTCTTTACCGGCCGTACCCATGAACTCGAGTCGACTCATCAGGCCGGCCACTTCGGGTTGCTTTCGAATATCTTCGGGCATGGCCTGCAGGATTGCCTGCGCATCATCATACTGTTTTTCCTGTAGCAGAACGTCAACATACAACAGGCGAATGTTGTTATTGCTCGGATCATTATTAATGATGGCAATCATGTCCTGTACGGCCTGCCGGTCTCCGGCATTGTATTTTTCAAGTGCAGCGGACATCAGTTTGTCCGATTCTTTTTCTATATATTTGTCGAGCAGTGAACGAATTGCTGATTCCGGCAGGGCGCCGGTAAAACCGTCGACGGCCTGGCCGTTTTTAAACAGTTTCACGGTCGGGACGCTGCGTACGGCAAACTGCTGGGCGAGCTGTTGCTGTTCATCGATATTCACCTTGGCCAGTCGAAAGCTGCCGTTGTATTGATCGGCCAGTGACATCAGCACCGGCATCAGGGACTGGCAGGGGCCACACCAGGGCGCCCAGAAATCGACCAGTATCGGTACTTGTTTGGAAGCCTCGAGAACCTGATCGGTAAAGTTTTCAAATGTGGTGTCAAAGCTATGCATACGCGGCTCTATATAAGGCTTCCTGTTGTGAGAATCAAGTAGTGGTTAAATCCAGTAAGCGGGGTATGGCCGTCAACAGGACGGATGTACGAATCGCTTTATCAGGAAAAATTCGCTGAATCCCCTGTGCATAAAGTGTCAGTTGTTCCCGAAATTGCTGGCAGAACGCAGGCAGGTCGCTGTTCTCATCCACGCGGTGTGTTTTATAGTCGATGAGATGAATGCTATCGGTGTCGACAATCAGGCGATCGATAATGCCATGTACAACCGTGCCGTCCTGACTGTACGTGATCGGTACCTCGACATAGTGGCTGGTTATTGAGTTATCGAATAATTCCGGGAAGGTTTCACGCACGGCCTGTGCTTCCTGCCAGTAGTCGGCGAGTTTATGTTCGTCCAGTGATTGCAACGACATTGTGCCGTAGTCAGTCCGGGTTAAGGCTGAGTAGCGGACCATACACTCCAGGATGTGGTGAATGACCCTGCCGCGTTCCCGATAATCCTCTTCAACAATCAGCGGGGCACTGTGGTGCTGGCTGAAGACCCGGCTGGGTGCGATTTCACGGAACAGGGGTTTCAGCCTGAACGGTTGGCGCAGTTGCGGGTCGATGCTGACAGGTTGTTGCGTCGAAGTAAATGGCGCAACGCAGTCAGGTGCCTGACCTGCTGCCTGTAATTCGACAGGTTGATCGATTTTGTTGGCATCAAGTGCATACTGGTTGCAGATGGCCTGGTACCAGCCGGATTGTTTGTTAATCCCGGATATATACAGGAATTGCCGGGCACGTGTTACTGCCACATATAACAGGTTGGCTTCTTCGCGTTGCTGTTTTTCATCGAGCAGTTCAATGATCGTGTTAATACGAGGATGTGGAAAGGCACCACCCTGACTGACAAGGAATTGTTCAGGTGCCGATGCCTGTGCCGGCCAGTCCACCAGAACCTGCGGTCCTCGACGTGCAGCCGGCGTGGTATTGGCATCCATCAGGAAAACCACCGGCGCCTCCAGCCCCTTGGCTTCATGAATGGTGAGCAGTTGGACGCGGTTTTGTTGTGCACCACCGGCCGGTTGGTCCGGGGCTTCCTGTTCCTGTTGTCGCAACATACCCAGCCAGGCAAGAAAACGGGTCAGGCTGGGATAGCGGCCACTGTCATTTTCCAGCGCCAGTTCGATGAAGCGAATCAGGTTGGCACTGACACGGGATTGCAGGTGTGGCGGGTAATTGGCCCGGTAACGTGCCAGTACGTTGGCCTCGCTGTAAATATGATCCAGCAGGTCATGCACCGGTAATCGCTGTGCCAGTTCAATCCAGCCGGGCAGGTAACGCGCGGCGCGCGCGACGGGATGTGTTGCGTCAAACTGCGGCGCAATGTCCAGCAAATGTGTATACCAGTGCTGCCTGGTTGCAAAGCGCTGCAGATCCGCATCACTGATGGCAAACAGTGGAGAACGTAAAATGCCGGCCAATGCCAGATTATTAAAAGGTGTGATCAGCCACTGTAACAGGTTCACCATATCGCGGACTTCCAGGCTGTCGAGGAGTGTGCCGCGTTCGGTCCCCAGGTAGGGAATGTGCGCTTCGCGTAACGCGCGTTCATAATCCGCTGCATGCGTACGATTTCGAAACAGCAACATGATGTCGCTATAGGTTATATGGCGTGATTGATCATGATCACGAATCACCACCCGGCGATCGATCAGATCCTGTATGGTTGTGGCGACCAGGCGTGCTTCGTCCAGGTGAGCGGCGTCGTTTTGCTGTCGCGGTTCAAGCAGCGGGTTACGTAGATACGGCAGGTCCGATTGTTTTTGACTGTCGATCAGGGGCAGTAATGTAACGGCGCCCCACAAATCCTGTAACTGGGTATCGTGTTCCTGAAAGTCAGGCAGGGCGTATTGATCATTATCCTGAAACAGGCGATTCACAAACTCGATAATGGCGGGCGAAGAACGATACGATTTGCTGAGATACTGTTGCTGCGCGTCGAGCTTTTGCTGTAACCAGTCGGTTGCCGTGTCAAACAGGCGCGGTTCCGCACGCCGAAAACGATAGATGGATTGTTTGCTGTCACCGACAAACAGGACACTGCGTTGTCGATTCAGGTTTTCACCCGCCGCCATTTCATTTAACAACGGTAACAGCAGGTTCCACTGAATCGGGTTGGTGTCCTGGAATTCATCGACCAGTAAATGGTCGATGCGCTGATCCAGTTTGTACTGTACCCAGTCGGTATGGTCGACCTTGTTTAACAGCCGGTAGCTTTGCCATTCCAGGTCGTTGAAATCCAGAACACGCTTTTGCCGTTTGATGGTCTGAAAGTGTTCCAGGTAGCGTGCACCGGCTGCCATCCAGGCCTGGCTTAATATCAGTGAGTCGCGGGCATGCTGTTGTTGTCGTACCGTGATCAACCGGTCGCAAAATGCATGGTGTAACTCAATCAGCCTGTCAGCACCGTCACTGCCCAGTTTTTTGACCAGCGTGGCGTTATGTTTTCGTGCACGTGCCTCATTGGCCCTGGTAAAGAAGACATTCCACAGCAGGTTGAAGCGCGACTGGTTATCAGACTGTGTGTTGAGAACCTGTGCAACCTGGTCGGCAAATTGCTGGTTGGTTTTGGTCGCATGTTGCTGCAGCAGGGACATGAACTGTTCACATTGATCCAGAGCCTGTTTATTCGACAGTAATTGCGTTGCAGGGTCATCGACACATTCAGCCGCCAGTGTATCAAACAGTACGCTGAACGATGTTTGTGCCGAATCCTGCAGGGCCCACCACTCGCTGCGATGATGAATAAAACTGTCCAGCAGGCGGCGCGTTGTGGTCATTCCCAGTGTAGCGAGCAGTACATCCATTTGTTGTGCCGTGTCAGAGGTGTCATTCAATGTCAGTTCGTTGGCAAACGCAGACCAGGCTTCGTCCAGCAGTTCACCAATACGTTCGGTTAATTCAAACCCGGGTGGAATATCGGCTTCCATGGGAAAGCGTCGCAGCAAATCCTGACAAAAGGCGTGAAACGTCGTGGTTCTGACCGGCTGGCTGGTATGTAACAGTTTTTCATACAGGCCGCGCGCCATTTGCTGTTGCTCTGCACTGGCCTCAATATCCAGTGCAACCAGTTGTTCGGCCAGCCAGTCGTCGGAACCGATACTCAACGCGTGAATACGCTGTAACAGTCGTTGTTGCATTTCGGCGGCAGCTTTTCGGGTAAAGGTAATGGCCAGAATACTGCCGGGTTCGGCACCCAGTAACAGCAGTCGGATTAACCGGCTGACCAGTAAATAGGTTTTACCGCTACCAGCAGCGGCATGCACGGAACAGTATTGCGGATGTCGTTGTGAATCAGCCATGAGCTTGCCGTTTTGTTCCCTGCTTTGTAAAGATGTGTGAAATAGTTCGCAAAGGTGTTAACACTGACACAGACTGTAACCAAATTGTCAAAGTAAACTTGTTATGATCTTTGCTACAGCCTGAACAGGGTTGAACTACACAGGGATACGTGAACCGGGCAGGATGGCCCCGATGGAAATCAACCAGGGATTTGAAAGCAGCGGCAGGATGCCGAAAGGACGCAACACAGAACATCTGCTTGGAGATAATAGCGGGCAGGATGGCCTGAAAGGAAATTAACAGAAGCGATTCATATGAATCGCTTTCTTTTTTCCAGTAAATTATTGCCATGTGCCACACCTGCACAGGTTAATCATGTCACAGTACCGGCAAACATCCGGATTTTCCCACGCCGGTAAAGTCTGCCCGTTATGTATCTGCGTGACGATGTCCAGCAGACGTTGCGCAATGTCGTGACTCAGTGTCCGCAGTGTGTCTTCAGCGACAGGAAATTTTTCCTCTACCTCACCGGCACGACCAACCGGTAAATAAAAAACCCGCTCGACTTTGGTCTGTTCGGTACATAACAGCGCGTAAAACGGTAACTGTATTTTTTCTGCCGCGCTAATTTCCTTTTTAGTGGGGATCTGGCCGGTTTTATAATCAATCAGAATTTGCCCCGGTGTGTTTGCCGAGGTATCGATGCGATCGATGCGCCCCTTGATGTGAAGACTTTCACCGAGCGGTTGTTCCATTTCCACTTCCGTTGCACTGACCCGACTGGACTGTTGCTGCCTGATCTGCCACTCCACATAGTCCGGAATGATACCCAGCCAGATGTGATACCAGCCGCGATGCAGGTAGTTGTCAGCGATGTCGTCGGCAAATACCTGCTTTGCAATCTGTTGCATCAGGGTGATGGCTTCAGCACGGTTATGTTCTGTGACAGGTTGTTCAAACGGGCCGGGTAACGATGACACGTTACTATGAAAGGCCTGCAGACATTGATGAATGCGTTCACCGAATTCCCGTTTGGATAATAATTCCCGAATTTCTTCCGGTGCACTGAGTTTAAGATAACGCGCCGCATAAAACTGGTAAGGGCAGTCCAGTAATTGCTGATAACTGCTGGCGCTGAATGTGTTGTCGAGCATGTCAGGCTGAACAACCGGGGCAGGGCGCACCTGTTGCTCAGGCAAGATTGGATCGCTATCGGTTATCATGACGGCATCGGGGTTCAACAGCATGGCGGCCAGTGTGTTGTCCTGCAGGTCATTTTGATAGGCCAGTTTATGGAAACCCTGTATGGCGGATAACCACGGACTGGCAATAATTAATTCAGCATCCTGTTCACGGCGGTGCGTCAACAGAATGTCATCGGCGCTGTGTAACAAGCGATGAAAGTGTCGTAGTCGCGATGCCCGAAACTGCTGATTGTCCGGTAACTGCAGTTGTTTACGCACTGTCGAATTGAAAAATGGTGTGATCGGCATGGTGCCGGGACAACTGTCTATTTCCAGATTGGCAATCACGATGGCATCGAACTGATGAAAGGCGGACTGGGCAAGATTGAATAACTGCACAGGGCTGCCGGTTTCCGTCGGCGTGAAATAATGCTGTTCCAGGTTTCTGCCCAGCCAGCTACGAAAGCCCGACCAGTTCATTAACAGGTCCTGTTTCGTGGCGGCTGTTTTCATCTCGTCCAGGATCTGTAAGATCTGGTAGCCGGCCGCATCGTTGCTCAGACTGTCTGTCAGGCCCAGTTCATTCAACGCTTCATTAAATGCAGACAGGCAGACCGATAAACGTTGCCGCTGGTTCAGGCAGGTATGACGTAATTCGTGAGTGGCGTTATTGAGCTTATTTAACAGGTCAATCAATGGCTGGGGTGACACCTGCCACAATTCATGCAGACGATCATAACGATGCTGTAGTGCTGACTGATAACGTTGCAGTGATGCGGTAATACTTTCATTGCGAATAATGTCGTGCTCAAGCCGATAGACAAGCTGCATTCTGGATTCGATTTCGTCACCCGGTAATAAAAAGGGCGACTTGAGTAAATCCAGCAGGGCGTCTTTCTGGAAATCCTCTTCGATACACAGCAATAAGGATTCCAGTGTCGCGGCGGCACGGGTGGTGGAAAGCGCCCAGCCGGTGGTGTCCTGCAGGTTAATGCCGGCCCGTTCCAGCAATGCGCGCAGGCGTCGCGCCTGCAAGCGGTTTTCCGTGACAACGCCGATCGATTGTTTGCCTTCGTGCAACCAGCGGCGAATCTGAAACTCGATGGCATGCGCCTCGTGTTCGGCATGGCTGGCGCTGAATATACGGATGCGGTCCTGCAGGGCACTGTTCGGAAACTGTTGCGCGCATTGTTTCGCCCTGTCGAGCAGTGGTTCACTGTCATCAAACATCCTGCTTAGTGTCTGATGATAGGCCGTAGCGGGACTCGGTTTATCTCGTGTCATCTCCACGGCTGCGTACAATTCATCTAATGCCGTGTTAACCAGGCTGGCCGATGGATCGGGAATACCCTGCCACCAGAGATGAACATCGGGTTGTGCCAGGCACTGGTTTAACCAGTCAATCTGGGACCGGTAAACCGGTTCAATACCAATGAAATGAATTTGTTTGAACGTATCCAGCTTGGTTAACGCATTTTGCATGGCACTGAGTTGCGCCGTGACCGGATCCAGCATGTTTTGTGCGTGCAGTTGTTCATGCCAGGCATGCCATAACTGGTGGATTAATTGTGCTTCGAACTGTAGTCCGGCCGGTGGCGTACCGGAAATCTGGTACAACCCGGCGAGCCGGGATTCAAACTCACCCGGATCATCGCTGATGCGAACATGATTGAGCGTCAGTTCATCAAACAGTCTGAGTAAACTTTCGGCCAGGTTCCACGGATTGGCCTGACCAAGCAGGCGTGAGTTCTGTAATGCCTCGACCAGAACCAGCAGGCGATCCTGTTCGGAACAGGGACGTTGGGTAGTGTTATAAAAAGGTTGTAACCACTCGGCTAAGGACTGAATCGTTGTCCCCAGCAGGGCGGTGACACCCCGTTGTGCGCCAACGTCGAGCAGGGCACGGCGAAATGCCGGGGCAATATCGGAATCACGGACGACCAGGGAAATACCGGACAGGTCCGGCAGGTCAGGACTATGGTCGATGAGAAATTCGGCAACACGCCGTAGAGCGGGCTCCGAGTAATCCAGGCAATGAATACGCGTGCGCTTATCCATAGCCCGAAATTATACAGCTGCGATCAGCGTTCCAGATATTTGAGTTTGTCTTTGACGCCGTCCCATTCCTTGGCATCGTCGGGGGCCGGTTTCATTTCCGTGATAATCGGCCATTCTCTGGACAACTCTTCGTTAAGCGCCAGGTACTCCTGCATTTCTTCAGGCAGGTCGTCCTCGGCAAAAATGGCCTCGGCCGGGCATTCCGGCTCGCATAAGGTGCAGTCAATACATTCATCCGGATCGATCACCAGGAAATTCGGGCCTTCATGAAAACAATCCACCGGGCATACCTCGACACAGTCGGTGTATTTGCACTTGATACAATTCTCGGTGACTACGTACGTCATGATGTTCTCCTGATGAATGACAACTTTCAGCGCCGCCTATGGTAATGGCTCGCGGTAAATTTTTCGAGTGAAATCAGGTTGTGGTGCGTTTTTTGAGCTGGAATATCAGGTCCAGTGCCTGTTTCGGCGTCAGGTTTTCCGGGTCGATGTCCTTTAATGCCTGTACCAGCGGATGCGGCTCAGGAGAGTTGGCGGGGGGCTGTGGATCGGTTTGACTGATCGGGCGTTGTGCTTCGAGTTCCTGAAGCTTGTGCCGGGCCTGCTGGATGACGTGTTGCGGCACGCCGGCCAGCGCCGCGACCTGCAGACCATAGCTGTCATTGATGCTGCCCGGTTTGACGGTATGCTGAAAAATGAGCTGGTTGTCCCGTTCAATGGCATCGAAATGCACATTGTGAATGGTCGAAATAATTTCGGCCAAAGCGGTCAGTTCAAAGTAGTGGGTGGCGAACAGCGTGTAGGCCTGGTTTTCTGTTGCCAGTGTTTGTGCACAAGCCCAGGCCAGTGACAGGCCATCAAACGTGCTGGTGCCGCGGCCGATTTCATCCAGCAGCACGAGGCTGTGGCGAGTGGCATTGCGTAATATGTTGGCGGTTTCCGTCATTTCGACCATGAAAGTGGAACGACCGCTGCTGATATCATCCGAAGCACCGATGCGGGTAAAAATACGATCCACCGGACCAATGCGGGCCTGCATGGCGGGGACAAAACTGCCGGTATGCGCCAGCAGGACGATCAGCGCGGCCTGTCGCATGTAGGTGGATTTACCGCCCATATTTGGCCCGGTAATAATCAGCATTTGCCGTGCGGAGTCCAGTAACAGGTCGTTGGGGGTGAAGCTTTCTTCAAGGGAGTGTTCGATAACCAGATGACGCCCGGCCTCAATCTCGATGACATCGTCGCCGACTAATGTCGGTGGCCGTAAATTTAACGTGTCGGCCCGTTCGGCCAGATTACATAACACATCCAGCTTTGCCAGTGCTGACGTGGTGGACTGCAAATCGGCCAGGTGATCATTGAGCGTGGTCAGCAAGGCTTCATACAGGGCTTTTTCGCGCGCCAGGGATCGTTCGCCGGCGCTTAACACTTTTTCCTCGATCTCCTTGAGTTCCGGTGTAATGTAACGTTCGGTACTTTTGAGTGTCTGACGGCGTTGATAGTGTTCCGGCACGTGTTGCGATTGCGCGCGAGAGACTTCGATATAGTAGCCATGCACACGGTTAAAGCCGATACGCAGATTGGCAATTTTACTGTTTTCACGTTCCTGTTGTTCCATGGCCGTGAGTGTGTCGCCAACGTTGTCACGTAAACTTCGTAGTTCATCCAGTTCTGTATCGTAGCCGGGTGCAATCACGCCACCGTCCCGAATCAACTGTGGTGGTTCGTCGATGATCGCTTTGTTTAGCAAATCTGTCAGTTCGGGAAAATCTCGAATGTGATTCTGCATGTCACTCAACACAACTTCATTCATTGAATGCAGCGACTGTTGTATGGCGGGGAGTTGCTGAAGTGCATGTCGTAATTGTGTCAGATCACGTGGACGTGCCGAACGCAGTGCGATGCGGGCAAGAATGCGTTCGAGATCGCCGATACCGCGCATCATCTCCTGAATGGGTTCATAACGGTAATCATTCAGCAGGGCCTGAACAGACTGCTGGCGTTGAATAATTTTTGCCTGTTCGCGCAGTGGTCGTTTGATCCAGCGGTGCAACATACGACTGCCCATGGCCGTACTGGTTTTATCCATCATGTTGCAAAGCGAATGTTTACGATTACCGGAAATGCTGATTTCAATTTCCAGGTTACGCCGTGTATCCGCATCCAGCACGAGGTAGTCATCGGGTTGCTCGGCTTTGATATTCTGGATATGCGGTACATGATCGCACTGTGTGTCCTGCACGTACTGCAACAGGGCACCGGCAGCACGGCTGGCAACAGGCAGCGTTTTCAGTCCCAGACCGGCCAGATCGCGAACCGAAAACTGTTGTTGCAATTGCCGGGTAGCGGTACTCGATTCGAAATACCAGGGCGGACAGGCCGTCCACTTTCCATAGCGACGTAACACGGGATCAAAACTGATCGATTCATCCACGATGACTTCGGCCGGTTGCAGCCTTTCCAGTTCGGCATGCAGGCTATCACTGTCGGTTAATTCACTTGCGTGAAAACGACCACTGCCCATATCCAGTACGGCCAGGCCAGTAAGTGACCGGGAACGAACAAGGCTAACCAGCAGGTTATCGCGTTGATCCTGCAGCAGGGCCTCATCGGTGATCGTGCCCGGTGTGACGATACGCACGACCTTGCGTTCCACGGGACCTTTTGATTTTGCGGGATCGCCGATTTGTTCACAGATAGCGACGGATTCACCCAGCTTCATCAGTCGTGCCAGGTAGCTGTCCGCTGCATGGTATGGCACACCGGCCATAGGAATCGGTTCACCGGCAGACTGTCCGCGCCGGGTCAGTGTGATGTCCAGCAGATCCGCGGCGCGGCGTGCATCGTCATAGAATAATTCATAGAAATCGCCCATGCGGTAAAATAAAAGCTTGTCGGGGTGCTGGGCCTTGATGCGCAGATATTGCTGCATCATTGGGGTATGATCAGGTGCTGTTGTGACCTTGGGCATTGCGCAGAGTTTATCAGAATAAACAAATGCTTGCCTTATTATGCCCGGTTTGCTAACAAGTAGGTAGAAGCCCCCCAGCGGAGGAACGCATGTCAGACTATACCGAGAAGCGTAGTTATAAACGCGTCAAAGTCGAATGTCATATCCATTATAAAATGATCGATACCGAGATCGAAGAAGATGAGATCGGGCAACTGGAGAACATCAGTGGTCGCGGTATGATGTTCATTGCAGAAAAAGGTGTACCCCTCAACTCGGAACTGGAGATTCGAGTCGAACCGGGAAATGATCTGACACCGCCCCTTCATGCGCGAGTACAGGTAGTAAGAATGGAAAAGCAGCGCCGTGGAAACGGTTATGAAATTGGTGCTGTGATTCGTGAAACTTACGAATAATTGTTGGTTCAGGCTGTTACGTCCAGCCGGTTCACCAGCAGTTCCCCGATTAACGCCACATCCTGATAGGTCCGCCGTGCCTGTTCACCGCGGTGCGATAAAGATTGTTCATATAACGATGCGGTTCGCCTGGTTGGCTGCAGACGCTGAATATCGACAGGTGTGCTGACCTCAGATGGGCTGGAGACAGCGCTGGCTGTCCCCGTGTGTTGATGGCGAGCTCGCTGCGGTTGCGGCAGGTGATTGCCCACACTAACAGGCAGGTTGTGTGTCGAGCTGATCTGCATGAAGATGTATACGGTTACTGTTTGAAAATCTTGACCTGAATTTAATGGCGATACCGACTGATAAAGACCTGCAATTACTCGCCGCGCGGGTGGGCGATGTCCTGCATGGTCAGCATTTGTCGCTGGTGACAGCGGAATCCTGTACCGGTGGCTGGGTGGGTAAAATCCTGACCGACATCAGTGGCAGTTCAAGCTGGTACGACCGGGGTTTTATCACCTACACCAATCAATCCAAGACAGATCTGCTCAATGTACCTGCAGCGCTTATCGAACAACACGGTGCCGTGAGTGAAGCGGTGGTTAAGGCCATGGTTGAGGGAGCGTTACATCACAGTCATGCCAATATCGCCCTGTCGATAACGGGTATCGCCGGGCCTGCTGGCGGGTCAAAGGCGAAACCGGTTGGGCTGGTCTGGTTTGGCTGGGCTGATGATCATCAAATCAGCACCGAGTCCCGGCAGTTTGATGGCAATCGTGAAGCCGTACGGCGCCAGGCCTGTGCGTTCAGCCTGCACGGTGTATTGAATTTGCTGAATGCCTGACGACAAAGCAGCCCAGCGAACGCGTCGAATATTCCTGGCCCTGTGGCCGAACGATACGGTGCGTGATCAGCTCGAGCAGCAGCTCTCACCCCTGTATAAAAAAAAGGGACCACGCCGTGTACCGCGCCGCAACTGGCATATCACACTGGCATTCCTCGGTAATGTTTCGCAACAGGTTTATGATTGTGCGATGCAACAGGCCGGACAGATTCGCGCTGAGCCATTTGCGCTGACCTTATCGACACTGGGTTACTGGTCACGGCCTCGGGTGGTCTGGGTGGGAACCGATGCCACGCCCGGTGCGCTGATTCAACTGGTGCAGGACCTGAATCGGGCATTGCATCCCTGCGGTTATCAGCCGGAGCATGTGGATTATGTGCCGCACCTGACCATACTGCGCAAGGCAACACAGGCGCCGACATTAAAAACAATCAGTCCGGTTCGCTGGCAGGTGAATGATTTTGTGCTGGTCGAGTCTGTTACCAGCCAGCGTGGCAGCGAGTACCAGGTTGTGCAGCGCTGGTCACTACAGAATCACTGAAAGGCCCAGCCGGCAAACGGTTCGATTTCATCGCGATTCACCAGTGCCAGTTGATAGGCATGCGGATTTAAAGAGTGGTCGCGTGTGGTGTCCACCATCATGCGTTGCAGCACATAGCCAATCAGGGCACGACGCACCGGAATTTCGATGACACCATCCGGTGCTGCGTAGTCCAGTACCAGGCTGTCACGACGTGGCGCATCCAGCCCGGGATGCGGGCAGAGTTTGAGCGTCACCTGTTCCATCCAGTCGTCGTCGTATTGCATGCTCGATTCCGCCAGTTCATCCAGGCATTGCGCCGCTGTAAAACGCGACAGGACGTAGTCGCGAAAATCGTAGTGTTCTTCGTTATAGGCCCGCACATGCCAGCGTAAGCCGCTATTCACCAGGGAATGTGGTTCCAGAATGCGCTGTCGCGTGGGTTCCTGCGGAGTGAGTGACCGGTAACTGACCAGCAGTCGGTGATGGCGGCGAATGGCACGTGTTATCTGGGACACGATGGCCTTCTCCGGCAGCCGTACCGGTAGCGGCAGTTCTTCCATGGTCAGGCCGTAAACCGGTTCTTCGCCATAGGGGCCACCGGCCACGGCCAGGTTGCGCGCCATCATGGGCAGGATCCGGGCGGGGGATAGATCAGCGAACTGTTCCGCAAAGTCCTGTGCCGGCACAAAGCCAAACACGCTGTGCTGATACTGGAGATTGCCCGGGACCAGGTCATTGTAGAGCTTGAGGTCCTTGGTGGCGGCGGCATCGGATAGGCCAAAGGCTTCAGCGACATCGGATCGGCTCACAATGCCGGTGTAATAGGCCATGATTTCGATGTATTCCAGACGCTGCCGGGTCGCCCATTTGACGTCCAGCTTCATTCTTGTTTTACCCACCACAAACTAACCCCTTGATAGTTCAGTAGATTATAGGTCGGAGAGCGCAGGACCTCAATAATATCTATCAGGTAATATAAAATACATAGGTGGTAAAAAATATTGACATAGGGGAATGTATTCGCTAGAGTTCGTCCATCGGAGCAAAAAAACAAAGAGGAAGCACGTTATGGCAACCGGAAATGACGACAAGAAAAAGGCGCTCAGTGCCGCACTGGGTCAGATAGAAAAGCAATTTGGTAAGGGCTCGGTAATGCGCATGGGCGACAACGAGGCGCCGCGCGATATCGAGGCGATCTCGACCGGCTCGCTGGGGCTGGACGTGGCGCTGGGAATTGGCGGTTTGCCCAAGGGCCGCGTGGTCGAAATTTACGGACCGGAATCGTCCGGTAAAACAACGCTGACCCTGCAGGTGATTGCCGAATGCCAGAAGGCCGGGGGCACCGCCGCCTTTATCGATGCGGAACATGCCCTGGACCCGCAATACGCCGAAAAGCTGGGCGTCAACGTGGATGACCTGCTGGTCTCGCAACCGGACACTGGTGAACAGGCCCTGGAAATCACCGATATGCTGGTCCGCTCCAGTGCCGTGGACGTGGTGGTGGTCGACTCGGTGGCGGCCCTGACTCCCAAGGCGGAAATCGAAGGCGACATGGGTGATTCACACATGGGTCTGCAGGCGCGCCTGATGTCACAGGCCCTGCGTAAACTGACCGCCAATATCAAACGTTCCAACACGCTGGTGATTTTCATCAACCAGATTCGTATGAAGATCGGTGTGATGTTCGGTAACCCTGAAACCACCACCGGTGGTAATGCGCTGAAGTTCTATTCATCAGTGCGTCTGGATATTCGTCGAATCGGTGCCATCAAGCGTGGCGATGAAGTCGTGGGTAATGAAACCCGGGTCAAGGTGGTCAAGAACAAGGTCGCACCGCCGTTCAAGCAGGCCGAATTCGATATTCTTTATAATGAAGGCATTTCACGTCAGGGTGAGATCATTGATGTCGGTGTGAAAATGGACATCATTGATAAAGCCGGTGCCTGGTACAGCTACAATGGCGACCGCATCGGACAGGGTAAGGATAACGTGCGCAATTTCCTGAAAGAGAACCCGGAGATGGCTGCCGAGATCGAGGCACGTATTCGGGCCGAGTTGTTACCGCAAACAGCCAATAACGTCGTTCCCATCGACAAGTCACTGGAAGACGAAGCGGCTGATGAGGCAGCTGAAGCCTGATGAATGAGGCGCTGAAAGACGTGCTGGCGGGCGCCATGCGATTGCTGGCGACCCGCGAGCACAGCCAGCAGGAACTGCGTCGCAAGTTGCGGCAAAAAGGCCACGCTGACGATCTTGTCGAAGAGGCGATCGCGCAACTGGCGGTGCAAAACCTGCAAAGTGAAACCCGTTTTGTTGAGAACTTTATCAATAGTCATCGTGAGCGGGGGCAGGGACCGCAACGTATTCGACGCGAGCTACAGCAACACAACATCGATGCAACACTGATCGATGATTATCTTGATGCCAACAACACGGCATGGCTGGAAAAAGCCATGCAGGTGCGTCAAAAAAAATTCGGTGATGAAATACCGGATGAACTGAAGGAACGCCTGCGCCAGGTACGTTTTCTCGAATATCGTGGTTTTACCCATGAACAGATAAATCGCGTACTTTGTGAAACAGATTTCATCGACTAGCAACCATAAACACACATCATTAAATATTCATCACCTGACAGTCTCTGACATTCCTGCTCAACCCCTGAGCAATATCGCTTTTTCTTTAGTAATAACAATCACAAATGACACTATCTGACATTTGAAATCTTATTTCCCCGCATCGTTTGGTATATAAAACGCCTGTCAAAAAAATTCAGGAGGGGTACAACATGAAAAACACGATCATTGTTTCTGTCTTCGCAGGTCTGTTGGTACTGAGTGGAACGACGCTGGCCGATTCAAGCTGCCAGAGTGCAAACAAGACGCAGTGTAAAGCGGATGACAATTGCACCTGGGTGGAAGGTTATCGCAAGAGCGACGGAGCCAAAGTAAAAGGCTATTGTCGTGCCAAGGGTAAACGCGCCGAAAAGAAAGGCGGCAAGAGCGACGAAAAGAAAGCCAAAGACGATAAAGACGGCAAGAAAAAGGATAAGAAAGACAAGAAGGACAAAAAGTCCAAAGACGACAAAGACAAGAAATCCAAAAAAGACAAGGACAGCAAAAAAGACAAGAAAGACGAAAAGGACAAGAAGTCCAAAAAAGACAAGGATGACAAGAAAGACGACAAGGACTGAGACACGAATAAATTAACTTTGTAATTAACGGGAGTGAATCTGATGAAAACTTTAAAGAAAATGCAAATCGCCACTGCAGTATCAATGGGCCTGATGGGTACCCATGTACTGGCTAACGATGGCGAGTGGTATGTTGCACCAGGTATCAACTACATCATCACCGATAGCGATCGAAACGCGGATGATGAACTTGGTCTGGTACTGAGTGTTGGCAAACAGTTGAATCAACGCTGGAATATCGAAGGCAGCTTCGTCATGGACAAGCTTGATTTTTCCAATGGCAGTAATGAGTTTGACCAGAAAGGTATCATTGTCGATGGCCTGTACTACTTCAATCGTGATACCAGCCGTTTTGCACCTTATGCGGTCATTGGCGGCGGTCTGTTACGGACGGATGCCGGTTCCGGCAGTAGCACCAACCTGGCGTTAAATGTCGGGCTGGGTGCTGAGAAGCGTCTGAGCGACAACGGAATGGGTCTGCGCGGCGATATTCGTTATCGCCTGGATGATGATGACGAGAGTATCGCCGGACAGAGCCGTTTTGGTGACTGGCTGGTTGGTGTCTCGTTAAAGATTCCGTTTGGTGGTAAGACCGCAAAACCTGCGGCAGTGGCTACTGCTGCCCCTGTGGTTGCCAAAAAAGCACCTTCCAAACCTGCTGTAATGGACAGTGATGGTGATGGTGTGATCGATTCACGGGATCGTTGTCCGGGTACAGCCAAAGGCATTACAGTCGATCCGAACGGTTGTGAAGTGATTGTCCTCAAGGGTGTGAATTTCAAAACCAATTCGGCCAAGCTGACCGCATCATCAACGGCTATTCTTGATTCCGCTGCTGTGGCATTGAAAAAACGCGGTGACATCAAGGTGGAAGTGGCTGGACATACTGACTCACAGGGTGCAGCGGCATACAACCGTCAACTGTCGGGACAACGGGCCAATACAGTCCGTGCTTACCTGATCAGCAAGGGTGTAAAGGCAGAAAACCTGAGTGCACGTGGTTACGGCGAGGATGAACCGGTCGCCAGTAACGACACTGCCGCAGGTCGCGCTGCGAATCGCCGTGTTGAGTTACGTATTCAGCAATAGGCACTAAAAATGGGCAAATTCCGGGGCAGTGTCACATTAAGAACTGCTCCGGAATTGTCATCAACTGGGTGTATCACTATACTGTACTGAAAGTACAAAATGGAAATTGGGGTGTGAATTTTGCGTATCGCGATTCTCGAGGATGATGTGGCAGTGAGCCAGCTTTATGAACACTGGCTCGATGAAGAAGGTCACAATTGCAAGTTCTACCAGACAGGCAAGGATTTCATCAAAGCGCTGGGTCGGGAAAGTTTTGACCTTGCGATCCTGGATTGGGAATTGCCTGATCTTTCCGGTGCGGAAGTACTGTTACAGATGCGTAAACAGCTCGACTGGCCTATGCCTGTTTTGTTTGCCACTAACAGGGATGAAGAGAGTGACATTGTGTATGCATTACGCGCAGGCGCTGATGATTACATGGTCAAACCGGTTAAACGAAACGAGATGCTGGCAAGACTGACAGCATTAGGCAGACGTTTCGGTAACCTGGAAACGGATCAAACCCGGGTGAATACGGAACCCTATAAAATGGATTCCGTTGAATTACAGGTAAACTTTGACAACGAATCCATTCAACTCACTCGCAAAGAATTCGATCTGGCCCTGTTTCTGTTTCGTAACCCGGGCCGATTATTGAGTCGTGGCCATATCATGGAAAGTGTCTGGGGTCAGAACGCGGAACTCAATACTCGTACCGTCGATACACATGTCAGCGCTATTAGACAGAAAATGAAAATTGCACCTGAGCGCGGTTGGCGTCTGGTTTCCATTTACGGTTACGGATATCGCCTCGAGCAGGTCAATCAGGCCTGAAGGCTTGATAATAAATAGCTAATGGGGCGGGAACATGAAAATAAAATCCGGATTTATTCTGGTTGGTACGCTGCTGGTTCTGTTCTTGAGTGGACCAGTCATGGCGCGGGACTGGATTTATACAACACGTCCCGGTGATACGCTCTGGGATATCAGTAAAACACATCTCAAATCGGTCAATTACTGGAAACGACTCAAGGAATACAACCGAGTCAATTTACCCACTTATCTGCGACCCGGTATAAGACTTCGTATCCCGGTTGCCTGGCTTAAATATCCGCCCGAAGCGGTGGACGTAATTTTCGTTAATGGTGATGTCAGCGTGATCAGGGCAGATGGCACCAGCCAGGGATTGAAAGCCGGTGACGAATTACTGGTTGGCGATACGGTTCAAAGTCAGGACGGAAATGCCAGTCTGCGCTTTGCAGATGGTTCGACATTGCTCCTGCAATCTGGTACTACCATCATTTTTGACTCGCTCAGTGCGTATAAACGCACCGGTATGGTGGATACGCGGTTACGTCTGCAACGTGGCAGGATTGAGACGCGAGTCATTCCACTGGAAAAATCCGGCTCACGCTATGAAATTATCACACCGGCTGCGGTTGCTGCTGTGCGGGGAACCCAGTACCGCGTCAATGCAGACGCCGAAACGAACCTGATGCGTGCCGAGGTGCTGGAAGGCCGGGTTGATGTAGCGAATGAAAAGGCCAGTGAATCGGTCAAAGAACGTTACGGTACTCTGACGGAAGCAGGCAAAAAGCCCAAGCCCCCGGTGAAACTCCTGGACCCGCCACAGCTTGATGATCTGTCTGCAACCATTCGTAAATTCCCGACACAGATTCAATGGCAGGCGTTGGCAAGGGCGAAGGCTTATCGTGTTCTGGTTGTTGCTGATACCGAAAAACAGGAGCAGGTTTACACTGCCCTGGTCGATGATACCCGTTTGAATTTAGTTAGCCTGGCTGATGGGACGTACATAATAAAAGTACGTGGTATTGATGAACTGGGTCTGGAAGGGATTAATGCCACCGCCAGGATGACCGTCGATACGCGACTGGGACCGTCGCTGTTGTCGCCAGAGATACACGAGCCCGTCATAACGGACAGGCAAATCTCGTTTGCCTGGAAGCCGTTGCAACAGGCCCAGGTGTATCATGTTCAGATAGCCGGTGACGAGGCATTCACTGACTTGCTGCTTGACGAGCAGACTCAGGAAACAACCGCAGTGATTGATCTGGAAAACGAGCGCGATACCTACTATTTTCGAATTCGAGCGGAATCGGAATTGCATGAACAAGGTGAGTTCAGTCCTGTCGTAACAGCACAGCCGGAAAGCCATGGTATCCTGTATTTTTTCGGTGCGCTTTTGGTGATACTTGCCCTGTAATTAAAAGAATGTATTCATGGCGGCAACCAGACACGCAAGTCTTACAGAAATCATCAAGTTTGCCCTGTGGCTGGTTGTCATCTGTGTCAGCCTGATTGCCAGTGATCTGTTCTGGCGTTGGGATCAGTTAGTTTATGATGCACAACAACGCTTATTCACACGCTCACCCCCTGATGATGTCATTATCGTCGCCATTGATGAAGCCAGCCTGAAAGAACTGGGCAGATGGCCCTGGCGGCGCGATACTCATGCACACCTGATTAGCCGGTTAAGTCGTGAAGGTGCCAGAGTTATTGCCATGGACATCATTTTTGCCGAGCCGGACTGGCGACACCCGGAAGATGACAAGGCACTAAAAAAAGCGGTGGCTGAGAGCGGCCGTGTGATTCTGCCTGTACTGGTTGAGCAGGGCAGGCTGGGAAGTGTGTTGCGAGAAACACTGCCATTAACAGAACTGGTTGAAAAAAGCGCTGGCCTGGGACATGTTCATGTCGAACTTGATCCGGATGGGATTGCGCGAAGTCTTTTTCTCAGGGAAGGGCTTGGCGCGCCACACTGGCCGGCATTGAGTGTAACAACACTTCGGTTTATTCAACCTGACAGCCTGAAAACCTTGCCAGGTGCGCGTCGTGTTAATGAATCAGACGAAGCCGGTCAGCAAACCTGGGTACGCGATTACCACGTCAAGATTCCGTTTTATGGACCACCGGGCCATTTCGCTGCAATCTCATATGCACAGGTGTTAAAAGGCGACTACTCACCCCGGTTATTTAATAACCAGGTGGTCTTCGTCGGTCTACCCGCCACCGGACTGGGTGATGCACTGCCGACACCGGTATCGGGCCTCAGTCGTGCCATGCCGGGTGTGGAGATTAACGCCACGGCTTTTGCCGGGTTACGACAGAACATCATGATCAATGATTTGTCAGCAGGCTGGCGTTATGTATTGAGCATCGTGCTGGCTTTACTACCGGTGTTGTTTTTACCTCGTGTTCGTCCGCGCCTGGCCTGGTTATCAGCCGTGTTTGTAATAACGTTAACCATTTTAATCAGCGCATTACTGCTCAGAATCTATAACCTGTGGTTTGCACCGGTTGCCGTGTTGTTAACGGTTGTACTGAGTTATCCCATCTGGGGCTGGCGACGTCTCGAGTTTACGATGCGTTACATGGACAATGAAATCGCCCAGCTAAACCGTCAGCGTGGTATTCCAGTCGGTGACTTTGATGTCAATGCAGATATAGCCCTGGAATACATCAGTAAATGGATGCCGTTGCGTGGACTGGTGTTTTATCAGGAAGACGGGCAAAAACTGTATGCCTGGGGTGACGAACCCGCATTCAGCCGTTTTCAGCCGGCGGTCGATCGCTGGACGGAATATGCTGAAGATTGTTACTGGTTTCGACAGGGACAGGAATATGGTTCAAACCTGATAGGTGTGCGCTGGTTACATCCACAACTGCCGGATAAACGTCAGACCAGTATCTTAAACCGCCTGTTATTAAAAATTCGTCCCGTTCCACCGCAACGACCTCAGAATACCTATGAAGTGATTCAGGCCAGAACCCAGATGGTGCATGAAGCAACCCGCCAGCTGACAAACCTGAAACTTTTTATTGAGACCACGCTGGATCAGATGGCCGACTCGGTACTGGTTGTTAACAGCTTTGGTCAGGTCATTTTATGTAACCGGCAGGCACGAATTATGTTTGCTGATGGTGGTGAGCTGACAGGCCAATGGATAATGCCGATTCTCAAAACTGTTCACCTTACGGAGAACCATCGCTGGACTGAAGTGTTCCGGGCATTTTATGAAAGCAGTGAGCCGATACAGGTGCAGGCGCGCATGGCAGATAAATATGATTTACTTGTCAATGTTTCGCCCATGTATATGGGAGAAGATTATAAATACGACGCCGTCGTTGTGAATGTTTCGAATATCACTTCCCTGGTTGAGAGTGAACGCCGTCGCAAGGAAGCCTTGTCATTCCTGTCGCACGATATTCGTTCGCCATTGTCTTCTATTCTGGGTCTGACCGAACTGATGGCGTTACCGGGCAAGGAAAAGGAACTGGCAGCAAACCTGGATCGAATCACCAACTATGCCTGGCGTACAATTCAGTTAGCTGAAGAGTTTGTGCAGATTGCCAGAATGGAAGGTAATGAGCAGGTTGAGTTTACGGAAATCAATCTGGTTGAAATCGCCGCCAATGCACTTGATCAGGTTTGGGATCAGGCGCAGGCTCGAAGTATTACGTTGCGTCGTGACTATGTGGAGACGCAACTGGATTATATCGGCAATCCGCAATTGCTTGAGCGTGCATTTATGAATTTACTTTCAAATGCGATCAAGTACAGCAAACCTTCAACAACTGTAACGCTGCATATTAGTAAAGATGACGAAAAGATTATTTGCCGCGTCAGTGATCAGGGGTTTGGTATTCCAAAAGAAGACATTCCCTACATCATGGATCGTTTTCGTCGTGTTGAAAAGTCACAGCACGCCAGCATGCAGGGTCTTGGTCTTGGGCTGGCGTTTGTCAAAGTTGTGCTGGAACGGCACGGCGGCACCATTCATATAGACAGCAAAATGGACGTAGGCACTTCTATCGAGTTACGGCTTCCCATTACCCCTATTAATCCTGACGATTCGAACATTCGTCTAGCCAGTAAACTTTCCTGAAATCCGCCTGACAATGTTTGACAGTGTTTCGGTCTAGATTTTGCCGGACTGTCAGAACCTCCATTGTCAAACACTGTCAGTACTCGCGCCAGACAACTTACCTCCAGACCCTTTTGATTTAAAATTGGTAGAAAGGACTTAAAGGTATCACTTACCTAAAAGGTTACATATGCAAAGCGCAGAAAGTATGAATGACATTGAATGGAAACCGGTTACCCTCGTCGTGGACGAGAATGAACAGCACAGGATGCGGCTTGTCAGCCATTTGCGTGACAGTAACCTCAATGTGGTCGAGGCGGCCAGTGTCGACGAGTTGCTAATACAGGTCGACAGCGTGCAACCGAACCTGATTGTGCTCGCCGAGAATATGAAACTGCTGGATGGTTTTCAGTTATGTGCCCTGTTGCGCGAACACCGGGCCGAATACAAGCTGTACATAGTCCTGTTGCTGGAAGAAGTGTCCCAGTTTAAGCGTTACAAGGCGCAGAATGTGGGGGCAGATGCGGTTGTTGAGAAACGTTCGGAAACGAACAAAGAATGCTGTCACGTGAAGATAGAGCGCCTGATTCGCTCCCTGGCGTAGCAGGCCTATGACAGACAGGATGTGGGGGGTAAGATATTCTGCCAGTCATACGCCTGCGCCATTAGCGTCACGTCATCATCCCTGGACCATATAAACCATTACCTGGAACACCAGCCAGCCGATACCGATCATTGTGCCAATCATGGTGGCCACGGTGGCACCTGCCAGGGTTGTCCACTTGGTTACGTTCGTCATGTAGCGTGTAGCTGTTGTCATTTCGGTTCCCTCTCACCAATAATTGTTTGAATAATTCTGTTCTGTGTATGAAACAACATGGCGAATGGGTTAACAAACGAACAATTGTTCGACATTGTCAGAAACTGTCAGCTACACGGAGGGAGTATAATAACCATATGAATTTTAAGAGAAATGACGCTAACGCCATGCACACGAGAAAAGTAATATATAATCCCTCGCTGTCGTCCGAATGCAAATGATGAAGTATGAATAGTGCCGAAATTCGAACCGCTTTCCTGACCTATTTTGCCGATCAGGGTCATGAAATCGTGCCATCCAGCTCACTCGTCCCGGGAAATGATCCGACCCTGCTGTTCACCAATGCCGGGATGGTCCAGTTCAAGGACGTCTTTTTAGGACTGGACAAGCGTAGCTATGTCCGGGCGGTCAGTTCGCAGCGCTGCGTACGGGCCGGTGGTAAACATAATGACCTGGAAAACGTGGGTTACACGGCACGGCATCATACTTTTTTTGAGATGCTGGGTAACTTCAGCTTTGGCGACTATTTCAAACAGGATGCGATTCGATTTGCCTGGGAATTTCTAACCCAGGTGATGAAACTGCCTGCCGAACGTCTCTGGGTCACCGTCTACCAGGATGACGAAGAAGCAGCCGATATCTGGCTCAACGAAATTGGCATCGACAAACAGCGCTTTTCCCGCATTGGTGACAAGCCGGGCGCGAAACAATACGTCAGCGACAACTTCTGGGCCATGGGCGACACCGGACCCTGTGGTCCGTGCAGCGAGATTTTTTATGATCACGGTGAGGCTGTACCCGGTGGTCCACCGGGAACACCGGATGAAGACGGTGATCGCTATGTCGAAATCTGGAACCTGGTTTTCATGCAGTACAACCGTGACAAACAGGGGACGCTGACACCATTACCGAAACCGTCCGTGGATACGGGCATGGGTCTCGAACGACTGGCAGCGGTGATGCAGGGTGTACACAGTAATTATGGCATCGATCTGTTTAAGCACCTGATACGCGACGCGGCCAGGGTGACCGATACCACTGATCTGACGAATAACTCGCTCAAGGTAATTGCCGATCACATTCGTTCCTGCTGTTTCCTGATCAGCGACGGTGTTGTGCCGTCGAATGAGGGGCGCGGTTATGTGCTGCGGCGGATAATCCGTCGTGCCATTCGGCACGGTCACAAACTGGGCATGCGGCAACCGTTTTTCCACAAGCTGGTGGCGAGTCTGGAAAAGGAAATGGGTGAGGCTTATTCGGAACTGACTCAGCATAAAGACATGATCGAGCGCGTGCTGCGTCAGGAAGAAGAGCGCTTTGCAGAAACCCTCGACCAGGGTATGCAGATTCTGGATGATGCGATTCAGCAATTAAAAGGCAAGCGAATTCCCGGCGATGTCGTTTTCAAACTCTATGATACCTACGGTTTTCCGGCAGACCTGACGGCTGACGTGGCACGTGAACGGGGTTTGCAGATAGATGAGGCCGGTTTCGATCAGGCCATGACGGAACAACGTGAGCGGGCGCGTGCCAGCAAATCGTTTGCGGTCGATTATTCACAGAGCATCGACATCAAGACCGCTACGGATTTCACGGGATATGACCAGGTCGAAGGAGAAAGCGAGGTCCTGGCTATATATAAGGAAGGGCAGACTGCGAAAGCGCTTGAAGCCGGTGAATCAGGTATGGTGATCCTCAATCTCACACCGTTTTATGCCGAGTCGGGCGGTCAGATCGGTGACAGTGGATTGTTGTCCAGTGACTCCGGAAAGTTTGCCGTGCAGGATACACAAAAGCAGGGCAACGATGTGTACGGACATTTGGGAACCATGCTGGATGGGCGAATTGAAGTCGGTCAGATGTTGACAGCACGCATTGATACACAACGCCGCCAGGATATTAAATATAACCATTCCGCGACACACCTTTTACACGCCGCACTGCGCAAGGTGTTGGGTGATCATGTTCAGCAAAAAGGATCGCTGGTCGACTCGGAGCGTTTGCGTTTTGACTTTGCCCATTTTGAACCGGTGACCCCTGAGCAACTACGAACCATCGAAGATATGGTCAATGAAGAAATCAGAAAAAATCACGCGGTCGAGACCAGCCTGATGTCACAGGATGAGGCCGTGAAATCTGGTGCAGTGGCGTTGTTTGGCGAGAAATATGGCGATACGGTGCGGGTGCTGAAGATGGGCGAATTTTCCATGGAACTGTGTGGCGGTACACACGTGAATCGCACCGGTGATATCGGCCTGATGAAAATTATCAGTGAAACTGGTATTGCAGCCGGTGTTCGGCGTATCGAGGCGGTGACCGGTCGACATGCCACAGACTGGATTGAGCAGCAGGAAGAAAAGCTGGTACGCATTGCCGATCTTGTCAGAGGTAATCGGGATGATGCGCTGGACAAGGTCAAACAGCTGGTTGATCGCGGCAAACAACTGGAAAAAGAATTACAGCAACTCAAGTCAAAACTGGCTTCCAGTGCAGGTAGTGATCTGGCCTCTCAGGCACAGGACATAAACGGAATTAAAGTACTTGCGGCAAAACTCGAAGGTGCTGATGTTCCGACCCTGCGCAGTACACTTGATCAACTCAAAAACAAACTGGGTGCAGCGGCCGTGGTGCTTGCTGCCGTCAACAATGGCAAAATCAGTCTCGTTGCCGGTGTGACCAAGGAACAGACCAAACTGATCAAGGCGGGGGATCTGGTCAATGCCGTCGCGACACAGGTGGGCGGCAAAGGCGGAGGTCGACCGGATATGGCACAGGCAGGTGGAACTGATCCTGACGCCCTCGACGGCGCACTCGCATCGGTCCCGGACTGGATACGGGCTCAATTAGCTTCCTGATCAGCCCCTTGCGGCTTTCATTTACTGCATTTTTAGTGTTTAATCAGCGCCTTTTTTAGATTCCGGGGACA
The DNA here is from genome assembly GCA_937967995.1 of uncultured Gammaproteobacteria bacterium. Classification (GTDB taxonomy): domain Bacteria; phylum Pseudomonadota; class Gammaproteobacteria; order UBA6429; family Thiohalophilaceae; genus CALBTB01. The sequence continues at coordinate 256,240 of CALBTB010000006.1, forward strand.
TCGGGGACATAATGGCTCTTATTGTTCAGAAATATGGCGGCACATCAGTCGGTACAGTCGACAAGATTCGCGATGTGGCACGCAAGGTCATCGCTACCCAGCAACAGGGTAACGATGTCGTTGTCGTGGTGTCGGCCATGTCTGGTGAAACCAATCGTCTCATCGAGCTGGCCAGACAAATCAGCCCGCGTCCGAATCCGCGCGAATATGATGTCATCGTGTCCACGGGTGAACAGGTCACGATCGCCCTGCTGAGTATGGCAATCATCGATGCCGGTGCGCAGGCGCGATCTTATACTGGACCACAGGTACGTATCCTGACCGATGATGCCCACACGAAAGCACGTATCATGGGTATCGATGCGGAGCGAATTCAGTCCGATCTGCAAGACGGCCACATTGTCGTGGTTGCCGGATTCCAGGGGATTGATGAAAATGGCAATATCACCACGCTCGGACGAGGTGGCTCCGATACGACGGCGGTTGCACTGGCAGCGGCACTGAAGGCTGACGAATGCCAGATCTACACTGATGTGGACGGGGTTTACACCACGGACCCAAGAGTCGTCCCGCATGCACGACGACTGGACAAGATTACGTTCGAAGAAATGCTGGAAATGGCCAGTCTGGGCTCCAAGGTGCTACAGATTCGGGCCGTGGAATTTGCCGGCAAATACGGCGTGCCGTTACGCGTTCTGCACTCGTTTCAGGACGGGCCGGGCACGCTCATAACCTATGAAAATGAAGGTGACGATATGGAAAATGCTGTCATATCCGGAATTGCATTCAACCGGGACGAGGCCGAACTCACGATTACCGGCGTGCCGGATCAGCCAGGTATTGCCTATCAAATTCTCGGACCGATAGGCGAGGCCAATATTGAGGTGGATATGATTATCCAGAATATCGGCGCTGATGGCTGTACAGACTTCACTTTCACCGTGCACCGCAACGATTATCACAAAGCACTGGAAATTCTTAAGAAAATCAAGCAAGAATTAGGTGCACGTGAGGCTTCCGGCGATGATACAATTGTTAAAATATCCCTTGTGGGAGTAGGGATGCGCTCTCACGCAGGTATTGCCAGCACCATGTTCAGGGCGCTGGCGGCGGAAAATATCAATATCCGCATGATTTCCACGTCCGAAATCAAGATTTCCGTGGTGGTGGATGAAAAATACCTGGAACTGGCCGTACGGGCCCTGCATGATGCATTTGGGCTGGAACAGCAGCCAGCCGCCTGAAACAGCGGTTTTGGGAGTTAAAGTTTTTGTTTGGCGCGACCGATACCCAAAAAGAGCGTGCCACTGAGCAGGGAACGCATTAATAGTTCAGGAATAACAGCAGATTCAGGAGACGAGTATTATGTTGATTTTGACGCGACGCGTAGGTGAGACGCTCATGATCGGTGATGAAGTCACTGTGACCGTCCTTGGTGTGAAAGGCAACCAGGTGCGTATCGGCGTCAATGCCCCGAAGGACGTGTCAGTTCATCGGGAAGAAATATACGAACGTATAAAGAACGAACAAAAAGAAGCCCAGGGCTAACCCCAATTCAACAGGTCCGTCGGACACTTTACCTCAGGCACAACGACCTGTATCCTTCCCCTTCCAAACCCCGTCATGCGGGGTTTTGTGTTTCAGTACTGAATTCGTCGGAGAGATGGCCGAGTTGGCTGAAGGCGCTCCCCTGCTAAGGGAGTATGGGGTTAATAGCTCCATCGAGGGTTCGAATCCCTCTCTCTCCGCCATTTTCCAAACGGGCCCTAGTGTTGGGCAATCCACAACATATCCGTATAATGACGCCCTTCCCATGCGCCCGTAGCTCAGCTGGATAGAGTACCTGGCTACGAACCAGGCGGTCGGGCGTTCGAATCGCTCCGGGCGCGCCATACAAACAAAAAAGGCCTTCCAAATCTGGTAGGCCTTTTTTGTTTTGCCGTCGCGATTATTTTTTCCCTTTGCAGATGGTCATCAGCCTGGCGGCTTTGCTCTTGCAGGGATCGGCCTTGAAGCTACTGTCTTCGTTTGGTTGAATTGATTCTGCCGTGTTGATGGATGAATCTGGTGTGCCTGTTTGCACCTGTTGTTGTGCGTCAGCCGCACGTTGCCTTGCCAGTGCTTCGCGTCGTGCGCGTTCAGCTCGTTGCTGTGCAATACGTTCCCGTTGTGCTTTGTCCTGCGCACGCTTTCTTGCCAGGGCTTCACGGCGTGCATTTTCAAGTGCACGTTGTCTGGCGATGGCGTCACGGCGTGCTTTTTCTTCTGCCTGTTGTCGGGCAATAGCTTCCTTTTGTGCCTGTTCAGCCGCACGTTGTCGGTCTATTTCCGCCTGACGCCGTGCCTGTTCTTCCCTGATGCGGCGCTTGCTGGCTTCCTTGGATGCGCGTATACGTCGTTGTTGATCAAGACGAATGCGTTTTGCCTCGATGGCACCCTGCTGGTGACCCCGGGCCGCCGCTTTTTCATACATCTCGACTGCCTTGTTTAGATCGCGTGCCGTTCCATGACCTTCTTCATACATGCGGCCGAGTTTCATGAGTGCTTCGACACTGCCGCTATCTGCCATTTGTTGCTGAAACTGAAACAGGCTTTTCATGGTGCCCTCGTCGGCGTGCACGGCATGCGCCATGAGTACAATCAGTAATACATTCAGTCTTATGAAATTCATTCGACGTTAACGTATGGTCAATAGTGCCTTAACGCTGTTATCAAGATTTTTCTTGTCTATATAGCCGATGGCGCCGGGATTATTTGCGATCCAGTTTTTGACCGCTTCATCACCGCTAATCACCATGGGTGGCTTACCTTTACCGGAGTAACGGCGTTTCGCCCAGTAGCGGTTGACCTGTGTCTCCGATTTTCCGAGTATCGCCTGATAGAATGTTTTCCTTGCGTCACTGCCGGGAGCCTGGTCAACAGCCCTGACGCGCGTACCATCAGGGTAGGTTTTGACCTTGTCCAGGTACATGTCTGCAAGTGTATTTTTTGTGAGACGTTTTTCTTGTGTTGATTTGTTGGTAATGATAACCAGCTCGGCGGCAACAAGTGAACTCGTCAGTAATAAAGTCAATCCAAATAAATAATTTGTTATCCGTTTTATATTTTTCATACTACTACCTGCTTAAAAAATAATATCAAAAGACGCAGAATATACCTGACCCTTTTCCGTACCGGACAGCGGGTCGTTATAGAGGCCATAACGCCCAAAACCACCACTGTCTTCGGGATCAACCTGCATGGCTTCAAACTTGAGTGAAGCGGCATCGGCAACTTCAACACGTAATCCCAGCGCAACAGATGACTGCACAATGGCAAAAGGGCTGTCATCCTTGCCTTTATCGATATCAGCATAAGTCACGTATGGCAGGACACTGCCGATTCGGTAACCGACCGTTGCATACCAGGCGTTTTGATCGGGAAAAGCGGCTATCAGGTTTGCGTCCGTATCACGCTGAATATACTCGCTGTAAAATACAAAATTGCTTGCATCGACTGTTAGTCCGGCTCCGACGAATGAACCATCCAGATCGGTCTGGCCAAATGCATCGACTTTCGTTGTCAGTGCGCCAACACGAAACGTCACTTTATCCGTACCAATAGACGCATTTATTCCGGCCATGCCATGTGTTTTAAATGACACAAAGGCATCTTTGTCTGTAATCGTGTAACCGGTTGGTGGATTGTCCACGGCGGCAGGAATAGCGCGGCCTTTTTTGTTATGACCGGAGCCGGTATAAAACTGTAACAGGTAATTTACATCATTGACGGTTTTCTGAAACACCAGGTCCAGGCCTGAAAACGAAGTAATTGGATTTGTGCTGTAAACTTCCAGGGGAGGTCTTATCCAAGGATAAGCATATCCAACATTGCGATAGTCGGATACCATGTAAAACGAACCTTTGACTTTACCAATGCGAAGCGCCAGGTCTTCATTGAAATTATAATTCGCGTAAGCCCATTCTGTTTCGATATCGTATCCGGAATTACTGCCGCCTTCCGCCTGCAATACCAGAATAACATCGACTTTTTCACTGACAGTGGCATCAAACTGAATACCGATGTGCGACTCACTTGTGTCAAAGTCGACATGTCGCGTATTGGCGACATCATGAAAGTACGTGCTATTTTGCTCATTATCTCCCTTGCTTGCCACAAACGTTGCATAACCACTGATATCAACTTCCAGTGCGTTGGCGGTTTGCGATAAACAACCACATGCCATCAGCATGGCAGGCCAGCGTTTCAGTTTCATTTACTTCTCCAGTTTTTATTTTTTGCAGCACCGTATTTAGTCATGGTCTAGACAGGTGCTTCACGTTTTACTATCTGTGAGGCGACATAGTCTGGGTATAAAGGCAGAGTGATTCAGTACGAAAAGATACAAAAGGTCATTATTTCTGTGTATTTAGGGACAAGAAAGGTCGATGACTTTTACGACAAAAAATCATGCTATTCTATATACTTATTTTGTTTTATCTGGAAGGCACTGATTTTTTATGCTGAGTAAATTAACGATTCGTTTCAATGGACGAAAAATTGACGAACTGATTGTCAAGCGTGACCTCATCACAATTGGACGTAAGCTGGATAATGATCTTCGCCTTGAAGACACTACGGTGAGTAGCCATCATGCGCGAATAACCCGTAAGCCTGCCGGTCTTTATATCGAGGATTGTGAAAGCACGAATGGGACACTGGTCAATGGGGTTAACGTTTCAGACAAGAAGCTCGAAGACGGGGATGTCATCGTTATCGGTAAATATACGATACGGCATGATGTTATTGAGGTCGATCCACCTACCGTAGAATTTGATCCGACATTACAGATAGGCCGACATGAGCTGGAGCAGGTGTTGTCGAGGCTGGAGAAAGCGCATATCACCCATTCCGAAAGCTCGATCTCCATCGATAAAAAAACTCTGAACTGGATTGCGCAGGACGAAAACGGTGTCTGGTGGGGCTTTGAAAACAAACCGGTGCCGGGGTTTCACGGCTGGATTGATGGTCTGGATGGCACCAAGATTCTGCTCAAGCAGGACAATGCATCTAACCCGGAATGGCGTGAGAGTTTGCAAAAACTTGCGTGAAAAAAAGGGGCCTGACGGCCCCAAATTAATCACCAGTGGGTAAAAAAACTGTTATAAGCGCCAGGATGAACTGGGGTCTTCGTCTTTACTGTCGGTAATATGTGATTCCAGAAAGGTGGCAGCGCGCTTGCGATCCAGGAACGGTCCGCGAATACCTTCCCGAGTAAAGACATACCAGCCCTGTGTCATGACGTGAAAAAAGCGATCCGGATTACTGCGGTACTGTTCCCCGGCACGCGATTCTGAGTCGTTCTTGTTCATTGTCATCATACCAACCCCACTCGTTCATCTAATTATTTAATGAGCCTAGTGTAGACAGGCGGTGCTGACGGTTCTGTCAGTCAATGCTTATATAAACGTAAGCTTTATCCTACAGGGTTAGGCCTGCAAAATTACTTATAAACAGGCGTCTCATGGACGAGTGGTTAAAAAATAGGTACCGGTGGGGAGAAGGGTATATGGTGCCCCCGAGACGATTCGAACGTCCGACCTAGCGCTTAGGAGGCACTTGCTCTATCCAACTGAGCTACGGGGGCAGCGAAATCAAGGGCTTAGTGTAGCACAGATAAAAATCAGTTAGTGCGGCGGTGATTGCGGTCCAGCATGGCCACGATGCGTTCTACATGATTTTGCTGATGTGGCGAGATTTCAATGAATTCGCTTCCGACCAGGGAATAGCCCTGCTGGGGGAAGTGTCGAATGCTGCGGAGTTCGAGATCGCAGGTGATTTCGCTGCGACCGGGCATGGTGATGGTGGCGTGCTGAATCGCCTGTTCAGATTCCAGAACCGCACTGGCCGGGTAGTCGAGACGCGTACATAGACCGGAGGCGGAAATGTCCATGATTTTGCCGGTAAATTGCTTCTTCAGTGGCAGGGGCAGGACGATGGCCAGCGGCTCATCATAGACCCGGGCGCGATAATGGCGGCGGCGCTGCCAGTACAGCAGGTTATCCGGTAATGCGATTCGATACAGCGCCAGGCTGATATCGGTTTCGACGGCCTGGACTTTGCTGCTGAACTGGATTCTGACGCCTTTGAGTCGTCCATCAAAATGCAGTGTTGCACCTTTTTTAATTTTGCGATGACCGGCCGGGGTAGTGATTTCATCCAGGAACAATACATCATCATTCACGGAAACATCGATCACCATTGTGTTGAACAGGGCCGTATCGTTGTTAATTCTGACTGTCACAACTGCCCGTGCTGATTGCAGACGCCGCAGCAGACTCACCATATGTGGTTTGTAGGTGACCTGTTGCTCGGCATATTCCTGTTCGGTCATGTCTACACCTTGCCGAGGCTGTGTACCATCTGTTCCTGTTGGTGTGCACCGGAGTGGGAATAACTTTCCGATGAGGTTCCGTTACCTCGCAGAATGGCCAGCGCTTCACGGGTTCGGCGCTGTTGATTGGCAACCAGTATGCCATTGAGCTGGTTTTGAGAGGCACAACGTTGTCCGCGTACGATAATGGATTCCCAGCGCTGCACGATTGCCTGTCTCTGACGCTGTGCAAGGGTGGTGACGTAGCGGCGAATTCCCTCAAAATCCGGTGATATCTGCAGTTGCTGGCAAAGTTTGTGGCGGGCCTGTTCGGATTGCTCGACCTGTTCGGTCAACTGGCTTTTCTCAGCAGCAATACGCTCGATATCGGGGAACTGATTTTCGACCAGCGCGGTCTGTTCCTGCTCGAGAAGCTGGTCCAGTCCGTCTAGCTGATCATCAAGACGAGTGAGGAGATCAATCAGGGATTGTGCGTCAGTTATCTGTGTCATGTGCCTGCATATGCATTAGAAGTCAGATTCAAAATCGAGCATCTTGTCAGCCACCCGTTCCGGATCAATACGGAACTCACCACTGGACAGGGCATCACGAATACGTGCAACACGTGCCTGATCAATTTCCGGTTGTTCTCCCAGTTTTTGCTCAAGCGATTTCAGTCGTGAAGCCATGTCAGTCAGGCTGACAGTGTCGGCATTACCGCTGGACGATGAACTACTGTTTGAGTCCGAGGAATCACGACGCCGAATCGGTGATACATTCCGATCATCCGTCTGATGTGGGCGGCCCGAATTGATTCCTGTGATGTCATGCGGCATTGAATTTAACTCCTAGCACAGCTTGCTATTCCTTTATCGTCAAAATTTTGGAAAGCTTTAGGCAACGAATCTCATCATGTTGAAATTATTCACATTTTAACTTTTACGGTTGCCGGTGCAATCACTTCTGCCGCAAGCTGCTTGCCGCTTCGACTGTTTTCCACACGGATAATCTGGCCTTTGTGGCCATCTGCCAGGGCTTCGCCCTGGGTACGAATCTGTAACCCATTGTATTCAGCGACAATTGTCACCGGCTGACCCCGGTTCACCAGGCGCCGGGGTTTTAATAACGTAGGAGTCAGCACGGCATCCTGACGAATGGGGCGGCGTGCGACCATGCCAAGCAACTGTTTCTTGGAGGCATACACACCACGACGATAGCGGGAAATTTCCCGTTCCTGCAGGCCCAGATCTGCCGCCTGAACGAGGCTGCCGCGAGTAATGGGGCGGGTGCTGACCACCACCCGTGTGTAGACTCTGACCTGCGCGGAGACATGAACTTTCCAGCCCGGAAATTCGCAGCGAATGCCAATTGTGGTGGTACCCATCGGTGGCGTGTTAACGGGCATGAAGGCATGCAGGGCTCCCTGACATGTTGACAGGTGCAGCCGTTGATCGAGGTAGCCGATTTTCACATCCAGTCGATGGTGCTTGTCAAAGTAGTCATGCACAAACTGCCGGGCTGCATCCCGAATGGCATCATGGTTCTGCCACTGGGTTGCCTCGACCTGCAGACTCCCGGCAAGCAGGCAAAGTATTGCCGCTGCCTGCGACAGCAGGCTGAATACGGAATGAAAAGTGCTACGGTGCTTTATGAATGACATCTGGTTTTGACCTTAAGCTGTTAATAATCCAATAAAAATCTTCATGCTCATTTGCTGCCCCGATGATGCTGGTGCGATACCTGTGTCAGTGCAAGACATATGCCACACATGGATTATTAAGCAATTAAAAGAATGGGCCGATAAGGTAGCAGGTCAATTACGAATAGAAATGGGAGTGCACGTTATGGCTGGCGTGATGGAAGGCGTTGATCAGCGAACCAAGCTGGTCGGTCAGAATCGTCTCGAGTTACTGTTGTTTGGTCTGGGTGGTAACCAGATGTACGGTATCAATGTCTTTAAAGTTCAGGAAGTCATCCAGTGCCCGCCACTGACAGGTGTTCCCAAAGCCCACCGTATCGTTCGTGGTATTGCCAACATGCGTGGTCGCACGATTACCATTCTTGATCTGGGAATGGCCATCGGTAAAAAACCTATCGAACAGACCACCGATCAGTTTGTGATCGTGACCGAATACAACAGAACCACACAGGGATTCCTGGTTAGCAGTGTGGATCGCATCGTCAACATGAACTGGAAAGACATTATGCCGCCGCCAAAAGGTGTCGGTAAAAACAATTTCATGACTGCCGTGACCAAGATTGATGAAAAGCTGGTTGAAATCATCGATGTGGAAAAAGTGCTGGCTGAGATGGTTGGCATGGAAATCGAGATCAAACAGGAAACAACGGTGAATTCTGAGCAGGCCAAGTCACTTCGGTTACTGGTCGCTGATGACTCACTGGTAGCGAGAAAACAGGTCAAGGCGACGCTTGATAAAATTGGTCTGGAGTGTGATCTGGCCAAGAACGGCCAGGAAGCGCTGGATATGCTTAAGGAAGCCGTAAAGGATGGCAAACCGATTTCAGATACCTACGATGTCATCATTTCCGATATCGAAATGCCGGAAATGGATGGTTATACCCTGACAACCGAAATTCGCGCCGACGATCGGCTTGCCAATTTGCCGGTCATGTTGCACACCTCACTCAGTGGGACGTTCAACAGTAACATGGTCAAGAAGGTGGGTGCAGACAGGTTCGTTGCCAAGTTTGATGCGGAAGAGCTGGCCAAGGAAGTACATGGCATGTTGACCGAATGTGGTTTGATCAAGGGTGATAACGCCGACGTTGAGCAACAGATAAAAGCGAATCCATAACCAGCTTTGCTGGTGCAGACAGGAAGTGCAGAACACGTCGTGACGGACCAACTTCTCTCCAAAGAACAATACAATGTCTTCCGGACGTTCCTGGAAGATTCCTGTGGTATTGTGCTCGGTGATAATAAACATTACCTCGTAACCTCACGGCTGAATCGCCTCACCAAAGAGTTTGAGTTTGGTTCGCTCAACGAAATGATCGGTGCGCTGAAAACCCATAACAACTCGGCACTCAAGGAACGCGTCATTGATGCCATGACCACGAATGAGACCAGCTGGTTTCGTGACCTGTATCCGTATGAGCTACTCAAGGAAAACCTGATTCCTGAGCTCGCGGCAGCCAAGCCGCCACGCATACGCATCTGGTCCGCCGCGGCATCGACCGGTCAGGAACCTTATTCGATCAGTATGTCGATACAGGAATTTCAGGCGCGTAATCCGGGCAAACTCACGTCGTCAGTGGAAATCGTGGGTACGGATATTTCCGGTACGGTGCTGAATATCGCTCGCAAGGCTACTTATGATGAACTGAGCCTGGCGCGAGGTATTTCTGAAGAACGCCGCCGACAGTTTTTTAGTGCAGTAGACGGTAATCGGTGGAAACTGAATCAAAAAGTAACGGCGCCGGTTCGCTTCAGCGAACTTAATCTACTGCAAAGTTATTCGTTGCTGGGAAAGTTCGATATTATCTTTTGCCGTAATGTCCTGATCTATTTTTCCTCGGAAATGAAGACGGATATTCTGACTCGCATGGCCAAGGCACTGAATCCCGGTGGGATACTGGTGCTGGGTGGATCAGAATCGCCAACCGGTTACACGCGTGATTTTGAAATGGTGCGTTATCCAAAGGGTGTGGTGTACCGCATCAAACCCCCCGGCAGTTAAAACACTTGCCGACAGGAGATTTTTTGCCACCCCGGCAAACATTTCCTCTTCATTCATTCTCTCTATCTTCCTGAAATAATTAAAAAATAAAACGTGGCATGGTTGTTGCTCTGTTACAGACACAGAGAAATCAACGTTTGGAGTTAACCATGCCGTTCAGTCTTGATTCTTACCTCGGTGTTCATCAACCGGCCCTGAATCTGCAATCCCGTCGTGCACAGGTACTGGCGTCAAATCTGGCCAACCTGGATACACCGGGATACAAGGCAAGGGATATTGATTTTGCGGCAGCACTCAAGGCGCAGGGTAATGCAAATCAGGGCGGGCGTTTTCTTACCGTAACCAGTCGCAAGCACATGCAACCTGAAGGTATGGAGCATGGTTATGAGCTGGCATATCGTCAGCCATTTCAGACATCGCTCGATGGCAACACAGTGGAACATCAGGTTGAACTGGCAGCCTATTCGGATAATGCCATGCGCTACCTGGCGACACTGCGTTTTTTAAGCGGCAAGTTTAATACCTTACGTACAGCGATAAAGGGACAATAAGATGTCATTGTTTAATGTATTTGATGTTGCCGGTTCTGCATTACAGGCGCAGAGTGTTCGGCTCAATACGACATCCAGCAATCTGGCCAATGCGAATAGCATCAGCAGCAGCACGGGTGAAACGTATCGTTCACGGCATCCGGTGTTTTCTCCCATTCTTAAAGAGTTTAACGAGCAGAGCGCCAGTGTTGGCGTGCGCGTGCTGGGTATTGTGGAAAGCGATAAACCACTGCGCCGCGAACATAATCCAAACCACCCAATGGCGGATCAGGATGGCTTTATTTATATGCCAAACGTCAATGTGGTTGAGGAAATGGCGGATATGATTTCGGCATCTCGCGCTTATCAGACCAACGTCGAAGTGATGAACAGTGCGAAGCAAATGCTACTCAGAACACTGGCGATTGGTCAGTAATAACAGGTGAAGGCAATGGAAGGAATCGATAAATCATTACCCACGTTTGAAAGCCTCGGTTTAAGTAATAAAAAACCGCTCGAAAAACCGCGCCTGACGCAGGAAGACTTTATGAAACTGATGATGGCCCAGATGCGTCATCAGGATCCCATGAAGCCGATGGAAAATGGCGAATTTATCAGCCAGATGGCGCAGTTCAGTTCGGTGCACGGACTGAAGGAAATCAAGGATTCGTTCAGCACACTGGCCAATGCCTTGCAATCAGCCCAGGCCCTGCAGGCGTCATCCATGGTGGGTCGTAAGGTCATGGTACCGGGCAACATGGCAGAGCTGATCGATGGCGGCAAGTTGCGTGGTGCGGTCGATGTACCACATGAAACCGAATCGGTACTGGTCAAGGTCATCGACAAGGGCGGCCAGACCGTACATACCGTTGATCTCGGTAAACGTGACAAGGGCACCACTGTCTTTGAGTGGGATGGTGTGATTAAGCAGGCCGATGAATCAATACCGGGTAACCAGAATGAAATGGCACAACCCGGGAAATACAAAATCGTTGCAGAAATCATGGTGGACGGAAAGCGGCAACGCGTTGATACCTTCACCGTAGACAAGGTTGACAGTGTGTCACTGGCAAAGGGTGGACAAGGGGTAACGTTAAACCTGGCGAATCAGGGTGCCACGTTACTCGCTGATGTTCGAGAAATTATCTAACGGGTGAATCAGGAGGAAAGTTATGCCTTTTAGAGCAGCGTTAAGCGGTATCAATGCCGCAGGAGAAGAGTTACGCGTGATTGGTAACAACGTGGCCAACGCGAGTACAACAGGTTTTAAAAAGTCGCGAGCAGAATTTGCTGATGTGTATGCGGCAACAGACGGTGGCGCCAGTACTTCTATCGGTGCCGGTGTACGTCTGGCCGGTGTGACCCAGCAGTTTGGTCAGGGCAATATCGGTTTTACCAACAACAAACTGGACCTGGCCATTAACGGCCGTGGTTTCTTTGTGCTGGATGAAGGTGGCAGTCGCTCCTACAGCCGTTCCGGAAACTTCCAGGTGGATCGTGACGGATTTATTGTCAATCCGGATGGTGCCAAGCTGGTCGTCAACGGTGCCGACACGAATGGCCAGATCACCGGTGCGGTCGGACCTTTGCAACTGGATCGTTCCAACATTACACCGCAGGCAACAACACGCGTGGATGTCGGACTGAACCTGGACAGCACCATGAAGCGTCCACCGACAGTGCCATTCAATCCAGAAATTCCATCATCATTTAATCATTCCACTTCCTTAACGGTTTACGATTCACTGGGTGGTTCACACCTGGCGACCATGTATTACGTCAAGGGTGAAACGGAAGGTAGCTGGGAAATGTACACCCTGATCGATGGCAAGGATATCAAGGGTTCACAAACTGTACCGTTTACGCCGGAAGTACTGTCGTTCAATGGTGCCGGTCGTCTGGCCAGTATTAATGGCACACCGGTTCCACCGGGCACCATCGAGTATCCCGAGTTTGATGCCGGTAACGGTTCCGATCCGATCAATCTGACCATGAACCTGTTATCCAATTCACCGATTACGCAGTTTGGTTCCAAGTTCAATGTCAATTCATTAACGCAGAACGGATTTACTTCCGGTCGATTGAGCGGTATCGACATTGATGATACCGGTGTGGTTCGTGCACGTTACAGCAATGGTCAGACCAAGACACTGGGTCAGGTATCCATCGCTGACTTTTCCAACCCGCAGGGTTTACGGCCATTAGGCGACACGGCCTGGGCGGAAAGTTTTGCGTCAGGCGTGCCACTGCTGGGTACACCCGGCTCCGGTAGTCTGGGTGTGTTGCAATCCGGTGCGCTGGAAGGATCCAATGTGGATCTCACATCGGAACTTGTCAACATGATCACAGCGCAACGTAATTTCCAGGCCAATGCCCAGGTCATTACAACCGCGGATACAGTGACACAAACCATTATCAATATTCGTTAATCACTAAATAGGCAAACACATGGATAAAGTACTTTACACAGCAATGTCAGGCGCTAAGCAAACCATGCTGGCGCAGGCGGCAAACAGCAACAACATTGCCAATGTCAGTACACCGGGCTTTCGGGCGGATTATGCACAGTTTCGCAGTATGCCGGTCTATGGCCCGGGTTATCCGACACGTGTGTATGCCATGACGGAACGTTCCGGCAGCGATATGACGGTCGGTTCTGTCAATGCAACGGGCAATACCATGGATATCGCCATTAATGGCGATGGCTGGATCGCCGTGCAGGCCAACGATGGCAGTGAAGCCTATACGCGCGCCGGTAATCTGCGCATTTCCACGGACGGAACCCTGCTTGCCGGCAACGGCAACCCGGTGCTGGGTGATGGTGGTCCGATAGTACTCCCACCGGTGAACCGTATCGAAATCGGTACCGATGGTACTGTTTCAGTCGCAGCACTGGGTGAAGATGGTAACAACCTGGAAGCTGTTGAGCGTATCAAGCTGGTTAATCCACCGGCTGATCAGTTACGTAAAGGGACGGATGGATTAATGCGTCTGGTCAACGGAGACGTTGCACCGGCGGACGCCAATGTCAAGGTCGTGTCCGGCATGCTTGAGTCAAGTAATGTAAACATGGCGGAAGCACTGGTTAACATGATTGATCTGGCCAGGCAATTTGAAATGCAGGTCAGGGTAATGCGTGATGCGGAACGAAACGCTGATGCCTCACGTGAACTTTTGAAGATGGCATAGTAAATGCAACTTTTCACTAACAACAATTGGTAACAGGTCTGGAGACAAAGTATGAATCCATTGTGGGTAAGTAAAACAGGGCTCGAAGCGCAACAAAACCGCTTGTCGACGATCAGTAATAACCTGGCAAACGTCAACACAACCGGGTTTAAACGTGACCGTGCCGTGTTTGAAGATTTGATTTATCAGAATGTCCGCCAGGCCGGTGCGCAAACATCGCAGGATACGGAATTACCCTCCGGTCTGATGCTCGGTACCGGTGTCAGGACGGTGGCAACACAAAAGATGCACACCCAGGGTAATATCCTGCAAACCAAAAACAAGCTGGATCTGGCGGTGCAGGGTCGCGGTCTGTTTCAAATAGCCAAACCCAATGGTGATATTGCCTATACACGCAACGGTGCTTTTCAGATCAGTTCCGAAGGAATTATTGTGACGGCGTCGGGTTACCCGGTGCAGCCGACCATTACCGTGCCGCCAAATGCGGCCAGTATCACGATTGGCAGTAATGGTGCTGTTTCCATTACCACACCCGGTATCGCCGAACCACAGCAAATCGGCCAGATACAGTTAGCAGATTTTATCAATCCAAGCGGCCTGCAACCTATTGGTGAAAATCTTTACCTGGAAACAACAGCAAGTGGTTCACCAGTTATTGCCAACCCCGGGGATAACAATACCGGTACGCTGATCCAGGGAGCGCTGGAAGGTTCCAATGTCAACGTTGTGGAAGAACTCGTGAACATGATTGAGACACAACGTGCCTATGAAATGAATTCCAAGGCCATCTCGACCATGGATCAGATGCTGCAGTTTGTGAATAACCAGTTATAAGCAGGAGTCAATTTCATCATGATATTTTCCTATTTAAGTAAATTTGCCACTCTGCTTCTGGTAGTTTTCCTGCTGTTCAATGTCGTCGGTTGTATGGGTGGTAAAGGTCTGGTGGTCAACAAGTTCGAACCACCAAAACAGGAAAAGAAAGTGTTTGAAAAAAGATATAACGGAGCAATTTATCAGTCGGGCATGCCGGTAAGCATGTTTGAAGATACAACGGCAAGGCGTGTCGGCGACATTATTACGATTACGCTGGTAGAAGCGGCATCCGCTTTATCCAGTGCCGGCACCAAGGCAGAAAAAACCCAGAATGTGGAAATGCCGGCCCCGACAGTCGCAGGTGGAGGTGTTACCAAGGACGGTAAAAATATTCTCGAGAACAAGATCGAAGCCGGCCGTGATTTTAAAGGCAGCGGCGAATCCAACCAGGCACATAATTTTCAGGCTGTGATCGCCGTCAGCGTGGTTGATGTGTTACCGAACAGTTATCTGGTCGTGCGGGGTGAAAAGCTGATCATGCTGAACCAGTCCGAAGAATACATTCGGTTTTCAGGCATTGTTCGGCCACAGGATATCAGCCTGGATAACAAGGTTGAATCACAGAAGGTGGCCAATGTGCGAATCAGCTATGCCGGTACCGGTGTGCTGTCGACAGCAAACAAGATGGGCACGCTGGCACGGTTTTTCCAGAACCCGGCTTACCCGTTTTAATGATGCATAACGTTGAGAAGAGGGCGCGTCATGTTCAAGGATAAAGATTTTTCGTTTGTAGTGGTTGTCGGCATCTTTTTTTTCCTTGCCACGTATTCCGGATTGATTCAGGCCGAGCGAATCAAGGACATTGCCAAGGTACAGGGTGTCAGGAACAACCAGCTGGTGGGTTACGGACTGGTTGTCGGTCTGAACGGCACCGGCGATGGTAATGCGCCGCACACCGTGCAAAGTTTACGCAGTATGTTGTCACGGCTTGGTGTCAACATTCCGCAGAATGTCAGTTTACAATCGAAAAACGTCGCCGCGGTATCGATTCATACCGAGTTGCCGGCGTTTGCAAAACCGGGTCAGACCCTGGACATTACGGTTTCCTCAATCGGAAATGCCAGGAGTCTGCGCGGGGGGAGCCTGCTGTTAGCACCCTTAAAGGGTGTCGACGGGCAGGTGTATGCCATTGCACAGGGTAATATTATTGTGAGTGGCTTTGGTGCCGAAGGGAATGACGGTTCAAGAGTTACGGTTAACGTGCCGAGTGTGGGCCGTATTCCCAATGGTGCAACGGTCGAACAGGCAGTACCGACACCGTTCGGCGAAATGCGCGAACTGGTATTGAATTTACGTCATCCGGATTTTTCCACATCGAATCAGGTTACCCAGGTCATCAATCGTACCCTGGGTGCGGGCACTGCGTATTCCATTGATGCGGGTTCAATTAACGTTCAGGCACCACAGGATCATGCACAACGTGTCGCCTTTATCTCCGTGCTGGAAAATCTCGAAGTACAACCGGCCGAGCCATCGGCGCGCGTAATTGTCAATTCACGAACCGGCACGGTGGTGATAGGTAAGCATGTGCGTGTTTTGCCGGCGGCAATTTCACATGGCAGCCTGACAGTGACGATTACCGAGAGCGGGGCAGTAAGCCAGCCGGGTCCATTGGCCGGTGGAGAGACGGTTGTCGTGCCTGAATCGGACATCAGTATCACGCAGGGCAACAAGCGTATGTTTAAACTCGATGCGGGTGTCTCGCTGGACGATGTTGTACGCGCCGTGAACCAGGTGGGCATTGCCCCGGGTGACCTGGTGGCCATTCTGGAGGCGCTCAAGGAAGCCGGTGCATTGCGTGCAGAGCTGATTGTTATCTAGTTTTTCTAATAATCTGGTTGCGGGCGGCAAGATCTTGCCGCCCGTGTTGATCCAGCCGTTCGTAACGTGTGAGGTGATAATGCTTTATCGCGTAACCAACATGGCAAACATATTGCATTGATAACAGTATGCTTGAGCAGACTAACACACAGGCTTACACAGATTTCAGCGCCTTATCAGATTTGCGCCGTCAGGCTCGGCATGATCCGCAGGCCACATTGCGTGCTGTGGCGGAACAGTTTGAAAGCCTGTACCTGAACATGATGTTGAAAAGCATGCGCCAGGCCAGCATGGGTGATCCGTTGTTTGATTCTAACAACAGCAGTATGTACCGCGATATGTATGATAACCAGATTGCCATGCAAATGAGCCGGCAAAAAGGCATGGGACTGGCAGACATGCTGGTCCAGCAATTATCACAGAACATGCCGGGCAAGCCTGTTAGCGGTATACCTGAGGTCAATACACATCAGTTAAACAGCCAGCCAATGTATGTGCCTGTATCGAAACAGCCTGTCGATCCGACGCAGTTTGAAAGTCATGAACACTTTGTCGAGATATTAATGCCGCACGCAGAACAGGCAGCAGAAGAGCTGGGTGTCTCACCGAATGTGCTGATTGCACAGGCCGCGCTGGAGACCGGCTGGGGTAACCAGGTACAGACGTTACCGGGCGGCCGTAGCAGTTTTAATTTATTCAATATCAAGGCGGACCAGCGTTGGCAGGGTGATCGGTTGCACGTCAACACGCTTGAGTTTCACGATGGTATAGCACGTAAGGAACAGGCGGCGTTTCGTGTGTATAACAGCTATGCGGAAAGTTTTAGAGATTACGTGGAGTTCATTAAAAGCAGTCCACGCTATGAACCGGCACTGCGTACAGCGGAAAATCCTGAATCCTATATTCGTGGAATACATGAGGCCGGTTATGCCACTGATCCACGTTATTCGGACAAGGTGATGTCGATCATGTCGCGTCAGGAAGTAAGCTCACCCGGTTCCACATTTCTGTTGGAATCGTAGCGGGCAGGGAGTCGTAGATGGCAGGTGGTGATTTACTCGGTATCAGCAGCTCAGGTGTAGTGGCCTCGCAGCGTGCGTTGGGTACTACCGGGCATAATATTGCCAATGCCAATACACCTGGCTATTCACGTCAGCGTATTGAAATGGAATCCCGTCAGCCGCAGTTTTCCGGAAATGGATCAATCGGTACAGGCGTCATTGTTGACAATGTGAGTCGTGTATACGATGAATTCCTGGTGTCGGAACTGCGCGATACAACATCATTAAGCAAGTTTCTTGATTCATCATACCATTACACCAGTCAGGTGGATGATATTCTGGCCGATCCGGAAGCCAGCCTGTCACCGTCCATCTCGGAATTTTTTAAGGCAGTAAACGGTGTAGCGAATGACCCGGCATCCAACTCGTCCCGCCAGGTTCTGCTAAGCAGCGCAAAAAACCTGTCGGATCGTTTTGAATATCTCAATACTCGCTTTGAGTCGTTACGCAATGGTACCGGAAAAGATATGCGGGCGATTGCAGGTGAAATAAACAAAATGGCGGATGCCATCGCAGAACTGAATGAGGCCATCGTTCGTTCAAGAGAAATCACAAACAAACCGGCCAATGACCTGCTCGATCAACGTGATCGTCTTGTACAACAGCTATCGGAAAAGATTAATGTCCGCACGACGATTCAGGACGACGGACGCATGAATGTGTTTGTTGGTAATGGGCAGACCCTGGTCGTTGGTGATGTGGCGTCACATATTGATGTTGTGCCGAATGAACACGATCCCACCAAGACGGAAATTGTTTTCAAAGGTGTAAACAGCGATACCGTTATTACGCAGTTCCTGACCGGTGGCCAACTGGGCGGTATACGTCAGTTTATCGAGGAAGTGCTGGATCCGGCACAGAATGAACTGGGTCGTATCGCTACCGGTATTGCGAAATCCTTTAACGAACAACATCGGCTTGGTATGGATCTGAAGAACAGGCTCGGAACAGACTTTTTTACATCCGTTCATCAGGACGCACCGACGGTACTGCAAAGCAAGTTTAATAAAGGGGATATTCAGCTCGACGCGGAAATTACCGATGTCCAGAAACTGACCACCAGCGATTACCAGCTTAGTTATCTTCAGGGGCAGTACGAACTACTGCGACTCGAAGACGACAAAGTTGTGGCTCGATTTAACAGTTTCCCTCATGAAGTGGAAACCGACGGACTGAAACTGACAATCAAATCGGGTAGTACGGTGGAGCAGAACGATCGATTCCTGATTCAACCCACCCGGCGGGCGGCAGATCTGTTTCAGGTCAGGATTAATTCAATCGCAGAAATTGCGGCTTCATCGCCGATACGGGTTGAGGCGGATATTGATAATCTCGGCGACGCTGATATTGATGTCGTACAGGTGACGGATACAACCGCAGCGTTTGATGCGCAACAGCCGCAATTGCAACCACCCTACGTGGTGAAGTTTGTCGACAACAAAAATTTTGTCCTTCTCGACAATACGGGCAAGCAGGTTAAAGTCAAAACCGCAGCGATAGCCGATGATCCGGATATCGCGCTGGATGACCGCAAGGGAGCGATACCGGCTATTCCGGCTAGTGAGACCGGCGATCGTGCTATTCCGGCACAACCTCCCGTGCATGAGCGCAAGGATAAACTGAAAAAAGCCGATGGCCTGGCAACAGTCGAAGGCCCAATTCCCTATGATCCGAAAACCGGTGTGCGTGTATTACCTTCGCCGGGCGGTCTCGACCGCGGTATGCACATTCGTGTTTCCGGTGAACCAAAAGCCGGAGATGTTTTTCGGATCGAGTTTAATAAGTACGGTACCAGCGATAACAGTAATGCGCTGTCACTGGCAAACTTACAGACCGAGATGGTGCTGATGGATGGCAAGTCCGACTTTGCACAGACTTACGGCCAGCTTGTGTCACGTGTGGGTGCCAAGACCAATGAACTGAGTATCAACCAGAAGGCGCAGAACCTGCTGCTCAAATCAGCACAGGAGTCACGCGAAGAAATGTCCGGTGTTAACCTGGATGAAGAAGCGGCGCAGCTGATTCGTTATCAGAATCTGTACCAGGCCAACGCACAGGTACTGGCAACAGCCAAGCAGACCTTCCAGTTACTTATGGATGCATTCAGGCGGTAATATGCGCGTATCATCGAATCAGTTACAGCAGGTCGCCATTAACTCCATGCTTGAGCAGCAGGCCAAGCTCAGCAAGGTGCAGGAGCAGGTGGCAACGGGTCGTCGAATCGGCAAGCCATCAGACGATCCAGTGGCAGCTGCCAAAGTTGTCAAGTTAAATGACATTCTCGATACGGCAGATCAATACCAGAGTAATATCACCATTGCGCGTTCCCGTTTATCACTTGAGGAGACGGCGCTGAACGATATCGGTAATATTTATCATCGGATTCGGGAACTGTCTATTCAGGCCAATAACGCCACCCAGACCAATGAGACCCGATCATTTATTGCCGAGGAAGTCGAGCAATTGCTGGAAGAACTGGTTGGCCTGGCCAATGCAACCGACAGCAACGGCGAGTTTCTGTTTGCCGGTAATAAGGGGCGTTTCAAACCCTTTTCAAAGAATGTGAATGGTGGTTATGACTACCATGGTGATGATGGCCAACGCATGATCCAGATTGGTCCCAAGCGGCAGATTGCGATTAACGATTCAGGCAGCGATGTGTTTCGCGAGATACGCGATGGCAACAGTGTTTTCACCATTCTGGAAAGTAAACTGAATAAAGGTAATGCGGTTGTCGATCCCGGCAAGGTGATTGATGAGTATGATATGGGTACCTATGCGATTCTGTTTGATCGCAAAGATACAATCGATCCCAAAGAGCCGATAACCTATCGCGTGATTGATCCGTCCGGTAAAGATATCGTGCCACCTGGTCAGGTTTACAAGGAAGACAGTACCATCGAGTTCAACGGTATTCATACCAGCTTCAAGGGCATGCCGGAACCGGGAGATTTTTTCGTCGTACGTCCTTCGTATAATCAGGATATTTTTACTACCCTGGATCATTTTGTCGCGGCTTTGCGTGTTGGACGTGGCAGTGAATCGGATATTGCCGAACTGGGTAATACCATCAATCGTGTGATATCCGCCATGGATGTGGCATTAGGCAAAACGCTTGAAATTCGTGCCAACGTTGGTGCACGTATGAAGGCGCTGGACAACCAGGAAAATATCAACGAATCAATCAAGCTGCAGGTACGTAAAATACTCTCGGACGTCGAGGACCTGGATTATGCCAAGGCGGTCAGCGAGTTAAATCTCAAACTGACCGGTTTACAGGCGTCACAGAAGGCGTTTACTCGCGTGCAGGATATTTCCCTGTTTGATTTTCTGTAACGTCAGTTCAGTAGGCGGTTCCAAAAGACTGGTCCTGGCTGTCGCCGGGTAACGGTACACCGGCAATGCGGCATCCCTGGCTGACCGGTCCATTTGGAAACAGGGTATACAGATATTTCAGACCACCTTTGGATTCAAATTTTTCATCCAGCGCCTGTGTCAGCGTGCGGGCATGTTTGACGGAGTTATTTTCTTCATAGACCGCGCGCAAAAATCTCAGCACTTCGTAATGTGCATCAGTCAGATCGATGTCCATTGATCCGGCAATTTTTTTTGCCTGTTCAGGATCCCAGGGGGCAAGCTCATTGTTATGGATGCCAAATACCTTTGCTTCTTTTTCCTGTTCTGTCATCTCATCGTACATTGATAGCATGCTCCTTCGATTTATTGTGATACTTATTGACTTATGAACAGTTTGAGCCTGTTTCAAGTGTCATCGGGACAATTAAACAGTTCCGGGTTTTCCTCGTAAACCAGCTTGAGTAAATAATAGCGCGCGGCAGCGCGTGATTTAAACGGACCGGCAACACCGTCTGTCACCTCCATTCCGGAATTGATTTCCTGGTCGCTGCGCAGATAAAGAAACCAGCCCATTTTTTTGATAAAAAAATACCGGTCAGGGTTCTGACGAAACTGAGTACCACCACGCTGAATGTGCTTTTTTATGCCGAAGTGGATCATGCGCTAACTATGGATCATGGCCATTGAAATGCAAGCGAAAAATCCTGTGATCTGAACCGCTGGTATGCAACGGCCATACGATAATATTCAATAAAAACAATATGTTATAACGTGTTCGAGCGGCAATAATTTTCCGCCTTGTCTATAAAGATGCCCTGATCCCGGACGCTAGTGATCAACGGGAGCGGTGATTACGCGCGATTCATGCGTATGTCCGCTAAAGATGGTTTTCTCGCCCACGTGACGGTGGAATCGAGAATAAGGCAAGAGGAGTAACAGCGTCATGCCTCAGGTCATTAATACAAATATCATGTCGCTCAATTCGCAGCGCAATCTGAACACCTCGCAAGAGGCGTTACAGACTTCACTGCAGCGTTTGTCATCAGGTCTGCGTATCAACAGCGCCAAGGACGATGCCGCAGGTCTGGCGATTTCTGAGCGTTTTACTTCACAAATCCGTGGTTTAAACCAGGCAGTACGAAATGCCAATGACGGTATTTCACTGGCTCAAACAGCTGAAGGTGCACTGGCAGAGTCCGGTAACATTCTGCAGCGTATTCGTGAGCTGGCTGTACAGTCTGCTAACGCCACGAACTCCGCTACTGACCGCCAGGCCCTGCAGGCTGAAGTTGGTCAGCTGGTTCAGGAACTGGATCGTATCGCCAAGAACACGGAGTTCAACGGACAGAAACTGCTGGACGGTACCTTTGGTACAGCGATCTTCCAGGTCGGCGCCAATGCGAACCAGACTATCCAGACAACCACCAACAACTTCCGCACCAATCAGTTCGGTAACCACCGTATTGAAGGTCTGGAAACCTCTGCAGCGGGAACCAACCGTTATGCACAGGGTGATTCCATCACAGTGGCGGGTAATCTGGGTACACGGACCATAGCGATTGATCCGGAATCCAGCGCCAAGGATGTGGCTGAGAAAGTGGATGCCAAGAGTAATGAAACCGGCGTTAGTGCGTTTGCTTATACCGAAATCGGTATGAAGTTCGGTGCTGCCGGCGCTTATACGGTTGAAGTCCAGTCAGACAACAATGACTTCCAGTCTATTTCCTTCACCCTGGCGGGTACCGAAGGTAATGATGGTCTGTCAGCAGCGGTAACCGCTTTCAATGATGTGGCATCTAAAACAGGTGTAACAGCGCGTATTAGCGGTGACGGTAAGAGCGTTGTTCTGACCAACACCAGCGGTAACAACATCACGGTTCGTGATACCGCCAATGCCAATTCCGGCGATGTCATGATTGGTGGTAATGCACAGAACCCGGGAACGGTTCTGGGTGCCAATACATCAGCCGATCAGGCCGTGATTGTCGGTAAAGTCACTTTTGATTCTGACAAGTCATTTGGTGTGTCCGGACTGGCCGGTGTAACCACAATGAACGCACAGGAAGCCTCTGTACTGAACGCGGTACAGGATATGGATGTCAGCTCGGTTGATGGTGCGAACGTCGCAATGGCAATTGTTGACTCAGCCCTGAACACCGTGAACGCACAACGTGCGAAATTCGGTGCGATACAGAGCCGGTTTGGTTCGACTATCGCTAACTTGTCTACCAACGTTGAAAACCTGACGGCTGCCCGTTCACGTATTCGTGATGCGGACTTTGCGCAGGAGACAGCGGAACTTACACGTGCCCAGATTCTGCAACAAGCAGGTGTTGCGATGCTGGCTCAGGCAAATGTGGCTCCGCAGAATGTCTTGTCGTTATTGCAGTAATCGTTGTAAGTGGAGCGTAGGAGGAAAAATACGCTTCCATTACCAAAAGAGGTGATGTTATGGCAAACCAAACCATAGCTTCGGTTACCTCGCTGGTAAACACGAGTAGCAGCAATAGTGAGGTAAGTATTACACGCGTCAAGGATGTAGACGTTCAGGCCAGGATGGCACCGAGTGTAGATATCGTGAAGAGCCTTGAGCATGCCCGCGCCGCTGCGGCCGAGCAGACTAAAGCCTCACGACAAGCAATCGAAAGGGTTGTCAGCGAGTTAGAAGCCTACGTGCAAAACGCGCAACGCAACCTGGACTTTCACGTTGATGACAAGACCGGGCGCGTTGTCGTCAAGGTAGTCGACGCAACGGATGATTCGGTAATACGGCAAATTCCTTCCGAGGAGATGTTGGCCTTGTCACATCGACTTCAGGAATTTATGGATGAAAATCAGATAGATATGCGAGGGATGCTTTTGGAGCTGAAGGCCTAGGGATGGCATCGGAATTGCAGATTACCGTACAGATTGCCGGCCCCGAATGGGCGGGGCCGGCACCAATCCATCAATAGCGCTGAGGTTGAGTAATGACAGGCATCACCCCGACGGGTATAGGCGGTTCCAGTCTGGATGTGGAGCGACTGGTCGACGATCTCGTCACAGCAGAGGGTGCCCCTACCCAGAATCGACTCGATAATCAGGAAGTCGAAATTCAGACCAATATTTCCGCCCTGGGTGCGTTTCGTGGTGCCCTGGCCGATATTCAGGGATCGCTGGCATCGTTACGTAATGCCCAGGATCTGCGTAAAGTGTCCGCCACTTCTTCTGATGAAGAGAAAGTTGCCATCATCGCCGACAAGACGGCGCAGGAAGGCAATTTTGAAGTTGAAGTGTTGCAACTGGCACAATCCCATCGACTGACATCACAGTCATTTAAATCCGAGCTTGATCCGATCGGGTCGGGTAATCTCAGTTTTCAGTTCGGTCGCTATGATGAGCAAAGCGGTCGATTCATTGCCAATGAAAAAGCCGCGGTCAGAAATATTCGTATTGATGATGAGAACAATTCATTGCGCGGTATCGTTGGTGCGATTAACCAGGCCGAGTTTGGTGTACGTGCATCAATGATCAACGACGGTACCGGTTTTCGCCTTGCCCTGTCTGCGGCACAGACCGGTGATATAAATGCAATGCGTATTGTTGTCAGTGATAGTGATTCCACTGACAGTGACAACTTTGGACTCTCACGCCTTGCCTATGATCCGACAAAGGGCAATGCCATGAATCTGATCGAAACCGCCCGACCACAGAATGCAGAAGTGTTACTGGACGGTATTCAGATATCCAGTGCCACGAATGACATAGCCAACGCCATTCCGGGTATTACGCTCAGCTTAAAAGATACGACCGAAGGTTCGCCGGTCAGGTTAAAAACCCAGTTTGATATTCAGGGCGTCAAGGAAGCCATACTGGGTTTTGTCGATGTGTATAACAACCTGATCGATACCGTGCAGACCGTATCAGGATTTGACCCGGAGACCCAGCAGGCCGGGCCTTTATCCGGTGATTCTGCCGTACGAGGCATTGCTGACCAGATACGTCGCGTTATAGGAACGTCTTTTAATGGCATCAATGAAGATTTCGGATCGCTGGCCAGAATCGGTATCGAAACACAACGTAACGGCAAACTGACCGTTAACGAAAGCAAGTTGCAGTCATCGATCGAAGAAGACATGGAACAGGTCAGCAAGCTGTTTGCCCGCACCGGTTCGGCGTCGGATCCGCTGATTCGTTATGTCTCCGCTGATAATGATGCCAGCATGGGCGTGCACGACATTTCGATCTCAGCCCTGGGCAGCAAAGGGCGTTACATCGGGGCAGAAACCGGTTCATTTAATAATTTTTCCATCGCTGCCAATGAAAACGAGCTGATTCTTAAAGTGGATGGAGTCAGTAGCGGGCCGGTACGTATTACACCCGGCAATTACGAAAACGGTCGGGAAATGGCACAAGAGTTACAACGCCAGATCAACAGTGACAATGTTTTCAAGCGCGAAGGTGCCAGTGTCAGCGTACAGTTTGTTGTCGATCAGTTTGTCATCACCTCGAACCGGATAGGCAGTGCTTCACGGGTGGATGTAATTTCCGCCGGGGAAAGTCTGCAGGAACTGGGGTTGACGGTAGCAGCAGGACTGGCCGGGCAGGATGTACAGGGCCGGATTGGTAACCGGCCGGCACAGGGAAACGGCATGCAACTGACCGGTGACGGTGACGCACGCGGTATCGTCGTCGAAGTGCTGGGTGGTAAAACCGGCGCTCGCGGCAGTGTGGCATTTTCCGAAGGCGTCGCAGAACAGTTGTACCGGTTACTGGAAAACTTCCTTGCTCCAGACGGTATTTTGCAAACCCGTTCCGAGGGTTATAACAGCCGAATAGATAATATAAACCGTCAACGCGAACAACTGGGGCGGCGTCTTGCTGTTTCCGAACAGCGTTTGATGAAACAGTTTTCCAACCTGGATGCCATGTTGGGTCGTATGCGAAACACCAGCCAGTTTCTGTCGAATCAGCTGGCAGGATTGCCTGGTGCGAAAGGCCCGGACGATAAAGGTTAGAAGTACATGAAATTAATTTTTGTAATGACAGTAGTACAGGAGTAAGAGAGATGAACATGTCGAGATTACATGGTGGTGTTAACCAGTACAATCAGGTCGGGGTTGCCTCCGGCGTTGAACAGGCCAGTCCGCATCGTCTGATACAGATGTTGATGGAAGGGGCGATTGAGAAAGTGGCCAAGGCCAAGGGCTATATGGAACGTAAGGAAATCGCCAATAAGGGCAGCCACATCAGCTGGGCCATTTCCATTATTGAAGGACTGCGTGCCAGTCTGGACAAGAACAACGGTGGTGATATAGCAGATAACCTGGACGATCTGTATGACTACATGATTCGCCGGCTGATGCGGGCAAATGTGGAGAATAATCCGGATCTGCTGGATGAGGTGATTTCGTTGATGCGTTCCATCAAGTCGGCCTGGGATGAAATCCCCGCCGGCATGAACAAGGAAGCGATCTAGCCGCAATGCAGTACCTGTCATTACAACAGGGTGCGCAGAAGGTTCTGCGCCTCTCACAGCACATGCTGGCGCACGCTCAGGCCGGTAACTGGGAGCTGATGAGCAACCTTGAACTGGAACGTACCCGATCGCTGGAAAGTCTGTTCAGACACCCGCAGATTACCGATAGCCTGCCTGAAATAGCAAACATTCTTTATGAGGTAATGGAAATTGATCGGTTGTGTCTGGACCTTGGCGAACACGCCAGGCAGTCCATACTTAAAAATCTGAATAAACAATCGCAGGGGAGCCGGGCGACCAACAGTTATTTGCAACATGCCCGTTAAAACTTACAAATGTCTTACCTGGTTGAAAAGGAATTTGCTTTTACATGTGATCCGTTGACGACGACAGGCGCATCAACATCACCCAGTTTGCCAGATTCAGATCCCAGTCCGTCAAATTTGTATTCCAATATATATAATGTGTCGTCCACATTTCCGGTTTTTGCGTTACTCGATAGTCTGACTGATTATATTCACAATTTGGGTGACCAGGATTTAAAAAGTGATAACGATCGCGTTGAGAATAAACTTAACCTGATTATTTTCCTGCTCAATAATCTGGTCGGTAGTCAGAAAACCAAACCGTCGTTACAAAGATTACGTCTGTCAGCAGAAGGCCTGGCATGGCAGGACAAGCGGAGTTTTCATGAAGGGCAGGTTATTTTGATACACCTCTATCCTGATGAGGTTATGAATGTGCCGTTAGTTTGCCAAGTTATTGTTACGCAAAAAAATAAAAGCTGGTATCATGCAACTCTGAACGGCTTATCCGAAGATGAAATGTCTGCCTGGTCAAAGTGGGTGTTTCGTTTACATCGTTTTCAGGTCTCGCAGGCTCGTCAATACACCGATTAACTTGAGTAATTGTCTGTTACAGTCTGTAAACTCTGAAAAACTTCATGTATATAGGTAACGATTCATTTGTCAATTATTAACATGACAATATTTTGACTTCCACGTTTTCGCTGCTAGGCTGTTTACTGTTACATCCATCCGGAAAGTTCTCACAGGGACCAAACATGTCGATTTTAGTCATAGACAACCAGTCTGATCGCCGCAAACAACTCGAACTGATACTCAAGTTCATCGAATATGATTTGATCGATGCAGTCAGTGTTGATAAGTGGGCTTCGTGTAAGGAAAAAGAAAGACCGGACACGGTGATACTCGGTGACATCGGCGATGAGAAGGTGGATGAACTGGCGCGTAAACTGAAATCTGCGTTTGGCAGCGCGGTACCGATCCTGCTGCTAACTGACATCAAGGATAAGAGTTTGCTACCCGCTGAAGTGGCTGCGTCGATTGTTACGGTTGTTGAGCTGCCGGTACGGCACCGTCAGCTTGTTCATGCCATGCATCTTGCACAGGTCTATCGCGAATCACAGTCCGGATCAGGAAATTCATCACCCATGTTGTTTCGCAGTATGGTGGGACACTCCCGTGCCATCACGCAGGTAAGAAAACTGATTGAAAAGGTTGCCGACACGGATGCCAATGTACTGATACTTGGATCTTCCGGTACCGGCAAGGAAGTCGTGGCGCGTAACCTGCATTATCACTCTTCACGCAAGGACAAACCGTTTGTACCGGTTAACTGCGGCGCGATTCCACCGGACCTGCTGGAAAGCGAACTGTTTGGCCACGAAAAGGGATCATTTACCGGCGCCATCTCGGCCAGGCAGGGCCGCTTTGAACTGGCAGAAGGCGGTACGTTATTTCTGGATGAAATTGGCGATATGCCATTACCCATGCAGGTGAAATTACTGCGCGTTCTGCAGGAACGGGTTTTTGAACGCGTCGGCAGCAATAAGAGCATCAAGGTGGATGTCCGTATTGTGGCAGCAACCCACCGGGAGCTGGAAACGGAAATCGCCGAAGGACGTTTTCGTGAGGATCTTTTTTATCGACTCAATGTTTTTCCTATCGAAATGCCGGCCCTCAAGGATCGAGCCGAAGACATTCCGCTTCTCATCAAGGAACTGATTACCCGCATGGAGCACGAACAACGTGGCTCGGTAAGGTTAACGCCGGCGGCCATCACTGCGCTGAGTAGTTACAGCTGGCCCGGTAACGTCCGTGAGTTGTCCAACCTGATGGAGCGACTCATCATCATGTTTCCGTACGGCGTGGTGGATGTGCGTGACCTGCCGGAGAAATATCGTGGTCATTATGTGGAAAGTGACGACGATCAGCATGAAATCATTCTGCCAGACAGCAGC
This sequence comes from uncultured Gammaproteobacteria bacterium, assembly GCA_937967995.1. Classification (GTDB taxonomy): domain Bacteria; phylum Pseudomonadota; class Gammaproteobacteria; order UBA6429; family Thiohalophilaceae; genus CALBTB01. The sequence goes on from CALBTB010000006.1 coordinate 284,848, forward strand.
CCGGACAATATGCTGGAAAGTGCCATGCGTTTGCCACGCGATGGTATCGATCTCAAGGAACACCTCAGTCAGCTGGAATACTCGCTTATCAAACAGGCCCTCGATGAAGCCGATGGCGTGGTGGCACATGCAGCCAAGCGTCTGGCCATGCGTCGCACGACACTGGTGGAGAAAATGCGCAAGTATGGCCTGCAGCGTCAGGAACAGGTGTCAGGAATTTGACCGTCCGGATTTCAGGTTTTTCTAACCTCTTGTAAATCAAATAATATTTATTTAGGCATACTTCTTGCTCGAGTGTTGTTGGTCATAAGGTCCAACAACAAACTCAGCAGGTAGTGTGTTTATGTCGCAACAGGCACAGTTTTCCGAGTCGGCACTGGCAAATGCCTTTGCAACGTTCAATCAGTTATCCGATCAACTGGCGACTTCCTACAAGGCACTTGAACAACAGGTCTCCCATCTCAATTCTGAACTGAAACAGACTAATGACGCGCGCATTCGTGAGCTGACGGAAAAAGAACGCCTGGCCAACCGACTCTCGACACTATTGCAGGCTTTACCGGGTGGTGTTGTTGTGATTGACAGTGAAGGTCGCGTTCAGGAATACAACCAGGCGGCCGTGGATTTACTGGGTGAACCATTACAGTCACTGAGCTGGGCCAGTGTGATTGAGCGTGCCTTTGCGCCGCGCGGCGACGACGGTCATGACATCTCCCTCAAGGACGGACGGCGGGTCAACATTTCCACCTGCCCGATGGCGAATGAGCCAGGCCAGATTCTCCTGATCACGGATGTGTCCGAAATGCGCGAACTGCAGGACAAGTTAAATCACAGGGAACGACTGGTGGCGATGGGTGAAATGGCGGCGTCACTGGCTCACCAGATTCGTACCCCCCTTGCGTCGGCCATGTTATATGCATCAAACCTGAAGCGCGATAATATTTCCTTGCATGATCAACAGCGTTTCAGCCAGAAGATTCAGTCGCGGCTTGCCCATCTCGAACAGATCGTGAATGACATGTTGCTATATGCACGCAGTAACAATACAGGTACGGAAGAAGCGTTTCATGTCTGCGATCTCATCACGGACGTGGAACATACACTCGATGCCAAGTTATATGACAGCCGAATTGAATTTACCTACATTGACGAGACCGGTGACATCGATTTGATCGGTAACCGGCAAATGCTGCTCAGCGCCATCACCAACCTTTGTGTGAATGCCATTCAGGCCATGCAACAACAGGGTCACTTGCGCATTATTACGCGCGTAGCCGATGCGCAGCACATGGAAATGCTGGTCTGTGATGATGGTCCGGGTATTCCTGAATCAACACTGCAACAGGTGTTCGATCCCTTTTTCACAACGCGTTCCGAAGGTACCGGTCTTGGACTGGCCGTGGTGCGCGCAATTATTCACGCTCACAGGGGTGAAATTCTGATTGATTCCACGGTTGATGCGGGAACGACCTTTATCCTGCGTCTGCCTCTGTTAAAGAAACAGGCACCAACCGGTTATGAAAACTTGCCGGGTGATGATCTGGCCGTCAACGCAGGTTAAAGAGAGGTAAATATGAGTGCAGCAACAGTGCTGGTCGTCGAAGATGATCATGAATTAATGGAGGCTTTAAGCGATACGCTTACGCTGGCAGGTTATGGCGTGGCCACCGCGACGGATGGTGCCGATGCGTTACGCGTGCTGGAGCAAAATACCTGTGACCTCATCGTCAGTGATGTACAGATGCCAAAAATGGACGGGCACACCTTTCTGAAAAAGGTCAAGGCGGAACATCCGGACTTACCGGTCATGTTAATGACAGCTTACGGCAGTATTCAGAAGGCAGTCGATGCGATGCGTGATGGTGCCGTGGATTACATGGTCAAACCATTTGAAGCCGAAGTACTGGTCAACATGGTGTCGCGTTACGCCGGTATGCCGGGACAAACAGATGACGATGTGGTGGCGGAGGATGATAATTCCAGTCGCCTGTTTGCCGTTGCCCGTCGTGTTGCGAACAGTGACGCCACTGTCATGATTACCGGTGAAAGCGGTGTCGGCAAAGAAGTCCTGGCGCGTTATATACATATGCACTCGAATCGTGCGGATGCGCCTTTTGTGGCAATCAATTGTGCGGCGATTCCGGAAAACATGCTGGAAGCTACACTGTTCGGCTATGAAAAAGGCGCCTACACGGGTGCCTACAAGGCCTGTCCGGGCAAGTTTGAACAGGCCCAGGGTGGCACGCTGTTACTCGATGAAATTACCGAGATGGATCTCGGGCTGCAGGCCAAACTGTTGCGTGTGTTACAGGAGCGGGAAGTGGAACGCCTTGGCGGGACGCGGACTATCGAACTGGACGTTCGTGTACTGGCTACATCCAATCGCAATGTCAGAAGTTATGTGGATGAAAACAAGTTCCGCGAAGATCTGTTTTACCGTCTCAATGTGTTTCCTTTATCCATCCTGCCATTAGCACAACGACCTGGTGATATCGTACCACTGGCGGAAAAAATGCTGCACAAGCATTGCAAGCGCCAGGGTCGAACCATACCTGTTCTTGCACAGGATGCGATTGACAAACTGCAGGCGCATCATTGGCAGGGAAATGTCCGCGAGCTGGAAAATGTTGTGCAACGTGCGCTGGTATTACAGCATGGTGAAGAAATCGGAAGCGCGGATTTACATTTTGAAGTGGATGCGGCACGGACACCAGATTTCGAGACAAGCATTCAGGTTGCTGCAGCACCGATCAGTCAGAGTCCTGATTCACTGAACAGTGAAGTAAAACAGACCGAATGGAACATGATTCTGGCTACGATTAATACCGTCAACGGAAGCCGGAAAAAAGCCGCCGAGCGACTCGGTATCAGTCAACGTACATTGCGTTACAAACTGGCCAAGATGCGTGAAGCCGGAATTCGTATTCCGGATCGTAACGCCGAAGCGCTATAGGAGTCAGATATGAGCAATACAATCAATCCTGAAACATTGCTGGCGCAAATGCGCGCCATGATGGAGCAGGCACAGGGCCAGGTCAGCAAACCGGCGAGTCCTGATGCGATCAATCAGTCCGGTTTTTCCGATGTACTGAAAAACGCCATCAACACGGTGAATAACAACCAACAGGATGCCGCCAAACTGGCGGAGTCTTTTCAGGATCCGAAATCAAACGTACAGATGTCGGAAGTGATGGTGGCGTTACAGAAAGCCAATGTGTCATTTCAGGCGATGGTGGAAGTGCGTAACAAACTGGTTACGGCTTACCAGGAAATCATGAACATGCAGGTATAGCGGGTAGCGTATGGCAACTGAAATCGTCAAAGCAGATCAATTAAATGCCTCCTTTCAGGGGATGTCGCAACTGCCTGTTGTCAGGCAGCTGGGACTTTTGATTGGACTGGCAGCGAGTATTGCGCTGGGTGTTTATGTCGTGTTGTGGTCCCAGCAACCCAATTACACGGTGTTATACAACCAGGCATCACCACGTGACGCCAGTGAAGTCATCAATGTTCTGCAAAGCCGTAAAATTCAGTATCAGGTGGATACCAGCAGCGGTGTCATCATGGTGGAATCGGGCAAGTTACACGAAGCACGCATGGCGCTGGCATCACAGAACCTGCCATCTCATGCCGCCGGTGGGTTTGAATTCATCAAGGAACCACAGGGGCTGACCACCAACAACTTTATTCAGAACAAACGTTACCAGGTGGCGTTACAGAACGAACTGGCCCAGACCATCATGTGGATGTCCGCTGTGGACAATGCACGTATACATCTTGCTCTGCCCAAGCAATCAGCCTTTCTGGCCGACAGGCGCAAGCCAAGTGCTTCCGTGTTGATTAACCTCGCGGCCGGTCACCGGCTTGAAGACGAGCAGGTTGATGCGATCATGAACCTGGTTGCGTCAAGTGTGCCTAACATGAGCAGTGATGATGTAACCGTGGTCGACAGCAAGGGTCGCCTGTTGTCCCGTACCAACAATATGCACGGCGTGGGATTGTCATCCCGACAACTGGAATACAAGAAGACGGTTGAAAGCGGCCTGGCCGGAAACATCGAAAACATCATTTCGCCGATCGTCGGTGATGGCAAGGTACGTGCCCAGGTGGTGGCGGAAATGGACTTTACTTCGCTGGAGATGACGCAGGAGTCGTATAACCCGGATCTTCCGGCGGTCAGAAGTGAACAACGCATCGAGGAGCGTAGCCAGGGCAGTAATGTGCAGGGTGGCATACCAGGTGCACTGAGTAACCAGCCACCCGGCGCGGGGCAGGCGCCGGAAACCGCGGCGCAGGCACGGGCGGGTGCGGCAAATGCATCACCGTCACGCTCAACCATACGTTATACCATCAACAACGAACTGGACCGTTCCATCATTCATAAACGAAAAAGCCCGGGGATCGTTAAGAAATTATCCGTCGCGGTCGTTGTAGATAACAAGCAGGTCAAAAACGAGGCCGGTGAGCTGGTCGCGACACCTTACAGCCAGGAGGAACTGGATCGATTTACGACCCTGATCAAGGACGCGGTCGGTTTCAATGCCATACGGGGTGATTCGGTCAATGTTATTAATGCGGCATTTACTCCACCACCGGAACTGGAGCCGGCACCGGAAGTGTCGTTACTGGATCAGCCCTGGGTCTGGGACGTAGGTAAACAGGTACTGGGTGGTTTACTGGCGGCGTTTGTCCTGTTCGGTGTTTTACGACCGGTGATGCGTAACCTGTCCGCGATACCCGCCGTGGTTGAAGCAAAAGGCGGCGCCGGTGAAGGTGGTGACGGTCTTGAAGATGACCAGGTCACACTTTCAGGTGGCGGTGAACCCCGCCTGCCAAAACCGAATGAATATGAATCGGATCTGGAGATGGCCAAGTCGATGGTGGTACAGGAACCGAAACGTGTCGCGCAGGTCGTCAAGCAATGGGTGAATGAAGGTTAAAGAAAGATTACGCAATGGCAACAGAAGCAAAAAAAGGCAAATTGAACGGTGCGGAACGTGCAGCCATTTTTTTAATGACCCTGGGTGAAGCGGATGCCGCAGAAGTCCTCAAGCACATGTCACCCAAGGAAGTGCAGAAAGTGGGCGAGGCCATGGCGGGTCTGGCTAATGTTCCCAAGGAAGAAGTATCCACTGTGCTGGGTGATTTTTGTGACGCTGTTGATGAACAGACCGAACTGGGAATCGGTAATGAAGAATACCTGAAAAACGTGCTGAATAATGCCCTGGGTGAAGACAAGGCACGTAATGTCATTGATCGAATCTTGCTTGGCCGACATTCAAAAGGACTGGATGCACTCAAATGGATGGAGCCGCGTTCCGTTGCCGATATGATTCGTCTCGAACATCCACAGATTATTGCTATTGTGCTTTCCTATCTCGAGCAGGATCAGGCCGCGGATGTGCTGGCGGCTTTACCGGAAAATATGCGCGTGGATGTGGTCATGCGTATTGCTTCACTTGATGGTATTCAACCCAGTGCCATTCACGAACTCGATGACATGCTGGAAAAACAGTTCTCCGGAAATTCCGACAACATCAAGACATCCGCCGTGGGTGGACTCAAAACCGCGGCCAACATTATGAACTTCATGGACAGCAGCGTTGAAGCGGAAATCATGGAGAAGGTCAAGGAAATTGATGAAGACATGGGTAACGGAATACAGGATCTAATGTTTGTGTTTGAAAACCTCAATGATGTCGATGACCGGGGTATTCAGGCGCTGTTACGTGAAATTTCATCCGATACGCTGATTGTCGCGCTCAAGGGTGCGGATGAAGCGATCAAGGAAAAGATTCTCAATAATATGTCGCGACGTGCCGGTGAAATGCTGAAGGATGATCTGGAAGCACGTGGTCCGGTCAAACTCAGTGAAGTCGAGGGAGCGCAGAAGGAAATTCTGGCTGTTGCCCGACGTATGGCTGAAACCGGAGAAATCTCGCTCGGCGGTAAGGGCGGCGATGAGTATGTCTAAAGTTTATAGTGGTGATTCATCGGATAACAAAGTCGAGCGCTGGGAACTGCCTGATGTAGAAGCCACCGATGCACGTGGCGGATACAGTAAACTGGTGACTGCCGCACAGATCGAAAAGATCCAGCAACAGGCTTACCAGGAAGGTTTTGAGCAGGGACGTAAGGCAGGCTATGAAGCTGGTGAAGCGCAACTTAAACAGGATTTGCAGCACCTGCAATCCATCCTGACGTTTATGCAGAATCCGTTGCAGGATCTGGATCAAAACATACTGGAACAGCTACTGGAACTGACCAGCATCGTGGCCGGTCAGGTCATTCGACGTGAACTGCGTGCAGATCCGGGTCAGATTATTGCCGTTGTACGTGCCTGCCTCAAGGAACTACCGATTGCGGCGCGTAAAATTTCAATTCACCTGCATCCCGATGATGCCACACTCGTGCGTGGCGCGTTTTCCATTGATACGTCTCTGGATAACAACTGGCAAATTGTTGAAGACCCGGTGCTGACGCGCGGCGGGTGTCGTATCGAGGCCGACAATTCAAAAATCGATGCCACCGTTGAACAACAACTCAATCGCGTTATTGCCAACCTGATGGGCGGTGAACGTGAAGAAGACACGGAATAAACGCTAGATATGCAGGAGTCGCTTAATCAGCAGCGCCAGAACATCTGGCTGGAAAAATTACAGGAAGCGAAATCTCGCATCGACGATCCGCCAGGACTCATTATCGAGGGAAAGCTCAACCGAATGGTGGGGCTGACGCTGGAGGCGGTTGGATGTCAGGCGCCAATAGGTGCACGTTGTATTGTGGAAAGTCCCGGTGGCAATTCCATCGAAGCCGAAGTAGTCGGCTTCGCCAATGAAAGTCTTTACCTGATGCCGACCAGCAGTGTGCAGGGTATTCGTCCCAATGCCCGTGTCATTCCGACCGAACGTGTCTATGAAGCACCGGCCGGTAAAGAATTACTGGGGCGCGTACTGGATGGCGCCGGCCGACCACTGGATGGCAAGGGGCAGTTACGTACCCAGGAAAAAATGCCGCTGACCGGTCGACCTATTAACCCGCTGCAACGCCAGCCCATTGATACTCCGCTGGATGTGGGCGTGCGTTGTATTAATTCGTTACTCACTGTCGGCCGCGGGCAGCGTATGGGCCTGTTCGCAGGCAGTGGTGTCGGTAAAAGTGTCTTGCTCGGTATGATGACGCGCTTCACAACAGCGGATGTGATTGTGGTGGGACTGATTGGTGAACGTGGTCGCGAAGTGAAGGAGTTCATCAATAACATACTGGGTGAAGAGGGTCTGGCGCGTGCGGTCGTGGTTGCAGTACCGGCGGACTACACACCGGTTATGCGCATGCACGGCGCGGCCATGGCAACGGCCATAGCCGAATACTTTCGTGATCAGGGTAAACATGTGCTGTTATTAATGGATTCGTTAACACGTTATGCACAGGCACAACGGGAAATTGCCCTGGCGATTGGTGAACCACCAGCAACTAAAGGTTATCCACCGTCGGTTTTTGCGCGCATGCCGCAACTGGTTGAGCGAGCCGGTAACGGCGATCGTAATGGTGGTTCGATTACCGCATTTTATACCGTGTTGACGGAAGGCGATGATCAGCAAGACCCGATTGCCGATGCGGCACGGGCCATTCTTGATGGGCATATTGTCCTGTCGCGTGACATGGCCGAAGCCGGACATTATCCGGCGATTGATATTGAATCATCCATCAGTCGTATCATGAATGACATTGTTAATCCGGATCACCTGGCAATGGTGCAACGGTTGCGACAACTGAATGCCACCTATAAACAAAATGAAGACCTGATCACCGTCGGTGCTTATACACCCGGCAGCGATCCGCGAATCGATGAAGCTATTCTGTTTCATCCACAAATGCTTCGATTCATTGCCCAGAACATGCGCCAGCCCATGAACTGGGAAACCAGCATGACAGATCTTAAAAACCTCTTTGAGCAGCATGAAGCCATGCAGCAGGCATATGAACAGCAGAAAAATGCACAGATGACAACGACACAGCAGGGCCATGGTACGGCGTAAATCAGAACGCATTCGCCTGTTACAGAAACTGGCCAGTCAATATGAACAACTGGCAGCACAGGATCTCGGGCGTTCAACCAATAACCTGCTGAGTCAGCAAGGTCGGCTCGAACAACTTAAAAAATTTCGTGAAGACTACAAACGACAGTTCAATGAACTGGGCAGGCAGGGCATGGATGGCACAACCATTATGGCCTTTCAGAATTTTTTGCAACAACTGGATACCGCGATCGTGCAACAACAGCAGGTCGTGGTAGCGTCACAGTCGGAAAATCAGCAACAAAAATCAAACTGGCAGGACAAGCACACGACGACCCGCGTTTATGACAAAACGCTTGAACGCACACTCAGCAAAGAAGCACGCCAGGATAACCGTAAACAGCAATCCGAGACAGATGACCTGGTTCAGCACCGCAAACCCGGTGACGATCAGCACTAATTTCATGGCATAGCCCTTGCATTTGTTATGTACACAAACATGACATAACGTGTGTGGAGGAAAAAGTGTATGTCTGATGCCAGTGCTTCACTGGTTGGAATCCTTACGCCACCGGATGCCGGACAGTCTGTCAGTCTTACTGGTAAACCTGCGGCGGCTGCAAACGGGGTGGATTTTCCAACAGTATTTCAGGGAGTTACGCTAAACCCGGAGACCATTTCGGCACTCACGGCGGACTTTGCCATGCCCGCGGACAGTATGGCCGTACCCGTAACGTTACCTGCCTCGACACAAAACGTACCGGTTAGCATGGTGCCCGTGGCCGATCTTCCACAACAGGCGACAGAACCGGCTTCCAATGGCCAGGATCTATTTGCCGTTTCCGGCAATGTCTTGCCGCCTGCACAGGTTTACTGGTCCGGTATGACGACGGTGGTGGATGAAAATGGTGTAGCATCTATGACGGTTGCCGGTGACAAGCAACAGGTTATTCATGCTGCACCCGCTTATGGTAAAGACATGGCGGCAACACTACGACAATCGCAACAGAACCTGTATGATGCGCTGGCCTTTCAGCCGCGCCCCGTCGATCCCGATGCAGGAATACCGTTACCCGAGGTGACACCGTCAGTTTTAAACAAACAATTTTCAGACCAACTGCTTGCAAGTCTGCCGCGTAATACTGAACTACCTGCATTGAGTACGCTTACAACCCCGGCAACTACCACCATGTCACCGTTACTCGTTAACGATATTCAAATGCAGGGTAACTTGCCGCGAGGTCTCGATACCCTGCCGGTACCACCGCAGCATCCGCAGTGGGGACAGCAGGTGGGTGAACGTATTCACTGGATGGTAGGCCAGGGCCTGCAACAGGCCGATGTTCGGCTTAATCCCCCCGAACTGGGATCACTGGAAATTCGTATTCAGGTGCAGGGTGAGCAGGCCAACGTGCAGTTCTCCTCACCACATGCTTCCGTCCGTGAAGCGCTGGATGCTGCTATGCCGCGATTGCGCGAGATGCTGGAACAAAGCGGCCTGAACCTGGGTAATGCCAGTGTGTCGTCTCAGTCCGGTGGGCAACAGCAGGCCACGGCGGGTGATTCTTCTGAGGCTGGAATGGCCGTGGAAAAAGCAGGTGAAGAGAGTCAGGAGACGGTCAGTATCACGACTGACGGAATTATCCCTGCATCTGGCATGGTTGATATCTATGCCTGAGTCGCAGGAACAGCTAAGGGATTCCGGCCGTTTGTCGATAACCTTATATATACCGGTCATTGTGTGGTGTTATTAACCACGAAATAAATAATGTAAATAACCGGAAATTCAGGACGGGTGTTTATGGCTAACAAGGCAAAGCAATACACAGATCAGCAGAAGCCGATGCTGGATCAGCTGGTCAATGATCACGCCGAACTGGTTAAACGTATTGCTTATCATCTGTCAGCCAGGTTACCTGCCACCGTGCTGGTGGATGATCTGATTCAGGCCGGACTTATCGGTCTGATGGATGCCGCTTCACATTACGACCCCAGTCAGGGTGCCAGTTTTGAAACCTACGCAACAATTCGTATTCGTGGATCCATGCTCGATGAATTACGTCGTAACGACTGGGCACCCAAATCCGTGCATCGTCGTGCACGAGACATGATGAAAGCGGTTAACGTGATCGAAAGTCGGACCGGGCGTGATGCGCGACCGGAAGAAGTGGCCGATCAAATGGGCATCAGTCTGGACGAATACCATCAACTGGTTCTGGAAAGTAACACCTGCCGGGTAATGAATTTTACTGATGTGTCCCGTGAAGACCATGCATTTAGTGACACCGTGGCCGACAGTACGGACACAGGTCCACTGGGTGGGCTGCAGCGCGATGAATTTCGACAAATTTTAGTGGATGCCATCAAGGTTTTGCCACAACGCGAACAATTAATTATCACCTTGTACTATGATGAAGAACTGAATCTGAAAGAAATCGGATGTGTACTCGGTGTCAGCGAATCACGTGTCAGTCAGTTAATGAGTCAGGCACATGCCAGGTTACGTCAGTCAATGGCCGAGTTTCTGGAAGCAGAAGCCAGCATTACTGAGTGATAATTGAGCAGGGCTGAACCCTGCCGCATCCAGCTATACTTATATATATACTTTTCTTTCATTCGATTGCCCGGGATTTGTGATGGACTCGGCAGTTGTGTGTATTCGGCACAACTAGACTTCTAGAGAGGCAGGGGGACTGGTATGCCTACGCAAGGAGAAATTGCATGAACTTTTCTGAAATTTTTATGATTGTACCGAACCCTGTTGTGTCAGGGATAATCTGGTTTGTTGTGCTGGTGGCCATCATGTATTTTGCTCGCACACCTGCCCATCTTGCTATCGTCTCTTTTTGCCGTGTTATTCATAATGCCATGCGCCTGTCTGCCCATGCAGTAATGCGCGCTGAAAAACGCCTAAATGAACGAAACCGGGAAGTGTTACTGGCACAGGGACGCGAAGCGGCGGAACGGATTATCGAACGGGAATTTGATCGGGTTGATGCCACGGTACGACGTGATCTGGCAGAGTATCCGGCATTGCATCGTCAGTTGAGTGAAGAAATCACCGAGATTGATGATGATTACAAGAACAGTACCGAAGTGCCACCGGAACCGCCCGCCTGGGTCAAGGCAGTTGAGGCGGTCGCCAAAATTCCCGGCAAGGATCCCATGGTCGCCAGTATTCTGGAAGATATTCACAGCTCGATGGTTAAAGCCAATACACAGGCAATAGAGGAATATCGCAAGTCGAGTCATAAACGCCATGAGCATCTCAAAAGCATGATGCCACACTGGCGCAAGGTAAAGAGCATACTGGGGCAGGTGGATAAAAGTGTGAACAGCCTGATTACGCGCTCACAAACCATCGACCGGCATATGGAAGAATATGAATCGATTGTTCGTAAGTCAGATCGTGCAGTCAGAATGTTATCTTCTTCATCCCTGACACAGTTTTTTATTGCAACATTCGTATTGGTGATTGCCATTGGTGGTGCGCTGATTAACTTTAATCTCATTGCGCGACCTATGGCGGAAATGGTCGGTGGCACCAGTCGTATCATGGGATTTCAGATAAATAATATTGCCGCCATGGTGATTATCCTTGTTGAACTGGCGATGGGCCTGTTCCTGATGGAGACCTTGCGTATCACACGATTGTTTCCGGTCATTGGCGCGCTGAATGACAAGATTCGTATTCGCCTCGTATGGACCTTTTTCTCAATATTGTTTTTCCTGGCCTGTGTGGAAGCCGGTCTGGCGTTTATGCGTGAGATACTTATGCAGGATGCCGCCGCAACGCGTGCAATATTACGTGGTGGCGATCAGGGTGATTCCATAGTACTGGAAAATTCACATATCTGGATCACGACGGCGGCACAGATGGGTATGGGCTTTGTCCTGCCGTTTGCGTTGATGTTTGTGGCCATTCCGCTGGAAACCTTTGTTCACTCCTTGCGTACGGTTGTAGGTGTAGCCGGTGTCGGATTTTTGCGGGCCATGGCCTGGTTGTTGCGATTGATCGGTAACATCATGCGCTTTATTTCAACCTCGATTGTGCAGGTGTATGACCTGATCATCTTTGCACCGTTGTGGATTGAACGGACCATCAAACATAAAACCGGAAAAGAAGACAACGTCGACAGAGCATCCGTTTTCTAAAGGGAGTCATACATGAAACACAAGCTTGGCCATTTAATTATTGCAGCCGCGTTTATTCTCTCTGCCTGCTCTGGTGGCGAGACTGGTCCCTACAACCAGGGCGTATATATGCTGGTGGATACGTCCGGCACCTATACAAAGGAGCTGGATCAGGCGCAACGTATTATTAATTTTACATTGGCAAAACTGAATCCCGGCGATACTTTTGCCGTGGCACGGGTTGATACGGGCAGTTTCAGTGAAAAGGATATTGTCTACAAGCAGTCATTTGATGATCGCCCGAGTATGACCAATCAGCAGAAACGCAAGTTTCGCGATTCGATTGACAAGTTCATCAAAACCGCCAAACCCAGTTCATATACGGATATAACCGGCGGCATTCTGCAGGCGATTGAATACCTTAACGAAGCCAATACCGGTAAAAAAACCATTCTCATTTTCTCAGACCTGAAAGAAGAACTACGCAAAGGGTTTATTCGGGATATTCCACTGCAATTGAACGGTTATCGTGTTGTGGCCGTCAACGTTACCAAATTACGTTCGGATAATGTCGATCCACGCGAATATCTGGATCGCCTGGAGAACTGGCAAACCAAAGTGGAATCCGGTGGTGGCACGTGGAAAGTCATCAACGATCTGGAACGACTAGACCCGATATTTGACTAAACCGTTTTAAAACCTCGCTTCTCAACAACCGCTGTATTCATACGAGTACAGCGGTTTTTTTTGAGCACACAATTGGCTCATGTCAAGGGTGGTATTTTTTATTCCAGCATGGAAAAATGAATTTGTGATTTAATTTATCACCCGGCAGGCCGATAGTATTTTTATGACCCATTCGATCAACCAATCACGACAGCGCAGCCCGATGTGGTACTTTGAGCATAACTATGTGTCGCTCATGAACATGGTGTGTGAATTCGATCTGCTTAATCACCCCTCAGTGGCCTTCAATCTGTCAGGTGCACCGGTTGAACTGCACCTGGTCGAACGCACACGCTACACCTTGTTGTTGACTATCCAGCACAAGCTGCAAAAGCTGGATAGCATGCTTGATGAACTGCGGTTTGAAGTACGGCTTTACCTGGATGCCAGGGTGGCGGAGGTGACCAGTTACCAGGGAGCCCGGCGGCTTCAGGCAAAATATCCTTACCCAAATAAAGGAATGCATCATCCGGATGAAAAGCGTCAGACCAACCTGGTCCTGTACGACTGGCTTTCAACCTGTTCTCGTCTAAACTTCAGTCAGTCCGGATACGATAGAATCCCGCGACAGACATTACAAACCTGACTTGCTTACGGGCAATTCGCCATGGAGCGTTTGTAAGAGCATGAGGCGACAAAAACCAATCATCCTGGGATGTATTCTGCTGCTGTTATCGGCCCCGGCTGGTGCCACAAATACGCAGGCTCTGGCAGCCCTGTCACAGGGTGATTACCAACGTGCGGCGATTATATGGCGCGATCTTGCCAATGACGGCGATCTGCTCGCGCAATATAACCTGGCGCTTTTGTACCGACAGGGTACCGGTGTTAATCCTGATAACAATCTTTTCGCTTACTGGCTTGCGATGGCTGCTCGCCAGGGTCTGGCGCCGGCCTATGCCCGCCTCAACCAGAAAAGTGTTATTCCCTCCAGCGAGCGACTGATCGTTGATATTGAATTATCCCCGGAAGAATGGGTCGCCAGCCAGAATCCACGTCATTACACCCTGCAACTGGCAAGCAGCACCAATAAAAAATTAATTCAGAAGTATTATGAAGAAAATAAACTGTCCGGTCAGGCTGGATATTACCGGTCCCTGCGTGAAGGCGAGGAATGGTATGCGCTGGTGTATGGTTCGTATGGCTCGGTACACGAAGCCAAGGCGGCGATAGATAATCTGCCCACGGACTTAAAAAAATGGTCACCGTGGGTGCGAAGTATTCGTAGTATTCACAAACTCATGTTGCATTAGGATTTGCCGCTGGGTCGTTGTGAGCGGGGACTAAAATAGGCACGCGGGCCTTCTTTATCATCATACTGAACCAGCTTAATCGCTTTTTTCCTGCGCGGTAGCAGCCTGACCGGACTGGGCTGGGTGATATCAATGCCATATTTCAATAACGTTTTGTGGTGTCGTTCCAGCACGCCGGGTTGATCAGATTCCAGCAGCCGCATGACATCGACGCCGCGCATCCAGTTATACGCGGTTCGCCGGTATGGATAAGGTATTTGCATGAGGCGTTGGGTCACTTCCGATGCCTGCTCCGCCCTGGTCGTTTTTTCCATCGTGCACAACTGAATATGAGATATGTAACCGCGGGTATTCGGCCAGTCGGCGAGGAAGGTTTCTGCAGCGTCGATATTCGCGAATCGAGCGGCTTTGTGGAGCGATCCCGGCCGCTTGTTCCCCGTCAGGTATACACCGTGTCCGGCCTGCAGTTGCCTGTAACGAGCAGGCAGCTCACCCTCCAGTCGAATGACGTAAAATTGTTCAAAATCGTCTGATAGGCCAGTCATATATTTAGTCTATTTAAAACAACAGGTTATTGAATAAGTAGTCAGATAACATCGGACAGAATGTATTGCCATTTGCTTAGACCTTTCCTAGAATTTTGCACCCGCGCAGTAGTGGTTTACACTCGCGTTGACAAAATCATTATTATAAGTAGTTAATTTAAAGGGTTAATCGTGGGGGTTAATTTCACAATGCAAAGCTGGTGTGGGTATTTATCCAGCGAGTTGCCACTTCCTGCCAGTCCTCAGGTACTGGACACGGAGCTTGCCACGGATGTGTCCTTTCTGCCACCCCTGAGTCGCCGTCGTCTGAGTCGCCTGAGCAAGCTGTCTTTGCGTCTGGCAAGGCAGGTGGCGCCGGATTACCAGGGCTACTGTGTATTTGGCTCGCAACACGGTGAGTTGGTGACCACCCAGTCACTGCTTGAAGGGATGGTAAAAGGTGAGCTGATGTCCCCCGCCGGCTTCAGCGCATCGGTCCACAATACCGCCGCCGGGCTGCATTCCATACACCAGAAAAACACCTGG
The DNA here is from genome assembly GCA_937967995.1 of uncultured Gammaproteobacteria bacterium. GTDB lineage: Bacteria > Pseudomonadota > Gammaproteobacteria > UBA6429 > Thiohalophilaceae > CALBTB01. Next base: position 300,049 of record CALBTB010000006.1, read on the forward strand.
CCATGTACATCGATTGCCGCCGGTACTGATACACTCCCAGCCTGTTTTATGGAGGCTTATGCGCTGTTATGTGCCGGTGCCGAGCAGGTTTTACTGGTGTACGCCGATGACAAATTACCCTCGAGCCTGTCTAAATTTAGTTCGCTGCCTGATGTGATGCAGGGCTTTGCCGCTTTGCTGAAACCTGAAAATCAGGCCGGCATCAGGCTAAGTTTGACTCACACAACAGTGCAAACGGCCGATAAAAAAACTGGACCGGTTGAGGCGTTACTGGCATTTATGCTGAATGAAGACGCAGATAACACCTTACAGGTCGCAGGAGAAGTGATGGACTGGAGATGGCAAGCTCATGCGTAGCCGAATTTTTTATGTCTGGCGATTAATCGCAACCGGATGGTGTTTTCTGAGTTTCAGTCTGGGCGGATTAATACTGGCCGTACTGGTTTTTCCACTCATAAATCTAGTCAACCTGTTCATTCCGGAAAGCAAAGTCAAATACCACCGGGCTCAGGAAGTAATACACCACGCATTTCGGTTTTTCATGTGGCAGATGCGCGTGCTGGGTATCATGAAAATGGATGTTATCGGTGCCGACAAGCTTGATTCCGACAAACCCAAGCTCATTCTGGCTAATCATCCGACCCTGGTGGATGTTGTGATGTTGATTTCACTCATAAAACATACAAATTGCGTGGTTAAAAAAGCCGTGTTTCGCGACCCTTTCATGGGGGGTGTGGTCAAGGCGGCAGGTTATATCAACAACGACGGTACAGACGCCATCATTGATCAGTGCGTCGCGGCACTAAAGAGCGGTGATAATCTGATTATTTTCCCGGAAGGAACCCGTTCTGTACCCGGCCAGGATCTGAAATTTCAGCGTGGTGCAGCACATATTGCTGCGCGTAGTGGTGTGGATGTCATACCGGTGACAATTACCTGTGATCCTCCCACCTTAAGCAAGGCTGATAAATGGTATCATATACCGTCACGACCCTTTCACCTCACGGCTGAAGTGGGTGATGCGATGGATATCTCAAACCTGATTGATAGCAATGAGCCGCCGGCAATTGTGTCACGTCGTTTGACCAAATATCTGCTTGATTATTTTACACAAAGGTTGAATCAGTTTGGACTCGCTAGAGCAAGAGCTTAAAGAAATGATCATCGAGGTACTGGACCTCGAGGAAATTACCCCAGCCGATATTAATTCAGAAGAACCCCTGTTTGTTGACGGCCTGGGTCTGGATTCCATCGATGCGCTTGAACTGGGTGTGGCGTTGCAGAAACGCTATGGAGTCAAGATCGAGGCTGAAAGTGAAGATACAAAGAAATATTTTGCGTCGGTTTCCAACCTGGCGAAATTTGTCTCTGATAACCGACAATGAACTGGAACGATTGAATGCAGAACCAAGACGAAATACTGGAACAACTCAAACAGGTACTGGAAGAACTTTTCGAAGTTGATCCGGCGAAAGTAAAACCGGAAGCACATTTATATGAAGATCTCGATCTGGACAGTATCGATGCGGTTGATCTGGTTATCAAGCTCAAGGAAATAACCGGTAAAATGGCCAATCCGGAAGAATTTAAAAGTGTCAGGACTGTTAGTGACGTGGTAAATGTTGTTCACAACCTGATGCAAAAATAAATGTATCAGGCCATCAAGATACTTGTCATAGTTCTGATTGTCCTGTATCCCGTCTCAATTTATTTTGGCTTAAATTATTTCACACCATCACAACTGGGGCTGTTCCTGCTGGCAGTGTTTTTACTGCGCATTTTATTTTTCAAAAAGCAGGTCGGGCAGCGCATCTGGCAGGTACTGTTGACAGTCTCAATTGGCGTCGTGCTGGCAGCATTGACCTGGGTGTTTGATAGCGAAAAGTATTTGCTCTGGTATCCGGTGGGGCTGAATATCGCTTTTTTTATCGTATTTACCACGTCTGTCATTTTTCCGCCTACTATCATCGAAACGTTGGCGCGTAGCATGGAAAAAGATCTGCCACCTTCAGGTGTGATTTACACTCGAAACGTGACCGTGGTATGGGCTGCTTTTTTTCTCCTGAATGCAGCAATTGCAACCTGGACAGTGATGATCGATGACATGAAAATATGGACATTGTATAACGGCTTACTGGCTTACATAGCAATGGGTACACTGTTTGGAATCGAACTGATTATTCGGCGCCATGTTCGCGGAAAATAAGACACAATGCACCCGATTTCGATTAATGATTTTTTTAATGAAGTTACGCCTTATGCCGTGTGTGTCAGAGGTGCGCAACGCGTAAACTCGACAGACCTGATTTCTGATGTTGCCCGGTTCGTTGACAGAATTAAACTTCTGCCACACCAGAACTGGATTCTTGCCTCATCAAACACCTATACATTTCTGTGCGGATTTCTTGCTCTGTTGGCATGCGGCAGGGAAATCCTGCTGCCACCCAACAATCAGTCCGGCACAATTAACGAGACAATTAACGGCGCGGATGCGCTGTTAACGGATCTCGAGTTTGAAACCGCCTATCCGGTTGTCAGACCTGATTTTGATGCAAAGTCTTATCAATTGGATAAAGACATCAGTATTGAACCCTCTGAACTGTACTTGCAGTTATGCACGTCCGGTTCCAGCGGCAAACCGAAACAGATCAGAAAGTCACTTGCCACATTGCTGGAAGAGGTAAACTGGCTGGAAAAATTATGGGGTGAGCAGCTAAATGAGGTGACATATATCAGCACGGTTTCCCATCAGCATATTTATGGTCTGCTGTTTCGCGTGCTGTGGCCGTTACTGACCAGACGATTGTTTGTCACGGAAAATATTGAATACCCGGAACAAATTGATGCTTACATAAAGCGATACGGGCGAGTTGTCCTGATTTCCAGTCCCGCGTATCTGAAACGTATGGTCGATATCTTTGTAGAAGGCCAGTTTGCCGGTGCAGTACAACAGATTTTTTCATCAGGCGGGCCGCTGTCCCGGGACACGTCGCTGGAATACACACACAAACTGGGTGTGACACCGACCGAGGTGTTGGGCAGTACCGAGACAGGGGGCATTGCCAGTCGTCAGCAACAGGTCGATGAGCCGACACCCTGGCAGCGCATGCCCGTTGTTCAGATTAAGCGAGATGAAACGACCCATGCGTTACAGGTTAAATCGCCATTTTGTTATACCGATGGTTGGTATCAAATGGGTGACGCGGTAGAGCTACTGGATGATGTACATTTTCATCTGTCGGGACGCATCGACCGAATCGTTAAACTGGAAGAAAAGCGGATTTCACTCGATGCCATGGAACAGCAGTTGTCGCATGTCACGTGGATTGAGGAAGCCCGAATCGTGGTGCTGGAAGGTTATCGGGTGATATTAGGTGCAGTTTGCATCCTTTCCACAGAGGGTGCTCATGCATTACGGCAACTGGGCAAACGTGAATTTACCGACCAGCTTAAATCCGGTTTGCTGTCGCATTTTGATCGTGTAACACTGCCCAGAAAGTGGCGATATGTGAACGAATTTCCATATAATACACAGGGCAAAACGACGCAGTCCGATCTGCGGCAGTTGTTTGAAGAGAATTCCAATGACGGAACAACCGGAAATTAAAGAAGTTACCCATGTTGATGATGGGGTGGAACTGGTGCTGCAAATTCCGCCTGATCTGAGTTACTTTCCTGGTCATTTTCCTCAGCACCCGGTTTTACCCGGCGTGGTGCAGCTTCGCTGGGCGGATGAGTTGTCGCGACAATATGGACTGATGACGCAACGTTTTGTGAGTGTGGAAAAACTGAAGTTTCAGCGAATCATTTCAAAAAATTATCAGGTCAGGCTGGAATTAACACGCCTGGACGATACAACCGTACAGTTCAAATACAGTTCTGATCATGGGCAACATTCATCAGGAAAACTGCTTTTTTAAGCACGCCAGGTATGCCCAGATTTTGTGCCATCATTCCCTGTTATAACCATCATCATGCTGTCGCGAATGTTGTGCGAAGCCTGCTGGAATATGTCGACAGGATCATAATTGTTGATGACGGCAGCAATCAAGAAACCCGCCTTGTGCTGGAAGCGTTGAGCCAACAACATCAGGAAAATGTTTTATTACATCGTCATGAAGTCAATCAGGGTAAAGGCGCGGCCGTCATGCAGGGTGTCAGGCTGGCTGACAGGCAGGGCTATACTCACGCCATTCAGGTGGATGCCGATGGTCAGCATGACCTGACGCGAACGCCATTATTACTGGAACATGCCAGGACTTTTCAGAATGATGTCGTGACCGCCATTCCGGAATATGACGAAAGCGTAAATCGTCTGCGTTATATATCCCGTTATCTGACCCATTTCTGGGTGTGGGTGGAAACGCTCTCGTTCAGTATCAAGGATTCCATGTGTGGATTTCGTGTCTATCCGATTCGACAGTTTTTAAATATCGTAGATAACTATAAAGTCGGTAAACGTATGGATTTCGATACCGATATTATGGTGCGTTTATACTGGTCCGGCTGCAATGTTCACAACGTGCCAACTCGTGTCCAGTACTTAGTTGGCGGACTGTCCAATTTCAGGATGTTTCGCGATAATGTCCTGATTTCCTGGATGCATACACGCCTGGTGCTTGGCATGTTGCGTCGTTTTCCCCAACTGATCAAACGTAACATTCAGGCCAGCCCGGAAGTGTCCAGGCACTGGTCACAACAAAAAGAAAAAGGCTCCTACATCGGTATACGGTTTTTGTTCGGTGTATATCGCTGGTTTGGTCGCGGGTTATTTACCGTCTTTCTGCATCCCGTGGTGTTTTTCTTTTATATTTTCAGCCCGGACAAACGCACGGCGTCCCGAGAGTATCTGGAAAGATTACGTCGTTTTACCGAAGACAACAAACCGGTGCGTTGGTATCACAGTTATGCGCATTTTATCGCTTTCGGTCATTGTGTCCTGGATAAGCTGTCGGCATGGATGGACAGGGATTTACCCGTCGGTGATTTTCAGGGTGAATCACACTACCAGCAACTGGAGTCGAACCAACAGGGGGCCGTGTTTATCGGTTCACACCTGGGCAATCTCGAATACTGTCGTGCCATGTCTCGTTCGAAAACACGCAAGGTCATCAATGCGGTTGTCTATACCGAGCATGCTGAAAATTTCACCAGAGTCCTGAAGGAAGTAAATCCGGATGTGGACATTAATCTGGTGCAGGTCAGTTCATTTGGCGTGGATACAGCGATAAAATTCCGCGAGAAGGTCGAGCAGGGGGAAATACTCGTTATTGTGGGGGATCGGACGTCGCCCTTTGCTCACGAGCGGAATATTGATGCGAGTTTTCTGGACCAGGAAGCGGCCTTTCCCCAGGGCCCCTTTGTACTGGCCAGCCTGATGGAGTGCCCGGTCTACCTGCTATTCTGCCTGAAACAGGGAAAACGATATAATCTCTACCTTGAACCATTCAGGGATGGGGGAAAATTACCCAGGTCGGAACGTGCACAGGCGCTATCCGCCATGGTCCAGGATTTTGCAAGTCGACTTGAGCATTACTGTGCTCAGGCACCATTACAATGGTTTAATTTCTTTGATTTTTGGGACACAAAGACGCGTAGCCGTGAAGTAAGTGAAAAAGAATGACTAAAGACACTATATATATAGGTGACGGCCCGCTCAGTATTGAGGATGTGCTGATGCTGGCACGCCGCGAGAAGCTGGCGGCGTTGTCAACGGATACAGCCTTCATCAACAAAATTGAATCCGGCTGGAAATTCCTGGAGAAATTGCTCAAGGAAGATGGCGTGATATACGGTGTGACGACCGGCTATGGGGATTCCTGCACCGTGACAGTACCCACCAGGCTGGCCTACGATCTGCCGGTACATCTGACACGTTTTCATGGTTGCGGTCTGGGTGATTATTTCAACGCCGAGCAGAGTTACGGCATTATCGCGGCGCGCATCGTTTCTCTGGCAAAAGGGTATTCCGGTGTCAGAAAGCAATTGCTTGACCAACTGGTCTTGTTACTCAATCAGGGTATTGCACCACTTATTCCGCAGGAAGGTTCCGTCGGTGCTTCCGGTGACCTGACACCCTTGTCGTATGTTGCAGCCGTCCTGATTGGTGAGCGGGATGTAATTTATCAGGACGAGGTTCGCTCAGCCGAAGACGTCTATAAGCAACTGGGTATTGAGCCCATCAAACTGATGCCCAAGGAAGGTCTGGCGATCATGAACGGTACAGCCGTCATGACGGCGCTGGCCTGTTTTGCATATTCACGCGCTGAATATTTAAGTCAACTGGCGAGTCGAATCACGTCGCTGGTGGTACTGGCAACTCAGGGTAACGGCGCGCATTTTGATGATTTGCTGTTTCAGGTCAAACCACATGCCGGCCAGCAACGTATTGCCAAACGCATTCAGCAGGACATCAACTATTATGAGCATCCGCGTAACTCCGCCAGGTTACAGGATCGCTATTCGATTCGTTGTGCGCCGCACATCATCGGTGTGCTGGAAGATGCGCTGGGCTGGATGCGACGCGATATCGAAAATGAACTCAACAGTGCCAACGATAATCCCATTATCGATGGCGAGGGTGAGCATGTCCTGCATGGCGGGCATTTTTATGGTGGCCATATCGCCTTCGTGATGGACTCAATGAAAAACTGCGTCGCGAACCTGGCCGACTTAATGGATCGCCAGATCGCCCTGATGGTCGATCCCAAATTCAATCATGGCCTGACGCGCAATCTGTCTGGTGTATCCGGTGAACGCCTCAGTCTTAACCATGGATTCAAGGCAGTCCAGATTGGTGTATCCGCATGGACGGCGGAAGCCCTGAAACTGACGATGCCGGCCAGCGTATTCAGTCGCTCAACCGAAAGTCATAATCAGGACAAGGTGAGTATGGGCACGATCTCCGCCCGGGATTGCCTGCGCGTCCTGGAGCTGACAGAGCAGGTGGCGGCGGCGGTATTACTGGCGGCCGTGCAGGGACTGAACATCAGAATTAAAAGCGGGGAAATCAAAAAGGACACATTGACACAACCCATTCGCGATACACTGCGCTACGTGCATCAGCATTTTGCCTTTTTACTGGAAGATCGGCCGCTGGAAAAAGACCTGCGTAAGTTCGTTGATCTCATTCAGCGACAGGAAATGGCCCTGTATTCATAATTCGCATGAAAGCAATACTCTCAGAAAAAACTCGCATCACTATTCAGTTCTATGATCTGGATCCCATGTCAGTTTGCTGGCACGGAAACTATGTCAGATTTTTTGAGCAGGCACGTTGCGCGTTACTCAGGAAAATTGAGTATGATTATCCGCAAATGAATGAGTCCGGGTTTTACTGGCCAGTTATTGATTTGCAAATCCGCTATATAAAAACACTGACCTATGGCCAGGAGGTGGATGTCGTCGCTAACCTGGTGGAATACGAAAACTATCTGAAAATCGAGTATGAAATATTCGATTCACAAAGTGGCGACAGGCTGACGAAAGGCATGACCAAGCAGGTCGCGGTCAGGCAGTCGGATATGGAAATGCAACTGGTTTCACCCAAAGTGCTGGTGCAAAAGGTCAAAAAAGTTATATGACAAAAATGCATTTAACAGTCGGCCCATTCCTGGTTAGCATTTTATTCGGCATTGCATTTACGTGTAGTGGCGCAACCAGTGGTTCTGCCGACAAATCCGGACTGGAAGCGCTGCTGGTTAAACCCTTTGTTCGGGCAGAGTTCGTTAAGCAACGAAAACTGGCCATATTAACGAAACCCTTTGTTACCCAGGGATATATTCTGTTCGACAGGGATAAGGGGATGGTATGGAAAACCACCGCCCCGGTGAACGACACACTCCTCATTACAGAGACGAGTATTCGCCAGTTTGATGGTGAAAAGCAGACAGTTGTGTCGGACAGGAATCCGGTAATGACATCCATATCAGATATGTTTTTAACCATTATGAGCCTGGATAAGGATAAGATTCTGTCTGTTTATGAGCTGCAGTCATCGGGGTCTGACAAACAGATGTATCGCCTGCTTCCGAGAGACAAGCGTATGCAATCGATCATCAGCTATATTCAACTGGTCGGTGCAGATCGAATTCAGAGCATCGAAATCATGGAAAAAAGTGGCGACTCGACCCGGATTGAAATTACAAATGAACGCTATGAGAGGGCACAGCTAACTGCGGATGATCGTGCACTTCTGGAAAAATTATAATGCCATGTTCAGGTTGTTATGGGGCATATTCATTGCTGGATGTATTGTATTTCTGGGTGCAAATCTGCATGTCTCGAAATTACAGACCAACCTGTTTGAACTGTTGCCCGGTAATTCCAGTGATACCGTACCCTCAGCCGTCCTGGATGCTTATTCGGAACGCCTCAGCCGCAAGGTAGCCTTTCTGGTCAGTGCCAGTTCAGATCCAGCCGCCCAGGTGGGTGCGGATAGAGTCCATGCAATACTTTCTGAAAGCAGGTTATTCAATGCGGTACAGTTCAAAATCACCGAGGATCAGATTAAATCTATATACTCGTTATACCGACCCTATCGTCATGTATTGCTGACCGACCATGATCGGCAGGAAATATTACATGACAAAAATTATTTACTAAACAGGTTGTCCAGTAATCTGGCGTCACCTGTTGCTGCACTGAATTCAGACCTCCTGAAAGATGATCCATTTTTAACATACCGTGCTTTTCTGAACAGTTTGCCTGCCGGCAATCCACGTATTGAGATCATTGATGGTTATGCCATGATTCAGGAATCTGATACCTCGCATGTATTTATCTCAGCAGAATTAAATGGCAGCCCGTTTGATCAGGCGATTCAGTATCGTTTTGATACGCTATTGCAGCAGGTCACAGATGCCATTGAACCAGGTGCAGTGAGCGTCGAAGCCCACGGTGTTATACGTTACGCGACGGAAAACCGTAAGCTGGCCCAGTCGGAAATGATGGTCATTGGTACCGGATCGTTGTTCGGGATTCTGCTTATCTTCGTGATTGTGTTCAGACAAAGTTTTCGATTATTACTGATACTCCTGCCGGTACTAACGGGCATGATAGTCGCTGTCAGTGTCAGTTTGCTGATATTTGATAACATTCATTTAATCAGTCTTGTGTTTGGTGTCAGTCTGATCGGTGTGTCGATTGATTATGCATTGCATTACAGTTGCGCCAATTCAAATCTGACCAGTTTTAAGGATGGAAATTCGGCACTCCGGGCCGTGCGTCCGGCACTGACAATCGGATTAATCACTTCGATTGCCGGCTATGCGACGTTAGCCATGACAGATTTTCCCGCTCTGCGTCAAATGGCTGTGATCGCGATTGCCGGTCTGACCGCGGCATACCTGACGGTTGTACTGTGGTTACCGATGATGATCAGTCAGCCGCTGGTTATACGTGAACCGGTCAGAAACCTGGCAATACGTCTGACAACAAAAGTGTCATCCATCAGCAAGTGGCCGGTCTGGTGGCCGATTTTACTCATCACGGTGGTCATGCTTGTGGCTGGTCTGCTTCGCTCAGAAAATGATGATATCAGGATGATGCGCGCATCATTACCTCAACTCGATTTGGTCGACAGTAAGTTTCGGGACCTTTTAGGTGAATTTCCAAATAGTCAGTATGTTCTGGTTGCCGGCGATTCACCTGATGAAGTACTGGAGCGGGAACGAGCATTACTCAAACATCTACGCAGTAATTCCGGCAGTGAATTATCAGGTCGTTATGAGGCGTTATCCGACTGGTTACCGTCGCACCAACAACAGGTGCGTAATTTGTCACTTTATACCAGTTTGCTTGATGACCAGGATTTTGTGTCCCGGTTCGAAACAATGGGTCTGCCAATGTCCCTGATAGATCATTACAAAACGCAAACACGCCTGCAGGGCACCGAATTTCTGTCAATAGATCGGTTTATGGACTCACCGCCAGGCAGACTGAAGCGTGATAACTGGCTTGGGAAAATTGACGCACATTACTACAGTATCGTCAGATTGTATGGTGTCGACAGGCTTGATGTGTTGTCTGACAAGGTCAGTCAGGCCGAACAGGTTTATCTGATCGATCGGACAACTTCGATTTCCAGTGTACTGGGTATTTACCGGCAGTCCATCGAAAAGATGTTTCCCATTGTGCTGGTCGTGATTTTCCTTATCATGATATTCCGTTTTGGTGTAAGCGGGGCGGTGCGGGTTCTGGGTACACCTGTGCTGGCTGCACTACTGAGCTTTCTGATGGTGATTCTGATACTCGGTCATTATAATCTGTTTACAATATTTGGACTCATCATTACCATTGCGATTGCCATCGACTATGCGATTTTTGTGTATGAAAGCAAAGAAGGTTCGTCAGGTACTTATCTGGCCATCAGTCTGGCTGGCATCACAACCGTGCTGGCGTTTGGGCTGCTTTCCCTGAGCGACACGCCTGCATTGATGACTTTTGGCTTGACGTTGCTGTTTGGAATTGTTTTTGCCTATTTCCTGACGCCCTTTATCGTTAAACAAGGTGAGAAATAATATATGCGCAGATTCATTGTTATTTTCAGCATACTCCTGTCCGGTTGTGCGAGCACACCAGACCCACAACAGTGTGAACTGGTTCGTGGTACCGAACTGCCTTTGTTTCCTGTTTATCAGTATGCAGAGCATCTTAACCAGACACAAAAAATCACATTGCGGGGCAAGAACCGCACATTTGAATATATTGCCCGCATAGAAGCCACGGGCAGCCAGCTGACGATGGTGGCGATCACCCCGATTGGGCAAAAGCTGTTTCAGATTATCTACACGACGAATGGCGTTGATTTTACAGGGTTTGGTATTGAGGAAGAGATTAAACCGGAACTCATACTGGCGGATGTCGGACTTGTGCATATCAATGAAGAGACCATTGCTGAATGTCTTTCCCGTGATGGCCAGACTCTGAAAATCATCGCCATGACTGATAGCAAAAGAATATTTGAAACCAGTAAAGGGGAACGAATTATTGTGCGCTATAGTGGTGCGTCTGCTCCTGCAAATAGGACAATAGAATATGATAATCGAATCTATGATTATCACGTCACTATTCAGATGCTGGATTAATCACTATACATGACGAATGCACCGGTTTATATAAATGATTGCGGTATTATCACGCCACTCGGGGAAGGGCGAGATAACGTACTGACGAATCTTCAGTCAGGTTATACGGGTGGTGTTCGCCAATGGGATCGCGATATCAATCACAAACCTGTCTATGTGGGTATCATCGATGCAGAGCTGCCTGCAGTACCACCTGAATTCGCAGACATGAATTGCCGCAATAACCAGCTATTAATTGCAGTGGCAAACCAGATTGAAACAACAATAACGACATTACTAAACCGTTACGATACACATCGAATAGGGGTTGTGATTGGAACCAGCACATCCGGTATACGTGAAGGTGAAATTGCGCTGGCCTATCAGGCCGAGCATGGCGACTATCCTGACTGGTTTCATTATCGTCAACAGGAAATTGGTACCCCGGCATTGTTTTTGCGACGATACCTTGGCCTGACCGGCATTGCACAGACAATCTCCACAGCCTGTTCGTCCAGCGCCAAGGTATTTGCTTCGGCACAGCGATTAATTGCGTGCGACATTTGCGATGCGGTTATTGTCGGTGGCGCGGATTCGCTATGTCAGCTGACGGTAGAAGGGTTCAGTGCCCTTGAATCGGTATCTGCTGAACGATGTAATCCCATGAGCGTCAATCGGGACGGCATCAACATCGGCGAAGCTGCAGCCCTGTTTGTACTGAGCCGGGACGAGTCACCAATACAGTTGCTCGGATGTGGCGAATCGTCGGACGCCTATCACATGTCTGCCCCTCATCCGGAAGGCCTCGGCGCGACACAATCCATGCGTATGGCCCTCGATATGGCGGATTTAGAGCCTGATCAAATCGGTTATATCAATCTGCATGGCACGGCGACCCCGAAAAACGATGCAATGGAGAGTCTTGCCGTCTTTGACCTGTTTGGTGATGTTCCGTGTAGTTCAACCAAACCGCTGACGGGCCATACATTGGGTGCTGCCGGTGCAACGGAAATTGGCTTTTGTTATTTATTGCTTGAAAAAACAGGAGATGTGCGCCTGCCGCCGCATATCTGGGACGGGCAGACTGACCCGAACATACCGAAACTGAACCTGGTTTCAGACCAGACGCTGCACGTCAAGCCCGGTACGGCCATGTTGTCCAATTCCTTTGCTTTCGGCGGCAATAATGCATCAGTTATACTAGGTCGACGCTGATGAAGACAGATTATCGAACAGTCCCGGTGGAAGAGGTGTTACCGCACAGTGGTGACATGGTACTGCTGGATGAGGTCCTGGATTACGGTGACGATTTCGCTGTATCAAGCGTGACAGTTACGCCTCAGTCACGGTTTTTCGAACCGGCGCTGGGTGGCATCCATGCATCTATCGGCATCGAATGGATGGCGCAAACCATTGCGGCCATGGCGGGAATACATTCATTACAGAATAACCGACCAGTTCAGGTTGGATTCCTGCTGGGAACACGGCGTTACCAGCCTGATAAAACCGTATTTGAGACCGGTTCACAGTACCGGGTCAGTGTCCGGCAGCTTTATCATGAAGACAATGGCCTTGGGGCATTTAATTGCATGATTGAGCAGGATGGCAATACGATCGTGGAGGCCAAGCTGAATGTATTTGCACCGGATGATGCAGAAACATTTTTAAAGGGGGAAGGTGTATGACGCGTCGTGTACTGGTGACGGGCGCAAGTGGCGGTATAGGCAGGGAAATCGCTGTCGCATTGGCGAATGATGGTTTTCAGGTGTCATTGCATTACCGGTCGGGCGAAGACAAGGCAAAACAGGTACAGTCGCACATCGAGTCAAACGGTGGCTCTGCAAGGCTGATTCAGTTTGATATTGGTGACCGCGATACCTGTCGCAATACGCTGGAAGATGATATGGAAAAGCATGGCGCTTTTTATGGCGTTGTCAGCAATGCCGGAATTACCCGTGATACGGCCTTTCCAGCCATGACGGATGAAGACTGGGACAAGGTAATTCATACCAACCTGGATGGGTTTTTTAATGTTGTTCAACCATTGATTATGCCCATGGTGCGTGCCAAACAGGGTGGACGTATTGTTGCCATGTCGTCCGTGTCCGGTGTGATGGGTAACCGTGGCCAGGTGAATTACAGTGCGTCCAAAGCAGGCCTGATTGGTGCGGCAAAATCGCTGGCACTGGAACTGGCCAAACGCAGGATAACCGTCAACTGTGTGGCACCCGGTTTAATCGAAACCGATATGGTGAATGATGAAGTTGTCAAAGAAGCCATGAAGTTTATTCCGGCCCAGCGTATGGGCAGACCGGAAGAGGTCGCCGGACTGGTCAGCTACCTGTTTTCAGACAACGCCGGTTATATCACTCGCCAGGTTATCTCTGTTAATGGTGGTATGGCATGACACGTCGCGTTGTTGTCACAGGTATGGCCGGTATTACCGCGCATGGTACAAGCTGGGATGAAATCAAACCCCGATTACAGGCTGGCAAGAATGCAGTCGTGTATATGAAAGAGTGGGAACGCTTTACGGATATGCGTACCCGGCTTGCTGCGCCGATAACCGAATTTAAACAACCGGCACATTACCCGCGTAAGAAAGTACGCAGCATGGGCCGAGTCGCACTGCTTTCCACCCGTGCATCGGAACTGGCACTTGAACAGGCAGGTTTGCTCGATGATCCGGAAATTCGTTCCGGTAATACGGGTATTGCATATGGTTCATCCTCAGGCAGTACTGATGCTATCAAGGACTTTGGCGCCATGCTGATCAAGGGATCGTCATCCGTGATGAATTCCACGTCATATATTCGAATGATGAGTCACACGGCGGCAGTAAATATTGGTGTGTTTTTTAACCTGACGGGTCGATTGATTACCACCAGTACCGCCTGCACATCCGGCAGTCAGGGCATTGGTTATGCCTATGAAGCCATTAAGTATGGCATGCAGGACATCATGGTCTGTGGTGGCGGGGAAGAATTATGCCCGACACAATCGGCCGTGTTTGATACCTTGTTTGCAACATCCAATATGAATGAGACACCGGAACAGTCACCCCGCCCTTATGACCGGCATCGTGATGGACTGGTCATCGGTGAGGGAGCATGCACATTCATTCTGGAAGATCTGGAACATGCCAAAGCCCGTGGCGCAAAGATATATGCCGAAGTGATTGGATTTGGTACCAACACCGATGGATTACATGTCACGCAACCGGAAGCGGATACCATGGCCGTGGCGATGCAACTGGCGCTAAAGGATGCCGGGATTCCGGCAAGCGAGATTGGTTATATCAGTGGACATGGTACGGCTACTGATCGTGGTGACGTGGCCGAAACCCGCGCGACGGAAAAAGTGTTTCAACGCGCCGTGCCGATCAGTTCCCTCAAAAGTTACTACGGACACACGTTGGGGGCCTGTGGATCGACCGAAGCCTGGCTGGCTATCGAAATGATGAATTGCGACTGGTATGCGCCGACCATTAATCTCACTGAAGTGGACCCGGAGTGCGGTGATCTGGATTACATCACCGGCATGGATCGGCACATGAATAACGAATTTATCATGAATAATAATTTTGCCTTTGGTGGCATTAATACATCATTGATATTTCGGCGCTGGTCCTGAATACCGATCAAGAAAAAAGGGGCTGACGCCCCTTCGTTCAAAGCTTGTTTATTTCAGCCCGAATATTTCGGTTTAACCTGTCTACCCAGCGATTGTAGTTTCTGTGGATATTTGCACCATCGTACAAGAGATTACTACTGTCCTTGTATGTAATGCTGTAATTCTCGGTGTTGTACTTGATGTCCACCTTGGCCATGTGACCACGGTTAAAAATGGTACCGACAATATGACCGGGGCCTGCCGGCTGCATTTGCCAGCCAATGCGGGTTCCAGTGAGAATGATTGCTCTTTTAATCTCCTTCAGGTCTTTCTTGCCACTGTAAGTGGTAACAGGAGAGCCCTCAAAATTCAGTACTGGCTGGGAACGATTGCAACCCACCATGGCAATAGCGCCGGCGCAAAATATGACAAGGGCGAAATTTCTGAATGACATAATAATTCTCCTTACACTCAATTCCGTCTAAAATTTAATTTTTCAAAATATACTACATTTTACCCCTAGAAGGTGATTGTAGGTCAAAAACCAGGAGATGCACATGTTGAAATGGCCGGGCTTGATATTGATCACAACTCTGCTGGTCAGTTGTGCACCCCCCGTGGTGAAACCCATCGATCGGCAGGATTTTCGTCAATCCGGGGCGCCACGCCCGCACCTGGTTGTCCTGTTGGCAGGGCGGGGCGCGCCGCGTGACTATTTTGAAATCAATCGCTGGGTGGAGATAGCCCGGCAATATACCACCGAGCATGATTTCGTTGCCCCGTATGCACACTTTGGGTACTACCGCAGCAGGCAGCTGATTGCGCGCCTGCGTGAGGACATTATTCAGCCTGCCAGGCGCCAGGGTTATAAAACGATTTCACTGGTGGGGATATCCATGGGGGGACTGGGTGCCCTGCTGTACAGTGAAGAATATCCGGAGGATGTTGACCACATTTACCTGTTTGCCCCATTTCTTGGCAAGACCGCCGTACACGAGCAAATTCGTGCAGATGGCGGTTTACCGTACTGGACATTACGTGCACAGGATGCGGACGACTGGAATTACACCCTCTGGCGCTGGTTAAAGACGCTCACACTTAAGCAGGATCGTAAGAAGGTGTTTCTCGGCTATGGTGATAATGACCGGCTCAGGGGGCATAATCTGCTTGCTGAAAATTTACCGGCCCAGCATGTGATCAAAATTCCCGGCAGACATGATGACATCACCTTCAGGCAGTTGTGGCAGCAAATGCTCAGCCAGGGGTTGCTGAAGAAGAGGGATATCAGCCTTTAATTTCAACGCGGTTGCGACCCTTTTCCTTGGCGATGTACAGGGCTTCATCGGCCAGCGCCAATAAGGCTTTGGGTTCGCACAAGTCACTGTTGTATTCGGCAATACCGATGCTGACCGTGACGGTGAAGCGTTCACCATTGTCCGTTTCAAACGTTTCCGTTTCAATTCGTTGACGAAACTTGTCAGCGATTTCCGGTGCCTGGCCCAGCGGCATATGCGGTAATAAAACACAGAATTCATCGCCACCAAAGCGAGCAGCGATGTCAGTATGACGCAAATGTGTTTTCAACAGTTTACCAATTTCGCGTATAACGTCATCACCCTGCATGTGGCCATGGGTGTCATTAATTTGCTTGAAGTTGTCGACATCGATCAGCATGACACAAAAAGATGAGTTATAGCGCTCTGCGTCGTAACACAGTTTTTCGATTTCAGCATTCAATACGTGCCGGTTACTCAACTGGGTCAGCGCATCGGTTGTGGAGAGATGCTTGAGTTGTGCATTTTTTTCCTGTAACTCATGATTAACCGTTTCCAGTTCACGCGTGCGTTGCGCAACACGAGTTTCAAGTTCGGCACGGGCGCGTTGTAATTCGGACTCAGCCAGTTTGCGGTAAGTAATATCCAGAATTTGGGCAATAAAGTAGCGTGGATTACCTGTGTCTTCCCGAACGATGGTCACCGACAACAGCGCCCAGACCAGGTGGCCGGCCTTGTGCTTGTAACGTTTTTCCATCTGATAGGAATCGCGTACGCCATTGATGAGGTCATAAACGTTGTTCAGGTCAGCATCCAGATCTTCTTCAAAGGTGATTTGCTGAAAATTCATGTTTGTCAGTTCGGATTCTGAATAACCAAGAATATTACATAAAGCAGGATTGACCTTGATCCAGGTACCATTGAGTCCAACCAGCGCCTTGCCAATAGGCGCATTGTCAAAGGCCTCCTGAAGCTGAACTTCCTGTTCCTTGCGTAGCATGATTTCATCCTGCAACTCCTGGTTTTTCTGTTTCAGCAAGGCCGGGCTGGGCCAGTCAACCACACGTGGCATGAGTCGCCATAGCATAAAGGCTGTCACGAGTGAGACAATTGCCGTGGCGGATTTAGCGAAACCGGACAACCAGTAGTCGGCGTACCAGAAATTCCAGATATTCATTAAATGCGTAATTCCGCAGGCCAGGATAAAGGCGGCAAACATGATGAACAGGCGGCGAAAGCCCAGGTCGGGACGTTTTTTTGACAGATAGACCAGTGCAAACGGAATTGAGAAATAGGCCAGGGCAATTAACGCATCCGACACCACATGCAGCAACAGGATATCCTTTTGCCAGTAAAAGCAATGCCCGTGCGGCATGAAATCAAATGATGTTACGGTGGAGGTCGACATGGCCAGCTATCCTTATGGCGGTAGATTCCCTGATGTAAATAAGGTTTTAAACATCGACTGAATGTTTGTATCTCGTTATCTCATTTTTGATATAGCGGTCAAAATAAAGCCATGCTTGAAAAAAATTCAAAATATCACTTACTTATGTCGGGGTGTAATCAACCAGGAATGAAAATCCGGGCCAGTGAGATGACAAAAATGGACGGGGATGATATTCGATACTAATGAAGCCGATGTTGGGATCTGTATAAGTCTGGTACAGGCGAATGTCATGAAGTGTCAGATTTCGAGTTTTGCGGTGTAGTACCCGACTACGTTAATCTACTATTCAGATATCCAAATTTTTTTCCAGGTCGCAAAAATGCCAGACGCGTTTTACAGACGATGGGTTGTTGCATTTCTCGTTTTCCTGTTACTTGCCGGATGCCAGCAGGAGAAACCACCTCTGCGGGTTGCTTTACTGGAGTGGCCACCGTATGAACTCGCCTTCTGGGCAGAACAAAACGGCTGGATGGGTGAGAAACACATTCAGCTTCTGGAATACAAAACACCCGCCGAAGTCACTCGTGCTTACGCCAGCGGTGCCGTTGATGTGATTGCCGTCACCAGCGATTTTGCCCTGACACTTGCCGAGCAGTTCCCAGACACACGTATTTTTCTGGTCATCGATGCCTCTAATGGCGGTGATGCGGTATTGTCGCGTACACCGGTTGCAAATAACCAGCAACTGGTTGGTAAAACGATCGCCGTCGAATCCGGACCACTGGGTAGTTACATGCTGAACCGCTTCATGGACAGGCATCAACTCGAACCCGGTGACCTGACAATCAACTATGTTGATATTCCGGGCCAGTTAATAGCGTGGCAACAGCAGAAAATGGATCTTCTGATTACCTACGAGCCCAGTCGCAGCAAACTGATTGAAGAGGGCGCAGTAGAAATATTTACCTCACGTGATATTCCAAACGAAATTATTGATGTCTTTCTGATTCGTGAGCGGGTCATGGTGGTGCAGAAAAAAAGTCTGAGTATATTTGTTAATGGCTGGTTTAAAGCTGTAGCCGATCTGGATCAATCAGACGCGAACCTGTTTCATTTTATCGGTGAACGCGAAGGGTTACCGGCCGGCCGTGTTGAAACCATATTCAAGGATATTGCCGTGCCGGGTATCAACAGAAACAGGGAGTTTCTAGCCGGGGTGAACAATGGTTTTAATAAAGGGTTGGAACAACACGAGACCATCATGCTCAAAGATGGTTTGATGCAAAATAAAATCAATAAGCAATCTTTACTGACGCTTGATGTGATGGATATGGTGGAAGACAAGTGAAACTGTCAATGAGAACACTGCTGCCGCTGTTGTTGTTTGCTGCGTTTGTTATCAGCGGTGTCATCATGTCATTTGTTATCTACAATCAGAGCCAGGACAGGATGCTTGCCAGTTCCAGAGAAAAATTACTGGCGATAGGTAATCTGCTGTCCGCCAATGTCGAAACCGGTATACGTTACAACCAGACCTCAATCGTACAGTCTGCGATTGAACAGTCGCAGGCGGCAAAAATGATTAAATACAGCCTGCTTGTCAATGACAAGGATATTGTTTACAGCGCGAACTGGCGTAGTCTGGAAGGGCATCACATTAGCCATCAGATAAACATTGATATTGTCAAACATATTCGACAAAACAGTTCACCTTATGAGATATCCAGTGTCCCGAGTATGCCGCATATCCTGGTTTACCAGGTTCCTCTGGCCCGGCAGAGCGCCAACCATCCCACTGCAAACCTGGTGAACCGGTTAATTCTGATTGCAGATATTTCTGCAGAATTAAATCAGGCACGTCGTGATCTAACCAACGATATTCTGTTGTGGATGCTGTTCAGTTCGATATCAGCATTTTTTATCTGGCTGATTCTCAATCGCATTTTTGTAAAACCGGTCGAATACTTGAAAACACTGGTGACCAGGATTGCCGAGGGCGACGAAAATTTACCTACAGCACCCAATATGACGGCAGAATTACGTCAGTTTGATCGAATAGTTAAAAGTATGGCCATGGACATACATGACCTGCAACGACACTATCGTGAATTATATGACAAAAACCCGGCCACATTTCTTACGGTTGATCGATCCGGTGGGCTGGTGAATATAAATAAATACGGTGTCAGTATCTCCGGTTACCGAAAAGCAGAAATTATCGGTCGACCTGCATCCGTGTTATATCATCCGGACGACCGACCACTGTTTGATAAATACATTAATGCGCTGTTTGATAACAATAAGGAAGTGACACACTGGGAGCTCAGACGCATCAGTAAAAATGGTCAGGTAACCTGGATACGGGACGGCGCACGCGTAATCAACTATCAGGGTAAACAGGTTGTGTTGATCGTGTCACAGGATATAACTGATACACATCACCTGCATGACAAGCTCAATTTCCAGGCAACTCATGATGATTTGACCGGCCTGATTAATCGCACCGAATTTTCACGCCTGTTGCAATTATGCCTTGATAAAACTCACATACAGGACACCATAAACTCAGTCTGCGTGCTGGATCTTGATCAGTTTAAGCTTGTGAACGATACCTGTGGCCATGGTGCAGGTGATGCCATGTTGCAACAGATCGCGAGAATTTTTCAGGAACATATGCGCAAGGACGATATCCTGGCACGTATCGGTGGCGATGAGTTCGCAATCCTGCTGGAGTCCTGTACACCACGACATGCCACCAGCCTGATAGAACAGCTGCGCCAGAAACTGGATGATTACCGGTTTAACTGGGACGACAAATTTTTCGATATCGGTTTAAGCGCCGGGATATCTGTTATTGACAAGCACACCTCCAGTATTCAGAAAGTCCTCAGCGAAGCGGATAGTGCCTGTTACACCGCCAAGGATCTTGGGCGAGCCCAGACGGTCATCTATGGTAACGACAACGATAACAAGTCTTATCAGCTAATGGGTGAAATGAAATGGGTTACCCGAATTAACAGCGCGCTGGCCAGTAATGAAGGTTTTCAACTGCATTTTCAGGAAATTGTTCCATTGGGTAATGAGGAATCAAACTTGCTGAAAGGCGAAATTTTGATTCGAATGCTGGATGCAGACGGAACCACAGTCCCACCGGGCGCATTTTTACCCGCCGCCGAACGGTATAACCTGGCATCGAAAGTCGACCTGTGGGTGATAATGAAAACCATTGATATGCTGTCAGAATATCGTCGTTACATGCCTGAACAGTGGAACATCAGTATCAACCTGTCAGCGCAAAGTCTGTCGAGCTCCCAGACATTAAATGAACTGTTAACTATTCTTGAAAGTCATCGTGATCTTTGTCCACACCTGTGTTTTGAAATCACAGAAACCAGTGCAATGGCTAATTACGCCAATGGCATGGAATTTATGCGGCTGGTGAAACAGTTTGGTTGTGAATTTGCGCTGGATGATTTTGGTAGCGGGTTCTGTTCGTTCGGTTATCTGAAAACCATGCCGGTGGATTACGTCAAAATCGATGGCATGTTTATACGTGACCTTGCCAAGGACACGGTGGACTATGCACTTGTCATGTCAATGAACCATATTGCCCACACGATTGGTAAACAGACCATTGCCGAATTTGTCGAAAACAATACCAGTGTCGCCAAGCTCAATGAAATCAAGGTCGACTACGCACAGGGTTATCACTTTCATAAACCGGAACCGTTTAAACACGTGCTTCAAAGGCTGGCACATGAGAGTGACAGCGGTAATGTCTACGCGTTGAATCTGGAACGAAAAATAAAATAATAAAATTGGTGGAGGAACCAGAACCTGCGAAGCAGGTTCAGGGAATACTTAATGAAACGCGAAGCGGTTCTAAGTGCGGCGGATATTACTATCAGGAAGAATCGGGCCGCTTCGCACATCCCTGTGCTTCCGCGGCATAAGGCCATCCCTGGCCTTAACCCGCGTTACGCGGTTTCCTTCGCTTTCTTCCAAACAATAAAAAAGGCCCTATCAAAAAACGATAGGGCCTTTTTTATTGTTGGTGGAGGCGGCGGGAATCGAACCCGCGTCCGTAAGTCCTCTGCCTTCGGCTCTACATGCTTATCCTGTTCTTAAATTTAACTGGCGGCTGCCCAACAGGCAGGGATCACCGACAGCGATTCCGGTTAAGTTTTAGCGAATCCACCCCGGACGTGCTTCATCGCGATCTTGTGTAGGATGACCCCGGTTATCTGAGCGCACAAGCACACGTCAGGCCGAGGGCTTTACGCTGGTTTTTAAGCAGCTAAAGCGTAGTTGTCGTCGTTGGCAACTATAAAGTTTGCAAACAGATTAACGAGGAATTTGCACCTCGGCATGCACCTCCGGTTTTGTAACCTGCGTCGAAGCCAGGTCGCCCCCATTTTCGGCTTTGAGCTATTTTGCTCGGAATGGCGGTGTTAAAAATAGATTTTGGTGCTCACGTATTTCTTATACGCTGCGCGCCCAAAATCTATTTTTGCCTACCCATTCCTTCGCACATTACACTCAAATTCCAAAAATGCTCATTTTTTCCTGCGTAAAAAAACAAGAGACCAATGAGAAGAGATAGGGTATTAATATAGCCGATTTGTGGGTTTTTCAATAGTCTTTGCTGGTCTCTGGTTTAGTGTGCTGGACAGGCAGATATCCTCACGGCAAGACCGTCAGCCGCATGGACGCGGCTGCCGAGCGTACAGGGATGTATTTACAGCGTGTCTTGTCGTGAGGATATTTGCCTGTTGGCGGCGTTTAGCCGGATTTCATGATCCGCTGTTTCTGCCGCTGCCAGTCACGTTCTTTCTCAGTAGCACGTTTATCGTGCTGTTTTTTACCGCGTGCCAGGGCGATTTCCAGTTTGGCGCGGCCCTTTTTCCAGAACATGGCGGTGGGAATGAGGGCGTAACCTTTTCGCTCCACGGCACCAATCAGCTTGTTCAGCTCGGCCCGGTGCAAAAGTAACTTTCGACTGCGTTGCGGGTCCGGTGAGATATGTGTGGAGGCTGTCGGTAACGGGGTGATTAATGCGCCAAACAGCCACGCTTCGTTGTCCTTGAGCAGGATATAACTGTCACGTAACTGGACGCGTCCGGCGCGCAGACTCTTGACCTCCCAGCCTTCCAGCACCAGCCCGGCTTCCAGTCTCTCTTCCAGGTGATAATCGTGGCGGGATTTCTTGTTGAGTGCGATCGTATTGCTTTGACTGCCTGATTTGCTTTTCTGCTTACCCATGCGCGCATTATAAGCGATTCCGCGATTTTATGGCTTGAGCCGCGCAGCAAATTCCCGGACAATTTACCATCAATATCATTCCAGAAAAGCAAAAATAAGGGGCCATCCCATGCCACTCAAAGAATCGATACACGGACAATGGTCATCCCGCTGGGTGTTTATTCTGGCGGCAACCGGTTCAGCCGTGGGACTGGGTAACATCTGGAAGTTTCCCTACCTGGCGGGTCAGAGTGGTGGTGGGGCATTTGTCCTGATTTATTTACTTTGTATTCTGATTATCGGTATTCCGGTCATGATGGCGGAAATTATGCTCGGACGTCGCGGCCGTCAAAGTCCGATTAATACCATGCGCACACTGGCGATAGAGTCCGGGCATCGGCCCGCCTGGCAGTGGCTCGGTATCATGGGCGTTGTCGCCGGTTTCATTATTCTTTCTTATTACAGTGTCATCGCCGGCTGGAGTATTGCCTACACGATCCAAAGTGGAACCGGTAAGTTTTCCGGCCAGACGGTGGATGGCATCAGCGCCATCTTCGCCGATTTTATTGGCGACTGGGAAAAGTTACTGCTCTATCACACGATCTTCATGGCCATGACAATTTTTGTCGTCATGCGTGGCGTCAAGAGTGGGCTGGAGGTGGCCGTCAAGTTCCTGATGCCGGCGCTATTTATACTGCTGATCGTCATGGTGGGTTACGCCATGAACACCTCGAAGTTTACCGAAGGGCTGGCCTTTCTGTTTAAACCGGATTTCTCCAAGCTGACGTTTGGTATTGTGATCACTGCCATCGGCCAGGCCTTTTTCACACTGAGCCTCGGTATGGGTGCCATCATGGTGTACGGCTCGTATCTGTCGCGTAAGACATCCATTGCGACGACGACGTTTGCGATTGCCGGTATGGATACACTGGTTGCGTTGCTGGCGGGTATCGCCATCTTTCCAATTGTCTTTGAGAACGGGCTCGATCCAACCGGCGGCCCCGGGCTGGTGTTTGTGACCATGACGCTGGCGTTTGGCCAGATGCCGGCCGGTGACATTTTCGCGACGATCTTTTTTACCCTGTTAACCCTGGCGGCCTGGACCTCGGCAATCTCACTGCTTGAACCGGTCGTCACCTACCTGGTGGAAAACCGCGGCCTGAAACGTAATGTGGCGACCATGATTACCGGCCTGGCCACCTGGCTGCTGGGGATTGTGACGGTCCTGTCATTCAATGTCTGGAAATTCAGTTTTAACTTTGCCGGCGAAAAGAAAGACTTCGGCATGTTCGAAATACTCGACATCATTGCCGCAAATATCCTGTTGCCGGTCGGGGCCATGTTTATCGGTATCTTTGCCGGCTGGTTTATGAGCCGCGATGCCAGTCGTGATGAGCTGGACATCGGCGATGGCAAGGCCTACCTGGTCTGGCGATTCCTGGTCCGTTATGTCACGCCAATTGGTATTTTTCTGGTAATATTGAAGCTCATCGGCGTACTGGACGGTATCGTCAACACATTCAAAAGTATTTTCACTTTCTAGCTGTGCGAGTCATAAAGAAGTCTGCCCTGGTGCCGTATTCACCGGCACAAATGTATGCATTGGTTGATGATATAGCAGCCTATGCCGAGTTCCTGCCCTGGTGCAGTGCCAGTCGCGTACTGAATCGTGACCCGGACAGCGTCGAGGCGGAGCTGACCATCAGTTATGGTCAGTTGAACAAACCGTTTATCACGCGCAATATCAATACGCCGCATTCACATATCTCAATGCAACTGGTCGAAGGGCCGTTTAAACATCTTGATGGTCAGTGGGATTTTCAGAAACTCGGTGAGGATGGTTGTAAGGTGTCACTGGAACTGTCATTTGCCTTTTCAAACAAACTGCTCGACATGACAGTCGGGCCGGTATTTGGTCATATTGCCAATTCACTGGTCGATGCATTTACCGAACGGGCCGGACAGATATATGGCTGAAGAAAAAACCATCCCCGTCGAAGTCGCCTACGCAAAACCCGATACGCAGGTGATTATTCCGTTGCAGGTCAAGCCGGGCACAACTGCCATGGAAGCGATTCGTTTGTCCGGCGTGCTGGAACAGTTTCCGGAAATCGATCTGGACGAGAACAAGATCGGTATCTTTAGCAAGATCACAAAACCCGATACCGTGTTACGTGAAAAAGATCGCGTCGAGATCTACCGACCGCTAATCGCGGATCCAAAAGAGTCGCGGCGTAAGCGGGCGGAAAAAAAACAGGCAGCCAGTTAGGCTGGTGATTATTTAAGAACGACTTTTTCCAGCCGGCTCGTGTCGATTCTGGCCAGACTGTCGCCGTCAAAGAAAAGGGTAAGGACCTGGCGAGAGGTTTTACCGCCACCCGGCGTCAGCATATAAAGGTAATCCCAACGATCCTTGTGAAAAGGGTCGGTCAGTAACGGGTTACCCATCAGGAAATACACCTGGCGTTTGGTCATGCCTACTTTCAGTTTGGCAACCTGCTCGGGTTCAATGACATTGCCTTGCTGCACATCCACTTTGTAGATGGAGCATCCGGACAGCCACAACACCAGTATTGGAATGAGAATCTTTCGCATTTACTGTCTGTTTCAAGGTATAATACAGCCCGCAATCATACCCGAATCGTTCTGAGAGTACATCACACATCGTGGAGGCCGCGTGGAAACCCAGGATCTGAAAAAAGCCGGTTTAAAAGCCACGTTGCCGCGCATCAAGATTCTCAATTTCCTTGAAGACAGCAAGGTACGCCACATGTCGGCCGAAGAAGTCTACAAGGCGATGCTGGAGGGCGGGGAAGAAATCAGCCTGGCTACCGTGTACCGGGTGCTGACGCAGTTTGAGCAGGCCGGGCTGGTGACGCGACATCATTTCGAAGGTGGTCATTCCGTATTCGAGCTCAATGAAGGTGAACACCACGATCATATTCTGTGCGTGAAGTGTGGTCGTGTTGATGAGTTTATCGACAACGTCATTGAAGACCGGCAAAAGAAGATTGCCGCCGAAAAGGGTTACGATATGACCGACCACTCACTGTATATTTTTGGTATCTGCAAAAACTGCCAGAAGTCCTGAGTTCGTTTATTCCGCTAAAGCGTATCTGTTCCCGTGTTACTAGTTGGTCGTTGAATTACATGCTTCCACGAATTACCTTAAACTCACGCTTTATTCCGCTTAAGCGCAGTTGTCCTCCCTGACAACTGCGCATCGGTAATGGCGCACTTTAGCCGTCCATGGCCCGTGCGCCATTAACGACGCTGCATAAAGCGTGACTTTTAGAACAGTAGTCGTTGTATTACATGCTGAAACGTCGTTGGAGGGTGGCGGTCCAGGGATGGACAAAGCCACCCGGAACCGATTTCCACGAGGCAGGGAGGCCGAGTGGAATTAAGTGGAAGCATGTAATACGACGACAAAAATCTACTCGAAACGACAGATGTAGAGTCGGGAATCTATCGATCAGGCCTGCGCCTTATCGATCATTTCCTGTGCATGGGAAATCGTCTGATCGGTAATTTCAATACCACCGAGCATGCGCGCAATTTCATCGACGCGTTGCGGTTTTTCGAGCGGCAGAATTTCAGTTAAGGTGGTTTTCTTGCTGGTCTGTTTTCGAACCTGATAATGGTGATGACCCAGTGCGGCGACCTGCGGTAAATGAGTGACGCACAATACCTGTCGGTGCGAACCCAGTGCGCGCAATTGCAGGCCGACGATTTCCGCGACGCGTCCACCGATTCCCACATCCACTTCGTCAAACACCAGCGTCGGAATGCGTGCCGCCTGCGCCGTGATGACCTGAATCGCCAGGCTGATTCGCGACAGTTCACCACCAGATGCCACTTTGTTTAACGGCTTCAGGGGTTGCCCCGGGTTGGCGCTGACCAGAAATTCAATGCTTTCAGCACCGTGCACGCCCCATTGTGCTTCGGGAAGATCCTGTAATTCGATATTGAATTTGCCGCCCTGCAAACTGAGTCCCTGCATGGCTTCGCTGATTTTTCGGCTCAGGGTTTTGGCGGTTTGCTGACGTGCCTTGGTTAACTGGCCTGCGACGTCGCGATAGGCCTGTTGTGCGGTATTGATCTGTTTTACCAGTTCATCGAGTTTAATGTCCGCTTTCTCGAGATCATCGAGTTCGGATTGCAATGTTGGAAACAGGTCGACCAGTTCGTCCGGTGAAACCCGATGTTTGCGCGACAGTTCGTGAATCACATCAATGCGTTGTTCGACCTCACCCAGGCGTTCCGGATCAAGATCCAGGTCATCTGCATAATGACGCAACTCGCTAACCGTTTCCTGAACCTGAATACTGGCGTTGTTTAATAATTCGCAAATCGGTGCCAGTTTGCTGTCAATGCGTGAGAGTTCAGTTAACTGGTTGAGTGACTGGCTGATGACATCATTCACCGAACCGGTATCATTTTCATCCAGCGATCCCAGCACCGACTGGGCCGTGTTAAGTAAACGGCTGGCATTGGACAGGCGTTTGTGTTCCTGTTCCAGTTGCTCGCTTTCACCGGGTTGCAGGGCGAGGGTTTCCAGTTCCTGCACCTGGTAACGCAACAGGTCAAGCCGGCTGTCTTTATCGTTGTTTGCCTGGCTGAGTTTTTTGTAATCGGCCTGCAGTTTTTGCCAGGCCTGGTAACGGGATTTGACTTCGTTTAACAGCTCGCGGTTTTCGGCATAGTCATCCAGTAACTGGCGTTGAATATCGCGCGACAGTAATGACTGGTGTTCATGCTGACCATGCAGGTCGACCAGCATTTCACCCAGTTCGCGCAGTTGTTGCACGGTGGACGGAATACCATTGATGAAAGCGCGTGACGGGCCTTTTTGTGAAATGGTGCGGCGAATGATGCATTCGTTTTCGCTGAGCATGTCATTGTCTTTCAGCCAGCGCTGTGCCGGTGGAGAATCATCAACGATAAAGGTCACACTGATTTCGGCCTTGTCACTGCCATGCCGAATCACCGATGTATCGGCCCGGTCACCCAGTGCCAGTCCGAGTGCATCGAGTAAAATGGATTTACCGGCACCGGTCTCACCGGTCATCACCGTTAAACCGGATTCAAACTCGATATCCAGCTGTTCGACAATGGCAAAGTTCCAGATGTGTATGTGTGTCAGCATAGTGGTTATGAAAAATGCTCGCCCCAGTGTAACTTGGCGCGCAGTACCTGGTAATAATCATGACCGGGTGGATGAATCAGCCGAACCCGTTCCTGTTTGCGTTTGATTCTAATCCGATCACCGGCTTCCAGGCCGATGTTGATCTGACCGTCGCAGGTGACCTGGGCATGGGCTTCGGGATGGGATTCACGCACCTGTATCTGTATTTCGCTGTTGCCGTCCACCACGATAGGTCGATAGCTCATACTGTGCGGGCAGATCGGCACAATCACTATGGCGTCCATGTCCGGTTCGATGATAGGACCGCCGCTGGACAGGGCATAGGCGGTCGAGCCGGTCGGCGTAGAGACAATCAGTCCGTCGGAGCGCATGGTGTTTAACAGCCGGCCATTGATGTAGGTATCCGTTTCGATCATGCGGGCCATTTCCCACTTGTGGACCACCACGTCATTAAAGGCATGACTGTCGCGTGGTGCATGTTGATCATTGCTGATGGTCGTATGCAGCATGATGCGATGTTCTTCTTCATAGTCGCCCGCCAGGACCTGTGTTACATGTTCCTGCATCTGGTCCGGCGAGACATCCACCAGAAAACCCAGCCGACCCAGGTTGATGCCCAGCATGGCGATATCGTGATCGACCAGGGTGCGGGCGCTGTGGAGCAGGGTACCGTCACCGCCGACCGTGATGGCCAGGTCACACTGTGCGCCGATGTCATCAAGGCTCGCGGTTTCGTGCTGGTGATCGGTGATGTCATCGGCGGTTTCGGATTCCAGCCAGACCTGGCAACCCTGCTGTTGCAGGAAGTCACTGAGCCGAAGCAGCGTCTCTGCAACACTGGGATCCCCATATTTCCCGATTAGACCGATTTTGCTGAAACGCTGACTCATCATGTACTCCTGTTCGACCGCAACGTTAGCACAAGAGCACCGGCACAGGCTACGCAGCACGTGGTTTGACGCCACAATCAGGAAATTGGTATTTTTCAGGATTAGCACTCAAACTGTATGAGTGCTAAATTATCCACATTACGCTATTTAACTGATATCGCCATGGGACGACAACGCAAAGACGCTGACACCAATCGTGAACGTGCTCATACCCTGCTTAAGGCACTGGTGGAGCGCTATATTCAGGACGGTCAGCCCGTGGGATCGCGGGCCCTGGCGAAGGACTCCGGTCTTAACCTGTCGCCGGCGACGATTCGCAATATCATGGCCGACCTGGAAGAAATGGGGCTGCTGCATTCACCGCACACCTCCGCCGGGCGCGTCCCTACTGCCAAGGGTTACCGACTGTTTGTGGATAACCTGCTGACGGTGCGGCCGATGAGTCATGATGTCATCGAGCGCATTCAGCACGAACTGACGGTCTCGACCAATACCGATGGCCTGATCAACCAGGCCTCCAGCATGTTATCGGAACTCACCCGCCTGACCGGCGTGGTTACTATTCCCCGGCGTGACAAACAACGTCTCGAACACATCGAATTTCTCAAGCTGTCCCCACGACGCGTGCTGGTGATCCTGGTGGTCAATGGCCAGGAAGTGCAGAACCGGGTCATCGAAACCGAGCGTGATTTCAGCGCGTCCGAATTGCAGCAGGCCAGTAACTACCTGAACCGGGAATTTGCCGGCCTGGACCTGGAAGGCATTCGCGCGCGCATTCTGGCCGCCATGCAGCGAGCCCGGGATGAAATGCAGCACATGATGCAGGACGCCATGCGCATGGCGGACCAGGTGCTGGATGTGCAGCAAGACGAAGATTACGTGCTGGCCGGTCAGACCAACCTGATGGGTTATGCCGAAATGTGCGACATCGACAAGCTGCGCAACCTGTTTGAAGCGTTCAGTACCAAGCGCGACATTCTGCACATTCTCGACCAGTCCATTCATGCGGATGGCATGCAGGTGTTTATCGGTGGAGAATCCGGTTACAAGGTGCTGGATGATGTGTCCGTGGTGACCGCTCCCTACAAGGTCGATGACGAAGTCATTGGCGTGCTGGGCGTCATTGGGCCGACCCGCATGGCCTATGACCGCATCATTCCGGTGGTCGATATCACGGCAAAAGTCATCAGTGCCGTCTTGAGACACGAATAACCGCCCCTATATCGGGTTGATACGTGAAAACTGTTATCTGGAGTAAAGCATGACCAAACAGGCAGACCACGAGGATGTAGCTGAGTCTGAAAAGGCGACCGACAACGTCACCGAGCAACAGGCAGGCACGACACCGGACGAACCGGAAACTACGACGGAGGACGATACCATCGCCGCACTGGAACAAAAGCTCTCGGCAGCCGAAGCCAAAGCCGAGGAAAACTGGGATAAGGCCGTGCGTGCCACCGCCGAACTGGAAAATGTCCGCCGCCGCGCGGCCCGTGATCTGGAGAACGCACACAAGTACGCGCTGGAAAAATTCCTCAACGATTTACTGCCCATCAAGGACAGTCTCGAGATGGGTCTGCAGGCCGCCCAGGCCGACGATGCCGATGTGACCAAACTGCGCGAAGGCAGTGAGCTGATTCTCAAGATGCTCGCAGACACGCTGGAGAAATTCGGCGTCGAGGTGCTGGACCCGGTGGGTCACGATTTTGACCCGGAACACCACCAGGCCATGACGATGCTGGAAAGCCCGGACCATGAACCCAATACAGTCGTGGCCGTGATGCAAAAGGGCTACAAGCTCAACGATCGGCTGGTGCGCCCGGCCATGGTAGCCGTCGCCAAGGCCCCGGAAAATAATGAAAACAACGTCGATGAGAAGGCTTGAAGTCGACGAGATTGGCCCCAGATAAGTAATCAGACGATTTTTAGGTTTATTAAAACTTAGTCAATAAACAATTTTTGTGGAGAGTGAGTGCAATGGGAAAGATAATTGGCATAGACCTGGGTACGACCAATTCCTGCGTCGCCGTGATGGAAGGTGGCAAGCCCAAGGTTATCGAAAATTCGGAAGGTGATCGCACCACGCCCTCGATCGTGGCGTTCACCAAGGACGACGAGGTGCTGGTCGGACAGTCCGCCAAGCGCCAGGCCGTAACCAATCCGAGTAATACCCTGTTCGCCGTCAAGCGACTGATCGGTCGTAAATTCACTGACGCCGAAGTGCAAAAAGACATCTCCATGGTACCGTACAAGATCATCAAGGCAGACAACGGTGACGCCTGGGTCGAAGTCAACGGCAAGAAAATGGCCCCGCCGGAAATCTCCGCCCGTGTACTGCAAAAGATGAAGAAAACGGCGGAAGATTACCTGGGTGAAGAAGTCACCGAAGCGGTCATCACCGTACCGGCTTATTTCAACGACTCCCAGCGCCAGGCTACCAAAGACGCCGGTAAGATTGCCGGTCTGGATGTAAAACGCATCATCAATGAGCCGACCGCGGCGGCACTTGCTTTTGGTCTGGATAAAAAAGAAGGTGACCGCAAGATTGCCGTGTATGACCTCGGTGGTGGTACCTTTGATATCTCCATTATCGAAATCGCCGACATCGATGGCGAACACCAGATCGAAGTGCTGTCCACCAACGGTGACACCTTCCTCGGTGGTGAAGACTTCGATATGCGTCTCATCGATTACCTGGTCGAGGAATTCAAGAAGACCCAGGGTATCGATCTCAAGGGTGACCCGCTGGCCATGCAGCGCCTGAAAGAGGCGGCTGAAAAAGCCAAGATCGAGCTGTCATCCAGCCAGCAGACCGATGTGAATCTGCCGTATGTCACCGCAGACGCGTCCGGTCCGAAACACATGAACATTACCGTGACCCGCGCCAAGCTGGAGTCACTGGTCGATCAGTTGATCGCCCGCTCTATCGAGCCGTGCAAGATTGCGCTCAAAGATGCCGGCCTGTCCGCTTCAGAAATCGACGACGTCATTTTGGTCGGTGGTCAGACCCGCATGCCGAAAGTGCAGCAGGCCGTGAAGGATTTCTTTGGCAAGGAACCGCGCCGTGACGTAAACCCGGATGAAGCCGTGGCCGTGGGTGCCTCGATTCAGGGTGGTGTCCTTGGTGGCGACGTCAAAGACGTGCTGCTGCTCGACGTGACCCCGCTGTCGCTGGGTATCGAAACCCTCGGTGGCGTCATGACCAAACTGATCGAAAAGAACACCACGATTCCGACCAAGGCGAACCAGGTGTTCTCCACCGCCGACGACAACCAGACCGCCGTAACCGTGCATGTCCTGCAGGGTGAACGCGAACGGGCTGATGGCAACAAGTCACTGGGCAAGTTTGACCTGAGCGATATTCCGCCGGCCCCGCGCGGTGTCCCGCAAATTGAAGTGACCTTTGATATCGACGCCAACGGTATCCTCAACGTGTCCGCCAAGGACAAGGCGACCGGCAAGGAACAGTCGATTGTCATCAAGGCCTCCAGCGGTCTGTCCGATGATGAAATTGACAAGATGGTCAAGGACGCCGAGGCTCATGCCGAGGAAGACAAGAAATTCCAGGCACTCGTTGGCGCACGCAACCAGGCCGACACCCTGATTCACGCGACCAAAAAGTCCATGGAAGAACTGGGTGACAAGCTGGAAGCCGACGAGAAAACGAATATCGAAGCGGCCATCACCGCACTGGAAGCGGCCCTGAAGACCGATGATCTGGATGACATCGAAGCCAAGACCAAGGCCCTGAGTGATGCGTCTGCCAAAATGGCTGAACGCCTGTATGCCCAGAAGGCCCAGGAAGGTGGCGCGCAGCCGGGTGCGGATGCCGACGCCAGTGCCGGTAAGGACGATGACGTCGTGGATGCCGAATTCGAAGAGGTCGATGAAGGCAAGCGATAAACCGGACCACAGTCAGGTACAGTCACAACAGGCGCGATTCTCTTCGCGCCTGTTTGTGTAGGAAATCGATTAACCAGCGGGAATAACAACACGCATGTCGAAACGTGATTATTACGAGATCCTGGGCGTGGACAAAAACGCCAGTGAGGCCGATATCAAAAAGGCCTTCAAGCGTCTCGCCATGAAATACCACCCGGATCGCAATCCCGATAACAAGGAAGCCGAAGACAAGTTCAAGGAGGCCAAGGAAGCCTATGACGTGCTGGGCGATGCCCAGAAACGTTCCGCCTACGATCAATTCGGTCATGCGGGTGTTGATCCGTCGGCCGGTATGGGTGGCGCTGGGTTTGGTGGCGGTGCCAGTTTCTCCGACATCTTTGGCGATGTGTTTGGTGACATTTTTGGCGGCGGTGGCGGTCGTGCCCGGGGTGGCGCGCGCGGTTATCGCGGCGACGACCTGCAATACAATCTCGAAATCAGCCTGGAAGAAGCCGTATCCGGTACGCAGGTCGACCTGCGTATTCCAACCCAGGTCAAATGCGAGACCTGTGGCGGCAGTGGTGCCAAGAAAGGTACCAATCCCACCACCTGTACCACCTGTGGTGGTGTCGGTCAGGTGCGCATGCAGCAGGGCTTTTTCTCGTTACAGCAAACCTGTCCGCGCTGTCATGGCAAGGGCAAGATGATTACCGATCCCTGTGGCACCTGCCATGGCCAGGGTCGGGTACAGAAGCACAAAACCCTGTCGGTGAAAATCCCGGCCGGGGTCGATAATGGCGATCGGATTCGCCTGAGTGGCGAAGGCGAGGCCGGAGAGCAGGGTGGTCCGTCCGGTGATCTGTACGTCCACATCAGCGTCAAGCCACACCCGATATTTGAGCGAGATGCGAACGACTTATTCTGCGAAGTGCCCATCGATATCGCCACCGCGGCGCTGGGCGGCGAGCTGGAAGTGCCGACCCTCAATGGTCGCGTCAAACTGAAGATTCCGGCCGAGACCCAGTCCGGCAAATTATTTCGCCTGCGCGGCAAGGGCGTGCGGTCAGTGCGCACCGGGCAGCAGGGCGACCTGTTATGCCGGGTGAGTGTCGAAACCCCGGTGAATCTCACAAAAAAACAGAAAGAATTGCTTGAAACCTTTCAGCAGTCCCTCAACGACGACAATGTCGAGCACAGTCCACGCAGCAGCAGCTGGATGGATGGGGTAAAAAAGTTCTTTGAAGATATGAAGTTTTAGCCCGAACTGCCGACAACCTCCATACAATAAGAGCGAACTGCTGACCAAATCATGATTTTTGGTCAGCGGATAATTTTTAGCCGTTTGAGGATTAGCAATCAGGGAGCACCCGAATGGGCTTTCTAGACGAACTTCGAAATCAGTCAGAAAATCAGCGCGCCGCCGACGAGGCGAATGCGAGCAGCAAGGCCAATCGTGAAGAATACTATCAGCAGGAAATCCTGCCACGCATGGTCAAGGCCTACCAGTTCTTCAAGGAAATGGCCGATCACCTGAACTACATCAATCTCGATACCATGGTCGATTATCCCATCCTGGCTAATGGCGGATTGCAGGCCATGCGCCAGCAGGACTACAAGGTCCTGATCGACAGCTCCAAAAACCTCAAACAGATCGACGTCACCTTTCAGTGTGTGCTCGAAGCACCGGTCAGTTACGAGCTTTACAATCCCGAAGCCATCAACATGACCACGGAGCGCCTCAAGGGTTATTACGTCAAGCACGAGCGCAAGGACAAGAAAAACCAGCAGATGCAGGTGATTCTGTCCAAGTTCACGATTCAGGGGCCGCTGCCACTCAAAGTCGGCCTGGCCGTGGACGTGGAAAAGAGCGAGATCAAGGTGCTGTTACGTAACTTTGTGGACCCGGGCACCGAGACACATACCATTGAAGCCGAACAGCTCGATGAGGCTTTCCTGGATCGCATCGGCAAATACATCCTGCGTCAGGAATACAGCCTGTTCGGAGCCGAAGCGAAGCAAACCGAGATGAGCGACGAGGCCAGGGAACAGATTCGCCAGAAAATCATGGAAGAACAGCAACAGCGTGAGCAGGAATTGCGCGCAGCAGAGGAACAGGCCCGCAAGGAAGCAGAGCAGCGCAAACAGAATGCGCCGGCGGCACAGGTCAAACAGGCAGTCAACGCCAAGGTCGAGCAGAAAAAAGAAAAGCTCAAGGACATGTTTAACAAGCTCAAGGCACAGGCCGGATTTGATAAACCCTCCTGAAAACGCCTATCATCGCGTTTTCATTCTCTAACATTCAGGACCAGCATGACACGACTAGCCATTACCGGGGCAGCCGGCCGTATGGGCCGTGCCCTGATCGAAGCCACGCAAAACAGTGATGCCAAACTCGGTGCCGCCATCGAACGCCCGGGCAGCAGTGTCATCGGTGCCGATGCCGGTGAGGTAGCCGGACTCGGCAAACTGAAGGTCAACATTGTGGATGATGTAAAGCAGGCACTGGAACAGTCGGATGTGCTGATCGATTTTACTCGTCCGGAAGTCACCCTGAGCAACCTGCAGGCCTGCGTGGCGGCAAACAAAAAGATTGTCATTGGCACCACCGGCTTCAGCGACGAGCAGAAAGACACCATTCGTCAGGCGGCACAAAAAATCGGCGTGGTGTTTGCGCCCAATATGAGCGTCGGTGTGAACCTGTGTTTCAAACTGCTGGATATCGCCGCGCGCGTCATGGGTGACTACACCGATATCGAAGTCATCGAAGCCCATCACCGTCACAAGGTGGATGCGCCGTCCGGAACGGCATTGCGCATGGGCGAAGTGGTGGCCGAGGCACTGGGTCGGGATTTGAAAGACTGTGCCGTGTACGGTCGGCAGGGCAACACCGGTGAGCGGGATCGCAACACCATTGGCTTTGAAACCATTCGCGCCGGTGACATCGTCGGCGAGCACACCGTCATGTTTGCCGACATCGGCGAGCGTGTCGAAATTACTCATAAGGCATCCAGTCGTATGACCTTCGCCAACGGCGCCGTACGCGCCGCCAACTGGATCATGCAACACGACAACGGGTTATTTGATATGCAGGATGTGCTGGGTTTGCGTGACTAATAGATTTCTTTTTCGCCTCAACTGAGGCGAGTCACTTTCTTTTTACTTGTCCAAAAAGAAAGTGACCAAAGAAAAAGACATTCTGCTTCGGCCAAACACCGCGACAAATTCATTGTGCTCAGCCAGGCTGAGTGATTCACCATCCATGGTTCATCACTCAGGCTCGGCGTCCATGCCTCGCCCATTTCAGGCCTGGCCTGCGCTCAATGAATTTGTCTTGGTGGCCTCGCATGGAAATATTGGCACTTCACGATAGACGAAGCTAAAGAAAACGGTAACAGAAATTTTCCAATGTAATCGTCGCCTGTGTGGAGCGTATGAACGCAGGTAGCGCCCGAAGGGGCGAGCCATGGACGGCGAGCGTCAGTAGACTGGACAGGGAAGTCCTGTCTACTGACCGCCCGAGTACATCCGCTCCATACAGGTGTTGGACGATTACCGGAAAACTTTCTGTTACTGATTTCTTGCTGACAATATTGCAAACACAGTAAATCATCACAAAACCCCGGGAAAACCGCCGTTTCTCTCCACAGCCCGCATGGACAGCCGCAGGCCGTTTCGATACAATTGGTTTACCTAAAGACGGGATGTTCCAGTGGAGCCTCCCGTTTTTTACAGCCAAAATTTATGGAGGTCGCTTGAATAAACCGGCGCTGTTAGCACTCGAAGACGGCACCGTGTTCTACGGTGAATCCATCGGTTCTGATGGAGAAACAATCGGTGAAGTGGTTTTCAACACCGCCATGACCGGTTATCAAGAGATCCTCACTGATCCTTCCTATGCAAAACAACTTGTTACCTTAACCTATCCGCACATCGGCAATGTTGGCACCAATTCAGAAGATGAGGAATCCCGTCAGGTATTTGCCGGCGGCCTGATCATTCGCGACCTGCCGCCCACGGCGAGTAACTGGCGTAGCCAGGAACCGCTGGATGCCTATCTCAAGCGCAATGGCGTGGTGGCGATTGCCGATATCGATACCCGCAAGCTGACACGGATTCTGCGCGAGAAGGGTTCGCAAAACGGCTGCATCATGGCCGGCAAGATTGACGAAGCCGCAGCCCTGAA
The DNA here is from genome assembly GCA_937967995.1 of uncultured Gammaproteobacteria bacterium. Taxonomy (GTDB): domain Bacteria; phylum Pseudomonadota; class Gammaproteobacteria; order UBA6429; family Thiohalophilaceae; genus CALBTB01. The sequence goes on from CALBTB010000006.1 coordinate 336,736, forward strand.
AAAAGCCCGCGCCTTTCCCGGTTTAAAGGGCATGGATCTCGCCAAAGAAGTCACCGTGAACACGGCATATGACTGGGTGGAAGGGTGCTGGAATCTGGAGGACGGTCATCCACCACCGCCCGCCATGATTGAAGAAGCCCTGCCGCATCGCGTGGTGGCGTTCGATTACGGCGTGAAGCGCAATATTTTACGTATCCTGGTTAACCGCGGTTGCCGGGTGACGGTCGTACCGGCCAAAACGTCGGCCAAAGACGTACTCGCCATGCAACCGGACGGGGTATTTTTATCCAATGGCCCTGGTGACCCGGAACCCTGCGATTACGCGATTGATGCGATTCGTGAAATCAGTGAAAGCGGTGTACCCATGTTCGGTATCTGCCTGGGTCACCAGTTACTGTCACTGGCCAGCGGCGCGAAGACCATTAAAATGAAATTCGGTCATCACGGCGCCAATCACCCGGTGCAGGACCTGCAAACAAAGCAGGTCATGATCACCAGCCAGAACCATGGCTTTGCGGTGGATGAGAAAACCTTGCCGAACAATCTCAAGGCCACGCACGTGTCATTGTTTGATGGTTCATTGCAGGGCGTGGAACGTACCGACATACCGGCGTTCAGTTTTCAGGGGCATCCGGAAGCGAGCCCGGGCCCGCACGACATTACACCGTTATTTGATCGCTTTATAGAACTGATGGAGCAATACAAAGGCTAATGCCAAAACGTAACGACATAAACAGTATTCTGATTATCGGCGCCGGTCCGATTGTCATCGGGCAGGCCTGTGAGTTTGACTATTCCGGTGCCCAGGCGTGCAAGGCGTTAAAGGAAGAGGGCTACCGCGTCATCCTGGTCAATTCCAATCCGGCCACCATCATGACCGATCCGGAAATGGCTGACGCCACCTACATCGAACCGATCACCTGGCAGACCGTTGCCAAAATTATTGAAAAAGAAAAACCCGATGCGGTGTTACCGACTATGGGTGGTCAGGTGGGTCTTAACTGTGCACTGGACCTGGCGCGCGAAGGGGTACTGGAAAAATTTAATGTCGAATTAATTGGTGCATCACGCGAAGCCATCGACAAGGCCGAAGACCGCGATCTGTTCCGTCAGGCCATGAAAAAAATCGGTTTGAACATGCCGCGTTCGGCGATTGCGCACAGCATGGAAGAAGCCTTGCAGGTGCAGGCGCAAATCGGTTTTCCGACCATCATTCGGCCGTCGTTTACCATGGGCGGCAGCGGTGGCGGTATTGCCTATAACAAGGATGAGTTTGTCGAGATCTGCGAGCGCGGTCTGGACTTGTCACCGACCAATGAACTGCTCATCGAAGAATCGGCGCTGGGCTGGAAAGAATACGAAATGGAAGTGGTGCGCGATCGCAAGGACAACTGCATCATTATCTGTTCTATCGAAAACCTGGATCCGATGGGTGTGCACACCGGTGATTCGATTACTGTTGCCCCGGCGCAAACCCTGACCGACAAGGAATACCAGATCATGCGTGACGCCTCGATTGCGGTGTTACGTGAAATCGGTGTCGACACCGGCGGTTCCAACGTACAGTTCGCGCTGAACCCGGAAAACGGCCGTATGATCATTATCGAAATGAATCCGCGCGTATCACGTTCGTCGGCACTGGCCTCCAAGGCAACCGGTTTTCCAATTGCCAAGGTCGCCGCGAAACTGGCAGTGGGTTACACGCTGGATGAACTGCAAAACGATATTACCGGTGGACGCACCCCGGCCTCGTTTGAACCGAGCATCGACTATGTCGTAACAAAAGTTCCGCGCTTTACCTTTGAAAAATTCCCGCAGGCCGATGCACGCCTCACCACGCAAATGAAATCAGTCGGTGAAGTCATGGCGATTGGCCGCACCCAGCAGGAGTCATTACAAAAAGCCCTGCGCGGTCTGGAAATCGGGACCGATGGGTTTAATGAAATGGTCGACCTGAATGACCCGGAAGCGAAACAAACCATTCGCGCCGAACTCAAATCAGTCGGCCCGATGCGCCTGTGGTACGTGGGTGATGCATTTCGTGCCGGTTACAGCATCGATGAAGTATTTGAACTGACCAGCATCGATCCCTGGTTTCTGACTTTAATCAAAGAACTGGTCGATATCGAAGCCGAAGTGCGTGAACAGGGCATCGATGCCCTGAATGAAAAACGCCTGCGCTTTTTAAAACGCAAGGGCTTTTCCGATTCGCGCCTGGCCAAACTGTTAAACATGAAAGAAAAGGCCCTGCGCGAGCATCGCCTCAAGCTGGGTGTACGCCCGGTATTCAAGCGCGTTGATACCTGCGCCGCCGAATTCGCTACCGACACCGCCTACATGTATTCCACTTATGAAGAGGAATGCGAAGCCGAACCCACTGACAAGAAAAAGATCATGGTACTGGGTGGCGGACCAAACCGTATCGGGCAGGGTATCGAATTTGATTACTGTTGCGTGCATGCGGCCATGGCCTGTCGAGAAGAAGGCTTTGAAACCATCATGGTCAACTGTAATCCGGAAACCGTCTCTACTGATTACGACACCTCGGACCGGCTCTACTTTGAACCGCTCACCTACGAAGATGTAATGGAACTGATCGATCTGGAAAAACCCGATGGCGTGATCGTGCAGTACGGCGGACAAACGCCATTAAAACTGGCGCGCGATCTTGAAGCAGCCGGTGCGCCGATCATCGGTACCTCACCGGACTCCATCGATCTGGCCGAAGACCGCGAACGTTTTCAGCAACTCATCGACAAACTGGGTTTACTACAACCACCCAACCGCACCGCGCGCGCCGAAGCAGAAGCGGTAAAACTTGCCGCCGAAATCGGTTACCCGTTAGTGGTGCGGCCGTCTTATGTACTGGGTGGCCGGGCCATGGAAATTGTTTACAACGAAGACGAACTGCGTCGTTACATGAACGAAGCGGTGAAAGTCTCCAACGAATCGCCGGTATTACTGGATCGTTTTCTGGATGATGCGGTGGAAGTGGATGTGGATGCCATCTGTGACGGCGAGAATGTGTTGATTGGCGGCATCATGCAACACATCGAACAGGCCGGCATACATTCCGGTGATTCCGCCTGTTCACTGCCGCCGTATAACCTGGACAACAAGGTGCAGGATGTGATGCGTGATCAGATTCGTAAAATGGCCAGGGGCCTGAACGTGATCGGCCTGATGAATACCCAGTTCGCCATTCAGGGTGACACGGTGTATGTACTGGAAGTGAATCCGCGTGCCTCGCGCACGGTGCCGTTTGTGTCCAAGGCCACCGGCATGCAACTGGCGAAAATATCGGCACGTTGCATGGTTGGCAAGTCACTGGTGGAACAGGGCATGACCGTCGAGCGAATTCCCGACTATTATAGTGTTAAGGAAGCCGTGTTCCCGTTTATCAAATTCCCGGGTGTGGATCCGATCCTCGGCCCGGAAATGAAATCCACCGGTGAAGTCATGGGTGTCGGTGTCACGTTTGGTGAAGCCTTTGCCAAGGGTCAGCTCGGTGCCGGCGAACACCTGCCCACCAGTGGCAAAGTATTTTTGAGTGTGCGCGATGCGGATAAGGCCGGTGCCATCAACGTGGCGAAAAAACTGATCGAACTGGGCTTTAACCTGGTCGCGACCCGCGGTACGGCAAAAGTGGTGCTCGATGCGAGATATGATTGCGAGATTGTGAATAAAGTGAAAGAAGGACGGCCGCATATTGTGGACATGATCAAGAACGAAGAAATCGCGTTGATTATCAACACCACGGAAGGGCGCCAGGCCACGGCGGACTCCTATGAAATTCGTCGTGAAGCGCTGCAACATAAAGTGGCCTACACCACCACGCTGGCCGGTGGCGATGCCATCTGTATTGCCCTCAAGGAAAAGGATCGCAGCGGCGTGAAGAGTTTGCAGGAACTGCACAGCGATCTGCGCAAGGAAAAAGTCGCATGAGTCGAATCCCCGTTACTGCCACGGGCGCGGAAAAACTGCGCGCCGAACTGGATGAACTGAAAAAGGTCAAACGGCCGGCCATTATTCAGGCCATTGCCGAAGCGCGCGAACACGGCGATTTAAAGGAAAACGCCGAATACCATGCCGCGCGCGAACAGCAGAGTTTTACCGAAGGCCGTATTCAGGAAATCGAAGCGGCCCTGTCCAATGCCGAGATCATCGATGTCAAAACGGTCGGCCAGAATGCCGGCAAGAAAATCGTGTTCGGTGCCACGGTCGATCTGTTTGATGTCAACGAAGAAAAAGATGTCACGTATCAAATCGTCGGTGAACTGGAAGCAGACATCAAACAGAATCTCATTTCCGTCACCTCACCCATCGCACGAGCCTTAATCGGCAAAAGCGTGGATGATGCCGTGACCGTACAGGCCCCCGGCGGCGATCGGGAATACGAAATCGTCGATGTAAGGTACGAGTAATACGCCATGGCCCATCCTTACCAGAAAATGCTGGAGCGCATCAGGGAGTTTCTCGACGAAGCCGAAGGCGAGTTCGGGCCCAAGATCAAATACGCCATTGATTCCGCAAAAGAGAAAGCCTCCGAACTGGGCGAACTCAGCAAGGAAGAAGAGGAAAAGGGGGCTGACTACATCAAGCGAGAACTGCACGTTGCCGCCGAGTATTTAGAAATGGAAGGCAAGGAACTGAGTGACTGGTTCAAGTTTGATGTTGAACTGGTGGAAGATAAATTACTCGATGTCTTCAACCATGCCATCAACAACACTTCTATCGAATTACAAAACCTCAAACAACGCGCCGAACAGGAAAACCTCTGGTACATGGGCGAAGTCACCGGCCCCGGCACATTCATCTGCACCAACTGCAATCATGAACTGAGTTTTTATCACATCCAGGATCTCCCCGCCTGCCCCAAATGCGGCGAAGGTGTGTTTAAGCGGGTGTCGAGTTAAAACATTTTAAGTAAGTTCTTTATCAGATCTATTAAAACAATTTCCCCCGTAAATGTGAAAACGGTCGTGAGTTTGTAATTCACACATGATCTATGTCTTGATAATGTTATAAAGATGCGATAAAAAACGATACATTCATGGAATTGAACGTAACAAATAAGAAATTGCTAAATTTTTAATTTAATTCGAGCTCATGCAATGTGTGGCTCGTTCAATTTAAAAAGAATAAATAAAGGGAGATGACATGATGTCACGCGGTTGGCTTTTGGGGGTTATTGAGTATGCGATAAAAACCTCGATATCTAATTACTTCTTCATTATCTTGCGTGTAAAAAAATCAATAATAAATCTCCGGACAGTTATCCGTTTTTTCTTTTTGAGTTGTATCCATCTATTGCTATTCCGGGACCGTTCAGGCGGTAACGTTGAGCATCCAATGTTCGAGATTTAGATTTGGGAGGCTATGAAGACTATGCGAATTGCAGTTAAAGCATTAATAGGTTTAGGAGTTGTTATCGTCTTGCTGTCCACAGGATATTGGATAGGAAATAAAAATGCAGAATCGATAGCCGAGTTACCAATTGCCGAGTTACCAAACTGTCATCCGCCATTTGGAGATTTAGCGCCTGATGGTAACGTGTTTGTTGTGTTAACACCTGACAAAATGGCGGTGACGATTTCACCCTTAAACTCAGATAAGAATCCGTGGGAGATTAAACTGACTCGTCCCGCAAGTGACATCATTGCTATCAGCAATGAGACTATTCTGGTTTCCTATGGAACTACCGGGGAAGTTTCCCTGCTGAATATAGTAGGGGACCAACCAGAGCAAACAATCAAAGTAGGGAACTTTGCAGGTGGAATGTGCCGATCCGCTACCTCACAGGCATTTATCAGCGATCCGGTCAGCGGAAAGGTTTACCAATTCGAACCGTCCAGCAAAAGCGTAATACATGCGTATTCGGTTAAAGGGGAGCCGACCCACATGAAATGGCGTGTACCCGATACCGAGCTCGAGGTCTTTGGCGATAATAAAGAGTCGTTAGGTATTCTAAACGTGACCTCAAATGCACAAGGCTAATATAGCAATCTGAACGGACATTTAAATTACGCAGCTCTTTAAGGGGGAGTTTAAAGTGCAATATCGAACCATTTCAAAACTGTTAAGCGGTATCGTACTTTATTTGGGTATCATTACATCCGCATGGGCAACCAGTGCAAGCATTACTGTTTCTGGTAATCCGCTTATTACAATTAATGCGAGCGGGACTTTCAGTGTTTACCAAATTTGTGACGCTAACGGAAACTGTTCCAATACGGATGGTTCAGGTTCGGTAACTGGCTACCAGAACAATGGTCACGTATGTAGTGCGAACGGTATTGGTTCGGCCAACTGTTCGTGGACCGCGGATGCGGGTCGTCTTTCTCAGGGAGTGCATACCTTCAAAGCAATTGCCAGGGATTACGGCGCCACCGCCAGCGACACCACGACGATCACAATTGATAATACTCCCACGGTATCGATCACGAGTCCATCGGGCGGTCCGGTTGAAGGAGTATTTAACTTTACCGGCAACGTCACCTTCAAGCCGGTGGCCAGTGGAAACACAGGCACAGTCCGTTTATATGTGGACGGTGCGTATCGGGTAGGCAGATCATTTACCACCACCTCAGCGTCGTTTGATTATAACGCCTGGGTTGGTTATAACCTGGATGCGGGAAGACTCAGCCAGGGAACTCACACATTCAAAGTCATTGCGACTTCGGCCAACGGCGTTTCCGTTAGTGATGAGCGCACCATTACGGTCGACAACACGCCTCAGGTATCGATCACGGAACCATCGGGCGGACCAGTCGAAGGCGAGTTTAATTTTACCGGCAACGTCACCTTCAAGCCGGTGGACAGCGGTTATAATACGGGTACAGTCCGCTTATATGTCGACGGTGCGTATCGGGTTGGCAGATCATTTACCACTACCTCGGCACCGTTTGATTATAACGCCTGGGTTGGTTATAGCCTGGATGCGGGAAAACTCAGCCAGGGAACTCACACATTCAAAGTCATTGCGACTTCGGCCAACGGCGTT
>CALBTB010000007.1 GCA_937967995.1 uncultured Gammaproteobacteria bacterium
GGCGATCTGGGAAGAATTTACGTTTTAGATCCAAAAACATCTGAAGCGATATGTGTCCCGGCGATCAAATATGAGTACGCAAAAGGCTTGTCATTGTGGCAACACAAGGTCTGTAAACGCTATGCGAAAAAAATATTGAAACGGACGGATATTGAGGCATTAGCCGAGGCAAAGGAAAGGATTCGTGACCTGATCAGCCGGGATTTCTTTAAGAAAAAGACAAAGTCACGTTCGAAGATGAAGCGTTTCATGGGGGATTCCACAGGCGATGAGAATAAGCAGGATCATATCCAATTGAAAGAAAAGGAGGTTAAGTCTCGCGATTTATTTGATGAAGTTCTGGAGGTGAAACAAACGAGTCACGTAATTATGAACCGTAGTGCGAAGGTATTGGATTCGGAAATAGTTAACCGTCATTGACAATAAAGGAGATAGATCATGAATTCTGATTTTAATGAGCTGTATAGCCGTGTAGATAAGATCCTCGTGAAACATTCGACTTTTGTTGAGGCTTATAAACAAATCAATATGTGTTATTCCAATGCAGTAGTAGGAAATGATCCAACATGCCTCGCAATTATCGGCGAACCGAGGACGGGAAAGTCTCGCATCCTGGAATATTCTGAGCAGAATCATCCCAGAGTACGGGAGCGTAATTGTTTGCATGTACCTATATTAAGGGTGGAAGTACCATCAAAGCCAACCCCTATCGGTCTTATTGAAACAATGCTATCAAGCCTGGGGGATCCAATATTTGATAAAGGTACTGAGAACGTCAAAACAAAGCGGCTACTAAAACTGTGTAAAACTGCAGACGTGAGACTATTGATGTTGGATGAGTTTCAGCATTTTTATGACAGGGGTAGTAAAAAAATCCAACATCATGTTGCTGATACACTGAAATTGCTTGTAGACAAGATGCGTGTTGGTCTTGTCGTGGCTGGTCTACCAACAGTAGTCAATGTGATTGAAAGCAATGAGCAACTGGAAAGGCGGTTTATGCGGCCTGTTATGCTGCAGCGGTTCGACTGGGCAATAACTCATGAACGAGAGGAGTTTTTGGATATTTTAAATACTTTCCAGATGAAACTGCACCCATTCCAGTTCCCTGACCTGGCCAATTACGATATGGGTTTTCGTATGTACTGTGCCACAGAAGGGTTGATGGGCTTTGTCATTAAAATACTGCGCAACGTCACGTTTGATGCTTTAGACAGGGGGGATTTGGTCATTACGATGGAGGATTTGCACAGGGCGCATCATGAGGCCATTTGGCGAAATGAGAATGGGTTGGAGAATGCGCTCACACCCGAATTTGCCATTGATGCGGTAAAGGAAGAGACTGTCAATCGGAGTCAAGAGGAGGAAAAAATGCCTCCGGAAGTGATTTACGTACCTGACTGTGCATCAGAAGTACTTCGTACCTAACGGCAGGAGGCGGTGTATATGAGTCAATCAACACTCTCTCCACTGATGGTAACACCTGAGCCTAATAAACGTGAAAATATCCTGGGCTATCTGTTACGTGCTTCAGATATGAATGGTTATGAGGGAATAAACCAAATTTTACGTTATGCAGGGCGTAAAGCAGGTAGCATGCATGTTCTAAGTCAACATTTTGAGATCATTGAAAGTGTATTCGGGCCAGTAGGACGTGACCTGATAAATTTAGAGCATGTGCATATCCTGAAGAGACATAACCTGAAGTTGAGAGATGCGCTAAGCTCGAAGACTAATCCTTTGCATATTAATCTTAGGGAGCCGAAAATCTGTCCCAGTTGTATTGTGGAAAATGGTTATATTGATCTGTATTGGGATATCAAGTATGTCGAGTGTTGTCCAAAGCACAGAATTAAGTTGATTGATACGTGCCCGTCGTGTGGTAAATCCCTCTCCTGGTTCAGGAGAGGGATACTTCGGTGTCGATGTGGTTTTGATTTGTTAAAAGTAGAAGTTGAAGATGTATATGATGAGGATTTAATTATCCTGAATGCATTTGTCCGCAACATGAAATATCGGAACAGTTTGCTACATCGCGTAACTCTAGATAAGCCATATCCGATTACATGGTTGTTGAAACAGTCATTTGATGGCTTTCTATGGCTTATATCTCAGCTTCACCTCATCTACGACCTAAAGTTTGGTTCGAGTGAAGAAGGCAAAAGATCTGTTTTGAAATTGGCTAGCGAGGTCCTGTCAGACTGGCCAAATGGATTCTATAATTATCTTGAAGTGCTGGATTCTCATGAGAAGGAAAAACTGAATATTGATTTTGGTGCGTCAGGGTCTGGAAAAAGATTATACGCTCTGTTTTTTAACTCCATTTACTCTGAACGGGAATATAAGTTTCTACAAAAAGAATTTATCAATTTTATTAATCAATATGGAAAGGCCGCGTATTTTGATAAAAGAATCTATGATCGTGTGGATGTTGATCGGAATATAATCGGAATTACGGAAATGGCTGACTATATTGGTGTTAGGCCAAGCACTCTTAAGAGCATGGTCGAGAAAGGAATGGTGACACCATGTAATAATGGTGCAGAGCAGAGATCACGTTATTTGTTTGATGTAAAAGAAGAGCACCCTAGACGAATTGAAAGTGGCAAGAGTTATAGTGAACGTCAAGCAGCTTTAGAACTAGGCCTACCTACGAGTGTACTTCGTATATTGAGGAAGAAAGGGGTTTATCGAACTCGATATATAGGGACGAAACTTGAGTCATATCACGAGTATGATATCCAGTCTTTTAAAGACAAAATACTAAGGGAAATCAAAGAGATTTCGACCGATCAAATAGAACTCGATAAATACATATCTATTGCATCGGTGATGCAAAAGAAACTTTGTGGTCCTGAGGGGAAAGTAGATTTTATCTGTGCAGTAATTGAGGGTGATATACAACCAATTGGCGTTATCGATGGTGAAATCAGTAAAATTATTTTCCAGAAAGAAGATGTCGATAAACTCATGCGGAAAATAAATGAAAGTCGATTGTCGAGCATTTTGGTGGTGGAGGCTGCCCAGCGATTGAAGTGTGATCCAACAGCGATACCAGACTTAATTGCCAAAGGGTATTTGACTGTAGATCCTAACAGTTTCTATACGCGAATTTGGCAGTCTTCATTGGATAAATTTGCATCAAAGTATGTTTCCTGTGCTTGGGTGGCTGAGACGAAGGCAACATCGGCTAATTCAATAATAAGGAGATGTAAACATAGGGGTATGAAGTTGTTACAAGTTAAAAGAAGCCATAGTGAAGCTAACCAGGCATTCATGTTACGGAATGATACGCTACACTTTAAAACAAAGCCCTTGTCACTGTTTTATACAGATAGTTGACACAGTCTTGGATGATATTATGCGCTGAATTTTAGTGTGGTATATAATTTTGACTGGGTGAGTAAAGAGCATTTAACCCAAGATTATGATGTGATCGTTGTATAATACTAAATACCGTGTATGTTATTTAGCAAGGAGGAAATAATATGGGTGGTGCACTGTATTGGCAGAGTAAATTAGGTGTGGCAGGAATCATACTTTGCATACTGTCATTCTCTCTGGCACGAATCTTTTATGACAATGGATGGTATACCATCTTCTATATATGTGCAGCATATACTTTTGGGTATGTGTCAGGATTGGCTGGGTTAGGAATACAGCAAATGCTTTCCACAAAAGATAACTATTTCAAACGTGCAGGTATATTTGAAAAAATATTTTTTGGGTTTTGCATGGTTACACTGGTTGCATATGTCTTGATCGGTATATGGGCGGGTAATGAAGTTAAGTTGCCAGGCTATTTCTCCTTTGTGTCATATTTTGTCGGTTTGTTTTTTGCTATAGGATTTGAATCCTTGGCTGATCAAATAGAAGGTGCTAGAAGATAGTCTGTTTTTAGGAATAATACACAAACCGTAAAATCTAAATCATATTAGAATGAAGTTAATCTTCTTTGATGAAGCGAAAAATGACAACAATTATAATCACTACCATATAGGTGGTGTATGTATTGATGAAGTTCTTCTTGATGATGTCGAGCAAAGAATAACTCAGCTAGCAGAAGACTCATTCGGCAGATCAGATTTAGTGCGTGAAACTGAGTTTCATGCCGCTGAAATATTTCATCGCAAAAATCACTTCAAAGAATGGACAGACTTTGACGAAAGAGTTTCCCTTCTTAGCACGTTTATGGAAATCCTCTCCTTAGAGGAAGTTCAATTAATAGATATACAAATTAATTGTAATAAACTTAGCTCGAACCAGCTACCAGATGAGATAGCCTTTATGTTCTTTTGTGAAAGAGCTAACGACTTGGTGCGCTCACAGCGATCTTTAGGAATGCTTATTGGAGATCGAGAGAGTGATCGTATGTCTGAACGATATGCAATTAGCCTGTCAGACTACAGGGCAAATGGCACCGATTTTATGTTTGGCAGGGATATACACAATCTCGTAGACTCTGTTCATTTCACACATTCACATCTAAGCCGTTTCCTCCAACTTGCTGATGTATATACATGGTTATTGCAATTCATTAATCGTAACCGTGGTTCTGATAATTTTAGACATCTGGCAGTTCTTGATTTATTAAAGCTAGATGATATTAACTTGTTTCCATCAAAGTATAAAGAATGGCCAAAGTAATTCTAAATTTAGCTTGTTGGTTTTTTTCCTGTATCAATGTCTTCAATAATCGGACAACCATCTTCACTTCCACGACAGAGGTTCAATAAGAGTGTCAACTCGTTCTGTAGTGTTGTAAGTTCTTTGATTTGTTTTTCAACATCCTTCAATTTGTCAGCCGTAAGCTGACGAACACTGACTTTCGCATGTTGTGGATCTTCGCGCATTGTCAGTAATTTTTTAATCTCATCCAGGCTGAAATTCATGGCTTGTGCGCGTTTAATATAATTCAATCTGGAAATATCCTTCTCATCATATTGGCGTATCCCGGATGAGTTACGGGATATGTTAGGTAACAATCCAAACTTTTCATAATAACGAAGTGTATCGGTGGTTAAACCGGTCAACTTCGTTACCTCGCCAATCTTATACACTGTCATAATTAATACTCGATAAGGAAGAAATATTCATTGAGTAAATATAGACCAATAACTATCAGAACGATCCCCGCAATCACTTCAAGTCCTTTTTGATAACGTGACAACACTTTCAATGACTCAAGCCAACCCATACTCCATGCACCTAATATAATAGGTATGCTTCTACCTAGCGCAAAGGCGAACAATAAACCCATACCAAAAGTGACTGATCCAATTGCTGCGCTGGCAGTTAATGTAACTAATAATGCTGGTGTACAAAAAGGACAGACTGCTATGGAGAAAGGAATCGCCAATAAAAAAGCACCCCAGATACCCGTTACCTTACGACCTGTTACACCAAACCATGGTAAACGGATTCTTATCCAGCCAGGCCACATTAAACCCATGATGATTAATATTGGACCGAGCAATAAACCCCACTGCCGCCCCATAATCGCTTTGACCCACTCACCACCGAATGCTGCAGCAATTCCTAGCACGACATGGGTCACAATTAAACCGGTAACAAATGCACTGCCCATTATAAGTGCGCGTCGTTCTTCATGAGCTTTGGTGACATAGGCAAGCATCACAGGGACTGAAGCAAAGGAAACGGGATTGAAGCTGAAGACAAATCCGGCTAAAAAAGCTAAACCAATCCCTGCCCAGCTCGCCTGGGTGAGTACTTGCTTGAATTCTTCAATATTAACTTCAAGCGACGGGACTAATAAATAAAGTGCCAGGCCGAATAAGAGTACTGCCGTCAGATAAGGGCTGCCTTTGGCAGCCCGGTTTAATAACTCCAGGCTGTTATCATTTAATCCTTTGGCTGATGCGATGACCATCGGTGCCGTAAAGAGTGATGAAAATAACAAACCAGCCAAAGCAGCAAACGCCACGGAATCTAACGTCATCGACATGCCTGCGACAATCACAATCAATGGCAAAGTGCATGCCGGTAAGGTTAAACCCAATTGCATACTATAGGGCAATCGCTTGTATCCTGGCAGGAGCTTGTAAAACTCCAAGTGGGGGACTGGAATATAAATAAATCGCGAAACAAGATAAATCAGCGCCATCACTGAAAGAATAATACTTGGCAGTGTTTTTCCCCAGTTGGGTGGCTCAGTCAATGTCACTACAATAACGAACAGTGCGATTAATAACAGGCTACGACTCAACCAGATGCCAAATAAACTTCGACAACAGATGTTCTTATCATGGGTCTGGTTCACCTTAACCGAATATAAAGTATGTGTCGCAATCGTGCAGGGCTCAAAAAAGGCCAACAGCCCCAGAATCGTCGCCGTAAGGAGTAATAAAGTGAGCATCAACCATTCCCCTTATCAAGCCGGGTGAGTAATTCAGTACGAAGTTTTTTTGCCGAAGGCAGGCTTGAGAACACCAATTCGTCATTAATCGCAATGGAAGGTGTGGATAACACACCTAATGCGACTGCATAATCGAGTTCTTCGAGAATATTTACTTCTCGCCAGTTTATCTGTTCACCACCTAATTCATTGGCCAGCTTGCGTAACACCTCTTTGGCATGACCACACTTACCACAGCCAGGTGATGAGAAAACTTCTACTTTGATCGTCATAATAATTACTCCACCTAAATTCGTTATGGGGTATCTTCAGTCATACGCACATCACCCGGTGTAAAACCCGCTTTGGTAATTAGGTTTTTTATGTGTTCTACATTGGCTTGCTTACCCGGTGCCATCACAATAGATGCAACACCCTTATCAATGTCTACAGTGACCTGTTTGACGCCATCGAGTTTAGATAGATTATTTTTTACGTTGTGAGCACAGAATTTACATTCCATGCCGCTGATATCGATCTCAAGGTTTTGCTGACCTTGTGCTGCTGCAACTGTTGAAAACCAAAACATGACTAGCAAAAGAAGAACGCTTTTTTTCATACCAACCTCAATTCAATAAATTACGATTCAAGCCAAAACTGTATCGGCAGAGCAAGGTAAGCCGCAGTAAAACCTGTCAGCCAGATGACAACGGCAAACAACCAGATACGTCTATTTAACAACCGGGCACGTTGGCATAGCTCAGCAAGTTCAGGGTCAACCGGACATAGGCCCCGGTTTCGCCACATCAACCATGCTGTGCCCGCCAACAAACTGCCGGATAACATAAATATCCAGCCTTTGAATTGGCTCAACGTAATGAGTACGGGGAAATGACTGGTTAATGCTGCCACAGTGGCACCTAGACCTAGGCTGACTAGTAAGATGGGTAAGGCGCAACACAACAGTGTCCCGGTTGAAGCAAACAGCGCTAACCAACCTAAACTGGTACGGGTGATTTTTTTACGAGTGTCCATCATTCAGATTCAGCTAATAGCAGTATCACAGATGACACTCTACTACCTAGAGCCAACTCCAGGTCAAGCGCTATTCTTTGTTTTGAAACACATTAATACCACAAAATATAAAGACTGACGCCAATTAAAAGCAGGCCCGATATACGTTGCAACCATTTTTGGTGCTTAGGTGCAATAATCCATTTTTGCATTCGATTAAAACCATGGCCGATAAGCAACAGCGGTAGTCCGGCACCAAGGCCATAGATGAACATCAGTACACCTCCGTAAAACAAATCACCCTGCATGGCGACCAGGGTCAGGATGCCTAACAAGATGGGCGTGGCACAGGGTGCGATCGCGAGTGAAAATAGCAAGCCCGCGCTGAATGCGGTTACCTTGTGTTTGAGTTGCTGATCCGCAATGGCATGCAGCCTGGTGCTATGCCAGGCCGGCATGCGAAACGGCAAAAGGCCTAACAGACTTAAGCCCATTAACAGGGGGACTGCCGCCAGTAGCATGAGAAGTGGCGTGTCAAATCGGCCGAATACCCAGCCGAGTCCGGCGGTGAGCATACCCATGATGCTTGTCGCTGCGGCCATCCCTAATACAAACAGAAGCGTAATGCTAGTCAGCGGTTTTGATACCGATTGATCATCTTCTGCCGATGTTGCTTTTGCATTATTACAACAGGCGCCGCCGATAAATCCGAACACCGCCGGGTACATCGGCAGGCAGCAAGGATTAAGTGCCGTAATCAACCCACCCAGCACGACCAAAGGTAAGGCCAGTAAGGAGCCCCCGGTCAAAAATGGCGTTAACCACTCAGCAAAAGCGTCCATCTGCTAATGTCCAAGCAGGTCTTCAAGCTGAGTCAATGCCTGAGCAAGTTTTTGTTGTATTGCCGGACTTTCGCCAATGATACGAGCCACTTCCTGATCGTGTCTATTGATAAAGACAACCGTGGGTAAAAACTGTATTTTATATTTTTTTATTAGTGGGTTGTCATCAGACCAGTCCATTTGCACGAAGTTGATCTGTTGTCCATGGCGCACCGCTGCTTGATCAACCAGTTGGTGAATAGACTGGCAACTGGGACTGTTATCACCCTTAAACAGAATAACCGCCGGACCTTTGACCTGCGTTGACAGCAGTTCGTTAGGTGTTATTTGTTTCTGCCATGCCTTCCAACTAAATACGGCACCGATAATGAGTATGATAAACAGCCAGAGGCTAAACCGTTTTATTCGCATGATTCACCTTTGTCGGATTGGCATCCGCAAGTTGTTGCATTCTGCTGAGTGCTGATGTTTGTTGTTGATTCAATCTCACCGGGGGCGCGATCCTGCACATAGTCATCGCCGCTTAGCAATGCCTGCTCCGCACGAGCCAGTTCACGCCCGAGATAGGCGGCATGATCCAGACGACTGATAAGCTCAGCTTCAATGACACTTATATATAAGGTAGTGGCCGAGCTTGCAGTGAACATCCGGTCCAACACGCCCTTGTTACTGTAATGTTCGAGAACCAGCCGTTGGTGTATCCGATCCGGGTAGACAACAAAATAGCCTGCGGGATCCAATACCAACTTGCCCGGTTCCTTTGCCGCTTCAATCGCTACCGGGACCACATCAGTAGGTGCATCGGCAAACGGGCCGGGATCATCAAGGGCGGTAGCGGAAATCAAGTCATTTAAAGCCGCAATATCGGTGTTCCCGATTTGCTCAATCACTTGTACCTGCCTGCGAAACGCCTCGACATGCTCAAGCGCAATATTTTTCAATAGGGGTCGTTTACCCTTAGCATCGATGATGCGCATTTTTTCGTTAACACCCTGTTGCATGAGTGCAATCAGTGATTGCCCTGGTAAATGACCTATTGTTTTGCGTGTGTCTTCACCACAGATGATCAGGAAACGAATATGCGGGTTTGCCAGAGTGTTGCGGATCAAATGTTCGATACCGAGGTTTTCCGTATGTAGACTGCCGACAATAGACAAGCCTTCAGTATTGGCGTTACCCAGTTCCTTGACCAGGTGATCGGAATTGAGTGTGCACACTGCCACGGGCGCCTGAAAGCGTATGACCTGATAGTCACCAGGCAGTGGCGGCCAACCTTCACGTGCTTCGGGTTCCTCCGTGGCACAGTGACTGCCTTCGGCAATGGCTGGATCCAGTTCAGCCGCCAGGTTTTGCGCCACGGCGGGCCAGCAGACCTCACAACCTAGGCACTCGTAGCGTTTCGGTTCAAACAAAGAGTGTGCTTCTTCAAGTAGTGAACCTAATGTCGCGTTGATCGCGTCTGAACCTTGCAGTGTATCCACCGTGTCCTGGTAACAGCCACAACGCCAGCATTTCTTCGCGGCCATGGCCTGGCGAAGTTCTTGTTCAATCTCGACTAGCTGTGTTGGCGCTTTTACCATGATGTTGTCGGTATCGTTTTGCCTGAATTCATCGAAGTCAATGCACTCATCCTTTTGTTCTCAACAAATTCTCTATCGCTTGCTTGCTCACATGCCTCGATGTGTGAGTGATGCGCCCATCCTGTTGGATATAAAAAATATGCGGCACGGTACGTATGCCATAGTGATTGGCCGTATTGCCATCTGCATCGTAGAGCACAGCATAAGGCAGTCTGTGTTGCAGCGCATAGCGTTTTGCATTTTCCAAACTGTCGGCCAACCCGGCATTGATCGCCACCAATTGCAAACCCTTCGAGCCGTATTCCCGGTAAACCTGCTTCAGCGTCGGGATCGCCTTTTTGCAATAAGGGCACCAGGTGGTGAAATACACCAGCATCACCGGACCTTTCTCAAGGTATTCACTCAATCGATGGGGTTTCCCTGCCAGATCGGGTAACGTGAATTCGATGGCTTGTTTGGGCGTCCTGGTTTTACTGGTGACGCCACTTAGCTTTGACGAGTCGGACTGGTTGCAGGCAGTCAGGACCAAGCTGGCTAACACTAATGATATAAATCGTTTCATGCTGTTTGTCCTGTCGATGCGATATTCAGCACAACAATACCGGCCACCACCATGGCAACACCCAACCCTTTCCAAAGCCCGGCTTTCTCGTGCAATACCAGCACACCTAACAAGGCGACCCCGGCAGTGCCACCGCCTGCCCAAACGGGATAAACTGTGCTGACCGGTAAAGACACCAACGCAAGACTGACGGCATAAAAAGCCAAACCGAATGCCACGAGCGCCAATACCGTAGGCAAAGGTTTGCTAAAGCCACGACTAAAACGCAACGCCAAAGCCGCGGTAATTTCTGCAATGATAGCCAGCGCCACGAATAACCAGTCATAGGACACGTTGCATCTCCTTCACTCAACAGCCTGACGTTTTTTCGGAAACCCGATTGATCGCGATGACACCGACAAAGACCAGTGCGATGCCAAGCAGCTTCAGCAAATTGATGCTTTCACCCAGCATGACGACACCGAGTAAAGCAACACCCGCTGTCCCGCCCCCTGCCCAGATCGGATAGGCAATACTCACCGGCAGGCTTTTCATAACATGACTCACCAGATACAGCGCCAGGGTAAATGCACCCAGGGCAAGTGCGGTGGGTAAAAGCAAGCTGAAACCTTCACTGAAACGTAAACCAATGGCACCGGCTATTTCAAAACAAACCGCCAAACCGAGCAGCAGCCACGCTGATGATGGTGGCCTTTTTGCATCTCCACTGGAAGGGCAAGATGTCGAAAGCGATGTATCGTTGTCCATCATGCTACCCTTGTTTTGCCTTGCGTCTTGTCGTCACTGATACGGCCGTCGAGCAGATGTATGCGACGCTCCGCGCGCAAGGCCAGTTCCTCGCTGTGCGTCACGACAATAATGGTTAGACCTTCGTCGTGTAATTCATCCAGCTGGCCATAAATAGCCTCGGCGTTGTGACTGTCCAGATTACCCGTGGGTTCGTCGGCCAATAATATTTTTGGTTGATTAATTAATGCCCGAGCGATGGCGACACGTTGCATTTCACCACCGGATAATTCATCGGGCAAATGATCGGCGCGCTCTGCCAGGCCAACGCGTGCCAACAGTTCATCGGCTCTGGATTCCAGATACTTTTGCCGGGTAAACAGCGTCGGTAATAGCACATTCTCCCGTGCAGTTAGTGTCGGTTGCAGGAAAAATTGCTGAAATACAAAACCGATGGTGTCGGCCCGTAGATGCGTAAGCCCCTTTTCGTTCAGTGCTGTTACATCCTGGTTCGCGATCGTGACCTTACCCGTATTGGCCTGATCCATAGCACCGACGATGTTAAGCAATGTGCTCTTGCCCGAGCCTGATGGCCCCACCACGGCGACAAACTCGCCTTGTTGAATCGTCAAATCGACACCGTCCAGGGCGTGAACTTGCTCCCGTCCCCGGCGATAGGTTTTGTTCACCTTGTTGAGCGTTATCAAATCAGACATTGCGTACGGCCTCCATTGGGGATGCGTGTGCGGCCTTGAGGCCGGGGATAATGCCCGCCAGAACGCCGGCCAGGGCGGCGAACAGAATTGAGGCGGCAATAATTAACGGGTCGAACAGAATAAAGCGGCCCGCCGGGGCGTAGGGTAATAAATTGTGCAGCCATTGATCGGTGACCGAGGCGAAGGCCATTCCGAAGATGGCACCGATCACGCCACCAGCGAGACACAGCAACAGCGTCTCGAACAGGACGATGCGGAAGATGTGCCCAGGCGAGGCGCCGATACAACGCATGTAGCCAAACTCGCGCAACATCTCAAACACGCTCATCAAGACCGTATTGATTACACCGAGAAAGCTCACTACCAATGCCACGACAAGCACGGCGGCCATCAGCGTTTTGCTGGAGCCGGTGAGTGAGGAAATCTGTTGCATGATCTGATCTTTAGTCACCACATAGACATCCGGCAGGGTTTCAATCTTGCCTTTAACCTGTTCAAATTCTTCCACATTAGCCAGGCTGATACCGACAGCGGTCAGCTTGCCCTGTTTCTTGAATACCTTCTGCGCGGTGTCCAGGGGTAGGAAAAAGAAACCGTCGTCCTCGCTGCCGGTGCGTTCCACAATGCCGGAGATCGTGAACTCGGCGTCGATGCCCGGAAAATAGACCTTGTCACCGACCTCGCGTTTTTCCACCCGGGCCGCTTCGGCACCCAGGATGATAGAGTCCGGCCCAGTGAACCAATCACCGCGGATTTTCCAATGCGGTTTCAGGTCACGATAATTATCGCCCACACCGTAGAAGAAGATTGCCTTACCCTCATCTTCGATAAGCGAAAAGATCAGCATGCCGGCGGCGGTGCGGATGCCGGGCATGTCACTGATTTCCGGGAGGCGACGGGCATCAAGAAACTTGGGGATCTCGCCGCCGTGCAGGGCCAGCGAAGCCGCTTCCAAGGGGCAACCTTCGGTTGAAGCCATCATGTGGATGCCGGAGTTGGCCATTTCTTCTTGCAGCGCACGATCAAAGCCGGTGTTGAACGACAACAAGCTGAACAGTGCCGCCGTGGCGATGGCGACCCCGGCCATGGATAGACTGGTACGCAACTTACGCCGTTGCAGGTTTTTAAGGCTGAGCGTTAACAGGTTCATGATGTTTCCTTACGAACGATTGGTTTGGATGACGGTCGCCTGGATTTTCACTTCCGGCTCTGGTTCACCACCTTCTTCATGTTTTTCTTCGCCTTCCTCTTCGTGTTCGCTTCGCACCATCACCACACCCTGGACCTTCAGTGGCGTACCAATGACTATATCATCGGGCATGCCAGACGCCGGCGGTATGACTTCGATTAGGTCCAGCTTGTCCTTGAAGTAAAAATCTTCTCCATCTGCACACATGCCACCAAAGCGGCCGGTGACTGTAATCGTCTTGCCTGTATAATTGTCAGCCTGTTTCACCAGATCGCTCATCGCGATCACAGGTAAATTGGGATCGAGTTTGGCCTGAGGAATGTCATTGTCGGAGCAGCCGGTGAGCAATCCGAGTATGAGTGAAAGGGTCATAGCAGTTAGAGCCAGGTGTTTCATGGTTATTCTCCTTTAGGGAAAGCGTTAGAGTTAGTTTCGGAATCGGTATTCAGCACCGCCTCGTAGGCAAGCATCTTTTTGACTAAACGGGCGATTTCGGCGGAGGCTTTTTCAGCGCCTGCCACGGGCTGGATATCCAGCGAATCCTTTTGGGTCTTCCCACGAAACTGACCGAGAAAGTCATCGCTCTTGAGTGCCTTGCGTTCTCGCTCACGTACCCGTTGCAGATAGACACCACGGATACGGCGATCGGCATCCATTCCAACCACGGTTTCGATGACGCCATACTCGCCCGTACCCGCGAGTGCCAGCACCCAGCCAAGGGTGCGGCCGTCGGCCGTGATCGCGTAGAGGTTGTATTCCACTTTCTCGGTAGGATGCAGCGGCTCGCCGGCCAGCGCCTCGATACGTTCGATCTGCTCCGGTTTGAGCTTGTACACTTCGGTTTTATAATCTTTGGCTTCCGGGAACAGCCTGACCATGGTGCGCTCAGGGTCACGCCAGACACACACATCGGCCTGTGCTAGTGAAGACAGCAACAACAGGCTGATAAAAAGAAATCTAGTTACATTGGATTTACAAGGCATGTGAAAACTCCCAATAGAGTTGCAGCGCCAGGCTGTGTTCCCCGGCACCATTCAAGCGTTGATAGGTATCCGCCACGCGCAGAATGAAATTTTTGGGTAGCCGATAGGTAAGGCCTAGCGCGACTTCCCGGGAATTGTTGGTACTATTCCATCCAGCGAGCACTGTATTGATCGAAAGTTTTGCGTTTATATCGTAATCAGCCATCAGCGTGGCACCGTAGACTGAACGGCCATCATCTTCCCCGGCAATGAGTTCACCGCGTAGCAACCAGGGCACCCAATCAACTTCCATATCCAGTGCCAACCGCTGACGGTCAAAACTGCCTTGTTGAAGAAAGACGTCGTCATCTGTTACCACTTGGCCGTCCATATAGGACAAGCCCCAACGCCAATCCTCATTCTGCATTCCAAGCCGAGCAACCAGCAGCTTGTTGCTGTCCTGGTCATCGAGTTCTCCTGTACCCTGGGAGACCGACACGGCATAATCAAAGGGACCGGTGTACCCGAACACCTGCACACCGGTATCCAGTTTAATGCCCAGTGTCACAGCCTCCTGGGTCTGGATTAGTTGTCGTTCCGTATCCAGATTTGCTAATAAGCCAAAGGGTAAGATGTAGCGGCCCGCGCGTAGATTAATGCGACCCAGCGGTCCTTTTACCTGGGCATAGACTTGATAGGCTTCCAGTTCTTTCAGGTTGTTATTGGCATCTACCTGACCCACAAGGCTGTATCGATCGCCACTTTTATCACTGATCACATGGCGCAGGTTGAGAAAGGCACCGTGTAACCGGATGCCTTCTTCGCCTGCACCCCAAAGTGGATCTTGTGACATAGCACGCCCATCGAGTCCGCCGGAAATCTGGGTTGCATCCGCCTGGGCGGGCGCATTGGCCACGAGAAACAGGGCCATCACAAGGGACGTCAGAAAAGCACCCCGCAACAACCGATGCGGAAGTTTCCATTTATCATTATCGAAAACATCGAAATGACAGGGTAATAAAAAACTACTCATCCCAGGCGTGTCTCCAGCATTTTCAGGTCGCCCTTCAGTGCTTTCAGCAAATCCTGGCTATGGAGTCGGTAATAAACCATCTTGCCATCGTCACGCTTGCGCAACCAACCCTGGTCGCGCAGCAACTTCAACTGATGAGACGTGGCCGCCGTGCTCAATTCAAGAACGTGGGCAATATCGCACACACAGAGTTCGCCCTGAGCCAGGGCCAGCAGGACCTTGAGCCGCGTCGTGTTACCAAGGAGTTTGTAAAAATCCGCGAGTTCAGGAAGGTTTTGCTCTTCTTCTGCCAAAGCCGCTTTGATCCGCCCCACCTTGTCATGGTCAAAACAGGGGATATTACAAACATCGGCCTTTTTGGGTAACGCGGCGACCTTTTTCATGGGTGACATCTCATTTCGATAACCGCGAAAATGATTGCCTCTTGAGACCAAAAAGTCAAGTGCGTATTTGCTGGGTGGCAATTTCTTGAATTTATTGAGTATTACGGTTTCAGGCATCTTGTGGAGGAACCGGATTTGAATAATTAGATTACTTGCAATATAGTGCAACTATGCAACTAATTACTGTTCAACCTGAAGTCCTATTCCAGTCCCTGGCGGACGAAACCCGGCTACGTATTATCCGTCTGCTGGCAATAACGGCAGAAGAGGCCTGCCTGTGCGAGCTGGTCGATAGCCTCCAGGAACCAGATTATAAACTTTCACGCCATCTGAAAATTTTGCGCCAGGCTGGCTTGTTGTCGGCTCATAAGGAGGGGCGCTGGGTCTATCATCGGCTGGTTATAGAACCCTCCTATCTCGAAACGCTGCATGAGGCAATCCGCGCGCTGCCAGATCCGGAGCAGCTATATGATGCCGATCATGTTCGCTTTAAGGAACGCATGTGCTTACGCGAAGGCGGGCGTTGCCGGATGGGTATCCTGTCCGAAGACTTAAAGGCGCAGGGTTAAGGGGACAGGTGATACGTATTATGATTCGGTTCATCGTACAGCTTCTCATCGTTTCGTTACTTACGATGAACATTGCCTGGGCAGCCGATGCATGTGCGTTCACTGAAACCAGTGAAACGAATGGCATCTACTTTCAGGCTAGCGATCAACCCCCTGCCGATCCCATTAACACAGCGATTAACTGTGATGACTGGTGTTATACCT
This sequence comes from uncultured Gammaproteobacteria bacterium, assembly GCA_937967995.1. Taxonomy (GTDB): domain Bacteria; phylum Pseudomonadota; class Gammaproteobacteria; order UBA6429; family Thiohalophilaceae; genus CALBTB01. Next base: position 16,136 of record CALBTB010000007.1, read on the forward strand.
GGGTGCACCCTCTTGCATTAACGAGTGCGATTGTTCCGGTTGTTTATATACCTGCTACGATTGATGGTGGTAACGACACGTTATCTTATTCCTCACTACCAATCCCTCCACCGTTCCATCCCCCCATTATTTGATTAATCCTTTACAAGGCATATCACTATTTGCCTGATTGAATTACCGGGTCTGATATTTAGTTAGACCTTAGACATGGACATTACAAAGCCAGGATTTATCAAATGTGGTTAAAGAATTTTTGTTTAAATTTATTATGGTCAGCACCGATGTCGGCCATCTTTATGTTGCCTGTGACTCAAGCCACCGAGCTGCAAATAGGCGCAAAAGATGTGTTGCACAAAGGATCCAATCAATCTTTCCACGAACCCATGCATGCGGTTGTTACCCTGACGCGCGATCAAGCTATCAATGAGGCATTGATTCAGAACCCCGGTTTTCTTGCGCTGAAGCGGCAAATCGATGTGGCCTATGCGCAACGCGAGCAGGCAGATGGTTTTGACTCCCCTACCATATTTTGGGAATTCGAAGAGGCTAACCGTTCGAATACCAGCGGTATCGGTAGCCAAGTTATTGGTATTGAACAAACATTTGAGTGGTTCGGAGTCCGAAACGCTCGTAAACAAGTGGCGGATTTTGGAATTGCGGCAACTCGGGCGCTTGTGGAACGCGGTCGCTTGCGCCTGACCGCCAGTGTCTCCAAGGCCTATGATCGCGTTTTGTTAATGGAAGCTACGCAGCAACTAGTGCAACGCATGGTGACATTGAACGACGAGGCCGTGGCGATCAGCCGTACTCAATTTAAAGCCAGCGAAGGCCAATATGTTGATCTCATGCGCACCCGTCTTCGTCGCAATCAATTACAAAACGAATTACTTGAGATTCAGGCAGACGTAGCTGGAGCACGTCGAGTATTGAACCGTCTGCTCGGTAAGGTAAATGAAAGCATGCGATTAACGGACAAATTGAACTACGAACCACTTTTACGACAAGACGAGCATTGGCTGCAGCGCCTGGAAAAAGAGGCTCCGACTTTCGTTTTGCTGGATCGCCGTGCCCGCCAGGCAGAACGCCGATTACAGATGGTACGCCAGGGCCGTTACCCGGAAATTACGTTCGGTATCGGGCAGCAGCGTTTAAATGATGGTATCAATAAAGAGGATGCCTTGGCCGGCCAGTTGAGTTTCAAACTTCCACTACCGGGCAGTGATCGGTATAGCGGTCTTGAGGCTGAGGCCCTGGCACAACGTTATGCCATTATGGATCGAGTACAGGCACAACAGATCGAATCACGTAGCCTGTTTCGTCAAAGCCTGAAAATCGCCCATACACTCGATAAACAACTTCAGGATTTTCAAACGGCCATGTTGCCGGATGCGGAGGATCAACTTAAAGCCGCACGGCAAGCCTATCGCGTGGGCCGTATCGATGCGTTAAACCTACTGGACGTCTACGCCACCTACTCGGATATTCAACGCAGCTATCTCGAAACGCTGGTGCGTTATCGTGCGGTGGTGACCGATCTGCAAACCTTGGGTGAAGCGTTGTGGGAGGTGGAGTTGTGATGAATTTAAGAATAATGACAGGATGGAATGTGACCATGAAACATATACTATTTTTTAGCGCCTTAATCGCCGTGCTGCTCTATACAGCAAGCAGTTTTGCAGATGAGGAAAAAGAAGAAGCGGTTGAACTGAAACTTAGAGAACTCACTGAAAAAGGCGTCGTAACTCAAAAAGTCGAACAGCGAACTAGTTACGCTACCCTTCAGGCAACCGCTGAAGTTGCCTTTAATGAAACCCGTCGGGTCATTGTTGCGGCTCGGAGCTCTGGTTGGATCGAGAAGGTTGCGGTGTTTGCCAATCAGTCAGTGAAAAAGTATCAGATGTTAGCGAAAGTCTATAGTCCTGAATTTCTGAGTGCGCAACAAGAATACCTCTTAATCCATGCCCGTTCACAACGTCTAACTTCCGAAGATCAAAACTTATTAAGTGATGCCGAGCAGCGCCTGCGTATTCTCGGTCTGACCGAAAAAGAAATTCAGCGTCTTGCTGCAAGCGGAAAGCTTTATCCGTTTCTTCCGGTGCATAGCCCAATCAGTGGTACTGTCGTGAGCCACGCGGTGAGCGCGGGTGATAGTGTTCAACGGGGTCAGGCACTGTATGTGGTTGCGGATTTACGAACTTTATGGGCGAATATCGCATTGACGGAGTCGCAGCTTGCTCAAGTTCGAACTGGACAAACCGTGTCGTTATCAGCAAAGGCTTATCCGCAAGAACACTTCAAAGGAAAAGTTCTGTCAGTTGGCGCGCAAATGGATGAAGCAACACGTACCATCAAAGCCCGCGCACTCATCAACAATCCTGGCAAGTTACTCAAAGCTGGCATGTTTGCCGATGCACAAATTGAAATCGGAGACGGCACCGCCGTTCTTGCCATTCCTGCCAAAGCCATAGTCCAGTTCCAGGGGCAAACGACCGTATTCAAAGTTAAGGGTGATGAGTTGCAGCCACAAACGATTGAGACTGGTACGACTCGTGGCGGCTGGACCGAGATCAAGGTGGGTCTGTCCGCAGGTGACGAAATTGCCACCCAAGGTGTTTTTCTTTTGAAATCCCTGCTGCTGAAATCACAAATCGGCGACGTGGACTAGGAGAAGTGTCATGTTAAATAAACTCGTCGAATTTTCGCTACGCTACAAATTCCTGGTACTGATTGCTTTCGCGGTCGTTGCTTTCGCCGGAGTGCGTGCCATCACCTCATTGCCCATCGATGCCTTCCCCGATGTGACACCAGTACAGGTCAATATCTATACCGAGTCACCGGGGCTGGCCGCTGAAGATGTAGAACAACTGCTCACCTTCCCAGTCGAATCCGGTATGGCAGGCTTGCCCGATGTGCAGGAGATCCGTTCGGTATCACTGTTCGGGTTGTCCTACGTGTCGGTCTACTTCGAAGATGCAATGGACATCTACTTCGCCCGACGCCTGGTGATGGAACGCCTGCAGGAAGTGGCGGAACGGATCCCTGAGGGTTACGGTTCACCGGAGATGGGACCCAACACTTCGGGACTGGGCCAGGTGTTCTGGTATACCCTGGAACGTGCCGATGAAAAACTCGGTACCTTGACCGACATGGATTTGCGTTCTTGGCAGGATTGGAGTGTCCGACTTATCCTGCGCACCGCACCCGGAGTAGACGATGTGATGTCCTGGGGTGGACAAGAACGCCAGTACCAGGTTCAGATCGATCCACGCGCATTGCTTAAATACAGTCTTTCATACCGTGACGTTATGGAGTCCATCGAATCCAATAATCGCCAAGTTGGTGGTCAATACATTAATCTCGGTCCGGAACAATATCTGGTGCGTGGCCTGGGATTGGTGAACAACGAACAGGACATCGGTGATATTGTGCTTAAAGTCGTCGATGGCACACCGGTTTATTTGCGCGAGATTGCCAGCATTCGTCAGGCACCGGCGCTACGTACCGGGGCCGTGACCCGTGACGGTGAAGAGGTTGTGCTTGGTATGGCGTTAGCGCGTATCGGGGAGAACGCTAAAAATGTGGTGGATGCTGTTAAGACAAAACTGGCGACGGCCGAGTCGGCTCTACCCGAGGGTGTCAAGCTGCGCCCCATCTATGATCGCACCGAACTGGTGGAAAAAGCGGTCAGTACCGCCGAACGCGCGTTGATCGAGGGTTCGATCCTGGTTGCTATCGTGCTGTTCCTGTTCCTCGGCGAGATTCGCTCGGCACTGGTGGTCATTGCTGCCTTACCGTTGGCTATGCTCATTGCCTTTATTTTTATGGGTGAGATGGGGTTATCGGCCAACCTGATGTCATTGGCAGGCCTGGCAATTGGCATCGGTATGATGGTGGACGGTGCCGTAGTGCTGACCGAGAATGCTTTTCGTATTATGGCCGAGTGGCAGAAAAAGGGTGAAAAGGTCAATCGCACGGCAGCGGTATTGACCGCCGCCCGCGAAGTGGCCAATCCTATTGCCTTCGCTATTCTTATTATAATAGTCGTATTCTTACCGTTATTCAGCCTGCAAGGATTGGAAGGTAAGCTATTCAAGCCAATGGCCTTTAATATCAGCTTTGCCATGGCGGGATCATTGTTATTGACCCTAACTCTGATCCCAGTGCTGGCGGCCCTGATCCTTAAACCTAAAGAAGAACGCGACACCCTGCTGGTGCGCTGGATCAAACGCGGTTATCTGCCATTGCTCGCCTGGTCGCTGGCCAACAAAAAGAAAACCCTTGTCGCAGCCACCACCCTACTACTTGCCAGCCTGGCTTTGTTTCCGTTACTTGGCAAGGAATTCATGCCCCAGCTGCAGGAAGGTTCCATTATGTGGCGCATCACCTCCATTCCTTCGACCTCACTGGAACAATCCATCGCTATTTCCAAAGATGTTTCAAAGGTGTTGACTGAATTCCCAGAGGTCAATACAACGCTGGCCATGATCGGCCGAGCCGAAAAAGGCGAGACGGCGGATGTTAACTACATGGAAATCTATACTGAACTGAAACCTCACGATGAATGGACATCGGGCAGAAGTATCGAAGAACTGGCCGATGCCATGCGAGAGGAACTAGAACAAGCTGTGCCAACCTCGGTGATTGCCTTTACCCAACCGATACAGATGCGCGTGGAAGAATTAATCTCCGGAGTACGTGCCACGCTGGCGGCCAAGATCTATGGCGAGGATCTTATTGAACTGGATCGTCTCAGTCAGGAAATTAAAAACGCGATTAGCAAGGTGCACGGTGTCGCGGATCTATCGCTGGAAGCCAACATCGGCAAGCCGCAGATCCGCATTCAGGTCAATCGCAGCCAACTGGCTCGTTATGGGTTGAATGCCGATGATGTCCTCACCGTGGTGCGCACTGGCATTGGTAATGAACCAGTCTCGACGCTAATCGATGGTGTTAAGCGTTTCGATATCACGGCGCGGCTGCATGATCCTGCCAAGGCGGATGTGCAAGCGATTAAAAATATTCCGCTACACACTGCAAGCGGCGCCATTGTGACCTTGTCGCAGGTTGCCGATGTCTCGGTGGCCGAGGGTTATTCTTTTGTGCGCCGTGAGCAGTTACAACGTTACGCAGTGATCCAGATGGACGTGCGCGGTCGTGATGTAGACGGTTTCGTCAAGGACGCCGAAGCCGCGATTGCCCAACAAGTGAAACTACCGGCGGGTTATTGGATCGAATGGGGTGGCGCCTTCGAAAATCAGCAGCGTGCATTGCAACGACTGTCCATCATTGTGCCACTGACCATCTTCTTTATCTTCGTGTTGTTATATACCGCTTTTAACTCAATGAAGTACGCAACGCTGATCATCGCCAATGTACCCTTCGCCGCTATCGGTGGCATCGTGTCGTTATTTATCAGCGGTCAGTACCTCTCCGTCCCCTCGGCCATCGGCTTCATCGCCGTGTTCGGGGTGGCGATGCTCAATGGCATCGTATTGATAAGCTTTATCAATGAACTACGTGAGAAGGGGTTATCAGTTGGTAATGCAGTACGACGCGGCGCAGAACTTCGACTGCGGCCGGTCATGATGACCGCCAGTGTGGCTATCCTTGGCCTGATTCCCATGTTGTTGTCTGCTGGTGTTGGCGCCGAAACACAGCGCCCATTAGCGACGGTGGTCGTGGGTGGCCTCATCACCTCCACCTTGCTAACACTGGTGTTATTACCAGTGATTTACGAGTGGATGGAAACCCGAAAGGAGAAAGCGCAATGAAAGAAATCAAAGCCTTCGTCCATCGCAACCGTGTTGCGGACATCGTCCATGCCTTACGCAACGCTGGCTATTGCAGCGGTGTCTGCAACCTGTCCGTGATTGATGTCACCGGCACATTGCAGGCGCTCGACACCCAGGAACAGAGCTTCTCGCTCGAACTAGGCCAGGAAGTTATTACTGAAGTCAAAATGGAATTGATGTGCGAAGACGAGCGTGCCGATGAAGCGGTGCGGATCATACGCGAAACTGGTCGTACCGGGCAAACGAACGCGGGTTGGGTTTACGTGATCGACATTGGTGCAGCCTACCCTATTGATACAGACTAAATTATTAGCTTACAACAAAACATGATAACTGAGACTCAACAGTTACATACATTGTATGCAAAGGAGTAGAAATGAAAAATCTTATATTTATATTAACCTTAAGCCTTGCGATGGGATCAATAACATTCGCAAAAGATGTTATATCAAAAGATATCACTGTGTATTTTAATCCGAAATGCGGTTGTTGCCATAAATGGATAAAATATCTAAAAGAGAATCACTATAACGTCACTGAAATCAATAAGCACAATGTTGCGGCAGAGAAAAAACGACTTGGCGTCCCGGAAAAACTGGCCGCCTGTCACACAGCCGTGATTGATGGGTATGTCGTAGAAGGTCATGCCACACACCGGGATATCAAGAGGCTGTTACTGCTTAGACCAGATGTGACCGGCATTGCCATACCTGGTATGCCGATAGGATCGCCCGGCATGGAACGAGGTAATACCAAAGAAAAATACGATGTCTTGACGTTTGATAAGAAAACGGGGAAGACCGAGGTGTTTGTCAAACATTAATTATCCCAAATTAACACAAAATACAATTTACAATACGAATGTATTTACTGATACAGGTAGTTGCAGCATGAGTGAATGCGGTTGCGAAATCGAGATTAAGGACCAGGCACAAAAGCGAGTGTTGTACTGGTTGTTAGCCATTAATGCCACGATGTTTGTCATTGAGATAAGTCTTGGCTGGATAGCAGAATCAACCGCTTTGATCGCCGATTCCATTGATATGTTAGCCGATGCTATTGTGTATAGTATTGGCCTTTATGCTGTGGGTCGCAGCCTAATCGACAAGGCAAAAGCCGCACTGGTCAGTGGCTACTTCCAGGCCACACTGGGTTTATTAATTCTCGTAGACATCGTGCGCCGATTAATTGTAGGCAGTGAGCCCGTTTCAGAGCTGATGATGATCGTCGGTGTGGCAGCGCTAATTGCCAATATCATTTGCCTCATGTTAATCAGTAAGCATAAGGAAGGTGAAGTACACATGCGTGCCAGTTGGATCTTTTCGACTAATGATGTCATCGCAAACCTTGGCGTGATCACCGGTGGCTTGCTCGTCTGGTGGTTCGATAGCCGTTGGCCCGATATCATTATCGGTATCGTTATTTCCATTGTGATATTGAGGGGGGCTAAACGAATTTTCGAAGATGCTAAAAATGAACTTTCTAATCAGAAAAGAATGTCTCCACAGCATTGAAAGTTAAAAATTGATTGAAATGAAGCACAGCAAAGTAGAGATCTTATATTAAATATAAAGCATTTAATGTCATGTAAAACAATGAGTTATGAGCCTTGGTGATATTTGCAATTTATGGTTTAATTTATAGTGATATTTGCAGTTTATGGTGTCCATCGTTTGCAATTTATGGTGGCTGGAGCGTTGTAAGTGATTGATTTTTGGAGGCGGTTATTTGCATCTTATGGTGTATCGCACAGTTGCTGCACTTCCTGAAAATGCTCACGTACTTCGTGTACGCTCCGCTTTTCAGAAAGCCCAGCGCCTTGCCTGCGAATCCCTCGCTCGCTCTTAACAGGAAAACATAAAAGCAGCTTCGGCTGCTTTTTTATTTGGATTAAAGATCCGGTAAATCCTGATAGTAATAAATGAAGTTCACCTGTTATTCCAGCTGGCGCCAGCTTTCCGACAGTGCAAACACCCTTTTTGAACAGGCAGAAAATGACAGCCTGTTTTTTTCCCGGCACTGGTTTGAGTGCCTTTCCAACTCGGGGCATGATGGTGATTTGAAACTGCTGCTGGCCTGTGTGGCGGCTGATGATGATGTGTTGGCGATGTTGCCGTTGCTGAAGGGTGATGCAAACACGGCGTATGCCCTGAAGCATCGTTACACGCCGGTTTATAGTTTCCTGCTTGCCGATGCTGATCAACAATCCGTGCTGGCCTGCCTGGCGCAGGGGTTGTGTGATTTACCACTGAATGGCTTGGTACTGGACCCGGTTGCAGAGAATGATCAGAAAATGATTGCTTTGCAGCGCGCCATGGAATCGGTCGGTTTTGCTTGTGAGTACAGTTTTCGGCATTACAACTGGATTTATCAGGTTCATGGCCAGTCCTTTGCGGAATATATGGCATCGCGCCCGGCAAAACTGCGCAATACGATTGCGCGCAAACAGCGCAAGCTCGCGCGCGAACACGATGTCGACATTCAGCTTTTCCGTGGCGACGATGTGCCGCAGGCCATGACCGATTACTACACGGTTTATCGATCCAGCTGGAAGGCGAACGAGCAGTACACCGATTTTGTGGATGACCTTGTGGCGCGGTTCTCCCGCGCGGGTCTGGTCAGGCTCGGCATTCTTTATATCGATGGTCAGCCTTCGGCGGCCCAGCTCTGGTTTGTTCAGCACGACAAGGCCTACATTTTCAGGCTGGCCTATGATGAGGCGTGGAAGACGTATTCACCGGGTTCGATCCTGACCCATTTCCTGATGCAGCACGTCATCGATATCGATAAGGTGCAGGAAATTGACTTTCTCACCGGCAATGAGGCCTACAAGCAGGACTGGATGTCGACGCGCCGGGAATGCGTTGCATTGAGCTGTGTAAAGAAGCAGAATCCTTCCGGCTGGTTTCAGCGCCTGGTCACCGGGCTGAAGCGCCTTTATATATAGTATGATTCCCAGCCAATTTGCCATCCATAGACGTTCGTCTATCAATCCCTAACATATTATTTATTTGAATCGAAGTATGTTCCTCCCTAAGCTTCGAATAGATTGGCGTGCCTTGCGCGTCGCCTGCCCGTGGATCGCGTTTGATTCGCTGGCGCAGGAAGAATTCGTTGGAAAACAAACGGTTGCCTTTACACAAGCAGAGCGGGTCGACGTAGAAACAGATCATCATGATTAAACTCAGAACATACGTTTACATCGACTCCCTGCAGCCGCAACTCGCGGAGTACATGGCGACCGTGTCACAGGGTTTTCCACCGGTGCCGGGTGATGCCTGTTTATGGGTGGAAGTCTCGCCGGGAATGGCGATTCACCGTGTCACGGATATTGCGCTCAAGGCCACCCAGGTGCACTTAACGCAGAAGATTGTGGAACGGGAGTATGGCTCCATGGTGATACATCATCGCGATCAGAGTGACGTCCGCGCCGCCGGCGAAACCCTGCTGGGCCGCATGAATGCCCAGGTGGATGATCGCCAGGCCTGTCGTGTGGCCTGGACCGAAACCATTCGCGGCATGACCCCCGATCACTGTGTTCTCATCAACCGCCAGAACCGCATGGGCTCCATGATTCTGCCCGAACAAAGCATGTTTATTCTGGAAACCGAGCCGGCAGGTTATATCGTGTATGCCGCCAACCAGGCCGAAAAGGCCGCCAACATTACCCTCATCGATGTGCGTGCTGTCGGTGCCTTTGGGCGCCTGGTGGTTTCCGGCCGCGAAGCCGATGTGGATGAAGCCGCCGCTGCCGCGATTGCCGCGGTCGAGCGCCCGTCAAGGACATAACACCATGCATCGCCAGGAATTGCTCAATTTATTACGCGATTACCGGCCTGGATTTATGGAAGAGGCCGCGTTTACCCGCCGTGCCCTGCAGTTTGTCATAGATAACCCTGATTGCTTTGATCGCGAGCGCTCACCGGAAGCGCACGTCACCGGTTCGGCCTGGGTGGTCAACCCGATGCGCAGTCATGTGTTGATGCTGCACCACCGCAAACACAACCAATGGTTTCAGCCCGGCGGTCACGCCGATGGGGATGCGGACATTTTACGCGTCGCATTGCGTGAAACCGCGGAAGAAACCGGTATCGATCCTGCGCATATTCATTTGCTGGATGGTGGCATTTTTGACCTCGACATACACGGTATTCCCGGGACACCGGATGCGCCGTATCACGAACACATCGATGTGCGCTTTTTAGTGGAGATCGATGATCGTTTACCGGTCCCGGGTAACGATGAATCACACGAAATTTTGTGGGTACCGCTCGCCGCGGTATCGCGGTTTAACAACAACCGTTCAACCTATCGCATGTTGGAGAAGACACGTCGTATGCGCAATTACACGGCCGCATAAAGACGAAAGGTTTCAAAAACAAAAACGGGTAACACAAAAATGCAAATCTTTAACGTCATAAATACACAAAACCTGCGCGGTGACATCTTCGGTGGTGTTACGGCAGCGGTGATTGCGTTGCCAATGGCGTTGGCCTTTGGTGTCGCCTCCGGTGCCGGTGCGGAAGCCGGTTTATATGGTGCCATCCTGGTGGGATTATTTGCCGCCCTGTTTGGCGGTACACCAACCCTGATGTCGGAACCGACCGGTCCGATGACAGTGATCTTCACCGCGGTAATCGTCAAGCTGGTCGGTGACAATCCTGAAAACGGCATGGCCATGGCCTTTACCGTTGTCATGATGGCCGGTGTTTTCCAGATCATGTTCGGTACCTTGCGTCTCGGTAAATATGTCACCCTGATGCCGTACCCGGTGGTGTCCGGTTTCATGTCCGGTATCGGGATCATTTTGATTATTCTGCAACTGGCGCCGCTGATTGGCCATCCAACGCCGGGCGGTAGCATGTTCGACAAGCTGCAAAGCCTGCCCGAGGTGTTCGACAATATTAACCAGGGCGAACTGACCCTGGGACTGGTGACGCTGGCCATCCTGTTCCTGATGCCCAAAAAAATTAAAAAGGTCATTCCGCCGCAACTGATTGCGCTGGTCATCGGTGTCATCGTGTCGATCGCGGTGCTCAGTGATCCCAATATTCGTCGCATCGGTGAGATTCCGTCTGGATTACCAGAATTGCGTATTCCCACCTTCAGTGCAGAACAATTGATGATCATGTTTCTGGATGCGCTGGTGCTGGGGATGCTTGGCTGTATCGATGCATTGCTCACGTCGGTCATCGCTGACAGCCTGACCCGCACCCATCACCGTTCCAATAAAGAATTAATTGGCCAGGGTCTGGGTAACGTGGCATCCGGTCTGTTTGGTGGTCTGCCGGGAGCCGGTGCCACCATGGGTACCGTGGTCGGTATTCAGGCCGGATCCAGAACTGCGCTGGCTGGTCTGGTGCGGGTGGCAGTGCTGGTCATTGTGGTGTTCTGGGCCAGTGGCCTGACAGCCTATATTCCGCTGGCGGTGCTGGCCGGTATCGCATTTAAAGTGGGCGTCGACATTATCGACTGGAAGTTCCTGCGTCGCGTCCACCTTATTTCCCGCAAGGGTGCGCTGATTACCTACGGGGTGATTGCTCTGACCGTATTTGTCGACCTGATCGTGGCGGTCGGCCTGGGCCTGTTCGTGGCCAACGTCATCACCATCACGCGCCTGTCTGAACTGCACGCCGAGGATGTCTCGCTGGTCAGTGATCCGGACCTGGACAACAGCCTGGAAATGACCGAGCACGACAAGGACATGCTGCGCATCGCTAACGGTCGGGTATTGCTGCTGCACCTGCGCGGCACGCTGATTTTTGGCGTCTCAAGGGTCATCACCCAGCAGAGCGCCGTCATTAATGACAGTTACGTTTTGATCGTGGATCTGACGGACGTCAATCATATCGGGGTGTCAGCGGCGCTGGCCCTCGAGCAGACGATTCACGACATGTTACGGGCCGAGCGGGAAGTCTACCTGGTGGGGGCCACCGGCCAGCCGCTGGAGCGCCTTACCAAGCTCGGCCTGAAAGAAGTATTGCCGGAGGAGCGTTTCCTGGCCACGCGCGAAGCCGCATTGCGCCAGGCGAACACGGTGCTGTCCTCCAAGGACCGCGATGTCGGTCCGCAACCGGAGGATGCGGTTTAATGCCGTATCTAATTGTTTTTAATTGAAAATTAGCCCTAGCGGGAGTGTTTAATCGAACGAGCGTGAGAAAAAGGTATAGACGATTGTCTATTGAATTCCATCATATTATTTATTTGTATTGAAGTATTGTTCTTCATATGCTTCGAATAGTCGAAAGTGGAATTGCTTTGCGCGCAAGTTCAGTAACTAACTTTTAGGAGTAGACTCATGTCATCAAAGGCTTATCAAGCGGGTGTAAAAGACTATCGCGAAAAATATTGGACGCCGGATTACGTCCCATTGGATACAGATTTACTGGCCTGTTTCAAGGTCACGGGTCAGCCCGAAGTGCCGCGCGAAGAAGTGGCAGCGGCTGTCGCAGCTGAATCATCAACCGGTACCTGGAGTACGGTATGGTCAGAACTGCTGACTGACCTGGAATACTATAAAGGTCGTGCCTATCGCATCGAAGATGTGCCGGGCGACTCTGAGTCTTTCTATGCGTTTGTTGCTTACCCTATCGACCTGTTTGAAGAAGGTTCAGTCGTTAACGTACTGACCTCTCTGGTTGGTAACGTATTTGGCTTTAAGGCCCTCAAGCACCTGCGTCTGGAAGACATTCGTTTCCCAATCGCCTACATCAAGACCTGTGGAGGTCCGCCAGCCGGCATACAGGTGGAACGCGACCGTCTGAACAAATACGGTCGTCCGATGCTGGGTGCCACCATCAAGCCAAAACTGGGTCTGTCTGCCAAGAACTACGGTCGCGCCGTTTATGAATGTCTGCGCGGCGGTCTGGACCTGACCAAGGACGACGAGAACGTTAACTCTCAGCCATTCATGCGCTGGCGTGATCGTTTCGAGTTTGTTGCTGAAGCCATCATGAAGGCCGAGCAGGAAACCGGTGAGCGCAAAGGTCACTACCTGAACGTTACCTCTGCTACTCCTGAGGAAATGTACAAGCGTGCCGAATTCGCCAAAGAAGTCGGTTGCCCGATCATCATGCATGACTTCCTGACCGGTGGTTTCACCGCTAACACGGGTCTGGCTAACTGGTGTCGTGACAATGGCATGCTGCTGCACATTCACCGTGCCATGCACGCGGTTATCGACCGTCATCCGAAACACGGTATTCACTTCCGCGTACTGGCCAAGTGCCTGCGTCTGTCTGGTGGTGACCATCTGCACACTGGTACCGTTGTCGGTAAGCTCGAAGGTGACCGTAACTCTACATTAGGTTTCGTGGATCAGTTACGTGAATCTTTTGTTCCTGAAGATCGTGCCCGTGGTGTGTTCTTCGATCAGGACTGGGGTTCACTGCCTGGTGTATTCGCGGTTGCTTCCGGTGGTATTCACGTATGGCACATGCCGGCACTGGTTACCATCTTCGGTGATGATTCCGTACTGCAGTTCGGTGGTGGTACACAGGGTCACCCATGGGGTAACGCCGCAGGTGCTGCTGCTAACCGTGTTGCACTGGAAGCCAGTGTTAAGGCGCGTAACGAAGGTCGTGAAATCGAGAAAGAAGCTCGCGACATTCTTACCGAAGCGGCACAGAACAGTCCTGAACTGGCTGTGGCCATGGAAACCTGGAAAGAAATCAAATTTGAATTTGAAACCGTCGACAAGCTGGACGTTGCCTAAGGCGACTGACCAGTTAACCGGATTAAATTCAAACAACTTTGTAGAGAGGATAAACAAATGCCACACCAAACAATGGGTGACTACCAAACATTAAATACTCTGGAAACGTTCGGCTTTCTGCCCAAGTTTTCTCAGGACGAGATCTACGCGCAAATTAATTACATCATTGCGCAAGGCTGGACACCGGCTATTGAGCATGAGCATCCGAGCCGTTCATTTGATCACTACTGGACCATGTGGAAACTGCCGTTTTTCGGTGAAACCAACCTGGGTCGCGTTGTTGAAGAACTCGAAGCATGTCGTCGTTCATACCCTGATCATCACATTCGTCTGACAGGTTATGACAACTACACCCAGAGCCAGGGCTCAAGCTTCGTAGTATTTGAAGCACGCTAAGTAAGACAGGTATTGGGTAATACGGTCCCTTAACCGGGATGACACAACACATCGTAGTGGAGACAGGCAATGGCACAGATTGCAAAGAACAGTGCACGTGAAGTAGCGATGGCACGGCGTAGGGCTTCCTATTCAGGTGGCAAGGCCGGGCTTGAAAAACTTGGTGGCACAGCAGACAGGACCAGGGCAACAACCGTTGGTACTGCGACAACTCCGCAGGCGGCACCCAGCTTTGCTGGTACACGCCCGGGTATGAGTAGTCGGGATGCGTCACGCGCGCGACGTGAAGCCATGTCACAGGGTGGCAAGGCGGCGGTCGCCGGTGCTGATCGAACTCGCAGCGATGATCTTGGCAACACAACGTATGCGCAGTCGACACCTGCCTCCAGCCACGCGACTTCGAACACTGTGCCTGCGAAGCGCGATTGTGGTTGTGGATGCAATGGTGACAAGAGCAAACGTGCCTCGCTGGATTCGTTTGGCACCGCGCCGCGTATGATTCCCCAGACCCGTCCGGTCAAGGTTAGTCAGAACGGAGCGCGGGCCGCGTCTCTGGCACGTCGTCTTGCCATGTCTTCCAAAGGTAAGGCTGCGCTGAATGGTAACGGACCCAGTGCTGCGCAAACCGCACGCGCCGGTAATCCGAATCTGTCGAGCCGTGAACTGGCACAACAGATTCGTGAAACTCGCAGCAAGAGTGGCAAGACCAGCACTAACAAGGAAAGCAAGAGCAAGCCATGTGGTCGTATGCGTCCTGGTAAACAGGTCGAAGGTGCACCGGATGCTCACTGGAAAGTGGGTGTTGGTGAAACCAGTCATGGTCAGACCGTGACCGGCACCATGGTTGGTCGTAGCGGTAGTGTTACTGGCGATGAACCGAGTACCTGTCGCGCGATTACCGGTACTGAGTATTTAGGTGCGGATATCTTCCGTACTTTTTGTCAGAGCGATGTGACCAAGACACCGCGCAAGGTGCAGGTCACCTCAACGGCCACGGGTAACCGGGTCAGTGGTAACGAACTGGGTCGCAGCGAGCGCGTGACCGGTGATGAACCGGGTACCTGCAAGCGTATCACCGGCAATCAATACGTCGGTGCTCAGCAGGCCCAACAATTCTGTGGTACCAGCCCGGAGGCAGGACCGATGAAGATAACCAGTTCAGCAACACGTAAAGGCAAGACCGTAACCGGAAACAACGTCGGCCGATCTGAAAATGTGACCGGCGATGAGATCGGTGCCAATCGTGATTTAACCGGTACGTCAGTGATGCAGACCGGTAACGGTAAAGCGCCGTCCAAAGTGGGCATGAGTGCGACGTTACGCGGTGGCAGTGTCACCGGTACGATGGTCGGACGCAGTGGCCGTGTTACGGGTGATGAACCCGGTAGCTGCCGCAATGTGACCGGTGATGATTATGTCGGCCAGGAACAATACAGCGGTTTTTGCAAAACCACGCCCAAGGCCACGGATTATAAAGTCGGTGTGTCGAAATCACTGAAGGGTAAATCGGTTACCGGCACTCTGACAGGTCGCGCATCCAAGGTCACCGGTGATGAACCGGGTACCTGCAAGGCTGTAACAGGAACACCGTATGCCGGCATGGATCAGTACGAAGGTTACTGCCCAACAGATTCTGCGCGTATGGCACGGGCACGTACCCGTCC
The DNA here is from genome assembly GCA_937967995.1 of uncultured Gammaproteobacteria bacterium. Taxonomy (GTDB): domain Bacteria; phylum Pseudomonadota; class Gammaproteobacteria; order UBA6429; family Thiohalophilaceae; genus CALBTB01. The sequence goes on from CALBTB010000007.1 coordinate 31,702, forward strand.
GTTGCGTTCTACACCGGGTCCAAATATGACCGGTTTACAGCCGGGCATTAATGGCAAGCTGACAGGCGCGAAAAAAGGTGCCTGTGAACCATTAACAGGTACACCGTATGTTGGTTCGGATCAGTTTGCACAAGCATGCCCAAGTGTACCGGCACAAACCAACAGCCCGGATTATCCGCAGGCTGTAGAAGGCAGTGCACCGTGGACGGATTTCAGTGTGAATAGCCCGAGCCATGCTTCACGCTCTGCCAGTGAACATAGCGCGGTAACCGGTACCAAGTATGAAAAAGGGCATATCACCGGACCGTTTGGTATGGCGAGTGGCAAGGTCACCGGTACCGAAGAAGCCCGTTTTGATAAAGGCAATGGCAGTTATGTACCTGCGATGTCAGTACCACCGACCGCAGAAAAGATTAATGGTCGTGCGCCGTCACGCATTACCGGTGAAGGTCAGGACACGGGTTTACGTATTACCGGTGATGACTGGGATCGTAATGAGCACGTGACCGGTACTGAGGGTTTGTCTTCAACGCGTCGTAACCCGACCCGTCGTGGACCATCCCAGGCCATGGCCATGGAACAAATTGAAGTAAAGCGTAATGAGCAGATTGAAGAACCCGTCAGCCGTGTGACCGGTGGTAGTGGTAACACCGAGAAGGGTTCGTTGATCACGTATTCAGGTGGTGCAAGAGGGTAAAGGTTAAAACGAAGCCATGTTAAGCACACGTCGTCAATCACGTACAGCACATCGGTCACTGCGTGGCCGGGTTGCTAACCAGCGTACCGCACCTGCTGCGGCACGTCCGGCTGCGCGTGAAAAAACGGCACCGGTGACACCAGCGCAGAACAGGGCGACTGTAATACCGGACAGTGCAAAGCACCCGTTAACCAATACCCAGGACAATGCGCGTTTATACGATTACGAACGTCGTGTTAAACAGTCATTTGATGCGATTGTGCCGACGCTGAAAACGCTCGCCTCCATGCAACATGACCGGGATTTTGAAACCAAAGCCCAGAGTATGGCGCGTGAACAGTTTGGATTTGAACTGCCGCAAAGCATTATTGCTGACGCCTGGGTGGACCAGCTCGACATGCGTCGTCTGTTTGCCTGGACCGTGTTCGAAACCTATAAGCGTTTTTGCGATGACTTTTTCGGCAACGATCATCTGATCAATGACAAACAGTTCATGTCATTTTTGATCGAGTGCGGTTTTCACACGCTGGACATTTCCCCGTGTGCTGACGGCCGCCTGGCGCATGTAATCAGTTATGTATTACGTCTGCCGTATCGTGAAGTACGTCGTAAATCCTATGCCGGCGCCCTGTTTGATATTCAGGACAGCATGGACAAGTGGACGGAAACCGAATTGTTCCGCTTTCGTGAAGGTAAGCCGAATACCTCGGATGAGCCGACCCGCTACCTGAAGACGGTTGTGTACCACTTCAGTTCCAGCGACCCGGACAATGAAGGCTGTGCGGCACATGGATCAGATATGTTAAAGGCGGCACAGGCCGGCCTGGATCGTCTGCAGGCGTTTCAGCAGGCGGTGGAAAACAGTTTTTGCTGCGGTGCATCGATCGATCTGCTGTTGATTGGTCTGGATACGGACACCGACGCGATTCGTGTACATGTACCGAATGAAACCGGTGAGATCGATATTTACAAGTTTGTCGATGCGCGTGCCATGTACGGCGAGACTTTGAATATGAGTGCCGGACAGGCTGAGAAAGCCGTGGCTGATCGGGTTGCCAAACTCAACAGTGACGCGACTCCCGGTATGGTTAAGTTAATTACGCGATTAATTGTGAATAACTTTTCACAGATTGAATATGTACGTAGCTATCATGGCCAGCTTTATGCGGATATCGGTCATGCAGAGCGGTTTATCGGTGTTGGAATCGGTTTTGAAGAAATCCAGATGCGCAACCTGACGTACTTTGCCTATATGCATACTGTCGAGGAAGCAGCGCCGGATCTGGATGTCGGTATCAAGATCTTTACCGGCCTGAATGTCAATCATGGCTTACCGATTCCGATGGTGGTGCGGTTTGATTATCACGGCCAGGTGCCGGGCGCACGTGAACGCGCGATTCATAATTGCCAGCGCGTCGCCAGTGCGTTACGCACACGTTATGCCGAATTGGCTGAAAACGGATTGTTACACACCTTGCTGGCGATACGTGATTGCCAGGCGGGTGAGAAGATTGAAATCCTTGAATCATCTGTTAACACAGCCAAACAGGAGGCACACTGATGAAGATCTGTCAGGTCATACGACCCCTGGTTGCGACCAATCGCATTGCGAACCTGGAGCACAAACACCTGCAGGTGGTGCGCGATGGCAGTGTGGATGCAGTTGCCGTAGATGCGGTGGGATGTATTCCGGGTGACTGGGTGATCTGTGTGGGCAGCTCGGCGGCGCGTGAAGCAGCGGGCAGCAAGGAATATCCCAGTGATCTGACGATTGTCGGCATCATTGACCACTGGCCGCCGGAAGGCGAGGACAAATAAATGGAAATTCTTCAGGTAGAAGCCCCGTTGGTTTGTACACGAAGAGTGGATGGTTTGCGTCACGTCAGCTTGAGGGTGTTGCGCAATACCAAAACGGGCAAACGACAAGTTGCTGTTGATCCGGTCGGTGCCCGTCCAGGGAACTGGGTGTTTACAGCAATGGGATCGGCAGCACGGTATGCAACGGGAGATTTTGCGGTAACGACGGATCTCACGATTTGCGGAATTATTGATTTTTGGGAAGAGTAGGCTGGCAATCACCAGGTACTTTTTTCAAAGTGGAAATTAGTTTTTAAGTTAACAACCGAGTCAGAAGGAGACACGAAGATGGCAAACGAAAACTATGGTATAGCGTTAGGCATGATTGAAACTCGTGGATTGGTTCCTGCTATTGAAGCAGCCGATGCCATGACCAAAGCTGCCGAAGTACGTTTAATCGGTCGCGAATTTGTTGGCGGTGGTTATGTAACCGTTCTGGTTCGCGGCGAAACAGGTGCAGTTAATGCTGCAGTCCGTGCCGGTGCTGATGCGTGTGAGCGTGTTGGTGATGGCCTTGTTGCTGCACACATTATTGCTCGTCCACACCGTGAAGTTGAGCCTGTATTACCGACAGGTGGAAGTAGTTCTTCCTCTGCTGCAGCTTAATTTCGAGTTAACAACTTAGTTGAAGAATAGGAGATAACACCATGGCCAATGAAAATACTGGCATTGCACTGGGCATGATCGAAACTCGTGGATTGGTTCCTGCTATTGAAGCAGCCGATGCCATGACCAAAGCGGCAGAAGTGCGTTTGATTGGACGCGAATTTGTCGGCGGCGGTTATGTAACGGTTCTGGTCCGCGGTGAGACGGGTGCAGTCAATGCTGCCGTACGCGCTGGGGCGGACGCCTGCGAACGGGTTGGTGATGGCCTGGTTGCGGCGCACATTATTGCTCGCCCACACCGTGAAGTTGAGCCTGTACTGGCTGAATCAGGTGGTAATCGTCCGCAACGTAGTTAACTGACTGGTTGTTAAATTACGACTGACGCTTGTCATGTTGTCGACTCAAGTAGACACGCGTGTTCTCGGTTACCTCGGTCGGGCGTTAAGCCTGGAACTAACCGCGGTGCAACAGTACAGTACCCAGGCCCAGCTGGTTGGGGCCTGGGGGCTGACTGAGGCTGCCCGGGAGTTCAAGCAGGAGGCCAGCGAAGAGCTGGGTCATGCCGAAAGAATCATCAGTCGTATGCTTGCCTTGGGCGTAGCGCCCAATGCATCACAATTGAGGCCTGTCAGTCTGGCCAACAATTTGATAGAGTTGTTACAGCATAACCATGCTTTTGAGTACGAATTGGTTGAGTTGTATCAAAACGCGGCAAGTCATTGTGCCCGGCTAGGGGATCATGATAACCGTTTGTTTTTTGAGACTTTATTGAATGAAGAAGTTGCGCACGGTGAGCATCTGGCGAAGTGGATCCAGGAGATTCAGGGCAGCCAGAACAGTGCCGACCACAACCGCGCCACATTCTGATGGAGGTGAGTATGAGCAGCCAATGGCAAGAGCGTATACGCCCGGTAAGACTGGAGCGCCGTTACGAGTTCCCGGATTACGAGACTCTACGCGACTTCCTGGATCGTGCCGCTGATCTCTCCGAAAAGGAAGGCTTCTACCCGGACATGGGTTTCGGCCGCGACTATGTCAACGTCACAATCCATGCAGATGACCGCGACAAGCCGCTTACCGAAGCACAACATCGTTTTGCGCAGCAGCTCGACGCATTACTAACTGATAACTCCCATTAGGAATTTTTTGTGCCCGTTATTGCTTTAGTGGGTAATAAGGGCGGAGCTGGCAAGACCACCTTGTCAGTGAATATTGCTGCCGGTATCGCACGCGATCGTCGTACCGCGGTGCTGGATGCAGATCCGCAGGGTTCGTCATTACAATGGCGCGCCTTTACGGAAGATGAAAATGCACTGGATGTGTATGAAGCCAACGGCGATCTGTCGGATCAAATCCAGGATTTACGACAACAATACGATTGCCTGGTTATCGACTGTCCTCCCTCGGTGCATGCACCACAAACCCATACCGTTTTACGTTCCTGTGATCTCGCGTTGATTCCGGTCCAGCCTTCACCAGTGGATCTGTGGGCAACGGTACACACGGAACGGGCCATCGAACAGGCACGTGAAGTCAATCCGCATTTACGCGCCATTCTGGTTCTCAATCAGCTCGAGTCCCGCACCACCCTGTCACGTCTGGTTCGCGAAGCGGCAGAAGAAATCGATTTGCCGGTTGCCAAAACCGGAATTCGCCGTCGTGCCATTTACCGTGCCAGTGCACTGGAAGGTAAAAGTGTTTTTGATCTCGGAAAACGCGGTGCGGATGCAGCGGACGAACTGAAAAACTTATTAGAAGAGGTTATGAATTGATATGAGTACGAAAGACAAAACCCGGTCTAAATTAATGGAGTCCATGCGTAAGACCAAGGCGTCAGCGAATTCGACGTCCGAAACCAAATCAACCAAGGCTGCCGCATCATCCAAGCCGGCTGCATCCGCACCCAAAAAGGCACCGGCTCGTAAACCGGCACCACGACCGGCGGCAGGCAGTGGTAATTATTCCAGTCGAGGCATGGTGCAGGGTGACAGTTATCAGGCGGGTCGTCGTATCTGGCCTGACTAAGCAACCAGATCAATTTTATTTTGAATCGATTCCCAGCTTTTTAAGCTTACGCCACAACGAGACGCGATCGATACCGAGCATTTCTGCCGCCTTGGTACGGTTGCCGTCCGTCATTTTCAGTACATTGAGGATATGCTCGGTTTCCTGTTCTTCCAGTGTACTGGGGGAGGCGGCCATTTCCGGTTTGAATACGCGTACGGTCAGCGAACCGAGACTCTGCGGTAAATGCTGAATGTCCAGCTTGTTGTCCTGGGTGAGGGCGACACCGCGCTCGATAAAGTTGGACAGTTCGCGAATATTACCCGGGTAGTCATATTCCACCAGGCGTTGCATCGCTTCCGGGGTTATCTCATTCACATCCCGGTCCATCATGGTAGAGAACTTGCGCAGCAGGTAATAAGCCAGTAACGGAATATCTTCCCGCCGTTCCCGTAACGGCGGCAATGTCAGTGTGACAACGTTAAGACGAAAATACAGATCATTGCGCATCTGGCCTTCATCAACAGCGGCTTTGAGATCCCGGTTGCTGGCAGCCAGCACGCGTACATCGATCTTGATGGGCTGTGTGGAGCCGACCCGCATTAATTCGCGTTCCTGTAACACGCGCAATAGTTTGACCTGCATGAGTAACGGCATTTCCGCTACTTCATCGAGAAACAGGGTACCGCCTTCTGCAGCTTCAAATAATCCAATCTTGGTGGTTGTGGCACCGGTAAAGGCACCTTTCTCATGACCGAACAGCTCACTGGCGGCAATTTCTTCGTGCAGTGCACCGCAGTTGAAGGCCACAAACGGACCTTCAGAGCGCAGGCTGTTCTGATGAATAAAGCGGGCCAGTAATTCCTTGCCGGTACCGGATTCACCATGAATCACGACACTGCAATCGGATTCCGCCACCTGGCGCGCGGTTTCCAGCAGGCGTTGCATACCCAGGTCCTGGGTGATGATCGTAGTGTGGCTGGAGAGGTGTTCGATGCGTTCCTTGAGTTCCTGGTTTTCACGCTTGATGCGCCCTAAATCCAGCGCACCACGCACGACTTCGCGTGCTTCGTCGAGACGAAAGGGTTTGGAGATGTAATGATAAGCACCGGCCTTCATGGCATCGACCGCCGAATCCAGCGAGGCATGACCCGTGATCATGATGACAGGCACTTCCGGCGTGGTTTCACGAATGTGTCGTAAAACATCCATGCCATCAATGCCCGGCATGCGCAGGTCCGTCAGCACCAGGTCAAATGCGTGTTTCTGCATTTCCGCCAGACCGCTTTCGCCATCCTTGCAGGTTGTGACCCGGTAACCTTCCTTTTCAAATACGTGGCTAAGGTTGGCCAGGGCGATGGCTTCATCATCGATCAATAAAATATGTGGCGCATCATCGCTCATACTGTCTCCGGTGCCTGGGGAAGTGGCAGCCAAATCAGAAAACGGGTACCACCGGCATCGCGGTGTTCAACCGACATACACCCATTATGTTCGCTGATGATCTCTTCTACCAGATAAAGACCTAGACCGGTACCTTCGCCGCTGGACTTGGTGGTGAAAAACGGGTCAAAAATCTGTGCCAGGTGTTCGGGGGAGATACCCGGCCCATCGTCCTCAATACTAAACAAGAGTAAACCTTCTGCGTGACTGACGAGATCGGTATCACCGACGAGGTGATCCGTATTGGCCGGCATACTGTCTTGCCAGGTGGTTTCCCGGCCAACGACCCAGATATTGGTCGCGCCGGCGTCAACGGCATTCCTTATTAAATTGATAAAAACCTGCTGCATGCGTTCACGATCCACGAGCAACGGGGTTTCCGGGATATCCTCGATATGCAAATAAATAGTGGCAGGTAACTGGCGATGTATAAGCATCACCGCCGACTGCACCAGCCGGGCGGCGCTGTGCGTTTGCATATGCAACTTGGGCTGGCGCACCGTATCCAGCAGGCGTCGCACAATGCGTCGGGCCCGTTCGCATTCGCCATCCACATGGGCCAGCCACTGGCGACGCAGATCGTCGCGGGTTGAACCATCATCTTCCAGTAACAATTGTACTGAAGTGGAAATATTCGAGAGGGGATTATTCAGTTCATGCGCCACACCGGAGACCAGCACACCCAGTGCCGCTGCCTTTTCGTGATGACGCAGCTTATTTTGCTGGGTACGTAACTGGTCCAGCATGGAATTGAAGTGATGCACAAAGGACTGAATTTCCTTGTCCTGCGAAGGCAGGGTGAGGGTTTGCTCATTGCCTTCCGCCAGTGTGTCGAGCTGTTTTTCCAGTTGCCGTAGCGGCCTAACCACGTTGCGCACCATGTACATGGCGCTGCCGACGCCCAGTAAAATGACGGTCAGCGAGGCAATCATCAGTGTGATCGTGGCGACACGAATGGTTTGGGTAAGAATGGTCCGCTGACGGACGTTGAAGTCCCTGGTCAGTTCGGACAGAGCATGTCCGGCAATACGGATTTGCTCCTGTTCAGACAGGCGGCGTGCACCACTGAGTGCCAGATAGGCATCGAGTTTCTGGCGGTAACTGACCAGCAGGGATTTCACCTCCTCGATTTCCGCTTCACTGGCGATTTCGCCAAACACACGCCGGCCCTTGTTCAGGACATCCTGTGCCTTATCGAGCTGGGTCTGGAGTTTCTGCAGATTCGCTTGTTCGTGGTAGAGGAACAGGTTCTTTTCCGCGAAGCGGATTTCCTGGGTGGTGGAGTAAAAGTCATTGACCGCTTCACCTTCGACGATCTGGGTCTGGAGATAGCGCAGATCGGCGATGACCACGGCCACAAAGACAACCAGGGCGACTTTGGAGATGCCGTATGAGGTGGTGATCTTGCCGCGCAAGCTGGTCATAATTTAGTCAATTCCGGCCTTTTTGTTACAGGTGTTGCAGATCACAACAGTGTTACAGTGTATAATGAGCCAAATTAACGTGATCGTTTCACATTGTAACAGTTTATTTTAGTAATTCTCGTAACTCATTGTTTTTATTAGCAAATAAGACCTGGCACAACCGTTGCATCATAAGTGAAAACATTTTCACTTTTTGGAGTAAACCATGAGCAAACTTAAGGACATCCTAAAGCATATGATGAACGGCTTCGAGCATAGTACTGCTGGAGAGTACATGACCATGCGGCAAAAAGCAGCCCATCTGGACAATGCACCGGTCTATGCCAAGCCAGTCAACGTCAAAACCACGGTCTATGAAGCCAATTCCGGCAGCAAGCGCCGCCGTATTGCACTGTTCCTGGGTAGCGAACTGCCTGCTGAAGTCATGGAATATGTCATCCAGACCTGCACAAACCTGAAACATGAGTTGACCGTGATTACCTTTCAGACCGAAAATACGGCCCGCGCCTTGCTGAAGGGTTACGAGCCGGCCCTGGCTGAGGCGAATATTGATTTTAAACTGGCTCCCCTGACCGGGGATCCGATAGCACGCCTGAACCGCTATCTGAAGTCGCATCCGGAAATTGCGTTTCTGGCCTGTAAAGATACCGGTTACCTGGCGCACAGCTATATCAATGGTCCGAAGGACAAGAATCTGTTGCCGGTACCTGTCGTGGTTGTTGTGACCAAGCAGGGCGAAGCCGCCAAGCAGCTTGATAGCAACAATCAGGAAGCTAAAAACAGCAAGATCGCCTGATAGATTTGCCTTAGCAACATCTTAAGTGCTCATGTATGGGCACGCAGGTACAGGCCAGCCGTATTCCTGTATTTGTGTGCCCGTTGCTGTTTATAGGACAAAAGAACATTAACGATGATGTTGACTAAGATATTTCCTTTTTTGCGGTGGTTACCACCGAGTCGTGAAAACCTGCGTGCGGATCTGATAGCAGGGATTACTGTCGCCATGATTCTGGTTCCGCAGAGTATGGCGTACGCTTCACTGGCCGGATTGCCGGTAGTCTACGGTTTATACGCTTCCTTCCTGCCGGTTATCATTGCCTCCATGTGGGGCGCCTCGCGTTTCCTGCATACCGGTCCGGTGGCCATGTTGTCACTGATGTCAGCCGCGGCGATCGAACCGCTGGCGACACGCGGTAGTGAAGAATTCATTCAATACTCACTGACCCTGGCACTGCTTGTCGGTGTACTGCGTTTATTGTTGGGCCTGTTTCGCATGGGTGTCCTGATTAATCTTGCCTCGCACCCGGTTATCGTCGGGTTTACTAACGCCGCGGCATTGATTATTGGTCTGTCACTGGTTAACGGATTCCTGAATGTTCCGATGCCCCGTTCTGATACCTTCCTGCTTGATCTGTGGCAGGTGGTGGAACAGATTCCGATAGCGCATTTACCCACCCTGTTGTTCGGTGTGGGTACGCTAATCGTTTTGAAACTGATGCGTCAGCACTTTCCACAATTGCCCGGTGTATTGGTCGTCGTGATTGCCGCGACCGTGATCAGTGTCGTGGTTGGTTTTGAAAAAATTCAGGTGGTGTCTCCCCAACAAATTGCTGATCCTGAAGTGCGCCAGAAGTTTGAAAAACTGTTAGCAAATGAAGAGGCGCTCAAAAAACTCAAACATGAACAGCAGTCGATTAATAATCAGCTTGATGAAAAGCCCGATGATGACGTGAAGTACAGTCTGCAGGCGCGCCTGTTGCGTTTACAGGGTGAGGAAAAAGGCCTCAAGTACAGTCTCAATAAACAACGTGTCGATGCGTACCAGATTCCATTGATTAGCGTGACGAATGAAAATGATCAGGTCAGGTATGAAGTGGCTGAAAATTCCGGTTTCTTTTCAACAGTGTGGCGTTTGTCCGGTCACGAGGGTGATAAATTTAAATTATCCGGTGGTGGGCAGGTCGTAGGCAATATCCCCAGCGGCATCCCCAGTTTCACACTGCCATTGATTGATTTCGGTCTGATATCCGGTTTATTTGCGACGGCATTTATTATGGCGATGATCGGGTTTATGGAAGCGACATCGATCTCCCGTGCGCTGGCCGCCAAAACCCGTGAAAAACTCAACCCCAATCAGGAACTGATCGGTCAGGGCCTGGCCAATATCGTCGGTAGTTTCTTTCAGTCTTATACCGTTAGTGGTTCGTTTTCACGTTCTGCTGTTGCCGCACGGGTCGGCGCACGAACCGGCTTTTACGCCATTGTCAGTGCACTGGGTGTCACCCTGGTGATGTTATTTATGACCGAATACCTGTATCACCTGCCTCGTGCCGTACTGGCAGCGATTGTCATGAGTGCGGTCTTTAGTCTGATTGACTTCAAGTCACTGCTGTGTGCACTGAAGGTGCGCAAGGCGGACGGCATAGTTGGTGTCGTGACCTTCTTCGCCACGCTGATCATGGCGCCGAAACTGGCCGACGGTGTGATCATCGGTGTCATTCTTACCGTGATCATGTTCCTGCTTAATACCATGAAGCCACGCAGTGAAGTGATGGGCATGACGTCAACCGGATCACTGGCCGGGGCCATTACTCATGACCTGGCACCGGTGAGTAACCATTTTGTTGTATTACGTTTCGATGCCTCACTGGTCTTTATCAATGCAGCGCATTTCGAACAGGCGATCCTCAAGGCATTAAGTGAATTTCCAAAGGCCCGCGCTATCCTGATTCTGGGGCACGGAATTAACTGGATCGATGCTACCGGTATCGAAAAGATGCGTACCATGGGTAGTGAATTAAGCGACGCGGGTGTCAAACTGGCACTGGCCGGTCTGAAACGGCCGGTTCGCGAGGCACTGGAAAAAGCCGGGCTGGATCAGATCATCGGTGCGGAAAATATTTTTCCCAGCAAGAACATTGCCATACGCGAACTCGAAGCGCGTTATGCCAATGTGGATGAGGAAGAGAACCAGGACGATGCTGAACCGGCCAAAGCCTGATTTGTTGTTTACTCTGCGCTAAGTATCTGACATCCTTTATTTCCTGAGTCCGGTTCAGGAAATCCCTATGACGACACCAACGGACACAAGTTATACCCCACCCGGGGCCATTCCCGATTATCTGATTCGGCATGCCACGCTGCGTCAGTTACAGGTTTTTGAGACGATTGTCAGGCTGGGCAGTTTCACCCAGGCAGCGGAAGAGCTGTTCCTGACACAGCCCACCGTGTCCATGCAGATCAAGAAACTGACCAACGTGATCGGCATGCCGTTGTTTGAGCATATTGGCCGCAACGTAAAGCCCACCGAAGCGGGTATGGAACTGTACGAGGCCTGCCGCACTTTATTTGAAACCCTCTCCAACCTGGAAATGAAGATATCGGATTTGAAAGGTTTAAAACGAGGGCGTTTGCGACTGGGTGCGATTACCAATGCCAAGTACTTTGCACCGGAAGTGCTGGGTGAGTTCAGCTCGCTTTATCCCGGTATTGAAGTGGCCCTCAAGGTGACCAACCGGGATCGCATTATCGAGCGCATGCGTAACAACGAGGATGATTTGTACATCATGGGTCAGGCCCCACCGGAAGACCTTGAAGTTGAAGCCTATCCCATAGCGCCAAATCCGCTGGTGGTACTGGCGCCGCGTGATCACCCGCTGGCCGGACAGAAAAATATTCCCCTGGCGCGCATCGCTGAAGAGCCGTTTATCCTGCGTGAACCGGGTTCGGGTACACGTGACGCTACCTTGCGTGTGTTTAACGCGCAGAAACTCCGGCCCAAAGTGCGTATGGAGCTGGGCAGTAACGAAGCCATCAAACACGGCATGGTCGGTGGATTGGGTATATCGGTACTGTCGTTGCATACACTGACCCTGGAAGGGACCAGCGGGCCAATCTGTATTCTCGACGTAGAGGGATTTCCGATTTTTCGTCAGTGGTTCCTGGTTTACCCGAAAGGTAAGGAATTATCGCTGGTCTCAAAAGCGTTCCTGGATTTTGCCCTTAGTATCGAGCCGCGTATGCATGATCGAATGGAAAAAATCTGGCCCGACTACAGAAAGATTCTCGCCCAGTCCGAAAAACAGAAAAGTGCCGCCGGTTAGTTTGAAATAGTGAGCTGGAACCCGGTCCATGAGTTCCAGCTCCGAGGTTTCGGCTATGAAAACCTCGTTTTACAAACAGTGAATATCATTTACATCCCTTACCTTTACACGGTTTAGGTGGTTTGTTTCCACCACCAGAGCCTGCGCCCAGATTGTCAGCATAGGTAGGCTGCGGTGTGTTAATACCATTAGCACCAACAGCCTTGATTTCGATAAATGCATCGGTTGCATTACCAAATCCATCACCGGTCACACTGAATTCATCCCCGGGATGACCGTTTGGCACAAACAATTGTGGATGATCGAAAGGTGCTTTTTCGAGACGAACACGCTCATCCGTCAGTGCCTTTAAGAAAGCAACGATATTATCCCTGTCCTTATCATCGAGCCCGGCACCGGTATTCAGGCCGGCAGAAGAGTCTTTATGCGTACCCTGTAAAATACCCAGGCCGGTAATTTCGACCGGATTGATTCGATTACCATCGAATCCGATGATGGGATGTGGGAACTCGGCAAACTCATCAAAGGTTCTGAAGTTACCACCCCTGAAATAAAAATCGATCACGTCTTCAAGTGTGGCTTCACCACCATTATGAAAATACGGTGCAGTGAGCTCGACATTACGTAGCGTGGGAATTTTGAAGGCCCCATCGGCGCCAAGATCGGTGTTTAACTCGACATCAGTACCGGGGTTACCGTCACTGCCGGGTATCTTGTCATTGTCAAAGTTACCCAGATGTGTCTGACGAGCAAAACTCAGCGGATTACCAAACGGATCGACACCACCGACACCCAGATCCTCAAGCGTGGGCCTGACACCGATATTGTTAAAACCTTCATCGATGAGATCACCGCGTCGAATACGGGTCAGCCCCTGTTCCTCAACCCGGCTGACGGCGGCAAATGTAAATTCACCACGACCATGACAGTTCAAACAACGCGCTTCGACGTCTGCAAGGTGAAACCCAACCAGTTCTGATGTCGTCAGCGCATCCTTATCACCATCCAGGAATCGATCAACCGGGGAATCATCTGATACCAGAGTCGCTTCATATAATTGCACAGCAATCCCAAAAAACAGGGAGAAATTTATTTCCATGTGTGAATAGATATCTTGCCCACCCGATGCAGCGTCAGCTTCAGAAACAAAGGTGACAGTAGATGGCGTCGCAAGGGAATTTTTTGGGACATGGATATAGTTTTTCCCATTCCACCATTTGTCTACAAAGGCGTTCTGGATCATGTTGGCATAGCTGTCAATATTCAGGCCTGGTTGATACCCTCTGGATAAATATCCCAGCACGCTGTCCTGTGGATGAACCAGTTGTTTACCCAACGGCCGTAACGGAACTTCACCGTCTTCACCAACACTGTTCTTAATAAATTTATCACCCACTTCTCGCCAGATACGTCCTGCGGCAGACATTTCAAAATTACTTAGTGGTGGTCCGACGGCCTGAGACGCCAGTGATGAATTATCAATACTGACACGCACCGGTTGAATCGTGTTACTGGCCGGATCGGCGACAAACACATAGGCATTTGGATCACTGTCACCAAAGACGCTCACACCATTGAATATATTACTGGCGCGACCGTCCCAGAACTGGCGGTGATTGAACACAGCATTGATGACTGTTGGTGTCTGTCTGGGTTCAATGCGTCGGACATTAATTCCCTGGATCTGGAAACCAGTTGGGTCCGATGCAGGCGTTGTAGTATCAACGGGGTTACCGGTACTGGCATCAACAAAGTGTGCAAAGTGTACACCCTGTGAACTGTTGACATCATTTGTATCGCTGATAACAAGGGAAGTGAAGTCCAGTGCATCGGTTTTTTTATGAAACGGAAAATCACCAGCCTGGAGCGTAAAATTAATCCCTTTATCAAAGTTTAAGTCCGGGTTGGGGCTGGCGTCCTGGTTTGATTGTAACAAACCCGGGCTCAACTGGTTTTTCACCCGGCTATCCGCACCGGCATTAAAATGACATGACGCACAGGCCTGTATGCCATCGCTGCCAACCTGCATGTCCCAGAATAATGCTTTTCCTAACTCTATGGCAGCCTGCTTGTCTTTTACAAACTCATAGAGGTTGGATGGTTCCGGTACCGGGATTTGTTTAAGCGATACAATCTCCGCCCGTATCGTGCGCCCCTGTTTAATTTCCTTGAGAACCTGCCGGGTGAGATCGGCGTGTGCGTTAGAGATGAAAGAGATTGAAATGATTATATTAAAGAATAAAGTAAATGAAATTACTGACTTCACAGTCATTGTTACCCTCCCTGATTGTATTTTTATTTTTTATGTAAGATACATGTTATCTTGAAACACGTTGCACAACTGTGTCGATGTCACAAAAATCACAGTTAATACTTATGCGTGTTAGTTAAATAAGTAAATTGCCGACATTAAAATATTAGCTAATAATAATTTTCTATTTACGATCGATGATGTAATTTGTATTCGTCCGTATTCTTTTGTTTACATGTAATAGCGAAATAATTTTTTACGCAAACTTTTACATCTCAGGTCTTAGCTGAATATTCTCGATCGTGGTGAGATGATAAATTAAACACTAAAAATAGTACGGAGTTTTGATGAGAATATTACCCAAGGTTTTTTGACTTATAGTATGATTTGATTCGATGAGTTATTACCAGACAGATGACTGGCAACTGGAGATGCCTGCTAACTGGGTCGCAGAGGCGGTAGATGATGCGATGTCATTATATGATCCTGCCGGTAACGGGACACTGCTGATTACCACGTTGCGAGAAGAACAGCCCATTTCCGATGAATACCTGGTGGAACTGGCCTCTGATCATATCGATGCCGGCGCGGAGTTGTACGAAGTGGAATACGGACCATTTAGCGGCGTGACCTGTTGTTACGATTCCGAAAATGAATACTGGTGTGAATGGTATCTACGCGCAGATAAACTTTTGCTGTTCGTCACGTATAATTGCCCGCTTGAGGATGAAGGCGCGGAGGATGATGTGGTTGAAGGCATGCTTGAATCACTGACACAACGTGCTGCGGTTCCATTGCATTAAATATGGCAGACGATAATGATTTCCTTCAGGACCTGGTACTACTAAATAATGATCCCGGACTGGAACAGCGACTGTTAGAGAAAGCCAGGATGAATAATGTCGATGCCCAGTATGCACTTGGTCTGGTATATGCGGAAGGTCGTGGAACTGATATTAATGTGGTAGATGCTTATGCCTGGTTAAGTCAGGCGATGCGTAACGGGGATAAAGATGCCGAACAGCTCAGGTATGTCGTAGTTGATATGATGACAGATGAGCAATTCAATCTGGCAAAAAAGCGGGCCACTGAAATTGAATATTTACTGCATAATGGTAATGTGCATTGACAGGTTTTTTTAAATAAAAAAAGGGAAGGAGGTAACATGCCAGGTTACAAGGCAACGGTAACAGGAGAAAATTTCGAGTTCGTCGTCGACGATGAAACACAATACCTGGATTTTACACGCACCGTGTATATTGATGCGGCAGATGAAGCCGCTGCCCAGGAAGCCGCACTGGCGACCGTACGGGAAGAACTGCTGGCGCAAAGCCTGCTAAATGAGTCATCAAACCAGGTGATCAACATCGATGAAATCAACCAGACCGATATTCTCGCCAAAAGCGATCAGCACAATGATTTTGTCTGGTATTTTCCGGATGATGGTTTGTTTGACGATGAGGATTAAATTTGTTTTGCGGGGCATGTTTACATGCCCCGCTTTGCATTATGCCGCGTGACTGATCTCTTCACGGGCGCGGCGAAAAGCCGGACGTTGTGAAAAATCCTGCAAAACGCGTCGAAGCTCGCTATAGTTACTCGCCTGGCGGGCATACCACAACAGCATACTGCCAATCATCAAATCAACCGTACTGAAACGGTTTTCAATCAGGTAATTTTTATTCTCATAGGCGCGGTTCAGTACGCCAAACACGTCGTCATATAAATTCTCACACCAGGGAATGATGTCTGGCACTTTTTGTTCGTCAGGAAGAATGTTGCTGTGCAGAAAGGCATACCACATGGGGGGTTCCATGGTCGCGGGTACATAGTACATCCATTGTGTGTATTCGAGACGGGCGGGGCTGTTGTGTTGCGGGGCAAATTCTCGATCGGGAAACTGGTCGGTTAACCAGTGACAGATGGCACTGGTTTCGATCATGACCCGGCCATCGATTTCGACTGCGGGCAGGCAACCATGCGGGTGAATGGCCCGGTACCACTCAGAATTGGCTTCACCCCCAAACAGGTCAACGTACTGCAGCTGATAGTTGGCGCCCAGCTCTTCCAGTAGCCAGCGCACGCGAAAGGCGCGGGTCTTTGGGTGGTAATACAACTTGATTTCCATGTTGTTCTCCTAACTTGTTTTTTGCAAGTTAGTAAGCCTAGTCCAGTAACTTGTAAAATACAAGTAACGGGGTTAAGGTACAGGTCTACACCATTGAGATGAGCTAAATGCCTGATTCCAGACGATCAAATTGCCCGGTTTCCTGTACGCTGGAGATTATCGGTGACAAGTGGACGTTGCTGGTGATTCGGGATCTCATTATGGGTAAAAAGACCTACTCGGAATTTGAACAGTCGCCGGAGTCCATTCCGACCAACATTCTGGCTGAACGGCTGAAGCGACTGCAAAGCCATGGTATCGTACGCCGCAACCAGTATCAGGAACGGCCACCTCGATATGCCTACGAACTGACTGACAAGGGCAAGGCGCTCAAACCGGTATTGTTGGCCATGATGAAATGGGGACATGAGAATTTAGCGGATACGTTGTCACTGGAGGACATACGGCGTATGCAGAAATAAACGTGGTATATAAAAATGAGACAACCTGTTCAGTCCGATCCAAAAAAATTATTACGCAAACATGCACAACTGGTGCACACGGAAAACGTCAAGGTCACTTCGCATGTACAACGCCGGGCAGGTGACTGGTTCATCAATACGATAATGATTGCCGGAGTGAATGTGCCGTTTCGCTATAAGCGCAAAAAAGAATACCGCAATATTCAGGGTGCGCGCGTCAATCTGACATATTATGTGGATACGGAACAGGTGGGGGGTATCGAGATGGAAGTGATGACGGTGGTCAGGATCAAGGTGGCCTGATGAATATGTTACTTGCCATTTTTCGTGCCGCACCGGTCACAATCATACTGATAGCTGTATCAGTTATCGTCACTCTTTCGCTGTCACTGAGTTCATATCGCATTGCTCTGCCGTTTTTTATATCTTCCACTGAAACAGGCGACCTGAGCCAGATTGCCAGCGGCGAGATCTGGCGGCTGATTACACCCATATTTATTCATGCGCCGATTTTTCTCGGCCTGGGTGTACTGCATATTCTTTTCAATATGCTGTGGCTCTATGATCTGGGTCTGACGGTGGAATCCCGCAAAGGCTCACCGCATTTCGGTTTACTGGTCGGTGTGTCGGGGATCACCGGTAACCTGGCGGAATATTTCTGGTCCGGGCCGGCGTTTGGCGGTATGTCCGGTGTCGTTTACGCGTTACTTGCTTATGTCTGGGTACAGGGCAAGCTCAATCCTCGCAGTGGCCTGGAACTGCACCCGAATATCGCGCTGATGATGCTGGTGTGGTTTGTTGTTTGCTGGCTGGGCCTGGTGGGTAATGTCGCGAATATGGCGCATACCGCCGGTGTGGTGAGTGGTCTGTTACTCGGCTGGCTGTTTTCACCCAACAAGCGTGTGTTTCGTTAGTTTTAAGATTTCGATCTCGGGAGGTTAAGTTGAAAATTATATTCAGTATTCCGTTGCTGGCTTTACTTGCCGGCACAATGATGGCTTGTTCACCGGAGGTTGGCAGTCCGGAGTGGTGTGCGGAAATGAAACAAAAGCCCAAAATGGACTGGAGTGCCAACGAGTTGAAAGAATTTACTCGAAATTGTGTACTGAAGTGATTGTTGTAAATCGCGATTGATCGATTCGTACAAATTTTGATCAAACAGAATCATTTTCACACTGATTTGTTACAGATTATTACCATTTTAAGCGCTAAAACGGTAAGATAACCCTTGTTCAGTGATTATCGGCCACACGGATGTGTTAGCGAATAAATCAAGACGCATCACTGAGGGGGTGCCGCCATGTACTGCGAATACTTTGGGTTGCGCGACTACCCGTTTTTGTCGACTGCCGATCGACGCTTCTTCTATCTCAGTGAAGGTCAGGCCCGGGCCCGGGAATATCTCAAATATCTGTTAGTCATTCGTGATGGCATCGTGGTGGTGACCGGTGAGCCGGGTGTTGGAAAATCGGTATTGCTGGATCAGGCCATCAAATCATTGCCGGACAAGGTCAATGTCGCGTATATCCATCAAACCCTTGTTTCAGTTGAAGAATTTTTACTATCCGTGGCCATGCAACTGGACTGTGCGCCAGAGCGTAAGACCCGTGCCGAATTGTTTGAAGCAATTCGAGGTCATGCCATGGACAAACACCTCGAGCTGAAACCGGTACTACTGGTGATCGATGAGGCGCACAATCTCAATCCACTGGTGCTGGAACAGGTCCGCCTGCTGGCTAACCTGGAAATGTTCGGACGCAAGCTGATTCAGATCATCCTGTTAGGTCAGCCCGATCTGACGCTGAATATCACGGCATTACCCAACGATGCCTTCTCACAACTGGTGCGGCTGACCCATACGGTTGAGCCACTGTCGCGTGATGAGATCTGTGAGTATATTGATTATCGCCTGTATGTGGCCGGCAATAATGGTCGCCTGCATTTTCCCAAGGACCTGCTGGATGGCATTATCTGCTACACGGGTGGGGTGCCGAGACTGATCAATCAGCTATGCGATATGATGCTGGTGACGGCCTATATCAATAAAACCACGCAGATTGATACACTTTGCCTGCACAGCGCGATACGTAAACTGCACTGGCCGTTGTATATCGAGCGCAAGAGCGAGATCCCGACCACCGCCGTCAATCAGGACAATGTCGATATGCGGCCACTTCCCTTACTGGTGGTACGTCGCGGTGATGTGATTGTTGGCAAGTATCTGCTGAATCGTAAACGTATGCTGATCGGTCGTCAGAAGAACCTGGATATTTATGTTGATGATCCCAGGGCCAGCCGCATTCACGCTCAGATCGTCTATCTCGACCAGCAATTTTTCATTCATGATCTCAATTCGCTGCATGGTGTCCATATGGGGCAGGGAAAGGTCAAATGGTATGCGCTGTCCGATCATGACAAATTGCACATTGGCGAGCACACCCTGGAATACCAGGTCTCCGATGAAGTCATTGAGGTGCCGTCAGTTCCTGAATTAGAAATCGAAGGCGCGGCGATCGCCTGAGATTATTCCGCTTCCCGCATCGTACTGAATATCACCTCAAGATCCGAACGCCACTTTTGTGCGGCCCTGGCCAGTAGTGGTTCAGACTCACCGAACATCAGCAGCGGATCGTAAGCCGTGATTAACGTGTCGTTGCCTTCGGCGAATATGGCAATCTTGAGTGGAAAGTAGGGCAATAAAACAGGAAATTTTTTCGTGAGTTGCTCGGTTTCTTCCGCCTTGCCAAAAAAGACAACCCGGTATTTATCAGTCTTGTAACCGCTTTTGGTCAGGCCGATATCGACTCGCTGCACCCGGCTGATTGTGTAACCCTGTTGCTTGATGGTTTCCTGCAGTTTGAGCATGGCTTCCGGAAATGTCATGTTGACGCGCGCCATGAGTAATTGTTCCGCTGCTGCAAACGGGGCAAGGCTCAATAACAGCGCGATGAACAGGTAGCGATATAACCTCACAGATTGGCCTCCTCAATAATTTCCAGGTAGGTGTCGTGCATACCGCCACATAAACGATTGAGTTCATCATTGTTAAACAGGTAACTCAGCCGTTTTGGGTTGATGGCCATAACCTTGACGACGCCTGCCTGTTCCACCACGGTAATACGGCAGGGCAGAAACATGCCAACGCGCGGGTCGATGGCCAGTGCTTCGTTCAGCATCTGAAAATTGCAGAAGTAAATAATAACCTGTGAAGTATTTTCCTTACTTTCTTCGACCAGGCCGGCGTTGAGGTTCTGTACGCGTATCAGGCGAAAGTTTTTACCGACAGCAGCACGTTTGATGTTGTCTATGGTCGTTTGCAAATCGTAGGGTGATTCTGATTCGATCATTAACGGTTCGTTTTTATATTTCTCGTGATCATAGTTCTGCTGATAGCGTTCAAAATTACGAACATAGGCAACCAGATCGTTAATGTCCTTTTCACTCAGGCCCTGTTTGAGAAACGAGACCATCGGTGTATTGTCACGACCCTGCATCAGGGTGTCCTTAATCATCTGATCACTGGCACTTTTCAGAAAACCGATATTGTTCAGTGCCGGTGCGATGATGGGTAAATCTCGCGGTCGTGAAAAAGTGACGCCGGTGCCCTTGCCACCTTTACCATCTGTACCGTGGCAACTCGCGCAATGCTTATGAAATAATTCCTTGCCGTTGGAGATATCGCCTGTAATTTTTGCCATTGATAGTTTGGGCGGCCTGGCGGAACTGAATGTACGCACATGTTTAACAATGGCCTGAATATCCTGTTTATCAAGCTGGCTGAAAGCAGGCATAACCCGGCCCGGTCGTCCATATTTGATCGTATTAAACAGGAAACGATCACTGACCTGTTGTTGAAAAGACGTATTGGAAAGAGGAACACCTGTGCCACCCTTACCGGTATCACCATGACAGCTTGCACAATGCTGTGCGTAAAGCATGGCGCCACGTTGTTGTAGTGAGGTTTCGGTAAATCCGGGTCTCGCAAATGCCAGTGAGACAAAAAAACCGATTAATAAAATTCGTAGTGTTTTCATAGGCTGATTCTAGATTATAAAATGGAATATTCAGGTTGATCTGGATCAGCTTGCCGTATGATTAGTCTTAGTTTTTCTGTGGATCTTTGTACAGATTTTGTTTAGGCGCAGTTGTGAACCAGTTCATGCATTCACTGTGAAAGTACTTTCATAATAATTGAACATAGTAAACTGAATTTCCAAGGGGTTTTCTGACAAACCCCTGATAATACCTAGACGGGAGTACATCATGATAGACATGAAACAAATTAAGGAAAATGTGTCCAGCAAGATCAAGAATTACCAGGCACAGGAAGAAACCGATTTCACGGCCAGGGAGGCGCGCAGCTTTTCAGGCAAGACCGCGACGGAAAATCGGACCGGTTCTGCGTCTATTGGTGCCTCGATTCGAATTAAAGGTGATGTCACCGGTGATGAAAACCTGATTATTCAGGGTCAGGTAGAAGGGACGATTCGCCTGCAGGGACATAATGTCACCATCAGTAAAAGCGGCAAGGTAAAAGCGAATATTGATGCAAACCAGATCATTATTGAAGGCACACTGGAAGGCGACATGCATGGTGATGAGAAAGTCATTATTCGTGAAACCGGTCATGTTCTGGGAAACATTGTTGCACCGCGTGTCACGCTTGAAGACGGCGCCATGTTCAAGGGTAGTATTGAAATGGAACCCCGCTCAGCCGCAACGCCGGGCAAGAAGCCGATGACACCCTCTATGACGGGAAAAGATACCAGTGAACTGAAGTCTGCCTGATTCGTGCTATGTCACTGGCAAATCAGGCAGTTAAACAGGAGGCGGGCTATGGCATGAATAGCCCGCTTCTGTCCGGTCTGCTCGAGCAGATATCCGAGCAGGATTACCATGAGATCATGGATGTGGTACCGGCCAACCAGGGTGTCATCGATCTGTTTTCACGGTTTCGATGCAAGCTTTATTTGCCCGGTTGTCTGGATGCATTGCGCAAACTGGATTCACAGGTGCTGGATACACCAACAAAACGTCAGCGTGCCCTGGTGAAGACCATCGGGCTGTACAAAAATAAAAAAGCATCGCTGGATGTCATTTTGTTATGGGATTTACCGAACTACCTGGACAAAACCATCCTGTCATCCCTCGTGGAATATCTGTTACCACATATTCGAAAACAGACGTTAATACATTGTTATATCCATACTCGACAGAGCATGCCGGCCGTTCCTGGCAATTATCGGTATATTGATGGCAAAGTGTATGTCCATCACCCACAGGCTGAGACGATCACCTGTCCGGCCTATTATCAGGAAGTGTTACATCGCATGATGGCGCCATTTACGGTTCAACGCAGTATTCTGTTATCGAATGGATTGCAGGAATATGTACTGCACACTCGCTAGTTTTTGGTAATAATGCACTCTTTTTCAGAACAGAGTGTGTCATGTCGAACTGGCCACAGCGAATCATCTGCCTGACAGAAGAAACCACGGAAAGCCTTTACCTGATGGGCGAGCAGCACCGCATTGCCGGTATATCCGGGTTTACGGTTCGCCCACCTGAGGCGCGCAGGGAAAAACCGAAAGTTTCGGCCTTTACCAGTGCAAAAATCGATAAGATTCTGGCCCTGCAACCGGATCTGGTGCTGGCCTTTTCCGATATGCAGGCGGATATCGTTGCACAACTGGTTCGTGCCGGTATTCAGGTTCATGTGTTTAATCAACGTAGTGTTGCCGGCATCCTGCAAATGATTCGCACATTGGGTGGGTTAATTGGCGAACCTGAAAAGGCAGAACGACTTGTGAAGGATTGCGAGCAATCACTGGATGTAATTCGCGAACGTGCATCGCAACTGGAACGTCGCCCCCGCGTGTATTTTGAGGAATGGAATGATCCCCTGATCAGCGGCATTGGCTGGGTATCCGAGTTAATCAGTATCGCCGGTGGAGAGGACTGTTTTGCGGAGCTGGCGTCGGCCTCACTCGCCAGAAACCGGATTATCGATCCGCCTGAGAAAGTCATCGAAAAGGCGCCGGATATCATAATTGGTTCCTGGTGCGGCAAGAAGTTCAGGCCTGAGCAGGTGTCAAACCGGTCTGGCTGGATGGTGATACCGGCTGTAAAGCACAATGCTTTGTACGAAATAAAATCAGCGGAAATACTGCAGCCCGGACCGGCGGCTTTGATCGATGGTGTCACAAAAATGCATGAGATTATTTCTCAATGGACAGCCTGAATTTCGCTATACTTACCAGCTTACCAGACCTGTATAGGAGAAACGCATGAAACGCCTGATAATTGCCCTGTTTTGTTTACCGGTTGTCGCGGTGGCAGGAATGTCGGACGCCGACCTGAACAAACTGGCTGCTGAAGTGAACAAGCAAACCCCGGTAATGGTGGACAAGGAAACTCAACTGGTGAAGGCAAGTGGCGGTAATAATACGCTCACTTATCACTATAAGATGATTAATTACGCTGCCAAGGACATGGACAAGAAGAAATTTGAAACGGCCATCCGTGATGCGCTGGTAAAGTCTGCCTGTCCGACCATCAAGCCGATGCTGAATGCCGGTATTCGCGTTGCGTATAACTATGTTGGTAAGAGTGACGAGCAAATTTCTACGGTTACCCTGACGGGTAGCGATTGTAAATAATCCAGCGCCGTTCGCGAATGTTAAGACGGCTGGCGTGTCTCATTCCTGTATATATAGTATGCACGGCCTGTGTATCGAGATATGACCCCGTCGAGCCGATTAACCCGCTGTCCGGGGAATGCCGCGATTATGCCGGCTTTTCCCGGGCGCTGGCGGTACAACGTGATCATGGCTTTACACGTGGTGCAACGCTCAGTATGGCGGGCTATTCAGTCGGTTCGCAGCAGAATCGCGAGATACTGTACCGGCAGTATAAAACCGTCTTTGATCTCATCTTCACTGAATACCGAATTTCACCGGTGACGGCGGGTGTGCTGGGTAAGGTCGTTTGCCAACAGCGACGACTTCAGCAATGGCAGGAGCTCGTCAGTACAGATTATAAGCCCGTCACCACGATGATCCTGCACTGCCAGCAGGATAACCTCGCCGAGGTCGACCGGGAGGACTGTCTTGTACAGGGCTTCTTCGATTATCATAACCCCGGACAATAATCAGACGTACCGATGAGTAAACCTGAATCAGATATAGATCGAATCGCTGAGCTGGAATCACAACTGTTATTCCAGGAAGACCTGCTGCAATCACTTAACAAGGTAGTCATTCGCCAGGAAGAACAGATTGAGAAACTCGAGCGTGAATTACGTGCCATACGCGAACAAATAACCGTGGTGATGCAGGAGCAGGGCAAGAACCCTGCCGAGGAGCCACCTCCACCTCATTATTAGCAGGCATGGCCAGGGTAAAGGACGTTTCAGGATTTGAAACCAGATTGATCGATAAGGTCGATATGCCGCATGTACTGCAATTTATCAGCGGCAAACTGTCCGGCTATGATCTCAGCCTGCTTGAGTGGATCAAGCTGCTTCCACTCAATAAAAAAGCGATTCTGCATGGTTGCTGTACCTATCCGGTCCAGAGCCCTGCCAGCGCGCAACGCTATCAGTCCGGATACCGAATTCGTGCCAGTGTGAATGTCGAGATGGTGCCACCGTATCAGTATCTGCACTGGGGCCGTGTGCCTTCCAGTGATTACAAGCAGGGCTGGTATTCCGGTGAGACCTTATTTGAGTTCAATGATCTCGAGGAAGCCGCGGTCCATACACTGGCACATGAATGTTTCCATTTTCTGAGCCATTCAAAACAGGTCAAAATCAAAAACACCGAAGCCAATGCCAACTGGTGGGCGGATAAATGGATGGTGGACTTTCATGTATTTACCGAGACCGTTACAACATGAAAATCAGTATCGGGATTAGCAGTTGTTTACTGGGTGATAATGTCCGTTTTGACGGCGGGCATAAACGTCATAGCTATATCGAGCAAACCCTTGGTGAATATTTCGAATTCAGGCGGTTTTGTCCGGAAATGGAAATTGGTCTGGGCGTACCGCGCGAGCCGGTCAGGTTAATTCGTGATGGTAATGCAATTCGCTGTGTCGGGGTGAAGGACTCATCACTGGATGTGACAAAACGTTTACAGGATTGCGCCGACCAGCAAATGGACTGGCAGGCACAGATTTGCGGTTACATTTTTAAAAAAGATTCGCCCAGTTGTGGTATGGAACGGGTCAGGGTGTACCATGGTGAGCAACCTGCGCGCGATGGCACAGGTATTTTTGCCGAACGGGTTATGCAGAACTTCCCGTATTTACCGGTAGAAGAAGAAGGGCGTCTGGGTGATGCCACGTTACGTGAAAATTTTATTCAACGCGTTTACACATTGTATCGCTGGCGTCAAATGCTCAACGATGGTGTAACGGTACACGCGCTGTCGCGTTTTCATGCACAGCACAAACTGATCATCATGAGCCGTCATCAGAATGCTGTTCGTGATCTTGGCGGCATGATTGCCGGCGCAAAGGGCAGTGATATCGAGCAGCTGGCACAGGACTACCTGTTAAAGTTAATGGTAGTGTTAAAGCAACGAGCCACGCGCGGTAACCATGTCAATGTGTTGCAACATATTCAGGGCTATCTGAAAAAGGAACTCGACAGTGACGACAAGTCAGAACTGGTTGAAACTATCGAACGTTATCGAAACGGCGAATTACCCTTAATCGTACCGGTGACCCTGCTTAAGCATCACTTTAGAAAGGCGCCGGATCCCTATATTGACGATTCTTATTATATGAACCCTTATCCCCAGGAGCTGAGCCTGCAGAATGCGATCTAGTCAGCATTGTGAACCGGTTCAAATATTTTCAACAAAATCACATTGGTTAACTACTGTGCTGATGCGCTACACTTGTAATCTCTGCTGAGGGAGTTTTATGCGCCCGGTCCGAATTTTAATTATCACCCTGATTTGCCTGTTACCGGTTCTCGGTAGCGCAGGTAATGCAAAAATTGATGACCTGGTTGTGTTCGGTGACAGCCTGTCCGACCCGGGCAATGCCTATGCCCTGCTGGGTGAGCAGTCTGTTGCGCCGTTTGAACTGATTCCCGCCGCACCTTACGCCATAGGCGGCCATCATTTTTCCAACGGTCGTACCTGGGTGGAGCAACTGGGGCATGAGTTCGGTGTCAACGTGGGGCCGGCTTATTCAGTCGCCGGTTTTAATAATTACGCCATCGGTTCGGCACGGGCTCGCTCGGTCGGACAGATCTATCTCAGTATGCAGGTGACGACATTTCTGGGTCGTTATGGTGGTAGGGCGCCGGCCGGGAATTTATATGTCCTGTTCATTGGTGGGAATGACATTCGAGATGCCATTCAGAGTTTTGCAACCGATCCCACCGGGCAGGCCGCCCGGGCGATCATTACCGATGCATTAGCGGCAATCGCCGATAATCTTGGCTCGCTGGCCGGTGCAGGAGCCCGCCAGTTTCTCGTGCTCAATGCACCCGACCTGTCGCTGGTGCCGGCAATTCGGCTCCAGGCAGATCCGGCGTTATCACAACTGGCACAATCGTTATCCGCCTCGTTTAATCAGGGCCTGTTGGCGGTACTGACCAACCTGGAATCGATGCATTCCGTAAACATCAAAACCGTCGACATATTTTCCCTCCTTAACCTTGTTGCCAACGATCCGGATAGTCAGGGTTTTAGCGAAGTCGAATTTCCCTGCATAAATCCCGGGGTCGTTCAGCAGGCGATCTGTGCTCAGCCCAACGAATATTTGTTCTGGGATGGTATTCATCCCACCCGGACCGGTCATAAACTGATTGCCAACACGGTCATGGAACAGTATCCAGCCAGAAAAAAACCCAAACAACATGCTGTGAATGAGTAACGACTATTTCGCTACTTTAATTAATGTAACAATCTTTCACATAATTTATATCGGGCTATCGATATAATCGCCGCGCTAACATCTCGTAATTATGGAAATTTAAACGAACAAAAAAGGAGTTGTACTATGGACAGACGTCAGTTTATAAGGATGGGGATGACAGGAGTTGGCGCCGGGATTGTTGCCCCACAACTGGTTTTGGCCAGTGCCTCTGCTTCACAGGCTACACCTGCCGGGGGCATTTATTTTACCAAGGATGCACCAGGGCGCTGGAGTAAAAAGATTTCCGGGCATTTACCACATATCGAGATTCAGAAAGTCGACACCAATGCGGTGATCGAGGTCACCACCGGTCATGAAATGAAAGGCTTTGAACATTACATTGTTAAACACGTCTTGCTGGACAAGGACTTTCAGTTTCTTAAGGAACATATGTTTAATCCAAACAAGGATTTACAGGCTATTTCGAAATTTACACTCAATAATTATAATGGCCCAATACATGTGCTCAGTGTCTGCAATAAACACGATACATGGTTAAATTTGGCAGAAATTTAAAAATATTGGCTGCACCTGTTTAAGCGCAGGTGCAGCTTCCCTTAAAATACCTCTCCAGACATCTAGCAGTTCGTTTTTCAGTAATATCTCCAAATCCGTTTCAAGGGGTAGCTGTTGGATATTCGCCAATTCAGAATGGTATTGCTTGTTGTGCTGGTCAGCGCAGTCGGTATCGATTTTGTGTGGGAATTTTTTCTTGAGCAACATTTATTTCGTGATGACGCGTCTGCTCAACATCTCGGGCTCATGACATACCGTTTTCAGAACCTGTTGACGACGGCTGTTTTTGTTGCCCTGTCATTGATCTTTCCTTACCTGATCGGCAAACGGCTGATTGAACAGCAGGTGGCATTAAGCAATAAAATAAAACGCATTTCCGAGGAGGATTACCTCACCGGAATATACAATCGCCGCAAGATGAATCAGATCATCGAGGCAGAGATTGATCGCTGTTCCCGTTATGGATGCAATTTTGCCGTGGTGTTATGTGATCTGGACTATTTCAAACGGGTGAATGACACTTACAATCATCTTATTGGTGATGATGTGTTGCGCGAACTGAGCGAGATACTCGCCAGGAAAATCCGTAAGTCGGATCAGCTGGCACGCTGGGGTGGAGAAGAGTTCCTGATATTCTGCCCGCAGACCCGACAGAAAGGTGCGGCTTCACTGGCGGAAAAGTTACGCGGTGTGATTGAACAACATGAGTTTAAAATTGTCGGACACCTTACCTGCAGCTTTGGTATTGCAACGTTCAACAAGGATGAAGACCTGAGAGTTCTGCTACACAAGGTGGATGATGCCCTGTATGCTGCAAAAAATAGCGGCCGTAACTGCGTACGCGTATCGTCACTCTAAATGAACGTACCGAAATCACAGTAATAACAGGGAATTTACGTTAAAGTCGTGTAAAATTCGACAGTTCATTGATTTTTTACTTACATCATAAGGATATTGCTTGTGAATCATTACATAAACAAACTGGTTTTATTCACCGCCGGATTTTCCCTGACAGCATCTGCCCTGGCCGCTGACCCTGCACTCAAGACACCGCAGCAGAAAGCCGGCTATGCAATTGGTGTACAGATCGGTAATAACCTGAAAAATCAGGGTATCACCGACGTAGACAGCAAGGCCGTGGGCCAGGCTATTGAAGATGTCCTTGGCGACAAGACACTGAAAATGAGTCAGCAGGATATGCAGGCGGCATTAAATGCATACCAGCAGGAAATGGCAAAAAAACAGCAGGCTAAGGCAGAGACCGAAAAGAAAAAAGGTGACGCCTTTCGTGCCAAGAATGCAAAGCGTAAGGGTGTTAAAACCACGCAATCGGGTATTCAGTACGAAATCATCAAGGCAGGTAACGGTGACAAGCCCGCTGCAGCGGATACCGTCACTGTTCACTACCATGGCACACTGATCGATGGCACCGTATTTGATAGTTCTGTTAAACGTGGTCAACCGGCGACCTTCCCGCTCAACGGCGTGATCAAGGGCTGGCAGGAAATCGTGCAGATGATGCCGGTTGGGTCCAAATGGAAAGTCGTCATACCCCCTGAACTGGCGTATGGCGAACGTGGTGCGGGTGGTTCAATCGGCCCCAACGCGACATTGATTTTTGATATTGAGTTACTGTCGATCAAGAAATAGCCTTGTATGAGAGGTCAGGTTACAATGGCCGGCATGGGGAGTGATACAGAGACTCATCATGCTGGCCAGATTCCTGCTATTTTCATTAATCATTTTTATGTCCATTGCCGTCAACATGCCGGACAGCATGATTGTACGGCTGGGATTTGATGCGAATTACCTGCTGGCTGCACTGGTTGCGGTCGTTATTGCAGCGCTAACCGTGCATCGCCGTATGTTACTCGTACTACTGTTACTGGCCTGTACCATCGGTGCAAACCTGCCACATGAAATGGCGGATTACCTCGGACTGGATCGCGACATTCTGTTTGCTACCCTGATTGCCCTCGTCATTGTCCCGTTCTTAACCGGCCGGGTCGGTTTTCGCTGAATGCCATGATGTTTTCCCAGGACATCGTGGACTTTCTGGATCAACGCAGTCGATCCGGTAAAGCAAACTGGCAGGAGGTCAGTCCGGCGGTGAGTAATTTTGCCACCTGTCCATGTGTGATTGTGCGTCCCCGGTATTTGCATGACACACAACGAGTCAGTATCAGCGAATCACCCGCCGGGCGTTTTGTCACGATAAAACAACGCACTGGCGAGAAGACTTACCTGTTACAGGTTGTGAAGAGTGATATCACCCTGAACCAGATCGAAACACTGATCGATGAAGTTGAAGCACATGGCGGTGAGTGCAGTGTTGAAGGGGCCTTCTTTGTTATCCAGTTACCGGCGGGATATGAGCTGAATTTTACAGGTCGCGATCTGACTGGAATAAATATTTTGGCTGACCAGCAAACCGGGAATGGTGAGTCACAACCAGCTATTTGATTTATTTCAGTGAATTAGAATGTAATGATTTCTTTTTAAGTCGCTTTTAATTCACTGATTTACATGGTCAAAACAAGTAAGCAGATGTTAGAGTAATAATAAGCAGTGGGCAGGTTACAGAATGTTAACTTGTTTGACGTAACGTGTTTTAGGGTGTACTTATCTAGTTTCACTTCTTAAAAAGTGCGCCTGCCATGACACATACACCTGGAAATGTACTGATGGAAAAACGGAAACACAAGCGTATCCAGTACGGTCGCACGGTGAAGGTCAAAACCGAAGCCGGACAGAACTACCGACTTGAAGTACTCGATTACTCCATGGGTGGCATGGGGCTCGTCAGCAATATACCGTTTGAAACCGGAGAAGTGCTTGAATTTGAATCCATCATGACGCTGGACGGCGATGAACGTCTGCTCGATCTCAAGGCCGAAATTCGTCATATACAGGAACAGTTCCAGGAATACGCCTTCGGCGTCAGTTTCCTTTAAAAACACCATCTTGCCTTCGTTAGCAACGCGATCAATCGGCACATTCTGTGTCTGTTGGTCACGGATTATCGTTATGTGACCACAATCTGGTTTTCAGGATCGCTAAAAGCCTATATAGTGACAGGCTAATAATAATTCAGCCTGAGCTGATAGTTGTTGGGTGGATCAGTTGGCAGAAAACCATATCGAAAGGCGTACTTTTCCTCGCGTGCCTGTCCAGGCACGAATGCGGGTCTCACACACCAAACTTGGCACACTGGAAGGTTACTCACTCAACGTTTCCGATACCGGTGTTTTTATTCGACTCTCCGATCTGCCCAAAGTCCCACGCGGAGCGCACATCGGCCTGCAAATGCTGGACTCCGCCAACCCCGGTATCATTTTCAATACACGCGTCATTCATTGCTCCACCAGCGGGCTAGGGGTCGCCATTGTCGATTACGAGCTCAATGGCCGTCGCTATACGCTGGATGAGCTGCGCCGGCAGTGGCATGTCATCAAGGCGGACGTAACCAGCCGCAATAGCACCAAAATACGTCGCTACTGAGCGGTTTTAGCCCGCTTTACGACAAAGGGTCGTATAAGTCCGACTAATTTACCGAAAAACAAGCTGTTAGGCGGAGATCCTAAAGCCTGAATGGTCTATATTTTAGTTCGGGCCAATTCTGGTAAATTTTCAGGGGATATACGTGGCAAGCTTGTTA
Organism: uncultured Gammaproteobacteria bacterium; assembly: GCA_937967995.1. Taxonomy (GTDB): domain Bacteria; phylum Pseudomonadota; class Gammaproteobacteria; order UBA6429; family Thiohalophilaceae; genus CALBTB01. The sequence goes on from CALBTB010000007.1 coordinate 62,783, forward strand.
CCGGACTATATTGAGCGGCGGTTGTTTTCACGCCACCTGGTGCATGCGCGGGTCAAACTCACTCATGGCGCCATTGGTGAAATCGTCGGCCGTAGCCGTGAAATCTCCGACAGTGGCCTGTTTGTCGAGGTCTTTCCGGTGCCCAAGTTGCCGAATGGTTCCAATATCAAGATGTATATGCTTGATTCCGCCTATCCACATATCGCCTTCAACATGAAAGTCATTCGCATCGCTTCAGACGGTATCGGGCTCATGTTCGTGGATTATGAAATCGACGGCGAACGCTTCTCCATGGAGACGCTTCGCGATCAGGTCAAAAAGAATTTAAACTAGCGGCATGTCGCCAATTCACATTCGAGTGCTGCGGCACTCGGCCTTTTATAGTCCATTACTTCTCAGTATCTCGGCAGGCTACCTGGCCCGGCAGGGCCTCACACCGGAATATGATGTCGCCACGGCGCAAAAGACGGTTCCGGCCGGCATTGCCAGTGGTGAGGTACAGGTGGCCCAGTCCGCGGTGGCGACGGCCTTTGCGGGTCTGGAGCGGGGTGAGCCGGTGCCGGTGCGGCATTTTGCCCAGATCAACGAGCGGGATGGCTTTTTTCTGACCCGCCGCCAGACCGGCCAAGCCTTTGCCTGGTCGGACCTCGTTGGTCAGCCCGTGCTGGTTGACCACTTTTTTCAGCCTCTGGCCATGTTCCGCTACGCCCTGCATAAACAGGGTATGGGTCTGGAGGACCTGCAGGTGATCGATGCGGGTGATGTAGAGGCCATGGACCGGGCTTATCGGGATGGCAGCGGTGCCTATATTCATCAGCAGGGCCCTTATGCCCAGCAACTGGAGGCAGACGGGCTCGGTGAGGTGGTTGCCGCGATCGGCGAGGTCATTGGTCCGGTCGCGTTTAGCAGCCTGTGTGCTTCCCAGGCGTGGCTGCAGACGGACATGGCACAGGCCTTTATGGCGGTTTACCGGCAGGGCCTGGCGTCTGCCCGGGAGATGCCGGCCCAGGAAATGGTCCCGCTACTGACGGGCTTCTTTCCACACATCGATCCGGCGGTACTGGCCAGGACAATCCAGTCATACCAGCAACTGGGCTGCTGGCAGCCCGAGCCGGCGATTTCAGAAATGGCTTTTGAGACGACACTGGACGTGTTCTCACACAGTGGCCAGATTTCACGTCGATATGCCTATGAGGAAATCTGCTGCCGGCCGCCGGACGAAGCGGCCTGATCGCAGATGGCCAGCGGGCATGCCCTGTTTTGCTACGGTACGCTCTGTCACGCCACCACCATGCGCTCTGTGTGTGGTTATATTAAACAGGGCATACCTGCTCAGTTAATGGGTTACCGTCGGCGCGGATTGTACGGCGAAGACTACCCTGCCATTGTGCCTGACAGGCAGTACCTGGTACAGGGACTGCTCTACACGGGGATTACGTCGGCGCAGTTACGTGCCATCGATCGCTATGAAGGTGAGCTGTACCGGCGTATTCAGGTCAGCGTCGCCGGTCGTCGTGCTTGGACCTATGTGTTGCGTCCGCGCTATTATCATCGAGCTCGAACAATATCCCTACCAGACAGTGAAAACCGGAATCGAAATGGTCGAGACCTACATCAATGACAGGCAACAGGGCCACATCGTGATTAGCCCAAACCTGTCGGCTGAATGGAAGACGACACGGCGCTTTATTATCGTCGTGTCAGCTGCCGCACTGGTGATTGGCATCGGGTTTGCCTTTGCCGGTTTATGGCTGATCCTGCCGTTTGCCGGTCTCGAAGTGATCGCTGTTGTCAGCCTGATGTATTACGTGGCCCATCAGTGCCACCGACAACAGGTTATTCACCTGAATGATACGCACATACGCGTCGAGCGGGGCTATCGGTTTCCACAGCAGGTCTGGGAATCGGAATTATTCTGGACACGGTTGCTGGTGTTGCATAGTGATCATACCTGGCATTCGGATCGCCTGCTGTTACGCAGCCGTGATGAGCAGATCGAAATCGGTGAATTTCTGAATGACGATGACAAGCGTAAGCTGGTGGCCAATCTGCGTGGCCTGCTTAGCGTCGTGGATTAATGAATAGCGCAAACAAAAAGGCCCGACGTTAAGCCGGGCCTGGTTTTGTTTATTGCTTGTTGTATCAGGCAGCAACCACGTTTGATTCGTTTGAATTCATACGCTCTGAAGTTTCCTCCAGAATGGCTGCCAGTGTAATGCCATCAAGATGATTGGAAACCCGTTGCTCAAGAACACCCCAGGCAAACATGGTAGCGGACTGTGGTTTACCATTAAAATCAGCCGCGGTTTTACGGTTGATGTCGATGGCCTGAACGATGTCAGCAATGGTGATCACTTCGCTGGGTTTACCCAGTACATATCCACCACCTGGACCACGAACACCCTTGACCAGATTATTTTTGCGTAGCAATGCAAAAATCTGTTCCAGGTAAGACAGAGAAATATCCAGTTTCTTTGCCAGTGATGTCAGTGAGACGGGGCTGGGCATTTGAAACGCGAGATTCAGCATCGCCTTAATAGCATAATGTGCACGAGAAGAAATAGTCATAGCCTTACTTTCCTGTTCATTTGTTATGTTCAACTCAACTTCCATAGAATTAGCGCTATCCTTGCTCGCTTCCCTTGCCACTTGGGTAGGCTAACTGCATTCCATGGATACCCTGACTACAAAAGTAGAAATTAACCCTTAGTACCACAAGTTCTTTTTGTAAAGAATTGTTAACTTTGTCGGTCTTAAGCTACCTTTTGTCGGTCTCAAACCGTATCAGCCAGACAAAAAAATTTCTGATAAATTTTGTTACTCAATTATAATCAGTAGGTTATGACGAAAACCGAGAAACAGTCTAAAGTTTTGACGTTAGTGCTCGCTATTTTGCTGCCGCTCAGTGGCTGCCAGACGCCGGCGACGACGACAAAATCACCGCCAGAAGCGGCGGCATCCACTCAGGTGAGCGTGGCGGATGTCGCGTCTCTCAAAGTACCCATCCGCTTGAAGGACAAGATGACCCGCCTGTATCACGATGACCCGGTCGAGCGGGCCTGGGCCGCCTATCAGCTGGCCAAGCTGGGTCGCAGCGCGCAGGCGGCCGTACCGCATCTGGCCCAGTTGCTTACTGATCATGAGCCGGTCCTGCTGTCGCGTTATCTGGGTGGCGGATTTCATTCCAGCTCGGCAACAACACCCGGTGAAGAGGCTGCCAAGGCACTGGCGCGCATCGGTCAACCGGCGGTCGACAGCCTCAACCAGGCTTTATCGAGTCCCGATCCGAATACGCGTCGACTGGCTGCCCGTGCCACAGGGATGATTGGCAACATTCATTCGGCAGACACCCTGATACAGACGCTCTCGGATCCCGATCCTCGTGTACGCGCCGCCGCCGCGATTGCGCTGGGCAGTTACAAACACCCGCTGGTGGCACAGAAACTGATGGATGCCTATCAACGCGCTCCCGACAAACAACGCACCCACCTGGTTTATGCGATGACCCAAATCAATGACATCCTGGTTGTGCCATTTTTGATACAGCAGTTAGCGACGCCGAATCCGGATTTACGTGCCGCGGTTGTGCTGGCGCTGGGGAAATTACGCGATGCGCGCGCCTTATCTGGACTGACCGATGCACTCAGGGATCAGGATGAGATTGTGCGTGCCAATGCCGCTTATGCGCTAAGCGGATTTTATACGCCAAAGGTCATGGATATATTGATTGCGACGTTGTCGGACGAAGTTGAGCGTGTTCGAGAAGCGGCCGCCGAGGCGCTTTCGATTCTAAGTGGCATGCAATTTGGTACCGATAAAAGCAAGTGGGAAAGCTGGTGGCAAAAGCAGAAACGGGCAATTCGTCGTGGCGGTAACAAATCGTAACCTTTGCGCGGCAATCAACATAACGAAATGCGACGCGGTTGGTATTTGGTTCGGCAAGGCTCTGCTGTAATTTATTCATGCAGGAACGTCGTGAATTCAATCGGGTGATTTTCAAACGCGAAGTGGCCGTATTACTCGACGACGGTGAAACGCTTTTTTCGTTAGCGCAGGATTTCTCCATGCACGGCATGTCACTCTTGACGGAAATTCCTCTGGACCCCGGCTGTGAGCTCTCTGTCGAGTTTAATATTCTTGGTCAGGAAGACTGGCGTGAAATTAATTTACGTGGACGTGTGGTGTATTCCAAGCCGGAGCAAAAACAGTTCAAATCCGGCATTACTTTTGATGGTTTTTAGCCTCAGTTTCTTCATCCGCCCTGTATCCCATCAATGATAAGGCACGATGCGACGTGTCGACACATTCAGTAAACTGTGCATGCTCGCGTTGAATGCGGGCGGTTTTAATCAGGCCGGAAATTACTGATTGCTCACTTTGATCGATGGCTGTTTCATGCTGACTGAAATGTTTTTCGGCCAGTTTGATTTGATCGTAACATTGCCAGTCAGTCGCAATCCCGTAGTTACGCGCGCAGCCCACTGACAAAATTGCGAGTGAAAGGGGCAATATCATAAAATTCCTGGCCATAAAATCTGAATTAACTCCGCTGTTGCGTGTCACTTAACACTGTCAGGTATAATCATAGCAGAGTCATCTATTCGAAAAGGTTGTATGCATGCGAGCATTACTGGTAGTTGCCCATGGCAGTCGTCGTGACGCGTCCAATGATGAAGTGCGAGCGTTGACCGACCGCATACGCGATCAGGCCGGCGCATTTGATCATGTGGCCTGTGCATTTCTTGAACTGGCGGACCCGTCAATTCCGGATGGGATCAGTGCCTGTGTGGCCAGTGGTGCCGACGAAGTGGTCGTGCTGCCGTATTTCCTGTCAGCCGGTCGACATGTGGCAGAGGACATTCCCGGACTGGTGGATCTGTCTCGTGCAGAACACCCGCACACGCAAATTCATATCGCCCCTTACCTGGGTACCGCCACTGACCTGCCACAGACACTGTTAAATCTGGCGATAAAATAGTCAATCTGGGGCATGTCCCCATGAAATTTGTGTGACGGCTTAGCGGAATAAAACCGTACTTGCTTTGGGATCATGATAATTTTCATGGGCTTAGCGTGAGAAAGTGATCTAAGTTCTAAATATAACCCATTGATTTTAAGGATAAAAATCCACCAAATTTTCGCAGCGGGGCTATTGCAAGCCGCGGCGAGGACGTCTAAGGTAGTCTCACTGGTTGCCAGAAATGGTGGTCAGGCGATTAATTTCGCATTTTCTTTGTTGTTATATACTTAAAACCTTCCGCTGGACACTGAGTAAATCCTACGGAAGGTTTTTTTTTGGTTCGACATAATTACAAGTACAAACATGACCGATTCGCACGACCTCGAACTGATTCTCAAGTCGCACATTCCTGTTGTTGTCATTGAAACCCGGGAAGAGCGTCGTGCTGTGCAGTTGATCCAGTCCATTCAGATTCGGCTTGGTGTGCCCATTTTTAAATGGACGGTGACCGAAGGTATGCAACGCATCGATATGGATTTTGCACCACAACGTATCAATGCCGAGCCGGCAGAGGTACTGGGTAACATCAAGGCCGGCGGCCAGGCAGGCATTTATGTCATGCTGGATTTTCATCCATACCTGACCGATCCGATGCATGTGCGCTTACTCAAGGACATTGCGCTGGATTACAGCCTCAAACACCAGACGATAGTTTTAATCAGCCACGAGATCACGATTCCACCGGAACTGAAAAATTTCAGTGCACGACTGGATCTCAAGTTGCCCGACAAGTCCACGGTGCGATCGATCGTCAGTGATGTCGCCGAACAGTGGGCGAAGAAAAACAGGAAAAAGGTCAAGGCCAATCCTGATTCGTTTGATGCGCTGGTCAATAACCTGACCGGCCTAACGCACTCCGAAGCAAAACGGCTGGCACGTACGGCCATTTATGATGATGGTGCCGTCACACCGGATGATTTGCCACAGGTCATGAAAGCCAAATATGCGCTACTGAACAAAGAGGGCATGTTGCATTTTGAGCTCGACACGGAAAAGTTTTCCAATGTTGGTGGATTTGGCCGACTCAAGACATGGCTACGGCAACGGCAACCGGTCTTTGAAGGCAAGCTCGATGGTCTTGACATGCCAAAGGGTATTTTATTGTTGGGTGTACAGGGCTGTGGTAAAAGCCTGGCCGCCAAAGCGGTGGCCGGTGTGCTGGGGATTCCGTTACTGCGTCTGGAACTGGGTGCCATGTTCAATAAATATCACGGCGAAACAGAGCGCAACCTGCGCGAATCACTGCATGCTGCCGAGGTCATGACCCCGTGCGTGTTATGGATCGATGAAATCGAAAAAGGTCTGTCGGTGAGTGACAGCGATGGGGGTACCAGTAAACGCGTACTGGGTAGTTTATTAACCTGGATGGCGGAAAAAACCGCGGCGGTTTTTCTGGTTGCGACGGCCAATGATATAGAAAGCCTGCCACCCGAGCTGATTCGCAAGGGCCGCTTTGATGAGATCTTTTTTGTAGATTTACCTAATGAAGTCAATCGTGCCCTGATTTACGAAATCCATTTACGCAAGCGGGACTACGAACCGGGCAGCTTTAACCTGGTACGTCTGTCCGAAGCCAGCGACGGATTTTCCGGTGCGGAAATTGAACAGTCCGTTGTGTCAGCCATCTATGCAGCACACGCGCAGCAGGTCGAACTGAACAACCAGCATATATTGCAGGAAATCAAAAATACGCGTCCGTTATCTGTTGTGATGGCCGAGCGAATTTCCGGGTTACGCCAATGGGCGGCAGATCGGACTGTGCCGGTTGATTAGGGGTTTTTCCCTTTTGTCAGCGGCAGGGCCTTGTGCTGTTCATACTCCTTCATCGATCCATCGTACAGGCGTACATTCTCAAAACCCAGGTGTTTGAGCGTAAAGTATGTGTGCGCAGCGCGATGGCCGGAACGACAGTACACCACGACCGGTTGCTTTTTGTCAGACAAACCGACACCGGTTAATTCTTTCAATAAATCATCGCTTTGCCTGATGCTAAAACCATTGTCGATATCCAGTGCCTGATCCCACTGCCACCATTTCGCGCCTGGAATATGGCCACTGCGTGGATAACGGGGGTTACCCATGTATTCTTCATCCGTTCGTACATCCAGTAACAGAGTGGATTTGTTACGGCTGTCCGGAGCGACATCCTGCAATCCCGCGGTTGCGGCACGATCAGACTTGTCAGCTTTGTAAACGGTGGGTTTGATAACCGGCGGATGGGCGGAAACCGAACGGCCTTCGCGAATCCATTTCACCAGCCCGCCATCGAGCAATGCCATTTTCGGGTGATGCAATTGTTCCAGCTCCCACAATAACCGGGATGCATGCAGGCCGCCGGTATCGTCATAAGCGATGACGTAACTGTTGCGGGAAATGCCTATCTGGCCAAGTAATTTGATTAATTTTTGCTGGTCTACACTCAGGCTGACTTTTTTCCTGTCCTGCACAAGATAGTCATAGGGCAGGTTGATGGCACCGGGAAGATGAAATCGCTGATATTGAAGCGAGTCAGACATATCAACCAGTACAATGGATGTATCTTTTGCATTTTCTGCCAGCCAGTCTGTGCTCACGAGTTTGGCCTGAGCAAATGCCAGATTTGAGATTGCAACAATTGCCAAAAACAGGATTGTTCTCACGTTCATAATGCTTGATTCACCTATTTACTGTCGTTAACCTGTGGTCAGGTTTTGAATTATAACAATTAAACAATGACAGCGGTTACCTGTAAATACCATACTCAGAATCCTGCGAGCTGGCACTGTGACAGCTGTCAAATCAGCTATTGCCTGAAATGTGTCAAGCAGGACAACCTGAACCTTGAACCGGATTGCCCGGTATGTAAAAGGCAACTCCGGTCGCTGGGTGTCGGTAACCTGATTAAACCCTACTGGTTACGCCTGCGTGAGTTTTTTATCTACCCGGCCTATCCGGCGCCTTTGGCATTGCTGGTAATCCTGACCCTGTTGATTTTTCTGATGCGCCTGGTGCCGGGCTGGCAGCATGAGTTTGAAATCCTGTTCTGGCGGGTTCCACGCAATGCGTTACTGTTATTGCCGGTGATGGTGGTTTTCCTGAAGTATGCGCACTCGGTGCTGATCGATACCGCGCACGGCTTTCTCAAACCCAGTTCCCTGTCGGGTGACAAACTGTTTGAAAACGGCTTAATTGTCGTCCAGCTGTTGTGTCTGTTTACAGCGTTCTACCTGATTGAATGGGCGGCCCTCGATCTGTTTGACCTGCCTGGCTATTACCTGGCGGTCATCGTAACTGCGCTGGCGACACCGGCCGCGATTATGGTACTGGCGATGGAGGATAATCTGTTCCATGCGCTGAATCCGGCAACCCTGGCGTCGGTGATCGCGCGAATCGGCATGCCCTATTTTATAATGTTTGCCCTGTTTTACCTGTTGTCCATCGCCCAGGGTACGATGCTGGGAATATTATATAAGTATATCGACCCATCACTTTCATTGGCGGTTTACAGTTTCATCACCATGTATTTTTACCTGATCATGTTTAACATGATGGGCTATGTGTTGTACCAGTATCACGAAGAACTGGGCTTCAATGTAACGGTCAATGCAAATGATCATGTTGCACAGGACGAAGATGACGAGCATGCCCAAACATCACCGGAATTACGTGCGGTTGAAATTCTGGTGCATGAAGGCAAATACAAGGAGGCCAGTCGTGAACTGCAACAACTCATTCGCAAAAACCCGAGTGATATCGAGGCACGACAACGACTGTTGAAACTGACACGCCTGACCGGCGATCAGGAACTGCATCGACAGCAGGGACAGGATTTTATTTCCTACCTGATTGCGGAAAATAAAATGGGCCCGGCCGTCAAGGTATATCAGGAAGGTAGTGAATTCGACAAGAGTTTCAAACCCGCCAAGGCTGTGGAACGTATGGACATGGCCCGCTACTTACGCCAGAGCAACCAGGGTAAACTGGCCATGGCGGTACTGAATAACCTGCACAGCGATTTCCCCACCTTTGACGGTGTCCCGGATGCGTACCTGATCGTCGCGCAATTACTGGCTGAGAAATTCAACGATGATCAGCGTGCCATACAGGTGCTGGAGTTTATCCTGAATAATTACCCGTCCCATTCACGCATCAGCGAAGTAGAAGAGTATCTGCGAATAATCAGGGCTTCGACGCATTAACCGGCGGAGCGTGCAAACTGTTTCGCCTGCTGACTGTCTGGAAACAGTTGTATCAGCATTTGCTGGTAATGACTGGCTTTATCCCGGTCCTTGCCGTTGTAATGACGGGCCAGTGCATACAGTCCTTCGGCGTTGCGCGGAAAGTCACGTGCCGCATTCACCAGGTGGTTAACGATTTTTTCCGCATCTTCCAGAAAACCATTGGCGGCGAAGCGAATCGCGAGATTCAGTAACAACTCCGGTGTCCAGCGAGGTTTGGGTTTGGCGCGGGCTGCGTAGTCAGTAAATATGTCATTCATCAGCCTGGCGGTGGGGCCATCGTCAGCCGGCAGGTTAAAGATGGCATGGGCGAAATTATGATAGTCGTCACTGGCCGGATTGTATCTTGCTGCATCAAACGACAACTGCAGGACCGTGGCGTCATGCGCATACTGTTCCCGAAGTGGTGCCAGACAGGTTTGTGCTTCTTCAAATTTCATAGCAGCCAGGAATTGCCGAGCCCGGGCAAGTTCTGCCTGCAGGTTTTCCTGTTCACGTTCCTGGTCGATCTGTTCAGTTTTAATGACATTGGGTATGAGTTTAAGAATACCGATAAATATCAGGCCACCCAGCAGACCGCCGATATGTGCAGCCACATTAACATTGGTATCAAAAACAAATTCGATAATTAGTTGTGACAATATATAAAGTGGCAGTATCCAGATCGCCCGCGCCTTGACGTAATCGAAGTACACAAACAGGAAGTAAAAGAAATTAATTTTTCTAAAACCATACAACATGATTGACATGCCCAGTATGCCGGCAATCGCACCGGACGCACCGACACCACTAATAGCCTGACTGTAAAACAGGGCAACATAAAGTAAACCGGCAGTCAGACCGGACAGCAGGTAGCCGAGCAGGAATAACAGTCGGCCGATGATGATCTCCACACCAAACCCAAGCAATAACAACATGGCCATATTGCTCAGCAGATGGCCGTCATTGCCATGCAGAAACATGTTGGTAAACAGAGTTGTTGGGGTTGGATTGGCCGGAGAAATACCATAACGTTCGGCAACGATGCGCTGTTCCAGCCGTTTGAATCGATCATGTTTTGGCCGCCATTCGAGATAATCCGGATCGTCCGGTTTTATAACTTTGTCATTCTCCAGTAACTGCTGAAATTTTCCATCACTGCGCATATCCATGAAAACCTCCCGTGCTTTGCGGGAGCCGGTTTCAATGTCATGCTCGGAAAGCTTGTCGGGTTTTTTGATATGTTGAAGATAGGCATTGAGTTCGGTCTTGATCAGGCCGGAGACAACATAGTACTCATAGGCTTCACGCGAATAGCGCTCATCATTGTATTGCCAGATATAAAAAATTAGGACATTAGCAACGACTAATATCAGGGTTACCAGTGGAGGGTTACGCCAGTCAGGTTTCTGATCTAATGGCAAAAACATCGATTAAGTCACAAATAATGGGTCAAAACTCGCTGTCGAGTCGCGTATAACAAATAATAATATTATGCGTTATGGCTGTTTTTATTGATTTGTGAAGAATTTACTTTCCTACAGGTGATTATGGTGGAATGCTCTAAAATTGTCACGCAAACACAGGATGATAATGTGGAAAACCAGCAAGTCATCGATGCGGTAGAAAAAGCTGTCAACCAGCACCAGATTTTTGGTGACCTGCTGACCACGATGGAAAAACAATACCTGCTGGATCGGGGCCTGGTGCGCAGCGTTTTACCCGGCGTGGTCATCTGTCGTGAAGGTCAGCGTGATGATCGCGTGTATATTCTGGTCGTTGGTGAGGTCGAAGCCAGTTCGGGAACCGATGCCGGAAAGACGCACATCGCCAATCTCAGGCAGGGTGAAATCTTTGGTGAGATCGCTGCCCTGTTTGGCATGCCGCGGGTGTGTGATATCAGTGTGACCCGACCGTCGGTGATTCTGGAAATTCCCAGCGAGGTATTACGCAATATTATCGAGGCGCGTGCCGATTTACGTGATGCGGTTATTCAGCGCTTTCGGGATCGGATTACTGAAACCGCCCTGCGTGCCGTACCACTGTTTCGATTTCTTGAGGATGCGTCCATGCAAAAACTGGTCGAGCACTCAACACTGCTAGGTGCACCGCCGGGCAGCATTCTCATCGAAGAAGGTGAAGTCGGTGAAGCCCTGTACGTGATTGTGTATGGAAACCTGCGTGTCAGCCATGATGTTGATGGCAAGCACCTTAACCTGGCCCTGCTTCACCCGGGTGATTTTTTTGGTGAATGGTCGCTCCTGACCGGCGCACCACGTACAGCCACCGTGTCCGCCCTGTCGCAGACGGAAATGGTCAGTATCGACCGTCCTGCTTTTCTGGAAATTATTCAGTCTCACCCCGAATTACGTGATCGAATCGATCTGGAGGCACACAACCGCCACGATCAGATTGCCACGACCGAGGCCCTGAGTGGCGAATTTCGTGCCACGCAGAACCTCGACGAAATCAAAGATATCCTGAAAAATAACGATTAAGCTATCTTGGCAAGTAAACCGTGGTTGGTTTACAGTTAGCCTATAACAGGAATATTTGGAGGAAATACATGTCTTTTATGCGCAGAACGAAACGTCTGGTTTGTGCGGTACTCGCTTTTTCGGTCCTGAATCTTGGATTACAGGGTATCGCCAGTGCGGGTATTGTGACTTCCAGTGATGTTGTGACCGCCGAGCAGATTCGTATCGACCGTGCCCAGCTCAAGACCTGGCTGGCAAAAGAAGAAGTACGCGACCAACTGGTTGCCATGGGTGTCGATGTCGAACAGGCGGCGTCACGCGTGGATACCATGACCGAACAGGAAATTCAGCAACTGGCTGCCAATATGCATGAAATGCCGGCCGGTGCAGGTTTTATCGAAACCGCTGTGCTTGCCTTCCTGGTACTGGTCGTACTGGAGGTGACTGGCGTCACGGATATCCTGCCGAATATCTAGTTACCCATGCACGACAAAAACCGGGCCACCTATTTATACATAGGTGGCCTTTTTATGTTGTATCTGTTCCTGTCGGGGTGTGCATCAACACCCCAGTCCGATGCACTGCTTGAATCTGTACCAAGTGAATTTGCCAGGCCAACCGAGTTAACACATGTTGCGTTTTATGCGCAGCGTGAATACCAGTGCGGACCGGCTGCACTGGCTACGGTTTTGCACGAGCACCGCATTCCCGTCAGCCTCGATGATCTTGTTACGCGGGTTTATATTCCGGAGCGGCAGGGTAGCCTGCAGATCGAAATGGTTCGCACAATTCGGGATTACAACCTGGTTCCTTATCAACTCGAACCTTCGCTGCAGGATCTTCTGGCTGAAATCAATGCTGGCCGACCGGTGCTGGTATTACAGAACCTCGGTGTTAGCTGGTATCCAAGGTGGCATTACGCTGTGGTGGTGGGTTATGACCTGGGTGAGGAAAAAATCATTCTGCGCTCCGGTGAGATCGAGCGTTACGTCATGGACTTGAAAACCTTTGAGCATACCTGGCGGCGCTCAAGACACTGGTCAGTGATTGCGCTTTCCACGCAACAACTTCCCGCCAATCCGAATCCCTGGCGTTACCTGAAGGCGATCACTCCTTTTGAAGAAACAAAGAACTGGACAGTACTGAACCAGGCCTATCAAACCGGCCTGGCGCACTGGCCGAATCACCGTGATTTGCTATTCGGTTATGCGACGGCGCGTTACCTGCAATCCGATCGCAAGGCGGCGCAGGAACTGTTTGCTCGAACGGTCGAAAAATATCCGGACTATGCACCAGCTCGGAATAATTACGCGCAGGTACTCCTGGAAGAGGGGAATCTAGATGCGGCACTGTTACACGCCAGGCGGGCTATCGAACTGGGTGGTGAGCATAGCGAGCAATACCGCGCTACACTGAACAGCATCAGGCAGGCCATGGAGCAGAATCATTTACGAAAATAATCGCGATTCTGGCCGGAAAGTTGCATATTACAGCCCCATCACCGATATTTAGTGGTATCGCCATCGGTGCGACAGATTTTCGAAAAATAGACAAATAATGCCGTGAGGATATAAAGATGAAGCGAATTTTGGCTGGATTGTTTGGCGTGCTGGCGTATTCCGGATCTGTCTGTGCAGATTCGTTCGATATACGGCTTGGTGAAGAAAGCGCGCGGTTTATTTATGCATCGGAAGTATTTGGTGGTGCTTTCGGGCCGGCCAATATCGAGTTTGGCGCTTTTTTTAATGAGGATGATGACACCATGTTCCATGTCGGACTGGTGATCAAAAATGATTCACTGGATAACCCGCTCGCGATTACGCTGGGAACCCGGGTCTATTATGCCGATGCAGGTAATGCACCTGACCAGCCGCAGACAGATGTCGGCGCCATAACGTTGGGTGGTGAAATCCTGATTTCGCCAGACAATCTCGGTGGACTGGGTTTTGCGCTGAGTTATTTCGCCGCACCCAGTGTAACCTCGTTCATGGATGCGGACGGATTTACGGAGTATGGCGGACGAATAGAATTTGAAGTGACTGAACAGTCCAGCCTGTTCGTTGGATACCGCAAGATTGAAGTGGAGCGCGAGGATGGCCAGACTGTCGAAATCGATTCGGGTGTGATGTTTGGTGTAGGGCTTCGCTTCTGAGTACGGCGGTTTTTTTCGATTTATTCAATACACTGATCAGTGTTGCCGAGGTCCCGGAATCCGTCGGACCGTTTACTGCAGATATTCTGGGTGTTGATCGTGAAGTCTGGAACAGGGCCTGTTTCGGATCAGAGCATGAAATCTGTGAGCCGACACAGCATGTCGATGTGATTCGTTGCCTTGCTCACGCAATCGATCCCGCCATTTCCGAAACACGCATACAGGAGGCTACCCAGGCACGGCAACGACGCTTTGATCATGCACTGATCCATGTGCGTGACGATATTCTTGCGGCACTGGCGCAGCTTCGGCAACGTGGTATTCGCCTTGCTTTGATCTCCAATGCCTCAACCGCGGAAGTTGCAGCCTGGGATCAATCACCTCTGGCAGAATTGATCGATACGGCTGTGTTTAGTTGCCACTGCCGCCTGAAAAAGCCCGATATTCGTATCTTTTAACATGCGTTTCAGGTTTTGGGGGACAGCCCGGGTTTAAGCCTGTTTGTGGGAGATGGTGGCAGTGATGAATTTACGGGTGCACATGCTGTCGGTATGACAACGGTGATGACAACGCAATTTGGATCGCAGTTACATCAGAAGCGGGTCAGAGCGGGTCAGGGAGCGTACATACACCATGAAATTGAGCACATACGTCATTTAGAAACGATGCTGCCGTGAAAAGGCAGTGCAGAAATGAATCGGGGCCGTAACGGCCCCGATTTGCGATCATTAATTGACCATTTCCTTGAGTGCTTTCAACGCCAGAATCTTGACGACGTTACGAGCCGGTTTGGCTTTGAAAATGGTGGGTTCGCCAGTAAACGGATTGATACCTTTACGCGCCTTGGTTGCCGGTTTGCGAACAACCTTGATCTTGCACAGGCCCGGCATCGTGAAAATGCCCGCACCGTTGCGCTTGACGTGGCCGTTGATGATATTGGTCAGTTCATCAAAAACCGCGACAATATCTTTCTTTTTCATATCTGTACGTTCAGCGATGGTTGTGTAGAGCTGTGACTTGGTCATTGGCTCCTTGATGGTTTTAACCGGAGCAGCTTTTTTGGCTGCCGCCTTTTTCTTCGCCTTCTTTTTCTTTGTTGCCATTCGGATAACTCCTGAAAGGGTTGGTTAGGTGTAAATTACAAACAGCTAAGCTAGCTTTTATTCCTGTTACAATAGCATAATCTTAAGATAATTGGAGTCAAAAATTCAATTTTTTTATAAAAAAAAGTGTAAAAACCCCTTAAAATACAGTCTCAGATGCATGTTGGTGATCACAAATGGTAGAAACATTGCAAGTAAAAGTTAACGGTCAGGGCCTGCATATGATTACCGCCGGTGTCGAGAAGATTGTTGCAAAAGCCGGTCTGGATTCTGGCATATGCACCCTGTTTATTCGTCACACGTCGGCCAGCCTGCTGGTTCAGGAAAATGCCGATCCATCTGCACGGCATGATCTGGAGACTTGGTTGAACCGCCTTGTCCCGGAAAATGACAGCCTCTACACACATACGCTGGAGGGGCCTGATGATATGCCGGCACACATCAAGGCGGCACTGACCGCAACCTCGCTCAGCATTCCCATTCAGCACGGTAAACTGACACTGGGAACCTGGCAGGGGATATATCTGTGGGAACACCGTCACGAAATTGCCCGCCGGGAAATTGTTGTTTATACAGGTGACTGATGCCAGACCGGTCTGAATATGAACGGGTGATCGAGGTGAATAGTCTCAAACATGGCCAGTGCCACGGTTTCAAACTCAGGTCCGGCGCAATAGATGGGTTTGTTATCAACTGGCATGGGCAGTTTTATGCTTATCGAAATCGTTGTCCGCATACCGGTGTCAACCTGAACTGGCAACCGGATATCTTTCTGGATCTGCAGGGATGTTATGTGCAGTGCAGTATGCACGGTGCCCTGTTTGAACCAAACACAGGCCTGTGTATTCGTGGCCCCTGTCTGGGAGCGTTACTTCAGCCTCTCACTATCGTTCAGGATGGCAGTACGCTGTATGTCGATACCGAAAGCCTGCGCGACCAGGATTGATATTGTCGAAAATAGCGATAGACTGAAAGAGGTGTATCAAGTCACTGAATTGCTTGCCGATATAAGAGCATGATGCTGAATATCTCACGACAATTACTGGTCGGGCTGTTACTGCTGATGGCCTGGCAGGCGCAGGCTGAAACTGTCTGGATCAATGATACTTTACGCGTGGGTGTGCGCCCTGAACCGACAAACAGTGTGTCGCCAATCGGCGTCGTCGTCACCGGTACCAAGCTGGAGGTGCTGGAAAGGCGCGGCGACCATCTTCGAATTCGCACTGACAATGGACTCGAGGGCTGGATCAAGGCCAGTTACACCCGTCAGAATCCACCGGCGCAGATTCAGCTCGAATCATTACGTAAGGAATTTGATGCGTTAAAGCAACGCAGTAGCAAATACGATGAGGTAATCAGGAACACGGAAGCGGCCAACAAAGTCCTGCGTCAGGAACTCGACAAAATCAGGGACAGTAATACGGAACTGCAACTGGCGATGGCCCGCGCTCAACAGGGGCAGGATGATTCCACCAGCGTCTGGGAAATTTCCACATACATTCTTCTGGGATTGTTAGGTTTTTTTATCGGTGTCATCTGGCACCGATATCAGGCGATGAAAAAGCTGGGTGGCTTACGGGTATAAACTCAGGCTGAAATGGCCGTTGCCATTTCCCGGAACGTATCGCCACTCTGCAGAACTTCATCGGTAATCACGAGCACTTCCTCTTCATCGAGTCCAAGTACTTCTAGCAGGTGTTGGGGTATGTCGTCGGTATCGCTATCCGACATGCCATGCATTTTCAGTAACCGCTCGGACAGGTTGACCAGCAGGGCATATTTCGCGTGGGGACCGGCGTAGTTCAGGTTATGGTGTTCGGCCACCGTCACACAGATTTCTTCCGGTACATTCCATTCCTGCATCAGCCATTTACCCAGTTCATTATGACTGACACCCAGCAGGCGCTGCTCCATTTCCAGGACAGACTTGTCCGGGTGGGCCGCGATCATCTTGTTGAGCCAGGCGTGTTCGTTACGGAAAAAGAGGTTCAGCACCAGAAAACCAATGTCATGTAACAGGCCGCACAGATAGGCAATACCGGGTTTGGGTCGACCTTCGGCCGGCATGGCGGTAGCAAGATGCTGTACCAGAGCAGCACTATAAGTTGAGTGTTGCCAGAAATTTTCCTGTCCCAGTGGCCCTTGTGCCGGCAGTTTAAATACCCGCCCCAGCGCATAACCGAGTGAAATATGCAGGACTGTGTCATAACCCAGCACCCTGAAAATCGCATCCTTCAGAGAGGTGACAGGTTCACTATTATTGAACACGGCAGAATTTGAATAACGAATGATCTGCGCGGAAAGCGACATATCATTTTCAATAATCGCCACCAGATCATCGATGGTACTGTTGGGATTATTGCGTAGTCCAAGAATTTTACTGGGCATGTCCGGCATGGCCGGCAGGCGATCCAGTTTCGCCATGCGTTGTTTGATTTGCACGCGAGGCTGACGTGTTGACTGGCGTACAGGTCGGGCTTCGGAAAAGATAACACCTATTAATATATCGTTACTGAGCTGTTCGAGATCCGGGCTGCGTAATCTGTACAGGGTACAGCTCGCCGGTGCTTCAAAGTGGATGTAATCCTGGTTAGTCAGTTGTTCATCGATAATCAGCTGCAGTTGGTTATTTCCTTCCACGTCATAACTGGGTGAATGCAGTTGCTTGGCGAGTGTTGAAATGGAATCTCTTGCATCAACGAAGCGCAGCTTGCGATGCATGATGTCACGCAGTGCATCCAGGTTAAGCAGGTTATCAGCCGGGTACATGGCCAGGACATAACCCTGCTCATCTTCCAGCATGGCAATTCTGCTGACGCTATGAATCGGGACCGTCTGTTCCAGCCAATCCTCTCTGAGACTGACGGCATCCGGTGCACTCAGAGTCTCATAATCGACGCATTGTTTTTCTAGCAGAGCATGGAACAAGTCGGCAGCGGACATGACCAGTTTCCTTCTGACTTTTGCGTACTTTACGAAAACTATCCTGATTCTTTCGTCGATACAATGAATGTCTTTAACGTTTCAGGATAATGTTTCGTTAAAAATTGTTAAATAAAACATTGTCCGGGGGCTCATGATTCTAGCGTCCCGATTTGTGATAGTTTTAGCCTAAACTGAATTCTGGGAAGCGCCTCACAGTCGAAACGCTGAATTGGTCGCCCAATAATGCTAGACTTCAACTCATTATAATAATTGCGGAAATAAGCCTCGATGAATGATGCCAAATCAATAACGACAGATCGCCTGGCAAAACTCGAACCTCTCTCCAACCTGTCGAAAGAACGCCTCGAAGAACTGGTCACATTATCCTATGTAGAGAGAATGCCGATCGGTGCAATGGTATTTCGCGAAGGTGATATCGATAACCAGACAATTTACCTGCTCGAAGGTGAGGTTCAGTTATCGTCATCGGACGGAAAAATTGACAAGGTCGTGAACAGCAAGCAACCGGAAACGGTTTATCCCATCGATGACAGCCAGCCTCGCCAGGCATCGTGCGCAGCGTTGGGCCGTATCGAGATACTGCGCATCGACAACAGCGTACTTGACTACATGATGATGTGGGATCAGATGGCGGCATCGGAAGAGGCCGAGGCGCAACAGGAACAAGGCGACACCGATTCAAAACAGGAAGCGAAGCCCGATTCCGGTGAGTCGAACAAGTCTGGGAAGAAAACAGCTGACGAGAAAAAAGCGGCACAGACGGGCAAGAAAGAAAAACCCGCCAGCCAGCCAAAAGACACAGTGCCGGATACTCCCCAACCCGCCGATGAAGATCGTACCTGGATTCGTAAGATGCGACATATCATGGCATTCAAGAATATGCCGCCGGCAAACATCAAGGGGTTGCTGGAAAAAATGGAAACCATTCTGGTCGAGGAAGGTGAAGTCATTGTCAAACAGGGTGATTCTGGTGACTACTATTATGTGCTGACTGAAGGTGAAGCTGTTGTCACGCGTATGGTCGAGCTGGCCACACTGGAAGCGGGTTCGAGTTTTGGTGAAGAGGCGCTGGTATCCGGCGTTAAACGCAATGCGACGGTGACCATGAAGAGTGATGGAATGCTGATGCGGCTTTCCAAGGATAATTTCAATGCCCTGCTCAAGGACCCCATGGTGGATCGCGTCTCACCCGATGAAGCGCGCGAACGGGTTAACAAGGGAGCAGTATGGCTGGATGTTCGGCATGCCAAGGAATATGCCTATTCCCGTTTACCCAAGGCGATCAATATCCCGTTACATGAATTACGTATTCGAATAAATGAACTGGACAAGGACCGGCAATATATCTGTTATTGCAGCACCGGTCGACGCAGTAGTGCAGCGGCGTTCCTGCTTGTTCAACGTGGTATCAATGCCAGTGTGTTAAACGGTGGCATCAAGGTAATGGCGCAGGATCTCGTCAAGTAGCGTTTAACCTGGTGGCCAGGTCATTTGTCGGCCGGCCAGAAAATGCAGGTGAATATGAAAGACGGTCTGGCCACCGTTGGCATTGCAGTTCATCACAACACGATAACCATCCTCATCCACGCCCAGTTGCCGGGCGATATTGGCTGCGGCAGCCACCAGTTTTCCCGCCAACGACACTTCATTGGAACTGATATCGTTTAATGTCGAGACGTGTTTCTTGGGAATGCACAGGTAGTGATGCGGTGCCTGTGGGTTGATGTCCCTGAAGGCCACCACATCCTCATCTTCATAAACAAGCTCGGTGTTAATGTCACCATTTACTATTTTACAAAAAAGGCAATCTGACATGTTTTCATCTCCATTGACAATTATCAGGGACTCGGATTGGGGTGTGTGGTATGTATCGATTCAATACCCGCCAGTATTTGATCATTCAGGATCAGATCGATGCTGGCAATATTGTTTTCCAGTTGTGACATGGATGTTGCACCGATAATAGTTGCAGTTGTGAACTGTCTGGTATTGATATAAGCCAGTGCCATCTGTGCCGGATCAAGCCTGTGTTGCCTGGCCAGTTCCACATAAGCCGTTGTGGCAGAAATCGCCTGCGGATTACTATAACGCGTATAGTCCGGCCAGTTGGTTAAGCGCGCGCCTGCCGGTTGTTGTCCATCCAGGTATTTACCGGACAGGACGCCAAAACCTAAAGGCGAATATGCCAACAGACCGGTGTGTTCACGCATGGCTATCTCAGCCAGTCCAATTTCAAATGTGCGATTCAACAGGGAGTAGGGGTTTTGTATGCTGACGACGCGTGGCCAGTTATGTTTTTCACTGTACCTGAGAAATTGCATCACACCCCAGGGTGTTTCATTGGACAAACCGATGTGACGTATCTTACCCGCCTTCACGAGATCGTTGAGGATTTCCAGCGTCACTTCAATTGGCACGTAATCGTCGTTCGGTTCGTGGACATATCCAAGATGACCGAAGTAATTGGTTTTCCTGTCCGGCCAGTGTAACTGATAGAGATCGATATAATCGGTTTGCAGACGTTTCAAGCTGTCATTCAGGGCGTTTTCGATATTAACGCGATCGAGCCGTGTGCCGCCGTTACGAATATGTGGAATCCAGTCGGCACCCGGGCCGCAGACTTTGCTGGCAAGAATAATATCATTGCGTTTGCCGGTGCTGGCAAACCAGTTGCCTATGATTGTTTCAGTTGCACCATAGGTTTCAGCGCGCGGTGGAATGGCATACAGTTCGGCGGTGTCAAAGAAATTTACACCCTGTTCGAGCGCGTAATCCATTTGCGCAAAGGCTTCTGCCTGCGTGTTTTGTTCACCCCAGGTCATGGTCCCAAGGCAGATGGTACTGACCTGAATATCCGTATTGCCCAATACGTTATACTTCATGATCCCTATTGAAAAAGTGTCAGAATGCCGGTGTAACCATACAGACGATTTCCTGCTATCTCACCATTGGCATAAAAGCCGGCAATCGGAATGTCGCCCAGAATGTCAGCGATCAGTTCCAGCTCCCTGTGTTGACGACCAAACATATGCTGGCCACGTCCGAGGCAGGAAAAATACAGACCCCCTTTAATGTTTCCGCGGATACGATTTTTTAATTTTGTCACCATGTGTTCCAGGTCATCTATCGCTGTTTTGCCATCACGCTTGCAGAACATGATCGATGATCCGGCATGCAGATATTCGCCGATTGCAATGGCACCGGAGTTGGGATCAATACCCATTAAATTGCGTACCAGGTAGTCACCGGTATCCGAATCGGCAACCGGGAAACCGGCAAAAATATAGCCACCGATGCGATTGAGATCCCGCGCCAGCACTTCACCGATGTCTTCTTTCATGACATCCAGTGCCGGTCGTTTATCGATGGTAATAGCAATATTACTGTCTGACTCGGTTAATTCATGCACCGGCCCCAGTGGTGTGCAGCCCTGTGTGAGTCCGGTGACCAGCGAGACAGATTCATCGAACATAACACCGGACAGGCTGCCTTCGACGATATCGTCCGCTAACTGGTAGTGATACGAGTTGGATGAAGTCAGGCCGCCAATTAAATAGCCGTTACCCATGGAATCCGGCAATTGCTGAATCAGGCTGGGCATTTGTCCATTGCGCGGATCACCATGTACCACCGCGACGCGCAGACCATCCGGCTCAGCGGGTTGCTGAATATCTTTGGGTGCAGTGAAAATCTGAAACGCGGACTCCGGAATGTCAGTGATCAGCATGACAATGGCCGGTTGCTCATAATATTCATGGCGGGTGCAACTTACCGCCATACCGATAGTGCCGACCCAGTGTTCAAGCAGACTATCCTGTTTAAGCGTGCGTACGATGTCACCCAGATTTGCGGCATGAATGTCAGTGACATACAGAAATCCGAGACTGGCTTCCGGCGGCAGATTTCCGATCTGTTCCAGACAATCTTCGACGGCCTGACGCCAGTCTGATTTGTCCGAGTGTGCGAGTAAAAATGTCTCCATGCCGGTATTATAATCCTATTACGAAAAAAAAAGCCGGGCGAACCCGGCTTCTTTATGTTGCTGCTGAATAATCAACCCTTTTTCTTACGTTCAATCAGGTCATGAATAATCGGGTTGAGAACCAGTTCCATGGCAAATCCCATTTTACCACCCGGGACAACAATGGTATTTGGCCGGGACATGAACGAATCGGTGATCATGTTGAGCAGGTAAGGGAAATCGATGCCATCCGGTTTACGGAAGCGAATCACGATAAAGCTTTCATCCGGTGTTGGAATATCACGTGCGATAAACGGGTTTGACGTATCCACGGTCGGGACTCGCTGAAAGTTGATATCCGTTTTGGAGAACTGTGGCGTAATGTAATGCACATAGTCTTCCATACGACGCAGAATGGTATCCACAATGGCTTCGGCGGAATAACCGCGCTGGGCATTGTCACGGTGAATCTTCTGAATCCATTCCAGGTTGACGATGGGGACAACACCGACAAGCAGATCAGTATGCTTGGCGACATCCACATCACCGGCCACCACACCGCCGTGCAGTCCTTCATAAAACAGCAGGTCGGTATCTTCTTTTATGTCTTCCCACGGCGTGAATTCACCCGGCCCCAGCTTGGTATTTAACCGGGCGTTGTGCAGGTCGGCTTCTTCTTCGCTATGCAGATAGTAGCGGCGTTTACATTTGCCGGTTTTACCATACGTCTCAAAGGTTTCTGCCAGGGTATCGAAATGATTGGATTCCGGACCAAAGTGACTCAGCTGTTTGCCCTTGGCGGCATACTCATCAATGGCCTTTTTCATGGACTGGCGATCGTAACGATGATAGCTGTCGCCCTCGACGATGAGCGGATTGATCTTTTCACGGAAAAAGATGTGCTCAAAGGCATTTTTCACGGTCGTGGTTCCGGCACCCGAGGAACCCGTGACGGCAATGACCGGGTGTTTAGCAGACATGATGTTCTCCTGAAAACGAATGAAAATGGTGTTCAGACTCAGATAAGCGCTTGTTTTTACGCTATTTTTTATCCGGTCCCCCAGAAATCGAGCCGCCTATTGTACTGAAAACACCCATCGGTGTAACCCTTGATCACAGGCGCCGGGATCGTGTAATGGCAGGTGTGGTGTGCGTCAGCCCTGTTCGCGGGCTATGGCGCGGTAACCGATATCAGTACGAAAATAGGCATCTTTCCAGCTTATGCCCTGCACACGCGCATAGGCCCGTTGCTGTGCTTCACTCACGCTGTCACCCAGTGCCGTTACACACAACACGCGTCCACCGGCGGTGACAATCTGTCCATCCTTTTGTGCCGTGCCGGCATGAAAGACTTTCACGTCATCGATTATGTTTGCTGAATCAACACCGCTGATAACCTCACCCTTGGCATAACTGCCGGGATAACCACCGGCCGCCATCACCACGCCCAGCGATGCACGCGAATCCCAATCGGCGCTGGTCTGATCGAGCTTTTTATCAAGCGCCGCATTACATAGCGCCACCAGATCCGATTGCAGGCGCAACATGATTGGCTGGGTTTCGGGATCACCGAAGCGGACGTTGTATTCGATTACTTTGGGAGCGCCGTCGGCCATGATCATCAGACCGGCGTACAAAAAGCCGGTGTACGCATTGCCTTCCTGTGCCATGCCGCGCACGGTCGGTTCAATGACTTCGCGCATAATGCGTTCATGAATTTGTGCGCTGACGATCGGTGCCGGTGAATAGGCACCCATGCCACCGGTATTCAGTCCCGTGTCACCATCACCGACGCGTTTATGATCCTGACTGCTGGCCATCGGCAGAATGTGTTCGCCATCGACCATGCAGATAAAACTGGCTTCCTCACCATCCAGAAATTCTTCAATGACGACGCGGTGTCCGGCGTCGCCAAATGCATTACCCGCCAGCATATCCTGCACCGCAGTGATGGCTTCCTCTTGCGTCATTGCCACGATGACACCTTTGCCGGCGGCCAGGCCATCGGCCTTAACGACGATCGGCGCACCCTGTTGTTTTATGTAAGCAATCGCCGGTTCGATGTCAGTGAAATTTTGATAGGCGGCGGTTGGAATATTGTGGCGGGCCAGAAAATCCTTGGTAAAGGCCTTGGAACCTTCCAGTTGGGCAGCGCCTCTGGTCGGGCCGAAACAACGCAGTCCCTGTGTCGTAAATTCATCCACGATGCCGACCACCAACGGGGCTTCCGGACCAATGATGGTCAGATCGATTTGCGCCTGTTTGGCGAAATGCAGCAGTGACTGAATATCTTCCGCGCCAATCGGCACATTCTCGCATTTGTCTTCCATGGCAGTACCGGCATTACCCGGTGCGACGTAAACCTTTTGAACATCTGAAGACTGAGCGGCTTTCCAGGCCAGCGCATGTTCGCGTCCGCCACTGCCAACAATTAACACGTTCATGGATTGTGCCTTTTATATAAGTATCAATGCCGAAAGTGACGCATGCCGGTAAACACCATCGCCATGCCATGTTCGTTGGCGGCCGCGATGACTTCTTCATCACGCATGGAACCACCGGGTTGTATCACGGCGGTGATACCTGCCTGTGCCGCCTGATCGATTCCATCACGAAAAGGGAAAAAGGCATCCGATGCCATCACCGCGCCTTTGACTTCCAGGCCGGCATGCTCGGCCTTGATAGCAGCTATGCGGGCTGAATTGACCCGGCTCATCTGCCCGGCACCAACGCCGATGGTCATATTGTTTTTACCGTAAACAATGGCGTTGGACTTCACGAACTTGCTGACCTTCCAGGCAAACAACAGGTCCTGCATTTCCTCATCGCTGGGGGCGCGATCGGTCACTGTTTTTAATTGATCGTATAACTTCAGATCCGCATCCTGCACCAGCAATCCGCCGTTAACGCGTTTCAGATCCAGGCGTGGTGTGGTGTCTTCCGACCAGCTACCGCATTCCAGTAAGCGTACATTCTTTTTTTCACTGACCGCGCTGACCGCTGACTGACTGACGGTGGGTGCAATGATGACTTCGACAAACTGTCGATCGACGATCGCTTTGGCGGTATCACCATCCAGTTCCTGGTTGAAGGCGATGATGCCACCAAACGCCGATTCCGGATCGGTCTGGTAGGCACGGTCATAGGCATCGAGCAGTGAGCTGCCAGCAGCAACCCCACATGGGTTGGTGTGTTTGACGATGACACAGGTCGGTCCGTCGTTAAATTGTTTGACGCACTCCAGTGCCGCATCGGTATCACCGATATTGTTAAAGGACAGTTCCTTGCCCTGTAATTGCCGGGCGGTGGCGATACTCGCCTGGCTTTGTGTGTCTTCTACATAAAAGGCCGCGGCCTGGTGCGGGTTTTCACCGTAACGCATGGCCTGCGCTTTTCTGTACTGGGTGTTGAATGTGCGCGGGAAGGGATCACGCGTTCCATCGCTGTTAATACCACCGAGATAATTGGCAATTGCGCCGTCATATTGAGCGGTGTGTTCAAATACTTTTACCGCCAGGTCATAACGAAGCGCATCATCCGCTGCACCGTTGTTACTGCGCATGGACGCAAGCACACGCTCGTAGTCACTGGCATTGACGACAACCGTGACATCGCGATGGTTCTTGGCCGCGGAACGCAACATGGTCGGGCCGCCGATATCAATATTTTCAATCGCGGTAGCCAGATCACAATCCGGTTTCGCCACGGTTTGAACAAACGGATACAGGTTGACGACAACCAGGTCGATGGGCGCGATGCCGTGTTCAGACATGACAGCGTCATCCGTGCCACGACGGCCTAATAATCCACCATGAATCTTTGGATGCAATGTCTTGACGCGGCCGTCCATCATTTCCGGGAAACCGGTGTGATCGGACACTTCAATGACGGGAATGTCGTTGTCGCTGAGTAATTTTGCGGTGCCGCCGGTGGAAAGTATTTCTATCCTGAATTCGGAATGTAGCTGTCGGGCGAAATCGACAATACCTGATTTATCCGAAACGCTGATCAGGGCGCGCTGGATCCTGTTCATGATCGAATCCTGTCAAATTGAGTGAAATGCTGAAGTGAAAATACACAGGGGATGAACGTGGCAAACCACAAGTCCATCCCCTTATGCGTTATTTATTTGCTTACTGATGCAAGCCGTACATTTTTAGTTTTTTTCTTAGTGTACCGCGATTGATACCCAAGAGTTCGGCAGCCTTGCTCTGATTGCCGCGTACATAAGCCATTACTGTTTCCAGTAAAGGTGTTTCAACCTCTTGCTGAAACATTTGGTACAGTTGCCCCGTTGAGTGTCCATCCAATTGCTTAAGATAAGCTTCCATTGTCTGTTTAACGCTATCGCGTAAGGTAGTCTGGGGACGGTTGGTTTGTTCCTGGTTTTCATCCACAGGTATTGCCACGACCGAATCCGTCATGCTGCTAACTCCTCCCTGGGCTGTAGGTTATTAAAAAAGTTAAGGGTCATTTCAAGTTGCTCTTGTGCCGTCTCAACACGATTCACTGCCTGTCTAAATGCAGCGCCGTGTGGATGGCCTTTGCTATACCAGCTTATATGCTTGCGGGCGATTCGTACGCCAGTGAATTCACCGTAAAAGTCATATAAGTTGTTTAAATGTCCTATCAGGATATCGCGAACTTCGGTATTTGATGGTTCAGGCAGATGTTCACCTGTTTCCAGAAAATGTTGAATTTCACGAAAGATCCAGGGCCGTCCCTGTGCTGCGCGACCTATCATGACCGCGTCAGCGTCCGTATACTCTAACACAAACTTTGCTTTCTCGGGTGTAGTAATATCGCCATTTGCGATGACCGGAATGCTAATTTTTTGCTTGACTTCAGCGATTGTGTCGTACTCAGCCTCACCCCTGTATTGACAGGCGCGAGTGCGACCATGTATCGCCAGCGCCTGAATACCGGCCTGTTCCGCAATTTTTGCTACCGTCGGTGCATTGCGATGTGCTGTATCCCAACCCGTTCGAATTTTCAGTGTGACCGGAATGTCGACTGCCCTGACGACGGCGTTAAGAATTTGATCAACAAGGGGTTCATTTTGCAATAGTGCCGAACCGGCCATGACATTGCAGACTTTCTTGGCGGGACAGCCCATGTTGATATCAATGAGTTGTGCACCGTTGTCCGCGTTGTGCTTTGCTGCCTCTGCCATCATCGCCGGATCGGTGCCTGCAATTTGCACCGATTTCGGTTCGGTTTCGCCGTCATGATTGGCGCGGCGTTTGGTCTTCTCGCTGCCCCATAGTAATGAGTTCGACGACACCATTTCTGAAACCGCCATACCGGCACCGAGCTGTTTGCACAACTGACGAAACGGGCGATCTGTCACGCCGGCCATTGGGGCCAGCACGAGTCGATTGTTCAGGGTGTAAGGGCCGATTTGCATAAGTACTGGGAACGGTTGGATGTAATATCCTGCTTAAAAACGGTGGATAATCATACCTGCTGGGGCTGAGTGTTTAAAGGTCGAATTGCGCCCGATTTTGTGATGTGTACGAAGGAATCCTTACAGAAAGCTGAAATCAAAATTGATTGCATCGTCACCCGGATCCAGTACCGCCAGCGTGATGTGTACCGGTGTGCCTGGTTCCATAAGCAGGAATTTGCTGTACATCTTGTCCAGGTACTCCTCGGGCCGAAAATGGCGCATTGCCACAACATGGCCGCTCAGATCAGATAACCTGATTGCAATAGTCGGATATGGTTGATGGTAGTCTGCCTGATTGATGAATGCGGCGCTGATGAGCAGGGCATTTTTCTGTGATGGATGACTGCGAACATCCCGGCTCTGTAATTCAATTTTAGTTACATCCATCGAGCCTGAATAACGACAGGGCAGGCTCTGGCAGATGTCAGTCAATACCGGTGCCAGCTGTGGTATCTGATTGGCCAGCTCATAGCTGCGGAAGAAGATCAGTTGAAAAAGAAAACCACCAAACAACACCAGGATTAACAGCACCATTGCGATCGACAGGCCGATAGGTCGTTTCGGCGCATCAAATTTTTCAAACGAACTTCGCAGCGCCTTGGGAATATCAAATTCCGGCGAGGGCAATTCGTTTTCTTCCAGCTCTAATTCGACTGCGGGTTCAGTTTCCCGTGAGCGGGCGCTTTCGCTATCCGGTTTAGTCTTCGATCTGGTTTCTGGTTTTGATGTTCGCTCTGGTTCCGGTTCAGGTTTGGGTTCGGGAGCAACAGCCGCCGTGTCTTCCTGTTCCGGTGGCATCAATTCAATGTTGTCCAGTTCGGATTCAAAACTTTCCAGATCAGCCAGATCCGGTTTCATGTCCAGTCGACTGATGTCTGAAGGATCTTTTTCCTCATCAAGGCTGGATGCATACGACAGCAGTTCCTCGATGTTATTTGCCAGTTGCTCGTCATTATTAATCTGATTTTCAGCAGACAGGTACAGTTCATTAATGGCTGAACGCTCGGAGGTACTGGCCGGAAGTTCGGTTGATTCCGTATCCGCGTAAGGATTGGTTTCTTCGGGTTCCTGTATCTCAAGATCTTCGCTCTTTGGCGGGAGTCCGACAAAGGAATCGGTGGGATTGATATCACCGGGAATACTGATCTTGCCCATTTCATCAAGGTTATTGTATGGCGAATTTTCCTCAAAAATGGATTCCATGAAGCCTGACTGGTCGGGCGCATTTGAGCGATCCGGGACGGCAGACAGGTCAATGTGTTCAAACTCATCCTCTTCAAAGGCCGGTGTCTCCGGTACCTGCGGGGCTGGTTTCGGAACCGGAGGAGGTTCTGGAACTGGTGCAGGTTTTGCCACCGGGCTGGCGGGTTTGGGTTTTTCCGGCGCGCTGTCTTCCGGTACACCATGGGAGAGGTGTGCGCGCGCATCAAAAATAGACTGGCAACTGCCGCAACGTACCATGCCCTTGGCCGCTTTGAGATGGGCGTCGGCAATTCTAAAAGTGGTCTGGCAATGCGGGCATTGGGTATACATGGTGTTGGCTACGGTCGTTAATTCAGTGTGCGTGGCGCTGGCCGGTTAACAGGACCCATTCCTCTTGCTGTTGGCTGATCTGCAAGTTAAACCACGGGGCATAGGCATGCATGACGTCGTCGGCTTGCTCTTTCAGGATTCCGGAGAGGGCTATTTTACCACCCGGGCGCAGAATTTCCGAAAAAGCTTTCGCCAGTATCTGTAACGGGCCGGACAGGATGTTGGCAACCAGCACATCGCAGTCAGGAACGGGTTCATCATGGACACCCATTACTAATATTATAGCGTCGACGCCGTTCTGGCGGGCATTGTCGCGTGTGGCCAGTAACGCCTGTGGGTCATTGTCCACCGCATACACCTCGTTGGCACCCAGCTTGGCGGCTGCAATTGCCAGTATGCCTGAACCACAGCCGTAGTCCGTGACCTGTTTACCGGTCGGTGGATGTGTTGCCAGCCAGGTCAGGCACATGGCTGTCGTGGGGTGGGTACCGGTGCCAAATGCCAGACCCGGGTCGAGCAGAATGTTCACCGCGTCTGGTCGGGGTGGTGTGTGATGGGATGGCACAATCCACAGGTCCTGGCCGAATTGCATGGGCGCATAGTGTTCCATCCACTCCCGCACCCAGTCCTTGTCCTCCAGGATTTCCACGCGCAGGTGGTTCACGATATTCCCCAGAGACGCCTCGATTAACCGGCCGATTTGCTGCATATCCTGGCCTGCTTCATATAAGCCGGTAATCAGCGTGTCACTCCACAGTGGCGTCTGACCGGGCGGCGGTTCAAATAGCGGTTGATTGGCGGCGTCCTGCCAGGTCACTGACAGGGCACCCAGCGAGGTTAACAGTGTTGAAATGGCATCGACGTGTTGCCGGGTGGTCTGAATTTTGAGCTGAAGCCAGGGCATAATGCTGGCCAATCTTACACGTTTACACGTGCCAGGAATATCTTTGCGCGAAACGGTCTATGTGAATATTTCACAATGTGATTCGGTATTTCCTCACTGGTTGTGCAGCGCGATTCTCCTACCCTTGATCACAAGTCAACATAATTCAGGACGGTATGAAGGGGGAAATCATGTCTGTCGCTACGTATTTTGATGTACAGTCCAGCACTTATCAGGCTGGTGCCGGTGAAGCTGCCGCCAGTCTGGTCAGCGCACCAGCCGAAAAGCGAACCCGGGACGAAAAACAGCGTGTCATCGTGGCGCTGGACTCCGTGATGTACACGGGGCGTGTTCCCATTTCAACCTGGTTGTTTGCGATTGAAATCGGACACAAGCTGTGGATATCCAATCGCACCACCATGTACTTTGGAAAACAGGTAAACATCCGCCGGCCAATTTACAGTGACATGTTGCATATCGACAGTCACCGAATCGAGCTGGATATGGGCATCTCGGCCTATAACAGCTACGGTGATTTACTCAAGACGCGACAGTCTCTGCGGTTTTACGAATCACGCGACAATATGAAACCCGGTAACCTGATCCAGATGGAGCAGGACTGGATGCACCTGATGTTCAAGTTTCGAATCAATATTCAGCCAGCACTTCAGACATGATGAGGTGACAGAATGACTAATCGGGTATTTAAAGGTGTGGTGATCACCCAGGTATGTTTAATCGCGTTTCTGTTGTTGTTTATTTTAAATGCAGAAATAGTACTCGAATTACTTCGCACAAATGATACTGACAACCTGTCCGCACAACAGCAGGACAGGCAATCAGCTGGCTTTGTCCATGAGTCGTTTTTCGAGGTAATGGATGTCCGTGCCGCCGGCCTGGAAGCCGGGGTCGCGCATCAGCTCTTCATGCAACGCGATATTGGTTTTGATGCCTTCGATGACGATCTCGGACAGGGCAATGCGCATACGGGCCATCGCCGCCTGACGGGAATCACCGTAAGTGATGATTTTGCCGATCATTGAATCGTAATAGGGCGGTACCATGTAACCGTCATAGATGTGCGAGTCGACACGTATGCCGGGACCACCGGGCGTATGATAAGCCGTAATGGTGCCGGGTGACGGCATGAAGGTGACCGGGTCTTCCGCATTAATACGACATTCAATAGCGTGGCCGCGCATCGTGACATCACTTTGCTGAACACTGAGCGCTTCTCCGGAAGCAATGCGAATCTGTTCCTTCACGATGTCGACACCGGTTACCAGTTCCGTGACCGGGTGTTCCACCTGAATGCGGGTGTTCATTTCAATGAAATAAAATTCCCCGTCCTGATACAGAAATTCAAACGTGCCGGCACCGCGGTAACCGATATCGATGCAGGCCTGCGCACAACGATCACCAATACGCGTACGCATTTCTTTGGTGATACCCGGCGCGGGTGCTTCTTCGATGACTTTCTGGTGGCGGCGTTGCATGGAACAGTCACGTTCACCCAGGTGCACGGCCTTGCCATGTTCATCGGCAAGGATCTGGAATTCGATATGGCGCGGTTTACCGAGGAATTTTTCCATGTAAACCACATCATTATTAAACGCTGCACCGGCTTCCGCTTTGGTCATTGAGATGGCATTAAGCAAAGTCGCTTCGGAATGCACCACGCGCATACCTCGGCCACCACCACCACCGGCGGCTTTGATAATGATGGGGTAACCAATCTCTTGGGCGATACGCAGGTTTTCATCCTCATCATCACCCAGCGGACCATCTGATCCGGGAACACAGGGGACACCGGCTTTTTTCATGGCGGCAATGGCACAAACCTTGTCGCCCATCAAACGAATCGTTTCCGGTCGCGGCCCGATAAAAATGAATCCGCACTCTTCGACGCGTTCAGCAAAGTCGGCGTTCTCGGATAAGAAGCCATAGCCGGGATGGATCGCAACGGTGTCGGTCACTTCCGCGGCGCTGATCACAGCCGGAATGTTCAGGTAACTTTCTGCCGATGGTGCCGGGCCGATACACACGGACTCATCCGCCAGTCGAACATGTTTCTGATCGCGATCCGCTTCGGAATGGACGGCCACGGTACTGATGCCCAGTTCACGACAGGCGCGCAGAATACGCAGGGCAATTTCGCCACGATTAGCAATAAGAATCTTTTCAATCATAACCTGAGGTACTGCTTAGTTTTATTCAATGACAAACAGCGGCTGGTTGTATTCAACCGGCTGACCGTTTTCCACCAGGATGGCTTTGACCACACCGGACTTGTCGGCTTCGATCTGGTTTAACAGTTTCATGGCTTCGATGATACACAGTGTGTCACCGACCTTGACCGGCTGGCCTTCTTCAACAAAAGGTTTGGCGCCGGGACTCGGTGCACGATAGAACGTGCCGACCATGGGTGCACGTACCACATGACCACTGAGCTCCTGCTCGGCTGATTCCGCTGCCGGTGTTTCAGCGGCCGGAGCCGGTGCAGCCGGTGCGGCAGCCACCGGTGCCATGAGTTGCTGCGGGGCTTGCATGACAGGGGTCTGGCTGGCGCGACTAATGCGCACCGATTCTTCGCCTTCCTTGATTTCAATTTCGGCGACACCGGACTCTTCCAGCAGCTCGATTAACTTTTTGACTTTGCGAATATCCATGATTGGTTCTCTTGCGATTTAAGTTGTCAGTTTGTCGATTGCCGCCTGCAGCGCCAGTTGATAGCCCAGCGGGCCAAGGCCACTGATGACGCCATCGGCAAGGTCAGAAAAATAGGATTGCTGGCGAAATGCTTCGCGGCCGTGAATATTGGACAGGTGTACCTCGATGAATGGGATTTTTACCGCCGCCATGGCATCACGCAGTGCCACGCTGGTATGGGTAAAGGCCGCCGGGTTGATAATAATGTAATCGGTGCCGCTGCGGCTGGCCTCCTGAATCGCATCGACCAGATCGTGCTCGGCATTACTTTGTATGCTCTTGAGCGTATGGCCGGTTTTACTGGCCATGGCCGCCAGCTGGTCATCGATTTCCAGCAGCGTGGTCGAACCGTAGTGTTCCGGTTCGCGCGTCCCAAGCAGGTTCAGATTCGGTCCGTGTATTACGAGGATGCTGGCCATAATAGTTTTAATTCTGGATTGATCACGTTCGCGACAATTCGCGACAAGTTAGCGCTATTTTTAACGCATTTTTTTAAGTAAGAAAGTACAGATTCTGGACGATTTATTCAGATTTGTCCAGTTAGCGGCATGATCGACTCAAATCAACGCTAATTTACCGCATATTTGCGAAATTTTTGAGCAGTATTGAGTCAGGATGTGAGAATTATCACAAATAAGGCTTAATCAGGGCCTCGGCCTCTTCGTAGCTGACTTCATGACGGAAGGTTTTCTGAATTATGCCCTTTTTGTCGACGATGACACTGTATGGCAGGACGCCCAGTTCGTTGCCGTAGTCCTGGGTGAGCTCAATACCCTCGGTTTCGCCCACCAGGATAGGGTAGTTAATACCCATCGGGTCGACAAAGTCCACGGCGGCCTGCTGGGTGTCCAGGGCGATACCGACAATGGCCAGTCCTTTGTCACGGTAGTCTTCCTGTAGCTTGATAAACGCCGGAATTTCGCGGCGGCAGGGTGGGCACCAGGTGGCCCAGAAGTTGACCAGCACAACTTTGCCGTCCCATTCTGACATGCTGCGACGCTGATCTTCGGTATCCACCATACTGAAGTCGGGTCGTCGCTGGCCAATGATGGTTTTGGCGGTGATGCCGCTGGTCGATGGGGGCGCGGTCTGATTTTGATTGACGTAATACTTGTAACTGAAGATACCGGCCAGCACCATGACCGCACCGAGTATCAGCATAGCCGTCTGCGACTTGCCGGCCATTTTGTAAAACAACATCTAGTTTCCTTTCAGGATCAGGTTAACGCGCTCTAAAAATTGTTTGGCATTCATTACACCGACGATACGGTATTTGCGTTTCTCAACACCATCCGGTCCATAGAATAAAATCGCGGGTGGTGCAATAACACTGGTTTTGTTCAGCAGTCCCTTGTCCAGCTCATCGTTTGCCGTGACATCGGCCTGTAACAGGATGAAGTCACTTAACAGTGACTGCACGTCAGGATCAGTAAAGACATAATCTTCGAACTGTTTACAGTAAGTACACCAGTCCGCATAAAAGTCGAGCATGACGTATTTACCGGTGGCCTGGGCCAGATCCAGTTCACGCTGTAGATCCTGCGTGGTTTTTATGCGTTTGAAACCCAGTTCCTGTTGCGCATGACCACCGCCGGTTACCAGTTTGGAACCATGCAGGGGATCGTTCACATTGCGCGCGCCGGTCAGGCCGCCGAGCATCACCAAGGCACCATAAAGAATCAGCACCAGGCCCAGCCCTTTCCATAACTTGTGCCATCCGGATGCGCCTTCCTTAATCGGGTCAATAGCACCCATGTAAACACCGGCAATGATCAGCAGAGCTGACCATAACAGCATGATCAGCATGGCCGGCATGAAACTGACCCGTTCCAGGAACAGCAGGGCAATTGCCAGCAGGATCACGCCGGCAGCGTATTTCACTGTGTCCATCCAGCCACCTGCTTTGGGCAGGAACTTGCCATGGCTCGCACCGACGAAGATCAACGGCACACCCAGACCGATGCCCAGCATAAACATGGAAAGGAAACCTAGAAAAACATTACCTTCGGCGGCTGCATAGGCCAGTGCACCGATGATGACCGGTCCGGCGCAGGGCCCGATAATTAGCGCAGATAACACACCCATGATGATGACGCCAACGAAAGTGCCACCTTTCTGATGACTACTGATTTCACTGAGCTTGCCCTGTAAGCCGGCGGGCATTTGAATGCTATAAAACCCGAACATCGACATGGCCAGTGCCACAAACAATATCGCGAACGGAATCAGTACCCACGGACTCTGGAAATAGGCCTGCAGATTGACGCCCTGTGCAATGCCGGCAAACAACGCGCCCATGATGCCAAATGTGATCGCCATGGAAATCACATAAAACAGCGACAGATTCAGTGCATGCGCGGTCGTGACCTTGTGTCCCTGTCCGACAATGATGGACGACAGGATTGGAATCATGGGATACATACAGGCCGTGAAAGCCAGTGCCAGGCCCCCGAGGAAGAAGTAGATCATAATCTCGATGGTTTCACCGGAGGCCAGCACCTGGGCGGATTTATCCTGTTCGGAGACAAAGCCGTCATCGGCCGGTGCGGGTGTGGTGGTCGTCGTTGTGGCGGTATGCATCATCACCGGCAGCGGTGTGTCGCTGCTCAGCGACGTTTTAACCGGCAGCGGTGGATAGCAGATACCCAGGGATTCAGCACAACCCTGGCCATGTGCGACATAATCAAATGAGGTGACACCATCTTTGTTGGCAAAGACCGGCACTTCGATGCTGACGTGTTGCATAAACGTCTCGACGTCCCCTTCGGTGCCATCCGGACGAATGCCGTGTTTCCATTTACCCTTGGGAATCTTCGCTTCACCAAAATGCACGCCCGGTGTTTTGGATTCAAAGCGGAATTTGTCTTTATACATGTAGTAGTCGTTGGCGATGGTCCAGGTTGCGACCAGCACATCACCCTGCATGACGGCGCTGTATTGAAAGGCCTGATCCGGCGGTAACGGCTCGTTACCGCTCATGGCATTACCCAGGCCAAGTTGCGCACTCAGATCACTGATACTGCCAACAGCACTGGTGGAAGCGGCGGCCAGCGTGAGTTTGGCTTCACGTTTTTGCGGCGGGTAACAGATACCCAGTGATTCTGCACAGCCCTGGCTATGTCCAATCAGGGTCATTTCGCCAGCGGGGCTGCTTTTAATCGGAATCGTGATAGTGACAGACTTCATGAAGGTTTCGACTTCGCCTTCGGTACCATCGGGTCGAATACCGTGCTTGAGCTTGCCTTTAGGAATGTCGGGGGTACCCAGTTCTACACCCGGGGTTTTGGTCTCGAAGCGGATCTTGTCGCGATAGATGTAGTAGTCGTCGGCGGCAGTCCAGGTGGCGCGAATGGTTTTACCATCTACTACGGCGTTGAATTTAAAGGCCTCTTCGGGTGGCAGCGGTTCTGATGCTGTGACCATTGTGGGGAGTAACAGGCTTAGCAGAACTGACAGGAATATTGTTTTAATTTTCGTCATGTGGGTACACCGATTCAGTTATCCAGTTTAAGTAGGCGGTCAGACCGCCGGCAATTGGGACTACGAGGATTTCCGGAAGTTCATAAGGGTGATTTGCTGCGATCGTGTCGATAAGTGTCTCTACCTGTTCAGCACGGGCTTTTATCACAAGCTGGTGCTCGTCACCCTGTTCCGGCTTACCTTTCCATTTGTAATAGGACCGCATTCTGGGCAAAACATTCACGCACGCGGCCAGCCCCTGGTTGACCAGTTGCTGGGCAAGATCGTGAGCGTCCTGCTCGTTGCCGATTGTAGTCAGCACCAGCCGGTATGGGCTTGAAATCTCCTCCATGGGCCCAAAGATACCAAATTAAATCCTAAAGGACACAACCCGTCATGCGTTTATTCCCCCTCGGACTGGCCCTGTTTATCGCCATTCCCCTTGTCGAGATCTACCTGTTTATCAAAGTCGGCGCCGCGATCGGTGCCCTGAATACTATTTTGTTGATTATTTTCACCGCCGTCGTGGGGGTGGCCCTGTTGCGCCAGCAGGGTCTCGCGACGCTGCGAAAGGCCCAGACCCAGATGCAGCAGGGCCAGGTGCCTGCCACCGGCATGCTGGAAGGCATGATGCTGTTTTTTGCCGGCGCTTTACTGCTGACACCGGGATTTTTCACGGATGGCATCGGATTTATCCTGCTCATTCCGCCCGTACGAAAGGGTATCGCCCTGTGGTTGCTGGAGCGCAGCGGGCTTATCGTGCAGATG
The DNA here is from genome assembly GCA_937967995.1 of uncultured Gammaproteobacteria bacterium. Taxonomy (GTDB): domain Bacteria; phylum Pseudomonadota; class Gammaproteobacteria; order UBA6429; family Thiohalophilaceae; genus CALBTB01. The sequence continues at coordinate 99,439 of CALBTB010000007.1, forward strand.
CATACCACCCAGCATACTGATAAGCCAAAGCAGCCCAATGTCATCGAAGGGGAATTTGATCGCCGTGATGATCAGTAGTGACCTATTGAAAATTGCGGCCCCGTCCCCAGATCCCTGCCCAACAGGGGAATTCGCGTGTTCGATGTCTTGACAGCCTAGGACACATGACTATTATTAGCACTCATCAAAGGGGAGTGCTGATAAATATCCCCGCTAATCTTAACGAATTTATAACCTGTTGAAATTACAACATTATTAGGAGAACCACGAATGAAGATTCGTCCTTTACATGACCGTGTGATCGTCCGTCGCATGGAAGAAGAACGTACCACCGCCGGTGGTATCGTGATCCCAGACAGCGCCACCGAGAAGCCGATTCAGGGCGAAATCGTCGCTGTAGGTAATGGCAAAATCCTGGAAAACGGTGAAGTTCGTGCCCTGGATGTGAAGGCCGGTGACAAAGTGTTGTTTGGCAAGTATGCCGGCAACGAAGTCAAGATCGATGGTGAAGAACTGTTGGTCCTGCGCGAAGAAGACATTATGGGTGTCCTGGAAGGTTAATCCGCACACAGCCAATTTGAACAAGAGGAATTAAGCAATGAGTGCAAAAGAAGTGAAATTTTCTGATGATGCCCGCCAGCGTATGCTCAAGGGCGTTAATACCCTGGCCAATGCCGTCAAGGTAACGCTGGGCCCGAAAGGCCGTAACGTCGTACTCGACAAGAGCTTCGGCGCGCCGACCATCACGAAGGATGGTGTTTCCGTGGCCAAGGAAATCGAACTCAAAGACAAGTTCGAAAACATGGGTGCGCAGATGGTCAAGGAAGTCTCTTCCCAGACTTCTGATGTAGCCGGTGACGGTACCACGACTGCGACTGTACTGGCGCAATCCATCCTGACCGAAGGCATGAAGGCCGTAGCCGCCGGCATGAATCCAATGGATCTCAAGCGTGGTATCGATAAGGCCGTCATCGCTGCGGTTGAAGAACTGAAGAAGATGTCCAAGCCCTGCTCCGACAGCAAGGCCATCGCCCAGGTCGGTACCATCTCCGCCAACTCTGACGAAGAGATCGGCTCAATTATTGCCGATGCCATGGACAAGGTCGGTAAGGAAGGCGTTATTACTGTCGAAGAAGGCTCCGGTCTGCAAAACGAACTGGACGTGGTTGAAGGTATGCAGTTCGATCGCGGTTACCTGTCACCTTACTTCGTAAACAACCAGCAAAGCATGAGTGCCGAACTGGAAGACCCGTACATCCTGCTGTACGACAAGAAAATCTCCAATATCCGTGACCTGCTGCCGGTACTCGAAGGCGTGGCCAAATCCGGCAAGCCGTTGCTGATTATTGCCGAAGACGTTGAAGGTGAAGCCCTGGCAACGCTGGTGGTCAACACCATTCGCGGTATCGTGAAAGTGGCTGCCGTCAAGGCGCCTGGTTTCGGTGACCGTCGTAAAGCCATGTTACAGGACATTGCTGTGCTGACCGGTGGTACTGTGATTTCTGAAGAAGTCGGCCTGAGTCTGGAAAAAGCCAGCCTGGATGACCTCGGTTCCGCCAAGAAAATTCAGGTTACCAAGGAAGAAACCACCATCATCGATGGTGCCGGCGTAGCCAACGATATCGAAGCCCGCGTCAAGCAGATTCGTACCCAGATCGAGGAAGCCACTTCTGACTACGATCGCGAAAAACTGCAGGAACGTGTTGCCAAACTGGCTGGCGGTGTAGCCGTCATCAAAGTCGGTGCCGCGACCGAGGTGGAAATGAAAGAGAAGAAAGCCCGAGTTGAAGATGCATTGCATGCAACCCGTGCTGCCGTGGAAGAAGGCGTGGTACCGGGTGGTGGTGTAGCCCTGGTGCGTGCTGAATCCAGCCTGGGTAAGCTCAAGGGTGACAACCATGATCAGGACGTCGGTATCGGTATCGCGCGTCGTGCCATGACCGAGCCGCTGCGTCAGATCGTTGCCAATGCCGGTGGTGAGCCGTCAGTGGTACTGAACAAGGTCGCTGAAGGCAAAGGTAACTATGGTTTCAACGCCGCTACCGACGACTACGGTGACATGGTTGAGATGGGTATTCTGGACCCGACCAAGGTAACCCGTTCCGCGCTGCAAAATGCCGCGTCTGTTGCCGGACTGATGATCACCACCGAAGCCATGGTGGCAGATATTCCGGCTGACGATAGTGCTGGCGCCGGTGCCCCGGATATGGGTGGTATGGGCGGTATGGGTGGTATGGGCGGCATGATGTAAATGCTTGCCTGAAAACGCCGGACTTGCGTGTCTGCGGCGTTCGACAAGGGCTTCCGCTACTCATTTACTTATATGTAAACTGCGTTGCGGTTCCCTTGTCTGCCTTGCAGCCACATCAAGTCCGAACGTTTTCAGCACAACCATTCTTCAAAAGCCCTGCAATGCAGGGCTTTTTTGTGCTCCGCTACGGGTCGCTTGGTTGCCTTGCAACCATCGCATATCGATTCACGCTCAGAACGTCCTTACTTAAAGCCCCGCTCTGCGGGGCTTTTTGTTTTTCCGTATACTCTGTTCCGGTGAGCAACAACATCAAAACAATGACGCTGCCCGATACCCTGCTGTCTGAGACTCAACAGTTACTCGATGACTGGCGTGATGTGACGGGTGATCGGAACATACCTGAAGCAATTCAGACGGACATCCCGTTTGTGTTTGCCTGCAGTGAATACGTGGCGCGGCAATGTATTCGCTTTCCGGATCGGTTTGTTGAACTGTTTGACAGTGGTGACCTGGATAACGCCTATACCGATCAAACCTATACGCAGCGCCTGCGGCAGGGCCAGGACAGCTTAACCAGCCAGACGGAACTGATTCCGTATTTACGCCGCTTTCGTCATCGCGAAATGGTGCGCATTATCTGGCGGGACCTGACCGGCAAAGCCGATTTACCGGAAGTCATGCGTGACCTGTCACACCTGGCGGAAGCCTGCACCGACTTTGCGCTTGCGCTCCACCATCAGTGGCTGGCCGATCGTTTTGGTACACCCGTTAACAAGGACGGCGTTCCTCAACATCTGGTGGTGATCGGCATGGGCAAACTCGGCGCACACGAGTTAAACCTGTCCTCCGATATCGACCTGATTTTTGCCTATCCGGAAGATGGTGACACGCAGGGCGGTCCTCGCGTTATCAGTAACGCCGAGTTCTTTACCAAACTGGGTCAGCAGCTCAATGCCAGTTTGTCCAAACAGACCGAAGACGGATTTGTGTTTCGCGTCGACATGCGCCTGCGACCGTTTGGAGACAGCGGCCCGCTGGTGGCCAGTTTTGCCGCCATGGAAGATTACTACCAGATACATGGCCGGGAATGGGAACGCTACGCGATGATCAAGGCCAGGGTCATCGCCGGTGATCGCGAGTCCGGCAAGGAGTTGATGGCCATGCTGCGGCCATTTATCTACCGGCGCTATGTCGATTACGGCGCCTATGCCTCGCTGCGCGAAATGAAAGCCATGATTCAGAAAGAGGTACAGCGCAAGGGCAAGGAACAGAATATCAAGGTGGGTGCCGGCGGTATTCGGGAAATTGAATTCATCGGCCAGGTCTTTCAGCTCATTCGCGGCGGCCGCGACACCGAGTTACAACAGCGCTCGATTCTTAGTGTGCTGCGCAATTTGCAGTCCATGCAGGTATTACCGGAGTTCGTGGTCAGGCAGCTCAGCGAGGCCTATGACTTTTTACGCCGCACCGAACACCGCGTGCAGGCATTTCGCGATCAACAGACCCATGTCCTGCCGGATGATGAAACCGGGCAGTTACGGCTGGCGGTGAGTATGGGATATGAAGACTGGTCATCCTACGAGCAGGCCCTGATGTTGCACCGAATCAATGTGCACGAACACTTTGAACAGGTGTTCGAAGCGCCACAGGAACAGGCCAACGAAGACACACTGGTGATCACGCCTCTGTGGCTGGGCGAGCTCGATGATGAGGAGGCGATCGAGCAGTTACAGGAACTGGGCTTTGAACAGGTGGACGAGTTATGGCGCCGAATCAAATCCCTGCATGGCAGCCGTCGCTACCAGAAATTATCAGCCCGGGGTCGTGAGCGACTGGATAAACTCATGCCGGTCCTGATTAGTGCCAGTAAAAATCTCGCTGAACCTGCCGTGGCCCTGTTACGCAGCCTGCAGGTGATCGAGGCCATCATGCAGCGCTCGGTGTATCTGGTGCTGCTAATGGAAAACCCGCTGGCCCTGTCACGGCTGATTCGGTTATGCGAGGCCAGTCCCTGGATCACCCATTATCTGAGTCAGCACCCGATGTTGCTGGATGACCTGCTAAACACCACTACGCTGTTCGCACCACCTGATCGGGCGCATCTGGCGGAAGAATTACAGCGCCGCATGCAGGAAGTGGGTGACGATGAAGAACAGGCCATGCATGCCTTGCGACATTTCAAACATACCCATGTATTACGTGTAGCCGCGGCGGATTTGCATGGTTATTTGCCGCTGATGAAAGTGAGTGATCACTTGAGCTGGATCGCGGAAGTGGTCCTGCAAGAGACCCTGAACCTCGCCTGGGACCATTTGGTAGAAAAACACGGCCGGCCGGTCTGTACCAGCGACGGCGAGGTCTGTGACAGTGGCTTTGCCGTGATTGCCTACGGCAAGCTGGGCGGGCTGGAGCTGGGCTACGGCTCGGATCTGGATCTGGTGTTTTTGCACAGTGGCGAATCGGAGAACCTGCAAACCACGGGTGCCAGGCCTGTGCCACTGGGGGTGTTTTTTGCTCGCCTGGGGCAACGCATGATGCACATTCTGACCGCCATGACACCGGCAGGCATTCTGTATGAGATCGACATGCGGCTGCGCCCCGACGGGGCCGCCGGCATGCTGGTCAGCAGTCTGACGGCCTACCAGGCCTATCAGCAGGACAAGGCCTGGACCTGGGAGCACCAGGCGCTGGTGCGGGCCCGGGTTGTCGCCGGCGATTCGGCTATCGCGACACGGTTTGAATCAATACGTCAGACGGTGCTGGCGCAGCCACGGGACAGTAAAACCCTGCGTGAAGAAGTCCTGACCATGCGACACAAGATGCGTACCGCACTGTGCAAAACCAAACCCGGTGAGTTTGACCTGAAACACAGCCCCGGAGGTATCGTTGATATTGAATTTATGGTGCAATACGGGGTTCTTGCCTGGGCTCACCAGTACCCGGTGTTAATGAAGTGGACGGACAATATTCGCCTGCTTGATGAACTGGCCAGTACCGGCGTCATGACCCGGCAGGATGCGGAATTCTTGAGTGAGACCTACCGTACTTATCGCGGTCGTATCCACAGACTCAAACTGCAGGAGGCCTCTACGGTCGTGCCTGATAGCGAGTTTGTGAAACAGCGTGCCGGGGTGAGGCGCATCTGGTCTACGTGGTTGGAAGCTAAACAAGAGGAATAAGCAAGTATGTCGATGTCCGATCGAGATGGACTGATCTGGTTTGATGGTGAAATGGTGCCCTGGCGTGAAGCCCAGGTCCATGTGTTAACTCACACCCTGCATTATGGTATGGGCGTGTTCGAAGGTGTACGCGCCTATCACGCGGATCAGGGTACGGCGATCTTCCGTCTGGCCGAGCATACCGAGCGCCTGTTTGAATCCGCCCATATTCTTGGCATGCAGATCCCCTTCGATCGTGACACCATTAACGAAGCACAAAAGGCCGCCGTGCGGGACAACAACCTGGACAGCGCCTATATTCGCCCGATGTGTTTTTACGGCGCTGAAGGCATGGGGCTGCGTGCGGATAATCTCAAAGTTCATACCATCGTCGCCGCCTGGGAATGGGGTGCCTACCTGGGTGCGGAAAACATGCAAAAAGGGATTCGCATCAAGACCTCTTCGTTCACGCGTCATCATGTCAACATCACCATGTGCAAGGCCAAGGCGAATGGCAATTACATGAATTCCATGCTGGCCTTACAGGAAGCCATGCGTGACGGTTATGACGAGGCCCTGTTGCTCGATGTGGACGGGTATGTAGCCGAAGGCAGCGGCGAGAACATTTTTGTTGTTCGCAAGGGTGTCATTTATACGCCGGAGCTGACCTCGGCGCTGGACGGCATCACCCGTAAAACGATTTTTACCCTGGCCGAAGAAGCCGGTCTGGAAGTGCGTGAGAAGCGAATCACCCGCGACGAAGTGTATGTGGCGGATGAAGCCTTCTTCACCGGTACCGCGGCCGAAGTCACACCGATTCGCGAACTGGATGGCCGTAAAATTGGCACTGGTTCGCGTGGCCCGATTACCGAAAAATTGCAGTCCCGCTATTTCGACGTGGTACACGGCAAGGCGCCGGAACACATGAGCTGGTTAACCCTTGTAAAATAGCCGAACAGGCCCATAAGTCAGAAAAATATAAACACAGCGAAGGTGAAGTGTCATGAGTGAAGCAGGAAAAACCCAGGCCAATGCGGCACAACGTTACCAGGTCAGTCGAGCGGATCTGCCGGTGCATTGCCCGATGGAAAACATGACCTTGTGGAATTCCCATCCTCGCGTTTACCTGCCAATTGAGGAGCAGGGTGGGGAAGCGAAGTGTCCGTATTGTGGGGCGATTTATACGTTAAAGGATTGATGGTTTTGGGGCGTGTTATTTTTGGATACGGTATGGTGACTTTTTTCCAAGACCGTCAGCAGCAGGGATGCTGCTGTCGAGCGTACAGGGATGTACTTGCAGCGTGTCTTGGAAAAAACTGTCACCTTACCGTTTAGCCTCGCAAACCCGACTTTTCACATATACTTTACAGCATGAAATTAACTATTCCTGATTTTTCCAAAGCCAACGTTCTGGTCATCGGTGACCTGATGCTGGACCGTTACTGGCATGGCAATACCTCGCGTATCTCGCCTGAGGCGCCGGTGCCGGTGGTGCTGGTCGGTGAGGCGGAAGAACGTGCCGGCGGTTCCGGTAACGTGGCGCTGAATATTGCGGCTCTGGGTGCGCACTCGCAGGTGATGGGCTATACCGGCGATGACGAGGCGGCGGATGTGTTGCAGGAAATTTTATCCGGCGCCGGTGTGCAATGTGCGTTCGAGCGCATTCCCGATTGCAGCACAGTAACCAAGCTGCGCGTGATCAGTCGCCACCAGCAATTGATTCGTCTCGATTTCGAGGACGGTTTTAACGCACAACGTTCGGATTTGATCGTGGCGCGTGCCGCCAAACAGATGGCCGGCACCGGTGCCGTGGTGCTGTCGGATTACGGTAAGGGCACACTGCGTGATATTCCAGCGCTGATTACCGCGGCACGCAAAGCAAACACTCCCGTACTGATAGATCCAAAGGGCAACGACTTCAGCCGTTATCGTGGCGCCACGTTAATCACACCGAACCTGACGGAATTCGAAGCGGTGGTAGGCCACTGTCATTCCGATCAGGAAATCGAACAACGCGGTATGAAGCTGTTACACGAGATTGATCTGGAGGCCCTGCTGGTGACTCGCAGTGAGCGGGGCATGACACTGCTGACAAAAAATAACAAACCCGTGCATTTACCTACGCGCGCACGAGAAGTGTTTGATGTTACCGGCGCCGGCGATACCGTCATCGCCACATTCGCCGCAGCCCTGGCAGCAGGTGAAGACATGCCATCATCCATGGCACTGGCCAACCTGGCGGCCGGTGTGGTGGTGGGCAAGCTGGGTACGGCTACTGTCACCACTGGTGAGTTACAACGCGCCATGCACGGCGAAGCAGCGCTGGCCCGTGGCGTGATTACCGAAAAAGAACTGGTCGCGGTGCGCGAGCAGGCCCGGCAACAGGGTGAAAAAATTGTCATGACCAATGGTTGTTTCGATATTCTGCATCCCGGTCATGTGAGTTATTTACAGAAGGCGCGTGCCATGGGTGATCGCCTCGTTGTGGCGGTGAATGATGATGCCTCTGTAAAACGTTTAAAAGGCAATGAGCGGCCGATCAACACGCTGGATCGTCGCATGGCGGTATTGTCTGCGCTGGAATGCGTCGACTGGGTGGTACCGTTTAGCGAAGATACCCCTGAACGTTTGATCTGTGCCGTCCTGCCGGATCTCCTCGTCAAGGGTGGCGATTACAAACCGGAGGATATTGCCGGTGGTAAGTGCGTTACGCAGGCCGGCGGTGACGTGAAGATTATCGAATACATCGAAGGCCATTCCACATCCGATATCATTAAAAACATTCTGAGCGGAAACTAGCATTATGATTATTGTAACCGGTGGTGCCGGGTTTATCGGCAGCAATATTGTCAAGGCATTAAACGAACGTGGTGAAACCGATATCCTGGTGGTGGACAACCTGACCAATGGCGTGAAGTTTAAAAATATCGCCGACTGTGAAATCGCTGACTACATGGACAAGGACGATTTCATTGCCCGGGTTAATAACAATGAAACCTTCGCTAGAAAAGTCACAGCAATATTTCATGAAGGCGCCTGTTCCGCCACGACGGAATGGGATGGCAAGTTCATGATGCGAAATAACTTCGAATACTCAAAAAGCCTGTTGCACTATTGCCTGCATAATTGCATCTCGTATCTGTATGCCTCATCGGCTTCAGTCTATGGTGCCGGTAGTGTGTTCAAGGAATCCCGCGAGTATGAAGAGCCTCTGAACGTTTACGGCTACTCCAAGTTTTTGTTCGACCAGTATGTGCGACGTCATGCCAGTGATGCGAAAAGCCAGGTGGTCGGGTTTCGCTATTTTAATGTGTACGGACCTCGTGAACAGCACAAGGGCAGCATGTCGAGTGTGGCGTTTCATGTGAACAACCAGATCAGGGAAGAGGGTAAGGCGCAGCTGTTTGAAGGTTGCGACGGTTATGGCAACGGTGAGCAGCGCCGGGATTTTATTTATGTCGGTGATGCTGTCAACGTCAATCTGTGGTTCATGGATAATCCGGGTAAATCCGGAATTTTCAATCTTGGCACCGGTCGCAGTCAGCCGTTTAACGATGTCGCCAACGCGGTGATCAAGTTTCATGGTAAAGGTGAGATTGAATACATTCCGTTTCCAGACCATTTAAAGGGCCGTTACCAGAGTTTTACTGAAGCGGATATGACGGCTATGCGCGACGCCGGTTACGATGCACCATTCAAAACTGTGGAAGAAGGTGTCACCGAATACATGCAGTGGCTCGCCGAGCGGGACGACAGTCAGCCGAAATAAAATAAAAGCAAAGAATAACGATTAATTAAGGAGCAGGTATATCACCCGGCCAACACGCATACTGGTTGCAGGACCGGCCTGGGTCGGCGACATGGTGATGGCCCAGAGCCTGTTCATGACCCTCAAACAACAGGATTGCGACTGCCAGATCGATGTCATTGCTCCTGCCTGGTCTGTGCCACTGTTAAAACGTATGCCGGAAGTCAACCAGGCGATTGAATTACCCATCGCACACAAACAGTTAAAACTGCTAACCCGTTACCGACTGGGGAAATCCCTGCGAAACAGAGAGTATGACAGGGCAATCGTGACACCCCGTTCTTTTAAATCCGCGCTGGTGCCGTTTTTTGCCCGCGCCAGACAACGCACGGGTTATCGTGGTGAACACCGTTATGGTTTACTGAACGATATTCGCCCCTTGAATAAATCTATTCTGCGTCAGACTGTGCAACGTTATGTCGCCCTGGCTCAAGAGCGAGATAGTAAACAGGCGCCGGCCGTGCCGTATCCCAGCCTGACGGTGGATAAAACTAATCAGGCCCGGCTGGTAGAAAAATTTAATCTAGACACGAGTAAAAAGCTGGTTGCCATGATGCCCGGCGCGGAATACGGACCGGCCAAGCAATGGCCGCCATCATATTACCGGGAACTGGCATTACAGTTGCTGAAACAGGATGTGCAGGTGATCATTCTGGGCTCCGCCAGGGAACAATCACTCGGCGAGGAAATCGCAGCGGACAAGCAGATTTTTAATCTGTGCGGCAGGACCGAGTTGGTAGACGTCATTGATCTGCTGGCACTGGTGCAGTGTGCTGTAACAAACGATTCAGGCCTGATGCATATTGCTGCAGCGACGGGTGTCCCTGTAGTAGCAATATACGGTTCATCCGATCCACAATACACGCCACCACTGACGGATAACGCCAGAATCATGTATAAAAACCTGAGTTGCAGTCCCTGTTTTAAACGAACCTGTCCGCTTGGACATCTGAATTGTTTAAACACGATTTCTATCGATGAGGTTAATCGGACAATTGCGGGAATGTTATGGCCAAAATAAGCGTCTGCATTATTTCGTATAACGAAGAAAAGAAAATTCGCGACTGTCTGGAAAGTGTCAAGGAGGTGGCAGATGAAATTATTGTCGTCGACTCATTAAGTACAGACCGTACAAAGGAAATTGCAGCAGAATACACGAATAAAATATTTGACCAGAAATTTCTGGGACATATTGAGCAAAAAAATCTGGTCATTAGCAAGGCCTCCAATGACTGGATACTGTCGCTGGATTGTGATGAACGTTTATCGCCTGAGCTGGCAAAATCCATCATGGCAATAAAAGCTAATTTAAGCGGCGATGATGCCTATCGCATGGCCCGCAAGACCTTTTATGTTTACCGCTGGTTGAATCACTGCTGGTACCCGGATTACAAAGTCAGGTTATTTAATCGTCAGCATGCAAAATGGGGTGGTGTCAATCCGCACGATCATATCGAGTTATCCAGTAGAGAAGTGAAAACGCTGAAGGGCGACCTGTACCATTTTTCATTCAATAGCATCGCCGAACATATAGCGACGCTAAATAATTTTACCGAAATTGGTGCCAGGGAAATTATTAAACGCAATAAACGGGTCAATGTAATCACGCCCTGGCTGAGAGGAACATGGACTTTTCTTAAATTATATTTTCTGAAGCGTGGTTTCCTGGACGGTTATGCAGGACTGGTTGTTGCGGTGCTATCCGGGTTTCATGTCTTTGTGAAGTATAACAAGGTCCTGTTTATGCGCTGGCGAGAAGAAAGCTAATTTTAAGAAAAGTATTTTTTTCTTATTTCTTCGGCGACACCATCCAGATCGATACGTGACATATCTTCTTTGTCACCAGTTTCAGGTGGCGAAAAGGCGATTCGACGATCTTCGGTATTCAATGTTTGCCAGCGCAACGGGGTGGCTGACTGTCGTAGTGGGTAAAATGCGGCTGTCGGTACGTTCAGTGCACCGGCGATATGCAAAGGTCCGGTTGACCCACTGATAAACAGATCGGCAAAGGCAATGTGTTTGGCAAAATTAATCAGGCCCTTGGTGGAATGAAAAACCGTGTGTGGAATGTCAGACAATTCAGCCGACACCGTTTGAGCCGCTCCCAGTTCACCCGGGCCGGCCGTTAAAACGAAATAAAGATTATCTGAATCAAGCTTTTTAATAAGCAACGCATATTGTTCAAGACTCAGGTTATTCGCTGAACCACCGCTGCCACTGTGCACAAAAACCAGTTTGTGACCTGGGTCAACTTTATTCTTTTGACAAAACGATGTGCGTAGCGCATCTATTTCATTCTGATTTAAATCTATAAAAGGGGCTTGCACAGGTTTCACCTGTACCCCTAGATCGGACAGAAATGATTCCGCCAAATCCAGATTATAACGGTATTCAGGTTTCTCTGAGCGGGAACGACGCTGTGATATACGATGGTTGTAAAAAATCTGGGCGATTTTTGTGGCAGGTGCGTAACGTTCCTTTATACCTGAAGCCAGACATGTAATCCCGATACGGGTGGTCGAATAGAGTGTGATGACGGCATCAAAATGACGTTCACGAACCAGCTTTATTAACGGGAGTGAAAATTTCTGAGGATCGATAATGACATCATCTATCCATGGGCATATTCGGGCGATGTCAGCCGTATATTCAGGAACCAGTGCGGTTGTTTGACAGTCGTCCAGCGAATGTTTCAAGAGAGCAAATACCGGCAGACTCAGCATAAAATCGCCGAGCTTGTCGTTTCTGATGACCAGAATTTTCATTTTGCAGGATCATTCTCATATTTACTTCTGACAACAGTTGAAAAAAGAATACCCAAAAATACGAGATATATCGAACTAAAGTTATTATGCACAAACGGATTTTCAGTTGTGCCAAAAATCAGGAAATTAGTCGAAAATAATATCCCCATAATAGCAATCGGCTGATTGTATTTTTTGTAGCGTATAAATATATAGAGTGGATACAGGATAAAGCTCAGGATGATAATCAGGCCGATAATTCCTTCATTTACAAGAGACTCAAAATAGGTGCTGTGTAAGCCACCAATACCTTTTATTGTAGCTGGGATGTTCAAATCAGGGTGTGCAATCCCCTTTTGCGCATATCGTGTCACATGTTTACCTGCTGTCCCACCACCATGACCAAACAAAGGCTTTTCTTTAAATATCATCAGAGCTACGCGCCATTGTTCGAGGCGGAAGCCGACTGAAGTCGTCAATAGAGATACATCTTTAGGGGCACCATCATTTATGAATGTTGTCAATTCATTATAAGCCCTTGCGCCGCGTTCCCTAATCGTGTCAGTTGACATTACAACCACGGACAGTGACAAAACAATAAAAATGAAGGCCAGGAGGACATTTTTGTGCTTGATGAATGCAAGGCATAAAAATGGAATTGCGATTGTTGTGTATATTGCTGCAAGCCAGGCATTTCTTGAGGCAGATAAATACATTGCAAGTAAAGATAAAAGGATTGGGATTAGGAGCAGGTAACTGAATCTGGTATGTTGCTTTTCAAATAAAAATAACACGGTGCAGAACGCGTAGAAAAGCACTCCTAAATTACCAAAAATGATTGGCCCATAAATTCCTCCTGCCTCACCGCTGTGGAATACCGTCATATCTAGAATAGCCTGAATACCAAGAACAGAACCACCTAGAACAATACCAGCAAGAAAATACTTTATTGCATTTTTATAATGTCTGATTAGCAAATACGTTGGAAAGAAAATAATAAATTTAATTACATTACCGACTCGTCGAAAGGAATTCGGACTCCAGTCATTGAGTGTTGCCGACAAGAAGAAACTGGCTAAAAAAAGAAACAGGAGTGCCAGTAATATTTTTTCTTCTCTGTAGAGCGCCCCTGGTCTTCGAAAAATCAAAAAAAGTGCAACCAATGCCAGAACAGAGTACAGACCGCTTAACCAGTGTCTGACGCTTAGCGATAATACAGGGAAAAGGAAAATGATAGCTAATGCTATCTTATCGCCGAGACTCGAGGCGAAATAATCATTTTTAAGGTTACGAATATTAAGCATAATAATTTTTGTATAATATTATAGTCATCGTTGTAATTTGTTGTATATAATACAATTAAATTCAAATGTAAATCCATTGCTGGATTCAGAATAGTCTTCTTCACTTTTAATTAAATATACATGGGCATATATAAAAGTATAGAAAAGCGGTTTAACTGGCTCCGATTTGTAAAGTTTGACAAAAAAACCGGGTTTTATCGCTATTCTCGTTTTGGGCAAATAATCTATATACGCCACCCACGGCATTTTCTAAACGAAAAGTCAAACCGCTGGGTCTGTGAAAATCTTATATATAACAAGTATATGCCTTGTGCTGGTGATACGGTTATTGACCTCGGTGCGGGGTATGGTGAAGAAGCGATGTTTCTCGCAAATCGCGTGAAAATCAGAAAATATATCGGCGTTGAAGCTCAGCCAATCATCTATGAATGCCTGGCAAACACATTCTATCATGCCGGGCCGGAATATATTGCTGTACCTTATGTTATATCCGATCAGGATATGGTGAAATTCTTCAGTCAGTTTTCATATGCGAGTGTAGGTGTTGTACCTGAATCTTATATTGAAGTACCTACAATTACATGGCAAGAATTTCAGGAACGATATGATATCGGTGATATCGATTTATTTAAAATGAACATAGAAGGTGCAGAAAAAGAGGTTTTGAGTCAAATCGATGACTTCAGTAAAATTAAACGTTTTATAATTTCTTGCCACGATTTTCGCGCGGAAAATAATGAAGGTGAATGGTATCGGACCAAAAAGTTTGTGATAGACACATTAACTGAACAGGGATATTCTATTCATAATTTCAAGTATGGAATTAACTGGGCAGACGACTGGGTCTATGCTGAAAGGAACTAATTGCTTTAAATAAATAATTCAGAAAGTTCGTCGAATTCACGTTCATCGTTAAACAGTTTTTTAGATAGTTCGAAATTATTATTTAAAGGAAGATTGAGTATCTCATCAGAACTAGCAGCGATCAATAATATACGTTTCAAATCACCAATGTCCTGATCATTTGCCAGGTAAAACCTGAATCCCATGTTCTGTAGCTCTGGAAAAGATGTGTTGTTGTAAGCGATACAGATCAGGCCATAACTCAAGGCTTCTATAAATGAGCTGCTAAGCCCTTCACCCTTGCTCGGAAATAGGAAAATATCTGCATTTAGATAGCATTTCTCAACATCCTCGACATACCCTGGTAAAGTAATTCTATCTCTGTAGGGGGTGCTGTTAATTTTATTTTCAAGCCTTAATTTGAAATCAGGATCTACTTCACCATACAGAGTTAATGAAAAATCAATACTGTTTTCATAGAGTGTATTGCAGGCTTCGATTGCGTCAAGCTGGCCCTTGCCACCCGTAATACGGGCAATATGTATAATTCGTATTTCACGGTTATCTGACGAAATGTGATTTAACCTGGAAGGTAAAGGCCTTCTTAAGGAAGGATAAACCACTTTCATTTGTGTATTTTTGCCAAAAGGAATGATTTTCATAACATTTTCGGCAATATGTTTACAGATAGGGATATGCCAGTTTACATTGCTATAAATCAGTTTATGTAGTGCATCTTTCTTTGATCGTGTTTTTGTCGTTCCATGCCGAATGATAAGATTTATATTTAACTTATGAAAGGCAAAATATAATGAACGTAATTCAGAGGCACCAAAAAATATGACATTTGAAATCTTATATTTTTTTAAAATATGTCTCGTTCTGGTAATAATGGAAAAGCTAAAATTTAGAAAAAATGGTATTTCTTTAATTTTGATATTGTACTTACGTGCAGATTCCTTATAGTTCTTTGAAATGAAAGAATTCTTTTTCACAATTAAAACAATGTTATAACCCCTGGAAAGAAGTTTTGCATATCTATATGAATCCATTTCCATACCACCAAAATAGTGTGAAAAACAAATTACGGCAATGGTCGGTCTTTTTGTAGCCATAAATCTGGATTACGTAGTGGGAGTATCATAGAATTAACAAAAATTAGTTCTAATATATCAGAATGTTAAATATTATACAGCTTTGTTTTTCTCCTGGTTATGGTGGTCTGGAGCTCTATGTTCTGAAGATCGCGAAAAATCTAGCACCGCAGGAATTTAATATTATCCCTGTGGTTAGCGCCGGTACGCACTTACAAAAAAGGCTTTCTGAAGAGGCTATAGACCATATTAGTTTGAAGCGACCTTATCGTTATTTACCTTTTCTGACCGCTTGGCGACTGGCGCGAATCATAGATAAACACAATATCAATATCATACATATACACTGGGGCCACGATTTATTAGTTGCCGTGTTAGCCAAATTGTTATCCAAACCAAGACCAAGATTAGTCTACACGAGACAAATGGAACTGACACGATCCAAAAAAGACATCTATCATCGGTTTGTGTACAGGCATGTGGATAGAATTTTTCATATAACCCAAAAGCTCGTCAACGACGCAATAAAATATCTACCTATAGAACATGAGAAAAATCAGTTAGTCTACAGTGGTGTACCGGATAATGATGAGAGCAAAGAAGTTGACTGTAACTTTATCCGATCATATGGCATGTCAGGTGAGTCATTTAAAATCGCTATATTTGGGCGTATAGAAGAAGGGAAAGGGCAGCATCTTGTGGTTCATGCTGCAATTCAATTACGTAATGAAGGCTATGATGTCCAGACCGCGATGATTGGCCACATTATGGATCAGAACTATTTCCAGTTGTTAAAGAACAAGATCGCAGAAGTAGAAATGGTAGATCACATTCACTATCTGGGATTTCACGAAAATCCGGTGACTATCATGCCTTGTTTTGATGTCATTATTCTGGCCACCAAGTGTGAAACTTTTGGCCTGGTTTTACCTGAAGCTATGCGAGCAGGTGTGGCAGTAATAGGTAGTGACTGTGGCGGTGTACCGGAAATTATCATGCATGAAAAAACAGGACTACTATTTCGTACACAGGATGTTGACGATCTAACTCAGCAGATCAGGCGGTTGATTGATGGTCCTGAATTGCGCCAACAGCTTGCATTGGCGGGTAAAAAAGAAGCTGACCAGCGGTTTTCACAGGAGGGGCACTACCAGCAACTGTCTGATCTATATAAACAACTGGTGAATGATAGTAAATAAGCGCTACTTTCTGTCTTGCAGAATCTTCTGTAATACTTCATCAGGGATGATTCTTTGCATACATTCATTATTCTTACAATTCAGTAAACGTTCAGTGTGGTAGCAGGGGCTGCAATGCATATTGGATGTCAGTATATGTACAACATTATGTTCTGTCTTATAAGGACCGGTTCGCTTGTAGTTAGTCGGACCTATTAGCGCGTATACCGGTGTATCTACAGCGCTGGCAATGTGTGATGGCCCGGTGTCTGTTGTTATAACTCCCCTGGCAGCCTTGGTAAGGCCGACGAGTTCGGTAAAGCTGGTCTGTCCGGTCAGGTCTTTTATATTGGGCGGTAGTTTACAATGCTGTTCGAACAGGTTCTGTTCTGCCTCGCCACCGATAATTACGGCCTGCAAGTTTTCCTTTTCCAGTAATTTGAATAATCTGCACCAGTGGTCCAGAGGCCAGGCACGGTGGTTGATAGTGCCCGTCTTGTGCATGTGGCTGTTTGCCGGCACCAGCACATAAAAATCTCCTGCCAGTTTGAATTTTTCCCTGACTGTATCTGGATGTGTACCGGAAATAGCAGGATAGGCCAATGTCATATCATCGTCATCGAGGAATGAACGATAGATTATTTTCAAATTATCCACAGCATGGGTGGTTTTCGGTTCTTCAAAGTACCGATATGGCATACCGATTTTATGTGAAGATCGACAAAGACGGACGAGTGAGTTGAAAATATTACCAAGCTCAAGATTGACTATATAGTCATATGGCTGGAAGAAAGCATGCCAGATGATACGTAATTTATCTGGATTGAAAAAAAGCGGTGTATTACGACTCTTGACTTCAAAGATCCTGTTTATTCTGCTGTCTTCACTGTAAACACGTACGATGCCGGTTTTGCCGACCCAGTCTATTATGCAGTCTGAACCAAATCGATGGCGCAGGGGTTCAATGATGCTGGAAGCATAAACGGTGTCGCCGAGTTGTCCGGCCCTGATTACTAGGATTTTCTTTGGCAAGGTCTTTCAGTTGTGCAATGAACGTTAATTTTTTTCCTGTTTTGACAGAAACTCCTCGAAGTAGCTGATGGTTCTGGTCAAGCCATCTTTCAGTTTAATTTTTGGTTCCCAACCGAGTTGTTTTTTGGCAAGTGTGATATCGGGTTGACGTTGAGTAGGGTCATCATGTGGTAAGGGTTTATAAACCAGTTTGGATTTGGTACCGGTCATATTGATAACTGTTTCAGCCAGTTCCTTAATTGTGAACTCACCGGGATTTCCCAGATTAACCGGGCCGGTGAACTCGTCAGGCGAGTCCATGAGTCGAATGAATCCGTCTACCAGTTCATCGACATAACAAAAGGAGCGGGTTTGCGAGCCGTCACCATAAATGGTGATGTCCTCACCTTTGAGTGCCTGCATAATAAAATTAGACACGACACGCCCGTCATTCGGATGCATGCGAGGACCATAGGTATTGAAGATCCGTGCTACCTTGATTTTCAGTTTGTGCTGGCGCCAGTAATCAAAAAACAGGGTTTCTGCACAGCGTTTGCCTTCGTCATAACAGGAGCGCACACCAATAGGATTGACATGTCCCCAGTAACTTTCGGGTTGTGGATGGATCTGAGGATCACCGTACACTTCACTGGTAGAGGCCTGCATGATTTTGGCCTTGATGCGCTTTGCCAGTCCCAGCATATTGATAGCGCCGTGTACACTGGTCTTGGTAGTTTGTACCGGATCAAACTGGTAGTGAATTGGTGAAGCGGGGCAGGCCAGGTTATAGATTTCATCCACCTCGACATACAGGGGAAATGTCACATCATGGCGCATGAGCTCAAAATGAGGGTGCCCCAGCAAGTGAACGATATTGTCGCGCGTGCCGGTAAAAAAATTATCCAGGCAAATGACATCATTTCCCTGCTCGAGAAGTTCTTCACATAAATGGGAACCGAGAAAACCGGCTCCGCCGGTGACCAGTATGGCTTTCCGTGTACGATACGACATGTCTTATTTCCGATAATCTGAAACGTGTAGTGTATTCATTTGCGCATAGTTCAGCAAAATTATTTTGGCTGTAATATGCGCCGAACGGCATCAGCAACAGGCTCGACGGCAGGCGGTTCCCCGTCGGGGTCAAATACAACTTCATGCCGACCATAACGCGGCCAATACCCGAACGGCGTTATCTGGTAAAAAATACAAACAGTTGTCGTATTCAATGCCAGCCCAAGGTGACGAATGCCCGTATCATTGGCAACCAGAATGTCTGCACCTTTGATCAAACGGTCATCCTCAGGTCCTGCATCCAGCGTCAGGACATTATCAAATCGCTGTAAATTACCCTGAATACGATCAACCAGCTGTTTTTCCCAGTCAGCCAGGCCTTTTAACAGAATATGCTCGTGCTGGCTGTATTCCTGTGCCATCAGATTGATCAGAGAGGTAAACCGTTCTTCGGGCCAGCATTTATCAATGGTTGATGCAGTTGGGAAATAAATAATGTAAGGTTTATCCCGTTTCATGGGTTCGACTTTGAACCCATAATCCAGTGGCAGCTCCGCCTGAATACCCAGCAGGTTCAGCTGTTCTAAAAAGGTGAGTGGTTCAAACCGAAACTCGGCACGCGGAATGGCGACATCATAGATTAGCTTATGAAAATATCTATGCTGATAACCTATCTTGAATGAAGCCTGGTTAAGGTAACTAATCAGAAATGATGGAGTGCTACCCGTCAGGTCAAACAACAGATCATGTTGTCCCAGTTTCCTGTATTCACGCAGTGTGTTGAGATGGCCCTTTTTTTCCTTACGGCTTGGAACCAGGTGTACACGATCCACCAGGTCTTCGGGAATACCGCGTGTATAATAATTAATTCCACCAAAGGTGATGGCGGCATGCGGGAAATGTTGCCGTAGCGTCACCAGGAACGGACGTGTGCACAGCAGATCACCATAGGCAGCATGTTTGATGACAGCTATGCGCTGAATATCTTTTTTATTTAGCCTGGCCAGTTTCTCGATAGCGTGTTTCGCCAGCCAGGTATGTTTTTCGCGCCATAATTTCATGAACGTGTCCTGATTACCTTATCCAGCATTGCCATTACCTCGTCAACCGAAATACGTTCCATCGTACCGGGAGTGCGTACCCGTGCGCCCCATTTCACGGCGCTTACCGGCTTATGATAGTGATCCTCGACCGCTTGCGGATACTTGTTAATGACATATTCAGCCGATAAATATGGCCGGGCACGATCCGGATTGGTTGTCGCATATAAACCGATGACCGGTGTTCCCATTGCATTTGCAAGATGTGCCGGCCCGGCATCCGGTGCGATAACAACATGCGCTTTTTCTAGCACCGCGACAAGTTGCTTGAGCGAGGTTTTGCCGATCAGATCGATAATGTCAGATTCAGCCGTCGCGCAGATTTGCCCGGCATAGTCCTGCTCGATCCGGCTGGGCCCGCCGGTCAGAACGACCTGCATGTTATGTGTTCGTGTGGCGTAATCAGCAACATGTGCGTAACCTTCAACCGTCCAGTTTCGATAAGCCATACTTGAGCAGGGGCTGATTACCAGAATGGGTTTATCTGAATTGATCTGCTGGTTAGCAAACTGTCGATCCGATTCAGGAATCGGAATGCCCCACTGATAGTGTTTTTCCTGGATGCCAAGTGCCTGGCTGAATCCAAAAAAGCTGTCGATCACATGCTGGTGGGGTTGAAAGGCGATTTTATGATTGGAAAACAACCATTGCATATCTTTGGCACGTTGCCGGTCAAAACCAAGCTTTATCGGTGCGTTAACCATCATGGCAATCAAACTGGCGCGCAGTGACATTTGCATATGTAACAGTGCATCAAACTGCAGCGAGCTGAGTTGGCGCTGAAGATCGCGATAAGCAGACAGCCCCTGTCGCTTGTCAAATACCAGGAATTCAATTCCCTCGATATCACGGACTAATTCATGTTCCAATTTACCGATAATCCAATACAATCGGGTAGTCGGCCAGACCTGCTGAATAGTGCGAACCACCGGCAGTGTGTGGGAAATATCACCAACGGCGGAAAGGCGTAGAATACACAGTGCATTCGGTGCAGACTTAAATGGCAAGCGATTTTTCATGAATCCGGCAATCATAAACGAACAACAGCATCATATCCTGTTTGACAGCGATCTAATAAGCGACATTGTACCGCAGTGGTTTGATATCGCGTACTGGCAGGACAGGGCAGCGGTCAAATCGGCATCACGCGGTCGAGGCCAGGCCTGGTTCATCGAGACAAATGCGCTGCACATGGTATTGCGACACTATCGCCGGGGTGGCTGGATGGCGCCATTACTCGGCGACAGGTATGTTCGGCTGGGGCTCGCTCAAAGTCGCGCCTGGCGTGAATGGCGATTGTTGGCACAATTGTCACAACAGGGACTACCGGTTCCACAACCGCTGGCCGCTCATGTGCAGACCACCGGAATATTTTACCGCGCGAATATTCTGACACGCCTAATTCCTCACGCCCGGCCATTGTCAGAATGGCTGAGTGTTCAGTCGTTCGATAGCGAAATATGGCAGACCATCGGGCAGACTATCCGGCGATTTCATCTGGCGGGCGCCTGTCATGCTGATCTGAACGCGCACAATATTCTCATCGACGAGGCAAACCAAGTTTTTATCATTGATTTCGATAAGGGAGATATTCGTTCTGCTCAGGACACCTGGCAGAAGGCGAACCTGCAACGCCTGCAGCGTTCGTTACAGAAGTTGCGGGGTTTACATGACGGATTTAATTTTAAAGATGCAAATTGGCATGTACTGATGGATGGTTATCAGTCCGTATAATGTGCCAATTTTAGTGCAGCTCACATAGTTTCTGCAGTTCTGCCATATAGTCATCAATCACATGAGCATGCCGTTCTATAAGCTGTGTACCGTTTTGTCCCAGTTGTGCGACCCGATCAGGATGCGATAACAGATCAACCAGGACGGTTTTAAGTTCTGACTGGTTATTGACCTGTATGGCTGCGTGGTTTTCCAGAAACAGTTGTGATTCCATCTGAAAATTCTGCATGTGCGGACCAAATACCACTGCCTTACCGGCGCGGGCGACTTCAATAATGTTCTGGCCGCCAAAAGGCTCAAACGATCCACCCATAATGACGAACGACGAACCGGCAATGAATCCGCCTAATTCACCAAATGTGTCGGCGATATAAATTCGGGTAGTATCATCAATCCTGTCTTCGCGGCTGCGAATGGCGATGTCTTTGGTCAGATCCTGTAAATCAGACAGAATATTATTCAGACGATGAATATGGCGAGGCACGATGACCAGTAACGGCCTGTCTGTTTCAAGTGACAACCAGGTCTCGACAAGCTGTTTTTCTTCGTCGTCGCGTGATGAGGCCAGCAGGACGTAGGGTCGACCCAGGTTGACTGGTGATGGCGCCTGGGTTTGCGCAGAGGCAAATTTCATGTTACCCAGCACTTTCACATTGTCCGGTCGTGCACTGAAAGACAGAAAACGATCCGCATCCTGTTGCGATCGGGCCAGCACGGCCGTTGATTCGCGAATCGACTGACACAGGCAGTGAAACAGAAATTTCGGGGCGCGCAGGGTTTTTTCAGACAGTCGTGCATTAATAATGAGGTGTCGTATTCCCCGATACTGGCAGTATTCAAAAAAATTGGGCCAGATTTCCGTCTCCATGATCAGGACACAGGACGGTTTCACCCTGTCAAGAAAGCGATAAATTACCCAGTGCCAGTCCAGCGGCATATACCGACAGATAATGCTGTTCGCAAATTGTTTCTGTGCGGTTTGCAGGCCACTTGGTGTATTAACGGTCAGCATAATAGACTTATTCGGAAACTCAACCTGGATCTGTTTGACCAGTGGGGCCACCGCATTGACTTCGCCAATGGATGCTGCGTGAACATGCAGATCGACATTCGGTGTGCGGCCAAACCCCAGTCGTTCCTTAAAATAACCGAACTGTCTGTGTTTAAACGCCGTCCACATAGTAAACAACAACACGGGGACAGCGGTTAACACAAGCGCGAGTGTATAGCGTCGGAAAATCTTCCCGCGCCGTGGTTTGTATATTTGCGGCTCACCAGGAGGACGGGTTTTAAAGCGTCGATGTCCCCACAGGTACTGTTCTGGCACACGACGTACATTATCCTCGATTGCAGCATTGATGGCCGTTGCATCCTTAACAACATCACCACTGGGAAAGTTCGTCAGCATCGGGCCAAAATGTATTTTATAACCCTGATCGCCGGCAAGTCGCTCCGAGTAAAACGGTACGATGGGTGCGCCGGTCCGTGCGGCAAGCCGACTGGTCATGGTAAGCGTAGCGGTTTGCACACCCATAAAAGGCGCAAACACCGAGCGTTCCCGTCCAAAGTCCTGGTCCGGCGCGTACCAGATTATTTCACCCTGTTTTAACAAACGAATCGTGGTACGCATGTCAGTACTGCGCACCAGCCCTTTATTAAAACTTCGGCGCCGCCGCTGTAAGATGGCCTCAAATAACTTGTTATGCGCGCGTTTATAGGTGGGATACACATCGTGGTAAAAGGCAAGCAGGCGGCCACTCATTTCAAGCGTTGTATAATGACCGCCAAGTAGTATCACACCTTTTCCCAGTTTCAGGGCTGCGTCGATATGCTCGTTGCGTTCTATATGATTAAGCGGGCGAATCTTATCCTCGCTGGCCCACCAGGCCCAGGCGGATTCGAAAATGGCGATGCTGGCCGAATAAAAACTCTGTCGGACCAGTTGCCTTACCTGTTTGTTATCGTAATCCGGAAAAGCCAGTCGAATATTGGTGCGGGTGATTCGACGCCGCTGAGGCATCAGGATATAAGTTACCCATCCCAGTGTTGTACCCAGTCGTAACATACCTTTGTAAGGCAGTTTCGTCGTCAGGTACAACATGCCAATACCCAGCCAGGTAAACCAGTACAGGGGATGGATAAAAAATTTCAGCTTGAGTGGTGTATTCTTGTTCGGCATTACAATTTGCTAGCTCAACACAGGTTGAAATGAATATTATCTGGTCAAGACACGCTGCAAGTACATCCCTGTACGCTCGACAGCAGCATCCCTGCTGCTGACGGTCTTGACCAGACAATATCCATTTCTTGCGAATTCAATTGGAAAGTATAGCTCGTATCAAAGCCATTAACGTATCAGTTTCGACAATGCCCGAAACTGTTCATGGCTGGCATCGCGTAACCATTCGAACAATACCGATTCACGGTTAGTAATTATGACACCGGCCTGGCGCAACCGGTGTAATGCATTTTTAAAATTAGTTTTGTCACGTGAACAGATACCGTCCTGTACAACAAAAACCTGTCGTCCCTGGCTAATCAGTTCAAGCGCGGTTTGCATGACACAGATGTGTGCTTCCATGCCGGTCAGAATATACTGTTGTCGTGATTGCCCATCGCTGGCATCTGCAAAGCCGGTAGCACCACAACTTGAAAAGCAGGTTTTTTCCAGCGGCTGCCTGTTGCCCAGATACATTTTGATTTCTGGATGTGTATGCCCAAGACCTTTTGGGTATTGTTCGGTATGAATGACAGGAATCGCGAGTGCATTCGCGGCCTGTAGTAATATCTGGTTTGTGCGCAGAACATTGGCCAGCACTTTTTCCGGCATGACCCCAGCCAGTTTTTCCTGAATATCGACAATCAGTAACTGGCTGTGTGCCGCGTTACAAAGTAATTCAGACACGACCTAACTGAGCCAGTTGTTAATAGAACGAACATCGTCCTCACCCAATGTACCGGCAGCCTGTTTGAGTTTCAGGGTATTGACGATGTAACCGTGACGGGCGCGAATATAATCCCGCTTGGCGCGATAAACTTCGCGTTGTGAATCCAGCACATCAACGGCGGTACGTGTACCCACCTCAAAACCGGCCTTGGTGGCTTCAAGTGCTGTCTGGCTCGAGCGTAATGACTGTTTCAATGCCTGTACCTGGGCAATGGATGACAAGACGGTCAGGTAGGAATTGCGTGCCTGTCGTTCCGTTGCCCGGCGTTGTTGTTCGTGTATTTCCTTGCTGCGTAACAGATTGGCGGCGGCTTCACGACCGGCGGCATTGACACCGCCACCGGCAAATATCGGCACATTCAAAACCAGTGAGATACTGGTGCCATCACGAGCAAACGTACCAAACTGTCCACCCGTGGTTTCGCTGTCCGTGTAGTCAGCTTCCAGGTTCAGGCTCGGGTAGTGACCGGCATAGGCAATGTCCTTGCCTTCACGCGCGATATCAACGGCGTGTTTTGCCGCCTTTAGCGATAAATTATTATCCAGTGCGATTTTGACCCAGGCTTCCACGTCTTCCGGTTCTGGCCGAACAAAAACATGGTTATCGTTAACGCCATTCAGTTTCGTATGTTCGGCACCGGTGATCTCGCGCAGATTTTCCCGGCTGATATCGTACAGGCGTTGAGCTTCGATCTCCTGTGATACTGCCTGGTCATAACGTGCCTGGGCTTCGTGTACATCGGTGATGGCTGTCAGGCCAACATTAAAGCGTTGACGCGCCTGATTGAGCTGTTGGGCAATGGCTTTTTTCTCGGCCTGGGCAAAGGCCAGATTCGCCTGTTCTGACAATACATTGAAATACGCTTCCGCTACGCGCACGATAAGGTCATGACGTGCATTGCGATAATTGGCTTCCGCCTGTAACACGGTGGCGCTGGCCTGTGCGATAGTATCAAACTGCGCCTTATTAAATAGTGTCTGGCTCAGCGTGAGGGAATAGCGATCACTGTCGTAGTCTTCACCTGCGGCACTATTTCGGACTTCGTCGTATACCTCGGTATGTGCACCAGAAAGATTGATTTGTGGCAGGACACTGGCCCAGGCTTTGGGTGATGCCTCGATGGCTGCCTTGTATTCGGCGACGGCGGCGCCATAGGTCGGATCATTTTTACTGGCCGTTTGATATACCGCAAACAGATCGTCGGCCAATATCGGGCTTGCTACCGACAGGGAACAGACCAGCGCACAACTTACAGTCAACATTCTTGTTTTCATCGCTACATCCATATTTCAAAAAGTTAACGTCTGACTAGTAGCGTGGCATGGTGGGATCAACGTCATTGGCCCAGGCTTCCACGCCACCTTCGAGATTTATGACTTTCTCAAAGCCATGTTGTTCCAGATAGTATGCAACTTGTCGGGACCGAATGCCATGGTGACAGATCACAACAATGTCCTGATCCTGGTCAAGTTCTTCCTGTTCTACCGCAGCCGGTATCTGTCGCATGGGAATATGCTGTGATCCCTCGATATGACAGGTCGTAAACTCCCAGGGTTCTCGCACATCCAGTAACAGAGGGGCCGTGGTTTGACTGTCCAGAAAGGCTTTCAGTTCTGAAGCCGTAAAGCGTCGCACAATTCTGCTCAGTAATCGTTAAAGGATAAACCGTTCCGGCTGCAAGGCATTTCGCAGTGGCGGTAAATCGGTTTCAAATAGTCCTTCTGTCTGAAATTCGTGTTCGCCAACACGCGTAATCAGCGTCGCTTCCATCACCGGAGAATCGCCAATAATCGCAAACAGCCGTCCACCCAGGTTGAGCGTATTCTGAAAGGATTCCGGCAGCAGTGGCAGTGAACCGGTAATGGCAATCACATCATACGAACCGTATCGGTCCCAGCCCTGTGCCGCATCACCCTGTTCAATACTGACATTGACAATACCGTCAGCGTGCAACTTGGCACGGGCATGCTCAACAAATTCTTCATGAATATCGACGCTATAGACATAGCGGGCCAGCTTGGCCAGTAAGGTCGTGACGTAACCGCTGCCTGTACCGATTTCCAGTACTGTATCGCCAGACTGAATATCCAGTGACTGCAACATGCGCGCTTCCAGCTTGGGGGGCATCATGACTTCATTAAAACCGAGCGGAATACTCATGTCGCTGAAGGCGAGGTTGCGGTACGCACTCGGGACATACTCCTCGCGCGGTACGTCGGCGATGAGGTCCAGAACTTTTTGATCCAGGACCTCCCAGGGCCGAATCTGCTGTTCAATCATATTATGGCGAGCCTGTTCGATATTCATTTCGCTCATGTGCATCACACCTTTATTAATATTTGTCCGCAGCGGGTGGTCGTTTAGGGTATGCAAACTGAACGCGTCAGGCAAGCGCCCCTGAGCTGATTTTCTCTTGTCGGATATCAAGCCGTTTTATGAAAAGATATTATAAATATCAAAATGTTAGACATTTAACCATAACGGCTAAACCAGATGACCAAAAATTCATTGGCGGTTCATTTCTCACTTGCTACACTGTCTGGCATGAAATTGTTCAGGTTATCACGCTCACAAACACGTAAAGTCGGCTGGCTGCTGGTGGCGAGTGTACTTTTTCTGACGCTTTTACCCGCGCATTTTCATATTCACCATTCAGATAAAGGGCACGATCATGCTGCCCACCATCATGTTGTTGACCTGCACTTAGACCGGGTCACAACAGATGAAGCACATCACCAGGACGCAGCGGTACTCAAGGCGTCGCCAGATAGCGTTGTTAAAACTTCGGTGATTAAGTTATTACCATTTCTGATTCTTGGGATGTTGTTCACCTTTGTAGTCTATCCCGGCTACCGCTTTATCAAAAAACCTGCGCGTTATAATTTTGCTCCTGCTGGTCGACGAGGACACTATTCCCCACCTTTGCGCGGCCCACCCATCTGATTTCCTTTCATTAGTCATCACCTTACGGCATACGCCGTAGCATTTTAATTACAGTTTTATCAGGAGACGGTAAATGCGTCTTTCATTGATGGTTGGCCTCTGGCTAATTGTGTTTGCAGTCAATGCATCACAACTAGAACCAACTCAAAATAACCCAGAGAGTGCGGTATCCGTTCTGACGTTGCAACAGGTCGTTGAACGGGTCCTGAAAACTAATCCGGAATTAGCGTCATCATCATTCGCCTCGCGTGCCATGATGGCAAGAATACAGTCGGCCAGGCAAACACCGGCGATGAATATTGACCTTAACATGGAAAACTTTGCCGGCAGCGGGACATACAGTGGCAGCGACTCGCTGGAAACAACCCTGAGTTTGTCCAAAGTTTTTGAGTTAGGTAACAAGTCGGGGATTCGCGAAGAGATTGCACAGCAGCAGGCTCTTTCATTTGACAGTGAACAGGATGCAAAGCGGCTGGACATTCTGGCCATGGCGGCGCAGCAATTCATTCATGTCATCGTTGATCAATTACGCTTACAGGTCGCCCGGGACAGACATGCACTGATGCAAAACAGTTATCAGGTTGTGGACAAACGGGTCAGGGCAGGCCGCAGTCATGTCGCTGAAAGACGTCGCACAGCTATTGCACTGGCGCGCGCCGAAATTGAACTGGAGCATGCCAGACATGAGTTGAATACGTCTCGCCTGAAAATGGCGACGTTCTGGGGTGAAACACAGTTTGATTATGCAAAAGCAAATGCAGATTTATTTATGGTTGATAAACCTGAACCATTTGAAAACCTGGCATCGTTAATTGAGCAAAGCCCACAATTGGTTAGATTTGCCAGCGAGCAAAGGCTGGCCGAGGCACGTTTGGAACTGGCGAAGGCACGACGCAGTGCAAACATTGAACTGAGCGCCGGGGTACGACATTTTAACCGTCTGGACGACAATGCCTTTGTCCTGTCAACGCGAATTCCATTTGGACTGAATTCCCGTGCAAAACCGGCCATTGAAGAACAGCAGTTACGAGCACAGCAGGTACCACTGGATTACCGTGCACATAAACTGAATGTTTACAGCAGCCTGTTCGAGATCTACCAGGAGTTGCTACACAATTACGAAGCAACAAACGTTCTGCAAAATCGGATTATTCCAGAAGCAAAAAAGGCGTTACGCGAATATGAGCGTGGTTACAATGCCGGGCGTTTTTCCTTTCTTGAACTGCGTGACGCACAAAATGCGTTGCTCTCGGCAAAACTGGATGCAGTGACAGCCGCCGCTAATTATCACCGTTTTCGAATTGAGATCGACCGGCTCACGGGCGCCGGTCTGCTAACTGGAGTTTCCCAATGAGTCGTCAAAATCTGATTATCCTGATCATCGTTACCGTCACTATAGCAGCAGGTGGATATCTGTTATTTAGTGAACCGCATTCACATGAAGCCGGTGATGATCATGGTCACGGACATGGTGCCGGCGGACATGATGATCACGCTGATGAAATGCCGCGTGGACCGCATGGTGGAAAATTACTGCAAAAAGATAACTTCGCGCTGGAGATGACCATTTTCGAAGCGGGTGTACCACCGGAATTTCATATTTATCCCTTTGTCAGCGGTAAGCCGGTAGAACCGGAAAAAGTAAGACTGAATGTCAAATTACATCGTACCGGTAACGTGGTAGATGAAATTGAATTTACCGCACAGCAGGATTACCTGAAGGGAAATCTGGTCATCTATGAGCCACATTCCTTTGAAGTGGAAGCCACGGCTGAATATAACGGAAACACTTATCAGTGGCGTTATGAAAATTTCGAAGGACGCACAACGATTCCTGCAAAGATAGCAGAGGCGATGGGTATTGCGACAGAGAAAATCGGGCCGATTTCACTGGCGCAGACAATTACGCTGTCCGGCCAGGTGCATGCGAACCCCAACAAGCTTGCACATGTACGGCCGCGATTTGCCGGTATGGTCACGGCAGTCAATGCCGAACTGGGTCAGCAAGTCAAAGCCGGCCAGATACTGGCGAGAATTCAAAGTAATGAAAGCTTACAAACTTACACCGTAAAAGCACCGATTGATGGATTGATCGTTCAGCGTGACATTCAGGTCGGTGAAGCAACAGGTGACAAACCGCTGTTTATCATCACCGATCTGTCCAGTGTCTGGGTCGAGCTGGATGTGTTCAGTCGTGATATGGACAAGGTTAGAACCGGTCAGGCAGTGCTGGTGGAGAGCCTGGATGGTGCGCTACAGAAAAATGGCACGATTAGCTGGGTATCGCCACTGACAGCACATGCCAGTCAGAGTGTTCGTGCACGCATTGAACTGGAAAATACTGACGGAGCTTTACGACCGGGCCAGTTCATGCGTGGACATGTCACGATTGCGACACACAATGTCGAATTAGCCGTACGACAGTCCGCCATTCAGGCGTTTCGTGATTTTCAGGTGGTGTATGCAAAATTTGGTGATACATACGAAGTTCGCATGCTTGAACTGGGTCGGCGTAACAGTGAGTGGGTGGAAGTCCTGGGCGGTATTGATGCCGGTACGGAATACGTCACCACGAACAGTTACCTGATTAAAGCCGATATCGAAAAATCCGGCGCCAGTCATGACCATTAACCTGCGAATTGCGAGGGCTAAATTATGTTGAACCGAATAATTGCATTTTCCCTGACGCAACGCTGGGTCGTACTTGCGATCATTGCAGCGATAGCGGTATTGGGAGTTTATAATTTCAATCGTCTGGCCATTGATGCCGTTCCTGACATCACCAATGTTCAGGTACAAATCAATACCGAAGCGCCGGGTTATTCACCACTGGAATCCGAACAGCGCATCACATTTCCTATCGAAACGGCCATGGCGGGTATACCGAGACTGGATTATACGCGATCGATATCCCGTTATGGCCTGTCACAGGTTACCGCGGTATTTGAGGATGGCACGGATATTTATCTCGCACGACAACTGGTGAATGAGCGGCTGTCTGAGGCTAAAGCGCAATTACCACAAGGTATTGAACCGGCAATGGGCCCGATTGCAACAGGTCTGGGTGAGATATTCATGTACACCATATCCAGTGAAGCTGGTGCGGAACATGATCCCATGACACTGCGCACGGTACAGGACTGGATCGTGCGACCGCAGTTGCGACAGACGCCGGGCGTGGTCGAAGTCAATACCATCGGTGGTTATACAAAGCAGTATCACGTACTCCCATATCCGGACAAGCTGGTTGCCTTTGATCTGACCTTGCAGGATGTTATGCATGCGCTGGCAAAGAACAACATCAACACCGGCGCCGGTTACATCGAACGTCATGGCGCACAGTATCTGATACGTTCACCCGGCCAGATTGTCTCACTCGAGGACCTTCAGCAAATTACTGTCGCCAAGCGCAATGGAGTGCCCGTACTCATGCAGGATGTGGCAGATATTTCTATTGGACATGAATTGCGTGCCGGTGCAGCGACACAGAATGGCCGTGAAGTGGTATTGGGTACGGTGTTTATGCTGATCGGCGAAAACAGCCGTGAAGTGGCACAGGCAACAGCTAAAAAACTCGAGACGATTAAACCATCATTACCCGAAGGCGTTGAGTTAAAGCCACTGTACGACAGAACCTCGCTGGTAGATAAAACGATTGCGACGGTGGAAAAAAATCTCGCCGAAGGTGCCCTGCTGGTTATTGTCGTGCTATTTCTGTTGTTGGGAAACTGGCGGGCAGCATTAATCACTGCCGCCGTGATTCCGTTATCCATGCTGATGACTATCACCGGCATGGTCGAGTCGCGTGTTTCAGGTAACCTGATGAGCCTGGGGGCGCTGGACTTTGGCCTGATCGTGGATGGCGCAGTCATTATTGTGGAAAATTGCCTGCGTCATCTTGGCCTGTATCAGAAAATGCACGGCGCGATTCCCGAGCTTAAGGAACGACTACGGATTGTACGTGAAGCGACAATCGAAGTGATTCGCCCCAGTGTGTTTGGTGTGATCATTATTATGATTGTATACGTGCCGATCTTTGCATTAAGTGGCGTGGAAGGAAAAATGTTTCACCCGATGGCTTTTACCGTGGTGACCGCATTACTTTCGGCACTGGTCCTGTCGCTGACCGTGGTGCCTGCCGCAATTGCGCTGTTTGTGCGTGGCCCGGTTTCCGATAAAGAAAACCGCATCATGCAGTGGGCGAAACGTGTTTATACGCCAGCTTTACACTGGGTCATGCAGTACCGTTGGCCAGTGGTGACAGGTGCGGTCGCCATCGTGCTTTTATCCGCCATTCAGGCTACCCGCCTGGGTACAGAGTTTGTACCCAATCTGGATGAAGGTGACATCGCTTTACATGCATTGCGCATTCCCGGTACCAGCTTGAGTCAGGCGGTGGAAATGCAGACTCTGCTGGAAGCCAGATTACGGGAATTTCCAGAAGTAGCGCACGTATTTACCAAGCTGGGTACGGCGGAAGTGGCTACTGATCCCATGCCACCAAGTGTGGCCGATACCTTTGTGATCATGAAACCAAGGGAAGACTGGCCGAACAAACGCAAAACGAAGTCCCAACTTGTCAAAGAAATGGAAGCGGCTGCGATGGCCATTCCCGGCAACCGTTATGAGTTCACACAACCTATCCAGATGCGTTTTAACGAACTGATTGCCGGTGTGCGATCGGATCTGGCCGTAAAAGTTTATGGTGATGATCTGGACACGCTGACCGAACTGGCGGAACAGATTGAATCCGTCGTGGCCGGTATATCGGGTGCGGCTGATGTACGCACTGAACAGGTAACCGGTTTACCCATGCTAACTATCACACCAAATCGCGAGCGGTTGCGTTATTACGGTTTGGATGTGGCCAGTGTACAGGAAGCACTACGCATTGCTGTGGGAGGTGAAACCGTCAGTCAGGTTTATGAAGGAGATAAACGTTTTGATCTGGTTGTGCGACTGCCAGAACGAATTCGAACAGATATCGAGGCATTGAAACGATTGCCAATCAGATTATCAGAACAAGGTCATCGGGAAGTACGCGGTGATGCAGATGCGCTGGGTGTGGCACATCAACCGGCAGAGACCATTCCGTTGCAGGAAGTTGCGGAGATTGAGTTTGTTACCGGCCCGAACCAGATTAGCCGGGAAAATGGCAAGCGTCGTGTGTTTGTGACCGCCAATGTACGTGGTCGAGACCTTGGAAGTTTTGTCAGTGATGTGCAACAGGCCGTACAAACCAGTATCAGTCTGCCAGCGGGATACTGGCTGGATTACGGCGGCACCTTTGAACAACTGATCTCGGCCAGTCAACGCTTTTCCATTGTAGTGCCGGTGACGTTGTTAATTATATTTGGTTTGTTGTTTATGGCATTCAGTTCTGCCAAAGATGCAGCACTGGTATTTACCGGCGTACCACTGGCATTAACGGGAGGTGTCGCGGCTTTGGCATTACGTGATCTGCCATTATCAATTTCAGCAGTAGTGGGATTTATTGCCCTGTCAGGTGTAGCCGTACTCAATGGCGTGGTCATGCTGTCGTTTATTCGGGACTTACGTGAACGTGGTATCGCACTACAACAGGCGATCATTGAAGGTGCATTAACACGCCTGCGTCCGGTATTAATGACAGCACTGGTCGCAAGTCTGGGATTTGTACCGATGGCACTGAATGTTGGCACCGGCGCGGAAGTACAGCGGCCACTGGCCACGGTTGTAATTGGTGGAATTATTTCATCCACCATCCTGACCTTGCTGGTATTACCGGTTCTGTATTATCTCACTAACCGGACTAAGGATTAAATACACTCTGATTGCGGCCGTTTTCCTTGGCTTTGTACAGGGCCTTGTCGGCGGCTTCAATCAGATCTTCCGGTGAGTTGGATTTGTCCGGAATCAGCGTCGCGACGCCCATGCTGATCGTGACATGGTCAGCTGCCTTGGAAAATTTATGTTGAATAGCTTCTGCTTCCAGTGCCGTATGCATTTTTTTAGCAACCGTTTTTGCACCATCAATATTGGTACCAACCAGGATCGCGACGAATTCCTCGCCACCATATCGGGCAAACAGATCACCGGCACGGGTGGTGCATCCACTTAGCAGGCTGGCCACTTTTTTCAGGCAGTCGTCACCACTCTGGTGGCCATAGCCATCGTTGTATTTTTTGAAATAGTCGATATCGATCAGCATCAGGGCAATCACAACGTCTTCGTTACTGCGTAGTGCGCGGCTCCATTCTTTTTTTATGGTTTCATCAAAGCAGCGACGGTTTGCAATCCCGGTCAGGCCATCCATGCTGGAAAGCCGTTTTAATTCGAGGTTATGGTTTTCAAGTTCGGTGTTGGCTTCTTCCAGTTGTTGCTGCATTTCGCGCATCGCCTGGTAAGCGTGATCTCGCTCCACTTCGGTGTGGTAATGTTTGGTGTGGGCACGAATGCGGGCAATCAGCTCAATCGCATCCGGCAGTTTTACCAGGTAGTCATTGGCGCCATTACTAAACGCATCACGTTTGATTTCCGCATCTTCCTTTGAAGACAATACAATGACCGGAATTTTAGCGGTGTCAGGATGGTTTTTATAAAATCGTAACAGTGTCATGCCATCGACATCCGGCATCACCAGGTCCTGCAGAATGACCGTTGGTTTAATCGAAATGGCAAGTTCCAGTGCTTTGGCTGGATCATCGCAAAAATGAAACTCAATATTGGTTTCTTTTGCCAGCATGCGTCGAATGCCTTCACCGATCATGGCCTGATCATCCACCAGCAGGACCACGGCACGATATTCTTCGCTAAGGCTGGGTAATGATTTAGTCATCACCCACTACCCGATTAGAGTTTAGTGAAGCGGTAAATTCAATCAGTCTGCGCGTAATTTTGTCGGGTGGTAAAACATCACTGGCAGCATTTAAAGCAATCGCCGCTTTGGGCATACCAAACACCGCGCAACTTTCCTGGTCCTGGGCCAGTGTTTCGAACCCTTTGTCATGTAATGCCAGCATGCCATTCGCACCATCACGCCCCATACCGGTTAACAGGACGCCCAGTGCCTGCCCGTTCCAGTGTGTTGCCACACTTTCGAAAAAAACATTCACTGAGGGCTTGTATGGATAGTCTTTTGGTTCTTCCTGGTATAACAGTGTTCCGTTACGGCTCAACTGAATATGTTGTCCGGATCTGGATAAAAAGATTGTGCCAGCGGCAAGATGGTCGCCATGCTGTGCAAGACGAACCGGAAGTTTTGCCTGATCGTCGAGCCAGTCGGCGAGACCAGCTACGAATTGTTGATCCACATGCTGAACAATGACAATGCAGGCCGGAAAGTCTTCGGGTAACTCACTTAACATGCCGGCCAGTACACCCGGACCACCGGTTGAGGCGCCAATTGCGATAAGTTTGCTTTCCTTTCTGACGTGAGCAGACGGGACCAGACTCTCATCCTGTCTGGGTGTGTCCGCTTTTCGTGGTTTACTGTCTACCAGCTTGCTGATGATTCGAATTTTATGCAACAGGTCCTGTGCGCCATTGGAATCACTGAATGGGACAAGTACCGGCGTATTGACAGCATCGACAGCACCGGCTGCCATCGCTTCAAATACTTTGCCGGAATGGCCACTAACGGTTGCTGTTACGACCAGAATCGCACAGGGTGATTGCTGCATGATTTGGCGAGTGGCTTCCACACCATCCATGACTGGCATGAGTAAATCCATAAGGATGAGATCTGGCGTATCATTTTCGGCCTGCTGTACCGCTTCCTTGCCGTTATAGGCAACCCAGGCGATATGGTGTTCCTTGCTCGACAGCACAACCCGTTTCAGGGCTTCAACCGCCATCAAAGTATCATTGACAATCGCGATTCGCATAATCGTTACACCATTCCGTCAGGGTTCACCGATTAATTCAATGACAGCTTCGATCAGTGTGTCATCATGAAAGCTACCCTTGGTCAGGTAGTAATCGGCACCCACTTCCATACCACGTTCGCGATCTTCCTTGCGATCCTTGTAAGAAACGATAATAACCGGCACATCACGAAAGCGATCATCATTCTTGAGCATGCTGACAAACTCAAACCCGTTCATTCGCGGCATGTCGATATCGCTGACGATCAAATCGTAAGAGTTCGTACGCGCGGCATTCCAGCCATCCATGCCATCCACGGCAACTTCCACCAGATATCCTTTTTCCTGTAACAGGTTGCGTTCCACTTCGCGCACGGTAATTGAATCATCCACCACCAGAATGCGTTTGCCCTGTTGCTTCTCGGAAACAGTTTGCTGGTTATCCAGTTTATCGAGGCGCCCGCCGGATAAAATAATATCGATCGAACGCAACAGGTCATCTGCATCAAAAATCAGTAAGGGCTCTCCCTGTTCCGTGAGTGATGCAGAACTGATGTCCTTGATTTTTCCCAGTCTGGGATCGAGCGTGTGTACAACCAGGTTACGTTCGCCGAGAAACTTATCGACAACGATGCCATATTTATTAATTCGATCCCCGAGAATCACAACAGACAACTCATCACTAAATCGGGGTGACGAATTTTTCGCAAGTATCTGGTTGGCGGTGATCAGACCAATATGCTGGTTTCCGTATGTGAAATATTGCCGGCCTTCCATGGTTTCGATCGACTGTTTGTTGATTTTGATCGTCTGATCGATGCGGGCAAGCGGAAATGCGTACGGTTCCCCGGCAATGTCGACCAGCAGGGCGCGAATTACTGACAGGGTCAGGGGTAACTGAAACTGGAATCGTGTTCCTTTGTGCAGTTCGGTGCTGGATCGAATCTGGCCACGCAGTTCCTGAATAACACTGTGTACCACATCCATGCCGACGCCACGGCCCGACAATTCCGTCACCGTATCCTTGGTGGAAAAATTCGGCAGGAACATGAAGTCCAGCAGTTCGGACTCGGATAATTTATCCGCCATCTCCTGAGTCACCATGCCCTTGCTGACAATTTTATCGCGCAGCAGATCCAGATCAATTCCGCGCCCGTCATCCTGTACGGAGATCGAAAGCATACCGGCACTGTGCATAGCCTCAAGTCGAATCGTACCCTGTGGTGGTTTGCCGGCGGCGGTTCGTTCATCCGGTGTTTCAATACCATGGTCGATGGAATTGCGAATCATGTGCGTCAGCGGCGCCTGCAGTTTGTCCAGAATATCCCGATCAACCTGGGTGGCCAGTCCGCGAATATCGAGCCTGATATCTTTTTTTAATTTACGCGACAGATCCCTGACCAGTCGCTGAAAACCCTGCACACCATCAGAGAACGGTCGCATGCGCGCCTGTAATACTTCCCGGTGCAAGCGATGCGACAGGCTGTTGGAACGCCGATCGTAGGATTCCAGATCGGCAAGGCGATCATTAAACAGGTCACGGCAGGCATTGGCCCGTAAATGGGCGGCCTGAATATCTTCAATCACCTGTTCATCCTGATGCTGATCAAACAGTTTTTCACGCAGCCGATCGAGAATGGTCACCAGTTCAGCCTGACGTTTCTTTATTTGTAACAGCGAACTTGAAAACGGAGTCAGCCAGCGGGTTTGAACCAGTGCTTCGCCGGCCAGACCCTGTAAGTGATTCAGGCTTTCCGCCGTAACACGCACGACTGTATCAGACGCCGCAGCATCCGATTGCTGGTTTGATTCATTCGTTGTATTTGGTGCAGGCTCATTGTCATCATTTGACTCTGATAAACTGAATGACAGCGGCTGGCGGGGTGACTGTTGCAATATGCCGTTAAACGCCGCACTCAGTTCATCAATTTTTGCTGAGTTGTCCTTTACCCACTGTTCGTAATCCGTGGCCGTTGCCTGAGCAAGTGCGACCATCATATCCACACCCACCAGCAGAATATCCATGTCTTCGGGTTCGATCTGCAGTTTGCCACCCTGAGCCGCGACAAAAATATCTTCCATAAGGTGCGCAACATCGACTGAAGTGTTCAGTCCGACCATACGTGCCGCGCCCTTGATGGAATGTGCCGCGCGCATCATGGATTCGATCACTTCAAGATTATTTGGATCGTTTTCCAGGCTCAGTAAGCCGTCCGACAGAATGTTTGCCTGGTTATCCACTTCCATACGAAACAGGTCCAGCATAGAAAGGTCATCCATGGACGCAGTCTCGTCGACTTCAGGTTCAGTGGGTTTAACTGTTACCGGTTTAGGTGAAGCGATGAAGGCATTTAACCATTCCGATTTTTCATGGAACGCCGTCTGCTGTTTATCCAGCCAGGCCTGCAGATCGGAATCGGCAGCGCGGGTTAAATCAATCAGCAACGATACAATGCTTTGCAATTCCTGAATCGCCGTTTCATCGAGGGAAGTTTTATGCAACGCGGCATCGGCAAACAGCTGTTCCATTTTCACTGCCATGTCGAAAACCATATCCAGCGAAACAATCTTGGCAGCACCTTTTAATGAGGTAACGGCCTGCTGCAAGGTATTGAGTTCATCGGCATTGGTCGGGTCCTGCAGCAGGGCACTCAGGCCTTCCAGCAGCACGGACAACTGACTCTGTGCTTCTATACAGAACAGGTCCAGCATGGGATCGGATTGGCGTGACTGACTCATGCCAGTTTTTTCTCCAGGCTATAAAACAGTAGCTCGGCATCCAGGCAGGCAACTTCAACATCGTCCCATTCCAGAATACCCGTGGTGTACGTGCCGGTTGCCTGCGACAGGGTGGCGGGCGGTTCTTTTAACTGCTGTGGATGGTAACGATGGGTGCCGCGTACTTCACTGACCAGAAACACGTACTGACTGTGATTGTGCGTGATCGCCATCATACGTTCGTAAATGCGTTTTTTTTCATCCTGACCGGAACAGGTTTCCGCCTTTTCGATATTCATTAACTGCCCGAGCGAAAAACAGATACGTAACTGGCCACGCAAATTGACCAGGCCGCGAATTTCCGGTGCGGGGTGATGTGGAATACTGTGTACGGTGCGTACATCCGTAATCTCATCCACTTTGGCGGTAGGAATTGCCATCCATTCATGACCGAGTCGAAAAACCGTAATGGCTTCGGTACCGGCTAGTTCCTGTTGTTTGGATTCGGCGTAGACGTTTGCCCAGGTATTTTCATAATCATCCGGCAAAGTGCGATCCAGCATTTGCCGGCCGGCCGAGGCATACACTTCACAGTTACGGCAATGAATCACATCCGCCAGTTTTTCACAGCGTGGTGTCTGGGTTCCCCACACACCGATGCGGTTCCAGCAGTCATCAATCTCGATGGTAATTTCCGGTAAGCTGTGACTCATCGTTGAACCTGCGAATTATTGATACGACTTTTAACGCGTTCGGCACGTTCGCGATAACGCGCTGCTCCCTGTTCATCACCCATCTCACCGGTCAGTGTCGACAGGTACATCAGGGCGTCATAATGTTTGGGATTCAGGTAGATGACACTTTTCAGATATTCCGCAGCTTTGACGGAATCACCACTGGCGATCTGGATCAGCGCCAGCAGGTAGTAGGCCCGGCTATTCTGTTTATCGGCTTCAAGATGTTGCAGGCACAGGGTCTCGGCCTGTGTAAAGCGCCCGGCATCGGCGTGTTGTTCGGCTTCATCAAGGCTCGGCAGCGAAGCCGGTTTTGAAGTAACCGCTTTCGGTACTGAGGTTGGTGGCGGCGTTGCAACGGCGCGTTTTACCGGCAGCGGTGGTATTTTGCGTTTTGATAACGTTGAAACCCGACGCCGGGCTGGTTTTTTCTGCGTTTCGGATTGATTTAGATTTTTACGCATCGCAAAGGCTTGTGGATAGCGACGCGACACATGACACTTGTCAGTGTAAATGCCGGTCTCTGCGTGACCCACAAACAATATACCGGCCGGTTTTAATAACTTGTACAGCATCTCGGCGGCCTGTTTTTGTGTTGCATGATCAAAATAAATAAGCAGGTTACGGCAGAACACAATGTCGTAGGCAACACGTGTCATAATGAAATTGTTGTCCAGCAGACTGGCGGTACCAAAGTTGACCATGGCCTTGATCAAAATATCCGGGTAATAGGCGCCGTTTCGAAAAGTAAAAAACCGGTCCCGCGTAGCGTCCGCTACGCCACGGAATGAATGGTTTCGATAGCACGCTTCCTTACAGCGCTCGATATTTTTTTCACTGATGTCATAGGCATCGATTTTTACCTGCGACGGCATCAGGCCGGCATCAATGGCGGTAATGGCAATGGAGTAGGCTTCTTCACCGGACGCACAGGGCAAACTCAAAACACGCAACGGCCCTTTCGGATCACTTGGCAACCATTCTTCCCTGATGTATTTGGCCAGCATCTTGAACGGGTTGGTGTCACGAAAAAACCAGGTTTCCGGTACCACCACTTCCTCGATCAATTCCTTGAGCTCCGCCTTGTCCGAATCGAGTTTGCGCTTGTAGGTATCGATATCAAACACATTACAGGCCGACATGCGGTGGTTCACAGCGTTTAACACTGACGACGAGCCAATCGATGCGGCATTCAGCCCCATCGCCTTATGAAGAATGTTTTCAATATCAGCCAGTGACATGGTGGCGACTACTCATTACCGGCCTGGCGCGTGGCAGGTTGAAACAGTAATGCACGTACTGCCTCGGGCAATAACTGGTTAATTTCAATATATTTCAGCATGCGTCCGTCTTTACGGGTAACTTTGCCCAGGTAGGGTGTATCCGTGAGACTGACACCACAGTCACTGAATTGCTCGGCGGGAATAGTAATTGTTTCGGTGACTTTTTCTGCAATCAGTCCCAGTGCATGCTCGTCTCCGTTTTGATCGGAATAATTCACCAGGATAATGCGCGAACTCAGTACCTTGTTAAACGGCCGTGACAGGGTCAACTGGCACAGGTCAATCACCGGTACCGGTCGGCCGCGATAATCGAGCAGGCCACTGACATAGTCGGGGGATTTGGGTAACGGTTGTATACGTGTCAGTGGCAGGATTTCGATAATTTGCCGTGCAGCGACAGCGTATTGATCATTGCCAATGTGGAATGTCAATAACAGCATGACGCTTCCTCAATACCGGGTTTTGATCTTGAACTTCGAGACACCGTCCTGCAGTGATCGGGCGGCGGTATGCAGCTGACTGATGGCGCCACTGGACTGGCGTAAGGATTCCGCCGTTTGTTGCGTGCCTTCACTAAGCTGCGTGATAGATTCGGTAATTTGTTGTGCGCCCAGCGACTGGTTCTGCATGCCTTCGTGGACCATTTCAAATCGCGGCAACAGCGCCTGCACCTGTTCAATGATGTCTGCCAGTTGCACACCCACGTGACGCACTTCGTCGACACCACGGCGTACTTCCTCGGTAAACTTGTCCATGCCCATCACACCGGCAGACACCGCTGACTGCATTTCCTTCACCATCTGTTCGATGTCCCAGGTAGCGACGGCAGTTTGATCTGCCAGGCGGCGAATTTCCGTGGCGACCACCGAGAAACCAACACCGTATTCACCAGCTTTCTCAGCTTCGATGGCCGCATTCAATGAAAGCAGGTTGGTCTGGTCCGCGACCTTGGTAATCGTCGTTACCACGCTGTTGATATTGGCGGCCTTTTCACTCAGCACGGATAACTTCGAACCGATGCTGGACGTGGCATCCATCATCTGGTGCATGGTGTTTTCCATGCTGGCCAGGGCGGACTGGCTGTCTGTTGCGGAATTCGCCGTGGTCTCAGCAACACCGGTGACTTCATCCATGGTGTACACCAGTTCCTGCACGGTGGCGGCAATTTCTTTTGCGGTGGTGGAAATCTGGTTTGCGGTGGCGGCCTGTTCGGTAACGGTGGCTTCCTGTTGCTTGGCGGTCGCCGCAATTTCTGTTGAAGACGACGTCACCTGAATACCGGATTTCTGCACACTGGACACCAGTGATGACAGGTTAACGGCCATCATGTTCAATGACGAAATAAGTTGGCCGATTTCATCCTGCGAGGTTTCTTTCAGATTAACAGTCAGGTCACCGGAAGCAATACGGCCGGTGGCATCCACGGCATCATTAAGTGGCGTAACAATGGCATGAATAATTTGCATGGACACCCGGCTGGCTACCAGCACCGCCACAATCAATAACACGATGGAGATAAACAGAATCACAATTACCTGTGTGGTGAGGAAACTGTTGGCCTCATCGATTTTATTTCGCGAGAGTTTTTCAAGGAATGCCAGTTTCTCGTCGATGGCATTCATAATGGGCGCGATTTCCGTTTTGATGATATGAGAATCCTGGCGCCATTCATCGCTGCTGTGAATCTTGTGCAGGGTTTCCAGGTTAGTAAAAAACTCTTTGCTCTTTAACTCTACCTGTTCAATGGAATCCACCTGGTCGAGAATTAACAGGTCATCATAGTTTCTGATCCTGGTGATGTATTTTTCCACCTGTTCGCGGTACAGGTTGATCTCGTCAATGGATTTTTCACTGCGATAGGCCAGGTAGGCGCGCACGCCATTCATGACATTGGTCCAGCTATACCGCAGACTCTCTATGTCGAGCAGTATCTGGCGGCGCTGCGCACTAACCTGTTCCATAGTCTCGGATTCAATCATCGTGTATAAATTATTGAGAATCACCTGACTGATGGGATTGAGGTGTTTAGCAGCGTAGTCAATCCCGGGGAAATTCTTGTTGTTGCTATCGGCCAGCTCAAACATGTGTGTTTTGTATTTCTTGAAAGCGGCAATATCGTTTTCGATTTCCAGCACCTTTTGCATGGCCTGGGCGTCATCAATAATCGGTTCATGAGATTTGAGTTCGGCAATGGTGTCGTCAATCTTGCCCAATGCCGCAATATAACTTTTCTGGTAAGCCGGTTCCTTGCTCAACAGGTACAGACCAAGTGAACCGGAGGCATCCTTGATGTGTTCACTCAGTTTGATAGTGGCAAACACGGTCGGCTCGTGTTCATCAACCACCATGTGAATGTTGCTGCGAACCATAAAGCCACCGGCCAGTGTGATGAGCACGATGATCAGCATAAACACCAGCACCATGCCAAAACCAAAGCCGAGCTTTTTCTTGATCGAATACGTCGCCAGCTTCTCGCTGAGTAACGCATTCAGATTGAAGCGTTTTAGAATTGTTTTCACTTTTGTTCCCTGTTCCGCAAAAATTCTGACCCGGGTGTGCCCTATATAATAAGTAGAGGGGTACGTATAAATTTCGGCGTGAAATCCAAAAACTTTATAAATATGGGGACGTTAGTAGAGGGGGCGGCGTCTATTCTGAACTGCTGACACAAACTGGAAAGACCAGAAAATCAGTGATTTATAGCGGCTGCGAAACGGCGTGTTCGGTTTTTGACGCGACAGACACAAGCTATTGATAATTCAAGAGATCGCCGCATTAAACCGATATTAGAAGTAGATTATTTTATAGAGTTAGTCATGTCGTCCAGTCAGCTTGCCCCAGCCAGGAAGTTATCCTTATCCCTGATCGCCGTGTTTGCGATCCTGCTGTGTGCGATCGCTGTGGTACTGGTATGGCATCATCAGGTCAGTCACGAACTGGTGGCGAGCGACAAACTGGATCGTCTGCACAAAGAACAATTTATAGCGTTCAGTGTGCTCATGAGTCTGGTAGTTATCGCGTTTGTGTTTATGCTGTACACCATTCGCAAAACATTACAGTCGCAGGAACAGGCTATACTGCAACAGGCCAATTATGATGCGGTCACTGGTTTACCGAACCGGCGTTTGTTCAGTGAATACCTGAAGCTGGCGATCGCCCAGTCGAAACGAAAAGGCAAACTGGTTGCCATTGTGCGACTGAACATCAATCGCTTCAGCCAGATCAATACCGGCGTCGGACATGAAGCAGCCGATGAATTATTGCGTCAGTATGCGATTCGAATCAGCCAGCATGTACGGGCCAGTGATACCGTAGCGCGCATGGGTGCTGATGACTTTGCCATGATCATCAGCGAATTCGATCGCAAGGATGAACTGGAAGTGATCGTGCAGCGGGTGCTGGATGAAGTGGCCGAGAGTTACTCAATCGAATCGCATATATTAAATATTCACACCAGTGCCGGCATCGCAGTTTATCCCATCGATCAGGATGACGGCGGTGCATTGTTACTGTCCGCCGACTCCGCCATGGCGCAGGCCAAAGATATCAGAGGCGGTGGTTACATCTTCTTTACTTCGGAAATGGGCGTCAACAGTACCGCGCGCCTGCAGGAAGAACAGAGTCTGCGCAAGGCGTTGCAGAACAATGAGTTTATTCTGCATTACCAGCCGAAAGTCGATTCCACCATGGGCTCGGTAAATGGCTTCGAAGCCTTAATCCGCTGGCAACACCCGGAGCGTGGACTGGTGCCGCCGGGTTTGTTTATTCCCGTGCTCGAAGAAAGTGGCTTGATTATTCCGGTGGGCGAATGGGTAATACGCGAAACCTGCGAAGCGATCAGCCGCTGGTCGTCACAGGGGCTGAGCGTGGTGCCGGTATCGGTAAACGTGGCCGCGCCGCAGTTTAACCAGAAAGGCTTTGTGCAACGGGTGAAAGATATTCTCGACGAAACCGGTGTCGAGCCGGCCTATATCGAGCTGGAAATCACCGAAAGCTGTCTGATGTCGGACGCCGAGGCCAATATCGAAATCGTGCGCGAGTTAAAAGAGCTGGGTATGTCCATCGCGGTGGATGATTTCGGAACCGGTTATTCGTCCCTGAACCACCTGAACCGCTTTCCCATCGACACCCTCAAGATCGACCGCTCGTTTATCACCAACGTCAACAACCGGCGCGAGAACGACAACGCCGGCATCGTCACGGCCATCATGTCCCTGTCGCACAGCCTGCGCCTCAACGTAGTGGCCGAAGGGGTGGAAACCGCCCAGGAACTGGCCTTCCTGTATGCGCTGGGCTGCCGCACCATCCAGGGCTTCCTGTTCAGCAAGCCACTGGCCGAGGCCGACGTAATCGCCCTGCTCAAGGACGCCAAGTCCATCAACGACGCCCTGCTGGCCGCGCGCCAGGAACTCAGCGCCTGACCAAAATCCCCCAATTGGGGCTCTTGCAAAGCCAAGACCTATCCATTAACTTGGTCATTCGACCGCCGGGGGTGCCTGCACAAAAGCTGGCTGAGAGACACCCATCGAACCTGAACCAGGTAACACTGGCGTAGGGAAGGCGACAGAACTCCCCCACTGGCCACAGGCCACGGTCGTCCACAGCCCAGATGCGATACCGAGCGAGGACGAA
Organism: uncultured Gammaproteobacteria bacterium; assembly: GCA_937967995.1. Classification (GTDB taxonomy): domain Bacteria; phylum Pseudomonadota; class Gammaproteobacteria; order UBA6429; family Thiohalophilaceae; genus CALBTB01. Next base: position 143,777 of record CALBTB010000007.1, read on the forward strand.
CACATGAGCGCAATCCCGGAAGAATTCCTGAAAAAAACAGCCCTGTTATCCGAGGAGGTAACCCGGCCGTTTTCACAGTCGACCAAAATCTACGTGCAGGGCAGCCGCCCGGACATTCGCGTGCCCATGCGTGAAGTTAGCCAGTCCCCGACCCACACCGAGCAGGGCCAGGAGATCAACCCACCTATTTATATCTATGACACCTCTGGCCCGTACACGGACCCGGAAGTGAACATCGACCTGTTAAAAGGCCTGCCAGCCTTGCGCGCCAAATGGATTGCCGAGCGCAACGACACCGAACAGCTCGATGGCCCCAGCAGTGAATATGGCCGCCAGCGCCAGAACGATCCGTCGCTCGCGCACCTGCGCTTCGAACACATCCAATCCCCCCGCAAAGCCAGGGACGGCGCTAATGTTTCGCAGATGCATTACGCGCGGCAGGGCATCATCACACCGGAAATGGAATTTATCGCGATTCGCGAAAACAACAACCTGCAAAAAATGAAAGCCGACCCGGCCTACGCAAAGTTACTGCGCCAGCATAAAGGCGAAAACTTTGGCGCCAACATCCCGGACGAAATCACGCCCGAGTTCGTGCGCGATGAAGTGGCCGCCGGGCGCGCCATCATTCCGGCCAACATCAACCACCCGGAGCTGGAACCGATGATTATCGGCCGTAACTTCCGCGTGAAGATCAACACCAACATCGGCAACAGCGCCGTAACCTCGTCCATCGAAGAAGAAGTGGAAAAGATGGTGTGGAGTGCGCGCTGGGGCGGCGATACGTTGATGGACCTTTCTACCGGCAAAAACATTCACGAAACCCGCGAATGGATCTTGCGTAACTCGCCCATGCCCATTGGCACCGTGCCCATCTACCAGGCGCTGGAAAAGGTTAACGGCAAGGCCGAAGACCTCACCTGGGAAATCATGCGCGATACGTTAATCGAGCAAGCCGAGCAGGGCGTGGACTACTTTACGATTCACGCCGGGGTGTTACTGCGCTACGTACCGTTAACCGCCAACCGCGTGACCGGCATCGTGAGCCGCGGCGGTTCCATCATGGCCAAGTGGTGCCTGGCGCATCATGAAGAAAACTTTTTATACACCCACTTCGATGACATCTGCGAAATCATGAAGGCCTACGACGTGAGCTTCAGCCTCGGCGACGGCCTGCGCCCCGGTTGCCTGGCCGACGCCAACGACGCCGCGCAATTCGGCGAACTGGAAACCCTGGGCGAATTAACAAAGAAAGCCTGGCAACACGACGTGCAGGTGATGATCGAAGGCCCCGGCCACGTGCCGCTGCACATGATTAAGGAGAACGTGACCAAGGAACTGGACGACTGTTTCGAAGCACCGTTTTATACATTAGGCCCGTTAGTCACCGACGTCGCCCCGGCCTACGATCACATTACATCAGCAATCGGCGCCACCAACATAGGCTGGTACGGCACGGCCATGCTGTGTTACGTCACCCCCAAAGAACACCTGGGCCTGCCCAATAAACAGGACGTACGCGACGGCATCATCGCCTATAAGATCGCCGCCCACGGCAGTGATCTCGCCAAAGGCTTCCCCGGTGCCCAGGTGCGCGACAATGCACTATCCAAAGCGCGCTTTGAATTCCGCTGGGAAGACCAGTTTAACCTGAGCCTCGACCCGGACCGCGCCCGCGAATTCCACGACGAAACCATGCCCAAGGAAGCGCACAAGGTCGCACACTTTTGCAGTATGTGCGGGCCGAACTTCTGCTCGATGAAGATTACGCAGGATGTGAGGGACTACGCCAAAGAACAAGGCGTACAGGTGGAAGTGGCGCTGACGGAAGGGATGAAACGAAAAGCGAAAGAGTTTAAAGAGCAGGGAAGCGAGATTTATAAGGAAGTTTGAATTATTGAAGATAAAATTATCAGGAAGTGAATTTAATTATTATTTGTTAGAAATATTCTGAATTTATACTAAAAATATAGAATGGAACAGAGTGAAAAAAAGCGGCTTTTCAATTGTTTCGCGCCACTGTTGGGTATTTTCTTTGGTTATATCTTTGGCTGGTATTTGTATTATCAGTTGCCAACAGAAGGATATACTGAATTAGCAACAAGGTTTTATAGCTTAGTATTTAGTATGGTGGGTTGGGCTATAGCAGTAGTTAGCCAAAATAAAAAGTTACACTGCGGTGGTACTCGTGATAGAGACGAAGATGACAACAGTAAGCTTATGCTTTTTAATATTATCATCGTTGGATTTTTAGTAATTGGTGGTATATCTCTTGCGACAAAAGAATTTGTCTATTATGCCATTTCCATTGTTATTGTATTAGGTATGTTGGTTGGTGAAGTTGGTTGGGGTAGACCGTTATACATCATAAAATTGTAACTATATGATATATGAAATATAAATTAATAAATATATTTAGGTGGGTTATCGGGTTATGTTGGTTTGTAATAGCATTAGTGATTGGTGCATTACTTTTAGACAAGCTTGTAAATACCAACTCAGATCTGGCTAATACAATTTTTCCAATACTAATTTTAGTATGGCTTGGTTCCATTTTTATTGGTAGATCATTGTTAGCAAGAATATTTAACAAGCTAGTTGGTGTAACAGAACAGGGATCAAATATATATTACGAAGAAATAGTGAATAGAAATTTAAATATTATTCAGCCAGCTGGTGCGATAGCATCAGCAGCTTTTGTAGTAGGGGCATTATACATTGATAATGAAATTGAACCATATACCTATATCTTTACAGAAGAGCGCCTAATGGATACCTATACTGCATATAATTCTGATACTATAGGATCAGAAAACACTAATAGTTGATAAAAGAATGACAGATAACAAGAAATATCCTGATTCTATAAAAGTACTGCTAGCAGAAGAGATAAGACAAGAAAAGAATAATAAGCTTAGCTTGCTAGGAATATTCGCAGGTGATGATATTTTACTTAATGATGAACCAGGTAAAGCACTACCTGCTTTAGTCGTATATGCAGTATTTAGAGGTGGTAAAGGTAAATCATCAGTTAAAACAAATATCTTTTCACCAAACAAAGAAAAAGAAATTTTTTCTAGAACAAGTGAAGTTATAATGAAAGAAAATCAAAACATGATTGTAGCTTTCAAATTAACGCCTTTTGAAGTGCCTGCATTTGGTAAATACAGTATTGAGTGGATATTTGATAATTCTAAGAAATATAGTTTCGAATTTGAAATCAAAAAGGGTAGCTTACAAGGATAGTTTAAATCATATGTAAGATTACAGGGCCAATGTGGTAAGGCTCCGTATGATCTATATTTAATTGAGCTAAGAGTTAGCAAAGAAAATAAGCTCATATCGTATAGCCTTTATCTGGAGTGATCCGCTATCAACGAAGCGACTAGGGTTTTGTAGTATTTCAATATCAGGCTTTGAGGAAAAGGCATTTGTCACTAAATAGATAAAATATCGCTCTTTCCTTTCTTCAGATTGTGCTGCTTGCCATTCATTAACTGTTAGCTCGATGCTATTGAGTATTTTCCCGGTTGTAGCTTTGACTTCAATATATATCTCATTACCTTCACTATCATAAGAAGTAATATCCCAGCCTGGTCGACTACCAATAGCTTCCTCATGAACAATTTTTTCAGCAAGATGGTGTAATCCTAAATTAATTAGTTTTGTTTTTTCCATTTGAAGAACAAACTTCTCAGCTGCATCACCTACTTTTTTTGATTGTTCCGAGTATCGTCTTGTATTTGAAGATGTTGAACTAGAAGAACGATCAAGCTTTGTCATTTTTGGTTTTCTTGGTGTGAAATATTCAATTTTTCCCTTTCGCTGTTTTATATTATTTAGATCAACTACCGAAGTAAATAAACTTATGGGATCAGGCGTGATAGGATCCACAGCAGTACTATTATAGAGTGATACCATCTCTTTATAGTCTTCTAGCAAAGTTATTTCATTAGGTAGATTATTTATGTCATATTGAATTGAATAAATTGAGCCTTGCTCATAATCGATATGATGTCGCTCATTTTTTGTGGCGTTTAATTTTAAAGGGCGTTCTGAAATTTTATTCTTCAGATAGACTGATAGTTTATTATCGAAAATACCTCTCATTCTTGCCGCAGCTTGGTGTAAAGAGTTATGCCGCTTTTCGATATTGGTGAATAGTTCTTTAAATTGGTTTGCTCCGAGTCCAAGCGATAAATAGATACGATTTAAATCGATAGAAAATAGGTAAACTAAATAATAACCCCTAGATGCGCTATCTGTTACTAGTGTATTAAAGATGGCGATCCATGGTGCTGCGGTGATTGTTGCCTGTCCGGTTGAACCTTTTATCTTAATATTCTCAAGGCCAGCATTTATACCATCCAATTCATTTACAAATTCATTGCAAACTAATTGGTAAACTGGATGATTTTTATCAACAATTTTTGACTTTCGATACTCGGGCCAATCACGAGCTATATCATTTATTAACGTGGTAAGTGACATTAGATCCTTTTTATGATTGAAGTTATTGATTTATCAGTATATACCTTATTTTGTATAGATTTGGTCGAAATCCAATAATACGGGACAGACCACTTTTTTCGATTTGGTGTCATCCTTTCTGGCTTATCAGTCCCTCCTAATATTCATATGTTTGGGTTGAATTTTTCGATTCTTTGCCATATTGTATCTGGTAAGGAATCGTACGCCGTAGCTGTAAGTGACTCAAAAGACGATAGCTCAACTCATTACTTACCTTGACCATTGGTAAAGCTTTATTAAACCGCTGGCATGGTTGTGATAAACACTTACGACAACCAACATCCAAGACCAGCTCAGTTTGATAGAGGTTAATACCATGAATCAAGATGCAGCCAAGTTATGTGCAGATTCTCTACGCACTTTTTCCAAAGAAAAACATGACATTAAGCTAAAAGCAACACACGCGCATGAGCTTGTTGCGGCGTACTTTGGTTATAAATCTAAAAGTGCCATGAAGGCGGATACAAAATATCCCATGAGTAAGTTAGGGCAGGCAGAAATTATAGTGTCGATGCCAGATGATTTTATTGACAAGCGACGTAAAAAACTTCAGGAACTATCACCTGAACTGCCAGATAGTTACACGCTAGGCGAAGTGGTCTACGCACCTATATTTGCGGGCGAGTTCTGGACGAGTCAATTTCCACCATTTAGAAGTTTTAAAACTCTAGCAAAATATTTAGTAGAGAATAGCGAAGTATTTCGTGGAGATTTAAGGTTCAATCAAAATGTTCCTATGGAACATTTTGTTGCAGTTAAAGAAGAAGAAAATTATGTTTTATTAACAGTTACACACACTTATCGCGATCACACAGGTGAGCTGAAAGATAATGGTGATACGATTATTAAACTACCACGCATAGCTGGGCGCATTGGTTATGGCAAGCCAGAAATATCTGTCGTGAATAGAACTGCTGGTGCCCGTAGAAAACTACGGTTTTCGGGGGTGCAGCCATGATCGACAAAAATAGTGGACAGAGCACAGAGCATGGTTCCTCCTTATCGTAATTTTCAACATGGAGCTGTATATATTTTAGAAAATCCCGAATCACAGCGCGTGAAAGTTGGGATGACCATCAATAATATTGTCGATCGGCTTAGTGCTATCAATGATATGTGGTTAGAGCGAACGATCACTTGCCAGGTTTGTGGAGTACGTATTCTCAAAACCGGAAAGTATGTTTCTCCACACGATAAGCAAAAGGGAAGTGTTCATCAATATGATCCAATTGGTGAAGGTTGTCCAGGGGGGAACGAGTTACCCATTGAGAGAGATGTGGCGCTAGCTGAGGCCCACCTAGAAGATCTGAAAAATCGTCACGACGAACTATCCGGTGCAGAAAAAGGATCAAACACAAAAAGAATTAAAACTCTTGAAAAGCGAATAGAAAAGTATAGGCACTACACTGGACCAGTGGGAGAGTGGCAATTCAAGATCGCTTTTTACACGGAATGTGTTGAGCGGGTTGAAAAGCTCTCACATGAAATACTACATGAGTATCTCGATGAGCAAGCACCATTTGGTGAAGTCTTTTATTGCACTATGTCAGTAGCAATTGAAGCGGTTGAAGCAGCTCTGAGTGAGCTAGGGCTGTTACATACAGCTAGGAAAGAAACTCAACTGCGGGAGAAGCGGCTTTTGTATAAAGAAGATTATCGATACCAAGCCCCGGAAAGAGTACCGGCAAGATATGAGTGTGGGATGTGCCGCACTCAGTGGAAGGGTAAAACGTTTGGAATTAATTTTTGTCCAAAATGCAATAATCACTTATACAGTAAGTTCTTAGCATTTTTTTAAATCAAACGTTTGTTATTTTGGGGCAGGGTTTCACCCTGTCCCATCCCTTTACGCCGTCATTGCATTGACGGTCAAAAAATCGGGTCATAGAGCACTTAGAACCCTTTTGGTTCGTTAAGTCACTGGATTGATCCACATTGTGTTTCGCCCAGTGTTTCTTACGCTGCTTTATGGACTTAAGAATTGAAGAAGGACCCAGACTCACTGATCTGGTGTTAACAGCCGGAGAGGGCGATCAGTGTAAGAATGTCTGGGCCCTAAACGTCGATGCCGATAATTTCATCGTCCAGCCAGCGATGCAGCATTACCCCAAATTCCGTCGCGACATCGTTATTCGGAAAAGCTTTTTCCAGTGCGGCACCAATGTCATCAAGCGTGTCTCCAGGTGTGTCTTCGCAACTAATGCGGGCGATAGCCGCCGATTCAATCTTTGAGAGACTGCGAAAATGCGGTGAATGGCCTTTGCGCCAGATCACTATATCAACAGGTTCCGGCAGCCGTTCTACAACGGGAGGCGTTTGCTCCTGGTTGATGGCTTGCCAGATTTCCAGGGTATTGAAGTGTTGCGTGCATACAGTGAGTGTCGGTACGGCTTTTAAATGGATGGTGGTACTTTCGTCGCTAGCAAGCTGCTGCAGGTCGTCAAGTGTCATGACGGCACTGTCGGCGCCATCAAACGCCCTGCGCAGCGTCCAGTCCATCAGGGCAAGTTCTGATACTTCCCTGTCGTCGGCAAGTCGTTCAGCGAGGAATTCGGGAAACCCTTTGCCATACAGGCCGATATTTTTGTAGGTCGACGGGTGCGACTGAACATAGTCTGCGGCGAGCTGGTTAAACCAGTCATCACCCAGATAGATGGCCGTATGTTCAAAGGTATCCAGCAATACGTCTACCAGGCGCAGACGGTAGGCGTTGTAATAAATATCCAGGCGATCGCGCGCGGACAGGCCACGTGCTGATTCGCTAATCCAGTCTGCGCCCTTGCATTCGGTATCGAACAGGGCGCGTTGAAAATCGTTTTGTAATTCAGCAAGCTTCATTAACGTCCCTGACATTGCGCTAGTTTACTCTGTTCCTGATTCTTTGCGCTCAGCACGTCGTCGGCAATGGCGCGCGCCACATCCAGTTCAGCAATCAGCTCTGGCAGTGTGGGGATATTGTCGTCGCGTTCGATCATGGTGGGCACATAACCAAAGTGGCGCAGTGCCTGGCGGTAAAGATCCCAGACATCGTCACACACCGGGTGATCATGCGTATCAATCAAATGGTCGCCATTGTTCAGATGGCCGGCCAGATGAAACTGGCTGACGCTATCTACCGGCACGCCTTCAATAAAGTCAGTGGGCGAGAAATCATGATTAAATGCGCTGACGTAGATATTGTTAATGTCCAGCAATAACCGGCATCCCGTTGCCTTGCATACTTCGCTCAGAAATTCCCATTCGGTCATTTCAGACTGTTCATATTCTACATAGCTGGACACATTTTCTAACACCAGCGGGCGTTGTAGTACCGCCTGTGCCTGCTCAACGTTGCGTGTCACCACCTGCAGGGCTTCTTTTGTATAGGGAAGCGGCAGCAAGTCATGCAAATTACGGCCGTGGACACCTGTCCAGCATAAGTGATCCGATACCCACATCGGCTCGACGCGTTGCTCAAGTGTTTTGAGTTTACGTAAATAGTCTTTATCCAGTCCGTTAATGGAACCGATCGACAGGGAGACACCATGCATGACCATCGGGTAATTGGCACGTATTTGATCGAGCATGGCCAATGGCTTGCCGCCATCGACCATGTAGTTATCAGAAATGACTTCCAGCCAGTCCACGGGCTGTGGCTCAGCCAGAAAATCATTGTAGTGCTGAGTGCGTAGCCCCAGACCAAATCCAGGTCCGAATCCAGGTCCAAAACCGGAAGTCATTTCCTATTCCCCTATATTAAGGAATGATTACTTGGATTTGATATCCGCGATGACGCCGCCCTTAACCAGGCAGTCTTTCGCTTTCATCCCTTTGAAGCCATGCGTCTTGCACTTGTTATGGCCCTTACAGGCGTGCTCAGTGGTCTTACAGTCTGAGTTGCCCTTGCACGAATGCACGCCGTAACAATGCACCTTATCGCCCGCCGCAATAGCCGCGCCATGACTGCCAGCAGGTTGTGTTGCCGCACAGGCTGTTGTGCTCATTGCCACGGCCAGAACAGCCGATGAAAAGGTGGTTTTGGTGATACTGTTTTTCATAATCGCTTCTCCTGAGTGATTCCTGAATTAAATGAATTGAGAAACGCGATTATGGGCAGGAATTATGCTGGAGAAGTCACGAAATAATCACAAAAGATTAACATCTGATAAACCCTATTCTTCAATATTCACGGTTTTCGTGTTGTCCATCATGCTGATGACTTCATCCAGGTCGATTTGATCCGGGTTGTCACCGGGCTGATCCTTAAGGATGTCGATCACCTGGTCCTGTTCGAAAATTGTATGCTCACCGGTTTCGGTTTGCATGTACATGGCCCAGGGCACGAACATGGTGGTGGGAAAGACCTGCTCAGGTTCCGGTGAGATGTCGATATTCACCCCGGAAATATACACCAGGCGTTTGTGTTGATAAGCCGGTTCCTTGACGATGGTTCTGAAGGTACGATCAAATTCCACCTGCACATGCACCTTGGCTGCGGTGAGTAAGGGGGATTTGGAGCAGACGATCCACGGCATGTAGGGCAGCAGGTTATGCTCGACGACATTCACGCTTTGCATGAGGGGATTCAGCTCGCGTTTAAAGCAAAAATACTCCGGCAATAAATCATCCCCAATGGGGCGCTTGCCTTCCAGGTTTTTAAACAGGTGCGAAATCCCGGAAGCCGCACGAAAGCATTTGGAGGTGCTGTAGGAGCGGAACGGGGTGTATTCACCTTTGGTTGGTTTAATCAGGCTGTCCAGACGCAACAGCAGGCCCGACTCGATATGTCGGTCCATCAACTGGTTGTCGATGACGACATAATTTTTGCCATTTTCTTTTTGCAGGAACACGGTGTTCTTGGCAAATTCAAATTCCTGTTGAAACCAGTCAATCACACTCGCCAGTTTGCCGCAGCTTAAACTGAACTCATCGTGCTCGGTACACACTCTTCGGTAGTGGCCAAAACTGTGGTCATCCGGGTTATAGCCCACGTGACTGGCCTGGATGATAAACATATCCCGGCCGTGCGATGCATGCGAGGCATGGCGCACGGTGTCCAGCACACCGCCAACCCGGCCATGGTTGAACGGAAACGTCCCAAAATGCTTGGCCATCAGAATGATGGGGTAGCCCTGGTTTTCATCCGAGCAAAAGGCCCGTGATGGCATGATCTTGTCCTGTTCGAATCCCAGCGATTTACAGTAGTTGTAGATTTTGGGGATAAACTCATTGTAACTGAGCATATGATTGTCGAGGTCATATTCGCCCAGGGCATGGGTGATGTCGGTATTATTGTGTAACTGGCAGTCTTTCATCGGATTTTCACTGTTGATACGGGGTTATCGACTGAAGCGGGGGTGGCTTTAGCAGCGCGCAATTATAGAGAAGTCCTGCCAAGATTGGTATATAAAGTAAGAATGATGGAGGTAAACATGAAGACATTATTTGCCGCATTAGCGTTTTTCAGCCTGTTGTTCGTAAACAGCCATGCTGTCGCTCACCATGGCTGGTCCTGGACCACGGGTGATAACATCGAACTCACTGGCGTGATCACGAAGGTCCGTCTCGGCAACCCCCACGGCCGGCTTGAGGTGGATGTGAACGGAGAGACCTGGACAGTCGAAGTCGGGCAACCCTGGCGCAACAAACAGGCCGGGCTGAAGGATGGCGACCTTGCAGAAGGCGTCGAGATTCGTGTTATTGGTGAACCCTCAGAAGATGTCGCGGAAAAACGCCTGAAAGTAGAAAGACTGTACCTGGGCGACCGCGAATACGTGCTGTACCCGGAACGGGACTAGCGCCGGGTGGAATCGCTATTTACCGCGATGGAATCGACCGCCATCGCGGAGTATCTGCGCGTGTCTCGCTGGGCCTATGCGCTGGTTAATACCACGCATATTCTTGGCATTGCGCTGCTGGTCGGATCAATCATTCCCTTTAACCTGCACATCCTCGGTGTGTGGCGCAATTTTCCACGCCTGATGCTGGCCCGTGTGCTGTTACCGGTTGCGGTAACCGGGCTGCTACTTGCTGTGTTGGCGGGCAGCCTGTTGTTCTCGGTCAGGGCACTTGAATACTCACAGATCATTTTTTTCCAGATCAAGATCGCGCTGGTCGTCATCGGGACCGTATCGGCGTTGTTATTACATCGCGCTTATGGACTGTCACTCGAACAGGCGACTCAAACCCGGCTCAGAGCGCATGCACTCCTGTCGATTTTATGCTGGCTGGGTGCCCTGGTATGCGGACGCCTGATAGCGTTTGTTAGTTAAAGCGGGGTCGGACCGGGCTATCGTATTGATAGAAAATATAAAAACGTAAAGATATGCTTTATATTTCGGCTTAGAGCGATGTTTTTAAGCGAGAAACTGGTAACGGAGAAAATAAACCTATGAACACAGCGAAACATAAACTGCTGGCAAGTTGTTTTGGCGTGTTGCTTTGCTCGATGGTCATTGCAGACGAACACCAGATTAAGCAGGTTGTACCGGCGGCAGAACGCGAACGGGCGGCTGCGCAGAAGCTGTCTGGCCCAACGCAGAATCGTGGTGTGGAGTCAGTCACGCCGATCGGTAGTGTGGCGCTCGATAATGAAATCAGCGACATCAAGGGGCATAGTCTGCGTGCGCGCGAAATTGTGATTGCACCGGGCGGTGTGATTGCCGTGCACGAACACCACGCCCGGCCGGGTGTGGCCTACATTCTCGAAGGTGAAATCGTCGAGCATCGTAATGATCACCCCGAACCCTTGCTGCGCCGTCAGGGGGACGCCGCCTTTGAAAAGACCGGCGTCGCACACTGGTGGGAAAATCGCTCAGACAAAAAGGTCAGAGCACTGGTTGTCGATATTGTGCCGACGCCTTAATTAGGTTCTGGTTGTAAATAAATGCATGCTTTGATCCTTCTTTTTGCACCGGCATTATTCTGGGCTGGGTATCATTATTACCATGATCGTCATCAACCGGAACCGTTACATTATTTATTGCTGACTTATGTGTTAGGCATAGGTGCCGGCTATCTGGGTACTCTCAGCTACCAGGGGCTGGCGCATATTGGTCTGAATGTCGATGTGTTTGATCTGGCAGAGACTAACAAGTTGGGTCTGCTGCTTTATAGTGTGTTTGTGATAGGCGTGGTCGAGGAGCTTATCAAATTTTTGCCTTTCTGGTTCATTTGTATACGGTTACGTCATTTTGATGAATCCATAGATGGTATCGTCTACGCATCGTTTATCGCCCTCGGTTTCGCCACTTATGAGAATTACCACTATCTGCAAATCCTGAGTGGTTATGAAGCCCTCGGCCGATCTGTGGCGTCACCCATGGTGCACATTTTATTTTCATCAATCTGGGGATATCTCTATGGTCGCGCTATGATGAGAGACAAACCGCGTTGGCCTGCTGCGTTGATGGGCGTCGCGTTGGCGGCAGTGGTGCACGGCCTCTATGATTTCGCCGCACTCAGCCTCACGCGGTGGGTATATATTGCGCCACCTATCATTATTCTGATTATCTGGGTCTGGCGAATGCATCTTATTAAACGGCTACAAGAGAGACTAAAAGGGTAAGACGGGTTAATATTAATTTCCTCTGCTCCCTTTACTGTCAGGTCATTGTGAAACCAGCCAGTACCTGATATTTTGTACAGAAATTCATATTTATTACGCAATTTAGCTGAGCATAAAAACACTAGACAGGTTTTAAGGACAACTGTGCATACGAATACATACAAAAGGCTCTTCTTTATCAATCTGATCTATGCAGTTTTGGTTGTTGTTTTTCCGTTTTCACTCCTGGCCTATTTATACCTGGATGGTTATCTGGTGCCAACAGTTATTGTTGCTGTTGAATTCATTATCATGTTTATTGCGTTTTTTATTGTTTTGCTCGGCTTTAAGAATTTATTAAATACATTGGCTGATTTTGAACGCATAAATAAAATAATTTTAATATATTTGGCAACGATATTTTTGATTTATGCCTTACTGCCAATTGGGTATGTCATCTATAAAATTTGGGACGATTTTATTGGTCTGGCTTTTGTACTGTCATTAGCAGGAGGAATAGTTATATTGGCTTTAGGAGTGCTGCTTGCTGTATTAGAAATTAAAATTGGCTCGCGATTGAAAACTTGTTCACATAATTTATTTGGCCTGAGAAAAACAATAGGTACCAGCTATTACATCCTGGGGATATCAAATATTGCTTCATTGATTATCAGTGTCACTATTATTCTTTCAGTCGTTATTTACACATTCCTGCCAATGCTAACTACTTTATTGTTTTATTCAGCCTGGAAAAATCAGGCTGGAGTCATTGATAGTGGTTTTACATTCTCCAAAAAACCTATTTTATTTGTCATTTGCGTGTCTGTTCTGGCATATGTCATACCAATTAGTATTGCTCTCTATGAATTAGAATATTTGGTGCCAGAGTAAAAACTGTTTTCAGTCAATCGCAAAACAATAAATCAAACCAGCACCGCCCGAGCTTTTCAGTGCATCCTGGCTGCAACCCCGGCTGAAATGGGAGAAGTTCCAGGATTTGCCCCAGTTATCCTCAGTCGGGCCGGTTAAATCGTGATGCCCGACCGCCGCGGCGCCTTCTTCGTTGTGTGTCCAGTTCTTGCACGTTAAATCCATATGCGGCGAAAACGCCGTACCGTCTGTCCGTGTACCGGTAAGGATATCATGTTCATTGGGTGAGTCCCCCCGTCCTTTGATGACGTCACCCTTTTCACTCAGACCGGTTTGCTTGTTGATATTGTTATTGCTGTGCAGGTGTTCCACGTCCCGTGCGATCAGTACGCCTTTGGCATTAAACCAGGGGCCTGTGCCGATGCGATCGCGGGCATGCACCGAGGGCACATTATTCTCAGGATTCTTAAAGTCGATATGTCCCGTTGTGCTGAGATAGGCACGCCAGGTCTTGTTACCTGCGCCTGCTTCTGTGGCAAGGTCCTGGCAATGTGCATCGGCACCTTCGATGCCACCGAAATTAGCGCCATCCCCGGCACCGACACTGGTAATAAAAAAGCTCATGGGCCCGGTGGTCGGGGTGTTGTCCGAGGAAGGAGTGTTTTGCGGCCTGTCGCAGGCAGAAACCAGGACCAGCATGGATGAAACCAGAATGATTCTATTCACAGTGACCTCCGGATAGTCAGTAAACAGTTTAACGCAACGGATACAACTTTCCACCCACCTGCGGGCGGCTGTAGGGCAGGAGCTTGTCGCCCATTGCGGTATGGAGTTTTTGCAGGCGCGATTCGGGTGATGGATGTGTTTTGAAAAGTAGCGCAACACGGTCATCCGTTTTGGACACACTGCCGATCTTCTGTAATACGGCCGGCAGGCCATAAGGATCGTAGCCTGCGCGTGTTGCAAGCACCACGCCCATGCGGTCGGCTTCATGTTCGGCATCCTGGTCAAGGCGGCGGGCAAACATTTCGGCGCCATTGCCAACCAGATTTTTAACCAGTTGATCCTTGTCGTCGGCCAGCTTTTTTTCCAGCGCTTTTGATCCTTCTGCGATCAGCATGCCCTTGCGCATGATCTCGATATGATGGCGCTTGATGACATGGGCGATTTCGTGCGCGAGCACACCGGCCAGTTCGGATTCATCACTCAGGCTGGCATACAGTCCGCGCGTAACAAGAATGTATCCACCCGGACCGGCGAAGGCGTTAACGTCGGCCGATTCGATCACGCCGAAGGTCCATGGCAGATCCGGCCGCTCGCTTTGCGACGCTACCCAGCGGCCGACACTATTCACGTACTTTTGCAAACCGTCGTTATCAACCAGTGGCGCAACACCGAGCAGGTTGGACGCGACCTGGCGGCCAACGCGGATTTCGTCATTGTCACTCACTGCCAGCAGCATGCGTGTGGATTCGGGCAGTTTTTCCTTGAGCTTCTCTTTCAGGTTAATCGCATATGACGTCGGTAACGCGATGACGCTACTGAATGAGACAACCAGAAGAAGGTGTTTGATACATTTGTGCATGGCTATTTCCTTTCCGGCGCGGGCAGGTAGGCGTGCTCGGTTGCCTTGAGTCCGTGTTTAGCAGCGTATTGGATAGCGTCCTGTTTGCTTTGCGCATAACTTTGCATTTTTTGTAACTGCGCCGGGTCGCCCTGGGCGGTGCGCAGTTGTTCTTCGTTTAGTCCTCGAATACCGGAGGTCGCCACAATATTGCCCGTGCCGGCGCGGCCGGTGGCAAGTGTGGTCACGCTTTTCGCGTCGGAACCGGCAGTGGTCGTACCTGTGCCGGTGCGTACATTGAGCATGCGTACCCAGCCCTGTTGTCCGGCGGCATTCACCTGCATCCAGCCACCCTGGCGTTCAAGAATGGTAAGCGCGGTGTTGGCCGGCAGTGTGCGTAACGTCTTGGCATCGATGAACGGTTTTTCCTTGAGTTCGGTGTCGCGCACCGTGCTACCCGGGCTGGTTGCGCCGGCGGTTTTGTCCGCTGCCGGTTTGGCTACGGGCGCTGTCGCAGGTTTGGGCGCGGTGTCGGTGACCGGTGCTTTATTCGTACTGGGTGCGGTTTGCGTTGTTACTGTTTCGGGTTTTTGTGCTTGCTTGTCTTCACCGCATCCGGCCAGTAGCAGCATTACCAGTGATGTAGTCAGCAGAATAGTTTTATGGAACATGGAATTTGCACGGCCTCCGTGATGTGCGGGCGTCGTTTATTGTAGCGTGGTTGCACCGCTGTTGCAGTGTAGCCCGATATTTTTTAATGACGCAGGTGGTTCGATATGACAGTCACGGCAAAGTTCAACAAAAGGTGTTGAGGCCGAAAGCTGCACGCCCGGTTCAGGCACGGCTGGCGGAGCGGTCATGGTTTCGATGAAGGCCTGTTTCCCCGGTGTGCGCCAGCCACCATCGCCATCGATATTCAGGTGCACACTGTGCAGATGCATGCCGAGGGTTGGACTGTCAGCGTCGTGATCCTGAATATCCTGCAGGCTCTCTTCGAGCATGGCGATAAGATCACGCAGTGCCGCGCAACGTGTGTTCGGTGCTACTAACCAGTAGAACAGCAAGGTGTCACTGTAGATATTTTTGAGCAGTGGTGCCGGTTTGAAGATACGCGGTGCGGCCACACCATAACGCGTCAGCCCGGCATGGCGTTGCAGGATACCGCGCAGGCGGCGACGTCCGGAACGATCGGCGGGGTCAAACCGGCAGTGCAACAGCAACACCTGGCATGTGTTGCCCTGATCGAGGATGGTCGAAAAAATCGGATGACCATTGCGCCGAAAGGTGAGGGCGATGCTGTAGGCGCGCGCGATGAAAAAATACAGCAGCGCGGCGGTGAACGGTGCGGTCATGTCCACGAATAGCGGCGAATAATTCAGGAACAGATAGGTAACTGCAAGAAAGGCAGTCTGCATTACGGTAAACACCGGGTTGATGATCTTGTAATCGACGTTGTAGACGAACGCGATCGCCAGTGCTGTCAATGACAGGAGCATGGCGAGCAGCGTGATCCAGCGTGGTGACTCGCGCAGGTAATCCCCGTTCTTCAGGTTGTCGAGTGTCACCGCGAGGATCTCCAGCCCCGGATGATTTTGTGCAATCGGTGTCGGTTTGAGATCGAACAGCGACGGCGCCGTGGAGCCGATGATGACAATTTTATTGATGAACTCGTTGGCGGGGCGTTCACGTTGTTGTTTTAGCATGTCTTTGTAGACGGCATGAAACGACACTGTGTGATACGCAAGCGGCTTGCCACGCCAGTTGAGCAGAATGTCGGGTTGTGCCGGTAACGTACCACCCATTTGAGCCGCCACGTTGGCCGGCAGTGAACCAATCTGCCAGCCGTATGCTTCGCGGTAAACATGGTATCGACGGGTAATGCCGTCGGCGTCGGAGTAGAGATTGTTGGTACCCAGTCGCGCACCGTCGAGCACATCAAAAAGGTAGGGCACGACCATCGCCACAGTCGCCTCCGGTGAGGCATCCGGACTGGCCGCTTTCACACCCGGCAGGCGCGAAAGACGCAATTCGCTTTTTGCATCGTTTTCGGGGTTAAGCCGAATCATCGGGAAATAGGTGTTGGAATGGCGAGAGGTGACGTCACGGAAATAACGGTCGGCATCGGGGTGATAGATATCCGGGTCACTGAAGGTAATATCGAACACGATGGCGCGTGCCTGTTGCTGGGCGAGGCCTTCGACCATCTCGGCCATGACACTGCGTGGCCACGGCCAGCGCCCATACTCCGGTGCCATGGCAGCGAGGCTGGCTTCATCGATATCGATTAAAACGATGTCAGGGTCGGCAGGCGGCACGTTGTAGCGGTTCTGCATGATCAGGTCATAGGCATCGTACTTCATGCCGTGCATGAGGTTGGTCATGATCGCATAGGTAAAGATGATCGCCAGCAGAACAGCGAGACCAATATAAAAGCGATTGCCGAGTCGCTCGGAGAGCCAGGCGACCGGTAAAAGCAGCACGCGTGCCGCGCGAATAAAAAAGGTGGTGTCCGTCATGTAGGGATTCTACTTTTCTACTCTAGTGTGAATTATGTTGTTAGAATAAGCCTATGTCGCTCTACATACCACTCTTCAAAGCATTAAATGACGCTGACGTGCAATATATTGTCGTTGGTGGTATTGCCACAATCCTGCATGGTTATGTGCGTGCTACCGCGGACGTTGACCTGGTCGTTGATTTACAGGTCGATGAAGCCAGCAAGGTTATTTCAGTTCTCACAGAAGAGGGTTTTAAACCCAGGATACCCGTGCAGGCGATGGAATTTGCTGATGAACAAAAACGTAATCAGTGGATTAACGAAAAAGGGATGCAGGTGTTCTCTATGTATCACCCTGATGTAAGTGGCATGTCGGTAGACTTATTTGTCCATCATCCTGTTCCATATAAAGATTTGTATGAACGGTCGGTTATTATGGATTTGGACGGAGTAAAAGTCAGGGTGTGTTCGATTGACGATCTCATTTCCATGAAACAGCAGGCCGGACGCCATAAGGATTTGGCAGATATCGAACAGTTGACTAAAATTAAAGACTATGAAAAAGACCGATCAAGTGAATGAACCACAAGCCGACTGGCCTGTGACCTTCGAGCAGAACGAAGAAGCGCAACTTCGCGATATGCTAAAAGCGACACCTGCTCAACGCCTTGCGATGGCGGAAGAATTGATGAAGCTCGTTAATCTTGCGCATTGCTCTAAAAAGCAAAAAGATTAAAACAAACTATTGCATCGAGTACTGCATGGGCCTGTGATATTAATAAAAAAAGCGACTGGCCTGTCATATTCATTAACCACTCAGCAAAAACTGTGTTACACTCCGCGCCGAATTTACACGTTTACGACACTCTTCAGTCTGTGTCCCCTTCGCGGTCTCCCCTCAACGGCATGCCTCGATAGTAATTGTTTCCTCCTGGACTGTCTCGGGTCATAACCCGGGCAGGCGGTAACCCAAGCCCTTGAAGGGAAAAAAGAAAATGTTATTTGATGACCTCGGTCTGTCGGCCGATTTGTTGCGTGCGATTGCCAATAAAGGCTATGCACAACCTACCCCCATTCAACAACAGGCGATTCCGGCCGTTTTGCAGGGCCAGGATTTACTGGCCGCCGCCCAGACGGGCACGGGCAAAACCGCCGGTTTTACCTTGCCGATGTTGCAGCGTTTAGCTCAGGCTCAGCCGGGTTCGGGCAAGCCGGTCGTACGCGCACTGGTGTTAACGCCGACCCGCGAACTGGCGGCGCAGGTGAGTGAGAGTATTCAAACCTATTCCAAATATATGTCGCTGAAATCGACGGTTATTTTTGGCGGGGTGAACATTAACCCGCAGATCAGACAACTACGTAAGGGCGTGGATATCCTGGTCGCCACGCCGGGTCG
The DNA here is from genome assembly GCA_937967995.1 of uncultured Gammaproteobacteria bacterium. Classification (GTDB taxonomy): domain Bacteria; phylum Pseudomonadota; class Gammaproteobacteria; order UBA6429; family Thiohalophilaceae; genus CALBTB01. Next base: position 162,159 of record CALBTB010000007.1, read on the forward strand.
ACTGCTGGACCATGTTAATCAGCGTACGGTGGACCTGAGCCAGGTTGAAATCCTGGTACTGGATGAAGCGGATCGCATGCTCGACATGGGCTTTGTCCGTGACATTCGTAAAATTCTGGCTTTGCTGCCGCAACAACGTCAGACCTTATTATTCTCCGCCACGTTTTCGGAAGAAATCAAACAGCTGGCTAAACAGTTTCTGCATCAGCCGACGGTCATTGAAGTCGCGCAGCACAATACAACGGCAGAACGTGTTGAACAACTTGTGCATCCGGTCGATCGCGCTCGTAAGCGTGAATTGCTGTCCTGGATGATCGGCGCGAATAATTGGCAACAGGTGCTGGTCTTTACTCGCACCAAACGCGGTGCCGACAAACTTGCCCAGCAACTCGAACGTGATGGGTTGCGTGCGGCTGCAATTCATGGCGACAAGAGTCAGGGTGCACGTACGCGTGCGCTGGCTGATTTCAAATCCGGCATAGTGCGCGTACTGGTGGCGACGGACATCGCCGCGCGTGGTCTGGATATCAATCAACTGCCGCACGTGATCAATTTTGAATTGCCGATGGTTGCGGCCGATTACGTGCATCGTATCGGGCGCACTGGTCGCGCCGGTAAGGAAGGCACGGCTATCTCACTGGTGTGCGTGGACGAACACAAACTGCTGGGCGATATTGAAAAGACCATCAAGTTTAAAATTCCGCGTGAAGTCATTGCCGGTTATGAACCGGATCAGACGATTAAACCGGAACCCGTGCAAAAGGGACGTAATCGCAAACCGCAATCAGCCGAACAGACGGCAGCAACGGGTAAACGTCGTCGTCGCAAGCGCCGCAATCAATCAGCCGGTCAGCATTCGCCCCGTCAACAGTCAAATGGCCGGCAACGCCAGGCCGCGCGTTAACGGGAAATGAATCTGTCCAGGGCGTTGGCAAATTCACGGCGTTCGGTCTGACTTAACGGTGGTGGCCCGCCGGTCATGATGCCGCTGCCACGCATTTCATCCATGAAGTCGCGCATGGTGAGTTTTTGCCTGATGGTATTCGGGTCATAAACTTCACCGCGCGGGTTCAGGGCCGCCGCGCCTTTCTCCAGCACCTCGGCGGCCAGGGGAATGTCCGCGGTAATCACCAGATCGTCCGCGGCTACCTGTTGCACGATGTAGTTATCCGCTACATCAAAACCCGGCTCGACACGTATCGATTTGATGTAAGGCGACTTCGGTGTGGACAGCGCCTGGTTGGCCACCAGTACGAGCTGGCACTGTACCCTTTCGGCGGCACGGTAGAGTATGTCCTTGATAACCTTGGGACAGGCATCGGCATCGACCCAAATCTTCATGCGTTTCCTCGATATAAATTGACTGGCGAAACATACCAGAGCCCAATGCTGGCAGCCATATTTGGCTCGTCCTCACATCAACCATATTAGCCGGTGCCGAACTGAATCAGCAGGAATCCGATCGGCGTAAGAAACAGGGTGGTGGGTGGTGGCCTGTACGTTGTTAAGGTCAAACCGCAGGTCTGCGACATATTGAAAAAAGGTGGTTACCTGCAAAGGTTTGGCGCGCTTTTTGAAGAATTAAATAAAGAGATTTGTGCAACCTGTGAGCGGCGGATCTTCAATGAGTGCCAGTCGATACCGGCAACAAGTCCCGCCTGATCCGTATAAACAGGTTACGCGGCGTCTGCCGTTTTACAGCAGGTATTGAGCAGGTTCTTGGCGCAGCTTTCACAGCGACCGCAACAGGTGGCGACCTTTAATTCATCACGAAGATGATCAAAGGACGTAGCACCATCTTCGATGGCCTTCTGAATATCGCGATCGGTGACCGCATTACAAACACACACATACATGGCGAACACTCTCCTGTAACAGCGGCAGGATTATAAACAATAATGAGAATGATTCGCAATAAGATTCTATTATTCTGGCCAAATTCGTTAAATGAGAGTAATTATCATTCAAAAACAATAACTTAGCTTGATTTATGGGCAATTTTATCTACACTCATCACTTAATTGTCAACGTGACAAGTGATACGGGGTGGCTGCCATGAAGGGTGATCAAAAGCTAAATCAACAACTTAACCAGATTCTGAAAAACGAACTGACCGCCATAAACCAGTACTTCCTGCACGCGCGCATGTGCAAGAACTGGGGTCTCGAAGAACTCAACGAGCACGAATATAAAGCGTCCATTCAGGCCATGAAAAATGCCGATGCGCTGATCGAGCGGATTCTTTTCCTGGAAGGCCTGCCGAACCTGCAGGATCTCGGCAAGCTGTTAATTGGCGAAGATGTGGAAGAAATCCTGAACGGCGATTACCAGATGACACAGACACATCATAATGACATCGTTGCAGTGATCGCTGCCTGCGAAGCACAGAAGGATTACATCACGCGCGAAATACTCGAACATATCCTGAAGCACCAGGAGGAACAGATTGACTGGCTGGAAACGCAGAAAGACCTGGTAGCCAAAATTGGGCTGGCCAATTACCTGCAGTCGTCAATGTCATAAGCGAACACTACCCGGAGGAAGCATCATGAAAGGTAAAAAACCGGTAATCGATACGCTTAACAAATTATTAACCAATGAACTGTCTGCGGCTGACCAGTATTTTATTCATTCCAGAATGTACCAGGACTGGGGCCTGGAAAAACTGTATGAACGCATCAAGCATGAAGCCGAGGAAGAACTCGAACATGCAGCGGCGTTGGTGGAGCGTATTTTATTTCTCGAAGGTATCCCCGATGTGGCCTCGCGCGAAGCATTGAACATTGGCAAAGACGTACCCTCGATGCTGAAAAGTGACCTGGCGATTGAATATGATGTGGGTAATAAATTAAAAGATGCCATCGCTTTGTGTGAACAGGAAAAGGATTACCAGACCCGGGAAATTCTTGAAAAGCTGTTAAGAGATACCGAAGAAGACCATACTTACTGGCTGGAACAGCAACTCGGACTGATTGAAAAAACAGGATTGCCGAACTATCTTCAGACACAAATGAGCTAGTATATTAATTCATTATCCGTTTACCTTTTTGCTTGAGAGAGGCATCCATGGCAACCGAGAAATCAGTCAAAGAAAAAGCGGCCCAGGTGTTGAAAGACCTGGAAAAAACCAGTGAAACAGTACGGGCTGAGCTAACCGAGCAGTATGGAAAAATAAAGCACAAAGTCGTGGACACAACGCAGGCAATTCAGCAAAAGGTGACGAGTGAAGAAACAAAAGACCAGCTCAGGAATCTGGTTCACCAGATCGAAGAAACAAGCCAGTCGGCACGACAACGCTTCAGCGAAAAAATGGAAGACTTCGGCCAGAGGGTTTCTAATGCCATCGAAAGTTTAAAAACACCCACCAAACCCAAAAAGAAAAAGACAGCCGGCAAGAAGGCCGCAAAAAAGAAAACTGCGAAAAAGAAAGTGGCAAAAAAGAAGGTTGCCAAGAAGAAGGCGGTCAGGAAAAAGGCCGTAAAAAAGAAAGCCGCCAGGAAAAAAACGGCCAAAAAGAAAACTGCCAGAAAATAACCTGATAAACAGACCGACTGGCGGGCAACTATCATGAGTTTTGAACCGGTGGTGTTGTTCTTTGTGTTTGGCGTCAGCGCTGGCCTGTTGCGTTCCGACCTGAAAATTCCCGGCAGTATCTACGAAGCCCTGTCCATTTACATTCTGTTGGCCATTGGACTTAAGGGCGGTGTTGAACTTGCCAAATACCCACTTGGCGATCTTGTTGGTAGTGGCATTGTCATCGTCATGATTGGCGCGCTGATACCTTTCGTTGCTTTCCCTGTCCTTCATTACCTGGGTAAGTTGTCGCGTGCCGATTCAGCTTCCATTGCGGCGCATTACGGTTCGGTGAGTGTGGTCACCTTCTCGGTGGGTATTACTCTGCTTGGGCGCGAGGCACTGGATTTTGAAGGTTACCTGATCGTATTTCTGGTCCTGCTGGAAATGCCGGCGCTGGTGATTGGTGTCATCCTCGCTCGTTATGGCCAGGGTGGTGTGCGCTGGGGTAAATTGTTGCATGAAGTTTTCTTTGGTAAGAGTATCTATCTTCTGGCGGGCGGACTCATCATCGGCTATATAGCCGGCCCGGAAGGTATCAAGCCACTGGACAAGGTGTTTTTTGATCTATTCAAAGGTGTGCTGGCGTTGTTTTTGCTGGAGATGGGGCTTGTTGCGTCATCACGCATCGCCGATCTTCGTACTTATGGTGCCTTTCTCGTTGGTTTCGCGGTGTTAATGCCACTCTTTTCTGCCTTGCTGGGCACGATTACCGGCTGGATGCTGGGTTTCTCGGTGGGAGGTACTTTCCTGCTCGCCACGCTTTTTGCCAGCGCTTCCTATATTGCAGCCCCGGCTGCCATGCGCATCGCTGTACCCGAGGCCAACCCGACGTTGTCGATTGGCGCATCGCTGGGTATGACGTTTCCATTTAATATTTTCCTGGGTCTACCTATTTACCTGTGGATGGCCCAACTGATTCATGCGTAAGGAGCTTAAATTATGTCGCCCCAATCCATTTATCTTCTGACGATCATCACAGAAGCGGTGCTGGAGAAAGACATCATTGATGCCATTATGTCGCTCGGCGCCAAAGGTTACACCATCACCGATGCACGCGGCCGCGGTACACATGGATTGCGCAGCGGCAAGTGGAGCGTGGGTGCAAATCTGCGCATCGAAGTTGTGGGTAACAAAGATTTATGTGCTCGCATTGTTGAGCACATGCAATCCCACTACGAAAAAAATTACGGTCTGTTGATGTATACCCACCCGGTCGAGTTACAATACCACGATGACCTGGGTAAACCACAATAACGACATTATTCGAAGTTAAATACACTACAGAGAGCAAACTGCCTGTTCATCCTGAGCATACGGTTCAGATTAGAGAAATCCAGAAAATACTGCAGTATTCGTTATCCCAATATAATTTATAAGGTATGGGTAGCATATTGGTGATTCATCATCGATTACTCGTAGTCTTCTTCACAATAACCTGAACAAAATCTGCAATAGCTAAAATTTCCTGATCGAGATTCACGATACCTGTAAGTCCTTTGTAGGTAATGGTTCGTTATACTGAATCTCACGCCAAAATATTGAATAAGATAAACGTCTGTTTCCAGTCGAGGAAAATCTTATGAGCAAATTGCAAACCATTTTGATCATCCTGGTGATTATTATCCTTATAATTTTATATCTCCTTTTCTATGAAAAAGGGACGACCTCAACTACAACGGAAAAAGAAACCAGGCTCACGATCTGTCATAAACCGGATACTCCGGAGCAGAAGACACTCATCCTTCCACAGAAGGAAGCAGAGCAACATTTAAGGCAACATGGCGATACACGTGGTATTTGTGAAACGAAGATTTTAGAAGCCGGCGAAGGTGCCACGATCGAAGGTGAGGGTGGTGTTACTTTAACAATAGAACCGGGTTCTGTTCCATATAAAGCCAAGGTGGGTATTGTTGCATTTCCTCCTGAACACTTTATTGCGGATTCTGGCCATATGAAATCAGTTGGGGGTGTGGAGATTGTTTTCATTCCTATACCGTTTGATTCGGCTCTTATTCCACCGTCAAAACCCTTCAAAGTTTCACTTCCGAGACCGTCAAACCTGTCAAGTGACACAACTATTCTTGTAACACAGGAAATGCTTGCTGATTCTCTGGGCAATCCCAAAAGAAAAATTAAGCCAGCCCTTAGACAGCAGTTCGTTGCAACGGGCGTAGCTGCAGTGGGTAAGAAAAACATTACCACAACGCAGAAAGAGATTTTCAAGGGTATCTATGGTGGCGGAAGGTTTAATTTCCTGATTCTTGAAACCGGGTTTGCCACAGGGAATGTATCTGATGCAACAGGTCCACGCCCGGGAGTCGTTACTGTTAGTAATAATACCAATACAATTGTTTCTGTGACAGATGCGTTCGGTAATTATGCATTACCCATCAGCGGGTCATGTCCCTGTGCATTTAGCGTAACCGGATTTGATCCATTTCGTGGTTCCAGTGGAAGCGCAACCGGTAATGTTCCATCTGATGGTGCAACGGCCACCGCAAATATTGTACTTACTCCAATGGCTACACCTGCGATTACCAGAGATGGTATACGAAACGGCGGATTTGAAAGAGGCGACCTCACGAGCTGGGCAATGTCTGGTAATGGTGCTGCTGTTCAGTCTTTAGTTGCAAGTGGCGCAGTTATCAACCCAACAGAAGGTCTGTGGATGGCGGATATCAATACAAGTAATCTGGCCGTAGGACAGATAGGAACAAGCTTGACTCAACGGTTTACTGTGCCGGCAGGTGTGACTACTTTAACCTTTGACTTTAATTTCGTGAGTGAAGAGTTCCCGGAATGGGTCGGTTCTCAGTATAACGATGCATTCACTGCTGTCGTGACTACGCCAAACGGTGAGACAACGTTTGCGCAGACGAGTGTCAATTCAGCTGTAAATGTCGGCCTGATTGGGGATTGTAATTTTCCCGCCGGAGATACAACGTGTGGACAAACCGGCTGGTTACAGGGAACAGTAGATTTGTCAGCATTTTCCGGAATAGCAGCGCCAATCAATGTCGATTTGATATTTAGTGCGCTGGATGCAGGCGACAATATTTACGATACACACGTACTTGTTGATAACATGCGTTTCTCTACAGTCTTTATTGATGCCAAATTTCTGCAAGGCCCGACGATCGCAGCCAATGCGAATCTGGCACGTGTCCAGGCCGAAGTTCTCGGCGCCAATGAAATCCTCTCTCAGGCCGGTATGAATATACGGATTCGCAACACCCGGGTTGCGGCTACCACTGATGCGATTGTTGATACCGATATTACATGGACAACGGGAGCAGCCTGTGCCGGCGGTGGTGTTAATGGTATTCTGACAGCGGAAGAAACGGCTGTATTGGCGCTCTTGCGGAGTGCGACTGCCACGGATGTTAACGTTTATTATTCCCGTAACCTTACTGGTCTGGCTGCTGCGGCTATTGCGATTGGTCCTGATGATTTCTGTGCTTCGGTTAATATCCTCGTAAACTCAGGGACGATCCTTCGAGACATTCAGGGTGGTTGTGTTGCGGGTGGACACGTTCTTGCTCACGAACTTGGACATCTCTTGATTTCGCCACAAACTGCCGGGAATGCACTGGAGCATGCTGCCGGAGCTGGTAATTTCATGGGAGGGACATGTGCTGCACCAGTGTTGGGCGTCCTGAACCGTCAGCAGTCTGCTAATTTAAATCGAGCAGGGGCACCAATGCTATTGCCATAATCAGTGAAGTTTACCCTGATTGCTTGGTGAAAATTGCGATGGGGGTCAGATGCCAGTCTGGCACCTGACCCTCCGGTTGATTATTCTGGGAAAGGTTCGTCAGGAACACTGGCAAATTTGTTAAACTCATTGCTAGAGAGTTTGCCATCTTTATCTACGTCAAAATCATTCCATCTTTCTCTAAGTCTAAGATTTAAGGTTGCCTCGCTCTTACTGATGAAACCATCACCGTCGCTGTCTAGATATTCAAATTTATATGTTGCTTCCTCATTACCTGCCATGACAGTTAGCGGACTCATTCCCAGGATAAGTACGACTGAAAGAACTTCGGTAATTTTCTTCATCGTCCTTCTCCTTTTAAATCACAAAAAACCATGTTTCGCTAATCTAGAGCTGTGATTATGGCTTCACAAACTCATCGTTCTCTGAACATAGTTGACATTGATTAACTGTCAAGATCGCCAAAAAGGCTTTATTGATGCGCATAAGGATATTAAAAAATTATATTTACAATAAAATTAATGGCTCTGTAACTGAATATTTTCTTATGAAAATTTGTGCCAATGAGTAGTGAATACTAAAATTAGGTGAATTAAGATATTAATTTCAGTTATGGGGCCGCATTGCTCAGCCTGGAAGTTACTTAAAAATTCCTGAAATAACTATTTGGGTAAACCCGACAGGCTCAAGCGTCTTCTAAACAATGTGTGAATGAATAAGACCATGTTATTTAAAAAATCACCCGAGAAGTTCTGGAATCTGTTCGCATCGAAATATGCGGCATCACCTATTCCAAACAGGCCAGCCTATAAAGCAAAAATCCGCAAAATAAAAACCTATCTTACGCCAGATAATGTCGTGCTGGATATCGGTTGTGCGACTGGCACACAATGCAGGGACATTGCTGATAATGTCAAACAGGTCACCGGCATTGATATCTCCCATAAATTACTTGCCATCGCAGAGCAGAGAAAGGCCCGGCAGATAGAGGCGGGCCAAAAACTCGATAACGTCGAGTTTTTAAAAACCACTGTGTTCGATGAGCGTTTTGCACCGGGCAGCTTTGATGTGGTGACAGCATTTTATGTATTGCATTTAATTGAAAATACTGATGCCGTCTTGCAACGCATTCATGCGCTATTGAAACCTGGTGGTCTGTTTATTTCTGAAACCGCCTGCATAGGAGAAAAAAGTAAAATAATGGCCAGTCTGTTGCGTTTGCTGGGGAATCTGGGACTCGTACCAAAATTGAATATATTATCAACTCAACAACTGGAACAGGCGCTGGAAAAGAACGGCTTTACGCTTATTGAAAAAACTAAATTTAGCGACAGTCTGGATGCGGAGTTTACGTTGATAGTAAAAAAAGACTAATAGCTTGTTGTATGGAAAAAAGAAAGTGATACTTTTGTGATTAATGCGTAATATATTCAGAATCATGGTTCTGCCACTGGATATTTCTATCCCTCATGAGTTGACGCGTGTAATGGTTGGTCGCCTGGAATTACTGAACCCTCACCAGCGAACCAGCCTGGATAAAATAGCCAGACTGCCGCATGCCAGAGAAGGGATCGAAAAGGTACAAAAGGCTTTTTTCAATTATCTGGAAAATAACAAAGACAAAGTACAGAATGAAGAACTGGCAAACTGGTGGTTAACGCCTATGGAAGATTATGCTAAACGCCTGAATACACCGTTGCCTGAATCGTTTAAACTTTTTCTTGGTCTGGGCCGTTTTCGTGACGCCCTGATTCCTTATGCCTATAAAACCTATCAGGTCGAGGCATTTAAAGATTTTCCAACACGTTGTTATTATGCGCAAGGTGATAACTTACGCTAATCAGAAATTTTATTATTTCGCAGCTGTTGTCAATACTTCTTGAAAATAATCTATAAAACATCTGACTTTCGCAGGAACATATTGACGCTGTGGGTATAAAACATGAACCTCCATGGGTTTTGGGATATATTCAGTGAGTAGCGATTTTACTTTCCCTGTCTTTAAATATTTGCTGATAAGCCAGGCTGGAACCACAGCAATTCCCATATGATTTAGAACGGCGTCTCGCATGACACGTGGATTATTCACCCTGAGACTTCCGTTTACCTGAACAGATTCCGGCCCATTCGGTCCATTGAATTGCCAGTCATTTTGAGTTGTTAACAACGTGAATACAATGCAGTTATGATCTTTTAAATCAGTGATGCTTTCTGGCTCACCGTGCCTTGCAAGATAATCAGGTGTTGCAACAGTGATACGCTGAAAGCTGCCTATTTTTTTTGCTATTAAACTGGAATCAGTTAAAGGGCCAACTCGTATGGCACAATCCACACCTTCTTTTACCAGATCAATATAATGGTCAACCAGCATGAGATCGAGTTTGAGTGACGGATATTTAGACTGGAATTTCCACAGATGGGGTATGAGTTCAACTTCACCAAACGTGACGGGCATATTGATTCGCAGTGTTCCGCTCGGTACTGACTGATGATCGCGTATGGTGGTTTCGATGGCAGAAATTTCATCCAGGATGTGAGTGCACGACACATAAAATTGCCTGCCAATTTCCGTCAGGCTCAGTTGCCGAGTGCTTCGTGACAATAATTTAACTTTGAGATGTTTTTCCAGGGCTGAAATGTGCTTACTCACGGTTGGTTGGGAAAGTCCCAGTTCTCGTGCAGCTTCGGAAAAACACTCGGTTTCTGCGACTCGCCTGAATACAGACATGGAAAGTATAAGGTTCATAGCAGGCTCATTTATTCAAATATAGAATAAATATAATGCATAATTATTATATTATCAAATAATAATGAATGAATTATGCTGTCTCCCTCAAGTTATCCGCAATGGGTGGATATTTCGAAGACGGAGTGGAATTGCCATGAAACATGCTAAAACAACATCGCAAAAGATGCGCGGAATGATTGAACCGTACACCCTGGGATTTTTGCTTAGCCTCATCGGTGCTGGAATCGCGCACCTTGTACATGCTGATAAGCACGAGGATGAAGTAGAAAATGCTGCGCAAATAGAACACCAGGCTGATGCCTCATCACATACTGAGGATGAGTAAGAAGATGGAAACCTCTCATCCGCAAAAAGGTACACAAAATACGGTCGAAGATCTTACTGTATTACGTCACCGTTTAGAGGCGCAAAGCATACTTCATCAGTCAAGTAACACACTGCATGAGCTTAAGCACTGGTGGCGGTTTACGCCGACGTTGAACTGGTTAATAACATTAGTTGGAATAATCCTGACTTCGCCACCTATTTTGTACATTCAAGCTGTACTGATGGGAGTTGCGCTGGTATTGCCCTATCATCCATTCGACTGGATATACAACTATGGGTTACGCAAGGTTACTCGGACAGCCCCTCTACCCAAAAGTGGGCAGCGTCGTAAAATCATGTTTGGTTTTGCTTGTGTATTGATAGCCGTATTAGGTATATGGTTCGATGTGGGCAATTACCTGGCTGGATATATACAGGGTGGTATCATGGTGTTGTTAGGTGGATTACTCATGCTGTTTAACCTGTGTGTTCTTTCAGAAGTTCTGGCCAAAATATTTGGTATGCCGAATCGCTAGTTGTGTAAATATAAGTCATAACAATTACGGTTGGATATGTAATATGTGCTTCTAGTAGTCTAAAAAAGTAAATTCTGTTCTAAACTAGAGTTATTATTAACTTAATAACGGAAATAGGACAGTATGAGTCTTCGGAATACCTCCCAAAACTACGGTCGCGTTGCCCGCTGGATACACTGGGTGACGGCGTTGTTATTCCTGCTGGCGTATAGTGCAGTGTATTACCGGCAGTGGTTTACAGAGAAAGAGACTCCGCAGAACCTGGTTGCACTGGATTTACATTTGTCCGCCGGTATCAGTGTCGGAGTAATCGTAATTCTGCGTATTATCTGGCGTATCATGAATGTCCAACCCGCCTTTGAACCTGCCCCACGCTGGCAGCATGTCTCGGCGCATGTTATGCATTATGCGTTATATATAGTGATGATTGTTATGCCGGTGACCGGTTACCTGGGCACCGGTAAAGCCACAAACTTTTTTCTCCTGTTTGAAATACCCAAATTCGAAGATACCTGGATGTTTCAGGCTTTCGTGTGGGAATATCTTGGATTAACCTTTAAGGAATTCGAAAAGCCAATTGATTTCTTTCACAAGGAAATCATGGGTGCCTGGCTGGTCTGGATACTCATCGTTGGTCATGCCGGCGCCGCACTTTATCATCATTACAGATTAAAAGATCGAACGCTGGTTAAGATGACCAGGGGACAGACTTGAGTATAAATTTATAACAAACAGGATTCAGAATGCCGCTACTGATTTCGACGATGTTCTGGCTGGCTGTCTATATCATTCTGGTGCTGGCACCGTTATTGGTGCTGAAATTCGGCAAGGTTCCGCCGGGGTTGGGATTTTGGTGGGATTTTTCCATGGCACTTGGTTTTGCCGGGTTGTCGATGATGGGCATACAGTTCATATTAACTGCCCGGTTTAAATACCTGAGTGCCCCTTATGGCATCGATATTATTTATTTTTTTCACCGTTATCTTGCAATCATCGCCTTTACATTCATTTTAATTCATCCGGTCATCATTTATTTTTACGCACCAAATGCGTTGCAGCCCGCACATCCCGCCGATGCACCAGGCCATATGACCGCAGGGCGCATCGCGCTCGTCTTATTTGTGCTGATTATTGTCAGTTCCATGTTTCGCAAACAATTAAAACTCAGTTATGAGTATTGGCGTTTGTCACACGTATTACTGACAACTACTGCGTTTATTTTATCGATAATCCACGTTGCCGGGGTTGGCTATTATATAGAAGCACCGCTCAAACGAATTTTGTGGATGGCCTATAGTTTCTTCTGGCTTTTCCTGATTATTGATGTTCGGCTGGTTAAACCCTGGCAACTTATACGTCGGCCTTATCGTGTTGTTGAAGTGCGTCCACAAAGAGGTTACGTGCATACATTGGTGCTCGCGCCGGAAAATCATGCTGGGCTGACGTTTAAGGCCGGACAATTTGCCTGGCTATCTTTACAATCTCCTTTTGCACTCAGAGAACATCCTTTTTCGTTTTCCTCTTCACCGGCTAGTCCTGATCGTCTGGAATTCACGATTAAGGAACTTGGCGATTTTACCCGCACAATAAAAACTATCAAACCCGGTTCCCTGGCATATGTCGATGGACCTTACGGTAATTTTACTCTTGAGCGTTTCAAATCGGCACCGGCACTGGTATTTGTTGCCGGTGGAGTCGGTATTGCACCAATCATGAGTATATTGCTCAACCTTTCTGAGCAGAATGATCCGCGTCCTGTAATGTTGTTCTATGGCAATGAAGACTGGGAGCGGGTGACATTTCGTGAAGAACTGGAAAATCTCCAGCAACGAAGTAAACTGAAAGTAATACATGTGCTTAAGCAGCCACCAGAAAACTGGCAGGGAGAGGCTGGATTAATCGATCAAACCCTGCTTCACAAGTATCTCAAAGATGGCTGGCTTGAAGCCGAATTTTTTATATGCGGGCCCGGTGCCATGCGCACCGCAGTCGAGTCTGCGTTGAGCCAGTTGGGTGTGCCGATGCGACGTTTCCATTCGGAGCTTTTTGAGCTGGTATAAACTGTCGGAGGCATAATATGCGCGAGCTTTGGGCCAAACGGCTTGCACTTATCACCGGGGTCGCTGTGGTCGTACTGGCGATTGTATTTGCCCTGTCACAAAATCCTGAGAAGCCACCATCATCATCTGCCGGGACAAACGTGAACACTGCCGATTATGTTGGTTCAGCGGTCTGTGGTAAATGTCATTCTAAGAAATTTGAAGCCTGGTCCAGATCCGGCCATGCGTTTATGTTGAATGCAGTGAAGGATGGACAGCCACCAAATTATCCGTTTACGTCAGTGCCGCACCCTCCACAAGGATACAAATGGAAGGATATTAGCTATGTCATTGGCGGATACCAATGGAAAGCCCGTTTTACTGATCAGCGCGGTTACATCATCACCGGAGACAAAGTGCAGTACAATTTTGCAAATCCTGTCTTGAACAAACAGACCGAATGGGTGGCCTACAGTGCAGATAAAACCGACAAGCCATTTAACTGTGGTGCCTGTCATACTACAGGTTTTCAAAGTGAAGCAAGGCAGGCTGGTATGCCTGGGTTACACGGAAACTGGGCCGAAGCCGGTATCGGTTGTGAAAACTGCCATGGCCCGGGACGTGACCATGCAGCATCGCCGACAAAGAAAATAGAGACTGATCGCAGTAGCGAGGTTTGCGGCCGGTGTCACATACGTGAACCGTTAGATGAAATTGAGATGTCCAAGGGGTTTATTCGTCACCACCAGCAATACAATAGTCAGCGTCAGAGCAAGCATGCCAGCCTGAGTTGTAATGATTGTCATGATCCCCACGCCGGTGTCATTGCACCACGCGTCGCCGGGCAACCGACTGTCCATAAGACCTGTTTAACCTGTCATCAGGGTATCGAACAGAAAACATCCGTGCATAGCAATCTGGTGTGTATTGACTGCCATATGCCACGCTTGGACGCCAGTGCATGGAAAAATCCTGCTGAGTATTCTGGTGACCTGCGGACTCACCTGTTTGCCATCGATCCACAGGCAACGTCACAAGCCATGCAAAAGAATGATAAAACCGTTTCTATTTCCGCGATCACACTGGATTTTGCCTGCCGTAACTGTCATCGCCCGGAAGGCGCAGCAGCCGATTTATCTACTGAACGGTTACGGGAATTTGCAACCGGGATTCATAAGGGTCTTTAGTCAAAGTAACAATCAAAGAATCGTTTATGCATACAGGGCGGCGTAAAAGGAACTTCACTTCTACGCCGCCTTTTTATATTTCATGAAACGCAGCAGTTGCTGACTGTTGCCGGGTATCCAGCCTCATTCATTGCATCGGTAATGCTGTTTACATCCAGATCGGATTCCACGCTTACCTGGTGCTTACCAAGATCAACACTGATGACGGCATCCGGGTCTACCGTTTTGATGGCACGAGTTACAACACTTTCGCAATGTCCGCAGGTCATATCATTAACAATAAAGTTCATCATGGTCTTCTCCTGTGAAGTTGTTGATGTACACACAGGCTAGTCTTTCCCATCGTGGCAAGGTCAAGTAAAAATTTTTACAGCGCAGCGCTTGACCTTCCAACGATGGTAAGGACTAGGATTGCAGCACTAAATTTCAAACACAGGAGCTGTGAGATGAACAATACGATTGATGAAATACATCAGCTGTCAATTCAGGGCATGACCTGCGCCTCATGTGTCAGCCGGGTCGAAAAGGCACTGCTGAAAGTGCCAGGCGTGGTCAATGCGCAGGTAAATCTGGCCACCGAGCAGGCGACGGTATCATTAGTAAAAGGCTTGCAGGGAACGGCCGCCCTGATTGACGCAGTGGCACAAGCCGGGTATCAGGCCGTGGCTGGCGGTACAAATCAGACCCAGCCAGGGCAGGGAACGAAAGAAGTCAGGCATGTCATCTGGGCGACCGTGTTCACCTTACCATTAGTCGTACCCATGGTAGGCCTGTTGTTTGGCCAGCACTGGATGCTAAATGGCTGGATTCAACTGGTGCTGGCGACGCCAGTACAGTTCTGGCTCGGGGCGCGTTTTTATCGTGCCGGCTGGAAGGCGTTGAAGGCACGTACCGGAAATATGGATTTACTGGTGGCACTGGGTACCAGTGCAGCCTATGGCCTGTCGGTGTATCACCTGATCTTTACACAAGGCGAACATGCGCAGATGCAGCTTTACTTCGAGACGTCTGCAGCGGTGATGACGCTTATTCTGGTTGGTAAATATCTTGAGTCCCGTGCCAAGCGGCAGGCTGTGGATGCCATTCGGGCGTTGCAATCACTTCGGCCGGAGCATGCACGCGTTCGGCGGGGCAATGTTGAGTTAGATCTTCCGCTTGCTCAGGTGGTGGTGGGTGATCAGGTTATTGTACGCCCCGGTGAACGTATTCCGGTCGATGGCGAAATACTTGAAGGACGTAGTCATGTTGATGAATCGTTGTTAACCGGTGAAAGTTTACCGGTTTATAAAGAAGTGGGTATGAAGGTGACAGGTGGGGCAGTCAATAAAGAAGGCCTGTTGCTTGTGGAAACAAAATCTGTTGGCACGGAAACGACCCTGGCACGAATAATTCGCATGGTGGAAAATGCCCAGGCGGCCAAAGCACCGATTCAGCGTACAGTCGATAAAATCAGTGCTGTGTTTGTACCGATAGTTATGGTGATTGCCATTACAACGTTTATGTCATGGGGCGTCGTAACGGCAGACTGGCAACAGGCGTTATTAAATGCGGTGGCGGTTCTGGTTATCGCCTGTCCCTGTGCGTTGGGACTGGCCACACCGGCAGCCATCATGGCAGGCACCGGTACGGCGGCACGCCACGGTATACTGATTAAAGATGCTGAGGCACTGGAGGTAGCACATTCTGTTAATACGGTGGCCTTTGATAAAACCGGGACGTTAACCAAAGGTGAAACAAAACTGGCACGTCTGGAAGCATTTGAGAGTCATCGTATTGATATTCTTGCGTTGGCGGCGGCATTACAGAAAGGCAGCGAACACCCGCTGGCCAGGGCGGTGGTTGATGAAGCAAAGGCAAATGGACTGGTCATACCGCCAGCCACGGACGTGCAGGCGATTCCGGGACGGGGTATGTCCGGCCGTATTCAGGACAGGACACTTCTATTAGGCAATACGCGTTTAATGCAGGAGCACGGCATTGATTTATCACCCTGGCAATCACTGGCAGATTCCCTGACGTTACAGGGCAACTCGTTGTCATGGTTAGCATACGGTGATGACCATCCACGAGTAGTAGCCTTATTTGCCTTTGGTGATTCTGTAAAAACGGAGGCCGCGGAGGCTATCGAGGCCTTGCACAGGGAAGGCATCAGCACCGTCATGATTACGGGTGACAATGCGGGCAGTGCACGAGCTATCGGTGAACCGCTGGGCATTGATACCATAGTGGCTGACGTGTTGCCGTCAGACAAAGCAGGCATTGTTGAAAAATTGAAGCAGGACGGCCGTGTCGCGATGGTGGGTGACGGCATCAATGATGCACCGGCACTGGCGACGGCGGATGTGGGTATCGCCATGGGAACGGGCACGGATGTGGCTATGCACACCTCCGGGATTACACTCATGCGTGGTGACCCACGACTGGTAGCCAGCGCGATTGATATATCGCGTCGTACCTATCGAAAAATATACCAGAACCTTTTCTGGGCGTTTATCTATAATGTCATTGGCATACCACTGGCTGCGCTTGGTTTGTTAAACCCCATCATGGCAGGTGCGGCGATGGCGTTTAGTAGTATTAGCGTGGTATTGAATGCATTATTATTAAAGCGCTGGCATCCATAAGGAGGTAGCATGAGTAATCAACTGAATATCGGACATGTCGCTTCTGAAACGGGCATCAGTGCCAAGATGATTCGGCATTACGAAACCATCGGCTTGCTGAATGCACCAAAGCGAAGTGATGCCGGGTACCGGATATATGAACATGCCGATGTGCATAAATTACGTTTTATTCGACAGGCACGTAATCTCGGATTCCCCATCGAACAAATTCGCGAACTCATGGGTTTGTGGCAAAACCAGCGCCGTACCAGTCGCAAGGTAAAGGAACTGGCGCTGGAGCATATTGCCGAACTGGATGAACGTATTCGTGAATTACAGGACATCAAACAGGCAATTACACATCTTGTCAAACATTGCCACGGTGATGAAAGGCCGGATTGTCCGATCCTGGAGGGTCTGGCGAATTCACCAGGTTCGGAGAAAGCCAGCAAGGCCAAGAACAATAAAAAGCACCTGAAACATAATGGCGGGTAGCTGCTTTTTGCGACATTGGGCATTGCGAAAATATCGGGAGTATGTGACTCTAAAATCTACAAGAATAAATAATATATTAGAATAATTTAAATGAAAGAGGGGAATCAGTATGGATGAAAATATCTATCAGCCACCTAAAGCCGAGGTGTCGACGGATAATGTGGGGGACACGTCATCAGCAGAGTTCTATATCGTTTCCCGTAAAAAGTTTTTGATTCTATATATTATGACACTGGGCCTGTATAGTCTTTACTGGTTTTACAAGAACTGGGCAAGGTACCGAGACCGGCACGGTGTCAGCATTTGGCCGGTGCCGCGCGCAATATTTTCCATATTTTTCACCCATTCACTGTTTCGAAATGTTCAGTCGACGCTGGATGAAAAAGGCAGCACCTATAGATGGGCACATTCTGCAATGGCAACACTGTACGTTGTAACCGCCATCCTGTCACATATTCTGGACAGAATGGCGATGCGCGAGATTGGATCACCAATTACAGATTTTCTCAGTCTCGGGATGTTATTTTTGACTACGTATGCATTGTATCAGGGACAACTTGCCATCAATGTAGCGTGCGAAGATCCCGATGGTGATTCAAATTCAGTAATAACAGGCGCCAATATTGCGTGGATTATATTCGGCGCATTATTATGGGCTCTTGTCTTAGTTGGAATAGCGGTAATGTTGTTCGACTTGTAGATAATTTATTCCTGAAATAATTAAATTTTATATTCTCAACAATAGTAAAATTCTACAAATCGCCTGAGAATCTCCTGTGCATATGGAGTGGGGTTCTGGCAGACCCGCTTTTTTAAATCCTCAGCTTCATGGGGTTCAAAGTAGCCGTGATTCTTATATATGTCTATCCGTAAGGCAAATTCTTCGGCATCGCCTTCCGGATGAAATTGTGTCGCATAGACGTTCTCACCGACGCGGAACATCTGTACGGGGCAAACCTTTCCTGCCATGAGCAAGGTGGCGCCTTTGGGTGTAGTATCGACAGCTTCCTTGTGACCAAGTAAGACATCAATCTGAGGTGGAAAATCTTTTAAAAGTTTGTCCTGTTTTCCTGCTGCAGTAATATCCAGGGTTACGCATCCCACAGCTTCCGCAAATTGGGCTGAAATGCTGGTGCCCAGGTAATTGCCCAGCAGGCCGTTGCCGGAACAGGCGCCTAAAAAAGGGAAGTCCTGAGTGACAACCTGTTCCAGTAGTCGATTGAAATCTGCTTCAATCTTAACCTGAATCGGGGACTTTTCATTCTGCGGTGTGCTGATGTCAAATGGGCTGCCACCGACAATGATGGCCGAGTAATTTTCCAGGTTAAGGTCATTCGGTATGCCATGCGTTTCAATACGAATGCGGCGAGTGTCTTCAGCACGCAGACCACCGTATTTAAGAAAACAGGCATATTCGCTATCGGATGTAGTGTCTTCTGGCCGAAGTTGCAGTATGAGTATTGGTTTGGTTTTTGTCATAATGGTGATTATCACATGGGCAAGGAATAATTCGTATGTCCTTTTTATTATTCAATCTCAGAAATGTACCGGAAGATGAAGCCCAGGATGTTCGGGATCTACTTGTCGAGAATGAGATAAATTTTTACGAAACCTCGGCCGGTATTCTGGGGTTCTCAATGCCAGGTATCTGGTTAAAAGACGAATCGCAACTCGCCCGGGCCAGAGCGTTAATTGACGCATATCAGGCACAACGACAGGCCAGTGCGAGAGAAGATTATCAACAGCGCGTCAATAGCGGCCAGCCGCGGACCATCATTGAAATATTTAAAGAAGCGCCACGGCGTTTTATTGGCTACCTCCTGACAATTGCGTTGATTATCTATTTCTCCGTTGTTTTATTTTTGAACCTGGTCTAGTAGATAATATTGACGCTCTCAACATAAAAGCAATAAAAAACAATTAGTTACAGGATATGCCTGTATCACCACAGCGGGATATTTTCTTGATATATATCAATGTCCAGGCACTGGATTCTCAGTAAATTCACTTAACACCTTTTACTGTGCATGTGGAGTGGCCGGTGACAGATAGAGAAATAACAAAAAAAGACGAACGTAACAGCTTCGTGATACTGGCTGTTTTTCTTGCACCAGTGTTGTCAGGGATTATTGTCGGGGGTTATGGATTACTTGTCTGGATTAGCCAGCTCATTCTTGGGCCACCCGTTCAATAAGTAAGGTGTAGTTTCCGCATGGATATTCAACGTCGCCATTTTCTGCGAGGCCGTCTCTCAGCCAGACATACAGGATTATTCCCGCCCTGGATTCGCGAGGACATTAACTTTCACAACCAGTGCACACAGTGCGGTGAATGTATAGCCGCCTGTTCTGAAGGCATCCTTATTAAGAACGAAGATGGTTTTCCCCAGGTCGATTTTAAAAAGGGCGGCTGTGTATTTTGTGGCGATTGTGCTCGAGCCTGTGCACACGACGTTTTCAAACAGGACCTTGATTCTAAACCATGGCAGCAGGTTGCCAATATCGAAATTGATTGTCTGACCTATAAAGGTGTGGCCTGCCAGAGTTGTCAGGATAGCTGTGATAGTCATGCAATTCGATTTGAGTATGCCGTCGGCTGGACCCCTCGTCCTGCAGTAAATACAGATACATGTAACGGCTGTGGCATGTGTGTACAGGTATGCCCGGCTGAGGCGATCAACGTTATGCCAGTTCAAACTAAAGGACAAAAATCCTATGCTCAAAGCGCTTGATAGTGATCAAGTACATATTTCAAGCCTGGTAATACATTGTTTACCGGGAAAACTCGAACAGGTACTTGATCGCGTAAAACAACTTGAGACAGTTGAAATTCATGCTCCGGATCCGGCAGGCAAATTTATTGCATTGCTGGAGACAGAGAACGAACAGGGAATCCTGTATATGATTGATCAGATTCAGGCGGTTAATGGCGTTGTAAGCGCGACCCTGGTCTATCACGAAATTGATGACGGTATGGAGGAAAGTTAAGGCGATGAAAACCACGCGCAGAGAATTTATCAAATTAAATGCCGTCGCAACGGCAGCCGCTGCTGCCGGCATCAGTTTACCGGCGGGGGCGACAAACCTGGTTACTGATTCGAGTAAGACGCAACTGAAATGGTCGAAAGCACCATGCCGTTTCTGTGGCACGGGATGCAGTGTGAACGTGGCGACCCGAAGCGGCCGGGTAGTGGCGACACATGGTGATATAAACTCGCCGGTTAATAAAGGCCTCAACTGCGTCAAAGGCTATTTCCTGTCAAAAATCATGTATGGCAGGGATCGCCTGCAAAAGCCCCTGTTGCGCAAGAAAAATGGCAAATACGACAAGAATGGTGAATTTACCCCGGTGTCCTGGGATGAAGCATTCGATGTGATGGCAGAGAAGTTCAAGGCTGCCTTGAAGGCCAAAGGCCCCAGGGGTGTGGGCATGTTTGGATCCGGCCAGTGGACGGTATGGGAAGGCTATGCAGCAGCGAAGCTAATGAAGGCAGGCTTCCTGTCCAACAATATTGATCCGAATGCACGCCATTGTATGGCTTCTGCCGTTGGTGGCTTTATGCGTACCTTTGGTATTGATGAACCCATGGGATGCTACGATGATTTTGAACATGCCGATGCCTTTGTGCTTTGGGGCTCCAACATGGCCGAAATGCACCCGATACTCTGGACGCGTTTAACTGATCGCCGATTAAGTGCGCCACATGTCAAGGTAGCTGTCCTGTCAACTTACGAGCATCGTTCTTTTGAACTGGCCGATCTTCCCATGATATTCACACCGCAAACGGATATGGCGATACTGAACTACATTGCCAATTATATTATCCAGACGAAACGAGTGAACCGGGATTTTGTGAACAAGCATGTAAACTTTCGTATGGGTAATGCTGATATTGGATATGGCCTCAGACCAGAACATCCACTGGAGCAAAAAGCACGAAATGCTAAAAAAGCAGGCGGTTCCAAACCCAGTAACTTCGATGAGTTTGCAAATTTCGTCGCAAAATATGATGCCAAATATGTATCAAAGCTGAGCGGCGTTCCAGAGGCAGCATTGAAGAAACTCGCCGAGCTTTATGCCGATCCGAAAATCAAAGTCATGTCATTATGGACGATGGGTGTGAATCAGCACACACGGGGTGTGTGGGTGAATAATATGATTTACAACATCCATTTATTGACGGGAAAAATTTCCACACCCGGCAACAGTCCGTTCTCTCTGACCGGCCAGCCATCAGCCTGTGGAACAGCCAGAGAAGTAGGTACTTTCGCACACAGATTACCGGCGGACATGGTGGTAAAAAACCCTGCGCATCGAAAATTTTCAGAAAAGAAATGGAAGTTGCCTGAAGGTATTTTGCCTGGGTGGGTAGGTGCACATGCTGTCCTGCAAAATCGTCACCTGCGCGACAGTAAAATCAACGCCTATTGGGTGCAGGTCAACAATAACGTGCAGGCTGCGCCAAATATGAATGAGGAGACTTTGCCGGGTTATCGCAATCCGGATAACTTCATCGTCGTATCAGATGCCTATCCGACTGTTACTGCACAGGCGGCTGATCTTGTTTTGCCCACTGCCATGTGGGTAGAGAAAGAGGGCGCATTTGGTAATGCCGAACGGCGTACGCAGTTCTGGCATCAAATGATCAAGGCACCAGGTGAATCGAAGTCTGACCTGTGGCAGCTCGTTGAGTTCTCCAAGCGTTTTACAACAGATGAAGTCTGGCCCAAAGAGATACTGAACAAGAACCCGAAATACCGTGGCAAAACACTTTATGAAGTTTTGTTCGCGAACGGCCAGGTCAATAAATATCCGTTAAGCGATATGAACCCCGAATATGATAATGACGAATCCAGTGATTTTGGGTTTTATTTACAGAAAGGGCTGTTTGAAGAGTATGCGGGTTTTGGCCGTGGTAAGGCCCACGATCTTGCTGACTTTGAAACATACCATGCAACACGGGGTTTGCGCTGGCCGGTTGTCGATGGCAAAGAGACATTATGGCGATTCAAGGAAGGCAGTGATCCTTATGTGAAAAAGGGAACAGACTTCCAGTTTTATGGCAAAAAAGATGGCAAGGCTGTGATATTTGCACTGCCGTATGAACCTGCTGCAGAGTCACCAGACAAGGAATACGATTTGTGGTTGTCAACAGGCCGTGTACTCGAGCACTGGCATTCAGGTTCGATGACACAACGAGTACCTGAGTTGTATCGGGCGTTTCCGGATGCGGTGGTATTTATGCATCCTGAAGATGCGCGTAAAAGAGATGTGCGCAGAGGTGAGCAGGTCAAAATCATTTCAAGACGAGGTGAGATAGTGACACGTGTTGAAACGCGTGGCCGCAATAAACCTCCGAAGGGACTGGTGTTTGTTCCCTGGTTTGATGCCAGCCAGTTAATCAACAAGGTGACACTGGATGCCACAGATCCGATTTCCAAAGAAACGGACTTTAAAAAATGTGCGGTCAAGGTAGTAAAAGCCTGATGAGGAGACATGCTATGAAAAGTTTTATTATAAGTACTCTGGTAATGGCTTTTACGGTGTTTTCCGCGTTTGCCCAGGATGATATTGCGACGCTCAGAGGTGAGGCGGGACTGAATCAGGAAGGGGCACCGCCTGCGATGTCGAAGGTCTTAAACAAGGATATCAAGCGTAAACGTAATTACCCAATGCAGCCCCCGACAATTCCCCATAAAATCGATAATTACCAGGTCGATTTGAATACCAATAAATGTCTGTCATGTCATAGCCGAAAGCGTACTGAAGAGAGCCAGGCACCCATGATCAGTGTGACCCATTATATGGATCGTGACGGGAATTTCCTCGCTGATGTCTCACCGAGACGCTACTTTTGCGGGCAATGCCACGTCATTCAGACCGATGCCAATCCACTGGTCGGAAATGAATTTATTGATATTGATGATCTATTGAAAGTCGAGCAGGCTCAGTAAAGGGGATAAAATTGAAAAGTAAAATAAAATTTTACTGGAACGTAATTCGTCGTCCCAGCGTACATTACAGCCTTGGTTTTTTGACGATCGGTGGATTTGTCATGGGCGTAATGTTCTGGGGTGGTTTTAATACGGCGCTCGAATTTACCAACACAGAAGAATTCTGCACGGGGTGCCACGAGATGCGCGAGAATGTCTATGCAGAATTACAGGACACCATTCACTTTACCAACCGTTCTGGCGTACGGGCAAAATGTTCTGATTGCCATGTTCCTCATGACTGGACAGACAAGATCGCACGCAAGATGCAGGCCTCAAAAGAGGTGTGGGGTAAAGTATTTGGCACAATCGATACACGTGAGAAGTTTGAAGCCAAACGCCGTGAACTGGCGGAACGTGAGTGGTCAAGGTTAAAAGCAAATGATTCCCTCGAATGCCGTAACTGCCACAACTACGATTTCATGGATTTCACCCGCCAGAGTAAAAGAGCCTCGGACCAGCATTCCACTGCATTGGCCAAGGGAGAAAAAACCTGCATCGACTGCCATAAAGGAATTGCGCATCAACTTCCCGATATGACAGGTGTCGAGGGCTGGTAGAAACAGCTTTAAAAATAAACTGCTAACTTATTGAGATGAAACTAAAATAATGACCTGTTAGCCCAGGAACATCGCGGCATGCGTGACTGGAAAATCCCAAAATACTGAACTGGGTGATATACTGTTTATGTAAGTTATCTACCGAGAGTCCACATGGGTGAACGACAGGTTCGAGTAGAGGTTGCCGATTTAAAAGTTGGCATGTATGTCGAGGAGCTCGACAGGCCCTGGCTTGATTCACCGTTTCTGTTTCAGGGCTTTCCTCTGCATTGTGATGAAGATATCGATGAAGTACGCAAGGTCTGTGAGTATGTCTACGTCGATGTGGAAAAATCCGAGGAAAATGTAAGGCCGGATTTACTTGCCTATGCAAATTCTCCCCATGCCCGCCGGGACATTCGTTATGGTAGCGGGCAACAGGCACACACCAATCGATTTTTTGACTTTAAAGAACATCTTTACCACGCCCGGAAAATATACACAGATACACGAAGCTATGTGATGAAGGCGCATCGCGATGCCAGAGAAGGGCGTCCAATTGATATTGATTCCGCGAAAAAAATCGTTGCCGACTTAACAGTCAATATTATGACGAATCCACATGCAATGATGTGGTTGACATATCTGAAAGAGCGGCATGAATATACGCTCAATCATAGTATTAATGTTTGTATTCTTGCCCTGACCTTCGGTCGTCATATGAAGTTGCAGCGTGATGAACTGGAATTGTTGGGTCTTGGTGCGCTGTTACATGACATAGGTAAGTTGCGCATACCAAGTGAAATACTCGACAAACCGGGCAAGCTCACAACGATCGAATATGAAATCATGAAAACACACCCGGTTGAGGGTTACAACATACTGATCTCTGACAAATCGTTACCTCCTGAAGTACTGGAAGTCGTGCTTCATCACCATGAGCGCGTCAATGGCAAAGGTTATCCGAGCAACTTTGTTGCTGATGAAATCAGTTTGAATACCAAGATGACGTCCATTGTCGATGTCTACGACGCAATCACCAGTGACCGCTGTTATCATGATGGTATCTCCCCATACAATGCGTTACAGAATATTTACGGTTGGTCGAAAGGTGATTTTGATAAGCCACTCGTGGAAGAATTTATCAGCTGTATGGGTTTATACCCTGTTGGCACGATTGTATCATTAAGTAATGACCAGACGGGAATAGTCATCTCTAATACCCATTCAACGCATTTACGACCCATGCTGATGTTGATTAAGGATGGCAGTGGTAATTTTCTCAAACAGCGTAAAATATTAAATCTTTCAACTCAGCAATGGGATGATAAAAGCAAGCGCGTTGAAATTAGAAAAGTCATAGAGCCAAATGGGACTAATATAAATGTACGACAAATTCTTGAGCAGGAATCACTGTCCCCGGCATACGAACGAACTCTGGAATCTCTTCCTGTTTAACAAAATCACTTAATGACTTCGCGTTGTTTTAATCTATTCTTAGATTATCTATGGATACGCATATACTCCTCCTGCAAATTGCGTTGATTTTAATCAGCGCTCGCGTATTTGCTGAAATCGCCACAAGATTCAATATTCCATCCATCATTGGCGAATTATGCGCCGGTATCATTCTTGGACCGACTGTATTTGGGCTTATCGCACCTTCGGATGCGCTTAAGTTACTTGCAGAAATAGGCATCATCCTCCTTTTATTCGAAGTAGGCCTCGAGACAGATCTCGAGCGACTGGCTCGTGCCGGGCCGCGTGCTGTGGTGGTTGCGCTGTTTGGTTTTGTGATTCCCTTTCTGCTCGGATTTGGCATGAGCTACTATGTTTTTGATTTACCTATACTGGTGTCTCTGTTTATCGGCGGTACGTTGACGGCAACCAGTATAGGCGTGACAGTTCGCATTCTTGCTGACCTGGGTCGTCATCGAAGTAGTGAGGGACAGATTGTACTGGGTGCGGCCGTGGTGGATGACGTGCTTGGTGTGTTCCTGCTGGCGATACTCTATGAGTTTTCCGTGAGCGGCAGTGTGAGCCTGTATAATGCCGGTAAGGTGATCTTTTTTGTAACGTTGTTTTTTATTCTGGCACCGATAGCCGCTAAATTTCTATCCAGACTAATCAAGCGATTTCATCACATCAGTGAGATACCCGGCATCATTCCCATTTCACTGGTATCCCTGGTCCTGACTTTTGCAGCCCTTGCTCATTTTATGGGTGCGCCTGAATTACTGGGCGGGTTTGCTGCCGGTATTGCATTGTCGCGGCGCTTCTTTTTACCGTTTGGTGCCGCCATGCATACCGATCCGGAGTTCACGGAAAAAATTCACAATGAAATTCGGCCAATCATTCAGTTGTTTACCCCGATATTCTTTGTAATGGTCGGTCTATCACTGGATCTCAGCGCTATAGACTGGGGTTCAGGATTTATCTGGATGTTTTCATTATCGGTTGCGGCCCTTGCCATAGTCGGAAAAATGGCCGGACCATTCTTTATAAAAGAACCAAACCACAAACGAATTGCAATTGGAATGGCCATGGTACCACGCGGGGAAGTTGGTTTGATCTTTGCCGAATTAGGCCGTGTTTCCGGTATATTCAATAATGCAGTTTACGCGGGCATGATTATTGTGATTGCCTATACGACGTTATTTTCACCGTTCTGGATCAAGTCTTACTATCGTCGATATGGGCATTTATTTGATGATAAAGATTAAAGATAATTCAATAAGTTAGACTCCTTCGTATCGTTTTATAAGACCATTGTAAGTATTGTCAGCCAATACTATTAAGAATGGCACTCTGATGCATATCTGCAAAATAAATACAAAAAACGATAAGGGGGAATCGATGCGCCAAATATCCCATCTGATGTCTATTTACGTCTGTTTAATAATGATACAGAGCTGTACGAGCCTGCCAAAACCGGTTGATACCAGCAGTATGAGTGTAGATGATGTCGGAACGGTCAGGACAACTGTAGTTTCAGTTGGTCCATGGCGTACGTATATAGACCTCCTACAACCAGAATTTAAGATGTCTCTAAAAGAAGCGCTGGAAAAGTCAGTTGCTACTACTCGCCGTGCCAGTTTACGACAGCTTAACAAAAGTTCTGCGGCATTTGGGATTGGAGCCGAGAGAAAATCACTATTATCAGAATCAAAAACCGTAGTAGATGAACAGGGTGACGTAACTACAACATCTGATGAGACTATTACACGAACATCCGGGCAAATTCCTGATGACATTTCTGCAGGGGATGATGAACCAAAGCTAACGACTGATAAAGTGACTGGTGATATTGACATTGATCCACGTTTACATCGACATGCAGCCACAGCTTTGTATCAGGAAATTCAGATACTTGACCGATACATCAAGGACGCTGTAAGCAAGTATAACTATGAACCCTATCTTGTACGTCTTCAGTTTAATTTAATGCCCAGGCAGCATGATCTACCGCTAGATGCTTATATAAACCTGTCATTTTTTACAGGATCTGACCCGGATTATGAAGTTACCGATTTGGCTCTGAAAGAAATGAAAACAGAAAGCAAGCAGGAAGACATTGTAATTTTACCCATCATTTCAACTTCTAATCACGAAAGTGCGTACAGTACGGCAATTATCCAGGAGATCGAGGACCTTAAATTCAAAATTGAATCGTTGTCAAAAACTGCGACAGGGATTGATATTGGAAATATTGCAGAAAAAGTAGACAGTGCTTTGGCCAGGGACATCAATGCCACTTTTATGGTTGCCAGACTCAATGACAATACTATTCGGGTAAAAATCGGTGCGTTACAGCAATTAAGTAGCCGTTACAGCATGGTACCACGAACTGAATATGCCAGTTTCCTGATGCTGGTACCACATAGCCATACTCAGTGGCCGGTTGAAGTCAAAAGCTACAGTGAGATTATAAATACGCTCACTGGGCAACCGCTCGCCTATAAGCCTGATTCGCGTGAAAATAATGATATAGCAACAATACTGAATGAATACTTTGATATTGACGTGGCAAATGTTTTTCCAGAAGAGCATGGTGTCGTATATGATTCTGATGAGTTTGAAAACGCCAAAGAATATATCGATCACCTATGGCGGCTTACATTAGATAATAAGTATACTGAATTCAGGCACAGACTGGATAGCATGGTTTGTAATTCTAATAACGTAAAACTAAATTGCGAACCATATAGTCTCGCATTTGAAAATATTATTAAAGATCCTAAAGATCATGGCGAACTTAAAAACTATTGTCATGCTAATAAGTATCGTTTTAGCCAGAGGTTGTGGGCCGACTTAATGTTTTTACAATCTGGCTATATATCTGATCATCTTCATTTTGAATTACCAAAAAAGACAAAGCCGATGATATTTCCCCGTCAGGCTCTGTTTCTATTTGATGACATGAAAGCAAAGTCAACAGTCAAGCTATATAACGGAAGGGTTTTACGCCAGAATGAAGTTTGTGCTTCATTGGTTGTATTTGAGGAAAATAATGACAAAACAGTCAAATATAATATTCCAGCAAATTCCATACTGATTGATTCTGGTGGGAGTAATGGCTTGATAACCTTTCCGTCCTTAAAGAAATACAAACTAGATAATATCAGCAAGAAAGCATACAAATACAAACTCAGAGTGGCTTATGATAAAGGCGGGACAAATGCATGCTGGAACAATCACCTAAGCAGCAATGATGTGATGATTTATTCAGACAACGTCTGCGTCATGCAGTCTGATATTTCTGAATATATAACAGCAGAAGCCAAGAAAGAGAAAAAAATAATAGGGCATAAGTTGGTTGCTGCTAATCCACTAATTGCAATTCAGGGAAAAGCGTCTGGTAAACTCAGGCTAACTGTTATCCCTTCCGGGTCTAAGTCAGAAGACAGTGAGTTAATACTTAACGTTCAGGGCGCCATTATTGATAAGTTTCTGTTTAAACCAAAAGACTTCAAGCTAAAAGATAACGGTAACATATTAAAAATTAAAGTCCCAAAGAATAACAAAAATTCATTAACGCTTGATTTGACATTGGATGGGCTTGTAGATGGCGAGAATGTAATGCTAACCATGAGAAATAAAAATGGCGCCAAGGCTGATCCGCTAAAATTAAATACCCGCCTGGTAAATAAAAAATCAGAAAAGAAATAAGAAAAATATAAGCAGGCTCCGTCAGCAAATTGTAAGGCGGTGTGAAATAGCATCATTCCAGATAAGATACAAAGGAGTGATGAGATGAAAAACCAATTCTTCGATGGCCGTGCAGGTTTTACACCAAACCCGGACGGACCATTTCCAGGCCCAGATTTTCCAGAATTACCGGGCCGCTATGAGCGGTTGCCGCAAATAATAATCGATGAACTGAGGCATATCCGTTATGGGCCGGCAACAATTAAAATTCTGATTGTGGTTGACGGTTCCATTATGTTCGATTCAACAGGGTTTGGGCTCGGCAGAGTGATAGATACTCTGACTGACACTACACAACCTGATTTCCCCAGTTATGCGCGTTTTGACATTACCAAGGCCACACGGGCGTCGCAGATGTTTGGTATGACTTCTCGAACCGATGCTGATGATTATGACTTCGTGTTTAATAGTGGGTCACTCGATCCGTATGACGAACTCTGGTTATTCGGTATTAATGATGAAAATGATTTCATCAGTGATGCGGAAGCAGCAGTGATAGCAGACTTTATGAATGCTGGAGGTGGTGTACTGGCAATGGGTGACCATGAAGACCTGGGACTGGGGTTATGTGGGAAAATTCCTCGTGTTCGCAGTATGCGCAAGTGGTGGTTTGATCCGGTTCCTGCCGGTGAATTAAAGGCACCGGATAACACGGATCTAACGCGTATTGATACTGTACAGCCGGTTACACCGGGAGGTGATCCAAATCTGGGTACACAAAGCGATATAGTGCCACAACCAATATGGCCGAGATACCGGCTGCGTTTCTCAGGCGGACGCCTGGTATCGTATCCACATCCTGTCCTGTGTGGTCCACGTGGAGTCATCAAGGTTTTCCCCGATCATGCGCATGAAGGTGACTGTCTTGTCCCTGCAGATTTAAGTAAACCATTGTTTACTGGATCAGCATTACCTGAATATCCCGGTGGACTGGCACCAGAAGTGATTGCTCAGGGACGTACTGTTGCCGGGCGTACAAAATCGGTATATACGCTACCGAATTCGGATCCGTTTGGCTTATTGGGTGCTTACAATGGTCATCACAGTGCCGCCAATGTTGGGCGAGTTCTGGTCGATGCTACCTGGCATCACTGGTTTAACGTCAATCTAAATGCCTTTGCAACCAGCGCGAATCCCACTGTGCAAACCCATTGGTACGATATTCAGGCATTCTTTCGTAATTGTGCAATTTGGCTGGCCCCGAAAGGTAAACAGGCAGCCATGCGACGAGCAGGTCAGCTCATCAGTATCCACATATATCCGGTGGTGGAGTTTATCGAGTCAGCCATTCGTCGTTTTCGGTTTGAAGATCTTTATCATCTCGGTATATATGCTACTGATGCTCTCGGCCGACTGGCAAGTCGTTGTCAGACAACGACGTGGATATTTGAGCCACTCAGACCGATCTTTCCACGATTTTTTGAGGAGTTTCACTTTGAAGAGCGAATGATGGAAATGTCCATGATGGAAGCAGCTATGAGTCGTCAGGCATACGATGCCATGTCCATGGCAGCATATGGTGGTGCTATATGTGCCTTATACAAGGAAGTGAAGAAGATCAAAAAAGCGGATGCCTGTGAGATTGAAAAGGACATGGATGAAATTATGCAGAAAGGCGCCAAGGAGGGTATGAAAATTGCTCAAAAAGCACTGGGTGATGCCTGCAAACAGATGGAAAAAATGATGAAGTAAATATACGTTCGCTAACACTGAACTCATGCCATACCCTGCTAATGGCGGGGTATGGCGCTTGATAACAGAATATGCGCAGTATTCTGTCTCTTACCAAAATAATTCCCGCATGTGTAATTGGCTGTGTATAAGTCATGGTCACGTCATTTATCATTATATTGCTTGTATTTAATTCATAAAATCAGAGTGTTGTACATTATTTTGATCAGTATCAATTATGTGCAGTGGGATTACTGATAGAAATAATCTAAGTAAATGTAAAGAAGGTTATATCAACGTTTAAATACCATATTAATTATATCGGATATATCAGGCCAAGAGGTATCCAGCATGAACACCGTTCAACTATATATAGAGGAAAATCTTGACGCATCACGACAGGATGAACTCAGAAAAATGCTGATGAATTTGCCGCATGTGGCAGATGTGGAAATCAGCATCAATTCACCTCACGAATTCGTTGTTGAATATGAAGAGCATCAGAACATGCCGATGAAAATTATCGAGGCGCTGAAGTCCAAGGGCTATCACCCGGATATTTTTTCCGGCTAAGCTAAGGTCGAGTTTTTTGTTAACGAAAAGAGTGAGGTGGTTATGACTAAGAATATTAAACCTGGCTGGCTCATGATTGCCGGCCTCATTGGAGGGCTGGCGGAAGTTTTCTGGATCAGTATTTATAGTGCCTTCACAGACACGCAAGCATCCGTGGTCGGTAGTGCCATCAGTGCCACGTTTATGCCGACTATGTCATCTATTTCTGCAGCGCCATTTATTGGCCTGGTGATTCATCTTGTACTTTCAATTATTCTGGCAATAGGATTTGGAAAGTTACTCTATCCAATTGTTAAGAATAGATTTGAAAATCTGGGCTTGATGGTCACGGCTATTGTAACGTTAGCAGTTATCTGGAAAATCAACTTCTTCGTCATTCTGCCGGCCATCAACCCGGCTTTTGTCAGCCTGTTACCTTTGTCCATAACCCTTGTATCCAAGCTTTTGTTTGGCCTCGCAATGGGCAGCGTACTTGTTCTGTATAACAAAAAAGCAATAATTTAACTTTATAAGCATGCATGTTGGCGGTTGGTCATGAAAAATATCCTGATACTAGGTGCAGGAACAGGCGGATCAATAATCGCCAATATACTTTGTAAAAAACTTCCACCCGACCAGTTTTCAATTACTGTAGTTGATAGAAGCAATATACATTACTACCAGCCCGGTCTGTTATTTATACCTTTCAAGCTATACGGCTATGAAAGTGGTGATGATATACGTAAGCCAGTCAGCCATGTACTTAACCAGTCGGTGAATTTTATCCAGGCGGATATCAATCTGATTGATTATAAAAACAACGTTGTTCAGACAGACAAGGGGGAGCTTGAATACGACTGGTTGATTTCATCAATGGGATGTCACATTGAACCGAAAGAGATAGAAGGGTGCGCAGAAGCCATGGGTAATGGCGTACACACGTTTTATACACTACCTGATGCCTTGGCCATGCAAAAAGCACTGGAAGGGATGAATACAGGCCATCTGGTTATTAATATTGCCGAGCTTCCTATAAAATGCCCGGTCGCGCCCATAGAGGCGGCGTTTCTGGCTGATTACTATTTTCAGCAACGTAATGTCCGTAACAATATCGAGATAAGCCTGGTAACCCCTTATGCCGGGGCCTTCACGAAACCCAATGCCAATCGCGTGCTGACAAACGCGGCAAATGAAAAAAACATACATATTATTCCTGAGTTCTCAATTCAGAAAGTCGATAATAAGGCAAAAAAAATTCAGGCTTATGATGGTAAGACCATTAGCTATGACATGTTATGTATCATTCCACCGACATTAGGACCTGAAGTCCTGTCGCGATCAGGACTCGCCAACGATATGAATTACGGTTTGACAGATCATCGAACCCTGAAGAGTAAAAAAGCCGATAATATTTATTTCATTGGTGACAATGCAGACTTACCTACTTCCAAGGCCGGTTCCGTTTCACATTTTGAATCAGAAACGGTCGTTGAAAACCTGCTGCGAGAAATCGAGGGTGAAAAGGCTTTACCCAGTTTCGATGGCCACGCTAACTGTTTTATAGAATCGGGATACCACAAGGCCTATCTGGTCGATTTCAATTATGATGTCGAGCCATTGCCCGGTAAATTTCCGTTGCCTTACGCCGGTCCTTTCTCACTCCTGGAAGATACGCACATCAATCACCTTGGAAAAATGGCATTCAAATGGGCCTACTGGCATCTAATCGTTAACGGCCGGCTACCGGACATGCCATTTGTACCATCTCATATGAGTCTGGTCGGTAAAAATCTTAAAAGTACCGCTGTCATGCATAAGACCCAGTCAGCATCCGTAGCGGATGTTATGACTCAAAATGTCATTACGATAAGCCAGGGTAGCCCGATTCATGATGCTGTCATGCTGCT
>CALBTB010000008.1 GCA_937967995.1 uncultured Gammaproteobacteria bacterium
AGACCAAGCGTAAGGTAGCGAAGAAAAAGGCCAAGAAGAAAGCGGCCAAAAAGAAGACCAAGCGTAAGGTAGCGAAGAAAAAGGCCAAGAAGAAAGCGGCCAAAAAGAAAACCAAGCGTAAGGCAACCAAGAAAAAGGCCAAAAAGAAAGCGGCCAAAAAGAAGACCAAGCGTAAGGTAGCGAAAAAGAAGGCCAAAAAGAAAGCGGCCAAGAAGAAGACCAAGCGTAAGGTAGCGAAGAAGAAGGCCCGCAAAAAGACCCGGCGCAAACGCTAAATAAGTAACAGCGTTACAGGGCGGACTGGCTGAACAGGCTAGTCCGCCTTTTTATTTATTCGGGCAACAAAAAAACTCACCCACTGAATCAACCGTACCTGGTGGCCAAACCACCATTCCCTGATGCGTTGCCGATATGAGCGTTGATACCAGACTTCCGGTTGAATGGGATGGCTTTTCTCAAAATCCACGTTAAAGAGTTCTTTCACCTGCTCAGCAAACGTTGCGTCACGAATTTCCTGATTGGCATCCAGGTTCCAGAACTGATTCCAGCGATCCAGGTTACTGGATCCGACTGATACCCAGTTGTCGCAGATGATTAACTTGGCATGTATGAAGCGGGGACGGTATTCGTAAATTCTGACTTTGTTCTTAAGTAGTCGCGTATAAAAATTCCGTGCAGCATGTGTTACCCAGGTATGGTCAGAGAGTTCGCCGGGTAACAGTAATCGCACATCCACCCCGCGCCGTGCCGCCGACTTTAAAACCCGTCGAAGTTTATGCGTGGTTACAAAATAGGGTGTGGCAATCCAGACCAGGTGTTTGCTTTTTTTGATCTGGGCAATAGCGTGGCGCATTATCTGGTTTTTACCCGGGCCGCCCGCTATTGCGATACGTCCGGGTTGCTGACTGTCGTGTGGTGTCGAAACGGGTTCTGCTGAAATGCGCGTCCCGGTTACCTGTTGCCACGTTGACGTGAAAACATCATACCAGTCCCTGACGACTTCGCCCTGAATCCTGACGACGATATCATGCCAGCTTTTCTGTCTGTCTGAATCAAAGCGATAATCATCACTGATGCAGGCACCGCCAACGAATGCGAGATGATTGTCGACGAGTAATAACTTACGATGATTACGCCGCATACTGCGATGTAGCTGTTTCCAGCTGAACGGATTATAGAATGCCAGCCTGATGCCCATGTCGGTAAGTTTCTCGCGGTCAGTTGCAGACATTCCCTTGGCGCCATAGTCGTCCAGTAGCAGAAATATCTCAACTCCATTGTGTGCGGCATGCAGAAGTGCATCAATGAACTGTTTCAGTACGACACCGGAACTGATGAGGTACTGTTCGAGAAAAATGTAGTTTCGTGCCGAACGAATAGCTGAAAGCATGGCAGGATAAAACTGCTTGCTGTCTACCAGCATTTCGAAGTGGTTATGATGGTGCCAGTGCCAGTGTTGTGCGCTCATCAGTCTTCAGTCAGGTCAAGTTTCCCTTCCTGACAGATTAGCGCATTTTCCCCATTCAGGAATGCCAGTAAACTGTTGCCGACGAGTTCGCGACGCCAGCCCTGTAATAAATCAATTTGACGTTCGTTTAATACAAGTTTTTCCAGCTGGGCACGATTGGTAATTGCACTGACGTTTAGTCGATGCTGAGCGGCTTTGAGCTTAACGATGGCCAGCAAGCTGTCTACGAGTGCTTCCTGATCCTTGTCCAGTTGGCGTCGTTTTTCGAGAACAGGCCATTGTGATTCCGGCAAGGCAAGTGCGCGTTTGATGCACTGAATCACGTCTTCACCATGCCGGTTAATGAAATTTTCATTCAATCCACGAACGGATTTTAATTTTTCAACATTGGGCGGGCATTGACTGGAGATTGCAACCAGCAGATTGTCCTGTATCACCCACTTGCGGGGTTTATCGAGTTTCTGTGCCAGTTGTTCGCGCCATTGACTGAGTTCACGCAGAACGGCCAGCTGCTTGCGGCGTAATTTCTGATTCCCGGAGATTCGCGACCAGAGATCGGCACCGGTCGGGCGGTACAGATCCACATTGGTCAGTGCCTGCAAATCATCTTCCAGCCACTCAAGTCGACCCAGTTCCGCTAACTGTCTGGTTATCATTGGATAAATTTGTATCAAATAGCGCACGTCATCGGCGGCATACTCGATTTGCGCCTTGTCCAGTGGGCGACGTTCCCAGTCGGCACGGGCATGCTGTTTGCCGAGTTGCCTGTTCAGGTAATGCTTGACGAGATTGGCATAGCCGATTTGTTCACCCAGGCCAAGCAGGGTCGCTGCCAGTTGAGTATCAAACACCGGTTCAGGGATATCGTTGAATACAACGTACAGTACCTCCAGATCCTGCCGTGCTGCATGAAATACTTTTAAAATGCGCGGGTTTGACAGTATGGCAAGCACTGGTGAAAGGTCCTCAATGGCCAGCGGATCAATACAGGCAATGGCATTATGGCTGGCGATTTGGATCAGACATAATTGCGGGTAATAGGTTTTGTCGCGTACAAATTCCGTATCGATGGCCAGGTAATCAGAATTTTCAATAGACTGGCAAAAGCTTAGCAGTGCATCTGCGGTATCGATGAATTGTAATTCAGAATGAGTAGGTGCTTGCATCGACAAGGAAACTTCTGTGAAATTGATGAATTGAACGCGTATCATGATGACGCAATAACCAATATAATTGCAAGATGTTTTACAGGTTTTTAAATTAATGAAGTCACTGGTTCAGTTATTTTTTTCTATATCGACAATGGGGAAGGGGCCACAGGATGTCCCGTATTCAAAACCGTTGTTCGTTATCCTGATTATTATTATTGCGGTAATGGACCTGTTTGTTCTTAATGCACTGTCCCGCGAAATGGCGACGGCAAACGCTGAAGAGGTGGATTTTAGTCGTCATGTTCTCGCGTATGCGTTTATTATGCTGGTCCTGATAGGCAGTGTTGCACTTTTAGTACGACTGCATGGATACGCTAACCGGATATTGCAGACGTTAACGGCAATGGCCGGTGTTGAGGTCATAATCAAGATTGTGCAAATCGCCATTCTGGTAATTACACTGGCGGCAGGGAAACTTTCCATTGTTTCCGTCATCGCCTATTTTTTAATGGTGATGACTTTTGGCTGGATACTGATAGCCAACTTTCACATTTTTATGCATGCCCTGTCTGTCTCACCGCTCAGGGCGGGGGCCTATTCACTGGCGTATTTCTTTCTCAACGTGCTACTGTCCTCGTTGTATTAATCCTGGGTAGTTAGCATGCACATACATATATTAGGTATCTGTGGGACGTTCATGGGCGGCATAGCGTTATTGGCACGCGCACAGGGTCATACGGTTACCGGTAGCGATACCAATGTCTATCCACCCATGAGTACGCAGTTGCAGGATGCGGGAATTACACTGCACGAAGGATTTGATGAATCGCAATTTGAACCCCGTCCGGATGTCGTTGTTATCGGCAATGCGTTGTCGCGCGGTAATGTGGCGGTCGAGTATGTGCTGGATAGCGGCTTGCCTTACACGTCCGGTCCACAATGGCTGGCCGAGCATGTGTTGCAGGATCGCTGGGTACTGGCCGTGTCCGGTACGCATGGCAAGACAACCACCTCCAGTATTCTGGCCTGGTTGCTGGAATACAACGACATGCAACCGGGTTTCCTGATCGGCGGAGTACCGGGTAATTTTGGTGTCAGTGCACGATTAGGTGATTCACCGTTTTTTGTTGTCGAAGCCGATGAGTATGACACGGCATTTTTCGACAAACGTTCCAAGTTTGTTCATTACCGGCCGCGCACACTCATCATTAACAATATTGAATTTGACCATGCCGATATTTTTGCAGACCTCGATGCCATTAAAAAACAGTTTCATCACCTGGTGCGTACTGTCCCGCAATCCGGGCTGATCATTACTGATGCCAGCGACAGAAATATAGAGGATGTGATAAGCCAGGGATGCTGGACACCGATCCAGACCTTTGCAGAGAAAGGTGACTGGCAATGCCGATCACCAAACGAAGCGGGCAATCAGTTTACCCTGGATTTTCAGGGGCGAATAACTGCGCAGATCAACTGGTCCATGCTGGGTCAACATAATGTGAACAATGCGCTGGCCGCGATTGCTGCAGCACACCACGTCGGTGTAAAGGTCGAGCACGCTGCACAGGCGTTATCGTCATTTGAAGGTATTCGGCGCCGCATGGAGATACGTGCCGTGGTCAATGATGTCACTGTCTATGACGATTTTGCCCATCACCCAACAGCCATCAGAACCACACTGGAAGGATTGCGCAAAAAAGTCGGTAAAGCGCGTATTCATGCGGTGCTGGAACCGCGTTCCAATACCATGCGCATGGGCGTGCATCGCGAAACACTGGCACCGGCGCTGATGAGTGCAGATCGAATCTATCTCTATGAGCCGGCCAACCTGGACTGGTCACTGCAGGATGTGGCCAATGCCTTGGGAACAAACGCTATACTGTCTGACAGTACGGATGAGATTATTCGTCAACTGTCAGCCGATGTGCATCCCGGCGAACATATTCTGATCATGAGCAACGGTGGATTTGAAAATATCCATCAACGGATTATCGAGGCACTGTCACGACATGAGCATTGATGCAAGGCATATCATTCTGGCATTTACCGGCGCCTCCGGTGCCGCATACGGATTGCGCCTGCTTGAAATCCTCGCCAGGTCCGGTTGCCGTGTCGATCTGATTTTTTCCAAAGCGGCACAAATGGTACTGGCGATGGAAACACCCTTAAAAATTCCGTCTCGCCCAAATGATATGGCGGCATTTTTTCAGGAACAGCACAAAACTGAGCCGGATCAGATTCGTGTTTTTGGACGTGATGACTGGATGGCGCCCGCCGCCAGTGGTTCACATACTGCCGGTTCCATGGTGGTATGTCCGTGTTCGTCCGGTACCCTGGCGGCCATTGCCACGGGTATGAGTGATAACCTGATAGAACGTGCCGCGGATGTCATGATCAAGGAGCAGCGCCAGTTAATCCTGGTACCGCGGGAAACACCGTTTTCGGCCATTCATCTGGAAAACATGACAAAACTGGCAAAACTGGGCGTATGTATCATGCCTGCCAATCCCGGATTTTATTATCAGCCGCAAACCGTTGAGGATATTGTCGATTTTGTCGTGGCACGTCTGCTGGATCATTTGCAGGTCGAACATTCCCTGATTCCGCGCTGGGGTGAATCCCGGAACTAACCTGTTTTTGCTAGGGTTTTACCACGCGATACCCTTTTAAATTGCTAAAAACTGGTCTACAAATACAGATACCACAAGAAAAGTTGTAACCAGTTTATCGATTCCGAGTCCATCATGACATTGCATGTTCCGTTGTTCCCGTTAAATACGGTGTTGTTCCCTGGTGGTGTACTTCCATTACGCATCTTTGAACCACGCTATCTGGATATGGTGTGTGAATGTCTGCGCACAGACACGGAAATTGGTGTCATTCTGATTCGAGATGGGCGGGAAGTCGGTGTTGCTGCGAATACCTATCAGATAGGCACACTCACGAATATTGCGTACTGGAACAAGCGCCGCGATGGATTGCTTGGTGTCACGCTGCGCGGCACGCGCCGTTTCAGCATCGAGCAGATGGAAGTGCAGCCCAACCAGTTGATCATGGCCGATGTGGAACTCCTGCCCGAATGCCCGCCAGTCATGTTTCAGCAGAAATACCAGGTTATGTCCGGCCTGTTACGAAAAATCATCTCGCAACTGGAACCCCCCTATACCACTATGCCTGCGCATTATGATGATCTGGAATGGATCAGTGCACGACTGGTCGAGCTGTTGCCCATGCCGTTCGATTACAAGCAGCAAATGCTTGAACATGATGACGTCATTACCCGCATTGAGCAGTTGTATTCACTGATTCAGCAATCCGAAGTCGGCTGACCTGACACCATCCATGCCGCGCTGGCGGCGTTAAAAATCTCACTCGAAATGCTCATTTACGTTTTGTAAACTCCGCTTTCTCGTTCGTTTTTTGCCTTGCCATCATCGGCAATTTATTTCAGCGATTTAAATACCTTTTGCGACGCCTCGAGGGTGTCCGCGATGTCTTCCTCACTGTGCGTGCTGGAAACAAAGCCGGCTTCGTAAGCGGATGGGGCCAGGTACACACCGTTGTCCAGCATGCCATGATAAAAGTGCTGAAAGCGTTCGATGTTGCAGGCGCTGACCTGTGAAAAAGTCGTGACTTTTTCTTCTTCGGTAAAAAAGAAACCAAACATGCCGCCGACGGTATTGGTGCTCAGTGGAATACCAGCGGAGCTGGCTGCGGCTTTTATGCCATCGGTAAGCTGATTGGTACGATCAGACAGGTGAGAGTAAAACCCCGCTTCGCTGATCAGGTTCAGGGTTGCCAGGCCCGCTGCCATGGCAACCGGATTGCCGGACAAGGTACCGGCCTGGTAAACCGGTCCGGTTGGGGCGATATGATGCATAATGGTTTTCTTGCCACCAAAGGCACCGACCGGCATGCCACCACCGATAACTTTACCTAACGTCGTCAGATCCGGTGTGACATCATACAGTTGTTGTGCGCCTCCCAGCGCAACGCGAAAACCGGTCATGACTTCATCAAAGATCAACACGGCGCCATGTTGATCACAGACTTCGCGCAGGCACTCCAGAAAGCCGGGTATCGGTGGTACACAATTCATATTACCGGCAACCGGTTCAACAATAATGCAGGCAATCTCTTCACCCAGTTGACGGAATGTTTCCCGCACCATATCTGCGTCATTGTATTGCAGGGTCAGGGTGTGTTGCGCCAGGTCCACGGGTACGCCCGGTGAAGTGGGCACGCCCAGGGTCAGTGCACCGGAGCCGGCCTTGACCAGCAGGGAATCAGCATGGCCGTGGTAACAGCCTTCGAACTTGACGATCTTGTCACGACCGGTGAAACCCCGTGCCAGTCGAATGGCACTCATGGTGGCTTCGGTTCCTGAGCTGACCATGCGCACCATGTCAATCGACGGCACCAGTTCACAGACTTTTTGTGCCATCAGGGTTTCCAGTTCGGTCGGTGCACCAAAACTCAATCCATTTTGCATTACTTCCCGGACGGCGGCCAGTACATCCGGATTCGCATGACCGACAATCATCGGACCCCATGAGCCCACGTAATCGATGTACTGCTTGTCATCCACATCGTAAAGGTATGCGCCCTGACCGCGTTTAAAGAAAACCGGGTCACCACCGACGCCCTTGAAGGCACGGACCGGCGAATTCACGCCACCGGGTATGACAGACTGGGCTGCGGCGAAAAGATCGTGTGAATGGCTCATTTTATGTCCTGTGTATTCTGGTTCGTGGAAACGGCGATCTTATACGATCAGACGTGATGTTTTCGACTTCAATCCCGAAACAGGGCGGCCAGGCTGGTCGCGGCATGGCGGATATCGGCCGCACCCAGCACTTCATTGATGACGGCAATCATGTCGGCACCATGATCGATCAGGTTACGTGCGTTGTTGATGGTAATTCCGCCGATGGCACAAACGGGAATGGCCAGTTCCTGATGTGCCCGAACCAGTGTGTCGATTGATGCCGGTGGTGCACCGGGTTTGGAGCGTGAAGGGTAGAAACGGCCAAAGGCGACATAGTCAGCACCGTGCTGCTCGGCATTCCGGGCCAGTTGCAGATCATTATGACAGGTGATGCCGATTATTTTTCCCGTACCGAGTTCCTGCCGGGCCTGTTGCAGGGGCATGTCGGTCTGACCGAGGTGCACGCCATCCGCTTCTGTGTGAATGGCCACTTCAATATCATCGTTAACCAGAAACGTAACACGATGTTCGCGGCAAATCCGGGCAATGCCCATGGCTTCCTGTTTACGAACAGACAGGGGCGATTGTTTATTGCGATACTGAACTATTCGTGCACCACCCAGAATGGCCTCTTCCACCATCTGTTCCGCCTGCATGCCGCGCGTTTTAATGAGTTTCCGGTCCGTCAGAACATACAGACCACGCAGATTATTGTGCATCGTCGTCAGCCCAGAAAAGACGGTGTGGAATACGCTGGCCTTTCCCCTGTGACAATCCATGTTCCAGTGTTTGCCAGGTATATTCCTGGGCTTCGTGAATGGCCGAATATGGTTCCAGTCCATGTGCCAGCAACGCGGCGATACTGGCGGACAACGTACAGCCGGAACCGTGATAGGCATGCGGTAATCGGGTCCAGTGAAATTCCTCCATGACTCGGTGATTGGCATATAGTGTGTTAATTACCTCGGGACTGTCTTCATGGGTGCCGGTAATCAACACATACTCACAACCATCATCCTGAAGGGCTTCTGCACATGCGGTAAGTGTATCTGCGTTAGGTGCCAGTCGGCGGGCTTCAATACTGTTCGGTGTGATGACAAACGTACGAGGCAATAACAGGTTACGTAGTGCATCGAGCATGTCATCTTCCGCCAGGGCACTGTCGTCAGCACCGGCGGCTAACACCGGATCTAGAATGACCGGGCAGTCCGGATATGCATCAATTATCCGTCGAACCTGTGCGACGATTTGGGTATTGCCCAGCATGCCGATTTTGAAAGCGGCCACTGAAAAATCATCCAGTACAATACTGGCCTGTTCATAAAAAAGTTCGGGTGACTGACATTCAAAGCGTTTTACACCGCGCGTATCCTGTACCGTGTGGGCGGTTATCACCGGAGCGGCAAAACAACCCATACTTTTAATTGCTTCAATATCGGCGACAATCCCGGCGCCGCCGCTGGGGTCGTGTCCGGAGAAACACATCACTACGGGTTGTCTGTGAAGTTCGGACAAGGGCTTTTCTTTCCGCTATGACTCGCTTACATTAGCTGTCAGGATTTTATCATTGTTAGGGACAGGATGCAGAAGTCAGTGCCCAGGCTGGTGGCGCACAGAGGATATGCCGCCCGTTATCCGGAAAATACCCTGCTGGCGATTCAGTCTGCTGTTGAAGCCGGCGCGCATTATGTGGAATTTGATGTCCAGTTGACGGCTGACGGTGTCCCCGTTCTGTTCCATGACAGGGATTGCCAGCGTATGTGCGGGCAACCCGGACCGATACATGACTATAACCTGCAACAGGCTAAAACCTTTTCAGTATCAGAATTCAGCCGCTTCGGGTACCGCTATGTAGGCAACCCCATCACGACACTGCAGGAAATCGTCAATTACCTGGCCACTGTGCCGTATGTGCGTGCTTTTATTGAATTAAAACGATTAAGTCTGCAGCACTTTTCCATCGACAGTGTGCTGGACAGGGTGTTACCGGAAATCGCGCCACTGGGCGATCAGGCCGTGGTGATTTCATATTCTCTGGAAGCACTGGTGGCCGTACGTGAACGGTCCAGCGTAACTGTTGGTGCCGTGTTTGATCGCTGGCGAGAACGAAAACAACGTCTGATTCGTCAGTTGCAGCCGGAGTACCTGTTTACTGACATTCATGAATTACCGCGTTTTGGAAAGCTGAAGTGTTCGGGGTGTGAACTGGCTGTTTATGAATGTGTTGATCCTGAACAGGCCATCAAGGTACATCAACGAGGAGTGGACCTGGTTGAGACGTTTGAAATTGCAGAGATGTTACAGGCACTGCGACTGCATGCAGGTGGACGATGACGTCTGAAGTTGATATCTGCATCATTGGTGGTGGCATTCAGGGTGTAGGTGTGGCGCAGGCGGCCGCGGCTGCCGGTTATCGGGTGGCGTTACTGGAAAAAACCGCACTGGGCAATGCGACTTCAAGCGCCTCATCCAAGCTGATCCATGGCGGTTTACGTTATCTGGAAACATTTCAACTCAAACTGGTGGCCGAGTCGATTCGCGAACGTGATCGGCTAATCGAACTGGCACCGGAACTGGTTAAACGCGTGCCGTTTTATATTCCGGTATACCGGTTTACGTCGCGCCGTCCGTGGCAGGTAGTAACCGGCCTGAGTATATATGCATTGTTGGGAAAGCTGCGGGCCACGGCCTGTTTCCAGAAAATTACACCGGACAAATGGTCGACGCTGGATCAAATTCGTACGCGTGACCTGCAGGCGGTGTATCAGTATTTTGATGCGCAGACGGATGATGTAAAACTTACGCGTGCGGTAATGCAATCTGCGACAGAACTGGGTGCACAGTTATATTGTCCGGCCACGTTTAAAAGTGCGCGTTATGAAAACAACCGCTACAACGTTGTTTATGATGAAGCAGGCCGCGAAGCCGAGCTGGCCGCGCGTTGCCTGGTGAATGCCACTGGTCCGTGGGTATCGACATTACAACCGACGATTACACCCGTTGTCACACCGCCCGCCGTTCACCTGGTACAGGGTGCACATATCGTGCTGAAACATCCTGCGCCGCGTGGTATTTATTATGTTGAATCACTGCAGGATCATCGTGCGGTGTTTATCATGCCCTGGTACGGTAAAACCATGGTAGGAACAACGGAAACGGCATTTTCCGGAGATCCGCAACACATTGCGCCGACACAACATGAAGTGGAATACCTGCTGGCCATCGCACGCTATTACTTTCCCCATGCCAGCCAGGAAATAGACAGTCAGTTTGCCGGTGCCAGAGTATTGCCGGTTGGCGATAACAAACTGTTTCACCGTCCGCGCGATACGATTTATTTTCAGGATGAACGTTTACCGGGTTATCTGGCATTGATGGGTGGTAAGTTAACCGGATACCGCACCAGTGCATTGAAAGCCATCAGGTACCTTGCAAATCATTTGCCTGAGAGACAATCGATTGCCGATACCGCCAGCCTGACATTGCAACCCGTTGATGCCTAGGCAACGGTAGCGGTTTGCGTTGTGTCGTTTATATTAAAGGTCTCGATATCAAACAATGACTGGATTTCATCGGCTGGTAACGGACGACTGAAATAAAACCCCTGGGTTTCATCACAGGTCTGATCGCGCAGGAACTGGACCTGGTCCATGGTTTCTGTTCCTTCCGCTACAACCTTCAGGCGCAGGTTATGTGCCATGGCAATGATGGTTTGCACGACGTTGGCATCATCACTGTCTGTGGTGATGTCCTTGACGAACGAGCGATCAATTTTCAGTGTATGGATCGGCATGCGTTTCAGGTACGCGAGTGACGAATAACCGGTACCAAAATCATCAATCGATAACTGCACACCCATCTGATTCAGTTGTTCCAGTGCGGCACGGGTGTGCTCGGTATTTTCCATTAACATGCTTTCCGTGATTTCCAGTTCGAGCCATCTGGATGACAGGCCGGTTTCAGCCAGAACTGTCTGAACCAGCTCAACCAGATTCTGATCGCGAAACTGGCGCGCCGACAGGTTTACGGCCATACGTACCGGGCGCAGATTCAGTTTTTGCCAGGCAACCGCCTGTTGACAGGCCGTACGCAGTACCCATTCACCGACAGGCACAATCAGTCCGGTTTCTTCCAGTATGGGAATGAAGGTAGCCGGGGAAATC
The DNA here is from genome assembly GCA_937967995.1 of uncultured Gammaproteobacteria bacterium. Lineage (GTDB taxonomy): Bacteria > Pseudomonadota > Gammaproteobacteria > UBA6429 > Thiohalophilaceae > CALBTB01. Next base: position 11,494 of record CALBTB010000008.1, read on the forward strand.
GGATCACGCCCTTCCGGACACCAGCGTAACAGGGCCTCAAAGCCCACCAGCTCACCAGACGTGAGATCGATTTTGGGCTGATAGAAAAGTCGAAACTCGTTTTTATCCAGTGCACGGCGTAACTTGGCCTCGACCTGCAGGCGTTGCATGGTTTCGGCATTCAGATTCGATTCGTAAAACTGATGCGCATTGCCGCCCAGCGCCTTGATGCGATGCATGGCAGCCTCGGCAGAACTGAACAGGGAGTGGGGTGTGTCGGCATCCAGCGGATAAAGACTGATGCCAATACTGCCGGTAATGAACAACTCGGTTTCATTGATAACAAACGGCTGGTTAAGCTGTTCTGTCAGCTTGCTGGCAATACGCGCTATATCGCGTGTTTCATTGATATTTCCCAGCACAATGGCAAACACGTCACTGCTGTAACGCGAGACAGTGTCATTGACGCGTAACGATGATTCCAGTCGTTGTGCGATAGCGTTGAGAAGCCGGTCGCCGGTTTCGTGACCGTAGGTATCGTTGATGTAACTGAAACGATCCAGGCCCAGCACCAGCACAGCGATCATCTGGTTGTTGCGTCGCGCATTATGAATTTCGTGCTGTAAGCGATCATTGAAAAGGTCGCGGTTGGGCAAACCAGTAATGCGATCCCGATAGGTCAGTTCATGCAGTCGCTGACGGGTTTCGGTTTCATATTGAACGGCGTTGGCACGTGCCGCCCAGAAGGCCTGATTGACGTGGCGACTTTGTTCCAGCATATATAAAAAGAACAGGCTCAACAGAATGGCCATGTAGGTACCCGCTGAGGTGCCAAGCAACAGACTGGCTGTAATTGACGGAATCAACAGACCGCCCAGGAACAGATACATGTATACCCGTTTGTAGTCCATGCTGTACATGCCGCCGGCACTGATCCCGACAATAAAGGCGATGGCGGCCTGGGCAGCCCAGCTCAGGTTATAGGCATAGATAGCAACTGCACCAATGGTGCCCATTGCCAGGGCATTACTGGTAATGACGAGTCCCTGTAGTACTGTCCAGCGCATGGGGTCAGCCTGATAGCACTGATCGAATTGCTTCAGTAAATACAGGCGCAGTGCCATCACAGCACTCATGATGCCAAGACACCCGAAATACACCACGGTATGTTGCTCGGGCAGGACTGTTGTGAAATAGAACAGCAGCATCGCCCACAGATAGATTAACGATGCGGGCAGGGTACGGCGCGCCAGCGCCAGGGCGGCATCACGTTCGATGTCGCTCAATTGCCGGGGCGTCAACTCGCTGATGATGGAGGGTTTCGGTGCTGTCATTCAGCACTGTATCGGTGTCTGAATCTTTACCTATAGTGATAGTAAGGTATTGGAGCGGATTTTATGACAGCGATCACGAATAAAAACTCTGCTATCCGGGGGCTACTGATCCTGGCGCATGCGTTGCAGCATAGCCTGTTCCCAGTGCAGGAAGCGCCGATCCAGGACCGGGTTGGCCGCTGGCTGAAACCAAGCGCCATGGGCGTTCTCGGGCCAATGGTGCGGGCGTTCGGCCAGCAGGTAGGCCGTACCTCGTGCGGTTGCTTCACATTCCTGTGGGCGGTAGACCGGTAGCCGGGTCAGGTCCGCCAGCCGCTGCGCCAGGCCGTCAAGCTGCGACAACCCACCGGTGAGTTGCAGTTGCTGGGGAGGGGACGCGAATTTCATCATCTCCTGCACATTGGCATTGAGCAGAAACACGATGCTTTCGATGACCGCGACATACCGGGCATCCGTGTCGGCCTCGGACAGCATTTCACTTTTGAAATCCGGTAGCCAGTATGGAGCAGCCAGTCCCGACACGGCGTTCAGGAACAGTGGCGGGTCAACCACCTCATTTAACCAGCCTGGTAACTTGCCCCACAGATCATCAACGGGGGACTGTGACTGTAACCAGTCTATGGCACTGCCGGCGCCGTTGACCGTGCCTTCAAGCACGTACTGACTATCGTTGTCGTCAGAATAAATAACACTGGTCAGCAGGCGACGCGCATAGAACAGCGCGTAACCGGAAGGACGCGAGATAAAAGCACCGGTGCCGATGTTCACGTAAGCGGTTTCATATTGCAGATCACCATAGGCATACATGGCCGCTGATTGATCACCGGTCACAAGGCGCAGTGGTACACGTCGATTACCAACGGGTATGTCGCCATAATCAAATCGTGTCGGCACACTCTCGGGTAGTAATTTAGCATCGATGTTGAACTGCTCTAACAGGTAGGGATCCCATTGTTGGCGGTGCAAATGCCACAACAACGTGCGTGACGCACTGACCGGATCCGCAAAGGCACGCTTTTCGCTGAGCAGGTTAAATACCAGAAAACTGCTCATTGGTCCGAGCAGCAGGCGGTCTTCCTTGTGGGCCTGTTTTACTGCATCGATATTTTGCAGGCACCAGGCCAGTTTGCTGGCACCGTAGTGGGCGGATGCAAACAGGCCGGTCGTCTTGTGCAGGTCTTCACGATCGATCGCCAGGTCCTGCATGATGTTCTGTGCACGGGTGTCCTGCCAGCTGATGATAGGGCTGAGTGCTTCACCACTGTGTCTGTCCCAGCAAACGATATTGGATCGTTGTGTTGCCAGCCCGGCGGCTTCCACATATTTGAGGCGATCGCCCAGTTGCTCGGCAACGTTGTCGAGGCAATGGCGGACCGATTCAAGCATTTCTGCCGCATCATGTTCCACCTGGTGTGGTGCAGGGCGGGTCGTTTTGATGGGTTGTTCGCAATGCGCGACGATGTCGCCATCCCGGTTATAGGCCATGGTACGGGTGGCATGGCCGCCCTGGTCGATGGTGAGAAACAGACTTTTATGGTGATACACGTTCCGGTGTGTCCATGTTATTGGTATGACTTGTCTGTGTTATCGGCCACGCGGAATTGTCGCTTTAACCGGCCGGTTTTTACTGGGTGTAACGTGCAATGAGCGCCTTCTCATAGTTGGCGGTGGGCAGGGGAATGCGCACCTGGTGGCCACTACCGGGTGCCACACTCATGGGCTCGCCACGCAGGGACTCCATGCGTTCGATGACCACGTCCTGATTGCCGGTGGGGGCAATGATTTCGAGTCGATCGCCAACGGCAAACTTGTTTTTCACATCCACATCGGCCAGTCCCTGTTGTTGATCAAAGGCAAGGATCTCACCGACAAATTGTTGCTGGCTGATACGAGAAGTATTTTCCAGGTAATTCTGGTAATCCTGATTCGGATGTCGCTGGTAAAACCCTTCCGTGTAACCGCGGTTGGCCAGGTTCTCCAGTTTGCCATACAAAGTCGGGTCAAACGGGCGTCCGGCCACCGCGTCATCAATCGCCTGGCGGTACAGTTGCGCAGTGCGTGCCACGTAGTAATGCGACTTGGTGCGGCCTTCTATTTTGAGCGAGTCGATACCGATTTTGGCCAGCCGCTCCACGTGTTGAATGGCACGCAGATCTTTGGAATTCATGATGTAGGTGCCGTGCTCGTCTTCGAAAATGGGCATGAGTTCACCGCGGCGATTGCTTTCCTCGATGAGATAGACACGATCCGCCAGTGGGTGACGTGCCTGCGGTTCGGGAAATAATTCCGGTTCCTTGATGGCCGACATAGCATCAAAGTCGATCTGCTGTATGTCGCCGCTGACGTCTTCTTCGCCACCATGCATGTTGTATTGCCAGCGACAGGCATTGGTACAGGTACCCTGGTTTGGATCGCGGTGATTGAAGTAACCGGACAGCAGGCAGCGACCGGAGTAGGCAATGCATAACGCGCCATGGACGAAGACTTCCAGTTCCATGTCCGGGCATTGCTGACGTATTTCTTCGATTTCGTTGAGCGACAGCTCACGTGACAGAATGACCCGCTCCAGTCCCAGCGACTGCCAGAACTTCACACCGGCGTAATTGACGGTATTGGCCTGTACGGACAAATGGATGGGTACTTCAGGCCAGGTTTCGCGGACCATCATGATCAATCCCGGGTCGGCCATGATGAGTGCGTCCGGTTTGAGGTCGATCACCGGCGCCATGTCGGCCAGGTAGGTTTTGACTTTACTGTTGTGTGGCAGAATGTTGCTGGCCACGAAAAATTTTCGTCCCAGCCGGTGCGCTTCTTCGATACCGCGAGCCAGGTTGTCGAGTTGAAAATCGTTATTTCGCACACGCAGCGAATAGCGTGGCTGACCGGCGTATACCGCATCGGCACCATAGGCAAAGGCGTAGCGCATGTTTTTCAGTGTGCCCGCCGGCAGGAGTAATTCTGGTTTGTTCATCGTGCGCCTAGTTTAGCAATTTGCCGGTGTTTTAGCCCATCAATAAGACCAATTCTAAAAATCCAGACCCCCAAAATCATAAAAATTCTGCGAAATTACCCTCGAAGTGGTCATTAAGCTTGACAATCATGCATGGAAATCAGGATATTAGAGACCTCACAGATGCTAAGAAACTTCAGGAGGTGGGGATGCAAGCCAGCGAAGTATCCAGGGAACGACGCTATGCCGTTCAGACCAAGTACAACACATTGCTCGAATCCCGGACTGAAACCCTTTCTCTTTATAGTCAGCTTGCCAGTTTGCGTCCTTTCAAACCCGATCATGACAGCCAATTAGCTCTGCAGGAGTTCTGTGAGGCACTGGTGGACTATACCGCCAGCGCACATTTCCAGTTATACCGCTTTATTGATGAAGGCACCGAGCGGCGTACCAACGTCAAGGACCTCGCCAGCAAGGTGTATCCCATTATTGCCGAAACCACGCAGCAAATTCTCGATTTCAATGAGAAATACGACTGCGAGGACCACTGCGACAACCTCAGTAGCCTCGACGCAGACCTTTCCAAACTGGGCGAGATTCTGGCGGATCGCATTCTTTACGAAGATCAGATCATCGCCGAACTGTCAGTCGGCCGCGAATAGAAATCTTGCTGTTTTAAAAAGTGCCCGCCATCCATGAGCAGGCAGGGGGAGGTATCAAATGGATATCGTTCTCACGCCGCCAGTTGCTCGATAAGCCGGGCAGACGTTTTGCTATAGTCCGTGGTGGTTTTTTCTTCCTCTGTCGCCAGAAGCAGTATGGCTTCTTCCAAGCTCAGCTCTTTCACTTCGTACATGGGTAATTGGTTGTTCATTGTGCTATCCCATCGTGATCTTGTTAATATTTAGATAGTTATATAGCTTTTCCTCGAAAAAATATCAAGTAAATATTATAAGTTATTGTTTTATAATGATTACTCTGCATATCCGTAATGAGGTTATGGTTGGCAGTCAGCCACGAGACCCGCTATAGTCAACGCCAGCATAAGTAGAATAAATTTTGAGCAATGGAGGCCCCCATGGCCTATGCCATCGTTATCAATCTGGACTACGACAGTTTTCCGCCGGATGTCTGTTCCGAGCTGTGGAGTGCTATCAAGCAGTCCATGTTAGGGGCGGGATTTAACTGCGACGGCCGGCGTTTCATCATTCACCAGGATCAGGACGAGGCCTGCCGTCTGGCGCGTCAGGTTATCGATGATCTCGAGGCGCATCTCGAATTTCACCGCAAGCACATCTACAGCTTTATGAAGGATTTTTATGGCTATGACCCACAGACGACCGTAAACCTGCTGTTACCGGACCCGGTGACAATTCAAGTGCAGGAAGAAGCGGTCTAAGTGAGCATATTCATCAGTAGCTGTCGAACCGTATTGGTCTCGAAAGGCTTATCACAGATGGCTGACACACCTGCCTGTTGAACTGCGGCAATGCGATTTTCATCTGATTCACTGGACACCATGAGAATCGGAATACTGGACTGGTTACTCTTGTTACGAATGTATTCCACCAGTTGTCGGCCATCCATTTCCGGCATGTTGTAGTCGGTCACGATCAGATCGAAATAGGACTCGTTGATAATCTCCACCGCCTCGACACCGTTCTTCGCCATACTGATTTTTTCAATTCCCAGGTTGGAGAGCACGCGTGAAATATGCTGGCGTGCAGTGAAGCTGTCGTCGACGATGAGAATGTTGAGATCCTCCGGCGCCAGATCACCGGTTTCCAGCGTATCCGGGTCCAGGTAATGGACGGTGGAAAACAGGGCGTGGCGCAACTGATCCACTTCGTATGGCTTGGGCAAAATGGCGATCACACCGGCCTGGCGAATCGGTTCGAGGTATCGAAAATCCGTTTCGCTGGAAATCAGCATAAACGGTAAATCACGAATCTTGTCGTGCATGCGCATGTTCTGCACCAGCTCGGTACCCGTCATGTCTTCAAGATGCATGGCGCTGATCACCAGGTCATATTTTTCCCGATCCAGAATGGCCAGTGCTTCACGTCCGGTAACACAGAATTCAATATTGGGTGCGCCCAGATCCTTGAGGTGCTGGGCGATGATTCGTTGTTGCGTGGAAGAAGGTTCTACCAGCAATATAAATAGCTGTGCCAGTGATAGATTTGGCATTGCGACGAGTCCCTACCTGTTCTCGTTTTACTCACGGTACAGGATCGGTATCGTCCCGAAATTCGAATATCTTGAATTGGAAGGTTAGTGCTGGTTTTCGATGCGGACCGTGACATTGGCATCACGTGCCCGGCGCAGGTCGTCACGAATATGGGCGGTGCGTCCGAACTGGTTCCCCAGGTAATAACCGAGGCCAAACAGGCCTGCCAGGATGAAAGTTAATACAGCGAGTTCTATCAGCATATCAATTACCTACTGCGATGAATTTCTTTATCAGGTACTTAATTTGTCGGTTCTCATTACCGTCATCTTGAGTAGTTATAGGAGCTGAAACGGGGTAAAACCTTGAGCATGATCACGCTTTTCCGAAACTGGACACAGTCCCGTTCGGTAATTGTGGACTGCGTCAAGCGCCGCTTTTCTCGTCGGGCTTGTTCTCGTCGGCGGAGATGACCGTGACATGGCCGGGAATCGGCAGCATGCGTTCCAGCAGGGGCACGGGTCGCTGTCCCAGTCGCTGCTCATAGATCACGGTGTAGGTGAGGACTCGCTTCAGGTAGTCTCGGGTTTCGTTAAACGGCACACTTTCCACCCAGACATCAGCCGGGATGTGGCCGGTTTTTGGCAGCCACGTGCGGACCCGGTAATTTCCGGCATTGTAGGCGGCCGTGGCCAGGACGTTGTTACCCTTAAACGTGTCATTGACCTGCTTGAGGTAGTTGATACCGAGCCGGACATTGGTGTCGGCATCCAGCAAATCATTGCGTCGAAAACGCATCTGTAAAGACCGTGCAACCTGCTTGGCGGTACGGGGTAATAATTGCATCAGGCCCATGGCACCTGCATGTGAACGGGCGTCTTCCGTAAAGGCACTCTCCTGACGAATAATCGCAAACGCCCAGGCCGGGTTGATACGCTGTCGGCGGGCGTTATCAATAACCAGCTCGCGATGCGCAAGAGGAAAACGCTTTTCCAGATCATCCCAGTACTTGGCCTGTGCCAGGGTCATGATGGCCCGGTCGTGCCAGTTCCAGTCATGCGCAATCTGGGCGGCAACCAGCATTTGTGACTTATCGAGGTGCTGCAGCGCAAAACGCCACTCGCGGCGAGCATCCACAATGCGATTCAGCGCATAGAGTTCGCGGGCACGCGCAATGGCGGGCTGCTGCTGGATCTGGGACAGGGCATGCTTGTTATAGCTGACCGGTCGATGATCGAACTGGTAAGACATTCCCGCCCGATCCGCGGACAGGAAACCGTAATAACTGCGTGAGTCTGCATTCAGCAGGTAAATGGCACGCGCTTCTTCTAACCGCCCCATGCCTTCCAGTGCACGGCCTCGCCAGTAACGCCAGCGATCCGTATGCTTCTCATCCGTATCCAGTCGATCGATCCAGTCCATGGCGACTTCCCAGTCCTGGTCCTGCAGGGCATTCAGAATGTACAGGGCATTGACCCGTTCATCATTGGGTTCGAGGGCGAGCTGCTCCAGCCACTGTTTGCTGGTGAGTGGATCTTCCTTGGCCAGTGACAGGGCGAGTCGGCGTTCGATACGATCTTTTTCGATGTCTGAGAATTTAAATTCTTCACGCCAGTTATTCCAAAGTTCGGCGGCAGCTGTCGCGTCACGAATGGCCATGCGGCGAATGCCTTCGGCCAGTACCCAACGTAACTGCTGTGAATCGGATTTGGCAAAGCGTTCATGGACCTGCACGACATATTCCGGCTGACGACGTACCTTGGCCCAGACTCGTACCCAGAAACGATCTTTCTTATCGACGAATTTACTCAAATACAGAGCAAGCCGTGGGTGGCGTGCCTGCATGGAAAGTCGAATGCGTTCCCAGACCAGTTGCTGACTGAGTCCGCCGGACGCATGCCACTTTTCGATCGGGTAGTCACAGCGCTTGGGTAACGAGCGCCCCGTTAACCAGAGCCCCTCGATAACGGAGTAAGCTCGTTGCGGTTCCTGTTTGAATAACAGGGCCCGTGCGAAATCACACTGCAATCCTTTGTCCGTGGTGTAGTAGAAGTTGTCGATCAGGGTTTGCCACTGGCGTTTACGGGCCAGGGACTTCAACCAGGAATATTGCAGGCGGGTTGCCAATGGCGTTCCCGGATGTTCCTGCAAAAAGCGATGAATGGTTTTATAGTCGGTGCTGCCAAGGCGGCGTCTGATTTCATAATACTTGAGGTAAGGGTGCAGGGGATAGTCGCGCAACTTAGTCTCGAGTTGCCGGTACTGGCTGAGGCGGCCCAGTTTCAATGCATGCTCGGCGTCCTGAAACATCTGTCGCTGCAGCATGGTACGCCGATCCACATTGGCGCTGACCGGAATAGCCAGTGAACCAATCGTAAGGACCAGCATAAATCTGATAAACATCCTGTTTACTGCTTCAGCCTGCATGGGACGGCCTCCAACCCCTGTTACCTACAAACTATACATCGTAATCCTTAAGTCTGCTAGCTAAGCTATTGTATTAACGGAATTTATGGGGAATCCGGTCAATACGGTGCATGCCCTTTATATCGGCCGTGTGGGACAGAAATTGACCTGTTTTGCGCCCCAGTCTGTGCCGAAAATCGCATTTCAGGCCCCACTTTTAGTCACAAAAATGTATACTCTGCCTCCTTTTTAAATGACCACTTTTCGCCAAGTTACAGGGGCAGGCAATGACCGACAAGAAGCTCAATAAATACAGCTCACGAATCACTGAACCCAAATCACAGGGTGCGTCTCAGGCCATGTTGTACGGCACGGGTCTCAAGGCAGACGATATGCGTAAACCGGAAGTCGGCATTTCCAGCGTCTGGTGGGAAGGTAACACCTGTAACATGCATCTGAACGACCTGGCTGCCAAGGTCAAGGAAGGGGTCGTCGCCGCCGGACTGGTGGGTCTGCGTTTCAATACCATCGGTGTGTCGGACGGTATCTCGATGGGCACTGACGGCATGAGCTTTTCCCTGCAGTCACGCGACATCATTGCCGACTCGGTTGAGACCGTCATGAGCGCGCAGTGGTATGACGCCAGTCTTTCACTGCCGGGCTGTGACAAAAATATGTCGGGTGTGTGGATCGCCATGGGCCGGTTGAATCGGCCGTCGCTTATGATTTATGGCGGTACGATCAAGCCCGGTCACCGTGGTGATGACGTGCTGGATATCGTGTCGGCGTTCCAGAGCTATGGTGAATTCATTGCCGGTAAAATAGATGAAACCACCCGTCAGGAAATCGTGCAGAACTCCTGTCCCGGTGCCGGCGCCTGTGGCGGGATGTATACCGCGAATACCATGGCCTCGGCGATCGAAGCGATGGGCATGAGCCTGCCATACAGTTCATCCACGCCGGCGGAAGATCCGGGCAAGATTGAAGAGTGTTTACGTGCCGGTCAGGCCATTCGCCATCTGCTGGAAAACGACATCAAACCTCGTGACATCATGACCCGCGACGCGTTTGAGAACGCCATGGTGATGATCATGGCACTGGGTGGCTCGACCAATGCCGTCCTGCATCTGATCGCGATGGCACGTGCTGTCGATGTGTCCGTGACAATTGATGATTTCCAGTCGGTGTCGAATCGTGTGCCATTCCTGGCGGACCTGAAACCCAGCGGCCGTTATGTGATGGAAGACCTGCACAAGGTTGGCGGTGTACCGGCGGTGATGAAGTACCTGCTCGAAAAAGGCCTGATCAATGGCGACTGCATGACTGTCACTGGAAAAACCGTGGCGGAAAACCTGGCCGATGTACCGGGACTCGCAGAAGGCCAGCAGGTCTTTATGCCGTTGGATAAACCTATCAAGCCAACCGGTCACATTCATATTTTACGTGGCAACCTGGCACCCGGGGGTTCGGTGGCAAAAATTACCGGCAAGGAAGGATTGCGTTTCTCCGGTCCGGCGCGGGTTTATGATTGTGAAGAGGACATGCTCAAAGGACTGGAAAACAACGAGATCAAAAAAGGGGATGTGGTGGTCATTCGCTATGAAGGCCCCAAGGGTGGACCGGGCATGCCGGAAATGCTGACCCCGACCTCCGCCATCATGGGAGCCGGTCTGGGTAAGGACGTGGCACTGATCACTGATGGTCGTTTTTCCGGTGGTTCACACGGATTCATTATCGGGCACGTGGTGCCGGAAGCACAGGAAGGCGGCCCCATCGGGCTGATTCAAAATGGAGACGTGATCACTATCGACGCCGAGAAACTGAGTCTGGATGTGGACCTTACTGATGCAGAACTGGATGCACGGCGTGCCGAGTGGGTCATGCCTCCCTACAAAGTTCAGCGCGGTACCTTGTACAAATACATCAAGACCGTGAAAGATGCGTCGCAGGGTTGTGTCACGGATGAATAGCCTGATCAGCGCACTATTCACTTTAGTTAATAGTAAATCTAAAAAATTTTTATAACTAACTGAATATCAAGGACTATAATTATTCCCTGACATTGTGACACATTTTTATACACGGCCACGGCCGGCTCTGGTAATATATCCACACAATAAGCAAGAGCATAGATGTATCGCAATCGCGGGGAGAGGAAATATGTTATCGAACAACGTACCTGTTGTGGGTAACTGGTATGTCAATCGTACCGGTCAGCTCATCAAGGTAAAACTGCTGGAAATGATCCAGGGTGTTGCCGTCAAGGCGATGATTGAATACCTGGATGGCACGATCAAGGTTATCGACATGAATGCCTGGTCTTGCCTGGAACTCAATCGCCACATCAGTCGTGGCGGCACGGTTCGCTTTAACCAGTAAACGCTTTCAGGCTCTCGGCCAGGGGAAGGAAAAAGCCCGGACAGGCAACAACACGCCTGTCCGGGCTTTTTTATTTTTACTCGATTAAACGGCTTGTTAGACTCATACCCTGATTTGTTTACCGGGAATGCGTTATGTCGAGCACCTATCTACAGGAATTATCCAGTCAGTTGCTGGCGTTTGCACGCGAGCGTGACTGGGAACAATTTCATTCACCCAAGAATCTCGCCATGGCACTGAATGTGGAAGCCGGTGAATTGCTGGAACATTTTCAGTGGTTAACGGAACCACAGAGTGAACAGCTTGATGACGAAACGTGTCGCGAGGTGGCCTATGAAATGGCGGACGTGTTTATTTACCTGATCAGATTGTCGCAGCGCCTGGATGTGGATCTGGATGCAGTTGTCAGGCAGAAAATGAAAATCAATGAACAGAAATACCCGGCTGATCAGGTTCGCGGTAGTGCAAAAAAATATACCGAATACCAGGGTGAAAACTGATTACTTGAATTTACCCTGCGCCAGTAACTTGTCCATGCCAGCCACGTCTACCGGTTCGCTGAAAACATTGCCCTGAATATAATGACAATGACGTGCCTGCAAGAAATGTTTTTGTGCGCGTGTCTCAACACCTTCGGCCACAACTTTTAAACCAAGATTTTGCGCCATGACGATGATTGCCGATGTAATGGCGGCGTCATCTGCATCTTCAACCACGTCCCGAATAAAGGAACGATCAATTTTGAGTGTGGAGATCGGAAACCGTCGCAGGTAATTCAGCGAGGAATAACCGGTGCCAAAATCATCCACGGCAATCTGAACACCCAGGTGTTGCATGGTATTGAGCGCACTGACTGTTTTACTGGCAGTGCGCATCAGCATGCTTTCCGTGAGTTCAAGTTCAATGAGTCGGGGTTTGATACCGGATTCAATAATGATGTGTTTCAGGGAATTGATCGCCTCAGGGCTGTTAAAATGTCGTCCTGACAGGTTGACGGACATCACCAGGTTTTTGTAACCGGCTGCATGCCACTCACTGAGTTGCTGGCAGGCCTGTTTGAGCACCCAGTCACTGACCTGAATAATCAGACCGGTTTCTTCCAACAGCGTGATAAATTTTGCCGGCAGAATGACACCGAGATCCGGATGCTGCCAACGTAACAGGGCTTCAACGCAAACAATGGAACCGGTACGTGTGTCGACCTGCGGCTGATAGAGCAGGAAAAATTCTCGTCTTTGTAATGCATGACGCAATGAATTTTCCAGGGTCAGCCGTTCAAAAGCGCGGGCACTCATTTCATTGGAGAAGAACTGGTAATTGTTTTTTCCCATGTCCTTGGCCCGGTACATGGCAACATCCGCATTACGTAACAGTGACTCGGTATCATCGGCATCATTGGGAAAAATACTGATACCGAAACTGGCGGTAATCAGGATTCGGTGCTCTGTAATTTCAAATGGTGTGGCAAGCGTGTCGAGCAGTTTCTTGGCCAGTTGCGAAATATCTTTCTCGGAAGCAATATCATCCAGCAATACGGCAAATTCATCACCACCAAAACGGGCCACGGTATCGCCCGCACGAATACTGCCACTCAGACGCTGTGTCAGTTGTATGAGAAGCTGATCCCCAATCTCACTGCCATGTTTGTCGTTTACAGTTTTGAAATGATCGATATCGAGATAGGCGACGGCAACCAGTCGGTTATGCCAGCGCGCCCGTGACATGGACTGACGTAAACGATCCACAAACAGGGTACGATTAGGCAGCTTTGTCAGTGCATCATGTTGAGACATGTAATGCAGGCGTTCCTGAGTGCGCATGCGCTCGGAAATATCCCGGCCGGTGGAGACGTAGTGGCTGATGGTTTTGTCCTTGCCAAATACGGGCGTAATGGTCTTTTCTTCATAAAATATTGAACCGTCCTTGCGTTTGTTAATAAAAACGTCAGTGATGATTTCACCGCGCTGCAAGGTTTGCCACAGGTCCTGAAAAAAATCGTCATTCATTTTGCTGGAATACAGAATCGATGGTTTTTTACCGACCGCTTCTTCTCGTGCAAATCCGGTACTCGCTTCAAACGACGGGTTCACATATTCAATGATGCCATCGGCATCCGTAATCATGACCAGGTCACTGGTTTGATCCAGTACACTGGCAAAGATGATGCTCTGATGAAGTGTCTGTTCGTGAACGGTGATGTCCAGTGCAACACCAATCACACCGATAACTGCCTGCTCGTTGTTCAGGACTGGTTGCAGCGTTGCCTGGTATGCCCGATTTTCCCACGTATGTTTTCTGGTAATGGTTTCACCACTGAGGGCAAGTTCAGAGGTGTCGATGATGTCAGGATAGTCTTTTGCCACGTCAAATACCGACTGGCCAATTAACTGCGCGGGTTTGAATGACAGTGATTCAAGTCCCTGTCCCTCGACATGGGTAAATGTACCGTTCGCATCCAGCACCCAGACAATGACCGGCAAATTCCCACATACGAGTTTGAGCAGAACCTGTGCATCAACAAAGGTCCTGTCCAGTTCGGCCAGAATCTGATCCTGAGTCTGATTCATGTTATGAATTTTACACCTTTCCGCGCGGGGAAATCAGGGCGATCTCAGCATTTTCGGGCTGGGTGATGAACCACAATCAGCGATATCATACGGCAAGAGAGCAAAAAAGGAGCTGGCATGGCACAGCATATAGATACGATTTATACCGGTCGGGTGATCACACTCAATCTGGAACGTGTAACGCTACCGAACGGTCACGAAACGGAACTGGAAATCGTCCATCACCCGGGTGGTGTTGCAATTGTTGCGCAGGATCAACAACAGCGATTGTGTCTGCTGCGGCAGTATCGTCATGCAGCGGGTGGCTGGTTATGGGAATTACCCGCCGGGAAAATCGAACCCGACGAACCGCCATCTGTCACAGCCGAGCGTGAACTGGCAGAAGAGGCCGGTGTGTATGCTGAGGTGCTCGAACCCATTGGCAGGACCATCTCTTCGCCCGGCGTGTTTACTGAAGTCATACATCTGTTTTTTGCCCGGGAGCTGACATTAACCGGGCATGCGCATGAAGATGGCGAAGTGATCGAAGTGCACTGGATCGATCTGCCGCGTGTACGCGAGATGATCAGTGCAGGACAAATTTATGATGCCAAGACACTGGCCGGCATTTTTCTGGCGCAGGAAATTATGACAGACAGTGACTGAGCCAGTACGTAAACAGGGTATCGGCGTAGCGTTGCAGGTGTGAAATATTCTGATCGATTGCATCAATGATGGTCTGTTTATCATGTTGCTCGTCGCAACGTTTTTCCAGATCATCCGGATATCGATCCAGCCACTCTCGAATCAGCTCGGCCTGCATTTCAATATGGAATTGTAATGCCAGGTTTGGACCCAGTGCGAACCCCTGATTACTAAACCGTTCATTGCTGAACAGTCGAATGGCGCCGATGGGCAAGTCGAACGTTTCACCATGCCAGTGAAAAACGGTCATGGTCTCCGGCAGGTTATCGGTCCAGGGAGAATGGCTTTCACATTGAATTTCACCCCAGCCGATTTCCATGCAATCACCTGCATAGACTTTTGCACCGAGCGCCCTGGCCATGAGCTGACTGCCCAGACAAACACCGAGCACCGGAATATGGCGTTTGACGGCCTGCTTGATGAGAGAGATTTCATCATTTATCCAGTCATGCGAGTCATTGGCACTCATGGAGCCGCCCATAAATATGAGACCAGACGTAGTGTCCAGGTCCATGTTGACGGCTTCGCCCTGATCGATTTGGATGATTTCGTAAGGAATGTGTCGGCTGTCCAGAATGGTCTGAAAATGTGCCGGTCCTTCGCAATCTATATGACGAAAAATGCGTATGGGCTGCATTAATTCACGTTGCCACTATTATAATTATTGTAGGCAAACTAACATAAACCATTTCAGGAGTCGACAATGGATAAGTTGATTGCACTAATTTTGGTCATCACTGTCAATCTGCCGACATTTTCTCTTGCGGAGCCATCCGAACGGGGAAGTGGCGGCGTGCAGAAGCAGGACATGACCAACCAGCGACTCGGCGAACTGATTAAACGGATCGACGAACAGGCCAAGGGTCAGCCAGGCTACTGGGAGTTTACTGTTGAAGGTCAGGTGATTCGTGTTATCACGGATGAAAAAGCCGATCGCATGCGAATTATTGCACCAATCGTTCGCAGTGATGAACTGGACAAGTCTGGCCTGTACCGTTTGATGCAGGCCAATTTTGACAGTGCACTGGATGCCCGTTACTCCATTGCCAAAGGTGTGTTATGGAGTACCTACATTCATCCCCTGTCGCCACTGTCAGACAGGGAATTTCTGACTGCTGTTGGTCAGGTTGTGAATCTGGTGGCAACATATGGCACCAGTTATTCTTCCGGTGCATTGGTGTTTCAGGGTGGAGACAGCCGGGAATTACAGCGACGCAAGGTGATCGACAGGTTGCTGGAAAAAGGACTGGCTATCTGAATTCAGGTCGCGGGTAAATCCAGTGTAAAGGCAGAACCACCGAGATCGCTGTGAGTAACCGATAGTTTGCCTTTGTAAGCATCGAGAATATCCACGACAACCGACAGGCCGATACCCTGACCCGGCACCGACTGATCGAGACGGCCACCACGTTGCAGTATCAACTCGACCTGTTCCTGGTTTATACCGGGTCCGTCATCGGCGATGGTAATGCGCGCACGTTTGTTTTGCATGCTGACACTGATACGAACCCGTTGTTTACACCATTTGCAGGCATTGTCGAGCACATTACCCATAACCTCCATGATGTCGCCTTCGTCGACACGCAGTTTCATGCCATCGGGAATATGCTGATCAAACTGAATATTCTTGTCCCTGTACACCTTGCCCAGGGCTTTTATTAATTTGTCCAGGATCGGTCTGAATGCCAGTTGTTTTCTGATTGGTGAACCACCGGCGGTGGCGGCGCGTTGTAACTGATGACCGATAATATGATCCATGCGTTGTATCTGTTCCTGAAAACTTTCACGGGTTTTGTCGTGTTGAATTTCCTGCAGGCCACCGGTTAATACGGCAAGAGGTGTTTTCAGGCTATGCGCCAGATCGGCCAGTGCATTTCTGTAACGGGTTTGCTGCGTATGTTCGTGTTCCAGAAGCCCGTTGATGTTACTGGTCAGGCGCAGAATTTCAGTCGGATAATCCTGTTCGATACGATCCTGCTTGCCGGATTCGATATTGCTCAGTTCATTTACCACCCGTCCCAGAGGCTTGAGACCCCAGACCAGGATCATTACCTGTAGCAGCAGCAATATTGTGGCCAGGCCGATTAACCACCCCCACAGCGTGGCGCGAAAGTTATAGATCTGTTCATTGAATGCGCTCATATCACTGATGATATTGAACGTTAGCGGGACTTTTCCTTTTTCGATGAACCAGTTGATACCATAACTACGAATATAGAATTCTTCATTCTCAAGTTGTATTCGTTCAAAGACCTGCTGACCCGCGGGCAAGACCTTGGGTTTCGGAATAATCACGCCCACCGTCGACAATGATTTCCATACTACTTTACCTTTGGCATTGGTGATGATGGCATACAGGCCGGAACTGGGCAGACTGAACTTGGTTTCCAGTAACCGGGTTGGCATGTCCACGTCATTGTCATCATTGACCTCGGTGCTGGCCATCAACAGGGTCAGTTGCGTGTTGAGGTTTTCCTGTAAATTACTTTCGGCGCTTTCATAGAAAGCCTTGTCGAGGGTATAACCGGCCAGGACGATGAATACGGCCAGTATGAGTGTTGCGGCGAGAATAAGTCGTGCGCGAAGTGATTTCATTTATTGCCTGTCACACAGGGTAAAGCGATAACCACGTCCTCGCAGTGTTTCAATGGGTTTGAGTTTGTTGTCGGGATCCAGTTTACGTCTGACCCGGCCCATGATGACTTCTATAACGTTGCTGTCGCGATCTTCATCGTGCGGATAGAGATAATCATTGAGGTTATCTTTTGAAATGACTTTCTCATGATTTCGCATCAGGTATTCGATCAGCCGGTATTCAAAGGTGGTGAAGTCGACAAAATGTCCGTTGAGCTGGACACGCTGACTGTTCAGATCCAGACTGATCGGGCCGCACTCGATAGTTTGCTGGGTTTTACCTGTGGCGCGGCGCAGCAGGGCTTTGACACGTGCCAGTAATTCTTCCATCTGAAATGGTTTGGCCAGGTAATCATCGGCACCGGCTTCCAGTCCGTCAACCTTGTCCTGCCAGCGATCGCGTGCCGTTAAAATGAGTATCGGCAGGGTGTTACCCTTATCACGCAACTGGCGAATAACATCGAGTCCTGAAATATCCGGCAGGCCGATATCGACGATGGCTGCATCGATGGGATATTCCTGTGCATAAAACAGGCCTTCCTTGCCTTCGCCGGTTTCATCCACCATGTATTCGTGTTGCTGGAGTTGCCTGACGACCTGTGTACGGATATCGGTTTCGTCTTCGATGATCAGTATTCGCATGATTAATGTGCCGAGAGAATTTTTCCGTTGTTACCATCCACGATGATAATGTGCATACCGCCTTTATCATCGAGAATTTTTACCCGATAAACAGGACTGGACTCGTTGCCGGCTAGTGTCACATTAATGATCTTGCCGGGATAACGGGAACTGGCGATGCTGGCGGCCTGTGATTTGGAAACAGCCGGTTCTGCCAGTGTCAGGCTCGGTGCGCTGACCAGCAGTGAACAAACCAGGCTGAGACTGAGAATAAATTTCTTCATAGATGGCTTATATGTTTTTCTGAACACAAGCATACAACGTCAACCGTACCAGGTAAATCAAACGGGCCGCAATTTGCGGCCCGCTGGTGTGGTATTAGCATGTTGAGCGCCCCGATTAATGCAGGTCTACTCGAATGCCAAGTCCCGGCGCAATGTAATAACCGCTAATACCATAATGGCGGCCATATCCGTAATGGCCATGCTGATGTCTGTAGTGCTTATGGTGTTTGCGATGATGACGCCAGTGATGCCCATGGTGCTTACGATGGTGGCGATAGTGATGGCCGTGATGCTTGCGATGGTGACGATACGCATGGTGTTTATAATGGCCATGATGATCGTAACGACGATGCTTATAATGGCGATCGTGATGACGGTCGTGATCGTGGCGGCGGTGTTCACGGGAATGCCGGCGATGGTCACGCGCATGGTCTCGGTGCCGATCACCATGGAATTCCTTGGAATTGAACAGACCACCGCGGTAATGGTCCCTGTCTGAGGCACTGGCCAGGGCCGGCAGGCTGCCCAGACCCAACGCCGCAATTGAAACTGCCAGTACTTTTGTTAATCTGCTTTTCATTGTCGACCTCCAGAGTCGTTTTCAGCATTTACGGGTCACAGAGTACGGCCGGGGTACTGAATCCTGACTGAACAGATAAATAAATTTAAGTCACTGTTATTTAAGTAGAAAACCGGAATTTGAGACAGCAGCATGCCGTATCCTGACTACCAGGGCCATAGTATCCTCAACCTGATGGCCACGATTCGTGCACGATTTGGTCAGCCGTCGTCCGTATATGCACCCCTGGCCGGCCCGGCGCCAAATCTGGCTGACTATGAGCAGGTTATCTTGCTGGTCGTGGACGGGTTGGGTTTTCACTACCTGCAAAACACAGCCAACTGGATGCGCCAGCACGTGCAAGCTCGCCTGACCTCGGTGTTTCCTTCCACCACGGCAACCAGTATCACCACGTTCCTGACCGGACAGGCACCGCAGCAGCATGGCCTGACCGGCTGGTTTACCTATTTCCATGAACTCGAGCGCGTGATATCGGTGTTACCGGGAATGACGCGCGATGGTCGACAGCCTCTGAGCGAACTGGGTATCGACATCGACGAGCTGTATAGACATCCAGTGGTATTTGATCAGCTAGATGTCGCCAGTTATGTTGTCTCACCTAACTGGATTTTGCAGACCGACTTTAACCGTTCACATACCGGCGGGGCCACTCCGCTGGGATATGAAACACTGGATGACATGTTTGAGGTACTTAACATACTGGTGACACAGGATAAGGCACCGAAATACGTCTACGCCTACTGGCCGGAGTTTGATCATTTATCACATGTACACGGCAATGGTAGCCACGAAACGGCTCAGCATTTTCAGCAGATTTCGCATACGATTGATCAATTCATGACAAAAATTCATGGTAGCGGTGCATTAGTCCTGATCACGGCGGACCACGGTTTTATCGATGTGAAACCGAAAGACATGATAACCATCAATGATCACCCACACCTGCAGGCCTGTTTACGCCAGCCGTTATGTGGTGAACCGCGGGCTGCATACAGTTATGTCCATGATGACAAAGCGGACACCTTTGTGGATTACATTGGGAATGAATTTTCCACGCAGGTGACGTTAGTGGAAAGTCAGGCATTGCTTAAGCAGGGGGTATTTGGCCCGGGGACACCGCATCCCGCCCTGAAAGAACGGATTGGTGACTACACGTTGGTCATGCAGGCCGGCTATATCATCAAGGACTGGATCGACGGCGAGACACCGTTTTTTCACCATGGCGTGCACGGCGGCATCAGCGATTCAGAGATGTATGTGCCGTTGGTGGTGCTGGAAGCCTGACACTTATATATATACAATGTGCAGCCTTTATAGAAAAAGACCAATTACTGGCAACAAAGGTAAATGTGATGGCTAAACCACTCGTCGCCGTGATCATGGGGTCCCGTTCAGACTGGCCGACCATGGAGCATGCCTGCACGATCCTGGATAAACTGGGTGTGCCATACGAAACAACGGTCGTTTCAGCACATCGCACACCGGATCGCCTGTTTGAATTTGCCGAGAATGCAGAGTCTCGCGGTATTCGCGTCATTATCGCCGGGGCCGGCGGGGCCGCCCATTTACCGGGCATGGTCGCATCGAAAACCCATCTGCCGGTGCTGGGTGTACCGGTTAAATCAAAATCATTGAATGGCATGGATTCGTTGCTGTCGATCGTACAGATGCCAGCGGGTATCCCGGTCGGCACGCTGGCCATTGGCCAGGCCGGTGCCAGTAATGCCGCATTACTGGCGGCGAGTATTCTGGCGACCACTGATTCAAAAATTCGTGACGCGTTAAAACAGTATCGCACCACCCAAACCAACACGGTACTCGACAATACGGACCCGAGGAACGATACATGAGAGTCGGTGTTCTGGGATCAGGTCAGCTTGGAAAAATGCTGGCCTTATCCGGTATACCGCTTGGACTGGAATTTGTTTTTTACGGTCCCGATCCAAATCCCTGTGTCACCGGCCTGGGTGACATTATCATTGCCGACTTCTCCGATTACGACAAACTCACCGACTTTGTTGCGCATGTTGATGTAGCAACCGCGGAGTCCGAGCATATTCCGGCCGAAACACTCCACGCGGTTGAACGACAGGGCCTGCTTTATCCGGCCTCCAATGCGATTGCGATTGCGCAGGATCGACTCAGGGAAAAGCAGTTTATCGCCGGCCTGGATCTGCCATTGCCGGACTTTGAAGTCGTCGCGGATATCGCAGTCTTATCGGATATGTTAGCGACGCTGGACAACGGCCTGATCATTAAAACCCGTTTTCAGGGCTATGACGGAAAAGGTCAGGCAACAATTCATCCCGGTGATGATAATAAGAAAATTCAGTCAGTGCTGGATGGACTCGGCAAAATAGATCTCATTGCCGAACAGCGTGTGAAATTCACGCGTGAAGTCTCACAACTCGGTGTACGTAACCGTGATGGCGAAATTCGCTTTTATGCCCTGAGTGAAAATATTCACCGTAAAGGTATTTTGCATACCACCACTGTCAGGCCGAATGATTCAGTCAGCCAGCAGGCGCAGGAATATACTCAGCGTATCATGCAAGAACTGGATTACGTGGGCGTGATGTGCGTGGAATTTTTTGATTGTGACGGCAAGTTATTAATAAATGAAATCGCACCGCGTGTGCATAACTCCGGGCACTGGACCATCGAAGGCGCGGTAACCAGCCAGTTTGAAAATCATGTCCGCGCGATTCTTGATATGCCATTGGGTTCGACACAGCATTGCGGTATCAGCGTCATGCGTAACCTGGTTGGTGATTTGCCCGATGTGCGTGCCGCTCTGGAAATTGATGGCGCCCATGTACATATCTACGGCAAGGAGCCACGCCCGGGACGCAAGCTGGGTCATATTACTGTTTGTCAGTCTGATGACGCGACGTTGCAGCGTTCGCTTACAAGTCTGAACAGTCTTATTGCCTGAGTGAGTCCGGTTTCTGTGGCTGGTATTTGGCCGGATTGACGTGACTCAAAAAGCGGTTCTGAATTTTCCAGCCTGTTTCGCCATCGACATCAGTCAGTAACGTCACTTTTCCCTTGTCGAACAACGCCACCGGCAGGCCGTCACGATACATGATGTGTTGTGTGTGCCGGGTCGGCAGTTTCTTGCCCGGTGTGATGATGCCGCTGAGGTTGAGTGGATCGCAGGCATTGATCAATAACAGTTCATCAGAATTTGCCTGACGCATTCTGCGTAACGGTGTAATCGCTTCAGGCAGGGCAAACTGTTCGCCACTGAAGCCATCAACGAACCGGCCGCCACGAATCTCGCCACGGGCCTCCATGCGGCGTAACTGGTAATGCAGTTCACGCCATTTATAACCTGTATTCTCCCTTTCCAGTACGGCGCGGAATACGACACCATATCGATTCAATAAGACACGCGCGCAATGTGCGATACATTGATCATCTGTCACCGTTTTATCGACAGGCCTGATCAGCGACCAGCGTCCGGCATTCTGTAACTGCTGGCTGTTAATGCGTGCCGCCTGACGACGCCGTGCCGATTTTTGTGCCGGTGCAATTAATGCACGCAGGCCGGTAAAACTGTCTGCCGTGATCAGGCCGCTTGCCGCCAGTTCGGCCAGTGCTGATTCCAGTTGTGTGGGTAACAACGTCACGCGGCTTTGTAATTCATCATAAAAACACGCGCCGATGTCCTGCATGATCTGCATCACACTGTGTGCATGGCCGGATAATGACTGGGTGCGATTCTCATCTGATGCGAGTTTATGTTGCCAGTAAACCTGGTGACTGCGTGGTAGCAGGCAGATGGATGTATTACGTAACAGGTTACGGCCGTTATCGCCAAGTCGTTGCCAGGTAATGCGGCCGGTATTGCATAACTGATCGAGATATTGCGGCAGGTAAAGTTGCATGCGCACAGGCAGTATGTCCTTTTCCCAGATACTGGCCGGAATGGCAAAACCTTCCAGTTGTTGTATGACCTGTTCCAGTGCCTCGACACCGTTGAGCGGATCACTGACATGTTGCCAGTCAAAAAGAAAACGCATGTAGGCCTGAGGATTGACTGGCTCGATTTGCTTGCGCAGGTTCTGGACAGTGTGTCGATGAATGCGCGCCAGCAGGCTGCGTTCACACCAGGTCGTCTTTGCATCGCTGCCGGTCGACATACGCATGATGAAACCTTCGTTCTCCAAAATAAGTAACGCCTGTTCGATGCGTTCACTGTCCAGATCAAAATCATCAACCAGCTTTTCCAGTGTCACGGGACCGAGACATTCAAAGCGGGATCGGAGCAGGGCGTTCAGTGCCTGCGTCTGGTCCAGTTGTTTGTCGATGTGAATGACAGGGATTGTCGGTGAATAGTCTGTGCCTGAATAAACCAGACGGTGTTCGTGTAAACGTTCGGCGCAGACCAGGTGCGTTTGCCGGCCGGTCTGCACAACAGTTACGCGCTGTTGTTGCATGAGTGCCTGTATTAAATCCTGATCGCGTTCGGTCAGTTCGCTGTCACGAATAAATCCCAGTTGAATCAGTGCGTCATAGAGTTCATCGGCATCGCGCCAGTCGGGCCAGGCCTGCTCGCGTACCCGTTCGATAGCAGCAGGACTGATGTTGGCCAGTTGATCCGCCAGTTGTGGTTCACTGAATTTATGCTGATTAACATTATGCGTGCGACGTTCTTCGGCCGGTGCATCATCCAGGAAGGCATACGGCCGTGCCGTCAGGATCTCTCCACACAGCGCTGACGGGCCGGCCAGATCACGGCAATGCACACGTACCTCGCCGGCCTCGATTTTTTTATAGAGCTGCTCAAGTCCGTCGATGTCCATCACGTCATGCAGGCAGTCGTACAGGGTTTGTTCGATGAGTGGATGCTCGGGGATCTCCCGATCGCCACGAATGTTTTCCAGGCAGGCCAGTTGGTCGGGAAACACCACGGCGATCAGGTCTTCGGCGTTACTGCGTTGGAACTGGGCCGGGACCCGCTTGCCATTGCGGTTACGTGGCACGGCCAGGCTGATGTTACAGTTCCAGCGCCAGTGCGTGGCAAACATCGGTGCATCCAGCAGGGCCTGGGTCAGCACCTGTCGTAGCGAATTGCTGTGTAGATAACTGACGACTTCTTCTAACGGAAAACTGTGGGTGGGTCCCAGCGACAGGACAATGGTGTTGTCGGTGGCGGCGGCCTGTAATTCAAAATTGAATTGACGGCAAAAACGTTTGCGCAAAGCCAGTCCCCAGGCGCGATTGATACGGCTGCCATACGGTGAGTGAATCACCAGGTGCATGTCACCGACTTCATCGAAAAAGCGTTCGAAAATAATATTGTTTAGATCCGGTAACAGTCCCAGTGCCGAGCGTGCACTCATCAGGTAATTGGCCAGTTCATCGGCGGCATGCGCATCCAGCCCGTATTCTTTTTTAATAAATTGAACGGTGTGCTCCAGACCGTTATCCAGTTGTGCATTGATAGCATCGACCAGGTTGGCAACGGCCTCGGATAATTCATCGCTGCGCCCCGGAGCTTCGCCAAACCAGAACGGGATGTTGGGTGGCTGGCCATGGGCATCTTCGACTAATACTTTACCGGATTCGATTTTTAAAATGCGATAGGAGGTGTTACCCAGCTGGAAAATATCCCCCGGCAGGCTTTCAAACGCGAAGTCCTCGTTTAACGTACCGACAAAATGCCCGGCCGGTTGCAGGATCACGTCATAATCAAACTGGTCCGGAATGGCGCCGCCGTTGGTAATCGCCACCAGGCGTGCACCGCGTTTGGGGCGTAAGCGATCGTTGACGATGTCCCGATGTAAATAGGCACCGCGCCGACCGCGTTGTGTGCTGTAACCCTCGTTTAACATTTTGACGACGGCATCAAATTGCGCCCGTGGTAAATCACGATACGGCCAGCTTTCGGTCAACGCATTATATAGCTCAGTGCTACTGCATTCCTGGGCGGCCACTTCGGCAACCATGTGCTGCGCCAGGACATCCAGTGGATGCGGCGGTACGTCGATGGCATCAAGCTGGTTTTGTGCGATGGCGTGCAACAATGCCGTGCACTCCAGCAAGTCATTATGCGACAGCGGGAACAGGCGTCCCTTGGGAATTTTATTGACGGCGTGGCCGGAACGACCGACACGCTGTAAAAATGTCGCGATGCCGCGCGGTGAACCAAGCTGGCAAACTAAATCAACATCGCCGATATCGATGCCCAGTTCCAGGGAGGCGGTTGCCACCACGGCGCGTAATTGTCCTTTCTTGAGCTGTTGTTCCGCGCGTAAACGGTGTTTGCGTGACAGGCTGCCATGATGCGCGGTGACATGTTCTTCACCGAGCCGTTCGGCCAGATGGTGTGCGGCCCGTTCCGCCAGTCGCCGCGTATTAACGAAAATCAGGGTGGTCTGATGGGTGTCCACCAGTCGCGCCAGCCGGTTGTAGATTTCATCCCACACTTCGTTGGCCATGACCGCTTCCAGTGGTGAATCCGGTAAGCTGATCGCCAGGTCCCGCTTGCGCGTGTAACCGGTATCAATGATGTTGACCTTCGACGTGTTGTTACCGACCAGGTAGTGGGCCATGTTTTCAATCGGCTTTTGTGTGGCCGAAATGCCAATGCGTACCGGCACACGCTGATGCCGTTGTTGGGTCAAACGATCTAAACGTTGCAGGGACAGCGCCAGGTGTGCGCCACGTTTGTTACCGGCCAGGGCATGGATTTCATCCACAATGACCTGCTGAACGTTGGCCAGCATGTCACGCCCCGATTCCGATGTCAGTAATATAAAGAGTGACTCCGGCGTGGTGACCAGAATGTGCGGATGCGTGCGGCGCATGCGATCCCGTTCCACCTGCGAGGTATCACCGGTGCGCACGTTGATATTAATGTTCACATCCGCGATACCCGCCTCAAGCAGACCATCGCGAATACCATTCAGTGGTAATTGCAGATTGCGATGTATGTCATTGGACAGGGCTTTCAGTGGCGAGATATATAAAACGGTGGTTTCATCATGCAATCGATTGTGCAGGCCGGATTGCAATAAGCGATTAATACTGGACAGGAATGCCGCCAGCGTTTTGCCCGAGCCGGTGGGCGCGGCGATGAGGGTGTCCTCATTCCGATCAATAGTTTGCCAGGCGGCTGATTGCACCGGCGTCGGTTCACCGAACTGGTCTTCGAACCAGTGGCGTATAACGGGATGAAAATTATTAAGTCCTTGATTCATATGTTTATTGCAAATCGCAATTGCAGATTTTCAATTAAAATCTTGCTAAGGTTATAGAGGTTTATTAACTGCATCGCAACAGGGAAAGACATGCAAACCATAAAACTCATACCATTCAAAAATCTTCTGTCAGCGTTCGTGATTATCAGTCTGGCGTCTGTCGCAAATATTGCAAACGCCATTGAAGGTCAGGTCATGAAAGTCGATCCGGTACAGGTGAATACCTGGAACCGGTTTGCCGAAACCCTGATTGAATTTCACCACTACCGGCTGGTACGTGCTGATATTGAAGTCCGTGAATCTGTCGGCGGTTACAGTGGTATGCCGGAATTCTATCGGCAGATCGAATATTATGAAAAACAGACCGGACTGTTGATGTCGAGAATTCAATGGGAACAGGATCAACCGAATACGGTGCATACAATCGAGGTCTTTATTTATGACCCGCAGGGACGCGTCAAGGTGGATTACCTGGCTGCCTTCTTACCGGAACACCGTAATGCACCGATTCAGACACTGATTAATCTGCACGGTTACAACGGATCAAATCACTCCTTCAGGCAGTTCGATGCCTCAGGTGTCCATATTTACGAACAATGCAAAGGAAAACATCAGGGTAAAGAGCTGTTTATTTCCCTGGAGGAACACGAGTTAACAACGCCACACGGACAGATATCCAGTCATCGCCAGACCGATAAATATCAGTCCTGTTTTGAACAGGTACCGACTGAAGTATCCGATTACCTTGATCCGTTTGAAGTAGCGAATATCAGTCGTGGAACTGGACAGCAGGCAACCGATGAGACTGCGCAAATCGAAAACGAGATCGCACAGCTAGATAAGCAGCTATTTAAAGATATTAAAAATGCCGGGTTATATTTGCGCCGTGCAGATCTGCATTTCAAGTTAAACAATCTCGATCAGGCCATTGATGATTACAGCACTGCCATTCAGTATGACGCAAAGCTGGACAAGGCTTATTTCGGTCGTGGTATGGCGCTGGGCCGGGCCGGATTTGTTGAAGATGCGGTCAGTGATCTGAGTGTATATATAGATAGAAATCCGAATGACTCGGTGGGTTATACCAAGCGCGGTGTACGTTATATCTGGTTGGGCCGACTAGAATCCGCCAAGCAGGATTTACTCAAAGCCATCAGCCTGGACGCAACCAATGCCGAGGCACATGATGATCTGGGCGTCATCTATGCTCAGCAAGGTGATTATAAAAATGCAATGAGTCACTTTCAGCAGTCCATCAAACACGACAGAACATATCAGAAGGCCTATCATAATCTGGCCATGGTGTATTACGCGCAGAACAATCCGCAGCGGGCACTGGGTATGGTCGAACAGGCAGTTAACCTGAGTCCCGATAATAAAAACACATTGCTTTTAAAAGCTACCATCCTCGAAGCATTAGGGCGTCACCAGGAAGCTAACCGGATTATTGAACAGGCTGAGTTCCTGCCGGACGGTAACTGGACCGAACGCATGCAGGTCATGCAGTAAGATTAAATTACTACCTGTGAAATGTGATAACGAGAGAATTCCCGGTCAAATTCCGATTTACTGATTAGTCCCAGACAGGGAATGGCGCCTGTCTGCGACAGGGTTCCCTGACTGAATTTTTTTGCCAGGATGACAGCAGCCGTGCAGGGCACCTGCGGCCCATCGCCCCGATCAGCAATCAGGTACCAGACAGTGCGGTTGGTATTATTATCTTTATCAATTCCTTCAAGCTCGACATGCATTCCACCAGTTTGCGTACCAAAAGAAATCAGCCATTCACTTATGATTTTAAGCTTTTCTGAATAACGTGCCAGATCAGACAATATTTTAAACTGCACGAAGTACGATAAGATCCAGGTGCCAATATGCAGAATGCCAAGTTCAAGCCCGGCGCGAAATCGAACTGATTTGACCTTCGCATATCGTGATTGAAATAAGGTTAAATCAGGCACGTCACAGTCACTCAACCAGCGTTTTCCCATTGGCGAGGGATATTGCCTGCGAGTCAGGCCCTGCCAGCCTCTGGTCGGTTTCCATATACGATCATGCCAGATTAAAAACGGTCTGCCACAATAACTCAGAATTGAACGGACGGTTGCACTACCGCGTGGCGTTTTGTTACCTGGAGAAATGCCAATATCAATATGAGAAACCGACAAATAATTTTTCGCGATGTTATCCGCAATAGCGGATGATAATGCCGGAACACTGCTTGCGCCGGTTATTGCCAATACGCCGTATTGTTTTGCCAGTGAATCCAGTTTTGAAAAGTTACAGACGTAACGGCGGGAATCTGCCATATCGATATAATGAATACCGGATTGAATGATTTGCCTGACATGCAAAAAATCAGCATCCTGATATGGCCCGCTGGCATTAATGACCAACTGACACTGGCTGACGTTTAATGCATATTGAAGTGAAGCTGGAGAACGAATATCACATTCTATTACGGATATTTCAGCTTTTGCGTTGCTGGATTTTATGTGGCCAACGAGTTGTTCAGCACGATCAGCGGTCCTGCCCGCGATTATCAGATGATATGACGATACTTTGGCGAGCCGTTCGGCAATACGGCTACCGAATATGCCGTATCCACCAATCAGAAGAATTCTAAATTGAGGCTTTATGCTCATATTCCGGGTTTTGTGAAAACCAGCCAGAAGATTGTCAGTATAACGATGGGTATTATGGCAATCGCAAGGGGAATGAACCGGTGGTGATAGAGTGTTAATAACGATTTTTCCATATCAGCATAGGGTCTGGATGGATGACGTAGATTGAAAATCCCGGGTAGTTTTATGTGGCAGAACCAGACATCAACCAGTTCTATTGGAAGAATGATCGTGGTGATTAACAATGCTTTGAGGATAAACCAGTCCTCAGTGTAACTATTTGATATAAAGGCCAGTGCAAGGCCGGTGGAAATCAGCATGAACAGGGCCGCATGTTCGATCCAGGTAATTCGCAGAAATGCCAGATATAAAAACTGACTGGTAATGGATGGTTCGCCAAACCGGTGGGTTGTACTTCTAAGTATCCACCATGCGCCGAGTGACGGACCCAGCCAGAAAATCAGGCTGATGATATGTGTGATTTTCAGTATTGAGTAGAGATAAGTATCGAACCAGTACATATCATTTCACCTGATATGAACTTTTATTTCGAATAACGACCAGGCTGAATATGAACATCCAGATCACATTCCATACCATGGCGACGCCGGTAAAAACGGCGGCATAATGAATCTGATTGATTGCTGTTGCCAGGCTGATAGCCAGACCCACCAGCCAGGATGGCAAGCCAAAATAAATCACGCTACGCGGTAAACGGGGATTACCGAGTAACAGCCAGTTCAGTATCAGACCACCCAGACAATAGGCGCCGTTTCCAACCAGACCCGTTAATAACATCGCTATTCGGTCTATCACATTGAATGTACTGACGTGTGAGATTTCGGGGAGCACAAATGCATAAAGTGTTTCGGCTGTCAGGTCGGGTCCAATACCAATGGCGATCAGCGCCAGTCCGAAGTGCCTGAATGTGGAATGTGGGATATACGTTAAGAGCATAAAGCTGAATGTCAGCAGACCGATAGCGGAAGCCATCCAGGTTAACCAGCCAAGTTGCCACACGAGGGTATTTTCCTGAAGAAAGACGATACGAGATGCTGGATTCGCTGTGACGGGCAGGCCGGGAGACATCAAAAAGGCCATATTGAAGCAGGCGACGGTGATGATCAGGATAATCAACAGCGCCAGTACAAGTTCAGCGCTCGGCAGGGAATTGGCTGTCGGCTGCGTATTACCGTAGCGTAACCGTTTACCACGACGCTGATGATATAACCCTGACCAGTTTGGTATGCCCATATTTTATATTTCAGTAATTTCTGTATATTCTGAAATTAGTAAAAAATTATATAGAAGTCAAATAGCCGACATAAATACCTTGTTTATCAGCAAGTTGAGCTGCAGGAATTAATTAATACCAGGGCTGGTAAATGGAAGAACGGGGTTACAGGGTTCAGAATTTGAATGATTTGAGAGTCATATTGGCCTGTTTGTCATCACAAATCAGTGCCAGCATGTCATCAGCTTCAAGTGGCTTGTTGTAATAATATCCCTGAATGCAGTCACATTTATGCCACTGTAAAAACTCCAGTTGCTGCTTTGTCTCGACACCTTCGGCGACCACGCGCATGCGTAACTTATGTGCCATGGCAATGACAGCGTCGACCAGATCCGAGTCATTCTGATCATCGGGAATATCCCGCACAAAATCGCGGTCGATTTTGACGATATCAATGGGTGTCAGTCGCAGATGGCTGAGTGACGACTGGCCGGTACCAAAATCATCCAGCGCAACATGAATCCCCATGTCCTTGAGTGTACGCAGGGCCCGATCGGATTCATGCAGGTCTTCGACCAACGTATCCTCTGTGATTTCGACAATCAACCCGTTTGGATCCATCCTGGTATGCTCCAGCGTATTGATGACCAGATCCAGAATGGAATCGCCCTTAAGTAACAGTCCGGACAAGTTTACTGCCATCCGCACATTGGGGTGACCTGCCTGTTTGTAACGCAAGTATTGTTTGCTGGCTTCTTCGAGGACCCATTGTGTCACCGGGCGTATCAGGCCAGAATCTTCCAGAATTGATAAAAAGTTGTCAGGCGTAATGAGGCCGCGTTCCGGATGTCGCCAGCGTAGCAATGCTTCAGTACTGATAATTCGGCCGCTTTGTAAATCGACAATGGGCTGATAGCGCAATTCAAACTGGTTTAGATCAAGTGCATGGCGTAACTGATTTTCGATGGCCATGTGTTCCGCTACCAGAGACGCCATTTCGGAGGAGTAGAATTTATAATTATTACGACCCAGATCCTTGGCGTGGTACATCGCGATATCTGCATCCTTGATCAGGGTGTCGACTTCCATATCATCGTTTGGACCAAGTGCAATGCCGATTGAAGTCGATGAGTGTAACTCATGTTGCTCAACACGAAACGGCGGTACAAAGGCATTGAGAATTTTTCGCGCCATGGCGGCAATCTGATCGGCATGTTCGACACCTTCGACAATAATGGCAAATTCGTCACCACCGAGCCGGGAAACGGTGTCGGTTGCTCTTACACAACTTTTTAGTCGTGTGGCAACGACGCGTAACATTTTATCTCCGATGTCATGCCCCAGCGAATCATTGATCTGTTTAAACCTGTCCAGATCCAGAAACATCAGCCCAACCATTTTTTTGTCCCGCTGTGATCGTGCAATGGCCAGTTCCAGCCGATCACGCAGTAATACGCGATTGGGTAAATGGGTCAACGCATCATGGTGCGCCATATAATCGAGGTGAGCCTGACGCGTACGTATCTGTTCATGCATCTCTTCAAATGCAGTAACCAGTTCCTTAAATTCCTGTGCGCTGGAATTCAGCAGGCCATGTTTGACCAGATGCTGGTCAACCGATTCAGATTTAATGGCCTGGGCAAAACTGGCGATGGGACGCAATATGGTGCGATGAAATACGATATATCCGATGATGCCAAGGCTGGTAACAGCAATGGCCAGGTAGATAACAAAATCTGACAGTTCTCGCGCTACGTCAGTTAACTGGGTAATATTTTTTGTTGAAGCGACGGCCAGTTCCAGTTGCAGGCTCGATGCGCGTTGTCCGATACGATCAAATAGCGGATCAATGCGTTCATTGAGTAATACCAGGTCCTGACGCCAGAGTTCATTACTTAATGAATCAACAATCTCATTGTATGAATCAAACCATTTATTATGCCAGTCGCGCATCTGGGTGAGTGAGGCGCTGCTGAGGTTGTCCAGCTTACCGGCTTTCCTCATTTTATCCAGTTTGGCGAGCAGGTTACCAAGCCGGTTCGAATACAATTCGATATTAACTCGACGTGATTGCATGCCCTGTTCCGGGTTGATTGAGAACACCCCAAAACTGTTCGCCACAAACAGTCGAAATTCCGAAATCATCATAATCCAGGTATGTCTTGTCTGGTTTAGCACATCATAGACTTCAAGTTTCTGCGGATTCTTGATTTCCTCGGCGGCTTCCTGAATCATGAAATCCAGCGCGGACATAAACTGCATATTATGAGTGAGCATTTTTTCCTGCATGATGTTCATGGCCGGAAACCATTTTCGCTCGTCAATACGAACGCTCACCAGATTATCCGCCTGCTCGTAGAGTTTAAGGTGATCCTGTTCCAGTGCCATGACCAGTTCCTTGAGTGCGTCATCCTGCGCGATCCAGGTATTGTTTTTCAGCTTCTTTACGGCGGACTCGAACAGGTGGAAGGAACGGTTAATATTTTTTCTGTTTTTATCTGTAGGTAATGTGATGAATCGTTGCAGATTAGTTTCGAGAGTATGTAATTGAACGATGATGTCATCCAGCGCATCCGTAGCGCTGCTGCGAGCCTGAATGTCCCGCAATTGTGAGTGACTGATTTGTTCTACGTAACGCCAGCCAAAGACAGCCGCCAGTATCAAAATGAATGACAGGAATATAAAAACCGCCAGATAACGGCGACGCAGACTGTCCAGCCCGATGCGCTCAAGTAAAGCCCGGTTGCTTGTTGCCATGCTCTGATTCCTAGAGGTCTTCGTTTAATACAGTCTTGATTATCTTCCGGTGAAGATCATAATCACTGTCAGCTGCGGGTATGAGCCGGGTCAGGCGCGCTGCGGCCAGGATTTTTTTTCCCTCATCGTGTTGCTCCAGATTCACCATGTAGTCACGTATTTTTTGTCGCAGTGATAGCGGCATGGTTTGTTTGAATGCCCATGGCAGATGTGCCATTTCTTCACTGACGGCCAGGTATTTCATTTCATCCACATTAATCTGTTTCTTGATTGCCGGTAGTTCCAGAACGTGGTTACCGGCACCGGCTGCAGCTGCCTGGTGGTAATAGACGGCAATACAGGCCTTGGGTGGGTTCAGTGCAAACTGCTCAAAATAATCACCCCTGTTCAGTCCGGCATTACGAAGCAGGTATGTCGTGGTAATGTAAGCCATCATTGCTCGCCTGCCACCCCCAAAGGCGATTTTCTTGCCTTTGAGTTCCTGCAGGGAATCGATACCGGAGTCTTTGCGTACCAGAATCGCACCGGCAATTTTCGCATGACCGAACTCGACGTTCTGGGCAAAGACCTGGTAACCGTAATCTTTGTGCGAACGCACATAGTGGTACTGGTTATAGTGCACGATGTCATAAGCCTGCTGCGTAACTTTCTCCCAGAATGAAGCAAAGTCATGACTGGTCACCAGGGTCACTTTACGATTTAGATACTGACTCAAGCCGTTTATCAGCGGCGTGTACATAATGCGGGTATTCTCGGCACCGCGACGAGGAAACACGGCGAGGGTAAATTCATCGTCATTTTCCTGTGCGGCCTGAGGCTGTGCCGGTGTGAACAGGAGGAGGGTCAGTAACCCGCCAATAACGATGTTCTTCATGTTCAAGTTCTCCAAATTGCGGAATGAATCACACAATTGCACCCCAATACTAATAATAGCGGCAGATCGAAAATAAATCTGAGATCAGGATGTCTGTTATCTTATTGAAATATATAGAAAATTAGAAATAAAAGCCAAGAAACTGAGTCAGGTATTGACGATTTTGCCTGGTATATTAACATTTGCTAATATACGTTTCCATCAATGTTACAAGGAGAAGTGTTGTGTCCAACGAAAATTGCATGTCGTTTCAGCAACGCAGCCTGTTTCAGCAGGGTTACCAGCGGTTTACCCCCGCCGAATTGCGCCAGCTGGAGTGGGGACTGCGATTTACACCGGCGGTCTGTTCACTGATTGCCGCCTATGGTCTGTATACACAACAGCCGCTTGTGTTGTTTGCGGTTGCGGCGCTCGGTATCTGGGCGTTTTTCTTTCCCGCCGCGCACCCCATGGACCTTCTCTATAACCATGTGGTCCGACACGCATTCAAGGCAGTGAAGCTACCGGAAAATCCGTTGCAACGTCGACTGGCCTGTTTGTCAGCCGGACTGTTGAATATAGCAGCGGGCGTCCTGTTTTTACTGAACATGCCGGTGGCGGCCATTATTGTGGGTGTCAGTTTGCTGGTGTTACAGGCAATCGTTATCTTCACGCACTTTTGTACCCTGTCATGGATGTATGAAGGTGTCATGCGATTGCTGGGTAAATGGCAAAAACCGGTCGATGAAATGCAGGCCATTCAGCTGATCAACCAGGGAGCGAAACTGGTTGATGTACGAAGCCAGAATGAGTTTGCCCGTGATATGGTCAAAGGAGCGGTTAATTTGCCGCTGGAAGACCTGGATCAGTTAGTCGACCAATTCAAACAGGGCCAGTGCCTGTTGTTCTGTAACAGTGGAACACGCAGTCACATTGCCTGCGAACGGTTACGTAACCACGGTATCGAGCAGGTCTATAATATCGGTAACGTGGAGCGGGCCAAAAAACTGACGGGTACCGCCTGAGTCCGGTTAAAACGCGGTTATTTGTAAAAGGGGCCA
Source organism: uncultured Gammaproteobacteria bacterium (assembly GCA_937967995.1). Taxonomy (GTDB): domain Bacteria; phylum Pseudomonadota; class Gammaproteobacteria; order UBA6429; family Thiohalophilaceae; genus CALBTB01. The sequence goes on from CALBTB010000008.1 coordinate 45,819, forward strand.
GATGGCCCCTTTTTTAATTCAAAGTGAAAAACGTATAATCCCGGTATGACAAGCCAGGGACGCAGATTATTATTTAACAGTCTCGCGCTAATAATCAGCGTCGTCGTCATTATCGCAATTGTACTCCTGGTCAATACATACCAGCTTAAATCAGTTCAGATTGATACCAGCCAGGCGGGCAAAGGCAATCAGGTATCCCCGTCAGCGGATGTTATTCAGCGTCTGAGTCAGGCTATTCAGTTCAAAACTGTCACAGGCCAGTTCGAGCCAACACAATTTCAGGATTTTCTGAGACGTCAATTTCCTCGTATACATGAACAACTGAACGTCCAGTACATTGGTGAGGGCGGTATTCTAATCCATTGGCCGGCACCGGATTCGAACCTGCTCCCCGTGTTGATGCTGGCACACTATGATGTTGTTCCGGCTGCGCATGATGGCTGGCAGCATTCACCTTTCTCCGGTCATGTCGATGCAAATTATATCTGGGGTCGTGGCACCATCGATGACAAGTCATCACTCATGGCCATGCTGGAGGCGATGACGTATCTTTTGCAGGAAGGTGTGAAACCTCAACGTGACCTGTACCTGGCCTTTGGCCATGATGAAGAAACGGGTGGTGAGCTGGGTGCAGCAAAAATTGCAGACTATCTGGTAAAGCAGCAGTTACAGTTTGAATACATTCTTGATGAAGGACTTGTTATCGCACAGGATATTCTGCGTTTTGTCGACAAACCGGTTGCCCTGATCGGAGTCGCGGAAAAAGGTTATGCAAATATTGAATTAACGTTGCTGGGTGAAGGCGGACATGCCTCCATGCCGGGTGGCCGGACGTTAGTCGGTCAGCTTGCCGCAGCGCTGACCCGTCTGGAAAACCAGCCCATGCCTTCGCGACTGACACCACCTATTGAACGCATGTTACAGACACTGGCTCCGGAGTCGAAATTTACTAACCGGGTGATATTCAGCAATCTGTGGCTGTTTCGATCAACGGTGGTAAACAGATTCCGACGATCGGCGGCGACCCATGCCGCTGTGACAGATACCTTTGCACCTACCCGGTTGTTTGCCAGTGACAAGGTGAATGTTCTGCCGCATCAGGTACGGGCGCAGATCAATGTGCGACTGTTACCCGGTACCTCGAGTCAACAACTGATCGATTACATCAATAAGGCTATTCACGATTCACAAATTAAAGTCACACTGTTGCAGGTAGTGGAAGCGTCGCCGGTTTCATCAGCCGGGACACACGGCTACCGGGCAATCAGCACCGCGATACGCACAACGTTTGGTGATGTACTTGTTGCTCCGGGTCTGGTGATTCCGGCAACCGACAGCCGGCATTATGCCCCGTTAAGTAACGCCACTTACCGGTTCATGCCGATTCGCGTTTCCCGGGCCGATCTGAACCGTATTCATGGACAGAACGAGCGTCTGGGGATTGTGCAATACAGTGACATGATCGGTTTTTATACAAGGCTTATGCAGCATACCCTGCAGGGTCAATAACACAGTCAGCCTTCTGTTACTCAGTTGCGTTTTTGTCGGTAGTCGCTACACTTGGTAACAGTATGATATTTCAATAAATTACTAAAACACGACCTTGGGGCATCTTGGGTATGTATACAGCATTAGTTATCATTGCATTAGTGGTCAATCTGATAGGTTTTATCTGGCTCGTAGTGGTCGGATTTCAGCGCAGTATCCTGTGGGGTATCCTGATATTCCTGTTTTCACCTATCACCGCCATCATTTTTTCCATCATGTACTGGTACGAGGCAAAAAAGCCGTTTTTAATTTATCTCATTTCTTCCATAGTTTTTGTGGTCGGTGCAGTGATGATGGTGTCCCAATCCGATGCCGGTAAAATGCTTGAAATCATGCAAAAGATCGAGTCGGGTGAGATTCAGCCTAATGAAGTGTATGACTACATGGAAAAGAAACACCCGGACCTGGTACCCCCTGACGCCATGCCGCCCGGAATGTCCGATGAGTCATTACCTGCTGATCCGGCTCAGGTCACGGATGGTGAAGACAAACCAGCCGATGCTCTGCCGGCAGATGCTGAAGCAGGCAAGGGCGAAACTCCAGATTTTGATGCGCAGGCAAAACAAACAGAACAAAGCAGCCAACCAGCTGAAGATAAATCACGTTTTCCTTCACCGGGAAGCATCAAGCCGGACCCGCTTATTTCCAAAAAACAGCCCAAGGAGTCACCGACGGTTCGAGTCAGCATGGAAAATATCGCTAACTATACGGGCCGTTATTTTATTATCACGACCAGGGATGGAAACCAGCATCGCGGCCTGCTCATGAAAGTGACAAAGACCAACCTGCAACTTACTCGTAAACTGTACGGTGGGAACTTCGAGTACCGTGTTGCACGCAAAAATGTAAAATATGCCGACATGCTGAAAAAAGAGTACGTGAAGGAATTCATGGAACGCTAACGCTGATCCTCTATGTCCAACCGTACCATCAATCTGGATGATCGTCTCTACGATTACCTGTTACATCAGTCATTAAGAGAACCGGAAATTCTGTGGCGATTACGCCAGGAAACAGCCCGGCTTGATATGGCCGTCATGCAGATATCCCCCGAACAGGGACAATTTATGGCTATGCTGATGAAAATCATCGGTGTAAGGCGTGCCATAGAAGTGGGTGTTTTCACCGGTTACAGCAGCCTGAGCATGGCACTGGCGATGCCGAATGATGCCGAGATCATTGCCTGCGATATAAACCGTGAGTGGACCAGTGTCGCCAGGCGATACTGGCAGGAAGCCGGGGTCGAACACAAAATTTCCCTGTATCTCAGGCCGGCACTGGAAACACTGGATGAACTCTTGCTGGACGGTCAGGCGGAACTATTTGACTTTGCATTTATAGACGCCGACAAAACAAATTATTGTGATTACTACGAAAAATGTCTGCGACTAATCAGGCCTGGTGGCGTTATTGCCATTGACAACGTGCTTTGGGATGGTGCGGTTGCCGATGAAAATCAGACTGATGATGATACCGTCGCCATACGCCAGCTCAACGATATGATTTTCAGGGATGAGCGAGTTGATATCAGCCTGATTCCTATCGGGGATGGCCTGACACTGGCGCGCCGTAAAGAAGCGGCGGAGATTTAGTGCAGTTTATCCTGACACTGACACAACTGAGCTTTGACCAGGTCGATGAGCTCCGACAGCGGTAATTGCTCCGGCAGGTCGCGTACATCGGAAAACCAGATTTCACTCACCTGGGCCTGTGTGTCCTGAATAAACTGGGATTCTTCGATAAGCGGTGTACCTACAAAAATTCCCTGTTCCCCGTTATCAAGTTTGACCGTGATCAGCTGTAATGGAATAGGCTTCATGAAACGACTCCTTGTGTACGGATATATCAATATATCGGCACATTGGCAGTAATACTTTACATAATGCAGCAAATATGCCAGAAACCATTATGAACTGTTCGGGGTCGGGCGTTGTCGAATTCAGTTCACAGGGATGCACAGTTCGGGAGGAAACAATCATGTATTTCAGCGCAAGGTCTTCATCAACGGTATTTCTACTGTTTTTATCTATGATTCTTCTGGTTACCAGCTCAGTCAATGCAGAAGCTTTACCGAGTATCAAGCAACGCGTCGATGCTTTTAACAAGCAGATGATGAACGATAAGTCCCACTCGAATATTACCGAGCAGGACATGGCGGTGATGGCTAAAGCCGCGCAGGATATTGCTGCGTCCATGCCGGATCCGGGGCTCAAGGTCGGCACGAAAGCCCCTGATTTCACCCTTGGTAATGCATTTGGTAAACCAGTTCGTTTATCTGACAAACTGCAGAGTGGTCCGGTAGTGCTGATTTTTTACCGTGGCGCCTGGTGTCCGTACTGCAATATACAGTTACATGCGCTGCGTGAAAGCGTACCCGAATTCAGGAAACATAAGGCGTCGCTGATCGCTATTACACCACAGACGCCGGACAAGTCACTGGAGCAGGTGAAAAAAGACAAGTTTCCATTTGAAATACTCAGTGACCTGAATGATAAAGTCGCCAGATCTTATAACCTGTATTTCGACGTGCCACCTGAGTTGCACGCGCTATACAAGGAAAAATTCAAACTGGATATTGAAGCCTATAATGGCAAGGGGCGAGTGGGTCTGCCGATTCCCGGATCCTATGTCATCAATCAGGATGGCGTCATCGTGGCGGCATTTGCCGAGCATGACTACAAGGTCCGCATGGAACCGGCCGACATTGTTAAGGCGCTGGCTTCGATTAAGAAATAATGTTCAGGATTTAATGGTGATGATCGCCGTGATGCGCGTGGCCATGTGAGATTTCATCCTGAGTCGCTTCTCGGATATCAACAATCGTGACATCGAAGTTCAGGTTTTCTCCGGCCAGCGGATGGTTGCCATCAATGGTGACAGTATCATCTTCGACCTTGGTGACCGTGATCAGAATGGCATGACCGTCTTCACCCTGGGCATGAAATTGCTGGCCAACCTTGACCTGGTCGGCTGATTCAAACATGTTGATGGACACGTCCTGAATCAGTTTGTCGTCGCGCTGACCGTAGCCTTCTTCAGGATTGATTTTGACCTTCACGTTGTCACCGACTTTTTTGTCTGCCAGGGCATTCTCAAGTCCGGGAATGATGTTACTCGCACCATGCAGGTAAGCGAACTGTCCGTCGCTGGACTGATCGAGAATCTGGTCATTATCGTCTGTTAACGTATAATCCAGGACAACAACTTTGTTTTCAGTGATGGTCATGATATTTCCTTCGGCTTAAAGACACTATAAATATATCGAGGGAAGCGAGTATAGCACAGATTGTCGCAAAATTAATCAGTATCACTCACCCGTCACATTAGTGAAACATGGGTTTGAACATGTCGGATAACACAATAATAACGCTGACATTTGTCTTTTACCTTTTGCTGGTCATGATTATCGGCATCATCGCGTATCGGCAGACCGCCAGCTTTTCCGATTATGTACTCGGTGGCCGGCGCATCGGTGCATGGGTTGCCGCAATCAGTGCCGGTGCATCCGATATGAGTGGCTGGCTGCTACTCGGTTTACCGGGTTATGCCTACAGCAGTGGATTACAGGCCATCTGGCTGGTTGCCGGTCTTTGGACGGGCACGTATCTCAACTGGCGGCTGGTTGCTCGACGAATACGTGTCTTCAGTGAACTGGCGGGCAACAGTCTGACCTTGCCGGAATTTCTTAATCATCGATTTGTTGATACGAAAAATCATATTCGGTTAATCGCGGCCATCACGACAATTGTGTTCTTTACCCTGTATACCGTCTCCGGACTGGTCGCGAGTGGAAAATTATTTAACAGTGTTTTCAGTATTTCGTATGAATGGGCGGTATTGATTGGTGTCATAGCAATCGTGCTATACACATTCATCGGCGGATTTCTTGCCGTCTCCTGGACGGATCTGTTTCAGGGGTTGTTAATGTTAATGGCACTGATGATTGTGCCGGTGCTGACATTCGTAGAACTCGGTGGCTGGCAGGCGATAGCGGATTCTTTTTCGACATCGAACCCGGCCATGCTGAACCTGTTTGGTAAAGGCGCAGAGTCAGAACTGAGTATTCTGGCAATATTATCACTGCTTGCCTGGGGGCTGGGTTATTTTGGTCAGCCACACATCCTGGCCAGGTTTAAAGCTGTCAGTCACACGAATCAGATTCCACGGGCCCGCCGTATTGCGGTATCGTGGTCGGCCTTGTCGATGATATTCGCCATGCTTGTCGGATTGTTCGGTTATAGCTACCTGAATCCTGCACAACCGCTGTCAGATCCTGAGCGTGTATTCATCGAAATGGTATCGCAGGTTTTGCCACCGGTTGTGGCCGGTGTTTGTCTTGCCGCTATCCTGGCAGCCATCATGAGTACGGCAGATTCACAACTACTGGTTTCGGCATCAGTGCTGACCGAAGATGTCTATCGCGTGCTGGCAAAGAAGCAGATCAGCGAACAGCGTCTGGTATGGACAGGGCGATGGGTGGTCGTGGCGATTGCCATCGTTGCCACGGCACTGGCCTGGAATCCGGACAACAGGGTGCTGAGCCTGGTTGCCTATGCCTGGGCCGGTTTTGGCGCAGCATTTGGTCCATTGTTACTGTTCGGACTTTTCTGGCGCGGTGTCAGTAAAGCAGGTGCACTTGCCGGAATGATCAGTGGTGCGTTGACAGTGATAATCTGGAAACAACTGGAGGGTGGCGTCTTCGAACTCTATGAACTACTGCCAGGATTTATCATTTCGAGTCTGTGTATTGTCATCGTCAGTCGCTGGATCAGCAGGCCGTCACCATCCGTTGTTGAGCAATTCGACAATTACATAATGTTTATAAAGGATTCGGAATAGTCTGTGCTAGACTGTTTTCAATATGCAAATCATCACTGATTTCAAAAACAGAATTATTGAGTATATCTGGGGCCCGGATATTCATGGCCGTTCACCATCCCGTGCCCGTTTTATTGGTGCCCTGCGCATTGCGTACCTGACGCTTCGCGATCTGTTTTTTGACAGTCAGCTCAGCCTGCGAGCCATGAGTCTGGTGTATACCACACTGTTGTCCATCGTGCCGCTGATCGCCGTGAGTGTTTCTGTACTGAAGGGGTTCGGTAAACATGAACAAATCTTGCCGGTGCTGGATAATTTTCTCAGTCCGCTTGGTGAGCGGGGTCAGGAAATCAGTAATACCATCGTTACATTCGTCGAGGGTATCAACTCCGGGCTGCTTGGTTCGGTCGGTCTGGCATTGCTGTTTTATACAGTCGTGTCGCTGATGCAGAAAATCGAGTCGGCGTTTAACTTTACCTGGCATGTTGGTGAGGAGCGGTCCTTTGCAAGGCGTTTTAGTGATTACCTGAGTGTCATCATGATCGGGCCGGTACTGATATTTACCGCGCTGGGGCTGACAGCCACGATCACCAACACTGCTTTGTTCAAATCGCTTATGTCATATCAGGTGATGGCATTTATTCTCGAAACAGTCAGTTTTGTCTTGCCTTATGCGCTGATTATTCTTGCCTTTACACTTATTTATATATTTATTCCCAATACCCGGGTAAAAATCAAATCAGCCCTGATTGGAGCGACAGTGGCCGGCATTATCTGGGAAACAGTAGGCTGGCTATTCGCCTCGTTCATTTCCAATGCGAACTACACGGCGATTTATTCGGCCTTTGCTGCACTGTTCTTTTTCATGATCTGGCTGTATCTGAACTGGTCGATTCTGCTGGTCGGTGCCAGTATCGCATTTTATTATCAGAATCCGGAATTTCGCCTCAGAAGTCATCGTACTATGTTGCTGAGTAACCGCATGAAAGAAAAAGCGGCCATACTGGTTATGGTTAAAGTTGCCGAAGCGTATTATCGCAAGCAGTCACCCTGTACCCTGGTCAATCTTGCGCAATATATGAACCTGGCATCGGAATCACTGGCGCCGATAATCAACAACCTGACGGCGAACCGTCTGCTGATCAAGACGGATGATGATCCGACTGGCTTTGTTCCGGGTGAATCACCAGAGGTGTTGCCCGTACTCGATATCATCAGGGTAGTCCGATCTGCCGACGAAGGAGACATATTGAACTTCAGCCGTTTACCGGCCAAAAAGCAGGTAGATGATTTACTGTCTTCATATGAGGAAGCGGCTACAGTAAAGCTTGAAAATGTGATGCTCAGGGATCTGGTGAGTGACGTGCAAGTATTAAAAGAAAACTGGAAGGCCATGTAGCAAATAAGCCTATGTCAAATAAAGTCGACGCGACCCTGCAACAACAGGGACAGTTAGGGCAGTATCGCGAATTTCAGATCATCAGTGGCAAGGAACTTCGGGTTATACTCGGTACGCCAAAAAAACAGCGAACCTATATGGTTCATCTGCTGGCGCTGGCCGATAAAAGTCGAATCGGATTTCATATTGCCTGGCGCTGGTTTTATGTTCTGGTGGCCAGTTTGTGTGGAATGTTAATCTATTCTGTCGTTGATTCGTTTGTTGAAATCTCGCCGGACTATATCGGTTTTATTGTTATTGCTATTTTCAGCCTGAGCGCATTACTGGCACTGGTGATGATTGGATTAAACTTCTCGCGCAAACGGACGTTTTATTCGCGCCATTCGCGGGTGCCCCTGTTCGACATCATTATCGGCCGGCCAAACCAGCGGGCTTACAAAACGTTTCTGGATTCATTGAACGGTTTCATTGCCAGTACGAGAACGTTCTGGAATCTGAAGCTGGATCAACAAATCGCCGGCGAGGTACGAATGTTACGCCGCCTGGCGAAGGAGGGTGTGATCTCACAGCGCCAGTATGATCGTGCCAAGGCCAGACTATTTGATATCACCAGCAATAAATCCCAGTCGAGTTGACATAAACTGTTGATTTTTCGTGTTTTCCGTTCCCAAAACCTAAAGTTTTGAGGTCTTTCGGTCGTAACCAGTTATATGTTTGGCAAAAACAGGAGGTGAGAAATGCGTGCTCACTATCCGGACCCGAAGGAACTGGGAATCAAAATTCCTCCTCATTTACGCGAGGAGCGATTCAATCGCGGATTCAGACATGCCCTCAAGGGTGGGCAGTTAAACAAGGTCGAATACCTCAGGCTTTCTTTTCGTGAAGGATTCCGTCTCGGTAAACTGTATTTGCGGGAAGTACGGCGGCGACAGGGTATCGTTGCTTTTCCCATGAAAGCACAGGTACATATACGGGTCGCCTGAAGTACTCTGGCTGCACACTGTTTTACGGCAGTGTTTAAAATCGTGTAAGATTTACCCATCATGTTTGGATTGGGTAAATCAACAGTCATGCCTCAGCCCGGGCAGGCACTGCCGGGCCGCGATGACCCCATGCCTGTTCCAAACAGCCATTACGTTAATGGCAATCCCATGCAACCACCTTATCCTTCTGACATGGAGCAGGCCATGTTTGGCATGGGCTGTTTCTGGGGAGCGGAACGTCGATACTGGCAAACCGAAAAAATTTATATTACGGCTGTTGGTTACGCTGCCGGCTATACCCCCAACCCGACTTACCAGGAAGTATGTTCGGGAATGACCGGGCATAACGAAGTTGTACTGGTGGTATTTGATCCTGCCAGTATGGCCTACACGGATTTACTGAAACTTTTCTGGGAATCCCATGATCCGACACAGGGAATGCGGCAGGGCAATGATGTTGGCACCCAGTATCGTTCCGGTATCTATTACTTTTCAGAGCAGCAAAAGCAGGCTGCTGAGCAGAGCAAGGATGCATATCAAAAAAAATTACTTGAAGCCGGCCGAGGTATGATTACCACCGAGATTGTTTCTGCACCCACATTTTATTTTGCTGAAGAATACCATCAACAATATCTTGCCAAAAACCCTGGCGGTTATTGTGGGTTGGGTGGAACGGGTGTCTGCTACTCCTAAAATCCTGGCAATGCTTGTCATGCTGGTACTGACATCGCAAAGTCATGCGACAGACGTAGCTGTATCTCCCTTACGTGTCGATATCAGTTTTGAAAACTGGCAAATGTCTCTCCTCGCCAGAGTCAAATCGGCTTACCCGGACAAACTCATAGCATTTCATACTGACGGGTGCAGCGGCGGCCTGAGTGATGGCTGGAAATATGTTGCACAGGCCATGCCGGCATTCTCAGAGAAGTTTGGTGAAAGTCCTCCCTGGGAGTATTGTTGTGTTGAACATGACCGGGCGTACTGGCGTGGTGAAACGGAGAATGGCTATAACCTGCGCCTGAATGCTGATCTTCAGCTGCGTGCCTGTGTCGAACAGTTTGGTAATGAACAAAAAGCGATCTATGCAAAACGCTTTTCCCTGCAACCTGAAACCGTACAGCACCATATCAATATCGGCGCGTCCTTGATGTACCGGGCAGTACGGCTGGGCGGAAAGCCCTGTTCTTTCTTACCGTGGCGCTGGGGTTATGGCTGGCCACACTGCATACAGGGGTATAAGGAATAAATGGAACTGGCAGCAGCGAACGAACTTCTGGCTTTCTGGTTTTCAGATGAAGCAAAAAAACGCTGGTTTAATTCAACGGTAGGATTCGATGACCTGTTACGAGAACGTTATCAGGCGTTATATAGCTCGGCAAAAAACGGTGAACTGGATGACTGGAAACAAACTCCTGAAGGTGCGCTGGCGCTGGTCATATTGTTTGACCAGATTCCGTTGAATATTTATCGGGGTAAGCCCCAAAGTTTTGCAACTGAGCAACGTGCACGGGATGTTGCGCAGCATGCGATTGATCATGGTCTGGATCGTTCCTTAGCTGATTCTCATAAAGTGTTTTTATATATGCCGTTTATGCACAGTGAAAATATTGATGATCAGAATAAAGCGGTCGAATTATTTGAGCAGGCAGGTTTAAAAGAAAATTTACGGTTTGCAAAACACCATCGGCAAATTATTGAGAAGTTTGGTCGGTTTCCTCATCGGAATAACATCCTTGGCAGATCGAGTACAACGGATGAAATCGATTATCTTGACTCACCAGTAGGCTTTCACGGATAATACGCCGCCTGTTTTCACAAGACCTGCCCGATGCGATGATTTTTAAAACACCGACCAATGCAAGATTATGCGTTGCGAATAGTCCGATACATGGAAAAGGTTTATTTGCCCAGGACCTGATCAGGGAAGGCGATGTACTTGGTGTCATCAGGGGCATTCGTACGCGTGATGACGGTACGTATGTTTTATGGGTGACCGAAGATCATGCGGTTCGCATTCTGTGTAAATTCAAATATATAAATCATAGTGATAATCCTAATGTGGTTTTATACGACACACTGGAAGTCTGTGCCATCAGGGACATTTTTCCCGGTGAAGAAATTACCCATGATTATGAAAGTGGGGACTGGCAGGAATAAATAGTCTGACAGGATTGCAAGCGTCTGAGCGCTCTACTATGGTAATAGGAGCGGACACGGAACTGGTCGAAAACAGTGCTATCAGATGATAACAACAAGCTTGTCACTGTCAGTGTGACACACACCCCGGCTGAGCCGCTCTGGCAACGTGTTCCCATCCGTACTGCTGCCGGTGAGTTTGCCGCCGATTTTATGATGTTAATCACCCGGTTTAACCGCTTACATCAGCGTAAACAGCGTGAAATTCTGCAAACGATTCATGAGATCCTGAAATCCTATTCAGAAATCGTCATATTTGCTGATTTAAATACACGAATTAACCTGCTATGGATCTCGCATAAACCGCGTCCGGGTATCGGGCTGGAACTGGCCGCGGTCATTCATGACTATGTGCCAGAGGCAAAATTAATCAGTCACCAGCAAAGACCATAAATGAATAAACAGGTCTGTGTTTATCTGGGCGAGCCACTGGCCGATTACCATTTCGGCGCAGCGCATCCGTTTGGTCCACAGCGGCTACCTGCTTTTGAAAAAGAGTTTTACCGCCGCCGGTTGCATAATGCTGTTTCGGTGTGTGAGCCGGTATCCTGTAGCAGTAATGACCTGCGGTTGTTTCATGACAGTAACTATATCGACTTTGTTAAATCCGCTTCCGATCAGGGTAAAGGTTATCTCGATGGGGGAGATACACCGGTTCGGCAGGGAATATACGAAGCCGCCTGTTTTGTAGTCGGTTCGACGCTGGATGGTGTGGATCGAATTATGCGCGGTGAGTGCCAGCGAAGTTTTATTCCGATTGCGGGATTACATCATGCGCGTCGCAACAGTGCTGCCGGATTCTGCGTATTCAATGACTGTGGTGTGGCAATTGAGAAACTATTTCAGGTGTATGGGCTCGAAAGCGTTGCTTATGTGGACATTGACGCACATCATGGTGATGGTGTTTTTTACGGCTTCGAGGATAATCCGGCATTATGTTATGTGGATTTTCATGAAGACGGACGTTTTTTATATCCGGGAACCGGTGCTGTTGAAGAAACCGGTAAAAACGCAGCAAAAGGTACCAAACTGAATATTCCCATGCCGATGTATGCCGATGATCAGCTGTTTTTCGATATATGGTCAAAGGTCGAGGCTTTTGTGGTGTCAGCCAGGCCGCAATTTATTTTATTGCAATGTGGGGTGGACAGTGTCAGCGGGGATCCAATAACACACTTACAATATACATCCCGCGTCCATGCCCATGTGACAAAGCGGTTGTGTGAGCTTGCTGTGAAGTTATGTGAAGGTCGGTTCCTGGCCATGGGTGGCGGTGGCTACAATCTGGATAATCTGGCCCTGACCTGGAATGATGTCGTGGCAGCGATGGCCGAATCGTAAGCTCAGCCAGTCAGTTCGTCCAGCTTGCCTTCCATATGTAATTCGGTGAGATCGGAAAAGCCGCCTATCCATTTACCGTCGATCATTATTTGCGGAACCGTACGGGCACCGTTGGTGGCAGTGAGCATTTCCTTGAGCTGTTCTCGATCCAGATCGACGCGCGCCTCTTCATAACCTATGCCCCATTTCGTGAGCAGGGTTTTGGTCTTGTCACAAATAGGGCAGGTGCCGGTGCTGAAAATTTTGACTCGATTCATGGCGCGCTATTATGCCTGTTAGCTGTCAGCGATAAAAGAGCAGTATGGTACTCAGGTAGAGTAGATTACCGACACCATGAATCACGATTCCCGGTAACAAACTGCGGTATCGCTCATAGGCATAAGCCAGGATTAACCCGGTCCAGAAAATTGACAGAAAACTGTTCAGTGACTTGAGGTGTAGTGCACTGAAGAATCCGGCGCTGGCTACAATCGCAATGGTTGGCGTCAGGCGTGAACGCAGTGTGGTGTAAAACAGCCCACGAAATCCGATTTCTTCAAACACGGGTGTCCAGATAATGATATTAATCAGGCTGAGCAGTACAACCTCTGTTGGTCCAAATACCAGGCGTTCCTGAATGCCCGCGGACCAGTGTCCACCCAGGCCAAGTTTCCAGGTGCCCCAGCCTATCAGGATCAGGCCGATTAATTCGAGCGCCAGTAACGATCCGGTAATCGTCAGGAACGGTAAGATACTGTTCCGGTTAAGACTCAGGCCAAATGCCGAAATGAGGTTCATGCCGCGTGGCGCCAGCAGGTTTCTTTGAATCAGCCACAGCATCGGTATTGAAGCAAACAACGTACTCCATGTTGTGAAAAAATTTGGCCTGAAAAATTGTGTCGAGAGTAAATGTAATCCGACCCAGATGAGCAATCCAAAAAATGCGGCCCGGACTGCCACAGAAAAACCCTCATAGAAGTTCCAGGGGGTATTCATGATGTTACTGGTCCAGGGAGAGGGAATATGAAAAACCCGGTAACGTATCATCATGTATAAACCCACGATAATCACCAGTGAGATTGCCAGCGCCATTTGCAAGACGTGTTGACGCAGGCGCTGGCCGTTACGTTTGAGTCGATCATCGAACAGTTTGATGAAATACGGTTTATCGAGACGTGTGTAAATACTCAACTGAAGCCGATCTTTGGCCCAGCCATTCGGAACCAGGCTCGCACCCGTATAGATCTCCGGGTTGAAGCCTTCGTAGTTTTCGAAATAGGCAAATTTCACCGCTTCTGCGATTACTTCCTCTTCCGGGTTGTTATTAAAAGTTTGCAGGGCATTTGTTAATGTCTGGCGATCACCGAGTTCGGCAATCGTAATCAGCCAGCGGGCGCGTGTGTTGAGTATCGCCCAGGTCGTAGCGGTTTCCGGGTGTTGTTCAAGGTGGGTCAGTACTTCCTCGTAGGCCTTTAATACTTCACTCTGAACATGCGCTCTGGTGCCAAAAAGAAATTCATGCAGGGCACGCTCGGCGAGACTGGTGTTTTCATCATAACCTTCATAAAAGGACAGATGACGTTCCATCATACGGCCGGCCGAAGCACCAACATAACGTAATTGCTCCAGTTCCGTGGTTGACTTGAAAGGATTAAATACGAACCAGAAAAGGACGATCAGGCCGGCTGCAGAGATGACGGTGATGATATGGTAACTGAGTCTGGCCGGCGCTGACATCGTAAGGCTTGTTTACCCCGAAAGTTGATCGACGTTACGCATTTTAACGATAACCAGGATCTTATTCATCCATTTACTTGGCAAGCGCTTGCTGTACAAGCATTTTTTATCCATTCCGGTGAGTGTCATGCGCGATTTAGAGTCCTTTGTAGTAGTAGGTGATTTAACCTTAACCGGGCAGGCATGGAAAGCCCAACCACAACACGATATCATAATGTTTCGGTTAATAAGTTTATGAAACTATGGAAGTAAAAATTCATCCAGAATGGTATCAGTATCTGCAACGCCCGGAACAGGACTGGTCGCTGACGGATATGGCGTTACTGGTAGCCGAGCAACTTCAACCGAAACTGGAGCGACAGGTTTATATTCACAAGCTGGAAGATATGGCCGGAAACCTGATCCAGCGAATTGATACTGCACAATCTTTACAGAGCAAACTTGATAGCCTGGCCGATTATTTCGCCAACGAGCTTGGTTTTAATGGAAATGTACAGGACTACTATTCTCCTGATAACAGCCTTCTCAACAAAGTCATCGACACACGTACAGGTATACCGATAACCTTGTCTATCTTGTTTATGCGACTGGCAGAATCTATTGGCCTGGATATGTACGGAATCGGCTTCCCCGGCCATTTCCTGGTGGGCATTACCGTGGATGACAGCAAAGTGGTGCTGGATCCTTTCAATCGTGCAGAGCAACTGAATACTGACAAATTGTTAGAGTTACTCGCCAAATCCAGCACGGCCGTTGAAAATGCACAGCAGATAGAGGATTACCTGACGCCGTTAGCCAACAGGTTTATTATTGTCAGGTTGTTACGCAACCTGAAGAACATATATATAGAGAAACAGGAAGTAATGCATGCCCTGACCGTGATCGAGATGATTCTTTCCATTATCCCTGAATCTCCCGGTGAACTGCGTGATCGCGGCATGGTCTATCATCATATGGAATATACGCAGGGAGCGCTGACCGATTTACAGCGATTTATCGAACTCGAGCCCGATTCAAATGAACGTAATGTTATCGAGGCGCTGATTGAATCGCTGAGTGAACAGACGACATCGTTGCATTAATTAATATTCCGGTTTTATGGTGTTATGAATAAATTGCTGTATATCCTCAGGCATGCCAAGTCCGACTGGGATCATGCCGGTCTCGTTGATAACCAGCGACCGTTAAATGAACGTGGTCGTCAGGATGCAGTTCGGATGGGACGCTGGATAAAAGACAATGGATTTTGCCCGGCATCGATCTATTGCTCGCCGGCGACGCGAGCAGTGGAAACGGTTCAGCCTGTTATCAATATGTGCGGCCTGTCCGAATCATCCGTCGAGTATAGCAGTGAGTTGTATCTGGCCAGCCTGGAGAAGTTACTGCAGATACTTGTAGATATTGAATCCTCACCATCGCCGGTAATGCTTGTCGGCCATAACCCGGGACTGGATGATCTGGTTACTTACCTTAGCGATCGTGCGCCGCCATTGACGGAGAACGGCAAACTGATGACCACTACCTGTCTGGCACAATTTTCGATGCCACAAAAATGGGATTCATTACTGAATAAAGCGAAATTGATATCCATCACACGTCCGAAAGATCTGAACTAGTTACACGCAGGAGATAAATAATGAAAATTGACCAGCAGGCAATTGACACGTTATTCATGCAGGCACGCAGTCATAACGGCTGGCAGGACAAGCAGGTTACTGAAGCGCAACTCAGGGAAATTTACAATCTCATGCGTATGGGTCCGACCAGTGCCAATTCGTGTCCGGCACGGCTGGTGTTTGTCACTTCAGACAGCGCCAAACAGAAACTCAAAGCCTGTCTGGATGAAGGCAATGTAGACAAATCCATGTCTGCGCCGGTTGTAGCGATTATTGGTATGGATCTGGAGTTTTACGAGAAACTGTCAAAACTGTTCCCCCATACTGACGCCAAAAGCTGGTTTGTCGGAAAAGATGAAAAAATTCATCAAACCGCATTTCGAAACAGTTCATTGCAGGGTGCCTATTTTATCATGGCGGTTCGCAGCCTGGGACTGGATGCCGGTCCAATGTCCGGTTTTGATGCAAACAAACTCGACAAGGCCTTCTTTCCGGATGGCAAGGTCAGGTCCAATTTTATCTGTGCAATCGGCTATGGCGATGAAAGCAAGCTGTATCCACGCGGGCCCAGACTTGAGTTTGAGGAAGCCTGCCAGGTCGTCTGATCATATATTGGCGTGAAAAAACGCACAGTTCCTGAAATGCAGGGAGCGTAACTGGTTATCAGGAACCTGGTGAAGCATGGCATAAATGACGCGCAGGGTTTCCTCGTGCGCAATGGTAAGCGTGGTGGTGTAGGGCTGTTGCCTTAACCAGTCCAGATATGGTGATACCCGTTGCTTGTATTGCAGCAGGGATTCGCCGCCATTCACTGATTTATGCAGGGGATCATCCGCTACGGCTTCAAAGTAAGCATCTACGCTACGCCCATCAAACCCGGTTCGAATATCATTCAGCGTGGGGTTGACTGCGATGGGCGCATGGTGATCGTCATTGATAATCTCGGCAGTTTGTCGTGTTCTTGGCAATTCGGAGACGACGATCAATTCCAGTTTGCAATCCCGCAGTTTCCCGGCAGCCTGTCTGGCCTGCTGAATGCCTGTCTGCGTCAGATGCACATCAGTGAGTGGATTATCATTACACAGGTTCTGCTCATTGAAATTGGTATGAGCATGTCGCATGAAATAAGCTTGCATAGTGGTTTCCGTTCAGGCGCTATATAATACGATTATCTATGTCACCAAAACAACGCTATCAACAGGACTTGCAGGCGTCACGGATCAACAGGGACCGGGCCCAGTTACGGGCTGTCGATGCATTACAGGTTCTGTATGAAGCGGTACTGCATTCGGGCAATCATCAAACGGGATGGCTGGCGGGCCTGTTTAAAAAACCAAAACCTGTTCCTGGAATTTACCTGGTAGGTGGCGTTGGTCGTGGCAAGACCTACCTGATGGATATGTTTTATGAATGCATTGACCGTGCAGACAAAATGCGTATTCATTATCACCGCTTCATGCTGGATGTGCATAGTCAGTTAAAGGCATTGCCAAAATCACCCGACCCATTACTGATTATTGGTAAACGACTGGCGGAAAAAACCCGCATTCTGTGTCTCGATGAATTCCATGTAACCGATGTTGCCGATGCCATGCTGTTATCCGGTTTGCTCAAGGCTTTATTCAGGAACCAGGTGATTCTGGTCACGACATCCAATACTCGCATTAACAATTTATATCTAAACGGACTTCAGCGCGAACGGTTTATGGATGCCATCAGGTTGCTGAATGATTATATGGTTGAAATCGATCTGGAAGATGGTCGGGATTACCGGCTCGAGTTTTTCGAAAAAGCTAGCACCTACATTGTACGACCGGAGATGGATGATCAGGAGATGTTATTGAGACGGTTTCAGGAAATGGCGCCGTCCACGGCCATCGAGTATGAAAAACCCCTGCTCATCAATAACCGGGAAATTATGACACGCGCTATGGTCGACGATCTGGTCTGGTTTGATTTTGCCGAATTGTGCAATACACCGCGTGCAGCCAGTGATTATCTGGAGCTGGCCCGGTTATTCCATACGGTGTTTATCAGTCACATTCCGGTATTTCATCCGGCGGATGACAGTGCCGCAAAACGATTTATGCACCTGATCGATGCGCTGTATGACCACCGCGTCAAACTGATCAGCACGGCGCAGGCAGCGCCGGCTGATCTTTACAAAGGGAAATTGCTGATTGGCATGTTTGATCGAACAGTCAGCCGGCTAATTGAAATGGGCAGCCATGACTACCTGTCTGAAGCACACCGAATCTGACTAACGCACGTCGAATCCGTAAATCAGCATTTTTGACATAAGGTTAGGTGCATCCCGGTAGGGGACGGTACCGTTATCCCGAATAATACTGCGACCCTCTTTTGACATGGCGAATGACACGAAGTCCTTGACCTGTGCCGAAGGCGTTGGTGTGGTGACCAGGTATAGTGGCCGGTACAGCACATACTTGCCCTGCATGACATTATCAAACGTTGGCGACTTGTTATCCATGCTGATGATTTTGACATTGCGTTTGCGTGCCGAACTGACACCGGTAATGGCAATGGCGTTTTTATTCTTTTCTACGGCTTTCTCCAGCGGACCGGATGAGCGCATAACAAATTTGGAGCGCGTGACGAAGTCAACAGTGGAATCCTTGAACAGGTACTGGCGAATGGTATAACCCACGCCGGAAATTTTGCCGCGCCGAATATAAAGATCAATGGGGGCATTATTACCACCGACCTGGCGCCAGTTAGTGATCTTACCCAGGTAGATATCCCTGACCTGCTGGGTACTCAGATTTTTGACGGGATTCTGTTTATGCGTGATCAGAACCAGTGCATCCCAGGCAACCGGATGCAGGTTGGCGTGCAGTTCTTTACGGTCAGTCTGTGGCAGGCTCATGCGGCAACTGCCACCCAGATCCATGCGCATACCGACGGTATCCCGAATACCTCGCGTGGCACCGCCACCCTGGAGCACGACTTTCACGCCGGTCTTGGTTTCATAGGCCCTGGCAAGCTCAGCCATGAAGGCTTTTTTGGTAATGCCGCAACCGGCCCAGGTCAGGGTGTTATTGTTCTGTTTAACCGCCATGCCAGGCGTACTCAGGGCCAGTGTCAGCCCGAATGCCAGCAGTGAGGTGGCGAATTTGATGGTTTTCATGCGTTCCTCCGAATGCCCTTAAATTTTGCAGGGGGGAGGGTTCATAATGACGTAGTGCCTATGGGAATTGCAAGCGCTAAAGTCCCTGCATTGATTATGGATATCGCTGGGATCGCGTGACCGGAGTCACAGAAATGGAAGTTTTGCCGCTTTTAAGCGATTTTTCAGTCAGATAGGGGTAATCAGGCGACGACCTGACGGGGATAAAGCTGGCTTTCCACCTTACCGAACAGGTCGCCACGAATTATCGGTTTGCCCAGGAAATCATTGGCGCCCAGCTTGGTCAGCCAGAATTGTTCGGTGGGTTGTTCCGTACCACTGATGATAATAATCGGGATGCTATGTGTGGCAGGGTCCTTGCGGATTTTACGAGTAGCCTGAAAGCCATTCAGGCCGGGCATGATGACATCCATCAGGATCAGATCGGGCTGATGAGCCTTGGCCAGCTCGATGGCTGTCATTCCGTCGTAGGCTTCCATGACATAGTAGCCGTCCTGTTCAAGGACCGTGCGTAGACTATGCACCACCGTCCGGGAGTCATCAACGACCAGAATTTTGATTACCCGGTTCTTGGGCATACGGGGCTTGTTTCGACGGTCAGTATTGCTGGATCGGCGAGAAAATAAGCCTAACAAACTCTTGCGTTCCATTATTGCTCCTAAAAACTACAACTGCGTGGCGATTTTATCGGCATCCGGTGAATCATGCCAACCGGCGGCGGTTTGTCTGTTAAGCCAGTACGCGCGTAGTAAAACAATCAGTTAACAATCCCCTTATACTAGTATGATTTAATTGTCATTTCTAACTTACTGATAATGAAAGTGTTAATTTTTGTAAATGTTTTACCGCAGTGTGCATAGCGTCACAAAACGATATAAAAGATTTCAGAAAGACCTGCGTTGCGTCACTCAGCTTGCTCAGTATACTGCTGAAAAATATCGTTGCAGGGAGAGAAAAAATGCATGTCACCATCGTACATGTCCATGTGAAATCCAATCATATTGATGACTTCATTTCCGCAACCCGCCGCAATCACGAAAACAGTATTAAAGAATCGGGCAATCGACGTTTTGATGTATTGCAGTCTGCCACCGACAACGCGCGTTTTGTTCTGTACGAAGCTTATGCCAGCGCTGATGATGCGGCGGCGCATAAACAGACCGAACACTATCTGAGATGGCGTGAAACCGTTTCGGACTGGATGGCCTCGCCACGTGAAGGCATTGCATATAATGGATTATATCCCGCCGAATAATGTCATGAACGATCTGTCTTCATTCAGTATATCGCGCCTGCCAAGAATTGAATTTGGCCGCGGTGTGTTTGAAAAATTACCGGGCCTGGTTCAGCAATACGGCAATCAGGCCATTATTGTCACCGGTGCCGGTTCCATTCAGGCGACGCAACAATGGCAATGGTTCATCAAACAGCTCTCGTCACTGGGAATCGCCTGGCAGCATTGTACTGTCAGTGGTGAACCATCACCGCAATACGTGGATGAAGTTGTCAGTGAATACTCTGCACAGGATATACATGTCGTCATCGGAATAGGCGGTGGCAGTGTGCTGGATGCCGCCAAGGCGATTGCCGGTTTGCTGAAACTCAGAAACAGCGTGATGGATTTTCTGGAAGGAGTGGGTCCTGAGCTTGATTATACTGGGCCGTCTGTTCCGTTTATTGCCGTACCAACGACAGCCGGTACGGGCAGTGAAACTACCAAGAATGCCGTACTCAGCGTGCAGGGTGAAAACGGTTTTAAGAAATCCTTTCGGGATGAAAAACTGATTGCCGAGTACGCTGTTGTTGATCCCGCTCTGCTTGCCGGTTGTCCCAAAGAATTGATTGCCGCCAATGGCATGGATGCCCTGACCCAGTTGATGGAGTCCTATGTTTCGATTCGCGCCAACGCCATGACGGATGCACTGGCGGTAAGTGGTTTACGTGCGGCACGGGACGGATTACTTGACTGGTACCAACAGGGCCATGCTGCACAGGATGCTCAGGATAAAATGGCCTATGCGGCCATGTTGTCCGGTATCACGCTGGCGCAGGTTGGTCTGGGTTCAGTGCATGGACTGGCTTCACCGTTAGGTGCATTTTATCCGATACCTCATGGCGTGGTGTGCGGTACGCTGGTCGCAGCAGCCACGCTGGTGAATATCGAGGCTTTGACTGAACGTGATCCGCAGGGCATGGCGTTACAGAAATATGCCCGACTGGGTGACATTATATGTGAGCGACGCCATGCTACGCCGGAAGCATCGCGTGCTGCATTAATCGAACGTTTGCAAAACTGGACCGAGCAAATGGCATTACCACGGTTAACGCAATTTGGCGTGGAGATGTCCGCTCTGGACAAGGTGGTTGCCAATTCGCGTGGCAGTAGTATGAAAACCAACCCGATCGTCCTGACAGACGATGAAATCAAACGGGTTCTGACGTTGCGCATGTAAAACATGAGCTGGTCGTTCGAGCGCATTGGTTACATCAGCAGTCCATGTCAGGAAAAGTTCGGTTTGCCTCGCCAGTCCGGCCTTGTGATGGAGCTCAGCGCAACGATTCGAATCGTCCCGCCTTATGATCGTGATGAAGCCTTTGAGCAATTAACGACGTTCACCCATATCTGGGTACTGAGTGTCTTTCATCAACTGTCACGTGAACAAAAACACTGGCAGCCAACGGTTCGACCGCCGCGTCTGGGAGGAAATGCTCGGGTTGGTGTGTTTGCGTCACGTTCCCCGAATCGTCCCAATCCGATCGGCCTGTCCGTGATCAGACTGGATGGTATTGAACGAACGTCTCAGGGTTTACAACTGGCAGTCAGTGGTTGCGATCTGGTGGATGGCACGCCGGTTATCGATATCAAGCCGTATCTGCCTTATGCGGACTGTATTACAACGGCAAGTAACGGTTACCTGCAAGCGCTGAGCAATCATGCCCTGGTTGTAGAAATGACAGAGCCGGTCAGGCGACAGGGCATGGATATCAGCAGGACAATTCCCGGTTTTACTCAACTCATTGTGCGGCTCATCGAGCAGGATCCGCGCCCGGCCTATCATGATGGTAAACAGGACAGGGAATATGGCATGCGGGTAAGCGGTTACGATGTACGCTTCAAGGTCACCGGCAACTGTGCGATGATACATGCCATCGATAAAGTCGATAACGATTAGTTGAACTTCAACTGGTCAACAACGTCAAACAGAAAAATACCGCACGAGGTCACCACCGTGAAAAAAATGCTGCATAGTCTGTCTTTGCTTTTTGCAATGAGTCTGGTCACGTTTGCCCATGCCGGGCTGAAAAGCATGGATGGAAAAGCCGGTAAGCTGAGTGATTACACGGGTAAGGGCGACTGGACTGTCGTCATCATGTGGGCCTCGGATTGCCATGTTTGTAACACGGAAGCCGAGCAGTACATCCAGTATTACGAATCAAACAAGGGCAAAGGTGTGAAGGTCGTGGGAGTGACTCTCGATGGCCAGGCAAAACTTGATGACGCGAAGGCGTTTATCAAACGGCATGATGTTACCTATCCAAATTTGATTGGTGAACCGCAAGAGGTGGCCGCCATGTATGAAAGCCTCACCGGCGGTCGCTGGGTAGGAACGCCTACTTTCCTGATTTATGACCGCAAAGGCACCCTGAAAGCGGCGCAACCCGGTGCCGTACCAGCTGAAATTATTGATGAATTCATTCGTGAAAATGATACCCAGCCGGTAAAAAATTAACCAAATCCCTTACTTTTTATACACATTACTGGTTTCAACCGGCGGGACTGACTATATTACCTATATATTAGTCAGGCCGCCGTTTTCCTATGAAAGCATTTAAAGACTTTCTTGCTGCGAAAAGCCTTCGCAAGCAATACCTGTTTCTTGCTGTATTAATGGCGGGTGTCATCGTTGCCTATACCTGGCTGACCGGCATGTGGGTGGAACGTTCCGGATCAGAGCGCATTGACAAAATAGAAAAGCGCATCAAGGTCGCCGACATTAATCACCGTATACGTCGCTCCATCATTCGGGCGGATAACGCGCTGGATATCTTCCTGCTTTCCCCAACCACAGAGTCCCGCAAGAACTTCGAATCTGAACTGGCAAACGCATCACGGCAGGTCAATTTATTGCTTGAGACCGAGTGGGCCAACGAAAGCAGCATGCTGCCGGCATTACATGGCATTGTGCCGGTTATCAACAGCATTAAAACGGCGGGTGATGAAATTATGCAGGTTCGACAAACCGCCAATAAAATGTATCCGGCGATGCGCCTGGCAAATGGCGATATGCTGATAGCCAATCAGCAGATTCAGTTACAAACAGACAACGCCCTGCAATTCTATGCAAAAAATGATCTTAAAAAATTAAATAAACATCAGCGTGAGATCCTGGTGTTAATGCAACAGACCCGCGACCTGTGGTTCAGAACCATCAATGCCTATCGCTTATTCCTGATAAACCGAACTGGTTCACTATATGAAGAAAACCTGTCAGCACAAATTAATGACGTTGAAATACTGTTCCGAAATTTTCAGCAAAAAGTTAAACAGCTAAACCGCTATAACAGCCGCTATGATCTGGACCTTGAAGTCAGCTTCGCGATAGAGGAAATAGATCGGCTCTCCGTCCTCTGGAACCAGGGGTTTAATGAAGTCAAGGCGATTAATGCTTCCGGGCTGTGGCGCGCCGATATTCCACTTGTTGCCGATGTGATTAATCCGTTATTCAATGAAATATATGAAAAGCTCAATTTGATTGACGATGCACTCAAACAGTCGGCAGACATGGACCTGGTCGATCAAACACAGGCCTCTCATACATTTATAAAATCCTTATGGGGCATGGCCCTGTTCGTACTGTTAATTTCCGTAATAAGCCTGATTGTTCTGGAAATCAATTTTATCAGGCCAATCGCCAGGGTCGCGCGTAGTCTCAAGGCGGAAGCAAAAGGTCATGAAGTTGATGAGTTGCCGGAAGTTAAGGCCATTGAAATACGCGACCTGAATGATGCCTATGCTGAATTACGGCAACAGGTCCATACCCGTCAGCTGGCGCTCGAACATATCGCCATGCATGATTCACTGACGTCGTTACCTAACAGGGTGTTATTAATGGATCGTCTCAACCAGTCCATCCTGAGTGCGCAGCGACGTAAACGCAGTCTTGCCCTGTTAATGCTTGACCTGGATCGGTTCAAGGAAATTAATGACACACTGGGTCACCAGACCGGCGATGCATTATTGCAACAGGTCGGCGCCCGTTTACGGGGTGTACTGCGTGATTCGGATACCGTCGCCAGGCTGGGTGGTGATGAATTCGCGATCCTGCTGGCAAATGTAAACGACACGAATGCTTTACGTATTGCCGGTGCGATACATGAACAGCTTGAAAAAGTTTATGAGGTATATGAGCACTCATTGTATGTAGGTGTCAGTATCGGTATTGCGATCTTTCCCAGTCATGGTGAGACAGCGGAGTCGTTACTGCAACATGCCGACGTGGCCATGTACATGGCAAAACGTTCCAATACCGGTATTAACCTGTACGATAACGAGCGTGACGAACACAGCGTATCGCAATTATCTGTACTGTCTGAACTGCGTGGTGCAATTGAAAACAGCGAACTTGTCCTTGAATACCAGCCCAAGTTATCCATGCACAGTGGCGACATTACCGGTGCGGAGGCACTGATACGCTGGAACCATCCCAAGCACGGCTTGATAATGCCGGACGACTTTATCAATTCAGCCGAACAGACCGGTCTGATAAAACGTGTTTCCAACTGGGTCCTGGATACCGCCATACGTGATTGCCGGCGATTGCATGACCTTGGTTTCAAAATCAACATGTCAGTGAATCTTTCTGTGTGGGATATTCAGGACGCCAATATCGCCCTGACCATCACGCAGAAACTGGAAAAGTGGGGTTTGCCGGCCAGTTACCTGATGATTGAAATTACCGAGCGGGTCATGATGGCCGAACCGGAGCGGGCCCGTGAAGTGTTGACCAACCTGGAGTCGATGGGCCTGCACGTTGTTATCGATGATTTCGGTACCGGATTCTCTTCACTGGTGTACCTCAAGCAGTTGCCGGTGTCCATGCTGAAAATAGACAAGTCTTTTGTCAGTGACATGATGCGTGATGAAAGTGATGCCGCCATTGTTCACTCTATTATTGAGCTGGCCCATAACCTCGGATTGCAGGTTATCGCCGAGGGTGTTGAGAGCGATCAGATCTGGAGCTGGCTGAAAACCTGGAACTGTGATTTTGCACAGGGCTTCCATATCAGCCATCCGTTGTCACTGGGTAAATTTGAAACCTATCTCAAGGATTACGGTGAGACTCGTCAGTTGAAACAGACCTGAGTCACGATTCATTCTACAAGATTTCCATCGTTCGACAATTCCGATATAATTCCCGGCATGAACCCAAACCCAAAGCTTGTAGTCGTTGTCAATGGACAGGCTGTCATCGAGTATGACAGGAACAAACGCCTGCCCGGTCACCAGAGACAGTTCCTGGATAAAATGGACCATGATATGGACCAGGGCATTGAACTCGGTGGCAAGAAAATTGATAAACCGGATTTGCAGGATAAGGCCAAGTATGTGGCTGTACATTTGATTAATGCTGTCGTTAACGAACAGGACAGTATGATTGCCGCCATGTGCGCTTACCTGGCGACACGGTTACCTGATCTGAAGCAGGTAAAGGCATTTGAAGTGAAAGATGAATTTTCCTTTGACCTGGTATTTGACAAGGAACATACCAATACCGTCAATGTCCAGTTTGATTCATCCCTGAGTAAAACCCACTAAAGTTAGTAGACGATGAGCATCAAGGCGCTGTTAAAAGCATTCGGTCCGTTACGACTGGCCCTTATCACACTGGTGATTGTTGATATGCTGTTGCGTCCTGTTCCGGGAAGTCCGGTGAATTTTGAAGGGATTGCCATGGTCAGTAATCTGCTGGCACCGGTTATGTCACCGATTCTGTTCATGTTGTTGCTGCTTGATACGATGATGAGTGCGGTCTATCGTTCTGACAAAAGTGGCGAAACCAGAAAATATTACACGGTGATCGTGCTGGTCGACCTGTTTCTGGCCATCACATTTATCCTTTACTGGATTCCATATTTCAAAGCGCTTAATTTCTGAATTTAGTAATTCAGCAGTTCATCGATAAACAGTTCGATATCAGTCTGTGAGCGCACTCCGCTGAACTGGCCAAGACACTGGCCTTTATGAATCAGGACAATGGTGGGAAAACCACGTACCTTGTACTGCCCGGCGAGTTTCATGTTTTCACCTTCATCAACTTCCACTTTGGCGAGCCGTATATCGCCATCGGCGTCGTCGATGACCTGTTGTAAAATCGGGGCAATGACCAGACAGGGCTGACACCAGCCGGCCCAAAAGTCGACTAAAATAGGTCCATGCTGTGAAGCCTGGATGACCTGTTGCTCAAAGTGTTCAATGTCGGTATCGAAAATCAGCTTGCTCATGATGGAACCCGGGAATTAAAAATGGCGAGCATTATAGTGAAAGCAGTGGGGTTTGAAAAACGATGAAAGAAATGACGCTGCACGCGCCTTATCCTGCTATAGAATTGATTTCGCAGGCGATGCAGACTTATGCAAATGCGGCCTATCCACCGGGTGGATCGGAATGTGCCCAGTCGGCGCGTGAAGCATTGCTTGTGGCAAGCGATTCGCTCATAAAGCAGTTTGATGCCGCCACGAATACCAGCACGGTCAGCCGACGGTTACGCAGCCATATTCGTGCCGCGGTTGAGTATTATTTCGACCTCATGTCACAACAGGACCAGTACGTCGAATTTGATCAGACTGCTATTTTGTCCATACTGGCCGGTAAAGGGTCGTAATATCACAGGGGAGTCGTGAATGAGTAACGTTTTTCTGGATAGCCCACCACCACCTTATTACGCGGTGATATTCACGTCAGTACGAACGGAAAATGATCAGGACTATGACCAGACCGATGCAAGAATGTTTGAACTGGCCAGGCAGCAGGAAGGGTTTCTGGGGCTTGAGTCAGTACAATCGTCAGGCCGGGGTATTACTGTTTCCTACTGGCGCAGCGAAGCGGCGATTCAAAACTGGAAGCAACATACCGAACATGTGCAGGCACAACAGCGAGGTAAACGTGACTGGTATCGTGATTATGCCGTGCGTGTCTGTCGTGTCGAGCGGGATGCCTTCGCGCACAAGTGATTTATGGTGATGCTTCGATCATTATTTCGAATCGGTTCGGTACTCGGTGTATTTTATATCCTGATGGCCGCCTGGTTGTACTTCATGCAGGACAGCATGATTTTTTTACCTGACATGCCGACCCGGCAAATTGTCAGTACGCCAGACAAGTCACTTGGACTGGCTTTTGACGATGTCACACTCACGACCGAGGACCAGGTGCAATTACATGCCTGGTTTATTCCTCACTCACGATCGCGATCCGTCGTCCTGGTCTGTCATGGTAATGCAGGTAACATTTCGCATCGCATGGAGACCATACGGGTGTTTCATCGCCTGGGTCAGAATGTATTAATTTTTGATTATCGGGGTTACGGACAAAGTAACGGCGAGATTAGCGAGCTGGGCACGTACCAGGATGCACAGGCTGCCTGGACATGGTTACGTGAAAAAGGTTTTGCGCCAGAGCAGATCATTGTTTTTGGCCGTTCGCTGGGTGGGGGTGTGGCAACGGAACTGGCGTTCAGGCAACCGGTGGGTGGTTTAATCCTGGAGTCCAGTTTTACCTCGATTGCTGATATGGGAGCGGAATTGTATCCGTGGTTACCGATAAGGTGGCTGACCCGAACCCGCTATGACAATTTGTCTCGCATCAGCCAGATTTCCTCGCCACTGCTCATCATTCATAGCGAAGATGACGAACTTGTCCCTTTCCATCATTCACAACGGTTGTTTGAGCGGGCCAGCTCCCCCAAGTATTTTTACCGGCTCAATGGTGATCACAATAATGGCTTCAGGCTCAGTCCCGGTTATGAGGACGCGTTACGGGACTTTCTATCCCGGGTAAGGCCCGGCACGGGTACTCCCGAACTGTGATATAATTGGTTTTTTATTGACCAGACGTTCCCACCATGCAGGCTGCACAAGACATCTTTTCCTACCGTAAACACTGGGCCAGAAAATTCGGTCCGGCGCCGGTATTACCCATGTCACTGGAAGAAATGCAGGACCTGGGCTGGGACAGCTGCGATGTGATTCTGGTCACGGGCGATGCGTATGTCGACCATCCCAGTTTCGGCATGGCGGTGATTGGTCGTGTGCTGGAAGCACAGGGCTTTCGAGTCGGCATCATTGCGCAGCCTGACTGGACATCGGTGGATGATTTTGCCCGCCTGGGTAAACCGAACATCTGTTTTGGTGTGACGGCCGGTAACATGGATTCCATGGTCAATCGCTACACGGCAGACCGTAAAATTCGTCGTGATGATGCCTATTCACCGCATGGTGAAGGCGGCTTACGACCTGATCGGTCCGTCAACGTTTATGCGCAGCGTTGTCGTGAAGCCTTCCGGGATGTGCCGATTATCATTGGTGGTATCGAAGCGAGCCTGCGTCGTATTGCTCACTACGATTACTGGTCGGACAAAGTACGGCGTTCAGTATTACTGGACAGTAAAGCGGATCTGCTGGTGTACGGTAACGCGGAACGTCAGATCGCCGAAATCGTGCATCGGCTTGCAGCGGGCGAAGCAATCGATTCCATTCGTGATATTCGCGGTACGGCTTTTGTACAGCGAACATTGCCGGAAGGCTGGGCGGAACTGGATTCTTCGCGAATAGATACGCCTGGAAAAATTGATCCTCACCCGGATCCTTATGCCATGCAGGACAAGTCAGACTGTGCGACTGCAACGCAGGGTAAAAATGAACAGCTTGTGCGGTTTGAACACCGCATTCCCCGACATCCACGCGATAAAACCGCGATACGCATTCCCGCCTATGAAGACGTTAAATCAGATGCGGTTCTGTATGCACATGCCTCACGTGTTTTTCATCTGGAAACCAATCCGGGTAACGCGCGAGTGATCGTACAGCGTCATGGTGATCGTGATGTCTGGATCAACCCGCCGCCGATTCCTTTAACAACGGAAGAACTGGATCAGGTATTTGAATTGCCGTATACACGCAGACCACATCCGAAATATGGTGATGCAAAAATTCCTGCCTATGAAATGATTCGGTTTTCCATCAATATCATGCGCGGTTGTTTTGGTGGTTGTACGTTCTGTTCGATTACCGAACATGAAGGTCGCATCATTCAGAGCCGTTCGGAAGATTCCATCATTCGTGAAATCGAAACCATACGCGACACGGTGCCGGAATTTACCGGTGTGATCTCAGATCTTGGCGGACCCACTGCCAATATGTACCGGCTGGCCTGTAAAGATCCGGACATTGAATCGGCCTGTCGTCGTTTGTCCTGTGTTTACCCCGGCATCTGTAAAAATTTAAATACCAGTCATCATTCATTGATAAAGTTGTACCGCCGTGCGCGTGACTTACCGGGCATTAAAAAGATCCTGATTGCATCCGGATTGCGTTATGACCTGGCGGTGGAATCACCGGAGTATGTAAAGGAGCTGGTGACGCACCATGTCGGTGGTTACCTGAAGATTGCACCGGAACACACGGAACAGGGACCGCTCTCAGTGATGATGAAACCCGGTATGGGGACCTATGATCGATTTAAAAAACTGTTTGATCGCTATTCGAAACAGGCCGGCAAGGAACAGTATCTGATTCCGTATTTCATCGGTGCCCATCCGGGAACGACAGATGAAGACATGCTTAACCTGGCGCTGTGGCTCAAGCAAAACGGGTTCCGTGCTGACCAGGTGCAGACCTTTTTACCATCACCGATGGCACTGGCAACGGCCATGTATCATTCCGGTAAAAATCCGTTAAAGAAAGTGACACATCAAAGTGATAGCATGAATGTCGCACGTGGATTGAAACAGCGTCGTCTGCACAAGGCCTTTTTGCGCTATCACGATGCGAATAACTGGCCAATGCTGCGACGGGCATTACAACGCATGGGGCGGTCGGATCTGATTGGAAATGGCAAACGTCATCTTGTACCAAAGTGGCAACCGGCCGGAACCGGCGACAAACGAGCGGGTAAAAAATTTCTCACCCAGCACACCGGATTACCGCCGGGCCCGGAAAAACCACGCCGACGTAAAAAGTTGCGTAATCGGTCGCAGCGTTCCGTGTAAGATTTGTTTACGATAGCGGTCATGAAACACGCTAACCCGGAACAGGACAAAGAGATCGAAGAGCTGGTACTCAAAGAGAGTATTGTCAGTGTTGCCGGTCTGAATGCCTCCAGCCTGCAAATCGGGATTCGTGGTGATCCCTCCATGCGCGAAACCACCGGTGAACGCAAGCGCTATACGTCCAGTGTTGATCAGCACATCGATTTACTCATGCCATCGTTTGAGGAATTACTGCTGAACCGAAGTACCTACCAGTTGTTCGTCGGATTCAACAATGGCGAGATACGTACTAACTCCGTGTTTGATCCGATGCGGCAGGAAATTCATGATGCGGAAAAAATGGTGGATCACGCTTATATCGAGCGTCAGTTTCCGGAAGTGGATTATAACGACAAGATAAAACTGATTCGTGACAGTTATGCCTACCTGCGTAATCACACAGTGTACCAGGCGATGCCCAGTTACTGGCGTAATATTATGGTCAAGCGTAGTCAGGACTGGAAACCAATGGCCCAGGATGAAATTGTTTCGGTGATTTCAACGCTAAAAACACTGCGTGAGATGCCCAGTTATTATATGCGCAACATCACTATCAATATCGTGCAGTCAATTGTACGGATTCAGTTTAATTGCGATGGCACACAAATCATCAGTGCTGAAAATTATTCACGTTTTCTCGAAGAAAATCTGCCTGCCTGAAGTCATTCAACAATTTAAGCATATACTAAAACAGTTGTATTGCGATTAATTTCTGATAGATCTGCATAGGCTTTTTTAATGGTGAGGGTTATACTGTCGGCCAACTGTATGTGGACTTTCGCCTGTGAAGGAGAAAGGGGGGCATGCAGGACTATGAATAGTAGCAATTTGAGGTAATTATCATGGCCACAGGCACAGTAAAATGGTTCAATAATGCCAAAGGTTACGGTTTTATTGCACCGCAGGATGGAGGGGACGACGTATTCGTACATTACAGTGCGATTAAGTCCGATGGATACCGGACACTCAATGAAGGGCAGAACGTAAATTATGAAGTAGAGCAGGGTCCCAAAGGCTTGCAAGCCACAGACGTTACACCTTCTTAAATAATAATAATCAAACATATTAACCCGCACCCACGATGTAGCTGACAGGCTGCTATCGGTTTGCGGGTTTTTTTATTTCTCATACATAACTGTCAGACAAACAAAGGTATCGACATGCAAGAGATCGCAGAGCAAATGAAAATCGTGCTGGTTGATTATACGCCAAAGCTGCTGTGGGCCCTGGGGCTGTTTTTACTGTTCTGGTTCGCCGGGCATATTATGAAGCGTATTCTGATACGTCTGGCCAGAAATCGCTTACCTGAACAGAAACAGGCGGTGGTGTTCATCGCCAAAGCCTTGCGGACCACCCTGGTGGTGATTGGACTGATCACTGCTTTTGGCACACTGGGCGTTAATGTATCAGCGATGGTCGCCGGTCTCGGGCTGACCGGTTTCGCGCTGGGTTTTGCCCTCAAGGATGTGCTGTCCAACAGCCTGGCGGGAGTCAAGATCCTGTTTTATCAGCCGTTTCGGCTCAACCAGACCATTCGCATACTGAATTTTCAGGGCACGGTGACGCATGTGGATTTGCGCTACACCGAGCTGGCGACGGAGGAAGGTAAGATACTGATTCCAAATGCAAAAATATTCACTGAGAGCCTGATCCTGGTGGCGCAGCCGGAATGACCCGAAAACGGCTGATTTTGCTGTCAACCAAATCCTGCGTGGGGCGTTAAACCTGATAACAGACGTTATTGGTTCAACCCATGAGGAGAAAAACATGAAAGTAGCAACGTATGTTATTAGCGCCGTCATCACTGGTGTTCTGTCAGGCCCGGCACTGGCTGATGGCAAGGGAGGCGTGATTGAGGATCGCCTGGATCGCAAGGGTGATCGTATCGAGGATCGGCTCGATCGACGTGGTGACAGGATTAACGATCGCCTGGACCGCAAAGGTGATCGCATCGAGGATCGGATGGATCGTCGTGCCGACCATGCACGGGATCACGGTCGCGACAAACTGGCTAATCGCCTCGAGCGCAAAGGTGATCGCATCAACAATCGTCTCGATCGTCGTGGTGATCGTATCGACAATCGCATGGATCGTCGCGGTCAGCGGGTTGATCGTCGCCTGGATCGGGTCGGCAATCGTGTACACAGACGGTCACACCGTTAATGAGGTTGGTGATGACCGGTCTGAGCCAGGCCGGTCATCGCGATCCGAACGTGGTATCGTTACGACTCACTGAGCAGATCCTGGGGGAAACGGCTTGTCGGAGAATGCCGAGCACTTATCTCGTGCACTGGATACATTCCTGGCGGGTCAGGAACGCCGCGCTTATCGCATGGCTTACCTGGCGACGTCACGGCAGGACGATGCACTTGATATCGTACAGGACGCCATGCTCAAACTGGTACGGCGCTATGCAAAACGGGACGCAACAGAATGGCCGGCGCTGTTTACACGTATTTTACAGAATGCGATTACGGACTGGCACCGGCGTGAAACAGTGCGGCGACGATGGCGACAATGGTTTTCGCGCAATGAGGATGAAGAGCAGCAGGAAGATGCGCTCGAGCAGGTGGCGCAGCCGGGCACACACCAGCCACAGGACAGGGTAATGCAGGACGGCGCGATGCGAAAACTGGATGAAGTCCTGCGCAAGTTGCCGGTCAGACAACAACAGGTTTTTTTGCTGCGTCAGTGGGAAGGACTGGACGTGGCACAAACGGCGGATGCCATGGGCATCAGTCAGGGAAGTGTAAAGACCCATTATTCACGCGCCGTGCATCGGTTGCGAGAGGAACTCGAGGAACATTGGCAATGAGCAAACGACACAACAGTGACAGTGACCTGGCAAATAAAATCAGGACGACACTTGATCAGTCTGTCGATGATCTGGATCAGGACACGTTACGCGCCTTACGTGTTGCACGGCATGATGCGGTCGAACAATTACGCAAACCGAAACGTCACTGGATACCGCTGACGAGTGTTGCTGCCACCGCAAGTGTCGCCATACTTGCAGTGAGCCTGATTACCTTACACCCGGCCGATAATGGTATGCTTCAGGAAGTTGATGATATGTCTTTACTTACAGCCGGGGATGATCTTGAACTCTACGAAAACCTGGAATTTTATCAGTGGCTGGCATTTGAGGAGCGTACCAGTTAGGTGCCTTATGCTCAGTCTGGTATTACATACAACTTCGCCGGCCATGGCCGATGACACGACACCGGACATGGCGTTCATCGAGTTCCTTGGTGAAGGTGTTGAGGTGGATCAGGAGTTTGTCGACCCTGTTGAGATCGACGAATTCAATAAACTTACCGAATCGGCGCAACAGGAGGACAAACAGCATGATCAATAAATTGTTGCTGGTTTTGTGCCTGTTATCTGCCGGTTCTGTTGCTCTGGCTTCAGAATCGATTCCGTGGGACAGCCTGAGTGATCGCGAAAAACAGATACTCAAACCCATGCAGGAAGACTGGCAGCAATTGCCGCCGGAAAAGCAGGCCCGATTGCAGCAAGGTGCCAAACGTTGGGACACGTTGACACCGGAACAAAAAGCCCGCGCCAAAAAACGTTTTCAACGCTGGCGTAACCTGACGCCGGAACAAAAGGCCCGCTTGCGTGAGCGCTTTGAACGGTTTCGCGATATGCCACCTGAACAGCGCCGTGAATTACGCAAGTTGCATCGCTGGTATCGCGGTCTGCCGCCGGAACGTCAGCAGGAAATTCGTCGCAAATGGCAAAATCTGACACCACAACAGCGGGAGAATGTTAAAAACTTCATGCGTGATTTTACGCCCGAAGAACGTGCAGCAATGCGCAGGAAAATGCGTGAAGCTACACCGGAAGAACGACAACGCATGCGTGAACGCTGGCGCAATGCGACACCGGAACAACGGCAGCGGTTTCGCGAGCGATTACGGCAGCGCATGCAAAACCGTTAAGGTTGACGACGACTTATTCCCAGTGCTGTCGCAGAAAGCAATCCCAGTCCGACGGCAAACCATAACGTGGTCAGACGACTAATCAAAGGGGCACTGACGGCGACAGCGGGTTCCGCACCTAACAGCGAGATCAACAGTCCCATCACCACTTCCGTGGTGCCAACACCGCCGGGTATAAACGAGACGGCCCCGGCCAGCAGGCTGATGGCATAAATACCCATTGCAACAGCAAGACTGATATCCAGTCCCAGTGTCAGTAACAGGTAGTAAAAGGCAATGCCCTGTATACACCAGGCAAGCATACCTGCTCCCAGACCGGCGAAAAGTTTTGGCCAGCTTAACAGGCGTCGTGCCGAATCGATCAGGGTTAGCGCATGCTGAATAAACCGGTTCAGGCGTGGACTGGTAATTTGTCGCGACATGGCATGTAATGCCCTGATGAACAGACTGGACCGTAACAGCGGGATGCTGAGCAATACCAGTATGGTCATGACAACAACAAATAAACGGTAGTCTGGAAATGCAAAAACGGTCAGACTGGCCAGTAAGGCGATTACCACAACATCCAGAAAACGTTCCGTGAAAAAGCAGGCCAGGCTGATCGGATAGGTAACACCATGCGGACGTAATAACAGGGAACGGATGGTTTCACCGGCTTTACCCGGGGTAGTCGTCAGGGCAAAACCTGCCAGGTAGTAGAGAAAGTGCAAATGGGTTGGCAGGCGGTAGCCGAAAACCTTCACATACCACAGCCAACGTATGAACCGTATCACATAATTACTGAAGGAACAGGCCAGCAGGATCACCCAGAACAGCACGCTGGTGCGGGAAAACACGGCGGCAACATCGTCATAACCGATATAAAAGACGACAGCCAGGTAAATGGCAGCGCTCAGCAATAGTGAGACCAGAATACCGCGACGGTGGCGGGCGCTGAATAACGGTCGAGAAGATGGCTCGATCATGGCTACAGGGACTGCTAAACTTATTAGTAGTGTTTAAAGGCGAACATTATACAGGGTGTGACTACCTGACGGGATAACCATGCGTAGTTATATAAGACATCCATCCGATATACCTGTCCACATACAGACTGCCTCGGACAAGGATCATAACCACCAGCGATTAAATAACATCAGTCACGGTGGCCTGGCTTTTGACAGTGCAACCCCCGTTGAAACCGGAACGGTTATCCAGTTGAATATCGATTATGTGGATCCCTCGTTTCGCGCCGAAGGTATTGTCACACATTGTCACGAAGAGCAGGGACACTATGTAATTGGTGTGGAGTTTGTGAACCAGAATGACCTGTTTGTGGCCCGCATGGTCGAGCAGATCTGCCATATCGAACATTACAAGCGCGAGGTGGCACGCCATGAAGGTCGGGAGTTAACTGGCCAGGAGGCGGCCCGGGAATGGATTGATAAATTTGCCGCCGACTTTCCACAATGGATAAAATAACATTCCGGGCTGATTTTTTTGTGTATTGCGGTTAAGCTTGTAAAAATTTTACTCGTATGAAACAGGAACAGACATATGGCTGAAACGGTTGATGAAATCACCATGAACTATTTTGAAAATGGACAACAATTAGTCAAGGAGCTGGACAAGATCATCCTTACCAAAGGTGCATGGTCGACGATCATGTTCAAATATCAGGACTGGGATCGACAAAAGAATGATTTTGGACCGGTCAAGTATTCGATTCGGCGCTATCAGAAACGCGAAGGCTCGTATCGTCCCAAATCCAAATTTAATATCAGTAGTGCTGATCAGGCCCAGAAAGTCATTGATGGTCTGACGATGTGGATCAAGGAAGCGGAGTGACGTCAATCCCTGACTGGTTCGATAAATAAATTTTCTTTCGTTACGCCCTGATCTGTCAGGGCGTTTTTGATTTCGTCGGTATATTTCTGTGCGCCGGCAATATAAAAGTGGCGATCGCCCAGATCGGATAGTTCCGCCTGCATATGTGCAGCGACGGCGTCAACAATATTGTTTTCTGTCGCGATTAACGGAATATACGTGAAGCGTTCAAATGCATCTGACCAGGAACGGCACTGGTTATGCATGTACAGGTCATCTTCATCAGTCACTGCCCAGTACAAATGAATATGTTCTGTGACATCGAGTGTCATAGCATGTTCTATCAGGCTTTTGATCGGTGCAAAGCCCTGTCCAAAGGCAATAAATACAATCGGGTTGGACTGGTCTTCGCGTAAAACGAAATGTCCGGATGGTCCAATAATATTGATGACATCATTGGTTCTTAACTGATTGTACACATAATTAACAAACGCATTCTCATCATCGCGATTAATATGGAACTGCAGGTTCATGTCATCACATGGGCAACTGGCCACATGCCGATGGGTGGTGCCGATACCCGGTATTTCCAGCTTGACCTGCTGACCGGCCAGAAAGCGCAGTCGTTGTGTGCGCGGTGTTTTAACATGCAGAATGCGCGTATTGTCATTGACGACAACGGACTTTCTGGCCCAGGCAGAAATGGTTTGCTCCGGTATATCGTTTTCACTGCCTGCTTCATCGGCATCCAGAATCACATCGGTGACGGCGGTATTGGAGCAGGTAAGTATATAACCCTGTATCTTGTCTTTTTCACTCAGGACATAATCATGGTTACGGATTTTCTTGACTTCACCGGACAGCAGTCGCGCCTTGCATTTTCCGCAGTTGCCGTTACTACATCCGTAATTAAGGGCCAGCCCCGAACTCAGACCGGACTCGAGAATGCTGTTAGAGCCCTCGACAAAGAATTCATGACCGGAAGGTTCCAGTCTTACCTGAGCGGCCATAATACGCAGGAAAGTGTCGGTTGCCAGTAATGGAAATTGTTCGAATTTTTTATCTGCAACGGTTTCGATCTCTTTTAACAGCCACGACTGTAAATCACGAATTGCGTTGGCGGCACCGGGTTCGTTTTTGGCCAGGTGGTTTAACCTGCTTTTCAGTTTATCAAATATATTATAGAAGATACTGATTTCAAGTTTGGATTCGACCAGTTCCTCGCTCAGGATATTGACCCGTGTTGCCAAGGTTTCCATGTCAGGCGGAAGCGTGGTGGTCTTGGCCGTTCTGGCCTTACGTGCCGCATTCTCGATAATGCGCTCGAGTTTCTCGAGCATGCTGTTATCTTCGAAATTGGTGTTGGGAAAGTGCTCTGCAAGGGTGGACAGGTCCACCATCCCTTCAAAGCTCTGAATTTCACCATCACGTATTCGGCGTTGTAAATTACCCCGTGACACACCAACCAGTTTGGCGGCACGAGAAACCGTGACCAGTCTAGACATGCTTATCTACTCTTACAGTTTCACCATACTCGTAGCGACCGCTTGCCAGCCGTTTGTATTGGCGAACCATGATAATGGTTTTAGCGATGGCAGGTTCATTTATTTCCGGAATATTCAGGGCGATAGTTATTCGCCGTCCGAAGTCATCAACCTGACCTACATCGATGAATTGTCTTGCCGTTTGCTGATGCTGGCCTGTCTCCACTACATTATTAAAATAATAGGCAAGAGTAAATAAATGTGCATCCCAGATCAGGGGTTTTTCCTCAAATTTGCCGCTAAAGCGGAAGCGGGCATAGTGCCCATCGCGTAGATCGATGAGTTGCCAGTCTTTACCGGTCTGGCGACATTGTTGATCAAATTCCTCGGGCGTCATAAGGTTTTGTCGTGGTGAATTTCAGCAAAATCAATCATTTGTGACAGACATATTATATAAAAATTGCTACATTTCCTGTATGGCCGGTCATAAATCAGTAATCAACCGCCGTGAATTTCTGGGTACACTCGTCGCATCCGGTTGTTCGTTGTGGATTCCCTCAGCCAGCTCTGCCCCAAATGGTCCGTCTCACTCGCCGCAGGCCGACCACGACAGCGCCATTCGTGACGCGATCAAAAAAGCGGAAAACTTTGAACACGATTACCGGGATGACATCTATCTCGAACGTCGGCAACTGCGTTTACTACGGCAATGTCTGCAACGCCTGACACGTGTACAGCAATATGTCGGTTATGGCAATTTTAACCTGATTGATCTTGATCGTGCGCGTCGTTATGCACGGCTTTATTCCGCCATAGGTGAATTTACAGCCGCTGAGATGGCATTTATTGAATCGATTTATCACGTTGATGCACAGCAATACGGTTTTCTCGGTAAACGGCTGTCGGCCTCGTTGACGGATACTATTCAGCGTCGCGACGTCAGGAAAATTCCGGGCAGTGGTCATTACCTGTACCGGGGTGAGGCGCTTGCCGTGTATGAAAAAATGCGTAAACGAATTGGTACACAGCTTGAGTTGACCTCCGGCATTCGGGGTGTCGTTAAACAGTTACACCTGTTTCTGGCCAAGGCCAGTAAATCCGGTGGTAACCTGTCACGTGCAGCGCGATCACTGGCACCACCCGGGCATTCCTACCATGGCATCGGCGATTTTGATGTCGGGCAGCGTGGACTTGGTGCGGCCAATTTTACCAGCGCTTTTTCAAAGACCGGGATTTACCGGCAATTACTGGACATGGGACTGATTAAAATGCGTTATCCCTACGCCAATCCATATGGTGTTCGACACGAACCCTGGCACATCAAGGTTGTTAAGGATGCGTAAATCACTGCTGATATTGTTGATGTTGCTTCTGTCGCCCGTGGTGTTTGCACAAAGCTGGGAGTTCACCCTGCACAAACATGCTTCAGGTATTCCCGGGCCAACCTTGCTGGTTATCGGCGGTATACAGGGTGATGAACCCGGCGGGTTTAATGCCGCCTCGTTGTTAACCACCGAATACCGCATTACGCGTGGTGAAGTGTGGGTTGTTCCCAATCTCAACTTTGAAAGTATTATCAAGCGCTCGCGCGGCGTGCACGGTGATATGAACCGCAAGTTCAAGGACATTCAGTCCAGCGATCCTGAATTTGAACTGGTGCAGAAGATTAAAAAGATTATTACCAACCCGCAGGTGGACCTGATTCTGAATTTACATGATGGCAGCGGCTTTTATCGTCCGGTCTATGTCGATAGAAAACGTAACCCCAATCGCTGGGGGCAGAGTCTGATTATCGACCAGGAACAGGTGGATGGTGTCGACTATGGTGATCTGGGGCGAATTGCCAGTCAAATCGTTAACAGGAGTAACGTGCGTATAAATCGTCCCGGGCACTATTATCATGTGAAGAACACGCAGACGCGCCTCGGTAATCGCGAAATGGAAAAGACGCTGACCTATTATGCTATCCAGAACGGCAAGTCGGCATTCGGGATTGAGGCGAGTAAAACCTTCGATACCCACTACCGTGCGTTTTATCATTTGTTAATGATTGAAAGTTTTCTTGATTTTTTGGGCATCGAATATGACAGAAAATTTGATCTGACCTTTGAAAACGTCAATAAACAGATCAATGAAAATATTCGGCTCGCACTGTACGGGGATCGAATTCGACTTGATATGCGAAATGCCCGTAAACGGCTTAATTATGTGCCGATCAAAAAAGATGCCCCGATTAACTATGTCGCCAGCAATCCGCTAATTGCTGTGCTGGACAAGAAAAATGCATTCCATGTTCGTTACGGTAACCGCTCAGTGACACGTCTGGTACCACAGTTTTATAATTTTGATGACAGTCTTAGCCAGATAGATATGCAGGTGGATGGTGAGGTTAAGACCGTTTCACTCGGTGATATCGTCAATGTTAGGGAAACTTTCCAGGTATTACCTTTAGAAGGTTATCGCGTTAACGTGATCGGCTATACTCGTACCGGTATCAGAAGTGAAGATGGTATTGATATATCGCGCAAGCAGATTCGAAAACGTTATTCAATCGATCGCCATGCACATATGTTTAGGGTGGAAATTTATTCCAGTGGCAAGTTTTGTGGCATGGTGATTGTTAATTTCGATGATCATCCGGTTGCACGGCTGGAGCAGGATCAGAACAGCGATAGTTAATCCAGTTCCACCAGCAGCGTATCGTTTTCAATACTCACCGCAAAAGTTTTGATTGGCCGGGTAGCCGGTTCAAATGTCGGCTTGCCATCACGTATATCAAAACGGGCACCATGTAACGAACATTCAACCTGGTGATCCTTGATAGCGCCGTACCAGAGCGGAAAGTCTTCATGGCTGCACAGTTCTTCAAAGGCATAAAATTGGTCGTCAACACGCGCGATAACGATACGTTGATTGTTTACTTCTACACAGGCCATTTGACCGGATTTGAGGTCTTTGGCCTGTTCGACAGGATACTTTTGTGACATAGGAATTTTCTAGTGATCTCAATAAGTTGTTGGTTGGCTTATGCCTGTTAAGCAGGCGCCGGTTTGTATATTAGCAGTCTACCATATACACTATACAGTTCGTAACCGGTGTCCAGGTGGACAGTTAAGAGCGTACAGGTAAGAGCATGAGTGCAGTTGCATTTAAAAATATGAATCACGATGAGTGTGTTTCCCTGACCCGCTCGATCATGTCAATCCTGGATGGCTGGGGACTCAGCGGGGAACACATCATGTCAGTACTGAGTCTGCCAGGTGGTACACCATTACGTGCTTTACGCCGGTACCGCGATAACACACCTTTCCCGGATGATGAATCTGTCTATGAACGCGTGGAACACATTATTGGTATTGCTGATGCATTGCGAACAACCTACCCGCATAATCCGCCGATGGGCATACTCTGGTTACAGCAAACCAACAAACGCTTTGAGGAACGTCCCCCTCTGCAGGTCATAGTAGAAGGCGGATTGCAGGGCCTGATGGAAGTGCGGGCTCATCTCGATTGTGCCTACGACTGGCACCTGAATCCCTGACTGATTTTATTCGGCTGGTTTACCGGCCGGGCGGCGCCGTTTTTGCCGGCCCTCGTAATGGACTATTCGCCGTGTTAATTCATCATAAGGAAAGGCATTCAGACCGCCGAACTGCATTTCGGCCTGTTGTAACAGGCTGATAATATCGTCGACCTGGTTAATACTCGTCTGTTGTTTCACAATTGCCAACAGGCCCAGCAGACTGCCCGTCTGTACCTTGACTTCCTTGGCATGCGGCAGTGGGCCATCAATCTTCGTCAGTTTCAGCGCAAA
Source organism: uncultured Gammaproteobacteria bacterium (assembly GCA_937967995.1). Lineage (GTDB taxonomy): Bacteria > Pseudomonadota > Gammaproteobacteria > UBA6429 > Thiohalophilaceae > CALBTB01. The sequence continues at coordinate 86,938 of CALBTB010000008.1, forward strand.
CAGCGCCTTGGCACGCATGGTGTCGAGAAACTGTTTGCAGGTAGGGTGCAGGGCCGGCTCGTTACAGGTTACACCTTCGCGATCTGCCAGGTTAAAACGGTGTGCATGGCTGCACATTGTCTGGCGTGACAGGATGCTTTTTTCGAACACGCAACGACATTGATTAACCTTGTGGTAAATATCGCGATATTCGTTTTCTTCCATGCCGGCGGTTTATTTCTCCCACTCTCGAAGAATGGGCTTTTCACGCTTTTCCATCAGCTGTTCTTCAGCCTGTAACTGGTTATCGGCGAACATCACCTTGATCATGGAGTCGTCATCGGGAGACTGCTCAGCACGCAGTTGTTTGGCGCGAGTCTGGGCTTCCTTATAGACTTCGAACTCCTCAACCAGCTCCAGGTTTTTGACGATATCCGTCGGACCTGCATGGATTCGATATAAGTAATATGGCATTTGCAATACCCTTTCTGTCGATTAATATACGCCACCAATTCCGTATAGTATAACCGAGATGACGATTTGCGAGTAGAACACAAACACCTGTTATCGGTCATTGAACTGGGCGGCTACCCGAACTTTACCCCGTTGTATGAGGCGGCCGGTTTTACCGTGCATGTGGAAAATTCAGTGCGCAACGCGATTCGAACCATGAAGAAACTGAAACCCATGGTGGTTGTGGCGGAATTCAATTTTCAGTCTGATTTTCGCGATCGTACCAGCAGCCTGGAGTCATTGCTGTCGACCATGCAGTGGCTGGATGACTGCAAGATTATCGTTTTTTACGAACAGGAATTTCAGGATCAGCTGCAAAAGCTTGAGTCGCAGTATGAATTACACGCCAGACTGGCATTCCCGATTGATGAACAGGCGTTACGTGAGATCCTGGCGCAATTGAGCCAGTGAATCACGCGCGATTTCGCGTACATCCGCGTCACTATCGTGCTGGCATTCCTCCAGCACCTGGTGTGCCGCATCATCTTTTATATAGCCAAGCAGGTGACAGGCATCAGCGCGCACCCGTTGATCTTCGTGCCGGGCATATTCAGTCAGACCAGGGAGCAGGCTGCGAAGCAATGCCTGATCCTGCAGACCTTCAATCAGGGCGCTGAGTCCCACTCTTGCCTGAATCGGGGACATGGGATCGGCCAGCACAGGTAATACAATTGTCAGCCAGTCGGGATGCTGCAGTATGAGTTGTTCAACCCGTCCGAGCTGACCGGCTTCCAGTTGTTCGACAAGATACTGGCGAATACCTTTGTGTGTCAGGGCCAGCTCTATCCAGCGCTTGATTTCGGCACCGCTATGACTGCCGCTAAATTCCAGATCGCCGATCCTGAACCAGGGAACAGAACGTATGTTGTGTTGTGCCGCGAATTCGGGATGTTGGGTGATGTCGATGATCTCGAGTGACGCCAGCAATTGCTGTTGTTCAAAATCACGGGCTAATTTTTTTATGGCAGGGCAGTGGGGACAGGCCGGTGTGGTGGCAAGAACAAAATGTGGTTTCTCAGCCATTTCGATGCCGGGTCATTCATCAATAAATTCTAGTGCCACGCCATCTTTTTCGATACGTACCACTTTGGCCCGAACCATCGGCGGCAAGCCATCGGCAAAATCCTGTTTGACCCGAATCTGCACAATACTGCCGACTTCCGGCAGGCAGTCATCCTGTTTTTCCAGAAAGACCCCGCTACTGCTCAGGTCCTTACTATGCAAAAAGCATTCAAGTCCTTCGCACTTTAATTCCACTTCCAGCCTGATAGCCAGGCGTTGTTCTTTTCGGCGTTCACTCATGCTTTAGCAATACTCAGGCTTCGATATCCGGTATTAGTTTGCTTTCCAGTTTTCTTATCATGTCTTTTAACCCGAGTTTGCGCTTTTTCAGGCGGCGTAGCTGTAACTGATCGACCAGTGGGTCTTCAGCCAGCCGGGTAATCACATCATCCAGGTCGCGATGTTCGACGCGCAGTTCTTCAAGCCGTTGCCGGATAACTTCGAGATCTTCCTCATCAAGATCATCCATTAATGATATTTTCCATGGTTGTACGCGATCAGCCGGTGGTGACCTGTGTCACAGGGGTTAAATAAATGTAATTAAGTACCTCGTCAGATGCAACCGGTTTACACATAAAGAAACCCTGTGCCATGTCACAGTGCAGATTTTGCAGGATTTCCAGCGTCATCTGATCCTCGACCCCTTCGGCCACGACCTGTAATCCCAGGTTATGGGCCAGTTCAATAGTGGAACGTACGATAATAGCGTCATTCTCGAGATCCGTCATTTCCATCACAAATGATTTGTCGATTTTCAGTTCGTCTACCGGTAATTGTTTGAGATAGCGCAACGACGAGAATCCTGTGCCGAAGTCGTCAACGGCGATACGAATACCACTGGCGTCCAGTTTTTGTAATACGTCGACAGCATTCATGGGGTCGACGAACATGGCATTTTCGGTAACTTCAATGACCAGGTAGGAGGGTGGAATGTCGTATTCACGCAGCAGTTGCATGATTTGATCGACCAGTCGCGGTGATTGCAGGTCGTAAACAGACAGATTCACGGCAACACTCAGGTAGACACCTTCGCTGCGCCACTGTGCGCATTGCTCGATTGATTTCTCCAGTACCCACAAAGTCAGGCGTGTAATCAGGCCGGTTTGCTCGGCAATTGTAATGATACTTTGTGGTGGTATGGGGCCCTTGTCCGGATGTAGCCAGCGAATCAGGGCTTCAACGCCAATCGGTTCATAGTAAGCAAGATCGTATTTAAGCTGATAATAAACCGATAATTCCTCATCCTGCAGGGCGTTTTGTAATTCATTTGCCAGCGATAAATGCTGATATTGCTGATCCTGATTGTGGGTCATTGTTTCATAGATGCAAAAACCGATGCGTGAACGTTTCGCGGTATACATGGCAACATCGGCGCGACGAATTAACGTGTCAGCATCCTGACCGTGCAGCGGGTAAATCACGACACCCAGACTCGCGCCAACCAGCAACTGCTGTTGCTCGACACTAAAGGGTTTTTCAAATGCCTTGAGGATTTTACGGCATACATTGCGGGCATCTTGTTCAGCCGTATTGTCCAGCAACAGTGCAAATTCATCGCCGCCGAGACGGGCTATCAGATCCGAATCGCGCAGCACCAGTCGCAAACGGTGACTGACTTCAACGAGTAACTGATCACCAACCTGATGTCCCAGTGTATCGTTTACTTCCTTGAAATGATCCAGATCCATCAGGATCAGGCAGGCAGTATTGTTATTTCGTTTGCATTTGGCGATGGTGTTAATAATTTCTTCCTGCAGTAAGGTGCGATTGGCCAGTCCGGTCAGGGCGTCGTGTAGCGCCTGGTGTTCCAGATCATGCTGACGTTGATGAATCTGTTTACGCATTTCATCAAAGGCGGCAATCAGGTGTTGTGTTTCAGTAGTGTTGGCCGGTGGCAACGCCACATCCGGTTTTCCGGTTGCTTCTTCATAAAAGGCCAGTGCCAGTTGCGACATGGGAGACAGGACATAGCGATCCAGCAGGAAGAACCCGATGACCACCAGTATCACACCGAGTGTGGCAAGTGCCCAGATGGTGTAACTCTGGTTTTGTGCCAACTGCGTCAGCCTGTCGACATCATCGTAAGCGCTGGATTCAATGTTGGCTTCGAGTTTCAGCACCTCGGACAACATGGCATCCTGCAGATCATGTATGAGTAAATGGCTGGGCGGTGTTATCGAGTCCGTCACCCTCGCTTCAAGATCACGCATTTGCCTGAGCAGTGACTGCATGTGCTGTTGCTGTTCATGATTCAGTTCACGCCCGCGTAAACGAATAAACTGTTCGATACTGGTCGTGGTGTTCTGAATGGTGCGTCGTATTAATGTGTTGTCTTGCAGTGTTGCCGATTGCAGACGTCGCTGGTTCAGGCTTTCGCGGGTTTGCCACAGGGTGTTTCGTATCAGGCGGCCTTGAGCGATCAGCGCATGACGTAAATCGATATTGGTAGCGACTTTATCGCGCGTGTGGTGCAGGACAAGGTAGGCGGTGGAGGCCGCGATTAAAATCAGGCAACCAACCAGAATGCTGAACATGGCATAGCGGTGACGTAGACTGTGTAAATCCATTTGAATGGCCAAACCCGATCTGACAGGAACACGAATTGGTTCGCTGATAGGACAATATCGGCTGAAAATGGTAAAAAATTGAGTGGTTTTAGTGGTTTAGCGGGCCGGATTCACCAAATAAGTCCGTCATGGCCGCGTTGATCAGCTGGATGGTGGCCAGGTCGCCACCCCGGTCCGGATGGTGGGTCATCACCAGCTTTCGATAGCGCTGTTTGATGGTTTTATCATCGACCGGGTCTGACAGGCCCAGTATTCGAAGGGCCTCTGAGCGAGTGTCTCGCTTCGCCAGACGGTGCCAGAACTGGCCCAGCATTTCATTCACATCCTCGGCGCGGGTTTCAGTCAGGTGGCGGGCATCCAGGTAGTAAGTCCTCAGGGGGTCCGGCTCAGCCAGCTGTCCCGTCTGGTCGGGTGCGTAGGGATATAACCGGATAGAAAGTGCAGTAATTGTCAGGAAGCCCTCGTTGCTGGCGCCGAGGGCCATCTGCAGACGGTAAAGGCAGTGGAACAGCCAGAAATGGCGCTGAAACAGGGCCAGACTGTCGAGACCGCTGATGCGAAAAAACGTAAAGTGCTCTGCCAGCTGATTGAGCAGGTCGTACTCATCGATGCCTGCTGCATTCTCCCGCAGGATTTGCAGCAGGACCGGTTGCATTTCATCGTAGCCCGGGTGCGCCGGCGTCACGACTCAGCTATCGTCCTTCTTACGCTGCAATTTCTCGATCGGGACCACGACGGTCTTTTGCGGTTCATCAACGAAGCGCGGCCGCATTTTACTCTCACGACCAGCTTCTTTGGCCAGTTCCGACTCACGGGCGGTGATCAATGCCAGGCAATCCCGAATACCCAGAATGGTGTTGTCAGACAGGGGATGCTTTAGCCCGGGTTTGACGTGGGTGTCCTTGGCAACATCGGTCAGGACACGCTTGACCATTTTTAGAATCTCTTCTTCTTTACTCAGTGGTATTTCAGACATTGAATGCTCCAAATCGGTTCTTGCCAGAATTCAAACACCGTTATTGTACCTGAGCTGTGGACGATCATGCTAAGCTGCTGACTTTGTTGAGCAAGATCAAAGCGATATCATCATGAACAAGCGGTTTCGGCAACTGGTATTTCGACCCCTGTCGCCGGATAGGGATGTGCCGACACCGGCGGTGCTGGCCGAGGTGTTATACAAACTGGGCATCTGTGGCGAGCGGCTGGATGGACCATTTGAACATCGTTACCTCATTGGCGAACGCTTTCTGCAACATCTCAGCTTCATGGGCTGTGCGCCGGCGCTGGAATTTGAACCGCAACAGGCCGGCCAGCCGGACTGGGCATCGTTTACGTTCGTCCTGCTGACCCCGCTATTTGAAGAAGCCCGTTTCCTGGTTGATCAACAAATGGCACGACCGCGTTGTCCGCATTGCCGTAAACGCACGTCGCTGACAAGCGAGCAGGCCAAGTCATGTCAGCAGACGCTTGAATGCGAGCATTGCGGTAAAGCCGCCAGTGTCGCGCAATGGGACTGGCGCGAATATGGCGCCTGCAGTCGACTGTTTTTCAGTATCGTGAATGTGTATCCAAAAGAATCCATTCCCACGGACAGTTTTATGCAGCAGTTAGCCTCAGCCACGCATTGTTCATGGCATTACTTTTATATTCATGACGTGTTACCGGATGTAACGAACTAGTTCTTGACAGTTATAAATGACACGGGCACACTCGAACGCATGAATCATTCCATCAAGCTTAAATCTCAACTGCGTGCCCGTCCTTGCATTCACTGGATGGCCGCCGTGTGTTGCGTGCCCGATTGAATGAATTAGACAATAATCCAAGCAAATTCAAACGGGCCGCCTTTTTCAAAATCGCGGCCCGTTTTCATTCTGGAGCAATAAAAAAATGCCGACAGGGATAAACGTTCTTGCAGGATTTGTGATTGTCACGCTGATCTGGGCAACCACGCCGTTGGCCATCAAGTGGAGCGGGGAAGGTCCCGGGTTTCTGTTCGGCGTCACGGCGCGCATGGTGCTTGGTGCCCTGGTGCTGGTGATGATTGCATATATAAAACGCGTCAGGCTGCCAATGCACCGTCAGGCGGTTGTTACCTATTTAGCCGCCGGTGCAGGTATCTATGGCGCCATGTTGTCAACTTACTGGGGTGCACAATATATCCAGTCCGGTTTCATATCCGTCGTGTTTGGTCTGACGCCGATTGTTACCGGATTGCTGGCCTATTTTATCCTGTCAGAACGGTCCCTGAATGGTTTTAAAGTCATTGGCATCGTATTTGGTATGGCCGGGCTGGTGGTAATTTTCTGGCGCAGCATGCGACTGAGTGATGGTGTTGTTTATGGTATCAGTGCCATATGTGTAGCGGTGACGATTCACGCCCTGAGTTCGGTACTGGTGAAACGCTGGCATGGTGATTTACCGGTATTGAGTGTCACAACAGGTGGTATGCTGGTTGCCTTGCCGATATATTTACTGACATGGGCATTACTGGACGGTCAATGGCCGGCCAGCATACCCGATGCGGCATTGTGGTCGATTATCTATCTGGCGGTGATTGCCACGACGGTGGGATTCAATATGTACTATTTCCTGCTCAAACATATGCCGGCCAGCCAGGTTGCACTGCTGACACTGGTGACACCGGTTATCGCGCTGTTAATCGGGCATATCTTTAATGATGAAGTCATTGGCCCCAGAGCCTGGATAGGTACAATATGTATATTATTCGGAATGAGTCTTTATCAATGGGGTTCACTATGGTTGCAGCGGTTGCGATCGCGGGCACAGGTCGTTAGTGAGGAACCGGAAGCCTGACATCAGGTTTTATACGGTAGCTGTGCTGTTTTCAGTCACAGCCTGTAGTCCCGATCCCGGCTTATTGCAGGAAATCAAACAGAGCAAGCAACTGATCGTGGTCACACGTAATGCGCCAACGACCTATTATGAGTTGCATGATGAGTTGTCCGGTGTGGAATATGACATGACACAGGCCTTTGCCCGTTCACTTGGTGTAAAGGTGACGTACCTTGTTCAGGATACGACTCGTGACATTCTGGATTCTATTCAACTGGAAGAAGCGCACATTGCCGCGGCCGGATTGACCATTACCGAAGAACGGGATGACAGTTTTACGTTCGGTCCGATCTATCAGGAAGTGGAACAGCAGGTTGTATGCCGGCGCGGTGGTGCCAATCCGAAACAGGCAGAGGATCTGGTGGGTCTCTCATTGGAAGTCCCGTCCGGCACCAGCTACGATGAAACGCTAACGCGGTTACAACAGTATATTCCCGATCTTGGCTGGCAGGCCGTGGAGGATGCGGATACCGAAACCCTGCTGGAAAAAGTCTGGTTAAAAAAACTCGACTGTACGATTGCTGATTCAAATATCGTGGCAATTAATCGTCGTTATTACCCGGAATTGCGCGTACGGTTCGATTTGACCCGCCCTGAACCCCTGGCGTGGGCGATTCCGGAAGATGCCGGTGATTTAAAAAAAGCACTGGATAAATGGTTTAAACAATTCAGAAAAAGCGGAAAACTTGAGGCATTGCTGGAGCGTTATTACGGTCATGCCGAAGAGTTTGATTATGTGGATACGCGGCGCTTTATTCGGCGTATCAATACGGTGTTGCCAAAATATAAAGACCAGTTTAAGGCGGCAGCGCGTAAGTATGATCTCGACTGGATGTTGCTGGCTGCGCAGGCGTATCAGGAATCACACTGGCGCACAAATGCCCGCAGTCCTACTGGTGTGCGTGGCATCATGATGCTGACCATGAATACGGCGCGAGAGCTGAATGTAAAATCCCGGCTCGATCCGGTACAGAGCATTCATGGTGGTGCGCGTTACTTTAAACAACTGCATGATCGTATTCCGGAAGAAGTGCAGGAACCGGATCGTACCTGGTTTGCCCTGGCGGCCTATAACGTGGGTATGGGACATATTTATGATGCACGCGCCCTGGCACAACGACTTGGCAATGATCCGAATACCTGGGTAGGGTTAAGCGAAGTCCTGCCGTTACTGAGTCAGAAAAAATATTACAGGACGCTAAAACATGGATACGCGCGTGGACGTGAACCGGTAATTTATGTACAGCGTATTCGTGATTATCACGATATTCTGCATCAGCGATTAAGTCTGACAGCTATGAATAATGGCGGGTAATATAATTCTCGATGATGATCTGGAATTCGGCCGCAATATTGTCACCTTTTAAGGTCACCGTCTTGACGCCATCTTCATAAACCGGCGCAACCGGTTTTTCACCGGTACCCGGCAGGCTGATCCCAATATTCGCATGTTTGCTTTCGCCGGGGCCGTTAACGACGCAGCCCATAACCGCCACGGTCATGTCTTCCACACCTTTATATTGTTTGCGCCACTGTGGCATCGCATGTCGCAGATAGGACTGAATATCCTGCGCCAGTTGCTGAAAGTAGGTGCTGGATGTGCGGCCGCAACCGGGGCAGGCGATGACCTGCGGTGTAAAGGAGCGCAAACCCATCGATTGCAGGATTTCCTGGGCGACGATCACTTCAGTGCTACGATCGCCGTCCGGTTCGGGTGTGAGTGATATACGAATCGTATCGCCAATGCCCTGCTGTAACAGCACGGCCAATGCCGCGGTTGAAGCAACAATGCCCTTGCTGCCCATGCCTGCTTCAGTCAGTCCAAGGTGTAATGGATAATCGCATTGACCAGCTAGTGATTGGTAAACATTGATCAGGTCCTGCACGCCACTCATTTTGCATGACAGGATAATACGATTATGGCCAAGACCAATTACTTCGGCCTGCCTTGCACTTTCCAGCGCCGAGGTGATCATCGCCTGGTACATTACCTCTTTGGCATCGAGCGGTTCACTACGCTGCGCATTTTCATCCATCAGGCGAGCCAGTACCGCCTGATCAAGACTGCCCCAGTTCACACCGATGCGAACCGGTTTGTCGTAGCGACAGGCAATTTCGATCAGTTGACTGAATTGCTCGTCACGTTTTTTGCCCCGGCCCACGTTGCCCGGGTTGATGCGGAATTTATCCAGCGCTTCGGCACAGGCCGGATTCTCTGTCAGCAATTTGTGTCCGTTAAAATGAAAATCACCGATGATGGGGACCTGCATTCCTAACTGGATAACCCGATCACGAATGACGGGGACCTGTTTGGCGGCTTCATCGGAATTGACCGTAATGCGCACCATTTCCGAACCGGCACGGGCCAGCGCAACAATTTGTTGTGCGGTGGCTTCGGCATTGACGGTATCAGTGTTGGTCATGGATTGGACAACAACCGGTGCATTTCCACCGACCTGCACCGTGCCAATCTGTACTGCTGTTGTATGGTGAGTCACGTTTTGTGTCTGAATCTGAAAACGGGCGGTGATTTTACCACAGCCCTGTAAAAAGCCCTATAATGGCGCCCGGGGTTTATCGACAGTCTTACAATTTGCGGGAGTATTACATGGGTAAAGATAAAAAACACAAGAAGAACAAGCATAAACACGATGGTCCAAGCCAGGCGGAACTGGCTGATCGCCATACCATGTACCAGTTTGCTGTGCAGGCACCGGAAAATGAAGTCGAATTTTTCGAGGAAACCTACCAGAAACTGCGTGGTAAAAAACCCATGTCCATGAAAGAGGATTTTTGTGGTACCTGTTATCTGTCAGTCGAGTGGTGCAAGTCGGACCCGGCCAGAACCGCGGTTGGCGTGGATATCTGTGCGGATACCCTGAAGTGGGGCGAAGAACACAATATCAGGCCGGCCGGTGAGGACGTCGCGAAACGTCTGACCATTATCAATGATGATGTACGCAAGGTGACGGAACCCAAGGTGGATATCACCTGCGGTCTGAATTTCAGTTTCTGTATTTTCAAAACCCGTGATGAACTACGTGGCTATTTTGAAAAAGCCCGTGAAGGACTCAAGGATGACGGGATGCTGATTCTGGATATGTTCGGCGGTACGGAGTGCCTGGATGAGCTGGAAGAAGACACGGAGATGGAAGAAGTCGATGCCACATACGTCTGGCAGCATGCCAAATTCAATCCCATCACCAATGACATTCTGTGCTACATACATTTTGAATTTCCGGATGGTTCGCGCATGGACAAGGCATTTACTTATGACTGGCGCTTATGGTCGTTAGCGGAACTGAAGGAATTACTGGAAGAGGCCGGCTTCAGCAAGGTGCGAATCTACTGGGAAATCTTTGAGGAAGACGAAGACGATGATGACTTCCTGGAAGGGACCGGGGAATTTTTTGAAGCCACCGAGGTCGAAAACCAGGAATCATGGCAGGTCTATATCGTCGCTGAACGCTAACTAATATGCAGGAACCCGATCAACATCCTTCGCTCGACAAAAAATACAGCGGTGTCATGTGGATCGGGTTCTGGATTGTCCTGCTCGCGCTGCTCGGTTACCTGTTCGGCGATATGCTGGATGCCATGCGCAATCCCAATCAGCAGGTACAGACCCGTATCGATAGCAGCGGTGTGCGTGAAGTTGTGCTGCAACGCAATAAATACGGACACTATAATTTCACCGGCCAGATCAACGGGCAGCGCGTTGAATTCCTGCTCGACACCGGTGCCACCAGTATTTCTATTCCGCAAACGGTTGCCGATCGAATCGGTCTCAAAAAGTTATACGAAGTGCAGTTCTATACGGCGAACGGTCTCGCCAAAGGCTATGCGACTGAAGTGAATGAGGTCAGGGTCGGTGAGATCGTTATGCGTGATTTACAGGCCAGTATCAATCCGAATGTCAGTGACGAAATCATTTTGATGGGCATGAATTTCCTGAAGCAGATTGAATTTACTCAAACGGGTGACAAACTGATTCTGCGGCAATACGCACCGTAATCAGGATGTTTTAAATTCCGCAACCAGGTGCTGCAGGTCGGCGGCAAGCCGGCTCAGTTCTTCACTTGAAGTCGTAGTTTCTTCCGCACCCTGTGTACTTTGCTCAGCCGCCATACGGATCGTGGTGATATTGCGGTTGATTTCATCCGTGACGGTACTTTGTTCCTGTGCCGCATTTGCAATCAGGGTATTCATGTCGTTTATCTCATTAATCGAACTGGTCACGGTCGCAATCGCATCGCCGGCACTGGCGGCATGCGTTACACTCTGCTGACTTTTTTCACGACTTGCCGAGACCGCCTGGACAGCCTGCTGGGCACCTTTTTGTAACTGTTCGATCATCGATTCAATTTCACCGGTGGATTTTTGGGTACGGCTGGCCAGGGTGCGCACTTCATCAGCCACCACGGCAAAACCGCGTCCCTGTTCGCCGGCACGGGCTGCTTCAATGGCGGCGTTCAATGCCAGCAGGTTGGTTTGTTCGGCGATACTTTTAATCACATCGATCACAGTACCGATGTTTTCACTGGCGGAGCTGAGTGAATCAATGGTTTCACTGACGCTGGCCAGTTCATTAGACAGGTCTTCAATCGACTGAATATTGGTTTCCACGATACGCCGGCTATCGGCGGAGTGTTCGTTTGCCTGCATGGCCGCGTGCGCGGCAGAGGAGGCGTTATTTGACACTTCCTGCACCGTGGCAGTGAGTTCATTGATAGCGGTAGCGACCTTGTCGATTTCAAGGAACTGTTTATTAATGTTCTCGCCGGTTTGTTGTGTGATCGCTGACATTTCTTCCGAGGATGTAGCCAGCGTTGTGGTGGACACCGCAACCCGTTCCATACTGTTACGGAATTTCTCCAGCATGTTGTTCATGGCGTTGGCCATGGTGCCGATTTCATCTTTGCTCTGCACATCTATGCGTCGAGTTAAATCAGAGGTCTGTTCGATTTCCGTCATGGTGCGACTGGCTTTAATCAGCGGACGTGTGATCATGGTGGCAAACAACGTGCCGACCAGCACGGCAATGCCCACCATCAGTGCCGACAGGATAATACCAATCCATTTAATTCGATTCGCCAGCGCGGTCTTGGCAGCGAAAGCTTCATCAGCGTCGATAGAACTGACAATTGCCCAGTTCAGGGTTTTAAATTTCAGTGGTGTGTAGGCGACCAGTTCCGACAGACCGGTAGCTGTGTTGACCAGCGCGGCACCACTGTCGCCTGCCAGGGCGGTCTTGATGGACGGATTTTCTGACTGAACACGTGCTATTGCGCTGGACTGTAATTCGATCGTTCTTCGCACGCTTGCATCGACATTTAATTTCTGTAATGACTCGAGATAGGCCGCCTTTTCGGCGATCAACTGGCGGGGATTGCTGCGCAATGTCATATCCGGGCCAACCAGGTAGGCATCACCGGTCTGGCCCATACCGACTTTTTCCCACCCGGCATCGGAACTCATAATGCTGTCGATTTGTGTCAGGTCGATTTTGAATACCATTACGCCAAGAATTTCAAAAGCATCTTCCTCATCCAGGTCCTGAATCGGTGAGGCAATAAACATGGCAGGCTGATTGAAATTTCCGGCATACGGTTGCACATCACTGATCGCCACAAAGGCATAATCTTCAGAGGCGATCGCCGTTTGATAAGCTTTGGCCAGGTTACTGTCCTTGTAGGCGCCAGTATTGAGATTGGTTGCGAAGTCGGGGTATTTCTGCACCGAGTACACGACATCGCCCTTTGGATTCACAATATACATGTCGGAAATGGCAAGCTTGCCGTACATGTTTTTTAAAACCCGGTGACTTTCCTCATGCGCGTTGGCATAACTGGTCCCGTCTTCCGGATTAATCAGATGATGTTTTTCACCAAACGGTGAATCATTCACGGCCAGGAAGCTGTTTTGCAGCGCGATGCCAATGTTGTCCAGACTGTCGACCAGCGCACTGGTCTGGCTTGCCGTGCCCGCATTCCACAGTTTATAGGTGGTGGCATACTGGCCATTATAAAAATCCTGCAGGCTCTGTTTCTGGTCACCAACATCAGTAAGAGATTTTCTGTCACTATTATAATAAGTATTGAGTTTTTGCGCGTAGATCACGTTAGCAGCATCGATGGAATAGGATTTGATCTGCTTTTCAAGATTGCGCAGGTAATTTTCGACCTGGCCTTTCTTGATTTCGCGAATGCTTACCAGCTGGTTTTCCACCTGTTCTTCCAGCGCTTCATCAGCTGCCCCGGTGGCCTGCATGCCAAGCACAATACTGACCACGATGACCGGAATCACTGCGAGGGAAATTGACACAATCAGAATTCGAGTTTTTATACTTTTACACAGCGCCATAGACAATCCCGCGAAATTGGTAATGAATAAGGTGCCCGATTTAACGAACGGGCGAACACCTTATTAAGTTCGGCCTGAGTGAAGAGAATCTTTAAGGTTTATGGGCGGACTTCAGGACGGGGTGATAGGGGGCATCGCGCACTTTATCGTGAATATGCATGCGATACTCGACAAAATCATCCTTTTGGTCAAAATGCATGAACGGATTGCCTTCCAGCTGTTCCGCCATGGTGGAAGTGGGTGTAACGGAATAATTATGCCCGGGCAGAATGCGGCTTTGTGCAGGCAGGTCGGTGGCCATGCGGCGCAGCGTGTCATACATGACTTCCGGATCGCCACCTTGCAGATCACAACGGCCACAACCAAACACGAACATGGTGTCACCGGTAATGACGTCATTACCCAGCCGGTAGCAGGCAGAGCCGGGCGTGTGTCCCGGTGTCAGTAACATCTCAATGTCGGTTTTACCCAGCTGAATGATATCGCCGCCGTGGTGCAGGCTGGGAGTGTCGATGTCCCGGCCCCAGAATTCCGCTTCCGGTTTGCTCAGATGCAATTGTGCATCGTATTTTGCGAGTACCTGCTCGATTCCATTTATGTGATCATGGTGGGAATGAGTAAGCAGGATATCGGTAATGGTGACGTCATGTTCACGGGCTTTGGCCAGGATGGCCGGCACGTCCCAGGCCGGATCCACAACAGCGGCCCGGCGGGTCTGTTTATCCACTATCAGGTAAACAAAGTTTTCCATCGGGCCCAGTTCCATGGCCTCAATGGTGTAAGGTGTGGATGACGTGGACTCACTCATCATGGCGACATAATATGCCCGTTTTGTGTGACAGAGCAAATGAGGTCGACATGCAACCGGAATTCTGGATACAACGCTGGCAGGAACAGCAAATCGGTTTTCACCTGGAGGAGAGCAATCCCTTGCTGGTCCAGCACTGGCAGGCCCTGCAGGTCGAACCACCGGCACGGATATTTGTGCCCCTGTGCGGGAAAAGCCTGGATCTGGTCTGGTTGCGGGATCAGGGTTATGACGTGCAGGGTGTTGAAATTTCCACCCTCGCAGTTCAGGACTTTTTCAATGAACAGGGCATTCCTTATCAGGTCGAAAGACAGCATGGCATGGAAGTCTGGCAAAGCGACAATTTATGTATCTGGTGCGGTGATTTCTTCGAATTATCTTCGTCACACCTTGGACAGATTGATGCGGTTTACGATCGTGCCGCCCTGATTGCCATGCCGGCTGATCTGCGGCCAATGTATGTCCAGCATTTGCTCGCCATTACGGGTCAGCCGGCCCAGTTTCTCGTCACACTGGACTATCCACAGTCGCAAATGGCCGGCCCACCGTTTGCTGTCAGCAACAACGAGGTGCTCGAGCTGTATCAGACAACGTATCCGGAACTCGTTTCCCCGCATTACTCACAGGACGTCCTGGCCGGTCATGCCCGCTTTGCCGAGCGTGGCCTCACGGCCTTGCATGAGAACGTCTATCTGCTGCAAGTCCCGAAAAAATAAGACATTCATCACATTTTAAACTCCCGTTGAATTCGACCGATATAAGTACGTACAAGGTTTCAACAGGAGAGGGAAGTGATTCGTACGCGTTACCAGGTGGGGCTGGCCATAGTTGTCCTGTTATTGTTTATCGCCGCGCAAAATGCCTTTGCCGCGAAATTCTATGTCTACCAGCTACCTGACGGGTCACGGGTCATCAGTGATCGCCCCATTCACAAGGCGACACATTCGTTGGTTACCAGCCGCCGCTCGGTAGAAGGTACCGGGCAGATTGCGGCCAAGCGTTACAAGAAAAAACCCAAAAAACTCAATCAGTACGACGGCCTCATCAAGCAGGTGGCACAGCGCCACAGTATGGATGTGGCCCTGATCAAGGCCGTGATTCATACCGAATCGTACTTCAACCACAAGGCGACGTCCCATGCCGGTGCCTCGGGCCTGATGCAGTTAATGCCCAAAACCGCGGCGATGTATGGCGTCAAAGACCTGTACGATCCGCATGCCAATCTCGAAGCCGGCGTGAAACACCTGCGCTATCTTATTAAAAAGTATCCGAATAACCTCAAGCACGCGCTGGCGGCATACAATGCCGGTGAGACGGCGGTGTACTACTACAATGGTATTCCTCCCTACAAGGAAACCCAGAATTACGTGCGCAAGGTTCTGCATTACCGCGAGTTTTATCGCAAGGTCTATTAGTCTATGATCGCGGCATGCGTAAGATTCTGCATGTCGACATGGACGCCTTTTACGCCTCGGTCGAAGAGCGCGAAAACCCTGATTTAAAAGGTCAACCCGTCATCGTGGGCGGCTCATCCGGCCGCGGCGTGGTGGCGGCGGCAAACTATGCGGCCAGAAAATTCGGCGTGCGTAGCGCCATGCCGGTGGTGACAGCGCGACGGCTGTGTCCGGACCTTGTTCATTTACCGGTACGCATGGGGTTATACGCCCATGTCTCGCATCAGATTCGTGACATCTTTGCGCGCTATACACCGCAGATTGAACCCCTTTCCCTGGATGAAGCCTTTCTGGACGTGACGGCCAGTCTTAAATTGTTTGCCAGTGCACAGGAGATTGCCCACGCTATCAAACAGGATATTCGCCAGGAACTGGACCTGGTGGCGTCGGTCGGTGTGGCGCCCAATAAATTCATTGCCAAAATTGCTTCGGACATCAACAAGCCGGACGGGTTTGTGGTGGTTGATGACGCCGGCGTACAGGCATTTCTTGATCCCCTGCCGGTAAGTCGCCTGTGGGGCGCCGGCAAGGTGACGGTGTCCCTGTTTGAACGCATGGGAATAAAAACCATCAGCCAGTTACGCCGACAGTCACAGGCCTGGTTACAGTCACACTTTGGTCAGTGGGGCGAACACCTGTGGCAACTGGCGAATGGCATCGACGATCGACCGGTCATCAGCGAAAGTCAGGCACGATCTATATCGCATGAAACCACCTTTGATGAAGATCTGGTGAATAAACAGGTGTTGTCCGGCTGGCTGTTGCATTTGACCGAGCAGGTGGCTTCCCGTTTGCGAGGGCGTGAACTGATCGGTAAAACGATTGTTTTAAAAGTCAGGCATCACGACTTTAAAACAGTGACCCGTTCACACAGTTTGCCAGTAGCGACGGATAATACCGATCAGTTGTGGCAGGTGGTTAAAAAACTGTTTAATGATTACTGGAACGGTAAAACACCGATTCGCCTGCTGGGGATGGGCGTCAGTGGTATAACCTCCCGGAATGAAAACATGCAGCAGGGAGACCTGTTTGCGAGTCCATCCACATTCAAGATAGACAGGCTTGCCGATACTATTAACACCCGGTTTGGGGCGGGCACATTACATCGTGGCCGCAGTAAAAACCGGGACGCAATCAAAATGGAAACCAACGAATGAGCGATCTCAACCGCCGAGACGGTATTGAACAAACACCCGGTACGATTTACCTGAAAGGTTACCGGCCACCGGATTTTCAGGTGCAGCAGGTTAATCTTGTCTTTGATTTGTCCGCCGAACTGACGCGCGTGGACAGTGAACTGTCGATGCTGCGTGCCGACTCGGCAGCAAAAACGGCGCCACTGGTACTGGATGGACAGCACCTGACATTAAAATCGGTACGCATAAATGGTCGTCTGTTAACGGAACAGGAATACCGTGTCACCGACGAGCAACTAATCATCGAATCCGTGCCGGACAATTTCTTACTGGAGATCAGCACCGAGATTCAGCCGGATAAAAACACGGCGCTGGAAGGCTTGTACGCTTCCAGTGGCATGCTGTGTACTCAGTGTGAGGCGGAAGGGTTTCGACGGATTACCTATTTTCCGGATCGGCCGGATGTGATGAGCCGCTATCGTGTCCGCATGCAAGCGGATAAACAGACTTATCCCGTGCTGTTATGCAACGGTAATCTCGCCGAGCAGGGTGAAATGGAGAATGATCGTCATTACGCCGTCTGGGAAGACCCGAGCCTGAAACCCAGTTACCTGTTTGCACTGGTGGCCGGTGACCTGCAATTCATCGAGGATCATTTTATTACGCAATCCGGACGGGATGTGTTGTTACGTCTTTACACGGAAGCGGAGAATATTCACAAGTGCGATCATGCCATGGCCTCGTTAAAGCAGGCCATGCAATGGGATGAAGAGACTTATGGTCGTGAATATGATCTGGATATTTACATGATCGTGGCAGTGAACGATTTCAACATGGGCGCCATGGAGAACAAGGGGCTGAATATTTTTAACGCGTCCTGTGTGCTTGCCTCACCGCAAACGGCGACTGATGGTGATTTCTATAACATCCAGAGCATTATCGGGCATGAATATTTTCACAACTGGTCCGGTAACCGGGTCACCTGTCGTGACTGGTTTCAGTTAAGTCTCAAGGAAGGCTTTACCGTGTTTCGGGATCAGGAATTCTCGTCCGATCTGAATTCACGCGCCGTCAAACGCATCGATGATGTCAACGTATTACGTACCCACCAGTTTGCCGAAGACAGCGGACCCATGGCACATTCGGTACGGCCGGATCATTATATCGAGATCAGTAATTTCTACACAGTGACTGTATATAACAAAGGTGCTGAGGTAGTAAGAATGATCAGGACCCTGGTCGGCGCACAAGGGTTTCGCAAGGGCACGGATCTCTATTTTGAACGTCATGACGGGCAGGCCGTAACCTGTGACGATTTTGTCAAAGCTATGGAAGATGCCAACCAGATCGATCTGACCCAGTTTAAACGCTGGTATTCACAGGCAGGGACACCACAACTGACCATACAAACTGATTACGATGAGGCGACGAAAGAATATCGCATCCAGGTTGAGCAGCACACACCACTGACACCGGGACAACCGGAAAAAGATCCCTTTCAAATTCCATTCGCGATTGGACTGCTCGATATAACCGGTAAAGAATTGCACGCTACACAGGTGCTGAATATCACAGAACCAAAACAGACCTTTGTTTACCAGGATCTGCCGATCAGGCCGGTGTTATCCGCCTTACGCGGTTTTTCAGCACCGGTAAAAATACATTTACAACGCAGTGAAGATGAGCTGGCTTTTTTACTGGCTCATGACAACGACGAGTTTAATCGTTGGGATGCCGGCCAGACGCTGGCCTTGCTGGAACTGCAACGCCAGATTGCCGCACATCGTAACAACGAACCGATGCCGCAACCGGTTGCACTGACCGAGGCCCTGTCAAAAGCCATGCAGGACAAAGCAATCGATAAGGCATTGCTGGCCATGATCCTGACCCTGCCATCCGAGTCGTATATTGCCGATCAGTGCGACAGTGTAGATGTGGATGCGATACATCAGGCACGTCAGTTTTCTCGTCGTTATATCGCCGATCGTCTACGCGAACAGTTTGATTCTATATATCAGGCGAATCACAGTGACGCCGAGTATGTCTTCGATGATCAGGAAATGGCACGTCGCTCGCTGAAAAACATCTGTCTTGCCTATTTAACGGAAAACCAGGACGAGCAGGACATACAACGTTGTTATCAGCAGTTCAGCCAGTCAAATAACATGACCGAAGTGCAGGCGGCGCTTTCCATACTGTCGAATTTCGATCATCCCTTACGCGAGCAGGCGTTACAGGAATTTTATGCACAGTGGCAGGGTGATGCGCAGGTGGTGGACAAGTGGCTCGGTATTCAGGCGCGCTCACATTTACCGAACACATTACAGAACGTCAGACAATTAATGCAGCACCCCGGTTTTAGCATGACCAATCCGAACAAGGTGCGTTCATTACTGGGCAGTTTCTGCCGCGGCAATCCGGTGTGCTTTCATGCCAGCGATGGATCCGGTTATCAGTTTCTGACCGAAAACATTTTAAAACTGGATAAACTCAATCCGCAGATCAGTGCGCGACTGGTGCAGGCGATCAGTCGCTGGCGCCGTTTCGACGAACCCCGTGCCGGTATGATGCAGGAACAATTGCAGATCATCCTGGACACTGACGGCCTGTCAAAAGATACCTACGAGGTGGTGTCACGATCACTGCAGGGGTGATTCTGTTTACAACATGACGCCGCATTTTTCTGAACACCTTAATGCCTGTCATGACACGCAGTGAATACATCCCTGTATGCTCGGCGGCCGCGGTCGCTTACGGCATCCCTGCCTCACGCGACACTTGTACTTCCTGTACAGTGTCCATGCGGCCGACGGTCATGCCAGGCACCAAGGTGTTCATCATTACTTAGCTGTATCTGACGTATTTAAATTAGTTTAGCCAGATTTTCGAACCGGACGGTTTCGAATTTGCGCGGCGAAATCGATCATGCGCTGGGTAGAGACCATCGCCTGGCGACCGACTTCCGGGTCGACATGAATTTCATTGTTACCAGTTTTTAACGTCTCGACCAGGTTTTGCAGACTGTTCATGGCCATCCAGGGACAATGCGCGCAGCTTTTACAGGTTGCGCCGATACCGGCATTGGGTGCTTCGATAAAGGTTTTGTGTGGTGCCGCCTGTTTCATCTTGTAAAAGATGCCGTTATCCGTCGCGACGATAAATTCTTCGTTAGGTAAATCTTTTGCTGCCTGAATCAGGGCGCTGGTGGAACCGACTTTGTCGGCCAGTGCGATCACATCGGGTGGTGATTCCGGATGCACCAGTACCGCGGCCTGTGGATGCAGGGCTTTGAGTTCGGCCAGGGCGTTGGCCTTGAACTGTTCATGCACGACGCAACTGCCTCGCCAGATCAGCATATCGGCACCGGTGATACGTTGAATGTAGTCACCCAGGTATTTATCCGGTGCCCAGATCAGTTTTTCACCCTGTGCGGTCAGGTGTCCGACCACGTCCGCAGCGATGCTTGATGTCACCACCCAGTCTGCACGAGCTTTGACGGCGGCACTGGTGTTGGCATATACCACCACGGTGCGATCGAGATGGGTATCGCAAAAGCGGGTAAATTCGTCCACCGGACAGCTCAGATCCAGTGAACATTCCGCTTCCAGTGTGGGCATCAGGACGCGCTTTTCCGGGTTGAGAATCTTGGCGGTTTCACCCATGAAACGGACACCGGCGACGACCAGGGTGGAGGCCGGATGCTCATGGCCGAAACGTGCCATGTCGAGCGAGTCGGAGACAAAGCCACCGGTTTCATCCGCCAGTTGCTGCAGGTCCGAATCCGTATAGTAATGCGCGACCAGCACAGCATCTTGCTCCCTGAGTAGCCGTTTGGCTTCTGCAAACAGGGCGGCACGATCCTGCTCGTTGAGCCGGGCCGGCGCGTTAATCGCTTCAGCGCGCTGGCAAATCGCCTCATGGGCCACATCTGGGATGTCGATGGTTGTCATGCGGTGAGTTTCCCGGGGGTTGGTCAGTCAGACGGTAAGACTATACAAATTAAAATGTCACGCAAAGTTCACATAAGGGATATAGGTCCACTATATTAGATAAACAAGCACCGGCAGCATGCGTTTCCAAGTAGTTCCTGCAAATATTATAATAATTACAGATAGTTGTAATACAAAGTTACAGTAATATCTGATATATTGAAAGCAAAAGTGCGACCCAGGTTACGGTCCTGATTTAATATGAGGTGGCACAATAAGCATTGCCATGGATAAACAAAAAATAATCAGCAAAATTCACAAATGTCTGCGGCTGGCCGAGTCTGGTAATCCTAATGAGGCCGCGATGGCGCTGCGACAGGCTCAGTCGTTGATGCGCAAATATGGCATCAACGAGGACGAGGTCAATGCGCAGGTCAATGAGGCGTCTGCTCACAGCGCCGGCTATTACAACCCACCTTACTGGGCGGTTGCGTTGTCAGAGCTGACTGCCCAGGCTTTTGACTGCCGGGCCTATATCGCGCGTCAGGCCGAACAACGGCCAATTTTTCGCTTTATCGGCGTGGATTATGCTGCTGCGGTATCGGCCTATACCTTCACGGTTCTGTTCCGTCAGTTACGTCTGGCGCGGCGCGAGTACATGGCCAATCTGAGCGTGGATGACAAGCATGAACGGATTCGGCAGGGTAATGTCTTCGCCCAGGCCTGGTTATTCCGAATCGCCAAGACGGTTGCTGAATTCGTCGCAAATACTGAAGCTCAGTGTGTTGTGGACGATTATGTAAAGGAGCATTACGGTGAAACGGGAGATTTTGTCAGTGATCCGACAGATCCGGAAAGCGAAGATTACGAGGTTATTCTGTCTGGCCTGCGTGCTGCCGACTCAGTCCGCCTGTTTCGACCAATGGATGAATCAGCACCGATGAAAGGTCTGATAGGGGAATGCGCCTGAGGGTCATTTCCGCTATATTTATCAGGCTAAACGTGGATCTCCTGCCGGGCAGGCAGCGATAACAACAAACTAAAACGATTCTCGGGTATTCCGGGTTTGCAAAGTCTAGGTGGTTAAGTGACAGCGTCGTTAAGCTACACGATTGACGATTTCAGCAAGACCATTCCGTGCAAGACGGTATTGACGGTTGGACGCGACAAGAGTAGCGATATTATTCTTGGCGACCTGATGGTATCGCGAAATCATGCCATGATTCGGCGTATCGGTAACGGAGATTACTACCTTATCGATGGTGGCAGTGCCAATGGCAGTTATGTCAATCAACAACGCGTGACGATGCCCAAATTGCTCAAGGATGGTGATCGAATCACAATCGGTGGTATCGAGTTCCTGTTCGAGCAGGAAGTGACAAAAAATGCCGAA
Organism: uncultured Gammaproteobacteria bacterium; assembly: GCA_937967995.1. Lineage (GTDB taxonomy): Bacteria > Pseudomonadota > Gammaproteobacteria > UBA6429 > Thiohalophilaceae > CALBTB01. Next base: position 108,998 of record CALBTB010000008.1, read on the forward strand.
GAGGACAATGTTGCACTGGAAGAAACCATTGTTCATGACACACCTGAAATTAAAAAAATCACCATCCTGGTTGCTGATATTCGCGGCTTTACATCCCTGTCTGAATCGATTCCTATTCGAACACTTACGCGCCTGATGAATACCTGGTTCAACAAGGTCAGTGACATCATTATCAAGCAGGATGGCATTGTTGATAAATTTATTGGTGATTGTGTTTTCGCACGCTGGGAAGCAGACAGTGACGAAATTCTGACAATCATTAATGCACTCAACGCGGCAGAAGGCATCAGCAAAGTGACGATCGATCTGAATCGTACTTTCAAGGAACTGACCGAACAACTCAATATCGGAGTTGGAATCAACACCGGTGCAGCTTCTGTCAGTTCCGGTGCGGACAACACCGTGTTGGGTGACGCCGTGAATGTGGCTTTTCGGCTTGAAAGTGCCACCAAAATGCTGGGTAAGGATATTGTCCTGAGTGAAACGGCATATCGACACTTACCCGACGACCTCTGGAAAGATGCTAATCAGAAAATCAAGGTTAAAGGGAAACGCGATCCGGTTCGTATTGTGGCCTTTGATTTCGACAGGATCGGCGAACTCATCAAGGCGCTGAAAAAACGCCGCAAGCAGAAATAAGCCCGGATTCAGCTTTCGTTCAGGTGCAGACGCGAAAATGTCAGACTGGCATTCAGCGGGAACATGCACATGAAAAAGTATATACCGATACTGCTGGTCGCGATTGTATTGAATACCGGTTGTGCGACCCGGACACAGCCGAATACACAGGCAGATTGCCGCTACGTCGAAACAGATCCGCCTGCACACTGTCACGATGATCGGTATGCGCGGTCACATGCCACAGAAGCAGAGCAGTTTTTCGGGTATCTGGTTTTCAGAATCGTGGTGGAGAGCTTTGTCCACTTTATTGTCTATCACCACTGAGATTTGTCTGGCGAGTTGATTTTACGAACAGGCTCATATCTTTTATTGCTTCTTCCATGGCAAGCTTGATTTGGACAACGATGTCACCTGCCTCATCTGCATAGTGCCAGTCGTGATGCTCCGGATCAGCGGATTGTAACGCAGCCTGACCACGGGCCAGAATTTCGACTTTGTTATCAGGAATGAATTGCTCGAGAAAAACATAGGCCTGCACCAGCCCACTCATAATCTGTTCGTCTGCTTCGCCATCGAGTTCCCAGAGTAACAGGTTGATAGCATCGCGAATGGTTTCTTTGTCGTGAGGTAACAACGATATCGGCAGGGCGGTGTTGACATGCTTCAGTCTGGCCAGAATGGCACCATAGGCGTTGACGACAGTCTGCGCCTGTTCGATTTTTTTGTCGACGACGGCTTGATCCATACTCCGGATTCTAGCATGGTTATGGGTATTCAGCCCGACAAGCTCATATGAATTCGAATAAGATGTGAACAGGATCTGTGAAATTAACTTCGAGTTAACTTAATTTAACAAATTACAATAACCAGCTGGTCACATATGACATCATTACTGGAATTACTTGAAACATCACACCCGGTCCTGCCCGGACTGCTACTGGCTTTACTGGCCGGGCTAATGCTTATTTTTGTCTGGTCTCCAGTCGCACAACTGATTGCGCACTGGCGTTTGCATTCACTGGTTAACAAACTGGGGCGTGCCGCACTTCGCCATCAGTATGTACCGGATGGGCTGGATGATGTGATTTATGTTGAACAACTGCTGTTACGTCAGGATCGTCTGCTGTTGATTACCATCAAACCATTCCGTGGCAACATCTTTGCCGCTGAGCAGATCGATCAGTGGACGCAGGTCATCGGTCACCACAGTTACAAGTTTCCTAATCCGTTGCATCAACTGCAATCTGATTTGCAGGCCTTGCGGGGTGTAATTCGAAATATCCAAATCGACGGAATGGTTGTATTTGCCAAAGGTAGTCAGTTCCCAAAAGGCAAGCCGAGTAATGTGCTTGCTTACCAGGATCTGAAAACCTACGCACCTGACAGTACAGATGAGGTCAAACCCCATCTGCAGGAAGCCTGGAACTCGTTGCTTGCCAGTGCGAAACCTGCGAAGGAAATGCAACAATCGATTCTGTTCAGGAAAGGTGACAAGCGCAGGTTGTTTATTGGCTGTTTACTGGCGGTGGCTACCGTGTTTTATGCGTTGTGGTATCTTGGTATTGTTGAAATGTCATGAATCGTCAGACGAGATAACAGGCTGTGATTCATGCTCTATATATCTGCGATAATTAATGCTTTAATATAGATAAAATGCAGTTGCAGGCTATTACCCCACAATATCATGTGTAAACCAGGTCACATTTCCAGACATGCTCGATTAGGTGCCGGATTCGCATCTTTGCTGTGGTCATTCACTGCTACACTGGCATATTCACAGAATAACGAGCAACAGTGTGGGCCAGTTGCAGGCAAGGTAGCGCGTGCCATGTTCACGACCAATATCGTAAACCGTGAGCCAACTGATCGTGTACTTATTCTGGCAAATGATCAGGACAGATTATATTTTTTTACTGACCTTCGACAGTTTCAGGGACAAACCATTTCACATCGCTGGGAATATGATGGCCGTGTGATAATGCAGAAAAAATTTGAAGTCAAAGGACCACGCTGGCGCGTGTATTCGGTTCATACGCTGGAAAATAATAAAACCGGTCGCTGGACCGCGGTGATCGCGGACAAAAATAACTGTCCGATTAAAGCAGTAGTGTTTGAGTATGTAGATAAAACCGCGATGGGATCGAACGGTTCAGCCATCATCAACCTGAATAATCAATAATTACTGTTGTTCAGATTGTTCCTTACGCCATTTATCCAGCATGCGGCGAAATTCCTGATCAGCCTCTGATTTGACCCGATCCTCTGCAACGGCCTTGGTATCACCAGCGGTGCGGGTTCGAATCGCAGCCAGTCCACGTTGCGGTGTTTCTTCGGTGTTGCTGGCGGCGATCTGATCTACATCGAGATAGGTCGGGCGAGTGATGGCGACGGCACTGATGGCCACCATTACCACGACACTGGCAGCCAGTGCGATGAGGGAACTGCGTCGTTTTATCGGTTTGGCGGCTGGAGCAGCCTGAGATTTACTTTCAACGATGAAATCATCATTGAATTGCTCCCGGTTCGCCGCGGGTGCTGCTGCCGTGCTGGCTGTGATGTTATCCAGTTCCAGTAGCACGGAGTCACTGAATTCTGAATCCTTGTTTACGATGATGCTGTCAGGTTCGTCATCAGCATAATCGATTTCAAAAGATGGCAACTCCTTACGTGACTTTTCCGCCAGTTGCGATTCTGCCTGTTTAACCAGTTGTTCGGCTTCTTCGCGGCTGGGTGGACGTTCGGACGGTGCCTTGAATACGAATATATCTTCTTCGCCTTCCAGAACAGTTTTGTCCTTGATGACATGAAGTTTGGCCTTGGCCAGTTTGGGGCCGGAATCAGCCACTGTAAATTGTTCTTCTGCTGAATGGTCCTTTTGCAGTTTGTGCTTGATGGACTTGGCCATCTGGCGGGCTTTTTCCTGACGTTCTTCAGCGATGCGGCGGGCCTGGTCTTCCAGTGCACGACGTTGTGCTTCTTCCGCTTCACGGCGGGCCATGTCTTCGGCCATTCGAGCCTGTTCCAGTGCCTGTTGCCGCTGCATTTCTTCTTCGGCCAGCCGTGCCTGTTCTGCCGCTACGCGCTGGCGCGCTGTTTCTTCGGCCTGACGTTGGGCTGCCTGCTTACGGCGTTCTGCTTCTGCAGTAGCTTTTAATGCGGCCTCCTGAGCGGCACGCGCATGTTCCAGTTCTTCTGCTTCACGGCGTTGGGCATCAGCCTCGATCTTGGCACGTGCCTTGTTGGTTTCGTTTTCAACCAGTTGCCGGGTGGCTTCCATCTGGCTGCGCAGGCGATTGACTTCACTCAGTGCTTCACGGCGAATCGCTTCAGCCGCTTCTTCAGCTTCGAGGCGGGCAGTTTCCATGGCCTTGCGTTTGACTTCTTCGATAGTCTGCAGACGAATAGCTTCGGCTTCCGCTTCGGCCTTTTGTAGTGCTTCTTCGCGGACCTTGATTTGTGCTTCCTGTAAGGCGCGATGTTTGATTTGTTCAGCTTCTTCCAGGGCCAGCTTACGGGCTTCGTCCAGCGCGTGCTGACGTTCCTGCTCGAGTGCCTGTTTGCGCAGCTCATCTTCAGCCTTGCTGCGAGCGGCCAGTTCTGCTGCCTGTTGTTTTTCACGTTCTATCTGCAGACGCAGGCTTTCGGCTTCCTTGAGGGCCTGTTTGCGAATAGCTTCCGCTTCCAGGGCAGCCTGGCGGCGTGCTTCTTCAGCCGCTTTTGCGGCTTCGGCGATAGCGGACTCGGCTTTGCGTTTGGCTTCAGCAAGTGCCTGTTCCTGTCGCGCGGCGTCTTCAACGGCCATCTGAGCGCGGCGGCTTTTCATCTGCTCGCGTATGGTTTCAGCTTCCTTGAGTGCTTCCTGACGAATCGCTTCGGCTTCCTGTTTGACCTTTTCCGCTTCCTGCTTGGCCATCAGGCGGGCAACTTCGGCAGCACGAGCGGACTGCTGTTTTTCCTCTTCGCTGCGCTTGAGTTCGTTGTGTAGCTGGGTCTGCTTTTCTTCGACCTTACTGGCTTCATCACGAATCCGATTGAGTTCCTGCTCAGCCCGTTGCCGCGCTTCTTCAGCCTCTTTACGCAGCCGGTTGATTTCCTGTTCTTTCTGTTTGGCGGCCTGTTTTTCTTTTTCCACTTCCTGTTTGGCGGTCGCCAGTATCTTGTCGCGCTGTTGCAGGGTTTCCTGTTTGATTTTGTCGATTTCTGCTTCGGCCTGTTTGCGTTCAGCTTCTGCACTGGCGGTTTTCATGGCCAGACTATCGGCCTGGGCACGCAATGCGTCGGCTTTTTCACGCAGTTGATCCGAACGTGCCTCTGCTTTTTTGTGTTCTTTTTCAAAATGGTTGGCGCGTTTTGCCTGTTGCTCAGCCTGGCGCTTGTGATCCTGGAATTCTTTTTCGTCTACCAGTGTGGGAATGTCAGATGAAGCGATTGTCGCGGGTGCGGGCGTCGGTTTCGGTTTCGGTGCACTGGTTTTTGGTGTCGCTGTTGCCGCGGGAGCCGGTGCAGGTGCTGGAGCAGTGGCTGGTTGTTGTGCCACGGAAGGACTGAATGGCTTGTTCTGTGACCGTAAGCCGCCCTGTAAAGCATAGGCAGTAATACTTTGCTGCGAGAGCAGGAACGCGGCGGCAGTACTTTGATTGCCATCGTCACAGTAAACGATGTGTTCGCGTGTCTGATTCAGGTCCTTGGCCTTGATACGCAGCATGGACAGGGGAATGTTCTGTGCGCCTTTGAGACCGTTCTCACTGAATTCCTTGTTGGTTCGCACATCGATCAGTGCAGCACCGGCCTTTACCTTGTCCATCATGGCGCTGTGATCAATCGACTGTACCATCGGCTTGACCAGCAGCTCATGGAAGTCAGCTTTACCCAGGCGCATCAGGGTGCCGGCTTCTTTCATGGTGACTGTGGCGTTACGCTTGCCCTGTGTAATCAGGGCCTCTTCGCCAAAGCCATCCCCGGGACCCAGTATGGCCAGTCGGACTTCGTCGGCTTTGGGTGCCGGGCGACGTGAAACCGCGCATTTGCCTTTTTTGACGATGTAATACCACTCGTCGGTGTCACCCTGCTTGATGACGGTTTCACCCGTCTTGAATTCGACTTCTTCGAGTCGCATGAGGATGGTCTGAATATTTTCTGTCGGCAGTTGCAGGAAAGCCGGGGACTGCAGGAAGCGCAGCATCCAGTCGCTTTCCGGATCTTCCTCGACACCAATCTCGGTAACTTCGTAGGTACCTGACGGGTCGTCACTGAGCAGGATTTCCAGCAGGTCATTATCGATGTAGAGAAGGGTCACGTTGGTCTTGCTGCGGCAGGTTGAGGGTCTGGGCCATTCCTGGGCGACCGGATAGCGTGCTTCGGTGGTTTTGGCCTTGAGGGTTTCGGATCTCAGATTTCCGGTAACCTGTAATTCGAGCTGGCCAGTGAGGAGGTAGATAGAGCGGTTGTCTTTTTCACCCTGACGAAATACCAACCGTCCCGGCGGCAATTCCTCCACCTTGGACTTATTGGCTAGTTCCTCCAGTTTATCGACACTGAGCGAGCCTAACGGCTCCAGCGTCTTGAGGAATTTGACTTGTAAATACTCTTTAGCACCACTCATTTCACGTCACCAGCATAGCGAGTCGGGCAACCCTCCATACCCACAACGGGAATAAGGATATACCCTTGATTTCATTATATATTTCGGCCGAAAATCGAACAGCAACAGACTCTTTTACAGAATAGCGGGATTTATTTTTCTAGTTTGTGAGAGTTTTCACATATAGGCAAAATTTAACAATATTTTAGTCACTTACTGCGGCTCAAAATGCGCGCTGGAACGTGACCTGCCCACCCTGCAAAGATCCTGTATTAAGTTCTATACCAATAGACCCTGTGTGGTCAAGGTAAAACCGGATTCCCAGGTGGCCAGAATAGGGATTTCGGGCATCAAAGTGGTTTAGCTGGTTGATGGTACCGGTTAGGCGTTCTGTCCCGTCGACCCAGATGGCACTGCTTCCAAGGCTCAGGCCGAGGTAAGGACTTACTCGCCAATGCCCGAACAGACCTAGCTGACCCTGGTGCCAGCGCCATTGCACGACCTGGTTGTCCAGCTGGCTGTCCGTTTCGTGATAGCGATAGTTGAGGTCGGTGACAATCTGGAAACTGGGGCTGTCCAGTAGCAGGACATGCATACCGATGCCCAGATAGCCGCCATCTGTGATCTGAGCGGCCACCACCGGGTTGTTCGCCTGATGGATTTCCAGATATCCGAACTGGATACTGCCGGTGAGTCGTGCGTGCAGGGGCTCTTTCCAGACGATGTCGAGACTGTTCTGGCGGGTATCACGAACATCACCACTGAATTCCAGGTCTTGACGCTGGCGTTGCAGGGAAAGGGCGACATCCAGCCCCTGTGCTGATACGGCTGTATCATAGCCAAAAGCAATCAAACAGATGAAAATGACTGATTTGTACAATGTTTGAGCAGTTCCATCAGGTAGGCAGGAAATCGATCGGGTATTTCACTACCAGCGTATCGACATTACTACGCGGTTCGAACCTGAAGAGTTTGACTCGTGAAACCAGTTTGCGTTCCAGCTCCGGGCTGTTTAGCTCACTTGAGACGATACGGCACCGGGTGACGGTACCGTCGGGGGCAATCGTCAGCTCCAGCACCACTTTACCCTGCAGGCTGGGGTCTTTGCGCAGGGCCCGGTTATACAGGCTGAAAATGCGGCCCTTGTTCTTTTGAAAGACCAGTTCGATTTCTTCATAAGGACGACTTGCCCGTCCACTGCTGCCACCACTTCGTTTGCCTTTGGCGCTGCCGCTACCGATTGAGCTCTGAACGGCGGTCGTTTGTCGACCAGCCAGGTTGCTGTCGCCGGTTGCCCGGCTCAGCCGACTGGTGTTGATGCCGCCGCTACCCTCTTTGGCTTTGGCTGCGATAATGGCCGTGGTGTTGGTGTTGTCAGACGCGGCTGTTGCGCCGGTCTTGACCGGTTTGTTCTTGTCCAGTGAACTGACATCGAATTCACGCAGATCTGACAGTGCATCTTCCACCACCTGCATGTGACGCTGCGCCTGCTTCTTGGCCACTTCGCGGCGATCCGGTTTGGGTTTCGGTGTTGGCTTGGGCTTCGGCGTCGGTTTTTTCTCGACCTTTTTCTCCGGCTTGGGCTTCGGTTTTTCCTTTGGCTTGGGTTTTGGTTTGGGAATAGGCGGTGGCGGCTTGGGCTGGGCCTTTTTCTCAATGATCAGCTTGGCCAGACGGGGTGACACCTCTTCGAGGTTTTTCTCTTCCACTGCCAGGCGCGGCAGGAACTGGACAATAATGAACAGCACCGTTGCGATTGCCAGACCGATAAAGACATAGGCCACCAGCTTGCGATCGCGTTCGGTATCCGACCACGGCAGGGTGTCTTGCCATAATGCCGTATATGCCATCAGGTTTGCCCCGCCTGTTTGGACACGACGGCCAGTGAAATATTGGTGAAGTCGGTGCTGGCGCAGGTCAGCATGATTTTCTTCAACAGCGCATAGGGAATTTCCTTGTCACCCATAATGGTGACGCCGCGCTTTTTCACTTTCTTTTCATCCCTGACGCGCGCGGTTTTTCGTTTTGCTTCATCGTTCAGTGCGACCAGTAATTCGGGAATCACCGAATCGCGGCTGCGAATCGCTTTCTTAGCGGAAACCACGTCTCGGCCCTGAATCATAATCATGTCATTGCTGACCAGTATCACGATGTTGGTTTTGGGTTTGGCTTCCGAGGTAGCTTCCGGCAGCTTGATGTGTTTCATGCTGGGCAGGGTTTCCTGATCGGTGGCACTGACCAGCAGGAAAAACACCAGGATGGTAAAGATATCCATTAACGACACCATATTGAGTGATGCCGCCTGTTTGTTGCGTTTATGGTGGCGTTGCATGCGTTGAGCGCGACGGGATTCTTTCATTCTAGTTGTCCTTAGCGTCTCGGTGCATCGCCGATGGATATATCGGGAAACAGTTCGGCCTGAATTATTTCACCATCGACCAGTGCGGAATACATGCGTACCGCGTCCATGGTGGAAACCAGGTCATCATATTTTGTATTTTGCTCGGACAGGATAGTGGCGTTCGTCTTGTCAGGAAAACGCGCCTTTACCTGCTTAAGCGTGGAGGTCAGCATCTGATAGTTGTGGCCGCTTTTTACTTTTGGTATGCGTTTGATAATGCCGCCGCGACTATCGGCCAGGATCAGCGCATTGTTTCGAATGGTCACATGCAGTTCGAAACCGGGTTTGTCTTTTTTATTCTGAGAGGTATCGCCCAGTGAAGGCAGATTCAGTTCCAGAATCGACAGGTGCGTAAACACGGCTGTCATCAACAGGAACGGGACCAGCACCACCATCAGGTTCATGAAGGCGGTGATGTTCAGTTCTACGACTTGTCTTTGCCGCGCACGGCTACGACGAATTCTCATGAGGCGTTACTGATACTCTTGCGTTGCATCATCAGATTGACGAATTTGACCGTGGCCATTTCCAGGCTGTCGACAATTTCCGTTGTTTTCGTCTGTAAGACGGTGTGAATCAGCAACAGCGGAATGGCGACCATCAATCCGAATGCCGTGGTGTTCATGGCAACCGAAATACTGGTGGACAGGATTTCTGCTTTAAGCGCCGGGTCAACCTGTGCCACTGCCGTAAACGCCTTGATCAGGCCGAGGATGGTACCCAGCAGGCCGAGCAGGGTGGCAATGTTGGCGAAGGTGGCCAGGTAGTGGGTGCGTTTCTCGAGTCGGGGAATCACTTCCATCATGCTTTCTTCCATGGCGGTTTCGATGTCGTCGCGGTTACTGGCCGATTTGTAGCGCGATAACCCCTGCGACAGCATACGACTGACGGCCTGGTTGGATTTACTCGCGACGCTGTATGCCTGTTTATAATCACCGCGTTGTAACAGCGGCATCATCTTTGACATCATGCGTCGATTGTTCGCCTTGGCGACGGTTAAATACATATATCGTTCGAGTGCTATTGCCAGTCCGATAGCCAGTACCACGAGAATGAAGTACATAAAGTAACCACCGTCCTGAAAAAAGCTGACAATGCTGTTATACATGTGACCTCCTGCGAATTGTCAGATTAATTATTGTCTTGTGTGCCAATGGCATCGTAATAACGAACTTTGCGTTGAAACACCTCGCGATCGACCGGCGCCAGTGCTTCGTCAATCAGGCTTTCCAGCGGCGGCTGACTCAGGTCCGGTATATCGGCCTGTTTCCACGGCACGATGTAGAGAACCTTGGGGAGTTCCTGGTTTCCGCGAATCCGTGTCCCTTCCATATCGAGTCGCTCTTCGGCGCTAATCGGGGTGGACAGGAAGAGGGACAGGCTGATCAGAATACTTTTTTTCATGGTGCTACCTTCGCCTGGTTATTGTTACCGATACGACGTTTCAAATCGATGATCCACTTCTCAACAAGATTATCTGAATCACCGCTAAGTGCTTTATATTGTTCGTAATACTGCAATGCCTTGTTGAGCTCCTGTAAGTATATATCATATAAAATCCCGGCATTGAGATAGGCATTGGCATATTTTGGATTGGCCGACAGGGCCTGTTGGTAACTCTGTGCGGCCTTATCAAACTCACCCAGGTGTCGGTAGGCGATACCCAGGTGGGTTTGTGCAACGGCATCACCGGGTTTGATCGTGGTGGCCTGTTCGAGTGCCTGCCTGGCATCTTCGTAGCGGCCTTTCTTCAAGTAAATCATGCCGAGATTGACAAACGCACCGGCCAGATTGGGATACTTGCGTGTCATGCCGGTCAGGTGCCGAATGGCTGTATCTTCATCACCGGCGCGCAATGCATTGAGGGCTTTCTGATATTCATTGCGGGCTTGAGGTTCGACATCAACCGGGGCCGTAGCAGTCACGGTAGCGCCGTCATCGACCGGGCCGCCGGCACAGGCAACCAGCAAGGTGCAGATGGCTAAAAAACTGATGTTAGTGAATTGCCTGAACATAATTATCGACCTTTTCATCTTTTGCGTATCGGGCGGGCTGCAGTTTTTTTAGTTTTTCCAGGCTGTTTTTGACCCATTTATCATAAATGCCCTCGCGAATCTGCTTTACATTCGCGACGTGAATACTGATGGATTTTTCTTCAAACGGGAAAGCCTGGTCTTCCAGCAGAATTTTATATTCTTCCAGTGCGTCACCGCGCAGCCCCGGCGGTGGGGAGGATGTCATCAGAGAGCGGGCAAAGTCCCGGTAGAGTTCGCCAATCTGGTAGGTGGCTGAAGTGGTGACTTCGGCGACGCGATATTGAATGGCGGTTTCATACGCCTTGATGGTCGTCTGTAACAGAGTCTTTTTATTCTTGAGGGTGGACTTTAACGGATGGCCAAGCCGTGCCCGTTTGTAGACAGCATGGTGACCTTCGGCCAGCTTGAGGGTGGCATCGGCCGCCAGGAAGCGGGTGCGATCCGTGCGTTGTGATCCGCCGCGCGCGTCGGCACGAATGATGTCCTGTAACCATTGTCCCCAGGCACGTGAATCACCCCGTTGACGAGCGTATTCCGCGAGCTTGTGACGGGCTTCCATGGAACGATCCAGCGGATAGGGATGTGTCTTGATGTATTGTGCGTAAACGCGTTGCGCATCTTTATGGTTACGTGCTTTTTCATAGTACGTTGCCGACTGCCAGAGTAAATCGCCGCTGTACTTTTTGTTGGATGCGAAATTGGCGGCAGCCATTTTTTCCATTTCCCGTGCAGCACGACCGCTCTGTCCGGTTTCGCTATAAATCAGCGCCAGTTTTTCATTAATACCGCTATTCAGTTTATGGTTGGGGTAATCGCGACGGAACTGCTCAAGCAGTTGCGAAGAACGTTTGTATTGCTTCATTTCGATCAGGGTAGTGGCGGCATCGTAATCGGCATTAGGGCGTAATGAAGATGCAGGTGTAATGGTTTTGACACGTAAAAAGGCAGCCACGGCGGCGGCCAGGTTACCCTTGCTGCGTTGCTGTTCACCCTGTTTGTAAATGCTGGCCGCGAGGTTGTCATAGATACCGCGATAATCCTTGTCCTTGTTGGAAACACGTTGTAATGCTTCACGGTAGGCCTTTTCAGATTGTTCGAAGTTGTTGAGCTCGAAATGGGAGTGACCAAGCACGACCCAGGCTGTGCGTGCCACTTTGGGATCGCGTGGGTTTTTCTGGGTCAGCTTTTCTGCCACTGACGCGGCTCTTAAATAGTCCCTGGCCTTGAACAGTTCATCGGCGGTCTTGGCCATCACAGATACGATGCGTTTGTCATTGGGGAATTTGTCTATGAAACGCAACGCGCTCTCGATCGCATTCTGACGCAGGCCGGTATAGACCTGTGGCTGAACTTTCTGTATCGCCGTATAACTGACCAGTGCGGCATAACCGGCTTCAGCACTTTTGGCATGGGTCGGATATTCATAGGCGGTTTTTTCGTATTCTTCCGCGGCCTGTTTGTAATAACGTCCGTCGTACAGGGCTTCGGCCTTGAGAAAATTCATACTGGCTGTTTTGACATCAGTTGGAAAATTCTTGATGTACAGGCCGTACCAGTTGGCGGCCTTCAGGAATTGCTGGGGTTGTTTCGATTTACGTGCCGTAGCGTGATAATGGGTCGCAATTTCTGTGATGTGTTTTAACAGCAGTGGTTTAATGCGTTCATGTGCGGCCGGGTTTTGCTGGTTCCAGTAAGCTGAGCCTACGCCATACAGTTCGACGAATTTTTCCTTGGCGGGTAATACCAGTGATGTCAGGCCACCCTGTTGGTAGGCATTGATCGCTTCGGTATGAAATTCCGGTGCAAGTGGTGAAGTCGGGTAGCGTTGCACATAAGCCATGTAAGTATCGGCGGCGTCCTTGGTGCGTTCCTTTTCCATGTGCAATTTACCCAGGCTGATATAAATCAGTGGCTCATAAGGCCGTGCACCGTGTTCATTGAAGTATTGCCCAATCGTGTAATCACCATGCTGGTAGGCAAAGCTCAGGCTGACGGCACGCAGGGTATCGATGATCAGTTCACGCTCGGTACCCACCAGGTTTTCAATGGTGCCATCCATTTGCAGCATACCCTGTTGCTGTTTGCGATCCAGGATCATGAAGTAGGCGTTCAGGGCTTCCTTGTAGCGGTTACGTTTGAACTTGGTCCAGCCAAATTTGTAGAGCGCTTTTTCAAAGAACAGTGACGTCTTGTTGTTGACGATGATGTCGTGATAGGCCTGTTCTGCACTGGTGTAACGTTTTAACAGGAACAGCATTTCACCACGACGAAACTGGACTTCATCGCGATACGTCGTGGCAGGATAAAAATCCATGATGCGATCCAGCACATCCAGTGACTTCTTGGGTTCGCCGTTTAATTCATAGGCTTTGGCTAACTGATAAAGTATCTGATCATTGTTCGGATGATTGGGATGTGTTTCCAGATAGGTTGTATAGAGTCGAATGGAAGCCTGTGTCTCGCGTGCACCGGCTTCCAGTTCCTGGTTGGAATCGCCTGACAGTTGTTTTTCACCAATTTTTAACTGCAGGTCAGCCATACGGCGCAGTGCCTGACTGTACATCTGGTAATCGGTCGTGATGGAAAGGAATTCCCGGTAATATTTGCGCGCTGTATCTTCATCAACCGGTAATTCACCTTCGGGTTCACGTAAATCAATATTGCGGTTTTCGATACTGGCAATAGTGGCCAGTTGCCGATCATTGCTCGAGCAGGCCGCCAGTGACAGGGCAAGGCAAACGCACATGTATATTCTACTGTGCACTTTCGGCCTCCGGTGTTTCACCCTGCTTGTCTTTTTCCAGTATCAGGCTGTCATAGAGTCGCGCAATACCAAAGCGGGCGCGTACGTGATAGTTTTCCAGTGACTGACGTCGTTTGATGAGACCGGACATCGCCAGTTTCTGAATATGACTTTCCTGCTGACTGATGGCAGCACCGAGTCTGCCCAGAAGGTTATTAATGCGCTTTCTCGCCCAGTCGATTTTCTGATCGTAGCCTTCAAAAAATTTCGGTGCGTTATTGGCGGTTTTAACCAGCGAGCGTTTTGACTGACGGGTTTTTTCCAGGGCACGGTCCAGTTGCTTCAGGTTGTTTTTTGCGGACCACAGGCGAGGTACGAACTCACTTTGTAGTTTGAAATACAGAACACCGCGCAGAAACTGGTATTTCTCCCGTTCTTCACTCACGTCCTGTGATTTTGCCAGGCGAGCCAGACGCTTTTCGACATTTTCCAGTGTCAGGACCAGATCTTCTTCATCGTCGCTGACCAGTGCAAAACCGTTTTCTTCTTTTTCGATCTGTTTGATCTGTCTGGCCAGCTCATCACGTTGCTGGTACATGCGCGTAATATCCTTAAGGCGCTCATCACTGGCCACCTCCGGCAATTTGTTGTAGTAGGCCTTACGACGCTCGTTGAGCATTAACTCATAGGAAGGTAACTGGTTAATCCATTTTTTGAGAACATATTGCAGGTGTAACAGGCTTTGATAATTTTTGTAGGCCTCCTGGAATGTATTGCTTGCCATCATCTGGTTCAGATAGGGTGCGGTGATGGAATTCGGCAGACCGAAACTGTTGAGTGGCAGGGACGTTTCATCTTGCAGGTTGGCCGGACGCATGGCGCTGATAAGTTCACCGCGTTGTACTGCCAGCATCACATCTTCGAGTTGATTGATTTCATTTTTATAGGACTCGATGGCCTGCTGGTAATATTTCATGGACAGGCGTTTCTTATCCATCTTTTCGATAATGTACGGAATTGCAATCAGCGATTCCTGCACAGTGGTATCCAGGGCCTTGCGGGTTTGCAGTTCCAGCCAGGCATTGAGTGCGGCGGGATAGTCTTGCTGATTGGTAAAGGCCCAGCCGAGACCCAGCAGTGCCTTGTTGGACAACGGACCGTGTAAACGCACACGTTGAAAATATGATTTTGCATCGGCAGGGCGATTACTGCGCATGTACGCAAATCCCAGCGCCAGGTTTGCCTTGTCGCGAAGCGCGTTGAGTTCGTGACTGATGCTGAACGGATTCAGGTCGCCGACATCATCCAGCAGATCAGTGCCGTCTTCGAGCTGCCCGGCTTTTACCAGTGCGACACCGAGGTTGAAGTGTGCATAGGCTTCCCATTCCGAATCACCACTGAAGTTTTTCAGTACATCGATGGCCTTCTGGTAGTTTTGCTGTGTCATGTAGACATTCGCCAGCAGGTGCAGGCGTTCCGCTTCGCGTTCTTCCGGCAGTGTATCCTTGATTTTTACCAGGGCCTGTTCGGCCTGTGGAACATAGCCCTTGAGATAACGTAACTTGGCAATGTAATACCAGGCCTGGTCGTGGGTATGCGGCAGGGTTTGATCATCCAGCAGTTCCTGAAACAGTCGGCTGGATTCATTGTGCATGCCGTAGGCAAGATACAATCCACCTAATAACAGGTTTGGGTCTTCACCCTGAATCCTGATGGGGTCACGAACTTCCGCCACCATGAGGTTGGTGATGGCGGAAAAATATTTTTGCTGAAAGAAATTAAACAGCGTTTCACCATAACGCAAATCATAGACGTCGGTGGGTTCCATTTCTGTTCTGGTTTGTTCTGCACCATGTGCCAGAGAAACACTCAGGCAGAGAATGAAACTGAATATGCGTACCGAATATTGCATAAGCGTCGTACTATTCTGTTTCCCAGACCTTTACCTTGAATTCAGGTTGATACTTGGCTGCGCTGTCACTGATTTTCAGTTCGACGAATTGCGGTTCCGGACCTTTTGTCACCTTGAGAGTGGTGGCGCGTTTATAGTCCCGGTCCTTGGGGCCTTTGCCGACAAAGAACGCCACCAGTTCATGTTCACCGGATGTGAGGTTACCGGTATAAAACCGGTGCACGCCGCCGCGTTTCAGTGCCTTGACTTCGCGTTCTGTATAAAGGTGATTGGCAACGATTTGATCATTGAGTTTGAGTTGCACGGAATCCAGTTCAAAGGTCAGCCCTACATCCATGGAAACAAACACGGTGAATTGCGTGTTGGCGGGGAACAGTAAATCTTCTTCCAGCAGGAACAGGTCACGGTTGAGATCCAGCACTTCTTTTTTCAGATCCTGAATCTGGTTGTCGAGCGTTGTCACCGTACCGGTTTCAATCGGTGCCGTTGATTCGCCCTCGGCGGCAATTAGATGTGTGAAAGGTAGTCCGGTCAGGCAGAGTAACAGGATGCCTGAACGGGCTATGGAGCGGACAAGCTTGTTCATTATGGGGTCCCCGTTCTTTCCATTTTTAGATGTAATTTCAATCGCTTGTGTGGCCTTAATAATATTGAGGATCAGGTCAACAATACAGTGCTGAGTCGGC
Organism: uncultured Gammaproteobacteria bacterium; assembly: GCA_937967995.1. GTDB lineage: Bacteria > Pseudomonadota > Gammaproteobacteria > UBA6429 > Thiohalophilaceae > CALBTB01. Next base: position 124,978 of record CALBTB010000008.1, read on the forward strand.
TGTTTGACGAATAGGTCACAAAATATCCAGATTTTCAGGGAGGGTACTACGGCCGTTTCGCGGCGGCAGGTGGTTGCAGTCCACTCGAATAATGAATTCGCCCCCTGTCATCAATGATGATGGCATCTATTCCTTCCAGTCGTTCTACCAGCGCCAGTCCCCGTTCCGGACCAAGCACAAATACGGTTGTCGACAGCCCGTCCGTGGTCGTGGCATCCGGACCAATAATGGTGACACTGCGTGTGCCTTTTACGGATTTACCGGTCTTTGGGCTGAGAATGTGATGATAGCGCACACCATCCTGAATGAAATAGCGTTCATAGTCGCCGGATGTGGACACAGCGGTGTCGCTGAGTGGAATAACGATGGTGGATTTTTCGTTGTTCCTGGGATCGCGAACGCCAGTCATCCAGGGCCGACCCTGTTTGTCGCCCAGTATTCGGCTGTCGCCACCGGCACTGACCAGGGCCTGCTGAATACCACAGCTGCGCAGCAGCCTGATACTGTTATCGACGGCATGGCCTTTGGCGATACCGCCCAGGTCGATGCGTACCCCCTGTTTGGCAAAGCGAACTGTCAACTTGTCACTGTTGAGCTGAATATGGCGGTAATTGATTCGATCCAGTTGCTGCTGAATCTGCTGGTCATTCGGTTTGACGGCCTTACGGTAGTCATAGGCATAGCCGACACTGGCAAACGTAATATCAAATGCGCCGTGTGACATTTCAGATAAATTTATCGAACGTGCGATCAGATCAAATAATTCCTGACTGATGGTGACGGGTTTGTCGGCAGCGTGTTCGTTGATGGCATACACTTCACTGGTTTTGATCCAGGGGCTCATGGTTTGATCGATGCGTCGCATCTCGTCCATCACCTGCGTGATGCAGGTGTCAGCCTGTGCTTTGTTGTCCGACCAGATTTCCACGTGAATGGGTGTGCCCATGATGCCTTCGGTACGCTTGTACCATTCGGCATTCACGTTACTGGTCAGGGAGAGAAGGGCAGTCAGGACAATCAGGAAACGCGTCATGATCACATCATACACCAGCGGCATAAAAAAACACCCGGCAGGGCCGGGTGTCTGATGGCAGAGAGCAAAAGAGAAAGATTACAGCAGCGTCGAGATCTGACCATCGACAATACCATTGAAAATGGTCAATTCATCCAGGGCGGTATTACTGCCCAGTCCATGACCCGGGAAGGTGTTATTGAACTCAGTCAGTAACGATCCAAGGCCGTTGGTTTGTGTGTTGTGGTGCAGTGCCATGTAGTTCAACAGCACGGTATTGACCAGCATGTTGACGTTGTTTGCGGCAAGAATCGGGAAACCACCCGGTGTGCGTGCTGAAGTTTCCACGGCACCGTTTGAACGGAAGTAACCCAGCTGTTGGCGTGTTGCCTGCTGTGCTGGTGTCGCACCGCGAACACCCACACGACCGTTCGGGTGATAAACCAGGATAATGGAAGATGCACCGGTCGAGTTATCGCCGGTCCAGACACCTTTACCGCCTGGCAGGTTGATATTGCCGTCATTGACCGCAGTCATGTCCAGCGTGCCGTTACTGAATACGGAACCATCACTGAACACATAAATCATTAGTGGCAGGTTTCTACGTGCTGCGTATTCTAGGCAGGCACCGATACAACGGCCGGCACGAATATCACGGGTCTCACCGCGAATTCGATCACCGGTGTGATAGTCATAACCACCCATGGTGATACAGCCCGCTCCAGCCAGTGTATTGACAACCAGTTTCATGACAGACGCCGTTTTACGGAACTCACCGTCGCCATTAAATTCTGCGGTGGTGAAAATACCGTTGGTGTCGTTCACGATGTCTGTATCGACGGCCGGATCCAGGGCGGTGGGTGAGGCGAATTGTTCTGCCACGTCCGCCGCTTTGACGTAACCACAACGTAACAGTTGTTGCAGTGCCGTATTTGCCGAAGCGCTACCCAGGTTTGGATCAATACCGCCAATCTTCTGGTTACTGATACGCGCAACGGCTTCCATCACACGTACCGCGTCCTGCTGGTTCAGAATACTGAGTAATTCACCGGTATCGACCAGGCCGGTCACATCACTGGGACGGTCCACTTTGGTCGGACGAATTTCCGGATTGATGTACATGGCCGGAGACAGGGAATTACCACCGGAATCCGAGGAACGCGAACCAATCAGGCTCAGCAGACTGCCGCGTGCACCTGCCATGGCAATGCCATACATCGGATTGTGCGGATTGTTGCCGGTATCATTATCAGAACGGGCCGGAATGATGGCACCGTTTACGTTAGCGGCGGTGGTGGGAGATATTCTGTCGAGAATACCGGCCAGTAAGCCGCTTTCTGAATGGAAGGTCAGTCCCAGACTGGTGTCGGTAAAGTCGCCGTTACCTCGACCGCTGTTATCAACCTGTCCCGGCAGACGATCACCCGGTACACCCAGACGACTGAAGCCGGCTGTGCTGATGGCACCGGTATCCTGTTGGCCAGCGGCGCCGCCGACCATCACGTTCGAAGCGGCGAAGTTGGCGCCGCCTGCAAGGTCGAAACAGATAAAGGGAATTTTCAGTGCACCGCCTGCACCGACAACACAGTTTGTACCCGTGTCCATGGCGGCAACATCGGCTGACAGCGCATGGGCCTGTTCAGGACAAAGGAACAGGTTCAACAAACTGTTGCCGGCGACCATGGCACCCCCGGACATAAACCCCTGTCGAATAAAGTCGCGCCGACTTACCGGACGTGGATGATCCGGATGCAGCAACGGAGCATCGGGATTAAGTGATATATGTTTTTTTGGCATTTTCATCACCTCGGGTTCAATAATGCTTACTGTAACAGCATCGGTGCACTGGCTATCGCCGCCGCACAGGTTGATTTAATAATGGTTTTAGATCTGTCCGCTGTACAGTTACCGCTACAGGTTGCGTTCAGACCCGTTATGGTGGCTCCATCGCCGCTCATCAGCCAGTTCAGGTGGGTACGAACCATATTGGCTGCTGGCATGGTGGTCAGTTCAGTTGCGCCATCCACGTTGAATACTCGCTCAAGCAGGGGATTGATAATCAAATCCCGTTCAGCCTGACTGGTAAACGCCATCGTGGGTGAGCTGGCATTGAACGTGACACCTGGGAAATAGGTTCCCGGTGCAATCGTGCCATTACCCTCAACCAGCGCATTACAGTATTCAATGGCCAACTGAGTTACCGCCATTTGTTGTGACGGTACAAAGGTATCAATTTCGGAACTACCGGGCAGTGCCTGAATAACGCTGGTGTAGGTACCGTTGTTAGCCGGGCTACCGCCATCGATGACCGAGTTACGGTTAATCACCGTCAGTGTGCGGTCGACGCCGGTTATGGCCGCCATGGATGCATTCACTTCTTCGAAATTGCGAATCATGATGGCGGACTTGGTAGCCGGGTTCATGGCCAGCGGCGTGGTGGAGAAGTTTTCCGTGTAATCCTTGGTCGGGACTGCCTGATCCAGTTGTTCAAAGGTCAGGAAGATCTGATCCACCGGATTGTTGTTCGGGCCGTTTTCAAACGCGATGACCGTACCGATGTTGGACAATTGCTGGCCGAGTGACGAGTCATACGAGTTATCAATCGTGACGTCGACCGATGCAAAGCCCTGTCCGTTGGAGACCTCACGGCCGTTGATACCGACACGAACACCACGAATTCGAATGCCTGTTGGGTTGATGTTTGGATCCAGTGCGATAAAGCGTGGATAGGCAAACAAGAAGGCATTGTTATCAAACTGTGCCGCTTCCATGTAAACGAAGCACAATGGGTCGTAGTCAGGATCGCGTACCGGGTCATCGATAGAAGGTAATGGATCCGGGCCGCGGCATTCCGCACCAAGATGATGACTGATATCAAACATCAGGTAGAACTTCTGGCTGACATCAATACTGGCATTCTGACGAACCTGAGTCGGGGTCAGGGCGCGATTGTGTACAGCCAGGAAGCGCACAATACCCTGCCAGGGACGTTGCAGGTCAATGTCGTTACCCACTACCAGAGCTGCGCCGGTTGACCAGTTGGCCAGGCCAGCACCTGCAATCGGGTCGGCATCATCCGTGAAGTTACCGTTTACATAAATCTGACGACCATTGACCGGGTCATAAGTGACGACAACGTGTTGCAGTACGGCCTGGGCATCTTCATCATCCGGGTCCGTTGTCAGGAGCGGGTTACCGGCACCATCAGTTGCTGCATCTGAATTGCGGTTATAGATTTCATAGTTGTACATGGTCTGGCCAAGCATGAAATTCCGATCCGTGGCATTTCGGCCATACGCGACAATAGTGGTGTCTTCCTGTGTAACATTGGATGGAATCACCCAGGCTTCAATCGTGTATTCGCCGGTGGAGGTAATCATCTGATGCAGCTTGTCACTGTCCGTCGGCATGGCCTGTGCTTTGGCACCGGCGGTATTAAACTTGATGCCATTGGCACCCTGCCATTCGTAATCGGTTCCTTCGGTACCAAACAGCGTCAGGTTAGCAGCCGGTGAAACGCCGCTGCGATCAATGACAGTATCACCACCATTGAGTTTGAATTCATAAAGCGCAATCTGGTTGGCTTCGTAACGGTTGCCACCACTGGCTGAAATACCATCTTCCAGCAGGCTTACCGCACGACTGGTAATCATGCTGTTCAACTCGGTCATGTCAGCGGCATTCACACCGTTGGCAATGAAGAAGTTAATGGCAGACAGCATGTCGGCGGCCGATCCCGCACAGCTAACACCGTTCACGGCATCATTCGGCGAATCCCAGCAACGGTGACCGTCATTGGCAAGTCGTGTGTAAAAACGTGACATCTGAGCCGTGGTCAGATTAATCAGCGGAACCGTACGTGCCACATCATAGGAACCCTGTGCATCACTCACAGCAAAAAATGGCTGTTGGGCCGGACCCTGTGTTGCGTTAGGAACGTGACAACCGGCACAGTGCGTGGTGACCAGAGTATGGACTTCCAGACCTCCGTTACCCGTGAAATAACTTGACGGTACGGTGACTTCAAAATTGGTGGTTGGAGCCGGGTTTTCATCAGCCGGTGCAGATAAAGGGATAGAGCGACCGGAATTATTATTACCGTTTAACCAGTTGCGAATCCATAATTCCAGTTGTGCGGCACAGGCTGACTGGGTGCTTTCCCAGCAGAAGTGACCCGCGCCAGTGAATTTGGTTACGAGCGTGGAGTTAGGAATGTCGTTACGATTAACTACCGTATTTGCGGCATTATATGCATCATTGACGTTGCTGTTATTGGCAAACTTCACATTACCCTGGCCACCGATATCATGACAGGATCCGCAACGGTTGGTGCCGCGAATGTTCTCCCATAACTGAATGCGGAACGCCTGTACATCCGCATTGGCCGGTGCCGGCCCGTTATAGGCAGTCGGGCCGCTACCGCCACCCTGTGTGTTATTGTTGTTGTTATTCGCCGTATTTTCGTTGTTACTGGCGCCGCCGCCGCAAGCCTGTATGGCGAAGACCCCGGCGAGCAGCAAGGCAGACAGCAGCTTATGCGAGGGTTCTCCCAGGGCGTGATGGATGCGTTTTTTTGCGTTTTGGTATGTCATCGTTTTCTCTCCAGAAACCTGCTTTGTCCTGCGTGTCTGTTATATGTTTGGATTCTTGTTCATGCAGTCTGTAACCGAGTCACGAAACACGGTACGCATGTCATAATTCGCCCCCGCGAAATTACCTACCAGGGTCTGTAATGTGGTCTCATCCGGATCAGCGTGGCAGACGTGACGATAAACCTTGACGACCTGACAACGTGCAAATGCACCCGTGTTAGCCATTTCCCTGCCCAGTGCCGCGGCACCATTTCCACTGACAGCTGCCTGTGGTGAATTTGCCGGTGTCAGTGAACTATCCTGTCCCCATTGCAGGTTGGCATTGACGCCGGTACGCCAGTAGTTTTTCCAGCTGTCGTCTGAAGTCACATAGCCATAGATGAAATTGGTGGGGTTAATGAGATGCTTGCGGCTCACACGGCTGGTAATGCTGTTGCCTTCGAGATCATAGGTTTCAGCCGTCAGGTTGTAACGCAGGAAACCGGTATCCGGATCGCCGTTTTGTGGGTACTGCCATTCGTAATATGCATAGGCACCAGCCAGTGCATCCAGACCGGCATGACAACCCAGGCAGTTGTTCAGGTAAACATCGGAATCGCCGCCCGGGCTACGTGATGGATCCTGGCGAATACGATCCGGGATTCGGGTGATGTCCTTGACCTGTTCAAGATCAAGGCACATGTAATTCATCAGTGTAAAACGGAACATGGCGCGATTGGTGCCGGCATAGAAAAAGGCCCGTGCAGACTGACGCGTGGTGGTGACACCTGCAACCGCTTCACCTGGCAGCCCTGTGACGTTGGTTTGTGGCTGTTCAAGCAACACGCTGGCCAGGTCCAGATTGCGGTGTTCCATCTGGGCATAGTGATTGTTATTGCTGTTTGAATAGGCAGGCAGGGTGTTGTCATTGCCGACGTAGATGGTGTTATCGAACATGATACCGCGGAAATCCTTGCCGTCGCGGATATAGCCAATAATCGTGGCGGCTGCATCGTTTAGGGGTGCAAAGACGGTTTGTTCCTTATTTGTCCATGGAATGACCATGTTTTTGACGGTCACATTGAGAAAATTGCTGTTTGCCATGGCTGTATTGACCGCTGAGGTGATATTTCCACCACTGATATCGGTCGTCATACTGTTCAGCACGGAATTGGTCGGTGGCACACCCGCGATACGGTCGTGAATGAATCGGGCCTGTTCGCGCGGTCCAGCAAAAGCCGGGTTGAGTCCCAATGTCAGGCCGGAGATGGTACAGGCGGTGGTCAGGGCAACTCGTCCAATTTGCTTTGTAAGCAAGTTTGCAATGCTCATAAGCTTCTTCCCAAGGTTTTTATTCGTTCGTTTAGTTAAAATTGTTCTGATTGTTAAATTGTGACCTGATTCACAATCCAGAACACGGCCAATCCACAATGTCAAATTTAGTGTGAAACCCGATAAATTTTCATGAATTTGTTCACAGATTCATCAATCAATCCCGTCCATAATTATTCGACGTCGACTTATATATGTTTCAGGTCCAAAGTTGATTATGTGATTTAGTTTTGTTTCTTTTACGCGATTGTATATAACAACAATCAATGTAACGACAAACGAGTAGACACTTTGGCTGGGCAAAAGCGAGTGAGTAATGAAAAGTAATAACAATGAGACTTTGTTCACATTTGTACGATTAGCGGGGATAGCAATCAGTGGTCTGTTAATGACAGCCTGTGGTGGCGGTGACTCAAATGATCCGGATCCTACGGTGGATGAGAAACCGATTGCCTATGTCGAGCGACCCACACCGGTTGATATGAACAATCAGGTCGTGCAGAACGATCTGCGTGATCCGGTGGTATTTCGTCCTGGCGCACGTCTGCTTGTTAAAAGAATCAGTACACTCAGCTCACCTGAAATCGATATCACCAGTGCCATCATTGGTAACACCGGTGATGTGCGCGATCCGGAATTCAATCATGATGGCACCAAGCTGGTATTTTCACTGCATATGGAAGATGACAATGTCGCGCCAGCGGAGACCTGGGACATCTATGAATATGATTTCACCAAACCCTTAAGTCAGGCAACAGGCAGCGAAAACCCACGCCGTATTCTTGATCCTACCGAAGCGGTCAAGGGACATGATATTGCACCGCATTATCTGCCTGGTGATCGGATTGTATTTTCATCCAACCGGGCACAGACCACTGGTTCGGTACTGATCGCTGAAGGCAAGTTTGCTTATAGCCCGACCATTGAAGCCGCCGATAGTGATGTGCTGGCTTTGAACCTGCACACAGTGAATTTAATTGGAACGCCAGTAATTAAACAGATTACCTTTAACATGAGCCATGATCTGGACCCGACTGTAATCCGAAATATACCGGGTTATGCCGGCCACATCATGTTCACTCGTTGGGAAAATTCACCCGGCCGTAATCAGATGAGCATTTATATGATCAAACCGGATGGCAGCGAAGTGAAGCATTTATATGGTGCGCATAGCCACGCAACGGGCACAGCTGGCGCGCCGGTGGAGTTCTCACAGCCACGTGAAACATCAAGTGGCAATGTGGTGACAATCGCACGCTCGGGCACCGGCACATTTGATGGTGGTGACACTTTCGTTATTGACGTCAACACCTATATAGACAATACCGTACCGGTTAACGCCTTTTCCGGGCTGACCGGGCCGGCGCAACGTTCTGTGAGTGGTGGCGCAGTGGATACCCGTTCAGGACAAAACTCAATAGCAGGTCGTTACAGTTCGGTTGTACCGTTACTGGATGGAACAAACCGGGCACTGGCCAGTTACAGTTTCTGTTTTGCGGACGTTATTGATCCGAATACCATGACGGTTCTGCAGACTTACCTGTGTAACGATCCCCGCGTTAATCTGAATGATCCCAATACTGTTCCGGCTCCACCGCGCTATGGTATTTATATTTTAAATCTGGATGCCAATACGATTTTGCCGGTCACGATTCCCAGACCCAATACCTACTTAACCGATGTTGCGCTGGCGCTGGATTTACCCCCGTATACATTTATCGATGATTCCTTCCCGGCCAGTGCAACACCCACCGGAACCATTCACATTCGCAGTGTGTATGATCTCGACGGGGCGTTTAATCCACTGGGCAGCACAGCAACCAGCATTGCCCAGCTTGCCGATCCGGCACAGGCAACGGGAGACCCGGCAAACCATCCTGGTTTGATCGAACGTCCGGCCATGTTCCTGCGCATTGTCAAAGGTGTCTCCTTGCCGGATGACAATACCAAAGACTTTGATACGGCGGCATTTGGGCTGGGTGGTTCCGGACAACTGATGCGTGAGGTCATTGGTTATGTACCTGTTGACCCGGATGGCTCTGTCAAATTTACAGCACCGGCGAATGTGCCGCTTTCTTTCAGTATTCTGGATCGTAACGGACGACGGGTATCCGGTACCAGCCGACACAATAACTGGATCACGTTACGGCCAAATGAAACCATCACCTGTAATGGTTGCCATAATCATGCCTCGGGTGCCGCACACGGTCGCAGTGAAGCGCTTGGTACACCACTAAATAGTGGTGCGGATGCCAGCTTGACCTGGCCAAATGCACTCAATACCTATCTCGTAACCGTTGGTGATACGATGGCCGAAGCACGAACCAACACGCAAGGTGCGTCCAGCATGGTTCCGAGTGTTGATATTAATTACACCGATAACTGGACGGATGCAGTAGCGGCAGGTCGTGCCGCTGATGTGGCGTTTAATTATAGTTATACGACGTTGACCACGGCATCACCTTTGAATTTTGGTGCCTGTCAGAATAACTGGGATGAAAACTGCCGTATCATCATTAACTATGAAAGTCATATTCATTCTATCTGGACGGTCGCCCGTACTGATAGCATGGGACGTAGTACGCAGTGTATTCGTTGCCATACAACCTATGACACCGCGAATGCGGTAGTACAGGTTCCAAAAGGGCAACGGCAACTGGATTTAACCATGAACAGCCCGGATGCCATGGGCAACTCCATCGATACCCAGAATCCGGATTATTATAAATCCTATATCGAGCTGGTCGGTCAGGACAACGTGCTCGAGTTAATGGGAGCAACACTGGTGGACGCCAATCCGGTGGTAACGATCAATCCGCCCATGTCTCGCGGGAATGCAAATGGTAGTAATGCGTTTTTCAATATCTTCAATCCTGTTGTAACAGGTTGTGACCCGGATAACCCGGACGATAACAATTGCCCACATTGGGATTCAAACACCAATGTGCCCTGGCTGACACCTGGTGAATTAAAACTGATTTCTGAGTGGATTGATATTGGCGCGCAGTACTACAATAATCCGATTGTCGCGCCAAATAACTAAAAACCCATCACCTCGATATGACGGTGGCCAGCCAGTTAATATAAAGGTTGGCGTCTATCGTGCGCAGGGGTTAGAATTTATGTTAAAAAATTATGCGCATCTTATTTTACATTTCGTTATTCGTTTTAAGCATTTATGGCCATGCTGATGAAAGCGAGTTATCCGATAAGCATCTGGTCAAGGTTGCCGACCCCTATATCGAACTTCATACCGGACCAGGCAGGGGTTATCCGATTTTTTATGTTGTCGGACGCGGCGACTGGGTCGAACTGAAATTCCGTCACGCCGACTGGTATAAGGTTATTACAGAAGACAGTAAAGAAGGATGGGTCAGTGCCGCCCAGCTTTCCCTGACACTGAACCCATCTGGAAAACGTGTTGATATTCGAGATCCGGATGAGAAAGACTTTCGGATCAGAAGCTGGGAATACGGTGCGGTGACAGGTGAACTGGAAGGGCTGGCGGTACTGAGTTTTTATGGTGGTTATCATTTTACAGAAAACCTGTCGAATGAAATTATTTTGTCACAGGCCAGTAACTCAACATCCAGTAAACTGATTTTCAGTCCGTTGAATATTATTCACGAACCCTTTCCGGACTGGAAGATTTCGCCTTTTTTTACTCTGGGTACGGGCTGGTTGCAGACCAAACCAAAATCAACATTGGCATCAACGGTGGACAGAACAGATCAGTATGCCAACTATGGTGTTGGGGCAAGAATGCATCTGACCAAACGGTTTTTACTCAGGTTTGATTACAAATATTACGAGGTATTTACCAGTCGTGACCAAAATGAGGAACTGGAAGAATGGAAAGTAGGCTTCGCCTTTTTCTTTTAGGTATATTTGCTGTTATGCCGTTTTCCGCAGTTGCGCAGGAAAAACAACCGGCAGATGCAGAGCAGCCAAAAGAAATTATTCAGCAGGATCCTGTGATTCAACCGGCCGTGAAGCGCCGTGAGGTCAAGCAGGCGGATATCGATACCGAAAATTTCGAACTGAGTGCCTATGCCGGGATATTGAGTATCGAGGATTTCGGTTCCGAGCCGGTTTATGGTCTGCGGCTGAATTATCATATTACCGAAGACTTCTTTTTACAGGGTGCGATTGGTATCTCCGAAGCGGGCAGGACCAGTGCTGAGACCTTTACGGGTAGTACGATCCTGACAGAAGAACAGCGTAACTATGAATTTTACACCGTTGCCATTGGTTACAACCTGTTACCGGGTGAGGCCTTCATCGGCCGTAAAACGGCGTTCAATACTGCGTTGTATCTCATCGCCGGCGCCGGGAATACCACGTTTGCCGGTGACGACCGCTTTACCATAACCTGGGGTGGCGGCTACCGGATCACGGTGACTGACTGGATGGCTGTCCATCTGGATGTCAGGGATCATATATATAGTATCGATATCACCGGTGAGGATAAAAACGTTAATAATTTTGAGACATCAATAGGCCTGTCATTTTTCTTCTGATACAAGGAGTCAGCAATGAAATTTATACTTCGTATCACTGCACTAACGAGTTTTCTGTTTCTGGCAGTCTCTGCCCATGCCGGCGCGATTAGCGGCAAAGCACCGGACTTCACGTTAAAAAGTAGTTCCGGCAAGAATTTACGTCTGAGCGATTTTCGTGGCCAGGTAGTGATGATCAACTTCTGGGCGTCCTGGTGCGGTCCCTGCCGTCAGGAAATGCCGATTCTGGATCAGCTTTACAAACGTTATGGCAAACTCGGCTTTACCTTGCTTGGTGTTAACGTGGAACAGGATTCATCCAAGGCCAATGCCTATCTCAAGGATGTGCCGGTATCGTTTCCGATACTTTACGATACAAGCAATGGCACCAGTAAACTGTATGACGTGAATGCCATGCCAACCACGATTCTTGTGGATCGTAACGGGAACAAACGGTTTATCCATCACGGTTATAAACCCGGTTATGAAAAAGACTACAAAAAGCAAATCAAACAACTGATACGAGAGTGAACATTATGCGAAACATGAGTTTGGCGTTGTGTCTGGCTTCACTTGTCATGACAGGATGTAGTTCGTTAGAACCCTGGGTTAAACCATACGAGCGGGCCAATCTGGCCGATCCGATCATGAACCCTGCCCGGGATGCGGTATCCGCTGGCTATTTGCACCATGTCTATGAAACCCGCGAGTCAGCACGCGGAGCAGGCACGGTATCCGGTGGAGGATGCGGTTGTAACTAGGCTGTATTGAACACATAAGAATGAGAATATTTCGTTACTGCATAGCTGTTTTAAGCCTGTTGATCCTGCAAGGTGTCAGCCAGGCGGCTGTGCTGCCTGATGAGCGTGTTGATGCCCTGTATCATTCTTATGATGGTGGCGACGTGCAGGTGACCGGACCATCCGTGCTGGTACGAAAGGGTATTTCCACAAACTGGTCTACATCGTTTAATTATTATACTGATTACATCACCAGTGCATCCATCGACGTGATAATCGGTGGTAGTCCTTATGAAGAAGAGCGTACCGAGCAAACCCTGGGTTTTGATTATCTGCGTGGCAAGACCACGATGAACCTGTCTTATACAAAAAGTATCGAGAATGATTACGACGCCGATACAATCAGTTTTGGTATCAGCCAGGATTTCTTCGGGGACCTGTCGACCATCACGATGGGTTATGCAGAAGGGTCAAATCTTGTCGGGCAGCGGGTGAGTAACAATCCAAAAGTGTTTGAAGACAGGGCATCGATAGACCGGAAAAATTATCGTGTCGGTTTCTCGCAGGTAATAACCAAGAATGCCACACTGGGATTTGGCTGGGAAACTATTACTGATGAAGCGGCATCACTGAATAACAGTGGTGTCACTTTGAACAATCCATACCGTTCATATAGCTTTGGCATCCCTGGTACGTCTCGATCATTTGCCCAGGAAAAATACCCCAAAACACGCACCAGCAATGCCGCTTCATTGCGTGCCAATTATTTCCTGCCGTTCAAGGCAGCCATTCATGCGGAATACCGCTGGTTTCAGGATTCCTGGGGTATCAGGAGTGATAATTACGGCCTGTCCTATGTGCACCCGATTGGAGACTGGATTCTGGATTTTCGGTATCGCTATTACTCGCAGACCAAGGCGGACTTTTACCGCGATATGTTCGATTTTGCGGATCAGTTTGACTTCATGGCCCGCGACAAGGAACTCAGTACTTACACCAGCACTTCACTCGGGTTTAGCGCCAGCTATGAGTTTGCCAAAAACGGCTGGGGTTTTATCGACAAGGGCAGCCTGAATTTCTCCTACGATATCATCACCTTTGATTACAAGGACTGGCGCAATGCCTGTGAAAGCCAGTGTGCAGGTGGAACCGCGAGTCCCGGCCTGGAGCCCTTCTACAGTTTCGATGCAGAAGTGATACAAGCCTTTATTTCCATCTGGTATTAGTAAAATTTCCAGCAAAATCAATGCGTCCGACGTATTGAGCCGGGCCATGGTTTTTCGTAGGATCAGGGTTAGAATCAGTTTAATGAGGGGGTATGGAAGATGGGTGTGTCCGAGTCTTCCCGCGACGATCTTGGCAGTTCAATAAACACTAATCACGGCGTAGCGCCGGGTTCCCGGCAGGTTCGCCATTCCGGTAAGGTCAGTAAGCTGGACCGCTGGCTGGTCAATAAAATCCTGTCAGGTCTGGGGAATCCACCATTCAGCATTCAGCTTTGGGATGGCAGTGAATACGCAGGCAGTGACAGACAAATCACGCACAAGCTTTTTCTGACGGATCGACCGGCCCTGTGGCTACTGGCCTGGGATCCGGAGTATTACTTTGGTGAGCTGTATGCCAGCCGTCGCCTGATGGTGCAGGGTGAACTGGTGGAATTTCTCGACACGGCATACCGATCAACCCATGGTCCGGGACATAAATTGAGCCAGTTTATGCAATATCTGCGTCATCCGCCGCGCTTTAATTCCCTGAGTGGCTCGCAAAAAAATATTCATCACCATTACAACATTGGCAATCCTTTTTATTCCCTGTGGCTCGATAACGAAGTCATGCAATACACCTGTGCGTATTACCCGGACCCGAGCATGACACTGGAACAGGCGCAGGTGGCCAAGCTGCATCACGTTGCGCGTAAATTACAGCTCAAACCGGGAATGACAGTAGTCGAAGCCGGATGTGGCTGGGGTGGTCTGGCGCGTTTCTTTGCGCAGAATTATGGTGTCAAAATCAAGGCGTACAACATTTCCCACGAGCAGGTGGTGTATGCGACCGGCAAGGCCAGGGAAATGGGCCTGCAGGATCAGGTGGAATACATCGAAGACGATTACCGTAATATCGACGGCACCTTTGATGTCTTTGTCTCTGTCGGCATGCTCGAGCACGTTGGCCGCAAAAATTTTCAAACGCTGGGCTCGGTGGTGGATCGCTGCCTGCGCGAGGAAGGGGTTGGCCTGATTCACAGTATCGGTCGTAACCGGCCGGGCCTGATGAATGCCTGGGTGGAAAAACGCATTTTTCCCGGCGCTTACCCACCGTCCCTGAAAGAGATGATGGACATTTTTGAACCGAACCATCTTTCCGTTCTGGATGTGGAAAATATTCGCCTGCATTACGCACGTACGCTCGAGCACTGGCTGGAGCGTTTTGAAGCTAACGTGGATACCGTTAAGCAGATGTTTGATGAGAATTTCGTGCGCGCCTGGCGCCTGTATCTGGCGGGATCCATTTCTGCCTTTACTGCCGCGCACCTGCAACTGTTCCAGGTTGTGTTTGCCCGTGAACACAATAATGCGATTCCCTGGTCGCGTGAGCACATGTATGCCGAAGGCCACGATTAATGTCGGCAGATGCCTATGATGTGCTGATTGTCGGGGGTGGTCCGGCGGGTTCAACCCTGGCCTGGTGTTTACGTGACAGCGGTTTGCGTGTCGCCATTCTGGACAAAAAAACCTTTCCGCGTGACAAGGTCTGCGCTGGCTGGGTCACCCCGGCCGTGATGGAAGAACTCAATCTTGATTTGAATGACTACGCGCGTGAGCGCATTTTGCAGCCGATTTATGGATTTCGTGTCAGTCAGCTGGGTGGCCGTGAAGTGGAAACCCGTTACACGGAAAAACCGGCCAGTTACAGCATTCGACGTTGTGAATTCGATCATTATCTCCTGCAGCGCAGTGGCGCCGAACTGCTGCTGGGTGAGAAATTTAAATCCATGCAACAAGTGAATAACGGCTGGCTGGTTAATGACAAGTACCAGGCACGTCTTGTCGTGGGTGCCGGCGGCCATTTCTGTCCGGTGGTGCGTGAAATGGGCGCCAAACTGGGCAGTAGTGAAACCGTGGTGGCGGCGCAGGAAATCGAGTTTGAAATGACCCCGGAACAGGCCGCTGTCTGTCCGGTAAAGCCCGATGTGCCGGAACTGTTTTTCTGCAAGGACCTCAAAGGTTACGGCTGGGTGGTGCGCAAGCAAAACTTCCTGAATGTCGGGCTGGGGCGGGAAGACAACCACAAATTAAGCGACCATGTCGCGGCATTTCGTCAGCAACTGATCGAGCAGGGCAAAATACCTGCTGATACGCCGGAAAAATTTCACGGCCATGCTTACCTGCTTTATCCACATGCGACCAGGCCATTGTTACAGGATGGTGTCATGATCATTGGTGACGCGGCCGGCCTTGCTTATCCGGAAAGCGGCGAGGGCATTCGCCCGGCGGTGGAATCCGCAATGCTGGCTGCCCAGGTCATCCAGCAGGTTAAAGGGGATTATTCCCGTGCAACCCTTCTGGCTTATCAGGACAAACTGACTGACCGTCTGGGAATCCGTGACGGTAAAGATATGGCCGATTTTCTGCCGGCCTGGTTCAAGCAATCGCTGGCCGGAATGCTGTTATCCACGCAATGGTTCGTAAAGAATTTTGTGGTTGAACGATGGTTCCTGCACGCGCAACAGGAACCACTGCGCGTAGCGAATTCCGTGGAATAAATCAGGCGGCGGCGCTGACGCTGGCAGCGCGTTCCAGATACTGGCGTGATAGTTCTTCGTCGCCCCTGGCCTTGAAGTATTTGGCCAGCATCCAGCAGGCCTGCGCCACACACCCTCTGTCCAGTTGCATGGCCCTTTCCAGTACCTTGACGCCCGATTGGTCGTTTTGCGATAGCATGATTCGGCCGACGGCAAACAGGGTCTTTGCGTGTCCGGGATCATGTTTGAGGATTTTCTGGTAAATCACAATTGCCGCGGCTTTACCTTCAAAATTTTCCGTCAGGCTGGCCAGTTCGTAAGTCTCGTCGTCATCCAGCTCGTATTTGGCGGCTTTCTCGCATAAGTACTGGTAGCGCGATTTGTCCTGCGCCGGGCTCTCGGCCGAATCAGCAACCGATTCAGGTTCAGGCTCAGTTTTTTTTTGTTTCTTGCCGACGCCTTTACCGTATTTGGCCAGCCATTGTTTATCCAGTAACTTGACGACGGCACTGAAGGCTTCGCCCAGGAAACGCTGTGCAGCGGTTTCCATTACCGGTGGTGGCATATTCAGCTTGGTCTGACCGATATGCTCAAGACGTGCATGTAAGCCCGGTGATCCATCCTGCCAGCCCGGCTCCGTATTGAGTAATTCTTTCATGGTCTGGGCAAATTCATTTTCCGTGAGTGCCTTACGGATGACATTTGGCATACTGATATGTGGCAGGTAATCCGGATTATCGGGTTTTTTGCGCAACATGTTAAAAATTTTCGGCCAGTACTTGTTTTTCAGGAACTGATTACACACTTCATAACGCAGGATGACATCCGCCAGTTCTGCGTCATGCATGATCTGCAGTGCATAAACATCACCTTCCAGCTCATCCTGCCGGGCTGCATGCACGGTAATGGCATTCATGAATGGAGTATAAAGTTTAAAAAAGAACTTTAATAGCATGTACAAAGGCGAACGGGTGCGTTTATACGTGCGTGTGTACTGAGCGCAGTACTGCCTCCAGCGATATATCCAGTGGGTCAGGCGGTTGTGTTGCGCGGAAAACTGGCCCAGTTTTCTCGCCAGTGCACCCTTGAAATGCGCCGGTGACAGGCACTGCATTGATGGCAGACCGATATACAGCACGTTAATATTCATTACCGGCAGGCCAAATCGTGGTACCGAAATCATGTCGATATCAAAATTATCGTGAATGATGACTTTATGAATGCGAGGCAGTTTATAGGACTCACCGATTTCGGCGATGAGCTCATGCAGCCGGGGTGCCTTATCTTCCTTGAGACCGAGACCGCTGGGCATCTGGTTTTTGACACGCAGCATCGTCAGGGTGACAACGGCAGCGACAGCGGTGATGGCAATCCAGAGCAGGACGTGCAGCCAGGCTGAAAAGGAGTCTGCGGCTGAAATACCGCCCAGCACCTTGAACACGCCAATGATGGCCAGCAGAGGGAACAGCGCCAGCATGAGATAGCCAGCTGCCGTGACAGTGGCGGCAATGCCCAGGTAGACCTTGTTCTGACGCTCGCTCAGGCGTGCCAGTTGCTGACTGATGGCCAGCAAGCTAAAAGGATTGGACAGGTTTTTGAACATGCGGTTGTATTCGATAGCGCTAATTTATTTATATAGTGTAATCTGCATTTAATGAAAGACTACCGAATCAGTAGGTAATTTCAGCGATGATAATCACACTTCCATCAGATTCGATGAGTAAAACAGGTCCGGAAGCGGATCAGTTTACAATTGTTAACAATTGGAATTTCATATGAGAAAATGGATTTTCATGGTGTTACTTGTGCTACTACCGGGCTGTAGTGAGCCACCCCCGGATGAGGAGCGCATACAGCAACGCATCGATGCCATGGTTGAGGCCGTTGCAAATAAGAAAACCGGTGACGCACTGGAACCGGTGCATGATGATTTTCTCGGTAACGAGCACATTCGCAAAGCTAACCTGCGTGGCATGATCCTGTTACATAATCGTCGACACAAACACCTGCATGTGTTCGTGCACAATGTCGAGATTGAGCTGGATGATAATCGGGAAGCGACCGTGCGTTGTCATGTTATCCTGGCGGGGCGCAACGAACTGGTTCCGGAACAGGGCCGGGTCTTGAAGGTCACGTCGCAATGGAAGTTTATCGAAGATGACTGGTACGTGATAAATGCCAGCTGGAAAGATCCGCTTTTACAGCGTTAAGCAATGCGAACCGGGTTACCTTTCTTGTTTGTTGGTTCGACCCTGTGCGAGCGTAACCGAAAGTCACCACTGGGTTTGTCCTCGAAATAGTATTTCAGTGTATGCACGATGGTTTTGAATGCCAGATCATCCCAGGGGATTTGTTCTTCATTAAACAGTCGGACTTCAAGGCTTTCAATACCTGGAGCAAAATCCAGATCCAGTAAGCGGGCCCGGTACATGATATAAACCTGGTTGACGTGGGGCAGGCTGAACACGCTGTAAATGTCCTGCAGTTCCACATTGGCATTGGCTTCTTCACGTGTTTCACGCAGTGCTGCCTGTTCCAGGGTTTCATCATTTTCCATAAAGCCGGCAGGTAGTGTCCAGAAGCCATAGCGTGGTTCGATAGCACGTTTGCATAACAGGATCTGGTCACCATGCACCGGAATACAGCCTGTAACTATACGCGGGTTCTGGTAATGAATCGTGTCGCAATGATCACAGATATAGCGCGGCATGTTATCCCCGTCCGGCACGCGCAGATCGACTGCTTTTCCACAATGACTACAAAACTTCATGCGTTCAACCAGTTGGCCCACTCCGAGTGCAGGGATACATCCACACCATCCTGTCTGGCCTGCTGTTGCAGGTAGGTTTGTAAATCCTGTAGTAGTTCGCCATCCATCAGCTGCATGTTGTCAGGCAGTTGCCGGTGTAGTAACTGATAAACGAGTTTCAGCTCATTCAGTGAATAGGCATCGAGGGGTTTCATACTATTTCTTACCACCCTGCTGAACAAAGCCGGGAGGCAGGTCACCCATTTCACCTTCATTGAACAGAAAACCCAGCATGTGTTTTTCGATAATCTCGAGACTACCGGGATCGGCGCTGCTCAGGCGGTTCTCGTTGATAATCATGGTCAGTCGCTTGAGCCACTCCTGCCAGCCCTGTTGGGAGATGTTGTCGTAAATTCGCTGGCCGATTTCGCCGGGATAAGGTGGCTCGTCCAGACCTTCTGCTTCTTTTTTCAATACTTTACAATTAACCATGCGCACGGTGTGAGATCTCCAAAACGGTATATGTACCTGTAATCCTGTTTTGCTAGAATTAACGGCATTGAGCCCTATATTATTGGTAATTCACGGCACAAAGTCCACGGAGATTCCCATGTCGACAGTCACCTACAGCACCTCGATCAGTGAACATGAAATTCGCGTCAGCCCAACCGCTGCTGAACAGCTCAAGGGGCTGGTGGAAAGCGTTGAAGAAGATATCGCAGGTATTCGTATCTTTGTCAGTGGCGGTGGTTGCGGTGGCATGACCTACGGTATGACATACGCCGAGCAGGCTGGTGATCTGGACAAGGTCATGCAAGGTGACGGATTTACATTGTTGGTCGACCCCGTTGCACTGGCATACCTGAAAGGTTGTGATATCGATTTTACCGATAACGGTCTGAACAGGTCTTTTGTTTTCAACAATGTATTCCAGAGTGTTGGCGGCTCCGGCGGTTGTTCCGGATGTGGTGGCGGTGGATTCTGAACAACAACCACGTACCGTACTGATTATTGCGCCACACGGTAGTTACCGAACCTTCCCGTTCATCCAGGCTGCGCAGAAACAGAGTATCCATACACTGATTGCGTCTGAAGGCAGGCATTCCGTTGTCAGTGCCTACGCACAGGGCATTCATATTGATTTTTCCGACCCGGCGAAAGCCTTTTCTGATCTCATGACAGCCGTAGCCGCAAAGAACATTATTGCTGTCGTCGCGACGGATGACAGCACGACCGAACTGGCCGCAAGTGTTGCCCGTTGTTTGCAATTACCACATAACGATCCGGCAGCAGTCAGGTTGACTCAGCGCAAGGACAAAGCAAGAGACGCCCTGCAGGTACATCACGTTCCCAAACCGGATCATCGCCGTCTTGACCTGTCACAGGACTGCAGCAAACAACTTGAGGGTCTGACATTTCCGGTAGTGGTCAAACCCATCTCGCTTTCCGCCAGCCGCGGCGTGATTCGTGCGAATAATCAGGGCGAATTATCACAGGCAATTAGCCGAATAACGCACCTGTTGAATAGTCTCGATGATCTCAATGAACAAGAACGACGTTATTTGTTGATTGAGCAATTCATACCGGGTTATGAAGTGGCGGTTGAAGCCATGCTGTCTGACGGCAGACTCGACATACTGGCCATCTTTGATAAACCGGATGCGATGAATGGTCCGTTTTTCGAGGAAACTTATTACGTCACACCAAGCCGGCTCCACAGAGACATACAGATAAGCATTCGGCAGGTGATTGAGCAGGCCTGTCAGGCCTATGGACTGACCGAAGGCCCGGTACATGCGGAATGTCGTGTTAACGAACAGGGTGTTTTTATTCTCGAAGTGGCGGCGCGTACCATTGGCGGGTTGTGTGGTCGCCTGCTGCGATTTGGAACGGGGCTGTCACTTGAGGAACTGGTGCTGTTACATGCGATGGGTAAGCCGCTTAAGTCAGCGGCTGAGCAGGGTGCCGCGGGTGTGCTGATGATTCCGATTCCCAAAGCCGGTTTATTAAAACGCGTTGAAGGCTTGCTTGATGCGCAACGTGTCGAAGGCATAGAAGAAGTTAATATTCAGATTCGCGAAGGGCATGAACTGGTGCCATTACCCGAAGGCGCGAGTTATCTGGGATTTATTTTTGCGCGTGGTGATACACCGCAACAGGTCGAAGCGGCGCTGCGTAACGCACACTCGAAATTACATTTCGTCATTGCACCGGTATGGAAACTACAACACGGGAACCAGGTATGTCTGGCGTAACCAGAAAAACCGATGCGTACCAGTTACAGGCGACCCGCCTGCAGGAAAAGCTCGCTGATGGTTCGACACGCTGCCATCTTTGTTCCTGGCGCTGCCGGTTACGCCATGGTCAGCGTGGATTTTGTCAGGCGCATGTCAACCGGCATGGAACATTGTACAACCTGTCCTATGGCATCATTTCCGCTATCGATATCGGCCCCATCGAAGACAAACCGGTCAAACTTTTTCAGCCTGGCACACGTGTCATGTCGATTGGCAGTTATGGTTGCAGCTTTCGTTGCGGTGGCTGTCATAATCTGGATATTTCCTGGGGTGTGACAGCGCTGGATGATCTGGCGCGCGGTCAATCGACCGAGGCCTATGTGTCACCCCAGCAAATGATCGATACAGCACTTCGGCATCAGGTGCAGGGTATTGCCTTTACTTACTCGGAACCGGCGGTGTGGCTGGAGTATGTCCTGGATGTGGCGAAGCTGGCACGCGAGGCAGGGCTTTATACGGTCTATGTGTCAAACAGTTTTGTGACACACGAAGCGCTCAGGGAAATTGCCCCGTTTGTGGATGTACTCTGTTCCGATATCAAAAGCCTTGATCAGGATTTCTACACAGACATTTGTCGTATGGCAAAAGTGCAGGATATTCTGGATGCGATAAAACAGGCGCACGACCTGGGTATGCATGTGGAAACGCGGACCAATATCATTCCTACCCGCAACGACGATCTCGACATGCTGGCCGACATTGCAAAATGGATTCACGATAACCTCGGGGCCGACAGCCCATGGCATATCACCAAATTTTTTCCGGCCTACAAACTGTCCCATTTACCGCCGACGCCGTCCGAGACGCTGCATGCCGTATACGACAGGGCAAAGCAGGCGGGTCTGACCAATGTGTATGTTTATGATGACAAGGGTTGCGACTGTGCAACGGAAAACCTGCCGGTCAGCCAGTATCTGGATGGTGATGCACAAAGCATCCACGAGGTAAAAAAATGTGCGGCGACATGTTGCGGAGAGGAAGGGGTGCTGTTAAAAAAATACGAAGCTGAGCAATAGAGTTACGACGAACAGCTGACTTCAATCTGTTTTGCCCAGTCAGGCGGCTCACTGGCATAAGTTTCACAACCGGCCTGTTCGGTAAATGGATCCCGCAACACGGACAACAACTTTTCTATTTCCGAGTAATCCTTGTCACGCTCCGCTTTTTCAATGGCAATCTGTGCCAGATGGTTGCGTAATATGTAATTCGGATTCAGTGCATCCATCATGAGTTTACGTTCCTTGTCATCGCTGTGTTGAGATTTCAGGGCAGACTGATACCGTTGTGCCCACTTGTCAAAGGCCAGCCGGCTGATAAACATATCGCGTAGCGGCAGGTTATCCCCATCAACCTGAAAATCAGACAGTGCCCGCAGGGTGATCGTATAATCCCGTGCATCATCCTGTAACAGTTGCAACAGCCCGTTAACGATATCAACAGATTGCTCGTTGGTTTCTCGCAGGCCAAGTTTTTGACGCATCAGATCATAATAATGAAATATAAACGTGGATTCGTATTGTTGCAGGCAGTGTTTCGCGGCTTCCACATCGACTAACGGTGTCAGCGCCTGTGCCAGACAGGTCAGGTTCCAAATACCGATATTCGGTTGCTGGTCAAAGGCGTAACGCCCATGGTGATCCGAGTGATTGCAGACATAACCCGGATTAAAAGCATCCATGAAACCATACGGTCCGTAGTCGATAGTGAGTCCGAGAATCGACATGTTGTCGGTGTTCATGACGCCATGCGAAAAACCCACCGCCTGCCACTGGGCAATCAGCCTGGCAGTGCGTTTGATAATCTCATCCAGCCACACGACGTACTTGTCAGGTTTATCTGTCAGCTCGGGGTGATGCTTGCCGATAACATAATCCGCCAGTGTTCGAATTTGATCAGCCTGTTCACGATAAAAAAATACTTCAAATGATCCAAAGCGAACATGGGACTGGGCAACCCGTACCAGCATGGCGCCGGTTTCAATTGCTTCGCGGTAGACTTCTTCCTCGCTGCCTATGATGCACAGGGCGCGCGTGGTCGGAATGCCAAGCCCGTGCATGGCTTCGGAACACAGGTACTCACGAATGGTGGAACGTAACACGGCCCGGCCATCGCCCTGACGGGAATAAGGGGTCATACCCGAACCCTTGACCTGCAGGTCCCAGCCCTGATCCTGATGCCGAACCTCGCCAAGCAGAATGGCACGACCATCACCCAGTTGCGGGACATAATGTCCAAACTGATGACCGGCGTACAGCATGGCAATCGGATCGGTCCCGGGCCACGCTTTTTCGCCACTTATATAATGTAATAACTCCTGACGTTGAGCCTGTGACGGATCCAGCCCCAGCATGTGCGCCACATCGTCGTTAAAGCTGATCAGATACGGTGGTGCCGTAAAGGGTGTCGGTCTGACCCGGGAATAGAATTCTTCCGGCAGGGCCGCAAAGCTGTTGTCAAACGGGAGTTCTTCCAGGGAATGTAATTTCATGAGACTCGAAAAATCAGCGCAGTCAGTGCTACAGTAGCGGAACAGAACAATAACATATATCAGGAATAGATAGTGTCAAATCAGATTCATTCAACGGCCATCGTCTCAGACAGGGCTGAACTGGGTAGTGGCAATGTCATTGGCCCGTATGTGGTGATTGAGGATGATGTCAGGCTCGGTGATGGCAATGCCCTGCACGCCCATGCCGTGATCAAACGTTTTACTGAGCTGGGCAATGGTAATCGCATCTTTGAGCATTCGGTGATTGGTGGTTGGCCACAGCATACTGCTTTTAAAGATGATGATTGTCGTACCGTTTGTCGCATTGGTAATGAAAATGTCATACGTGAATCGGTTACCATTAACCGTGCCTACAGGGAGGGGGAGAGCACCATTTTGGGTGACCGCAATTACCTGATGTTTACTTCGCACATCGGGCACGATTGTGTGATAGGGGATGATGTCACATTT
Source organism: uncultured Gammaproteobacteria bacterium (assembly GCA_937967995.1). GTDB lineage: Bacteria > Pseudomonadota > Gammaproteobacteria > UBA6429 > Thiohalophilaceae > CALBTB01. Next base: position 148,879 of record CALBTB010000008.1, read on the forward strand.
GCTCCCTCTGCCGGTATCGGTGGCCACGTCAGCATTGGTAACAAAGCATTTATTTCCGGTGGTGTTATGGTGCATCAATTCGTGCATATAGGACGATTCGCCATGGTGGGCGGTAATGCCAAGATCACACAGGATGTATTGCCTTTCATGATCACCGACGGTAATCCGGCTGTGGTTCGGGGTCTTAACATGGTGGGACTGAAGCGATCTGGCTTTGATCTGAGTGAGATCAAGGTCCTCAAACGTGCCATGCAGCTATTATTTCAGGCGGGTACCCTGACCGACAATCTGGCGGCGATTTCGGCGCTGGACCACCCTCTCGCCGCGGAGTTGAGTGAATTTGTCACGTCCGCGGAGCGTGGATTTCATCGCCAGCACTGAAAAAAACTGATCTCCGGCTTTGTTTTGTCCATGCCGTACGGGTAAAATACCCCGACTTTTTTAAATATCAACCAGTTGGTTACAACCAAAAGCGATACAGCATGCCCATAATCCAGAAGCAGGCCGACGTCCAGCCACGCAAGAACAGTTTCAACTATGAAGAATTGTTAAAGTGCGGCCGGGGTGAATTATTTGGTCCAGGCAATGCCCAGTTGCCGGCACCCCCCATGTTAATGTTTGACCGTATTACGCACATTTCTGAGACGGGCGGGGAGTTTGGTAAAGGTGAAATTATTGCCGAACTGGATATTCGGCCGGACCTGTGGTTTTTTGACTGCCATTTCATCAATGATCCGGTCATGCCCGGATGTCTCGGCCTGGATGCCCTCTGGCAACTCATTGGATTTTTCCTGGGCTGGATGGGAGGACCCGGACACGGTCGGGCATTGGGTGCCGGCGAAGTGAAATTTACCGGTCAGGTCATGCCTGATAGTAAGTTAGTGACTTATCATCTCAATCTCAAACGTGTCATCATGCGCAAGTTGTTTATGGGAATAGCCGATGGTTCTGTCGCCGTAGACGGCCAGACAATTTATACGGCAAACGACCTGCGTGTCGGTTTATTCATTTCAGATAACTCAGACTGATAGCTATATAAAAAAGGTTACTATGCGTCGTGTTGTCATAACAGGTCTTGGTATCTTATCGAGCATCGGTAATAACAAATCGGAAGTCCTGGAATCGTTAAAGACATCCAGGAGTGGTCTCGAATTCTGCCAGGAATATGCGGACCTGGGTTTCCGCTCACATGTTCACGGTCCGGTGCGTATCGATCTGGCCGAACATATCGATCGAAAATTAAAACGTTTCATGGGCGATGGTGCGGCATTCAATTATCTTGCCATGCAACAGGCGATCGATGACGCGGGTCTCGAACAGGATGTTGTTTCAAATATCCGCACCGGCCTTGTGATGGGGTCCGGTGGTCCATCCACATCAAATATTGTTCTGGCGGCAGATCTGCTGCGCGAAAAAGGTATTCGTAAGGTTGGCCCATACATGGTGACGCGTACCATGTCGAGCACCAATTCGGCCTGCCTGGCGACACCGTTCAAAATCAAGGGTGTGAATTATTCCATCAGCTCTGCCTGTTCCACCAGCGCGCATTGTATCGGGAATGCTGCGGAACTGATTCAGTTTGGCAAACAGGATGTTGTGTTTGCCGGTGGTGGTGAAGAAGTGCACTGGACCATGACAGTGCTGTTCGATGCCATGGGTGCGCTGTCATCAAAATATAATGATACGGCCGCAACTGCGTCACGCGCTTATGATGAAACACGTGATGGCTTTGTCATTAGTGGTGGGGCCGGGGTGCTGGTTCTGGAAGAACTGGAACATGCACGGGCGCGCGGTGCGAAAATTTATGCCGAACTGGTTGGCTATGGTGCGACTTCAGATGGGCATGACATGGTACAGCCATCCGGTGAAGGCGCCGTTCGTTGTATGCAGCAGGCTATGATGGATGTCGAGCATAAAATCGATTACATCAATGCGCACGGCACCAGTACACCGGTGGGTGATATCAAGGAACTGGAAGCAGTAAAAAACGTGTTTGGTGATGACATCCCACCAATCAGTTCAACCAAGTCATTAACCGGCCATGCACTGGGTGCTGCGGGTGTCAATGAAGCGATTTATTCCCTGCTCATGCTGGAAAATGATTTCCTTTGCCCGTCGGCACATATTAATCAACTCGACCCGGCCGCAGTCGGTTTTCCCATTGTGCGCGAACGCATGGATAATGTTGGTCTGAATTGCATCATGTCCAACAGCTTTGGTTTTGGTGGTACCAACGCTTCACTGGTGTTTGCTAAATACATATCATGATGCGCGCCTGTCTCTGGTTCGCTTGCTTTCTGCTTAGCGTCCCCGTTTATGCCGCTCAACTTCCCCTGCACCTGATTAAATTACCGGACGGATTTCAGATATCCGTTTTTGCGGCGAATGTCGACAATGCCCGCTCCATGGCCTGGAACGGTAGCAATACACTGTACGTCGGCACTCGCTCGGCGGGTAAAGTCTATGCGTTGGTTGACAGTGATGGTGACTATCGCGCTGACAGGCGATTTACGATCGCTTCCGGCCTGAACATGCCAAACGGGATTGTGTATGACAATGGCGATCTTTATGTCGCCGAAGTGCACCGTATCATTAAATACTCAGGTATCGATCAACGATTAGCTAATCCGCCTGATCCAGTTGTCATTTACTCAGAGCTGCCGGTTGAGGAACACCATGGCTGGCGGTATCTCAATCTGGGACCGGATGGCAAACTCTATATATCGATTGGTGTGCCCTGTAATGTTTGTGACGAGGAAGGCTATGGCGTGCTGGCACGTCTGGATAAAAACGGAAAAAATTTCGAAGTCATCGCGCGAGGTGTTCGCAACAGTGTTGGATTTACCTGGCATTCACAAACCCGGCAGCTATGGTTTACGGATAACGGTCGGGACTGGATGGGTGACGACTCACCGCCGGATGAATTAAACAGGCTAAGCAGAACAGGGGAACATTTTGGTTTTCCATACTGCCATGGCGACTCAATACGCGATCCCGACTATGGCAAAGGCAAGCGTTGCCAGGACTATACAGCGCCGGTTCAGAATCTCGGTGCCCATGTCGCTTCTCTTGGCTTGCATATTTATTCGGAAAACCAGTTTCCCAGTCAATACCGGCACCAGGTGTTTATTGCCGAACACGGGTCCTGGAATCGCAGTAGCAAAGTGGGATATCGGGTTTCGCTGGTGCGGTTGAATGAAAAACAACAGGCAGTATCGTATGAAAATTTTGCGACGGGCTGGTTGCAGGGTGAAAGAGCCTGGGGCCGTCCGGTTGACATCAAGCCCTTACCGGACGGGTCGTTACTGGTTTCCGATGATGTCGCTGATGCGATTTATCGGATTACTTATCAATTTGCTCAGTAACCAGTTTCTCATCTTTTGCAGATGGCGAAATTATTTCTAGCATAGCGACATATGATAGATCATGACGGTTGAGCACAATAATATGCCTTGAATGCCTGGCGTTCCATGGGTAATAGATAAAATTTTTCGCATGATCGGGATGCATTCCCAGAAATTCCTGATACAAGTTGCTTGCAAGTTGTTTGTCAGTTAGCCATGAATCCATTTTAATTGTAGCATTGGCAATTTTCTCGATTTCGGGTTGACCAATTCGCTGGTAGTATTCATGAAAATGCGCGATGGGTTTGGCGGACTGCAAAGCTTCTGCTCTTAAATCCTGCATCTCATCAATATCTTCAGGTAGATTGCTGAATATCCATGCCGGACTCATATTATCAAAAGATCTCAGTTTTTCCGGCGTTATGGCGCTATTGAGCTGATAGGCGGTTAATGTCGAAAAACGGTTTTCTGTAAATACAACCGCTACAGGTCTCTCATGAAAAACCACCCAGACTCCGACAACAAGTGCCAATAGTCTTATGGTACTTAATATCAGAAAATCATTTTTTAATTTTTGTTTATCCTTCTTATATACGAGAAAAAAGAGCACCGGACCCAGCACCAGGTCTATAGCAATGATCAGGCGAACTCCTTGTAAACCTCCGTCTGTAGAAAAAAATGGTGGAGGATATAAATAAAACAGCGTGACCAGGATCAGGGTTATATAGATCATCAGGCTGAATAAGGAGTTCAGTCCAAGGAGTTTTAATCTCGTCATAATAAAAGAATCCTATAGTGTTGGCGTAATGCCAAAAAATCTAAGCGCTGTGAAACGAAATTAAACTCCAATCACTCACAGAAATTTTCTTGGTAAATTATTTCAGTTTTACCTTTTATCATATATCACTTCCACGTTTAACTTCAGGTATTTGTATTTTTTCCTCTGTTGCTGTTGGTGGTGCGATGTCCAGCGAACCGATATATGACAGGTCGTCTTTGTGTAGCGCTATGATTTTTTTGCCATGTCGTGCAAACCATGGAAAATACACGATATCATCCAGGATATCGGCATATTTTTTCTGAAAAGCATCAAATACCTTCTTATCTTTTTGCTTGTCGGCGGTCCATTCCTGCAGATCAAATGATGATGCGAGAATGCTGCTTTTTTCTTTTTCACCGATTGGACGGTAATATTCATGGAATCTGGCAAGTGATTTTCCCGATTGCAGGGCGCGTATTCGTAACTGCTGTAACTCATTGATATCTTCGGGTAGATCACTGTAAATCCATACAGGAGTGCGGTCACCGTATGATTTCAGTTCTTTCTCGGTAACAGCATCGCTGAGTTGGTACGATACCACTGTAGAAAATCGATTTTCTGTGAACACGGCCGCAACCGGGCGTTCATGATGCACAACCCAGATTCCCCAGGCCAGTGCGCCAGCCTGAATAAATCCGATTATGGTGAGGTCCATTTTGAGTTTGGGTTTACCTTTTTTATAGACAATCAGGGTCAATAACGGTCCGAGTACCAGATCCACTGCCGCAATAATACGAATTCCCTGCCAGCCCCCGTCGGTGCTGAAGAAAGGTGGCGGATACCAGTAAAATACGATTATCGACAGGATGATCAGAAAGATGATCAGGCTGATGCCAAGATGGATTGCAAAGGCTTTGAATTTCGTCATTGCAGTGTTACTCCCATTCTCTTTATCATGCAGTATCGAATTGTATCGAAAATAATACTCAGAACTTTAATTCATTTTCAATATCGAAGAAGTATGCCGTTCAGACAGTTAGTAAAAAAACGCTGGGTTAAGTTCACGCTCGAAATTGCCTTTTTCGTGCTGTTATTTATCGCGTTGCGGGCCTATATGCAGAAGGACATGGTCAGGGGCGAGGCACCTCCCATTCAGGCGGTCACGCTGTCCGGAGCGGAATTTTCACTTCAGGATTCTACGCGGCCAATTCTGGTGCATTTCTGGGCGACCTGGTGTGGCATCTGTAAACTGGAACAGGGCAGTATTGAGTCAATCAGCCGTGATTACCCGGTGATGACGATCGCCATGCAATCCGGTTCGAATGAGGAAATTCAGGCGTTTCTGGAAGAACATCAACTGACCTTTGCCGTGATAAATGATGATGATGGCGAGCTGTCCCGACAGTATGGCGTCAGCGGTGTGCCAGCGAGTTTTATCATTGCCAGCAATGGCGAGATTGTATCTGTAGAGCGCGGTTATACGACGGAATGGGGTTTACGTGCGCGATTATGGCTGGCGAAATGAGTTTATTTTCCTTTCAGTGCCTGCTTCAGTTTTTCGGCCAGTGCCGTCGCCTCTTCACCAACCTGCCGGGCCAGATAATCCAGCAGCGGTGCAAGTCGGTCGATTAATCCCGGCACCTGATTCTGTAGCGGGGCAGTTTCATTATGTTTTATATGCGTCAGCGCGGTTTCCAGGTTAACCTGATCCGCGGTGGAACCGGCTAATTCCGAAAAGCTCACATAGGAATTGCCGCCGGCATCAATGGCCTGCTGCAGGTATTTTTCGGCAGTGGCAATCTGTTCCTTGATATCATCGTCCTGGTCAAGACGTGGTTCATACAGGCCCTGACTGACAGTAATCACAAGCGGTTCGTTGTTGACTGATATTTCCAGTTCACTGATGCCGACACGCAACCTTTCAGCAAATTGTTCGACTTTCTGTAGCGGCGCATCACGCAGCATCAATGCAAACTTCGATAGCCCGACCCGTGCCAGCATGTCTTCCTTGCGGACCTGCCCCAGCAGGTACTGACCCAGTTTTTTCAGGATGGTGTCGGTCGACTGCTTTCCGATTTTGATAAACAACGGATTGAAGTCGTCGATGTCCATCCTGATCAGAACATACTGGCCACCATGGCGACGGATGTAAGACAGTGATTCATCAGCGGCCTTGCAAAAATACCGTTGCCCACCCAGCCCGGTTATCTCGTCGACGGCAGCCTGGCGCTCGAGCTTGGCTTCAACGTTGCTGAGTTTGGTGGTGGTCTGCTTGTGACTGACGTGTGCCTTGGCCCTGGCCAGGAGTTGAATGGATTCAAATGGTTTACTGATGAAATCGCTGGCACCGCGTTCCAGTGCCTGTTCCTTGGCCTTGTCATCGTCTTCCTTGCCCGTAATGATAATGACCGGCATTTCCTGCAGGCGCTGATCCTCACTGGTTCGCATTCGCTCCAGTAAACCGTAGCCATCCAGGTAAGGCATCGACAGGTCAGTGAACAATACCTGGATATCACTGTCATTGATTAATAACGTCCAGGCATCCTCGCCATGCTCGGCTTCGACCACATCGTAGTCCTTGCCGAGGATCTTTTTCATGGCGACACGCATGACACGTGAGTCATCAACGGCGAGTATGCGAGGTTTGGTGTTTGAATCAGACACGGTTATTTTTTGTTATTATCAAAAACACGAGTATAAGCATAGCGTATTCGCGTCCATATGCAGATCTCTGAGGGTAAAAAATGTTGACAATTCAATCAATTCCGACAAGTCATTTGCACCGGCAGTTCAGTCTGTTTATCGGTGCGTTGCTGATTATTATTACAACAAATACTGTAGCTGGACCTGATGCCGATCAGCGCCGGCGGGCAGCGGGTCATCCGCAAACGCCTGTGGAGCAGCTCTGGCAGCTCTCGGACGATGAAGACTGGCGTGTGCGGCAATATCTGGGCCGTAACCGCAAATCACCACCGGCATTGCTCGACAAACTGGCGCGTGACCCTCACCCACAGGTCAGAATTGCCGTGGCCACCAACCTGGCGACGAAGACCCCGACATTTATGCATCTGGCGAAAGATAACGATGTCCAGGTTCGCAGCGTGGTAGCACGCTTTGAGTATGTGCCGGACACGGTGCTGGCATTGCTTGCCAGCGATGCGGATGCGGATATACGGCTGGAAGTGGCGCGTAACCTGAATACCACCGAAGCCACGTTACGGGAATTGCTCAAGGACGAACAACCGGAAGTCGCTTCAGCTGCCAGCGTTGGTCTGCAACGCCTGCGCGAGGAAAAAGCCGACTAACTGCATCACAGAGCGGCCTCGTTTACTAAAGACTGCCACGACGGCTGTCGCTATATACACAGGTAATGGTGATAGATTAACCATTATATTTTTGTCGTTATAACCTGTGAGGATGGCATGCAGCCCGCCAAGAAACGAGTCAAGACTACCCCTTTCGATCTGGTATCCGGCGTGGTACGGCTGGTGTCGTTGCCGGAGGTTTGCATTCGGGTCAATGAGATGCTGGAAGACCCGCACGTCACAGCCGGTGAGATCGGCCGCGTCATTAGCCAGGATACGGGACTCACGGCCCGTTTACTGAAAATCGTCAACAGCGCCTTTTACGGTTTTCCTTCCAAGATAGAAACCGTCTCCCGTGCCGTTACTGTCATCGGGTTACGTGAACTGCGTGGACTGGTGCTTGCGGCCTCGGCTGTGGAAGCTTTCTCGAAGATCCCCAATGATGTTCTGAATATGGTGCGCTTCTGGCGCCACAGTGTGTACTGCGGCGTGGTGGCCCAGTTGCTGGCTGAAAAGTGCCATGTCCTGCATAGTGAACGCCTGTTCGTGGCCGGGTTGCTGCATGATATTGGCAAGCTCATTCTTTGCCATCGTATGCCGGAAGAAATGCGCATGGTGGCGGAGCAGGTCAAGCAAAGTGAGCGACCGGACTACGAAATAGAAAAAGACATCTTTGGCTTTGATCACAGCGATGTGGGTGGCGAGCTGCTTAAAGTCTGGCAGATGCCAAAGACACTTGGCGAAGTCGTGCGTTATCACCATAGCCCGAGCGAAGCCGACGAAGCTATCATGGATGTTTGTCTGGTGCACATTGCCAATGGTCTGACTTTACTTGCGGAACAGGGACTGGATATGGAACCCACGACGGACAATATTGAGCCTTATGCCTGGCAGACGACAAAACTGGATCCATCCATCACGGAACAGGTATTTGAAGAAGCCGGTAACCTGTTCAGTGAAGCGCTGGAATCCATTTTGCCGCGTTCCTATCGTCCTTACTGATACCGACAAAGCCTGACTTTCTCACTGGGACTAATCCCGGTAATTTTCATTCACACTAAAATCACCAGCGTGATAAATTTGGCATTTATCCGTGCAGAATGTCATGCGTATACTTGCTGATCAAAATATTCCGTTTGCCACCGACGCGTTTTCCAGCATGGGAGAGGTAACGACCTTTGTCGGTCGGGAACTGGCTAACAAGGATCTACATGACGTAGATATGTTACTGGTGCGTTCGGTCACACGAGTCGATGCGAAACTGCTTGCCAACACACCGGTCCGGTTTGTTGGTTCTGCCACCATCGGTACGGATCATATTGATCTCGATTACCTGCACGACAATGACATTCACTTTGCCAATGCGCCTGGCAGCAATGCCACCTCGGCGGCGGAGTATACTCTTGCGGCGTTTTTGTATTATGCCGTGCAGAGTAATATTCGCATTGATGACCTGGAGATCGGTATCGTCGGTTATGGCAATGTCGGTTCAAGGGTTGCACGTTTTTTCACGGCACTGGGATTACGATGTCATATCTATGATCCGCCACGACAGCGTGAATATCAGGATATGGAATATGCTGACTGGGCAGCGATATGTCAGTGCGATGTGGTTACCGCGCACGTGCCGTTGACCGACTCGGGTGATTATCCAACATTGCGCATGTTTGATGAAAATTTTTTTCGGCAAGTCAAACCTGATGCGTTATTTATTAACACCTCTCGCGGTCAGGCCGTGGATGAAACAGCCTTGCTGAAAGTGCTTGGTGAACATAAAGCCTGTCACCTGGTGCTGGACGTCTGGTGTAATGAACCGGCCATTAATCGTCAGCTTCTGCAGCAGACACTGATTGGTACGCCGCATATCGCCGGCTATGCGTATGATGGCAAATTACGTGGTACGGAAATGATTTACCAGGCGGCATGTGGCGTTTATGAGCTGGAACCACAATGGTCGGCAGCAGACGTGTTGGGTACTAAAAAAACTCGCCTCAATTATGATAACGAAAAATCAAATACACAGGCGCTATATGAACTGATTTGCGGTGCTTATTCGATTACGCGCGACAATGACGCGTTAAAAAAATCCCTGACAATGACGGATAACGAAGCCGCCAGTCATTTTGATGAGTTACGCAAGCATTACCCAAAACGGCGCGAATTCCCGCATTATGCGATCTCCGCAGACCGGCTCGATACTGCGCAGTGTCAGCTTCTTGAAGAACTGGGCTTTAAGGTTATTGACTGAGCCGTGCCTGTCGGTGTTCTTCCTGTTCGAGAACATTCCCTTCTTCATCGAGTGCCGGATAGGTTAACCCTTTGCTCTGATAAAGCCTGGCAAGTTTGGGATGTGACCATTCAAACAGGGTGTTGTTGAATTCGGTTTCATCCATTTGTTGCTCATCATATAAGCCGGCTGCCGTACGTTGACGTTGCGCCTCAAATAAAATCAACGCGGCGGCAACCGATACGTTTAATGAGTCAATCATACCCAGCATCGGAATGACAACATGCTGATCAGCCGCAGACTGGCCAATGCTGCTGACACCGTACAGTTCCGTCCCCAATATAATTGCCGTCGGTTGCGTGTAATCCACTTCACGGTAGTCGATGGCCTGTGGCGATAAATGTGCGGCCAGAATCTGCATCTTTTGTTCACGCAATTCGTCGATGGCGTGTTCGAGATGGTTATGAGGGTGTATTTTTACCCACTTGCCGGAACCGGAGGCAACGTCCTTATTAGCCTTGATGCCGGGCAAACTGGTAACGGCATGGACGTGATGGACACCGACTGCATCGCAGGATCGAACGATAGCGGAAAGATTATGCGGTTTATGCACATTATCCATCAGTACCGTCAGATTCAGCTGGCGACGTTGCAAAACAGCCCTGAGTTTATTAAATCGTTGCGGCGTCATGAGCGTTACATCCTGCACTTGAGATTTGCTATTGTACTGGTACTGGAGAAGGAGTGCACAAATGGCAAGCATTGATCGGCTGCTCGATATTATGGCGCAATTACGCGATCCGCAAAACGGTTGTCCCTGGGATCGTCAGCAAACCTACCAGACGATAGCACCACACACGATTGAGGAAACCTATGAAGTCGTGGATGCGATCGAACGACGAGATTTTGCAGATTTGTGCGATGAACTGGGCGACCTGCTGTTTCAGATCGTGTTTTATGCGCAACTGGCGCGGGAAGAAAAACGCTTTGATTTTGATGATGTCGTCAACGCCATTTGCGACAAGCTCGAACGCCGTCACCCGCACGTTTTTGCGGACCGGCATTTCGCCTCGGCCGAAGAACAGACTGCTCACTGGGAGGAATTAAAAAAATCCGAACGGGAGGCAACAAAATCAACCAGTAGCGAACTGGACGGGATTGCTCGTACCTTGCCGGCCCTTAGTCTGGCGCGCAAACTCCAGTCGCGTGCTGCACGGGTCGGATTCGACTGGCCGAATGCGCAGGGCGTGTTCGACAAACTACATGAGGAAATCGGGGAACTGACATCCGCCTGGAATGACACCGCACAACGCGGCGAGGAACTGGGCGATCTGCTGTTTACCTGCGTCAACCTGTGCCGGCATGCGGATGAAGATCCAGAAGCGCTATTGCGCCAGGCCAACCGTAAATTTGAGCAACGCTTTCGCGCCATGGAGGAACAGGTACACACGGCTGGTACATCCCTGAAAGCCTGCAACCCGGAACAGCTGGATGCTTACTGGGAGCAGGTCAAAGCACAGTAATGTTCGAATTGGTGCAGCCGGGTATATTTGAACCAGACAGGTGCGCTATAAGCCATTGATAATCCAGATCACGCCGTAATCCAGTGCAATCATGGCCCTGTTTCGATACGATATGGCACCAGCTATTCAGAATGCATTGCCGCAACTGCCACCTCAACAGGTATGCTGCCGGCATAATAACGAAAAATAACCATAACAATACCGTAAGGAGAGGACTCATGAAGATTGCTGCGAACCATCTGGGACGCCTGTCCGCCATTTTATTTTTCTTCAGCCTGACCGGTCCCGTGTTTGCGCAGGAAAGCATCAATACCGGGGATACGGCCTGGATGTTGACGGCGACAGCCCTGGTCCTGTTTATGACCATTCCCGGCCTGTCGCTTTTTTATGCCGGTCTGGTACGGGCACGGAACGTCCTGTCAGTACTCATGCAATGTTTTGCCATCACCTGTATGGCCAGTATTCTGTGGATTGTGGCCGGTTACAGTCTGGCACTGACTGAGGGTGGCAGCTTTATCGGTGGCACAGATAAATTCTTTCTCGATGGTGTCACGCGCGCCAGTATGAACGGGGCCATTCCCGAAACGGTCTGGGTCATGTTTCAGATGACCTTTGCCATCATTACCCCGGCGCTGATTGTCGGTGGTTTTGCCGAGCGCATGAAATTCTCCGCCATGATGTGGTTCAGCGGTATCTGGTTAATGCTGGTCTACGTACCGACCTGCTACTGGGTGTGGGGCGGTGGCTGGCTGGCCCAGAAAGGCCTGATCGATTTTGCCGGCGGTACGGTTGTGCATATCAATGCCGGTGTCGCGGCGCTGGTGGCGGCCATGTACATGGGCAGTCGCAAGGGTTTTCCCGAATCGCCGATGTTACCGCATAACCTGACCATGAGCGTCACTGGTGCCGGGATGCTGTGGGTTGGCTGGTTTGGATTCAACGCCGGTAGCGCCGTGGCAGCCGGCAACGATGCCGGTATGGCGATGCTGGTAACACACATCAGCGCCGCGGCGGGTTCGTTGGGCTGGATGGCGATGGAATGGATTCGTTATCGCAAACCCAGTGTGCTGGGTATTGTCACCGGTATGGTGGCCGGACTCGGTACCATCACACCGGCCTCGGGTAACGTGGGGCCACTGGGTGCCCTGGTAATCGGAATCAGTGCCGGTATCGTGTGTTATTTTGCCACCCAGTACATCAAGCGCGTCCTGAAAATCGACGATTCACTGGACGTGTTCCCCGTGCATGGTGTCGGCGGTGTTCTGGGTACCATGCTGGTGGGGGTTTTCGCCTTTAAACTGGGTGGGGCGGCGCCGGAAGGTGTCACCATGTCAGAGCAGCTGATCGTACAGGCACTGGGCGTGCTCGCAACTATCATCTACTGTGCTGTGGTCAGCTTCATTATTCTCAAGGTCATTGACCTGATCATTGGTCTGCGGGTGAGCCCGGAAGAGGAAAACGAAGGGCTCGACCATGTGTGCCACGACGAGACCGGCTACAACCTCTGATTTCGTCAGCACATAGCAAATCGAAACGGGCGCCAACGGCGCCCGTTTTGCATTTACGACTGCTGCCATACTGGCAATCGCCCTGTCGCTCCGCTAGTATTGCCGGTCCTGATTAAACCCTGTACAGCAGTGAAAAAACTCTACGTCAAAAGCTTCGGTTGCCAGATGAACGAGTACGATGCGGCCAAGATGGCCGAAGTGCTTGCGGCTTCGCACGGCCTGGAAATGGCAGATGCGCCCGAGCTGGCCGATGTGTTGTTGCTCAATACCTGCTCCGTGCGTGAAAAGGCACAGGAGAAGGTCTTCTCACAACTGGGGATGTGGAAGCCGCTCAAGGACGGCAACCGTGATGTCGTGATTGGTGTCGGTGGCTGCGTCGCCAGCCAGGAAGGGAAAGCGATCCTGAAGCGGGCGCCGTATGTCGACCTGGTGTTTGGACCACAGACCCTGCACCGGTTGCCGGATATGCTCAATGACGTACTGGCCAGCCGCCAGCCGCGGGTCGATATCAGTTTCCCGGAAATCGAAAAATTCGATCACCTGCCGGCCCCCCGCGCCGAAGGGCCGACCGCGTTTGTCTCCATCATGGAAGGCTGTTCCAAGTACTGCACGTTTTGTGTCGTACCATATACACGTGGCGAGGAGGTGAGCCGGCCGTTTGATGACGTGATTGCCGAAGTCGCGCAACTGGCAGAACAGGGTGTCCGTGAGGTGACATTGCTGGGTCAGAATGTGAATGCCTATCGCGGGCCGATGGACGACGGTGGTATCGCCGATCTGGCGCTGCTCATTCAGTACATTGCCGCCATCAATGGCATCGATCGCATTCGTTACACGACGTCCCATCCAATGGAAATGACCGACAGCCTGATTCAGGTCTATGCCGAGGTGCCCGAGCTGGTGAGCCATTTACACCTGCCGGTACAAAGTGGGTCAGATCATATTCTGGCCCTGATGAAGCGCAAGCACACGGTCATGGAGTACCGGGCCACGATTCGCAGGCTGCGGGAAGTCCGGCCTGACATGAGTATTTCCTCGGACTTTATTATTGGTTTCCCGGGTGAAACCGACGCGGATTTTGAGGCCACCATGAACCTCATTGCCGAGGTGGGCTTTGACCAGTCTTTCAGCTTTGTTTACAGCCAACGGCCGGGTACGCCGGCCGCCAGCCTGCCGGATGATGTGCCGCTGGAGGTAAAAAAACAGCGCCTGCAGATCTTGCAGACCCGTATTACCCAGCAGGCGCAGGCCATTTCCCGTGATATGGTCGGTACGGTCCAGCGCATCCTGGTTACCGGGCCATCCAGGAAAAAATCGGGCCAACTTTGTGGCCGCACGGCCAATAATCGTGTGGTAAACTTTAAAGGTGACAATGACTTAATCGGTGAATTTGTCGACGTGACCATTCTGGAAGCCCTGCCCAATTCCCTGCGTGGCCAGCTCACTGGCTTAACGGAACCCATTGCAATCAGCCGCTAACCGATATTTTGTATCGCCATTGAGTACTGCAGCCAACTATTCCGACCTGACCCTGGAACCCGCCGATAATCAACGGCTGGCGAACCTGTGTGGCCAGTTTGATGAGCACCTGCGCCAGATCGAGCGTCGACTGGGCGTGGAAGTGAACAATCGCGGTAACGTGTTCCGCATTATCGGCGAGCAGCGATCCGTGGCGGCCGCCACCGAGTTGTTACGGGATCTGTATGAAGAGACCGAAAACCAGCACCTGAATCCTCATCAGATCAACCTGTACCTGCAGGAATCCGGAGTGGATGCCCTGCTGGAGGACGTAGCGGCCACTGATAACGATGTAGTTATCAAAACCCGTCGCGGCACGGTACGTGGTCGTGGCCCGCACCAGATTCATTACCTGCGCCATATTCGGGACCAGGACATTTCCTTTGGCATTGGGCCGGCGGGTACCGGCAAAACCTATCTGGCAGTAGCCTCAGCCGTTGATGCCATGGAAAAGGAACGCGTCCGTCGCATTATCCTGACCCGGCCGGCGGTGGAAACCGGCGAACGTCTCGGATTTCTGCCAGGCGATTTAAGTCAGAAAATTGATCCGTATTTACGGCCCCTGTATGACGCACTGTATGAAATGCTCGGCTTCGAGGCTGTTGCACGACTCATCGAACGTAACGTCATCGAAGTGGCCCCGCTGGCCTATATGCGTGGCCGAACCCTGAATGATTCCTTCATCATTCTTGATGAGGCACAGAACACGACCATTGAGCAGATGAAAATGTTTCTGACCCGCATCGGGTTTGGTTCCACGGTGGTGATTACCGGTGATGTAACCCAGATTGATTTGCCACGTGGCCAGGAATCCGGCTTACGACATGTCGTGGATGTATTGAAAAATGTCGATGGCATCAATTTTACCTTTTTTACCGCCAAGGACGTGGTACGCCACCCACTGGTACAACGGATTGTTACTGCCTATGAAAGCGCTGACCAAAAATCCGCAACAAAGCCTGTCTGACATGTCTATCGAAGTTGATGTGCAGGTCGCGGACGAAGCGGACGATTTACCCGCATCGAATAAAATTGCTGACTGGGTCACGCTGGCTGTGGCATCCGTACTGAAGGACGATACACCGAGCGAGCTGACAGTCCGGATTGTCGACACAGAAGAAATGAAAGCGTTGAACCAGACTTATCGCCACAAGGAAGGCGTGACCAACGTACTGTCCTTTCCTGTTGAAGCGGACTTACCGATGGAGCCCCGCCTGCTCGGTGATGTGGTTATCTGCGCTGATGTGGTGCGCCGGGAAGCCATCGAACAGCATAAACCACCGGAATCGCACTGGGCGCATCTTGTTATACACGGCACCTTGCATCTGCTGGGTTTTGACCACATTAATGAAAACGACGCAGCCGTCATGGAAAAACGCGAAATACAACTGCTTCACCAACTCGGTTATGCCAATCCATACGAGGTAACTACAGACTCATGAACGAAGACCGATCGAGTCGCCCGAACGGGCAGCAAAACAAAGACGAAAACGGCGGACGTTCCTGGTTTACACGTCTCTCTCAACTCCTGCAGACCGATCCAAAAGATCGCGATGAACTGGTTGCAGTGCTTCGTGAAGCCTATGGCAACGACATCATTGATGTTGATGCGCTGGGTATGCTGGAAGGTGTGTTGCAGGTTACTGAAATGCAGGTGCGCGATATTATGATACCGCGTTCGCAAATGGTGGTACTGGAACGTGACATGAGTATGCAGGAAGTCCTGCCAATTGTTGTAAACTCAGCGCACTCGCGTTATCCGGTGGTCGGTGAAAATCGCGATGAAGTGATTGGTATCCTGCTGGCAAAAGACCTGTTGCCGTATTTCCAGCTGGGTAACGAGGACAAGTTTAACCTGCGCGATATTTTACGCACGGCGGTATTTATTCCGGAAAGTAAACGCTTAAACGTGTTACTCAAGGAATTTCGTGCCAGCCGCAATCATATTGCGATTGTGGTGGATGAATACGGTGGCGTCGCCGGAATGGTGACGATTGAAGACGTACTGGAACAGATCGTCGGTGAAATCGAGGACGAGCATGACTATGAAGATGATATTTACATCATGGAACATACGCCGGAAAAAGCCACCGTCAAGGCCATTACACCGATTGAAGATTTTAATGAACACTTCGGTACCCGCTTCAGCGATGATGAGTTCGATACAATTGGCGGGTTAATCATGAATTCACTCGGACATTTACCCAAGCGTGGTGAGCGCACTCAGCTCGGTGGTTTGGATTTCAAGATTCTGCGTGCTGATGCACGTCGTGTGCACCTGATTGAAGTAAAAAAATTAAAAGAAGAAACGGTTCAGGCGCAGAATGCCGGTAACGCCTGATCGCAAACGTATCGGTCTGGATATTCTGGCATTGCTTTGCGGTGCCTTGCTGCCGGTTGCCTTTGCCCCGTTAAATTTTTATCCGCTGGCCTTTCTGATCCCCGCCATTCTGTTCTGGACCTGGCAGGATGTTTCTCCCCGGCGCGCGTTCTGGCGTGGTTACCTGTTTGGTCTGGGTATGTTCGGTGTCGGTGTGTCCTGGGTCTATATTGCCATCAGCGAGTTTGGTTTTACCTCGGCACCGGTGGCCTTCATTCTGACGACATTGTTTGTGGCTTTTCTGGCCCTGTTTCCGGCAATGCAGGGCTGGCTGACGGTCAGACTGGCGACCCGAGTCAATTCGGCAATGCGCTGGCTGGTATTCCCGAT
>CALBTB010000009.1 GCA_937967995.1 uncultured Gammaproteobacteria bacterium
GCTTATATGTCGACGGTGCGTATCGGGTTGGCAGATCATTTACCACTACCTCGGCGCCGTTTGATTTTAACGATTGGGTTGGTTATAGCCTCAATGCGGGAACGCTTAGCCAGGGGCCCCACACGTTCAAAGTCATTGCGACTTCGGCTAACGGGGTCTCCGTTAGTGATGAACGCACCATTACGATTGACAATACCCCCCAGGTGACGATCACGGAACCTTCAGGCGGACCGGTTGAGGGTACGTTTAATTTTACTGGAACTGTTACCTTTAAGCCGGTGGCCAGTGGCAACACAGGCACAGTCCGTTTATATGTGGACGGTGCGTACCGGGTTGGTAGATCATTTACCACCACCGCGGCGCCATTCGATTATAACGCCTGGGTTGGTTATAACCTGGATGCGGGAAGACTCAGCCAGGGAACTCACACATTCAAAGTCATTGCGACTTCGGCCAACGGCGTTTCCGTTAGTGATGAGCGCACCATTACGGTCGACAACACGCCTCAGGTATCGATCACGGAACCATCGGGCGGACCAGTCGAAGGCGAGTTTAATTTTACCGGCAACGTCACCTTCAAGCCGGTGGACAGCGGTTATAATACGGGTACAGTCCGTTTGTATGTGAATGGTGCGTATCGGATAGGCAGATCATTTACTACTACCTCGGCACCGTTTGATTTTAACGCCTGGGTTGGTTATAGCCTTGACGCGAAACAATTCAGTCCGGGAACCCACACATTCAAGGTCAGCGCAACATCAGCAAACGGGATCACGGTCAGTGAAGAAACCAGCATCATTATCCCAACCTATTTCATCGATCCTGATGGTGTGGATGACCAAAGCGGTTGTGGTGGGAATAACCAACCGAGTGCCGGTAATCCTTGTAATCCACTCAATGGCAATAAATTCCAGGTAGAACGCGATCGCGATGCCTCTGGAGTACAAGGTTTAAGTTTTGCGCGTTTTTATAATAGCAATTCGAAAGTGACCAAGCGGATCGGTAATAAATGGACGCACAGCTACGATTACCATGTCGATCCAGAACGTCAATTTGTTGTTCGACAACCAACTGCGAATAGTTCAGCAAATTACACAACTCGCCAGGATGCTTGCCAAACAGGCTGGCAGGATATTAAAGGCCGTGTGGTTAATTTCGAGACTACTGGAACTGTCGCACGCTGGGAAAACGAAACATGTCGAATCTACACGTCAACCAATAGCCGTGTAGGTGCAATCGAGATGTTTACCAATGCCCCGAATGCGTCTCAATCGGAATCAGGTAATACCACTGCAATGTGGGTGGTAAGGCCGAATGGAACACGCTATCGCTTTACCAGCACTGCAACTGGTTGGCAGGCAGAACCTGGTGTAATCATAAAACTGGAATCCGTTGCTGGCGGTTATCGTGTAATCGATGAAAATAATCGAATCGAGCTCTACGATGCGACTGGCAAGATTACACAAATACAGGATTTAAACGGGAATAGGCTGACATTTACTCAAGATCCGGTTTCCGGTTTGCTTAGCCGCGTCGAGAATGATCGTGGCGAAAGTCTGACCTTCGATTACGATACAAATGGACTTGTAAGTACAGTGACAGATAATGCCTCACGTGTCTGGGGATATCAGTATGACGCTAATGGCAATCTTGAAAGTGTTTTAAAACCGGATGCAAATGTGCGTCAGTATCACTATGAAGATACTTTGGATGCGACATTATTGACTGGTATTACCGATGAGCGAATGGTCCGATTTGCTACTTGGTTCTATGATGATCAGCAACGCGTCACGACGAGTGAACACGCAGGTGGTGTTGAGAAAATCACGATCAACTATACCGACTCGACAACCAGAACACTCACCAATAGTCGCAACGCTACCAGCACGTATACGTTCACGATGCAGAATGGTGTTTATCTCCCCTTAAGCTTTAGTGGTCCAGGGTGTGTCACCTGTGATGCAACTAATACCGCATTTGAATACGATGACGCCAATCGTCTGATGAAAATGACCAAAGATGGGTTGGTTACGGAGTTTGGTAACTACGATGCAAATAATAACCCGGGTTATCGGATTGAGGGTCTGGGAACTGCTCTGGAACGACGGATGGATTACACCTACGACTCTCGCTTCATTAGCAAAGTCGCCACCCTCACCGAACCCTCCGTCTGCCCCGGCCAGAACAAGGTCACAACGTATGCCTATGATGACTTTGGTAATACCACCAGTATTACCATTAACGGCTACACACCATCGTGTACGGCCGTGTCGCGTACCACTACACTGCAATACAACGGCCCGTTAAACCAGTTAACCCAGATTGACGGTCCGCGCAGTGATGTCAGTGATATCACCACGCTGGATTACTACCCCAACGACGCGGCTCAGGGTAACAATCGCGCTCGTTTGCAACGGGTGACATCCGGTGGACTGGTATTGCGCGACAACATTCAGTACACCGCCACTGGCAAAGTGCAATCCGAATCGCGCTTAAACGGTGTGACGCTGACTTACACTTATTACGCGGGCAACGATCGCCTGGAAACCGTCACCGAAACCGATGGCAGTGCCTCACGTAGTATCAGATGGACCTACCTGCCGACGGGCGAAGTCGAAACCATTTCGCTGGGTGATGGTACTGCTGCGGCCACCACTGTGACGTTTGGTTACGATGCGGCGCGGCGTTTGACTCGCATCACCGATGGGCTGGGTCATTTCATCGACTACACCCTCGACACCGAAGGCAATCGCACCGGTGAGAGCGTGTACGACAACAACGGTGTGCTGATGCGTACTCTCACCCAAACCTTCGATGCCTACAACCGCCTTGACACCACGGCGCAGGCCAACGAAAGCGGTGATTTCAACTTTGCTGCTGACGGTACGCTCGATACACAACTGGACGGTAAAGGCACGACGACCGATTACAGTTACGATGCGCTCAAACGTCTCAATAGCACCACGCAGGACATGGGCGGTACCGACACGTCTACCGCCAACGCACTGACCCAGTATGGCTATGACGTGCAGGATAACCTCACCTCGGTCACCGATCCCATCAATGGTAATACCACCTACAGCTACGATGACTTAGGTAATTTACTGCAACAGACCAGCCCGGATACCGGCACGACACAATTTACCTACGATGTGGCCGGTAATGTGGCCACGCGCACCGATGCCAAAGGCCAGACATTTATCTACACCTTTGATGCACTAAACCGGGCAACCTTCATTGATGCGCCCACCCCGTTGGATGATATCAGTTACTTTTACGATAGCTGCACCAACGGGGCAGGGCGCCTGTGCAGTGTCACGCAGGGCACCGAGGTCGCCAACTACAGTTACAATGCCTTTGGTAATGTAATCGCGCATCAAAATGTGCAATACAGTTACGATGCCCTGGGCCGCATACAGACCATCACGTATCCGTCCGGTGACAGTGTCACCTATTTCTACAACGCTGCCGGGCAGGTGGACCGGGTCGATGCGGTCATCAACGGTGTTATTCAGACCCTCGCGAGTAACATCACCTATGCGCCATTTGGGCCAGTCACGAATTTAACTTACGGCCATGGTTTAACACTCACGCAGACGCTGGACAATGCGTATCGCTTAACCGGACAAACTGTGCCCGGTGTGTTCGAACGCACATATCCAACCTATGACGGCAACGGTAACCTGCAAACTGTCACCCATCCGTTAAACGCCAGCAATGACAGTTATGATTACGATGCACTTAACCGCGTCAACACGGCCACCGGCACATTTGGCAATCAGGGGTTTGGCTATGACTTAAATAGCAACCGCCTTAGCCTCACCGACAACACCGTGACAACCACCTATGCCTACGATGCGAATTCCAACCGGCTCAAAACGGTCAACAGCACGGCTATCACCCTTGACGCCAACGGCAATACCACGGCCGATGGCACGTACACGTATGGATACAATGCGCATAACCGGCTGGTGAGTGTCGACAGCAATGTCAGTTACACCTACAACGCACTCGGTCAGCGGGTTAGCAAGACCGTCAACGGCACCCTCACCACCTTTGTGTACGACACCGCCGGGCAATTACTGGGCGAGTATGACAGCACCGGCACACTGCGCGAACACGTTTACCTCAACGGCCAGCCGCTGGCGGTGATCCAGCATCAAAATGGGCAGGGCACTGTGTACTATGTCCACACCGATCACCTCGGCACCCCACGCATGGTGAGCGACGCGATTCAGACCGTGGTGTGGCGCTGGGAATCCGATCCGTTTGGCGCCAGTGCCGCCAACGACGACCCGGACAACGACGGCACGGCGTTCAGCTACCACCACCGTTTCCCGGGCCAGTACTACGACACCGAAACAGGCCTGCACTATAACTACTTCCGGTATTACGATCCTCAGACAGGGCGATATATCACCAGTGATCCGATAGGGTTAGCTGGTGGGTTGAATACGTATGGGTATGTTGGGGGGAATCCTATAATATTTATGGATCCTCTTGGTCTATGGACTGCAGGAATATACCTTGGTGGAAGTGGAGGTGCAGGTTTAGGAGGGACTGGATCTATTAATTTCGTAATCGGTTATGGAGAAGATGGTTTCAGTTGGGATATTCAATTGACTGTGGGTGGTGGAAGCTATATTGGTGCAGGCGGCGGTATTTCAGTTGGATTAGCAATTTCAGACGCAGATAATGTTAGTGACTTATGTGGTTTTGGCTATCAAGCTGGGGTAACAGGCGCTTTGGGTGGAAAACTAGAAGGCGGCGTTTTTGGTGGGTATCCAACTCCTGGGCAGGATGGATACACAGGTGGTTTTGTTGGTGTAGGAGCTGGGGTTGCTTTAGCTGGTTATGGCAATACAACGTATACAACTTCAATATTCGATTATTTTTAGTTAGCAGTTATTTGTGGATTACATACCCACATTGTTACTAGTAATATTTATTTTTGCATTCTGTCTTATGATTGTGTCGTGTTTTTGTATATATAAGATGAACGTAATTGCGAGGAATTCGTTTTTTGAAATTTATACTCGTGACAAGAGGTTATACAAGGAGATACTTAATGGTCGAAAATCATCCTGGATAGAGCGAAAAACAGATTCAATTCGCGATTTCAGTCTCTGGTGGAATCTTTATAGATATCTTTATAATGATAAAAAGATTCATGAGGTTGTCGGTACTAAAACTAAAGCAGCTTTTAGACGATATATTCAAATGATGATTGCAAGTGCATCAAGCTCAATTTTATTGGCGATAGTTGTTATAATTATTGGGATTATTTTATCTGGACATAATACCTGATTGTTTCATATATTACTGGAATAAATAGGTTCAGCGTTTAACAAATCCCCACAAAAAAATAGATATTTCCGAATATCTTTTATGCTGTGACTGAAGGAGTATTTTTGCTTCGATAAATTTCTATAGAAAAATTTTTAGCATAAAGTTTAGTAAATTCCAACTAGAACAAAAAAGATATTGAATACTTTTACGTCTTTATGGTGATTACCGCATAATATTTGAAGTCAGAGTAGATACAAGAATATACATTTTTGTTGGAATTTTATTTATCAGGCTATAATCATCCAATGTGGAAAAAAATCCGAATCTTTTTGCTACTGTTTATTCTGTTCCTCGTCTCAGCCGATACCTATCTCACCAAGTTCCGTTCCGTTAGTTGGGAGGAAACCCTGTGGGTGGCGGTGTATCCCATCAATGTTGATAATGATCCGGCTATCGAGCGTTATATTTCCGGTCTGTCGGATCGTAATTTCAGGCAGGTGGAGGAATTCTTCAATCGCGAAGCCGGGCGTTACGGGGTTGCCCTCAATCAGCCATTCAAAATGATTCTGGCGCATAACGTTAATGAATTACCACCGCCACCACCGGAGCGCGGCAGTAATGTGTTGAGTGTGGCCTGGTGGAGTATCAAGCTGCGTTACTGGGCCTTTACCCGCGATGATTCCAATTTTTCACCGCACATCAAGATGTTCGTGATTTATCATAGCCTGTCGAAAGAAGAACAACTGGCTCATTCCCTTGGGCTGGAAAAAGGCATGATCGGTGTGGTGCATGCCTATGCGCACCGCGAAATGGAAGGCAAAAATAACCTGGTGATTGCCCATGAAATGCTGCACACCCTCGGGGCCAGCGATAAATATGACTTGCAGACCGGTGAGCCGATTCACCCGGACGGTTATGCCGAACCGAATCGTTCTCCACTTTATCCACAACGTTACGCGGAACTGATGGGTGGCAAGGTCGCCGTTGCTGCGAATCGTTCCATCATGCCGCGCAGCCTGCGGCTTGTGACCATCGGTGACAAAACCGCGCAGGAAATTAACTGGCAAAACCGCTGATTCACGCCTAGGCTTATTCAAGTCATCACGTTAACTATGCTGTATGGATCGTCACACCGACACGTCTGAATCTTCCTCCGACACTTGCCGCCGCGAACGCCCGGATCGGCGTCAGGCTGTATGGCGCAGTTTTTTGTATTCGCTGGTAAAACGCCGCCGTAAAGGCGATCGGCGTGATGATCACTATGACAATCCGGCCTATGTGGATGTGCATGGTCCGTATGTGTTCCTGGTGGCGATGTTGATCATCCTGTTCAGTGTACTGGACACCTTTTTTACACTGGAGTTAATCAGTCACGGTTCCAGCGAACTCAATCCGATCATGGCGCGCCTGCTGGAAATCAACGCCTTCTGGTTTTTTATTCCAAAGTATATCGTCACCGGTTTTTGTGTGTTCTGGCTGGTGGCGCACAAGAAGTTTACCTTTCTCGGTATCAAGGGCCGGCACCTGTTGTTGTTCGGTGCGGTGGTGTATGCGTTGCTGATTTCCTAGCCTCGTTTCATGCTGGTGAATTTACCGTAAACTGCCGGCATGGCTTTTCATCCCGAACGTATCATTCTCACCATCTGGATCGGTGCCATGTGGGCGATCGGTTTTATTGTTGCCCCAACGCTATTTAATATGATCGAGGAACGGGCGCTGGCCGGTGCCATCGCCGGTCGCCTGTTCAGTATCATCAGTTATATCGGTTTGTTCAGTGGCGGGTTTTTATTACTCACATTACTGATTCAACATGCCGCCGCGAGTTGGCGTCAGTGGCGTGCCTGGGTGCTGGTGGTGATGTTAATGCTGATTTGCGTCAGTGAATTTTATTTACGACCGCAAATGGCAATACTGCGTGACGGTGGTTTACTGGATAGCGAGCAATCGCGCTTTGGTATGTTGCATGGCGTCAGTACCGGTTTGTATCTGGTCAATAGTCTGGCGGGGCTGGTGCTGGTGATTTTCGGCGTGCGTCGACACGCGATTTGATGTTATTCGACGTTTTGCCGGTAAAATACGGCGACGTGACCGATACGTTGCACCACCTCACTGCCGGTCTGCTGGGCAATCTGATCGATCATCTGGTTACGCTCGTCACGATCACCGGCATTGACCCGTACCTTGATGAGTTCATGCGTGTCCAGCGCCGAATCGATTTCATTCATGACATTATCGGTAATGCCATGCTGGCCGATGATGACGATGACTTTCCTGTGGTGGGCGAGTTTGCGTAACTGCTTGAGTTGTTTCTGCGGTATTATCATCGCGCTATTATATATCAGGTTAATGGTGTAAACCCGCATGCCCAAATCGAAAAGCTCAAAAAAGTGGTTACGTGAACATTTCGATGATCCGTACGTGAAGCAGGCCCAGGAGGCCGGCTATCGATCGCGGGCGGTGTTCAAGCTCATGGAAATCGACGACAAGGACCGGCTGCTCAAACCCGGTACGGCGGTGGTCGACCTGGGGGCGGCCCCCGGTGGCTGGAGCCAGTACGCCCGCCAGCGCCTGCCCAAAAAAGACCCGATATTTGCACTGGATATTCTGCCCATGGAGCCGCTTGAGGGAGTCACGTTCCTGCAGGGCGATTTCACGGAACAAACCGTGCTCGAGGCACTCTTAGAAGCGTTGAATGGGCGCGAAATCAACCTTGTTTTGTCGGATATGGCCCCCAATATCAGTGGTATGAAGGCCATTGATCAGCCGAAAGCCATGTATCTTGCTGAATTGGCTATGGATTTTTGTCAGCAGGCACTGGCGCCGGGCGGGGATTTCCTGGTCAAGGTCTTTCAGGGTGAGGGGTTCGATGCTTACCTCAGGCACATGCAAACGCAGTTTGAAAAAGTGCTGGTACGCAAGCCCAGGGCGTCCCGGCCCCGCTCACGGGAAGTGTATTTGCTGGGTCGCCGGTATCAGGCTTAGGCACTATACCGGTCAGGCACTATAATGTAAGGTATTCAAAATCAAGTAGCTATTGCTAGAGGCAGGACATTGAACGACATCGCCAAGAACATCATTTTATGGGTCATCATTGCCTTTATTCTGATGACCATATTCAAACACCTCAGCTCGCCCAGTGGCAGCGAGGATATTCCATATAGTCAATTCCTGCAGGAAGTCTATAGCGGTAACATCGCCGAAGTGAAATTCACCGGTCGCACCATCAGTGGCCAGAAATCCGATGGTAAGCGCTTTGTTACCTATAGCGCGGAAACCGATAACAGTGCGTTGATCAAGGAACTGCGTGATCACAACGTGAAGTTTTCCGCCGAGCAACCCGATCAGGGTTTGTTAACACAAATCTTTATTTCCTGGTTCCCGATATTTTTAATCGTCGGTTTCATGATTTTCCTGATGCGACAGATGCAGGGTGGCGGCGGTGGCCGCGGCGCGCTGTCGTTTGGTAAAAGCCGTGCGCGCATGCTTGGTGAAGACCAGGTCAAGATCACCTTCAGTGATGTGGCCGGTGTTGATGAAGCTAAAGAGGAAGTCGGTGAGTTAGTCGAATTCCTGCGCGACCCGGGCAAGTTCCAGAAACTCGGCGGCAAGATTCCACGCGGCGTGTTGATGGTCGGCCCGCCGGGTACCGGTAAAACCTTACTGGCCAAAGCCATTGCCGGTGAAGCGCGCGTACCGTTCTTTACCATTTCCGGTTCCGACTTCGTGGAAATGTTTGTCGGTGTCGGTGCGTCACGTGTGCGCGACATGTTTGAGCAGGCCAAGAAGCATGCGCCGTGTATTATTTTCATCGATGAGATCGATGCGGTCGGTCGTCACCGTGGTGCCGGTTTAGGTGGCGGTCATGACGAACGCGAACAGACCCTTAACCAGTTGCTGGTGGAAATGGACGGCTTTGAAGGTAACGAAGGCGTGATTGTGATTGCCGCGACCAACCGTCCCGATGTACTGGACCCGGCGTTGCTGCGTCCCGGCCGTTTTGATCGCCAGGTCGTGGTGCCGTTACCGGATTTACGCGGTCGCGAACAGATTCTTAAAGTGCACATGCGCAAAGTGCCGATTGCCGATGACGTGCAGCCAATGATTATTGCGCGCGGTACACCCGGTTTTTCCGGTGCGGATCTCGCTAACCTGGTGAACGAAGCGGCGCTGTTTGCGGCGCGCGCCAACAAGCGACTGGTCAGCATGGACGAGTTTGAAAAGGCCAAGGACAAGATCATGATGGGCGCCGAGCGCAAGTCCATGGTCATGAACGAAGATGAGAAAAAACTCACGGCCTATCACGAAGCCGGACACGCGATTGTTGGTCTTAAAGTGCCATCCCATGATCCGGTTTATAAAGTCACGATCATTCCGCGTGGCCGGGCGCTGGGTGTGACCATGTTCCTGCCCGAAGAAGATCGTTACAGTTACAGCAAGGAACGGCTTGAGAGTCAGATCAGTTCCCTGTTTGGTGGGCGCATTGCCGAAGAACTTATTTTTGGTTCCGATAATGTCACGACCGGTGCGTCAAACGATATTCAGCGCACCACGGAACTGGCCCGAAACATGGTCACCAAGTGGGGCCTGTCGGACAAACTCGGTCCATTAACCTACGGTGAAGATGAAGGCGAAGTATTCCTCGGCCACTCTGTTACACAACACAAGAACGTGTCCGATGAAACGGCGCACACCATCGACGAAGAGATTCGTGCCATTGTGAAGCGCAACTATGAACGTGCCAAGGATATCCTGGAAACCAACATGGATAAGCTGCACGCCATGGCTGATGCATTGATGAAGTACGAAACCATCGATGAAAAACAGATTGCCGACATCATGGCAGGTAAACCACCGCGTCCGCCGGAAGACTGGGACGATCATGAACCCATGGGCGGTAAACCGGCGGCCACACCGGATGAGAAGTCCGGTAAAAAGGATGGCAAGATCGGTGGCCCGGCGTCTGAGGTGTAATCAGGCCGCAACACGAACAGTGGTAAGACAATCACGACGGCGAGTTAACGACTCGCCGTTTTTTATTTAACACGATTATTTTATTTACATGCAATTCAGGGATAAAACACTCGACCTGACACGGCCGCGGGTCATGGGCATTCTCAATGTCACGCCGGATTCATTTTCTGATGGCGGACGCTTTACGACTGTCGATGCCGCGTTTGCCCAGGCCAGTAAAATGGTCGACGAAGGGGCAGACATTCTGGACGTGGGCGGTGAATCCACCCGTCCAGGTGCCGAGCCGGTCAGCGAACAGCAGGAACTGGATCGGGTCATTCCGGTGATCGAAGCGATTTGCAAGTCGCTGAATGTCATTGTATCCATCGATACCTCCAAGCCCGGCGTGATGCGCGAAGCCGTCGCCGCCGGTGCCGGCATGATCAACGATGTGTATGCGCTGCGTGCGGAACAGGCCGTGGACACGGCCGCGCAGTTACAGGTGCCGGTCTGCCTGATGCATATGCAGGGTGAGCCACGCACCATGCAGAGCGCGCCGCAGTACAATGACTTGCTGGGCGAGATAAAGGCCTTTTTGCAGGCACGGGTCGACGCCTGCACGGCGGCCGGGATAACGCGGGATCAGCTTATCGTCGATCCCGGTTTTGGGTTTGGTAAAACCGTGCAGCACAATATGCGGCTGACGGGAAATCTGGCGGAATTTGCTGAACTGGGCCTGCCGGTCCTGTACGGCGCCTCAAGAAAGTCGAGCCTCGGGTCGATTCTTGATAAGGACGCGGATCAACGCCTGTTTGGCAGCCTGGCACTGGCCGCATTGGCGATTGAGCGGGGAGCCAGTATCATTCGAGTACATGATGTCGGCCCGACGGTCGACGTGATTAAAACGATAACAGCGGTGCAAAACGCGCTGCAGGAGCAATAAACGTGGGGAAAAAATACTTTGGCACGGATGGTATCCGTGGACGCGTGGGCGAATCGCCGATTACACCGGACTTCATGATGAAACTGGGCTGGGCCGCCGGCAAGGTGTTCGCACAGGATGCGGCGCGCAAGGTGGTTATCGGCAAGGACACGCGCATTTCGGGTTACATGTTTGAATCAGCGCTGGAATCCGGCCTGTCTGCCGCCGGTGCCGACAGTATGTTGCTGGGTCCGATGCCAACCCCGGCCATTGCTTACCTGACCCGCACCCTGCATGCCAGTGCCGGTATCGTGATCAGCGCCTCGCATAATCCGTACTACGACAACGGCATCAAATTCTTTTCCGGACAGGGCACCAAGCTGCCGGATGATATCGAACAGCAGATTGAAGATATGCTGGAACAGCCCATGACCACCAATGAGTCCGCCGAACTGGGCAAGGCGGTGCGGGTGGATGATGCGGAAGGGCGCTACATTGAATTCTGTAAAAGCTCGGTGCCGTTTGCCACCAATCTCAAGGATCTGCGCATCGTGGTGGATTGCGCCAATGGTGCGACGTATGAAGTTGCGCCCAGCGTGTTCCATGAACTGGGAGCGGACGTGATACCGGTTGGCACGGACCCGGACGGACTGAATATCAACGATGAATGCGGCTCCACCTGCCCTGAATCCCTGATTCGCACCGTGCAGGACACCCGCGCCGATCTCGGTATTGCCCTGGATGGCGACGGTGACCGTGTGCTGATGGTGGACCACACCGGCAAGCTGGTGGATGGCGATGAGCTGCTGTACCTCATGACCCATGATCGGGTCCGCAAACAGATGATGAACGGCGGCGTGGTCGGCACGCTGATGTCCAACCTGGGTCTGGAGCATGCCCTGAATCGCCTCAAGGTGCCGTTTGAACGGGCCGCGGTCGGGGATCGTTATGTGATGGAAAAGCTCACCCAGCATGGCTGGTACCTGGGCGGTGAATCCTCCGGTCACCTGATCTGCCTGGATCGCACCACCACCGGGGACGGCATTATCTCCGCCCTGCAGGTACTGGCCTCGATCGTCGAAACCGGCCACACCCTGCATGACCTGGTGGATCGCACCGGCATGACCAAATATCCCCAGACCCTGCTGAATGTTCGGGTGGCGGAACGCATTGATGTGGACCAGTCCGACTCGATTCAGTCGGCGGTACGCGATGCGGAATCCATGCTGGCCGACCGGGGTCGCGTGTTGTTGCGTCCATCCGGCACCGAGCCGGTGATTCGCGTCATGGTCGAAGGGCAGGACGCCGGTCAGGTGCAGCAGGTCGCCCAGCAACTGGCCGACGTGGTGCAGCAGGCCGTGAATCAATAATTGCCGCGTTTTTCCTGAAAATCAGCAACTTAAGCGGTTAATTGTGGCCAACCAGATTGATTTCTGGGGCTGCTGACGGTAAGCTTGCGCGCTCTTTTTATCCATAAAATCATCACAGATCGGGGAAGACTATGCGTGAGGTACTGATAGCCGGAAACTGGAAAATGAATGGCTCGCGGGCCAGCATCAAGGCACTGCTGGAAGGACTCAAATCCGGTATCGATCAGGTCGACAGGGCTAACGTGGCCGTTTGCGCTCCCTTTATTTATCTTCCCGATGTGGCCGAGCAACTGGCCAACACCCCGATTGCCTGGGGCGCACAGAATGTCAGTACAGAAAAGAGCGGCGCCTACACCGGCGAGATTGCCGCGTCCATGATTAATGATTTTAACTGCAAGTACATTATTGTCGGTCACTCGGAACGCCGCAGTTACTACGGCGAAACCGATGAAATCGTCGCGAAGAAATTCGGGGTGGTACTCGAAGCCGGCATGACGCCGATTTTCTGTATCGGTGAAACCCTTGAAGAGCGCGAAAAAGGCATTACAGAAGAAGTTGTGGCGCGCCAGATTCAGGCCGTGATTGATATGCACGGTGCGGCCGCACTGGGCAAAAGTGTAATTGCCTATGAACCGGTCTGGGCTATCGGTACCGGTAAAACCGCTACACCGGAACAGGCGCAGGACGTGCATTCGTTTATTCGCGGCATGATTGCCAAGGCCGATGCCGGTGTCGCAGACAAGATTGTAATTCAGTACGGTGGCAGCATGAATGCAGGCAATGCCAAAGACCTGCTCGCGCAGCCGGATATTGATGGTGGACTGATCGGTGGTGCCTCCCTGAAGTCGGAAGACTTCCTGACCATCTGCAAGTCGGCCTAACGGCTTAACAGGAAAAGCGATGTTAAATAATTTATTACTGGTATTTCATGTCCTCATCGCCGTCGCGATGGTGGCGTTGATTCTCTTGCAACAGGGCAAGGGTGCGGATGCCGGTGCTGCCTTTGGTGGTGGTGCTTCCGGTACTGTATTTGGTTCGCAGGGTTCCGGTACCTTTTTATCCCGGGCCACGGGCATTCTGGCGGCGCTGTTTTTTGTATCCAGCCTGGGGCTGGCGTACCTGGCCAACGAAGGCGCGCAAGCAACCAGCGTGGTCGATCAGCTCCAGACCGAACAGACCGACAAAACTTTACCGGTCGAGCCTGAAGCTACCGACCAGGAGCCAGTCACAACCGAACAACCGTCAGCACCCAGCTTACCGGTTGAATAACGAGTCACATGCCCAAGTGGTGGAACTGGTAGACACGCTATCTTGAGGGGGTAGTGGCGAAAGCCGTGCCGGTTCGAGTCCGGCCTTGGGCACCATGTTTTCAGATGGATGAATAAAAACAACCAGGGGAGGTAATTATGAAAACACTTAAAACAATCTTTGTAGTCGTCTTTATTACCAGTATTGTCAGCAATGCTTCTGCACGTGATGACATCGGAAGTTATTCAGTAAACGAAGCATTATCGACTGAACAGGCCAAGGCCAAGCTAGGAAACAACATTAAATTTTATTTTGGTGATACCAGTCACGGTACGGTGTCCAAGAAATTTGGTGTGTACGGTACCAACAAGAAAACCAATGCCTTTAATAAATCCGATCGTGAAGCCTGCGAGTGGGCATTTTTATCGGCCATGATTTCACTGCGTAATCGTGCCATGCAGCTCGGTGGAAATGCGGTCATCAATATTAAATCTAACTACCGGAATAATCTGACCACCAGCAATGACACCTTTCAATGTGGTGCCGGTGCTTTCGTTGCCGGCGTGGCGTTACAGGGTGAAGTGGTGAAAATCGGCAAATAGCCCCACGAATTACCTGCTACAAAAAAGGAGCGATGTTCGCTCCTTTTTTTATGCTAATTTATTTCTATGGAGCATTTATCACGCCGAGACTTTCTTAAACTGCTGCAAGGTATTGGCATCAGCGGGCTGGTCTGGCCTTGGATGGCGCGGGCCGACCTGGAACAATCCGCGATCATTACACGGACCATTCCCAAAAGCGGCGAAACCATTCCTGTAATTGGCATGGGGTCATGGCTGACCTTTGCCGTGGGTGATGATGCACAGGCAAGACAGCAACGCACTGAGGTGTTGCGCGCTTTCTTTGCACAGGGCGGCGGTATGATCGATTCCTCGCCCATGTACGGCACCTCGGAAGCAGTGATCGGGCATGGCCTGCAACAACTGGCTTATCCATCCGGCCTGTTTGCCGCGACCAAGGTCTGGACCAGTGGCTGGCAGGCCGGTATGCGTCAGATGAAACGCTCGCAACATTTATGGGGTGTGAAAAAGTTTGATTTAATGCAGATTCATAACCTGCTCGATTACGAAACCCATCTGGCAACACTAAAACACTGGAAGGCGGAAGGGCGGATACGTTACATCGGTATCACGACCTCACACGGCCGGCGCCATGATGACATGATTCGCATCATGAAAACCGAACCGGCCATCGATTTTGTCCAGTTCACCTATAACATCGAAGACCGTGAAGCGGAGCAATACCTGTTGCCCATCGCGAAGGAACGGCAACTTGCGGTGATTATCAACCGGCCCTTTCAGCGCGCCGGGCTGTTTGATGCGGTGGAAGGAAAACCACTGCCTGCCTGGAGCAAGGAACTGGGTATTCGCAACTGGGCGCAGTTTTTCCTGAAGTTTATTATTTCCCATCCCGCCGTTACCGTTGCCATTCCGGCAACATCAAGAGTGGATCATATGCTGGAAAACATGGGCGCGATGCAGGGGCCGTTACCAGATGAAAAAATGCGGCAGAGAATGATTGGGTATTATAATTCGATTGTATAGAATGCTTTTAGTTGCATGTGCTTAAAATTAACTATTTACAAAAAGGGGGTACCATGAGTCTGCTAAACAAATTTACATTTTTGGCTTCCATTTTTTTTATAATTTCTTGTGCTACTAATAAGTTGGCTCCGCTTCCCGAGTATGTAACCTCATCAGATAGCCAGGTTAAATTTTATCTGCATCCAATAAAGATTTCAGATACCAGAATGGGAAAAACCATGCGTATGAATGCTGAAACATTATATGAGGAAGAAGTGATAAAAAGGCTTAAAAAACATAACAAACTTGCAGAATTACCAGTTGAAGCTGATTATGAACTTAAATTAAATGTGCTTAGATACTACAAAGTTGGCGCTGAAGGATATTTTAATCCTTTTAGTGGTGGCCCTAAGTCTGATCATATTGAGACAGCAGTATATGTAATAGATAAAAAAGATGGCAAATTAATAGGGAGTGGTAATATTTTTTATCGGGATTCAAGTATGTTTTCTAGTCTAAAATCAATGATTGAAAATTCCGCCCAGGACATACTTGAATATGTAATGGGAAATAAGCTTGAGTAACTGATATCAAATATCATTATTTATAAAAAATATGCTGGCCGATTCTGGCCACCACATCGTAGCGTTTGGCCCAGCCGGGCCGCACGTATTTGGCGTGGTAATACATTGCACCGTCAAGTTGTGGCTCAAAGTTATCATGATAGATTTCACGTGCGACGTGAACGGCCTTGCGCCACTGTCTGGAGCGCAGGTTGACGGCGTAATCGTTATTCGTCCATGAAAACGCATGCGAATAACGTTTACGCTTTGGATTCCAGTGTTTCTGGTGCACGACATCACAGACATTGGCAGGATATTTTGGTGATTTAACCCTGTTCATGGTGACTTCACCCACTGCGTACTGACCGGCACGGGGTTCACCCCGCGCTTCATGATAGATGTTTAATGCCAGGCAATGAATTTCCTGCTGGTTCGCGGCATGATTGATGTTGTGGTAAGCGACGCTGCCCACGGTAATCGATACCACCGTCAGAATGGACAGCACGATCACCCGTTCGCGGTGGGTGGTGTACCACCAGAAACGGGTGTGCGTCCACCAGCTGCGTGGGTGGCTGATGATTTGCCAGTAATGTTTGAGTTCGTCCAGTATCATAATCTTTCAGCGTATCATGCAATTCTTGCAATCCCGTGATTAAAACTGATTATAAAAGACAGCGTTATTCACTAACGTTCAACATGCCGTCTTTGAGGCCCGAATCAACCGGTGACGGCCCCAGCCAGATCTTCATCAGCGCCTGGTGAAAGTCGGTGCCGGGAATGGTGGCACGGGTCTCGGTATTCACGATGACTTCGGTACCCTTGTCCGGCACATAGCGAATGTGAATCACATCGCCCTCACGCGTGACACCAAAGGCGTTATTAAACGTTTCGATTCGGGGCCGCATCAGTGACAGGGCGGATTCGTCCAGCACTTCCTCAAAACCGTCATTCCAGCCATTAACCATTTTTTCCTTGCTGATTTCGTCGTACAGAAAATACATGCTGACCTGTTTGGGGTGCGGACTATTGATAATGTCCTGCGCCGACTGGGTTTTTTGCGTGAGGTAGAGCGCACCAACATAAATATCAAACACAAATTTAGTGCGTATACCGGCGCCGTTCAGTGTGAGCGTCTGGTCAGCAACGGTAATCGTGCTCGGTAATTTAATGCCTTTTATTTCTTTCGCACTGACAGTTACCGGCAGCACAAACAGGACAATAAACAAGTAGATTGTACGGTTATAGGCACGGGTCATGGTTTGTTTCCTCACATGTCATTTATTGAGCATAACTTATTCACTCTATTAGGGACGCGACAGTTTTGGCATTCCCTTAAAAGCCTGATTTAACTGATGTATTTCAATCCTTCACCGGTTTGTTGACAGCGAAATTATTTATACCCCCAGAAATCATTTAACTAGCTGATTTTACTTATAAAACCGGAGTGTGACAGACTTGACACTCGATCAGGCTATCACCTAGACTGACCGCCCAGCGACAGCTTTCACGCATAAATATAATAAGTAAAAAAGTTACTACGCAAATCGCCACAGTGGAGAGAGACAGACAATGCTAGAGAATTACCTCCCGGTGCTTATCTTTCTGATCGTCGGTGGCGGAATCGGCGCTGTCATGATCATTGCCGGTTTTGTCCTCGCACCACACAAACCCGATAGCGAAAAAACCTCTCCTTATGAATGCGGTTTTGAAGCGTTTGAAGATTCGCGCATGAAATTCGATGTGCGTTATTACCTGGTCGCGATTCTGTTCATCCTTTTCGACCTGGAAATTGCCTTTCTGTTCCCCTGGGCGGTCGTGCTGGACAAGATTGGTTGGTTTGGTTTCTGGTCCATGATGATCTTCCTGGGTATCCTGGTGGTCGGCTTTATCTACGAATGGAAGAAAGGGGCACTGGAATGGGAATAGAAGGTGTATTGCCCAAAGGCTATGCCACAACAACGCTTGCCGGTTTAATCAACTGGGCGCGTACCGGTTCCCTGTGGCCAATGACATTTGGTCTGGCCTGTTGTGCAGTGGAAATGATGCATGCAGCCGCTGCCCGTTACGACCTGGATCGCCTCGGCATGATTTTCCGACCCAGTCCGCGTCAGTCGGATGTGATGATCGTGGCCGGCACGCTGGTCAATAAAATGGCACCGGCGTTGCGCAAAGTGTATGACCAGATGGCCGAACCGCGCTGGGTGATCTCCATGGGTTCCTGCGCCAATGGTGGCGGTTATTATCATTATTCCTATTCTGTCGTCAGAGGTTGCGACAGGATTGTTCCGGTTGATGTCTATGTGCCCGGTTGTCCGCCGACTGCAGAGGCGCTGGTGTACGGCATCATGCAATTGCATAACAAGATTCGGCGCACGAACACCATTGCCCGTTAAAAAAGAATAATAAGACTACCTGATTGAATTCATGTCCGAGTATTACGAAAAACTAGCTGAACGGGTTCGGGAACGATTCGGCGATCGCATTTCGGATTGTAATATCCAGAATGGCGAGATAACGGTCATTATCGATAAAGACTGTGTCCTGCCTGTGACAGAGGCTCTGCGCGACGAGGCGGATTTTGCGTTTGAAGAGTGTCTTGATGTCTGTGGCGTGGATTATTCCGATTACGGTAATGGTGACTGGGAAGGGCCGCGCTACGCTGTTGTGTATCATTTGTTATCGGTTAAAAACAATCATCGTTTACGCCTCAAAGTGTTTGTCGATGGCGAACCACCAATTATTGATTCGGTCGTGGGCATCTGGGCATCGGCCAACTGGTTCGAGCGCGAAGCCTTTGACCTGTACGGGATCGTGTTTGACGGTCATCCGGATTTACGCCGCATTCTGACTGATTACGGATTTGTCGGTCATCCGTTCCGCAAGGATTTCCCGCTCATTGGCCAGGTCGAAATGCGTTACGACCCGGAACAGCAACGGGTTATTTATCAACCTGTCAGCATCGAGCCACGTATTAACCAGCCACGTGTGATACGTGATGATCACCGTTATGTTCAGCGCAAGCAGGAACAGTCCGGCAAGGGTGACGAAAGCAATGCCTGAGATTCGTAACTACACGCTCAACTTCGGACCGCAACATCCGGCGGCGCACGGCGTATTGCGTCTGGTGCTGGAAATGGATGGCGAAGTCATCGAACGTGCCGACCCGCATGTTGGACTGCTGCATCGCGCCACGGAAAAACTCGCCGAGAGTAAACCCTACAACCAGAGCATCGGCTACATGGACCGGCTCGATTATGTCTCCATGATGTGTAATGAGCATGCCTATGTGCTGGCACTGGAGAAAATGCTTGGCATCGAAGCACCGATTCGGGCGCAATATATTCGGGTCATGTTTGATGAAATTACCCGTCTGTTAAATCACCTGATGTGGCTGGGTACACACGCACTGGATGTGGGTGCCATGACCATGTTCCTGTATTGCTTTCGCGAGCGCGAAGACCTGATGGACATGTACGAAGCAGTATCCGGCGCACGGATGCACGCCACGTATTATCGTCCCGGTGGTGTCTACCGCGATCTGCCGGGCAAGATGTCGCAATACAAGTATTCTAAATACAAGTCCAAGAAAGAAATTGATCGCCTCAATTCGGTACGTTCCGGTTCACTGCTGGACTTTATCGAAGATTTCACTGACCGTTTCCCCGGTTATGTGGATGATTACGAAACATTACTCACCGATAACCGTATCTGGAAACAGCGCACGGTTGGCATCGGTGTTGTCACACCGGAGCGCGCTAAGCAACTTGGCTTTACCGGTCCGATGTTGCGTGGTTCGGGTATCGCCTGGGACTTGCGCAAGAAGCAACCTTATGAAGTCTACGATCAAATGGAGTTTGATATTCCGGTCGGCACGGAAGGTGACTGTTACGATCGTTACCTGGTGCGGGTCGAGGAAATGCGTCAGTCAAACCGCATTATCAAGCAGTGCATCGACTGGTTACGTAAAAATTCCGGTCCGGTCATGCTGGACGATCACAAACTGGCTCCGCCAACGCGCGAAGAAATGAAAGGCGACATGGAGTCACTGATTCACCACTTCAAACTGTTTACTGAAGGTTATACCTTGCCGGCAGGTGAAGCCTATGTCGGTATTGAACATCCAAAGGGCGAGTTTGGTATTTATCTTGTTTCAGATGGCGCCAACAAACCGTATCGCCTGAAAATTCGTGCACCGGGTTTTGCGCACCTGGCGGCCATGAATGAAATGGCGGAAGGGCACATGCTGGCAGACGTGGTCGCGATCATCGGCACCATGGATATCGTGTTCGGGGAAATCGATCGATGATTTTTGCACAGAAACAAAAAGATCAGGACAAGCTTGCGCTGATTAACGACGCATCGCGCGCCGAGATCGACAAGTGGATCGCCAAGTATCCGCCGGAACAGAAACAATCCGCCGTGATGTCGGCCCTGCGCGTCGTGCAGGATCAAAACGGTGGTTATCTCACCAATGATTTAATCGATGCAGTCGCACTGTATCTCGACATGGAACCCATCGCCGTGTACGAAGTCGCCACATTCTATTCCATGTATGAAATGAAACCGGTTGGTAAACACAAGATCTGTGTTTGCACCAATATTTCCTGCATGTTGTGCGGCTCAGACAAGATTGTGGAACACCTGCAAAACAAACTGGGCATCAAGCTGGGTGAAACCACCGGTGATGGCATGTTCACATTAAAAGAAGTCGAATGCCTGGGTGCCTGCGTCAATGCGCCGGTTTTGCAAATTGGCAATGAATATCACGAAAATCTCACACCGGAAAAACTGGACAAACTGATCGAGGGGCTGGACAAGCTATGAGCGAACAGGTCTGTTTCCGTACACTGCAATTCGACCAGCCCTGGACGATGGAAAACTATCGTAAGGTCGGTGGCTATAAAGTGTGGGAGAAGATTCTCAAGGAAAAAACCCCGCCGGAACAGATTATTGATGAGCTGAAAACCTCGGCGTTACGTGGTCGCGGTGGCGCCGGTTTTCCGACCGGACTGAAGTGGAGTTTTATGCCGCGTCAGGCGCCGGGCCAGAAATACATCGTATGTAATTCGGATGAAGGCGAACCCGGTACCTGCAAGGATCGCGACATCATGCGTTATAACCCGCATCAGTTGATCGAAGGCATGGCGATTGCCGGTTATGTGATCGGGGCGACGGCTGGTTACAACTATATTCGCGGTGAATTCTGGGAACCGTATGAACGGTTTGAAGCTGCACTGGAAGAAGCTTACAAGGCCGGCTTGCTGGGCAAGAACATTAACGGCTCCGGTGTGGATTTCGATCTTTATTCGCATCTGGGTGCCGGTGCTTATATCTGCGGTGAGGAAACCGCTTTGCTGGAATCGCTGGAAGGCAAGAAAGGCCAGCCACGTTTCAAACCGCCATTCCCGGCCGGGTTTGGTTTGTACGGTAAACCGACCACGATTAATAACACGGAAAGCCTGGCGTCAGTGCCGGTGATTCTGGAAAAAGGTGGTCAGTGGTTCCTGGAACAGGGTAAACCGAATAATGGTGGCACCAAGATCTTTTGTGTGTCCGGTCACGTCAACAAGCCGGGCAATTTTGAAGTACCGCTGGGTACGCCATTTAAAGACTTGCTGGAAATGGCCGGTGGTATTCGCGATGGTCACAAATTCAAGGCGCTAATTCCCGGTGGCTCATCGGTACCGGTGTTACCGGCGGAGATCGCTATGGACATGGACATGGATTATGACTCCATCGCGAAGGCCGGCAGTATGCTCGGTGCCGGTTCGGTCATCGTGATGGATGACTCGACCTGCATGGTGCGCGCACTGGCACGGTTGTCACATTTTTATTACGAGGAATCATGCGGGCAGTGTACGCCGTGTCGGGAAGGGACCGGCTGGCTGGCGCGTGTGATACATCGCATTGAACATGGTCACGGTAAACCGGAAGACCTGGAACTGCTCAATGATGTGGCCGGACGCATTGGTGGTCGAACCATTTGTGCGTTGGGTGATGCGGCGGCAATGCCGGTGCAAAGTTTTCTGAAACATTTTCGCCATGAATTCGAATATCACATCGAACATGGCAAGTGCATGGTGTAAACGGGAACATCCGGCTAATGAGTGATTTACTGAACATAGAAATCAATGGTGTGACCCTTCAGGTGAAGCCGGGCACCATGGTGATCGAAGCCGCCGATAATGCCGGTATTACGATTCCACGTTTTTGTTATCACAAGAAATTATCCGTCGCCGCCAACTGCCGCATGTGCCTGGTGGAAGTGGAAAAAGCGCCCAAGCCGGTACCGGCCTGCGCGACGCCGGTCACGGATGGCATGAAGGTCCTGACCAAGTCACCGTTAGCCATTGAAGCGCAAAAGAGCGTCATGGAATTTTTACTCATCAACCATCCGCTGGATTGTCCGATCTGTGATCAGGGCGGCGAATGTGATTTGCAGGACGTGGCTATGGGTTATGGCAAGGACGCGTCCCGTTATGATGAGAAAAAACGTGTTGTTAAAGACAAGTTTATCGGTCCGTTGATTTCGACGGATATGACACGATGCATTCATTGCACGCGCTGTGTGCGTTTTGGACAGGAAATTGCCGGCATCATGGAAATGGGTGCCCCCGGTCGTGGCGAACATACCGAAATCAGTACCTACATGGAACGCGCTATCGGATCGGAAATGTCAGGCAACGTGATTGACCTGTGTCCGGTCGGTGCATTGACATCCAAGCCTTATCGCTACACAGGGCGTCCGTGGGAAAATACGTCGTATGAAAGTATTGCGCCGCATGATTGTGTTGGCTCCAATGTCATCGTGGAAACCCGACGCGGCAAAGTGATGCGCGTGTTACCAAAAGAAAACGAAGCCATTAATGAAATGTGGCTGTCGGATCGGGATCGTTTCAGTTATGCCGGTTTGTATAGCAGTGATCGACTGCAGAAACCCATGATCAAGCAGGGCGATAACTGGAAAGAGATCGACTGGGAAGGGGCGTTGCACTACGCCACCGAAGGATTGCAGCGCGTCAAACAGGCCAGTGGTGCCGAACAGATGGGCGCACTGGCATCACCCAGCAGTACGACGGAAGAACTGTATCTGTTGCAAAAACTGATGCGTGGCATTGGTAGCCACAATATTGATCATCGCCTGCAACAACTGGATTTTGAAAACCAGGATGACATGCCGGTGTATCCCGGATTGGGACAGTCGATTGCCTCGCTTGAAGACGTCAACGCGGCCCTGTTGATTGGTTCCTACACCCGCAAGGACCAGCCGATTATCGCGCATCGTTTGCGCAAGGCCAGTCGCCGGGGAGCAAAAATCAGTGCCGTTAACAGCATTGATTACGAATTTAACTTTACACTGGCTAACACGATTGTGACACCACCGTTAGACATGGCTGCGCAGCTGGCTGGTATTTTGAGTGCCGTCAGTGAAATCAGTAGTAAGCCGGTAGCCGATGTTTTAAAAGAGGTCGTTAAGTCGGTCAAGGTGACTGAGCAGCAGCGTGCGATTGCCAGCTCATTACTCGACGGCGAAAACAGCAGTGTCTTGATCGGTATCCATGCCATGGCGAATCCGCAGTTTGCCGCCATTCGCAGCCTGGCCAATGCCATCGCGGAAATGACCGGTAGCAACCTGGGTTATCTGTCAGCCGGTGCCAATAGTGCCGGTGCCTGGCTGGCTGGCGCGGTGCCGCATCGTGGCCCGGCTGGAAAACTGGCAACGGATGGTCATAGTGCACTGGAAATGATCACCAATGACATGAAAGCCTTTGTACTGCTGAATATTGAACCGGAATACGATTGCGCCAATCCCAGTGATGCATTGAGTGCCGTTAATAATGCAGATTTTGTTATCTGCCTGACGCCATATGCGACCGACACCATGCGTGAATATGCGGATGTGCTGCTACCGGTGGCACCATTTACGGAAACGCCGGGCACCTTTGTGAATGCGGAAGGACAGTGGCAGAGTTTCAATGCCTGTGTGAATCCACTCGGTGATGCACGTCCGGCCTGGAAAGTGCTACGTGTGATGGGCAATTTCCTGAAACTCGATAACTTCAATTATGTAACGTCGGAAGAAGTGCGTGATGAACTCGATTTGCAGACTCGCGATATTGATGTAAGTCCACGTAGTGACATCTCGGCTGTCGACCTTGCGGCAAGCACAACGGAATTGACGCGCATCGGCCATGTTCCGTTATATGCCGTCGATGCCCTCGTGCGTCGTGCCCACCCGCTGCAGCAAACGGATGACGCGCTGGGTGCCATGATTGCCGTCAATCACAACACGGCACAGAAGCTGGGGCTGGATGGTTCCAACATGGCGGTGGTCATGCAGAGCAACAAGCGGGTTAACTTACCTATATATATAGAAGACGCCGTTCCCGATAACTGTGCGTTTATTCCAACCGGTGTTACCGGCAGTGTGGAGCTGGGCATGAGTTATGGTCCGGTGGAAGTGGACGCGGGGTAAAGTATGCTCGATTTCATTACAGAAACCGCTTTCTTCAAGAGTTATGAAGTCTACATCATGACCACGCTGTATGTGCTGGCCGTGATCATTCCATTATTTGTCACGGTTGCGTACACCACCTGGCTGGAGCGTAAAGTCATTGGTTTCATGCAGGTCCGTATTGGTCCGCGCAAGGTGGGTTTCCATGGGTTACTGCAACCATGGGCCGACATGTTCAAACTGATTTTCAAAGAAATTGTCATTCCGGCCAATGCCAACAAGATCCTGTTTGTGATTGCGCCGGTGATTACCCTGGTATCTGCCGTAGCGGCGTGGGCGGTGATTCCGTTTGATGCCGAACTTGTATTGTCCGATATCAATGCCGGACTGTTATATGTATTGGCGGCCACATCGGTGGGTGTTTACGGCGTCATCATCGCCGGCTGGGCCTCCAACTCCAAGTATGCCTTGTTGGGAGCCATGCGTTCCGCCGCACAAATCGTCGCCTATGAAATTGCCATGGGATTTGCGCTGGTCGGTGTATTGATGGCGGCGGGTACCATGAATATGGGCGGCATCATTTCCGCACAGCAGGGCGAATACGGTTTTCTGAACTGGTACTGGTTACCGTTGTTACCGCTGTTCCTGATCTATTTCATCTCCGGTGTCGCGGAAACCAACCGTGCGCCATTCGACGTGGCGGAAGGTGAATCGGAAATCGTGGCCGGTTTTCACGTGGAATATTCCGGCATGACCTTTGCCGTATTCTTCCTGGCCGAATACGCCAACATGATTCTTATCTCGGCGCTGGCAGCGATCATGTTCCTGGGCGGCTGGTTATCACCGTTTGAGGGTATTCATAACTTTCTGTGGCTGGGCATTGATCTCGATAAATACACCGCCTGGATCCCGGGTATGTTCTGGTTCTTTGCCAAGATCCTGTTCTTCCTGTTTCTGTATTTATGGTTCCGCGCCACCTTTCCGCGTTACCGCTATGACCAGATTATGCGGCTGGGCTGGAAAGTGTTCATTCCCATTACCATCGTCTGGATCGTGGTCGTGGGCGTCTTTGTACTCGGCAAATTACCGCCGTGGTGGGGGGCAGCATGAACGGACTGACACGTTTTTTTAAGAGCCTGTTTCTGTTTGAATTGATGAAAGGGCTTTCCATAACGGGCAAACACCTGTTCCGGCGCAAGTTTACGCTGCACTATCCGGAGGAAAAGGCGCCGATTTCACCGCGCTTTCGTGGTCTGCACGCACTGCGTCGATATCCAAATGGTGAAGAGCGCTGTATTGCCTGCAAGCTGTGTGAAGTGGTTTGTCCGGCGCTGGCGATTACCATTGAATCAGAAATGCGTGAAGACGGCACGCGACGTACCACACGTTATGATATCGATCTGACCAAATGTATTTTTTGCGGATTCTGTGAAGAGTCCTGCCCGGTTGACTCGATTGTTGAAACCGGCATTTATGAATATCACGGCGAGGAACGCGGTGATCTTTACATGACCAAGGATAAATTACTGGCGATAGGCGATAAGTACGAGGCGGATATCGCAGCGGCACGCGCTGAAGATTCGCCATACAGATAAACACAAGCAATTAAAACGAGAAAGGCAAAACAACAACAATGACGGGAGTGCAATTCCTCTTTTACGCGTTTGCGGCCATGCTGGTTGTCAGTGCGTTGCTGGTGATTACCGTGCGTAATCCGGTGCGTGCTGCGCTGTTTCTTGTGCTGACGTTCGTTTCCAGTGCCGGTATCTGGTTGTTGATGGAAGCCGAGTTTCTGGCGATTGCACTGGTGCTGGTCTATGTCGGTGCCGTCATGGTGTTGTTCCTGTTTGTAGTGATGATGCTGGACATCAACCTGACTCGACTCAAGGAAGGTTTTATTCGCTTTTTGCCCATCGGCATTGGTGTGGCGGCCATTTTCGGCGGCATGTTGATTTATCTTCTGTACCATGTGGAACACAGTACCTTTGTTACCAAGATGCGCACGCTGTTTCCACCGCCTGCAAAAGGCCCTGAATACAGCAACACCGAGGCGCTGGGTAGCGTGTTATATACCGATTATGTTTATCCGTTTGAGATTGCCGCGGTTATTCTGCTGGTTGCCATCGTTGCAGCCATCGCATTGACCTTGCGTCGTCGTCCCACCACCAAGTACCAGAATCCGGATCAACAGGTGCAGGTCAAGCGTGATGATCGTCTGCGTGTTGTGAAGATGGACACGGAAGAGAAGAGGTAGGCCGCATGATTACGTTGACACAGGTTCTTATCCTCGGCGCCATTTTGTTTAGCATCAGTGTGGCCGGTATTTTCCTGAACCGTAAAAACCTGATTGTTCTGCTCATGGCCATTGAATTGATGTTGTTGTCAGTCAACATGAACTTTATCGCCTTCTCTTATTATATGGGTGACCTGGCAGGTCAGGTGTTCGTGTTCTTTATTCTGACTGTGGCGGCGGCCGAGGCAGCGATCGGACTGGCGATACTGGTCGTGCTGTTCCTTAACAAGCGGACCATAAACGTACATGCCCTGAACGAGATGAAGGGGTAGGGCAGTGTTCGAAAATATGCCAACAGTTTATCTTTGGGTCGTTCTGTCGCCATTGATCGGTGCCATTATTGCCGGCCTGTTTGGCAAGATGATCGGCCGCGGTGGTGCGCACTGGATAACGATCATCGGTGTGGGCGTATCCTGTTTTCTGTCACTGGTCGTTTTCAAGCATCACGTGATTGACGGGGCCGCGGTATATAACGGCACCGTGTATACCTGGCTGGTGAGCGAAGGTATTCGCTTTGAGGTCGGTTTCCTGGTTGATAACCTGACGGCCATGATGATGGTGGTCGTGACGTTTGTTTCATGGATGGTGCACATTTACACCATTGGCTACATGAAAGATGA
Source organism: uncultured Gammaproteobacteria bacterium (assembly GCA_937967995.1). Taxonomy (GTDB): domain Bacteria; phylum Pseudomonadota; class Gammaproteobacteria; order UBA6429; family Thiohalophilaceae; genus CALBTB01. The sequence continues at coordinate 27,294 of CALBTB010000009.1, forward strand.
TCCGGGTTACCAGCGTTTCTTCAGTTATATTTCCCTGTTTACCTTCTCCATGCTGATGCTGGTGATGGCCAATAACTTCATGCAACTGTTCTTTGGCTGGGAAGCCGTCGGCCTGGTTTCTTATTTATTAATTGGATTCTGGTACACACGCGAATCGGCCATTTTTGCCAATCTCAAGGCCTTTTTGATTAATCGCGTTGGTGACTTTGGTTTTGTACTCGGTATTGCCGCCGTGCTGATGTATTTCGGTACGCTCGACTACGCGACAGTATTTAATAACGTCGACAAGGTCGCCGGTGAAGAAATGGAAATTATAGACGGCATGCCCTGGTCGGTACTGACAGTCATTTGTATTTGCCTGTTCATTGGTGCCATGGGTAAATCCGCACAGGTGCCACTGCATGTCTGGTTGCCGGATTCCATGGAAGGCCCGACACCGATTTCTGCATTGATTCACGCCGCGACCATGGTGACCGCTGGTATTTTCATGGTGGCGCGTATGTCACCGTTATTTGAGTTATCAGAAACCGCCCTGAGCATGGTGCTGGTGATCGGTGCGACAACGGCCCTGTTTATGGGTTTTCTCGGTCTGGTGCAAAACGACATCAAACGCGTGGTGGCTTATTCCACGCTTTCACAGCTGGGCTACATGACCGCGGCACTGGGTGCATCGGCATATGCCGCCGGTATTTTCCACCTGATGACGCACGCCTTCTTCAAGGCCCTGTTATTCCTGGCCGCCGGTTCCGTGATTATTGCCATGCACCATGAACAGGACATGCGCAAGATGGGTGGCCTGCGTAAATATATGCCGATTACCTGGATCACCTCACTTGTAGGTTCACTCGCGTTGATCGGTACACCATTCTTTGCCGGATTTTATTCCAAGGATGCCATTATCGAGGCGGTGCATCATACGAAGATCTGGGGACATACTTATGCTTATTACGCGGTACTGATTGGTGTGTTCTTTACTGCGCTGTACAGTTTCAGAATGTATTTCATGGTGTTTCATGGCAAGGAGCGAATGGACCACCATACCCGCGAACATTTGCATGAAACCCCCTGGGTTGTGACCGTACCGCTGATCGCACTTGCGATTCCGTCGGTAATTATCGGTTACCTGTATTTCAACGATATGATCATGGGTGATTTTTTCGGTAGTGCTATCTTTGTATTACCCGGTCATGATGTGCTGGCGCAAATACCAAAACTGGATGCCTTTGAGATGGCTATGGCCTCGGTCAGTCATCCACCTTTATACCTTGCCATTGCCGGTGTGGTTGTGGCCTGGTTCCTGTACATGAAACGCACCGACATTCCCGAGAAACTGGAAAAGCAGTTCAAGTGGTTGCATACCCTGCTGGTTGAGAAATACTTTGCTGATCACTTTTATATCAAATTAATCGCACCGCTGGGTCGCTGGTTTGGTGACAAGTTGTGGCAATGGGGTGATGTCAAAACCATTGATGGTGCGATTATCAATGGTTCGGCAAACACTGTCGGTGCCATTGCAGCGCGCATTCGTAAGGTTCAGACCGGTTACTTATATACGTATGCCTTCGCCATGATTGTGGGCATGATTATTCTGATCGCCGGTTTCGTGATCGACTGGGACACAATAATGAAAAAAGTTGGTTAACGCATGCTAGATTTATTGCAGCAACACATCCTGTCATTTGTTATCTGGACACCGATCGTCGGTGGCTTGCTGGTGCTGGCAACCGGTGGCGACAAGAATGCTACGGAAGCCAGAGTGCTGGCCCTGGTTGTAGCGATCATTACTTTTATCCTGTCTATTCCGCTGTTCACCGAATTCAAAACCGGTACGCCGGTGATGCAGTTTATCGAGCACGTGGAATGGATGCGGCTGGCCGACTGGAAACTCTATTACCATCTGGGTGTCGACGGTATTTCCATGCCGCTGATTATCCTGACGACATTTACAACCGTCATTGTCGTGATTGCCGGATGGGAAATCATTCAATATAAAACCGCGCAGTACATGGCGGCGTTCCTGATCATGGAAGGCCTGATGGTCGGGGTCTTTTCCGCGCTGGATGCGGCATTGTTCTATGTTTTCTGGGAAGCCTTATTAATTCCCATGTTCCTGGTGATTGGTATCTGGGGTGGACCTCGCCGCGTCTATGCGACAATAAAGTTTTTCCTGTATACCTTCTTTGGTTCAGTGTTCATGTTGATTGCCTTTATTTACATGGCGAACCAGAACGGTAATTTTGAAATCCTTGAACTGCATTCATTGCCGTTATCTAAAGAAGCGCAGATTTATATTTTCCTTGCTTTCCTTGTTGCGTTTGCTGTCAAGGTACCAATGTGGCCGGTACATACCTGGTTGCCGGATGCCCACGTGGAAGCGCCAACCGGTGGTTCGGTCGTTCTGGCGGCCATCATGTTGAAGCTTGGTGCTTATGGTTTCCTGCGTTTTTCATTACCAATTACACCGGATGCGTCTCAGGAACTGGCCTGGTTAATGATTACTTTGTCATTGATTGCGGTTGTGTACATTGGTTTTGTTGCGCTGGTGCAGCAGGACATGAAAAAACTGATCGCCTACTCATCCATTTCACACATGGGGTTCGTAACACTTGGTTTCTTCATTATCTGGAGTATTTACGATCCGGTCAGTGGCGACATAAAAGGGGCGGTCACCGGTGTGAACGGTGGCATCGTACAAATGATTTCGCATGGTTTTGTGTCAGGCGCATTGTTCCTGTGTGTTGGCGTCATGTACGATCGTCTGCATAGCCGGCAAATATCCGATTACGGTGGTGTGGTGAACACCATGCCGCGCTTTGCCGCCTTTGCCGTACTATTTGCCATGGCGAACGCCGGCTTGCCAGGTACGTCAGGTTTTGTCGGTGAATTCCTGGTGATTCTGGCGTCATTCAAAGCAAATTTCTGGTATGCCTTCCTGGCCGGTACAACACTTATTGTTGGTGCGGCTTATACATTATGGATGGTCAAGAGGGTAATTTTTGGTGCCGTGGCAAATCCTAAAGTGGAAAAACTGACGGATATCAATTCACGGGAATTTTTCTTTCTAGCGGTGATGGCCATCATGGTGCTGTTCTTTGGATTATATCCGGCGCCGTTATTAGAAGTTATGGATGCCAGTGCCACGCATCTGGTTAACCAGGTTATACAAACGAAAATACCGGCACCATAACCGGTCAGGTCAGTACAATGGACATATCAACAACCATCATTTCGCAACTTCCCCTGGCCCTGCCGGAAATTGTTCTGCTATGTATGGCCTGCATTATTCTGGTCGTCGATCTGTTTCTTAGTGACAAGACTCGCGGTGCGACCTACATTCTATCGCAGGCGACGCTGCTTGGTCTGATCCTGCTGACAATGTCTACGTTTGCAAAACAGCCAAGCCTGGCTTTTTATGACACCTTTGTCCGCGATGGCATGGGTGACCTGCTCAAGCTGTTTGTCTACATTGCGACATTCACGGTTTTTCTGTACTCCAAGAACTACCTGAAGTCTCGCGATATATATAAAGGTGAGTATTTTGTGCTGGGCCTGTTTGGTGTGCTTGGCATGCAGATTCTCATCTCCGCGCATAGCTTCCTGACGATATATCTCGGCCTGGAATTATTATCCCTCTGTATGTATGCCATGGTCGCCCTGCAGCGCGATTCCATGGTCGCGTCTGAATCCGCGATGAAATATTTTGTACTGGGTGCGATCGCCTCCGGTATGTTGTTGTACGGTATGTCGATGGTTTACGGCACCACGGGTTCACTGGATCTTGCCGCCATCGCACAGGCAGTTCCGGCGAAAACGGATAACATCATTCTTATCTTCGGACTGGTCTTTGTGATTGTGGGTGTGGCGTTCAAGCTGGGTGCCGTGCCGTTTCACATGTGGTTACCGGATGTGTATCAGGGTTCACCCACAGCCGTGACCGTCTATATCGGTAGTGCACCTAAAATTGCCGCCTTTGCCATGATGATGCGCCTGCTGGTCGACGGCCTCGGCGGCCTGCATGTGCAATGGCAGGATATTATGGTCATTCTTGCGGTGGCCTCACTGGCGGTCGGTAACATTGTTGCCATTGCCCAGACCAATCTCAAACGCATGCTGGCTTATTCAACCATTTCTCACGTCGGCTTCATCATGCTGGGTGTCATGACAGGCACCAAAGATGGTTATGCGGCATCCATGTTTTATACGATTGTGTATACGCTGATGGCACTGGGTGCTTTCGGTATCATTATGTTGATGTCCCGTATGGGATTTGAATCAGACAATCTGTCCGACATGCGCGGGTTAAACCAGCGTAGCCCATGGTTTGCCCTGATGATGCTGATTATCATGTTTTCCATGGCCGGGGTACCACCGTTCGTGGGGTTCTGGGCCAAACTGGCCGTGCTGAAGTCGGTTGTCGGCATTGATATGCTGTGGCTGGCCATTACGGCGGTCGTCTTTTCAATAATTGGCGCGTTCTATTATTTACGTATCGTGAAATTGATGTATTTCGATACACCACACGAGACTACTGGCCTGGAAGGGGCGGCTGACCTGCGTGTCCTGCTCAGCGTTAACGGCATTGCGATCCTTGCGCTGGGGATATACCCACAGGCTATAATGGCGCTTTGTCTCAGCGTTATTTAGCGATATTCCAATGTTAACCACCGCAGTGATTAGTTTGCTGATCATCGGCATCGTTGCCGCCAATCTACCCTGGCTGACTGCCCGTTTTTTCTTCTTTTTTGCCCCACCAGGCGGACAGAAGTCCATTGGTCTGCGCCTGCTTGAGTGGCTTGTACTGATGGGGTTCTATATTGTCGGCAGCCTGGGTGTGGAGAGAAAGCTGATGGGGGCCAATTATCAGCAGGGCTGGGAGTTCTATACCGTGCTGGTGTGTTTATTTGTCGTGTTTGCCTTGCCAGGATTTATTTACCGCTACGACCTGCGTCCACACCTTGATCGTCGTGAGCGCCGCTCTAAATAGTGCAAATTGCATAATTATTTGCATATTACATAAGAATATTAGTATATATTAACTTATAATTTTTAAGGGAAAAGCCTTTTCCCGACATGCTGTGTTGCTATACTTATGCATAATGCAAATTTTATAGCAAATTACCTTATATGCAGCTTCGTCATAAATTCTTTCTCATCCTCTCTCTGCTGACGGCTGTTCCGCTGCTCATCCTGCTGTTTGGGGTGGTCGATCGCATGGAGAGCGAAGTCAGAACCCGCACCGAGAAGGAATTGCACGTCACCCTCAACAAAATGGCGGATGAAGTCAAACTGATCCTGGATAACCAGAAATCTATTGCCCGTGGTCTGGCATATGTCCCGACGGTGCAGCAGTTTGCCGCCATGATTATCAAGCCGGTCGGTACACAGGTCAGCGCGGAGGAATATCAGCGTCGGGCCGATGAGCTGGAGACGTTCTTTCTGAATTACGCCAAGGTGGTGACCAGCATTCAGGCTTTACGTTTCATCGATCCACATGGAAAAACACTGGTCAAGGTCAAGGAAGGCAAGCCGGTTGAACCCAAAATTTATGACGAGGACTATAACCGCTATTTCGTTGCCGATCAGTCCAACAAAAGCTTTTTCAAATTTACAGCCGGTGTCGAAGATGATGTGGTGATGTCGGATTTCGAGCTAGGCCAGGTGACGATGGATGCTGATTTTTGTCCGGCCATGGTGCGCTACAGTGCACAGGTCAAGGATGAAGTCGAGCGTAAGGAAGGCCTGGTGGTCGTCAACATGTGGGGTACACGTCTGGATTCCACTGTCGAGGCCTCACTGGGCGGATACCCGGGTAATGCCTATATTGTTGAAATCAGTGATAACAAGACGCGTGATGGTATTTATCTGTACCACCGTGATACGTCCAAGCGATTCGGCAACCAGCTTAAATCACAATATCGCTTTACAAATGAAATTACGCCAGAGGAATGGCAGTACATCAAGGACAACAGGGAAACTGGCACACTGTATCGTGAAGACGGCCGTATGCTGTTCTATCGTTCGATTGCACCGTTTGAGACACGTCCGAACACGCACTGGCTGTTAATGGTCGATGTGGACAGTAGTACCGTGTTTGCCTCAATTGAAAATATGCGTAAATCGATCTGGCTGTTACTGGGGGTGCTACTGGTTGCCAGTGTCCTGATTTCCGTCTGGGCGGCCTGGCAGATGTCCCGTCCGGTGCATGATCTGGCCGATGTGATTACACGCTATGCTGACGGCGACCGAAAAGCACGCTATCAGGATACCCGCCAGGATGAGATTGGTATTGCCGGCAAGGCGTTTAACTATCTGACGTCCAGCCTGAAGAAAGCGGAACGCGAAAGAGATAAGGCGGAACAACTGGCACGGCAGTCCGAACGTCTGGCCTCTGTAGGTCAGCTCGCGGCCGGCATCGGGCATGAAATCAATAATCCACTTATGAATATCATGTCACTGGCTGCATTGGTAGAAGAGTCAGTGAAGGATCGACCGGAACTGGTCAGCGACATTCAATTGTTGCAGAAAGAAGGTCAACGCTGTGCCCGAATCGTACAGGGTATCCTGAGTTTTGCACGAGAGAATCGTCCCGACTTCAAGGACTTCGACATGTCCCAGCTCATTGAGGAAACCCTCAATCTGCTGCAACATCGAATCGAAAACGAGGGCATTACGGTCGTATCAGAATTGCAACGTGACCTTTATCTGCACGGTGATCCAAACCAGATCCAGCAGGTGCTTGTAAATATCATTCTTAACGCAGTCCAGGCATCACAGGCGGGTGGCTCTATACATGTGAAATCGTTGAAGGAAGATGATCATGTCGCCGTTGAAATACTGGATACCGGATCAGGCATAAAGAAAGAATACCTTGATAAAGTCTTTGATCCGTTTTTTACCACCAAGTCTGAAGGGGAAGGTACCGGGCTGGGCCTGTCTGTCAGTTATGGCATCGTTAAACACCATGGCGGCACGCTGAAACTGGAAAACAATCCGGATTCCGGTTTGCGTGTTGTCATTATATTGCCCATTCGTACCGTTGTTCAGGAACAAATTGAAGAAGAAATGCTGGAGGCCAGTCATGCCATCTAATTCAACACGTATCATGTTTGTCGATGATGATGCTGTAACATGCCGTGTTATGAAGCGCAACTGCGATAATGCAAACTACAGTTGCGATGTGTATCAGGATGCCAGGGAATGCCTGACAGATTTTAAAAAGAGCGGTGCTGATATCCTGATAACTGACCTCAGAATGCCCGGCATGAACGGCTTTGAGCTGTTAAGTGAAGTACGCGGCGTTGATCAGGAAGTACCGGTTATCGTGATGACCGGTTATTCGTCTGTTGAAAACGCTGTCGAAGCCATGAAGCGTGGTGCCAGTGATTTCATTAAAAAGCCTTTTGATTTTGAAGAACTCAAGATCATGCTGGAACGTTCAATCAAGTCACAACGGCTGCGTAACGAGAACAAACTCCTCAAACGTCGCATCGGCCAGAAGCGTAATCGCTTCGGTATGATTGGTGATACGCCGGTCATGCGGACGTTGTTTAACACGATAGAGAAGGTCGCCGAAGTAAGCTGTAGTGCAATCCTGACCGGGGAATCGGGAACCGGTAAGGAACTGGTTGCCCGTGCTTTGCATGATTTTAGTCCCCGTAACTATAAACCGTTTGTCTCCATCGATTGTGGTGCATTAAGTGACACGTTACTGGAAAGTGAACTGTTTGGACATGAAAAGGGTGCATTTACCGGTGCTACACAGCGCAAATACGGTTTAATGGAACAGGCTGAAGGCGGCACGTTGTTCCTCGATGAAATATGTAATATTTCCGATAATATGCAGATCAAACTGATGCGCGCCATCGAGGATCGTCGAATCATCCGTGTTGGTGGCACAACAGCGATACCTGTCGATGTCCGTGTTGTGGCAGCCAGCAACCAGGACCTGGAAAAAATGGTGGAGGATGGTCGTCTGCGGCATGATTTCTATCACCGCCTGAATGTCGTCACGATACGCGTACCCAGTCTGAACGAACGGCGCGAAGATATTCCTGCTCTGGTGGAACATTATGTCAGGGAGTTTTCAGAACGTTACCAGCGCAACGTCACCGGTTTTGATGCGATATCCATGCAGCAACTATGTCGCGCGGACTGGAAAGGGAATGTTCGGGAACTGCGTAACACCGTCGAACGTTGCGTTATCCTGGCTGAAAGTCCGATATTAAAATGGGAATCGGAAAATCAGCAGGACGATATCAATGACATCACCGCAGCACAATTTTCCGAAGATGATTTTCTGTCACTCGAAGAGCTGGAACAGGAATATATTCAGCATGTGCTGAAATGCCACAAAGGCAAAAAAACCAAGGCAGCCCAGGTGCTTGGTATCGACAAGACAACCCTGTGGCGCAAGCTACGCCGTTATGAGACCGAGACCGAAGCGGTTTAAAAACTAACTAATCAGAAAATGTTAGTTAGTTGCATTACTCGAATCTCATTGGAATTGTGATTGTACAATGTTCTTTTAACTTCACCTATATTCTGGCAATACCAGGAAACTTGATCGACATTGTCACCAATTGTGGTTTTAATGTCAGAATGAATTTTCAGGCACGCAGTAAAATTACCGAATGTTACAGCCACATCCTCAACACCAATCAGTGTGTTTTTTTGTACTATCCCTAAGGCAGGGTTGCTTGTAGATGTAATTGCAAAACCGAAAGATTTACCCACCTCCATAGAACTACTTATTATAGGCGCAGATTCGTTAAAGTTCGCGTTAATAGAGTTTAATAGATCGTTATAAACGACAAGATTTAACCCTGAGGTGTCAGATAAATATTCAAAATTGATTTGCGAACAATTTTGAGCGCCATCTGTATGCACTTCCTGAACGTTGATTTGTGTGCCATTAGGCAATACATTTCTAGTGAAAGTATGTCTAACCAGGTTACAAGGTGATGCGCCTGTAATAGAGAATTCTTTTGTATTGACAGTCGATAAATATGAAGTATGACTGATTAACGTTGGGCCTTGTGTACCCCCTCCAGTTCCGCTGCTGTTTTCCAGGGCTGTTATGCGGGATGTGTTATCTGCAATGTTCAGTGCATTTGCCTGGATCTGATTATTCTGGCCAGACAGGCTGGTTGAGTTTGCAGATACCTGTCCACCTAATGTATTAACATCACCCTGCAACGTTTGAACAGTATTGCCCAGATTACCAACTGAAGTCGTATTGGTTTGCACCTGGTTGGACAAGTTTGCAATCGCGGTTGTGTTTGACTGTATTTGCGTTGCATTGGCCGAGATACCGGAGGTGTTGGTCTGTATCTGGCTGTTTGCTGTTGTGATTGCGTTGGTGTTGGCCTGTACCTGCGCGGCAAGTGACTGGGTATCGGTGGGAATGTTGGCGATTTTTGCTGTCAGTGCCTGTATATCTAGCGTATTTTTCTGAACATTAGCGACCAGTACTTTAAAGGTTTCAAAGAATCGAAACTTTTTATCATCATCATCATCGTCAGCCATGGCTGGCAGACTCATGACCCCGATTAAAGCGCTTATAATTAATCTTTGCATTTGATTTCCCCGCATTTAGAAAAGTTGAATAAGAAAACTATTCAACACCGGGATAACAGTTGCAAACCGGATGTGTTGAACTGTGAACACATTCAAGCTTTCATACGATGTGATGACGAAGTTTGTTACACATTGTTAACAACGAATACCTTTCAGGAAGGACAGAATGCATGTTATTTCCATGCATCTGAAAACAGAAAATTCGCATTACACTAATAATGGTGTAATTTGCCACGCTAAAGGTTACCTGTTCGGTGCATCCTGCACCGGAAATTTTAATTAGAAAATTCTTATATAGCCGTTTTTTTAGTGTAACTATATGAAAACCATAAAAAATTAAAAACATCTAGACTTTGGAATACATCTTGCTGTATCAATAGCGATGTACTCGCGAGCAGTACGTTGTAAAACGACGAAAGCCTAAAATTTTAGGAGGAGATTATATGAAGATGTTAAGTAAAGCCGCCTTACTGGCTGCAGGTCTGTCAATGGCTGCTTCAGCCTATGCAGTTGATCCTTCAAAGCCGGCGAAGAACGGCTACAATCAGCAACGCGTTGTTTATCACATCAACAACATTCATACCGCTAAAGGCGCGCTGCGTAACGTTAAAAACCACCTGAACGCCCTGGGCGATGAGAACATCGAAGTGATCGTTGTTACTCACAGCTCTGGTGCTTTTGCCATGGTTGATGGCGCAATGGGCAAAAAAGATAAAAAAGGCAAGGCCTATAACTTTAACGACCAGATTGCCAGCCTGGCTAACCGTGGTGTGAAATTCACCATTTGTGCTAACACCATTCGTGGTAAGAAAATTCCGAAGGAAAAAATCAACGAAAACGCTGAAATCATTCCTTCTGGTGTCGCACACGTTGCTCACCTGCAGCAAAAGGGTTATCTGTACGTCAAACCTTAATCGGGTTTCGTGTTAATGACCTTGAACGGGCACTTCGGTGCCCGTTTATTTTTACGTGGTCAGTCAGGTTAAGTAAACAGAAATAAAAAAAGGCGTGCAATAAATGCACGCCTTTGATCACGGAGCTTATCCGTTTGCGTATTTCAGGCTATTTGATTTCCGCCTCGGCGATATCCTTGTCACCCTTGTTATCTGTCCAGCTCAGTTTCAGCGTATCGCCTTTTTTGGCGTTCTTCAGCCGAAACGACAGGAAGGGGTTTTTGGATACACCCGGACCCCACAGACAGGTCAGAACGGTTTTGCCGTTATGCTCGCAGGTGAGTTCCTCGATGTAGTGAGCCGGGATTTTTTCACCCGTCGCCTTGTCTTTACGTAATCCGGTTTCCATCGGGTGGAAAACAATTGCCTTGACCGTTGCGTTGCCGCCGTCGGCCCAGGCGCGAATCTTCATCTTTTTCTTTGCCATGGTATCTACCTCTTTTCCTTAATCCTGTCCGTTAACCGCCGCAACCGCCAAGGGTGACCTTGACCGGTTTCTTGGCAGTCAGCAATTTGCCATCGGCTTTCACCACAGCAATCACATCAGATGTTTTTGCCATCTTGATTCGACCGGTGACGAAACCGTCAACGGAATCCGTTGTGATGTAGCTGGCACAAAGGGGATTGGCATTGACCGGTACCAGGATGGAAATCTGCTCGGTTTTGGGTGCCTTACTCTTGATCGTCACAGAAACAACCGCGCCGTTTTCAGCAATGTCCGGGGCCTCAACCACGATGTCCTTACTGTCGACCGTGTTACTGCTACCACTCAGGGCTTTGACAGCCTCGTCCACGCTCTTGGCTGTAAAGGCGTTCTTGGGCCAGGCAGCCAGCACAGTGCGTGGGCTTAACAAGCCGGCTCCTGCTGCCACGGCGACAGTTCCAGCCGCCATGGTGGCTTGTAAAAATGTTCTACGAATCTGATTCATCGTACGACTCTCCTTCAGGTATTTCGATTCGAATTAAATATCGCTATTTATCCTCATGGTGCAAGACTTGTACCAGCATATGAAATTCTATATATATCATGATGTTAATCATGCTACTAAGCGAGTTTGAAGGCGCTGTTTCTGCAATTTGCAACTGGACGGACTGCAAAACTCCGTCATTGCTGGACCACGCTGTATGCACACAGGCCAGATTGTATACTTTATCGTCTGGCCGTTCCTATGACTCCAGTTTTTTTCGGATGTTCAGTGGCAAAATCAGGCAAAACGCCATTTCCGTGGAAAATTTCAGGGCATCCTTGTAATACATCCGACCCGTGGTAGAATGCGCGCCTCGATTGCGGGGTGGAGCAGCCTGGTAGCTCGTTGGGCTCATAACCCAAAGGTCGTAGGTTCAAATCCTACCCCCGCTACCAAATTTATCGGGCCGGTTCGATGGCTGGTGATTTTAGCTCGGCATGCTATAATGCCTTGCAATTTAAAGTGTTACAAAGAAGTGGGCCTGCAGGCCCACTTTTCGTTTACGGGGTAAGAATATGGGACCAATAGAAGAACGCGTACAGCGCCTATTGGAACCGACCGTGGCTGCACTTGGTTACGAGCTGATCGGTGTCGAGTACCTGGGCCAGGGCAAGCATAGTCGGCTACGACTTTACATCGATAGCCCAAACGGCATCAGCCTGACGGATTGCGAAACAGTCAGCCATCAGGTCAGTGGTGTGCTGGATGTTGAGGACCCAATCAAAGGGCAGTATGCCCTGGAAGTTTCTTCCCCGGGACTGGATCGACCACTGTTTCGACCCGGCCACTATGCCAGTTACATCGGGCAGCAGGTGAAGTTGCGGACACGGGTACCGGTTAACGGGCAACGAAACTTTACCGGCCGTATTCAGTCGGTTGAGGAAGAAGATATATATATAGGTATGGATTCAGGTGAGCAGGTTCGACTTACAGTCAGGGACATTGAACGCGCCAATCTCGTACCGGAATTTTGACCATCAGATCCATGTGTCTGAAGTAAATGAGGCTACACGAGCATGAACAAGGAAATTTTATTGGTTGTTGACGCCGTTTCAAATGAAAAGGGCGTGCAGAAAGACATCATCTTTGGCGCTATCGAAGCGGCCCTGGAAATGGCAACCAAGAAACGTTATTCCAACGATGTAAATATTCGCGTTGCAATCGATCGGGAGACCGGTGATTACGACACGTTTCGTCGCTGGGAAGTGGTGGCCGATGATGAAATGGATATGCCGGATCGCCAGACGACCCTCAGTGCGGCCCAGGTCGAAGATGAAAACATCCAGATTGGTGAGTTTGTCGAGGAGCAGGTCGAGTCGATTGAGTTCGGTCGTATCGCCGCCCAGACCGCCAAGCAGGTGATTGTACAAAAAGTCCGTGAAGCGGAACGTGCCCAGGTATTTGATGAATACCAGGACAAGGTCGGCGAACTCGTCATGGGTGTGGTCAAGCGTGTTGAACGCGGTAATATTTACCTGGATCTGGGTAACAATGCCGATGCGATTGTGCCGCGCGAGGAAATGATTCCGCGTGAATCCATGCGTCCCGGTGATCGTATTCGCGGCCTGCTCAAGGAAGTCAAACCCGAGGCGCGCGGTCCGCAGTTGATTGTCAGCCGCACGGACCCGCGTTTTCTGACTGAACTGTTTACCATCGAAGTCCCGGAAATTGGCGAAGGACTCATTGAAATTATCAATGCTTCTCGCGATCCGGGTTCACGTGCCAAGATTGCCGTTAAAAGCAATGATGATCGTATTGATCCGGTTGGTGCCTGTGTCGGTATGCGGGGTTCACGTGTTCAGGCAGTGTCCAATGAACTGGCTGGCGAGCGTATCGATATCGTGTTATGGGATGAAAACCCGGCCCAGTATGTGATCAATGCCATGTCACCGGCGGAAGTGGAATCCATTGTGGTGGATGAAGAAACCATGAGCATGGATATTGCCGTGAAAGAGGATCAACTGTCGCAGGCGATTGGCCGTGGCGGACAGAATGTGAAACTGGCCAGTGAATTGAGTGGCTGGGAACTGAATGTCATGTCCGAGGCGGATGCCGACGCCAAGACCGAAGCGGAAAACGAACGTGTCCAGAAAATGTTTATGGACACGCTGGATGTGGATGAAGAAGTGGCCGTCATTCTGGTGCAGGAAGGCTTTTCCAGTATCGATGAAGTGGCTTACGTGCCCAAGTCGGAAATGCTGGAAATCGAAGAATTTGACGAGGAAATCGTCGATGAACTGCGTGGCCGTGCCAAGGACGTGTTGTTAACCCGCGCGATTACCAGTGAAGAAGGCCTGTCCAACCAGCCACCTGCAGAAGATCTTTTAAATATGGAAGGCATGAATGAAGCGCTGGCTATCAAGCTGGCCAAGAATGGTATTGTCACCATGGAAGATCTGGCGGAGCAATCCGTTGATGATTTACTGGATATAGACAAGATGGATGAAGAGGTTGCCGCCAAGCTGATTATGACAGCGCGTGCACCCTGGTTCGAAGAACAGGCAAGTGAGTAACACAACATTAGGGTAAAAATAGTTTTATGGCTGAAGTGACCGTCAAACAATTTGCTGAAGTAGTAGGAATCTCAATCGACCGGCTGATGGAGCAGCTCAAGGAAGCCGGTGTGAAGGTGTCTGATCCTGATGCAATGATTTCCGACGACGAGAAAATGGAGTTGTTGGGCCATCTTCAGCGTAAGCACGGGAATGATAAAAAAAGCGCGACGGACGGCAAGAAGATCACACTCAAGCGTAAGTCGTCCTCTGAACTGAGATTGACCGGTGCACAGGGTAAAACCAAGTCGGTGACGGTCGAGGTCAGAAAGAAACGCACCTACGTGAAGCGTAGTGTCGTCGTCGACGAGGAAAACAAACGCCTGGAAGAAGCGCGTGTACAGCGTGAAGAGGAAAAAGCCAAACAGGATGCACTGGAACAGGAAGCCAAGCGCAAGATCGAGGAAAAAGAAGCCGAACGTCTGGCCGAGGAAGAGGCTCGCAAGAAGGCGATGGAAGAACTGAGCGCGGAAAAAGAACGTGCCCAGGAGGAAGCCAAGCGTAAAGCGCAGGACGACCTCGCCAAGAAACAGGCTGAGGCGAAAAAGGAAACGCGTCCGGGACGCAAGAAAAAGAAAAAAGACGAAGATTTTGAAGACGGCGGACGCAAAACGCGTTATGGCCGTAAGGAATTACATGTCAGTGCTGAAATGTCCGGTCGACGCAAGAAGCGTCCGGCGGGCAGCAGAAAAGTAGCGGCCGGCCATGCAGAAGAACATGGATTTACCAGGCCAACCGCACCGATAAAACGCGAAGTCTCGCTCCCGGAAACCATCACAGTTGCCGAGCTGGCGCAGAAAATGTCAGTCAAAGCGGCTGAAGTGATCAAGATCATGATGGGTTTGGGCTCCATGGTCACCATTAACCAGGTGCTGGATCAGGAGACGGCGCAAATCGTGGTTGAAGAAATGGGCCATCAACCACGCCTGATCAAGGAAGATGCCATTGAAGAATCCATTAATGTCGAACAGGATGACAGTGGTGAACAGGAACAACGTGCACCGGTTGTCACGATCATGGGACACGTTGACCACGGTAAAACATCGTTACTGGATTTCATTCGTCGCAGTCGTGTAGCTGCCGGTGAAGCCGGTGGTATTACGCAGCATATCGGTGCGTACCACGTTGAAACCGATAACGGAAACATCACTTTCCTGGATACACCCGGTCACGCGGCGTTTACAGCCATGCGTGCACGCGGTGCGCAGGTAACGGATATTGTTATTCTGGTGGTTGCCGCTGATGACGGTGTCATGCCGCAAACACGTGAAGCGGTGCAACATGCCAAGGCGGCAGGTGTGCCGTTAATTGTTGCGGTCAATAAAATCGACAAACCTGAAGCGGATGCAGATCGGGTCAAGAATGAACTGGCGCAGGAAGAAGTTATTCCGGAAGAGTGGGGTGGTGACACCATGTTCATCAATGTATCAGCCCACACCGGTGAAGGCGTCGATACCCTGCTGGAATCTATTCTGCTTGTGGCCGAAGTGCTCGAACTCAAAGCGGTCCACACAGGACCGGCAAAAGGCATTGTGATTGAATCACGACTCGACAAGGGGCGCGGTCCGGTTGCTTCCATCCTGATACAACGCGGTACCCTTATTAAAGGCGATATGTTACTGGCTGGTCTGGAGTATGGCCGAATTCGTGCCATGGTAAATGAGCATGGCCAGCAGATTGAACAGGCCGGACCCTCCATGCCGGTTGAGGTGCTGGGTTTATCCGGTGTACCGAGTGCCGGTGATGAAGCCACGGTGGTGCAGGACGAACGCAAGGCACGCGAAGTGGCTACTTTCCGGCAAAGCAAAACCCGTGACGTCAAACTGGCACGACAGCAGGCGGCCAAGCTGGAGAACATGTTTAACCAGATGGCGGAAGGTGATATCTCGTCCGTAAATATCGTGATCAAGGCCGACGTGCAGGGTTCCGTGGAAGCCATTACCGATGCGTTAGTAAAACTGTCTACCGAAGAAGTGAAAGTGAATATCGTATCGAGTGGCGTCGGTGGTATTACCGAGTCGGATGTAAACCTGGCTGTCGCTTCGAACGCCATTATTATCGGTTTCAACGTGCGTGCGGAAGCCTCGGCGAAACGTATGATCGACGAAGAAGGTATCGACCTGCATTATTACAGCATCATCTATGAATTGATCGATCAGGTGAGGCAGGCCATGAGTGGCATGCTGGCACCGGAATTCAAGGAAGAAATTATCGGCCTGGCCGAAGTGCGCGATGTGTTCCGTTCACCCAAGCTGGGTAACATTGCCGGCTGCATGGTGGTGGAAGGTGTCGTGAAACGCAATAATCCGATTCGTGTTCTGCGTGACAATGTTGTTATTTATGAAGGTGAACTGGAATCATTACGGCGCTTTAAGGACGATGCCAATGAAGTCAAACAGGGGCTTGAATGTGGTATCGGCGTCAAGAATTACAATGACGTCAAGGTTGGTGATCAAATCGAAGTCTATGAACGCATTCAGGTTGAACGCACAATCTGATTTAAAGCCTTTTCATGCCAAAAGATTACGATCGCACTCGCCGTGTCGCGGAACAGATTCAGCGCGAACTGGCCATCATTATTCAACAGGAGCTGACGGACCCACGTTTGCGCCTGGTGACGGTTTCCGCCGTGGAAATCAGTCGTGACCTGAAACATGCAAAAGTCTATATCACTTCCCTGGACGAAACACACAAACATGAACAGACCGTCGATGCCTTGCAGCATGCGGCCGGTTTTTTACAGCATGAACTGGGGCATCGATTACATTTACGTACCGTGCCACGGTTACAGGTTATGTATGACGAATCGATCGAGCGCGGTTCGGCATTGTCGGCATTAATCGACAGCGCCATCAGCAAGGATCAAGAGCAGGACTGATTTAATATGGGACGCAAGCGACGTTACGGCCGCAACATCAGCGGCATCCTGTTACTGGACAAGGGTATGGATATTACCTCCAATGCGGCCCTGCAGCAGGTCAAAACTTTATTTCGCGCCAAAAAGGCTGGCCATACCGGCTCGCTGGATCCACTGGCTACCGGTTTGTTACCGTTGTGCCTGGGTGAAGCAACCAAGTTGTCCAGTTTTTTACTGGACTCGGACAAGGAATATGAAGGCACCTGCCAGTTAGGCAGTCGCACCCGCACCGGCGATGCGGAAGGCGAGGTCATCGATACACGCCCGGTACCCGAGATCAGTGAGGCCTTTCTTAAGCCACATTGTGATGCCTTTGTCGGCGAGATCGAACAGATTCCACCGATGCATTCGGCCATCAAAAAAGATGGCCAGCCACTCTACAAACTGGCTCATCAGGGCATCGAAGTGGAGCGCGAACCGCGCAAGGTCACGGTTTATGAGCTGACCATTCTGTCCGTGGGCGAGACCGATTTTCGCTTTCGGCTGCGTTGCTCCAAGGGCACCTATGTGCGCACCCTGGTCGAGGACATTGGTGAGCGAATCGGGTGTGGCGCCTATCTGGCGAGCCTGCGTCGTACCGGGGTCGGGCCGTTTCATATCGATGATGCCATCACCTATGAGGAACTGGCCCATATCGCCGAAGATGAGGGGCAGGAGGGGCTCGATAAGCTCCTGATTCCCATGTCAGAAGCACTGGACAACTGGCCTGCCGTGCACCTGACCGAAAACTCGGCCTATTATGTGCGGCAGGGGCAGCCGGTACAGGTGCCGCGTGCGCCAACCAGCGGCTGGGTACGCCTGTTTGCCGGAAATGAGCATTTTCTGGGCGTCGGGCAGGTCCTGGATGACGGCCGGGTGGCCCCAAAACGGCTGATCAACTCGGGTTAAAAACTTCCCTAAATAGCTGTTTTTCCATGCAACAGATGTTGTAACTACAGGGTATGCGCGGGTAAAATACGCGCTCTTTTTTGACCGTATGTATTAACAGGAGTACACAATGTCACTGAGCGCCGAGCACAAGGCTCAGATCGTTAAAGATTATGCCCGTGGAACGGGTGATACCGGCTCACCGGAAGTCCAGGTTGCGCTGCTGTCTGCGCGCATCAACGAACTGTCTGATCATTTCAAAACGCATATTCACGATCACCATTCACGCCAGGGTCTGTTGCAGATGGTAAGCCAGCGCCGCAAATTGCTGGATTATCTCAAAAACAAAGACGTACAACGCTATCGGGAATTGATCAATCGTCTCGGTCTTCGTAAGTAAACGGCGCGAAAGGTAAATTATGTCAACACCATCCCCTGTCTCTAAAGAATTTCAATACGGTCAACACACAGTAAAACTTGAGACGGGGGAAGTAGCCCGTCAGGCCGATGGCGCCGTCATGGTCTCCATGGGCGACACCGTGGTGCTGGTCACCGCCGTTGTCGAGAAATCCGCTGCCGAAGGGCGCGATTTTTTCCCGCTTACGGTCAACTACCAGGAAAAAACCTATGCCGCTGGTCGCATACCCGGCGGTTTTTTACGTCGTGAAGGACGGCCTTCCGAAGCGGAAACGCTCACCAGCCGCCTGATTGACCGCCCGATTCGCCCCCTGTTTCCGGACGGCTTTACCAATGAAACCCAGGTTATCTGTACTGTCCTGTCCCTGGATCCCAATGTCACACCGGATATTCCGGCCCTGATTGGTACCTCGGCGGCACTGGCCCTGAGTGGTGCACCGTTTAACGGTCCCATCGGTGCGGCCCGCGTTGGTTATAAAGATGGCCAGTACCTGCTCAACCCCAGCATGACTGAGCTGGAAGAATCTGACCTCGACCTGGTCGTCGCCGGTACTGAAAATGCGGTGCTGATGGTCGAATCTGAAGCCAAATTATTATCAGAAGAAGTAATGCTGGGCGCCGTGGTCTTTGGCCATGACCAGCAACAGGTTGTTATCAAGGCCATTCGTGAACTGGCCGACATGGTCGGCGTCACCGCGATTGCCTGGAGTGCGCCGGAGAAAGACACCAGCATCGCCGATGCCGTGGCGGCTGCCTGCGAAGCGGATCTGCGTGAGGCCTACAAGATTCACGAGAAAATGGCCCGTTATGGCCGTATCGATGAAATCAAGGCCGCCATGAAGGAAAAACTGCTGGCCGAAGACGGTGCCAACGAAGGCGACCTGATAGATGCCTTTGATTCGCTGAAAAAGAAGATCGTCCGTGGGCAGATTCTTGCCGGTGAGCCGCGCATCGATGGCCGCGACACCAAGACCGTACGCCCGATTACGGTCAAAGTCGGCGTCCTGCCACGTGCACATGGTTCGGCCCTGTTTACTCGAGGTGAAACCCAGGCGCTGGTCGTCACGACGCTGGGCACGGAGAAAGATTCACAGATTATTGATGCACTGGAAGGTTCCTACCGGGATCCGTTCATGCTGCACTACAATTTCCCGCCATTTTCCGTTGGTGAAACCGGTCGTACCGGTAGCCCGGGTCGTCGTGAAGTCGGTCATGGCCGTCTGGCGCGTCGCGGTGTGACAGGAGTACTGCCGGAAATGGAATCGTTCCCGTACAGTATTCGCGTTGTCTCGGAAATCACGGAATCCAACGGTTCCAGCTCCATGGCCAGTGTCTGTGGCAGCTCCCTGTCCATGATGGATGCCGGTGTACCCACCAGGGCACCCGTCGCCGGTATTGCCATGGGCCTGATCAAGGAAGGCGATAAATTTGCGGTTCTGTCCGATATTCTGGGTGACGAAGATCACCTGGGCGATATGGACTTCAAGGTGGCCGGTTCAGCCAATGGTGTGACCGCCCTGCAGATGGACATCAAGATTGACGGCATCACCAAGGAAATCATGGAAATCGCCCTGGCACAGGCCAAAGACGGCCGTATGTTCATCCTCGACAAGATGAATGCTGTGATCAGCGAACCGCGCCAGGATATGTCCCAGTACGCGCCACGCTATGTCACCATGAAGATCAACCCGGACAAGATTCGCGACGTCATCGGCAAAGGTGGTGTGACCATTCGCGCCATCACCGAAGAAACCGGCTGTTCGGTGGATATTACCGACGACGGCGTGGTCAAGATTGCCTCAAACGATTCTGCCGCTGCGGAAGAAGCTCGCCGCCAGATCGAACAACTCACGGCAGACGTGGAAGTGGGCCGTATCTACGAAGGTCGCGTCGCCAAGCTGATGGATTTCGGCGCGTTTGTGACCATTCTGCCCGGCAAGGACGGGTTGGTCCATGTTTCGCAGATCTCCAATGAGCGGGTCGAGAAAGTCAGCGACGAGCTGTCCGAAGGCGACGTGGTCAAGGTCAAGGTGCTGGAAATCGACAAACAGGGCCGTATTCGCCTGTCCATGAAGGCGGTAAATGCCTGATTTAGCACTATTCACTTACTGAAAAAGGGCCCTTAGGGGCCCTTTTTTGTGCACGCAAATTGCATTATTCCTCGTAGAACGACTCAGCGTCAGGTTTATGAGGTTTGATATGTATGCATTTTTACGGGTAAGTATGATGGCCGCGCTGTGCGGGCTGCTGGCCAGTTGTAACGTGATTTCTGCCACCAAGTCGCCACCGCCGGATGATGCGCGCTATGCGGATTCGGCCTTTATCTACGGTTATGTGGAAGCGGACAATGATGTAATTGAGCGGGTGGATTTCGTTGAATTTGGCAAAATCTATATTCCGCCGTTTCAGAAGCCTCCCCGCGTACTGGTGTTTGATAACGGGGTGTTCATGGCAGAAAACATCCTGCCTGGCAAATACGTGATTTCCGGCTTTCGTTCCAACCGTAACCACTACAACCTGGCACGCAGCAAGCGTCAGGCCTATCAGCAGGTGTTTCGAATCGAACCGGGTGAAATGCAGTACCTGGGTGCCTTTAACATTCGCGTGACGAAAAAGGGCAAACTGGATTTTGGTAACCTCAAGGTCAGCCACATACAACGCCCCGGTGAGCGGGATGTACTAAAAGCGCTGTATCATGTGACGGAAGGTACCGTCTGGCAGGACAAGATCGCACGCCGGCTCAAGGAATTGCGACAGTAATCTCAGACGTTGGCGCGGACCATTTTCTCAAACGCGCTGACGAACTTTTTTACTTCCTTGAGCGGGGCATTGAAGGCAAATTCGATACTCTGTGTCACGTGGGTGTCTTCCACGATGTAACCGGAAACCAGTACGGTGTCATCCTCAAACGGCCTGATACGAATAAAGCTGTCTGCCTGTAAGTCCATCAGTTCGGCCTCGCCGGTTTGTGATTCAACCACCTCGCTGGCTTTGGCAAGAAAATACTCATCGTTGTCAAAACCAAACGGCCGATCACACTGAAAGCCGTTTGACAGGACTTCAACCTGGCATTGATAGGCACCACTACCCAGGTAATCAATCTGGTTGAGCTTCAGATAGGCGGAAGATGATTTAATTGCCAGGCTCGATATTTTCTTTTTAGCTGCCATAGACAAAGGTATCGTCTGCCATGTTTTCGACTTTAGTGTGAATATGCCTGGGCAGGTAATTATTCGCCAACGAGTTGCACACTGTCACAGGTGCCGACAAAGGGCACACCGGTTGTCCCCTGAGCGTAAGTAATCAGCCCGATATAAGCCGCTGCACCGTAATCAGGTGCATTACCTGGTAACAGGCCGGTGCCGTTATAGAGTCGCCAGTTATCTGCCTGCACACCGGGATTGGGATTGGGCTGTTGCCAGTAAACGGTCAGCGTCTGATTCGCGTTACCGACAACCCGAATATCTGCTCTGCCCGCCGGCGCTGCATTAAATCCTTCATCGGTGACAGTGGAATTTCCATTCACCGTATTCTTGCCTTCAACTGTAAATGCTGTTGAGCCTCGATGGCCGACAACGATGTGTGAAGAATTGAGTGAATTCAGACTGGTAACATGAATCTGGATGCCGGCGAATATAAAAGGGTCACCGAAAGCACCCGGGGCCGTTTGTGAGTTGCGCTGTGTGCCGATGCCAATGTTGCGTGCGATATATTCAAAGGGAAAGTTGACCAGTTTGGCATCGAGTCGTCCCTGATAATCATTGAAGTGCAGCGTAATGTCGTTTGTGTTATTTGTCAGGTTGGCGCGATAACGGTTATTCACGCGTGCTACGTCACGGAGACTACTGGCATTGTTGGTGGTGTAGTTAATTAATGGACCATCACCGGCAAAGTCATCACTGACGGTGACATTCTGCGAAGGAGGGGATGTGTTGCCGCTGTTATTATTCCCCGAATTAGTGCCAGCACCACAACCGGCTAATAAAACAACGAGTCCCCCTATAGCGTGCATCCATGGCTTCGATAATTGCATTATTATGTTCCTGATTTAATTCACTGTATTTTGACATTATTCATACGGGTAACAGGCGGTCAATGAGAATCAAAGTAAGAAAATAATAATTAACTAATACAAAACCGAACAGTTTATCGCCAATTTATATGCTCCACATTAGTGCAAGCTGTACCTCCCGACTCAGTTACTTTATGATGTGACCCGGTTATAAAAATAATTGCGGGCCGCACAGGTAATTTTTGTTGTTCTTACCTCCAGGAGCTGGACAAAAACAGGGAGCCTGCAAAAAAGCAAAAAACCATCTAGGAGGTTCAATCATGACTAGTTCATCCGGTGATTACTGGAAGGCGAACATTCGGCTGGTCGCCATTCTGCTGGTAATCTGGTTCGTCGTCTCGTATCTGTTCGGCATTATTCTTGTCGACGTCCTTAATAACATTCGAATCGGTGGTGTCGGGCTGGGTTTCTGGTTCGCACAACAGGGTTCGATGTTCACCTTCCTGATCCTGATCTTTGTTTATGCCAAACGCATGAATGCGCTGGATCGTAAATACAACGTACACGAAGATTAGGAGGCAACATGGATTTACAAACCTGGACCTACCTCATTGTAGGTGGCACATTTTTGCTTTATATCGGGATTGCGATCTGGTCGCGTGCATCGAGCACGGGTGAATTTTATGTTGCCGGCAAGGGTGTACACCCGGTAGCGAATGGTATGGCAACCGCCGCGGACTGGATGTCAGCCGCGTCGTTCATCTCCATGGCCGGATTAATCGCCTTCAAAGGGTATGATGCTTCCGTCTATCTGATGGGCTGGACCGGTGGTTATGTGTTACTGGCCATGCTGCTGGCACCGTACCTGCGCAAGTTCGGTAAATTCACCGTACCGGAGTTCATCGGCGAACGCTATTACTCACAAACGGCCCGTATCGTTGCAGTAATTTGTCTCATTGTGGCTTCAATTACGTATGTAATCGGGCAAATGAAGGGTGTCGGTGTCGCCTTTGGTCGCTTCCTGGAAGTGGACTTTGAAGTCGGTGTGATTGTCGGTATGGCAATTGTCTTTGTCTATGCGGTGCTTGGTGGCATGAAGGGCATCACCTATACACAGATTGCACAATACTGTGTCCTCATTTTTGCCTACACCATCCCGGCGATCTTTATTTCACTGAACCTGACCGGTAACCCGATCCCGCAACTGGGACTGGGCAGTGAATTAACTGACAAGAGCGGTTACCTGCTCGACAAGCTGGATACCATCGTGACGGATCTCGGTTTTAAACAATACACGGCACAAAATGATACGTCGTTGAACATGGTCTTGCTCACCTTGTCGCTGATGATTGGTACCGCCGGTTTGCCGCACGTCATCATTCGTTTCTTCACGGTACCCAAAGTACGGGATGCTCGGGCCTCAGCCGGATGGGCACTGGTGTTCATTGCCATTCTTTACACCACCGCACCGGCTGTTGGTTCCATGGCGCGGTTAAACCTGACCAATACCATTCAGACCGGTCCGATCGGTGACCCACAGGCCAACCTGCTGTATGCCGAGCGGCCGGACTGGTTCAAGAAATGGGAAACCACCGGCCTGTTGCAATTTGAAGATAAGAACGGTGATGGTCGCATTCAGTACTACAACGACAAGAACCCGGAGTTCGCAGCGAAAGCGGAGAGCTTTGGCTGGAAGGGTAATGAAATGGTCAAGATTGATCGTGACATTATGGTACTGGCCAATCCGGAAATTGCCAGTCTGCCATTCTGGGTCATTGCACTGGTGGCAGCCGGTGGTCTCGCCGCCGCGTTATCTACTGCGGCAGGCCTGTTACTGGCCATTTCATCCGCCATCTCGCACGACCTGTTAAAAGGCATTTTCATGAAAGACATTTCAGAGAAAAATGAGCTCATGGCAGGTCGTATTGCGATGGCCGGTGCGATTGTCGTGGCGGGCTTTCTGGGAATGAACCCACCCGGCTTTGCGGCACAGGTGGTGGCGCTGGCGTTTGGACTGGCCGCCTCGTCCATCTTCCCGGCACTGATGATGGGTATCTTCTACAAGAAGATGAACAACACCGGTGCGGTGGTTGGTATGCTGGCCGGACTGGGCACAACCCTTGTTTATATCTTTATGTACAAAGGTTGGTTGTTTATCCCGGGAACTAATAACCTGCCTAACAATGCCGAAAACTGGCTGTTTGGCATTCAACCGGAGTCGTTTGGTGCTGTTGGTGCGTTGATCAACTTTGTGGTGGCGTTTATTGTCAGCAAAGTGACAGCCGCACCACCGGATCACATTCAGCATCTGGTGGATGATATTCGTGTACCAAAGGGGGCCGGCGCGGCGGCGAGCCACTAAGCGCAGGCCATTAGATAAAAAGCCCCGCACTTGCGGGGCTTTTTTCGTCCGTATACGATTGTTGTATGGAACTTGAATTACAGGAAGTGCGTGAGTTTCTTCAGTCACATGTGCCGTTCGATGCGTTGCATGACGTCTTGATCAGGCAGGTGCTGGATGAACTGACCATTCATTACCTACGGCGTGGAGAGATTTTTCCGCCCGTCGATATCGAAATCGAGTCGCTGTACATGGTAAGGAGCGGGGCCGTTGAAATTCGCAACAAACAAGGGCAACTGGTAGAGAAACTGGGCGAGGGCGACAGTTACAATGACCAGTGTCAAAATAGTGTCGTGACGCATGGCCGTACCAGTGAAGACAGCCTCATCTATCGAATCCCTTGCCAGGTAATCGCAGAGCTTACCCACCAGTCTCCCTCGTTTGAACGACGTATCACAACATCGATAAATCGGCGTTTGAAGCAGGCCCTGAATACGGCTGAGGATAACGGTACATCGATCAGCTCGCTGAGTTACAGCGCCATTGATCTGGTCGACCGCAAACCGGTCCTAATTGATGGCAATACACCCATTGTTGATGTGGCCAGGCTGATGTCAAAGGAAAACGTCTCATCAGTCCTGATAACCCAGAATAATCAACTGGCCGGCATGGTGACCGACAAGGACATTCGCAAGCGTTGCGTAGCGTCGGAACGCAATCCCAATGATTCAGTCAGTACCATTATGTCGAACGAACTGGTCACGGTAACTGAAACCACACCACTGGCTGAGGCATTAATGCTGATGACACGTCATCAAATCCATCATTTGCCGGTCATGCACCAGCAACAACCGGTTGGTAACCTGAGTGTCTCGGATCTGATTCGTCATCTTGGTACCAATTCCGCGTTTATTGCCAGCGACATACAGAAAGCCAATTCGGTCGAAGCCCTGAGTCGAATCAGTCAACGTTTGCCGGAATTACAATTGCATCTGACCATGTCCAATACATCGGCACGGCAAATGGGTGAAGTGATATCCACTATTACGGACAATATCACTCGTCGACTGCTTACCCTTGCTGAAGAAAAACTTGGACCGCCACCGGTTGATTATGTCTGGCTGGCCGGTGGTTCGCAGGGACGACATGAACAGATATCGCATTCCGATCAGGATAATGCATTATTAATTGATAATGCCATGCAACTGGAACATGACGAATATTTCAGGAAACTGAGCCAGTTCGTTAGCGATGGATTAAACGACTGTGGGTTCATTTACTGTCCGGGTGATGCCATGGCAACAAACGACAACTGGCGCAAACCCCTGTCTGTTTGGGAGGACTATTTTCATCTCTGGATTACACGCCCTGAAAAAAAAGCACTCATGCTATCGAGTATATTTTTTGATTTGCGTCCGGTGCACGGGAAAAAAGAATTGTTTGAACAGCTGCAAAGCAGTGTGCTGGCAAAAACGAAAGCCAATAAAATTTTTATCGCCTACATGGTTTCCAATGCGCTGACTCATCGTCCGCCACTGGGGTTTTTCCGAAAATTCGTTCTGGTGCACGATGAGGCCCATGATCATACGCTGGATATTAAACACCGCGGCATCATTCCTGTCGTAGATATCGCGCGGGTATTTGCACTTTCCGAAGGTTTGCCTCCCGTAAATACGGTGGAACGCCTGGCGGCGGCATATGAAAGTGGTGCCCTGGGTAGTGAAATGAAATCCAATTTAATTGATGCGCTGGAATATATTGGTCGTATACGATTGGAGCATCAGGCGCAGCAGATACGTGAAGGCAAGCCTGCTGACAATTATATCGATCCCGTCACGCTCAGTGGCCTTGAAAAAGTGCATCTCAAGGATGCATTTCGTGTAATTCAGTCCATGCAGGATGTACTTGAGTCTCGACACCAGGCTGGACGATTGATCTGATTATGTTACGACACTGGTTTGGGTTAGATGCGAAGTGGCGGCGTGTTGCACGGCGTGTGGAAGATAACCCGCTTGGCTATTACTACAGTGCACCACTGGTAGATAAACGTCTGCCACTTGAAGAAATAGAATGTGTGTCGATGGATTTCGAGACCACCGGACTGGACATTCGGCGTGATCACATAATCAGTATCGGTATGGTCACGATCAACCGAATGTCAATCTCAGTCGGCAGTGCCTGGCGACAATTAATCAGTACCTCGCAGGCCATTCCCGAACATAGCGCCATTGTACATCGCATTACCGATGATATGGCGGCGAAGGGCAGGGCAGTGGAAGATGTATTGCCCCAGTTACTGGAGAAATTACGTGGCCGTGTGCTGATAGCGCATCATGCGCGTGTCGAACTGGGATTCCTGAATGAACTGACGACGCGCATTTACGGGTACCCGGTGATCATTCCGGTAATAGACACACTGCAACTTGCAAAGCGACATCTAACACGTTCCCATCAGGTAATACAGGAAGGCATGCTACGCTTGAGCAGCCTGCGCCAGCAGTTTCATTTGCCCGAGTATCGTACACATGACGCACTTAGTGACGCGCTTGCAACTGCTGAGCTGTTTCTTATTTTGGCCAATCGACTTTATCCGAACGGTGCGCGATTAAAAGATGTCAGGACCAATCAGGTGGGTTTCTGAAAATGGTTGAGAATGCGCTCGGCAATTTTCAATGAAAGAATATAACTAAATGCCTGGCCACGAAATGCCTGGACAGCGGCAATGACCAGCGAAACAACCAGGTAAATAAGCAATACGAGTGTCAGGCCGGTCATGACACGCTGCGCCGTGGTTTCGGCAATTGGCTGAATATGGCTGAAGCCTATGATAAGAAAACTACCGAGAAAGATATACAACTGTATACTGAATGACAGATCAGCAGCACGGATGGCAACCCGACTGGCAAAGGCCTGTTTTTGCCAGTAGAAAATAAAAAACAGCAGTATCGGTAACAACGTGCTGGCGATGGGTAATGCAAACATACCGGCCAGTGACAGTATTGGGGCAAGAGCGGCATATTTTTGTTCTTGTGTTGCCATGCCGATAGTATGCTTGATTTACATTAAAAAACAAACCCGCCAGTGGGCGGGTTTGTCAGGTTACATGTCGAGGTTTATCGACCGTCCTCCGGGTGCATGGTTCGCTCGGCCATCTGGTCCGGTGATTTGGTCTGAAAACGTGCCCAGTAAGTGGTATAGACTTCCTGCATCTTGGGTTTGTTTTCCTTGAACCAGGTACTGGCTTCAGGTACCGGTACAACCAGTTCGGTATCTGCTACCCAGTTTTTAAAGTCATCGGATTTGGTGCTGTATTGTGCAGACGCATCCTGTCGAATCGGTGTCGGCGCAAATCCCCCGGTTCCCCAGTTGGGCCGGGCAATGACGTAATACGTTTTACCTGCTGACAGGTTGGCTTTCATAAAGTCAGCCGCCACACCGTAAGTCATAAACACTTTTTCACCAGGTGATGTTTCATAGGCGATTTTAGTACCATTAGCCAGTACACCGATGAATTTCAAATCCCCGTTATTGACTTCAAAGAGTTCGGCGCGAATTGCGCCGGCAACAAAAGATGAACGCATAAACACAACCGTTGCCTTGTCAGCGGAAGGTGCTTTGACCTGTTGAGTTGGCGCAGGTGTCATCAGGCTGCTTGCACATCCGGAAGCGAATACCGGTAATGCCAGTAGCATGACCTTGAGATAGTTTTTCATATAATTACTCCGCTAAAATTTGTTATTACTGTGCACTTGCCAGAAACGAATGACTTCGTTTTGTTGGTCTGGCAATGTGCAATTTTAGCTGAAATTTTATGAATGGCTTGAAAATTATTTACCGCCAAGCAGCGAGCCAAGAATACCGCGAATAATTCGCCTGCCAAGCTGGCTACCGATAGAACGTGCTGCACTTTTAATCAGGGCTTCACCGGCACTCTGACGACGGGAGCTTCGGCCAGACTTTGCACGTTCCTTGTCCTGTTCAGCTTCGGCCTTTTCGGCAGCGTCAACGCGGGCTTGTTCCTCGGTTCTTTTCTTCAACACTTCATGCGCCGATTCACGGTCAATGACATCGTCGTACCGGCCTTTTAAGGGGGAACGGGACAGGACGGCCTGGCGTTCCTCATCGGTTAGCGGCCCGATACGCGACTCCGGCGGGCGAATTAACACGCGTTCCACCGGCGTCGGACTGCCTTTTTCATCCAGTACAGAGACCAGCGCCTCGCCGGTACCGAGTTCGGTAATAACCTTTTCAGTGTCCAGGTTCGGGTTAGTGCGAAATGTCTGTGCCGCGGATTTGACGGCTTTCTGGTCGCGTGGTGTAAAGGCACGCAGGGCATGCTGAATGCGAGTACCGAGCTGGCCAAGAATTTCATCCGGAATATCGAGCGGATTCTGGCTGATAAAATACACACCGACACCCTTGGAACGAATCAATCTGACCACCTGTTCAATCTTGTCGAGCAGGGCTTTGGGGGCGTCATCAAACAACAGGTGTGCTTCATCAAAGAACAACACCAGTTTGGGTTTGTCCGGATCACCCACTTCCGGCAATTGCTCAAATAATTCAGCCAGCAGCCATAACAAAAACGTGGCATACAGGCGTGGCGATTTCGCCATTAAGGTCGTGACGTCCATAATGCTGATCACACCGCGGCCACTGAAGTCGGTGATCATCAGGTCATCCAGTTTCACGGCCGGTTCGCCAAAAAAGTTTTCCGCACCCTGTTCCTCGAGTACCAGCAGTTGTCGTTGAATGGCACCGATACTGGCCGTCGAGATATTGCCGTATTCACTGCCCAGTTCCTTGCGGTTTTCACCCACCCAGTTCAACAGGCTGCGTAAATCTTTCAGATCCAGGAGTAACAGACCGTTGTCATCGGCAAAGTCAAACGTGCTGTACAGCACGCCAGTCTGGGTGTCATTGAGTTCCAGCAGGCTGGATAACATTAATGGTCCGATATCCGAGATGGTGGTGCGAATCGGGTGGCCGAATTTCGCAAAAAGATCCCAGAACAGGACCGGGCTCGGTTGCGTGGAAAAATCTTTCAGGCCGATGGTTTCCAGTCGCGAGGTGATTTTATCGTTAAGCTTTCCGGCTGTGGCCAGCCCGGATAAATCCCCTTTGACATCGGCCAGGTACACCGGCACACCGATACGTGAAAAGTTTTCCGCCAGGATTTGCAGGCTAACCGTTTTACCGGTTCCGGTTGCGCCAGCAATCAGACCATGCCGGTTGGCCATTTTGGCATTGAGGTGTACCTGCTTGTCTTTGTTACCGCCGATACAGATTGTGGTTGTCATGGGTTAGTTCGCCGTTGTTATTGTGTAGAGGGTCTGGGTTGGGAACGCAAACTCCAGGTTATTGACATTAAACTGACGCAGAATTTCCAGGTTCATCTCGGTTTGGGTGCCGGCGATGTCTGCGCCACTCTTTATATAGTAAATAAACATGATATTCATGGCAAAGTCGCCAAACCCGTTAAATGAGATAATGGTTTTCTCTTCGGTGTTTGGGTTGGCGTCGTTAATCTTTTTCAGAACATCCATCGCCAGTTCCATCTTTTCAGCCGGGGTGTCATAGGTAAGCCCGAGATCCAGTTTGATCTTGCGGGATGGTTCCTGTGAGACGTTTTCTACCGGTGCGTCGGTAAAGCGGGAATTGGGAATGGTAACAATACGACCTTCGAGTGTTCGCAAGCGCGTACTGCGCACGCCAATTTCAGTAATGACCCCATCATAACCATCGATGCGTACCCGTTCATTAATACGAAATGGCTGATCGGCGAAAATGGTAAAGCCACCGAAAATATTCGAGACCGTATCCTTGGCAGCCATGGCCAGTGCCAGACCACCAATACCGAGGCCGGCGAGCAGGGCGGCAACATCGTAACCGGCATTGTTGAGGCCAATCACAATGGCCATTACCCAGATAATCAGTTTTGCGCCTTTGCGCAATATCGGCATTAATTGATCATCCAGATCATTTTCAGTTTTATCACACCAGGGTTTAAGCACGCCCAGGTAAAATGCATCAAACAGGCGAACCAGCAACCAGCCGATTAACAGGGCAAGAATGATGTGATAGGAGTTGGCGATGGCGTTATCCACCGCCTCGGGCAGGTTCAACAGCTTCAGGGCAAACCAGATACCGGTGGCGATCATGACAAAGACGGCGGGTTCTTCCACCAGGTCGATGATTACATCATCCAGTTGGGTACGGGTGCGCGAGGTAAACACGCGAACAATTTTTGAAAATACCCAGTAAACGACTTTACCTAGAATGACGACAAATAGAATGATACCCAGTGATGTCAGCCATTGCAGGATAGTGTTTCCGTAATAGGTTTGCTCCAGGAATTCCATGGTGTATCTTGCCCCCCTCGATTCTTCTTATAACGAGTGCGTAGTGTAAACCGGGAGGATAACATGCGCGGCAGAATCTGACGATATTTGACATTCCGTCAAATATCGCCAGCGCCATGAAAAAAGGTTGATTTAGCGTGAAGAAGAAGAGGACTGTTGTTTATGTTCGTACATGAGGCTGTCCGCTTCCTTTAGGAGTTCCTCGATATCATGGTGTTTCGTTTCGTCGTATTTGGCAATGCCGACACTATACAGAATGTCGTAGCCACGTTTGGCTTCCTGATTGAGTCTGGTCAGCTTCTCGTCAAATCGAGCAAGAATCTGCTGCACCTGATCTTCGGCGGTGTCTGTAAGCAGCACCACGAACTCGTCCCCACCGAGACGGGCAAAGACATCCGATTCACGGAATGTCTCACGCATCAGGCTGGCAAATGCCACCAGGGCGCGGTCTCCCTCGGCATGACCGAAAGTATCATTGATATGCTTGAATTTGTTCAGGTCCAGGAATACCAGTGATGACGGGAATTCCTTGCGGCGGCTGATATTCAGTGCATGTTGCGCAAGGGAAATAAAACCGCGGCGGTTTGAGATCAGGGTCAGCTCATCCAGCGTGGCCAGTTGAATTGCAGCCAGTTCCTGCTCAGCCATGTCGGCCAGATCCCGCAGCAATTGCAGGTCTTCGTCATTGAGTTCGCGCGGTGTCTGGTCAATGAGGCACAACGTACCCAGTTTGCTGCCATTGACGACGCGCAACGGACAACCGGCGTAAAATCGAATATTCGGATTGTCGGTCACCAATGGATTATCGGAAAAGCGCTTATCCTTGGTGGCATCCGGAATCATGAATATTTCGTCACCCAGGATGGCATGGCCACAAAAAGAAATATCCCGTGGCGTCTCGTCAGCATCCAGTCCCTGTTTGGATTTAAACCACTGCCGGTCCTTGTCGACCAGGCTGACGAGTGAAATCGGTACACCAAACATCCGTTTGGCCAGACGGGTCAGGCGGTCAAACCGCTCCTCGGGCTTGGTATCCAGAACATTCAGGGAACGCAGGGTTTCAAGACGGGTATTTTCATCAACGGGGGTAGCAGGTTTCAGCATGGCAGGCACTCACATCTGGTTACGGCAACATAGGTTCCAGAGGGTTATCGGCCCCAAAAGTGATAATTTGATAGCTTTTTATTTCAACAAAGAAATTGTGGGAATAGACGCCTTAAGGGCTGCCATAGCAGAGTCTACGAACGGCATGATGCAGCTCTTTTTCCTTGAAACGACCTTTCAAGAATACCGCTTCGACATGCCGAATGTTGTCAGCTATTTCATGTGCCGAAAATACAATTATCGGCATATCCGGCTTTAATTTTGCCATTTCAATAATGATTTCCGACCCTGAACCGTCCGGCAGGGTGAAGTCGACCAGGGCCATATCAAAGCGGGCATCATTAATTAAGGCACGGGCTTCCTGCAGATTCCGGGCGCGGCTGACCGTGACGATATCGGAGAGGATATTACGCACGTATTCATGAAAATCCGTGTCGTCCTCGATATGAATGATGTGTCTTTTATTATTTTCCATCTTACTTCGCTCTCTAAAATATTTAGCACAGGAAAACAGGTATTGCCAATTAACCGTTTATCCAGCGACGTGCGTCATCGATTGATTCAAAACTCCTGGATTCATGTTGATGACGCTTGCCAATCCATTTTGCTGAAAACACGTTGTACACTTCATCTACCCAGCTTCGATGGGTGCAGTTGGTTGACAGCCACTGCCTGGATCTGCATGTAATATCTCTTTAATTCTGTCCATAACGCTGGATGCAGTGAGTTTGAATGTCGGACTGATGTCTAAACCTGCACTTTTTAAGCCTTTGGCTGTCCATTTATTGCAGGTGTTAAATAGATAATAATCGCCAACACCCTTGTAAAACTGTGCATTACCATAAAGACCATCTGATAGTTTTACAATTTTCTGACGCTCGTCCCGATAGAAACTGTTTTCAATGAATCTGACTAAAGCGGAATAACCCTTGCCGCTCAGGCAGACTTGTATAACCTCGCTTTGAGGGAAGTAAGTCCGGGGATCCGAGGGCACGGCAACAACATGCACCACAGTTTCCGTCGGCCAGAATATTGCGCGTACAGTCAGCCCGGAGGTGATTTCCTTAGCTTGATAAAATCCTCTGTCACCCCATCCAAATTCGATGTGTGTCACCTTACTAAACCGTTGCCGGAGTTGAGGAATCCTTGACTGAATTAACCCTGATGGGACGATAATGCCGGTATGCCAACCGTGGCTTGTAATAAAGATAGTGGTTGCGGGAACATGATTATCTTCAGATACAGGCTCTACCACGTGTGGCAAAGAGGAACATCCTGTTAATAAAGCGACCAGGAGTATTGTGACTGATCTCAAAATGCGCTCCGGATGCATATTTTCTGAATGCTTGTTAACCCTTACCAGTAGGGCATGGAAGATGGAGAATGTCAACCGGAAGGTCGTACTGGCCAGTACGACTGTGTTTGTTGAATTTAACTGATACATATCAGTTGCAGATGATGATTATCATTGTATATTGTTAAACCGATAAGCACTTCACTTTACCAACACAGGGGATTGGCTTTATGGTATCCGTCAAACGTCTCGTGCTGGATGTTCTCAAACCCCATCACCCCAATGCGCTGGAATTCGCTCGTATACTTGCCGGGGTGGGTAAAAATTACCATGTAACCGTCACCGTCAGTGAAGTGGATGAGAAAACCGAAACCCTGCAAGTAATTATCGAGGGTCCGGCGATTGATTTTGATGCCATTCAGGATGCGATAAGCGATCAGGGTGGGTCCTTGCACAGTGTTGATGAAGTGGAAGTACATAGCGGACCAAAGCAAGAGTAGAGCGGTATAGCTCGTGAAACTATTCAGTCAGGTCCGGTTCCTGTTACAGATTACCCGCACACACGGCATAGTACGCCGTTATTTTGTCGTTAACGGCTTTGATGGTGCACTAACTATGTCGGGGATAATTATTGGTTTTCTGTTCAGTGCTGCCGATAACCTGACGATTATAATCAATGCCTGTCTGGGTGCGGCCGTCGCGCTGGGTATGAGTGGATTAAGCAGCGCCTATATCAGTGAAGTCGCGGAACGGCGACGCGAATTGCAGAAGCTGCAGGAAGCCATGGTAACTGATTTACAGGAAAGCGCCCATGGCGAAGCAGCTCGTTGGGTGCCCATGTTAATCGCGCTGGTTAACGGACTGGCACCTTTACTCATCTCCATCTTGATAATTACACCCCTGTGGCTGGCGAAACTGAATGTGCCATTGCCATTTCCACCTTTATATATGTCGATTGCCGTTGCTTTAGTGCTGATTTTTTTCCTTGGCGTGTTTCTCGGGCGAATCGCTAACATTTCCTGGTTACGTAGTGGCCTGCAGACCTTGCTTGTGGCGATTATTACTGCCGGTCTTATTTATTTGTTGGTAGGGGATTAGGTTGCAGCAAAATGACTGGCACTGTCTGGAGTCGAATGATGTGCTGGCCACGCTGGATACCTCTGCACAGGGCCTGAGTACTGCCATCGCGCAACAGCGTTTAACGGAAGTCGGTGCCAATGTCTTGCCGGAAACCCGGCGGCGCACCTTGCCACGAATTCTGTTAGGACAGTTTACCGATTTTATGATCGTAGTACTGCTGGTGGCGGCGGTGATTTCCGGTTTCATTGGTGAACCACAGGATACCATCGCTATCCTGGTCATCGTGTTATTAAACGCAGTCATCGGTACGGTACAGGAATTTCGGGCCGAACGTGCTGTGGCTGCCTTGCGAGCCATGTCCGCACCCGAAGCACACGTATTGCGTGACGGCGAGGCCATGACCCTGGCCGCTACTGAGCTGGTTCCCGGCGATGTCGTGTTGCTGGAGGCCGGTTATGTTGTGCCGGCAGATCTTCGACTACTGGAGATTGAAGAACTTCAGGCCGACGAGTCAGCCCTGACGGGTGAGTCACATGCGGTAGATAAAGAGGTTGCCTTGTTGACTGATACGGACCTTCCACTGGGCGACAGAATAAACCTGGCCTACAAGAGTAGTCAGATCACCCGCGGTCGTGGGCAGGGTGTCGTCGTGGCCACCGGTCTGGATACCGAGATTGGTCGAATTGCGCAATTATTGGAGACCGAGCACGCGGTTAAAACTCCGTTACAGGTTCGGCTGGCACGCTTTGGTCGATATCTCGCGCTGGCGATACTGGCAATCTGTGCCGTCGTATTTATAGCCGGTCTGCTTCAGGGTCAGCCGATACTGTTGATGTTGCTGACGGCCGTCAGCCTGGCCGTGGCGGCCATCCCCGAAGCCCTGCCGGCAGTGGTGACCATCTCTCTGGCACTGGGTGCACATAAATTAATTCGCCATCATGCCTTGGTACGAAATTTACCGGCAGTGGAAACACTGGGATCGGTTACATACATCTGTGCCGATAAAACCGGCACCCTGACCGAGAATCGTATGAGTGTGGAGGTTTTCTACATAGCAGGGGAGCAGCACACTACCTGGCCCGAACAGGCGCCGTCATCATGGCAGGAACTGGGTCAGGCATTGGCCCTGAATAATGACGTGGCTGATAAGGATGGCAAACCCACCGGAGAGCCCACTGAATTGGCGCTATTTGAAGCCGCAAGCCGTGCCGGTTTTATTAAGCAGGATCTGGAACAAACCATGCCACGTCAGGCAGTGATCGCGTTCGATAGCGATCGCAAAATGATGACCACATTACACGCGTCAGAGAAAAAAATAATCGCCTACACCAAGGGCGCACCGGAACGTGTATTAACACAATGTACAAATGCGTCAGGTAATGAAGGTCAGATCCCGTTCGACTCTGAGGCAGTACTGGCTGAAGCAGAACAGCTGGCACAGGATGGTTATCGTGTTCTTGCTATCGCCAAACGCGAACTCGACACGTTACCTGATGAAGTCAAACCCGAAAACATTGAGCAGAATTTACAGTTTGTGGGTCTGGTTGCACTGATAGATCCACCCCGTCCGGAAGTTCCACAGGCCGTTACCGATTGTTTATCAGCAGGCATTACGCCGGTAATGATCACGGGCGATCATCCCGGTACCGCGATGGCCATTGCACAACGCCTGGGTATTACAACCGATGAGCAGGCGATACTAACCGGTGAACAACTGGCCAAACTCTCCGATGAGGAATTTACTTCCAAAGTAGAGTCCATTCGTGTCTATGCACGGGTCAGTCCCAAACAGAAACTTCGAATTGTGAAAGCACTGCAGGCCTATGGTGAATTTGTGGCAATGACCGGTGACGGGGTGAACGATGCGCCGGCTCTGAAGCGTGCTGGTATCGGTGTAGCGATGGGTCAGAAGGGGACAGATGTGGCACGAGAAGCATCTGATATGGTTTTGCTGGATGATGACTTCGCAACAATAGTGCATGCCATTCAGGCAGGTCGACGTATCTTTGACAACATTCGCAAGTTTATCAAGGACACCATGAGTTCCAATTCCGGTGAAATCTGGACCCTGTTCCTGGCGCCGTTTCTCGGCTTGCCAATTCCATTGCTGCCGATTCATATTTTATGGATCAATCTGGTGACAGACGGGCTACCGGGGCTGGCCTTTAGTGCGGAGCCGGCCGAGCGAAACATCATGCAACGTCCGCCACGTCCACCTGACGAAAGTATATTTGCGCACGGAATGTGGCAGCATATTATCTGGGTGGGCCTGTTCGTTGCAGCCATTTCACTGGCAGCGCAAGCCTGGGCTATATCCCGTGATGTGACTTACTGGCAGACGATCATATTTACCGTGTTAACCATTTCCCAGTTATTTCATTCGCTGGCAGTACGTAGTGAAACGGCATCACTATTCAGTATTGGCCTGTTCACCAACTTACCAATGCTTGGCGCAGTCAGTCTGACGGTGTTGCTGCAACTGGCAGTCATTTACATGCCGGCATTAAACGCCATTTTCCACACCCAGCCATTACCGCTGTCTGATCTGTTAATCTGTTTTGCGCTGTCATCGCTGGTGTTATTTGCGGTGGAGCTGGAAAAATGGTTTATACGCCGTGGCATTATTTATACAGATAAATGATGACTAGAAAAGCCTGTTAGAATAATTTTATATATTTTTGTTCCTGGCAATTTCAGATCGTCGCTTCAATAATGGGATTATCGCGATAAACTCCCATATCATGATTATCGCGCCTATCGCTATACAGCTATATACAATATTCAGATTATTAAGCATAGGAATAAAGGCATTACCTTCTGCGCCAAATAAGCCATATAAACCAAGCCCAAATAATACCGGTCCAGGAAAGCCAAGAATATTAAACATAATTATTTTCTTATGGAGATGCTGTATTTCTTCTTCTGTATTTCGGTACAAAATAATTACCTCTCTTTGTTGTTGTAACCAGTTTAGGCTGTAGGCGTCATTAGCGATCGACCCATATATGCCCAACCGAATAAGCAATGGTTGTAATCCCGAGTGCAGCCATTATTATGTAGGTGGAAAAGAAGAGCTTGAATTGACGTGGTGCCCCCACGCTTACGCCTTCATGTTTGAGGCTCAATATTTTAGCAGCTTCTCTGCCGGCGGTATCAAAATATACGGCGCCACCAACCAAAGCAAATATTGGCCACGATTGATAATCTATTACCATAAGCATACCGGAAACAGGTAACCAGCATAGTGTTACTACATCCCAATACGCGGTATATCTTTCTGATCGCTGTAGCAATTTGTCCGCATGATCAGGGTTTTCCTGTAAGCCTATCTTTTGTGCAAGAGGAAAATTCACGGATGAAATAATTTGCCCAATATAGAGGAGGCCAGGAAAAATAATGAGTATCCATCCTAGAAATAATTGCACATTGCCTCCCGGGTATTATTTAATTGCAGCAAATCCTTATACAAGTATAGTTTTGATGCAGGAATAAACCCATTATACTCTTACCTTTCTAATAGAACTCTTCTATATACTTCATTAGAAAAGGGTAATTGTTGTTTATGTTTGATGTACTATTTGAAAAGATCGCTTGCTCGCTTGTTTAATTCTTCAGGCGTTAAATCTTCTTTATGGGTGGACAGGAACCACCTGTGACCATATGGATCTTCTATAGTACCGGTTCTGTCGCCATAAAACTGGTCCTCGACTGGATTAACTGGCTTGGCTCCAGCCGCTACCGACTGAGCATAGACTTTATCAACGTCATCTACGTATACATAAAGCCCTACAGTAGAACCACCCAAAGTTTTAGGATCGCCGAATGAAACATCATCACAGGGATCTGCAATCATTACTCTGGAATTTCCTATTTGTATTTCAGAATGACCAATTATTCCATCAGGCATGTTTAATCTGAATAGCTCAATTGCATCAAACGCCTGCTTGTAAAATTCTATTGCAGCAGCTGCACCCTTAATACTGAGATAGGGTGTTACGCTGTGGTAACCATCAGGTATTGTTTTTACAGTCATTGAATTAGTCTCCCATCTCTTCATTCCAATATGTTGCTTCAATTTTGTTTCCATCTAAATCTATAATGAAGCAACCATAATAGGCATCTCCATAATCAGGTCTTGGGCCAGGGGCGCCATCATCTTTTCCGCCTTCACTTAGTGCAACTTCATGGAATTTATGCACTTCCTCTTTTGTGCTTGCATTAAATCCTACATGGGATCCGTTTCCAACCGATGCTGACTTTCCATCGTATGGTGTTTGCACCCAAAACTCGGGATACATCTTTCCATATGCGACAGCCCCTGGATGCTTCATAATCTGTTTACACCCAAGTGTTGATAATACTTTGTCATAAAAGGCAACGGCACGATCAAAATCATTAGTGCCAATTGAGATATGTGAAATGATACTTTGGTTTTCTGTATCCATGAAAATGTACTCCTGTATTAAATTGATCCTGTTACGTCTGTCTTTTCTGATCACTCAGTAATGACTGTCTGCTCCTAAGTCGTATAACTATCTATATTAGAAGTTTTCATTCTCGACTTCCTGGTATACGAAATTGATTACACGGTCAATTTCAATAAAGTTATTCCAGTCTTCAAATTCACTTAAATCTTCTCTAACTTTTTTCTTTACTTCGTAGCTTTCTAAGCCCTGGTTGAAATATTTAGTAACTGATGAGTACAATGTTTCCAGAAAATGAAGAGACGCCTCTGGTACTTTGCGATTGCCACTCATACCGTGACCAGGAATGTAAATATCAACTGGTCTGGCTAGCATAGTCTTAATTGCTGTGATTGTACCCTTGAAATTGGCATCGTGTGGTACATCGGAATTAGGGACACGTTTAGATGCAACGATATCACCAAGGAACAAGCCCTTATCTTCGACAACTTCTATCATTAGATCATGATCAGTATGCGCATGGCCAGTATGATGTATTTTTAAGGTAATTCCATCTAATTGAAGCTTTTCACCGCCTTTAAGGCCGATATTAGGCGCAATGACTTTGGTTCCATCCACGGCACCTTTTGTCATTTTCATGAAAAGCTTGATCCAATCCTCACCATCACCAGCATTAACACGTTCGATCATGCGTTCATGTGCATAAATAGGTACCTTTGGGTATAGTTCGCGAATACCATGATTTCCAAGCCAGTGGTCACCATGTACATGTGTATTGAATACAGCAATTACAGGCTTATCCGAAACTTCTCTTACCTTTTTTATGAGTTGTTTACCAATTTCAGTACTGCTGCCTGGATCAACAATAATGACACCATTATTGGTCAAAATAGCTGCTGGGTTGTTCATAAAACCCCGGCTCTTGGGATTTGGAAGCTCCTGGGTACCATGAACGACATAAATATGCTTGCTAACCTGATCCAGGGAGTGATATTCAATCGATGTAGGTGACTGTGTGTTATGCGCAAAAGAAGTATTTGTTATCACTAAACATATGAATAGCACCTTCAAATCAATTTTCATAGTATTTATCCTGTATGTATGAATTATTATCAGCTAACGTTACAAATAAGTGCTGCAAATTGAGCCCGATTAATTTGCGTCCATATTGTTTTGATTGTCAGATGCTGTTCTTCTCCCACTTGTATACACGCATTGGTGGTATATTTAGAAGTTCCACTCCGAACTGTTCTGATCCTAGATAGGGCCGACACAAGGATACGATTCGCTTGCTCACCTGATATGCTACAAAACGTCCGTTTGGAGCAAGTAGAGATGAGATCGCCTTGATAACTTGAGTTCCCTCAGGATAGGACATAGTTGAAAATGGGATACCAGAAATAACTGCCTCAGGCGCGCCTAGTTCATACATCGACATTATTTCATTCAGCTCACACGCGTTACCCAGGTGCGCAATGAAACGATCGTCCTCAATGCTGCTAACCAAAGTATGGAAACGCGGATTAATTTCTATAGATAGGAGTTTAGCGTCCTGCGGCATATCGTGTAGTATTGCGCGAGTTATGTTTCCTATGCCGGTACCTAACTCTACGATAATCTTGGCTGAATTGATCGTTGCAACCTCCAGAATGCGCTGTTCAAGGAAATGAGAGCTGGGAATGATCGATCCGATCTGAAGAGGATGTTTCAGAAATTCTTGAAAGAAGGCGAACCGTTTATTTGTATGCGAATTCACTGACTTCATTTATACCATCCAATTATTTAGAATTAATTGTTCCTAACGTTCGCAATCATCCGCCGGGATGGCCGGTCAGCTGTATTGACTCGTTAGAATTATCTCTTACCAAAACTTCCACCATGTATTGTCTTCGAAACGATATTCTCTCTCAGCCTCATACAACGCACTACATATCCTGAATGACTTAGCCTTCTGTGATGAAAAATCATGTTTTTCGAGTTCATCAATCAAGAGATTTAAATCAAACAGTACTTGATAAAACGGTTCATCTTTTTCGTTAGAATATGCCTGAAATACATTACGTTTCAACTGACTTAATGATTTTTCATACTGTTTGTTTAATTCAATCGCTTTATCAGACATTTTTATATCCGCGTATGCAAATAGTTGGTCATAAACTTTTACCAAATGTGATAACCGGTTAATTTTATATGCATCCATGGATTTTTGTCGAATATTCAGGAATGAAAACGGATTAAAAACATAATGTATACCAAGCCAATTGCTTGTTTGTGGAATTTTGACATTATCCGCATAATTCCGT
The DNA here is from genome assembly GCA_937967995.1 of uncultured Gammaproteobacteria bacterium. Classification (GTDB taxonomy): domain Bacteria; phylum Pseudomonadota; class Gammaproteobacteria; order UBA6429; family Thiohalophilaceae; genus CALBTB01. The sequence continues at coordinate 68,464 of CALBTB010000009.1, forward strand.
TGCTTTTCTGGCGTCAATTGTAGAAAAGGGTCATAGGGGACATCGCTCTGCAGGAACATCCATTGGTTCTGATGACCACATAGCTCAGACCATGTGTCATTTTTAAAAAAAGCATAATCCTTAGGCGTATTAGTTATAGTAGACTTCTTAATTGATCCAGCATCTTTCAGAATACGTGTCTCTTTTAGGGGAGTAAGGGAGATACGTTTAATAATTATTTCATCTTTACTCTGGCCCAGTACAGCGTATTCAATAGGTGCATCAATAGTCGAACCTAAATTTGATTCATTAATCAGATAATCGTTATCTGGCCTTTCTTTACTGATCCACTTAAATGTTACATCGTAGCCATCATGTGTATCTCCGGAGATATACTTGACTACCTTATTCTCTTTTTGAGCGAACATTTTGTGCAATCGTTTGAGAGACTCCATGTCAAAATCACCTACGGGGTGATGTCCAATGATATAAGTATCTCTTCCAGAAACCAGCCAATCGGATATTACCTTATATTGCTCATAAGACAAATGACCTGTAGAAGCAGCTCCTTCTTTATTTTTAAACATTAATTCGCCATTGTTATTATTAATAACCATACCATCGGTGTAACTTGAAGTATCAATAATAATGATATCCACAGTCTTGCTGTCGAGCTTAACCTCTAGTTTCTGTACCACAAAATTGAACCATGGTTTTTTCTCCTCCCACCATTCGGATCGAGAACTGTCTACATCGTAGGTAAAATTATTAAAGTGGTCGCCCGGTGTATCACCTCCCTCATACTCAGTCCAGCAAATATTACTCATATAGTTACGATACAAGTTTTCTGAATCAAAACTCAGGCAATACAAAACATAGCCATTGTATTCTTCTCGTTCAGGATCACTACCCATCTCCTTGCGGACCGCTTTATGCTTCATTTCGAGCACTCCTAGGGACTTTAGGTAAAGGCCATTAAAGGCTGTTTTATCTACCACACTTTGTTCATATTTTTCATAGTTACTGTTGTCATTAAAACCTGTATCGCCCAATTCGCGATGTGTCACTACGTCGTTGCAAATAAGTGCCCAACTAGCACGTTCATCGAGAGGCCAATTATGAAATTCGAATACGCCTTTAGATATGGCTGTTGGTGATGTCAGCCCCATGTAGTAACCATCGTGGTTTCCCGGTGCCACAAACCAGGGGCGTCGTTTATTTGCGTTGAGTAAGCGTTCAACGTCTTCATACTCTCCACGACAACTATTGTTTAGTAAGTCTCCCGCATGAATAACCAAATCATGATCTTGTGTATCAAAAATATGATCCAGGATATCTAATGAGAATGCTTCCAGGGCAGCGCGTCGATGAGCAGTGTTTAACGATTTCTCTGAATAATATCCTTGCTCAAGAATGGGCACTGTTTTAATCATTGCTTTTTGATTGTCAGCAACAAATAAAATTTTGTTTCCTTTGATCTTCTTATCGTAGATTTCTACAGGTGAAGGGGCGCCATCCACAAAGTTCGACTTAGGTAGTAATGTTGGCTTAGTAGGTGTCGTACAACCTACCAATAACAAAGACAACCCAATACTAATTATAGTTATTATTATTGGTTGATTCATATTTTCTCCCTTCGACTTAATGGCGACAGCCACCATTAACTCCATCTTCTTTTTTAAATGTACGGAATTATTTGTATTACTATAACGTTTAAGTAGTGGAGCGCGAGCCGCGCAGCGGTGAAGCATCCCAACGAGCGTATTGTTATGTGCTGATTTTATGTAATTTTTTAATTGTTTTTGCATGTTCCTTTCCAACCAGCCCCACATTCTGATGAAATCTGAACCCCGATTTCTTAACTTCAGCAACTTCTAATGCATTCTTCGCACTCTCTTCATCATTTTCAATCAATGCCCTAGACGAATACCACATAAAATAATCAAGAGGAAACGCTAAACGATCTTTATATTTCTTTAAAACGTTAAGGGCATTTTCATATTCTGATTTTATTTCTCGAGTAGCCACAATATATGGATATCTCACATATGTATCAGAAATATGATTAGAAAATTCTTCTTCTCTAGATAAGACTGCCTGAAAAGCCGCCATCGCCTCACCAATTTTTTCTAATTCTAATAATGCCTCTGCTCTCGTTAAAAGAGCCCTCATATCATCAAATTTGTCATTCCTGGACTCAAAATAATAATCTACTAATTGCAGAGCCACTTCTGGCTGGTTTTTTACTAATGATGAAGCTTGAATTACTAAATATTGATCTCTTTGTGATCTCGCACGATTTAGCTTCTCGAAAAATACCTTTTCGATCTCACTATTCCATTTCGTATTTCTATACCACTCTATGGCTGTCATTTTCTACCTGGCACACATAACGCTATGTTGATCCGCGCGGGGCACGAGTATAGACGGAAACGGTAGGCCGTTTCACCGCGACGGACTCGAACCCGAAGTAAGATTCGCGGGCCGTCAATATGCTCTCTCTTCCGTTCGTATTAGGCGCCAACAACAACCATTCAGGCGAAAGATAAAGTCTTTTACGTAAAGATCGCTTTCCCTAGACTGAACCAAAACTTTCCGTTCGCTCTTGGAAATCTCGATAATCATCGATTGATAGTAGTCGCCGAGCTTGGGCATCACCGGGTGAGGGTTCAGCCGAAGTACCTCAAGGGGCACGGTTTCCTCTATTCTTTTGAAATCTTCCGCAGCTATAACAGTTACGGATTGGAGGGGGTCGTCGATTCTGGACAATTGAAATTCTTTAATGCGTGAGAACTTCGCAAGAAACTGGGTAAATTCTTCGGCCGACGAATTTTCCTGTGATGCGGCAGGGAACGGAAACGCTAACGCCAGGACAACCAGAGCTGCATAGTATATGTTCGTGTAGCGCACTCTTCCGCTCCTTGAGTATCTAACGATTAAGCGCCGCTTTTGTGAATCAGCTGGAGTGCCTTGTTAGATTGTATAACTAAAACCATGCTTGTATGGCTTGCCATGTGACGTATACCCCACCTGGTATTGTTAACCAAACGATTAGTCTACCAATAAACCTAAACCAAAAACCGGGGTCAGATCCTGGTTATTAGTAATATTAGAGAAAACTGGGATCTAACCCCGCTTTTGAATGTGTTTTTAATCTCTTATTTTTCAATATAATTTTCACCATAACAAGAATTTTCACTTAAATTATATAAATCAATATTGCAATATTTGCTTTTTCCATATCGTATGACTTTATTATATGAAATATAAAAATAGTTCTTATATTGATAAAGATGACTCTCACCTGAAAATTTTGTAGAAGGCACATTGCCATCGCCATCATAGGTATCGTGATGGTATTTCTTTATGCGTCCTTCTTTATCTATTCTGTATTCATGCCTGGAATCACCATATTCTACATTGTATGAGTTAAATTCATTCCAGCGATTAACTTTCTGAAACATTTCTTTAACGACAACAAATGAGCTAAAAATCCATCCGTTAAACTTCCCTATGTTTTTTTCTGAATGAGCATTAACATTTTCCGGATCAACTGTTGCACTAACCTCAAGCCAAAAACCGTTATTACCACCTATATTGAGACATTCTTCGTCAATACTTGTGATTTCAACATCCGCTCCTAGTGGGAGCAAAGTAACAATTTCACTTTTTAAATTTGATGAATTACGTAAATTTACTCCATTCGAAATCAAAAATCCCTTTTGCCCTTTCTCGAACTTAAAACCAATACATCCAACTTCGTTTGAATTGGCAGTAGAAAAAAAGAAAAAACATAAAAATGATAAAACTATAAAATTACATAAGGATGAGTGCATACCATTCCTCCTGAACGGCCTAACGTTTGAAGCCACGGGCGACTCCAGCGCGGCGAAGCCGCGGTGAGGCGTCCCGGTGGGCTGAGTTGTTAGACCATTTTTTCATAATTTCTTACGAACCCACTTCGAATTTTTACTAATTCTTCTAGCCTCCCAACCCACAGGAAGATCAGTAATTTTATACAATGTGGGATCTAGATTTAATGCTTCGGCCTTAGGCAATATAAATGGTTTTTTATTTGAGACATCACTACCATCGTATAGCTGCCACCCGCCATGCCCTTCCTCATGGCGCACGATAAGAATTTGTGCTTTTCCATTAGCTATTTCTTCAGTAGTTATTACAACTGGGTCTAATGGGCTTTCCCAACTATTTCTATCTGGCTCCTGTGCCATGCAGCTAAACCCCACAAGCAGAAAAAGCATGTATAGTATTTTTTTCATTGGTCTAACGTTGAAGGCCATGCGCGCCCATTGCCGCTCACGAAGTGAGCGGTAAGGCGTCGCGATGGGCCGCCTTGTTATGGCTTTTTAATGTATTTGCATTTGCCATTATTTGCCAAATATTCAAAAGGTTTACCGGCGCTACTATTATCAAGAAATAACTCTATCTCTAATTGAGAAAAAGAATATGTGACTTCTTTTTCAGTTTTATTAGAATTAACCCATTTACTATAGATTTCGTGAGCAGATAAGTAATCTTTAACATCTGATATACACTGCATCGATTCATCATAATGCTTGATACCGACGCTTACTTTGCAACTAGCATTCTCCATTTTTTCAACTGAAAGTGTGGGACCGACTAATGGACTTTCACACACATATGTCTTACACCCATTCAAACTATCTGCAAATTTTCTATCGCTACAAGTGTAGAAATCACAAGCCGTTAAAACGTAGCTCATAAGAAAAATCAGTGTCCAGGTTTTAGTGTTTTTGTAAGCCATAACGTTTGAGCCAAGGGGCTGACAAAACGCGAAGCGGTTTGGCAGTCCCGCCAGCGTAGCGGGCAAACTTGGGCGACTTGTTAGATTGATTATGCTTCATAAATAGTAAACCGCTCAATATTCACTGAAGTTTCAAATTGTTGAGATAAATTATACAAATATGACTCAACAGATAATTCTTCGTTTTTTATGTATTTACTTTTTAAGAGGTTACTTAAGCTGGTTTCCTTACTCGCAGCGATTTGCATAGCGAGAATACTAGTATGATTTAATAATTCTTTTATTTTTTCTCCGATATCTGGTTCAACAGATATATGCATTAATACACCAATTTCTCCGTTATTATGGATATATGACTGAATTATCCCTTTTTTCATTTTTTACAATCTAACGTTGAAGCCAAGGGGCTGACAAAACGCGAAGCGGTTTGGCAGTCCCGCCCGCGCAGCGGGCAAACTTGGGCGACTTGTTAGGGATTTTCAACTTCTTGCTCTTTAAATTTTTCAGAATAATGATATACAAAATATATAATTAATACCCAATATTTCATTAGAATTGCAGTGACTAGCCATAAAATCGAAATATAACCTTTAGATTTTTCACGTTTCCACAACCAAATACCAACTACTATATGCGGTAATGTATCAACAACAATATTTATGAATTGGAGTAATGTGATTGCTTTACCAGGAGTACCAGCAATTAAAATTGCATATTTCATAAAACCCTTTATTTCTTCTGGACCCTGCGATGAATTTGAGAACAATTCAGTGAGCATGATCCTTACATAGCCACCAACAAGCAGTTCAAGTATTAATACTGGTACTAACCATTTTAGTAATTTTAGTATATCCTTATTCATTTATTTCCCTAACGTTTAAAACAAACGGCAGCCAGCGCGAAGCGCGAGTTGGCTGTCCGGTGCGCGGAGCGCACGAATTTGGTTGCCTTGTTATATGCTTTATTCATTAAGTAATTTTTCATATTCTTCTTTTGCATCATCATCTATTTGTATTTCAACAGATTCTGCCCAATGTGCATTTGAACCTCGTTTTTTAATGCCTGAGATCCAATACTCTTCGCCGGTTTCTTCATCATAATGATTTCCTGCGATACCGCCGCCTTTTGCTCGTTTTAGGGAACGGCCTCTGTAATATACAGTTAACCCACTTTTTGAAAATTCAACCCAACCGATTCGGGCATCAGCACCATCAATGTCACCATCTTTATTTTCGATGTACATTACTCGACGCGATTCACCTTTAGTAAGTTGATTATTTTTCATAGCATATAACGTTTAAGGCCATGCGCGACCAATACCGCGAACAAAGTGAGCGGTAGGGCGTCGCGATGGGCCGCCTTGTTAGGCATTTTTTTCCTCATTTTCTATTTCTTCTAAAGTTTTATAGCCCGACATTGCGCTAGTTTGAGTATGTAGCCATATTCGAACAGCATTTTCATTGTTTGGATTTAAATACTCATAACCAGCAGAATGAAATTCAGGGTCATATTCTTTGGGTTGTTCTACTAGATTATGGCCTAGCGCAATAAGGGTGTTTGCTATTTCTTTAAATTTATTTTCTGCTGCTTCATTTAATGACGATGCTATTTCGTCACCAAGATCCTTCAGAAGTGACTCCTCTTCTTTAGAGCCTGGCTCTAGTTTTTCAAATGCCTCAATTGTGAAACGTTTATCAATCATTATTATGAATGCCTAACGTTTAAGGCCATGCGCGACCAACAGCGCGCACGAAGTGCGCGGTGGGGCGTCGCGATGGGCCGCCTTGTTAGGTTTTTTACTCATTTTTACCACTAAACCTAGACTTTTTCTCATCATCCAACTCTATCTTTTCATAGATAGAATAGGCATATCGTTTCAAAGTATATCCAGCTAAGAATGTTACAAAACCTGCAAACAGATACAAGCCTATAGTTAATTTTTCATCAGATAGCAATGGTGTGAATGGCGTTATTAGGGAAAAGAAATAAAGACGATCAGATAATTTTATAAGTGAATCCGCATGAATTTGCTTAACTTTCTTTGTTTTAAAATCATCAATTGACCCTGTAATCCATTCGTACAATTTAAATGAAATATTTTTAAGTCCTTGTAACATCTCCCTTTCCTTTGATCTAAAAACCTAACGTTTAAGCCAAGGGGCTGCCAAAAAGCGAAGCGGTTTGGCAGTCCCGCCCGCGTAGCGGGCACACTTGGGCGCCTTGTTAGATGTGTTAAGGCATGAGAGTGAATTTAAGTTTAGTACCATCATTTGCCCCAAATAAACCAACAAGTACCATTTTAGTAATTCTAGCTAATTCCTCTGCGTCTGAGGGAACGTTTGCGTCTAAAAACAACGCACCATCTGAGCCTTTTGTTTCACGCACTTCGATATCAGAGTTTGAGCATATTTCTCTATACTTATTACTTAATTCTATTTGTCTTGGCGTGATAGCAGGGTAATCCATTTCTACTTTTTTACCATGCCGCGAAAATTGAATAAAATCTTCCTGGCCGTGAATAGCCACGACTACCTTTGTTATTTCCGGCTTAGAATTGAGTAGCACGTTAAATTTACCCGGTAGATCTTTAAAGTATCCACGCTCGATTAGCCTGCTACGTGGAATATATAGGTAAATTAGTACTGCAATCCCAAGAATTACTAAAACTGTTGTGATTGTTGTATTCATACATCTAACGTTTAAGCCAAGGGGCTGACAAAGCGCGAAGCGGTTTGGCAGTCCCGCCCGCGCAGCGGGCAAGCTTGGGCGACTTGTTAGGCACAATTACCATTAATTTTTATACCACAATGTGCACAACTTTGACGCAATGTATTCCCCCAAAACGGACTTGAACCATGAAAATACTCTCCACAATTAGGACATTTTCGAGACATAACAAATAAGGTTGATCCGATTAATATTACTACAACAAAGAATGAATATATTTTTAGTAAATTAGCTGAACCAATAAAACTTAATACTAACCCTACTAATATTCCAATAACCCATAATGCATTTTCTGATCTTTTATATATCTTCAGTTTATTAGTTTTAGCGTGAATCGACATTTTCTTTTGGTGCCTAACGTTTGAGCCAAGGGGCTGACAAAACGCAAAGCGGTTTGGCAGTCCCGCCGGCGTAGCCGGCAAACTTGGGCGACTTGTTAGGTTGATTATTTACAATTCTCATTTGTAGACATATATATTTTTGCTTTTTCATACGACTTGATGGATTCAAGCGCCTCTAAAACCATTTTGGTTTGAGCATCAATATCTGCGCAAAGCCATACATTTTGCGCATTAATTTTATTTAAAGATTTTAAAATAGCATCGCCTCCACCTACTGCTTCTCCATTAAATAAAACTAATCCACGTTTTACTGAAACTGTTACATCCATTTCTGGCCATTCCTCAGCATACACAGTCGATATGGAAAGCATCATTAATAGAATACATAGTTTCATTTTAACAACCTAACAGTGTATTAGACGGAATGTCTATTATTAGACATTATGTCGATTACTAGACACATGTGTCTAATTCTAGGCAAAAATGTCTATATCTGTACATTTCCAGTTTCCTCAATTCGGTCTTTGAGGCCCAGCTTTTCAGCGATGCGGTATTGAATCTGCCAGCGTTTCTGGTCAGGTAGCCATATGGCGCCGGCGTGTTTGAGTTTTTGCCGCAGTGCTGTTTCACCATATGCAATGCGCACCAGGACTTCGCGGTTAGCGCTCTGGCTAGCGGTTGAGTGTGGTGGCGTGGAACGTGGCATATAAAAACATTCATCGATGATGAGTTCCACGGTGGTGATGCGCTTTTGCTGGTGTTTGTCGGTTCGGTAACGTACGCACAGTAGTTGTTCCCCATATTGCCGAACATAACGCTTGGTGCCGGGATCACCCGGTTGCATTTTTTTGATGACGTCCATGTCATCCTCCTGTTTGTATTTTTATGTTATTTGTTGGCGCGATTGGCGACCAGTTCATCCACCACGCTCGGGTCGGCGAGGGTGGAGGTGTCGCCCAGGTTGCCGATGTCGTTTTCGGCAATCTTTCTTAGTATGCGGCGCATGATTTTTCCGGAACGGGTCTTCGGCAAGCCCGGTGCAAACTGGATCACATCCGGTTTGGCTATCGGCCCGATTTCGTGACGGCACATTTCCACCAGTTCGGCTTTTAATTTGTCACTCGGCTCTATGCCTTTAACCGGGGTCACATAAGCGTATATTCCCTGGCCCTTGATCTCATGCGGGTAACCGACCACGGCGGCTTCGGCAACGGCATCGTGCAACACCAGTGCACTTTCCACTTCGGCGGTGCCCATGCGGTGCCCGGAGACATTTAACACGTCATCCATGCGGCCGGTGATCCAGTAGTAACCATCCTTGTCGCGTCGTGCGCCGTCACCGGTGAAATAAAAACCGGGGTATTGTGAAAAGTACGTATCGAAAAAGCGTTGATGGTCACCAAACACGGTGCGCATCTGGCTCGGCCATGGTCGTGTCATGACTAATGCACCTTCGGCTTCCGTGTCGTCGATGATCTTGCCGGTTTCCGGATTCACGATTGCCGGTACTACGCCAAAAAACGGTGTCGAGGCGGAACCGGGTTTCAGTGCCGTGGCGCCGGGCAGGGGGGTGATCAGGTGTCCACCGGTTTCGGTTTGCCACCAGGTGTCGACGATGGGACAGCGTGCATCTCCCACGACCTTGTGATACCACTCCCAGGCTTCCGGGTTAATCGGTTCACCCACGGTGCCCAGCAGGCGAATGGACTTACGCGAGGTTTTCTTTACGGGTTCATCGCCTTCACGCATCAGGGCACGAATCGCCGTTGGTGCTGTGTAGAACACGCTGACTTTATGTTTGTCGCACACCTGCCAGAAGCGTGAGGCATCCGGATAGTTGGGCACGCCTTCAAACGAGATGGTTGTGCCACCGTTGGCGAGCGGACCATAGATTAAATAGGTATGGCCGGTAATCCAGCCCACGTCAGCGGTACACCAGTAAATATCACCTTCCTGTAAATCAAACGTGTAATAGGTGGTGATCGTGGCAAACAGCAAATAACCGCCGGTGGTGTGTAACACGCCCTTGGGTTTGCCGGTGGAACCGGAGGTGTACAGAATGAACATCGGATCTTCGGCGTCCATTTTTTCCGGTTCACAATCAGTCGAAGCGTCGTTCATGGCGTCGTGATACCAGACGTCGATCTTGTCATTCCAGTTGATGTTGCCACCGGTGCGTTTCACAGTCAGCACGGTATGTACGTTGGGGCAACTGGCCACGGCTTTGTCGGTGTTGGCTTTTAACGGCACGGACTTGCCACCGCGTACACCTTCGTCGGCGGTGATTACCACGCGGCAGTCGGAATCCAGAATACGATCTTTTAATGACTCGGGAGAGAAACCACCGAACACCACCGAGTGCACGGCGCCAATGCGGGTACAGGCCAGCATGGCATACGCCGCTTCGGGAATCATCGGCATGTAGATACAGACTCGATCACCTTTTTTAACGCCGCGTGCTTTTAACACGTTGGCCAGTTTGCAGACGTGTTCGTGTAACTGTTTGTAGGTGATGTTTTGTGAGTTGTTCGGATCGTCACCTTCCCAGATGATGGCGGTCTGATTGCCACGCTTGTCTAAATGACGATCGATGCAGTTATAGGAAACGTTGAGTTGCGCGCCTTCGAACCATTTGATGTAAAGGTTGTTCTTGTCGTAGCTCCAGTCGGAGACCTTGTCCCATTTTTTATACCAGCTGATAAATTTCTCGGCCTGTTCCGCCCAGAACCCGTCCGGGTCGTCGATCGATCGCTGGTACATGGCCTGGTAGGTGGCGGCATCGGCGTGGGCACGCCTGGCAAATTCGGGTGGGACGTCATAGGTTTTTACAGACATGGTCAGCTCCGTCTCCTTTTTATTATGTGTTGTGCATTATGCAGATTTACATCGGCCTCGCCAATTGGGGACCCGGCAAGGAAATTGCAGATTCCTTTGTACTGAACAGGGAATACAGCGAGGTCGCTGGGATGTTTTCAAGTAAATACAGAGAGTTAACACCGGACAGCGCCGATGTGGCCGGTGCCGCTGAGTGTCTGAAAGTGACAGAATTTCGTCTTTTTGAAATGGCCTACCGGGACTGGTATGGCCACGCAGCCAGGGAAACCGAGCTGGAGCGCGAGTACATCCAATTCTGGTGTACGGGGGTTGCGCCCAGCTGGGTGCGGCACTATTGCCGTCAGGTGGTGGGATTGCAGCGGCAACTGGGGCATGACGTGCGGGTGGTGTCGGTGCCCCGGGCCGGTGCCACGGCCATTGATCTGATTACGCTGGCCAGCCTGGCCATGAGCATGCTGTTACTGCTGGTGGTGATCTGACTTAGTCGTCAAAACGTTTGCGCGCCGATTCGACGGCATGGATGTAGCGTTGAATGGTGGCGGCAAAGCTCATACCGAGATTGACGTACTGCAATCCCACGCGGGTACCGGCATCCTTGTCACCGTGTTTCATGGGCACGCGGTTACGCACTTCCAGGCTCACCGAGCCGCTGCCATGATCGGGCAGGTCGAGCTGGCAGTTGGTCAGTACCACACCGGTATCCACATTCAGGTCGTTGTACTCATCGATAATGGCAATGCCTCCGGCACTGATGTCATACAACCGGTAACTACGGAAACTGTCATCTTCCTGGCGAATTTCACAGTAGGCCGGACTACCAAGTGGAATTTTGACGCGAAAGAATTCACGTCGCTGCACCCATAACAACGTGTCGGGAATGGGAAACGCCAGTACCGATTCACCCTGGTACTTGGCCTTGGTGATGTTATTGGTGGTGAACTTGACGTCGATGCCATCGAAGTTGGCGGTGAACACAATGCGGCGTGCATTGAGTAGTTTCTTGTTGACCGCGTCACTGGGGCCGTAATCGATGGCGACCAGGTCCATGTCCCAGATCACATCGATGATGATGGTGTTCATATAATCGCTGCCGCCGTTAAACGAGGCGTTGATCAGTTCATGACTTTTTGCCAGTAAACGCAGCTTCTGCCCAATCCCGTGGTGATTGTGCAACATGTACTGTTCCATGTTTTCTGCGCTGTCGCGACGACCCTGTTTGGATGATGGCGCAGCGGGAACATTGTTGTTGTCAGACTGTTCGTCGGCCATGCCCTATATATCGGCCGCAGCGGGGATTTCCTCAATCGGGATACCGGGCAGGCGGCTGACACGGTCGATGTGCCAGTGTTTGATGGCCCAGTCCCAGAAGGCGGTTTTTGTCTCATCGGCCAGCGCCTCGGGCGGCTGCTGGCCCAGAAAACGTAACGCCTGCCACAATTGCGGTACAGGGTTTGTGCTGTCCAGGGGCGTGGACTGGTGCTGTTTGCTGAATTTTTGCCGCTGCCGGTCCAGCACCACCGGGTGATGAGCATACTCCGGTCGCTCCAGCCCCAGTAACTGCATCAGGTAGATTTGCTGTGGCGTGGCATCCAGCAGGTCGGCACCGCGTACTACCTCGGTGATGCCCTGGTGTACATCATCCACCGCCGCCGCGAGGTGGTAGGCAAACAGGCCGTCGGCGCGTTTCACGACGAAATCCCCCACCTGGCTGGCCAGCTCGCAACGGATCTTGCCCTGAATCCGGTCTGTGAAGTCGATGACCCTATCATCGATGCGCACCCGCCAGCTTCGGGCATGGCGTCCGGCCGGTAGTCCCTGGCGGCAGGTGCCGGGGTAGACCCCGGTATGGCTCAGTTTGGCAATGTCCTTGCGGCTACAGGCACAGGCAAACAGCCAGTCTGCCTGCTGTAGCTGCTCCAGGGCAGCCACATACCGGTCACTATGCTGGCTCTGATAGCTGACATCCCCATCCCATTCAAAGCCAAACGCGTCCAGTTGTCGCAAAATGGTGTCAGCGGCGCCGGGGACTTCGCGGGGTGGGTCAATGTCCTCGATGCGTACCAGCCACTGTCCGGCCCGATGGCGCGCCTGCAGGTAGCTGGCGGTGGCCGCCACCAGAGAGCCGAAGTGCAGGGCACCACTGGGTGAGGGGGCAAAGCGTCCGCGGTAAGGCTCAGTCATACCAGTGGCAAAAGCTGTCCAGGCCGGCGCGTGGCAGGCGGTATTGATTCACGGGCTGGCTCATATCCGCATAACCCAGCGACATGCCACACACCAGCGCCAGCCCGGCGTCGATGCCCAGTATGGCGCGGATCTTGTCAGGGTATTCGGCCAGCGAGGCCTGTGGGCAGGTCGCCAGACCCAGCGCCTGAGCGCTGAGCATGACAGTCTGTATGAACATCCCCATGTCGACCCAGGAGCCCTGGTTCATGCGCCGGTCCACGAAGAAGAACAGGCCTACCGGGGCTCCGAAGAAGCGGTAGTTGTTTTCCCAGGCGATTTTCTTGCGCTGCGCGTCATGGCGCTCAATCTGTAATGCTGTATACAGGGCTTTACCACAGGCCACGCGCCGGCCCTTGTAGGGCTCCTCCCATTCATCGGGGTAATAGGCATAGTCCGGGTTGGGTGTCTCCTCGTTGTCGCGGGCGGCTATGAGCTGCTCGGTGATGCGGGCCTTGCTGCGGCCTGTCACCACGGCCACCTGCCAGGGCTGGGTATTGACCCCGGAGGGCGCCCAGCTGGCGGTCTCAAGGATGGTGTCGATTTGCTGGCGATGCACCGGTGCCTCGGTAAAGGCGCGAATACATTGGCGCTGCCGAATCACGGCCAGCAAGGGGGAGGATGAATCGGGATTCTCCATGTGCAAGTCCTGCCGTCAAAGTCCTAAAGAAATCACAAATTCAGGCCGAAGTTTGCATAGAACCACGCAGCTTGCAAGTCGGAGGACGCATGGCAGAAGATGATCGGGTCGTCATTCACGGTGTGAGAGAAGACGGCAGTAAGTTACGCCCCAGTGACTGGATTGAGCGTATTTCCTCAACCCTGGCCAGTTTTGGGCATGACCAGCGTTTGCAGTATTCCGCCAGCGTCAAACCCTGTGTGATAGACGGCAAAAAATGCCTGGTGGTGTCACGTTGCCTGGCCGAGAGCAATCCTGATGCTTACCAGTTCGTGATGGCGTTTGCCCAGAGTAATAACCTGCGTATTCAGCTCGATCGACGTGAGGGGAACCGGGCCTTGCCGTGTCCTGTACCGCTTGATCCGCCCCAGGATGGGGAAAAAACCGGTACCTGAGGTCTTAGCTGCGCTGACGCTCGCGAATTTCGTCGAGATTCTTGCAGTCGATGCACAGGGTGGCGGTAGGACGGGCTTCCAGGCGGCGTACCCCGATTTCGATACCGCATTCCTCACAGTAGCCGTATTCACCATTATCGATATCTTCCAGTGATTCGTCGATTTTCTTGATCAGCTTGCGCTCGCGGTCGCGGGTACGCAGCTCCATGGTGAATTCCGATTCCTGAGTGGCACGGTCGTTGGGATCCGGGAAATTGGCCGCTTCATCCTGCATGTGGTGCACGGTGCGGTCCACTTCCTCCATCAGCTCCTGTTTCCAGGCACGCAGAATCTCCCGAAAATGGTCACGTTGCGCTTCATTCATGTAGTCCTCGCCGTGTTTCTCGACGTAGGGGACGAAGTCGCTGAATTCGCTAGACTTTGATTTTCTTGATGTTTTTCTGGCTGCAGAGGCTTTTTTGGTCGCTTTTTTCGCCGCCGTTTTCTTTTTGGCGGTTTTTTTCGCGGCCGTTTTTTTCTTGGCAGTCTTTTTGGCAGCCGTTTTCTTGGCCGCTTTCTTCTTGGCGGTTTTCTTCTTCGCTACGGCCTTTTTCTTGGCCGCTTTCTTTTTCGCTGCTTTCTTCTTGGTTGCCATACAGCACTCCTGCCTGAACCCGGTACTATCCAAATGGGCGGGTTGCCCCGAAATTCGAAAGGCAGGTATCTTAATGCATAGAATTCAAAAATCTAGCATTTTTTTAGGTTATTACCCGGTCCCATCTGGCAGAATTCACGGATTTCGGACCGGATTTACTGGGAGATTGATGATGTCGACGTTGCAGGCCCTGTTATTTGATGTGGATGGTACCCTGGCAGATACCGAGCGGGATGGTCACCGGGTGGCATTTAACCAGGCCTTTGCACAAGCTGGACTGGACTGGGAATGGTCAGTGGCGCTGTATGGCGAGTTACTGGCTGTGACCGGCGGAAAGGAGCGTATTCTGCACTACCTGGATACCTGCAACACGGCGTTTCAACGTCCGAATCACCTGCAGGAATTTATCGCCGACCTGCACAAGTCCAAGACCCGCCATTACACTGAACTGCTGAATACCGGCGCGATTCCATTGCGCCCGGGTGTGGCGCGCCTGCTGCACGAAGCACGCGATGCAAAACTGCGTCTGGCCATCGCCACCACGACCACACCGGCCAATGTCAGTGCGCTGCTGAAAAACACGCTGGGTCCCGACGGTGAAAGCTACTTTGAAGTGATTGCCGCGGGTGACATTGTCCCGGCCAAGAAACCGGCCCCGGACATCTACACCTATACGCTGGAAAAGATGGATCTCAGCCCCGAAGCCTGCCTGGCGTTTGAAGATTCGGAGAACGGGATTCGTTCTTCCATGGGTGCCGACCTGACAACACTAATCACCATCAATGGTTATACCCGCGAGCATGACTTCACCGGTGCGGCGGCAGTGCTGGATACGCTGGGCGAACCGGATCAACCGTTTCAGGTACTGGCTGGTGATGTGGGTGGGGCGACCTATGTCGATCTCAATTGCCTGACGTACTTGCATCGTAACGCACTCAAACACGTTGCCTGATCACGACACAGACACACCACCGTTACCGGCGGCACAACGCAACCGGGTGATTCAGCCGTTTCATGTCATGCGCCTGTTAGGTCGGGCACGTGAGCTGGAGCAGGCCGGCCATGACATCGTGCACATGGAAGTGGGCGAACCGGATTTTACAACACCGGAACCAATTGTTAATGCTGCCCAGCAGGCGATTGCGAATGGCCAAACCCATTACACCGCGGCGACCGGTCTGCCACAACTGAAACAGAAGATCGCCGAACATTATTTTAAACACGACAATCTACGAATCGACCCGGCGCGTGTCGTCATTACACCGGGGGCATCCGGTGCACTGTTACTGGCGCTGGGGTGTGTCGTCGAACCGGGCAGAAACATTTTAATGGCCGACCCCGGTTATCCCTGCAATCGTAACTTTACGTATTTTTTAAATGGCGAGGTCGTCTCCGTACCGGTTGATGCGTCGACGGATTACCAGTTAACGCCTGATCTGATCGAACAACACTGGAACAGTCACACCGCCGGTGTGCTACTGGCGTCACCTTCCAATCCAACCGGCACGTTGATCGAACCGAATGTCATGCAAAATATTGTTGACGTGGTACAGCGGCGTGGCGGTGTCATTTTCATGGATGAGATCTATCACGGCCTGGTGTACGACACGCAGGCGCAGTCGATTCTGCGTCATACCGATCAGGTATTTGTTGTTAACAGTTTTTCCAAGTATTACGGTATGACCGGCTGGCGTCTGGGCTGGCTGGTGGTGCCGGAACAGTTTGTTACTACCGTGGATAATTTTGCACAGAATATTTTCCTGGCCGCACCCACGCCATCACAATATGCCGCATTAGCCGCGTTTGAACCAGGGACAGATAAAATATTACAACAGCGTCGTGACATGTTCAGGGAGCGACGTGATTACCTGTTACCGGCTGTTCAGTCACTGGGGTTTGATGTGAAGGTAACACCACAGGGTGCGTTTTATATTTATGCGGATTGCAGCGAGCTGACCGACAATAGCATGACGTTTGCCGAGACGTTACTCGAAGAGGCCGGTGTTGCAATCACACCCGGTCACGATTTTGGTGAGTACCGTGCTGCGCAGCATGTGCGGTTTGCTTACACCACGTCACTGGAACGACTTGAAGTGGGCGTGGAGCGACTGCGACGTTTCATTTCGACCAGGTAGGCATGCAGCATTTCGCTGGCGAGTCCATGCAGCACTAGCCGATATCCCGCACGCAATGTGCTTAACGGAATCATCGGATGTTTATTGTTCACCAGCATGAGCGGTAAAGGGTCATTGAGGATCTGGCTGGTATAGATGGCAATGGTTTCGTCGAGTTGTAGTGAGTTGGCGGCACGCCAGAAATCCGCATCGGTAAGGAATAACTGGTAAACCGGCGTGTATATTTCAATGGCTGTTAACAGGTCGATTTTGTTTAATCTGTTATCAGGCAGCGGATCGATAGGGAACGTTGTCTCCGTGATCATTGAAAAATCCAGTTTTTCAGGCGGCTGAATGGTCTGGTTTTTTTCTATGAGTTGTTGGTTTAACCAGATAACGAAATTAAATAAATTGATATCATGCTTGACGAAGGCGTTATCAACCAGTGCATCGATATTTTTAAAACGCATGTCATGCAGGTCCGGGATTTCAATGTCGGGCAGGTTCTTCAGAATAAATTGCTGAATCTCGGCGCCAATATGGAAGTGCCTCAGGATCAGCCAGTTGGCTTCCGGGGTGACAAATGTTTTCAGTCCCCGAACAATCAGTTTGTGCAGCAGTCTGGACGCCTGCCAGTTTCCCGGAATAATAATTTTAAACAGCTGAATAACAATAATAACCGTCCGTGCCAACGGACGGACGATGGGTAACAGGTATTGCCGGCTACCTGTCGCGCTGTCTTTTAGCCACGCCTGTTTAACATCTTTGTCTATCGGAATACTTTGATCGAGAAAAACGGCCTGCCAGGGATTGGGGTCGGCGGGGTCATGCTTACTAAAAGGATTTTTCCACCAGTCCGTCATAATACATATTCCCATTGTAATTGGTATAACTGCGCGACGTGGCGAGCTGTTCTGAGAATTTCGTCTGAGTAACGGCTACCGGCAATGGAGATGGCTTTAAGCCAGCGCTGCAGATGATGAATATCATTCTCACCATGATAACGAAGAAACCGAAAGCCGCGATCAGTCAGCGCCAGTTGTTGCCGCAAACGAGGTAATAGTGCCGGTATAATGCGTTGCCCGGTACCTTCGATAATATAGATTCCACCCAGTAGTCCAACCGGGTTCTGGCTTTGGGCAACACTGTACATGTAGGCATTGAGTGCATCACCACCCGGATTGCGTTTCAGATCGTCGAGGTGGCTGACTTCGCCACCCGCCGCCTGATAGTCATCAAACAGAATCATATAGTCATCCTGCCCATCACTGGCATGCTGTTCAACGAGTGTTTTTAATTCTGACAGTTCCTCAGGCAGATTGGAAATGGCCGTTCGCATCCACTTGCTGCCTTCACGAACCTGTGGAATCCAGCTCGACATCCAGTTGCGATAATCTGCCAGTGTGAGCTGGCCATTTAGTATGCGTGTAACGAGTGGTGTACGCCAGACATTGGAACGGTATTCATGCCATATTGAAGCCAGTTCCTGTAACAGGTGTTGTACGGATTTGTCTTTGGCGTTAGCCGGGTTGTGTGGGGGTTCAATTTTCTGATGTTTGTTTTTCTCAACCACAGTAAACATGAAATAAGAAACCGTAAAGCGGCCCGATTCCGGGACGAAGCAAAAAATTTTCTCCCCGGGCTGAGGTTGTTTTTGTTGAATAAAGTCCGACAACATGATGAAAATGGAAGCAGACCCCGTGTTGCCACAGTGTTCAAGGTTAGAGAACCATTTCTCCTGCGCAATCTCCAGGCCCGCCTGTGTCATTAGCGCATGGGCTTCTGCACCAAGACTGGAAGACGAGTAATGACACAGGAAGTGATCGACTTCGTCCGGTGAGATGTATTCACGTTTTACAAGTTCGGAGTATTCATGAATGCCGACTTCAAATAATTGCGGTAACAACCGGATATCCTGTCGTAACGCAAGCAGTCCCTGTTGCTCCGCCTGTGCGAAGGATGCTGCATCCAGATAGGAGGTACTGCCTTCATCGAGTCGGCCAATCTGCATGCACACAGGAAAGTCACCGGAAAACGATTTGCTGTGAATCCAGTCCAGCTTGAGGGTGATATTGTTCTGCGAACCGGGATTGTCGGAAAGAACAATCGCACCCGCGCCATCAGATAACATCCAGCGCAGGAAATGGGCATCGAAGTCAATGTTGTAATTCATTGGCGAGAATCGAGACTTTTTGAAAAGTCGAGATGGAAATTCCAGTGCCGTGACCAGGGCGTGTTTATGAGATTTGTTTTCGACAAGATTTGCAGCGTCTTTCAGTGCATGCACACCGGCCGCACAGATGCCGTGATGAGAACGGGTTTCCATCGGCGGCGCTTTTAACTCACCCTGCAACATGTTGGCAAAGCCCGGCATGAGAACGTCACCACCACCACTGCCGGTCGCCAGCAAAGTGATATCGTCGATGTGATGTCCGGAGTTTTGCGTCGCTGCCGCTACGGCGTAGGCGGCCATTTGAGTGGCGGAGTAGGTGGTATTGCCGTTTTTATCGATGGCGTAATGACGGGACTTGATACCGTTTTCATTCAGGATGCGTCGTTTGATACGGGATGACTGCTTATTGATCGGTGCGATATAGTCATCAATCTCGTCATTATGAACAGGATTGCCAGGCAGAAAATGGCCGGCACCCGTGACATAAACGTGCTGATATCGGGTTGGTAAATATCTCACGTGACACCCCCTGTCAAAATTTCCCTCTATGCTCGTTATTATTTATCTCAAATTTAATATAGTAACGAGCACATGGAAAGCGCCAACGGAGAATTATGCTTAATAATCACTGTTAAGTTGCGTGATCGCCTGATTTTATTCTGTTGGTGCTTTTAATTTGAGGGGAAACTGTTCCACCTGCATGGCGGTGGCACCGGCCACGGCGACGGGAATGATAATAAAGTTAACCAGTGGAATCATCGTTGTGACAGTCACCGCGCTGCCAAAGCCCAGTGACAGGCCGCGCTTGGTGGAAACCTGTTTGCGAATTTCCGGAAACGTCAATCCGTACTGTCCCATTGGATAATCGGAATATTCAATGCTGTACATCCAGGCACCAAACAGGAACCACGCAAACGGGGCAAGAAAATTAATGCCGGGAATAAAAGACAGGATCACCAGCAGCAAGGCCCACATCAGATAATAAAGCCATTTTTTTATTTCACTGAAGATGGCGTTTTTAATTTCCGCCAGCATGGGTAACAGGCTGTCGGGAGGCGGCGATCCGGTCAGGTGACTTTGCACGGCCTTTGCCAGGTAAGCGTTAAACGGTGAGGCAAGAATATTTCCCAGCATGGAGACGATGTAATAAATAATAATCACAGTCGCCAGGTAAAACAGTGGTAACAAAATGTATTGCAGAAACGACAGCCACTCTGGCAGGGCCGACATGATCCAGTCAGTGAGTTCGCCGATCTGGCGAAAGGCAAATGTTAAGGCTAACAGGAATAAAACGATATTGATCAGCATCGGAATCAGGACGAAGCGCTTAACGCCTTTTTTCGTGATTAAACCGAATCCACGCATAAAATAACTGATGCCACTGGCGGGATTTGCCATACATTAACTCCTTGTTACGGTTTGTTGCATTGCAATCAGTGCGCTACCAAACGCGGTGCTTTGTTGATGACAGTCTAACACGGGCACACCCAGATAGCGTTGTCGTATCGCTGCCCATTTCTGATTCACGGCACCACCACCCACCGTTCGTACGGATGTTGGAAAAGGCGCACCCAGTTCGGCAAGACGTTGGTATGCACGTTGTTCGATACGTGCCATGCCTTCCAGCAATCCCTGCAAGAAAAGTCCGTCGTCATTCGGTTTGGGTGTCAGCCTGGGTTGCATAGTTACATCATTGATCGGAAAACGCTCGCCACGATTGGGCAGGGGATAATAATCCAGACCACTGTCCTTATCAGGATTAATCGTTACACTCAGGCGCACCATTTGCTCGTCAGAGAAAAACTGACGCAAAACTGCACCACCGCTGTTGGATCCACCGCCGACCAGCCAGCGCTTTCCGTATGGCTGACTGTATACACCACTGGCGGCATCATGCACCGGGCGATCACTGATCACCTTCATGACCATCGTCGAACCCAGTGAGGTGATGGCATCCCCAATTTGGCTGGCACCGGTAGCGATAACAGCGGCGGTGGAGTCGGTGGTACCGGCACGTAATATGGCACGGGCCGACAGGCCAGTGCGGGCAGCGACCTTCGCATTTATCTGTGCGATGTCCTCGCCACTTCGATGTACTTTGGGTAACCAGTTGTTAATCGGTGTTAGCCTGGCAATGCAGTCCGGCCAGTTATGCCCGACGGCATCGAAGCCGGTTTTCAGGCAATTGTTGGCATCACTATGACCGGGCTGGTGTGTCAACAGGCAGCCCAGCCAGTCGGCCTGGTGCATGGCATAGGCGACGTTGTCATGGGCGACGTGATCCGCCAGTTGCAGCAGTTTTGGCAGACCGGCAGCCACGCTGTGCACAATGGGCAAATCCGGACAGGCCTGACGCACAAACTCGAGTTTTGCCTGACTGCTGGCATCGTTATACATCAGGGCGGGTGTGAGCGGTTCGCCTGTTTTATCGCATAACAGCACGGTACCGGAGGTGCCGTCGATACTGATAGCGGCCACCTGTTGCAGGTCTATCTGTGTGGACAGATCCTCGAACAACAAAAACATGGCCTGTGACCAGATGTGCGGGTCCTGACTGATCTGATCGCCATTATGCTGTGGGGGCGGAAAGGCCGTCGAGACGTCAGCCAGTATCTCAGTCTGCGCATTGATGGCACAGGCGCGCATTCCAGATGTGCCGGCATCGATGCCTATATATATAGGTATCGCTGCCGATGCGTCACTCAAGGTAAGTGAACCGGCGGCGGGCTCTGCCAGTCTGGCTGTTTGTGTTCGGCCACAACAGTGGTGTAGATACCGCCACGCACATTGAATTTGGCGGTCAGGCGCATGAATCGGGGCTGGGTAGCGGCAACGAGATCATCAAGTATCTGATTCGTCACGGCTTCATGAAAGGCACCTTCTTCACGAAATGACCAGACATACAGTTTGAGTGACTTCAGTTCCACGCACAGCCTGTCGGCCACATACTCGATATGCAGCGTGGCGAAGTCGGGCTGGCCGGTTTTCGGGCATAAGCAGGTGAACTCCGGCACATCGATGCGGATCGTGTAATCACGTCCCGGCATCGGATTATCGAAGGTTTCCAGTGTCTTGCTAGGTTGGGTCGTCATGGGGGGTGAAAGATAACGATTTCGGGCACGGCGGACAAGTCCTGCTTTTTTACAAATGTGTGAAAAGTCAATCTTGTGCCGGTTGGGACCGATCGAGTATCTTACTGCTCCATGCGGTTGCGTAAGCTCAAATTGGCCGGTTTCAAGTCCTTCGTCGACCCGACGTCGATCCCTTTCCCCAGCGAACTCATTGGCATTGTCGGCCCAAATGGCTGCGGCAAATCCAATACCATCGACGCTGTACGCTGGGTCATGGGCGAATCTTCCGCCAAACACCTGCGTGGTGATTCCATGGCTGACGTGGTGTTCAACGGCTCCAATACCCGTAAACCGGTCGGTCAGGCCTCCGTGGAACTGGTGTTTGAAAATACCGATGGCAAGCTGGGTGGCCAGTATGCCAATTACAGTGAGATTTCCGTCAAACGCACCGTCAGTCGTGACGGGCAGTCAAGTTATTACCTCAACGGTGCCCGTTGCCGGCGCCGTGATATTACCGACATTTTTCTGGGCACGGGCCTGGGACCGCGCAGTTACGCGATTATCGAGCAGGGGACGATCTCCCGCATCATCGAGGCCAAGCCGGAAGAACTGCGGGTATTTCTGGAAGAGGCGGCCGGTATTTCCAAATATAAAGAACGTCGCCGTGAAACGGAAAACCGCATTCGCCACACCCGTGACAACCTGGATCGTCTCAATGACCTGCGCGAGGAACTGGAAAAGCAAATCAATCATTTGCAGCGCCAGGCCAAGGCGGCAGAGAAATACAAAATATATAAAGAAGAAGAACGCTTACTGACGGGTCAGTTGCAGTCCCTGCGCTGGAAGAACCTGAATGAAAAGGCCCAGGGCATCGAGTCAAAAATCCGTGACAAGCAAACCGCACTTGAAGCGGCCATCGCCAAACAACGCGCGATCGAAACGGATATCGAAAAACAGCGTGAAGCCCTGGCCGAAGCCAACGAGCAGTTTAATAAGATTCAAAGTCGTTTCTATAGTGTCGGCTCGGACATCGCACGCCTCGAACAGTCGATTCAGCATACCAAGGAACGTCGCCAGCAACAGCAGACGGACCTGGCACAACTTGAAAAAGATCTGGCCGAAGCGCAATCGCATTTGCAGACCGATCAACAACGTATTGAAGAATTGCAAAAAGAATTAGGTGCGCTGGAACCGGCTGTTGAACAGACCGGCTCAGCAGAACAGGCGGCCGTTGAAGCGCTAAAACAATCAGAAGCGGCCATGCATACCTGGCAACAGGAGTGGGAAACCTTTACGCACATGGCGGCCGAGCCGGCACGTGAGGCGGAGGTCGAGGCGGCACGCATTCAGCAACTGGAACATCAGAAAGCCTCCATTCAGGATCGCCAACAGCGCCTGACTTCGGAACTGGAAAAAATTCGTAATCCGGAACTGGAAAACGAACTGGCGCAGTTAAAAGTCGAGCTGGATGAGAAACAGCAGGCACTGGCAGACAAACAGTCTGCATTGCAGGCCACACAACAGGACGTCGCAGCGACGCGCGACAGGTTACAGGCCCTGACCAAAGATTACGAACAGCAACAGGAACAGTTGCAGACGATTCGTGCACGTTATACATCCTTACAGACCCTGCAACAGGCTGCACTCGGTAAAGAAAACGAAGGCATTAAGGACTGGTTGCAAAACCAGAACCTGAACGAGGCGAAACGGCTGGCAGAAATCATTGATGTCGAAGCCGGCTGGGAAACCGCGGTTGAGTGTGTGCTCGGCGCCAATCTCGAAGCAGTGTGTGTTGATAGCCTGGATGCACTGTTTAATCAGATAAAGGCATTTGACAAGGGCCAGTTAACCCTGCTGGAGAAAACCGCGGATCGCGATCCATTCGTGCACAGCAAGGCGACCGCATTACGCAGTAAAATCATTGGTGATGCGCCTGCGCTGCCACAACTGGATGGCGTGTACGTGGTGGATTCACTGAATGAAGCCTTATCTCTGCGACCGAAACTGACGCGACTGGAATCGGTTGTGACACGTGACGGTCTTTGGCTGGGACGTGGCTGGTTGCGCGTGATTCGGCAGGAAGAATCACATAAAGGTATTTTACAGCGCGAGCAGGAACTCAAGGCGCTGGAAACCGAGATGGCCGAACTTGAGGCTACCTTTAAACAGGTTTCGAATGAGAAAAATGCGACGCAGGAACAGCTCAAGCAGGTTGAACATCAGCGTGATACCTTGCAGGAAGCCCTGCAGGGTGTGAACAGTGCGTTTTCTACCGTCAACGCACGGGTAAGTGCACTGAGTTCCCGTTATGAACAAACCCTCAAACGCATTGAACAATTACAACATGAACTGGGTGAACTGAAATCACAACAGGAAAGCGCTGATAATGCCATTAGTCAGTCGCGGCAACGGCAGCAGCAGGCGCAGGATCGCATTGGTGGTCATGCGCGGCGTAAGGAAGAGTTAATTCAACAGCGTGACGAATTACAGCAGGACCTGGTTGAATCACGTCAGAAGGCGGAAGCCTCACGTGAAAAGGCCCATGAAGTGCGGTTGCGCGGTGAAAAGATTCGAACCGAACTGAGTTCATTACAATCCGCCATGCAACGAATCAGTTCACAGCAGACCCAGATTGTCGAACGTCGTGACGAGTTACAGTCGACCCTGAAAGAAGTGGATCAACCCCTGCTGCAAATGGGTGAGGAACTGGATACGTTCCTCAAGCAGCGCGTCGAGATAGAGACCGAACTGAGCAAGGCACGCGATCACATGCAGGAAATTGATCAGCGTCACCGCGAACTGGGTGAACAGCGCGGTCAGGCGGAAGAAGCCGTGCAGGCGGTTCGCAGTGAAATGGAGCAGGTCAAAATTAACCTGCAGGAAATTCGAGTCCGCAGTCAGACGATACAGGAATCGGTCGCGACAGCCGGTTTTGATACGGAAAGCCTGCTCAAAGAGTTACCTGAAGGGGCGAATGAAAAGGACTGGCAGGAATCGTTGCAGGCGGTCGAACGCCGCATACAGCGTCTGGGTGCGATCAATCTTGCCGCTATCGAAGAATTTGAACAGCAGTCCGAACGCAAGAAATACCTGGATGAGCAGAATGCTGACCTGATCGAGGCCCTGAAAACACTTGAAGAGGCCATTGAAAAGATTGACCAGGAAACGCGTGCCCGCTTTAAGGAAACCTTTGACAAGGTCAACAGCGGTATCAAGGATCTGTTCCCACGCCTGTTCGGCGGTGGTAATGCATACCTGGAAATGACCAGTGAGAATATTCTTGAAACCGGTATTACTGTCATGGCACGTCCGCCGGGTAAACGCAACAGTACCATTCACCTGTTATCTGGTGGTGAAAAAGCCCTGACCGCGGTAGCGCTGGTATTTTCCATTTTTGAACTGAACCCGGCACCGTTCTGTATGCTGGACGAAGTGGATGCACCGCTGGACGATGCCAATGTCGGGCGTTACTGTGAACTGCTCAAACATATGTCCGACCGGATTCAGTTTATATTTATCACGCATAACAAGATCACCATGGAAATTGCACACCACCTGACCGGTGTGACCATGAATGAACCCGGTGTTTCTCGACTGGTTGCTGTCGATGTCGATGAAGCCGTTAAGCTTGCTGCTGTATAACGTTACTAAACATACAATGTGGAGAGGAGCACACTGGCGATGGATGCGTTACGTGTTTCCCTGGTCGTTGTCGGTATTGCGATTGTTGTGGCGATCTACTTCGTGGGGCGCCGCCAGCTTGAAGCTGATGACAAACGCATGAAATTAACACCGGATATTCCCTGGTCAGCCCTGTTTTCCCGCCTGAAACAGCAGTTTCGTCACTTCAAGCAGACCCGTATGCCCAAAGAGGCAACACACCCGGTACTGACGCCGGAACCCAAAGACACTGATCTGGAAGAAATTGATGCCATCGTCCCGGACAAGCAGCATGGTATGGAGGATGTCTCCGACGATGTTTCGTTAATCGTGGAACTGACCAGTGAGCAGATTGCACCCGCCGGTGAACAGTTGTTTATTCCGATCACTATCATGGGACGACATGGGCGGCGATTCGAAGGTGAGCAGATTCAGTTTGCTACAGAGCAATCTGATTTTGTGCTCAAGGATACCGGAATCTATTATTATGAAGTGGCCGATGCACAGGGATACAAACAGAACCTGCTGGGACTGGCAAATATTATCGAACCTGGTACGTTTGATGAAGATAACATGCCGTCTCTGGAAACGCCGGGTCTGGTGCTGTTTTTGCACTTGCCTGCACCGGTTGAAGCCCGCGAAGCATTTGATCTGCTGCTCAAACAGGGACGTCTCCTGGCGGAACATCTGGAAGGCGATTTGTGTGATGATGCGCGAAACCGGCTTACCACTCAGGGGATCGAACATTTAAAAGAAAAAGTTGAAGCGTATCGGTTTAAACAAAAAATGACACAACTCAAACACCGCCGTACCTAAGTCGAATATCCATGACTAAACAGCAATCTGTCGCCCAGCAGATCGAAAACCTGCGCGAACAAATTAATTATCACAATTATCGTTATTATGTGCTGGATGATCCCGAGATTCCGGACAAGGAATATGATCGCCTGTTGCGTGAGCTGGAAGCGCTCGAACAACAACACCCTGATTTGATCACCCCTGATTCACCGACACAGCGAGTGGGTGCCACACCGGCTTCCGAATTTGCCGAAGTCAAACACCTGTTACCGATGTTGTCACTGAGTAATGCGTTTGAAGAACAGGAAGTCAGTGATTTCGATCGACGTGCGCGGGAAAAACTGGATGTTGATGTGATCAGCTATGCCGCTGAACCCAAACTCGATGGCCTGGCAATCAGCCTGCTGTATGAAAACGGGCTGCTGGTTCGTGCTGCAACGCGCGGTGACGGACTGACAGGTGAAGATGTAACACAGAATGTCCGTACGATTGAGAGTATCCCGCTGCGGTTACGAGGATCCGACTATCCGGCACGACTGGAAGTGCGCGGCGAAGTCATTATGTCGCGTTCCGGTTTTGAAAAACTCAACGCCGTTCAACGTGAAAAGGATGAAAAGACGTTTGCAAATCCACGCAATGCAGCGGCGGGAAGTTTACGGCAACTGGATTCGCGAATCACGGCAACCCGGCCACTGGAATTTTACTGTTACGGTGCCGGGCAGTTTGAAGGGGGTGAAATTCCTTCTGACCAGATGGCTGTCCTGCAGCAATTAAAATTGTGGGGTTTGCGCATCAATCCGGAAATACAGGTTGTCGAAGGGGTGGCTGGTTGTCTTGAGTACTATCAAAGCCTGCAGCAAAAGCGGGACAAACTCGATTATGAAATTGATGGTGTGGTGTACAAGGTCAATGACTTTTCTGAGCAGGAACGGCTGGGATTTGTCTCGCGTGCACCACGCTGGGCGATTGCACATAAGTTTCCGGCCCAGGAAGAAATGACGAAACTGTTAAAGATCGAGGTGCAGGTCGGGCGTACCGGTGCATTAACCCCGGTGGCACGGCTGGAGCCGGTATTTGTCGGCGGTGTCACCGTCACCAACGCCACGTTGCATAATCAGGATGAAATCGACCGCAAGGACATTCGTGAAAACGACATGGTTATTATTCGCCGCGCCGGGGATGTGATTCCCGAAGTGGTAAGCGTGGTTCTGTCCAGGCGGCCGAAAAAGACACGCAAGTTTAAAATGCCGAATCGCTGTCCGGTGTGTGACTCAGAAGTCATTCGACTGGAAAACGAGGCGGTGGCGCGCTGTACGGGTGGCTTATTCTGTCCGGCCCAACGCAAGCAGGCCATCAAGCATTTTGCGTCGCGTAAAGCCATGGATATAGAAGGCCTGGGTGACAAACTGGTTGATCAACTGGTTGATGCCGATAAGGTAAAAGATGTGTCGGATATTTATCACCTGGATCTGGAAACCGTAGCCGGTCTGGATCGCATGGCGGAAAAATCTGGCCAGAACCTGCTGGATGCGATTGAGAAAAGCAAACAAACCACGCTGGATCGGTTTATCTATGCGCTGGGCATACGCCAGGTGGGTGAAACGACGGCGCGGACACTGGCCGTGCATTTTGGCAGTTTACCGGCGCTCATGCAGGCCGATGAAGAAGCCTTGCTGGTAGTTGAGGATGTCGGGCCGGTCGTTGCAGAAAGTATCGCGCATTTTTTTCATGAGCCACATAACCAGGCAGTGATATCTAATCTGCAAAAGGCCGGCGTGCAATGGCCGAATATGAAAGCTGCAAAGCAAGAGCGTGGTGCGCAGCCACTGGCCGGCAAGACGTTTGTAGTTACCGGAACATTGTCGAGTATGACGCGCGAGGATGCAAAACAACTACTCATTAACCTCGGTGCAAAAGTTAGTGGTAGTGTGTCAAAGAAAACCGATTATGTGGTGGTTGGCGAAAATCCTGGCTCCAAGGCTACGAAAGCGGAATCGCTGGGTATAACCATGCTGAGTGAGGGTGAATTTACGGCGTTACTGAATAAGTATGCAGAATGATTGATTTTTATCGATTAGATATTAAAGTTAGAGAGGGTTAATAATAATTAATTAAAACACTAAACTGGTGTTCAGCTGTAAGTTAGCCGGGTGTCTTACATCAATGTAAAGGACTGACGATGAAGCTGAAAAACCTGCTCGTTACAGCTTTCATACTTATATCTGTTATTCCGATCTTTTTTAGTCTCCAGTACGTCAATAATTATACTTCAAAACAATATCGTCAGCAGATAGAGGACAAACTGTCTGCCTTATCATTAATCGCTAAAAAACGCATTCAGGACGTTCTGGCCCGTATAGAAGATAACGCCAACCTGATTGCCAGTCGCACCCAGATGCGCATCAGCCTGGCGAAATGGAACCAGACTCAGGAAGCAAGGCATGCGGAAAAAATTACACGAATTATTCGTGATGCCAGTGCCGGAATGGAGCGGTTACATGATATATCGATTTACGATACCAAAGGCAAGCTGGTTGCATCGACAGGTGTCGGTGAAAGCGCAAAGTTGCTGTCGAGTCGTCCGCGCGAGATAACAAAAACCGATCTGGTTCGTAAAGATGATCAGCTTTATATTATCAATATTACTCGATTGACTCTGGATAATGCGACCATAGGATTTATAAGGGTCGATTTTTTTGCAGATTTCATTCTGGATCTTGTAAATGATCGCTCCGGACTGGGCACAACTGGAGAATGGTTGTTTGCCGTAAGAAATGATAAGGGTGATGCACTATTTGCTATCCCGCTGAAGTACGACAGGGATGCGGCGTTTAAACGTGTTGTTAAAAAGGAGCGTATCGACATTCCCATTACCCAGGCTCTTTTAGGTAATGAAATTATTATGAACTATGCGCCAGATTACATGGAAGAGCCGGTAATGGCGTCTACCCGTTATATACAGGAACAGGATTGGGGTCTGGTGGTTAAAATTCGGGAAAAAGAGGTTAACAGTATTCTCAGCGAGTCTAATCGCTTGTTGTTGTGGCTTGAAATAATCATCATTGTTTTATCCGTGTTTCTTGGTATTCTGTTCTCGTTTTACATAGCTAATCCTATCGAGAAACTGAAAAAACACACACATACCCTTGCGCAGGGGGATTTCAGTGTTCGGCCGGTTCCGGAAGGCTGGCATGAAGCAAAAGAACTGGCGATTTCCTTTAATACGATGGCGGAATCACTCAGAGAGCTGAATGAAAACCTGAATAAAAAAGTCGCCGAGCGTACTCAGGAACTTGATGAGGCCAATCAGCAGCTCAAGGAAATTGCTATCCGCGATCCATTAACCGATTTGTACAATCGACGATTTCTGATAGAGCGATTTGAACAGGAATTCAATCGTGCCAGACGTTACGAGACCAGTCTGGCGGTGGTGATGCTGGATATCGATCATTTCAAACAGATAAACGATACGTGGGGGCATGCGGCTGGTGACAATGTGCTGAAAAAAATCGCTGAATTTCTGAATGAATCCATGCGCGACTCGGATATTCTGGGACGCCTGGGCGGTGAGGAATTCTGTATGATACTGCCGACAAAAAACCCGTCGAGCATTTTACCTGTCATTGAGCGTTTACGTATCGGGATTTCCGAAATTAATTTTCAGCTTGTTGATAAGACGTTTAACGTGACCTGCAGTTTTGGCATTGCAGTATTCAACAAAGACATAAAAACACCAGACGAATTGATGGACAGGGCTGATAAGGCCATGTACAAGGCGAAGAGCGGTGGAAGAAACCGTGTTGAGCAATACTCCTAGATTAATAAACTAGTTTAATTCTTTAATTTAATATCAATCTTCGATTTATCACGCAAGTCACTGACATACTGGCGTAAACGCTGCTGGCGAATTGATGAACTGATTTGTTTCTCAACTTTCTCCAGGGCGGGCGGGTCGACCTGACGGGCATCTTCGAGCTTGATGACGTGCCAGCCATACTGGGTTTTAACCGGTGACTTGCTGTAGCTGCCTTTTTTCATTTCCGATATCGCCTGGGCGAATTCCGGCATGGCAGACAACTGTGCGGCGTTGACCCAGCCGATATCGCCACCGTTTGCCGCGGATGGACCTTCTGATTTTTCTTTTGCTACGGCAACAAAATCCTTGCCTTTGTCCAGTTCGGCAATAACCGTTTTGGCATCATTTTCGGAATTTTTCAGCAGGATGTGCCGAACTTTGTACTCCAGGAGATTGAGGTTTTTGACTTTCTCGTCATACAGTTTCTTAACCTCGGCCTCGGGAATCGGCTTGCCAACTTCCGTATCACGCAGAACGTGATTGATATAGAGATCATACTTTTGCTGTTTCAGCAGATAGTTAAGATCATTGTTCTTGTCGAGCTTTTTCTTTACCGCCTGCTGATATAGCAATTCGCGATTGACCAGTTCATTTAACACGGCCATCTGGTTGGTAATTTTCTGACGTGTGGCAGCCTCGACATACTTTATATACATATCGAGTTCACTTTGCATAATTTTCTTGCCATTGACGACTGCGACGACGCTGTCGGCGTAAACATTACCGGCGAGACCAGTCAGTATAAAGAGGGTCAAAAGCGTATTAATAAAGAGTTTCATGATAGCTTCCTTGGTTATTCAATCTGTATCAGGGCAGGACGGGCTTGAAAGGTTTGATAGTCACATTGTCATAGACACCGGCACTGACATACGGGTCTTCATTGGCCCAGGTTGTGGCGTCATCCAGTGAATCGAATTCAGCGATGATTAGAGAACCGGAAAAGCCGGCTGGACCAGGATCTTCATTATCAATGGCCGGCAATGGGCCGGCCAGCTTGAGTCGACCCTGGTTTTTCAGTTGTTGCAATCGTTCTACATGCGCAGGTCGCACGGCCAGGCGTTTTTCCAGGCTGTTGGGTGTATCTGTACCTATAATGACATAAAACATATTCAGGATTTCTGTTTAACCAGTTCGTCGTAATTGGTGGCATTTTTCACAACATAAAACCCAATCAGGAACGTGAATACTAATGAGATGCCTGTCAGGCCAAAAAGTTTAAAATTAACCCAGAATTCTTCGTGAGTTTTCGCCTCCTGGCATAAGGCCAGAATGTCACCCGTGTAGTTAGTGGCGCAATTTTCAATATCCGGTGTACTACCGATTTGTGCGGCCAGGGCGGTTTCTACATCAAGAAAAAAACTGGCGACTACAATATTGGCTACGCCCAGGGCGATAAACAGAATCACAAATGCCAGATCAGCACGTTTCCATATAGCGGGTGGTGCCTTGATCTGTGCCTGGCTTAAAAGTAATTCGGAAATTTTCTTCTCGTTAAAAAACAGGGCGTAGGCAAATACCGCCGCAAAACACCAGTACAGCACGGTCGGTTTCCACATGATAAAGGCTTTATCTTTTAACAATAGAGTGGCACCGCCAAATACAATAATGATAACCAGCGAGATAATATGTACTTTCTCAAACTTGCGATGGCGTACCCAGTGAATGGCGACCTGGACGATTGACGCCACAATAGCGGAGATAGTAGCGACGTATATGTCATAAAATTTATATGCAACAAAAAACAGAATGACGGGAAAAGTATCAAACAGAAATTTCATGGCTTTTAAACTAGTGTAATGTCGGTTGGTTGGTTAACTGATAGTAAGTTTTCATTACGGCACGTACGTGATCCGGATAATCAATAAGGTCCATTTGTTCCATTCCTTCGGCAAAAAAGCCTGGCGCGTCATCCGGTAACCGGTAAAGCAATTGCTCAAAGACGGCTTCCATCCGCTTCGGGTCAAGTGAGCGGGTGGCTATGATACCATGATTCAGGTTCAGTACACGCCAGGGCCGGGCAGGATCGGATTTATCCGTATCCTGCTTTATTTCTGGTGAAATGCTGTGGATGATTTTTTCTATGAGTTCGGCCAGTTGAGAGAGATAGCGGGGGTCCTGTGTATTATTGGCCACATGCGAAATGGCATTGATGATGATATCGATTTCATCCAGCTCCAGCTGATGATGAACGGCCCATAACGCGATAGGCAGTGACAGTTGCTCCAGTTGTGCGTATGCGTCATCACAGTCCAGTGTTTGAGCCCACTGGCATAATTCATTTAACAGGCGCAGGCCATGATTTGCTATGTCATGTATTTCATCCTGGTTGACGGTTTTAGTGTGCTCGTCAATGGCACAGATAATCGTAAAAAAATGTTGCATACTCTCGGCCAGTGCCATGGGGGTCACGGACGGGCTATCAGGATCCGGTTTATAATTTTCAGTCAGGCAGACCATGGCTTGCTCGAATTGTTGGCGTAACAGGTCGGGGTCGGGGGTATGGCTGGCAAATAACTGTGGCTTAAAATCCATGTTGAATATTCTCTTCAGTGACGTAATTTAACACAGTCATGTTGCCAAAGACAGATTGACAATATTCCGTTACACTAGGTTCCCATGCAACAAGTTTATGATTTACATGCACATACGACCGCTTCGGATGGCAGTCTGTCACCGGCGGAACTGGTGGCACATGCCAGACAATGCGGCATTAATGTGCTCGCGGTCACGGATCACGATGTGACAAGTGGATTACAGGAAGCCAGCGTGGCCGCCAATGAGTCCGCGATACAGTTGATTCCGGGAATTGAACTGTCCGTGACCTGGTCACACCAGACGATTCATATCGTTGGTCTGCATATCGATCCTGAAAATTTGGCATTACAACAGGGCATTGAGAAGCTCAAAGCCTTTCGTGTCTGGCGTGCGGAAGAAATCGCGCGACGTCTTAATAAAGCAGGGATCGGCGGTGCGCTGGAAGGTGCACGACAACATGCACAGGGCGAGATTATCGGACGAACCCATTTCGCCCGTTTCCTGGTAGACGCCGGCCACGCCAGCAGCATCAAACAGGTCTTCAAAAAATTTCTGGTGCGCAATAAACCCGGATACGTTCCCGGTGAATGGGCACAACTGGAAGAAGCGATTGACTGGATACGCAGCGGCGATGGTATCGCGGTCATTGCGCATCCCGCCCGTTACCAGCTTTCATCAACCCGCATGCGGCATTTGCTGGCGGCGTTTCGTGATTGTGGTGGCGTGGGGATTGAAGTCGTGTCCGGCAGCCATAGCACCAGTGATGTACAGCGGTTTACCGATCTGGCCGATTATTTCGGTCTGTATGCCTCACGGGGTTCCGACTATCATGGCCCGGAAAACTGTTACGCCGATCCGAGTCGCCTGCCGGAATTACCGGAAAACTGTCGCCCGGTCTGGACGCATTCAGACTGGTATGCTGCCATGCGCTGATTTATCCCTGCCTGATCAATGAGCCAGTACTTTCAGATCCATCCGGATAACCCGCAGGTGCGCCTGATTCAAAAGGCCGTCGACATGATTCGTGCCGGCGCCGTCGTGGTGTATCCCACAGATTCAGCCTATGCACTCGGTTGCCATATTGGTGATAAAAAGGCACTGGATCGGCTGCGTCGCATTCGCCGTGTCGACGACAAACACAATTTCACCCTGGTGTGTCGCGATTTATCGGAGATTTCAGAATACGCCATAGTGGATAATGCGGTATTTCGCTTTCTCAATGCCCATACACCGGGCCCGTATACCTTTATCCTCAAAGCGACCCGCGAAGTGCCACGGCGCCTGCTGCATCCGAAACGGCGCACCATCGGAATTCGTATTCCCGACAACCAGATAGTGCAGGCCATGCTGGATAGCCTGCAGGAACCCATGCTCAGCACCACACTGATCATGCCTGGTGAACACCTGCCACTGACTGTCGCGGAAGAGATTCGTGAGCGCCTGGAGCATGACGTCGACCTGGTCATCGATGGCGGCCATTGCGGGCTGGATCCCACCACGGTTGTCGATCTCACCGAACACGAACCCCGTGTGACTCGCGTCGGCTGTGGTGACCCCGAGCCGTTTATGGCTGCGTAGGCCATTCGCTGCGAGTTGGGTATAATCGCGTTTTCTCGAATGACGGAGTGATCTTGAGTCTACCTAACCAACAAACCCGGGTGTTGTCCGGGATGCGACCCACCGGCGCCCTGCATCTGGGCCATTATCACGGGGTACTCAAAAACTGGATCAAGCTGCAGCATGAATATGAATGCTACTTCTTTGTTGCAGACTGGCATGCCCTGACGACACATTACGATGATGTGGCAATTCTGGAGTCCAGTGTCTGGGATATGGTGATTGACTGGTTGGCCGTTGGAGTCAATCCGGGTTCAGCTACCTTGTTTATTCAGTCGCGCGTCCCCGAGCATGCGGAATTGCATCTGCTGTTATCCATGATCACGCCCCTGGGCTGGCTGGAACGGGTACCGACCTATAAAGATCAGCAGGAGAAACTCAAGGAGAAGGACCTGGCCACCTACGGTTTTCTGGGTTATCCCCTGTTACAGAGTGCCGACATTCTCGTCTACAAAGCGGGCCTGGTGCCGGTTGGTGAAGACCAGGTTGCCCACATCGAGATGACCCGCGAAATTGCCCGTCGTTTTAACCATATCTATGGACGCGAACCGGGGTTTGAGGACAAGGCGGTGGATGCCATCAAGAAGATGGGTAAAAAGCAGGCCAAACTGTACAAGGAATTACGACGGAAATTTCGCGAGCAGGGCGATGAATCGGCAGTGGAAACGGGTCGGGCGCTGGTGGAATCCCAGCAGAATCTGACAATGGGGGATAAGGAACGCCTGTTCGGCTACCTGGAAGGCAGTGGCCGCGTGATTTTACCCGAACCTCAGCCGTTGTTAACGGCGGCCGCCAAAATGCCGGGCCTGGACGGTCAAAAAATGTCCAAATCCTACAGCAATACGATATCTCTGCGTGAGCCACCGGAATCGGTGGAAAAACAGCTTCGCACCATGCCAACGGATCCGGCCCGAGTGCGTCGTACGGACCCGGGAAATCCAGAGAAATGCCCGGTCTGGCAGTTTCACCAGGTCTACTCCAGTGAGGAGACCCAAAACTGGGTCCAGGAAGGCTGTACCACGGCGGGAATCGGCTGCCTGGACTGCAAGAAGCCGGTGATTGAAGCCGTGCTGGCGGAGCTGGCGCCGATTCAGGAGCGGGCCAGAGAATACGAGGAAGACCGCAGCCTGGTGCGGAGCATCATTCATGAGGGCTGTGAAAAGGCCCGTGATGTCAGCCGCCAGACCCTGCAGGAAGTCCGCAGCGCCATGGGTCTGGAATACTGATCCGAGCACAATTGTGGGCTTTGGCCCCGATCTGAGGTAGCATAGATCCACATGGCAGAAGTCGAGAAGCAGAGCACACCCGAACAGCAGGAAATGCCCTTCGCCATCGTGCAGGGCGTACCCTATACCCATCTCCCCAAAGATCTGTACATTCCACCGGATGCGCTGGAGGTCTTTCTCACGGAAGCGTTTGAAGGGCCGCTGGACCTGCTGCTGTATCTCATCAAGCGTCAGAACATCGATATCCTCAACATTCCCATCGCGGAGATAACCCGTCAGTACATGGAATATGTGGACCTGATGAAAGAGCTGCGTCTTGAACTGGCGGCGGAATACCTGGTGATGGCCGCCATGCTGGCGGAAATCAAATCGCGCATGCTGCTACCGCGACCGGTTGAAGCCGATGACGAGGACGATCCACGAGCGGAACTGATACGTCGACTACAGGAATACGAACGCTTCAAGCAGGCAGCCGAAGACATCAATGCACTGCCGAGGGTCGAACGGGATCTGAATCCGGTTGAGCTGGTCGTCCCGGATAAAAAGGTCGTCAAGCTACCGCCGCGCGTCGACATGAAAGACATCATGTTTGCCCTGCGCGATGTAATAGTGCGTGCTGAAAATTATGCGCATCACCATATAACACTCGAACCCTTGTCCGTGCGTGAGCGTATGTCGAACGTGTTACAGTTCGTCAAAGGGGAAGGATTCAGTGATTTCACCAGTCTGTTTACACCCGAAGAGGGACGCGCCGGTGTTGTGGTGACATTGCTTGCCGTGCTGGAATTGCTCAAGCAGCATTTAATTGAACTGGTACAGACCGAACCTTTTGGGCCAATTCATGTGAAGAGTACCGGTAGTCATGTGGCGGCGGTCACAGATTTACCGGAATCAGACGACGATGCGGAACCGAATCAGGCATAACAAGTTAGTATAGAGACCGATGAAAGATAAACAGGTAAAACAGATTCTCGAAGCCGTTATCATGGCGGCATCACGCCCGATTGCGCTGGAAAAAATACTGGAAGTGTTTGATGAGAAGGATCGTCCGGATCGCAAGACGGCAAAAAAATTGCTCGAGAAACTGGCGGATGATTACAAACATAACAGCGTGGAACTGAAAGAAGTCGCAAGCGGTTATCGTTTTCAGATCCGCAAGGACTACGCGGAATGGGTGTCCCGGCTGTGGGAAGAAAAACCGGCCCGTTATTCACGCGCCTTACTTGAAACACTGGCACTGGTGGCTTACAAGCAACCCATCACACGCGGCGAAATTGAGAAAATCCGTGGCGTCAGTGTCAGCAGCCAGATCATGAAAACATTGCTGGAGCGTGAGTGGGTACATGTCGTGGGACATCGTGATGTCCCGGGTAAACCGGCTATCTATGCCACGACGAAACAGTTTCTCGATTATTTCAATCTGAAATCACTGGACGAGTTGCCTCCACTGTCGGAGATCAAGGATCTCGACAAGATTGCCGGTGAACTGGATCTACCGGAACCGGTCAATACGGCTCAGGAAGAGACAACGGAGCAGCAAGGCGACAAGCAGGCCGTCGTCAACCTGGATGTGGAAGACCAGTCTGGTGATGATGTCGACGTGGCAGAAGCCATGACGGCTGAACATTAACCCAGATTTTCAATCGCGTCCGTCTCATGGACGAAAAAATCCAAAAATATCTGGCCAGTATGGGGATCGCGTCTCGTCGCGAGATAGAACGCTGGATCGTCGCCGGACGTATTCGGGTCAATGGTGAAACTGCCACCACCGGTATACGGGTCAGCAGTACCGACAAGATAGAAATCGATGGCAAGCCGGTCGGCAAGGCACGACGCAGTGACGTCATGCGTGTACTGATTTATCACAAACCGATTGATGAAATCTGTACGCGAAATGATCCACAAGGACGTCCCACCGTATTTGAGAAACTGCCAAAGCTGCATAACAGTCGCTGGATCATGATTGGCCGTCTCGATATTAACAGCTCAGGTTTATTGCTGTTTACAAACCACGGCGAACTGGCGCATCGACTGATGCATCCGCGCTACCAGATCGAACGTGAATATGCTGTGCGGGTGCTGGGTAATGTCACGCAGGAAACGTTGACTACGCTGCAATCCGGCGTTGAACTGGAAGACGGTAAAGCGAGCTTTGAATCCATTGTGGATGGCGGCGGCGAAGGAGCCAATCACTGGTATCATGTCGTGTTAAAAGAAGGGCGCAACCGGGAAGTGCGGCGCATGTGGGAAGCGGTCGGGCATACCGTGAGTCGTCTGCATCGCATTCGTTACGGTTCAGTGAGTTTGCCACGCTCAGTCAGAGCAGGACATTTTATGGATCTCGAACCAGCGGCAGTAAATGAATTACAAAACCTGGTCGGCCTGAAAGAAAAAATCAAACCCGCAACGACAAAACGCCATCAACACAAACCAGCCAGGCGACGTCGACAAACACGCTGACCATGTCTGGCATCAGCGTCTATAAAATTTATCAGCGATTATTCCAGCGTTACGGACCGCAAAACTGGTGGCCGGCCAGTTCACGGTTTGAGGTCATGGTCGGCGCGATCCTGACTCAGAACACCAGCTGGACGAATGTCGAACGTGCGATAATCAGTCTGAAACGTGAGCGTGTTCTTTCCTGTAACAAACTGGCCAACATGCCACATGCGCAACTCGCGCAGCTATTAACACCCGTGGGTTATTTCAATGTTAAAGCACATCGTCTGCAACATTTTTGCCAGTGGTACGATGAGCAGGGCGGATATCGAAAACTCAGCGCGTTTGAAACAGACAAGTTACGTCACGCGTTACTGGGCGTACATGGGGTTGGACCGGAAACGGCGGATGATATTTTACTGTATGCGTTTGAGCGTCCTGTTTTTGTAATCGATGCCTATACACGGCGCCTGTTCAGTCGGCTGGGTATGGCAGAAGATAATGTAAATTATGAAACCCTGCGACAGTGGTTTGAGCAACGCCTGTCACGCTGTAAAGATCGGGTAACTGTGTTTAATGAATATCATGCGCTAATCGTGCTGCATGCCAAACAGGTTTGCCTTGCACGCCAACCACGCTGTGAATCGTGCACTCTGCAGCGGTATTGTGATTATGGGGATTGAGGGTGTTTAAACAGCCTGGCGCATCTGGTGCTTGGAACGCATGGTAAACGGCTTAAGCGCCTTGGGCAGGTTGATAAAATCAGCCAGCAATACAACAACCTTACTGACGTCACCCGATGCAATTTTTAACAGAGACTGGATATTCTTGTCTTTTTCCAGTTCGTCATTGAAGTCTCGTAAAATGTAAACGCCGAAGTGCTTGCTGCTTTCGATATGATTCAGCAATTCGCGCGGATCGCTGGTACGGGGAATCTTGATGTGTGATGCACCGATGCGATGTAGCCCCTGTCCGTTTTCCCACAGGTAAAACGCCTTGTTGCTGAAGCGGCTTAACTGGGTAAACAGTTCCGTGACGCGTTCCGGATCGTAAGTTTCGATACTCACGATTCGAAAGTTTGCATCCAGCATCTGGTCGAGTTGATCCAGATAGTTCATTACGGGCCTCACTGGTTGAACGGCATCTATAGCCTGTAAGATCGTATTTTAACCAGATAAATTAAGAGACCAAGTCGAATATGTGAGTTATTTCAAAAATTTACAAATTGTAGCAGTTTGCCACCCGGCCACTATCGGGGCTCAATGTAACCCTGAACCTGGTTACGGCCGGCCTTTTTCGCCTGGTACAGGGCATCATCGGCCTTATTAAACAGGCGCTTAGCACTGTCACGTCGACCCAGGCTGGCAACGCCGATACTAACAGTCAGTGGAATCTGCTGGTCGCCGAAAAGAAAGGAATGGGCCGAGACGGTGGTTCGAATCCGCTCACCGACCTGGCGGGCACCGTCAATATTGGTACCTGACAGAATCAGGGCAAACTCTTCACCACCATAGCGGAACAGCATGTCGCTGGCGCGCATGGTATTGGTGATACTGGCGGCCAGTTCCTTGAGCACGGCATCGCCGGCACTATGGCCATAGTTATCATTGACCGACTTGAAGTGATCCACATCGATAATCAGTAGAGACACTTCCCTGTCATGACGATGTGATAGTTCCACTTCCCGTTCCAGACTGCGATCCATGGCGGCACGGTTATAAATACCGGTCAGGCTGTCCATCTGAGCAGCACGCACGGCAACCTGGTATTGAATAGAGTTTCGCAGCGGATAGACCAGATGATAGATGTGACTTTCAAAGTCAGTCATTTCTTCATCGGAAAAGCGTTTGTTGCGGGTAAATTTCATTTCACCCAGGTCGTCGCCAGCGATACGCAAGCGATAAGTACAGCTATGGCGTCCGCGCTTACCGCTGGAAAAGCGAATATCCAGGGTTTCGTTGACGAATTCCATGCCACTGAACGGCAGGGTTTCCTGGACGGTATCGGCAAAGATTTGCAGGATATTGTCGGTTTCCAGAGAGGTTTGCAGCAAGCCAGCCAGTTTCAGGGTACGCTGTAATTCCGGTACATCAAACTCGGCCAGATGTGGTGCCGTCGAGCCGGCCTGTGCCGGTTTGTTCTGACTGGATTTCCGATCAGTAAATGTATGTATCGCCATGTCAAAAAGCCTTTGTGTCACGTTAGACCTCTCTATGCGATAACCATGCCAATACAATTTTAGGTATCGGGGGGATCATATTAGATAATAAAAACAGAAGGTTATTCGAAATACAAGGAAAATAGGGAAATTTGTGTCAAAAATTCGTCAATTTTTTATGCGGCAAATCCCAGAAAAAGCGCCGGCCACGCGGCCAGTTCTTGCCAGTATCGAGTAAATACATGAAAGGCAGGGTGGCCGCATCCGGCTCAGGCAGTACGCGACGGTCTTCCGCCGGAAAGGCCTGACGGCGCAGGCTGGTCGGCATTGCCGGGGGCGCAATGCTGTTTACATATATATTGGTATTGGTTTCCCACTCATCCGCCGCACATTGCATCAGGTAATCCATGGCTGACTTACTGCTGCCGTAACCTGACCAGTAGGCCTTGCCGTGCTGTACCAGTTGGTCAGTTACAAACAGTAATGATGCTTTGTCAGCGGCATTGAGCAGTCCGGCAAAGTGTTTGCAAAACAGGAAATTCGCGGTCAGGTTGACCTGCAGGACATGTTGCCACTGTTCCAGTTCGGTATGCACGATTGGGCTATGCTGGCCCAGGTGAGCGGCATTTAATATCAGGCCGTGCAGGCAGCCAAAGTTCTGTTCGATAGCGGCAGCGAGTCCGATAAATTCCTGTTCTGATGCCGAAGCCAGGTTCATGGGAAAGATAGCCGGTTGCGGGCCACCCGCCGCTTCGATTTCGTCATAGACCTGCTCGAGTTTTTTGGTGGTGCGACCGACCAGGATTATCGTGGCGCCGCGTTTACCCAGTTCAATCGCGAGTGCGCGTCCCAGACCGGAACCGGCACCCGTAATCATAATAATACGTTCGCTTAATGCCTGATCATCGGGTTGATAGTCTGCCAGTGGAATGTCCGGTTGTGTTGTTTCAGTTGTCATGTTGATTAAGTTGTTCCTGGTGAATCTGGTTTGCCGTGAGTTTACCGCTGATCACAGCAGACTCAATGGTTGCCGGGTAGCCGGTTGCCGTGTAGTCACCGCACAGCCAAAGACCGCGTAATGCGGTTTTATTGGCGGGACGTAATGGATCGATGTTTACACGGCTGCTGAACGTGGCGCGTTTTTCACGAATGACCATAACATTTTCCGGCGCCGGCCAGTGTGGAAAGCATTCACCCAGTTCGCGGGTGATCAGCGTTTGCAGTTTATTATTTTCCATTTGCATGTGTGGGCCCGGACCACTGATTACGACGGCGATTAAGCCAGACTGTCCGGTGATGTGACGATCGATCGCCCATTGGGATGTACTGTTGAGCATCCCCTGTACGGGTCGATCGGGACGTACACCCGGTGGATATTTCAGGTAGACAGTCACGATCGGGTTATAACTGAATGCATTCAGGTTGTAGGCAATATCATGCAGGGCAGGGTGCGATTTTACCAGCGGAATGCAGGCATGCGGGGGAATCGCCAGCACCACGTGGGATGTGGAGTATTCGGTATCGCCACATTTAACACCGACAACATGACGTTGTTCCGTCATCAGTTCGGTTACACGCTGACCTAAATGCACGTTACCGCCGTGCTGTTCGATAAAATCGGCAGCCGGATCGGGTAACAGTGTGCCCAGATCAACCCGCGGAATGATCAGGTCGGCGTCTTTTGCTGAACGGCAAAACGTATCATGCAGTACGCGAATAAAGATTCGTGCAGAGGCCTCTTCAATTGGTGTGTTCAGGCTGGCCAGGCAGATGGGTTCCCATAATGCGCTGATTAAATCAGGTGACTGTTTCTGGTGTCGCAGCATGTCAGCCACCGGCAAATCGTCCTCGATGATGACAGCATTGGTAAACAGGCGCGCGCCAAACTGTATGGCACGCCATTTTTCTTTCAGGCTGAAACCGCGTGCGGTCAGTAATCCAAACAGGAGATTTAATGGAGCCAGCAGTTGCATCGATGACAATTCATAGTGCCTGCCTCGACAGTCCCGCATGTGCAGGTTGAGCCGTTCTCGCAATAAAGCTTCATCCAGCGAAATATTCAGGCGTTTTAATAATGAAAGCGTATGTCGATAAGCGCCGATTAATAAATGTTGTCCGTTATCCACCGGAATGTCTTCAAAGGCAACACGGCGTGCACGGCCACCCAGTTGCCGGGCCGATTCCAGCACGATGACGCGGTGACCCACCAGGCTTAATTCAACAGCACAACTGAGACCAGCCCAGCCGCCACCGACAACAATGACCGGATTATCCTGTTCAGGCATGGGCCTGTTGCCGACTGGTTTGACGATAGCGACGGGTTTCGCGACGACTGGTGCGCCAGGCGATCCAGAGTTTGTGCACCGGCGTCAGGCTGATGCGACCATTCAGTACACGGCAAGGATCCTGTGCGATTTTATCCAGCAGTTTGTGGTAAATGGCTGCCATAATGATGCCGGTGCGTTGTGCATAGCGATCCGATTCGGGTAATTGTTCAAAAGCACGTTGGTAATAGTGTTTTGCCCGTTCAATCTGGAACTGCATGAAGTTTTTAAACTGGTCAGTACATTCGCGCTGGCGAATATTCATTTCTGTTATTCCATATTGCTGTAATTCATCCTGCGGCAGATACACACGCTCATGGGCTAAATCGTCCTGAATGTCGCGCAGTATGTTCGTCAGTTGAAAGGCGATACCGAGGTCATGGGCGTATTTCAGTGTTTTACGATCCTGGTAACCAAAAATTTCCGCCGACATCAGTCCCACGACACTGGCCACCCGGTAACAATACAGACTCAGGTCCTTGAACGATGCGTAGCGTCTGGGATGTAAATCCATTTCCATGCCATCAATGATTTCAAGAAAGTGTTCCCGGGGCAGATCGAACTGTTCAAGTACCGGTTTTAATGCACGGGTAATTGGATGCTGCGGAGTACCCGAATAAAGCTGATCGATTTCACCTCGCCACCAGGACAGCTTGGTACCCTTGATATGTAGCTCGCCGGGGCTGTCGACAATGTCATCGACTTCCCTGCAAAAGGCATATAACGCAGTTATGGCCAGACGTTTGTCGTCCGGCAGGGAG
This sequence comes from uncultured Gammaproteobacteria bacterium, assembly GCA_937967995.1. Lineage (GTDB taxonomy): Bacteria > Pseudomonadota > Gammaproteobacteria > UBA6429 > Thiohalophilaceae > CALBTB01. Next base: position 111,792 of record CALBTB010000009.1, read on the forward strand.
AGAAAACTGTAATAAAAGCTGGAACCGCTGCTGGCCGCTTTTTGCTGACAATATTCCTGGGGGGTCATTGCTGTCTGTTATTCCGGATTCTGCGTTTGCTGAATTTTAGCACGGGCCCTGTCTGCGCTAAAACCAAATGCACGCAGTGTAATTTTTACCCAGTCCAGGCGGGATAGCCGGGGTCGGGTGAAACTGTCCTGGCGTTGCTGTAATTTATCGCACACCGTCAGCCCACCACAAATGGTCAGTTTAATCACCAGTTTGAGCTTACCGTGCAGCATGTCGACTAGTTGGCTGCCGGTTAACAGCATGTTTCTGGCACGAACTAACTGATGTTGCAGCAGGGCGTGGAGTTCCGGTGAATTACGCCGTGCACGCAGGGCGTCTTCTGACACAGAAAAAGCACGCATTTCATTCATGGGAATGTAGATACGATTGCGTTGCTGCAAGTCTTCATCGATGTCCTGCAGAAAGTTAATCAGTTGCAGGGCGCTACAGATGGCATTGGAATACATTAAAGCCTGATCGCTGCAGCAGCCATGGATGCGCAATACCAGTTCACCAACCGGGTTGGCGGAATGGGTACAATATTCGATTAATTCCTCAAAGTCCGCATAACGCTGTTTATCGATGTCCATGTTGAACGCAACCAGCAGGCTGGCCAGTGTTTGCTCCGGTATTGCGTAACGCTGAATCGTATCGGCAAGCGCAATAAAAATCGGGTCAGGACAGTTATCATTCAGATAGCACCGGCTTAAGCAGTCCTGCAGTTTGTCCATCTGTTGATGGCGTGTCGCCGCATCGAGGTTACCTTCATCGGCGATATCATCGGCTGTTCGGGCAAAGGCGTAGATGGCCGCGGTGGCATTGCGTTGTGTCGGGTTGAGCAGAAAAGACGCGGTGGGAAAGTTTTCGTAATGGTTCTGCGCAATGGCCAGACAATGTGCGTAGGCTGAAGCAATGTTTTGAGGTTGAATTTCTGACATTGTGCGTATACTGTACAGGTAAATCTAGTCGGAGGCAGCCATGAAATCTTTAAAGCCATTTATTATCGGGGCCGTGTTAGGCACGCTAGTGGGATTGTGGTTTGGTGTCAACATCGGTAAAGATAAAAAGTTTTACAGTAACCCGTTTGAAGAAAAGACCGTTCAGGACAAACTCAAAACAAAAATCGGTGAAGGGGTCGAGAAGGCCGGCGAAAGCATCGAGAAACTGGGTAGTGACATCAAGGGCAAGCTAAAAGACTAGGCATCGACCTGTTTGACGGCCGTTTCAATCTGGCGAGGTTCCTCCAGTTCGTTACCATCTGCAATACCCAGTTCAGTAAACTTGCGGGCGCCGGGTAATACGCGTGAATCAAAAGAACCAACGGCGCTGTTATAGGACTTGAGACTACTGTCCAGGCTACGACCAAGTTTTTGCAGGTGGTTGGCAAATACGCCCAGTCGTTGGTATAGATCTTCACCGACTTTACGAATGACTTCGGCATTTTTTGCCAGTTGTTCCTGCCGCCAGCCATAAGCAATAGCACGTAACAACGCCACGAAACTGGTGGGTGTAGCCAGAATAACGTGTTGCCGTAACGCATCTTCCAGCAGGTTACGATCCACATCCAGTGCGGTACTCAGAAACTGTTCACCGGGAATAAACAAGACAACAAAGTTTGGCGCATTCTTGAACTGTGACCAGTAAGCCTTGCTGGCCAGTTCGTTAACGCGTTGCCGAACGTTTTTTGCATGACGTTGCAGGTGATGGTTACGTGCCTCGTCGTCCTGTGCCTCAATGGCACTGAGATAAGCATCAAGCGGTGTTTTTACATCCACAACGATATCACGTTGATCTGGCATACGGACAACCATGTCAGGTCGCATGCGACTGTCTTCATTCTCAACGCTGGTCTGCTGATAAAAGTCACAGTGTTCGACCATGCCGGCGAGTTCAGCCAGGCGTTTCAATGTCATCTCACCCCATTGACCACGGACTTCAGGTCGTCTTAATGCCGTTACCAGTGCGCGGGTCTGGTGATGCAGGGCTTCCTGGGTGCGGGTCATGGACTCCAGATGTGAATTCAATGCGCCATACGATTCCTTGCGTTCCTTTTCGATGTTGTGAATCTGTTTTTCGGTTTTCTCCAGTGCTTCGCGAATCGGCTTGACCAGGTTCTCGATCGATTTCTCGCGTTTTTCAAGATCACTTTGCGCATGGATGTGAAACTGTTTGAGGTTTTCCGTGGCCAGTTTCAAAAAGGCCTCGTTATTCTGTTGAAGTGCCTGACCAGACAGGGCGTTAAATGTCTCGGCCAGTTGCTTGCGGGCTTCTTCCAGGGTTTTTATTTTTTCATTGTAGTTACGAATTTCCAGTTCCAGCGTGGTTTTCAACTCGGTGTTCTGGTTTCGTAACTGAGCGAGTTTGCGCTGGTAAATGATTACACAAGCCAGAATGCCGACGAGTAATCCCCCGCTGGCAGCGGCAGCAAGATATATATAAGTATCAACCGGCATAGCGATCCGTGGGTTCTGACCTGTTTTGCAGGGAGGTCAGCAGGGGCAGTAGCGACTGTGGCCGATCAATCGCGGCATCAGCCTGCCAGTTACAGGTATCGTCATTCTGGCCAATGTAACCGTAGCTGGCGATTACGGTAAACATACCGGCGCGTCTGCCGGCTTCGATATCCCTTTGTGCATCACCAATATACATGGCGTTCGCCGGTTCCACCTGACATTGCTGGCAGGCATGTAACAACGGAGCCGGGTGTGGTTTTTTTTCCTGTAACGTATCTCCACTGACGACACTGCACGGCCTGCTCGGCAGTTGTAATGAAGACATCAAAGGTTCGGTTAACCAGCCGGGCTTATTGGTCACGATACCCCATTTGATTTGTTGCGCATCGAGTTCGACAAGACATTCGGTGATGCCGGTAAAAAGCTGGGTATGCGTCGCCAGATCCTGTTGATAGTAGGCCAGTAATTCCTGACGCAGATCTTCAAACTCCGGGTCACTGTCCGGTATACCAAAGCCCAGCTCGATTAATGCCTTACCGCCATGGGAGACGACCGGGCGTATCTGTTCGAGTTGCAGGGGTTGTTTGTGGTGTGCCACAAGTGTTTTGTTCAGGGCATCGGCGAGATCCGGTGCAGTATCGGCAAACGTGCCGTCCAGATCAAAAAATACGGCTTTAATTGTGATTTCCTGCATTGGCACCCTGAATAGCTGCGTCGTTGATCATGCTTCATCCTGTTTCTGGCAATGCATCAGATAATTGACGTCGACATCGAAGCCCAGGCTGTATTTACGTGTGAACGGGTTGTAAGTCATGCCGGTAATTTCCATGACACTCAGTCCGGATTCCCGTGACCAGTTGGCCAGTTCTGATGGCTTGAGAAATTTTTTATACTCGTGCGTACCTTTTGGTAACAGCCGTAAGACATATTCGGCGCCGACAATGGCAAACAGGAATGACTTGGGATTGCGATTGATGGTGGAAAGAAAAATATGCCCACCGGGTTTTACCAGTTTTGCAATCGCATTGATCGCCGAGGCCGGATTCGGTACGTGTTCAAGCATTTCCAGGCAGGTAACGACATCAAATGACTGTGGATGCGCGGCGGCGAAATCTTCCACGGTCGATTTGTGATAGTCGACTTTGACGTTTGATTCATGCTGATGCAGGCGTGCCACGGTCAGCGGGGTATCGGCCATGTCGATACCGGTGACATCGGCACCCCGCAGGGCCATGCTTTCACTCAGAATACCGCCACCACATCCCACGTCCAGAACGCGTTTACCGTTCAGGCCGGCGCGACGATCGATATATTCAAGACGTAGTGGATTGATATCATGCAGGGGTTTGAATTCACTTTCCGGATCCCACCAGCGTGCAGCCAGCGCTTCAAATTTGCTGACTTCGTCGTAGTCGACATTGGCCTTGTTCGTATTTGTCATAGCCCAAGCATAGCGAAATTTCGTCGCGTCGATAAGTACCGTCGAATTAATCCTGTGCCTGAATACGCGACTGCCATTGCCGGGCGGTATCGGCTAACTCGTTGATATCTAACGTTGTCAGAACCCGGTCCCGCATCAGTAAACGGCCCGCTACCCAGACGTGTGACACATCATTGCGGTTGGCGGAATACACCAGGTGCGTAATGGGTTCATACAACGGCAGTGATTCGATGTTGTCGACTCGAATCGCAAACAGGTCAGCCGCCTTGTTGCGTTCAATCGAACCGATTGTGTTATCCAGTCCCAGTGCACGTGCAGCATTGATAGTGGCCATACGCAGTATGCTTTGTGCATCACCACTGTCCGCCCGTTTTGCGACCACCTTGGCCAGCAGCGCAGCACTGCGCATTTCACCAATCATATCCAGGTCGTTGTTACTGGCCACGCCATCCGTGCCGAGTGCCACATTGATGCCGGCGTCATGCAATGTCTGCAGCGGACAAAAGCCACTGGCCAGTTTCATATTGGATTCCGGGCAGTGCACCACGTGTGCACCGGTTTGGGCCAGCAGTTCGATTTCCTGCTCGACGAGTTGCGTCATGTGCACACATAACAGGCGCGGTGTCAGTAAACCAAGCTTATCCAGTCGTTCGATGGGACGTACACCATATTGATCCAGCGATTGTTGAATCTCGTCATTTGTTTCATGTAAATGAATATGAATGGGGATATCCAGCTCTTCGGCCAGTGTGGCGATTTTTTGCAATGGTTTATCGCTCACGGTATACGGGCCGTGCGGTGCGAACATGGTGGTAATCAGGGAATGATTGTGCAACTGGTCATGCAGTTGCAGGCCCTTTTGCAGATAATCCTGTGCATCCTGCGCATAGGCAGACGGAAAGTCTATCGTGATCAGACCGATCACGGCGCGCATGCCACTGTGTTCCACGGCACGGGCGGTACTCTCCGGAAAAAAGTACATGTCGGCAAAACAGGTAACACCACCACGAATCATTTCTGCACAGGCCAGCAGGCTACCATCGAACACAAACTCGTTGCTGACCCATTTCGCTTCGGCCGGCCAGATATGATCCTGCAGCCAGGTCATCAATGGCAGGTCATCGGCATAACCACGTAGCAGGTTCATAGCGGCGTGGGTATGCGCATTGATGAGTCCGGGAGCGAGAATATGTTGATCAAGAACCGTGTGGGACTGGGCCTGGTAATTTTTTTCGACATCCGTTGTGGGAAGGATGTCAACGATGCGACCATCATGAATGATGACGCTATGATCCTGCCAGACGGTGTCGGCAGGTTCGACAGGAATGATCCAGCGTGCATCAATACGGGTATCCACTTGCATGGCGCACAGTGTCTGACAACCATTTAGCGCTTGCAAGTGTTTATTCAATTCAAGACAATCGCGCCATGTCTGAACAACATGACACCATTCGCGCAATTCAATGGCAGGACGATCATCTGTTGCTGCTCGATCAGCGTCGTCTACCACATGAAGAAAGCTGGCTGAGTTGTCGGAACATCACGCAAACCGCCGATGCGATTCGACAGATGGTGGTAAGAGGTGCACCGGCAATCGGCATCACGGCGGCGTACGGAATCGTCATGGCGGCAAGACATCATTATCAACAGGATGCGAATAACTGGAAGTCGGCACTCGCGGAAGATTTGCAAACATTGGCACAGGCACGTCCCACGGCAGTTAACCTGGCCTGGGCTATTCATCGCATGCAAAGCGTGATCGATGCGGTGCAGGGTGATCCGTTTGAACCGCTGTTAAACGCAGCCAGGCAGATACATGAAGCTGACCTGCAGGCCAACCTGAAAATGGGCGCGTATGGCGCTTCACTAATAAAAGATAAACTGTCGCGCAGTGTGATAACGCATTGCAATACCGGTTCACTGGCGACGGGTGGTTATGGTACGGCACTGGGTGTGATTCGGCATGCCTTCGCTGATGGCAAGATCAGCCAGGTGTATGCGGGTGAAACCCGGCCCTGGTTTCAGGGTGCTCGCCTTACCGCCTGGGAATTAATTCATGATGACATTCCCGTGCAGTTATTTACGGAAGGCGCGGCTGCCAGCCTGATGAAACAGCAACGGCCCGGCTGGGTGATCGTGGGCGCGGATCGCGTCGCGGCGAATGGGGATGTGGCCAACAAGATTGGTACTTACAACCTGGCGGTGCTGGCGCGCCAGCATGGCGTGAAATTCATGGTTGTGGCGCCGTGGAGTACGGTGGATATGCAGATCGAAACGGGCGATGACATTCCCATCGAGTTTCGTGAGCAACAGGAAGTCCTGCAGTGGGGCAACGAACGCTTCGCCCCGACCCGGGCGCAGGCCTGGAATCCGGTGTTCGATGTGACACCCGCGTCCCTGATCGATGCATTTGTCAGCGAGCGCGGTATCATTGAGCAGCCGAATGCACAAAAAATGCTGGCTATGTCCAAAAAGTCCTGAATTTTAACCAAGCATTTGCTGCCAGCCGCCCGTACCCGGCCTTTGAGGGACTTTTCGAATGATGCCGTGTGGCCCACTGCTGTGGTATAATCCGGCCTTCACGTGCTCTGAGATGGCAGACTGCAATGAGCACTTATACCAAATATAAAGATTAAACGAACGAGCCCAGACAGCGCCAATGGCTGAATTTGCCAAAGAAGTTTTACCCATCAACATCGAAGAGGAGATGCGCCAGTCCTATCTGGACTACGCCATGTCCGTCATTGTCGGTCGCGCCCTGCCGGACGTGCGCGATGGACTCAAACCGGTGCACCGTCGCGTGCTTTATGCCATGCGCGAACTCGGTAACGACTGGAACCGCCCCTATAAAAAATCCGCCCGCGTGGTGGGTGATGTCATCGGTAAATACCATCCGCACGGTGATGCGGCTGTGTACGACACCATCGTGCGTATGGCGCAGCCGTTTTCACTGCGCTACATGCTGGTGGACGGGCAGGGTAACTTTGGCTCGGTTGATGGTGACGCCCCGGCGGCCATGCGCTACACCGAAGTGCGCATGGCGCGCATCGCGCATGAACTACTCGCTGATATCGATCGCGAAACCGTCGACTTTGTCGCCAACTATGACGAAACCGAACAGGAACCGGAAATTCTGCCGGCCCGCATCCCGAATCTGCTGGTTAACGGCTCGGCAGGTATTGCGGTGGGCATGGCCACCAATATTCCGCCACACAACCTGACTGAAATTATCAACGGTTGCCTGGCCGTTATTGATACACCGGAAATTTCCATTGTTGATCTCATGCAGATCATTCCCGGCCCGGATTTTCCTACCGCCGGCATTATCAATGGTGCGCGGGGTATTGCCGAAGCCTATGCAACCGGACGCGGACGCATTTATGTGCGTGCACGTACCGAGATCGAAGAAGATCCCAAATCGAGTAAACAGACCATTGTCATCACGGAATTGCCTTACCAGGTCAACAAGGCGCGGCTGATTGAACGCATCGCCGAGCTGGTCAAAGATAAAAAAATCGACGGCATCGCCAGTAACGGTTTGCGCGATGAATCCGACAAGGATGGCATGCGTGTGGTGATTGAACTGCGTCGTGGTGAATCCGCCGATGTGATGATCAACAACCTGTATCAGCATACCCAGTTACAGACAGTGTTCGGTATCAACATGGTGGCGCTGGTCGATGGCCAGCCGCGATTACTGAACATCAAGCAGATCCTGGAAGCCTTTATTCGGCATCGTCGTGAAGTGGTCACACGTCGTACGGTTTACGACTTACGCAAGGCACGCGAACGTGCCCATATTCTCGAAGGCCTGGCCATTGCCCTGGCCAACATCGACGAAATCATTGCCATGATCAAGGCAGCAGCCTCACCGGCAGAAGCAAAAGAAAAACTCATGGCAACACCCTGGGGCCCGGGTGTGGTGACACAGATGCTGGAACGGGCCGGAGCCGAAGCATCACGGCCGGAAGGCTTGTCTGACGAATTTGGTCTGGTCAACGGAAAATATAACCTGTCGGATGCGCAGGCACAGGCGATTCTGGATATGCGTTTGCATCGCCTGACCGGACTGGAGCAGGACAAGATTATCAAGGAGTACGAGGAATTCCTCGCCAGGATTGCCGACCTGCTCGATATTCTCAATTCTGCCGATCGCCTCATGCAGGTAATTCGTGATGAGCTGACTGAAATTCGTGATCAATACGGTGATGAACGGCGAACAGAAATTATTGCCAGCCAGGAAGACCTGACCATTGAAGATCTCATTACCGAAGAAGACGTGGTGGTCACCCTGTCACATGAAGGTTATGCCAAGTCACAACCGTTAACGGCATATGCGGCACAGCGACGTGGTGGTAAAGGCAAGGCGGCAACCTCGGTGAAGGAAGAAGACTTTATCGACAAGCTGTTTGTCGTCAACACCCATGACACGATTCTGTGTTTCTCCAACATCGGCAAGGTGTACTGGCTGAAAGTTTACGAACTGCCACAGGCCGGTCGTACGGCGCGTGGTAAACCCATCGTCAACCTGTTACCGCTAAGTGAAGGCGAGCGCATTAATGAAATGTTGCCGATTCGCGAATATAGCGAAGACATGTTTGTGTTTTTCTGTACGCAAAACGGCACCGTTAAGAAAACACCGCTCAAGGATTTTTCACGGCCGCGTTCATCCGGCATTATTGCCATCGAAATGCGAGCAGGCGATCACCTGGTCGGTGTGGAACTGACGTCTGGCGATCAGGACGTGATTCTGTTCAGCAGCAGTGGCAAGGCGATTCGCTTCAATGAAAAGGATGTGCGCCCGATGGGACGTAATGCGGTCGGTGTCAGGGGTATCAAGCTGGGTGAAAATCACAAGGTGATTTCACTCATCCAGGCCAATGAAGGTTATGTGCTGACGGCAACGGAAAACGGTTATGGCAAACGCACGGCGGTATCTGACTATCCGGTACACGGCCGTGGCGGTCTGGGTGTCATTTCCATTCAGACAACTAAACGTAATGGTCTGGTGACCGGTGCGGAACTGGTGCACGATGGTGACGAAATTATGTTAATTACCAGTGGTGGAACACTGGTGCGGACCCGTACGGACGAGATTTCCGTGATGGGTCGTAACACACAGGGTGTCAAACTCATCAGTCTGGATGACGATGAAAAACTTTCCGGCATTGAGCGCATTGCCTATGTCGAAGCGGAATCCGGGCAGGAAGAATAATTGCCGCAAACACGTCCTGATTTAGACTCTCGTATTAATTCGCAAGTAATAGAAGGTATGAAACGCATGTCACGTTGTTTCAATTTTAGTGCTGGACCGGCCATGTTGCCGACAGCGGTATTGGAAAAAGCACAACAGGAAATGCTGGACTGGCAGGGTACCGGCATGTCTGTCATGGAGATGAGCCATCGCGGCAAGGAATTCATGAGCATAGCGGCAAAAGCCGAAGCGGATTTGCGCGAATTGCTGGCCGTTCCGGATGATTATGCCGTGTTGTTTTTACAGGGCGGGGCGACGGCGCAATTCTCGATGGTACCGATGAACCTGCTACGCGGTAAAACCAGTGCCGATTACGTCAACACCGGTGCATGGTCTAAAAAGGCCATTGCAGAAGCAAAACAGTATTGTGACGTGAATGTTGTCGCCAGCAGTGAAAACGATAACTTTACGACGATTCCGTCTTTCGATACATGGAAACTGGATAAGGATGCGGCCTACCTGCATTACACACCCAATGAAACGATTGGTGGTGTGGAGTTTCACTGGGTTCCCGATGCCGGCAATGTGCCGCTGGTCGTCGATATGTCGTCAACCATTTTGTCGCGACCGATTGATGTCACGAAGTTCGGGTTGATTTACGCCGGTGCACAGAAAAATATCGGGCCGGCCGGACTGACACTGGTGATCGTCAGAAAGGATCTGATGGGCACGGTGATAAAAAATACGCCTGGCGTATTTGATTATCAGAAAATGGCAGACAATGATTCCATGCTGAACACTCCGCCGACGTATGCCTGGTACCTGGCCGGGCTGGTGTTTGACTGGATCAAACAGCAAGGTGGTTTATCCGCCATGGCAGACATCAACAAACGTAAGGCTGACAAGTTGTATGCAGCGATTGATGATTCCGCGTTCTATGCCAATCCGGTAGAAAAACAAAGCCGCTCCTGGATGAATGTCCCGTTTACGCTGGCGAGTGATGAACTCGATAAAACATTTCTCGAAGAGGCAGACACGCAGGGACTCAAAACCCTCAAAGGGCATCGTTCGGTCGGTGGTATGCGCGCCAGTATCTATAACGCCATGCCGGAAGCCGGTGTTGATGCGCTGATTGAATTTATGAATGAGTTTGAAAAACGTTACGGGTAAGTGATGTACAAGATTTTAACACTGAACAATATTTCCCTGGCCGGACTGGAACGACTTCCCAGAGAGCTTTACGAAGTTGCGTCTGAAATCACCCATCCGGATGCCATCATGCTGCGTTCCTTTAATATGCATGACATGGATATTCCGCCCAGCCTCAAGGCAGTGGCACGGGCCGGCGCGGGTGTGAATAACATTCCGGTTGATAAGCTTTCATCACTGGGTATTCCGGTCTTTAACGCACCGGGCGCGAATGCCAATGCCGTCAAGGAACTGGTGCTGGCGGGTATGTTAATCGGCTGTCGTAACCTGGTGAATGCCTGGCAATATGTGCAGGGCCTGGATGCAGGTGAAGAAGAACTGCATAAACTGGTTGAGGCCGGTAAAAAACAGTTTGCCGGATTTGAATTACCGGGCAGGACGCTGGGTGTCATCGGTCTTGGTGCAATCGGCCGTAGCGTGGCAAACATGGCACTGGACCTCGGCATGAAAGTGATTGGTTTTGATCCCGGCCTGACGGTTGAAGGCGCTTGGCAGCTTTCCGCAAACGTGGAAAAGGCAGCCAGTGTTGAACAGGTGTTCAGCAAGGCGGATTTCATCACCTTTCATGTGCCGCTCATTGATGCGACGCGTAATCTGGTTAACGCCGATCGCATCAAACTGATGAAGAAGAATGTTGTGATTCTCAACTTTGCACGCGATGGCATTGTCGATAATGCGGCGTTACTGGACGCGGTGCGCGAAGAAAAAGTCTATGCCTATGTCAACGATTTCCCCAGCAACAGTTTCAAAGGTCAGCCACGAATCTACAGTTTCCCGCATCTGGGTGCCTCGACGACGGAAGCGGAAGACAACTGCGCCATCATGGTCGCTGAGCAATTACGCAATTATCTGGAGAACGGGACGATTACCAATTCCGTGAATTTCCCCAACGTCCAGATGGATCGCACTGAAGGCTTCCGCATCTGTATCGTCAACAATAACGTGCCAAATATGCTGGGACAGATATCGACGGCGCTGGCCAAACATAACCTGAATATTGTCGATATGCTCAACAAGTCCCGCGCTGACCTGGCCTATACGCTGGTGGATGTAGACCAGGCAATTGCGAATAACGTAATATCAGATATCAACAACATCAAAGGTGTTCTGGCGACACGAGCCATATAACAGACAGACTGATGGCAAACGAACTTGGCAAGCTACGCGAACAGATTGATAAACTGGATGAGCAGCTCCAGCAGTTACTGAACGAGCGTGCGAAGCTGGCTCAGCAGGTTGCGCTCGCCAAAAACAGTTCTGACGATACCAACTTTTACCGCGCCGAGCGGGAAGCCCAGGTACTTCGCACCGTCAAACAGCGTAACGAAGGACCCCTGAGCGACGAGGAAATTGCCCGCCTGTTTCGTGAAATCATGTCTGCCTGCCTGGCGCTGGAACAGGTGATGAGCATCGCCTTCCTCGGTCCGGAAGGGACCTTTACTCAGGCCGCCGTGTTGAAACATTTCGGGCATTCCGTCAAACCACTGCCGATGGCCAGTATTCATGATGTGTTTCGGGAGGTGGAATCCGGCAACGCGTCATACGGTGTTGTGCCGGTCGAAAACTCAACCGAAGGTGTCGTCAATCACACGCTGGATGAATTCATGAATTCCAGTCTTAACATTTGCGGCGAAGTGGAATTACGTATTCATCACCATCTGATGGGCAAGATCACGTCACTGGATCAGGCAAGTATCATTTATTCACATCAGCAGTCACTGGCCCAGTGTCGCAAATGGCTGGAAGTCAATTTACCCACGGTCGAGCAGCGTGATGTCAGCAGCAATGCCGAGGCGGCACGCCTGACAGCAGAAAAGCCCAATTCCGTAGCGATAGCCGGAGAGACGGCAGCCGAGATTTATGGCCTGAATATACTGGCCAAAAACATTGAGGATGAACCGGACAATACCACGCGCTTCCTGGTGATTGGCAAACGGGTTACACCGGCCAGCGGCGCGGACAAAACCTCGTTGCTGATATCCACGCATAACAAGCCCGGTGCACTGCATGCGATTCTCGAACCGCTGGTGAAAAACCGCATTTCGATGACACGCATCGAGTCGCGTCCTTCGCGTCGCGGCATGTGGGACTATGTATTCTTTATCGATTTCGAAGGGCACCGTGATGAACCCAATGTGGCGCAGGCGATTGCTGATCTGGAGAAAGCCGCCAGTTTCGTCAAGGTGCTGGGTTCCTACCCGAGAGCCGTTCTGTAAGCACGATGCACATGTCAGCAGATTTTTGTGACTTGGCGGTTGAAGGTGTGCGTGCGCTGCAACCTTATCAGCCGGGTAAACCGGTGGAAGAGCTACAACGTGAACTGGGTCTGAGCACGGTTGTTAAGCTGGCTTCCAATGAAAATCCACTCGGTCCGAGTCCGCTTGCGATCAAGGCACTGTCCGGTCTTGAATCGGAACTGGCGCGTTATCCTGATGGCAATGGTTTTCAGCTCAAACAGGCATTGTCTGAAATACTGGCAGTAAAACCGGAGCAGTTAACTTTAGGCAACGGTTCCAATGACGTGCTGGAAATTATTGCGCGCACTTTTGTCAGCGCGGATCAGCAAATTATTTATTCACAGCATGCATTCGCGGTTTACCCGATCGTGACACAGGCGATAGGGGCGCAGCACGGTGTTGTTGCAGCAAAAGACTGGGGCCATGACCTGGATGCCATGTTGGCGGCGATCACGGATAACACGCGACTGATTTTTATCGCCAACCCAAACAACCCAACGGGTACCTGGCTGGACGAGTCAACGTTACGAGGATTTCTCGATCGATGTCCGTCGCACGTTTTAGTGGTACTTGATGAAGCCTACTTTGAGTATGCCAGCGACCCGGTGATGAATATCAGTCAGTATCCGAATGGAATTACGATGTTGCCGCACTATGAAAACCTGATCGTGACACGTACGTTTTCCAAGGCGTATGGCCTGGCGGGATTACGCGTTGGTTATGCGGTGTCAAACAGCAAAATTGCCGACCTGCTTAATCGCGTACGGCAGCCGTTTAATGTCAATAGTTTTGCACTACGTGCGGCAGCGGCGGCTCTGGGTGATACGGATCATATGAATAAGAGTGTCGCGTTGAATCAGGCCGGTCTGCAGCAAATGTACAAGGCTTTTGATGACATGGGACTCGATTATATTCAGTCGGCCGGTAATTTTGTCAGTGTCGACCTGGGTAAACCGGCGGCACCTGTCTACCAGGCATTATTACGGCATGGTGTCATTGTTCGTCCGGTGGCGAATTACGCGATGCCGAATCATCTGCGCATTACTATCGGCACAGAGAAGGAGAACCGTTTCTGTCTTGATGCATTAAAAAAGGTACTGGCAGCATGACGAATTCAGTCAGCATAAATCGATTATGTATCATCGGTGTTGGATTGATCGGTGGTTCTGTCGCGCGTGCCCTGCGTGCCGCGAATGCTGTCGGTGAGATTGTCGGTGCCAGCCGAAATCAACAGCATCTTGACGTGGCTAAAAAACTGGGTGTCGTTGACGAGGCAACAACGGATTTCAAATCGGCCGCTCAGGATGCCGATGTGATTCTGATTGCCACGCCGCTGGGTGCCATGCCGTCCGTGTTTATGTCTTTGCGGAACATAATGTCCGATGACAGGGTGATAACGGATGTCGGCAGCGCCAAGCAGTGTGTCATTGATCAGGCGCAGGAAATTTTCGGCAAGGTACCGGCGGGACTGGTGCCCGCGCATCCGATTGCGGGTATCGAGAAAAGCGGCGTGGAAGCGTCCATTGCAGAATTATTTCAGGACCGGCGGGTTATTCTCACGCCGCCAGAAAAAACATCACCCAATGCGTTGAATACGGTGAGAAACATGTGGCAGGCCTGTGGCGCCGAGGTCATTGAGATGCAGGCCCAGCACCATGATGAAGTCCTGGCGGCGACCAGCCATCTACCGCATATGCTGGCCTATGCGCTTGTCGATACGCTGGCCAGAAAGGATGACAAGCAGGAAATATTTGACTACGCAGCCGGTGGCTTTCGTGATTTTACGCGAATCGCATCCAGTGATCCGACCATGTGGCATGACATCTGTGTTTCAAACCGTGAAGAGCTGGTGAAGGTGTTGCGCGCATTTAATCTGGATCTGCACCGATTGACAGAAGCGATTGAACAGGGTGACAGTGAATTTATCAAGGCAACATTTGTGCGTGCCAAAAAGGCGCGGGATCAGTTTTGTGGATAGTGTATGAGCAGTAGTAATATTCAGTTTCAGATAAAACCCGGCGGGGTTCTCAGTGGGTCAATCCGTGTGCCGGGCGACAAGTCCATTTCACATCGAAGCATCATGCTGGGTTCGCTGGCACAAGGTGTGACACATATCAGCGGTTTTTTGCAGGGTGAGGATAACCTCGCCACGCTCAATGCCTTTCGCGCACTTGGAGTACAAATTGATGGACCAACAAATGGCGACGTGACGATTCATGGTGTCGGCATGCATGGATTACGGCAGCCAGATGAAGACATTGATCTGGGAAATTCCGGTACCTCGATGCGATTATTAACCGGTTTGTTTGCAGCGCAGAAATTTAATTGTACGTTGACCGGTGATCAGTCGCTGAGCACACGTCCGATGCGTCGTGTGACTGATCCGTTATCAAAAATGGGTTGCCGAATAAAAACCACCGAGCAGGGCACACCGCCAGTAACCATAACAGGAAATCAATCGTTGTCCGGAATCAGCTATGCCATGCCGGTGGCAAGCGCGCAGGTCAAATCCAGTTTGTTACTCGCCGGTATGTATGCCAATGGGTCGACCTGTGTGACTGAACCGGCACCGACCCGCGATCACACCGAGCGCATGTTGCGTGGATTTGGTTACCCGGTCGAGACGAATGGGAATAAAATCTGTCTGCAGGGTGGCGGTAAACTCACGGCCTGCGATATTGATGTGCCGGCCGACATTTCGTCTGCAACATTTTTTATCGTGGGCGCCTGTATTGCGGATGGCTCCGATCTGACGCTGACCCATGTCGGTATCAATCCAACCCGCATTGGCGTCATTAATATTCTGAAGATGATGGGCGCCGATATAGAATTACAGAATGAACGGGTTGTGGGTGGCGAGCCGGTGGCGGATATACGTGTGCGTGCATCACGATTGAACGGTATTCATATTCCACCGGAACAGGTACCGCTGGCCATCGACGAGTTTCCGGCCATCTTTATTGCTGCCGCCTGCGCCGAGGGTGAAACCGTATTAACCGATGCACGGGAACTGCGTGTTAAAGAGAGCGATCGCATTCAGGTGATGGCCGATGGCCTGGTTGAACTCGGCATTGATGCACGCGCCACGCAAGACGGCATGATTATTCAGGGCGGACAACTGAAATCAGGCACTGTCGAGAGTCATGGCGATCACCGTATTGCAATGAGTTTCGCCATCGCGGCGTTGCGCGCACAGGGTACCATTACGATCAGGGACTGTGCCAATGTGAATACATCGTTCCCTGGATTTTCAAAACTGGCAGGTGATACAGGATTAAAAATTACGGAGACGACGGGTTAAGTCATGAAAATCATACCAGTCATACTCTCAGGTGGATCGGGTACACGCCTGTGGCCATTGTCCCGGCAACTTTACCCAAAACAGTTATTACCACTGGTAAACAATAACACGATGCTGCAGGACACGGTGCTGCGTGTACAGCATGTGCCGAATGTGGCAGACGATGTCCTGGTGGTTTGTAATGAAGAACATCGTTTTTTGGTGGCGGAACAATTACGTGCCATACAGAAAGACAATCATCAGATCATTCTCGAGCCTGAAGGCCGCAATACCGCACCGGCGCTAACGCTTGCCGCGTTAGCCATGAATAACGACGATGACGTCATGTTGGTGATGCCGGCCGACCACGTCATTCAGGATACAGACGCATTTAACCAGGCAATATCGGAAGCCGCGGCCCTGGCAGCAAAAGACCATGTGGTGACATTTGGTGTCGTGCCTGACCGTCCGGAAACGGGGTATGGTTATATTCAACGTGGTGAAAAAAATTCAGGTCAGGACAGTTACCGCATTAATCGGTTTGTAGAAAAACCGGACAGAGAAACGGCCCAGTCTTATGTGACATCGGGTGAATACTACTGGAACAGTGGTATGTTCATGTTAAAACCAAAAGTATGGCTGGATTATTTGCAGACGTTCAACCCAAACATGGTTGCAGCCTGTAAAACGGCCTATGAAAAAGGGACACGCGATCAGGATTTTTTTCGGGCTGATAAGCAGGCCTTCCTTAATTCACCCAGTGATTCCATTGACTATGCAGTAATGGAAAAACTGGCTGACCAGTATGGAGAACAGACTGCAGTTGTACCCTTGCAGGCACAATGGTCGGATGTGGGCGCGTTTGCGGCACTGTGGGAAATCGGCAGCAAGGATGCCGATGGTAATGTCGTGAAAGGGGATGTAAAAACGATTGCCTCGTCAAATTCCATGTTACTGAGTCAGGGTCGGTTCATAGCCGGAATTGGACTGTCGGATACCATCGTCATCGAAACAGCCGATGCCGTGCTGGTGGCGGATCGCGAACATGTTCAGAACGTTAAGCAGGTGGTTGAATGGCTGAAGCAGGAACAACGTGAGGAGCATCTGATTCACCGGCGTGTTTACCGTCCCTGGGGCACCTACGAGTCGATTGATGTGGGCGAGCGTTACCAGGTCAAGCGTATCACGGTAAATCCGGGTGCGGCATTATCCCTGCAAATGCATCATCATCGTGCCGAACACTGGGTGGTCGTGAATGGCACGGCAAAAGTGACGCGTGGCGAAGACACGTTTATCGTTTCTGAAAACGAATCCACTTTCATTCCGATCGGTACCAAACACCGGCTCGAGAATCCCGGTGCGATTCCGCTGGAAATGATCGAAGTCCAGTCCGGCAGTTATCTGGGTGAAGACGATATCGTGCGCTTCGAAGACCAGTATGGCCGGACCAGTTAGTAACGCATGCAAGCATTAATTCCTGTCATTACCATTGACGGCCCCAGCGGTACGGGCAAGGGGACGGTCAGTCGCCTGCTGGCACAGCAACTGGGCTGGCATTTTCTGGACAGCGGCGCGCTTTACCGCCTGGTAGCTTATGGTGCCGAGAAGGCAGGGATATCGCTTGATGATCATACGGCCCTGTCAGGTTATGCCCGGCATCTACCGGTAACATTCAATGCCACGAGCCTGGCCGATGAGCCCAGAATTATGCTTGATAATCAGGATGTTACAGAAGGTATTCGAACCGAATCAGCAGGAAATGCCGCCTCTGTGGTGGCAGCTGTCCCAGCCGTTCGTGAAGCCCTGTTGGTACGTCAGCGGGACTTTCGTCAGCCGCCAGGGCTGGTTGCTGACGGGCGGGACATGGGCACGACCGTCTTTCCAGACGCCGACATAAAGGTATTCCTTACCGCCAGCACCGAAGAGCGTGCGAAAAGGCGCTATAAACAGTTGAAAGAAAAGGGAAATAGTGTTAGCCTCACCGCCCTCGTGCAGGATATCACCGAGCGTGATGAACGCGATGCCAACCGGGCTGTATCCCCCCTGAAACCGGCTAAGGACGCCGTCATTGTGGACACAACGGAGCTGGCTATCGACGCCGTGTTACAACGGGTAATGGAACTGATTCCATCCACGCTGATGGTACGAGAAAGGTAGATTCGACAATCGCAAGATTATTCGAATCTGGTGTTTAATCAACCGACGGTCTGCGGGCCGTGGAGAGTCTGAGAATTATCCTCACCAGTCTCTCATCAACATGCCGGGCTTGTCCCGCCAAGGTAAGTAAAATCATGAGCGAAAGCTTTGCCGAACTTTTTGAAGAATCCCTCTCAAAAACCAAAATGGTACCGGGTGCCATCATCACGGGAACCGTTGTTTCCGTAAATAACGATTTCGTTATCATCAACGCCGGACTGAAGTCTGAAGGCGTGATTCCAATTGAACAGTTTAAAGACGATCAGGGCAATGTCAGCGTCGAAATTGGCGATGCCGTGGATGTTGCGCTGGATGCGGTCGAAGACGGGTTTGGAGAAACGCGTCTGTCACGTGAAAAAGCCAAGCGCGCCGAAGCGTGGAAACGCCTCGAAGCTGCGCATGAAGCGGGTGAAACCGTCATGGGTATCATCACCGACAAGGTCAAGGGTGGATTCACTGTTGATCTGGGTGATGTACGTGCATTCCTGCCGGGCTCACTGGTCGATGTTCGTCCTGTGCGTGATACCGCTTACCTGGAAGGCAAGGAACTGGAATTCAAGGTGATCAAACTGGATCGCCGCCGTAACAACGTCGTGGTATCGCGTCGTGCGGTTGTCGAAGAAGAAAGTTCGGAAGAGCGCGATGCGCTGATTTCAAACATGCAGGAAGGTTCAGAGGTCAAGGGTATCGTCAAAAACCTGACCGATTACGGCGCTTTCGTTGACCTCGGTGGTGTCGATGGCCTGCTGCATATCACCGATATGGCCTGGAAACGCGTCAAGCATCCCAGTGAAATCGTGAATGTTGGTGAAGAGATTTCCGTCAAAGTCCTGAAGTTTGATAAAGACCGTATGCGCGTATCGCTGGGCCTGAAGCAGATGGGCGACGACCCATGGGCCGATATCGCACGCCGTTATCCGGAAGGCAAACGCCTGTTCGGTAAGGTCACAAATATCGCCGATTACGGCTGTTTCGTGGAAATCGAAGACGGTGTCGAAGGTCTGGTACACGTGTCCGAAATGGACTGGACCAACAAGAATATTCACCCCAGCAAGGTGGTCCAGCTGGACGACGAAGTGGAAGTCGTGGTGCTGGATATCGACGAAGAACGCCGCCGTATTTCGCTTGGTATGAAGCAGTGCCAGGACAATCCCTGGGAAGCTTTTGCTGCAACGCACAACAAGGGCGATAAGGTTACCGGCCAGATCAAGTCGATTACCGATTTCGGTATTTTCATTGGCCTGGATGGTGGCATTGACGGTCTGGTTCACCTGTCTGACATTTCCTGGAATGACACGGGTGAAGATGCTGTACGCAATTACAAGAAAGGCCAGGACCTGGAAGCCGTCGTACTGGCCGTAGATCCGGAGCGGGAACGCATTTCGCTGGGAATCAAGCAACTGGAATCCGATCCCTTCACCAATTTCGTCGCGGCCAATCCCAAGGGCAGTATCGTTAAAGGTACCGTCACGGAAGTGGACGCCAAGGGCGCAACCATTGACCTGGGTGATACCATCGAAGGTTACCTGCGGGCTTCTGAAATCTCACGTGATCGTGTTGAAGATGCCCGGACACACCTGAATGCGGGCGATGAAGTCGAAGCCAAGTTTATGGGCGTCGATAAGAAAAATCGCACCATCAACCTGTCGATCAAGGCCAAGGACAATGAGGACGAAAAAGCAGCGATTGATGACTATAATCGCTCCGCGGCCCCTGCAACTACGACATTAGGTGATATACTGAAAGAGAAGATTGAAGGAAATGAGTAATCAGGTCTAGAGGGGGCTTTGCCCCCGCCTAGAGGATGGAGTGATAATAATGACAAAATCAGAGCTCATTGAGATTCTCTCGCAAAAGCAGAAACAACTGGCCTATAAGGACGTGGAACTGGCAGTCAAGACCATGCTGGAGCACATGGCACAATGTCTGTCCAGCGGGGAACGTATTGAAATCCGTGGTTTCGGCAGCTTTTCGCTGCACTATCGCCCGCCAAGAACCGGACGTAACCCAAAAACCGGTGACTCGGTTAAGCTGTCTGCCAAGTACGTGCCGCATTTCAAGCCGGGCAAGGAACTTCGCGAGCGTGTAAATGACAGTATGGGTAAAGTCGAAATTACACAATAACATTATGTCACAGGATCAACACCGGCCTGAGCAACTTGTCTCATGTCGGTGTTTTTGTATGTAGGGGACAGGTACAGAAAGCTGACTGGAGTGCGCTATGTCCAAAATTATTTACGGAATCATCCTGTTTGTCATTGTTTTGCTGGGTGTTGCGTTTGCCGTGCTGAACGCCGACCCGGTGCAACTGAATTTCTATTTCGGTCAGAAACACATGCCGCTTTCGTTGGCTATTCTTTTATCCACGTTGATTGGTGCGCTGCTCGGCGTATTAGCCAGTATCCATTTAATCATCAAGAGCAAGCGTCATGCAGCCAGGTTAAAGCGTGCTGCAGACATGGCTGAGAAGGAAATAGCCAATCTTCGGGCGATACCGATTAAAAATCAGCATTAATGTTCTCCGATCCGATCACTTATCTTTTTTTATTATTGCCGATCGCTGCATTATCAGGCTGGCTGATTGGTCGACGCCAGCAGTCATCTCGTCGTGGCATAAGCGGTAATGAAATTCCGCTTGATTATATCAAGGGTCTTAATTACCTGTTGAACGAACAGCCGGATAAAGCCATTGATGTCTTTATCCAGATGCTGGACGTAAACAGTGATACAGTGGAAACACACCTTGCACTGGGTAGCCTGTTTCGACGTCGTGGCGAGGTCGACAGGGCGATTCGTATCCACCAGAATCTGATTGCCAGGCCAACCCTCAGCGTAGAACAACGCATGCAGGCATTACATGAACTTGGACAGGACTACATGAGCGCAGGCTTACTGGACCGGGCAGAGGCCCTGTTCAAGGAACTGGTGGAATCCGGGCCGCATACAATCAATGCACTGAACCAGTTAATAGACATCTATCAGCAGGAAAAGGACTGGGAACAGGCAATCGAGACAGCACGTATTCTGTCCATTAAAACCGGTAAATCACAGGATAGCGTGATTGCACATTATTATTGTGAAATGGCGGAAAATGATTTACGTAATAATGAACTGAACAAGGCGCTGAAGAACATCAAACGGGCATTGAGTACAGATAATAAATGTGCGCGCGCCAGTATTCTGGAAGGTGATGTGGAGTCCCGTGCCGGTAACTATAAATCGGCAATTCGAGCGTATCGCCGTATTGAAGAGCAGGATCCGGACTATATACCAGAAATTCTCGAATCCCTGTCAGCCTGTTATCGTGAACTGAATCGTGCCGATGAAATGGTGACGTATCTGCAGGAAATTCTGAAACGACAGGGTGGGATTTCCGTGATGCTGACACTGGCAGAATTATTGCGGGAACGGGAAGGAGATACCGTATCCGCGGAATTCATCGCGAAGTATCTGGAACAAAAACCGTCGTTGCGCGGAATGGACAGGCTCATTGACCTGGCTATCCAGCACATTAAGGATCCGGCCAGGGAAAAACTGGAAGCATTGAAAACCGTTACTGCACAGCTTTTGGTAAATAATCCTGTATACAAATGCGATCACTGTGGTTTTCATGGCAAGACGTTACACTGGCAATGTCCCGGTTGTAAAAGCTGGAACACAGTGAAACCCATTCAGGGTGTGGAAGGGGAGTAATGGCGGAGTCTCGAATCATTGTTGCGCTGGATTATCCTGATGAAGCGCAGGCCAATGAGTTTGTTCAAAAGGTGCAACCTGCAGCCTGTAAACTCAAAGTGGGCAAGGAACTGTTTACTCGGGCTGGCCCGGCATTCGTCACACGTCTGGTTGAACGTGGTTTTGATGTTTTTCTGGATCTGAAATTTCATGATATTCCAAATACGGTTGAACGTGCATGCCGTGCTGCTGCCGATCTGGGTGTCTGGATGCTCAATGTTCACGCCATGGGTGGCAGTGCCATGCTTAAGGCCGCGCAAGAAGGTGTCGCTTCTGCCACACAACATCCACTGCTGATAGGCGTGACGGTTTTAACGAGCATGGATGATACGGCGCTGGCCGAGATTGGCATACAGCGTACAGCTCAGCAACAGGTCATCCATCTCGCAAAATTGGTGAAAGAAGCTGGACTGGATGGTGTCGTCTGTTCGGCCAGGGAGGCCGCTGAACTGCGGCAGGCCTTTGGTCCGGATTTTGTACTTGTCACACCGGGTATCCGTCCGGCCGAAGCCGATAGTGGTGATCAAAAGCGCGTAATGACACCCCAACAGGCCATCTCGGCGGGATCAAGTTATCTCGTCATTGGTAGACCCATTACGCAAGCCAAAGATCCTGCGGCCGTTCTGGCCAGCATTTCCAGCTCAATTTCCTAAACAATCCAGCCTGGTTTTGTAGGAAAAATCCTACATGCAATTCAGATTTGTCTGATAGCCGTTGCATGATGACAACGTCATAATTCGTACACTAATTAACCATTACTTGTCACAGGAGGACAACATGCCTGCAATGAAAACGCTAGGGAAAGTGATTCTTGCAACTGCCATTTTACTGGGAGCCAGTCAGTCATATGCCGCACCGGTCAACGTCAATACAGCCGATGCTGCAACACTGGCCCAAAATATTAACGGGATTGGGCCCAAAAAGGCCCAGGCCATTGTTAATTACCGCAAGCAAAATGGTCCGTTCAAATCCGTCGATGATCTCGTCAAGGTGAAGGGCATAGGCCTGAAAATCGTCGAGAAAAATAAGGCTGATCTGTTATTTGACACGACGGAATCCGGTAAAGCCGTGAGAAGTACCAAGAAAAATTGAACGGGACCACATTTCTGTTCGATGAAAGGCGCCGTAAGGCGCCTTTTTTATTGGAATTATTGATTTAAGCCGTCGTCGTGCTAGACTTTCGCTAATATGTTCAAGAGTTGAACGCTCAATAATGATTAATCATGAAATCAAGTATCGGCTCCTCAAGCTGCTGGAAACGGACCCCAATATGAGCCAGCGAGCCATCGCCCGTGAAATGGGAATCAGCCTGGGTAAAGTAAACTACTGCATCCATGCGCTCATTGATAAGGGTATTCTGAAGGCTAAAAATTTCTACAAAAACAAGAACAAGACAGCCTATGCCTATTTTCTGACTCCCAAGGGGCTTGATGAGAAGGCCCGCATTACGCTGGAGTTTCTGCAGGTAAAACTTGATGAGCATGAAAAAATAAAAATGGAAATTGAGGAAATACGGGAGGAAGCAGCGAAGCTGAAAGAAGGTAAGTTATCAGCCACCAGTATTTTGCCAGGAGGTCAGTAATTAATATGGGCGCAAAGAAAGATAAAGCCTGGTACCTTGTGTATACAAAACCACGTGCTGAATTTATTGCACAGGAAAACCTGCAACGCCAGGGATATACAACTTATCTGCCTTTGATACGAACCACCCGTCGACGCCGTTCCCGATATATCAGTTCCATTGAAGCCATGTTTTCACGCTACCTGTTTATCGAGTTGAACTGTACGACAGACAACTGGGCACCAATTCGCTCAACAACCGGTGTCAGCAATATGGTCAGATTCAGCGGATTACCAATTGCGGTGCCTTTGCAGTTGATCAATTTTTTCAGGGCCAGTGAAAATGAAGAAGGGCTCCTATTGCTCGAGGAGAAGACGTTTAATCCGGGAGATAAAGTCCGGATTATTGATGGTGTGTTTGAGGGCTTAAGAGGAATCTTTCAGGCCAAAACCAGCAAGGAACGTGTTTGTGTACTGCTGAACATCGCCGGACAATATACCAGAGTTAATATCAGTAAACATGAACTGATGTATGCCTGACTGCTCTAAATTAGAATCCACACAAAACGAAAAAAATAACAATAATGTCACACACTCAGGATTTATCGACATATGCGATTTGTGTTGATCTTGATGGCACACTGATAAAAACAGATTCCTTGCATGAAAGCCTGTTAGCACTATTCAAAAAAAATCCTTTTAATCTGGTAAAGTGTATTTTCTGGCTGTTTACGGGAAAGGCGGGTTTTAAAGCCAGGGTAGCCAAACATGTGACTGTCAACAGCATGTCGTTACCCTACAACCAGGAATTAATTAAATTTCTTAATGATGAATATACGGACAACAGAAAGTACCTTTGTACAGCGGCGAATCAACGAATCGCTCAGGATGTAGCTGATCATCTTGGAATGTTTCAGCAAGTTTATGCAAGCACAGATACATATAACTTAAAAGGCGACAACAAAGCCAAATTATTGACGGAAAAATTCGGTAAAAAGCAGTTTATTTATGCCGGAAATGATTATAGTGATTTGAAAATATGGGATAAATCTGC
Organism: uncultured Gammaproteobacteria bacterium; assembly: GCA_937967995.1. Classification (GTDB taxonomy): domain Bacteria; phylum Pseudomonadota; class Gammaproteobacteria; order UBA6429; family Thiohalophilaceae; genus CALBTB01. The sequence goes on from CALBTB010000009.1 coordinate 136,196, forward strand.
CGGCGCCATCGTAGTGAGTGATTCACAAAAACTGATAGGCAAGGTTAAATTAGTTACTGATATCATTGCGCATTTTAAATCCGGAACCAACTCAATGAAAAAATATCTGGCAGCAATTCGATTGCATCAATGGGTCAAAAATTTGCTCATGGTAATTCCCATGATACTTGCCCATAAAGTAATGGAAATTGATGGCTATATCAATATTGCGATTGCGTTTGTCTCGTTTGGACTGGTTGCGTCGGGTACCTATGTCGTCAATGATTTAATGGACCTGGATGCTGACAGGGCACATAAAACCAAGCGCAACAGGCCATTTGCATCAGGCGCTCTGTCTGTTTTAACCGGAATAGTGATGGCGCCATTGCTAATACTGTCAGGCATTGGCATCGCTTACCTTGTGAGTACCGACTTTCTGGTGTTTGTGCTGATTTATCTTGTGGTGACTTTGATATATACCTATGTGGTAAAAACAATCGCTATCCTTGATGTTATTATTCTTGCGATGTTATATACGATTCGGCTGATGGCTGGTGCCGTAGCGATAGAAGTAGAGATTACGTTCTGGTTGCTGGCTTATTCCATGTTTATATTTTTCTCGCTGGCAAACGTCAAGCGTTATACAGAGATTGCCAGGCTGGATGACACGCATGAAATATCCGGTCGGGGTTATAATCGTGACGATGCGAATTTTATACGGGTGCTTGGTGTTGCCAGCGGGCTTTTGTCGGTGCTGGTGTTCGCCTTGTACATCAATGACCCTGGTATTTCCATGAAGTATACACATCCGGCCTGGTTATGGGCAATCACACCATTGTTGCTTTACTGGGTGACGCGTATCTGGCATCTGGCACACCATGGGAAAATGATTGAAGACCCTGTCGTTTTCGCAATCCGTGATGTTGTCAGTTACCTGATTGCAGGATTGGTCGGCTTTGGTATTTTTATGGCAATCTGAAATGCACAAATATCAATCCTGGGGTAAAAACCCCCACGCCAAACAGACAGCGTTATATTATTCAGATCGGCATCAGGCGTTACCTGTGGTTAATGGTGCATCCATACTTCCTTACGGAATGGGAAGAAGCTATGGTGATGTCTGTCTGAATGACGAAAATGCGATTATTCCCACCAGTAGACTTGATCATTATATGGAGTTTGATCAGGAAAAGGGCGTCATTAAATGTGAAGCGGGTGTGTGTCTCTCTGACCTGCTGGATTTGGTAATACCTCGTGGCTATTTTATTCCAGTCACACCAGGAACTAAAAATGTGACTATCGGTGGCATGGTGGCAAATGATGTCCACGGTAAAAATCATCATCGCGCCGGGTCATTCGGTAATTTTGTAACGGCATTTGAACTATTACGGTCTGATGGTAAACGTTTAATCTGTACACCTGATAAGAATCCTGATTTATATCGTGCGACAATTGGTGGCCTCGGCCTGACCGGGTTAATAACATGGGTAGAAATAAGTCTGGAAACGATTGAGTCTGCTTATATTAATACTGAAAGTATACGGTTCCAGACTATCGAGGATTTTTTTCGTATTTCGGACGATTCAGATCAGTCATGGGAATACACTGTGGCGTGGATAGATGCGTTTTCAAATAAAAGTGGTGATTGCCGCGGGGTTTTTTTTCGTGGTAATCACATGAGAGATAATGATTTTATCTATAAAAAAAGGTCGATGCCATTAGGTGTCCCGCTTAATATGCCATCCTGGCTGTTAAACAGATATGTTCTAAAACTATTTAACAAGCTGTATTATTCAGTTAATAGAAATAAAGCGCAGCGCGTGCATATATATGACTTCTTTTATCCACTGGATAAAGTAAGTGCCTGGAATAAAATGTATGGTAAAAATGGTTTTTATCAGTATCAGTGTGTTATTCCTGATGATCAGGCGGAAATGACAATCAGGAGTATGTTAAAGTTATGCAACTCAAATAAACAAGGTTCCTTTTTATCCGTGCTAAAAAAATTCGGTGATATAAAGTCACCGGGTTTATTGTCGTTTCCAAAAAAAGGCTATACTCTTGCGCTCGATTTCCCTAACCGCGGTAAACGTACCCTGAATATGCTGGATGCATTTGATGATATGGTGCTTGATGCTGGGGGTTCAGTCTACCCGGCAAAAGATGCACGGATGAGTGCCGATTCATTTAAATGCTTTTTCCCGGCATGGCAGGAATTTTCTCAGCAGGTAGACAGGGGCTTTTCTTCCAGTTTCTGGCGACGGGTAATGGCAGAATAGATGATGGCAACAAAAAAGACTCTGCTTATACTGGGCGCAACATCGGCTATTGCCCAACAGGTAGCACGACAGGTCGTGAGCAGGGATTATCGTATCATTCTGGTTGGGCGTGATCGTCAGAAACTGGTTGATCTATGTGCTGATTTACAGGTTAGAGGTGGAACTGCTGATTATCGTGTGCATGATCTGTTAGAGATGACCGCGCATGAACAGATAATAAAGAATGTTGTCAATGAGTACGGTGGATTTGATATTGTGTTGTTAGCATACGGAACCTTGCCTGATCAGGAACAATGTGAGGCAGACCGGAATGAAGCGGTAAAACAATTGAATATTAACTTCATAAGTGCACAGAACATATTGTCTGTCATTGCAGAGAGATTTATCGAACAAGGACAGGGGCAGATCATTGCTATCAGTTCAGTAGCAGGAGACAGAGGCAGGAAAAGCAATTATATTTATGGTGCTGCTAAAGGCGCATTATCAATCTACCTGCAGGGCTTACGAAACCGCTTATCAGCGCATAATGTTCAAGTTTTGACGGTTAAGCCGGGATTTGTCGATACGCCCATGACGAAAGATTTCAAAAAAGGCATTCTGTGGTCAACTCCAGAGCGCGTAGCGAAGGATATTGTCAGGGCCATGGACAAGCGTCGAGACGTCATATATACCCCATGGTTCTGGAAATATATTATGTTGATAATTAAATTTATTCCGGAAACGATTTTTAAAAAGCTGAATTTGTAATGGATAAAAATACACGAATCATTCTGCCAGGTGCAGCGGGCCTGGTAGGACAGAATCTTATTGTGCTATTGAAACAACAGGGTTACACAAATATCGTGGCGATCGATAAGCACAAAAGCAATACTCAGATCCTGAGGAACCTGCACCCGGATATAAATATTATCGAGAGTGATCTTGCAACCGACTCAGACTGGCACAGTGCTATCGAAAAAGATTCTGTCATTGTGATGCTTCAGGCGCAGATTGGCTCTAAAGATGCGAAACCATTTTATGCGAATAATATCGAATCGACAAAAAACGTATTAGACGTTGCCAGACAGCAACAGGCAGCTTTTATCGTTCATATAAGCTCATCGGTTGTCGAATCTGTCGCTGATGATGACTACACACGGACTAAAAAAGAACAGGAAAAGCTGGTTAGTGAGTCAGGATTACCGCATTGCATTCTACGCCCCACGTTAATGTTCGGATGGTTTGACAGAAAACATCTGGGCTGGTTATCGCGTTTCATGAAAAAGGTGCCGGTCTTTCCCATCCCCGGTTCAGGAAAGTATATGCGGCAACCGCTGTATGTCCTTGATTTTTGCAGAATTATTATCGCCTGTATCGAACAACAGCCTGATCGTCAGGCTTATAATATCAGTGGCCGTGAAGAAATATATTATATCGATATGATTAGAATGATTAAGAAAGCGGTTAGTGCGCGTACGCTGATTATAAAAATTCCCTACTCATTGTTCTGGGTGTTACTAAAAATTTATGCGTTGTTTGATCGCGATCCGCCATTTACTACATCTCAGCTTGAGGCATTAATCGCTGGCGACGAATTTGAATTGATCCCCTGGTGGGAGATGTTCAGGGTAACGCCCACTCCATTGGCACAGGCCATTCATGAAACCTTTAATCATCCTGAGTACTCAAAAGTTGCATTGGATTTCTAAATGAGCACATATGCCGTGATTGGGGCAGGTCCCATGGGACTTGCCTGTGCCTACGAGCTGCTGAGGAATGGATATTCTGTCGATATCTATGAGGCGGATGATCGGCTTGGCGGTATGTCGGCACATTTTGATTTTAATGGTTTAAGCATTGAGCGGTATTATCATTTTATCTGCAAACCGGATGATCCGCTTTTTGAGTTGCTTGAGGAATTAAATTTAAAGGATAAGCTGCACTGGGTAAACACCAGCATGGGATATTTTTATAATGGCATGCATTACGATTGGGGGAATCCTCTTGCGCTGTTAAAGTTTAAACCGCTTTCACTTATCGACAGGCTGCGTTATGGCGTTCATATGTTCTATTGCACAAAGATTAAGAACTGGAAAAGGCTTGATGCACAGGAAGCCAGTCAATGGATTAAAAAGTGGATTGGAAAAAAAGCATATCGAATTTTGTGGGAGCGACTTTTTTCGCTCAAGTTTCACAAATATGTCGGTAACCTGTCTGCGGCCTGGATATGGGCGCGTATTCACCGTGTTGGTAATTCCAGAAAAAGTATTTTTCAGGAACAGATGGGCTATATGGAAGGTGGTTCGGAGACTTTATTAAATACAATGGATGCCTGGATCAGGCAACATGGTGGCTCTGTTCAGCTATCATGTCCGGTTAAAAATATTCAGTATGAGCAAGGCAGGATAATTGGTATTACATTACCGGATGGCGGTACCAGAGAATATGAAAACGTCATCAGCACGGTACCTTTGCCATTTGTACCGCGATTGATTAACGATTTGCCGGAGTCATCGCTTCAGGCATATGAATCGATACAAAATATTGGTGTCGTATGCCTTATTTTTAAACTCAGACGTTCTATTACACCGCATTTCTGGCTCAATATCAGTGACAGCCGTATTGAAATTCCGGGGATAATTGAATTTTCAAATCTAAGACCGTTTAACGAACACATTGTATATGTACCGTTCTATTTGCCTCGTGATAATCCTAAATATCAGCAATCAGATGATGACTTTATTGCAGAATCACTGAACTATTTCAGAATTCTATCGCCAGACTTTAATGATGACGATGTGATAGATGTCAATGTTTCCCGTTATGGTTTTGCACAACCGATCTGCCCACCCTCATTTCCAGCCACCTTGCCGCCAATTGAGACTGAAATTGAAGGTCTTTATGTAATGGATACATCTTATTATTATCCTGAAGATCGCTCGATTTCCGAGAGCGTCAAGCTGGGTCGTGAGGTGGCCAGAAAAATTGTAAAGAAAAATTAATAATATCATGGTATTAAAAGAATTCAGATCACGACAGTTTGTCAGTTTTGTTATAGTTGGCGGAACTGCTGCGCTTGTCAATTTTATTGCCCGCATACTATATAATATCCACGTAAATTATGAATGGGCGGTATTCCTTGCATATCTGACAGGTATGATCGCAGCCTATTTATTATCCCGCTATTTTGTATTTGGCGGTACTGAGGGTTCGCGATTAACAGAATTTTATCGTTTTGCACTGGTCAACCTGTTTGCCGTGATTCAGGTGTGGGGAATCAGCGTTGGACTGGCAAGATATGTTTTTCCGGCAATAAATTATGATTTTTATGCATATGAAGTCGCGCATATAATTGGCCTTGGTATACCGGTTTTTACGAGTTACCTTGGGCATAAGTATTATTCTTTCAAATGAACAGGAAATAGATAAAAGAAATGAAAGTAACGATTTATGGTGCAGGTTATGTCGGTCTGGTTACCGGCACGTGTCTGGCGGAAGTTGGTAACGACGTGCTATGTGTTGATACGGATAAAAACAAAGTCAATCTGCTTAACAATGGCGGTATACCTATTTATGAACCAGGGCTCGAAGAGCTGGTAAAAAAGAATATCGCCAGCAAGAAACTACGATTTACCACCGACATTAAACAGGCTGTTGACCATGGTCTGTTTCAGTTTATTGCAGTGGGTACTCCACCGGATGAAGATGGCTCGGCAGATTTACGCCATGTTCTTGATGTGGCGGAATCGATTGGTCAGCATATGGATGAATATCGGGTCATCGTGAACAAGTCGACTGTGCCCGTCGGAACGGCTGATAAAGTGAGACAAAAAGTTAAAAGTGTGCTGGGTAAGCGCAATGTTAAACATGACTTTGATGTCGTGTCGAACCCGGAATTTCTTAAAGAAGGGGCGGCCATTGATGATTTCATGAAACCGGACCGAATCATTGTCGGTACAGATAATACTAAGACCAGTGAACTTCTCAAGGAACTATATGCACCGTTCAATCGTAATCATGAGCGCGTGATTGTCATGGATATTCGGTCCGCCGAATTAACCAAGTATGCCGCCAACGCCATGCTGGCAACCAAGATCAGTTTTATGAATGAATTGTCCAACATTGCGGAACTGGCGGGCGCCGATATTGAGCATGTGCGGGTTGGCATCGGTTCTGATCCCAGAATCGGTTATCACTTTATATATCCCGGTGCGGGTTATGGGGGCTCCTGTTTTCCCAAGGACGTCAAGGCCCTGGCGCGGACGGCGCATGAACTCGGTTATGACACTGAACTAATAAATAGTGTCGAAGCGGTAAATTACCGCCAGAAACAGGTGCTGGTCAGGAAAATTACTGCGCATTTTGGTGATGACCTGGCCGGTAAGGTTTTTGCGTTCTGGGGGTTGTCATTCAAGCCAAATACCGATGATATGCGTGAGGCGGCAAGCCGGGTTGTAATGGAAAAATTGTGGGAAAAGGGTGCCACAGTTAAGGCATATGATCCCAAGGCTATGGAGGAAACCCAACGCCTGTACGGGGCGGATTCGCGTCTCGAACTGGTCAACGATCCCGAGACTGCCTGCGAAAATGCGGATGCACTGGTAATTATGACAGAATGGAATCTGTTCAGAAGCCCGGATTTTGATAAACTTAAATTATTGTTACGTGAACCGGTGATTTTTGATGGCCGTAATATCTATAGTCTCGATACAGTGAAAGAACATGGGTTCACTTACTATTCCATAGGTCGATCAACGATAAGTCACAGTGAGTAGAAAATGAAGAAAGTCAGAAAAGCGGTTTTTCCTGTTGCCGGACTCGGTACGCGTTTTTTGCCGGCAACCAAAGCGAGTCCCAAGGAAATGTTGCCAGTTGTTGACAAGCCGTTAATTCAGTATGCTGTTGAAGAAGCCGTCGAAGCCGGGATGGATCAGATGATCTTCATCACTGGCCGTAGCAAGCGAGCAATTGCCGATCACTTTGATAAAGCCTATGAACTCGAACATGAACTGGAAGCAAAGCAGAAAACGGAATTGCTGGAAGCGGTCAGAAGTATTGTACCGGATCATGTCTCCTGTATTTATTTACGACAGGCAGAAGCGCTGGGTCTTGGTCATGCGGTGCTGTGTGCAATGCCCGTTGTCGGTAATGAACCGTTTGCCGTGATTCTGGCCGATGATCTGATTGACGGTAGCGGCAAAGCCTGTTTATCCCAGATGGTTGATGTGTACGAGTATCATGGTCGTAGTGTGCTGGGTGTGGAAAGAGTACCGATGCAGGAAACAAACAAATATGGTGTCGTCGCCGCCACAGAGCTGGAAAAGCATATTTACATGGTAGAAAGCATTGTTGAGAAACCGGATCCTGCCAAGGCACCCTCGAACCTGGCTGTTGTCGGGCGGTATATTCTGACACCGTATATTTTTGAAAAGCTCAAAGCAACAGGGCAGGGCGCAGGTGGTGAAATACAGCTTACCGATGCAATATCTGACCTGTTACAGGATGAACAGGTGCTGTGCTATGAATTTACCGGTAAACGCTATGATTGTGGCAGCAAGCTGGGATACATGCAGGCTACAGTCGAATATGGTTTAAAACATCCGGAGCTAAGCGAAGATTTCAGATCTTATCTCGAACAGCTCATGAAGGATGATGTGGTCAAGATAAAGTCTGCTTAGAATGGCTCCCCGGGACGGGCTCGACCATTTGCAGCGCAAATGGAACGCACACAGATGAAAATACAATTGGTGGGTGCGGTAACCCCGAAGGCGGTGAGAGCTGTCTAAAAAAGATAATGGCTCCCCGGGACGGGCTCGAACCGCCGACCCGGTGATTAACAGTCACCTGCTCTACCTGCTGAGCTACCGGGGAATAAGGCGGTGTATGGTACTCATGGCCCCCCTTCGGGTCAACCGCCGATTTGCCTGAATTGCGATGTCTACCCGCACTCCAAAGGCCGGCCATCAGAGCGAGCACGGCTCAGTCTGACCCGTCCGGTTTTCGTCAAAATCAATGCCCTGGCACGATCTGGACTGGTATTGCCACAAAATGTAAATGTGCCATTGGTTTTGGACATACCGGTTGCATAAAAGACGATGTAATGGCGGGAACCGAACGCCCGATAGCGTAGCTGGATATTGCTGTTCAGTGCCGAATTGACAGACAATAATGGTTCTTTCTGGCTCCGTTTTCGATCACGATCGTGATCGACGAAAATTATCCAGCCCTGATGCCAGCCGCCCTGACGAGTACAGAACTCCTGATCAGCGGATTTGCATATCACGACATCCCGGTTACGTGTAATTGCCTCAGATCGGGTCTGGGCCAGTGAGGCACGTAACTGATTAACCTGAGTGGCCATTCGATTTGTGGTGATAAATGAACCGGTGACGGGTACAGCGATGCCAATCATGATGATGGTGATTGCCACTGTAACCATAAGTTCAAGCAGGCTGAAGCCCTTTGGCAGTGTTGGCATTTTATGCTCCTCCTGAGCAGAAAGATCCCTGTTCGGAGGGGCATAAAAAATGACGTCCTTGTCTTACCCCCCACATCCATGTTGAGAGTAAGATATGTCAAATATTGTCATTTATCTGTCAGAGGATGCTGTTATGCGAGTAGGATTATTCCTACGTGATGACGATTACGCATCCAGCGCCTGGCGTATCTGTTCCAGTGCCGACTGCAGTTGTGCCATTGAGGTGGCAAACGAGATTCGCATATGGCCAGGCGCGCCAAATGCCGAACCGGGCACCATCGCGACACCGGCCTTCTCGATTAAAAACTCGGCCAGCTGGAGATCATCGGCAATATCGTCCCGTTGGTCGATAATGGCCTGAAAGCTGGGAAAGCTGTAGAACGTACCCTGGGAAGGCAGGCACTCGATTCCGTCAATTGCATTCAGCCCATCGACCACAACCTGATGCCGTTTCACGAACTCAGCGAGCATATCTTTTACGCATTGTTGGTCGCCCTCAAGCGCCGCCTGTGCCGCCACCTGAGCAATGGAGGTTGGGTTGGAGGTGCTCTGTGACTGTATTTTTTTCATGCCGGCAATCAGCTCAGCCGGTCCGGCGGCATAGCCAATGCGCCAGCCGGTCATGGAATAGGCCTTCGATACGCCATTGAGCACAATCGTACGCGGATACAGGTCAGGGCAGACGTTCACGATATTGGCGAAGGGTTCATCGGTCCACATGATGTGTTCGTACATATCATCCGTCGCGATCAGGATATCCGGGTGCTGGCGCAGGACTTCGCCTAAAGCCGCAAGATCAGCGCGGGAATAGGCGCGACCCGTCGGATTGGATGGGCTGTTGATCACAAACAGTCGAGTGCGGGGTGTAATCGCCTCACTGAGCTGTTCCGCAGTGACACGAAATCCCTGATCCATGCCGGATTCGATAAATACAGGTTCGCCACCTGCCAGTAAAACCATGTCCGGGTAAGAAACCCAGTATGGCGCAGGGATAATGACTTCATCACCTGGGTTGAGCAATGCCTGGGCCAGGTTGTAAAAGCTTTGCTTGCCTCCGCACGATACCAGAACCTGATCCGGCTGATAGTCGAGCTGATTGTCATTTTTAAACTTTTTGATGACAGCATTTTTCAACTCAGGTGTGCCATCAACGGCGGTGTACTTGGTAAAGCCACGACTCAATGCCTCGACAGCCGCCTGTTTGATATGATTCGGTGTGTCAAAGTCGGGTTCACCGGCTCCGAGACTGATAATGGCCTTGCCCTGGGCGCGAAGTGCGCTGGCACGAGCTGTCACCGCCAGAGTGGGTGACGGTTTAACGCGACGCAGGCGATCTGATAACTTTATGCTCAAAACAGTGACTCCAGGGCATGGGTTCAGACACAAAGGCGTGTAATATACTTGAAACATCCATCTTACTGGAAGCATGAATAAGCAATTTGAGTTACAGGCCGGCTTTGAACCGGCCGGCGATCAGCCACAGGCCATTGAGCAGTTAACAGACGGTCTGCAAGCCGGTGAAGCCGCGATGACCCTGCTGGGCGTGACCGGCTCAGGAAAAACCTACACCATCGCGAATGTCATTCAGGCACTACAACGTCCCACCCTGATTCTGGCCCACAATAAAACGCTGGCCGCGCAGCTGTATGGGGAGATGCGCGAATTTTTCCCGAATAATGCCGTTGAGTATTTTGTCTCTTACTATGACTACTATCAGCCCGAAGCCTATGTGCCATCTTCGGACACATATATAGAGAAGGACGCCTCGATTAACGAGCATATTGAGCAAATGCGACTGTCTGCCACCAAGGCCGTGCTGGAACGGCAGGATACGATCATTGTCGCCACGGTGTCGGCTATATATGGTCTCGGCGATCCCAATTCCTATATGAAAATGCTGCTGCATCTGGTGCGCGGGGATCTCATCAACCAGCGGGATATTTTGCGGCGCCTGGCCGAATTACAATACACCCGTAACGACACTGAGCTTCGACGAGGAACCTACCGGGTCAGAGGGGAAGTTATTGATATTTACCCGGCAGACTCTGAACGCAATGCCGTACGCGTCGAGTTATTTGATGATGAGATTGAAAACCTCAGTTACTTTGATCCGCTCACGGGTGAAGTCATCAACCGAGTCCCGCGCCTGACAATTTATCCCAAAACGCATTATGTAACCCCGCGAGAAAAAATACTCGATGCCATCGACCAGATTAAGGAGGAACTACGTGAGCGGCTCGAACAGTTACAGGATAATAATAAGCTGGTTGAAGCGCAGCGGTTACGTGAACGAACGCAGTATGATCTCGAGATGATGGCGGAACTCGGTTATTGTTCCGGAATTGAAAACTATTCACGTTATCTGTCGGGACGAAATCCGGGTGAACCACCCCCGACGTTAATGGATTATCTACCGCAAAATGCCTTACTGGTAATTGATGAATCTCATGTCACGATTCCGCAGCTGGGTGCCATGTATAAAGGCGATCGATCGCGCAAAGAAAACCTGGTTGAATATGGATTTCGATTACCATCGGCGCTGGACAACCGGCCGTTAAAGTTTGAAGAATTCGAACGACTCATGCCGCAGGCCATTTTTGTGTCAGCCACGCCCAGCAAATATGAGTCCGAACATGCGGGCACAACCGTTGAGCAGGTTGTGCGTCCCACGGGCCTGATCGATCCTGAAATAGAAATTCGACCGGCGACGACACAGGTTGACGATCTCTTATCGGAAATTAATATACGTGCTGATCGTCAGGAACGTGTACTTGTCACCACGCTGACCAAACGCATGGCCGAAGATTTAACCGATTATCTCAATGACCACCAGGTGCGGGTGCGTTACATGCATTCGGATATCGATACCGTGGAGCGCGTGGAAATCATACGCGACTTGCGACTGGGTGAGTTTGACGTGCTGGTGGGCATCAACCTGTTGCGCGAAGGCCTCGACATTCCCGAGGTCTCACTGGTGGCAATACTGGATGCGGACAAGGAAGGCTTTTTACGCTCTGATCGCTCTCTGATTCAGACCATCGGCCGGGCGGCACGCAATGCACAAGGGCGCTGTATCCTGTATGCGGATACAATCACCGGGTCCATGCAGCGGGCGATTGACGAAACGGAACGTCGCCGCCAGAAACAGCTGGCACATAATCAGAAGCATGGCATCACCCCTCAGACCATCAAAAAAGCCGTGGCGGATGTGATGGAAGGGGCCTATGGTGCAGTCCAGGCTCGCAACCCCCGCACATACGCACGGGTTGCAGACGAGATGGCCGAGTACGGGCATCTCAGCTCCAACGAATTAAGCCGCAAAATCGCCCAGATGGAGCAGGAGATGTATAACCATGCTCAAAATCTGGAATTTGAAGAAGCCGCCCGTCTGCGTGATGAAATTCTGCACATCCAGAACAGCCAGCTCACCATAATCGACACAAAGTCAGCCGGTTAGGTTTACATTGTTTAGTCGTGGGCTATCCTTCTTCAACAGTTGAACTTATAACATATCTTTAGTAAAACTTGATTCAGTTTAAAGAAGCTTCAAATTAAATTATCAAAAGATTTTACTATCTTGTTTAACGGTAATACTTAATACAGTAACTTCAATAATGAAAAACAATAACAACCAGGACAACCAGTCATATCACTACGAAGAAGTCCAAATTAGTGCTATTGAACTATGGCGCATTTTAATGCGACGTAAATTAATTGTAATTACAACTTTTGTTGTTCTCATGGTGGGGAGTATTATCTATGTTCAATTGGCTACTCCTGTTTACAAGAGCGAGGCGGTTCTTCATGTCGGTCAAATTGATCAGGTAGGCCAGATAGAAAATGTACCAATGCTGGAACAAAGACTCATGTCTGAGTACCCGGAAATTAAGTCGATTGTAAGATTAGGAGGAGGCAGGGATCTCTCGATTACGCTAACTGTACATTCATACAGCAAAAACGAAGCTGAGCAGGCTCTAAAACACATTGTAGATAAATTAGTCAGCGAACATAATATAGCCTATAAAAATGCAATTACGCCGTTGGAACAACAATATAATTCCTTACGAAAACTAATCTCTGATTTTAAAAATCAGGTTACCCAGTTAAATGCACAAATTGAGTTATTGAAACACAGTCAGCCTGCACAAGCGGCCATTTTGATGATTGAAAAAGGTGACATTACAAGAGAAATATCAGAACTAGAAAATAATGCAACCGAGATAAACCTTTCACTAATAGAACCAAAGTCTACGAAGACAAGATTACTTGGCAAAATTATCAGTCCAAAACAACCAATCAAACCTAATAAAAAACATATTGTTGTGTTAGCTGCCGTTTTGGGATTAATGCTTGGAGTATTCATGGCTTTTTTTGTGGAATTTATAATGAAGACTGCCAAAGTGAATGGTAAGACTTCAGAATAATGGACAAGGAAAGCTCATAACTTAATAGCCAACCACACAGTTGTGGTTTCGTTAAAGTTAGAAATATTAAATCACCAGTCGCACGAGCATTACCATCCGAGTTATTCACTCAGCAGGTGGAGAATATTTTGGATAACCACGTTGAAAATCTGGATTTAAAGAAGGCGCATAGTTCAAGCATATGAATCATATGCTACAAAATGCATATCTTGCAAGCAAAGTCAGATAGTTAGCTTTACAATGTTCAACAGTTGAACTATCATTGTTCAAGAGTTGAACGGAGATGCTCGATTCTACTTTACTGTGTCAAAAATCATCACAATAAGATGGAATGACCTTAAATTTAGTGAGCAAACTAAATACCGAACTTCGCGTTTATTAATTACGCTGGAGTTCAACTGAGCGTCTTTGCATTTTCAAACTCTTACTACTCTGATAGACATAAAAAAATGTTGAGTCTAGTTTGTCTCGACAGGGCGGTAGCGTCTCTTTATTATTTAGACAATATAAGGCTTATCAAGGGGATGAATTCATCGTCCCGCATCCTTCTAGTCGGAGAATTTCACAATTATTAAAAAACTAATAAATAATTTGAGGTCATCTCCAGCATTGTATCTTGTGATATATTGATGGGTGAAATATCTCGTTGTATTCATACGATTGATATTCCTTTGTATTCAAAATTGCATGTGGCAGTCAATCAATTAAAAATATATATCTACAATGAAACAGCCAAATTTACAAGTGATCATGATTTCGTTTTGATACCTATGTCTGCAAGGACCAGAATCGCCGGTTCACGTATTGGCAATTGAGTAATTGTTTAAAAATCCCTCCATTTGTAACTGCTGAGACTTTGCTAGTAACCAAGGAGTCTTTGGCCAATTAAATCAATGAGTTAATCATTGAAATCAAAATTCTGTATCAACTTGTTGTAACAATGAATCATAAGTGTAAAGCTGCATTGAGGAAGTAAATGATACCGCAAAATTTAATGACAGCTGAGATTTTTATAGATTTTAGTTGAAGGATGGAGTTCTTATGAAAAGAGTTTTATTAAAGTTAATAAAAAAGATCTCACGTGTCGCTATACAAAGTGATTTGAGTAATATTAAATCAGAGTTAAAAAGAATTGCGACTCATCAGACAGCGCTATACGTTACTGAGCATATGGCAAATATTTCTTCCGTAGAAAGTAGAAATGCAGTGCATGATGTAGGATTGAGTCATATCAAACCCAATGGGTTAGTGCTTGAGTTTGGTGTATTCTCTGCCCGTACAATTAATTACATAGCGAGAAAATTACCTAATAGGACTGTGCATGGTTTTGATTCTTTTGAAGGTCTTCCGGAGTTTTGGAGAGATGGTTTTGAAAAAGGAATGTTTGCTGTAAAGATGCTTCCATCAGTGCAAACTAACGTTGAGTTACACAAAGGTTGGTTTAATGAAACTATACCCGCATTCTTAAAAACTACAGTTTCGAACCAGGAGATTGCTTATCTTCACATAGACTGTGATTTATATAGCTCAACAAAAACTATTTTTGAAAACTTAGGTGATTTGATTGTACCAGGAACAATTATAGTTTTTGATGAATATTTCAATTATCCTGGATGGTTGGAAGGTGAATTTCTTGCATTTAAAGAGTTTGTAAAATCTAGTAAGTTAAAATATGAATATCTAACATACACTTATAATAAAGAGCAAGTAGCAGTTAAAATTTTATCAGACTATTGAGAAGCCCATAAAATGAGATTTAAACATCTTGCAAATAAAACAACTTAAGTGCTTGAAAATGGGGTTTATGGAACTGATTGCAATGATATTAAATCGCCATAAATCGACACCTTACAATCAATTTACTTGCATTACGTGGATACAAATATATCCCATCTTTAGAACTTCAGCAGATAACTGAATAGTATTTTAGATAATTCGTTTGTTTGGCGTGTTTCTGAATTGTCACCAGAAATCTAATAAGAGAAATACTATTTTTCTAAATAGGGGGTCTTTGACTCAAACTAGAATGTCATACAGCCATAAGTCAAGGATAATTCTGTCTTTTATAATTTGCAAAATTTAAACATTGAGGATATGTGTATTTATGAACTCATCTTCCAACTAGAGAATGAAACTCTAGCGTCGAATTAGATAGAGGGTAAAATTATCGATTTGATACTATACACATTAGGGTGTTTTATAAATTTTATTATCCATTACACTGTTGAAGAACAAGACCATAGTCATGTGAGGAGTAAAGTGTGAAAAAAGCTTTTATAACTGGAGTTTCTGGACAGGATGGATCTTACTTGGCTGAGTTATTGTTGCAAAAGGGGTATGAAGTACATGCTATTATAAGAAGGTCATCTATTTTTAACACTCATAGAATTGATCATATAATTGGCAATCCCAACTTTTATACTTATTATGGAGATTTGACCGACTCAAGTAATTTACATAGGCTTATGTCAAAAATAAAACCGAGTGAGGTATATAATTTAGGAGCGCAATCACATGTTGCTGTTTCTTTTGAGGTGCCAGAATATACAGCAGAAGTTGTTGCTACGGGTGCTATAAGGTTGCTGGATGCCATTCGAGATTCAAATATTGAATGCAAGTATTACCAAGCTTCAACTTCAGAATTATTTGGTGGAATTCCTGGCACCGAGCCACAAAGCGAATCTACGCCATTTTACCCAAAATCACCTTATGGGGCAGCGAAGCTTTATGCATATTGGGTGACTGTAAATTATCGGGAATCATATGGATTGTTTGCTTGTAATGGAATTTTATTTAATCACGAGTCTCCGCGACGTGGTGAAACCTTTGTGACCAAAAAGATTACGCGTGCTGTTGCTAGAATTTATCAAGGGAGACAAAAGGTTCTAAAGCTTGGTAACTTGAATGCAAAACGTGACTGGGGGCATGCTAAGGATTATGTATATGCTCAATGGTTAATGCTCCAACAAGATAAGCCACAAGATTATGTGATTGCTACTGGTGAAACTCATACAGTACGTGAATTTGTAGAAGCTGCTTTTAGAGAAATTGACGTAAAAATAAAGTGGGAAGGTCAAGGAATTCATGAAAAGGGAATTAATAGTAAAACAGGGGAGGTTTTAGTAGAGGTTAATGAAAGGTATTTTCGACCAGCTGAAGTTGAATTGTTGCTAGGTGATGCTTCAAAAGCTGAAAACGAATTAGGCTGGAAAAGAAAGATTTCATTTCAGGATTTAGTTTCCGAGATGGTCAAATACGATCTTGAAAATGATAGTTATGGTGGAAAAGAATGAGTATTGAGTTTGAAGTAAAAGCATCGAAAGTAATTGATGGCGTTTACAGTTTTCAGCCTACAGTTTCTAAAGATATAAGAGGTACTATTTGGACTTCTTTCTTAAGGGATGATGTAGAGAAGTACCTGCCAGATGATATATTTTTTAAGCATGATAAGTTTTCTGAGTCCAAGTATAACGTTTTAAGAGGCATTCATGGCGATAGTAAGTCATGGAAGTTAGTTACATCTGTTTATGGAGAAGTACATCAGGTGGTGGTAGACCTTAGAGAGTCTTCTCCTACGTATATGAAATGGGAAAAATTCATTATCAGTAAAGATCGTCAGCTATTAATATTAATTCCTCCAAGTGTAGGTAATGCATATTATGTATCAAGTACCATGGCTGTATATCACTATAAATTAGCTTATACAGGAGATTATTATGATGCAAATATGCAATTTACTGTGCCATGGAATGACGAGAGGCTGAATATAGACTGGCCTACCAAAAAACCGATCCTTTCTCCAAGAGATTCTATTTGATAATGTCTTTATTAATCTCACTTTGGGTGTGTACATATGAGTTATGAAACAATAAGAAAGTTAAAAAAAACTATTCTAAGGGTTTCGTATACTGCAAAAGATGGACATCTTGGGAGTTCTTTTTCGATATTAGATATACTTTTTGTATTATATGATCGCGTTTTAAATTTGACGGCAGATACTATCAATGATGATAGTAGAGATTATATGATATTAAGTAAAGGTCATGCTTCACTTGCTCATGCCGCAATATTAGAGGAAAAGGGCTTTATTAATAAAAATCAGCTAATGAGTTTCTGTTCACATGACAGTATATTAGGCGGGCATTTAGATAAGAATAAAGTTCAAGGTGTTGAAGCGTCAACAGGATCTCTTGGGCATGGGATATCTATATCTATAGGTATAGCTCTAGCTTCCAAAATTAAACGCCAGACAAATAAGGTTTATGTAGTAGTTGGTGATGGAGAATGTAATGAAGGAACTTTTTGGGAGTCTATGCTGCTGGGGGCACATCACAAGCTGGATAATTTGTACTGTATTGTTGACTATAACAGATCAAATGACCGGGCATTACAATTAGATCCACTTCAAGATAAATTGAGAGCGTTTGGATGGGATGTCATAGTTATTAACGGACACTCTCATGATGAAATATATAATTCACTCAATTATTACTCATTTGGTAAGCCTGTGGCGGTAATCGCTCGCACCATAAAAGGAAAAGGAATTAAAGAGATGGAGGGTAATCATGCATGGCATCATAAATATCCTTCAAAAGAAGAACTTGATAGGATGATCAAGGAGTTGTCATGAGGTCTCAGTTTGTAAAAACTGTAACTAGGATATTAGAACGTGATAATAATGCGGTACTCCTATTAGGAGATATAGGCGTGTATGGATTTAGAGATGTTTTATCCTCTTACCCAGACAGGGCTTTTAATATAGGCATATTAGAACAAAGTACAGTTGGCTTATCTTCTGGTCTATCTATGTGCGGATTAATTCCAATTGTGCATACAATCGCTCCATTTTTAGTTGAAAGAGCTCTAGAGCAGATTAAAGTCGATTTGTGTTATCAAGCTCTTGGTGCAAATCTAGTAACTGTCGGGGGATCATATGATTATGCTGCCTTAGGTCCTACCCATCATTGTCCAGCAGATATATCAACACTAAATGAAATACCAGGTATTGAGATTGTGGTGCCTGGACATCCGGAAGAGTTTGATCAGTTATTTAATCAAAATTATGATAATGGAGTCACTACTTATTACAGATTGAGTGAGTCAAGCAATAATAATGCGCATAAAGTTGAATTCGGAAAAAACATAATACTAAGAGAAGGCCGTGATATTGTTATTATTGCTGTTGGTACTGTATTACAAGCAGTATTGGACGCCGTAGCCGGACTAGATGTGACTGTAGTTTATTGTACAACGGTAAAACCATTTGACTTTTCGTCTATTCAAGAATTTTTAAAAAAGAAAATAGTTGTGGTAGAGCCCTACTATAGCAGTCCTGTTATTACAAACATAATTAGAGAAAGTAACGATCCAATATGTGACATTACAAGTATCGGTGTTCCCAATAGCTTTATTGATAAGTATGGAGATAAAGACGAAATTGATAAAATAGTTGGCCTTAATTCAGAATCAATAAGAGAGAAAATAATTAAGAGAATTCGCGATGAAAAGTGATATATTGTTAGAACTTCTCCATAATGATGCCAAGTATGTAAATAGAAATGTAAAGTTAAATGCTTTGGATGACTGTGATATAACTATAACTGGAGCTACAGGTCTTGTGGGCTTTAATATTATTTGTGCATTAAATTACTATAATAATAATTATGCAAAAAAAGGCATCAATATAAACGCATTATCATTCAGTGAGCCAAGCGGAATAATTAAAAAAGTTTTTGATATGAATAATGTAAATTCCATAGTTGGTGACTTAACAGATTGTAAGTTTGTTGAAGGACTTCCTTTGTCTGAGTGTATTATTCATAGCGCTGGTTATGGGCAGCCAGGAAAATTTCTTGAAGATAAATTAAAAACTATTTCTATAAACACGTCTGCAACAATATCTTTATCCAAAAAAATAAAAAAAGGAGGTAAATTTTTATTTTTAAGTAGTTCTGAAATATACAGTGGTTGTTCTAACACAGAGAATGTGGAGTCAGATATTGGGTCAACATGTCCTCAACATCCAAGGTCTTGCTATATTGAAGGTAAGAGAACTGGCGAAGCTATTGTCAATGCTTTAAGAGAGATTGGGGTTAGTGCTGCTTCGGCGCGTCTTGCTTTAGCATACGGTCCTGGTGTTAAACCAGATGATGAGAGGGTATTGAATCAATTCATACAGAAAGGCATCAAAGGGTCAATTGATTTACTAGACAGCGGACATTCAATGAGAACATATGGATATATTGCGGATGTTGTAGTTATGCTTCTCAATATTCTAATTAAAAATGAAAAGCCTGTGTATAACGTCGGAGGGCGTTCAATTTTAAGTATTAAAGATTTAGCGCATAAAATAGCAACAGAACTGAATGTAAAGGTAAGTATTCCAGTTACTGATTCAAGCCTTGATGGGGCTCCGCAATTTGTAGGCCTGAATTTATCTAGAGTTGAAGAAGAGTATGGAATTAAAAAGTATATAGGTATTGAAGAAGGGTTAAGAAACACGATTAGATGGATAATTAATTATGAGTGAGCTGACGAAAAAACTTATTAGTGTAGAAGCAAAGGATTTTGTAAGCTTAGGACCCATCCCTTCGTTCGTGAACAATAAAATCCAGGAATATGATTTAAAATATTCATTGCCAAACAAAAAACAAAGAGATGACTTAATACTTAAAATTGTAAAATATTTGATCTCTCAAGATCCTGTGATCTCTGGTGCACATCGAAAAAACCAGTGGGAAGAAGGCTGGGAAGAAAACTTAAATGAGTATTTAAAAACCAGAGAATTATACTCTATTATCCCTAAGTATTTCGATAAATATAAAGTACAACGATTAGGCGGTGATTTTATAATTCCGGAAAGCGATAATTTTGAGGTTCGATTAGTAAGCATTTTTCAATACATAATTTTTGAAAAATTTTTCAAAAAAGCAACTCATGTTTATGAGTTTGGGGCAGGCACTGGTCATAATTTGCTAAGATTAAGGGAAGTAAACAAGAGCGCGTCTCTTTATTCAATGGAATGGACAAATTCAGGTATAGAAATAATCAAACATGTAGCAGTGGATATGAACGATAATAAATTATATGGAACGGTTTTCGATAATTTTAATCCAAATTACGATATCAAATTACAAAAAAACTCATTTATTTACACATTTGCCGCATTAGAGCAATTAGGATCTAGCACAGATAAACTAATTGCTTATTGGATGAGTAATAATCCATCATTGATAGTTAATATTGAGCCAATGTCAGAACCATTGGATGATAATGAACTGCTGCAGTATTTATCAATAAAATATTTTAAAAAGAGGAGGTATTTGGAAGGTTATGTTACTAAATTGAGAGATTTAGAAAGGAAGGGTATGGTTGTAATTCATGATATTATACGAACAGGAGTTGGTAGTTTATATATTGAAGGGTATTCAGTTGTTGCTTGGTCACCAGTGTGCAGTGCTAGTCCGTCTATTTAATTAATAGTACATGTTAGAAAATCTAATTCTAATATTAAGAATTATTTGATGTTTATTTTTTGCGCAATAAAATCAATCTGGTTCTTTTTAAAGAGTAAAAGAAAAAGTCAATTATTAATCTTGCTATTTTTAATGATAGCTACATCAGTTGCTGAAGTAATAAGCATCGGTGCAGTTATACCATTTCTTGGTGTGCTCTCTAATTCAGAAGTTATTTTTATGCATGAATTAGCTCGCTCAGTTATTCAGTTTTTCGGCATTGCTGACCATAGTGAACTTTTATTACCAATCACAATAATTTTTATTGTTGCTGCGATTATTTCAGGTGTAATGCGTATTGCGCTGCTCTGGGTGCAAACAAGAGTAGCTCATTCAATTGGAGCAGACATGGGTTATGACATATATCAATTTATTCTACAGCAATCGTATGAAGAACATATGTCACGCAATAGCAGTGAAGTAATTTCAGCAGTATCGACTAAAATTAATCAAGTTGTCGCTCAAACCATGAAGCCCATAATGATTTTGATGAGCTCAATGTTGATTCTTATTGCGATGAGCAGTTTCCTCTTTTATGTTAATCCTGTTGTAGCATTATCACTTTTAATCGGTTTTTCTATCATATACATATTTTTTATTTTTTTAACGCGAAGCAGATTGCTCAAGAACAGTAAAATAATTAATACAAAATCCAATTTGATCGTAAAAATAATCCAGGAGGGACTGGGTGGATTTCGGAATGTAATTTTGGATAATTTACAGGACTTGTATAGAGACTCCTTTCATCGTGAAGACCTCAAGTTACGACGGGCTATAGCTAATAACCAAATTTTAAGCCAAAGTCCACGCTATGGTGTAGAGTCGCTTGGAATGGTATTAATTGCATTAATTGCGTACAACATGGGGGGAGATGAGGGGGATTTTTCAAAGGTAATACCGGTGTTAGGTGCATTTGCTGTTGGTGCACAACGAATACTACCACTGCTTCAACAGTCATACAGTTCATGGTCATCGATTTACGGATCACAAGCAATCCTGCAAGAAATAATGAATTTAGCTAATAAACCATTAAACAAAATCGAGAAAAATACAGGAATAAATAGGCTGACTTTTCTAAAGTCCATCAAACTTAAAGATATTGGTTTTATATATAAGAAAAGTAACAAGTATGTATTACATGATATAAATATTGAGATAAAAAAAGGATCAAGGATTGGTTTTATTGGGGAGACAGGAAGCGGGAAAAGCACATTGCTTGATATTATTATGTGTTTGCTGCTACCGACGCAAGGTAGGATTTTTGTTGATGATGTAGAAGTAAATTCACGTAATTTTAAAGAATGGCAATCGGATATTGCTCACATACCTCAATATATATTCTTGATTGATGATACTATAACTAGAAATATTGCATTTGGTGTGCCGGATGATCAAATTGATCACGACAGAGTAGCTACCGTTGCCAAGCAGGCTGGAATATCAGAAACGATTGAATCTTTAGATTATAAATATGATACCGTTGTTGGAGAAAGAGGTACGCGTCTATCCGGAGGGCAGAGGCAAAGAATTGGAATTGCTCGTGCATTGTACAGAAAATCAGACGTAATAATACTTGATGAAGCAACAAGCGCGTTAGATGAGAAAACAGAAAGATCTGTAATGAATGAAATTTACAAAATAAATAAGAATATAACTATCATAATGGTAAGCCACCGCATAACTACAATGAAAGATTGTGATGTAATTTATGAGCTTGACCAAGGGCGAATTAACTGGTGTGGTGTTTACGAAGACCTCAATAACCGAAATAGTTAGACTTCCATATCAGTCGAAAGAAAACAGAATGTTAATGTATAGATGAATTTTTGACTATGAAAAGTCAGATACAAAGAATTGCTATAGTTGGTCTGGGAAGTATTGGCAGACGACATTTGAGACTGGTAAAGGAAATTAGGCCTGATATACAAATTATATTAGTTAGATCTGGTCATGGAGGGATCTGGCAGGAACAGGAACTGGCTGATTCAGTTGTGTATTCTTTGTCTGATGCATTAGCATTAAAAGTTGATGCTGCAATTATTGCAAGCCCAGTAGTATTTCATGTATCGCAAGCAAAAACATTTATTGAACATGTGATTCCAGTGCTTGTTGAAAAGCCGCTGTCGCATAAATTGGACTTAGCAGACAAGTTATACAAGGAATGGTTGGAGAGAAAACCGCTGGTGCTATTAGGTTACACGCTCAGGC
The DNA here is from genome assembly GCA_937967995.1 of uncultured Gammaproteobacteria bacterium. Lineage (GTDB taxonomy): Bacteria > Pseudomonadota > Gammaproteobacteria > UBA6429 > Thiohalophilaceae > CALBTB01. The sequence continues at coordinate 159,057 of CALBTB010000009.1, forward strand.
ATAATCCTGCTGCTTCCTTTTTTGGGAAAAAAATTCAAGATGGAGAGATAGGAATTGTTTTATCCATAACAATTAAATGTGAGTCCTATTTGCCAGAATGGAGGCCAGATCAAGATTACCGTAAATCAGTATCATCAAGAAAAGAACTTGGAGGTGGCGTGTTGCTAGAACTCAGCCATGAATTAGATTATGCAAACTGGTTTTTCGGTCCTTTTAAATCAGTAAGCTCTATAGTAAGAAATAGTAAATCATTGAATATTGATATAGATGTTGAAGATATGGCTGATATCATTCTTGAAACGTCTGACAATAAATCAGTACATATCCATTTGGATTTTTGTAGTCGAATTCCTTCAAGGTTTTGCTCTGTTAAAACAGATAAAGGGCAGTTGAACTGGAACTTGCTTGAAAATAATATTACCTGGACAGGTTTCGATGGTTCGACAGAATTATGGGAATTTAACAATGACAGGGATGATATGTACAGAAAGCAATTGAGCCATTTCTTTAATTGCATTGAAACGGATTCAGAACCAATGGTGACTATTGAAGATGGTATTGCTGTGTCGCAATTAATAGAATCTATCCATGCTGCTAATATCAGGAAACATAATTAAGATGCGTACATATGCTTTTGTCTTTGCGCGCGGTGGTTCTAAAGGACTGCCTGGAAAAAATATTTTAAAAATTAATGGTATTCCATTGTTGGCGCGCTCTATAAAATTAGCAAATTCATTAACAGATATAAAAAAATGCTTCGTTTCAACTGATTCACCAGATATTGCAAATGTTGCTGCTGATTATGGTGCAACAGTGATTACTCGACCTGTGGAATTATCTGCGGATGATAGTCCAGAATGGTTAGCCTGGCAGCATGCTGTAAATTGGGTCAGGAACAATATTGGTGATTTTGACAGATTTATCAGCATACCAACAACTGCACCATTGAGATTACCAATAGATATAGAAAAATGCCTGCGCAATCTTGATAGTACAACAGATATTGTACTTACTATGTCAGAGTCTCATCGAAGTCCCTGGTTTAATATGGTGCGCGCTGATGAGAATGAAAATCTGGAATTAATAATAAGTGATGGTGTTAATCCGGCCAGAAGACAGGATGCCCCTATAACATATGATTTGACAACTGTCGCTTATGTAACTCGGCCTGATTTTATTATAAAAAATAAATCAATTTGGGATGGTAAAGTGAAGGGTGTGATAGTTCCACCAGAACGAGCAATCGATATTGATACTGAATTAGACTTTAAAATAGCAGAGTTTCTACTGAAAGAAAGAGAGCTGTTATGTTAAGGAATGATGTAGTAGTAGTTACTGGCAGTTGTGGGCGCATTGGATCGGCGGTTTCTCGTAATATTATTGAGCATGGTGGACGGGTAGTGGCAGTAGATATTAATGGTAAAAAAATAAAACAGCTCGAAAAAGATTATGGAAGCGATTCTTGTCTCTGCCTGGAAATTGATGTGGGCAATATTGAGAACGCTAGTATAGTAATTGAGGAAGCAGTTTCAAAATTTGGCAGAATTGACTCTGCAATTCATTCCGCATACCCGCGTTCTATACAGTGGGGGGCCAAATTTGAGAATTTAGAGCAGACGTACTTGAATGAAGATCTTTCGCTCCAGATTGGTGGATCGATCATTTTTGCACAAAGAATACTGGACTATTTTTGCAAAAACCAAGCAGGAAATCTAATATTTGTATCATCTATACAAGGTGTTATGGCACCAAAATTTGAGCATTACGAAAATACGAATATGACATCCCCAATTGAATATACAGCAGCAAAACATGCATTAATAGGAATTACACGTTATCTGGCTAAATACTACAAGGGTAATAATATTAGGGTCAATTGCGTTAGCCCAGGCGGTATTTTAGATGGACAACCAGAGGCATTCTTAAAAAAATACAGAATGTCATGTAACGATAAGGGTATGCTTGATGCAGAAGATATAGTCGGTGCATTTATATTCCTGCTTTCTGATTTATCAAAATATATAACAGGTCAAAATATTATTGTGGATGATGGGTGGAGTTTATAGAACTGCTCGTATGTTCAGGTAGCATGTTTTAACCATACTTTGCATAGAAAATTTATTCTAATGATGCGTATTCTTAATAAAACCAGGACTGACAAATAATAAACCAGAAAAGACCAGAGAGATATATGTATCAAGCCATACGGTGTATTTTATACAGATTACATAAGTAACCATGCAAAAATCAAATAATTACTTTTCCAGGCTTGACAAGTGTCTGCTAATTGCAGAAATAGGTGTGAATCACAATGGCAATATGGCGCTGGCACAAAAAATGATTACAGAAGCTAAGCGTGCCGGGGCTGATGCGGTTAAATTTCAAAGTTTTAATGCTAATACGTTGGCTTCCAAAGAAACACCGAAAGTAGACTATCAGAAGAATCTGACACGAAATGATGAATCACATTATGAGATGCTCAAAAAACTAGAGTTAACGAGATCAGATCATCTTCTTTTATATGACTACTGTAAGAAATTAGGTATATCATTTCTATCAACTCCTTATGACGTGGAATCTGCCAGATTTCTTCATGAAGATATAGATGTTGAAATGTTCAAGACAGCATCAGCAGATATAGTAGATTTTTCATTGCATGAGTACATTGCTTCTACTCGCAAGCCGGCAATAATTTCAGTAGGCATGGCTAGTTTAGGGGAAATAGAGGATGTTTTGAGAATTTATCATAAGCATCGTAACAATGACATTGTACTATTACATTGTGTATCTAATTATCCATGTAAAAGTGAAAGTATTAATATGGAAGTAATGAATACGTTAAGTCAGGCATTTCAACTACCTGTTGGATTTTCCGATCATAGTGAAGGCCCAGAGGCAGCTATACTATCAATTGCGTATAAAGCAAAAGTAATTGAGAAACACTTCACTCTAGATAATAACTTAGAGGGCCCTGACCATAAAGCGTCTACAATGCCCATTGATTTTACTTTGCTGGTTAACTCAGTTCGTAAGGCAGAGAAAATAATTGGAAGCCCCATAAAGGAAGTTCAAAATGAAGAAATGCAAATGTCTAAAGTGTCAAGAAAGACCATGCATTTTTCAAGAGATATGAATTCAGGTGAAATATTGCAAATGGATGACATTGTATTGTCGCGTCCAGGTACCGGGCTCTATATATCCTTATTGCCTCATTTATTGGGGAGGAAAGTCAACAAGCCAATCACTAAAGGCATGATGGTTAAATTTTCTGATTTTATATGAGAAATATCATAATTATAGGCTCAGGGGGTCACTCAAGATCAGTTATTTCAATAGTTAGGCAGTATGGAAAATGGATTGACATGTCTATTATTGACATACGCTACTCTGGAGGAGAGGAAACAATACTTGGGATACCGATTGTTGGTGATATTGGCATTCTTGATACTATAAATACTCATGACACAGATATTTTTGTTGCAATTGGTGATAATCGTTTAAGGAAAGACATGATTAATTTAGTAGTTGACAGAGGCTTTAAAATTCCCAATTTAATTCATTCAAGTGCAATTATCGATGAAAGTGTTGATCTGGGCTTCGGTAACTTCATTGGCGCAGGCGCTAATTTGGGTCCGGATGTCAGGATAGGTAACGGAAATATTGTTAACACATTATCTAATCTGGATCATGAGTCACGGCTTGGTAATTATAGTCATTTGTCCCCGTCTACTGTAGTTTGCGGTCGTTCAGTAATTGGTGATTTGACATGGTTAGGTGCAAATTCCACTGTAATTGATGGTGTAGAGATTGCCGATGAAACTACTATTGGAGCAGGAGCAGTTGTGATTCGAAGTATTTCAGAATCCGGGTTGACTTATACTGGGATACCAGCGAAAAGACTATGATCTATTTATCAACAGGTGGTTTTAAAACTCAGCCAGCATCAGTTACGGTTAAACATTTGGCAGAAAATGAATTTTTAACTATTGAGCTTTCAGGTGGGGTATATGAAGACGATCAACTAAGAAAGCTAAGGGACTTACAAAAACAGTATGATATAATATTCAAAGTTCATAATTATTTCCCCCCACCTTTGAAGCCCTTTGTGTTTAATTTAGGTTCTTTGAATAAAGAAATTGCAAGCTTAAGTATTCAGCACGTAAAGAATTCAATTGAATATTCAGTTGAGCTTGGCAGTGATGTGTATAGCTTTCACGCAGGTTTTTTGTTGGATCCTGGCGTCTCAGAACTCGGTGTAACAATAGCAAATAGACGTCTGTATGATCGTGCTGAGGCAATGAAAGTATTTCTGGAACGAGTGAACTTTCTTGCAGAGTACGCACTTTCTAATAATGTTTCATTTTTGATAGAAAATAATGTTGTTTCAGATAGTAACTACAAACAGTTTTCAGGAGATCCTCTGCTGATGACAGGAAAAAATGAATGTGAATACATTATGGAAAATACACCAGATAATGTTAATTTATTAGTAGATGTTGCTCATCTGAAGGTTTCGGCACAATCTGTAGGCTTTGATGCTGTTTCTTTTCTTGCTAAATGCAGAAAATGGATTAAAGCATATCATTTAAGTGACAACAATGGAATGGAGGATGAAAACAAAGTTTTCGATGAGGGCTCCTGGTTCTGGCCGCATTTAATAACTGGGCTAAATTATTATAGTCTGGAGGTATATACATCATCTTTAAATATTATACGTAGCCAGTATGAAATGGCAAAAAACAAGGTTTTAATGTCATGAGTGTGATTGAGATATTTATAGTAGAACGTGATGCTACTATTAAAGAGGCATTGATTCAAATCAACAAGAATGCATATGGAATTTGCTTTGTTGTCTCAGATAAAAAATTGGTTGGAGTATTGACGGATGGTGATATACGAAGAGCGTTAATAAACAATGTGCAGTTAGATGATTGCGTTGATAAGGTAATGAATACTAACTATGTCGCTATGCACATTGATACGCCTTCGAAAGAAGTCAGAAGAAGAATTTCAGATCACATCCGAGTTATACCCCTTGTTAATACAGATGGGGAAATAGTTGACATTTCAAATATTAAAAAAACTCATGCATTTCCATTAATGGAGCCATATATTTCAGAAAAAGAAAGTGAATATGTAAATGATTGTTTGGAGACTGGATGGATTTCGTCAAGAGGAAAATACGTACATAGGTTTGAGCAAGAATTTGAAAAGCTACATCCCGGAATGTTCGCTGTGGCAGTGTCAAATGGTACCGTTGCTTTGCAATTGGCAATGTTGGCAATTGGTATTAAGCAAGGTGATGAAGTTATAGTACCAAATCTGACATTTGTTGCAAGCGTTAACACAATAATCCACTGTGGTGCAACCCCAGTATTATGTGAAATAGATCCGATAACGTGGTGTATTGATCCGGAAGAAATTAAAAAGCTAATTAATTCTAAAACAAAGGCCATTATGCCTGTTCATTTATATGGACAGGTCTGCAATATGGATGAAATTAATAAGATAGCTAATGAAAATGATATATATGTTATTGAAGACTGTGCAGAAGCGTTAGGTAGTAAGTGGAAGAGTGAAAATGTTGGTACTTTCGGGCATGCTTCAACATTTAGTTTTTTTGGAAATAAAACCATAACAACCGGAGAAGGCGGGATGGTTTTGTTTAGAAGTAAAGAGGATTCTGAAAAGGCAAGAATTCTTCGTGATCATGGTATGAGTACCAACAGAAGGTATTGGCATGATGTTATTGGTTATAACTTCAGACTAACCAATATTCAGGCAGCAATCGGTGTGGCGCAACTTGAAAAATATGATGAAATAATCAATAGAAAAATACATATAGGAAGATATTATAGCGAACTACTAAAAAATCATAAGCTAGTAGCGCAAATCCCAGAATTAAATAATAATATTGAAAACTCATATTGGATTTTTACGTTCTTATTAAATAAGAAAATCAATCGTGAAGATGTGATGGCAAAATTATTAGAGTTTGGTATTGAAACGAGACCAGTTTTTTACCCCTTACACCAAATGCCGCCTTACAAAAACTATAAAAAATCAGGCTCTCTTGAAAATAGTGTTAATATATCTCAACAAGGTATATCTTTACCATCATCTATGAGTCTGAGTGATTTGAATATTCAATATATCGTGTATTGTTTTAATAAAATAGCTGAGAACAAATTACTATCACATGATATATTAATTAATTATAAATAAAATTGTAATGAAAAAAATAGTAATTGCGCATGGGCATACCTCTCTTGAGGTTTTTCATAGCTTAACACCATTGATTTTAGCTTCTGAGAAAACTAGTGGCGAAGCTAACTGGAGATTTGTAGATTATAGAGTTTTCAATATTTTCAAAATACAGGGAGATTTGTTGGTTCTTGTCAGAAGATATCATGACGGAATGAGAACTATTGAGGAAATTAAAAAGGAACTAATAGCATTAAAAAAGAATTTTAATAAAGTCATATATTTCGATGACTCAGCAGCTACTTCATATATCTGGTTTAATATATTTGAATTTATCGATGAATACTGGAAAAGATCAATATTCAAAAATTTAAAGTTTTATACGAAAAAATTATATGGCGGACATCTGTATAGTAATTTTTATCATGAAAAATATCATATTAAAGATGAAGAGGATGTATTTTATAACCAAACCTCAGATAACGCTGATCTAACTAAATTAAAAATAGCATGGAATATTGGAATTGGAGCAATTCCAACAGCAAAAAATAATACTTTGAACAGAGAGTATGCAAAAATTAGAAGAATAACTACTGGTTTGTCTGTCATGCCTTCTATACATCCTGTTAGATGGATTATTAGAGCATATATGAATGCCATGAAAAAAGAGTTAGAAAAAGATATCAATATCAATTTAAAGAAAAACATAATCTCAGCTAGATTTGAAAGTAGCATTTATCGTAAATCGATTGGGTATCAGAGAGTACTGATGCAAGAAAAAATAAGTAACAATTATAATTTCTTGACCGGAAAAATTGATAGATGGAAGTTTACTCAGGAATCTTTTTTAGTGCGTGGGATGCTGTCTCCCTTTGGATGGGGAGAAGTATGTTATAGAGATTTTGAAGCGGCAATAGGTGGCGCGGTCTTAATTAAACCAGATATGTCGCATGTGCAAACATGGCCAAATATTTTTACTAATGACTCTTATATTTCGTTGTCATGGGACTTAAAAGAATTAGATTCATTTCATATAGATGATTTTAGTGTTGATACTGTAAATTCAGCCAGAAAGATTTACTTGGATGCTTTAAATTCTGTTGTTGATCGAGCTATTGCAATGATTGCTCTATGAAAGTTCTAATTTGCACAGTATTTGACATAGATGTTCCCTGCGCCGGGTTGAATCGCCTTACTAGAATGTCTAAAGCTCTGAAGCTCAATGGTATTCAGTCTTTAATTGCACTAGGTTCTGGATCATCAGACATGTCTGGACAGGCCTGGAAGTATTTTGTTGAACAGAAGCAAGAATATGTTTTTTTTGATAAAACTTTATTCACGGTTAAAAGGCATTGTAACGCGATGAAGATAGCAGCTACAGCCGCTAAATTTTATAACAAACATCTTTCTGAAATTATACATCAGTTAAATATAGAAGGAGTTATTGTTTACTCACCACAATATCAACTGCTCAAACCATTTTTTGAAATCTGTAAACAAAATAATGTTTTCATCCTTGCGGATTGCGGCGAAAATTATTCAATATCAATAAGGCATTTATTGAATGGAGTCATATATCAGCAATTTATGTTTAAAAAGTATCAAATGAGAAAATTGGATGGAGCATTAATTTCAAGCCCAAAATGGATGGGGCACACAACAAATGCAAAAGTCCCATCATGTATAGTGCCAGGCTTTTTAGAACCGAACAATTGTTATAGAAAATCTAAAAGCGTCAAATCCAACAAACTAATTATTACTCTAATGGGAAGATTTGCTGGTAGAGAGAAACCATTAGTTATTATTAAAGCATTAAAAATTTGTAAGCAGAACAATTTAAATTTTGAGGTAAATTTACTGGGGACTGGCTCGAGTGGCTTGATCGAGGACTATTGGCTTAAGAAATTAACAAGTGATTCAGATATTAGTGATGACATAAGTGTTAAAGGGTTTGTATCGAATAATCAAAGAAACGAGATATTGAGCACAAGCGATATATTTATAATGCTACGGCCGCCAAATAGAGAAACTGAGTATTTATATCCATCAAGAGTCACTGAGTATTTGTATAGTGGAAATCCAGTTATTTTAACAGACGCACCATCTTTGAATGTATTTTTTCAGCAGGGAGAAGGTGCTTATTTTATATCAAGTAAAAATGATAGCAACGAACTTGCGCAATTGATTATAAAACTAGCAGAGAATCCTATGGAAAGATTCGAGAATGGCAAAAGAGGACGTGCCTATGCTATTAAGAATTTTTCCATAGATGTCATGGGAAAGAGGCTCTCAGAATTCATAAACGTTATTACTACTAAATAATGAATATATAATAGTGTTTATTTACAATCTAGAATATCAGATTTTCAGTTTCTGGAAAGGCTTTGATTTGACTGGCTTTTGGTAATTTAGAACGTTCTTAGGCAGGGTGAGTCGATAACTATTATGAGCGCATGGGTTCTTAAATTACCATGAACTAAATACTACTGAGATGCTTAAAGAGTCTAGATTTCATAATGACAACACGTTCGTTCATTTTATTATCATCTATTGCTGGATTCTATAGCCTAACATTTTTATGTTGATAAAAAGTAATGTATTAATTCCGTTATAATTGCGGCATATGACAGAAAATATTACATCAGATGTATATGAATGCTGTATATTGAGTAATCTTTATTGGTATATCACAAAATTAATCATCGTCAAGAATTGCATGGTAAACAAGTGCAGTATCGAAGATTAAGTTATTAGAGACTTTGTATGACATATGTTTGTTTTGCTGCATCACCACTGCACCTTATGTGCATTAAAGAGTTGGCCAACCTTCATGAAGAAGATTGCTTTGTCACGTATTGCTTCGTACAAGATCGTGGAGGTATATTGTATAAGCAAATTATCCGTACTATTGAGTTGTTGGATTTGGGTAATGTCTTTGAAGTTGTTATGCCAAGAATAAAGGCAGTCCAAATATTGAGAAGGATTATGTTTGCTTATTCTTTGTTTTATAAATATCGGAATAAGTTTACAACGTTTGTAATATTGGACTTTCGAAATACTTTTATGCACTTTTTAAGGAGATTGTTTCCTGATTCTAGATTTCTTCTAATTGATGATGGGTTCGCTACATATGAGGCATATCATAAGTACATGAAAGATGGTTATTTCTTGCCTTACCTTCAGTATAGAGGTGTTATGGGGAGTATTAATAAGTATATACATTTTGGGTCTAAGTATAACTATCTTCTCCATAAAGAGATTGGTATATATACAATATATGCAAAAGAACTGGGGTTGAGTGGCAATTCATATAATGATTTGAGATTTGTTCGTAAACTTTCTGAGGCTGTAATGCAAGGTTATTCGGATACATTAGTATACTTTGCTGGAGCAAGATTGACAGAAAAAGGCGTATTAAAAATCGATGAAGAGGTCGAAGTAATAGAGAAGGTAAATAATTATTGGGCGGAGCAAGGAAAAAAAATGATATATGTAGGAAAGCGTGTAGGGAAAGGCACTATTTCAGAAAAGAAAATGAAATGTATACAGGAAAAATCTATACCCATTATTTTTTTTGATTTGCCACTAGAGCTTGCGTTGATCGAGGCTAAACCCAAAAAAATACCAACCTCTATTTGTTCTTTCGGTTCAACATTAAATAAAACCCTTCCGATGATATACCAAAAAATGGACGCTTATCTGGTTGAAATAGATGACGTGTTAAAAAGATCATCTATTTGTGGTACCGGAGATATAAAGGATGCACAGATAGAGGTGAAAAAGTATTTACTGTGAGTAATGAAGTTAGTGTCATTTTTAAATGTTTTTGGCCTGGTGGTTTTAATTGTTGATGTTGAACTCTATAGTGTAAATAATTGAATGAAGAACTCGATATTCAAAATACTTAAACAGCTCAATCTCACTTCTTCTGAAACTCGTAGTCTATTCAATGATCGAACCAGGGATATTGATGATTTAAAGGTTTGGAAAGATGAAGTTAGTGGGGTCATATATATTGATGATTTCTATACAGGTGATAAAACATATGTAGAAGGAAATTACAGAAATGAAAAGCAGTTGACGATGCAGGCTGGCCCGCCTGATTTCGAAAGTTTTATGGATGCAAAGCGTAGATTTGATTCAACCTTTCAGTTTGTTGCAGGGAAAAGAATTATTGATTATGGTTGTGGCAGCGGTGATTTCTTGCGCCTTGTAAAGGATTATTGTACTAGCGTTTGCGGCATAGAGCTTCAGGAAAGCTATGTTAATGCGTTGAATTCAGTTGGTATTCCTTGTAAGAGTAGTTTGGATCAACTTGACAATAAGTCAATTGATATTTGCGTGTCCTTTCATGTTATCGAGCATCTTCCAAATCCGATACAGACACTAACTGAACTGAAAGAAAAGATAGTTAGTGGTGGAATGATTTTGATAGAAGTTCCTCATGCAAACGATTTTTTATTGACTACTTTATCGAGTGATGAGTTTAAACAATTTACATTATGGAGTCAGCATCTCGTACTCCATACTAGAGAGTCATTACGTCGTATGTTGGAGTTTGTGGGATTCCACGATATTCAAATAGATGGGGTGCAACGTTATCCGCTTTCTAACCATTTGAACTGGTTAGCTCATGGTAAGGCTGGAGGGCACAAGATGCCACTTTCACTAATTGATTCTCCAAGTCTAACGAAAGCTTACTCAGACTCATTAGCAAGACTTGATGTTACTGATACGCTTGTTGCTATTGCCAGAGTTTATTAACTAATGAATTGCTGGCGCCTGCTTCCAAAAGAAGACATCTTAGTGGTGAAATCTTATCTAAAGACACATAAGAAAATAAAACTTTAAAGAAATACGTTATCCCCTTTATAAAGAATTTATTATGATCCTGGTCAGGAATATATAGAATATAATGCTTTCTATAAAATACCGATATTAGGTACAATAGATTTTTTTAAAACATTTTATGCAAACTAACATATAATTAAAGAAATGACTAATTATAATCACAATGAAGAGATATTCTGGTGTACTAACTGTTTAAATGCATCTACTCGGCCCCGAATAGAGTTTGATGAGAGAGGTTGGTGTAATGCCTGTCAGTGGATGGAAACAAAACAACAAATGGACTGGACTGACAGGAAAAAGGAATTACAAAAAACAGTTGAGTATTGCCGTTCACATTCATCAGAATTTGACTGCCTGGTACCAGTTAGTGGCGGCAAAGATGGCTCCAGTGTGTCTTATAAATTAAAACATAAATATGGTCTTAATCCCCTGGCTGTAACCATTGCCCCTCCCTTATCTCTTGAGTTAGGAGATAAAAATCTTCAAAACTTTATTGATAGCGGATATACACATATAAGAATATCCCCTGACCCAGAAGCGATGAGATTATTAAATCGTATAGGATTTGAGACTAGAGGCTTTCCATATTATGGATGGCTAACAGCTATATTTTCTGGAGTTGTAAGGACTGCTCTTAATTATAATATTCCTATGATTTTTTATGGGGAAGATGGTGAAGTTGAATACGGCGGGCTGTCGAATACAAAAGATGATTTTGTTTTTGATATTGATTATATGCGTAAGATATATCTTGATGCAGGCCATGATGAAGTACTCTCTGCGTCCGGTTTGTCAGACTCACAGTTGTATTTCTTTCGTTTTCCTGGCGAAGATGATTTAAAAAAAGTAGGAGTTAAGGCCACGCACTGGTCAAACTATGAGAACTGGGATCCATATAAAAACTATCTAATCGCAAAAGAGCATTGTGGTCTTCAGGAAGCAAATGATAGTAATAGCGGTACCTTTACAAACTTTGCTCAAAATGATCAGGCGTTATATGCACTACATACTTACTTGATGTATCTGAAATACGGCTTTGGGCGAGCAACTCAGGATGCCGGAATAGAAATTCGCCGTGGAGCTATGACAAGGGATCAAGGATTGAATCTTGTGCGTTTGTATGATGGGCATTATCCTGAAGATTTTATAGAAACCTATCTTAATTATTACCAGATGACACAAGAAGAATTTGATTCTGTGCTTGATAAGTGGGCAAATAGGGATTTGTTCATAAAGGAAAAAGGGCGTTGGCAACCTTTATTTAATGTTAAATGAATAAAACTCATAAGGTCGCCGTTATTGATTACGGAATGGGTAATGTGTGGTCGGTGGTGAGCGCCTTAAAGTATCTTGGTGCAGAGGTAGATCTGGTTAAAGATCCTGATCTTCTGTCAAATTATCGCTATTTAGTATTACCTGGTGTAGGCTCATTCAAAAAAGGAATGGAGCGTTTGCGACAAGGTGCTTTGGATCAGGCAATTGTAGATTGTGTAAAACATTATGGTGCAAATATATTGGGCATATGTCTAGGTATGCAATTATTAGTATCCAAAGGAATGGAACATGGCGAAACTGATGGATTGGGATTACTTCCTGGGGTAGTCGATAGATTTACAAAAACTGAACTACAGGGTAATAAAATTCCACACGTTGGTTTTAATGCAATCAAGATAAGCAAATCGAGCGGCTTATTTACAGATATACCTGATTATTCAAATTTTTACTTCACCCATTCTTACCGTTTATTAGCTACTAATGTGCCTGTAACGCGCAGTGCTTTATGTTCCTATGGCATTGATTTTCTTGCTGCATTTGAAGTAGATAATATTTGCGGAGCTCAGTTTCATCCTGAGAAGAGCCAAACAAATGGATTAATAATGTTAAGAAACTTCTTTAAATATGTATAGAAGATTCAGGGGATAGTGATTGCATAAGAAAAGATTAATTTTTACTCTTTTATATGAGAGTGGATCTTTTATGTTAAGCAGAAACTTTCGTCTGCAGAAAGTTGGAAACTATGAGTGGTTAAAAAAGAATTATAACTTTTCAAAAATTTCATTTTCTATAGACGAGTTAATAATACTCGATGTTTCAAGAAATAAACAGGGAACAGAAGAGTTCTATGAATATGTTGGCTTGTTAACTGAAGAGTGTTTTGTACCTATAGCGGCCGGTGGCGGTGTTAGAGACCTTGAGCAAGCTCGTAAGCTATTGCAATCAGGTGCTGATAAAGTGGTTGTTAATACTTTACTGGTGGAGAATTCTGATGTAATTAAAGATATTGTTCGTGAGTTTGGCCAACAATGTACGGTAGCCTCTATTGACGTTAAAAAGTCAGACTCCGGTTATAAAGTTTGGACTCATAATGGATGTATTCAACAGTCAGAACCTTTGGAGTATTGGATTGAATCGGCCGCAAACCTTCCTGTCGGAGAAATATATCTGAACTCTATTGATCGTGATGGTACTGGGCATGGTTATCAATTCGATTTAATAAAACATATTCCCCAAGGAATTAGCGTTCCTGTAATTATGGCGGGGGGTGCAGGGCAGTATCTGCATTTAAATGAAGGCTTAAATCACGAATCTATTGATGCAGTTGCAACTGCTCATCTATTTAACTTTGTTGGTACGGGCCTCAAAAATGCGAGAATTGAATTAATTAAGAACGGTCATGACTTGCCTGACTGGGATGTAGATTTGGCGAGTCAGCTTAAGAATATTTTATCTTCCTGATTTTATGTTCAAAAAAGACACTTCAAAACCAGTTTATCCTTTAACAAGGGCTGGACAAAATATAGCTTCAAACATTGTAGTCATTGACGGATTCTCAAGTTCAGGAAAAAGTATGGTAAGTCCTATTTTTGGCTATCTTGATAAGACAGAGCAGTGGCAAGTGTGGTATGAATATGAATATTTGTCTATCCTGTACTTTGTTGGTGAGCTATCAACCCAGTCTGCATCAGCTTTATTAAAGCTACAAGCTGATCGTCATCTCTATTACTTGATGATTGGTCGCAATGTTAATTTTCGCAAAACCGATCATTCTTCACCATATTATGATGGTTTGGAAGAAGTTTATTTATCTCGAATTGAACAAACGGATGGAGACCATGTATTAGATAGAAAAGAGAACAAAGCGTTGATTCTGCCGTTGCATGTCCACTATCTCTTTGGGAGCACAGATATACTGTACAAAGGGTTTGATAAAATCCTAAAATTGTACTTGATTACGATTAGAGATCCTTTTTTTCTGATTGACGCTTGGTTTAATGGCGAATGGCCAAGCAAGTTATGTGAAAAATCACGTGAATTTCATATATGTTGTGAATGTGATGAAGGCACTGTACCGTGGTTTGCAATAAACTACGCAAAAGAATACCTGTCAGCAAATGAGCTCGAGAAATCCATATTGACTGTTTTTAATTACTATTCTGGCGTAAAAAAAATGTATAGTTCTTTATCAGAAATAGACTTGGCAAAGACTCTTGTTATTGAGCATGAAGAGTTTGCGGTTCGGCCTGAGCCATATATAGACCATATATGTAATATTCTTAATACATCCAGAAGTAATCGTTTTAATGACATTATGAAAAAATTGTCTCTTCCAAGAGAAACCATCGATTATTTAGGTTATGAAGCATTCTTAATTAAATATAAAAATAACCTATCTTATAGGTATGTAGCCATGCTAGAAAAGTTGGAAACTTTATATACTTTGCTGAAGTCTGATATTAAGGCATCTCAATAAAAGGGAGTTAGATGAGAGCGTTAGAATTTCGTGTCGTCATAGCCAGTTAATATTTAATGCATTATCGAAGAAGTTATTATGAAAAAGCCAATTTCTAAAATAAAGATACTAGATTGTACTCTACGTGATGGAGGCTATTATAATAATTGGGACTTTGAACCGAAAACAGTACAACAGTATATCACTGCAATGTCTTTATCCGGAATAGACATGGTGGAAATTGGATTCCGACTCAAACCAGCAAATGTTTACTATGGCGCTTTTGCCTATTCAACTGATGAGTATCTGGATAGTCTAAAAATTCCTGAATCTGTAAATTTAGCTGTAATGATAAACGCATCCGAATTTCATACTTATCCAAGCGGTGCTGTCAACGCCGTTAATGTATTTTTTAGAGAGGCTTCAAATTCTCCTGTTAGCATGGTAAGAGTAGCATTGCGGGTCAGTGAAATAGTTGAATCCAAACCAATAATACTTGCTCTGAAATCGCTGGGATACAAGGTTACGGTTAATTTAATGCAAGTTGATGTGTTGAGCAGTGCAGATATAATCGATGCTGCACAAGAGATTCAAAGCTGGAATTCTGTAGATGTATTCTATTTTGCTGATTCACTAGGCAGTCTTGATCCTGATATTACTCGCACTATTATTAAAACTCTTAGGAAAGCATGGAGTGGAGAGCTGGGCTTCCATGCTCATGATAATAAAGGCCAAGCCTTAGTTAATTGTATAGCTGCCATTACTTCAGGCGTAACCTGGGTTGATGGTACTATTTTGGGGATGGGTCGTGGAGCGGGTAATGTAAGTACCGAGAGTTTAATTGTTGAGGTAACCAGCAGAAAATTAGGAGCATATAACCTTAAAGCCTTGTATTCGTTAGTGATGGTCGAATTTAAAGAGCTTCAAAAGAAATATAAATGGGGCCCTAACTTGTTTTATCATTTGGCAGCAGTTGAAGGAGTACACCCTACGTATATTCAAGAGTTAATAAATTCAGAGAGATACAATCAAGATGATATATTGGATGCAATCAAGTACTTAGGTAGCTCAAATGCTCGTTCATATAATAATGAGATTTTAGGTAACGCGATACTTAACTATGACAGTAATACTAGTATTGGAACTTGGTCGGCCAGTGGCTATGCGGACGGTAAAGATGTATTGATAATTGGTGCAGGTCCATCAACCATTCGTCATAGCTCGACAATAACTAACTTTATTAATACTAAGAAACCTATAGTATTAAGCTTAAATGTAAATCGTGCGATTCAATCAGAACTAGTGACAGCATATGTGGCATGTCATGAATCTAGGATTCTTTTTGAGTCGATCCAGTATTCTGATCTAAATCGACCTGTAATATTACCACTAGCCAGAGTCCCGGATAGAATTAAAGCATTATTGGAAGGTGTGGAAATATATGATTATGGCCTAGGCCTATCGGATGAGAAGATTGAAATAAAAGATACGGGTTGTACATTGCCTTCTACCTTGGCAGTTGCATATGCTATAGCCGTTGCAATTTCATCAGGAGCGAGGCGAATTATGATGGTTGGCTTTGATGGGTATCCGCCAGGTGATCCGAGGCAGGATGAAATGATTATGCTGCTTGAAAAATTGCATAATCATAAGCCAGACACTCAAATATTAGCTATAACGCCATCAACATATCCCATAATTCAACGTTCTATTTATGAACCTGATCTATAACAAAGCTGTTAGTTAATATTGAAATATATAGTAGTCATTCCTGCGCGCTATAAATCAACACGACTACCCGGAAAACCGCTGCTGGATATTTGTGGTGTTCCTATGGTTGTGCGTACTTATCAACAATGTATCAAAGTGGTATCTCCAGAGTTAGTTTATGTCGCAACAGATGATAATAGAATTAAACAAGTTTGCGATAATGAAGATATACAAGTTTTAATGACCTCTGGCGATTGTTTGACAGGAACTGATCGCGTGGCAGAAGCAGCAAAGCAGGTTGAAGCAGATGTATACATTAATGTGCAAGGTGATGAACCATTGTTTAGTCCGTCTGACCTGAATGCTTTAATTAAGGCAGCACTTAAAAATCCAAACCAGGTTATTGGTGGTTATTGCGATATTGATGATGAAGAAATGTACAGGAGCAGAAGTATTCCTAAGGTTGTATTTAGACCAGATGGGCGTGTGTTATATATGTCACGAGCTGCAATTCCTGGCAATAAAGATAGTGGTTTTATTAAAGCATGGCGCCAAGTTTGTGCATATGCCTATCCACTAAAGGCTTTGGAGGATTTTGCAAACATATCTAAAAAGACAGAATTAGAATCAATTGAAGATATTGAACTGTTGAGGTTTCTTGAATTGAACTGGGATGTATTTGTAATACCAATGAGTAAATCGTCGATTGCTGTAGATAATCCTGAGGACGTTGAGAAGGTAAAGAGAGCATTAGAGTCTAAGAAACATGAGTGTTGATATGTTAGGTTTAAATAAATATACAACTATTGTTTTCGATTGTGACGGAGTAGTGCTTGACTCTAATAAGGTAAAAACTGAAGCTTTTCATAAAGTAGCATATCAATTTGGTAAAGAGGCGGCGGATAAACTGGTAGCATATCATGTTGAAAATGGAGGAATTTCCCGCTACAAAAAATTCCAGTATTTAGTTGAAGATATTCTTGGTAGAAATCCGGGAAATAATGAAATTACACAGTTGTCTAATGAATATGGTGAGAGTATTTATAATGGATTATTGGAATGCAATGTCACACCAGGCCTGGATAATTTTCGAAAAAACACGGAAAGTATGAGATGGTTGATTGTATCTGGCGGCGATCAAGAAGAGCTGCGTCAGTTGTTTAAGTTAAGAGGTCTGTACGATTATTTTGATACAGGTATTTATGGTAGCCCAAGAACAAAAAGTGAAATTCTAAATAAATTACTCATGGAAGGAAAAATCACTAAACCGGCACTCTTTTTAGGAGATAGTACTTATGACCATAGAGTTGCATCAAAATATGAATTTGATTTTATTTTTGTAAATAAATGGACTGAGTTTTCAGGTTGGAGTGAGTATTGTAAGAAACATAATATTTACTCTGCTGAATATGTAAAAGATCTTCTTGTACTGTAGATGATAGTATTACAGGTTATCTCCTGATTAAGTTCATTATAATAAATGCATGTATTAAATATATTTGATTATTTAAAATTTCTTCAAATCAATATTTAGGTAATTATTATTAATGAGATCTTTTAAAGATTATGAATTTTGAGATAAGTATGGTGGACATAGCTTGTTTGTAAATAAGATAAATAAGACTAAAACTTATACAATAGATTGCTTCTAAAAATTCTTCTATACGATTTTAGACACGCTATGAATCATACAGCTCAAATAAATAAACTATCAGATCGCCAAATATAATTATTTTCCAACCTTCAAGGTTAAGATATAAAGGGCTCTATTATAACATATTCATAATATGATGAGCTTAGTATGTTATGATTAAAAAAAAGCTTATTTCGACTGCTTTTCTATCCTTAATATTTTCGACGTGCTTCTGGCTTGTTCGTGATATAGATGCAGTTATTGCAGCAGATGGAAAGCATGGCGTTAGTGATCTTTATCGATACTATGTGCACTATAATGAATTAACATTCGCAAATTTGTTGTCGATAGAATGGTATAAAGGCAGGTTATTTTATGGTATTTTTTATTTTTTAAAAGAGATGGGCTTTAGTTTTGAAATTGTTTTATTCTTTATCATAATTTTATATTATTTTGTATTTGCAAGGTTGGTTGAAATTACATTAAAAACAAGAAAAATATATGTGACGATAGTTGTATTTGCTATTTTAACATTATGGCTGATTCCAACTACGACGGTTGTTCTCAGGCAAGGGTTAGCAGTTTTATTAATCGCAATTTTTTTCAGCTATTTAAATGGGAATGGAAGCAGCTTATTAAAGTTGTTAATTGTATTGTTCATTGTAAACATTCACGTTACTGCAATAATATTATTACCGCTTGTTCTTTCATTGAAATTTTTTAAAAATAATCTGGCATTTCTTAATGGAATTTTTTATATAACCTTGATGATGTATATTGCTGATTTATGGAGCGTTCTGAGCAATCAAATTCTATTTCTTTTATCAGATATTGGTATATTCAATGAAGTGCTGGTCGTAGTTACTAATAGTACATATGATACTGGCTTTTCAGTATATAAAATGGCAGCGTTTTTATTGCCTATTTTGATCTATAGATTTCCTTTGTATTTTGGTTATTCTCACAAAGATGATGCTGGCGTGTACGTTTTATTCGTATATTTTAGTATTATAGGGATGATGTTAAGTGGTATTCCTTATCATGATAGAATCTTTTTGTACGGCTGGACATTTTCTCCAATTCTAATCGCAAGTATGTTAACTATTGTCCGTAAAAAAAATTATGAAAAAATATTACAAATTAATACTTGACCATAGCTATTTTCCATTGTTAATAGCCAGAAGTTTTAAGCTTGTTTATGGTTTGCTCAAGCCGGCTGTTAAGTCTTACTCTCAGAAGGGAGAAGATATTCTGGTCGATTGCTATTTTGAAAGAACCAGGAATAAGTATTATCTGGATATTGGGTGCTTTCATGCGAAATGGGCTTCTAATACTCATCTTTTTCATAAAAAGGGATGGTCAGGTACAGTCGTAGATATTGATGATTATAAATTGAGATTATTTAAGATCTTGAGAAGAGGCAGGGTAAATACAATAACGGCAGCAGTTGTTGATTTACCTGTAGGAGAGAGTGTAGCCAAGGTTTATAAGTTTGGAAACAAAATAGGCTGGTCTCTGATCGATACATTGGATAAAGATGTTGCGGAACGTAACAAGGCTAAAGGGTGGGGGGATTATTCTGTCGAAGAAATAAAAACAATTGATATAAATACATTACTGGACTCGTTGCCACACGTGAATTTTTTAAGTATCGATGTTGAAGGTATGGATAATAAAATAATTAATCAAATTGATCTGTCAAAACATAAAATTGACGTTATATTGTATGAGGATAATGTGATATATGGTGGCGAGCCAACTTTAATTAAGAAACTAGAGAGTTATGGTTACTTTCACTTATTTACGAGTGGAGGGAGTGTCTGTTATGCCTTAAAACAGGATTTTAACGAAACACTTTGATTGTATTTTGTTTATGCGCATTCGATAATAATTACTAAAATGAAAATATTGCATCTTATACCATCATTAGGTTCTGGTGGTGCAGAGAGAATGTTGCTTCGTCTAGCTGAATGTGATACTAGTAATGAACATATTATTATAATTTTAAAACCTATAGACAGAAGTACACTATTCTATGATATAAGCCAGAAAAATATCAAGCTGTACTCATTAAATTATACAGGCATTAAGAGTGCACATTCCGTAATTAAACTTTATTTTAAATATTTGCAACTACATACTCCGGATGTGATTCAGACGTGGATGTACCACTCGAATGTTTTTGGTGGGGTATTGGCTTATATTAAAGGTCATAGAAATATTGTCTGGAATATTAGATCGGCAGAAATTTCTTATCGCAGCATGAAGAAGAAAACAATTTTCCTTGTTTTCGTTGAGGCATTATTATCATATTTTATTCCTAAAAAGATAATTTCTTGTTCAAAACGAGCTATTGAAGTACATAAAAGAGTTTTGTATTGCAAGAGCAAGTTTATTTTTATACCGAATGGTATTCAGGATCACTATATTCTGGATAAAAAGATTAATATGAACAAAAAGCCGGTAATTGGATTTGTTGCCAGGCTTGATACACAGAAAAATCACGATAATTTTCTTAAATCGATACAATATATTAAGCGCCCTGTAAAGTTTGTGCTTTTAGGACGAGGCGTTGATAATATTAACCTGTCTGAATATAGAATTAGTGATGATATTAATGTTACTTTATCTGGAGAAGTGACTGACGTCTTTTCTTTTTATGACACATTTGATTTTCTTATTTTGCCATCTGTTTATGGCGAAGCTTTTCCAAATGTGTTGCTGGAATCAATGTCAAGAGGAATCGTGTGTATAGCCTCAGATGTTGGTGATTCATATCCTATTATGTCAACAGCAGGCTATAGAATAAAAGATCCATATAACCCAGAATCAATTGCCAGTGCAATAAATTCCGCTCTGGATGATTTTATATATAACCATTCTAACTATCTATTAAAATCAAACTCTTCTATTAATCGTATAAAGTCTAATTACAGATTAACTGAGGTCGTAAAAATGTACAATGTCGCTTGGGCGCATTGATATGTACATATAATAACGAGCTTTACACATATATTACTAAAATTTCTATGACTGGTTCGATTCAATGATTGTTGCTATTACAGGGGGGAGTGGTTTTATAGGTCAGCGTCTCGTTGAGTGTTGTATCAGGAGAGGATATCAGGTTCGATGTTTGACCAGAAAAACAACACTAACAAATTTATGTGTAGAATATTTTGTGGGAGATTTAACTGATCCGAATGTTGAATTATCAGGCTTTGTGAATAATATTGATGTTCTCTACCATTGTGCCGGAGAAATTCATAATGATGATCTGATGATGGCTCTGCATGTGAATGGGACTGAAAGGCTAATTGATGCGATAAATAAAGAGGTTGCTTGTTCCGGGAAATCGATACACTGGATTCAGTTAAGTAGTGTCGGTGCATATGGGCCACCGCTACAAGCAGCGGGCGAAGAGCGAATTGTGACGGAAACATCTGCACTGAACCCAAATGGTCTCTACGAAGAAACCAAACTACAATCAGACGAGCTTGTCGTGAAGGCAAGTCAAAATTGTAATTATACTTATACAATTGTGAGACCATCGATTGTATTTGGGAAAGCAATGCCAAATCAGTCATTGAGGCAATTAGTAACTATGGTTAAAAAAGGAATGTTTTTTTATGTAGGGAAAGAAAATGCGATAGCCCCTTATGTGCATATAGATGATGTTGTAGATCTGCTGATTTGCTGTTCTGAAAACGCTCATGCCAAGAATGAAGTATTCAACATTTCTAATGATTGCATGCTAAGAGATCTTATTAATGCAATAGCTGACTATTCATCTGTAAGACGTCCGTTTATACGGTTACCCGAGAAAATAGTAAGAATTATCATTAATATACTTAATAAATTTGCCAATACCCCATTAACTCAGAATCGAATTGATGCGCTTGTTTCTAGAACAAGATATCCGGCAGTAAAAATTGAAAAACATCTTGGTTTTTTACCTAAGAGAAAACCTCAAGAATCAATTCGAGAAATCCTGTAATACTTTATATGCCATGCTCGTATATAATTATTATTTAATGAACAAAAAAGTATGCGTAATTGTCTTAGTTCCATACATAATTCAATAGTCTATGGGTCCGAATGTTCTGGCTCTTAGTGAAAAAATATTACATAACAATAGTGACAAACGGCGTTTCGGGCGATTTAAGTTATTTATTGAGCGAAAAGGTAACATATGAGCTTATTGAAATGAAAAGAAAGTTTTCACTTGTAATTTATAATCAAAATTAAAATATATAATAAGGAACTGCCTGGCCAGATCCTTAGGGTTTGATTTACACAATACTCAGAAGAATATATGGCAGCCGATTATGTATTTCGTCTGCCCAGTTATTACGATTGTTTTGATAGTGCTATTAATGAGCCGGCTGCATACGGGATTCTGGCAGTTACATTAGGAACTTATAGTATTAAGGGAGCGCTGGTACGACACGCATAGAAGTCATGCATTTCAACGAGCGGCCAGAAGATGGAGGCATCTTCAGATTTTTGTTGCTATATTATTTGGGGCTGGGAAGCCAGAAATAGCAAAGTGATAGCAAGGTTATTAAAAATTAATTTTAGACAGTCAGAGTTAGGGAAATTATGACACTACAAAAGATTACCGGGATATTTTCATCTCTTCCCCGGCTGCAGAAACAAATTCTAATTGCGATTACTGATTCACTATTATTGTTATTAGCGCTATGGTTTGCCTTTTCACTGCGGCTGGGCGTCTTATATATTCCTGTGAATGAAAAAATTATCTTGTTGTTCGCGGCAATCCCATTTATTTCCATCCCCATATTCATGCAATTCGGACTCTATCGGGCAATTATACGATACCTGGGGCTTAGAGCGCTCTGGGCTGTAATTCAGGCAGTGAGTTTGTATGCCATGCTTTGGGGCTTATTGATCTTGTTTGCAAGAATAGATGAAGTGCCTCGATCTGTGATTTTGATTAACTGGCTTGTTGCGATTCTGTTTATTGGTGGAACGCGCATGTTGGCCCGTTGGTGGTTTGCGAAAGAACTGCTAGATAAATCTGAGAAAAAGAGTCGACAGACTCGGGTGGCAATTTATGGGGCAGGCTCTGCCAGAATTCAGCTTGCCACTGCAGTGAGCTACAGCCATGAATATAAACCTGTAGCGTTTATTGATGATAAACCAGAGCTGCATAACAATCATGTTAACTCACTACGAGTATATCCGTTTGATAAATTAGATGATCTTATAAAGAAGTTCTCTGTGCAGGAAGTGTTACTTGCTATGCCTTCAGCGACCAGATCGCGCCGTAACGAAATAATCCGCGCATTAGAAAAATATCAAGTCCATGTGCGCACGCTCCCTGGTATGGCAGATATAGCCGGAGGACAGATCAAGATTGAAGATATCAAAGAAGTGGAAATTGAAGATCTGCTTGGTCGTGATCCTGTCGTTCCTTATCATGACTTACTGGATGCCAATATTAGAGACAAAGCTGTTCTGGTGACTGGTGCTGGCGGGTCTATTGGTTCCGAGTTATGCAAGCAAATTATTAAGTTACAGCCGAAATGCCTGGTGATTTTCGAGCAAAGCGAATTCGCGTTATACAATGTGAACGCCGAGTTAGAACTATTGAATAAAGAACAGGGTAATGAGTTTAAGCTTCAACCCGTTCTGGGTTCAGTGTTGGATCAAGAACGAGTGGAAAAAGTTTGTCAATCATTTTCGATCGATACGATTTATCATGCGGCTGCCTACAAGCATGTTCCCTTAACAGAAAAAAATCCTCTTGAAGTTATTCGTAATAACGTCATAGGGACACTGATGGTTGCAGATGCTGCAATGAATGCGAATGTTGAAACCTATGTTCTGATATCTACGGATAAAGCAGTACGTCCAACTAATGTCATGGGGGCAAGTAAGCGATTTGCTGAAATGGTTCTTCAGGCATTGTCGCAACAGCACAATACAACCCGTTTTTGTATGGTGCGATTTGGTAATGTGCTCGGCTCATCTGGATCTGTGGTTCCATTATTCAGAAAGCAAATTGAAAAAGGTGGGCCGGTCACAGTGACTCACCCTGACATTATTCGCTATTTTATGACTATTCCGGAAGCTGCACAGCTGGTAATACAGGCAGGTGCGATGGGAGTCGGTGGCGATGTATTCCTGCTGGACATGGGAGAGCCGGTTAAAATTAGTGAGCTGGCCAAGAAAATGATTCGTCTGTCTGGCCTGGAAGTCTGTGACGATGAAAACCCAAATGGAGACATAAGAATCGAATACACAGGTTTACGTCCTGGCGAGAAATTATATGAAGAGCTATTAATTGGTAATAATCCGATTGGCACCAGACATCCACGCATCTTTCGAGCTACTGAAGAATTCATTCCGTGGGAAGAATTACTAAACTTTCTCGATCTTCTGCAAAACGGACTTGAACAAGGTGATGTAGAGTCAGTTCTGACATTATTGTTACAAGTAGTAAAAGACTACCAGCCACAAGGTAATATCGAGGATCTGGTCTGGAAGGAAAGTCGCAAGGGTTCAGGAAAAGATACTGTAGTACAATTAAAAGACTTTCGTGACAAATCCAGTGGCTCAGAAACAGGCTCGGCTAGCTGATTGATCCTTGATTTTTCTGTCCCATTTCCGTTATCTTTCCGCCCTCTCGACAGTCGCGTAGCTCAGTTGGTTAGAGCATCACCTTGACATGGTGGGGGTCGGTGGTTCGAATCCACTCGCGACTACCAATTCCATACGTTATAATTTCGATACCTCTTGTGAGTGGCCCCTGGTAGCGGTCACTCATGAGATTTCGCTGACGGCCACTCGTAGCGGTCGTCATTAAGCTGACAAGCGGTCCCTGGTACGGATCGCCACTGAGACTGAGTACAAGAGGAAACAGTCATGCCTGCAATCACACTGCCTGACGGCAGCCGCCGTGAATATTCCAATCCCCTGAGTGTTGCTGAAGTTGCTGCCGATATCGGCGCAGGTCTCGCTAAATCCGCTTTGGCTGGCAAGGTCGACGGTAAACTGGTCGATACCAGCTACAAAATCGATAAAGACGTAGAACTGTCCATCATCACGGAGCGTGATGAAGAAGGGCTGGAGATCATTCGTCACTCGAGTGCCCATCTGCTGGCGCAGGCGGTCAAAGAATTATTTCCCAGGGCACAGGTCACCATCGGCCCGGTCATCGAAGACGGGTTTTATTATGACTTTGCCTATGAGCCGGGATTTTCCGAGTCTGATCTGGAGAAGATCGAGAAAAAAATGGCGGAGCTGGCAAAGCAGGATTTTAAGGTATCCAGAACCGTCATGCCGCGTGATGAGGCGGTGAAATTTTTTCGTGGCATGGGCGAGGTGTACAAGGCCAGGATCATCGAAGACATCCCCAGTGATGAGGAGCTCTCTCTGTATAAACAGGGTGACTTTATCGATTTATGTCGTGGCCCGCATGTGCCTTCGACCGGCAAGATCAAAGCTTTCAAGCTCATGAAGCTGGCCGGTGCCTACTGGCGCGGCGACAGCAAGAACGAGATGCTGCAACGGGTCTATGGCACAGCCTGGGCCAACAAGAAGGATCTCAAGGCCTATTTGCATCGCCTCGAAGAGGCGGAAAAGCGCGACCATCGCCGTCTTGGTAAACAGCTCAACCTGTTCCATACCCAGGAAGAGGCGCCAGGCATGGTGTTCTGGCACGACAAGGGCTGGATCATCTATCAGCAGATCGAGCAGTACATTCGTAATAAGCTACGTGAGCACGGCTACCAGGAAGTGAAAACCCCGCAGGTGGTGGACAGAAGCCTGTGGGAGAAATCCGGTCACTGGGAAAAATTCCATGACATGATGTTTACTACCGCATCAGAGAACCGTGACTATGCGGTCAAGCCGATGAACTGTCCCTGTCACGTGCAGATCTTTAACCAGGGACTGCGCAGCTATCGGGATTTGCCGTTGCGCATGGCCGAATTTGGATCCTGCCACCGTAATGAGCCGTCCGGCACACTGCATGGACTTATGCGGGTACGCAGCTTTACGCAGGATGATGCACACATCTTCTGTACCGAGGACCAGATTCAGGACGAAGTGATCAATTTCAATCGTCTGCTGTTCGAGGTCTACAAGGATTTTGGGTTTGATGACGTGCTCATCAAGCTCTCCACGCGTCCCGAGCAGCGGGTCGGCTCGGATGCGGTCTGGGACAAGGCCGAAGCGGCCTTAGAGAAAGCTCTCGATAGCATGGGGCTCGAATGGGAGCTGCAGCCCGGTGAAGGGGCGTTTTACGGCCCGAAAATCGAATTTTCCCTGCGGGACTGCATCGGGCGTATCTGGCAATGTGGCACGATTCAGGTGGATTTCTCCATGCCGGGCCGGTTGGGCGCCGAATACG
This sequence comes from uncultured Gammaproteobacteria bacterium, assembly GCA_937967995.1. GTDB lineage: Bacteria > Pseudomonadota > Gammaproteobacteria > UBA6429 > Thiohalophilaceae > CALBTB01. Next base: position 185,562 of record CALBTB010000009.1, read on the forward strand.
TGGCGGAGGACGGCTCGCGCCAGACCCCGGTGATGCTACACCGGGCCATTGTCGGCTCCATGGAGCGGTTTATCGGCGTCCTCATCGAGCATTATGCCGGGATTTTCCCACTCTGGCTGGCGCCGGTGCAGGTGGTGGTGATGAGTATCACGGACCGGCAGAACAATTTCGTGGCCGAGGCGGTTAAATCCTTGCGAAATCGGGGTTTAAGGGCCGATGCTGACTTGAGAAATGAGAAAATCGGTTTTAAAATCCGCGAACATACGCTACAGAAAGTCCCCTATCTGCTGGTTGTCGGCGATAGGGAAGTAGAGAATCAAACTGTGGCCGTGCGTACGCGAGGTGGTGAGGACCTGGGGACCATGTCCCTGGATGAAGTAGCGACCAGACTCACCGAAGAAATCGTGTGCCACGGCCGTAGTCGTTTGGAGGATTAACCTTATCGCAACAGCAAAAGAGACGCGCATTAACGACGCGATTCGTGCACCGCAAGTGCGTGTAATAGATGCCGAGGGAGAACAGCTCGGTGTCATGAAGATTGACAAGGCACAGGAAATAGCCGATGAAGCCGATCTTGACCTGGTCGAGATCGCACCGGATGCGGACCCGCCTGTTTGTCGGGTGATGGATTACGGCAAGTACTTGTTTGAACTGAACAAGAAAAAACATGCCGCCAAGAAGAAGCAGAAGGTCATTCACGTCAAGGAAGTGAAGTTTCGTCCCGGTACCGAGGAGCAGGACTATCAGGTAAAATTACGTAACCTGAAGCGGTTCCTGGGCAACGGCGACAAGGCCAAGGTCACGTTACGTTTTCGTGGCCGGGAAATGGCTCATATGGAACTGGGTCAGCAATTACTCGAACGGGTTGAAAAAGATCTGGAAGAGCTGGGTAGTGTTGAACAGTACCCGAAGATGGAAGGTCGGCAGATGGTCATGGTCATTTCGCCGAAGAAGAAATAGTACGTTTTAAAATTTGTTTAACGGGCACACGTTACGCCGGTCCTGCTTTTTGCAGGTTAACCAGGTTTAACGTCACAGGAGTAAAGAAAGATGCCGAAGATGAAAACCAACCGGGGCGCGGCCAAGCGTTTCCGAAAAACTGCCTCTGGCAAGTTCAAACGCGCTCAGTCGCATCGTCGTCACATACTGACGAAGAAGAGCACCAAGCGTAAACGTCAACTCCGTAGTGGCCAACTCGTGCATGAAGCTGATACCAAGCTGGTTGCGCGTATGCTGCCGAATCTGTAGGAGGGTAGACGATGCCAAGAGTAAAACGTGGTGTGGTTGCTCATGCCAAACACAAGAAAATTCTGAATCAGGCAAAAGGTTACTACGGACGCCGTAAAAATGTGTTCCGGGTTGCCACGCAGGCCGTAACGAAAGCCGGCCAGTATGCCTATCGTGATCGTCGCCAACGCAAGCGCCAGTTCCGCAGCCTGTGGATTGCGCGTATCAATGCGGCAGCACGTGAATGCGGCCTGTCTTATAGTCGATTTATCAATGGGCTGAAAAAAGCGGACATTGAAATCGATCGTAAGGTACTTGCTGATATTGCCGTGTTCGATAAAACCGCTTTTGCAGCCCTCGCGGAAAAGGCCAAGGCCAGCCTCGCGTAATCGACTGCACGATCACTGTCCGACACGGACAATAAATGACAGATTCGGGAAGGCTTTGGTCCAAAGTCTTCCCGTTTTTGTTTATATCATTTAAAAAACGAAAGAAGTCAGTGTGGAACAACAACTCAAACAACTGGTAGAACAGGCACAGGCCGCCATCGCCGCCGCGGATGATTTGCAAAAGCTGGATCAGTTACGCGTCAATTACCTGGGCAAGAAGGGCAGTATTACGGCGCAAATGAAATCGCTGGGGTCCCTGTCTGCAGAAGAACGGCCCAAAGCCGGCCAGGTTATTAACGAAGCGAAAAAGTCAGTCCAGGCGGCCATTGAAGCCCGCAAGGCCGAGCTGGAAAACGCCAAACTCAGCGAACAACTGGCCAGTGAGGCGATTGATGTCACTCTGCCGGGACGCACGCTGGGCATGGGTGGATTGCACCCCGTGACACGTGTGCTGTATCGCATCGAGGATTTGTTCAACCAGCTTGGTTTTGAAATTGCTGAAGGTCCCGAGATTGAAGATGACTTTCATAACTTCGAAGCCCTGAACATTCCGGAATCCCATCCGGCTCGGGCCATGCACGACACGTTCTACATCAGCGAGCATTTGTTATTACGCACACACACTTCGCCTGTGCAGGTACGCGTGATGAAGGAACAGTCGCCGCCACTAAAAGTCATTGCGCCGGGGCGCGTGTATCGTTGTGACTCGGATATTACCCACACGCCCATGTTTCACCAGGTCGAGGGCTTAATGGTGGATGAGCATGTCAGCTTTACGGATCTGAAAGCGATCCTGATCGATTTTCTGCAGCAGTTTTTTGAACGCGATGATCTGGCGGTACGTTTTCGGCCATCTTATTTTCCGTTTACCGAACCGTCTGCCGAGGCGGACATTCAGTGTGTAATGTGCGGTGGCGAAGGCTGTCGCGTGTGCAGTCATACCGGCTGGCTGGAAGTACTGGGGTGCGGCATGGTGCATCCGAATGTCTTCAAGCATGTGAATATCGACAGCGAAAAATACACCGGTTTTGCCTTTGGCATGGGCGTGGAACGACTGGCCATGTTGCGTTACGGGGTGAATGATTTACGGCTGTTCTTTGAAAACGACCTGCGTTTTCTGCAGCAGTTTAACTGAGGAAACTTACATGCGTTTTAGTGAGCAATGGTTACGCGAATGGGTGAATCCATCGGTTTCGACTCAGGAACTGGCGGATCAACTGACGATGGCCGGTCTGGAAGTGGATGCCATCGAACCGGTGGCCGGGGAATTTAACAATGTCGTGGTAGCAGAAGTGATCAGTCTCGAGAAACATCCGGATGCCGACAAGTTACGCGTCTGTCAGGTCAACGTGGGTCAGAAAGATACGCTGACCATCGTCTGTGGTGCGGCTAATGTGGCCAAAGGCATGAAAGTCCCGGCGGCATTAATTGGCGCAAAGCTACCCGGTGATTTGAAAATCAAAAAATCGAAATTACGTGGTGTCGAATCACACGGCATGCTGTGTTCGGCAAAGGAACTGGGCCTGGCAGAAAGCGCGGAAGGCTTGTTACCGCTTGATGAAGATGCACCTGTCGGCGAAGACATACGTAAATATTTACAACTGGACGACGTGAGTATCGAGCTGGGCCTGACACCGAATCGTGGTGATTGTCTCGGCATTGAAGGCATTGCGCGCGAAGTTGCTGTGTTAAACCGTTATGAAGTAACGCCCCCCAAAATGCCGGCGGTAAAAGCCGCTATCAAGGACACATTTAAAGTAACCCTGACAGCCAGTGATGATTGCCCGCAATATTACGGGCGCGTCATTCGAGGCATTAATCCCGCTGCGACCACACCGCTGTGGATGCAGGAGAAGCTGCGCCGTTGCGGCATACGCAGCCTGTCAGCCGTGGTGGATGTCACCAATTATGTGTTGCTCGAACTCGGGCAACCCATGCATGCCTTTGACCTGGTTAAACTATACGGTCACATTGATGTGCGGCATGCCACCGCAAAGGAAAAACTCACCTTGTTGGATGGGCAAAGTATCGACCTGTTGCCGGGCAGCCTGGTGATTGCCGATGCCAAAGGACCTGTCGCCCTGGCCGGGATTATGGGCGGTGAAGAGAGTGCAGTGAGTGACAGCACCACCGACATCTTTTTGGAAAGCGCCTTTTTCCAGCCGGACTGTATCGCGGGTAAGGCACGCCGTTATGGTCTGCATACCGATTCATCACACCGCTTTGAACGAGGCGTCTCACCGGAGTTACAGGCACGGGCTATCGAACGGGCAACGACGCTGTTACTGGCGATTGCAGGCGGTAAAGCCGGTCCGGTAATCCAGCAAACCGTCAAAAACAAACTCCCATCCAGACAGCCTGTTACGCTGCGTGAGGCCAGAATAAATCGCGTGCTCGGTACTGAAGTCACAAAGGATTCTGTGTCAGACGTCCTCGTACGCCTCGGTATGACGTGCAAGTCCACTGGCGGGCAATGGAAAGTGACGCCGCCGGCATTTCGCTTTGATATCAGCCAGGAAGTGGACCTGATCGAAGAGGTCGGACGCATTTATGGCTATGGCAATCTGCCGGTGAGACGGCCGCAGGTGGATATGGTGATGATTCCGGCGCCCGAAGCAAAGGTGCCGATTCGACGTATCAAGCAAATACTGGTGGCGCTGGGCTACCAGGAGGCCATTACCTACAGCTTTGTTGACCCCCAGATGCAGGAAATCCTTGGCCCGGATACGAAGCCGATAGCACTGGCCAATCCCATTTCAGCAGAAATGGGCGTGATGCGTACAAATTTGTGGGCTGGATTGCTCCAGGCGGCCCAGTATAACTTGCACCGCCAGCAAAATCGGTTATTGTTATTTGAGTATGGTCTTAAGTTTGTCCAGCAAGGCACTGATTTAAATCAGGAAATGATGCTAGCTGGATTGCTGGTTGGACGCCGTGTGCCCGAGCAGTGGGACAGTCCAAAGGAAAATCTCGACTTTTATGACGTGAAAGGACACCTGGAGTCGTTAATCGCGCTAACTGGTTGTTCTGAAAGGTTTAAATTTGAACCCCTGAACGACTCGGTGTTACATCCGGGACAGTCAGCCAGTATCTTGAGAGACGGGCAGATAGTCGGTCGGCTCGGTGCATTGCATCCCGGGGTGGCAAAACGGCTGAATCTGGACCACACTATGTATCTATTTGAAATAAAAGCAGATAGTTTACAGGTGGGCAGGGTACCAACATTCCAGGCAGTATCCCGGTATCCGGCCATTCGTCGCGACCTGTCAATTGTGGTCGATCTGCCGATAACGGCGGAGAAAGTACGCGAATGTATCCAGAAAGTGGCGCCTGAAACGTTGACGAAGGTGGAGCTATTTGACATGTACATGGGCGAAGGTATTGATTCTGGTAGAAAAAGTCTGAGTTTGGGCTTGACCTTGCAGGATCTTTCGCGCACTCTTACAGACAATGATGTGGAAGAGGTCATGCAGCGCGTCATCGAGCAGTTGCACACCGACCTGGGGGCATCCCTAAGATAACAACAAGCCTTGAGAGAACAACAACGATGGCATTGACCAAAGCGGAAATGGCTGAACGTTTGTTTGAAGAGTTGGGGTTAAACAAGCGCGAAGCCAAAGAATTGGTAGAGCAGTTTTTTGAAGAAGTCCGAGGTGCCCTGGAACGGGGACAGCAGGTCAAGCTATCCGGATTTGGCAATTTCGATTTACGCGATAAAAAACAACGACCTGGACGCAACCCAAAGACCGGTGAGGAAATTCCGATCACGGCACGGCGGGTGGTGACTTTTCGTCCGGGGCAAAAATTAAAGGCACGTGTAGAAGCTTATGCTGGAACCCAGCAACAATAACGAATTACCTCCCATTCCGGGCAAGCGGTATTTCACCATTGGCGAAGTCAGTGAACTTTGTCAGGTCAAGCCACATGTATTGCGTTACTGGGAGCAGGAATTTCCACAACTCAAACCCGTCAAGCGTCGTGGCAATCGTCGCTATTATCAGCGCCAGGACGTGATTATGATTCGTCAAATTCGCAGCCTGCTATACGAGCAGGGTTACACCATTGGTGGTGCGCGTCTGCAATTGACGGAAACCAAGGAAGAAGGTCAGCTGGATCGCGAAACCATTCGATCGATGGTGATGGAACTGGAAGAAATTAAAGCCTTACTCGATAGCTGACTGTAATCCACCGCACAAGCCGGTATAATTCCCAATCTGATTTTGTATTCACACACGGGGCGTAGCGCAGCCTGGTAGCGCACTGCAATGGGGTTGCAGTGGTCGGAGGTTCAAATCCTCTCGCCCCGACCAATTATTCTTGAAATTAACTTCTTGTAGTTGTTCTAGCTGATTTACTAACTCAGATTTCCTTCGCATAGAACCCTCACGGGTTCATTATGCGCACCTTCGCCTTCGGCTCCAGGCGTCTCGCCCCGACCATCTGTTCAAATTAATGGAATCTAGTTGCCTTTTTTATGCAGCGTCGTTGATGAGACCCGAGCCAGGGATGGCATGAAGGGTCTCATCACCGATGCTGAGCTGACATGGACGGCAGCGAAGCTTAAGCGGAATAAGAAAGGCAACTAGATACGTTCAAATTATATCAGGCTGATATTAAGTAGTTAGACGTTGTAATAATCCCGATACCATTTCACGAAGCGGACAATGCCATCTTCGACAGAGGTATCCGGCTTGTAACCAACATCATCCATCAGGTCGGACGTGTCGGCATAGGTGTAGGGCACATCGCCGGGTTGTAACGGCAGCATATTTTTCTCCGCTTTTTTACCCAGGCAATTTTCCAGTACTTCAATATAACGTAACAGGTCGCAGGGGTTGTTATTGCCAATGTTATACACCCGCCAGGGCGCCTTGCTGGTGCCCGGATCCGGATTATCACCGGTCCAGTCGGCATTGGGTTCAGCGACTTTGTCCAGTGTGCGAACCACGCCTTCGACGATATCATCGATATAGGTGAAATCGCGCTTGTGATCACCGTAATTGAAAACATCAATTGGCTCGCCAGCAAGAATCTTTTTGGTAAACATGAACAGCGCCATGTCGGGTCGCCCCCATGGGCCGTACACAGTGAAAAATCGTAAGCCGGTTGTCGGCAGATTGAATAAATGGCTATAGGTATGTGCCATTAACTCATTGGACTTTTTTGATGCCGCATAAAGACTGACCGGGTGATCGACATTGTTGTGAATGGAAAAGGGATAATTCGTGTTGGCGCCATACACGGAGCTGCTTGATGCATAAAGTAAATGCTCGACCTTGTTATGGCGGCAACCTTCCAGGATATTGGTAAAGCCGACGATATTTGTATCGATATAGGCATGCGGGTTTTCCAGTGAATAACGGACACCGGCCTGCGCGGCCAGGTTAATAACGCGCTGTGGCTGGTGCTTTTTGAAAACATCGGCCATGACTTCGCGGTCTTCTATGCTTTCACGTACTTCCGTAAACCCATCAAAAGATTTGACGCGTTCAAGACGGGCTTCTTTGAGACTGGGATCATAGTAGTCATTGACGTTATCGATCCCGATGACCTCATCACCCCGTTCCAGCAACCGTATCGCCAGTGTTGAACCAATAAATCCCGCGGTGCCGGTAATGAGTACTTTCATGGAATCCTCTGCTTTATTTACAACGGAAATTTAACACTTATAAACGTGCATCGACCGTATTTTTAGGTAACAAATTTTTCACATCAAAAATGACGCAATTTTCCCTGGCCAGGGCCTTGATACCGGTTTCGCCCATCTGTTTGAACTGATCATGAGCAACAGCAATGATGATGGCATCATAGTGGTTTTTCTTTAATTCAGTAACCGGTGTGATGCCATATTCGTGCTGAGCTTCTTCGGAGTCGACCCATGGATCATACACATCAACCTGTGCATTATACGTTTTAAACTCACGAACGATATCGACGACCCGCGTATTTCGAAGATCCGGACAGTTCTCCTTGAACGTCAGCCCCATTATCAGAACATGTGAATCGACCACATGAATTCGCTTCTGTGTCATTAACTTCACAACACGACCTGTGACGTATCCGCCCATGTTGTCGTTGATTCGGCGACCAGCCAGAATGACCTGCGGAATATAACCAATGGCTTCAGCTTTATGTGTCAGATAGTAGGGATCGACACCAATACAATGTCCACCAACCAGGCCGGGTCGAAATGGCAGGAAGTTCCATTTGGTACCCGCGGCTTCCAGAACTTCGAGTGTATCAATGCCGAGCTTGTTAAATATCAGTGCCAGTTCATTCACCAGGGCGATGTTCAGATCGCGCTGTGTGTTTTCGATGACTTTGGCCGCTTCAGCTACCTTGATGCTACTGGTTTTATGGGTGCCAGCCGTAATGATGCGCTGATATAGTTGATCAACGCGCTCAGCAATTTCGGGCGTGGAGCCAGACGTGACTTTTTTGATCGTCGTTACCCGATGTTCCTTGTCACCAGGATTAATTCGCTCAGGGCTATAACCTACGAAAAAGTCTTTATTGAATGTCAGACCGGATTGTTGTTCGAGAATGGGAACGCAATCTTCCTCTGTTGCACCTGGATAGACGGTTGACTCATAAATAACGATATCGCCTTTAGACAGAACCTGGCCTACAGTGGTGCTGGCTGAGATAAGCGGGCGCAAATCAGGTCGTTTATAGTTATCTATCGGGGTGGGGACAGTGACAATGTAAATGTTACAGGCCTTGATGTCGTCGAGCTTGTCAGTAAACGTTAAATTAGCTGCCGAGGATAATTCTTCACCAGTTACCTCCAGCGTCGAGTCGGTACCTGATTTCAATTCTTCAACACGGTAATGATTGATATCGAAACCGATTGTCTTGATGGTTTTGCCAAATTCCACGGCGAGCGGCAAGCCAACATAGCCCAGGCCAATGACGCCAATGGTGTCAGTAGTCGTTCCCATTCCCGGTCCTTCTTTAGTTTATAAAGCGATATGTACGTTTATAGTTGGTATCAGTAAGTTGGCTGGATTATACTATAAGTCGCTGTCCAGCATAGTATTTCTGTGTCGATTCTTCAAATGGGGGATGCGTTGAGTACCATCAGAGTTTTTAACCATTATGTCAAAATTCCGTTCATCGTTCTTGGTATAGTTGAAAGTCTTGGCATTTTTCTCAGCGTTATTCTCGCACATTACCTTTACTTTGGTATTTTGTATGATGAATTTGAGTTCAGCGATATCTATGAAGTAATCTGGTACAAGGCGCTGGCATTCACTTTCTTTGTCGTGCTTGCCATGATTGCTTCAGGTCTCTACCAGGCGAAATTACGGGAAGGTGTCGTCGGTTTTTTATTACGCCTGACTGCAGCATTCCTGATGGCGCTGGTTGCCGTCTCTGCACTATTTTATGTTTTCCCGGGATTGTTTTTTGGTCGTGGCGTTATGACCATCACGGTCATTCTGGCCTTCCTGTTTCTCGCTACGACACGCGGCATCATATTGCTCACCGATCCCAGCGTATTCAAGAAAAATATTCTCGTTCTCGGCGCAGGTAAGCGCGCCAGTACATTGACCGAGCTGAAGCGTAAATCCGATCATTTTGGATTTAATATCATTGGGTTTGCACATTTTCGCGGTGAAAAAGATGAAGTGCCTGGCAACAGGATAATCAATCTAAAAGAACCCTTGGTGGAATTTGTGCTACGGAATGATGTCGATGAGATCGTGATGGCAATTGATGATCGACGCAAAGGGATTCCCATGCACGAACTGCTGGATTGTAAGATGCACGGAATTGACGTGATTGATGTAGTAACTTTTTTTGAACGGGAAACCGGTAAGATTCGGATTGATCAACTGCATCCAAGCTGGCTGCTATTTAACGATGGTTTTAATGTCAGCACTTTGCGTTATTTCTCTAAACGCGGTTTTGACCTGCTGGCCAGCGGGGCATTGCTCTTTTTGACGTGGCCGATAATGGCACTCACAGCGGTAGCAATATGGGCCGAATCAGGCTTTAACTTTAGTTTACCCATTCTCTATCGACAGGTAAGAATTGGTGAAGATGGCAGGCCTTTTCAGGTGTTGAAATTTCGCAGCATGGTAGTGGACGCAGAAAAATCCGGCCAGGCACAATGGGCCAAGAAAAATGATTCTCGGGTTACAAAAGTTGGCAAGTTTATCAGGCTGGTCAGGATTGATGAACTACCGCAGATTTTCAATGTATTCAGGGGTGATATGAGTTTTGTAGGCCCTCGGCCGGAAAGACCGCAATTCGTTGGTATGCTGTCAGAAACGTTGCCTTATTATGCCGAGCGTCACCGCGTAAAACCGGGTATCACCGGATGGGCGCAATTACTTTATCCTTACGGGTCATCCGAAAAAGATGCGTTGGAGAAACTGCAGTATGATCTTTATTATGTGAAAAATCACAGTATATTTCTGGATTTTTTAATACTTTTACAAACAGCGGAAGTTGTATTGTTTGGTAAAGGTGCGCGCTAGTAACTAATCTTCAACATTTAGCGGGTCGAACGGTGAGTTATACCAGGAACTGACTTTCCCGCCTCTGAAATATATTTTTGATACGCCATATACCCAGACATCATCAAGAGCCTGCATTGGCTTACCCTGAATTAACAAAACGTCCTGCTTACTTGCGCCAATTGCAATTTTTTTGTTTCTTTGTGGTTTGGAAGCGTGTGATATTTCTTCGTATTTGGCTGCCGAATCAGTCAGAGCCGCATGCTCAATATCACTCTCCAGCGTTACGTTAAGCGGATGCATTTCATCGGTTTTCCAGTCGACAACTTCGCCATTTGAAAACATGACTTTGGATTGTCCATACCACCAGATGTTATCTTCGATTCGACTTGGCGCACCTTGCGCTTCAACAACGTCGCCCATACTTGAACCGTAGGTAAACACCTTTGTTTGATATTTTTTACTGTCTGTACGAACGGGATATTTCTTTTCTATTACTGCCTGAGGGTACTTGATTGGTTGTGACTGAGAGACCGATCCATTTACGGTATCATTGTCCTCTTGCGGATATAGCATATAGCCAATGGCGACTAATGCAAGAAAGATACCTGCGAACGTGAATTTGTGTGATTTATTTGTGCTCTGGGTGTTATAAACAGGAGGCGGTTGTACGCTGTCCTGGCCAGTTGTTTCATTGTCCAGGTTAATAGCCGGCCTGATATCTGGCAAAACACCATATTTATCATAATAGGATTTGATCGTTTTGTAGGCGGTATTGATTATCCGGAATTTTTCATTAGCGACGGATACCTCTATCAGATTTTGTTCAGCACGATCCGGGTGCCATTTCTGGCTGGACTTACGATAGGCGGTTTTAACCTGATTCCAGGTTAAACCGTCAGGACTGATTCCGAGAATCCGATAACACTGACTAAAGCTGGGTTCCTGATTGTCCGTCATAGGTTGTGTCGTTTCTGTATTGCAACTGCGCTATTGTAATGAATGTGAACTGACGGAACAGGAAAAATAATATTATATAATTAATGGAATCTATCTATGCATAAAATATTATTATAGATATAGTAAATTAGATATATGGCTAATTGTGGTGGTGAAATTTTATACTACCGCAATAAATTTTTACCAAATGATTGTTCATTATCGGTATGAAAGCCCGTAAAATCAATTATTTGCAAGATTAACCCAGTTAATATGCTGGATTAACTGAAACCAATAAAACGCTCGGGGGATGTAATGAGTAAAGTAGTCTGTACAGCTAATAGCTATAACTATTTAAGTTTGTTTAAAAAATCAATTAGCTGTCTTGTCATCATTTCAGTTTCTGTATTTTCTGCAAGCTGTGCAAATAACGTCGAACAACTAAAATCATCAGAACTCCAGGGTAATGCTGCCCGAACCGATGCAATCATCGAAGGGAGTTATCGTATCGGTGTTGACGATACTGTTCAGGTAAGTGTGTGGCGGAATCCTGAATTATCAATTACGGTGCCAGTGCGACCGGATGGCAAAATATCCGTGCCGTTGATTGGTGATGTTCAGGCAGGTGGATTAACACCCGAGCAGGTTTCGAAAGATATTCAAAGACGATTAGCGGCTTTTATACGTGATCCACAGGTCGCTGTCATTCTTACGGCTTTGCGTAGTCATGAATATTTAACACGAGTACGTGTTACAGGCGCAGTTGCAACACCATCTTCATTGCCACATCGTCAGGGTATGACAATTCTGGATGCCGTACTGGCCTCTGGCGGGTTAAGTGACTTCGCTGCACCTGGCAGGGCAAAACTGTACAGATCTGTTGATGGTAAAACTAAATCAATCGAAATTGATTTAGATGAAATTATTAACAAAGGTAACCTGGAGAAAAATTACATACTCAGACCTGGCGATGTAATCACTGTTCCAGAGCGAATTTTTTAACAGGTTAATCTTACTCAGCGAGTATAAATATGACGCAGTTTCCTCTAGAACAGTTACTTCGCTTGCTTAGCAAGGAAATTCTACGCCACAAACTTAAGATAGCGATTGCCTTTGCGATAATCAGCACAACTGTAGTGACGGTTGGACTGTATTGGCCGAAAAAATACATGTCATACTCAACCGTGCTTGCAATGGAAGAAAACATCATCAGCCCCCTGATGGAGGGCAGGGCAACGACGACAAGTGTCCGTGACTATTCGGAAATCGCACGCGAAATCATCTTCAGTAGAAAAATTATGACTGAGGTTCTCGAATCTGCCGGCGTTATTACAGAAAAGACACCACCTATCGAGCGAGAAAGAATTTTTGAAGAAACACAAAAGCGAACGGAAGTTTCTCGTGCCGGCAACAACATAATCAGGATTGAACATCGCAACCCGGATCCGAAAATCGCCTATGAAGTGACTAAAGGTTTTGCAGAATTATTTATCGACGAAAGTACAGCTGCAAGAAGAAAGGAAAGTGAAGAGGCATTCAAGTTTATTAATAACCAGGTAAAGGAATATCATAAAAAACTGACTGATGCGGAAGAAAAATTAAAGGATTTCAGATCCAGTAATGTCGATGCCAGCCCCGGTAATGAAGCGGAAGTTAATGAACGCATCAGTTCTCTGAGGCGGCGGATTGAACAGGCGCAACTGGAACTTGGCGAGGCAAAAATTCGCAGAACATCGCTGGAAAATCAGTTATCGGGTGAAGCGGAAATTACCCTGGCCCTATCAAGGGAAGGTCAATACAGGAACCGTATTGCGGAGTTACAAACTGAGCTTGATGGGCTGCGATTGAACTATCATGACACATATCCGGATATTGTGCGTATCAAGCATCAAATCGAAGACCTGAAAACCGCTATTGAGCAGGAAAAACAACGGCGTGAAAAATTAAAAGGTAACTTCAGGGATAATAACAAGACATTTGTTGATGAAGGGGTTTCTCTTAGCCCATTGTACCAGCAGTTACGAAGTGAGCTCTCTCAGTCGAAAACACAAATTGCGACTTTAGAATCAAGAATCAGAGAAAACCATAAATTACTTAAAGATGAAATTGAAAGAGCCCGCCAGATTCATGATGTTGAGGCCGGGCTGGCAGAGCTAACCAGGGATTACAATGTAAACAGGGAAATTTATCAGGATTTACTGCGTCGCAAGGAAAACGCCTACGTTTCCATGAAAATTGGCATGGAACAACAGGGGCCTGGCATGAAAATTCAGGAACCAGCTCGTTTGCCACTACGTCCCAGTGGTCTGCGATTCTTACATTTTATGATAGGAAGTATCGTTCTTGGAATTGGCATTCCAATTGGTGTCATTTATCTGATGATAACTTTGGATCCCCGAATCCGGAATGAAGCGGTTATAACTGAAAAATTCAATCTATCGTTGCTTGCACATGTACCAGCTATAATGACTAACCATGAAAAAGTGCAGGACAAAAGGGAAATGATAGTAGCAGGGTTTATTTTCATACTTGTATTAACAGCTGTCGCTCTACTTGGTACATTGCGCTTAACTTCGGTAATCTGAATCGATGAATGACAAAAACAGTAATAAGTACGATCCAAACGCTTCTGCAGAACTGGATTTCGATTTAGCCAGGAATGAGATGATTCCGCTGGATCAGGAACGCAGAAAACGGCAGGAAATGGATCGGACGCAAAGACTGCAGAACCTGGTCGCGGCAGGTAAGCAGATTGCCATGATGGAAGAAGAAAATCCGTTACCAGGCAGTGAGCTCGAGCGATTAAAAATCATATATCCTGAAATGCCAGACAAGAAAATGGCAAATGTTTTCAGGGAAATCAGAACGAAACTGATACAAAAGTCTAATCACGAAAACTTTGTGGTCATGGTCTCACCGATAGTCGGTTTTAAAGATGATGATATGATCACAGTGAATCTGGCTGCATCATTTTCTCTTGATACAACCAAGACAGCGATGTTGGTCGACTGTCATTTGCATACGCCGCGACTAGATAAGCTGTTTAATCTGTCAAACGCTACCGGTCTGACAGATTTCCTGGAAAATGAAGATATACCATTAGAAGATGTGATAAGCCCAACCGGTGTTGAACGTTTACGATTAATACCTGCAGGCGAAAGACGTGAGTCGACTTCAGAATATTTTACATCCGTAAAGATGCAGATTTTGATCGATGCTGTTAAAAGGCGCTATCCGGATCGTTATATCTTTCTTGATGCTCCTGCAATTGGTGAATCAGCTGACGCTCGGATAATTTATGAGTTATGCGACTATATAATACTGGTTATACCGTACGGTAAGGTTACCGAGTCGAAGTTAACCAAAATTCTTGATTCGCTGAATAGAAATAAGATTATAGGCGTAATATTTCAGGGTTAGTCCTAATAATCATCGCAGGGGGGAGATGGTGAATTCTAATCTGTACAGATTATCAACTGTATGCGTATGTTTTTTATCGTTAAATGCGCATGCGCTGGAAACTGATTATTCTCTTAGTTATGCGGCCGCTTATTCTGACAACATCAGACAGGCACCGGATAACGAGGAAAGCGAACTAATTCATACATTAGGCGCCGGACTTAATCTTTCAGAAACCAATCGTCGTATAAATTCAGTCTTACGGCTAAACCTTTTATATAACATATATAGCGATGATACTTTTGAAAATGATGTTGTTGGTACAGTTGATACCAATAACACTTTCTATTTGATTCCGGGAACACTCAGATGGGTTCTGGATGATAGCCTGGGTTATGTAATTATTGATAATACCGGCAATAACACACCACAAAACTACCAGCAGGTAAATTATTTTTCAACCGGACCGATTTTTACAGCTGGTATTACGTCTGTCGACGACATTGAGCTTGAGTCAAGGTATGAAAATTACTATGAAGAGGTAACAAATGGTGATAGCGAGCGTATTTTATATGGATTGCGCTGGATACACCGTTTTAGCCCAACAAGCAGGCTCAGCACCAACTATCAGTTTGTCGAGTCAAGATTCGATGATAATGTAAACAATATTGATTTTGACCGGCATGATGCTTTTATGCGTTATGAGTCTGGAGGGCGTGCATCACAATATTTCGTTGAGTTGGGCAGAACCCGGGTTGAAAGGGTAAATCAGGTAGAAACCGAAGGCGGTCGGGGTAGTGTCGGTTATACCAAACAGGTAACTCGCTCGACAACGTTATCACTGACGTACAGGAATGAGTTGAGTGATGCAGCTGACGAATTATCAGTATTACAGCAAACTGCCCCCGGAACAGGAGTAGGAGTTCAGGTGGGTTCAAGTACAGATCTTGTCAGAATACAGAGGGGTGAAATCCAGTATCGAATCCGTGGTTCGTTGTCTGAAATAGGACTCCGATATTTCAAAGAAGATCTGGACTTTCAGGAGACGGCAGCAGATGAAATTGTTCAGGGAGTGGGGCTGGATTTTGCATACAGATTTTCCGACAGATCCAATATGCGCGTTAACCTGTACTTTGAAGAAGAAGATTTTCTGGATATAAACAGGCTTGATAAAACAACATCAGCACTTGCGGCTTATAATTTTATTATAAGACGGAATATCACACTCTCTGTGAATGCAGCACACTTTGAACGAGACAGTACGGATTCCACATCGAGTTATACTGAAAACATTGTCGGCTTACAGGTGCAATACACGTCAGGAGCAGAGAGACGACCAAGAAGATGAACTAATAATATGTTTGATACAGAAAAAATTCTATCAAGGATGACATATTATTCAGGATTAAATGTACTATCGGGTTTTGTCCGAAATGCACTGTTTGATGAATTAAAAGTATTGGCCTACCATCGTATTTTGGATTACCCGGAAAATTATCAATATGATAAAGAATTGATAAGTGCGAGTACTGATGCTTTTGAATGGCAGGTTAACTACATCAAGAAGAACTTTACACCTGTTACGTTTGGAGAATTAGTTGAACATTATGAAAATAATGTCGAACTACCTAAAAACCCTATTATTATCACGTTTGACGATGGTTTTCTGGATAACTATACAAATGCGTTCAGAATCTTAAAAAAACATGATGTTAAGGCAACAATATTTATATCGACAGATTATATCGGCTCTGACAGGACATTCTGGTTTGACTGGTTAGTTCACTTGATAAAGACTTCAGATAAAACTGAACTAAAATTGGATACCCTGAATTACCGGTTGGACTTAAATGGTAAAAATAATACTCGCGCGGCATACAGGTTATTGAAAAAGATGAAAAAGGTGCCTAATGACATGCGTTTGGCAGTAATTGATGAGCTGGAAGATATCTGCAATAAAAATAATATAGCAAGCCCTGAATCTGGCCCGATGACATGGCAGCAAGTTAAGGAAATGTCAGACTGGGGTATTGAATTTGGTTCGCATACAGTTACACATCCAATACTCTCAAATCTCAATAAAGATGAACTACGTAAAGAATTAATTGATTCAAAGCTGACTATCGAAAGTAAGCTCGGTAAGCCTTGTGATGTGATTTGTTACCCGGTGGGAATGCCAGGTGCCTATAATGATACAGTTATAAAGTGTTGCAAAGATGTGGGGTACAAGTTGGGAGTAAGTTATAAAAACGGTACGAATTACTACAATAATCTTGATCATTTTGAAATAAAACGCATGCATGTAGAACGTGAAGTAGATGATATTCATTTTGCATCTATGTGCAATTTCCCTGAATTTTTGTGACCCGCAGTATATGTTTAAAAAGGCATTTGGAATTCACGCGGATGCGTCCAGCACTGATATTGCGAATGCGATTAGTAAAATTATGGACGACACATCATTATTTGATGACTACTCGCTATTTGATAAACCTGCACTTTCTGGAGCACTGACAAGGCTTGCGCTATCCGATCAGATATACTGGTTACCTCTATTATATCAGTCTCTCAAGAATTCCAAAAAAGTAACTTGTGTTGATTCTACGTATGGGATACTAAGCGTACAATTAGCAAATTATTTCAATCATGTTACTTCATATCACTTAAATAATGAATCTCTGTCTATCTCCAGATCGTTAATTACAAAACAAAAGTTGAAAAATGTAGAGTGTCATCTTATAGACAAGTGTGATGATGCGGGGCAGTCTGATTTATTTGTTACAAAGAATAGCCTGACAAATATAAAGCAGGTTGAATTTTGTAATTTACTGGATAAATTAAATCCAGAATGTAAATTATTTATTCTTGAGAATAACCCGGGACTTTTTGCGCGTCTTTTTCCATGGCTTAAAACATTGTTTGGTGATTGTAAAATTAATTACCGTAGCCTTAAAAAATACTACAAGAAAAACAACATAAAAGTTAACTCCTTTTTCTCCATTGGATCAACCAACATCCTCAACCAGCCAGTCCCGGAGTTTTATCGGTCAGATTTCAATATTGGTGATGATTGCCCCAGGCGCCTGAAAAGCTATATCGGCCGATATGTCAGAAAAGCACAAATGGCTTTTGGCATTACTGATGGCTTTGCCATTACTTCTAATGGCTATAACACTGTATCTCTTGATGAAGAGTCAAAGATTAAGATTAATTATCCAGACAGAATGATAATGGGTAATGGAAATACAAGTATATTGATAGCTGAGCATAACGGTAAGAAAGTAATCATACGATTCTCAACCAATCCATCGAAATCACTGTGGAGAATTAAAAACAATATACATGCCTTATCATATATGTCATCAACCGGGCTTAAGAATCACATCCCTTTTCTTGAAGAGTATAAACTGGGTTCAAGTTTCCCTTTCAGTATTGAAACAGCGTGTGATGGGTGTAATCTTGACGATATAACTAATAAATTATTACGAGAGAAATATATAGTCAATTCATATCGGTTTTATTACGCGGAGCAAAAAAAGCGCTTAGTAGAACAACGATTGAATGATAATGATTTTGAGGAAATAGTTTCCGGCAGATTAGTTCGCCTTCGAAAATATTTAAAAAATGATGACCTGGTAATTTTGGATGATGTTCTGGAAAAGTTAAAAAATTTAATGTTTGGCATGGAGCATTTTATTTCGTTCAGTCATGGTGATTATAAAACAGGTAACATCTTATACGATACAGAAAATGATAGATTTTACTTTATTGACTGGGATATGTTTATGGAAAAAAGCTTTATTCTGGTAGATATCATCGTTTTGTACATTTACAAAAAATCAGAAGAAGAAAGTGTACATTTACAGGTGGCATTTAAAGATATTCTGGATAACTATCAGTCAATCGCAGGTTTATCAGAATGTATAAAATATGTAGAAAGGGATTTGGGTCTAACTAAAGCACACATAGTTTCTTATATGATTATTGCCTGGTTATATTCACTTGATCTTAGGGTTGCAACAGCAGCATATAACAATAAATTGGCATATGAGAACCTGATAACAAAAGCCTTCTCATACATAATACAAGAGCTGGATGCAGCATAATGTTAGAAAGTGTAAACAGATTGTTGAAGCATACCGGTATTTATTTGATAGGAAATATCATTAATCGTATCGGCGCCTTTGTTCTGTTACCTTTATATACTAACTATCTTACGACGCAGCAATATGGGGCGCTAGAACTAATATATTCAGTCAATGCAGTATTGTCTGTGATACTTGGCGCCGGTTTGTCACACTCCACGCTTCGTTTCTACTTCGAATATAAGGATAAAACCAAGGCAAACTCTGTCATTGTTACGAATGTGTACCTGACGACTCTGTTTGGTGCGCTTGGTTTGTTAATAGCGTTGTTATTTAGTAGAGATTTGACGATATTGCTATTTGATAATGCTGATTATTTATTAGCAATAAGGATTGCCCTTGTTATTATTCTGATAGAACTGTTAAGTGAAATATTTTTTGCTTATCTTAGAGCCCTCGAAAAATCTGTTTTATATGTAGCATTGTCGTTCTTGAAGCTGATTTCCCAGGTGACTTTTAGCATTTATTTTGTCAAATATGAAGGCATGGATGTATTGGGTGTGCTCCAGGCGAATATGATAAGTGTGTCACTCGTAGGCGTAATTCTGATGTTGTATACCTTCAAGAAAGTAGGTGTAAGATATAACAGGAGCGTGGTATGGCCAATAATCCAGTACAGTGTTCCATTTGCTGGCAGTTCTATCGTTGGCGTGGTTTTAATTAATGCTGATAAATTTATTTTACAAAAAATTACCGATCTATCAGAAGTAGGAATTTATTCCCTTGCCATGAAATTTTCGTTGCTTCTGTCATTTCTAATCATAGAACCGTTCCAAAGAAGCTATGGCGCATATCGCTTTGCAATTATGGATGACCCAAATTCAAAAAAAATCAATGCGAAGGTTGCTGAATATCTTGCGATAGTCTCGGTCTGGATAGGTCTTGGTGTTTCTTTTTTTGTGGAAGATGTTTTGTATATTATGTCAGATGCGTCATTCTGGCCAGCAGCAAGCCTCGTACCGATATTATGTTTTGGCGTAATACTTAATGCGCTTATGTATTGTTTTCAAACCGGGATGCTGATTGAGAAAAGAACAAAATACATATTATATATGACTATCGTGGCATCATTTTTAAACGTATTTGGTAATATTATTTTAATAAATTATTATGGGGCTATAGGAGCTGCTGTTACATTTCTTGTAACTAACGTATTTTTTGTCATTGCAACGTACGTGATTTCACAAAAACTATACCCAATACCTTACGACATTCCGGTGCTGGTCAAGTATTTGCTCATTGGTATTTTACTTTTTGTACTCGTGGATTTATATGAAGGTATCTACTGGATAGAGTTTATTCTGAAAGTATTTGTTTCCATCGCCTATCCGGTGGCTATATTAATGCTCAACCAGGAATTAAAGAAGTATGTCTATGGGTTAGTCAAAAGGACAGCGCAAGGATGATGAATGTATGAATATAGCGGTTTATTTATACATGCTTTTCCTATATGTACGCCCACAGGATTGGGTGGAAGGATTTATTGGTTTTCCTACTGCCACTATCGTCATTCCTTTAGGTCTATTGATCGGATTTTCTCAGTATAGAAAAAACCCGGATTACTACAAAATACCTCAGAACAAGCTGTTTATTTATTATCTAATCGTAATATTTGTTGCTACATTACTGGCGGTTGACTTCTATAGTGGTCGACTACAGTTTATTGAGTTTCTAAAACGAATACTCGTTTTCTATATGATGATTTGGACAATTAACACAGAAAAACGTCTACGCAATGTGCTAATTGTAATGGCCGCATTATCTGCTTTTCTTGCCTATCAGGCAATTTTACAGGCAACAACAGGACAGAGCTGGGGTGGGCTTACGGTATACCCGGGTTATGATGTGATCAGGGTGAGATGGTATGGCGATTGGGATGGCCCAAACGTTTATGGTCTTTTATTCGTAATGGCATGTGCGATTGCAGCAGGCATGATGTTTGGGCATCATAAATTATTTACAAGGTTAGCCGGTTTTGCCCTGTTTTCTTTATATTTTACTGCAATCTACTTTACGAATTCACGCGGTGCTATACTGGCTGTACTAGCCAGTATATTTTTCTATTTTATCATCAGAATCAAAAATAAAATCAAGTTTCTTATCTACTCGCCAATTGTATTACTACCATTGCTTTTTCTCGCACCATCCAGAATGAGTGAAGTTAGTTCGGATGAAGAATCCGCTCACCAGCGAACATGGTTGTGGGAGCAAGGACTGGCAATGTTAAAGGAAAATCCGGTTTTTGGTATCGGCAGGGGTGAGTTTGCAAATAATACCGATTTAAAATTAATCGCGCACAATAACTATGTACAGAATTTTGCAGAGCTCGGCCTTGTAGGATTTTTCCTGTTTATTTCGATATTGTGGTTTACGTTTAAAGGTAATTATGTATCAGTAAAAAATATGGAAGCGAGTCCGCTTCGATCGCTTAACCAGATAATGCTTATGATGATGGTAGGCTATGCATCCGCAACCTTTTTCATCGTGATGGAGCTTGATTTGTTTTACTTTTTCCTTGGTTTGGCCTCAGCGACATATTTGGTGTCCAGGGATAAAGTAAAAGTAATTCCAAAAATAGAATTTACAAAAAATGACCTTATAATAATCTTTTCTTCAATGTTCGGTCTGATTTTTGTTATCTGGGTTGCGGCCGTATTGGAAATAGTATGAGTAAAAAAAGCCTTTTATTTCTCAATCACAGCCTGGCCATGGGTGGTATTGAAACTATGATTCTGGATTTTTCGAGGTATCTCATACAAAAGGGTTTTACTCCATATGCGGCCGTATTTGAATCGGGTGGTAGCCTTGAAGCAGAGCTTGAATCAGCTGGCAGCTATACGATTGATTTGGGTAAAAAAAGCGGAATTGATCTATTGCTTCCATTTAAGATTAAAAAAGTTTTAAATCAATATTCAATCAATATCATTCATAGCCATAATTATTCAGCATGGTTTTACGCCATACTTACCAAAATTATCAAGCTTGGAAACCTTCGCGTAATTCATACAGAGCACTCTACAGTCGATTCGCTTAAGAGACGTTATTATCTGGAGAGAGTATTAAGTTATTTTACAGACAAGATTGTAGCCGTGTCAGACAAAGTTCGGTATGACTTGATAGAAAAGGTTGGCGTAAATCCAAAAAGAATCATCACTATTGCTAATGGTGTAGATACAGAAAAGTTTAAAAATCAACCAAAATCAAGACAACAGCTAAGAGACCTATATCATATAGATGATGCTACCATAGTGATTGGTATAATCGCCCGCTTGGAACCAGTAAAAAACCATTTACTGTTAATAAATTCATTTATAGAGGTCCTTAAGGAATGTAAACATATAAAATTGTTTATCGTGGGTAATGGGAGTTTATATCAGGAACTATTTGATTTTGTGAAAGATGCAGGAATAGACGATTTTGTCGTGTTTACAGGTGAAAAACGCAATATACCAGAATATTTAAATCTATTTGATATTTTTACATTAACATCAATCGATGAGGGAATGAATCTTACTCTCTTAGAGTCGCAATCGGTTGGGTTACCTGCTGTTGTCACAGATGTCGGAGGGAACCGAGAGATTATTAGCCATGAAAAAAACGGGTTGCTGGCAAAATCAGATGATAAAGAAGATTTCGTTAAAAATCTGAAGAAATTAGTACTTAATGACGAGCTTAGGCAAATCTATGGTGAATGCGCAAGGTCCAATATTGAAGCTAAATTCAGTCTGAATAATACAATAGATAAGTACATTAATTATTACATATAAATATGCATCTTTTATTTTATTCAAGTCAGTTTCCGAGGCCTGGAATGTCAAATGAGGCGCCATTTAGCTATCAATTAGTCAAGGCGTTGAAAAAGCATATTGATGTAACCGTTGTATGCCCACTACCATGGTTTCCAAATATTAAGGCACTGTCATTCATGACTAAGTGGTATGAAATGGCCCAGGTACCAGAGTTTCACTGCTTTGATGGGATAGATGTTTACTATCCAAAGTATTTTATGTTACCAAAAATATCACGGTCGATTCAGCCAAAACTTCAGAATAATTCGTCGAAGAGATTAATTGAGAAAATACATAAGAATAACGCAATCAATCTGGTCAATGCCCAATGGATGTATCCTGATGGTGTTACAGCAATAAATATTACCAGATCAATGAAATTACCGACTATTTTAACTGCGCTTGGTTGCGATATTAATGATGAGATTAAATATCCAGAACAAAAAAGCATGATTATATCTGCCATCAATAATGCGTCTTGCGTAACTGGTGTAAGCAAGGCCTTGGTCGAGAAAATGAAACTGCTTGGTACACAACAAAATTGTTTCGAGTATATTCCAAATGGTGTTGATACTACCGGATTTTCGCCAGAAAAATATGCACGTCATGAACTATCGAAAAAATTGGGGCTAAATGAGAACGAAAAATATTTATTGTATGTGGGGCGCTTGTCGGATGAAAAAGGGATAAGTTATTTATTGTCTGCAATCCTGAAAATTAAAAAATCAGGGAATTTGACATTCAAGACAATAATAGTGGGAGATGGTGATAAATATAATGATGTTGTGAGCTATATTAAAGAAAATAAACTTGATAATGACATAATACTGGCAGGACTCCAGCCGCATGAAAAAATACCAATGTGGATGTCGTGCGTAGATATGCTTGTATTGCCAAGTATTCGTGAGGGGATGCCAAATGTAATATTAGAGGCGCATGCCATGGGGTTACCGACGATCGCAACGGACGTGGGAGGCATACCCGACATGATATCTGATGGAGTAAATGGATTTATTATCCAAAAGCAAAATTCAGATTTACTTGCAGATGCAATTTCCAACGCTTTCAGTAGAAGCTGGGATCGAGACAGAATAAGAGATCATGTTAAGGAAAGAACGTGGGATAAAATCGCATTAGAATATTTGAGAGTATATAATAAAAGTATGTAATCATTATGTGTGGTATTTTTGGAATTATAAATAAAAATAATCAAGTCCAATATGAGAATGGCTGGTTAAACGATATATTATCTACAATATCTCATCGTGGCCCAGATGAACAAGGGTTATATATTGATAATGGGATAGCGCTGGGGCATGTTCGATTAAGCATAATCGATCTTTCAAGCGGTCAACAACCAATGCACTCAGAAGACGACCGCTATATAATTGTATTTAACGGCGAAATATACAACTATAAAAATCTGCAAAAAAAGATGCAGGCAGATGGATATAAGTTTAATAGTAACTCTGATACGGAAGTCATACTCAAAACTTATTCTGTTTATAAAGAAAAATGTGTCGAGCAATTACAGGGAATGTTTGCATTTGCTATTTGGGATAAGCAACAAAGATCATTATTTATAGCCAGAGACCGTCTCGGCATCAAACCGCTCTATTTATACGAAGACGATAAGGCAATAATATTTTCCTCAGAAGTCAAAGCTATCTACAAAACCGGACTTGTACAGCGCACGGTAAATACAACAGCTATTGATATGTTTATGACGCTCGGGTTCGTTCCTGCACCTGTCACATTATTTGGTAATATTACCAAGTTAGAGCCAGGCTATTTAGCGTGTGTGGATAATAATTTAAATGTTACAAAGAGTAGATACTGGCAAATTCCAGTAGAAAGCAAAAACAACAGTACTGTTGATAAAAAATCATTTTATACTCAAATTGAAAAGGCAGTCTCAAGTCATCTGGTAAGTGATGTGCCATTAGGAGCTTTCCTGAGTGGAGGTGTAGACTCTAGCGCTGTTGTAGCACTAATGACAAGAATTACGGGAAGCAGAGTTAATACTTTTTCTGTAGGCTATCCTGATCAGCCGGAATCTAATGAATTACAATATGCAGATATTGTGGCCAGGAAGTTCAACACGATACATCATGAATACCATCTTCAACCTACTGACTTTTTTGATTCATTAGAATTTTTATTACATTATTCAGAAGAGCCAATAGACGAACCGGCGGGTGTAGCTCTTTTTCAATTATCTAAACTGGCTAGAGACCATGTTAAGGTCGTTCTGGCTGGCGAGGGTATGGACGAAGTAATGGGTGGATATCCCATTTACCAAAAAATGCGAAAAATTGAGAAATTAAGTAAATTATATCGCCACGTAATTCCTGAAAATATTCATTCTGCACTTGGTAAATTAACCAAAAATGAAAAATATTTAAAGTATCTTGACTGGTTGAGTGTCCCTTTAAATAAAAGATATAGAACAGTAAATAGCAGGCTGACGCAATCCATAAAAAATAATATCTACAATAGTGGAGTATACAAGGAGAGTATTATTACAGACTATTTTGATATATTTTTTAGAAATTATGAGGAGTCAAGTGATTTAAGAATAATGTCTGTAATAGATACCATTTCGTGGTTACCTGATTGTCTGTTATTACGAGGCGACAAAATGACAATGGCGGCATCTTTAGAGATGCGTGTACCATTTCTTGACCATAAGTTCGTCGAATTTTGTATGGGATTGCCAGATCATGCAAAAATATATCAAGGGGAATCTAAATATCTTCTTAAACATACCATGGAGGGCATTCTTCCCGATGAAATATTATACAGAAAGAAGGCGGGGTTTCCGGTTCCAATTTCTGATTGGTTCAGGAACCAGCTATTTGGAAGGGTATCGGATATATTGACATCGCAGAGGTTTTTTGAAAGGGGCTATTTTTCAAAAGATTATATACTACGTATTCTGAAGGAACATAAGAATTGTAAACAGGACCATGGCATACGTCTGTTTTATATATTAATACTGGAATTGTGGCATAGAATGTATATCGATATAGAGTAGTCAATGAATATAGTTAAAGCATTATTGAAGCGAAGTTTATTTTTTCTGGTAAAAACCAATATTAACTGCCAGGAAAATTGTGCTGCTATTACTTTTGATGATGGGCCGCATCCGGAATATACACACAAAGTACTGGAAGTATTGGACGAGTTTAACGCTAAGGCAACATTTTTTATGGTGGGAGAAAATGTCCTGAAATATCCGGAAATAGCAAAGAAGGTGATTGATAAAGGGCATGTTGTTGCAAATCATTCAATAACGCATCCGGAGTTCAAGTTAATAGAGTTAACAAAAATCAAAGAAGAAATCGCCGGTATGCAAAAAATACTTTCGACAATGATTAGACCGTTTAAATATTACAGACCCCCAAAAGGCGTCATTAGTATAAAAGTATTAATTGCCAGCATGCTTAATGGCGTAAAAATCGTGTTATGGAGCAAAGACCCTAAAGATTATGCTGCAAGCTCGACTGAAGAAATAGTCAACTATTTTGAAATTAACAGTATAAGACCGGGAGATATAGTTTTATTGCACGACAAAAGTGAGCATACAGTAAATGCATTGAAGATCATATTAAGGTCGCTAAGTGATAATAATATTAAACCTGTTTCCATTAAAGAAGAAATGCTATGACTAATTCAGTGCTTTATTTTCACAGAACGAAAGGAGAAGGTGTTGAAGGTGTACACATATGGAGCATTATTCAATCACTTCGTGACATGGGTTATCATGTCGATGTGATTTCTCCGGATGGAAAACAATGCCAGAACAATGATAATGAATCAAATGTCAAAGCGAATGTTAAAGGAAAATCATTCAGTAAAAAGTTATATTCCGTTATTAGTAAATATATGCCAGAGATTATATTTGAAGTGGCGGAGATTATGTATAATATCAGAAACTATTATATTGCAAATAAGCTCCTTAAGGAAAAAAAGTATAAGTTTATTTATGAACGATATGCAATATTTTCTTTTATACCGGCGCTACTAGCCAAAAAGTATGACATACCATTAGTAATGGAAATTAATTATACATCGCAATCACCGCTTTATAGAAAACGCAGTAAAATTATGAAGCCTTTGGCGGTATTCACTGATAAATATGTATTTCGTAAGACGATGGTGTTTAGTGCGGTCTCGTCCAAATTGCAGGAAGATTTAAAATTACAGTACTCTGTTCCAGACAATAAAATAATTATGACGCCAAATGCAGCCGATCCAGAAAAATTTAATATGAACAGAAATGCCTTAGGAAAGATTGGACGAATCAACCTGAAAGATAAACATGTCATAGGTTTTGTTGGCGGCTTTTATCCATGGCATGGCGTGCAGTTTCTAATTGATGCATATTCTGAAGTTATTAAGCAATATCCAAATGTCGTATTGCTGTTAATCGGAGATGGCCCGGAGAGAGGGGCAATTGAAAATTATATTGAAAACAATAAGTTAAGTGATAGTATTATATTGTTAGGTAGAATTGCCCATGAAAAACTACCTGACTATATAGCGACATTTGATGCCGGTATAATGCCTGATTCTAATGATTATGGATCACCAATGAAAATATTTGAGTATATGGCTCAGGGTTGTCCAGTGATAGCTCCAGACTATGGGCCTATCCTGGATGTTGTCCAGGATGGTGTTCATGGATTTGTGTTCAAAAAGAAAGATAAGATGTCTTTGGTTGAGGCGCTAGTTAATATAACAAGAGGACAGGTTGATTTAGAAGGTATCAGAAGAAACTGTAGAACGCTCATTGAAGAAGACAGGAATTGGGGCAACAATGCAAGAATGGTCGTGCAAGCAGTCGAAAATATAAACTAGGTGTAAAGTATGAAATTACCGAATTCTTTGTATAAATGGGTTACTAAACAGAACCACAACTACCCAGTAATGGGGATAATCACATTTGGGTTTCCCAAAACCTTTGTGAAGTCTATATATAATGGTAACAAAGGAAAGAATTTGTGGGGTGATAAAAAGGGTTGTGTGACATTATCATTTGACTGTGATTATCCGGAAGATGTTATAGCCATTCCTGATATAGTTAAACTAATGGATGGTTATAATTTTAAAGCCACCTTTGCTGCAGTCGGCCACTGGATCGAGAAATACCCAAAAGAACATGAGATGGTTTTAGAGTATGGCCATGAACTTATGAATCATACTTATTCGCATCCAGACAATGAAATTTTGAATCCTGGAAGAAAATTCAGGGAAATATCAGAGGATGAGAAAAAAGAAGAAATAGTCAGATGTCATGAATTATGTGAAAAGCTTCTAAACTACGAACCTACTGGTTTGCGAATACCTCACTTTAAGAATCTGTTTACTGACGAAATTTATCCATTATTAAAAGATGTTGGATATAAATATTCCTCTTCAACATGGCTGACTAACACGACTACTCGAGGATTACCGTTTAAAGCAAAAGACGGAATCATTGAAATACCTCTAAGTACTTGTCCGAAGCATCCTTTTACAGTATTTGACACCTGGCATTCCTTAAATGCCGAAAGGTTGTCGCACAAGCTATTGCATAGAGGAAGTGCAAGTTACCTGGACTTATTTAAAGAATTAATTGATATGGCAAAAGATACTGGCTCTTATATTAATATTTATATGGATCCTTTGGATATTAAGAAGATTCCTGAATTTAAAGATATGCTTGATATCATGTCTGATGGAGAGCTTGATGTAGTAACATATGAACAGTATATAAATCGCGGGCTTCCACTAGAAACTCCACTATAAATAGAAACAATAAAAATGAAAAAAACTGTATTATTAATTTTTGGCACCAGACCAGAAGCGATTAAACTTGCACCTGTTTATAACGAGTTAAAAGTTCAAAAAGATTCGTTTAACGTCAAAGTAGCAGTTACTGCGCAGCATAGGGGCATGTTAGATCAGGTGTTAAATATATTTTCGATTAAACCTGATTATGACCTTGACGTAATGGAAAATAACCAGACATTATTCAATGTCACATCCAAATCAATACTTGGTCTTGAGCATGTCCTTAATGACGCACAACCAGATTGCGTACTTGTTCAGGGCGATACCACAACTACTTTCATCGGCGGTTTGGCGGCTTTTTATAAAAAAATTAAGGTGGGTCATATAGAAGCGGGGCTCAGGACATTTAATAAATACTCACCTTTCCCGGAAGAAATGAACAGAAAATTAACTGGTGCGATAGCTGATTTTCATTTCCCACCTACAGAAGTCTCAAAACAGAATTTACTAAGCGAAGGTATTAATGATAGCACTATCCTGGTGACTGGAAATACCTCAATTGATGCACTTTTATGGGTGTTGAATAACAAACAACCGGATTTTAATGCAGAACTTGGTGATTTAAAGAAAAAAGAATATGTCTTAATCACGAGCCACAGGAGAGAGAGCTTTGGAAAACCGATGGAAGAAGCCTTTAATGCACTCAAGGAGCTTGCGACTAAATACAAATCCTATAAATTTATTTTTCCCGTACACCCTAATCCAAATGTAAGAGAAAAAGTAGAAAATATTCTGAGTGATGCTAGCAATGTGCTACTGACTGATCCGGTTGGATATGTAGAATTCGCCCATTTAATGAAAAATGCGAAAATAATCATATCCGATTCAGGTGGAATTCAGGAAGAAGCACCTGCATTAAATGTACCCGTCCTTGTATTAAGGAATGATACTGAACGACCTGAAGGTATAAAGGCAGGAACAGCCAAGCTTGTTGGTACAAACAGAGATAATATTCTGTATGAAACTGCGAAGTTGCTTGATGATGCAGCTTACTATGCGTCTATGGCATCAAGTGTAAATCCATATGGTGATGGTAAAGCATCAGTGAAAATATGTAATTATATAAGTAGTCATATTTAAAATGAAAATTCTATTTCCTTACATGGCCAGGTGGTTTGCCGTAAATTGGACAAGATACCACTCTTTGTTAACAGCGCTTGCAGAAAAAGGCCATGAAATACACGTTCTTCAGCCACCTGCACTGAAGTCAGACGAAACAAATTTCCAGGAAATTGATGAATTTCACCAGGAAAATATGATCATAACGGATGTTAAACTCAATGATGCAATATGGAAAACTAAATTCCCATTCGACAAGCTTGTAAAAAAAGCATATTACTCTCTTAAAGCATACAGCTTTACCAGGAAATATATCAAAGACAAGCAGATTGATGTAGTACTCACTTATAATATACCTCAATCCAAATTTACTAAAATCAATAATGTAATTCACGTATTTGATTATGCAGATGATTATATTGATATGTTATCGCAGGAATTAGGTTCTCTGGATAATTTTATAATTCGCGCATATGCAAAACGACTATTAAATAATATGATGGATCGATCGGATGTAGTTCTGTCTGTATCGCATGAACTGGCAAGTCTGTGCGAAGGAAATGTGCATGTAATTCCAAACGGAGTTACCGAAAAAATAGTTACAAAAGAGAACAAGATAACAAAAGATCGACCTGTAATTGGATTTGTAGGATCATTCGAATATTTTATTGATTTTGATATTATTATTAACTCAGCAATTATACTCCAGGAATTTGATTTTCATTTAATTGGAACAGGTCGTGATTTCTCTATGGTTAAGAGTAAAATCCAAAGTAGCGGAATTAATAATATAAAGCTGTTTGGCGGTGTTCCGCATGATGAAATATTTAACTACATAAGTGATATGGATATTTGCCTGAATATATTTAAACCGATTGATGTATCGCATCGCGCATGCCCAATAAAATTATTTGAATATATGAGCATGAAAAAACCAGTAATTAGTACAAGGCTGAGAGAACTTAAATATATTGATGATGGCTTCTTATTTTATGCAGATACTGTTGATGAATTTGTGAATGTTGCCAGGAAAATTATCAGAGAACCAGATCTATCAAATAACTGTAGTGAGCGAGGATATAATTTAACTATAAATGAATATACCTGGGAAAAAATAGCCGACAAGCTAACCAAAATAATTAATGACATAAAACAATGATATACATAATAATTATATTGCTAATTGCTGCAATGCTATATATAGCAGGCTTTATTCATAGAAATATCCATATTTGGTTTTTTCAATACATTGCTCAATTGTTTAGTCGTAAAGGCAACAATAATAAAATTCAGCATGTTCTGTTTTGTTTTGTCGATCACTATGAACCTTTGCTTGGTAAAGCATCTTTTGAAAAAGGAATGGAAAGGGTTAAATACTGGCAGAAGGAATATCCCAAGATTGCAATGAAATTCAAGGATTCAGATGGATGTTATCCCAGGCATACATTTTTTTATCCTGAAGAAGAATATCACAAGGAATATCTGGATGTTGTTTCAGAATTCTGCCAGCAAGATATCGGCGAAATTGAAATACATTTGCATCACGATAATGACACTGAAAATGGATTCAAAGATAAAATCAATTCATTCAAAAAGATATTGAGGGAAAGTCATGGTGCGCTTCCAGATTATGATGGTGATGCATATTTTGCATTTATACATGGCAATTGGGCGCTCGATAATTCCAGAAAGGATGGAAAATGGTGTGGGCTTAACAATGAAATTACTCTGCTAAGAGATTTAAATTGTTATGCAGATTTTACATTACCGTCAGCACCGAGTGACACACAAACGAAGACTATAAATAGTATCTACTATGCGACTGATGATCCAAATAAACCTAAATCACACGATAAAGGGGAGCTTGCAGAATATGGGCTTACCAAAAAAGGTGATTTAATGATAATACAGGGTCCGCTCACGTTAAACTGGAAAAATAGATCAAAAGGTGTGTGGCCCCGTATTGAAAGTGGTGATGTAACACCTTCTCCGGTACCAATAGAGCAAAGAGTGCGTTTATGGGTAAAAGCAGGTGTTCACGTAAAAGGAAAACCAGACTGGATTATTGTAAAGGTACATACACATGGCGCAGATGAAATAAATTCGGAGTTCCTGTTTAAGGATAATGGATTTGAAAAAATATGGAGTACTTTAGATAGAGAATATAATGATAATGTTAACTACAAACTGCATTATGTTTCCACTAGAGAATTATACAACATTATAAAGGCAATTGAATCCGGATGCGACGGTGAGCCAGGTGATTACAGAAATTATCATTTCCAAAAGCCAGCGTTTAAGTAGTCAATTTAAATGAGCTTACTACTGATTGATAATTTACAAGAACTGCAAGAACATCAAGATGAGATCAGTGAGTTTATATGTAGCGACTCGACTCAATCCAATATGTTCTCTTTACCAGAATTAATTGAATTATATATCAATCATCATCCGAATATACGCATATATTTATTTCTCTATACCGAAAATAGCAAGATTAGCTTATTCATTCCTTTTTATATTGAGAAAGAAGAATATGGGTTAAAATTAAGCATTAAAACTATTTATAAACTACAAGTTAAAACGCTAAAGTTATTTGGTAATTCTATTTCGTACAATAGAAATGTTAATCGAAATAATATCATCAATTATATTGCTGAGGCGATTGATAAAATCAAAGATAAATATGATTTTATAAGGATAAACGACGTAATAACTGATTCTATAGAATCAGAGATAAGTTCGCATTTACAAAATATTAATTCGGATTATGTGGAATGGAAAGACAAGGAAGAGGCAAGAAGATTTATTAAATTAGATAATGATATTGACACTTATCTTGGCTCAATGAAGAGGAAAGTTCGTTATAATCTTAAACGAAACATCAAGTTATTCGAAACTGGCCATGGCAAACCACTATTAAGAAAAACAGTTAATCGCGATGAAGTCTCAAGTTTTCTGAATCACACTGAGGAGATATATAAAAAGACCTGGCAAGCAAATTCATTAGGTTATGAACAAAAGAATACGGATTATAATCATCGCAAGATGAGTTTAATATCGGAGTTAGGCAATCTTCGTTCATATGTTCTATTCAAAGATAAAACTCCTGTTGCATTTGTAATTGGGTATCAGTTCAAGAATAATTATATATATCAGGATATCGGCTACGATCCTGCGTATAAAAAATGGAGTCCGGGCAGCGTGCTGTTATTTTTATTGATAGAAGAACTATTTTCTATTGATAAACCAGAATTGCTTGATTTTGGTTTTGGTGAAAATGACTATAAAAAAATATATGGGAACACTGAAAAAATATCGTCCAACATTTATATTTATAAGAAATATACAAAAGGCCATGCTGTCATATCAGCGCAAAAATTCCTGATGAATATTTATCGCCTTATACATAAATTACTGACATGGTTAAAAATAGATAGCTTTATTAGAAAATTGATTAAAAGGTGAGAACTAGAAAATTTAGTATATTATTATGCTCTTAATAGATATGGATCAATGAGTCTTATTTAAGTACATATACAATATACTGAACTACAACTACAGGATAAAACACTATAACCAACTGAAATATATAGAAAAAATATTATACACTGATTAAATTATATACAATATAATAGAATTTATAATGAAATTAACAATTATAAAATATTCTGTGCATACATCAGAAAAGTACACAATAAGAATCAGCTTCGGGGAATCTGTGCATGTCACAATCAAATAATTGCGTTTTAATTGGCGAGCAATCGCTTTTGATACAATGCGCAGAAATATTGCTGGCAAGTGGTCAAAAAATTCAGCTAATCGTTAGTTCTGATGAAAGTATTATTAACTGGTCTGATAAAAATACAATCCGTTGTATTTCATTTCAAGAGTTACCAGAAGTAATTAAAAATCTCAAAGGCAATGTTGACTACTTGTTCAGCATAACAAATCTACAGTATTTATCGAATGACATATTGTCTATTCCTGCAAAACAGGCAATAAATTTTCATGATGGGCCATTACCAGAGTATGCCGGTTTAAACGTACCTGTATGGGCGATAATTAATGGTGAAACCGAACATGGCATAACATGGCATGAAATGAATGAGCAATTTGATAATGGCAGGATATTAAATAAAACCGTATTCCCGATTGAGCAAGATGAAACGGCATTTACATTAAATGCGAAATGTTACGATGCTGCTATCGAGGGATTTAAGAAATTACTAAATGACATACTGAGCAATCAACTGATTCAGACAGAGCAGCAAAGCAATCATTTAAACTATTACAAAAAGTGTCAAAAGCCGACGCAGGCACCACTAATCAGTTATACATCTGATGTAGAAGATGTAGATAAACTTGTACGCGCATTAAATTATGGTGGATACTGGAATCCTGTCGGAATGCCAAAATTAATGATTGGTGAAAGTGTATATATAGTTACAGATGCTCAGATCATTAGCGATGAAAAACACCACCCTGGTGAAATTATAGCAGTCGATACGAATCAGATAAGCATTGCGTTTGATAATGGAGTTGTTCGCTTTGAGACAGTCATTGATCTCAAAGGCGTAAAAAAGTCCCCGATAGAAATAATAAAAAAAGAGAACTTATCTGTAGGTGATAAATTAAGTTGCTTAACGGATCATGAGTTGAGTGATATTACCAGACTCTCAGAGCTCTCATGCGCAAAAGAATTAAAAATCCTTGAGTCGTTGACAGCATATATGAAGCTGGAGTTACCATACACAAGCAATGTTGATATGGCATACGTTGAGCCAGATATTAGACATCATCAACTGGACATCAACAAACTCAAGTTCGACTCTTCAAAAAGCAATAAGCATGTAATCATCAGTTTAGTTACATTATTTTTATCTAAACTTTCATCTCAGGAATATTTCCATGTTGGCTACATAAGCGATAGCACACCTGACAAACTCGACGATCGATTTTTTGAGAAAAATGTACCTGTCCAGGTAAGAATAGATAAGAAAAAGAAAGCTAAAGACGCGGTCAATTGTCTATTACCTATTTTTCAAAAAGAAGCGGAAGATACATTTTATGCGAAAGACTTGCTGTTTCGTCATCCAGCAACAAACGCAGGCGTCAAAGACTACACGTCGAGTAATTACAATGTAATTGTTTCTGCACGCAAATTGAGCGATTCTGAAATTGCTGATTACTGCAATGAAATAATTTTTACTGTTTCCGATGAAGGCGAGTGCCTGGATATCTATTTTAACAATAAAAAAGTAAGTGAAGAATCTATAAGCAGACTTACAAAGCAATTCCTTTATTTTGCTGATAGAGTGTCTTCAGATAAAGAATGTAGTATTGAGAAAATTAGTATATTGACAGATAGCGATAAGGAATCACTGAAGAGGTTGAATAATACTGCAGTCGAATACGATGAAACACAAAGCATCGTAAGTTTATTTGATGAACAAGTATCTGTTAGCCCGGACAGTCTTGCAGTATCTTTCGGCGATAATACAAAAACATATAGAGAGTTATTTAAACGTTCCAATCAATATGCAAATTTATTGATTGACCATGGTGTTGCGCCCAATCAATGTGTTGGCGTGTTATTGGATAGATCAGATGAAATGATTGCTGTGATGATGGGGATACTTAAATCCGGAGGATGTTATTTACCCCTTGACCCTGCCTATCCTGAAGACAGAATCAGGTATATGATAAATGATGCCGATGTAAAGCTTGTTATTACGCAATCGGAATATACACATTACCTGACTGAAGAATCGAAAATATTTGACATCAACGCGCCAGGTGAAATGTCAGGTTACAGTGACAGCCCGCCGAGTATCAGTATTTCTCCAGATAATCTTGCTTATACCATCTATACATCGGGTTCTACAGGTAATCCCAAAGGAGTCATGGTTGAACATAAGAATGTCATAAACTTTTTTCACGGCATGGATGATGTTATTAGCTATGAAAAAGGTGATACCTGGCTTTCAGTAACCAGTATTTCATTCGACATTTCTGTTTTAGAAATTTTCTGGACATTGACACGAGGTCTCCATCTGGTTGTCTATTCTGACCCTAATAAATCAGCCGGGGAAATGAGCGGAAAATCACGCTATCCGGACATAAACATGGAATTTAGTTTCTTTTACTGGAACGTGGCTAATGAAAAAACAGTACAAGATGCAGATAAGTACAGGCTTCTGCTCGAAAGTGCAAAGTATGGTGACAAAAATGATTTCGTGGCCATATGGACGCCTGAGCGCCATTTTCATTCATTTGGTGGATTATATCCCAATCCATCAGTCACCAGTGCGGCACTATCAACGATTACACAACAGATTAAATTAAGAGCAGGCAGCTGTGTATTACCATTACATCATCCAATCAGGGTCGTAGAAGAATGGTCGGTTGTCGATAATTTGTCTGGCGGCAGAGTTGGCATGGCTGTTGCCTCAGGGTGGCAACCTAATGACTTTATTATTAAACCCGAGAATTATAAGAATTCCAAACAAGTTTTGTTTGACAATCTGGAAACTGTCAGGAAGTTATGGAGGGGAGAATCAGTTGAGTTTGAAAGTCCCGAAGGTAAAAAGCTGGACATTATTACTTTGCCAAGACCAGTTCAGGATGAATTACCAATTTGGGTGACGACTGCAGGTAATCCAGAAACATATAAGCAGGCTGCAGAAGCGGGCGCATATGTACTTACTCATTTATTAGGGCAATCAACTGAGGAATTATCTGAAAAAATCAAATTATACAGAGAAACCTGGAAAAAGTGTAATCACTCAGGTGGTGGTCATGTAACGTTGCTTTTGCATACCTTTATTACATCTGACGATGAAACTGCAAAAAATATCGCTCGTGAACCAATGAAAGACTATCTGAAAAGTGCCATGTTTCTTGTTAAAGCCGCTGCGTGGAACTTTCCTACCTTCAAGAAACTATCGGAAGAAAGTGGGAAAACGCTTGATGAATACTTCGAAACCATCTCCGATGAAGATCTCGATGCGCTTCTTGAATTTGCATATCAGAGGTATTCTCGTACCAGCGGCTTAATAGGTGATCCTGAAAACTGCTTGAATATGGTGGATGAACTGAAAAATATTGGAGTCAATGAGATAGGATGTCTTATTGATTTTGGTCTAAATACCGATATTGTTCTTGATAATTTACAGTATATTAATTCATTACGAATGATATCAAATGCAGGCCATGATAAAAAAGAAAATAAAATATATACGATTCCAGAGTTATTAGAAAAACATGATGTAACACATTTCCAATGTACACCATCCATGGCGACGATGCTGGTTAATGATGATGAAGCCAAAAGCGGTTTATATAAACTGAAGCAGTTTATGGTTGGTGGAGAGGCTTTATCATATTCTCTCGCAAGTAAGTTAACTTCCAGTGTGTCTGGTAAAGTTACAAACATGTATGGACCAACAGAAACAACAATCTGGTCTACAACGTTTGACCTTGACGGTACATACAATAGCGTTCCAATTGGAAGGCCAATTTCTAACACAAGAATATATATTGTTGACAAGGATTTGCAGCCATTGCCTTTCGGGTTTCCAGGAGAGCTTCTGATTGCTGGGGATGGAGTAGTCCGTGGATATCACAACAGGAAGGAATTAACTAATGACCGGTTTATTGAAGTGGATTATACCGGGCAACGGGAACGGGTCTATAGAACTGGTGATTTGGCAAAATATAGAGAAGATGGGGTTATTGAATACCTCGGTAGAATCGATAATCAGGTTAAACTCAGAGGATACAGAATAGAGCTAGGGGAAATTGAATCATTAATCCAGCAATTCGAATCTATTAACGCATGTGTTGTAGTATTAAGAGAAGATACTCCCGGAGATAAACGACTTGTTGCATATATACAGCCTAAAATGAATCAAAAGCCGGGCATAAAAGATATAAAAGAAAAACTTAAATCAGCTTTGCCTGATTTTATGTTGCCGTCAGAATTTGTCGTTTTATCAGTTTTCCCGTTAACACCAAATGGAAAAATTGACAGGAAGTCACTTCCTGCGCCTAGTTCAGAAAACAAGATCACCTCGAGACAGGAAGCCAAACAGCCAGAAAACAAATTGCAGGAGAAAATATCCGCCATCTGGAAAGATGTATTGAATTTAGAAGAGATTGGAATAACAGATAATTTCTTTGATATAGGCGGGCATTCATTATTGGTGATTCAGATACTTGAGAAAATTAGAAATATTTCAGACAAAAATATAAAAATGACAGATATGTTTAAATATCCAACAATCAGATTATTGAGCGATTATCTGGATAGTGATGACAATGACGTCAATGAATCACTTGCAAGTGGTCAGGCAAGAGCAGAGAAAAGAAAATCAGCAGCCAGTCGAAGACGTAGATTAAAGCAGAAATAGGATAATATATCTTATGAGTCATAGTTTTGATGATACAGATATTGCTGTTGTTGGAATGGCGTGTCGTGTTCCAGGTGCAAATAATATAGAGCAGTACTGGGAAAATCTATCAAATGGTATAGAATCCATCGAAATTTATGATAATAAATCATTGTTAGACAGCGGCGTTCCTGAAGATGTGCTTGATGATCCAAATTATGTGAAATCTGGTTGTCCATTGGACAACATGGAAATGTTTGATGCAGGATTCTTTGGTTTTAGCCCAAAAGATGCGGCGATCATGGATCCACAGCATAGACATTTTTTAGAGGTCTCCTGGGAGGCGTTAGAACATGCCGGTTATGATCCAGAGTCTTATTCGGGTTCTATTGGTGTTTTTGCGGGTTCCGGGCACAATTCATACATGCCTTATAATTTATTCACTAACCCGGAACTGTTAGACAATGTTGGGTTGTTTCTGTTGCGTCATACATCAAACGATAAGGATTTTTTAACGACACGGGCATCTTATTGTTTTGATTTAAAAGGTCCCAGTATTAATGTTCAAACTGCCTGTTCAACATCATTAGTTGCAACGCATCTTGCAGTACAGAGTTTACTCGGCGGTGAATGTGACATGGCCCTGGCAGGGGGCGTTACCATTGAATTACCGCATAGAGTAGGTTATTTATATAAAGAAGGAGAAATATTATCCCCGGACGGTCATTGCCGCGCATTTGATGTAGATTCCAAAGGAACAATCTTCGGTAGCGGAGCAGGGGTCGTTGTACTTAAAAGAGCAGATGATGCAGTAAGCGATAATGATTCAATTTATGCAATTATAAAGGGCTCGGCAATTAACAATGATGGATCAAGCAAGGTTGGATACCTTGCCCCATCTGTCGATGGCCAGTCTGCTGCAATACTTGAGGCTCTTGAATTATCGAATGTACCAGCAGAATCTATCTCTTATGTCGAGACGCATGGTACAGGTACACCTGTGGGCGATCCAATTGAAATAGCAGCATTAACACAGGCATATAATACACAAACGGATAAAACGGGTTTTTGCGCAATTGGATCAGTCAAGACAAATATAGGCCACCTCGATACGGCTGCTGGTGTTGCTGGACTTATAAAAATAATCCTTTCACTTAAAAACAAAAAAATCCCGCCCAGTTTGAATTATAAAAAACCAAACCCTGCAATTGATTTTGAGCATAGTCCGTTTTATGTTAATTCAAAATTGTCAGACTGGAAATCTAACACAACACCACGAAGAGCAGCAATAAATTCATTGGGCGTTGGTGGTACTAATTCACATATAATTATTGAGGAAGCGCCAGATACTATAAGTAGTGATGTTTCATTAAATAATCATCTTTTAGTTTTTTCCGCAAAAACAAAGTCATCTCTTAATAATTATAAAGAAAAATTAGCGGAATATTTAAATAACCATGCAGATATAAATATTACTGATGTTTCTTATACCCAGAGGAATGGCCGTAAACCTATGAAATACAGGGCTGCATTATCGGCTCGCAATATCGATGAGGCAGTCAGCATATTAACGGAGTCTAAATCAGAATTTATAAACGAATCAGAAGCAATTGAAAATCTCGAGAAAGTAACGTTTATGTTTACTGGCCAGGGATCACAATATTCGGGAATGAGTAAGCATCTGTACGAATCGGAAGAACTGTACAGAAATGAAGTAAATAAATGTGTCGAAATAGCTAATAAATTTATTAATTCTGATATCAAGGAAATAATCTTCAGTTCTGAGTCTTCAGAAGATGTTAAAAATAGGCTAAACGATACTGAAATCACACAGCCGGCACTATTTATAGTCGAATATTGCCTGGCAAAATTATGGCAGTCCTGGGGTGTAATGCCTGACTATATGATTGGCCATAGTATTGGTGAATATGTGGCAGCCTGTATTAGCAATGTCATAAACCTGGAAGATGCGATTAAACTTGTCTGTGCTCGTGGAAGGCTGATGAATAGTCTACCACGTGGTTCAATGTTAGTAGTTTCACTAGATAAAGAGGATATTCGCGGCTATCTAAACGAAGAAATTTCTTTGGCTGCTGCCAATTCACCGGGGTTATGTGTCGTATCCGGTAAAGAAGAACACATTGAAGCTCTGGAAACAAAGCTGCAGAACAAGGACATAGGATGTCGTAAGTTAAAAACTTCTCACGCCTTTCACTCTGAAATGATGACCCCAATCCTGAGTACATTCAAGAGCGAGATGGGAGAAATGGAGTTTAATTCTCCCACAATACCGTTTGTATCAAACCTTACAGGAGACTGGGCAGACGAACGCGTGACAAGCCCGGAATATTGGGCAGATCATCTGCGCAATACAGTATTATTTGAAGAAGGGATGAATAAAATACTGAGCATGCAACATGGCATGGCGCTAATAGAAATCGGTCCTGGCAATACTCTTAGCACATTTACTGCTGCTAATAATAATAAGAATGATAATCATGTCATCATAAATTCATTACCACATCCTAAAAAGGACACTCAGGATGATCTGTTTATTTACAGCAATCTGGGTAAATTATGGTGTTCTGGATACTCTGTCGATTGGAGTTATTATGATGGGGATAAAAAGTACAGCAGGATCGGACTACCAACATATTGTTTTGACCATCAAAAATACTGGATTACGCCAGGTGAAAAAGTAACTGAGAAGGCACATTCTTCCCGCCTGCACAAGAAAAATATAAATGAATGGTTGTATCAACCTGGGTGGAAGGCAAAGGCAATACCGAAAGTTAGTTTGCTTGATAAGAGCGCTAATATTTTACATTTCAGAAATACCACTGAATTTTCGACCGATTTACACAATGAGCTTCAGAAGATTGATGCAAATTTGATCACAGTAGAGAATGATGACAGTTACGCATCAGGAAATAATAAGTATTCTATCAATCTCACAAGTGAAGTCGATTGTAGACAATTATTTGAAGAGCTATCTAATAATAATACGAAAATTACTCATGTCGTTATTTCCATGTTGTATGGTGAATCCGGCAATGAAGAATATGAGGAAGCATTCAAGCTATATTATTCAAGTATATTTAATATTTCTAAATGTATGCAGGAGTATTTTACTGATCAGGATATTCAGTTAACTATTCTAATGGACAGTCAATCTCTGCCATATAATTCAAATTTAATGAACCCATATCAAAGCCTGGCGGCTGGACCAATCAAGGTACTGGCGCAGGAGTCTGGCACGGTGAATATTAAATGGATAGATTTAAACAATTTTTCAGCAAATGATAATAAAACACTATTTGATATAAAATATATAATCAATGATATATTCGAGCACAGAGATGAAGAGCATGTGGCGTATTATGGGAATTCCCGCTTCCTAAAGGACTATGAAAAAATCAACTACAATTTGGAAGAAACAACTTTATTTGAACAAAAAGATATTAGTGTTTTTGCGATCACAGGAGGTCTGGGTGGGCTGAGTGGTAAGTTGGCTGTACATCTTTCGAAGCTCAAAAACTCAAAGCTGATTATTTTATCGAGAACAACCGAAGAAGATATTAAAAATTCAGATATAAATACTGGCAAGTATGATGTGCTTAATGAAATTACAGCTAATGCGTTATCTGTTGATATTATTGTTGGTGACGTGACTTCAAAAGACGATGTAAATAACCTGTTCAACCATATTAAGAAAAACTATAAACACCTCGATGTGTTATTTCATACAGCGGGTATTGTTAAAGACAATATTTTATCGTTGAAAACGCTTGAGGAAAGCAGGGATGTGCTGGATGTTAAGGTAAGAGGAGCTATAAATATTGGTGAGTCACTGAAGTTGATTAAGCCATCTAAAATAGTTTTCTTTTCATCAATCAGTTCTATTCTCGGATTAAGCGGGCAAGCCGATTATACATCTGCAAATTTATTTTTGGATGAGTATGCAACTTATCTTCGAGAGACAGCCGATGTCCCTACATATTCATTTAATTGGTCTGTGTGGCGCGAAACGGGTATGGCTGTAGACATAGCCAATAATCTGGGCGAGTCAGATGGATATTCAAGTAAAGAACTAAAACATCATATATTCGATAGCGTTAAGAAAATACGAAACGATATAATAGAATATAGCGGTAAATTAACAACAGAAAATTGCTGGTTTCTTAATGAACATAGATCAAAGAATGGTGTTGCACTTATTCCTGGTACCGCCTATCTTGAAATTGCCAAGGCAGCATATTCGATTGAGAATGAGGGTGATATACAGATTTCTGAAATTTATTTTATATCACCCTTTGTTGTGTCAGATGGTAAAGTAAAAGAAATCAAAATAACTATACAAAAACAGGCGATTGGATCCCAGTTCTCAATTACAGGCACTAATGGCGATGAGCATGTCCGTGGTGTAATAAACACACTGGACAATAATAGTAATTTCACTTCTATAAATATTGAATCGATACTGTCCAGATGTAATAAAAAGACAGAAGATAGGCGAGAATCCGCTGATCATAAATATTTACAATTTGGAGACAGGTGGAAGTGTACGAATTACATACACTATGGCAAAAAGGAAGCATTAATTGATTTGCAACTAGATAAACATTATTTATCCGATCTGAATGAATACACGTTACACCCTGCGTTACTGGACATGGCGACAGGAACAGCACAAACACTGAATCCAGATTATGACCCGTCCGTGGATTTATTCATTCCAGTATCGTATGGGCAAATTAACGTTTACAAACCATTGCCAGGTAGATTCTTTAGTCATGTTGTATATGAAGCAGTTGAGGGAGAAGGCAGCAATACTTCTGTATTTAATATTCAACTTTTCGATACAGAGGGAAACATTCTGGTGACTATCGATGAGTTTGTCATGAAGAAGATCAATCCTGCCGGATTGATGAATTTACAGGATAATTCAGAGAATAATGTCGAAAAAGTAAATGTTTTGTCTCCGGCAGAAGAGTTTTTCCTTCAAGGATACAGAACTGGTATAAATAATGAGGAAGGTTTTAGAATAATCGATTTTACAACTACTTTTTTGGATATACCACAAGTAGTCGTTTCTGCAGTGGATCTGCATGAATATATCGCTAATGCAAGAAATTTACGTTCAACCAGTGATATGGCAATGCCAACTAATGAAGAGCCAGTTGTTTCTCAGGCTAGACCAAATGTGGCAACGGATTATATTGAACCCAAGAGCGATGAAGAAAAAATAATTGCCAGTATCTGGAAGACCATGCTTGGTTTATCAGAAGTAGGTATTGATGATGATTTTTTTGAGCTTGGTGGGCACTCATTATTACTAACACAGACAATTTCACGTTTAAGAAAAAAGTTTAACACAGATCTCCCGGTGCCGAAATTATTCGAGTCACCATCAGTAAGAGAATGGGCGAGTATTATTTCTTCGAATCTTGACTCGGAAGTTTCTTCAATTCCTTT
The DNA here is from genome assembly GCA_937967995.1 of uncultured Gammaproteobacteria bacterium. Lineage (GTDB taxonomy): Bacteria > Pseudomonadota > Gammaproteobacteria > UBA6429 > Thiohalophilaceae > CALBTB01. The sequence goes on from CALBTB010000009.1 coordinate 228,676, forward strand.
AGTTATGCCAGTCGATCGTCGAGAATTTACTAGAAACAGAAATACTTTAATGCAATTAGCATCATAAGCAGGAAATTAATGATGTTGGATTCAGGTAATATTTCAGATATAACTTCCGCTGATTGCGATGATGATGTTTATGTTTTTCCAGCCACTTACCCGCAAAAACAATTGTGGTTTCTGCATAAATTAGATCCTTTCAGCCCGGCTTATAATATCCCCTTTACTTATGAAGTATCCGGAGCCCTGGATGTAGTAATATTAAGAAAGGCAATTAATGAGATTATAAATAGACATGAAACTTTTCGAACGAACTTTTATGAAACAAGCGACGGACTAGTCCAGTTTGTTACTAAATCGAGAAAAATCGATATACCAGTTATCGAAATCGTCGACAGTAGTGAAAAAAACTCGGAAATCGAATCTTTGGTAAAAGAAGAAGCAGTCAAGCCATTCGATTTGACGTCTCAGGCGTTAATACGTGGAAAAATAATAAAACGAAGTTCAAAAAGTTTTCTGATTTTATTAAATTTCCATCATATTATTCTTGATCATATATCAATTGTACAATTTTCTGATGAGTTAGAGACAATATATAATTCAATGTTAGATGGAAAAAGTCATGGTCTTTTCAAGCCGGAATTGCATTATGGCGATTACTCTGTATGGCAAACTCAGTGGCAAAGTAACGAAATATTAAAGCCAAAATTGAAATTCTGGAAGGAATTATTGAAGGATCGTGAATATTTTATTGATTTGCCTACTGATTATAAACGAAATCCATCCATTGAGCCGTATGGTTCAGAATACTATTTGCATTTTCCTCAGACGCTGGCAAATAAAATAAAAAGTTACAATAAGAAAAATTCTGTTTCGCTATATATCACGCTTCTTTCTGGTCTTGGTGTCCTGCTTGGTCGAATAACCAATAAAAATAATCTGCTTATTGGGACCCCATTTGCTAATCGCGGGACTCAACCAGAGTTGGAAAAAGTAATGGGGTGTTTTATTAATACCATCCCAATTCCAATTGAAGTTAATGAAGATTCTTCATTTAATGAAGTTATTAAAGTGGCACGCAAGAATGTTCTATCCGTAAATGCGAATCAGGAAGTGCCATTTGAACAGATAGTTGAGTCTGTAAACCCAAAAAGAGATAGTTCATATAATCCATTGTTTCAGGTGAGCTTTACTTTTCAAGAACCACCTATGCAGCTTAATTTGAATAAGCTCGAGATAAAATCACGATTTCAACATAATTACTCAGCAAAGTTCGATCTGATGTTCTGGTTATGGGAGTCAGATGACGGTATACGCGGTTCTATAGAATATAACACTAATCTGTTTGACAGAGATACAGTGGTTCGACTGGCTAGAAATTACCAAAGATTAATGGAGAGCGCAGTTAATAATCCTGAGTTACCGATATGCGAACTCGACATAATTAATGAATCCGAAATTAACACACTCCTGAACGAATGGAACGATACACAGGAAGAAATTAATCTGGATGATGGAATACAATCTTTGTTGACAGGATCAATCTCTTCTAAGGCAGAAGAGGTCGCAATTGAATATAAAGAAAATAGACTGACTTATAACCAGCTCGAAGCCATAAGTAATAAAATTGCTAATTATATTATCAGTAAAAATATTGAAAAAAGCAGCTATATAGGCGTATGCCTCAACAGAAATGAAAAGATGCTACCAGTATTGTTGGGTATTCTAAAATCCGGATGTAGTTATTTACCACTGGATCCGGCTTTTCCGAATGACCGATTGACGTATATGCTGGAGGATTCCGGTTGTAAAACATTATTCACCGAATCCGGCCTGAATGATTCACTGGAAAATTATGTAGATCATGTTATCAAAATAGACTCTGATTGGGAGTTTATTGACCAGGCTTCTTCTGGTAATCCGGATGTCAAGATCAATAAGGATGATATTGCCTATATCATCTATACTTCAGGATCGACAGGAAAGCCGAAAGGTGTTGTTGTTCCTCATGGTGCCGTCAAGAACTTTCTTTTAAGTATGGCTAAGGAGCCAGGACTAAGCGATAACGACAAAGTGCTTGCAATAACAACGCTATCGTTCGATATTTCAGTACTCGAATTATTTCTTCCCTTATCTGTTGGTGCAGTACTGGTCATCGCAGATAAAAACGACTCATCAGATCCGGTCAGGTTAGCAGAATTACTAAAAGAACATAACATTTCGTTTATGCAGGCTACACCTGCAACGTGGCGAATCTTGTTAACTGCTGACTGGAATCCGGATCCGAAATTTAAGATTTTATGTGGTGGGGAGCCTCTATCATCAGAGTTAAGTGAAAACCTTTTATCAAAGGTAAATGAAATATGGAACATGTACGGGCCAACTGAAACGACTGTCTGGTCCACAATATATAAAATTACAGATAGCAAACAACCTGTATTAATCGGTAAGCCAATTAGAAATACCGAGGTCTATGTATGTGACAAGCACATGCAATTAAGTCCCATTGGGATACCAGGCGAACTGTATATAGGAGGTTATGGAGTCACAGCTGGCTATTTAAATCGCGATGAACTGACTAATGAGCGATTTATAAACAATCCATTTAAACCTGCAGCAGGCAAACTATACAGAACAGGTGATATTGTAAAATATCGTTCAGATGGTAATTTAGAATATATTAACAGGGCAGATAACCAGGTAAAGGTCAGAGGATATCGGATTGAACCAGGGGAAATTGATGCAATTCTGGAGAAAATACCAGAAGTAAAACAATCAGTGACAGTGGTCAGAGAGGATACTCCTGGAGATAAGAGGCTAGTATCATATTTGAGCGATAATAATGGCAGTGAAATAGAAGTAAATGATATAAGAAAGAATTTACGGAAATTTCTGCCAGATTACATGATTCCTCAGCATATTGTTCATATTGAGGAATTTCCGTTAACGCCAAATGGTAAAATTGATAAAAAGAATTTACCAGCGCCATTCGGTAGTTCGCTAAATGATGTATATGTGGCACCCAGAAGTACAGAAGAAGAAAAGCTTGCCGAAATATGGAAAACCATGATTGGATTAGATAAAGTGAGTGTTACCGATAATTTTTTTGATGTTGGTGGACATTCGCTTTTGTCTGTACAGGTCCTGGCTAAAATCAAGGAGCTGACTGGTGTGCAATTAAACCCCAGGGTACTGATTCAGAATTCACTGGAGCAGATTGCCCCTCTTTGTGGTTTCGATGATTTAAACTTAGTCGAGGAAGAAGCAGTACAGCGCCGTGATAGATCACAAAGTGGTTTTCTCAAAAAGCTTTTCATGAAATTAAATAAATGAATCCTTTTTTCTTTGGCGACAATAAAAATTTGTTCGGCATTTATCACTCACCCGGTGCTGAGCGAGACTTGCGCACCTCTGTTCTCATATGCAATCCCATAGGTCATGAGTATATACGAAGCTATCAGGTAGTACGTAGATTAGCGAAGAGATTGTCATCTGAAGGCTATCACGTTCTGCGTTTTGATTATTCATGCACAGGGGATTCCCACGGAGAGTCCACATCTGCCGACCTGTTGGCATGGTATAGTGACATTGATACTGCAGCAAAAGAACTTATGGAAATAAGTGGTTCTGAGAATTTACTGCAAATCGGTATCAGGCTAGGTGCGACATTACTTGTAAATTTAAGCTCAGAGGGATATAAACCAGATGCTAGTCGTACTATTCTGTGGGATCCAGTTATAAGTGGTGAAGATTATTTAGATAAAATGCAAGCCATGCACCGTGAGATGTCTGAAGATGCAAACAGATATTTGATTTATGATGACAAGAATGTCAGCGCCAAATATGAATGGTTGGGTTACAAATATAATGAGAAATTATTAGAGCAGTTGAAAAGACTTTCATTTTCATCAGGTTCATTGCACAACGTATCTGTAATTTCTACAGTCGGGGAACATTATAACGATTTCGACACGTCGCGATTGCACATAGAAACAGTTAAGGAAAACTGTAATTGGGATGATATTAATAAAATAGAAGACTTTATACTGGTTAAAGAATTGCCGGATTATATAGTAAAGGCGGTAAAATGAAGGAGCGCGTTTACACATTCGGTGAACAGGGTAATTTGATTGGCATAATAACGGAGTCGGAGTCCAGCGTCCCTGACGATGTTGGTGTCATATTATTAAATGCAGGACTGGTACATAGAATAGGTCCTTTTCGCATGAATGTGACTTTGGCAAGATCTATAGCAGCCAGGACCAAGCATCATGTTTTCAGGTTTGATATATCCGGGTTAGGAGATAGCGAAAGACTTAATACAGGAGTAGACCGCGACGAACAGATAATTGGAGATATTAAACAAGCGCTCGATTTTTTTTCTAGAAAGACAGGCCAGAATAAGTTTATCGTGATAGGTTTATGCACTGGCGCAGATCATGCACATAAAATTACTGTGGCTGACGAGCGTGTTACAGGTGCGGTATTACTGGATGGATATGGATATCCAACTATTAAATATTATTTAAATAAATATGGGAAAAAGATATTAAATCCGATCAAATGGTTTAAAAAGATTAAGAAAATAACAAATAGTCGCAATAATACTGGTGCAGAATCAGGAGTCGAGTCTTATTATTGGAAATTGCCGCCTAAGGACATATTTCGCAATGATCTACAAAGCCTGATTAACAGAGAAGTCAAAATGTTTTATGTCTATTCGGGTGGCGTGACTGATTATTTTAATTACAAGGAGCAATTAGCGGATTCATTTAAAGGCATGCAGCTTGATAAATATATCCAGTTCGAATATTTTCCTGAGGCGGATCATACTTATTCATTTAGCGGGCACAGAGATAAACTAATAGGGGTTATACTGAACTGGATAGAGGCCAGATTTTAACAGATCGTTGTCGCAGCAAGAGAGTAAATATGAAATTTTTTGACTTTATAGCGACCAATAAAATTAACGTTTTTAATTTCATGCTTCTTAAAAACAACAGAGTAGGTGTTTTGGTCATCAATATTGATAGAGATATCGCTAAAATTTAGTTTGATATTCAGCGCCTGTGAAATGCATTTATAAACAGATTCTTTGGCGCTAAAAAATAATGGACCTAAATAATCGTATCCGGATTTTTTGATATACCTGTATTCTTCCGGGTTCGTGAAATATTCAATAACACTATCTTTTAATGGATGGTTCTTTTCTATATCAAGGCCAAGCCCAGCATAATACTGGTTATAGCTGACAATTGCACCACTGACATGGTTGCTGTGAGAGATGCTACCAACAATATTTTCTGGCCAGATAGGCGATCGGTCGGGATTTCGTAAAATCTTTTCAGTGGGGGAGCCAAGCAGATTACAGGCAAGTTTTGCGCATTGCCTGCCAGCTACAAACTCGCGGCGTCGCTTTTCGCTTGCTTTCGAAATATAATTTTCTTCATCAGAATGAAGATTATGCTTTGATTGACTGATGCGGCATAAAGCATAAGCAGTATTTTCAGGAAAAAAGCCAGTCATAGGTGAAAGTATAAATCACCCATTTTCAAGGTCGCAAGAGGGGATTATTCAGGCTGAGTTATTATTATTTTGCTCAGCCTTCGTATATCTATTGAACAACTGGTATAACTGCTACTCCGGTAGGCGTTGTCATCGGTGTAGATGTATAAACACTGGAGGGTATCTGGTTACCCAGGTATTGCCAGATATACCGTGTTAATGTCATCGGCTTTCCAAATTGGTCTGTATTCTGACAAAAACCACGCGTTGTATTATTTGTGGATGGTGTGTTTCCGCCAGGTGGATTGTTCGGTTCAGAGAATACTGACTTAATCATGTTTTCATAAGGCCATGGCCACAAATTGGTAGAAGTCAGTTGATCATAACCTGCCTCACCCCAGAGCGTACCGGAGACTCCATATTGTTTCATAACCGTTGCACCAATATCCGAGCCATCAGTTGCTGCGCCAGCCAGACCTGATGATTGGTCCGGCATGACCAGGTAAGTTAATGACACATTATTAGTCACACTGTTTGCGCCTGCCGCCTGAATGGCGGGGTTAAAGGCATTATTGGACATCGTTGACCAGCCCGAATCATTAGCGCCTAACTGGCCGTTATTGAAGAATAATGAATTCGTCAGAATTTTTGTTGATGCACTATCCCGATTGTAATAACCGTTTGCTGAATTACCGATCGTCAGATGGTCGAGTGTCAGAGGTCCCTGTGTACTGCCGTTAACTCGAACGGCGCCGATGTATGAAGTGCCATAAATATCCCAGGCAATCGAGTTTTCCAGTTTAATGGCTTTGGAGTTCATTTCTTTGAGGAAAAAGCCGGCATGGTCTGCCTCATTATTTAGTGCAATTGCACCTTGAATTGTGATATCAGAAACATTTTTAGGGAAATAGACAGCACCATACGTTGCTTCGCCGGAATTAGGTCCCTTTCTTCCATCTATCGCGATTATGTTTTGCAGTAATACGTGATGTACACCGTAACCACTGTCATTCCCATAAACTGCAAATGCAGCTTTTGGCTGATTTGAGCTGGAATAATCAAAGCGTGCTACGCAGCGGCGAAAGATATGATTATTGGTTGTTGCGCTTGGGCCGCCAGTGTAATAACCATAACGAGCACCACCGACACCTGCGGTATCTTCCAGCAGATTATATGTGCCACCTACTGCATACCATCCGCCATATTCATCAACGTTACCTTTGCGGCGAACAATTGTCTTCATGATTTTGTTATAGCTGCCATGGATTTCGACAGTATAAGGCGGAAAGATTGAATCTTTATGGTCGAATATAAAACCTTCAACTTTTGTATAGTTGCCAGTCAGGCGGACAAAGTTCGTATTGTAATTTAATGAGCCTGAATTCTGGATTCTGACCTGAAAAGGATTTTCTGCTTTTACCGTTGTGTAATTACCGGGAGTGCCGCTGGGGACATTGGTAATAAAGTTACTTGTTCCGGTATACAGTCCATCTCTGACGATCAAAGTATCGCCGGAACTCATGTTACTGATACCGTTTGAAATGGTTGCCCATGGTGATCCAGAAGAGCCATCACCAAATGAATCACTACCAGAGGTAGAGACATAGTACACTGCGGCTAGCGCATATCCTGGCCCGAATAATAAAGTAATTGCTAGTAATGCGCTTTTCATAATCCTGTTCATAATTCCAGTTTGCCTCATACTTCAAATTGTTCCCTAATATTCAATCCTGGTCAGAAAGAGTGTGTTACTTCTGATGACAGGTTGGATTCAGTCCGGTTCGCATCAGCAGATGTTACTGCAAAGAAATGGTCACCACTTGCTGTTACGTTGATACGATAAGTAGTCGTGTTTCCAACCCAAATTTTATTAGTATACACACCGCTTTGTGTTCCATGGTAGAGATAGTAACCATCAAGCGTTGCGTCTGAAACTGGGTTCCAGCTTACCTGTAAGTCAGCGTTCGACGGAGAAGGACTCGGCGAAGGCGACGGAGAAGGGCTCGGCGACGGCGATGGTGACGGACTCGGCGAAGGTGACGGCGATGGTGCAGGTGCCGGATCGGGATCCGGGGAGTTATCAGGTGGTGGATTATTATCCTGACTTGGCGTGTTGCTGACAGAATTACTGTATTCTGTTTTACCGCCTCCGCAACCGATCATGCTGAGAAATAAAAATCCTACTAAAACGGATTTGAGAATAACTGAAATGTTCAATTCGTCCTTAATCATATTGGCCGAGCCACCTACTCTGAAAATTATCACGGACCAAAATCTGGTCAGTTCCATTACAAATGATTATTTCGTATAACTTTCAGAAATTCATAGGTTTAATGCCTGAATTGTGCAGGCATTCACATTCCAGAGCGAAAAAAATAATAACTATATATTTGATAATGTTAATGTTTAGAAGGGTGTCACAAAGACAATTTGAACGGTGACCGGTCAGGGTTTTCTTTCATAGGCACCGATGTCGGTGCGCTTACCGAGGGGTCTGGGGCGACCAAGTATATCAGTTGTTACCTTATCGAGGTCCATCCCCGAGTCAATTGCAGGACTGGAAGGGGAGAGCTCAAAATCCAGGTTATATTCGTCTGGTTGGCTGTTAGCAAACAAACTGGACATATCAGTCACTGATTTCGAGTGCTTATCGAGGCTGGGATGACGTGCTTGCCATTCCTGTAATGATATACAGCACTGGCCGTCTGTTGTCTGAATGCGAGTGACTATATTGAAGTCGCTGAAAAGTCCTTTCATGCTGTCTGAGTTAACGGCAAAACTGTCATGCGTACCCAGATGGAGAATGATATTGTTGATCACATAATTCCCTGTGCTTTCGTTTTTTATCCGCAGGCCATGATAGGAAGTAGGGGGCATAATGATAGTATTATTCAAAATATAATTGTTTATAGAACCATGTGCCCCATCTTCCTGAAACAGCGCGATGCCATGTGTTTTATTATTAAACACCAGGTTATTTCGAACGACAGAATTAATCACGCCGTCCATGTTAATTGCGGCGCTACCGGCAAAGCCGTTTCCAATTATTAAATTATTTTCAATGATTGCGTTGGAAATGATGCCATCACCACCGAGTCTGGCATCGCCATTCATATGTACCCCGGCATAGGGGTTTTGATGAAGGAAATTATTGCGTACGATCGGGTAATCACTGCTGTTTGCAATATAGACGCCGTGTTGTTCGATAGTATTGGTGACCTCGTTATCCTGGATGGTGACATGATCCGCAAAAGATGCGGAGATACCGACAAAGCCGGCGTGTTTGACCAGGTTGTTCTGGACTAAAATATTTTTAATGCGACTGCTTTCCGTGCCGGAAATCCTGATGCCTCTTTCCAGTTGACCGCGTCGTCCATCTGCCAGGACTTTAAAGCCATTAATTACAATGTTATCCGCTTCTATGTGAATGCTTGCAAATCTTCCGTCCAGATGCATGGAACCGAAAATCAGTGCTTTCTGTTTTGTTTGCGATTTTATGGTGATGGGCGCCTGAGATGAACCGGATCGAGAAACAACAAATGGTTCATATTTTCCTGGCAGCACGATGATGGTATCGCCTGGTTGAATGTTACCATCATCCAGTGCATCCTGGATTGAGCTGAAGACGTTTTTCTTTTTATCGACGTTGTAGCTGTCGACAGTGATGGTTTTGGCATTAGCAGTTAACGAAATAACTGTAACAATTGTCGCTATGAATAAATTCCATTTTGTTTTCATAATTAGCCCTGTCAGTTTTATACAAATCCTTCCGGGTTATTAAGCAGTTTTTCTTCCCATTGGATGGATGTTTTTACAATGGTTTCAAGATCATCGTAATGTGGTGACCAGTCCAGTGTGTCACGTATTTTGTCGGATATGGCGATTAACGAAGGTGGATCGCCTGCGCGTCTTGGTTCTTCTTTTATGTCGAGTTTTTTGCCGCTAACCTTTTCGACCATATCGAGCACTTCACGAACACTGTAACCATGCCCATAACCAACATTCATAACAGTTGATTTGCCACCGTTACGCAGGTAGTCAAGCGCTTTTAGATGGGCGTTTGCCAGGTCTTCGACATGTATGAAATCACGTACACCGGTGCCATCATGGGTTTCGTAATCCGTTCCAAATATACTGATGGAAGGCCGCTTGCCAACGGCTACTTCAGCGGCGACTTTGATCAATAAAGTGGCTTTCGGTGTAGCCTGACCAATTCGACATTCGGGATCTGAACCGGCAACATTGAAATATCTTAATGCAACATAATTTAAATCGGATGCAACACTTAAATCACGCAGCATCCATTCCGTCATCAGTTTTGACGTTCCATAAGGATTGATCGGTGCAGTGGGGGTGTCTTCACTGGCGGTACCGGATTCCGGTAATCCATAAACGGCGGCCGTGGATGAAAATATGAAGTTTTTAACACCGTGTTTCTGACATTGTTCAAGCAGGTTGCGTGTACTGCAGGTGTTGTTCCAGTAATATTTAAGAGGATTGGTTACCGATTCAGGAACGATAGTATGTGCTGCAAAGTGTATGACAGTATCAACGTTGTGTTCCTGCAGTAACTGTCCAACCAGCTCACTATCGCCTGTGTCACCTTGCACAAAGTCGCCGAATAACACTGCGTCTTTAAACCCGGTTGAGAGATTATCCAGCGTGACGGTTTTTTCTCCGGCTTCCCCCAGTTGGCGTAATGTATGACTGCCAATATAACCGGCACCACCGGTCACTAGAATTTTTTTTGCTGACATGAATTGTAAATCCGCTTATTAGTCGTGTACGAAGAGATGCTGTTGTTTTAATTCGGCTAGTCTACCGTAAAAGGCAGATAAAAAGTTACACAAATAAAAAAGGGCGGTCTTTGCCGCCCTTGTCTGAAGTAGATTTCAAATAATCAGGGAAATGCCGGGATCTGCGGATCAATGCCTTTGATATCGGCTTCCGGATGATGTCCGCGGACCAGCCGCGTGATTTCGTCGATACGTTTAAAGGGGACATCCACCATGTATAAAATTCGTCCAGCATCGATTTCCTGCTGAAAACGGGTCAAACGCGTGTTTCTGACGTTAACCGCGACCATGGTTGAGGCAAAGGCGCCCAGAAAGGCTCCACCGACAGTTAATGAGGCGACGGACCAGACTTCCAGGCCTGGCACAATCATGTTCATCAATACGGCTATGGTGCTGAGGATCAGGCCGGTCAGGCCACCGATGATCAGGCCCAGTTGCAGGCCGTGAATGATATCGGATTTTTGTCGAAGATCGGCTTCCGGTAAGTCATCCAGATCAGTGCCGTCCCGGGCAATGACATGTTGATGTTTTTCCTCGACTTTAGCCAGCAGGAGCTCGCTGTGGACTACTTTCGCACTTTGGATATCAGGGAGAAGGAAATACAACCGCCGTCTCATACTACACCTCCTTAGATGTCGTGGTGAAGAATGGTGCGTTGTTGCCATTCACAACGAGTATAGACAACCTGGCAGTCCATGTGTTCACAAAATAACCATTAATTCTTTAGGTGAATATCTCAACTGGGTTAAGACGAAACCGGCCTAAGTCGTTATCATACGCGGGGTTTTTCAGGAGCATGCCAGTGCGGTTTCTACCGATTTTCATGAACATTCGAGACCGCCATTGTGTGGTGATAGGCGGTGGCCAGATTGCGGCCAGAAAGGTCTATTTATTGCACCGGGCGGGGGGCAAAGTCACGGTCATCTCACCGGTTTTGTGTGATGAGCTGCAACGCTGGGCGGATAGCGCTGATCTGACCCACATCGCACGGGAATACCAGCCCGACGACCTGCAGGGTGCACAGATTGTCATTGCAGCGACAGACCGCCCTGAGGTGAATGAGGCGGTGTCTGAGCAGGCACAGGCACAGGGTATACCGGTGAACGTCGTCGATAATCAGGCGCTGTGCAGCTTCATCATGCCGTCTATCATCGACCGGACTCCGGTACAGATTGCCATCTCGACCGGGGGTGCCTCACCCGTCCTGGCCAGGCTGTTGCGGGCCAGACTCGAGACCTTTATTCCGGCTGCCTATGGCCGGTTGGCGCAATTACTGGAGCGCTACAGGGAGCGGGTCAAGCAACGGTTTAACAATAATACGGACGAGACACGGCGCTTCTGGGAGCGAATCCTGGAGGGGCCGATTGCCGATATGCTGATCGCCGGCAAGGACAGGGAGGCCGAGCAGGGACTGACCGAGGCCATTGAGACGGCACAACCGGTCGAACATCATGGTGAGGTTTACCTGGTCGGGGCAGGTCCGGGCGATCCTGACTTATTGACCTTTCGTGCCCTGCGCCTGATGCAACAGGCGGACGTGGTGGTCTATGACCGGCTGGTTTCAGCACCGATTCTGGACCTGGTACGGCGTGATGCGGAGTTTATCTATGCCGGCAAGGAAAAAGACCGGCACACGCTGCCACAGGAAAGCATCAATGCCTTGCTGGTGCGACTGGCCAAAGAAGGCAAGAAAGTGCTGCGTCTTAAGGGCGGTGATCCGTTTATTTTTGGCCGTGGTGGTGAAGAGATCGAGACACTCATGCAGGAAGGCATTCCGTTTCAGGTGGTGCCGGGTATTACTGCAGCCGCAGGGTGTTCATCCTATGCCGGTATTCCACTAACACACCGGGATTATGTGCAGTCCTGTATGTTTGTTACCGGTCATCTTAAGGATGGCAGTTTTAATCTGAACTGGGACGCCATTGCGCAACCGAACCAGACGGTCGTGTTTTACATGGGACTGCATACGATCGGCGCCCTGTGTGAACATTTGATCAAACACGGTCTGGATAAATCGACACCGGCTGCACTGGTCGAACAGGGGACCACACAAAATCAGCGCGTCCACATCGGTGATCTGACAACATTACCTGATCTGGTTGTAAAAAATGATGTCAAACCCCCCACGCTTATCATCGTTGGCCACGTGGTCGAGTTACACGAGAAGCTGAAATGGTTTGAACCCGCCGGTGAAGCGACGCGTCAGTATCCCACCGCCGGCAAATAATTAAATCAGATACGAACTTGCTGCCGTGCCTGATGCACGAGATGGTAAACCGTGGGGACCAGTGCCAGCGAGACCAGCATCGAAAAAGACAGGCCCCAGACAATCACCAGTGCTAACGGCTGCAACATTTCCGACCCCCGTCCAATACCCAGTGCCAGGGGTAACATACCGGCGACGGTTGTCAGTGTCGTCATCAGAATAGGTCGTAGGCGTAACTGCGCCGCGTGAATAATGGCATCACGCAGTGACGAATTGTGTTCCCGTTCGATTTCAATTTGTTCTACCAGCACGATGGCATTATTAACAACAATCCCCGCCAGCATAATCATGCCAAGCCAGACGGGGATGGTCACAGCCAGGGATTTGAAATCCGGAAACGACTGTCGATCACCCACGATCCAGTTGTAAAGATGAACAATCCAGTCAGGCAGTCCGTAGGCAAAAATGCCGATCACCACACCGATAGAAGCAAACATCACACTAAACATAATAATGAGTGGGTTGAGTAATGATTCGTACTGAATGGCCATGACAACGAACACAAGAAAGACTGCAAGCAGTAACAGGCTGATGACGAGGGTTTCACCTTCCTGCATGGTCTTGCTTAAGCCACCATCATATAAACTGTACCCCTCCGGCAGCGGTAAATCCTCAAGCTGTGCATTGATGTTTTCCATTACCGTCCCCAGACTGGCATCCGGTAACAACGAGGCGCTCACTTCGACAATGCGACGCTGGTTGTCACGCATGATGGCAGAGGGGGCAACCGCCAGACGAATTTGTGCCACATCACCCAGGCGCACGGGTTGTCCATTGCGTATGCCAACCACGACAAGTGCCAGGTCATCCGGATCATTGATGGATGATGGCGGCAGACGCAGTCGAATATCAAACTGTCGATCACCCTCGAGGAATTCTGATATCACCATCCCTTCCAGGGCGACACGAATTGCCGTCCCGATTTCTTTTACAGACATTCCCAGGTCGACGGCACGTTCGCGGTTAATTGTGACATTGAGTTCTTCACGTAGTTCTTCATAGGTTTGTTCGAGATTGCGCAGGCCGCGTACGGTTTTGAGTTGATCGACAATGTCATTACCGATGCCGGTCAGTGTATCGAGGTCAGGGCCCTGTACCCGAATACTGATGTCGTCATCACCATGACTCAGACGCAGTCCACGCACACCGCGGGATCGTAATCGTACCGAGTATCCGGCCAGTTCCATCTTGTTAATACTGCGGCGAACTTTTCGTATCCAGTTTTCGCTGCTGTAACCGGGCAACAGTTGAATATAGATGCTGGCGGTATTGCTGGATAGCCGTTCGGTGCGTCCAAAAATAAATACACCGGACGTGGTGAACACGGTATCGACTTCGGGTTGTGAGCGAATCAGCCTCTCGATTTTCAGGACAGTGTTATCCAGTTCGTTAAACTGCGTACCGGGGTCGGCCTTGATGCGCACATGAATCTGTCCCTCATCGACAGACGGTATGACGCTTTTGTTGGTCGTGGTGGTAAAGAAAATTACCGGTAACAAAATGAGCGCGCTAAAAGTCAGTAGTAACGGTAAAGGGCGCTCCATGGTGCGCAGCAGAAAGCGCTTCAGTTGTTGCTGTAGCAATGCGACAATCCTGTCGACATGTGATCGAAATCGATCAGTGGCAGAACGATTTGACTGCTTGTGATCGATGACCCGTGTGGCGTAACTGGGCACCAGTGTTAATGAGACGATTAATGCCGCGGCGATTGCCGAGCTCAGTGTATATATCAATTCTGAATAAAGCAGGCCAATGAGTCCGGTGATAAACAGGAACGGCAGTATCGCCACCAGGTTGGTGCTGGCCGAGGCAACAACGGCGCTGTTGATTTCTTTGGCAGCGTTAACACCCGCCTCAAACGGTTGTTCACCCTGTCGCTGATGGCGGGTAATGTTCTCCAGCATTATAATCGTACTGTCAATCAGCAGTCCGACACCCAGTGCGAGTCCGCCCAGGGTCATGATGTTCAATGTTAAATCGCCAAGGATCATCAGGATGAACGTGACCAGAATGGCCAGCGGAATGGCCATACCGATAATCAACGGGCGTCGAACATTGCCCAGGAAAACATACACGACCAGCATGGCCAGTATGGCACCTGATATCGCCGCGGTAGAGGCATTGCGCAGGGCATGTCGTACAAACGTCGACTGGTCGCTGACGCGCGCCACTTTTATATCTGGTGGAATCAGTTTTTGTTGTTGCAACCAGTTCAATCTTTCAGTGACAGCATCCACGACTGCAACGGTATTCGCCTGTGGTTGTTTTTGAATAGACAGTTTTATGGCTGCATCGCCGTTCAGTCTGACCCGCATGCGTTCGTCTTCATGCAGATCCAGCACCTGTGCGACATCACCAAGTCGCAAATACTCTTTGGTTTGCGGGCTGACAATACCGATGGGCAGTTGTCGAATGGCGGTGACAGAATCAAAGCGCCCCTGGGTGCGAGTGGAGATTTCCTGTCCGCTGGTCTGAATACGTCCGCCTGGAATTTCCAGGTTTTCGGATTGAATACGGGTAATGAGGTCAGACAGGCTCATATCAAAACTGGCCAGCCTTTCCTGATCGAGGTTTATCTGAATCTCGCGCCGGTTACCACCACCAATTTCTGCAGAAGCCACACCGGGTAAATTGATAAACCAGCGGCTGAAATCATAATCGACCCATTCGCGCAGTTTTACGGGATCCATCCTGCTTGAACTGATGGCAAGTTCCAGCACGGCGATCTGTGACGGATCACGCTTATATATAGTGGGAGGATCTATGGTGTCTGGAAGAAATCGTTTGGCACGATCCAGCCGCGTACTCGCATCGCGTAACGCAAGGTCTATATCAGCGCCATAGGGAAAACTGATATCAACCCGGCTTTGACCTTCCAGGGTGCTGGATTGCACGGCAATTGCACCTTCCGTGATGGCCAGTTGTTCTTCCAGCTGACGGGTAACCTGATCTTCCATGACTCTGGCTGGTACACCAGGGTCGATGATGCGAACTCGAACTTCCGGGTAAATGATATGCGGTAACAGATCGATACCCAGCCGATCGAGTGAGAACAAACCGATCACCACAATACTCAGTGCGATCATTGTGACGGATACCGGTCGACGAATTGACCAGGCCGCCAGTCCACCGCTTCTGAATCTGCGTTTCATGTTGTTGGATCAGAATTGACGACTTTGACTGTCTTGCCGGTGCGAAGACCGAGGAACCCCTTGCTGACGATGCGGTCACCATCCTGCAGGCCTTCGAGAATTTCAATCACGCCGCCCATTTGTATACCGGTTCGTACCGGGACATGTTCAACACGATTTTCACTGTCGACACGATACACAAACTCACCACGGGCATCATGTCGCACCACCCCTAACGGTAATGTACGCAACGGCGGTGTTTGTGTTTCGATCGTGACACGTGCAAGCTGACCGGGTAGGGCACCAGCAGGTACCGGTTTTAAAGAGACTTCGATCGTACCCTGGCGTGTTACAGGATTGATCGTCGGATATTTTCTGGAAATGAAACCGCTGAACTGCTGATCACCAAGCGCATCAATGCGAATGCGAACAGCATCCTGCTCCTGAATATTTGCCAGCAATATTTCGGAAATGTGCAGCTTGATAATCAGGGAATCCGGATCAAACAGCGTTAACACATGGGTATGTAATGGCAGCACATCACCCGGTTCCTTCATTCGTTCGCTGATAACACCATTAAATGGCGCCAGAATACGGGTGTGGTTCAGACGCGCCTGTAGCAGGTCACGTTCAGCCCGGGCTTCATCCACCGATGTCCTGGCACGGGCAAGTTCATCATCCGAAGCGAGTTTTTTGGGGATCAGTTTAACAATGCGCTGGTAGTTTAATTTGGCCTGCTCATAAGTGGCCCTGGCCTTGTCATACTCTGCCTGAATGATGGTGTCATCCAGAACGGCGAGTAATGCATCTTTTTCTACTCGATCACCCGGATGAAAGGGTAACTGGGTGATCTTGCCCAGTTCTTCATTATAAATGTGAACGGTGTTACTGGCTTCCAGTGAGCCGGACAGGGTGCGCACCGATTGCAAAGGCGCACGATTTAACGTGACGACTTCGACCGGATGTGGAGCGGATTTCCTGTTTTTGGCTGATTTTGAATCATCAGAACAGCCAGTGAGGATGAACAGAATAAGAAAAAAGTACAGCGAACGGCGCATATTCTCGGTAATCATTTATGGTTATTCATGAGACAGTACTGTATAGCCAATGTTTCCATCTGGACAAGCCTTTTGGCATAATTATAACCCCGTTTTACCAGCCCACATACCATGCAGCACTATATTCGCTATACGTCGACACCGCACTCGCAGAGACGCGATCTTCATAACTTACGCCGGATCTATCCATATATATGGGATTACCGGGGCAGGGTAGTGCTGGCACTGGTTGCTCTGGTGATTTCTAAAGTGGCCATGGTCGGTGTTCCCTTTGTGCTGAAGCACATTGTCGATCACCTGGATATCTCGGTGGATCAAATACTGGCATTACCGCTGGCGCTTCTGCTGGCTTATGGTGCACTGCGTTTGGTCAGCAGCCTGTTTAACGAATTACGCGACGCGGTGTTTGCGCGGGTTCGCTACCATGCCATGCGCAGGGTATCGAACCAGGTCATGACACATTTACACAATTTATCCCTGCGCTACCACCTGGAAAAACGGACCGGCGGCATTTCCCGTGACCTGGAGCGAGGCTCTGGCAGTATCAGTTCGATATTGAATTACCTGGTGTTTAATATTCTACCCACGATTGCCGAATTTTCACTGGTCGCCATCATCCTTTTAACCAAATATGAAGCACGCTTCAGTATTGCCATTTTTGCCACTGTTATTCTTTATGTTTTGTTTACCCTGTGGGTTACCGAGTGGCGCATGCACTTTCGCCATGAAATGAACCGGCTTGATTCAAAAGCAAATTCACAGGCGGTCGACAGCCTGATGAATTATGAAACCGTCAAGTATTTCAATAATGAGCAACTGGAACAGCGACGCTACGATAAAACCCTGTCGGACTGGGAAAACGCCGCGGTTAAAAGCCAGAATTCCATGTCATTGCTGAACTTTGGGCAGGGCGGAATCATATCGATTGGTGTTACGTTGATTATGATTTTTGCCGGCCAGGGTGTTGTTGATGGCACACTGACGATTGGTGACCTGGTACTGGTGAATGCCCTGATGCTGCAGTTATTCATGCCACTGGGTTTTCTTGGCATCGTCTACCGACAACTCAAGTATGCCCTGGCAGACATGGACCTGATGTTTAACCTGCTCGACAGGCAGGCGGAAATCAGTGATAAACCCGATGCACAGGATCTTGTCGTCACTGAAGGGGAAGTTAAATTCAAAAAGGTAGATTTTTCCTATAACCTGGATCGGCAAATTCTTCACGATGTGAATTTTACGATTCCGGCCGGTAAAAAGATTGCTGTCGTCGGCCCATCCGGTTCCGGTAAATCGACACTGGCCAGGTTGCTGTTTCGTTTCTACGAGCCGCAAAAAGGCGAAATATGCATCGATGGCCAGAACATTAATTCTGTTACACAGAGTTCTTTGCATCAGGCCATTGGTATCGTTCCGCAGGATACCGTGCTGTTTAATGACACAATTTTCTATAACATTCAGTACGCGAATCCCGGTGCAAGTTTCGAACAGGTGGTTGAGGCGGCAACCGCAGCCGACATTCATGACTTTATTCAAAGTTTACCGCAGGGTTATGAAACGGTAGTTGGAGAACGTGGCCTGAAGTTATCCGGTGGTGAAAAACAACGTGTCGCAATTGCGCGTGTTATTCTGAAAAATCCCAAAATCCTGATTTTTGATGAAGCGACTTCCAGTCTGGATTCTCATTCCGAACAGGCTATCCTGACCGCCCTGCAGAAAGTGGCAACCAATCATACGACGCTGGTTATTGCCCATCGTCTTTCCACGATCATTGATGCGGACCAAATTTATGTTCTGGAGGCAGGTAAATTGATAGAACAGGGCAGGCATACTGAATTACTGGCGCAACAGGGAGAATATGCCACGTTGTGGGCCTTGCAACAGGATGAAGAACGCAATTGAAATCTATCTATTCAGCTATATACTACTCTGTGCGATTTATGTACAAAATAGCCGTCAAATGAATTAACCGAGGTGAGTCATGGACTTGGGTGGATGTGGTTCCAGTGAACCGTTTGCGTTACAGGTGATCGATAACAGCATGGAGCCGGAATTCAAGAAAGGCTGCATTATCATCATCGATCCCAGTGGCGTGGTTGAACACGGCAGTTATGTCCTGGCGATGGTAGAGAACGGCTATATCTTTCGGCAGTTAGTCATTGAAGATGGTGTGCATTACCTGCAGCCGTTGCACGAAGATTATCTGCATGAAAAACGGCAAATCACATTGGAAGCCGTCACCGGCGTTATCGTTCAGCAGGCCGGTACTCGCGGACGACGTTCAGAAAGAAAAAAATATACCCAGTTATAAGTTCAGATCAGGCTGGTTTGTGTTGTTCAGGTCTGAGTTTGGGCGTGAAATAGATATCGGCCGCATCGATATCGACCTGGTTGCCCTGATTATCATATAAAGGTTGTTCAAATTCATTCCAGCCACGTAAACCGGTTTTCAGCGACACAACCTTTTTATAACCCATTTGTTGCATGACATGTGCAGCAAACAGGCTGCGATTGCCAGAGCGGCAAACAACAATCACATCCTTGTTTCTGGCTTCCACCAGTTCCGGTACCGTTTCTTCGAAATCATACTCACAGGCGGTTTCCAGAATACCGCGCGGAACGTTCAACGAGTCCCTGATATGCATGGCATCAAATTCATAGGGCTCGCGCACATCAACAATGAGTAAATCATTGTCAGTCATTTGCTCACTGAGATCCCAGGGAAAAATTTCCTTCACCTTGCCGGTGTATTCCTTGATCAGCTGACTGAACGTCTTCATGCGTGACTCTTGGACAAGCCTTTTTCCACTGCCATAACGGCGGCTTCAACACGCGAATGGACATTGAGTTTACGCAATATGGCTTTGACGTGCAGTTTGACGGTGCCGTCTGAAATACCAAGGTTGCGTGCAATTGCTTTGTTGCTCTGGCCTTCGGCCAGCAGTCCGAGAATTTCCGTTTCACGAGGAGTCAGGTCATCAAACGGGCTGGATTCGGCGACCGGTTCTTCGTCCTTACCCTGTACCGCCTTGGCCAGTACCGGCGCCAGATCGGGGGCGACAACCGTTTTGCCGGCAACGATATCACGTAAGGCAATGACCAGTGCATCCGGCTCCATGTCTTTTAATAAATAACCCTGAGCGCCGGCACGTAATGATTCGACCAGGTCGGACTCATCCGTGCTGGTGGTCAGCATGACAATGGGCATCTTTAATTTATTTTCGCGCAGCAGTTTGAGTACACCAATGCCATTAATGTCCGGCATGCGCATATCGAGCAACACGACATCCGGATTATTTTCCTTCACCAGTCGAATGCAGTCTTCGCCACTATCAACTGAAGCGCTGATCTCGATGCCGCGACTTTCAAGCAAACCTTCCAGGCCGACTCGAAACAGCGTGTGGTCATCAATCAGGACAACGCGTAGACTCATAGACCTGCTTGCTTGGAAGGTAACTGCACAACGACGCTGTTATCGTTGCTGGTTGGTTGTTGTGAGGATCCGGCAAAAGACAATGTGATACGTGTTCCTTCACCAGGTTCACTTTCAATCTTGAGTTTCCCGTTTATACGTTTGGCACGTTCCTGCATAATATTCAGACCGTAGTGATCGCGGGTTTTATCCTTGTCTTTACTGAAGTCGATACCGACTCCGTCATCTTCGATTAATATATGGCACTTGCCCTGAGGTGCGCTGCGCAAAATAACACGAACAGTGTGTGCCTGACTATGCTTTCGAATATTATTCAGTGATTCCTGAATGATCCGCAGTACTTCCACTTCTATGCTGGGTGAAAGTTGCACAACATTCCATTCCTGTTGCAGATAGATATGTATGCCGGTCTGGTTCTTGAATCGCTGGACCAGGTGTTCTACGGCCGGGACCAGTCCGCGCTTATCAATTGGTGCCCGGAAGTGGGTGATGAGCTCACGCAGTTCCGCATAAGCCTCATCCAGGTTGTTTTCGATTTTTTCCAATTCATGCCAGACTGCGGGTTCTTCACCCAGGCGCAGGTTTTCATCCAGTACACGTACCTGGAACCGCAAACTGGCCATGGTCTGTGCGAGTGAATCATGCAGTTCATGGGCGAGTCGTGTGCGTTCTTCCATTATCGACAGACGGTTGGTTTCATCGTCAAGGCGCGCTTTATCAATAGCCATACCAAGGTGACGACCGATGCTGGTTAACAGATCATTAACCTCGGTGACATCGTCCACCATATCGTTATCGATAAACAGGTTGTAGACACCAAGCGTTTTGTCACGATACTGCAACGGGACGGCAATCATGGCGACGTTGTCATCATCAAAAAAACTATGCCCGATAATCTTGTCGCATTTTTTAATATCAAACTGGTACTGGACCGTGCCTTCATCAAAGGCACTGCCGCACAAACAGGAGTTAGCAGGTATCAATTGCTCGCGCGACAGGACTTCATCATCGAGCCCCGTGCTGGCGACCAGTCGCATCTGGTTGTCATCCGTTGTCAGCCGCACGACAGCAGCACGTGCACGCACCACATCCTTGAGTGTGTGTAAAAAGCGCGTCAACAGATCGTCAAGATCGCGTGAAACGTTGATGCTGGCCGCCACATCGTAAATGATTTCCAGTGAGCGGGTTTTCTGGGCGATATGCATGGTCTGCTTTTCAACCTGGCTTTGCATATCTTCCGTTAGTGCCTGCAGCTTGTCGCTGAGATGATTAATCTGGTTGGCCAGATCGTCAAAACTGCCATTGCCGGTCACTGGTAGCCGTGCATCCAGCTTTCCCTGGTCCAGGCTGCTTGCCCAGTTTCGTAACGAGACAAAAGGGGATAACAGGCTTTTATTAATAGTGTTGTACAGATAAGCGGTCAGACCAAGAATAAGAATGAAAACCAGGCTCACCAGACCGATCAACCAGTTACCGGATTCTGACGACAGCAGGGTCGACAAGACAAAACCAAACAGCACGCCTGCCAGAACGGCAATAGCGACCAGCGGAGAAAACACATTTCTGGCCCGTCGACCGAATGATGTCTTCTGCGAAGACGGCTGGCGATGTTGGTTGTTCATGGGCATTATTTTAGCAAGCTTAACACATTCAAAATAACTTATTGATAAATAAAAAGATTATTCAGCCGGCGGCGTGTAATTCGGATCATTGGGATTTTTGAAGATAAAGTTCTTTTCCCCGTTATCCAGTTCGACAAAATCAATCACCATGTTAGTGACAAGGTCCAGGCTGATAGGTGAAACAAGAATCTCAATTCCTTCGGATTTGAAATGCAGGTCTTCATCACGTTCTTCATCGGCAAAACCCAGGCCGTAATGAATACTGCCATCCTTTTGTCGTTGTGCAGCGACGCGCAAAGGCATGCCTTCCATCTGACCCTGCTTTGCGGATATTCGAATTTGTTCTGCAGCGACTTTAGTCACGATAATCATTTATTTCACCTCTTTCTCTTGTTTCGAACAAAGTTAACAAAGCGACTCACCCAGGGGCTTTGTTCGGTATGACGTAAGTGGGCATAATTTGCCAGCAGGTTTTTATACACGATGCCATCGTGTTGACCGTCAATACCTCGGCCGCGTTCTACCCGGAACGCATAATCCAGATCATCCGGCAGTGCTTCGATGGATGAATAATGAAACTCATGTGCACAGATAATATGGTCAGAATCCGTGATTTTCCATGGTGCCAGTTCAGTCTGTTTGATTCGTATATAGCCGCGGCCCTGTGGTTTCTTATGCATCACAATTTTTCCCGGAATCACGCCCGCCATTTGACAAGCAGCATCATTCCATTCGATTTGCTCCGAAAGATACATCAGACCACCACACTCAGCATAACAGGGCAAACCGGCATCGATAGCTGACTTGATGGCGTTACGCATAGTACGATTCTGTTCCAGTTTCTTCATATGTGTTTCCGGAAAACCACCACCGATAAACAAACCATCAATTTCGGGCAATGTTTGATCGTTGATGAGGTCAATGGGAATCAGTTCAGCATTTTCCTGTTTGAATGTGTCCAGATCATCCGGATAGTAGAAACCAAATGCTGCATCGCGTGCGATACCAATTCTGACCGGCGCCTGAGGTTCTGCTCGTATTGTGTCTACGGTTGATGCTGGTAACGGATTTGCTGATTCTGCAATATCAAGCAACCTGTGCATATCAACCTGCGAAGCAACGCGATCTCCAAGTAAATCTATTTTATTCCGTGCTTCGCTGGACTCATTAGATGGGATCAGTCCCAGGTGGCGCTCGATGATTTCCATTTTATCATCATGATGGACTGCACCGATCACCGGTACATCCGTGTAATGCTCAATGACGTCACGTAATTTCTGTTCATGCCGTGAGCCACCTAACTGGTTGAGAATCACGCCTGCAATATTTATCTCTGAATCAAAAGACTGGTAGCCAAGTATTAACGGGGCAATCCCGCGTGTCATGCCACGAGCATCAATTACCAGAATGACCGGGGCCTTGAGTAATTTCGCCAGTGCGGCATTGCTGTTACTACCATCCAGATCCAGGCCGTCATACAAACCCTTGTTACCTTCGATAAGGGAAATATCCGAATCGAGCTGGTAGCGCTGGAACACATTGATGATTTCATTATGCCCCATGGTAAAAAAATCAAGATTATGGCAGGAACGACCGGCTGCCTGACCTAGCCACATGGGGTCTATATAGTCAGGTCCCTTTTTGTAAGGCTGAACTGCCTTGCCCTGTCTGGATAGCGCCGCGCATAAACCAATTGTGATGGTGGTTTTACCGGATGATTTGTGAGCTGCGGAGATGAATATACGCGACATGATATTAGCGCGTCCAAAAATAGAACGGGCCTGACAACATATCAGGCCCGGTTAACAGAATCAGGCTGCGGCAGTTTCTTTGGCAGGATCGTAATGTGGGTCCACATCTTTATCTGCCAGGCTTTCCGGTAAAATACGTAACACATTCATGGCAAATATCGCCAGGAACAACGCAATTGCGACACCACCAACACCTAACAGAATTTCATAAATACTGGCAGAGTAGGGTGCAATACCGCCATCGTTGATGATGCTCTCAACTTCCTTGCCCGGGAACATAGGCATCGGATAAGCCTGACCACCGATAATCGTAACGTACATCTGGCTTAGTCCGCCAATGATGACAAATATTGATGCGACAATCAGCGCGCCACGTGACTTGAATCCGGGCAATAATGTCAGGCCAAGCGGGATTAATGTGCCAATCAGCATCTGGCCAATCCAGAAGGTGGAGCTGTATGGGTTATCGCCAAACAGAATAAATTGTTCTATACCACTCGCATTCGCTGCGGAATAACTGCTGGTCAGGTGTAAAACGATGACAAAATAAAGTGCAGATGCAACGAAGATACCAAGTAATTTTTTCAGGCGATTGATCATTGCATCACCCAGCTCACGACCTGTCCAGCTGTACGCAGGGATGAGGACCAGAATGAAAAATGCCAGGCCATATACGAACGACAGGACAATGAACATTGGCGCCAGGATAGCAGCATCATAGGCCGGACGGGCAACCAGGAATCCAAAAATAAGGCCGGTACCAGTGGTTAGTGCCAGACGCCAGACAAAAGCGAACACACCAATGGGTTTGGCGTACTTGTTATGGCGTTTCACCAGTGTCATCCACAGGTAGACGATGACGATAGCCATAAAGCCGGTGTACAGGATCATGTTCCAGCCAAATACGGAATGGCTCCACTGCTCCGGCTTCGTGTTAAAGAAAAACTGTGTAACCGGGACATCAAGCAGGTGTTCCGGGCGGCCTAAATCCAGAATGAGAATGGCAAGACCACCGACAAGGATGGTTACTGATAAAACCATCGACAGGGGAGCCAACGGCTTATAAATGCTTCTGCCAAATACAGAAGCGATTGAAGCCACATTCAATGCACCCGAAGCGGCAATAATTAAAAAGACGGCAAAGACATGCGGTGTACCCCAGACAATACGATTGGTCATACCGGTGATGATATGCCCTTCGCCGTGCATCAGCAGTGCAGAGTAAATGCCAACGGCAATTAGTACCAGTAAAACGCCCATTAATAAAAAGAATTGTGGGCTGCGGCCTTCAAGTTCAGTCAGACGTGGTGTTTTCATAATGTTATTAGCTTAAGTTTTGATAACGAACACCAGTGTTCAAACCCAGATCAGCTCGGATTTGCTCACCACCATATTGCTTCAGTCGTTGTGATATTTCAGTCGACGGATCTTTCAGATCGCCAAACCACATTGCCTTATGACCTTCAGCATTACAGGCATCGACACAGGCAGTATTTCTCGGACCTTCCGGATCATCAATCCGGTGTACACACATGGTGCAGCTTTCAACAGTACCCTGACCACGGGGATATATCTGATCGGTGACAGGCTCATGCACAAACGAACGGGCGTTATAAGGGCAGGCCATCATGCAGTAGCGGCAGCCAATGCAGGCGTGCTTGTCAACCAGAACTACACCATCATCGCGCTTCATGGACGCATTTGTCGGGCAAACGTCGACGCAGGGTGGTTTTTCACAATGCTGACACATGAATGGCAGGCTCTGGACATGACCGGTTACTTTGTCAGTTAACTTGACCTTGCGAATCCAGACGGCATCCGTTGCAGGGCGACCTGTACTGGAAACGCCATTTTCCTTATGGCAAGCAGTGACGCAGGCATTACAGCCGGTTGCACACTTGCTGGTATCAATCAGCAGGCCCCAGCGATTTTTACTGGATACCGGCTGGTCTGCCTGTTTTGCATGTGCGACTGTATTCAGTAAAACGCCCGGCGCAATGGTTAGCCCTGCAGCAACACCGGTAACCGATGATAAAAATTGTCTGCGATATTGGTTAATGTTGTTGTCATTTTTCATTGTTGACTCTCCTTGTTGGTAGTCAACATCTGCAGTGTTTCGGCGTTAAGTTTCTGTGTGGCAAACTGGGAATGATGAGGCATCGATTTGCCGGACAGTGAGTGACGATACTGTGTATTCTGGGGTTTGTCTGCATGACACGAAAAACAGTCGATTTTTACAGCCGCATAGGTGTGGCATGTGCTACAAAAATGCTCATCAGATTTGCTTGATGCCACTTTTCCGTCTTTTGACGGGGCATTATGGCATTCTATACATTCATCCAGACTGAATTGTTCGGTTCTTATGCCTTCACGCATTGTGTCGTCGCGCTGATGAATAATGTAGTCCATGTGATTTTTACGCATATCGTCAACTGGTTTAACGCATAACGTCTCTTCACTGTATTTTTTCTTTGCTGGCGGAAGTTTCGGCGCAATTGACTCGGCTTGCACGGTCAGGGGCAGCAGAAGTGCTGCCCCCAGGCCGATAATTGTTTTTATAGATAACAACGTAATTACCTCGAGGTTACGTTTGTCGATTTACTCACCCATAGCCATGTCGATGTAGCCAGTTGGGCAAACGTCTGCACAGATATGACAGCCAACACACTTGGCATAGTCAGTGTCAACATAACGACCCATGGTGGCTTCGGATTTCTTGACACGGAAGATGGCATCCTGCGGGCAGTAAATTACACAGTTATCACATTCGAAGCACATTCCACAGCTCATGCAGCGTTCTGCTTCTTCGACAGCCTGTTCTTCAGACAGACCCTTCATACGCTCCTGGAAGTGGCCCAGTACTTCTTCCGCATCCGGTACTTCTTCCTCACGCTTCAGGCGAGGTGTAAAAGGAAAATGCCCAAGGAACAGTTTGTCGGACGGGATAATTTCATAAGCGGAACGATCCTCGTAGTTATGCACTGCCCATTTACCGCTGGCAGTACCACGATAATCTTCGGTTGCTTCTTTGCTGAACGGTTCAGGCTCAAGCCCCGCTTCGCGCAGTTTATTCAGCAGGTTGAAGTGGTGCTTGTCGACTTTCGGACGCTTGACAAGGTCTTCGTGCTTGAAATAGTGGTCAATGCTTTCCACTGCAACTGATGCCTGTCCGATCGCGGTGGTCAGCAGGTGAGGGCGTACAATATCACCGGCAACAAAGTGACCCGGTTTACCCGGTACCTGATAATGCTGATCGGCATCAATGAATCCACGTTCATTACCAAATGATTCCATTCCGGTCATGTCGCCACCCTGACCGATAGCAGAAACAATCAGGTCTGCCTCGATATCAAACTCGCTACCTTCTTTCGGTGTCTTGCCATCTTCTTCCAGCTCAACAACACGCAGTGCAATAGCTCGGCCTTCTTCGTTCTTGATTACTTCAACCGGATTTAACTGACCACGAATCTTTACACCTTCACGCAACGCGTCACGGACTTCGTGTTCTGCTGCGTTCATTTTTTCAATTGCAGAACGGGTAACCAGCGTGACATCTGCACCCAGTTTGGTAGCAGATGAAGCAACGTCGTGTGCGGTATGACCCAGCACAACATTTTCCGGACGGTCTTTTTCATTAACATTGGTGATATGACCAAGACGGCGTGCAACAGACACAACGTCGATAGAGGTATCACCACCGCCAACTACGACCACTTTTTCTGATACCAGCTTCAGTCGGCCGTCGTTAAAGGCTTCCAGGAAATCGACACCGGTCAGACAGTTCTGTGCATCAGCGCCAGGAACAGGCAGATTACGGCCTTTCTTGGCACCCAAAGCCCACAGAATCGCGTCATAGTCTTTTTCCAGTTGTTCGATACTGATGTCTTTACCAACCCGCGTGCTGAGTTTTACTTCAACGCCCATGTCGATGATGCGATTGATTTCGCCATCAAGTACGTCACGCGGTGTACGATAACCAGGAATACCGTAACGCATCATGCCGCCCAGTTCAGCGTGATCATCAAACACGGTGCAGGCATGGCCGCGACGACGTAATTGATAAGCTGCTGCCAGACCGGCCGGACCACCACCGATGATGGCAACTTTTTTACCGGACTCCTGATCACCTGTCTTGAAGGTGAAACCCTGATCAAGGGCAGTATCACCAATGTATTGTTCGACAGAGTTGATTCCTACATGGTCTTCAACCTGGTTACGGTTACAACCATCTTCACAGGGAGCCGGGCAAACACGACCCATAATAGAAGGGAACGGGTTGGCGTCAGTGGAACGGCGGAATGCATATTCCTGCATGGTGACATCTTTGGGTGGTTTCTCAATACCACGCACGATATCCAGCCAGCCGCGAATATCTTCACCAGAAGGACAACTACCTTGGCAAGGTGGTGTGCGATGTACGTAAGTCGGACATTTGTGGGAATGATCGCCTTCAAAAATCTGATCGGTCATTCGACCCCAACTATGGTCACCGTCTTTAAACTTACGGAACGTGAGTTTGTTTTCCTGCATGTCGTCACGTGATGTAGCCATACCTCTGTCTCCTGTGATGATCCGGTTAATACCGTACCTGAACTAAACTTCGTTATTCGTCATGACAATGGCATCGCTCACGAGCTGATGCACACTGACAATTTGATCCATGGTAAAGCCGTAGTAGGGCATTACCTTGCTAAACTGACTTTTACAGATGGCGCAGATTGCAGCCATATGAGTTACGCCATAATTATCGACGACATGTTTGAGTGCCTGCATGCGCGGCATCGCGCCTTTAACGCGCAATTCCATCAGGTCGTCGGTTAACAGACCGCCGCCGCCACCACAGCAATAGGTGCCTTCGTGGATGGTATCAGCAGGCATGTCATAGAAATGATTACAGGTCGCCTTGATAATTTCGCGTGGAATCTTGAACTGTCCACCTGGCATCGGGCCCATGCGCGACGCACGTGCCACGTTACAGGAATCGTGATAGGTCATTACACGATGATCGTTGGCGGATTTATCAAACTTGAGCGCGCCTTTCTGAATCAGGTCATAAGTGAATTCACAAATGTGCTGCGGAACGGGGTAGCGCGGATCCAGAAAATCAAAAGGACCAGCCAGTGTATTCAAAAAGCTGTAAGCGACTCGCCAGGCATGTCCGCACTCGCCGAAGATAATACGTTTAACACCCAGCTCCAGTGCGGCTTCACGAATACGCATGGAAACTCGGCGCATATTTTCATAGCTGCCAATGAACATGCCGAAGTTGGCCGCTTCAGAAGCATAGGAGCTGACTGTCCAGCTGATGCCGGCTTCATGGAAAACTTTACCGTAACCGATTAATCCGTCGACATGCGGCTCAGCAAAGAAGTCAGCAGACGGCGTAACTAAAAGTACTTCGGCACCTTTTACATCCAGCGGATATTTAACATCGATACCCGTGTCATCTTTGACTTCTTCTTCCAGACCTTCAAGCGTGTCAGCCAGAGCCGGCTCAGGCAAACCCAGGTTATTACCAATTTTGAAGACCTTACCGATAATTTCATTACAGTACTTCTGGCCAACACCCACTGCGTCGAGCACTTCACGTGCCGCCATGGATATTTCCGCCGTATCGATTCCGTATGGACAGTAAACTGAACAACGTCGGCATTGTGAGCACTGGTGAAAATAACTGTACCAGTCATCGAGTACTTCTTTATCCAGTTCTCTGGCACCGACAAATCCTGGCATACCCAGTTTGCCGAAGAATTTACCGGCGAAGGTGAAGTAGCGACGATAAACCTGGCGAAACAGGTCCTGACGTGCAACCGGCATGTTTTTCGGATCCGTGGTGCCCAGGTAATAATGACATTTGTCAGTACAGGCGCCGCATTTTACACAGATGTCGAGAAACACCTGCAGTGAGCGATATTTACCCTGCAGCTCGCCCATTTTTTCAATGGCCTTGTCTTGCCAGTTATCAACCAGTTCACCTGGAAAGCCTAACGGCTCCTGAAACTGCTCCTTGGCCACGAATGGTTTGGAGTGAGACATGACATCCGGTTTTAACCTGGGTATGACCGGGTATTCTTTTATTTCTGGTGTCTCAAAATCTGCCACGGTAAATCCTCATCCACCAAATTAGTTGCTTGATTCCAGTTTACGTGCCCAATCGGCTATATGGCGTTGTTCACGTGGGTTGTCGACCTGATTTCGTGTTGGGCTGAAGAAAATGCCCGGCGCATGCAGCAATTTGCTGACAGGAAAAATGACCATCAGGATCAGCACCAGCGCTAAATGGGTAATCAGCAACCCATCTGTCGGCATTGGTTGCCAGTTGAATGTCAGCAAACCAATAGTAAATTCTTTTAATTGCACAATATCTGTATGTGCGACAAACGACATCAGAACACCGGTTAATGCAATGCCGATTATCAGCAACAAAATAGCAAAGTCAGAAGGGCTGGAAATGTAGCGCACTCGATCGACAACGATGCGACGTGCAAATAATCCCAGCAAACCAATCAGCATCATCCAGCCAGCGTATTTGCCCGCTGTTTGCACGGCCCAGTTATTAACCAAAGGCCACAGGAAACCAAACATGCCTGCCGGGTCAATGGCGTAACGCAAGTGGCGGAAAAACGCCAGTAGCAGGGCAAAGTGAAACAGCCAGCCGAATATCCAGATCCACTTGTTGGATTTCCACAGGCTGTTAAAGAAAACGATTTCGGTAAACATGCGCCAGACAACGCCGGTCCTGGTTACCGGAGCAGGGGTCGTCGGAATTTTCAATGGCGCCGGGGTGGATGCATATTGCTTGATTTTTACAATCAGGCCAATGACCAGCAACAGGCCGGCTATATAAAACATGATGCCAAATGCAATGTGCATGCGTTCCTTACCCTATTTATTGTATTTAATGTTGCTTAAGTATAAGAGGGGGTATGACCCCCTCTATATCATTTAATCATAAAAGCAGATGATTAAACGCAACCAGTCGGCTTGGGCAGACCAGCGTACTTACAGGCCTGCTTTGCAGGACCGTATGGGAACAACTCATACAGGTACTTGCTGTTGCCTTTGTCCGGGCCAAGCTTCTTGCCAATCGCTTTGGTCAGTACGCGAACAGCAGGAGCAATCTGATACTCTTCATAGTATTCGCGCAGGAAGTTGATTACTTCCCAGTGACTGTCAGTCAGTTCACAGTCATCTTCTTTCGCCATAACTTCAGCGATAGCAGGTTCCCATTCGTTCAGGTTAGCCAGGTAACCTTCTTCATCTACCTCATAACTCTTTCCATTAACTTCAATTGCCATGTTACGTTCTCCTCGTGCTCGTGAACTGATAGACAGCCACTAATTTAAAGCCAAGCCTGTACCTTGTCGTTTTCAGTAGTCAAATTGACAAAACCACTGTAATCAACAACCTTGACGCCATCGATGAGCTTATCTTCACCGATACCTCGGGCTTTCAAGTCAGGACCCAAAACATAAAAAGTTACATCACCCATCGCGCCGGTCACGACATCTGATTTGACGGTGCCTTTCATAGCACCATATACACCATCTTCAATCATGAGCACTGAACTGCCTTTTACTGCCAGACGTACGCAGGCCTCCAGCGAGTTCTTATCAAAAGGTGATTTATTTACAGTATGTAAAATCGCCATAGTATCTTTCCGCCCTAAAAGTTCAGCAAGACGTCAGATTCATCCAGGATTTTCTTCAGCTCTTCTGAACTGACTACCTGAATAGAATCTTTTTCCGCCCAGTCTTCGTTTTCATCTTCCCATGTGAGATGCAGTAAATCATCCACGGTCAGACCACGAGCCTCAAGTGACTCTTTTTCTACATAGATCTTGTTGATGTCATAATCACCAAGAGCAGAGTAGGTTGGCGAAAAGTTTTTAATTCCCAGTTCACTTGTATCCTGTCCTTTGACGATCTGGTAAACACCATCATCAACAAAGGCAAGTGCAACGTCCTGTTCAAAGGCCGCGCCAATCAGAACAACTTCCAGCGATTCCCAGGCGTAAATCGTGCCGTAAGGGGCTTTGCGATTCACGTACATGAATTTCTTAACATCGGACATGTCGTTTTACCCCTGCCTTAATCACCGAACACAACAAGACGGTCACATTGAATGCCGGCTTCGATGAGCTGGCCAAGGCCGGAAATACGAAAACCTTCTGCAATGTTATTACCATCTTTGCCGTTACGTTCCTGTTCGCCCTCATCCACGATGCCACGACGTTGCGCAGCTGCGACACAGACAACCAGGTCGATATTGTTTTCTTTAGCCAGTTCAGACCAGCTGTTAACAATGTGCCTGTCGTCCTGCGGTGGTGTGGTGTAACGAGTCCCGTTATTCACACCATCGTGATAAAAGAACACCCGGAAGATCTCATGACCCGCCTCCAACGCGGCCTTGCAAAAGTTCAAGGCCGTATTGGAAGCTTCATGGGTATAAGGACCTTCGTTAATCTGAATGCCTAACTTCATTGATTCGGTCCTGTTAAATTAGAAACGAATGTGTGTAGAAGCATTCAGACTGTTACGAGCGCCTCTCCAGTTATCGATGTGATATTTGGTGAATGGCAGCCCGGTTTTCTCGAAGAAACGTGGCCAGCCAATACGCTCAATCCAGTCATTGATACGTTCCCAGTCACGCGCGTCTTCACGGTAAGCTTTCAGGATCTGCTTAACAATCGCAGTCGCTTCCGGCCAACGCGGTGGGTTGTTCGGGATACCGGCAGCAACCAGTTTCTGGAAGGTCGGTTTGCCACGTGCATTAGAGTGGTTACCGCCAACCCAGATTGCCAGCTTACTGTGTTCAGGATCGTTGATTTGCATCGGCGGGCAAGGTGGGAAACACGCACCGCAACAGATACATTTCTTCTCGTCTACTTCCAGAGAAGGCTTGCCGTTAACCTGGGCAGGGCGAATGGCCGCTACCGGGCAACGTGCAACTACCGATGGACGCTCACATACGTTAGAAACGAGATCGTGGTTGATCTTCGGTGGCTTGGTATGCTGAACGTTGATAGCAATATCGCCCTGACCACCGCAGTTAATCTGACAGCAAGAAGTTGTCATGTGAACGCGGTTAGGCATGTTGCAGTTCTTAAACTCATCAATGAGTTCGTCCATCATGGCTTTCACAACACCCGAGGCATCAGTACCCGGAATGTCACAGTGTAACCAGCCCTGTGTGTGAGAGATCATGGCAACCGAGTTGGCAGTACCACCAACAACAAAGCCTGCATCTTCCAGCGCTTTGATTAACGGCTCAACTTTAGACTTGTCTGCAACCATGTACTCGATGTTTGAGCGGATCGTGAAACGGACATAACCGTCAGCAAACTTGTCGCCGATTTCAGTCAGTTTACGCAGGGTGAAGACGTCAAGAATACGCTGGGTACCGGCTTTAACGGTCCAGATTTCATCGCCACTGTGGGCAACGTGACGTAACACACCCGGACGTGGATGATCATGGTATTTCCACTGTCCATAATTTTTACGCATAACAGGATGCATGTACTGGAAACCGTCTGGGCAACCAGATTCAATCGGCATGCGTGGTGGAGCTTTCTTGTCCGACATGTTGTTCTCCTAAAACTTTCGTAATTCGTTCGCAGTTAAAACGCAAAAAGGCGCTACAGGATTAACCTGCAGCTGCCTTTTCTTCAGCTTTACGGGCAAACCAGGCTTCAGCTTCTTCATCCCAGCCGTCCATACGGATGTAAGAGCTTTGGCGCGGATGGTTAACCATATTCGGATCAACATCGATACCGATGCCTTCCAGGAAGTTAACCAGACCAATACGCTCGATCATTTCACCAGTACGTTCGTGCTCAAGGGCGTTTTCAGCAAAGAAGTCGATGGTTTCAGAAGCGATTTCAACCAGACGCTCGTAGTCTTCAGCAGTATCCAGCTTCATGAACGGTACAATTACGGTACCCATCAGGTCACCAATTTTCAGTGTACGCTTACCACCGATCAGCAGGGTAATACCTTTGTCGTCGCCAGGAGAAAGCGCTTTTGGCATAACGTTCAGGCAGTGCATGCAGCGAACACAGTTCTTGTTGTCAATCTCCAGCTCATCACTGTCAGTCAGGCTCATGCAGTTTGAAGGGCAACGAGTAATCACGTTATCGATGATGTACTGACGACCTTTTGCTTTGACGAATTCCTTGACTTCAGACTGGTCGACTTTCATGTCATCGCGCCAGGTACCGATTACGGCAAAGTCAGAACGCTCAATAGAGTTCACGCAGTCATTCGGACAACCGGAAACCTTGAACTTGAATTTGTAAGGCAGAGCCGGACGGTGAACATCGTCAGTAAAGGTGTTAACCAGGTGACGGTGAATCGCCATTTCATTGGCACAGGATTGTTCACAACGGGCAGAACCAACGCAGCACATGGCGGTACGAACACATGGACCGGCACCACCTAAGTCCCAGCCGTATTCGTTGATTTCATCAAAGAAGTGCTGAGTCGCGTCTGTAGTTGCACCGATGAACATGATGTTTCCGGTCTGACCGTGGAAGGTCACCATACCTGAACCGTATTTTTCCCAGCTATCTGCCAGTTGGTTCAGCATGTCGGTGGTGTAGTAGTTACCTGCAGGCGGTTGAACGCGCAGGGTGTGGAATTCTTTGGATTCAGGGAAAGCCTTGCCGACTTCTGAGAAGCGGGGAATGATACCGCCACCATAACCAAATACAGAAACCGTACCACCTTTCCAGTAGCCTTTACGGGTTTCATAAGAGTGCTCGAGCTGACCAAGCAGAGAGTTGGCCATTTCGTTGATGCGCTGATCAGGATGGTCATCACGCATGCGTTTAAAACCAGAAATGAAGCTAGGCCAGGGGCCTTCCTCGAGGACGTCTAGCATTGGCGTCGGATGAATCTTGCTTTTATCCATGGCTTTCTCCTTTGGATAGTAACTCGTTAATTAGCCGGCTAATTTCGGTATTCTTGTTCTTCCGCTGCTCCGCGCGAAGCTGGCGGAATACTGAAAAATCTCGTTTATTTGACTGAGCGAAGTCTAGGTCTCTGCGCGCTTTTGGAGAACCTCACCTATGGGATGATCAGCTATCCCGGGCTTACCCCATATGGGGTAGATAAAAAATAGTCAAAATCCTT
The DNA here is from genome assembly GCA_937967995.1 of uncultured Gammaproteobacteria bacterium. Lineage (GTDB taxonomy): Bacteria > Pseudomonadota > Gammaproteobacteria > UBA6429 > Thiohalophilaceae > CALBTB01. The sequence continues at coordinate 263,370 of CALBTB010000009.1, forward strand.
GTTTTTCAGTCAATTAGCGCGAGGACGCCGATGATCCAGAAAAACTCACATAAAAATCAATGTGTTAGGCAGAGACAGACTTTCAGTGAGGGCGGGATTATATATCCATGTGTTCGCCGGGTGAATAGCCTTGGTGGAAATATTTCCGATCCTTTTAGTCTGCTGTATTACAATAACAGGAACTTTTAATGTACGGGTATCGGGTTCATGGCACGGGAACAAACACAGTCAGCGACAGCGGGAGACTCCCCCTTCCAGCTGGATAGTGACAGTGCCTACACCAGTTGGCGTAACAACAAGCTCGCTGTTTATCCTTCTCATATCCATGAATTAATAGTGGAAATTGACGACCCCACTCACCTCAGTGAGCCGGAAATACTGGCAATTCGATCTGCACTGCAACGGGCTAATCTTGTCATATATAAGTGTAAGTCGACGAATGTGGATAAACAGGCTATTCGGGAACTGGGCCGGCAATTCGGATTACTCAGCCTGGATGCCAATATCTGTGCCGATGAAGACAGCATCACATCACTGCGGGCTATTGAAAAGACGCCGGCGCGTGGCTATATCCCGTATACCAACAAACGATTGAGCTGGCATACCGACGGGTACTATAACCCCATGGACCGGCAGATTCGGGCCATCATTATGCATTGTGTGTCGCCAGCCGCGCAGGGCGGTGAAAACATGTATCTGGATCATGAAATGTTGTATTTGCAGTTACGCGATGAGAATCCGGATTATGTTGCGGCGTTGATGCACCCGCGTGCCATGTCGATTCCACCAAACGTGGATGAAGGCCAGGAAATTCGCGGTGAAACGGTAGGCCCGGTATTTAGCCTTGATGCAGATGGACATTTGCATCTGCGCTATTCGGCACGCATGCGCAACATCCATTGGCGTGATGATCCGGTTACAGAGCAGGCCAGATCACGAATTACTGAATTATTAAATGATTCACCGTATATTATGCGTTACAGGTTAAATGCGAATGAAGGTGTCATTAGCAACAATGTCTTGCACAACCGTACAGCATTTGAAGATGATGCACATCAGAAACGATTGCTCTATCGAGCACGTTATTACGAACGCGTGAGAGGGACATAGTTACGATGTTGAACTTGAGTGAAGTATTGATGCAGGAACATGAACTCGAGTCATTTGAGGCACTTAAGCAGGTCATTTCCCGCCGGGCCAAAGGTGAAGTGTTTTTCAGAATGGATGTCAAACCTCCATTCAGTGACACACCGGCTAACTGGGAAGATCAGCTTGAGTCCGCTTTTACCAGTGGCCAACGTGCTTGACGTGCATTTAAACAGTTAAATACAGGTATAAACCGTGTTCTGGAAAGACGATAACGACAGCAAGAAAGAATTCAGTGTGCCGGATGATGTGGTTGACATCAGTTTCAAACTGGAATGTCGCATGTTACCGATTGATCATGCGTATGCACTATCATCAGCTATTCAATCCGCATTGCCCTGGTTTGCCAGCGAACAGCGCGCCGGGTTACATCTGATTCATGTTGCAGAGTCAGGCAATGGCTGGCACAGACCGGAAGACACAGAAAATGAAATATTATGCCTTTCGCGTCGTACCCGCATGACAATTCGTGTACCCAAACACCGGATTGAAGATACCCAAAGTCTGGCGGGTAATAAACTGGATATAGATGGACATGCATTAACCGTCAAAGAAGGTGCAGTAAAACCGCTTGCCGCATTACCAACCATGTTTTCACGCTACGTAGAAACATTGCAGGATAAAAGCGAAGATGATTTTCTGGATGAAATGGCGAAGGTTATTACCGGCATGGGGATTCCGGTTTCCAAGCTGATGGCCGGTAAACAGCACATGTTCAAATTCGATAATAGAAAAATCTTCACTCGCAGCCTGATGGTTGCCGATCTGTCGCCGCAACATGCCGTGAAGTTACAGCAAGATGGCATTGGCAACGGACAGAAATACGGCTGTGGTCTGTTTATTCCGCAAAAAGGTATCAAGGCCGTCAATGCCGATGACTGAGGCCTGATATCTGCACATCTACCACCGTTGGGAGCTTGATCCCGATGCCAAAATCCAGATAATAGGCGCACTTCATTTTTCGGGTGCTGCTATTGGGGCACATGTCTACAAGAGGAATTGAATAATGGCATATGAATACGATGGGAAGACCATAGAAACCAACGAAAATGGTTACCTGCTCAATACTGAAGACTGGAGCGAAGGACTGGCCCAGGTGATCGCGGACGCTGAAGGTATTGGCGAATTGACAGAAAAGCACTGGGACATCATCAATTATCTGCGTGAAGAGTATTTCAATAACGCACAGAATCAGCCTAACGAACGGACTATCCTGAAGGCGATGGGCGATAAATGGGGTACCAAGATAGGACAGAAAGACACGTTTACCCTGTTTCCGCTGATGCCGTCAAAACAGGGCGGAAAAGTGGCCGGTCTGCCAGAAAGCCGTCGAAAAGGTGGTTATTAATAAATAGGTAGCATACTGGCCAAAAGTGATATGGAGGCCGAAACTGGCGTTTGCTATATTCTGGGCCAGCTGATTTTGACGCATGGCGCCAAAAGGTAATAAATTCATAGACTTAAGTGAGGTTTGCGATGAGCGACAAGCACGAAAAGATTAAGAAGATGCTCGAAATGCAGAAGAAGTTCATGGAATATGAACATGAGCATGGCGTCGATCCAGAAACATATTACATGGCCCCGGAAGGTCATCCGTTACACAAGTATCGTGACGAGTATCATGAGCTCGCCAATGACGTGTGTAACATGGCGCATGCCGATAAAGGATCTATTCGCGACTAATTCGCGTACTAGCATCAAACAAGAAAAGGCCGCTTATGCGGCCTTTTTTTTATTCGATGCCAGAAACAGTACATCTAGAAAGCTAGAATATACTTTAAGAATACTTTAACTATATCTCATATCTTATTGATATTATTATAATTCAGACCACATTCTAACCAGGTTAACATAGCTGTGATCGACCTGACGGGTTACCTCGGCATCAGGTTGTTTCATCATCAGGGTTTCTCGCGCGCGGTGTAGCTCGTACAGTAATTCCCGTTGTGCGGCATCTCTGATCAGGCTTTGGGCCCAGCTTACGGCGACACGGCGTTCTCCACCGGTGACTGGCAGCACCTGATGCAGGCTCGAGGCCGGGTAAATAATCACATGTCCTGCATCCAGTTTGATGTCCTGATGACCGTAGGCGGTGCGAATACGTAGTTCACCGCCCGTGTACTCTTCGGGGGAGTTCAGGAACACGGTAAAGGACACATCACAGCGGTACCGCCCTCCCTGCGGGCCCATAACCGGGTCATCGATATGCTCACCGTAATGCTGTCCATTGTTATATCGCGCGAAAAACGCGGAAGCAACGCGATGCGGTAACACCGCATGCTGAAAGATTGGATGCGCGACCAACGGGGCCATCACCAGATTATTCAGTTGTTGCCAGTGTGCGGCATCGGAAGGAATTTCTTCATTTTGTTTGACGCGTGCAGCCGCAGAACCCGCAGAGAGTTTTCCATCCACAAATGTCGCCTTGTCCAGGATGGCAGAAATGTCTGCGAGTTTTTTTGCTGACAACAGGGCAGGAATTTCAACAAGCATAGTCTGTGTTTATCATTTATCAGGCAGGGTACAATAATGGTCCGTAACAGCAGGGTAAGTCAATGAAACTGAATGTCCAGATTAATGAAAACGCCTACCAGATTGAGGTGCCGGATGAGATGCTCATGGAGGCCGAGTCAATCTATTCAAAAATGGACAAGGATATGGATGCCGGCTGGCAGATGAGCCGTGAGTGGGTGGATGATCTGTCGACCAGGCAACGATGCCAGGTGGTGGCAGACAGGCTGTTAACAGCGATTGAAAATGAAAACGAAGCATCGACCATGTTAATGGCCGGTTATATTATGACGAATATGCCGGGAATTACGACGGTTCAGATTTCCACTGACGGCGACATGTTGCAAACGACTTTCAGTTAACTGGCAGTTGCTTGATCATTTGCATATGTTTTATTTCACCAAACAGTGTGTGTGACGCTTTTATTTTTTCATAACCCTGGTGTAAATAAAATCCGACAGCCTGTTCCCTGGCATGCAGAATAATCTCAGTCATGCCCGCTTCAAGTGCATGCTGTTCCAGCCAGTTGAGAATGTCACGCCCAATTCCCTGTTTACGAACTGACTCTGCCACTGCCATATAGCGAATCTGCCCGGTTTGTTTACTAATTGCATGTAACCTGCCAACGGCGACAATCTCATCCTGTTTATTGCATGCCAGGACGTGCCAGGCTTCGTTTTCGTATTCATCTTTTTCACTTCCCGATGGCTGTTGCCAGGGGGCGCGCAAGTATTGCCAGCGAAAATGAAAATAATCCTGCCATTCTTTATCTGTCTGTGGTGAACGAAGCGTGACAGCGATCTGGCTTGTCATGATGACTTCAGGCAAACACAACCCAGGTGGTGGCGATGTACTTGATGCCTTTTTCCAGTGTGACACCGCGATGTTCATGGGTCCAGAATGGGGGGAACAGGATCAGTTTTCCCTGTTCCGGTTTGACTTTGATGTTTTGAAATAAAAATTCAGTTTCACCACCGGGGCCGGGTACATCGTTCAGATACCATAGCGCCACCAACTGGCGCTGACTGAATTCGTGACTGCCGCCATCGATATGCCAGTGATAGTGTTCGCCGGGATTGGTGCGTTGAATCGCGTAGCCCATATCCTTGAAGGGCCCTTTGAAATAGGTGAAAGTTTCCCGAAATTCCTTGATGGCCATGCCAAGCGAATAAAACAGTGCGCGATCCACATCTTTCCAGTGTTCCTTGCCACTGACGACAAGATCAGTGGATTTTTTTATGCTGGTATCCTTATCCGCCAGCTGACCAATCCGCCCTTCATACTGCTCATCACGGTATTGTTCAAAGCGGCGAATCATTTCCTCGCAGGCATCAGCCGGCAGGGCCTGCTTTTTTTCAAAGATAAATGAATTTTTTTCGACTTCGACAATGGTCGAAAGGGGTTTGACGGATTTTTCCATGTGTGAATAACTAAAACTTCTTGCTTTCGAGATAACTAACCAGTTCGGAATGTGAATTATGATCGATTTTTGAATGCCGATCCAAGACTTCCTCGCATACTTGCTGCCAGTGACTGGTACCTTTATCGGCAATCTCGAGCAGGACATCGTAATCCTGTTGCTCGCGCCACGTCTCGTAGGCCGATAACAGGCCGGGAAACAGGTCCTTACGCAGGTTATTCAGGTTGGCGATATAGAAGTGAATTGACGCAACATTGCGTGCCTTCGCCAGTTGTGGAAGGGTAGATGTGCAATCGGCAAGGTGATCGCGTGCAGCACGTAACAGCAGTTCCAGTTTGGAGTGGGGTAGTTGATAAAGTATGTCTTCCCAATCGCTGCCCAGCAGTCGATAAGCATTTACCTCGCCGATCTCGTGTAGCACGGCGGCGTCCAGTTCATTATTGGTCATCTGCTCAAGCGCAGAATCAAGATTCGAGTCAAACGGGTAAAAGGCCAGGGCACGGCCCAGCGCATTATCCGGTTTGTTCCACAACCACTGTTCGTACTTTTCCCACACCATGCGGCGCATGGCCTCACGACGTATATAGATGGTTTTGCCCTGACTCATGGCCGGTGGAGCAGTCAGGTCACGTGCGTATTCGTCGGCCACCACAATAATGTCAAAACCGTGATGATGCTCGTGTCGTTCCAGTACACCCAGGAAAAAATGCGCGTTGGTCCGGTGGCCAAGACCACCACTGTAGACGAGGCGCTGGGGCGTTAGTTTCGAGTTAATCGTCTGTGAGTCAAACGGGTCAAATAGTTCGCCATTTATCGGGATTTGGGTAAAACCTTCTTCCTGTAGGCTTTCCCACAGTGCTTCGCGCTCCCGCAACCAGTTACCGACTTCTTCCCGGGGTAAGACATCACCGTAGTTATAACCGCTTTCCCAGCGGTAGAACTCGCGCATCTTCAACAGGTAGATACACAGGGTGAAGTTACCGGCGGCGCTGGCATCGGCAATATGACAATTGTGCTGGACGGCCTGTTTGATCGAGGCGAGATTTATGTTCGTCTGGCTTGGAGGCATGCTTGCTTCAGAGTAAAATACACCTCTTTCAATCCTAGCACGGTGTTATCTGGGCTGCTAGGAATCACCATCACCCAATAACCCTATGATTTACTGGTGATTAATCGGAGTAGAGCGTGCGCGTAAAGAGCAAGTGGAACAAGAAAGACAAGACCCATAGTGTCGAAGAAGTCGGTGCAGCGTTGGCATTTATTGCCTTTCGCATTGCACAGAATGGTGTGCTGTCACTGGAAAATAACGATTACCAGACAGATACCCAGCAACAACGCATGATGATCATTGTCGAGTTTCTGAGTTTTGCGATTCATATCATCGACCGCATGACAATTGAGAAATTTGATGAACAGGAGCGGGTGCGGTTTATGACCGAACTGGCGACCAAATCAGCCAAACACTTCGAAGATAACATGCGAGACCTGATTGGCAAGGGTGATTATCGACAGGGCTTCATCGACACGCTCAATCAGCGTATGAGCGATTATGCTGATTTTCAGTATAGTGAGGAAACAGGCCCCAGTTTTCCGATGCGGCGTTTCTTTGGCGACCTGGTAACGGAGCAAATGGGTGAGAAAAACAAAAAATGGGTCGCTGCTCAGGTGATTGATATCGAAGTGCCTGAAATCTTGCAGACACTAAATCGGTCCGTGCCCAATCTGTTTATGTAGAAAATAAAAAAGGCGGGAGCGACCCGCCTTTTTTGAGAAGGACAAAATACGCTGATTATTTTGCGAATTTCTTGAAGTTGTCCGTGTTGCGTGCAGTGCCATCTTCGAAACCGGCTTCATAGGCTTCTGTGACGCGCTGTTCTTCACGCTTGGGATTGATCAGGAAACCACCTTGCCAACCCTGAACATATTCAGGATCAACACCGGCTTTTTCCATTGCATCAACATGGTCATGGTAGATTTTTAAGTCCTGCGCATTCATCGTGCTCTCCTCTTAAGTATCGATACTTGCAAGTAAAATGGTTAAGGCAACTAACCTGCCTGAAAATGGGCAAGTGCTTTGCCTGAAGTAATTGCATCCCGTGCCAGTTCGGCGGCGGATGCCAAATCGTTTGCCCGGCCAAGGTGGCGCAGACAAATGGAGGCGGAATAGACCAGCGCATCAAACGCCGGGCCTGCTTTACCTTTCAGAGCGTCGAGGCCGAGTTCGGCGGCACGTGCCGCGGCGGCATCAACATCCAGTTCATTGGCAATCTCATCACCCTTGGCATTGGCTTTGGGTAAATCTTTCGGCAAAGGCACAGCGCGTGTTGCCTGATCGATACCAATGGACTTCGGATCAATTTCTTCTGCCTGTTCATTACCCTTGTCATGATAGGTAAACAGTTTGGCCGGTTGTTGCAGTGACGGAATCACGCCACCTTCCACGCCACGAACGATCATGGCAGTGTCATAGCCGACAAAACGGGCCAGTTCGGCATAAACAGGCGGGTAGGCCTTGTGCACGTAGCCGGTCAGTAAATGGGTTTTCTGTTTGCCGCGGAACGGGCCAATCAACACTTCCACCGTCGTTAACACAGGACGTTTGACAATACGCGTCCGCAGACCCACCAGGTTGTACAGTTGCGGGGCAAACTGTGACTGGTCAACGTAAGCCCAGCCAATGTCAGAATTCGTCAGCTGTGCGCCTGCCTCGGCAACTCCCATGTCAATATTTATACCGGCTGCACGTAAAACTTTGCGATGGGTAACACCGTATTTTGGTCCAACGGCTTCCAGGCCGTGACAGACCGACGCTATACCCAGTGACGCCATGACCGGTGCGATGAAGGCCGCCATTGGCAGACCGCGGGCGTGTCCATCATAGGGATCCGCCACATCGAGTACTTCCGGGATATCCAGCGTCGTAATCGTTGAGGTATCAATGATGGCCTGCAGGACGCCCTTGTTTTCATCGTCTGTCTCGCGCTTCATGCGCAGGGCGATAAAAAACACGGCCGCCTGGACCGGATCAGCGCTGTCAGACAATATCTGTGACATTGCCGCATAGGCCTCGTCATAAGACAGGTCTTTACTGTATTCCGGGCCCGTGGCCACCTTCTGAATACAGGACCGTAGGGCCAGTTGCGCATCCGTCATGGACTGGGCTGATGCCGCGCTCATGGTTGTACCTCTTTCGCGAAAAGGGCCTGAAGTATAGCCAGCTCAAGTACTTAGCTATATATCCCAATCGGGAAAGTTTGCCCCGCAGAAACCAACTGCCCCGATTGGGATATACTATGCCGCCTGAATAACCGGTAACGTTAGAAAATTGTAATATAGTGAAGGACTTAGCATCCATTCAGGAGAAAATATATGGCCGAATCCGATGATATCAACATCGCCAGTGCCATGGCGGCCTTTGAGGCAAAGCAATTTACCCGCGCCATGCAGCTGTTTATCCCGTTTGCCGAAGAGGGGGATCCGGATGCGCAGCATCGGGTCGCCATCATGTACCAGAATGGGCTGGGTACGGTACGAAATTGCACCGAAGCCCTGCGCTGGATGACTGCCGCCGCGGAACAGGGCTATGCACTGGCCCAGCATGGCGTGGGATTCATGTACCTGGAAGGAGATTGTGCAGAACAAAACCCGGTCGAAGCAGTGAAATGGTTTTCCATGGCTGCCGAGCAGGGGCTGGCCGGCTCCATGACCACGCTGGCACAAATGTACGAACAGGGTAATGGCGTGGAGCAGGACCTGGATAAGGCCAAAGCGCTCTACGCAAAAGCCGGATTTTAATTATCGAAAGCAGGTAGTCACATGCGTCCAGCACATCTATTGCAGGTATTAGACAGAGAATTCAAAAGCACCCTGGCCGGTCATCATACACCCGTGATGTTATGGGGCCCGCCGGGTGTCGGTAAATCACAGATGATCGCCCAGGTGGCGGAGAAAAATAATGTCAACATCATCGACATTCGTTTATCACAAATGGAACCGTCCGATTTACGCGGTATTCCGTTTCGCAAGGACGATCTGGTGGAATGGGCCATACCGGCCATGTTACCCAGTGCGAAACGTCATGGTCCTGCCGGTATTCTGTTTCTGGATGAAATTACCTCTGCACCGCCAAGCGTCTCGGCCGCTGCGTACCAGTTGATTCTTGATCGCAAGCTCGGTGCTTATGAAGTTCCCGAGGGCTGGGCGATCTTTGCGGCCGGTAACCGGCAGGGTGATCGGGGTGTCACGTACACCATGCCGGCTCCGCTGGCGAATCGTTTTTCGCATTTTGAAGTGGATCTGAATACGGATGACTGGGTAGCCTGGGCCTACGCCAATAATATTGATGATCGTATCATCGCCTTCGTGCGTTTTCGGCCTGAATTATTATTTGATTTTGATCCGGCACATAACCCAAGCGCGTTTCCTTCACCGCGTTCCTGGGAATTTGCGCATCGTGCCTTACAAAAGTTTGAACATCAGCATGATCTTTTGCTGGGAAGTCTGCAGGCCTGCGTTGGTCAGGCAGCGGGTATTGAATTAAAGGCATTCATCGACAACCTCGATCAGATGCCGGACCTGGATGCGATTACACGCGGTGAACAGGTACCGGCACCAAAAGAAATTGATCTGCAATATGCGGTGGCATCAGCACTGGTGGGCCGTGCGATACGCGCCAAAGAAACGGACGATTCACAGACAATACAGGGTCATATCCTGGATTACGCCAACGCATTTCCGCAAAAAGAAATGGGTGTCATGCTGGTGACGGATATGCACCGCGCCATTGGCGAAGACATATTTGCAGTTCCGCAGTTTGCCAAATGGTCAAATGAAGTGGCGGATTTAATGCTTTACGATGGATAACCTCGATATCGAAAATAAACTGGCGGCAGCCAGAACCCGTCTGATTATCGATAAACCGTTTTTAGGTGCACTGGTACTGCGTTTACCGATGGTGATGGCCGACCCGGACTGGTGCAAAACCACCGCCACTGATGCACGAAAGTTTTATTACAACCCCGAATACATTGAGCAACTAAGTCTTTCGGAAACACAATTTATTCTGGCGCACGAAGCCCTGCATTGTGCGCTGTCCCATTTTGCGCGCCGTGAACATCGCATCAAACACCGCTGGGACATTGCCTGTGATTATGCCGTCAATCCGTTGTTAATGAACGATGGTTTGAAAGCGCCGCCGGGTACGTTGTACGAGCGTACCTACGAAGGCATGACAGCCGAAGAAATTTATCCATACATCGATGATAACGAAAACGAGGAAACACTCGACCAGCATCTTTACGATCAGCCGGACGAACGAAAGCGTAATCAGGATTCATCGCAGGAGCCACCGCCGCCACCACTGCAACCCGATGAAGAGCAGGATGAAGGCAAGGGCGAAAGTCCACAACAACTGCCGGATGAAAATTCCAAAGGTGCGCCACAACCGCCGCCGTTGTCCCATGACGAGCAGGACAACCTGAGTGTGCAATGGCAACAACGCCTGGCCGGTGCCGCACAACAGGCCATGCAGGCCGGAAAATTATCCGGCGATATGGCAAGACTGGTGGATTTTTTATTACAGCCTCAATTGCCATGGCGCATGTTACTGGCACGTTACATGACCTCACTGGCACGGGATGATTACAGCTATACGCGGCCTTCGACACGGCGCGGTGATCCGGCTATTTACCCCAGTTTACGCAGTAGTCAAGTAGATATCGTGGTGGCACTGGATACCAGTGGATCCATTTCAAAAGAAGAAATGCAGGCGTTTATCACCGAAATCGATGCCATTAAAGGCCAGATGCGTGCACGTGTTCTTCTACATGCCTGTGATTCAGAACCCGCATCAAAAGGACCATGGATATTCGAGCCGTGGGAGGAATTCACCTTGCCGGATAATCTGGCAGGTGGTGGTGGAACGGATTTCAGACCGATTTTTCAGTGGGCCGATACGCTGGATCGCACGCCGGAACTGTTAATCTATTTCACCGATGCAGAAGGGCGTTTTCCGGAACAGGCGCCGTATTTCTCTGTTATCTGGCTGGTTAAAGGCAAACACCCGGTACCCTGGGGTCAGCGTATTCAGCTGAATTAATCAAACGAGCAATTCATTCAGACGTCGTGGCTTTTCGATACCATAACCCTGCGCATAATCGACACCGATCTGTTCAAGTAACTGAATAGCTTCCTGGTTCTGAACAAATTCGGCGATGACTTTCTTTTCCATGAAGTGGCCAATCTCACAGATCGATTTAACAACGGCATAGTCGTTTTTGCTTTCAACTATCTCCCGAATAAATATGCCATCAATTTTGAGGTAGTCGACGGGCAGATTCTTCAGATAGGAGTAGGATGACATACCACTGCCGAAATCATCCAGTGCAAACTGGCATCCGCTGCTTTTAATTGTTTCTATAAAATCGGCCGCATCTGAAAGATTACTGACACCCGATGTTTCCGTGATTTCGAAACAAACACGTTCTATCGGTACTGATGTACGACTGATTTGCTGGTAAATAAAATCAATCAAACGATCATTATTGAAAGACTGCCCGGACAGGTTGATGGTAAAGCAGGAAATATCACTGACGACATCTTCATTATTGGCCAGCCACGAAAATGTGTTCTGAATAACCCAGCGGTCGACATCAGCCATACGGTTGTTTTGTTCGGCAGCGGTTATAAATGTTTCGAGATTTACATTGCCTCCGAATTCATCGCTGATACCAAGTAAAACCTCAAAGTGAGGGCGCTGATCAACATGTTGTTGTATCGGAATAATTTTCTGGCAGCGTAAATACAGGGCGTCTTCTTCGAGTGCCTTGTCAATCTTGGTCGCCCATTCCGTTTCGCGCTTGCGTCGGGTTATTCGGTTGGAGCCGGCATGGAAGATTTGCACTTGATTGCCACCAGCCTCTTTGGCGATTTTACAACTGGATTCAGCAGAGTGCAGCAGATCGATTACATCTTCAACATTTCCCGTGATCATGGTAATGCCGGCGCTAAGCGTTACTGACAACTTGTCGTCGTTCCAGCTAAAACGGTAGTCCTGTAGTTTATCCATGATGTTTTCAAGCGTTTCTACAGCGTCATCAATACTCGTATCCTGTATTAAAAGAGCAAAATGATCGCCGCCTATGCGGGACAGGATGTTTTCTTCTTTCAGTTCAGATGTAATCAGTTCGGCGGTTTGCTTGATTAACTCGTCACCCGCATCATAACCGTAGTTATTGTTAATAACCTGAAAGTTATCCAGATCGATGTAGGCGACTGCGTGACGTGTATTGTTTGTCAGTGATTCAACCAATGCCTGTCGCATGCATTCGGTAAACTCACGACGATTAATCAGGCCGGTCAAGTCATCGTGTGAAGATTGATATAAAAGCTGCTTGTGAAGATTTTGCAGCATTGTGTACTGTGCCCGGTCCATCGCAGGGTCTTCGGCACCGTCCAGAACAACGGCATCCCCTGATCTGAATTTCTCAACAAGCTCGTCGGTATTGTAGACTCTTTCTTTTCTGCCCATCACATTTACAAACACATGTTTACCGCTTTTGGGTGCAATCCAGGCGATTTTCGACCGCAGCGGTGACTCGCCAAGTGCATCCAGTAAAACCCAGCTGTTTTCCTTCAGACGGCTAACCATGCGATGCCATAGATCATCATTGTTTATGCTGATGGCAGGCATGTTTTCCGTGGGTACCTGTTGCTCTTCCTGAACGGCAACCGCAACCACGTTTTGCAGGTTACTTTCAAAGGCCTGTTGTTGCACATTGATTAATAATTCCAGTTGCTGTGCGGCACGTTCATATACCCTGGCAGTTCCATCAAAGTCATTGTTAATCAGGTTGACTATCCAGTTGAAGGCGTTTTTGACAGCCAGCTGTTCCTTTTCTTCTTCAGCGCTGGCCAGGACTTCGAGATCGGCAATCTTGTTGATTACCTGTCGGACAATGTGATCTTTATCCGTAAAGATGTTGTCATCCAGTAGTGCCATTTTCATGACAGGTACAGCAATTTTCTCAAGCCATGGACGCACGCTCTGGGCGACCTGAAGGTCATTCAGGATGGACATGAATATGTTTTCAGTAACATCTATAACCTGGTTTTGATGATTACTAAGATTTTTAGATTCGTTGTCAGCTGAGTCCTGTTCAAGCAGTTTTTGCAGCTGCTGTTTAAATGCTTCGATACTGCTGCCATCACCCCGTACGGTTTGTGGAGCAGGGTTGAGACGACTTATTACATCGATAACTTCAGTAGTTGAAAATTCAGGTACGGCAGGTTGCGTTTGTTCGGCTGTAGGTGCTGCTGGTGCTGCCTGCATCTCACTGCTGGCATTCAGGTTGGTTTTAACTAATGCCTGTAAATTGCGAATTTCTCCAACCAGGTCATAAAGATTGGGTAAATCGCGAGGTGATTCCTCTGTGTTAATATTCGCCTGTTCTGTTGTTTCAGGATCCCTGTCTGGTGCAGACTGCTGTGGCCTGGGGCGTGAAGATGCATAGATATCCTTGATATCGGGCAGTATATTATTCTTGATTAGAAAATTATTAATATCGGAATAGAGCTGAGTCATGACAGTTAACAAGACTTTCCCGTAAATGTCATAGCATATTGGCAAAATTTGTTTTTTTATGTCCAGCGATTCGATTGCCTGCTGAAAAGCGTTGACAAATAAACAAGGCCCATAGGGATTATTATCCCGGTTAACTGGTTCACCATAAACTTTTCCAAGGCGAATTTCGAGTCTTTTGATTTCTTCATGCAGGTGCCGTTCGATTTTCTGCTTGACCTTTGAATTGGCCAGCCAGCGGTTAAATTCTTCATCACTTACGAGTTCGAGGGATTGTTCGTCAATGTCCTGGATTTCCTGAAACGATTCATCGGTAACCAGGACTGAAATGTTGTCGAGATTTTGATTGATACTGTTCTGTAAAAACGATTCAAACGGTTCCCTGTTACTGTTGATTGTTTCCATGGACTGAAACAGGTCATTCTGTAAAGTAACATCCTGTTGTTCCTTGGCCTGATTAAACAGGTAGTCGTTAATGCTGTCATTGAATTGTTTCAACAGAACAGGAAGTGCGGATAAAATTGCGACGTTACACTTATTTAATATAAACGGTTTGTTGGCTACCGGCTCCGCGTCAGGAACCTTGTCTGATATTTCAGTGGTGTCAGCTTCCGGCTGTGTAACCAGGCTTTGAAATGCTTTGATGGCAAGGGTATCCGGATTAACAAATGCCAGGCCGGCGCTTTCAGCATCGGCGTGGGCTATACGTGCCCGCATACGATAATCATCACCGTCTATTTTGGCATTGACAAGACATATTTTTTCATTGAGTTCGGTCGGATCATTTATCGTTTCCTGATTGCTAAAGACAATTAACAATCCACCGACACAAAAATCCCGCGCATGCGCAGAAAAATTTCCGACACCCTGAATGGCAATGGAAATTTCAGTATTAATAGGATGACGAACATGCTGGCGACGCTCACGGCCGTTCGGCACATTAGCTGTTTTACTGGTTTCAGCCTGATTCACAACGCTTCCCGCTTTCTTTTCCGTTTTCTGGACAACCGGTCTAAATCCTGACCCAATACTATTAGATAGAATGTCGACTATGATGCAACGGGCTTTAGCGGTTTTTACATGATTAGCATTATCTTGTTGATTTTATTGACTTTACAGAACGTTGTACTGTTCTTTTTCAAGCATTTGTACAAGCCGTATCAGCGGCAGGCCCATCAGGGTGTTGGGATCGTCACCTTCGAGCTTTTCAAACAGGGCGATACCGAGCCCTTCGGATTTGAAACTGCCGGCACACTGGTATGGTTGTTCTTTCTCCAGGTAATGCTCAATCTGTTGCGCACTCAGCTGGCGAAACAGGACATTAAAGGGAATAACATCGACCTGGGCAGTGTCCGTTTGTGTGTTGTATAGACAAAGACCGGTCAGAAAGCTGACACGCTTGCCAGAGGCACGTTTGAGCTGGGCAACAGCCGCGTCGTGGTTGCCGGGCTTGCCAACAACCCGACCATCCATGACAGCCACCTGATCCGAGCCGATGATGAGCGCCGAATTGTATTCAGACGCAACGGCGCGTGCCTTGGCTTCAGACAACCTGGCCACCAGTTGCTCCGGAATTTCGTCAGGCAAGAGGGCTTCGTCCACATTTGGTGACGCGGTTTCAAACGGAAGGGCGAGTTTTTCCAGTATCGCTTTGCGAAACGGGGAGGTGGAAGCAAGAACTAACCGGGTTTTCATGGGCGGCGACTGTAATTGAGAGACTACTGGATTTCAACCAGTGCTTCCTGAGGCGTGACCGTGTCACCTTTTTTGACATGCACGGCGGTGATTTTACCGGCAATGGGAGCCTGCACTTCCGTTTCCATTTTCATGGCCTCGGTGATTAAAACCGGATCACCCGCGTTGACAGTATCGCCAACGCTCACCAGTACATCAACGATGGTACCTGGCATGGATGCAGAAACATGACCCGGCTCGGTCGCACGAGGACGGTTGGTATTTGATGATGTGCCTTGCTCGGATGCCTGCAAAGATTCTGTGTTAGTGGTTTGGCCAATCGTCATACTGTCCAGTGTTTCGACCAGAATTTCTTCCGGCAGACCATCGATGCTGATGTAATAGGGGCGCAGGGGTGAGTTTCGATGACCGGTGCCATTCACTTTAATATGATAGGTTTCACCGTGTATGGAGACATTGAATTCCGTGGCCGCCATACAGACTCCACCAGTATCCGTACTGATCGGCTCCAGTGCTTCCGGTACCAAACTACCATCCGATCGTTGCTGCAGGAATTCCCGACCTATGTCAGGAAACATGGCATAGGTCAGCACGTCTTCTTCGCTCAGGGCCAGATCGCCGATTTCATTTTTTAACTTGTCCAGTTCGGGTGGAATTAAATCGGCCGGACGTATATCAATCACGTCTTCATTGCCAATTGCCTGACGACAAACTTTATCACTGACTTTACCAGGCGCCTTACCGTAGCGTCCTTTAAGATAAAGTTTCACCTCATTGGTAATTGTCTTATATCGTTCATTGGCGATGACATTTAACACGGCCTGTGTACCAACGATTTGCGAGGTCGGTGTGACCAGTGGTGGATAACCAAGGTCGGCACGCACGCGGGGTATTTCCTCAAGCACTTCATGCATACGTTGCAGGGCATCCTGCTGTTTTAACTGATGTGCCAGGTTTGAAATCATGCCGCCCGGTACCTGGTTGACCTGTACGCGCGTATCAACGCCGGTGTATTCGCTTTCGAACTGGTGATATTTCTTTCTGACATCATAAAAATAAAAACCGATTTCCTGTAACAGTTCCAGATCCAGGCCGGTATCGTATTCTGTGACACGTAAGGCACCGACCAGACTCTACGTCGGCGGGTGACTGGTGCCACCGGCAAAGGCGGAAATCGCGGTATCAATCGTGGCCGCACCGTTTTCCACTGCTTTTAACTGGCACATACTGGCCAGACCGGAGGTGGCATGTGAGTGGACGTGAACAGGAACATCAAGGTTTTCCACCAGTGCTTTGGTGAGTTCACCGGTGATATGCGGTGTGAGCAAACCGGCCATGTCTTTAATCGCTATACTGTCACAACCCATGTCGCGCATCTGCTTGCCAATAGCGACAAACTGTTTGATTGTATGAACCGGGCTGGTGGTATAACAGATCGCCCCCTGTGCGTGTTTACCGGCTTTTTTCACGGCTTCAATGGATACCTGCAAATTGCGTACGTCATTGAGTGCGTCAAAAATACGAAATACGTCCATGCCATTATCTGCCGTTTTTTGCACAAAGCTGCGTACCACGTCATCAGCATAATGCCGGTAACCGAGCAGGTTCTGTCCACGCAACAACATTTGCAGGCGAGTGTTGGGAAGCGCATCACGCAGCAGACGCAGTCTTTCCCAGGGATCTTCTTTCAGAAAACGCACACAGGCATCAAACGTGGCGCCACCCCACATTTCCAGTGACCAGAATCCCACCTTGTCCAGTTTGTCGCAGATCGGCAACATGTCCTCGGTGCGCATGCGCGTTGCAATCAATGATTGATGAGCGTCGCGCAGGATAGTGTCGGTGACATTGATCTTTGGCATGTGTTTCCTTCGTTAAGCTGTTTTATAAACCCATACTGGCGGCCAGTGAAGCAGCAATCGCGGCGGCCACTTCACGATTTGAACGACGTACAGAATAGTTGATTAGTTCCGGATGTGCCGCCACGAAACCGGTATTGAATTGACCGGCCTGAAACTCCGCCGACTTGAGAATTTCAAGATGGTAGGGAATCGTTGTTTTGACGCCCGCCACAACGATGTCATTCAAGGCGCGTTCTGCGCGATCGAGTACTGCATCCCAGTTCAGTGCCCAGACAATCAGTTTGGCGCACATGGAATCGTAATAAGGGGGAATGACGTAACCGGTATATATGGCGCCGTCAGTTCGTACGCCGGGTCCGCCGGCAGCAAAGTAACGGGTAATCTTGCCAAAACTGGGCAGAAAGTCATTCTTGGGATCTTCGGCATTAATCCTGAATTCAATGGCATAACCGCGTTTAACCACTTCCTCCTGCGAGTAGGACAGTTTCAGTCCGGAGGCGATACGAATCTGTTCCTGCACGATATCGATACCGGTAATGACTTCAGTGATCGGATGCTCGACCTGCAGTCGCGTATTCATTTCCATAAAATAGAAATTGTCGTGTTCGTCCATCAGGAACTCGACCGTCCCTGCGTTGGTATATCCGACTGTTTGTGCCGCGCGAACCGCCAGATCGCCCAGTGTTCGACGTTGCTCATCACTTAGCTGTGGTGACGGGGCTATCTCAATCAGTTTTTGATGCCGTCGTTGTATGGAACAGTCCCGCTCGAACAGGTGGATGGTATTGCCCAGCTTGTCGGCCAGAATCTGCACCTCGATGTGGCGCGGGTTGGCGATAAATTTTTCGATGAACACCTCAGAGCGGCCAAAGGCCTTGGTGGCTTCCGATATGACACGCTCGTAATTATTGCGCAGTTCTTTTTCATTGTTGCACTGGCGAATACCCCGTCCGCCACCGCCGGAGGTGGCCTTGAGCATCACCGGATAGCCAATTTTGGCCGCCACCTGCAGTGCTTCGTCCAGATTGGCCACATTGCCGTCACTGCCAGGTGTGACCGGAATGCCGGCGGCCAGCATGGCCTGGCGGGCCTGGGTCTTGTCACCCATTTTCCGTATAACGTCTGCATCAGGACCGATAAAGCGGATTTCGCGCCGTGCGCAAATTTCAGCCAGTTCTGGGTTTTCTGACAAAAACCCGTAACCGGGATGCAGGGCGTCACAGCCCGCCGCCTTGGCCAGATTGACGAGCCGATGGGCATTCAGATAGCCCGAAACCGTGTCTGGGCCAAGGCTGTAGGCCTCGTCGGCCTTTTTGACATGCAAGGCATAGCGGTCCGGCTCGGCATAAACCGCCACTGATTTTATGCCCATTTCGGCACAGGCCCGCACGATACGCACGGCAATTTCGCCACGGTTGGCTATTAGGATTTTCTTGATCATAGGAATCTTTTACCGCCTGTATTCTGCCCATCCCACCCGGGGCGGTGTCAAGCACCGAAATCGGTGGAAATGCCCGAAATTACTACATTTTTTTGACAGGGCGGGGGGTGATGGCTAAAATTCGCGGCCTATGTCGAGGCAACAGAAGCGGTTGCCCCATCAGATTGACCCGTTTCGGTTATGCGAGGCCAGGTCAAGCCTGTCAGGGCCGGTCCCGCTCAAGCAATTGCAGCGGTTAGTGCCATTGCTGGCTGATGATTCGGGTGAGATCGAGGTTGTGTTAGACTTCGACATAGATGAGTTAGGTGTCCCTTTTGTTAAGGGTGATCTGTCTACAGAGCTGAAATTGGTATGTCAGCGTTGTCTTGAACCGTTTACGTTCCCGGTCAGGCAACAAAGCATGCTGGCCTGGGTGAGATCAGAGCAGGATGCCGAAAAGCTTCCGCTTCGTTATGAACCTTATCTCGTAAATACGAATCCGCTGGTCGTCAATGATGTTATTGAAGACGAGTTGTTGCTGGCCTTGCCACAGATTCCCATGCATGAGGAATCCCAGTGTCCGGCTGCGAAATTGATGAAGCAACATTCTGGCGAAGCTGAAAAGGACGAAGAAAGCTCGAATCCTTTTTCAGTACTGGCGAATTTGAAAGATGATTAAATTTAAATGAGGCAGATCTTATGGCTGTACAACAGAATCGCAAAACATCATCCAAACGCGGTATGCGACGTTCGCATGATGCGTTGAAAGCACGTGCGTTGTCTATCGAACCGACGACAGGTGAAACACATCTGCGCCACCACGTTAGCCCGGATGGTTATTACCGCGGCCGCAAAGTACTGGATACGGCTGAAAACGATTAAGTTAAATTCGGATTGAAAGCCGGATTACTGTATGTGCGGGACATGAACATTCATGTCCCGTCGTTTTTTAAGAAGACCGTAACTTATGTCCGATGCAAATAATATAATTACTGTCGCGCTGGATGCCATGGGCGGCGACATTGGGCCACAAGTAACCGTGTCTGCCGCACAACATATCGTGAGCAGGCATTCCGACCTGCATCTGATCCTGGTTGGTGATCAGGCTGTGCTGGAACAAACCTTGTCACAGTTCGGAGGCAGCACAGGCGACAGGCTGAGCATTGTGCATGCGTCCCAGGTTGTCACAATGAGTGACCTGCCTTCCCAGGCGTTACGCCAGAAAAAAGATTCATCCATGCGGATTGCCATTAACCTGGTCAAGGAAGGCAAGGCTGATGCCTGTGTCAGTGCAGGTAACACCGGCGCATTAATGGCGACAGCACGTTTTGTTCTGAAAACGCTTCCGGGTATTGATCGGCCTGCCATTTGTACAACATTGCCAACAGTGAACGGACATACACATGTTCTGGATCTCGGTGCCAACGTGGATTCCACAGCCGAGCATTTGCTGGAGTTTGCGGTTATGGGTTCGGTATTAACACAGGCAGTGGATAACAATCCCAATCCCACAGTCGGACTGTTAAATATCGGTGAAGAAGAAATCAAGGGCAACGAACGCGTCAAGGAAGCGGCGCGCTTATGTCAGGACAGCAACCTTAACTATGTCGGCTATATAGAAGGTGATGGAATTTATATGGATCCGGTTGATGTTGTGGTGTGTGACGGATTTGTCGGTAATGTCATGTTGAAAACCACCGAAGGCGTGGCCAAGCTGTTTGCCGGACAATTAAAAAATGAATTCAAGAAAAACCTGTTCACCAAGTTGTCCGGACTGATCAGCCTTCCTGTGTTACGAAACTTCCGTAAACGCTTTGATCCTCGTGCATATAATGGTGCCAGTTTGCTGGGGCTAAACGGCATCGTTATTAAAAGCCATGGCGGTGCAGATGATTATGCCTTTGGAAAAGCCATACTTGAGGCGCGTGAGGAAGTCATCAAGGATGTTCCCAACCTGATTCGCCAGCATCTCGAAGAAAAATTTTCGGAAAAGGTCGCAAGCTGATGTATTCGCGTATTACTGGTACAGGCTCTTATCTGCCAGAAAAGTTTCTCACCAATCACGATCTGGAAAAAATCGTCGATACTAGCGACGCCTGGATTACTGATCGTACCGGTATCAAGAAACGGCACATCGCAGAAGACTCGCAAACCACCTGCGACCTTGCAGAACAGGCGTCACGTGCCGCCATGCAGGCTGCCGGCGTCAAAAACAAGGACATCGATTTAATCGTCGTTGCCACAACAACACCTGATCGAATTTTTCCCAGCACCGCCTGTTTATTACAGGACCGCCTGGACATTCATGGCTGCGCGGCATTTGATGTTCAGGCCGTATGTACCGGATTCGTTTACGCCCTGTCAGTTGCGGACAAGTTTATTCGAATGGGTGACGCGAAATGTGCACTGGTTATTGGTGCTGAAACACTTTCACGCATTATTAACTGGGAAGATCGTTCAACTTGTGTTTTGTTTGGTGACGGTGCGGGTGCTGTTGTACTACAGGCAAGTGAAGAACCCGGTATTCTGTCCACACATTTACACGCGGACGGCAGTTACAAGGAACTGCTGACGGTACCGGCGGGTATATCTGAAAACCATGAAGCCTTTCTCAAAGGGGAAGGGTCAATTGTTATGCAGGGCAATGAAGTATTCAAAATGGCCGTCAATACACTGGGCCGTATTGTTGATGAAACACTTGCGAAAAACCATCTCAAAAAATCCGACATTGACTGGCTTGTACCGCATCAGGCCAATATCAGAATCATTTCCGCAACAGCCAAGAAACTCAAGATGAACATGGATCATGTCGTCGTAACCGTTGATCAGCATGGCAATACATCAGCTGCCTCCATACCGCTGGCCCTGGATCAGGCGGTGCGCGATAATCGCATCCAGAAAGGTGAAACACTTTTACTGGAGGCATTTGGTGGAGGGTTTACCTGGGGTTCAGCGCTTCTCAAGTATTAACACGCAGTACAGGAATTTACGATGAGTTTTGCATTTGTTTTTCCGGGACAGGGTTCACAATCAATTGGGATGATGCAAAAGCTTGCAGAGGCTTTTACATCTGTTCAACAAACATTCGATGAAGCCTCGTCCGTTCTTGAAATCAATTTATGGGACATTGTCAGCAATGGCCCGGAAGAAAAAATTAATTCTACTGATATAACGCAACCGATTATGCTGACTGCCGGTGTGGCCACATGGCGAATCTGGCAGGAACAAAATGGTGCAAATCCGTCAATGTTGGCGGGGCATAGTCTTGGCGAGTACACCGCACTGGTTTGTGCCGAAGCAATCGAATTTAAAGATGCGATCAAACTGGTTTCTGTACGGGGCAAGTACATGCAGGAAGCGGTTCCAGCGGGAAACGGTGCCATGGCGGCCGTGCTTGGACTGGATGATGATACTGTGAAACAGGTATGCCAGGACGCCGCCCAGAATGAAATTGTAGAAGCGGTAAATTTTAATTCCCCCGGACAGGTCGTGATTGCCGGTAATAAACCAGCCGTTGAGCGTGCTGCGGAACTGGCCAAACAGAGAGGAGCCAAACGGGCAGTCATTCTACCTGTCAGCGTGCCATCGCATTGTCAGTTAATGAAACCGGCGGCAGAGAAACTTGCCAGTGTGCTGGCAGACATTACGATTAACAAACCGGCACTGCCTGTTATCAATAATGTCGATGTTGCCATTCTCGATGATGCGAATGCGATTCGCGATGCCCTGGTCAGACAGTTATATCAACCGGTTCGATGGGTGGAAATAATTCAGAAAATGGCCGCCTCGAATATGGCACGAATCATCGAGTGTGGACCGGGTAAAGTATTATTTGGTCTGAACAGGCGGATTGACAAAAATCTGGAACATGCTGCCATTATCGACAAAGAGTCGTTGCTTGATC
Source organism: uncultured Gammaproteobacteria bacterium (assembly GCA_937967995.1). Lineage (GTDB taxonomy): Bacteria > Pseudomonadota > Gammaproteobacteria > UBA6429 > Thiohalophilaceae > CALBTB01. The sequence goes on from CALBTB010000009.1 coordinate 285,906, forward strand.
AGCTAAACAAAAATTGAAAAGGATGAGACATGTCACTGGAAAATGAGATTGCTTTGGTAACAGGTGCAAGTCGCGGAATCGGACAGGCCATCGCGTTGCAATTAGCCAAAGATGGCGCCACGGTAATCGGTACGGCAACATCTGAAAAAGGCGCCGAAGCCATAACGGCTTATCTGAATGAGGCGGGCGCAAAAGGCAAGGGCATGGTACTGGACGTCACCGATTCACAAAGTATCGATGCAACCCTCAAACAAATGAGCGAAGAACTCGGTGCTCCCTCTATTCTGATCAATAACGCCGGTATTACACGTGACAATCTGCTGATGCGCATGAAGGATGAAGAATGGGATGCCATCATGCAAACGAATCTGACATCAATATTTCGCGTTTCACGTGCCTGTCTGAAAGCCATGATGAAAGCGCGCAAAGGTCGCATTATCAGTATCGCATCCGTGGTGGGCGTTTCCGGGAATGCCGGCCAGACCAATTATTCTGCTGCCAAGGCCGGTGTGATTGGATTCAGCAAATCACTTGCACGGGAAGTCGGGAGCCGTGGCATTACGGTAAACGTCGTCGCACCGGGCTTTATCGATACGGACATGACCCGGGCATTACCAGACGCACAAAAAGAGGCGTTATTAGGGCAAATTCCACTCAACCGGTTGGGACAACCGCAGGAAATTGCCAATGCTGTCGCATTTTTAGCCTCTCCCGGTGCCGCTTATATAACCGGGGAAACAATCCATGTGAACGGCGGAATGTACATGTCGTAACACTCTAACTAACTGAAATACATGTATTTTTTGTCATAAATTGGATGGGTATTACAACCGTAAAACTGTAGCATCGCGGCGGCGTTTCCAATACAATACCCCGCGCAGCGTTCAACATGAACGAAAATTTTTGGAGGATACTATCGCATGAGCAGTGTAGAAGAACGCGTCAAGAAGATTGTTATTGAACAATTGGGCGTAAAAGAAGAAGAGGTTAAAGAGGACGCTTCTTTTGTAGACGACCTTGGGGCAGATTCACTCGACACAGTGGAATTGGTTATGGCTCTGGAAGAGGAATTTGAAACAGAAATTCCTGATGATGAAGCAGAAAAAATTACCACTGTGAAACAGGCTATCGATTACATCAACGCTCATAGCAGTTAATCGATATATCAAGATTCTGGGGCCGCATACCACATTACTGTGGCTGCGGCCTTTTTGATTTTATGCCACTTTGTTAGGAGGTCTTTCTTTGTCAAAACGTCGCGTAGTTATCACTGGACTGGGCATGGTCTCGCCGGTGGGTTTAAACGTCAAGACATCCTGGGAAAGTATTCTTGCCGGCAAAAGTGGTATCGGTCCAATCACGCATTTTGATGTCTCCGACTACACGGTCAGGTTCGGTGGGTCCGTAAAAGAGTTTAATCCTGGTGATCTGGTCACTACAAAAGATGCGCGTAAAATGGATACGTTTATCCAGTATGGACTGGTTGCAGCGGATGAAGCGATCAGGGATTCGGGACTGGAAGTATCAGACAGTAACGCTGAACGCATTGGAGTCGCTGTTGGTTCCGGTATTGGTGGTCTGGGAGTTATCGAAAAAAACTACGACATCATTCAAAAAAGCGGTCCGCGCAAAGTTTCTCCATTTCTGATTCCGGCATCGATCATCAATATGGTATCCGGCCATGTTTCTATTCGTTATGGCATGAAAGGACCGAACATCGCGCTCGTCACCGCCTGCGCGACCGCAACACACAGTATTGGTGACGCAGCACGAATTATTGAATACGGTGATGCGGATGTCATGATTGCCGGTGGTACAGAAATGGCAACGACACCTTCAGGTCTGGGTGGGTTTGCTGCCGCACGTGCACTATCAACCCGTAATGACGACCCACAGACAGCCAGTCGACCCTGGGACAAGGACCGGGATGGTTTTGTGTTAAGTGACGGTGCCGGTGTTGTTGTGCTGGAAGAATATGAAACCGCGAAAAAGCGCGGCGCAAATATTTATGCTGAAATTATTGGCTATGGCATGAGCGGTGATGCCTATCATATGACTTCACCATCTGAAGGTGGTGATGGTGCCAAACGCTGCATGCAATATGCGATGCGTAATGCAGGCATCAATCCTGACCAGGTAAATTATATTAACGCGCATGGCACCTCCACACTGGCAGGCGACAAGGCGGAAGTGTTCGCGGTTAAAGCGGCTTTTGGTGATCGTGCCACCAGGCTGGCGATGAGCTCAACCAAATCCATGACCGGTCACTTACTCGGTGCAGCGGGCGGTATTGAAGCGATTTTTACTGCGCTGGCCATTCGTGACCAGGTAGCGCCACCGACTATCAATATTTTTACTCCCGATCCTGAATGCGATCTGGACTTTGTATCCGGCAATGCCCGTGAAATGGCAATTGATTATGCTATCTCTAACTCATTTGGCTTTGGCGGTACAAATGGCACACTGGTATTTCGAAAGCCTGAGTGACTAAAACAGCAAACCTTGAAGTAAAAAAGCTGCCCGGGCGATTTTATTTACCGGCATTATCTTTAGCGCTAAAAGAACGCTACCCCTTTCTGCTGGAAAGTACTGCCGCGTCAAACGGATTAGGGCAATACGACATCCTGTTCGCTTTTCCTCAGGAAAGTATAAAAAAAGAGCCGGACAACCACGAAGATTTTCTTCCCCGTCTGAACCAGGCCTGGCAGGAAAATAAGGAACAATATACAGACAGTACATTGCCATTTACCGGCGGCTGGTTTTTGTTTTTAAGCTACGAACTGGCCAATGAAATTGAGCCGAGCCTGGACTTACGGCAATTTGATCATGCGTTACCCGTTGCACAGGCCACACGTGTCCCCGCAGCCATTATTTATGAACATGACAGGGATATCACCTATCTGATAGCTGAAAAGCCGTATGCCTATACAATCGAGTATATGCTGAACGATCTGGAATCCCTGGGGCAGTTGGAGCCTGATCCAAAAAGCCTGTCGCTCACGCTGACAGAAGAAGCACCATCTGTATACCTGGATGGTATAAAAAAAGTACTCAACTATATTCGCGATGGTGATGTTTTTCAGGTGAATTTGTCCCGGGAGTGGAAATCAGAACAGTCGCAACCGATCGACGTAGCTACAGCCTATCAGAATCTGCGCCTGTCAAATCCGGCACCATTTTCTGGTCTGGTCCGACTGGGCGATACCTATGTTTTGTCATCTTCGCCGGAAAGACTGGTCAGAGTGAAAGATGATGTCGCAGAAACTCGGCCAATTGCCGGTACACGGCCAAGAAGTGCTGACGAGCGTGATGACAGGGCACTTCAGGAAGATCTGATTGAAAACCTCAAAGAGCGCGCCGAACACGTTATGTTGATCGATCTGGAGCGTAACGATCTTGGCCGTATTTGTGTGCCGGGCAGTATTGAAGTGAACGAGTTAATGGCAATTGAATCCTACGCACATGTGCATCATATCGTGTCAAATATACGCGGCAAATTAAGCCCGGATGTGCAACCGGGTAACATCATTGCAGCCGTGTTTCCAGGTGGCACCATAACAGGTTGCCCAAAAGTGCGTTGCATGGAGATAATCAGTGAACTCGAACAGTCTCCGCGTGGTGCTTACACAGGTGCGATGGGGTATCTTAATCGAAATGGTGATATGGACCTGAATATCCTGATAAGGACCATCGTGGTCAATCAGAACAAGATCAGTATGCGCGCCGGAGCCGGACTGGTTGCCGACTCCATCCCTGAAAAAGAACTGGATGAAACCCGTGCCAAGGCAAAAGGTATGGCCATGGCGCTGAGTGGTTGACGCTGAGCATGCAGGTAATCGTAAACGGACAAGAGACTGAGCTGATTTCGGTACACGATCGTGGATTTACTTACGGCGATGGTGTATTTGAAACCTGTTTATGCGTTTCAGGTCAGATACCATTATGGCAATATCACCAGGAACGATTAACTGCATCGTGTCATCGACTCAATATACCGGCACCAGATGGTGAACTATTATTCAGTCAAATAAAACAAGCTCTGTCGACAGATATACAGCAAATCGTCAAGATCATCATAACCCGTGGGTTGGGTGAACGTGGTTATGCATACGATGCAACCAGTAAACCATCCACTGTCATTATCATCTCAGATCGTATTTTCAAACCGGCACATTTCTGGCAGCAGGGTGTGCGTGTTTTACGCTGCAAAACGCCACTAGCCGTTCAACCTGCACTGGCGGGCCTCAAGCACCTGAACCGACTCGAGCAAATTCTGGCCAGGAATGAGTGGCACACTGACGATTACCAGGAAGGAATGATGTGCCGGGATGACGGCATGGTGATTGAGGCGACCAGCCACAACCTGTTTGCTGTAAAAGACGGCAATCTCTACACACCAGACTTATCAGCGTGCGGTGTAGATGGCATTATGCGACGATATGTGATTGAATTGGCAGGGAAATCAGGGATGAGCCTGTATAGTCAGGATATTCGATACGACGAACTGTTTAACATGGATGAATTATTTTTGACGAACAGCGTTACAGGCATCTGGCCGGTTCGGCAGCTCGAATCGAAGACCTGGCCGGTCGGTGAGATAAGCAGACAGTTTCAGACACAAATCGCCAGGTTAATTCCCTATCAATGAAGGCATTGTTTAAAAAAACCATCATCATCGCCAGCATTTTGATCCTTACAAGTGCGGTATGGATATGGCATGCCATGCACGATCTTGCAAATTCACCGATGCAAGTGCCAGAATCCGGTTTTGTTCTGGAAGTGGAACCCGGCGGTCATCTCAATCGGGTTTTTTCAAAGTTAAAACAACACGACATTATTAAAAACAGTTTCTACCTGAAATTGTATGCGCGCTGGTATGGGTTGGGGCAAAAAATTCATGTCGGTGAATACCAGTTACAACAGGGCATGACGCCACAGGAATTACTGACAAATCTTTCTGAAGGCAAAGTCATTCAGTATTCAATCACCATCGTTGAAGGCTGGACATTTAAACAGATGATTGAACATATTCGTGCCAACCCCAATTTGAATCACACGATTGATGCACAGACATCTGAAGGCATTATGGCGGCCATCGGTTTGACGGGACAACATCCGGAAGGGCGCTTTATGCCGGATACCTATTATTTTCCACGTGGCATGACGGACAGCGAATTTTTGTTACGTGCATATCGCGCGATGCAAACTTACCTGGAGAATGCCTGGCCAAACCGGGACGTTGGTATTCCCATCAAGACACCCTATGAAGCAATGATACTGGCTTCGATAGTTGAAAAGGAAACCGGTCTGGCCAGTGAACGCAAGATGATTGCCGGGGTATTTTCACGGCGACTGGTGAAACGCATGCGACTGCAAAGTGATCCGACGGTCATCTATGGTATGGGAGACAGGTACGACGGAAATATACGTCGCAAGGATCTCAACACGGATACACCATATAATACCTATCAGCGGTTTGGTTTGCCGCCGACACCGATCGCTTTGCCAGGTCGTGATGCGATTGATGCGGTATTACATCCACTGGATGGTGAGGCTTTATATTTTGTCTCAAAGGGTGACGGCAGCCATTATTTCTCCGCAACGTTACAGGAACATAATGAAGCGGTCATAAAATACCAGTTAAAAGGACGTAAAAAACCCTTTTCCTCCTATAAACCTGAATGAGGCCAAGTGTGACGCGAGGTAAATTCATTACCATTGAAGGCGGTGAGGGTGCTGGTAAATCAACCAACATCGACTTTATACAAGATTACCTTGAGAAAAACGGAATATCTGTTGTTGTCACCCGCGAGCCCGGTGGTACAGAACTGTCAGAACAGATCCGTCATATCCTGCTGGATAATCAATCCACAAATATGTCTGATGACACTGAATTGTTATTAATGTTTGCTGCACGAGCACAGCATATCAAGGAACTGATTGTACCATCGCTGCAAGAAGGCAAATGGGTGGTTTGTGATCGTTTTACCGATGCCACTTATGCCTATCAGGGTGGTGGACGCGGTATGGATATGCAGAAAATAGCCCACCTCGAGGAATGGGTGCAGGGTAATTTACGACCTGATCTGACCATTATTCTCGACCTGCCGGTTGAAATTGGTATGCATCGCGCCGGTAAACGTAGTGATCCGGATCGTTTTGAATCCGAAAATCATGATTTTTTTAACAAAGTTCGTGATACCTATTTGACCAGGGCGAAAACGAATCCATCACGTTATGCAGTCATCGATGCTGCTCCATCACTGGTCAACGTTCAGCAACAACTGGAACACGTGTTAGGCGAACTGGTTGCAAAATGATGGTCTATCCCTGGCTACATGAGCAATGGCAGGCACTGGTTGATCGTGAACAGCAGGGCAGACTCGCGCATGGCATCATCCTGCATGGCCTGGACGGTCTCGGTAAACAGCAGCTTGCTGTACAGTTTGCCAAATTCCTGTTGTGTGAATCACCACAGCAGGACCAGCCATGTGGCGAGTGCAAATCCTGTCATCAGTTCGAGGCCAGAACGCATCCGGATTTCATTCTGCTTGAACCGGAAGAAGCTGGAAAATCCATCAAGGTTCAGCAAATCAGGGAGCTTGTTAACCGCTTTGAACTGGCATCCCACTACACACGCTACCGTGTCGCTGTCATTAACCCGGCTGATGCCATGAACATGGCGGCGTCTAATAGCCTGCTGAAAACACTTGAAGAACCACCAGAAGGAACACTGATTATACTGGTCACCAGCCAGCTTAATGCCTTGCTGCCGACCATTCGCAGCCGTTGCCAGCATATTCTGATCCACAAACCGGAATATCGCATTGCAATGGATTGGTTGATAAATAACCATACCGAGAAAGAGGAAAATTGCCATGCGGCGCTGGCTCTCACCAGTGGTGCGCCTGTCGCGGCACTTGGCGTGCTGGAATCCGAGGAAATGGTCCTGCGGGATGAGGCCTTTGCGGCCTTTTATGCCATTGGCACTGGCCAGCAGTCCGCGTTACCCCTTGCCGGCGCCTGGCTAAAGGCCATGTTGCCACAGCCGATACAGTGGCTATACAGCTGGGCAGGCGATCTGGCCAGATTAAAAACAGCAGCCGATGCAGAAATCGCCAATCGTGACAAGCGTGAAAATTTGCACAAACTGGCACAGCAGGTAGAATTAAACAGGATATTCACGTTTCTGGATTTGCTGACAAGTCTGTTGCGGGTGCAACGAATACCATTAAACCCGCAAATGACACTGGAACACATACTGGTGCAATGGCAGACACTCACGTCAGACCAGCGTAGATAAAGGAACAGGAACCAATCATGACAACGCTACCCAAAGGCATGCCCGGTGGTCGACAGGGAATACTGTCTCTGACGATTAAGGACAAGAGCGCATTGTATGCGGCATATATGCCTTTTATAAAAAACGGTGGTTTGTTTATTCCAACCAATAAAAGCTATTCACTGGGTGATGAGGTTTTCATGCTGTTAACCCTGATGGATGAGAAGGAAAAACTTCCGGTTGCAGGCAAAATTGTCTGGGTCACACCCAAAGGTGCACAGGGTAACCGGGCGGCAGGCATTGGCGTGCAGTTCAGCGAGCAGGACGGCGGTAGTGCACGTACCAAAATCGAAACCTATCTGGCTGGCGCACTGAAATCTGATCGCCAAACGCATACGATGTAATTATAATAGCCGCTAATTTCTATAGCGGTTTCTTTATTTATCATGCTGGTTGATTCTCATTGTCATCTTGATCGTCTGGATTTATCGCCTTTTAACGGCGAACTTGAGGGTGCACTGCAACATGCCCAGGAAGCCGGCATTTCACACATGCTGTGTGTCTGTATTGATCTTGAGCATTTTGACGATGTACTTGAACCCGCTAAAAAACATCAGCATATATTTGCTTCAGTCGGTGTACACCCGAACGAACCGGTGGAAACTGAACCTGATACTGACACTCTGATCGCCCTGGCAGATAATGACCGGGTCATTGCAATCGGTGAAACCGGGCTGGATTATTTTCGTAACGAAGGTGATCTGGAATGGCAGCGGGAGCGATTCAGAACACATATTGAGGCGGCAAAACAAACCAGCAAACCATTAATTATTCACATGCGTGATGCCACCGATGATACGCTACGTGTTATGCAGGAAGAGTCCGCCGGTGACATCGGTGGTGTAATGCACTGTTTTGTCGAAGACTGGGAAACAGCAAAACGTGCGCTGGATCAGAACTTTTATATCTCTTTTTCCGGCATCGTCACGTTCAAGAACGCCCAGGAACTGAAAAACGTGGCCAAGAAAATGCCAGTCGACCGCATGCTGGTGGAAACCGATTCACCGTACCTGGCCCCGGTACCATTTCGTGGCAAATCCAATCAGCCCGCGTACGTGAAATATGTCGCAGAACATATCGCCGAGCTGCGTGATGAGCCAGTCGAATATATTTGCGAGAAGACTTCAGAGAATTTCTTTCGACTTTTTTCTACAGCGACAATCTGAAAAAAATTAACTAACCACCAATTGTTCTTGGTTTACGGTTTTCGTCAATCGCCACATAGGTCAGTGTCGCCGTTGCAACACGATCACATTCGATGGCATTTCTTTCACGTTCTGCAAAGGCGGTACAGGAGATAGTGATTGATGTATTACCTATTCGCTCGATTTCTGTAAAAATACTGACCAGGTCACCGACATAAACCGGCTTAATAAACTCAAATTGATTGACGGCTACCGTTACAACCCGCCCGTTTGCACGTCGATGTGCCGCTATGCTGCCCGCAATATCCACCTGCGACATCAGCCAGCCACCAAATATATCGCCTGACGCGTTGGTATTGGCAGGCATTGCGAGAACTCGAATAGAAGGGGTCTTATCTTGCGGAAGTGTATCTGGTTCTGACGATGGCATTAATGTCCCTTGTATATCTCTTCCACAGCGTCCCTGAATTTATCAAGTATGACATTACGTTTAAGTTTCAGGGTTGGCGTAATGAGACCATTTTCGACTGTCCACGGTTCAAAGGTACTATGTACCTTATAAATGTTGGCATAACCCGGGAAGTCCTTTATTTGCTCATTCATGCGTTTCAGAATTTCATTACGGGCTTTTTCACTGTTGGCATTTTCTTCAGTGGCCTCAATCGCCAGTTTCTCGGCGAGCTTTTTCCAGGCATCTTCATTGAGGACAGCAATCGCACTCAAAAAAGGTTTTTGTTCGCCTATAACCAGTAATTGATCAAATAGCGTGTCTTTGGCGATGGCCATTTCAGTATCGGCTGGTGGTACTTTCTCACCATTTGACAGCACCAGGATTTCCTTGATGCGACCAGTGATATAAATGAGATCGTTTTCTATTTTCGCCTTATCACCGGTATGCAACCAGCCATCTGAATCAATGACTTCCCTGGTCTTGTCTTCAAGGTTCCAGTAGCCCAGCATAACACTGGGTGAGCGTACCAGTAGCTCATCGTTTTCACCCAGCTTTACTTCCATGCCACGAATAGGCTCACCCACACTGCCGGGGTCATTATTATCCAGTTTATTGGTGCTGATAATGGGGCTGCTTTCTGTCAATCCATAACCTTGTGAAATGGTGAGTCCAAGGCCAATAAATGTTCTCGCCACTTCCATCGACAAGGGTGCACCACCACTGACGGCAAGTCGCATACGGCCACCAAGTTTTGCCATGATTTTACGGCTAACCAATGCTTTCAACAGTGGCAGAAAAATAAGTTTCGGATGCCAGCTTTTTCGTCCCTGTTCGACTTCAAACTTGTGCCAGCCAAGGCTAACCGTGCTGTTGAACAGGAACCGGGCAATAGGAGATTTTTCCGCCAGTTGCGCATGAATTTTGTTGTAAACGCGTTCAAATATGCGTGGCACCGTAACGAGAATTGTCGGTTTGATGGTGATGAGATCTTCGGCCAGTTGTTCAATGGAACGGGCATAATTGATGACACTGCCGCTAATAATTGGCAGGTAGTGTCCTACAGTACGTTCAAACATATGAGACAGCGGTAAGAACGACAAAAACTCATCATCATCGTACACATTGATGCTATACAATGCATTATCTGCATTCCACAGAATATTTTCGTGACTAAGCATCACACCCTTGGGTTTACCGGTGGTTCCGGAAGTATACACAATGGTTGCCAGTGTGGATTTGTGGGCTTGCAGTTCATTGAGTGCATAACGATGAGTAGAATCCGGAAGCCAGTCGTTGACATAATGCAGACGAGCATCACTGTCATCCTGTATTTTTTCCAGCGAAATAATCGTTTTGAGTGATTCGCGTGATTTGAGTCCCTGCTTGAGGTCGTTCCATTGTTCGGCCGTTTCAAACAAGAGTACCTTGACCTCAGCATCATCGATAATGTAGCTGACATTTTCAGAACGATCATTTGTATAAAGCGGCACAACAACCAGTCCGAGTCCGATTGCGGCCTGCTCAAACATAAGCCAATACGGACAATTGCTGACCATCAGGGCAACGCGATCTCCCGGGCTGAGTTGTTCACCTCGAAGCGCTTCCTGCCAGTGCGCAACATGATCCGCCATTTGCGACCATGTTAATGTCTGCCATTTATCGCTATTTTTTTCACAATAACGATAAGCCAGTTTATCCGGTGATTTTCTTACGCGAGCACAGAATAACTGAAACAGGTTTGTGGCTTCTTCGTAGCTAATATTGTCAATTTTTCCAGTCATAGGCATGATTATTCATTATTGTTGTCGTTAGTAATAAATTCATTCCATCCAGCGTCAGCTTCAAAACGCGGTCCGTATCGTTGTTGCAAATGTTCCAGCATCTTGGTTAACTGTGCACCACCACGATGCTTTATATAGTTAAACGGTCCACCGCGGAACGGGGCGAATCCGGTGCCAAACACCATTCCCGCATCCGCCTGGTCCGCATTTTCCACCACCTTGTCACGCAGGCAGGCAACGGCTTCATTAAGATAGCGTAAAATCAGCCTGTCCTGAATATCCACCGGTGCCGTATAATCCTTCGGAATTGCTGGTTTGACGGGTTTTCCGTCCTTGAAAGTATAGAACCCTCGACCGGTTTTTTTACCCAGATAACCCTTATCCACCATTTTCTTCAGTACCTCCGGCACTTCGATCGCCATATGCTTTGACAGATTTTCCGCCACATGCAGGCAGATATCCAGCCCGACTGTATCTGCGAGTTCGATCGGCCCCATCGGCATGCCATAATCCGTTGCTGCCTTGTCAATAACCGCCAGTGGTACGTCCTCTTCAGCAAGCACCACCGCTTCAATCAAATAGGGCATGAGTACCCGATTGACCAGAAATCCCGGCGTACTGGTGACAGGCAGAGGCAGGCGGTCAATCTGTCGAGTAAACGTGGCGGCCTGTTGCGCAATCAGCTTGTCAGTTGACTCGCTTTGTACGATTTCCACCAGCGGCATGAATGCAACCGGGTTGAAAAAATGCAGGCCTACCAGCCGTGCCGGGTTTTTTAAAGCGACATTAATTTCATTAAGTGGAATGCTGGATGTGTTGGTGGCGAGTATGGCATCCGGTTTTACCAGAGGCTCAATCGATTTAAACAGGTTTTGCTTGACTTCAGCATCTTCAAATATGGCTTCGATAACAACGTCGGCACGACGCAGGCCATTGCCTTTTGGGTCCGGTATCAATCGATCCATGGCAGCATTGATAAGCAAGCGATTTTTCAGGCGACGTTGAAAAAGTTTATCTGCACGTTTCAGGACATTACCCAGAGTTTCGTTTTTTCTGTCCTGAATCGTAACGGTAAATCCTCGTAGCGCACACCAGACCGCGATATCACCGCCCATTACACCACCGCCAATGACATGGACATGTCGGGGGGAATAGTCCTTTAACTTGCCAAGGCTCTTGAGTTGCTCCTGAAGCTGAAAAACGCGAATAAGATTTTGTGCTGTCTTGCCGACAATTAATCTCGCAACAGATTGCGCTTCCTGATCCAGCATTTCTTCCGGAGAGTCATAATGCTTGACCCAGAGATCAATCAGCGCGTAAGGAGACGGGTAGTGTGCACGTGGCGCCTTGGCGGCGACTTTTTTGGTTAACAGTCTCGCAAACAGCGGACGAACATGTTTGTATGATAGCAGGCGTTTCCACAGCGCCAGTTGCTTACGTTCAGGTGGTTTGGCAATTATTCCCCTGGCCGCATTGAGCAAGTGCCGTTTCGGTACGGCAAAATCCACAAGCCCCATTTTTTTTGCTGCGCGCGCATTCAATGTGCGTCCGGAAAGCATGATATCCATGGCCGACATGGCACCCATGACACGAATAGAACGCAACGTACCGCCAAAGCCAGGATGAATACCCAGTTTGACCTCCGGCAAACCTAAACGGGTTTTACTATCGTCATCGGCCACGCGATAACGACAGGCCAGTGCCAGCTCCATGCCTCCGCCGAGACAAAAACCGTGTATCAAGGCGATAGTGGGACAGGAAAACGCTTCCAGCTTGTTAAAAATATCATGTGCACTACGAATTGTTTGTAATGCATCCTGCTCGGTTTTGAGACTGGTAAATTCATTTACATCAGCACCGGCAATAAATCCGCTCTCCTTGTCAGATAAAATAACAATACCAGCCGGCTGGCTGTTCTTGATTTCATCCAGAATTGAAGAAAATTCATGGAGTACTTCAGACGAAAGAACATTTGCGTGTGCGTCGGCTTTATCGAGGTGTAACCAGACTGTGTTATTAGTATCGTTTTCGATTTTCCAGTGTTTATAATTAGACATTATTTACCCTCAATAATCACACTTAGACACGTTCTACCAGCATGGCACCACCCTGACCGCCACCAATACACAGGCTGGCAATACCGCGCTGGGCATTATTTCGTTTCAGCACATCGAGCAAGTGCAACACAATACGCGCGCCACTGGCGCCGACAGGGTGCCCGATGCTGATGCCACCGCCGTCGACGTTGAGTTTTTCCTGATCCAGTTCACCTATGGTGTCACTGACACCCAGTTCATTTTTACAATAATCCGGATCCTGCCAGGCAGCCAGACATCCCAGGACCTGTGCCGCAAAGGCTTCATTGATTTCCCAGTAATCGATATCACTCAGGCTGAATTTATGGCGTTTTAAAATGGGCGTGATTGCATGCACCGGACCAAGCCCCATTTGTGCAGGTTCCAGTGCGGCCCATTGCGCATCAATAACCTGGCCCAGTACCGGCAATTTATACTCTTCAACGGCTTTTTCACTTGCGAGTAACAGAAGGGCGGCTCCATCGGTTATCTGGGCACTATTACCGGCCGTGACCAGTCCGAATGGCCGATCAAATACCGGCCGCAGCTTTCCGAGCGCTTCCGGTGTTGAATCACGACGAAGTCCATCATCGTTCTCATAGACGCGTCCTTGGCGATCAAATAGTGTTTCGATTTCAGACAAATGCGCCTCATCCTGTGCTGCCGCGAGACGCATATGACTTCTAACCGCAAATTCATCCATTTGCTGACGTGAAATGCCAAACCGGTAGGCCAGATTCTCGGCGGTCTGACCCATCGATAAACCCACAACCGGATCAGTTAAACCACGTAACAGACCAATTACCGGTTTCAAATGGCGTGGTCGAAGCTGAGTAAAGACTTTCAAACGTTGCAGTAACGTTCTGGAAGTGCTCATGGCGCCCAGCCAGGTCACCATGTCATTGTTATAAAGTACCGGTGCGTGACTCATTGATTCCACACCACCTGCCAGAACAAGATCAGCTCGTTTTGTCGCGATTTCCATTACAGCACAATCCAGCGCTTGTAAACCGGATGCGCAATTGCGTTGCACCGTCCAGGCCGGTACATCATTACCAATTCCAAGTCGAAGTGCCGTAACGCGGGCAATATTGGCTTCGTCCGGACCGGGCATGACACACCCCAGAACCACTTCATCGATGGCGGCGGGCTCAAATTGCTGGCGTGCCAGCAGGGCACGGCCGGCACCTATGACAAGATCGGCTGCGGCGAAGGGGCCGGGTTTGTTTCTGGCTTTGAGAAAAGGTGTACGACTTCCGTCGACAATGAATACAGGTCGCGATGGTTTACCGCCGGTACCTGTATTTTTTCCGGTTCGTGTGCTGGTTGTAGTGTTATTAGTTGTGCGTGCTTTTTTTGAACGCTGTGCGGTTTTCTTCTTCGTCGCAGGCAAAACGGTTACTCCTGTTTGAATTGCTTGTCAAAATCATCTACCTGGACCACTTCCCAGCGAGCTGTCTCAGCTTCACGGAGTGTGGTAGCTTCTTCCTCATTGATAACGCCTTCTTTTATCGCGGCTTCAAGCATACGATCCATAACCTGGTAGCCGGGTTCATAGGTTTTCATTGTCTTGCGAATTTTTCGCTCGATGTGCTCCGCTTTTATGACCTTGACCAGCGTATCTTCAAGTTTAGCAACGGTGTCATTCTGATTAGATGGAATAAATACACCCTGTGTTAGTCTGTCTCTTGCCTGAGACGGAGTTAATAGTAGTTCGGAAACTTTGTGTCCAAGTTTATCGCTCGGTGGTTTAAACCACATTCCTAGCGGAAATATCACAAACCGTAGCACCCAACCCAATGCGCGATTCGGATAGTTTTGCAATAAACCATCAATGGCTGACTGGGTTTTGTACAACAAAAGATCACAACTCCAGCGCATGAGTGGAATGTCATCTTTAATCTTACCTTGTGATTCAAAGCGTCGTAAAACTGCAGTCGTCAGATACATGTAACTGAGAATATCGCCAAGTCGGGCGGAAATTTTTTCGCGCCGCTTCAGGCTGGCGCCCAGCACTAAGATGGTTACATCGGTCAGTAAACCGAATGCCGCACTGAAACGTGTCAGCTTCTGGTAATATCGTCGTACCGGACCACGTGCGCCTGTATGAGCAAACCAGGAGCCAGTCAGTCCGTGAAACAGGCTGCGCCACTGGTTACTGATGAAAAACCGAATATGTCCGAACAAGGCGCGATCAAATTTTCTCGCAGAAACATTCCAGTCAACCTCATCCAGAGCTGACATTTCCTGAAAGATATAAGGATGGCTGCGAATCGCTCCCTGTCCAAAAATGATCATATTGCGTGTGAGAATATTGGCGCCTTCCACCGTGATACTGATTGGTACGGCCTGATAGGCACGCCCCAGTATGTTTCGTGGTCCCATGCAGATACCGGATCCACCCAGGATATCCATGCCATCATTCACAACCAGACGCATACCTTCGGTCAGGTGATATTTGACAATAGCAGAAACCACAGAAGGTTTTTCACCGATATCGATTGCGCCAGCAGTCAGGACACGAGCTGCATCCATTATATAGGTATAACCACCAATCCGTGCGAGTGCCTCTTCAATACCTTCGAATCGACCGATGGGTAATTTAAACTGTTTACGTATTCGCGCATACGCGCCGACTGAGCGGCTGACCAGTTTTCCAGAACCGACGCTCAGGGCGGGCAGGGAAATCGACCGGCCATCTGCCAGGCACTCCATCAACATACGCCATCCCTGACCAATGCGCTCCTGCCCACCAATAATATAATCCATGGGAATAAACACATCCTTGCCACTATTTGGGCCATTCATAAAGGCAATATTGAGCGGTAAATGACGACGACCAATATTCACGCCGGGAGTATTGGTTGGAATTAATGCCAATGTGACACCCAGTTCCTCATCTTCTCCCAGAATGTGATCCGGATCGTACAACTTGAACGCCAGCCCAAGCAGCGTGGAGACTGGACCCAGTGTGATATAACGCTTGTTCCAGGTGAGCTTGATGCCCAATACATTTTTCTGGTCCTGATAGTCGTCGTGGCACACAACACCAAAATCAGGAATGGCGCCAGCATCACTCCCGGCTTCAGGATTGGTCAGCGCGAAACAGGGGATTTCGTCACCAACTGACAAACGCGGCAGGTAATAATCCTTTTGCTCATCGGTACCATATTCCAGTAATAACTTACCCGGTCCAAGTGAGTTTGGGACCATCACGGTAACGGCGGCTGCCACGCTGCGAGTGGAGATTTTCAGTACAACTGTCGAATGCGCCAGTGCTGAAAATTCCAGGCCACCATAGCGCTTGGGAATAATCATGCTAAGGAATTTCTTTTCCTTGATAAATTGCCACACTTCTTGTGGAAGATCATATTGATTGTGGCTGATGTCCCAGTCGTCCAGCATTTCACAGAGTTCATTAACAGGGCCATCCAGAAAGGCCTGCTCTTCCTCAGTCAGGGTTGGTAACGACAGATTTCGAATACGGTTCCAGTGGGGCTTGCCGCTGAATAATTCTCCATCCAGCCAGACAGAGCCGGCACCTATCGCTTCGCGCTCTGTTTGGGACATACGCGGGCTGATTTTTCGAAATACTTTCAGAATCGGCCCGCTGATCCAGCGAATGCGCCAATCCTGTTCGACGTGTTCGGTTTGTTTTTCCATGTATTGAATCCTGATTCTGATCTCTTAATTTTGATGATCAGAATATATAAAGAGTTTCATAAATTATAGTAGCGTCAGAGTCGTAAAATTACACAAGATATAGTCAAAATTTGTTTATTTCACAATTGTTTAGAGACAAAGTTCGACGGCTTTTTGAATACGGTCAGTATCCATATAAAAATGCGGAGATAAGCGGATACCACCGCCACGTTGCGCGCATATGACCTTATTCTTACTCAGTTCTTTAAACAGGGTGGCTGTGTCATGCTGGCGGTGTCGAAAAGTGGTAATGCCCGACAGTCGTGAGGGTTCAGCGTTGGAAATCAGTGCCAGATTAGGGTTTGATTGAATGCAGTCCATGAGAAATTGAGTCAGTTCCAGCAGTTTTGCCTCAATCGCGGCCATACCAAACTCAAGAATCACCGACAAGCTGGCATTCAGCCCATGAATGCCCAGCATATTGGGACTACCACATTCAAAACGCCGTGCCGATCTGGCGGGTTGCCAGTCCAGGCTGTCGTAATCCGTGGGATTTTCCATCATGTGCCAGCCATACTGGTTAAGCTTCAGTCGATCTCGTAAATCGGCGCGACAGTAAAACACAGCAACGCCTTCGGGCCCCAGCATCCATTTATGCCCATCGGCCATGACAAAGTCGGCTTGCACGGCCTGTGCATCAAAGGCGAGTGCACCAAGGCTCTGGATGGCATCGACACAAAACAGGATCTTCCTTTGCTGACAAAATTCACCCAGTCGCGCAAGGTCCATCCGCAAACCGCTGGCATACTGAACTGAGCTACTGGATAAAAGGCGAGTACGTTGATCGGTTGCCGCGATCAAGTCATGTTCAGGATCCAGGCTGGTTGAAAAATCCACAAAGCGTGTCTCGACGCCGTAGCGGGCGAGCGACTGCCAAACAACCCGGTTAGACGGAAATTCCTGCTGGCAAATGACGATATTGTCACCCGCTTGCCAGTCCAGACCATGTGCAACGATAGACAAGGCCTCTGATGTATTTTTCAGCAGAGCAATATCATCTACCGAAGGTGCATTGATCAATCGCTGCAATTTTTCACGAAGTTGTTGTTCAACCTGGACCCAGGTCGGATAGTTACTCGCACCCTGATGAAGGTTTTCCTGCGCAAAATCCGTAATCGCCTTGACGGTTCTCGCGGGCCAGGGTGCGACGGCCGCGTGATTGAGATAAATAATGTCTTCGTCCAGTTTAAATTCGGAAAGCAGGTTCATGCGCCACACTATAACACTGCCATGAAGTTGCGCAATCATAGTGCAAGTAAGTCGGCCTCGGCGCCAAAAGTTAGCAACCTGATTCAGCGTGGTGCGCCGGGTTTCCGTAACAGGTTGATTTTTATGATTGTTCGGTATGTGGCACTAAAATTGCTCAAAGCAGATACAAGTACGTAATGAATGCTACAAAAGAACGCTATCGATGCCCGCAAAGCAGCAGGAACAACTGAAAATACTGGTCGTTGGTGAAACAGATGCCATGGCAGGAATGATGATTGAATCACTACAACAGGCTGGTCATGTACCGGTCGGTTCAATTTCACCCGCTGATGACATCGTATCTAATGTCAATGCGGGTAATGTCGACGTAGTAATTGCTTATATGGAGCAAACAAACCTGGCCTTCATGAACCAGATTTACATGCTGAATCAGGAAACACCCAGACCGGTCATCATCTTCACGGAAAAAAGTGAATCAGAACTGATTAAAGGTGCGGTCCAGGCCGGGGTCAGTGCATTTGTTGTCGATGGCTACTCGCATCACCGCATTGGCCCAATTCTGGAACTGGCTGTTGCACGCTTCAGGGAGGAACGTTCTTTACGTGATGAACTGCAGGAGACGAAAACCCGGCTTGATGAACGTAAGGTGATCGAAAAAGCCAAAGGCATTATTATGAGCAAACGTCATCTTGATGAAGACGATGCCTACAAGGCTTTAAGAAAACTGGCTATGGACAGGAATCAGAAAATTGCCGATGTAGCAAGAGACGTGATCAGTGTTTCGACACTGTTAAATTAACGAACATATTATTTACGCGGGGAACAACGCCGCTCCCGCAACAGGCAAAGGCGCCAACATGACAGATTAATTTCTGTTGTGTTGGCGCTTTTTTTATGGAGAAAACATGAGCGTTGCAGCCAAAGAAATAAGCAATCAAATTTCACTTGCCGCTTTAAAGCCGTCAATTATTATCGTCGGCACCGGGCCGGTCGGTATGAAAGCGCTGAAATCCATTATAAAGCATGGCAACTACGAGACTATCCGTATATTTGGTGATGAACCCTGGCTGCCGTATAACAGAGTCAAGTTATCTTCTTTTCTTGCTGGGGATATTGAATATAAAGACATTCAGGATGAGTTCAGCATACCTGATTCATCGAATATCATTGAACATCATAATTGCGAAATAACCAGAATTGATAGAATCAATAAGCTGGTTATCGACGAGTACGGTGAGAGTTATAAATATTCTCATCTGATTCTTGCCACCGGCTCGCGCCCGCATGTTCCAAATGTAGAAGGTACACATTTGCAACGTGTGTACACATTTCGTGACATGTCGGACACAAATCACCTGATGGCAAGACAGGTATCGAGCCGATCAACCGTGGTTGTCGGGGGTGGCCTGCTAGGCCTTGAAGCCGCACGTGCCATGACACGCCAGCATACCAAAGTCACCATCATCGACCATTCAAACCGGCTCATGAGTAACCAGCTCGACGATGGTGCATCTGAATATCTCAGGGAACATATTTTATCTTTAGGTATTCATGTCTATCTCGGAAACGGAGTCAAACGCTTGCTTGGCGAAACAAATGTCAGCGGCGTAGAGATGTTAAACGGTAAGGTCGTGGAGTGTGACACGGTCATTTTTTCAACCGGCATTGTGCCTAATTTTGAACTGGCGCGTGAGGCGAAACTGAGCATCGGCAGAGGCATAAGAGTGAACAATGCCATGCGAACAACAGATGATGATATTTATGCCATTGGTGAATGCGCAGAACATAACGGCAAGATATTTGGCCTGGTATCCCCCGGTCTCGAACAGGCCGAAGTGGCTGTACACAGTATATTTGGCATTAAAACAAACTATTCAGGATCAATTTGCGCCACCCAGCTTAAGGTTGTCGGGATATCAATTTTCAGCATGGGCCAGGTTGGTGAAGAAGAGAATAAACGCGAGTTAACCGAGCACGTCTATCAAAATTCAAATAAAACGATTTATCGAAAAATCGTACTCAGGCAGGGTCGGATTGTCGGTGCGATTGCCGTCGGTGATTTTCCATCAAAAAGTCGGTTACAGGAAGCGATACAGAAGAAACGTCGCATCTGGCCATGGCAGGTTTCCGTGTTCCTTAAACAGGGCGAACTGTGGTCACCTGAAAAAGTAAAACACATACAGCAATGGCCTGCTGGCGCCATCATCTGTAACTGCATGAATGTCACGAGAGGAGAATGCAGCAAGGCGATTGCATCAGGCAACCGTTCGATAGAAACGCTGAGGGCTGCAACAAACGCATCCAGCGTGTGTGGTAATTGCCAGCCACTGTTAATGGAATTGCTTGGGGATAAACCACGCCTGGAAAAGCTAAACAGTGCGAAATCCCTGTTTGTTATATCCATATTTGCATTGGCCGCTGTCCTGGCTGCATATCTTCTATCGCCGTTATCCTATCTGGAAACTGTTAATACCACTTTCAATTACGACATCCTGTGGCGCGATAACATCCTTAAACAGGTGAGCGGATACAGCATCCTCGGCCTGTCGATACTCGCAATTTTGATTTCTTTAATAAAGCGCATGAAAGTGATCAGGTTCATGGATTTCGCAAAGTGGCGTTACCTGCATGTCTTACTGGGATTACTGGCAATCGCGGCAATATTTTCGCACACAGGATTCAGGCTTGGTGAAAATTCAAACCTGTGGCTGATGATGCCGTTCCTCGCGCTAATCCTTGTTGGATCGTTAACTACTTTGTTCATGCTTTATCAGCACAAGATGGACGCCGCACTAGCCGGCAATATTCGTAGCTCACTGATATGGGCGCATATTGTCAGCTTCTGGCCAATACCTGCATTGCTAGGCATGCATATTGTTAAAACATATTATTTTTGATTGAGTGAGAGAATGTTTACAAATAAAGCAGCCTGGTTTTTCTGGCTGATTATCACGATTGGACTGGTCATATATCTGGTTATGCAGTTAAACAGCAAAGACAAAACAGTTTTTTTACCTGGCAAGACAAGCCACGGCCACCATCAGATTGAAATGGCTTGCAGCGCTTGTCACACGGACGCGTTCGGCGGGAAAGACGTATTACAGAATGCCTGTATGAGTTGTCATGGCGAGGAGCTAAAAATCGCGGATGATTCTCATCCGAAATCAAAATTCACCGATCCAAGAAATGCAGATCGAGTGACAAAACTGGATGCCCGCGCATGTATAACCTGTCATGTCGAGCATCAGGAGGAAATCACGCTGGCAATGGGCGTTACTGTACCGGAAGATTTTTGTTTCAAATGCCATGAGGATGTGGCTGAGGAAAGGCCAAGCCATGCCGGACTGGATTTTTACAGTTGCGCGACAGCAGGATGTCACAATTTCCACGACAACCGCGCTTTATATGAAGATTTTCTTGAAAAGCATCTGGGGCAACCAACCGTCCTGGATGAGGCCAAAGTTACAAGCAAATCCGAACTACAACAATATTTACTGATTGTTGACTACCCAATTGCACAGTATCCGATCAAACAACTCAATAAGAATGATATCGATGCACCGTCAGAGGCGGCGAAAAATCAGGATATAAACCGCGACTGGTTGGAAACGGCACACGCAGAGGCGGGAGTCAATTGCACGGCCTGTCATACAACAAAAACTGAATCTAACCAGACGACCTGGACAGACAAGCCGACACATGAGGCGTGTGCGACCTGCCATAAACCAGAGCAAGATGGTTTTCTTGCAGGTAAACATGGCATGCGCCTGGCACAGAATCTGACGCCGATGAAGCCTGCTTTGGCAAAAATTGAAATGAAAGCAGACGCGCACGATAAAGAAATGACTTGCATATCGTGCCATTCATCGCACCGGTTTGATATAAAACAGGCCGCCGTCGCGTCCTGTTTGAGTTGTCACAATGACCAACACAGTCTTTCGTATAAAAAATCACTGCATTATGTGCTCTGGCAGAAAGAAATTGCAGGACAGGCAAAGGATAGTAGTGGCGTCTCTTGCGCAACCTGTCATATGCCACGCATCACTCACAAGAAAGGTGAAGCAAGAGTCGTCATATCTCAGCACAACCAGAATGACAACCTGAGGCCAAATGAAAAAATGTTACGCAGTGTCTGTATGAGCTGTCATGGTCTTGAGTTTTCTATCGATGCATTGGCCGATACCGGCCTCATCAAAAACAATTTTTCTTCGTCACCAGGAATTCATGTCGAAAGCATGGATATGGTACGCAAGCGTGTACAGGAAAAATCCAATTAGTTTGATTATTAGTCACTTTACTGAAGGAGAGTAACATGAAAAAGCAGACAATCATCTTGGCAGCCAGCATTGTGTCATCGGTTATTTTAGCCGGTTGTGGTGGCGGAAAGTCTGGCGGTATTGAACCAAAAGAAATGGCAGATGCATTGCACAGTGTCATGGAAGCAGATCGCACCGTTTACACGCGATTGATCATCAACCGTCTGGCCAAGGAAGAAAAGGTTATCAAGGCATCTGAGCACTGGAAAGACGAGAAGGCTCTGGTTTTGCCTGCCCAGATGTTTCGTTATGGTGCAGAGCGTGTGGCAGAAAAGGGAGCGCCTTTTAGTTATTCATTGTTGTCAGAGTGGCCTGTCAACAAACAGAACAAGCCCAAGACTGACATTGAGAAAAAAGGACTGACCTATATTGCCGAAAACCCGGGTAAAAACTTCTATGGCGAAGAAGAACTGGGAGGCACCAAATACTTCACTGCCATCTATCCCGATGTGGCTGTTGCGCCAGCATGTGTATCGTGTCATAACGAACACAAGGATACACCTCGCACAGATTTTAAAATCGGTGATGTCATGGGCGGCGTAGTTATTCGTATACCTGTCAAAAGTTAACTCAAAGGAGGAATGAAAATGACACCTGCACAAGTAAAACTTGTCACCGATACCTGGGCCAAAGTGAAACCGATTTCTGATAAAGCTGCAGAATTATTTTACGGTAAATTGTTTGAACTGGATCCCTCGCTTGAATCAATGTTCACAAGCGACATGGCTGAACAGGGCAGAAAATTAATGGCCATGATCAACACGGCGGTGAATGGTTTGAATAATCTGGATGCCATCGTGCCAGCCGTACAGGACCTCGGAAAACGGCATGTCGGTTACGGTGTGAAAGATGAACACTATGATACTGTCGGTGCCGCATTACTCTGGACCCTCGAACAGGGACTGGGTGATGCATTTACACCGGATGTCAAACAGGCCTGGACGGATACCTATGTCTTATTGGCGACAACCATGAAGGATGCAGCAGCCAGCGAAGCGGCCTGAACCACACAAGTTCCGTCATACACTCGAAAACAGCCCGTTGTCTGACACGGGCTGTTTTTGTTTGCACGATAATGGTCATTCAAGTTAACAATGCCCCATATAAATGCACTTTAAAAGAGCGTCGATCCTGTGCATTTTCGTGCACCCAATCGAATAGCCATAATAATACCATTAATATCAACGAGTTAAGATATTCCTAATATTCTGGCACAGGCATTGCAATTACTCAGGTGAATTTGGGTAACGGCGCCCGCAGACAGGAAATTTTTGCATTTCTTGTGTGTGGGCGTTTTTTTTGACTTAATTAATTGATCGATGAGGTTGATATGAACATGCATTGTGTGGGGATGAAACAACGTATTCATCAAATGTGGTTCGTCCTGTTGGGCTTGATGCTGAGCCTGATGATTCTGGTATCCGACAAGGCTTTCGCTGCAGTTGGCGACCCGGAAAAAGAGGAACTGAAGTTTGGATTTATTAAATTAACCGACATGGCACCACTGGCCATTGCCTATGAAAAGGGGTACTTCGAAGACGAAGGGCTGTATGTCACGCTCGAGCCCCAGGCAAACTGGAAAGTATTACTGGATCGCGTGATCGATGGTGAGCTGGATGGCGCGCACATGCTGGCCGGGCAGCCACTTGGTGCGACCATTGGTTTTGGTACCAAGGCGCATGTGATCACAGCGTTCAGCATGGATCTGAACGGTAATGGTATTACCGTATCCAATGACATATGGGCACAAATGAAGAAACTGGTGCCGCACAAGGATGGTAAACCTGTCCATCCCATCAAGGCCGATTACCTGAAACCCATCGTTGAAAAATACAAGGCAGAAGGCAAGCCTTTCAAAATGGGAATGGTATTCCCGGTATCCACACACAACTATGAATTACGTTACTGGCTTGCCGCAGGTGGTATTCATCCTGGCTTCTATGCGCCGCACAAAGGCGATATCAGCGGTCAGATCAAGGCCGATGCATTACTATCCGTTACACCACCACCACAAATGCCCGCAACGCTTGAGGCCGGTACAATTTATGGCTATTGCGTTGGTGAACCCTGGAACCAGCAGGCTGTGTTCAAGGGAATTGGCGTACCGGTTATCACCGATTACGAAATCTGGAAAGATAATCCTGAAAAAGTATTCGGTGTCAGCAAGGCCTGGGCGGACAAATATCCTAACACGCATATTCGTGTCGTTAAGGCACTGATTCGTGCAGCTGACTGGCTGGACAAGGACAACAACAAGAACCGCCCTGAAGCAGTAAAAATTCTTTCCAAGAGCCAGTATGTTGGTGCAGATTATGACGTTATTGCAAACAGCATGACCGGTACCTTTGAGTACGAAAAAGGCGACAAGCGCCCCGTGCCGGATTTCAATGTTTTCTTCCGTTATTACGCCACATACCCGTATTACAGTGATGCGATCTGGTACCTGACCCAGATGCGCCGCTGGGGACAAATTTCGGATCATAAACCGGACAACTGGTACAAGGACATCGCTAAAAAAGTATATCGTCCTGATATCTATGCACAGGCTGCCAAAGAGTTGATTAAAGAAGGCAAACTGGCTGCCAAAGACTTTCCGGACTTTGAAAAAGAAACCGGATTCCGTAAACCTCAGACACATTTCATTGATGGCATTACCTATGACGGCACCAAGCCCAATGACTATCTGAAGAAGTTTCCGATTGGTTTAAAAGGTAAAGACAAGATTTAATTTTTAATGAGGGTTGAATGATGAATCTTGCATCAGCAATAATTTTAGATAAGGTAAAAGATCCAAAAGTGGTCTTTAACAAGCTTGGCGTACCGTTAATATCTATTGCCATCTTCCTGCTTTTATGGGGTGCGGTAGCATCTCAAATTAAAACGTCGCTGGGTGTCGTGCCCGGCCCGGGCAAGGTCTGGGAACAAACCGTGACGCTGTATGACGAACATATGGAAGAGCGCGACAAGGAAACGGCATTCTATGAGCGTCAACATAAACGTAACGAACGTAAACTGGCAAGCAATCCGGACGCCGAAGTAAAAATTCGCGCCTATACGGGAAAGCCGACGTTCTTTGATCAGATTGTCACCAGTATTGTCACCGTACTGACAGGATTTCTGGTGGCAACCCTGATTGCGATTCCCATCGGTATAATCTGCGGACTGAGCAGCACGCTTTATACTGCACTAAATCCGATTATTCAGATGTTCAAACCGGTTTCACCTCTGGCCTGGTTGCCCATCGTGACAATGATCGTCAGTGCCGTTTATATCACCGATGACCCGTTGTTTGAGAAGTCTTTTCTCAATTCGGCCATCACAGTGACCTTGTGCTGCATGTGGCCAACCATCATTAATACGACCGTTGGTGTGTCGTCTATTAACAAGGACCTGGTCAATGTCAGTCGCGTCCTGCGTCTTGGCTGGATGACGAATATCTTTAAAATCGTGTTGCCATCATCCATTCCGATGATGTTTGCGGGTCTGCGTGTTTCTCTTGGTATTGGCTGGATGGTTCTTATCGCAGCTGAAATGCTGGCACAAAATCCAGGCCTCGGAAAATTTGTCTGGGATGAATTCCAGAATGGCAGTTCCAATTCGCTGGCCAGAATCATGGTGGCAGTACTGGCAATTGGCCTGATTGGCTTTCTGCTGGACAGGATGATGCTGTTACTACAGCGTCGGGTTAACTGGGACAAGAGCGCAACCTTAAGATAATCGGGAGAAAAATAATGGCACATCTTGAAATTTCACATATGTCGATGGAATTTGAAACACCAGACGGTCCTTTTCGTGCGCTTGATGATATTCAGCTGACAATCGGTAAAGGTGAATTTGTCTCGTTGATTGGTCACTCCGGTTGCGGTAAATCCACCGTGCTCAATGTTGTCGCAGGTCTTTACCAGGCAACAACCGGTGGTGTTATTCTGGACGGCAAGGAAGTCAATGAGCCGGGGCCGGACAGGGCAGTGGTGTTTCAAAATCACTCGTTATTACCCTGGCTAACGGCGTATGAAAATGTCGAACTGGCCGTCAGGCAGGTGTTTAAAGGTATAAAGTCCAAAGCGGAAATGCGTGACTGGGTTATTCATAACCTGGAACTGGTCCACATGGAGCACGCCATGCACAAACGCCCGGATGAAATCTCCGGCGGTATGAAACAACGGGTCGGTATTGCGCGCGCCTTGTCCATGGAACCGAAGGTGCTACTGATGGATGAACCGTTTGGTGCACTCGATGCATTGACCCGGGCACACATGCAGGATTCTCTGATAGAAATCCAGGCGCGCCTGAATAATACCGTCATCATGATCACCCATGACGTGGATGAGGCCGTCTTACTGTCTGACCGCATTGTGATGATGACCAACGGACCTGCTGCACAGGTCGGGGAAATCATGTCGATTGATCTGCCACGCCCACGTAACCGGGTTGTTCTTGCCGATAGCTCTGAATACAACCACTATCGTGCGGGCGTTCTCAAGTTTCTTTATGAACGGCAAAAATCTGAAGACAAAGGTCTGCGCGTGGTCAAATCAAGCAAAGCTGCCTGAAGAATTATTCAACCCTCGCCATGGATGGCTTTATTTAAATAACAAATACAGCAGAATACAATTGCTTATAAATAAGGCAAGCGCAATAAATCTCCACACTTTTACAGGATTGCGTTCCAGGAATGGAATAAAATCCTCGCTGCCCGGATCAGTATCAGGATGGGATAACGCATAAACAAATTCTGAAATATCCGCATAACGATTTTGCGGATTAATTTGCACGGCTTTCGCCAGTGTCTTGTCAAGCCAGTAAGGCAAGTCCTGGCGAACTTCACGAATTGATTTGTATTGTAAGCGATAAATGTTTCGCGCTGTCATTTCCCTGGCATAGGGTAGCTTGCCGCATAAAAGCTCATAGGTTATGACACCGAGAGAGAAAAGATCAGAAAGTGCTGTGCCACGCTGATCAAGATGATATTCAGGTGCGGAATAGTTAACTGTGCCAAGCACACCCCGGGATTCCAGCGGTGTGCTGATTTCCTCGATCCCGGCAATTTTGGTCGAACCGAAATCGATGATCTTAACTGTGCCATGCTTGTCGATCAGAATATTCTCGGGTTTAAGGTCCTGGTGAATCATTTCCAGGCGATGAAAAGCACGCAGCCCAAGCATGATCTGTTCGACAATCGTACGTACGATCTGCAAATCCGGTTCAGGATTGTCCGTCATCCATTGTCGCAGGCTGATTCCCTCGACATATTCAGTCACATAATACAGGCACTGGCGTTCACGACGGGATGTCACTACTTTCAGCACATGCGAATTGGATATGCGCCTTCCTACCCATTCTTCATGTAGAAACTGGTTGATATACAATGGATCGTCTTCAAAATTTATGGATGGCGCCTTAAGAATCAAGGTTTGGTTACTGTGAGTATCTTCCACCAGATATACTTCGGTACGATTGGTGGAATGCAGATGCCTGAGTACCTTGTATCCATCAAGAATTTGACCGGGTTCAAGCACGGGTGGAAAGGGCAGTTCAGTCAGGCGTTTGTAAAATTCGTCTTCATTTTCCTTTGGCAGTTGTTTTATACGAACAACCTGGCAGGTAACGTTGTCATGGCTTTTGTTAGCCAGCGCAAGATCAACAATTTGCTCTGCGGCCATATCCAGCGTATCGCACTGCTTGATTGCCTCAATAAATTCCTGGTTCCTGATGAACTCATAGACACCATCAGATACCAGAATAAAAACGTCACCACGCTTTAAATTGATTTCCCTGTAGTCGATATCCATCATCAGGTCCATACCCATGGCCCTGGACAGGAATTCCTTGCTTTCACTGATCACAACCTTATGGTCGGTTGTGAGGCACTCAAGTAATCCGTCGCGCAGTAAATAGATTCGTGTGTCACCGACATGGAACAGGTAACCGGTATTTGATTTTAAAACCAGCGCAGAAAAGGTCGTCACCATGCCACTGGCTGTATGATAGCGGCGCTGGCTGTTGCCATGTAGCCAGTGATTTAATGCAGACAGGACCTTGTGGACCGAAGTTTTGACGGTCCAGCTTTCCGGTGTACTGTAATAATCTGTCAGAAAGCCATCAATAGAAGCCTGTGAGGCTTCCATGCCTGCTTCACTTCCGCTTACGCCATCGGCGATACCGATAGCGATGCCTTTGGTGGTTAACAGCAGATCATCCGGTATGCGAATGCCACACGCATCTTCATTACGGTGCTTGATACCAGCCTTGCTAGACTGGCCCGATTCGATGACGAGTTTTGCGCACATAGGCTCATCATAGCACTGTTAGTTGACTTCAATCATCTGCACGGTGCCATCCGGCAACACTTCTGTCATGTGTCCTTTGGGCTCTTCCAGGAAGAAGAATACTGCGACAATTGTGACAAGCGCAGCCAGTCCTATCACCATGAAGAAGATTTGTGGCGTGACAAACGATAACACGGTCAGAAATGAAACCGCACCGACATTACCATAAGCACCCGTCATACCGGCAACCTGTCCGGTTAAGCGACGTTTAACCAGTGGTACCAGGGCAAAAACGGCGCCTTCACCTGATTGTACGAAGAAAGAACATCCCATGGTGATAATGACTGCCAGTAGTAACGGCCAGGAGCTGTCGATTTGCCCCATCAGAAAATAACCGACTGCCAGACCAACCAGGAGAATCAACAGTGTTTTCTTGCGACCAAATTTATCGCTGAACAGTCCGCCACTGGGGCGCGCTACCAGGTTCATGAAAGCATAACCCGATGCGAGCAGGCCGGCTGTTACCTGTGATAACTCAAATGTATCCATAAAGAAGAGTGGCAACATGGAAACAACAGCCAGTTCGGAACCAAAAGTAACCAGATAGGCGAGATCGAGTACAGCAACCTGCTTGAACTTGTAACGCTCTATTTCGGGTACCGGTTCCTTGAAAATATGACTATTGACCTGGAAGACTCGAATTGTCTGAAAGACGTATATACCAATCAATACCAGGTAAATACTGTTTTCGATTGTTGCGCTAAGCATTTTAAGATTGTCTGCACCCAGTTTCCACGTTAATACCGCGAGCGCCGCATACATCGGAATATTCATAATCAGGTACAGGAATAAATCACCTTTACTGGACACTTCCATGGCACCGGAACGTTTGGGTTTAAAATAGGTAGAACCCTTTGGCGTGTCTGAGACGCTGAAAAAGTAAATCGCAGAATAAACCAGCGCGAGTACACCGGTGATGCCAATCGCATAACGCCAGCCATCATCACCACCGAACAGCAGGGCGATAGTCGGCAGTGACAGTGCAGCCGCGGCGGACCCGAAATTACCCCATCCACCATAGATACCTTCTGCCACACCCACCTGTTTGGCCGGGAACCACTCGCTAACCATGCGAATACCGATAACAAAACCGGCACCGACAAAACCCAGTAAGAATCGCATCAAGGCCAGGCGCTCGTAATTGTCGGCAAAGGCAAAACCAAAGCACAGGAAGCTGGAAATAAACAACAGGAGCGAATACATGCGTCTTGGACCAAATGCGTCCACCAGCATGCCGATGATGATACGGGCCGGAATCGTCAATGCGACGTTAAGAATTAACAGGGCCTTGATTTGCTGGTCGGTAAGATCAAAAGCCTTCCCGATAGATCCCAGTAGAGGTGCATGGTTGAACCATACGTAAAAACTCAGGAAAAATGCAAACCAGGTTAAATGGAGAATTCGGGTTTTACCGCTAAACGAGAATAAGTTTAATTTTGAGGCACTGTCCTGCGAAGCCATGTGGCTAAACTCCTGTTTTAAAATTCAATCAACCAGCTCGCCTATTACAAACTTTGTGCCAGTTTTGTAACATGTTGTTTTATTTAGTATTTATTTTTTCGCGTAGAATTCTCAGGCCAATATTGCACATGTATTGTGCATAAACAGCCTGAGCACGACGCATCAGTGCACAGAAACGGGCAGGTAATCTCGCCCGTAATGCATTGTTGTGAAGCAACTTTAAAGCACTGTGCACCAATCCTGTTCAGTCTGTTCTCTCCATTTCGGGATAGTTCAGCCCTATCTAAGTAAATATTTCATTTAAAAACAATATGTTATCAAATAATTAAGATTTTGCTAATAAATGGCACAACAGTTGCTCTACCGGTTGTAATTAGTCAGTAAAAGCATGGAGACAGGCATGAAAGAACGATTGGTTGTTATCGGAAACGGTATGGCCGGTATACGCGCACTCGAGGAATTACTCAAGATTGCACCGGAACAGTATGACATTACGGTGTTTGGCGCCGAACCCTATGAAAACTACAACCGCATCATGCTGTCACCCGTGCTGGCCGGTGAAAAAACCATTGACGATATCATTCTGAACGACGCCGCTTGGTATGAAGATAACAATATTACCTTGCATAAAGGCAAAGAAATTTCTGAAATCAATCGGGCATCTCGTCAGGTCATAGCTTCTGACGGAACAACGGCTGAGTATGATCGCCTGTTAATTGCCACCGGTTCGAATCCATTTATTCTGCCACTGCCCGGAAATGATCTTGAAGGTGTCATTTCATTCAGAGACATACACGATGTCAATGTCATGATTGATGTTGCCAAACAGCATAAACACGCGGTTGTTATTGGTGGTGGTTTACTGGGACTGGAAGCTGCAAATGGATTGATGCAGCAGGGTATGAGTGTCACCGTTGTGCATCTGATGGACACATTGATGGAACGCCAGCTTGATGCGCCGGCAGCGAACATGCTGCGTAAATCCCTCGAAGAACGTGGCATGCATTTCCTGTTGTCTGCTCAGACAGAGGCGATCATCGGAAAACAGCGGGTCGAAAAAGTACGTCTGAAAGATGGAACTGAAATCTATGCTGACCTGGTGGTCATGGCCGTGGGAATTCGCCCGAATATCGAGCTGGCAAAGAAAAGCGGTATTCATTGCGAACGAGGCATTGTGGTTAACGATACATTACAGACCTACGATCCCCGTATCTATGCGGTCGGCGAATGTGTACAACATCGCGGACAGGCTTATGGGCTGGTTGCACCGTTATTTGAAATGGCCAAAGTGTGTGCCAATCATCTTGCGCAACATGGTATTGGCCGCTATGAAGGGTCGATAACTTCTACCAAACTGAAAGTCACCGGCATTGATCTGTTTTCGGCCGGAGATTTTAATGGTAACGACAACACAGAAGAACTTATTTTCCAGGATGCGGCGAGCGGTGTTTATCGCAAACTGGTTGTGCAGGACAATCGCATCAAGGGCGCTGTCATGTACGGAGACACGATTGATGGTACCTGGTACTTCGATCTGATGCGTGACGAAACTGACATATCCGACTTTCGTTCAACACTTCTGTTTGGTCAGGCACATCTTGGCGATTCTGGCCATGGTGATGACAACCGTGTCGTATCCATGTCTGACAGTGCCGAAATCTGTGGCTGTAATGGTGTCTGCAAGGGTGACATCATCAAGTCCATCACCGAAAAGAAACTGTTTACGCTTGAAGATGTGCGCGCACACACCAAGGCATCCAGCTCCTGTGGTTCCTGTACCGGACTGGTCGAAGCCTTACTGGCACATACGGTCGGTGGTGATTATTCCGTTGCGCCGCATCAAAAACCCCTGTGCGGTTGTACCGATCATACGCATGACGATATTCGCCGCGTCATTCGCGAACAGGAACTGAAATCCATCCCGGCTGTACGCGAATTCCTGGAGTGGAAAACACCCGATGGCTGTCCAAAGTGCCGAACAGCGCTGAACTATTACCTGGTTTGCCAGTGGCCGGATCTCAAGACCGATGATTCCCAGTCACGCTTCATTAATGAACGTGCCCATGCCAATATTCAGAAAGACGGTACCTTTTCGGTCATTCCAAGAATGTGGGGTGGCGGTACCACGCCAAATGAATTACGTGCCATCGCCGACGTGGCTGAGAAATTCAAGGTCAAGACTGTTCATGTGACAGGTGGTCAACGCATTGCCCTGTACGGTCTGAAGAAAGAAGAGTTACCGGTCATCTGGAAAGATCTCAACGAGGCCGGTATGGTTTCCGGTCACGCTTATGGTAAGGCATTACGTACCGTAAAAACCTGCGTTGGAAAAGAATGGTGCCGCTTTGGTACACAGGATTCTACCCACCTGGGTATCGAGCTGGAAAAAATGACCTGGGGTTCCTGGATGCCACATAAATTCAAGATGGCGGTATCAGGCTGTCCACGAAATTGTGCCGAAGCAACGATTAAGGACTTTGGTGTTGTTTGTGTCGATTCCGGTTATGAACTGCATGTCGGTGGAAACGGCGGCATCAAGGTGCGCGCAACCGATCTGTTATGCAGCGTGAAAACGGAAGAAGAGGCAATGGAATACAGTGCCGCATTTATTCAGCTCTATCGTGAAGAAGCACATTATCTGGAGCGTACCGCACCCTGGATCGAGCGGGTCGGCCTGAGTTATGTGAAGGAAAAAATTGTTGAAGACGAAGAAAACCGTAAAGCACTGGCCGGACGCTTTCTTTATTCACAAAAATTCATGCAGGACGATCCCTGGAAGCAACGTGCTGAAGGTGCAGAGCAGCACGAATTCACACCCATCAAAAAAGTCGGCTGAGGACATATTACCATGCAAGCAACGAAACAAAACGACATTACTGACTGGCTTGAAGTAGGCGAACTGGATTCAATTCCCAGGCTTGGGGCGCGTGTCGTACAAACACCGGACGGCGATATCGCCATATTTCGCACGGCTGACGACAGGGTATTTGCATTGCGTGATAAATGTCCGCACAAAGGTGGGCCATTATCACAGGGCATCGTACATGGTGACAGGGTCGCCTGCCCACTGCATGACTGGAAAATCAGTCTTGACTCCGGCACGGCTGTTGCGCCGGATGAAGGCTGCGCCGCCAGTTTCCCGATCAAAATGGAAAATAATACCGTTTATTTGTCCCTGATACCCAATGAAGGCTGTCCTCAGGATTAATTCATAGTACGACAGGAAATTAACTTATGCTGTTTGGTCGCAAGAACAAGAATCCCATTAAAATCGCCGATAAGGGTGTCGTTGACTGGAAATACACGACTTGTGGCTACTGCTCGACTGGATGCTCAATCGAAGTAGGCATAAATACAGAGGGTGAAGCAGTCGCGACACGTGGCGTTGGCGGTGCGGATGTTAACCGCGGCAAATTATGCCTGAAAGGTATTTTTGAGCATGAACTGTTCAGGTCTGATGGACGAGGTGAAACTCCACTCATCCGTGACAAGTACTATAAACCGTTTGCAAAAACAGACTGGGATACGGCGCTCGATAAAGTCGGTGATGAAATCAAGCGTATACAGGGACAATACGGCCGGGATGCGTTTGCGATAGTTTCCACCGGCCAGATCATGACGGAAGAATTTTATACGTTAGGTAAACTGGCCCGTGGTGTTATTGGTACAAATAATTATGATGGCAATACGACCTTGTGTATGTCATCCGCTGTATCAGGCTACAAGCGCTCATTTGGTTCAGACGGTCCACCAGGATGTTATGAAGATTTTGAACATACGGAATGCCTGCTGGCAATCGGTTCCAATTTACCCGAACAACACCCAATTATTTTCTGGCGACTCAAGCAGGCGCTGGAGAAACGTAAATTTCCGGTTATCGTGGTTGATCCCCGCGTTACCATGTTTGCACAAATGGCAGACATTCATTTACCGGTAACGCCCGGTACCGACCTGGCATTGTTGAACAGCCTGGCACACGTCATCCTCGATGAGGGCCTGGAAGATAAAAACTATATTGAACAGCACACCAGCGGTTATGAAGAGTTTATTAAAGTAATAGAACAGTACGATCCACTCACTGCTTCACGCATTTGCGGTATAGATGAAGATACGATTCGTAATGTCGCCAGAACTTATGCCAAAGCCGGTGCGGCTATGACAATCTGGACCATGGGCATCAATCAAAGCACGCATGGATCGGATGGCGTATGCGGAATTAATAATCTCAATCTGATAACCGGTAATATTGGTAAACCCGGCGGGACCAGTTTATCGATTACCGGCCAGTGTAATGCCATGGGCACACGCGAATGGTCATCCTGCTCCGGTTTGCCGGGTTACCGCACACTGGAAAATGAAAAAGACCGCGAAGAAATCGCCAGTTTCTGGGGAATAGACAAGGAGTTCTTTCCAAAGAAACGCGGACTGTTTCAGACAGATATTTTCCCTGCCATAGAAACAGGTCAAATCAAGGGATTGTGGGTTGTTGCGACCAACCCTATGACATCCATGAGCAACACGGCGCGTATACGTAAAACACTGGAGAAACTGGAATTCCTGGTTGTACAGGATGCATATGCGGACTGCGAAACCAATGAGTACGCCCATGTGTATCTGCCTGCGGCGGTTTGGGCAGAAAAGGAAGGTTGTTTCACCAATACTGAAAGACGCGTCAACCTGATTCGAAACGTTGTCAAGCCACATGCTGAATCAAAACCTGATCTGTGGATTTTCAACCAGATGGCAAAGCGCTTTGACCAGGGTAAAAAAGTCAGGTTTCCGGAATCATCCAGTGATGTCTTTGAAGAACTACGCCAGCTTTCCAAAGGCCGTATGCTGGACTATTCGGGAATGACACACGAGAAAATAGAAAAACAACGTGGTATCCAGTGGCCATGTCCGGATGGTGAAGAGAAAGGTGCGCAACGCCTTTATACTGACGGCCAGTTCGCCTATCCCGATAAGCGGGCAAAGCTGGTCCCATTACCGTTTGTTGATAATAACGAACGCCCGGATGATGAATATCCATTCTGGCTAAACAGCGGCAGGGTCGTCGAGCATTTTCACACTCGCACAAGAACCGGCAAAGTAGGTAACCTGAACAAATTCAGTCCGACACCCTACATGGAAATGAATCCCGATGCCGCACACGAACTCGGAATCGAGCATGGTGGATATGCACGTCTGACTTCACGCCGGGGTGATGCAGTTGTGATGGTACAACTGACACATCGCGTTTCACCCAACATGGTATTTATTCCATTTCACTTTCATGAATGTGTTAACCGCCTCACGCTGGGTTTGCTGGATCCGCATTCACGACAGCCGGCTTTTAAGCAATGTGCAGTCAATATTGAACCCGCTGACGATCAGGAAAATGCTGCTATACGTAACCGGGCAGCGAGAGGATATTAAAGATGTTTAAAGTACGTGAAGATGAACCGTCTTATGCATTATTGCCTGATGTAAAAGCACCGGACGTCAATCAATATGGCAACAAAATCAGCCTGGTCGATGAAAAAGACCCGTTAGCGAACAAGCCGCTCAATATTAATGGCGAAGAAAACCTGGCCAATAATCCCAACCGTTACAAGCAGCACGGGTTTTATTTTAATGCGGACAACTGTATTTCATGCCACGCCTGTGAATCCGCATGTAGCGAGAAGAACAACCTGCCTCCGTACCTTGCTTATCGTTCCGTTGGTTATGTAGAAGGTGGCAGTTATCCGAACTATACGCGTCTGAATATTTCCATGGCGTGCAACCACTGTGACAATCCCGTTTGCCTGAAAGGATGCCCGACACGTGCCTATACCAAGTTTGCCGAATATGGTGCTGTTCTGCAGGATCCGGACATCTGTTTTGGCTGTGGTTATTGCACATGGGTTTGCCCGTATAACGCACCGCAACTGGATACAGAGCGTGGTCATGTTCACAAATGTAATATGTGCGTCGATCGACTCGAAGCCGGATTAAAACCAGCCTGTGCCTCGGCCTGTCTGGCTGGTGCACTGGATTTTGGTGTTGTTGAAACAACGCCTGAGAACCGGGATCAATTACAGACACAGATTCCGGGATTTCCTGATACCTCCATTACCAATCCAAACATTCGCTTTCAACAGACCAAAACACTGCCACGTGAACTGACACGGCCGGACAGTATTCCACTGAAATATGAACGCGACGAGCAAGGGCAGGGTGAATTCAAACCAAAAGTTCGAAAACAAAAACAACAGAAACAATGGAACCTGTCCAAACTTCGTTCACGCGAAGATCCCCTCGTCATTTTTACGCTCATTACCCAGGCGGTGATAGGTGTATTTTTACTGATCACACTGGCGCCACTGCTAGGAATAAACGCATTTACGGCAACCACCTCGCCGATCGGACTACCGGTAATGCTCTGGACTCTCCTGGGTGCAGAGACGGTTGCTCTGTTCTTATCCACCATGCACCTTGGTCGACCGCATCGTTTCTATCGTGCCTTTAATAATTTACGTTATTCACCTGTGAGTCGCGAAGTGGCAGGCGTCGCTGTATTTTATAATCTGCTCGGTCTATACACGCTATTGGCTACCTTTCCTGGCTTATTAACGTTATTTGGTAACGCATCGTCGACAATCATCACCTCCACACTGGCATGGACGGGTAGTCTGGCGGGATTTGTTGCCCTGTACTTTATGCACAAGATTTACCGTATTCCTGCCAGACCGTTCTGGAACCACTGGCAGGTGTTGACCAGCTTCTACGGCAACATGTTAAGTCTGGGTGGGTTTATATTGTTCGTTTATGCCATGTTGACGGGCGCGACTGATACCGTCGTCAGTAAATTTTTATCCGGTATCATCTTCACTGGCCTGGCAGCAGAGGCGATTGGCCTGTATTTTCATCAACGTGCCATGAACAGACAGGGAGGCGAAGGTGCTGCTTCCTTGTACGAACAATCGACACGCTATGGCAAGACCTGGTTGCTACGCATCACGTTACTGGTTATTGCGCTGGCAGGCAGCGTAATACTGTATACCATGGGCACTGAATCATCTGTGCTGACAATCCTGGGCCTGACTATTCTCGGGTTAACGTTACTCACAGGCTCGCTGATTGGACGCGCACTGTTTTATGTACTGGTAATACCCACCACCATGCCCGGCGCCTTTTTCTGGCGTAACAAGGGTTTTGTTGAACATGCAAGGCAAACCGGCCTCGCCAAAATGCGTCAGGTTGGCGTGCTACAACACGAGCATTAATCAGCTATGCAGTTTATGGAAGTACAGGGCAAAAGAATTGAGACCGATGATGAAGGCTATTTGCTGGATCCGGCGGACTGGGACACAAATGTCGCATACAGGATGGCCGAACTGCTGGATATCAGCATGAGCGATCACCATTGGGAAGTTGTAAACTTTGTTCGCGAATATTACGACAGATACCAGGTTGTGCCGGAAGCGCGCCATGCCCTCAAGGATCTTGGCAACAAACTGGGTAAAGATATCGTAAATCGAAAGTTTCTGTATAGCCTGTTTCCTTATGGTTATGGACAACAGGCCTGCAAAATTGCCGGTATGAGAAAGCCGTTGAAACTGATGCTGGATGTCTGAGTTAATCGAATTCGTAACTCACTTCACCTTCAACATCATCTAACGGACTTCCCCAGTGCTCCGGGTGCATCGGCTCTTCCGTGTCGCCAAAATCATCAGAAACCAGATCATCAAACGGTCCAGACCAGTCTTCCGGTTCTGCGGCAGGTTCTAATGTAAGCTCATACCACGAGTCGATATCAATTTCTTCCACTTCACTCTCAAAGTACTGAACTTCAACTGTCCCATCATCTTCATCTATGGCAACGACTTCAAATAACCGGCCAGATTCACTGTCCCGGTACCATACGCCGATAACGGGGTCCATCTCAGTAGCCATATGATTCCCTTTAATGTAGTTAATTACTTTTACATATATAGATAACGTACAGCCACAGTGTTAGCTAATTAATAAATTTTATTATTTAAACACAGTGGCAGGGTAGGGTACTTACCCAACTATGGAATAACAGACTTTTCAGATAGATAGGACTCATAACTCCAATCAATCAGAGGAAACTAATTAACCAGATTTATGATCAATTTACTCAAACGGTGTACGGTAATAATCCTGTACTGGATTAATTATATAAGAGAAAACGAGTCCATACATGACGGAGTCGTCTTGGCGTACGAGCGGACTGTCTTCAAAGGTTGTACCTGACAGTGAATCGTAGCGAATAAAGCCTCCCCACCACCAGCGCTTGCTAATGCGCTGATTATTGGTCAGCGTCAGGCGGTATCCACTGAATCCAGCGCGTGCATCGTAAGCAGGGCGTTCGGCTGTCGCAAACTGCGGATCAACCTGATAGTAGTAATCATGATATTTTTCCGTTGCCCACATCGGCCCAATAGATAACGCCGTCTCCATTCCGGAAAAGTAACGGAATTGTATGTAAGGTGAAAAGATCCAGCCGGTATTGCGAATCTCTGAAAGGTTTAGTGCCAGGCGAACCGGAAAACCGGCCCGTACTCGAAAACGATTATCCGTACTTTCATACAGATACCATTGAATACGGGGTCCCAGCTCCAGAATCGGATCCAGGTCCGACATGCCGCGGCGCGCATCGTTATCGTCACTATCAACCGGAAAAGCAAAAGCCGCACTGATATCCAGTTTCAGCCTGTCCCGGTTAATAAAAAAATAGCGCCCACCCTCACGATCCACCTGCAGGCGTTTACCATGATAGCGCACATAGGGAACGGGGCCTGCGTAGGTCTCGCGTTGATCAGAGCCACGGTAATGTGGCAGGTCCAGCGCACCGACACCAACACCAAATTCCCATTGTGGTCGGTCTTTGACGATCTGGCTGGATTGCTCATCTGCCAACAGACCAAATGCTGGAAATACACATCCTGTGACAAGAATAAATAGCCGCCTGAAACGGTATTGCATACTAATCCTTTAATTTTTGTATTTATGCTGTATAAATTATCACATGACAGTCAGGGAATTAAATCATTTCACCTACTGATACAAAAATGACAGTGATGATTAAAAATCACACAATACTATTATTGAAGGAACGCATAGATTGTTTCCGGACATTTTCACTGAAATAACCGTTCTCCTGCTGATGGCCGCAATCATTGGCGCGATTGGCGTAAAGCTACGGCAACCCCTGATTGTTGCATTTATTGCTGTAGGTATTCTGGCTGGTCCGGCCGTACTGGGATGGGTTAGCGCAAACGACCAGGTCGATTTGCTTGCCAGGCTGGGCATCACGCTTTTGTTATTTGTCGTCGGCCTGAAACTGGATTTACATATTATTCGTACCATGGGACCGGTAGCACTTGCGACCGGCCTGGGGCAGGTTGCGTTCACCAGTATTATCGGTTACTTCATTGCGATCGGGCTGGGAATGGAACCCGTACCTGCATTATATGTTGCTGTCGCCCTTACATTTTCCAGTACGATTATTATCGTCAAGCTACTGTCTGATAAACGTGAGATAGACACGCTACATGGCCGTATCGCATTAGGTTTCCTGATTGTCCAGGATCTGGTCGTTGTCATAGTGATGATTGGATTAAATGCATTCAGCGGTACACATGAATCGCAGGCCGGACTTGATACACTGATTGTACTTGCAAAAGGTATTGCTTTTCTTATCGGTACCGGCCTGGTAATGCGTTTCGTTTTTCCCTGGGCTTTACCCATGCTTTCCAAATCTCAGGAATTGCTGGTCCTGTTTGGCATAGCCTGGGCTGTATCACTTGCCACACTTGGCGCCGAACTGGGCTTTAGCAAGGAAGTGGGTGCATTTATTGCGGGTGTCTCACTGGCGTCAACGCCTTTTCGAGACGCATTGGGTGCAAGACTGGTCAGTTTACGTGACTTTCTATTGTTGTTTTTCTTTCTTGATCTGGGCGCCAGGCTGAACCTGGATTTACTTGGCGCGCAACTTTTTGAATCTGTCATTTTTTCATTATTTGTCCTGATAGGGAATCCACTGATCGTAATGGTTATCATGGGGGCGCTGGGTTACAAAAAACGTACAGGATTCATGGCGGGCTTGACTGTAGCACAAATAAGCGAGTTTTCACTGATACTCGGTGCGTTAGGTCTCTCATTAGGTCATATCAGCGGCGAAACCATGGGATTAATTACCCTGGTCGGGTTAATCACTATTAGTGCCTCAACTTATATGATCATTTACTCACACACGTTATATGAATGGTTGTCACCATTACTGGATATTTTTGAAAGACGTAATTCGAACAAGGAAAGTTCGC
The DNA here is from genome assembly GCA_937967995.1 of uncultured Gammaproteobacteria bacterium. Classification (GTDB taxonomy): domain Bacteria; phylum Pseudomonadota; class Gammaproteobacteria; order UBA6429; family Thiohalophilaceae; genus CALBTB01. The sequence goes on from CALBTB010000009.1 coordinate 326,030, forward strand.
CCGAAATAGTCGTCGACACAAAAAAACCGACAGTTATTTTATTTGGCCTGGGACGTTACGGTGCAGAAATCGCAGCAGAGTTATGGAAAAGGGGATGTCAGGTCATTAATGTTGACTACAATCCGGATTTGGTAAACAGTAGCGACGCTAAGGGTAACGCTGTCCTGTACGGTGACGCCGAAGATCCTGAATTTATTGCTTCACTCCCACTTGCAGACGTAAAATGGATAGTCTGCGCAGTACCGGAACGACATGTAAATATGACCCTGTTGCACACATTGAAACGACTGGAATTTAACGGCAAAATTGCCGTGACGGCGCACAAAATAGCCCAGATAAATGAATTAAAGCAGGCCGGGGCGGATTTGGTGCTTGTCCCTTTCATAGATGCATCACGCGAGGCTGCCGACCAGATAACAAACATGCTAAGGAATGAATTATGAAGCGGTTCAAGAAAATACTGTTTGTAGCAGATCTGTATAACGATAACAGCCCGGCACTGGAACGTGCGGTTGCGCTTGCAGAGAATAATCAGGCTGAACTGACTATTATTAACGTAATTGACGCCACTCCCGTTTTTTCTAATCTACCGGAATTCATGCCGACATCCGATATCCTGCAAAAAAACCAGGAACAGGAAAATCTGGACAAGCTCAAGTCACTGGCAAAATCCTATCAGAAAAACGTTACGATTACGGCAAAAGTTGCAACAGGAATACCGTTCCTTGAAATCATTCAGGAAGTAATTAATCAGGGACATGACCTGGTAATTAAAAATGCCAACCAGACACTCTGGCTTGATCGTTTCTTCAGTAGCGATGATATGCATTTATTACGAAAATGCCCATGTCCGGTGTGGCTGGTAAACCCTAAAGCGAAAAAATCTTTCAAGCGTATCATGGCAGCTGTTGATGTTAATGACTCGTATCCGAATGATGAAATAAAAACACGCCATTCGCTAAACAAGGACATTCTTGAATTGTCATGTTCACTTGCTTTTTCTGAATTTTCTGAATTACATATTGCTTATGCGTGGGAGGCAATAGGTGAAAGTATTATGAAGGGCGCGTTCCAGAAAGTACCGGATGATCAACTAAAATCGTACATTGATGACGTCAAGCAACATAATTCAAAATTACTTGATAATCTAATTAAAGAAGTATTTGATAATTTGGGTAAAGAAACCGTCGATTACCTGAAGCCACAGACGCACATGATAAAAGGATGGCCCCGTAAGGAGATACCGGAATTAGCCAGTAAACTGGAAATCGATCTGATAATAATGGGAACTGTCGGGCGCACCGGTATACCGGGTTTCGTTATGGGGAATACGGCTGAAACGATTCTTAATCAAATTAATTGTTCAGTTCTGGCGATTAAACCACAAGGCTTTGTTTCACCGGTTGAGTAATTAACAATTGCCTGTGATCAGGCTGACTGTGTATATTCAGATTCACGGGCTTTTTGCGACGCTTCACGCCAGTCAGTCAAGCCAGACAATATCTCAAGTAGCTTTGTGTCATAAAGACAATAAAAGATAAAAGACCCGTTTCTCTCACCTTTGACCAGTCCCGCCTCGCGTAACACCCGTAAATGAAAAGAGACATTCGTCTGTGACAAGCCTGTTCTGGCGATGATGGCAGATACGGGTGCGCATTCCAGCCCCATACTCATCAAAATCCGAATTCGATTCGGTTCACTGAGCACCTTGAACACCTTGCTCAGGTCCTTGACAGCCTCTGCATGATATGTGTTAGCATTCATATGCGCTATTACTCATATGTGTAAATATTCATATATTGGGAAATGATCGAATCGTTGTCAAGTGTGAGTCGATTTTCATTGGGAGTTTCAATATGTTTTTCAAGCAGTTAGCAACAAAAGAGGCCTCACTTTCCTATCTGCTCGGATGTGGGTCAAAGGGCAAGGCCATCGCAGTTGACGTTGTGGCTGGCGATGAAGACTGGTTTCGTATGCAGGCCCATTATCATCAGGTAGAAATTACCCATGTAATCGAAACCCACGTCCATGCAGATCATCTTTCGGGTGGCAGAAAACTGGCTGAGCAGGTCGGTGCAAAATATTGCCTGCATGAGAATGCCAGCCTGGAATATCCTTTTACTGCGCTCAAAGATAGCGACAATATTGAAGTAGGGAACGTCAATGTGAAGGTCATTCACACACCCGGCCACACATTAGACAGTATTTGCCTTGCTGTATCCGATAACCGACGCAGCAACGTTGCCTGGTTCATTCTTACTGGCGATACATTATTTGTCGGTAGTATCGGCCGCCCCGACCTTGCTGGACGCGAAAAAGAGATGGCCGGCATGCTGTTTGATTCCCTGCATAGAAAATTACTCACGTATCCCGATGTCACGGAAATTTATCCTGCCCACCAGGCGGGTAGTGTCTGCGGCGCAGATATATCCGGAAAACCCGTCTCGACAATAGGCTTCGAAAAACGCTTTAACCCGATGTTACGTATCGGCAACAAAGAAGAGTTTATCGCTGCCATCACGTCGAATATCCCGCCTCGTCCTGCGGAAATGGATCGCATCGTCTCTGCCAACACCTGTGCATAAAGTTAAATAGTGTCCCCGCATACATATCAGTTTGGTATTCGAACCAACCTGCATCAGTTCAGTCACCAGTTATGGCAGGTTCTGCTGGTTGGCCTGACATTAGGAATGATGCGAACTGTTGTGCCAGCACTGGCCGAAACTGAATTTGGCGTACCCAAAGGTTCGTTTCTGTTGCTCATGGCATTTGTGATTGCATTCGGCTTTGTGAAAGGCGCGATGAATTTTGTTGCGGGACGATTATCAGAACGGGTGGGGCGCAAGCATGTTTTACTGCTGGGCTGGTTTATCGCTTTTCCAATACCGCCAATTATCTATTTTGCTCCTTCCTGGAGCTGGATTGTCTTCGCCACTGTATTATTAGGCGTCAACCAGGGATTGACCTGGTCAATGACACAGACAGCAAAACTGGATTTAACAAAACCAGGGCAACGCGGGCTTACGATCGGTTTAAATGAATTCTCCGGTTACTTTGGTGTGGCTTTGGCTGGTATTGCCACGGCCTATTTAACGGAATGGTTAGGTGCACGTGACGGGCTATTATGGTTTGGTCTGTTAACCATCTTCATTGCTATTTTATCAACACAGTTCTGGGTAAAGGACACTTTGCCCTGGGCACATGCTGAAGCCGCACACATTGCTTCAGGAAAGTCACTCGGACCAGCAGCACGTTACCCAACTAATATTTCCACACAGCCCTCAACCTGGGACGTCTTTACATTAATTTCCTGGCGTGACAAACGACTGTTTGCCTATAGTCAGGCAGGATTGGTCGAAAAATTTGTTGATGCAATAATCTGGGTCTTTTATCCGGTTTACTTATACGAACGTGGTTTAAGCCTGGCGGATATCGGTTGGGTTGTTGGCGTCTATGGTTTTGTCTGGGGATTGTCGCAATTTGTTACCGGTAAACTGTCTGATCATGTCGGACGGCTTTGGCCTGTGACATCGGGTATGTGGATTTGTGGTGCCGGTGTCAGTATGACGCTGCTGGGTGACGGCTTGTTATGGTGGTCACTGTCAGCCGCCGTGACCGGATTCGGTATGGCATTGCTTTATCCCAACATCAGCGCCGCCGTAAGTGACATATCACACCCGAACTGGCGAGGTTCTGCAATTGGTATATATCGTTTCTGGCGCGATCTTGGATACGGCATCGGTGCCATATTACTTGGTATCGTGGCCAATATAACGGGTACAATTAGCAGCGGATTCTGGTTCGTGGCCATCGCGATGGGTATTTCCGGATTAATCGTATTGCTGGTCGCAGATGAGACGCACCCGGGAATTAACCCGGCAGATCAGATCTCCAGATAACCCTGATTTCTTAATTTCCAGTATTTCTACTTTAACCGATACTTGACATGTGAGTTACACGCATGTTGTAAATTCAATGCATCAGATACTTCTTGATGGATCAGGTTTATGAGCAACAAGTCCGTGACCGTACGCGAGACCGCCAGGCTTGCTGGTGTCACACCAGACGTTGTGCGTTATTACTCAAGAATCGGACTAATCAAGCCATATAAATGCCGGAAGAACGGCTACAGGTTATACGACAAAGGTGATGTGGCTCAGATCATCTTTATTCGCAAGGCTAAAAGTCTGGGTTATACCCTTAAAGAAATCAGTAAAATTATCTCGCACTCAAAAACGGGGGCGTCACCTTGCCCTATAGTTCGGCGTATTATAGAAAGTCGTATTAACACGAATCGTCGTCGACTAAATGAGATGTTATTGTTACAAGATAGAATGGAAAAGGCGGTAAAACACTGGAAAAAAATGCCAGACGGCATTCCCGATGGTAATTCAATTTGTATTCTGATTGAGACATTTTCATATTGATGTGGTAATAAGGTATGGATATTACTACAAATACTGCACCTAAGCCGCCATCAAACGAGCGACGTCGATTCCTGGTGAATATGACAACAGCATTTGGTGCAGTGGGTACGGTTGGCTTATTAGTCCCGTTCATTGCCTCAATGAACCCTAGTCAACGAGCACAGAATGCCGGCGCTCCCACGGAAATCGATGTCAGTCGATTACAACCTGGGGAACAAATTACCGTCATGTGGCGAGGTAAACCAGTCTGGGTTTTGCATCGAACAGCGGATATGCTCAAAGAGCTTAACAAGCCTGATTTATTAAAAAAGCTGCGAGATCCGGAATCTAAAGTTGTTACACAACAACCTGGTTTTGCACAAAACGAATACAGGGCTATTAAACCCACTTTCTTTGTCACGATAGCCTTGTGTACGCATCTGGGTTGTATACCAACATACCGGCCGGATGTGGCACCGTCAGATTTGGGTGCTGACTGGCATGGCGGATATTATTGCCCGTGCCATGGCTCAAGATTCGATCTGGCCGGTCGCGTTTTTAAGGGTGTACCCGCACCGACAAATCTTGTCATTCCTCCTTACCGATATATTTCTGACTCAATCATTGAAATTGGTAATGCAGATAGACAAGCGTAAATCAATATTAGATTATTATTATACACAGAAGGAGATAACCATGAAAAAACCATTACAAATCATATCATTTGCAGTAATGTTTGTGTTGCCGGCAGGAATTGTACTGGCAGAAATGGACATGGATCATATGAACAAGGACTTTGAACGTATGGACAAGATGATGGACAAAGCAGAAAAAACCAAAAACAAGAAAGAACGGCAAGGCATGATGGAAGATCATATGGAAATGATGATGAAGCATATGCATAACATGGATAAAATGATGGATATGGATGACATGATGTCAGACAAAGGTAAAAATACTGACATGAAGATGATGAATATGATGGATATGCGTATGGATAACATGCAGAAAATGATGAATCAAATGATGCGTCAACAGAAGATGATGATGGAGTTTATGGAGTATAACGATTGATTATCTTTTCTTGACGTGCCGGATAAGCTTAAACTTGCCCGGCAAAATTAGAAAGAGAAACTATGTCAAATAACATGGAAAATAAGAAAGAAGCAGCCACTACTACGCAGACAGACCCGGTCTGTGGTATGACAGTGCAAAATGACAGCAAGTTACAGTATGTGCATCACAATAAAACTTACCGCTTTTGCTCCGAACATTGCCTGCATAAGTTCAGCAAAAATCCGGAACAGTATCTTGGGGAAAAAACCAGCCCAAAACCTGACAAAAGCGATGATGAATCCGTAACGTATACCTGCCCAATGCATCCGGAAATCGAGCAACAGGGGCCGGGCTCATGTCCGAAGTGTGGGATGGCGCTGGAGCCAAAATCCATGCCAGTAATAGCGTCCAAGGTCGAGTATACCTGTCCGATGCATCCGGAAATCATTCAGGATAAACCGGGTAACTGCCCCAAATGTGGCATGGCATTAGAGCCACGTACTATTGAGGTAGAGGAAGACGACGCTGAGTTACGCGACATGACCCGGCGTTTCTGGTTCAGCACAATACTTGCTATTCCTATTTTCTTTAGTGCCATGGGTGCCGAATTCTGGCCTCAGGTGCTGTCAGAAATCATTCAGCCCAAATTCCGTCAATGGATAGAGCTTGTACTGGCCACACCGGTTGTAATCTGGGGAGGCTGGATCTTTTACGTTCGCGCGGTGCAGTCCGTCATAAATCGAAGTCTTAATATGTTTACCTTGATTGGGCTCGGTGTATCTGTTGCCTGGTCCTATAGTGTAGTGGCAGTTCTGTTTCCCGGAATTTTTCCCGAATCGGTTTTTAATAAATTTGGTGTCGTACCAGTTTACTTTGAAGCTGCCGCAGTCATTACCGCCCTGGTGTTACTTGGCCAGGTTCTGGAACTACGTGCCCGAAGCCAAACAAATGCAGCCATTAAATTATTGCTTGGTTTAGCCCCTAAAACAGCACGCATAGTTCGTGAAGACGGAACCGAGGAAGATATACCACTGGAACATGTCCAGCCGGGCGATCAGTTAAGAGTCCGTCCCGGTGAAAAGATACCTGTGGATGGGGAAGTAATAGAAGGTGATAGTCGGGTAGATGAATCCATGGTCACCGGCGAACCGATTCCTGTGCACAAAGCAACCGGAGATCATCTGATTGGCGCAACAGTAAATGGTACTGGCGGCCTCTTGATGAAAGCTGAAAAAGTTGGCGCCGATACTTTACTGGCACAGATTGTCCAAATGGTTGCTGAAGCCCAACGTTCCCGCGCGCCGATTCAAAAACTTGTTGATGTTGTATCCAGCTATTTTGTACCGGCAGTCGTCATTATTGCCATAATCACCTTTTTCGTCTGGAACCAATGGGGGCCTGAGCCACAACTGGCACATGCCGTCATCAATGCCGTTGCTGTGCTCATTATCGCCTGTCCCTGTGCACTTGGCCTTGCGACGCCCATGTCAATCATGGTCGGGACCGGGCGGGGAGCCATGATGGGTGTCTTATTCAAAAATGCCGAATCATTGGAAATTATGCGCAAAGTTGACACGTTAATAGTTGATAAGACCGGAACACTGACACAAGGCCATCCTGAGCTTGTTAGTGTGATTGCAATTAACGGCTTCGATGAAAATGAAATATTACATCTGGCCGGCAGCCTGGAACGATCTAGTGAACATCCTCTGGCAGCAGCCATAGTTCGTGGTGCCAGGTCAAGAAATATCGAGCTTGCTAAAGCTGACGATTTTCAGTCTATTACCGGAAAAGGTGTACGAGGCAGGGTGAATGAGCGCACTATTGTGCTTGGTAATATCAAATTGCTTGAAGATGAGGCTATTAGTCCGGATAACCTGCCTGAATTAGCTGACAAAGGTCGTGCAGAAGGACACACTGTCATGCTTATCGCCATTGATGGTAAAGCCGCCGGGCTAATCGGAGTCGCTGACCCGATCAAAGAAACAACTCCTGAAGCCATACGCTACCTGCATGACGAGGAGATAGAAATTGTTATGTTGACAGGCGATAACAAGAAAACCGCACAAGCCGTTGCTGGAAAACTCAATATCGACCAGGTTCAGGCTGAAGTCTTACCGGAACAAAAAGCTGCAATAGTCAAACAACTCCAAAGCGAAGGTAAAATAGTTGCTATGGCAGGTGACGGGATAAATGATGCCCCGGCACTGGCTCAGGCGCATGTTGGTATTGCGATGGGTACCGGTACTGATGTGGCAATGGAAAGTGCCGGCGTAACCCTTGTTAAAGGGGACCTTCGGGGAATCGTGCGCGCGAGGCGCCTTAGTCGCACAACAATGCGTAACATTCGGCAAAATCTGTTTTTTGCCTTTGTGTATAATTCAGCGGGCGTGCCAATTGCTGCAGGCTTGTTGTATCCATTCTTTGGTGTCTTGCTTTCACCGATGATAGCTGCTGCTGCAATGAGCTTTAGTTCTGTTTCTGTCATCGCCAATGCGCTTCGCCTGAAAAAGGTAAAACTTTAAATGAATATGCTGTCAATATGAACGGTGATGATGAAGAATAGCCCAAAGGAGTCAATATATGATTCTATTAAGGAAAATATTAAACACAATAAGCATTATTATTCTTATTTTACCCACAGTTAACAAGCCAGCATATTCATCAGAGTTTTCGCCCCGCAATCAGGTAAAAAATGGAATAGCAATTTATCTTGGTTTATTGCCAGCAGAAATGATTGAAGGGCATACCGCCAGTTCAATGCATGGCGGATTACCAACCGGACATAATCGCTACCATGTAGCAGTTGCGATTTTCAATGATAAAACTGGCCTGCGTATAAATAATGCCACTGTGCAGATACGAGTAAACAATAAAATCGGGGCCGGACCTGAACCTTACAAGAAACTTGAAGGCATGGAGATGAACGGTAAGTTTATGTATGGTAATTATTTTTCACTAAAAACAGCAGGGCCATATCGTATAGATGTCAGAGTTTTCATTTCAGGTACAGACAAACCAATTGAGGTTACATTCGATTATGATTTTGCACATACATAGGGGTAATCTTTAATGGTAACTGACCCGGTATGTCTGATGTCCATCAATCCGCAACATGCAGCTGCCATGATCGATTATGAAGGCAAGAAATATTACTTTTGTTCTGATAACTGTAAAATGAAATTTCTGGCGCAACCATCGATATACCTGGCAAAAGCGCCTGGCATGCATATGACTGTTGGCGTTATGGGCTCAGCCGATCACAATGAACCCGAGCAGGTCAAACAGAATGCCTATGATCTTGGTGTTGCGCTAGCGCAGAAAAAATATATCCTGATTACCGGTGCTTGCCCTGGTTTACCGTATGAATGTGCCCGCGGTACTCATGAAAATCGTGGTATGTCAATCGGGATATCACCAGCGCTAAGTCTGGATGAGCATGTCCATAAGTATGATTCTCCTTCAGACGTATATGACGTAATTATTTACACAGGGAGCGGGCTCATGGGACGTGAAGTCACCAATATACGATCCAGTGATATGGTTATCATAGTAGGCGGTCAGTCTGGCACGCTTGGTGAATTTGCCATTGCCTACGATGAAGGGAAGCTGATTGGCGTACTGGAAGGTAGTGGCGGAATTACGGAACAACTCCCCGCGCTGGTCAGTTCGTTAAAAAAGGAAACCGGTGCGAGAATGTTTTACGATAGCAATTCAGAGGCTCTTATAGAAAAACTGGCATCATACTACAGCTCTGATCACTATCGGCATCCATCATGCTTTTGTGGCGAATAGATTATCAAGGTGAAATGGTTTGATTTGATTCATTTTCTGAAATTGGCGAGTCACAAACAGAGTTATTGGAAATAATGACGGTACTAATTATCATTAGAAAAAGGTAATAAATATATGCATACAGTAAATATTTATTTTGATGACAATCTCTCTACGAGAGAGATGGTAAAATTAAAACGCGACATTGAGGCCTTACCATATATTGTCGATGTAGAGCATCCGCGTCATGACGCACATAACTTAACTGTTGAATATGAAACTCATCCAGGAATGCCGGAAATGCTATTAGAAGAGCTGCGTTCGAGAGGGCTTCATCCTGACATCACTTCAGCATAGTTTAAATATGAATTCAGAATGATACCTGAACAATACGTTTGGCTGACCTGGGCTATTGCATTCTTGATAGTCTGGGGGATTATCTACTATCTTATACCTCGCCAGCGAAAAGCCATGCTCTGGTCGAGTTTATTTACAATGCCATTTGGTTTGACTGAACCAATATTTGTTCCTGAGTATTGGTCGCCGCCAAGCTTGTTTGATCTTGCTATTCGTACTGGCTTTGATATCGAAAGCCTGATCTTTTGTTTTGGCATAGGTGGTACCGGATCGGTGTTGTATAATGTGATTACTCGCAAATATCCCCAGCCAGTTTCAATTAACTTCAGGCGCCAGCCCATTCACCGACACCACTATTTGGCGCTAGCAACACCCTTTATTGTATTTTTAGTATTGTATTTTTTTCCCTGGAATCCAATATACCCTTCGATTGCCGCCATGTTACTGGGTGGTATTGCAACCATATTGTGCCGACCAGACTTAAAACTAAAGATTTGGCTTGGCGGGATACTGTTTTTACTCTATTACAGCCTGTTTCTAATTGCACTCGAATATACCGCGCCTGGCTATATTGAACGCGTCTGGAACTACAGCGCACTTACAGGCATCAACATCGGCTTCCTTCCCGTTGAAGAATTATTATTTGCATTTACTTTTGGTTTGTACTGGTCTGGCGTTTATGAGCATTTTACGTGGCATAAGCATTAACTAGAATGCTACGTCTGGCGATAAATCAACTAAGAAATGAATGGAATCGTTCTTTGTTGACTATTCTGGCTATCAGCGCATCTATAGCAATGATCCTGATACTACGTGGATTTGAGCAGGGATTATACGCACAGTCTGAAAATGTCGTACTGGATCGCGGTGGAGATCTTTTCCTAACACAAAACGGTGTTTCCAATTTTGGGTAATTCTAAACAAAAGCCCAATTTTACGAATAGCAAATGATAATCATTTCAAATAATAAATAATTGCTATCTCATTGTTTTATCTAACTATTTAGAAATGGCAGCGAATATCCAAGCAGATCGTCGGGTGATTTATTCCGCATCCCGTTTTTTTGAGGATTCCAATAATTCCGATAACTCAGGATGAGTTTCAACATATTTTTTAAAACTGGTGTCTAACCAGGCTTCAATCATTTCATCTTCATAGGGCGACAAAAATTCAATTAATTTTGCTATGCCAATATTTTCAATGAGCATCGCCAGCAGCGTCATCCTTTCGTCATCACTAAAGAGAAGTTTTCCCTGATGTATTTCAATCCTTGCTGAATCCGGAAGAAGATTGTTCCGCTCAAGTGTTTCATCCCCATGCCAGGCGCGGCCCTCACGATCAAATTTCCAAGAATAATCCATTTTAAAAACCTCTTTTTTCACAGACGGACGTTGCGATTTTTGTAATATTTAGTTCTCCATAATTACTGAAAACATCCTCGTTCAGTCTATTTGTAAAATCGACATAGCGGTTCCATTTATCGTTACTCATCCATGTGCCATCGAGTAAATTTGATGTTTTGTCGTAGAGTTTGAAAAGTCTAATGATGTTATCTCGCTTCCAGATACCTTCAATTTCATCTGAAAAAGACTTGAATGTCATATCGGTAATATATTTCTTAACACTATCAGATGTATTTTTAGGTAACTCTAGTTGGGTATCTTCCAGGACATCATGCCATAATAAAGCAGCAAATCCATCAAACCGTATTGATTCATCCAATTTTGTCTCGGTTAGCAATGTCATTGCACACCAGATAGGATGAACGACATAGGGTGTATTTCTGTCCCAAAAACGGACCGCATCACTCTGCGTCTTTGGATTATGGATATGCGCATCGACAGCAAATTGAATGCTATGGAGAATGCTATCAGCAAATTCTTTGGTCTTCATTGGCAGTATTATTCTGTATTTTTTCCGGTGATGACATGCGTTTCCATGGCTTCACTCCAATCCGTATCCTCGGCATGTAAATAGATACTGGTGGTTTCCATCTTGGCGTGGCGTGCATTTTTATTCACAAACCGCAAATCCATGCCGGCGTCTAATTGATGGGTTAATCCGGTATGCCGAAACCAGTGGGTGGATGCCTGGCGCAACTTGTCAGCTTTTACCGGATCGCTACTTTCAAGATTATCCGCGGCTACTTGCGCCAGCTTTTTCACTATACGATAGATCATATTGGCGCTAATGCCACGCGTACCTGTGATATTGAGTATCACTGGCGTAGTTTCATTGATTTGTGGTCTTGGCACCAATTTTAAGTGCTGCCGATAACGCAGTAACGCTTCCAGCATAGTGGTATTCACTGGAATACGCTGTGTTTTCTCGCCTTTACCGGTGACATGCCACCACCATTTTCCTTCTCGTTCCCGAAAGCTTCCCATGGTGTGATTGGCGATTTCACTGACGCGAGGTGTTAATAAATAGAGTAACGATAATAAATAACGGTTACGTTCATAGTGCGATCGCTCTCGATCGGATGAAGGTGCTTGATCGATAACAAAGTTATAGAGGTATTCCCACAAGTCTTTTTCCAAATAACGTTCAATGACCTGGTCATCCTGTTTCGCCTTGGGTAGACGGCGCCGGCGCAGCGCAAAAGGATTGGCGGCCAGATAACCGGCTTCAACGAGATAACCCAGTAATGACTGGATGATCACCAGTGCCTGGCGCTGGCTTTGCGGTTTGAGTGGTCCCTGGAAAGGTCGCCATTGTTCAGAGTTTCTTGGATATCGCGGACCACACCATTTTTCGGCGGGTTGCGGATCGGTCAGGAACTGCTCATAGGCAATAAAATCATCCCGACTCAGATCAGAAAGTGGTTTGCCACGTTCCAGGATGCCCCACAGCAGTAGGCGTTCCGCCTCTTTTCGATAGTTACGAAATGTCTGGGGTGAGTCCTGGTATTCACTCAACCAGGTCCGGATCGCCGCCAAATCGTCATCTGCGGCGATCTGACAGGCATTACGATTGGCACGATTGAAGCCATGGGTACCCGAGAGGGTTTCTGGCACAGTGAGCTGGTCTATGGTGGTCGGTAATTGCATATTTTTCCTCAATAAACAGTCAATTAGGTCTCTGTGAGTTCTCCCCTGCCTTTTTATTATAGTTCATGATAATGGGAATAATCATGAATTATAGCATTATTTCATGCTTTTTATTACGTAATACGTAAACATGTCTATAATGATATTAAGAAATTTTACCAAACTATCAATGTCTTGAAAGGAACAAGCGATGGCCCGTCCTGGTGTGGAATATGAAACTGTTGAGCGCATTGCGCGGCAATTGATAAGTCAGGGGCAACACCCATCGGTTCAAAAGGTCCGTGAGATCCTGGGGACTGGTAGCAATACGACCATAGCGAACCATTTGAAGACCTGGCAGGCCTCCTTTGCCGCTTCCAAGTCCCCTGCTTTGCCCGAATCTGTTCCGGAAGATCTGATGAATCCGCTCGACGATTTTTGGAGTCTGGCGCTGGCCCGTGCCGAGGCCAATTACCAGAAATATAAGGAGGAATTAGAGGTTAAAAAAGAATAAAGGTTAATATGAAAAACAAAACGACGCTAACAAAATTTATTATTGAGGAACAACGCAAAATTCCTGGGGTATCCGGTGATTTCACATCCCTATTGAACGACATTGTGACGGCATGCAAGGAGATATCCCACCTTGTAAACAGAGGTGCGTTGACTGGCATTCTGGGAAGTGCTGATAGTGAGAATGTTCAAGGTGAAACTCAAAAAAAGCTGGATATTGTTACTAACGATATCATGGTAAATGCGCTCAACTGGACAGGACATCTTGCCGGTATGGCTTCTGAAGAGGTCGCAGATGCGATCAAGATACCAAGTCAGTATCCACGCGGTAAATATCTCGCATTATTTGACCCGCTCGATGGTTCTTCGAATATTGATGTGAACCTGACAGTCGGTACTATTTTCTCGATATTGCGATACCGTAAGAGTATTGACGTGGAAGCCGATGATTTTCTTCAACGTGGCCGGGATCAAGTATGTGCGGGATTCGTGCTTTATGGCCCATCAACCATGATGGTGCTTACAACGGGCCATGGTGTAAACGGTTTCACCCTGGATCAAGATATTGGTGAATTTATTCTGACTCACCCAGAAATGACCATTCCCGAAGACACCTCTGAGTTTGCAATTAACATGTCGAATCAACGTTTTTGGGAAGAGCCAGTGAAACGTTATATTGATGAATGCATGCAAGGTGTAGAAGGCATACGAGATCGTGACTTCAATATGCGTTGGGTTGCCTCGATGGTTGCTGAAGTTTTTAGAATACTGACGCGTGGTGGTATATTTCTCTACCCGAAAGACCATCGTCAACCGAAGCAACCAGGAAAACTTCGATTATTGTACGAGGCAAATCCAATGGGATTTATCGTCGAACAGGCGGGTGGATTGGCTTCAACTGGGTACACGGATATTCTGGATATTTCACCTGAACAGATACACCAGCGTGTCCCCGTGATTCTTGGTTCGCGTAACGAGGTGAAACGAGTAGTTGCTTACCATACAAATGGTAGCTGATATATTCGAAACAAGATTATGGTCGTACTTCATGCAGTTCAACCAACTCATCTATCTGGCATGCTCTATTACTTGTTTATTTGATCTTGTCTTTCTAGTAATTGACAAAGTCACGTGTAATCAGAAATCAAAAGCAAAAAACAATTTACCAATATCAATAGCCCGAAGAAAGATATGAGCCAGAAAGATATACATGAAATTTCGTCAAAAGCAGCATGGCAGATGATTGATAATGACCCACGCACCATATTAGTGGATATTCGTTCAAGTATGGAATTTTTGTTTGTGGGACACCCCGTAGGGGCGATTCATGTGCCGTGGATAGATGAACCTGATTGGGAAATCAACCCGCATTTTGTTACCGAGATCCGCAAACTTATTTTAGGCGGTACTGTGTGTACCACTAATGAAGGTTGTGTACCGATTATTTTAATCTGTCGCAGCGGCAAACGTTCGCTACAAGCAGGCAAAGAGTTACTCACTGCCGGATTAAACAATATTTATCATATCGATGAAGGTTTTGAAGGAGAGCTTGATGAAAAGCATCAGCGTAGTAGTGTCAGTGGTTGGCGTTTTCACGGGTTGCCTTGGGAACAATGTTAAATTTTTATTAGGCAACGTGAAAAAAGTTGCAAAATTAAATTGATATTTCAGGAAACAAAATAGAATGATAATAGGCGTTTTAAAAGAAATTCACACAGGTGAAAAACGAGTTGCAATGACACCAGACATGGCATCAAAACTGTGCAACTTAGGCTTTGAAGTCATCGTGGAGGCCGGTGCGGGCGTCAATGCCAGCTACACGGATCTGTCTTACACGGAAGCAGGTGCCACCATCATAGACAATGCGAGTCATGTTTGGCTATCCGCCGATCTTATCGTCAAGGTTCGCGCACCTCAGAAGCATCCTGAAACCGGAGTCGATGAAATTAGTTTAATGCGCGATGGGTGTTATTTGGTTAGTTTTATCTGGCCTGCGCAAAATATAGAATTACTCCAACGTCTGGCAGCTAGAAAAGCCACTGTGCTGGCGATGGACTCGGTGCCGCGCATATCGCGGGCACAAAAACTTGATGCCCTCAGTTCCATGGCTAATATCGCTGGTTACCGCGCTGTGATCGAAGCCTCTAATCAATTTGGTCGTTTCTTCTCTGGGCAAATCACGGCTGCAGGTAAAATGGCACCAGCCAAAGTTTTGGTGATTGGTGCGGGTGTTGCTGGATTAGCGGCAATCGGTACCGCCAAGTCATTGGGGGCGATCGTTCGTGCTTTTGATACGCGCCCAGAAGTAAAGGAACAGATTCAGAGTATGAATGCCGAATTCTTGGAGGTGGATTTTGAAGAAGATACTTCCAGTACTGATGGCTATGCCAAGGTCATGAGTAAGGAGTTCATCAAGGCTGAAATGGCATTGTTCACGCAACAGGCGAAAGAAATCGATATTATTATTACGACAGCTTTGATACCAGGCAAACCTGCGCCTAAATTGATTACCGAAGACATGGTGAAAAATATGCGTGAGGGAAGCGTCATTGTCGATTTGGCTGCTGAACAGGGTGGTAACTGCGAACTGACAATCCCACATAAAGTCGTAAAGCAGCATGGTGCTACTATTATTGGTTATACGGATTTACCAAGTCGCCTCCCAACGCAAGCTAGCCAATTATATGCAACTAACATCTTCCATTTACTCACCGAACTCGTACCGAACGAAAGTGACGGAATTATCATTAATATGGAGGATGAAGTAATTCGTGGCACAACAGTTGTGAACAATGGTGAGATTAGCTGGCCCCCTCCTCCAATCTCTGTTACGAGAACACCCGCTTATAGTGAAAGTAAACAGCCTGATGATGAAACAGCTGATGAAACAGCTCCGCCTCTTATTATGACAGCAATGAGATCACTGGTGCCCGTTGTTTTGGGTTGTCTTGGGTTATTTGGTCTTGGCCTGGTTGCGCCACCGGATTTCATGTCACACTTCACCGTCTTCGTCCTGTCATGTTTTATTGGTTACATGGTGATTTGGAATGTCAGTGCTTCACTACACACACCGTTAATGAGTGTAACCAATGCCATCAGCAGTATCATTGTTTTGGGTGCTCTGATGCAGATTGGCTCAAGCGACAAAACCATCATGGTGTTATCTGCCTTCGTCGTCCTAATTACCAGCATAAACATCGTTGGTGGCTTTGCTGTAACCCAGCGCATGTTATCGATGTTCAGAGAATAAACCAATGATTACTGAAAGTATGTTAACAGTTACCTATCTCGGTGCTGCGATACTATTTATTCTTGCGTTAGGTGGTTTGAGTAGTAATGATAAAGCCCGCCGCGGTAATCTTTATGGCATGCTTGGTATGGCTATTGCTGTTCTGGTTACTATTTTAGCGAATGTTAAGGCTAATGGCGGTGTGTTAGCCAGTGTTGTATTAATCGGCGGGGTGCTTGGCTTTGTTCTAGCTCGAAAGGTTAAGATGACACAGATGCCTGAATTAGTCGCAATCTTACACAGTATGGTGGGATTGGCCGCTGTGATTATTGGTTACGCACATTTCATCGATACAAAACAAGTTTTCACAGATACTGAAGAACTCATTCATGAATTGGAAATTTTTATTGGCATCTACATAGGCGGCCTAACCTTTACAGGATCAGTCATTGCCTATGGCAAGCTCAGCGCTATTATCAGTGGAAAACCATTATTATTACCAGGTCGCCATTTTTTAAATCTGATTTTGTTACTTACTGTTATTATATTGGGCTGGCTTTTTATAACAGCCGATTCTCACACAGAAGCCTTGCAACCTTTGTACGTGATGATCTTTATTGCTTTTATTTTTGGTATTCACATGGTGGTTTCAATTGGGGGTGCCGATATGCCAGTCGTGATTTCTATGTTGAATAGTTATTCTGGCTGGGCAGCTGCCGCGACCGGCTTCATGTTGTCTAATGATTTGCTGATCGTAACCGGCGCATTGGTTGGCAGTTCAGGTGCTATCCTAAGTTATATTATGTGTAAGGCCATGAATCGAAATTTCATCAGTGTGATCTCCGGCGGCTTTGGCACTACTACTGCTACTCTAACCTCAACCATACTGGGGAGCCAAAGTGATGTAAATGAGATTACGGTAGCAGAAACCGCTATGTCATTAAAGCAAGCCAAGCGCATTATGATTGTACCGGGTTATGGTATGGCAATGGCACAGGCACAATATGCTGTGTCTGAAATTTCCCGGCTTCTCATGGCGAAAGGTGTCAATGTGCGGTTTGGTATTCATCCCGTTGCCGGACGTATGCCCGGACATATGAATGTGTTATTAGCCGAAGCCAAAGTGCCATATGACATCATTTTTGAAATGGATGAAATAAATGAAGATTTTCCTAATATCGATGTGTCGATTGTTATTGGTGCAAATGACACGGTTAACTCTTCTGCTCTGGAAGATGATAATAGTCCGATCTCCGGTATGCCTGTATTAAAAGTTTGGAATAGTAAGCTCTGTATTGTTCTGAAACGAGGCATGCAAACAGGCTATTCCGGTGTCGAAAACCCATTATTCTTTAAGGAAAACACCCGTATGTTGTTTGGTGATGCAAAGTCCGTTCTTGATGAATTAGTACAGCAGCTCCAGGAATAACTTAATACGTTGTTTACGGGTATGGAGTGAAGAGAACATTCCTAAAATCCTAATGAACGTTTTTCCATGTCATTTGAATTGATTAGCTGAGATTATATTATGAATAATTACACAGGCTTAGATGTGAAATTACAACAACTACGTTACATTGTGGAGATAGCGCGTTGTGAGATGAGCATATCGCTTGCCGCCAAATCTCTTTTAAAGACGCAGCCAGCGATAAGCTGCCAAATCCGTAATCTTGAAAACAAGCTTGGGGTGAGAATCTTCGAACGCGGCATGAGTGGAAAACAGTTAAAGGGCCTCACCCCTGTTGGGCAGGCCATTGTAGAACACGCTAAAAAAATTTTAAGTGAGGTGTGCACTATTGAACTGATTAGTAAGGAGTATGGTAATCCTGGTCACGGAGCTCTGTCGATAGCAACAACACATACTCAGGCGCGCTATACATTGCCATCGGTGATCAAAACCTTCATCCATCGATTCCCAAGTGTACGAGTTAATATTCAACAAGGAACACCCGTACAGATCGCTGAGTTAGTGGCGAGTGGCGACGTCGATTGCTGTATTACTACTCCTGCTATGGAGTCATATGATGATCTACTCATGCTGCCTTGCTACCGCTGGCATCAATGTATAATGACACCTTGCGATCACCCTCTACGCAACGAGAAAAATTTGACACTTGCGACTCTTGCAGAATATCCGATCATTACCTATGTATCTGGTTTTACAGGACGTTCCGAACTGGACAAAGCTTTTAAAAAGGCTGGAATAGCACCCAATGTGGTACTGACTGCTACCGATACAGATGTTATTAAAACTTATGTGCGTCAGGGTTTAGGCGTGGGCATTGCAGCAAAAATGGCCTACGATCCATGTATCGATACCGATCTTTGTGCGCTTGATGCAAACCACTTATTTGAGAATAACGTAACATCGTTTGGCCTACATCGGGATTCGTTGTTACCTGGTTATCTTTATGATTTTATAGAGCTGTTCGCGCCTCATCTGACTCGGGAACGAGTAGAGAGAGTAATGTCGACTCGCAATACGAAAGAACTAAGTCATCTGTTCGAAAATATTCCTTTCTTTCCTGGTGAGGAACAACAAAATAGCATCGGTTAAAGTCGGAAGTGGATAGCGATATTGTTCAGAAAGATAATGGCCGCAGGAGTTAAGGCGGCAACTTGCAACCCTTGTCAGTATTATATTCCCCTATCTATGAGTCGCCATATTTCAACCGACCATTATTTAGGGGAAAAGTAATAGAAAACACTAACCGGAATAGATAATTATGACTGAAATGAGTTACCTGAGCGTTATTGAGCGTTATCACGAGTACCGGAAAGCGATCCGTGAATTACTAGCTTCCATTGTTACCGGGATTAGCGACAAGCGACTATGCGACGGGGAAAATAGTTTGGCAAATGCAATCAAAACTATTGCGGATCACTATCCTTTTATCGATCTGGTTTACTTGCTTGACGATAAAGGTCAGCAGATCAGTCCAATTGTGTCAAAAGATGGAAAACCGATTGATAAAGGTCATCAGGCAGGTACCGACCGCAGTCAACGGCCGTATTTTAAGTTGGTAAAACAACAACAGCTGAGCGTGACCGTAAGTGAGCCGTATTTCTCGAATATCAGCCGTAATCTGTGTATGTCTGTTGTCTCACAGTGTAGTGAAACAGAAAATGTGTATCTGGTCGTTGATATCAACTTGCGTAAAATCATTGAGTTCCTTATGGGAGATATCCTGCGCGGCCATTTCAATCCCCTGTTCAAAATAGTATATAGTCTTATTGCGATAGGGCTGTTTTCAATCGTTGGCGTGCTGTTGTTTTCAGCCTATGCGGAGATCGTGAAACTGTTTGCAGGTATGCAAAGTGGCGACGATCTGTATCTAAAACCCTTCAGTGTAATTATATTCCTTACTTTAGCGCTGGCGGTTTTTGATTTAGGTAAAACGACAGTAGAGGAAGAAGTGCTAATGCATAAGGACATCTTCCGGCACAGTTCCACGCGTCGCACAATCACTCGGTTTATTGCCGCGATATTGATTGCTGTATCCATCGAGTCCCTGTTACTGATGTTCAAGTCAGCCTTGGGTGATGGCAAGAGTCTTCAAGATGCAGTATGGATGATGTTTTCGGCAATCGGTCTGCTGGTGGGGTTGGGCCTTTATGTCTACCTGGGTGCACGCGCGGAATCGTCACTGAAAAAAATGTATGGAATAACGCAGAGCAGAGAAGGTGACTGAATTAAAAACCAAACATATATGAATCCAAGTTCTTAAGAATCTAAACTCGATTAGCTGATTTTAACTTTTATCCTTCGCACAGATTCAATAGGCTGTCATCACCATATTTATGTTGTAATCCAGAGATTAAAGATAGGCGCCAAGGACGAAATAGCGCATTGGTTCGACACCTTTGTCGAAAAGCTGCAATCAATAATCAAAGATGTCATTCAATATCTCGAGCAAGACTCCGAAAGTGTTGCAATCGTCCTTGATGTAATTAAAGGTATTGCCGAACAAACCAACTTACTTGCACTCAATGCTGCGATAGAGGCCGCCCGTGCTGGCGAGCAAGAGCGTGGCTTTCCTGTGGTGGCTGATGAAGTTCGTACTCTTGCGCAGAGGACACAAGAATCGACTATTGAACACTACATTATAGAATACCCTCGGCAAATCCTCTCCTTTTCATTCGTTGTTTTAAGGTTGCTCATACCATGTCTTACTGGAATTAACGATTTTCACGACTGATAACATCACCGGTACCTCGATGAGCACACCGATCACCGTAGCCAAAGCAGCACCGGAGTGAAAACCAAACAGACTGATGGCCGTGGCAACCGCTAATTCGAAAAAGTTACTGGCCCCAATCAGTGCAGAGGGCCCTGCCACACAATGTTCTACTTTGAACTTCCGGTTAAGCCAATAAGCCAAGCCAGAATTGAAATAGACCTGGATCAATATTGGTACCGCAAGAAACGCTATAATAAGTGGCTGCGCAAGTATTTGCTCGCCTTGAAAGCCAAAGAGTAGCACGATGGTCAACAACAATGCTGATAATGATAACGGATGCAATGTTTTTAACAGTCGATCGAGTACCTGGTAATGATGAGGGCGGGTAAAAATGTACCATCGCCACCCCTGCGCAAAGATAACCGGCGATACTATATATAAGAGTACTGACAGCATCAGCGTATCCCATGGCACTGAAATAGCAGAGATACCGAGTAATAAACCCACAATCGGAGCAAAAGCAAAAATCATGATTGTGTCATTTAATGCCACCTGAGTGAGAGTAAAATGAGGCTCACCTTTGATAAGATGACTCCAGACAAACACCATGGCGGTACAAGGCGCGGCTGCAAGCAGGATTAAGCCAGCAATATAACTATCATGCTGATCTACGGGTAACCAGTCGGCAAACACACCACGAATGAACAACCAACCCAACAAGGCCATGGAAAAAGGTTTTACCGCCCAGTTGATAAACAGAGTCACACCGATGCCTTTCCAGTGTTTCTTCACATGATGCAAGGCACTGAAATCAATCTTGAGTAACATGGGTATGATCATTAACCAGATCAGTACGGCGACTGGCAGGTTGACCTTGGCAACTTCCATACCACCAATGGCCTGAAAAGTATCAGGTAGAAAGTGGCCTAATGCGATACCGACAACAATACACAAAAACACCCATAGAGTGAGATAGCGCTCAAAAATCCCCATAGGCAGACCGGCGGATTCTTTTGCAGTGATTTCACATTGGATGGACATCTTGTTTACACCTATGCTGATTGGTTATTTATTTGATCAAGCAGCACCTGAACTCGATCGCGAACTTCTTCACGTGTCGCTCGAAACACCTGCATGATCTCTTCTTCACTCCCAGTGGCCTTGGCCGGGTCGTTCAACGGCCAGTGAATTTTTTGTTTGTCTGCCGGTACAACCGGGCAATGCTCATCGGCATGGCCACAAACCGTGATCAGTACATCTGCCCAATCCAGCATGTTATTTGTCAGCTTTGTGGATTCCTGTTGGGAAATATCAATTCCAGCCTCTTGCATGACGGAAATTGCCCGTGGATTCTTGCCGTGTGCTTCAATACCTGCAGATTTCACTTCAAACCGACCGTTTGAAAAATGTCTGGCCCATCCTTCCGCCATTTGTGAACGGCAAGAGTTACCGGTACATAAAAACAATATATGCATATTTGATTTTCCTTAACAACAACTTGATGAAGCTTCAGATAAACCCGGCGCGCAACCAGCACCTTCTAAATCGTTGCTTTGTGTCTCACTGAATACCGGCACAGATTCCAACGAGTGAAAGGTTTCCCAGGCTATGCCTTGTGGGTCCCGTATCCAGTACTTGTCAGATCGAGTGTAGCAACACATAGTATTATCCTGCACAATGCCATTGATGCCAGCTGCTTTTAGTTGTTCACGTAATTGTGTTAACTCCTCCTCGGAATCGGCTTGAATACCCACATGATCAAGCCCTACTTTGTTCGCACGATTCGAAATGGCAAAGTTGACCGCCGGATCGTCCAGAGCCCACTTGGCATAATCGTCCTTCAGTACGGTTGGCTCACAGTTAAATAACTGCGAATAAAACTGAACATTCTTGCCCAGATCTTCGACACTGATGTGAATATGAAATCGTTTCATGGTTTACCTGTCTAAATTAGTTAATCGCATTGCGATGTTTAAATTCTTTGACTAATGCATCAGGCCGCTTTTTCTTATTTTGCTTGGTTAGCACAAAAACAACGGTTTCGCCATTCGGACCACTACCAATATCGGTAAATCGATAAGCTGCTTCACCGGTTTGGCGAAAAGTTTGCATTTCACGGTAATCATCAAATACGTAGATACGACCTTCTAAAATCGCTTCGCCATAAAATGAAGTGGGTTTGTGTTCACCGTCGTAGATCATAACGCTCGGAATGCCACTACGTTTCTTTTTGTCTTTACCCGTCAATCCAAAAACCAGCGTTTCCCCTTTTGGGCCGGCTCCTATGCGTGAAAACATATAGTTCACATGTCCAGTTTGTTTAAAGTCGTGATAACTATGCGTGTCATAAAATAGATAAATCCGTCCATCTTTGTGTACTTCATACAGAGCTGCGCGACTTGTGTCGGACTGACTGGGCATGGGACTGGCAAAAGCCACCAGGCTGTATAGCATCATTAAAATAATGGCTAGATTTGTCTTCATGAGTCTAATCTCCTTTTTTGCTATTTTTGAAGGGTATTAATTTGCTCGATGCTCTCAAGCACAACAGGCCGCGCCAGGACGGTTTGGCATGTTACATAATGCGCGCTTATCAGCTGCGTATGGAGACTTTCGTGCATTCGCTTGTGCAGTGGTCTCTAACACTTTTTGCATCCAGTCGGGCAATGCTGGATGGATTTGATAGTAAATCCACTGGCCCTCGCGGCGATCCTCTACCAGACCATTGTCACGTAGCAGCGCAAGGTGACGGGAAATCATGGGCTGCGACAAATCCAGCGCGTGAGTCAACTCACAAACACACAATTCACCCTGGTTTTGCATCAGGACAAGGCAGCGTAGGCGTATCTCATTGGCTAACGCTGAGAAAAAAGTGTTGGCATCAATACTCATACGTGAGAATATACGATAATTCATATATATGGTCAAGCATATATATCATCATTACCGTTTGCGACCGTGCCAATGATAATTGTCCGACCTTCCCCGGTGACAATGAACGGATTCACTGGAGCTTTGACGATCCAGCAGCCTCTATCGATAATGATGAAGCGCAGTATCAACTCTTCAAGCGTATACGAGGAGAAATTAGTGAACGTATTCGCGTGTGGGTGACAGTGCAACGCAAAAAACTCAAAGAACTTAGCCTAAAAACATAATTGCACAAAATAACCACATTTCGATTTTAATCATCGACTCTGTAAATAAACTGTCATCATCCGGTCATCATCATGAAAACATTCGTTTTCATAGTGCTATAGCAACATAAATTTAATTCTTCAAAATCTAAATCATTTTTAATTCCAACTTCATGGAGACGTGACATGAACCTGAAAAAATCCCTGTTAGCAGGAACGATTGCGCTGGCGATTGGTACTACTGCGCATGCAGATAACAATTCGAGCGTGATTCCTGCTTACCAAAAAACCAACCCATGGTTTGTTGGCGGTATCGCCAATGTTAAGGCAAAGAATGTTTTTGCCGGTAATCGAAAAGCAAAGAATGTCATTTTATTTGTTGGCGACGGCATGGGCGTATCCACCGTCACCGCTGCACGCATCCTTGAAGGCCAGATGAAAGGCATGCAAGGCGAGGAAAACAACCTGAGTTTTGATTTGTTCCCATTCACAGGTATGGCCAAGACCTACAACGTGGATGCACAAACCCCTGATTCTGCGGGCACGATGACGGCCATGATGTCGGGTGTTAAAACGGATGTCGGTGTGATTGGTGTTGATGAAGATATCGTTCGTGGTGAGTGTTCTACCGTCGCCGGTAACGAATTGGTCACCGCACTTGAACTTGCTGAAATTTCTGGTAAGTCGACCGGTGTTATTTCAACCGCACGTATTACGCACGCTACTCCGGCTGCCACCTATGCAAAATCTGCGGATCGCAACTGGGAAGACATCTCGGATATGCCGGTCGAAGCAGTTGAGGCCGGTTGTGTTGATATTGCAACGCAATTAGTCGAGTTCGAAGATAACTTAAAAAATCGTTATCCCGAAGCGAAAAAGATCAATGGTATTGAAGTGGTTATGGGTGGAGGACGTCGCCACTTCCTGCCAAAAGATGCAACTTTTAACAGCCCGGATGCGGTGAGTTCAGTAGAAGGCGATCGCACTGATGGGCGTGATTTAACGGCTGAATGGCAAACCGCTTACCCGGCTGGCACCTATGTTTTCGATCAAGCGGGTTTTGATGCCATTGATCCTGAAAACACCGGGCGTGTATTCGGGTTGTTTAATGAATCGCATATGCAGTATGAATCTGATCGTGGTAACGATATTGCCGGTGAACCTTCATTAACAGAGATGACCACCAAGGCCATCAATATTCTGGACAATAACAAGAAAGGTTATTTCCTGATGGTTGAGTCAGGTCGTATCGATCATGGCCACCATGCGGGCAGCGCCTACACGGCATTAACCGATACCATTGAATTTGCCAAGGCAGTGAAAACAGCGGTTGAATCAGTTGACATGAAAGATACCTTGATCATTGTGACGGCTGATCACAGTCATGTATTTACTATTGCGGGCTATCCTAAGCGTGGCAACCCTATCCTGGGTAAAGTTGTTCGTGTCGGCTCAGAGACACCCGCGACTGCTTCAGATGGTCTGCCGTATACCACTTTGGGTTACGCCAATGGCCGTGGTTTTCGCGACCTGGGTAACGAAACCGATGCCGATGAAACTTATGGCCTGCCTATCGATGCCGGTCGCAGGGACCTCACTGCAGTTGATACCGAGGCAAGCGGTTTCCATCAGGAAACCCTGATACCGCTTGGTTCCGAAACACATGCCGGCGAAGATGTCACTATCTATGGTAAGGGTCCGGGTGCGCATATGGTCAGCGGCACCAATGAACAGAGTGTTGTCTTCCATGTCATGAATATGGCGGCCAGATTAGAGAAAAAAGCAAACAAAGCTTTGGACGACTAATTGGTCAGTAGAGGTATCTCAGGCAAGCGATAAATGAGGGGTCAGTTGGCCCCTCATTTTCTATATTAATAATCAGTAAAAGGTTTTTTATGTTGAGAGTATTGATAGTAACAAGTGGCTTTATATTGTCTTTATGGACTAGCCCTGTTTGGGCCTGTGAGATGAACAAACAAATAATTGGTGCAAAATACAGGATCACAACACAGACAATAAATTCAGATAATACAACAACAAAACTGCTATATCTGTGGCGAAACAATAATAAAGTCGCGCACCAATACCCGAAAACGCACATCACCGAAATTTGGGAAAAAACCAGTAATGGTATGTTAAGACTGGTCCGTTATTTCGATAAATATAAGCGCGGTATCGAGTATCAACCGAATGAAATCAATCATGGTAAGGGACAGAAAGACTGGAGCCTTAACTCACAACTGGTCTCAGACAAGTTGCTAAATACCATGAAACTTACTTCAAGCATGGGGAAAGGCTGTGATAAACAAACTTCTTATTCCATGGCTCAAAAGGAACAGAATATAACAATGCAGTGGCTTCCTGCTTTGAACTTGATCAAATACTTTGAACAGTCAGATACGAAACACACAACAAAATGGGAGCTGATAGAAACGATTTCAGATAAAAATAATATTGCTAATGTTTTTTCAAGCAGGGAAAATTATCAGACCACCGATTACATAGACATCGGGGACAACGAATCGGATCCATTTTTGTTAAGCATGATCCGTCTGGGGTTTGTCGAACATGGCGCGAATGGTTTCTATGATGCTCAAGGTAATCAGCTTAACGATAGTAGCCATAAACGGCATCAACATCACTGATCGCGGTCAAGAATAATACAGGCTGCAATTTCATCCAGAGTCGTGCATCAATAGATATCTTCGGGTGATGGCTAGTGCTTTTGACTACCTTGGCCTGACTCCAAGTTCAATCTAATTGATCAAATTTTAGTTAGGCGTAACTTTACAAACTGGAGTCAACTCCCGTTCAAGCCCCTGTTGTGAACTTTCTGAGAACGATAAGGTCTGTACTTAACAACAGACTTTGAAGATGGAGACGACAGAGTGAACATGATGAACAAGCCCCTAACGATTGGCCATCTTGCTCGGGCCGCGGACGTCAATATCGAGACAGTACGTTACTATCAGCGTGTCGGGCTGATTCAGGAGCCCCACAAACCCGCAACGGGCTATCGAGTTTATCCCGCTGAAACCATTGATCGGATCAAATTCATTAAACGTGCCCAACCACTGGGGTTCAGCCTGCAGGAAATCGCCGAGTTATTAGATCTGGGTGATGGTCATTGCGATGATGTTCGATTGCATGCCGAAGAAAAACGGGACCAGATAGACCAACAAATCAGGGATCTCACTGCCTTGAAGAAAACGCTGGATAAACTCATCACGGCTTGCCAGTCAGAAAATGACGCCTCTCATTGTCCCATTGTTGAGACGTTGGCTGGGAATAATAATAAAGGAACGTACAATACGTGATATCAAAAACAACTTATACACGAAACTTATGGATAGATTATCGCTCCAATTTGATATATTCTGACAAATAACACATTAGTTACAAGTACATGACTAACATGCTTAATTACTTTCGACAGCACCCTCTTCGCAAAAGCCTGTGGCTGATTGTCTTGCTTGGCAGTTTGCTTACCCAAACACAAACCCTGTTCGCCTGTGAGTTAATGGGCAGCGGGCCCACAACCACGTGCTGTTGTGATGAGGATATGCGAAATGGATGTCCCATGAATAAGGATGGGGCCAGCGGCTGTGAGATGCCGGATAACGGCATACCAACCGGCTGTTGTGATGTAAGCACTGATATCTCTGTCGGATTACCTGATGTTGCCGTGGCTGATAGCCATCACTTCAAACAGGTACTCGCACTCGATGCACCTCAGCCACCCCCCGCGCTTATCATTGCAACCGATCTTTCCGTTCAGGTTTCTGATCATTCTGTAAAGATCGCTGTTAACGATATTTCTTTTGCTGCCCCCTCCCCCGGTACCCATACCTACCTTGTGACCAACCGCTTCCGCATTTAAACATCCCTCAATCATATTCGACTGATGTGCGGCGATAAATCTCGCCGTGCATCGTGAATTTTTCGATTGTTTGAGAGGTGTACTGTGCTTCACAAAAACTATGTTCAGTTCTGGAATCGGGTTTTCCTGAACCTGTTAACGGGCATTCTACTGGCTTATACAACGACAAGTATCGCAAGCCAGGATGCATTATTTATCCGTAACGATCAGCTTGAGGGAAAACAGTTGATCCAGATGGTATTGGATCGCAACCCGTCGATCGAGGCCATGCAATCGGCATGGCAGGCGGCGGTGAGTCGTATCGATCACGTCGATGCCCTGGATGATCCCATGCTGTCGTATTCGTTTGCGCCAGAGACGCGTAATGCCCAGGGTCAGGACTTCGGGCAAAAGATCCAGCTATCGCAAAAATTACCCTGGCCGGGTAAGCTCGAATTGCGTGGAGATAACGCACGTTTTGAAGCACAGGCAAGCCGGGAAAATATCGGGTTGCTACAGTTGCAGTTAATTGAAGTAACGGCACACTCCTTTGCTGACTGGTACTATTTCCATGAAGCACTGCGTATCAATCAGATCAACCAGGCATTATGGAAAGAGTTTAAAGATATCGCCGAGGTAAAATACAGTACCGGTCGGGCCTCGAAGCAGGATGCGATACGCGCCGATGTTGAGTCCACCATGCTGGAACATCAGGCGATTGTGTTAACACGCAAGCAACGTAACATTCTGGCGAAGCTCAATACCCTATTGGATCGAGCGCCGGATGCGCCACTTCCGCCACCCGCACCGTTAACAATAAGCCAGGCTTTACCCTCTATTACCCAGCTACGTACCCTGGCACGTTCCAATCATCCTGAATTAAAAATGTTGCTTGCCCGTCAGCACGCCAAGGATGCGCAGGTTTCACTGGCCGAGCGTGAATACTATCCGGATTTCAATCTCTCTGTGGGCCATAACAGCCTGTGGAACCAGGAAGAAAAGCGTTTGACCGTGGGTGTGGGTATCAACATACCATTGGCGCAAGGTAAACGAGACGCGCGCGTCAGTGAAACGCGTGCTCGTGCTTTGCAAATGAAGTGGCTGATCACTGACAAGCGGGCTGAGATCGCCGGGGCAGTGCAACGTGCCTATAACGGTCTGGAGGAAAGCCTGCATGTGTTAACGCTTTATAAAAATAAATTGTTGCCGCTGGCCGAAGAAAACCTGCAAACCGCCAAGACCGACTATCAATCAGGCAAAGGAAATTTCCTGGACCTGGTTAGCGCCGAGAAAAATCTGATTCAAACCCAATTAAATCATGTGCAGGCACAGGCAGATTTTTATCGACATCTGGCCATGTTGGCCAACCGTGTCGGCGATCCGAAAATTCTCGATGGGACATTAACGCTGCCCGACCATATGCGTGTTGATACAGAAGGTAAATTACAATGAAGACATTATTCACAAGACCCCGTTTTTTTATCGCGGCACTCATTTTCCTCATCACGGTATCTGTGCTGCTCTGGTTATTTATATCAGGAACGGCAGATAATAGCGGCATATTGGATGAAGGCGCAGACCACAATGCCGGTGCGTATAAAGTCAAGATCCAACTTCGCCCGGAAAAACCCAGGGTTGGCGATAACACGTTAATTGTACTGTTGCGTGACAAGGACGATTCACCGGTGACGGACGCGACAATTACGGCTATTGCAGAAATGCCGGCAATGGGTTCCATGCCCGCGATGCAGGCTCCTGCCACCATGGAACATTCAGGTAATGGTGTTTACACTGGTTCATTTGAGTTATCGATGACAGGCGCATGGCCTTTGTCGCTGGAAATTGATTCAGATACGCTTGGCATAGCTAAATTGAATTTCGATCTGACCACCAGCCGCACAGGTCTGCGTCTAATGGACGCGACGCCCAGCAGCCTTCCTCAAATGTCAAATCAGGCGAGTAAGGATAATGATGCGGTGAGCAATTTTACCACCGTGGGTAAGTATCGAGTCAGTGTCAGTATCAACCCGGATCCACCCAGGGTTGGCAAGAACACGCTGAGTATTTTCGTTACCGATGAAAACCAGCAACCCGTTGCCAACGCCAAGGTTCGCGCCGTGGCACAAATGCCGGCCATGGGCAGCATGCCAGCGATGAACGCCCCTGCTGATATCACCGAAATCGAACCGGGAAAATACCAGGGTGAGTTTGAATTGACGATGAGCGGCGAATGGCCGCTGGCCGTGGACATTGAAACCGAGCAACTCGGACACGGTGATCTGACCTTTGATATGGCGACGGGCCGTAAAGGACTTGAACTGGCCACCGCCACACCGGGTGATATTTCTCATTACACCTGTTCCATGCACCCTTCGGTCAAATCCGCCACGCCGGGCACCTGCCCGATTTGTGCGATGGATCTGGTGCCGGTCACCAAAAAAGAAATGCAATCCGGCAGCATTCGCATGGATGCACGACGGCGTCAACTCATTGGTGTGACTACTGATATCGCAGAACGAAAACCCCTGACACAAATGATTCGCGCTGCCGGGCGTGTCACTTATGATGAGACCCGATTAACAGATATCACGCTGAAGTTTAACGGCTGGATAGGTAATCTGTACGCCGATTACCGTGGTAAAGAGGTTAAAAAAGACCAGCCCTTGTTTGAAGTCTACGGTCCGGATCTACTTTCTGCGCAGCAGGAATATCTGGAAACCTCGCGACGCCGGAATAATAAAAACGATACGTTATTAAACGCCGCGCGTCAGCGCTTGATACTTTTGGATATTCGTCCACAACAAATTCGGCAACTGGAACAGCGCGCTCGTCCGCTTGAATATCTACCGATCCTCTCGCCCATCAGCGGCACAGTGATTGAAAAACGTATCGTCACCGGCAGCGCGGTTAAAGCCGGGCAGAAATTATTACGCATTGCCGATCTGTCCCAGGTCTGGGTCGAAGGTCAGATTTATGAACACGAGATCCCGCTCGTGGAAGTAGGCATGACGGTGGATGTCGTGTTACCGGAACTGGGTGAGAGTACGATTTCCGGCAAAGTAGCCTATATCAACCCTTACCTTGAGGGTGACACACGTACTGCAAAAGTACGCGTGGAACTCGATAACGCCAACGGTGAATTACGACCCGATATGTATGCGCATCTGCATTTGAACGTTGATCTTGGTCAGCGATTGGTGGTGCCCGAGAGTGCGGTGTTGTATGCGGGTGACAGTCGTGTGGTGTTTGTGGATCTCGGTGACGGTGCTTTACAACCTCGCAAGGTCAAAACCGGACTGCGTAATGCCAACATGATTGAAGTCATCGAAGGCATTAAGCCAGGCGACAAGGTGGTGACCTCCGGTAATTTCCTGATTGCGGCCGAAAGTAAACTCAAAGCGGGGATTGATCAATGGTAAATGAACATAAACATCGTGGACCAATTGAACGCTTGATTCGTTATTGCGCCCTCAATCCGTTATTGACCTTATTGATTATCGCAGCGGCCGCCTTCTGGGGCTATCGCAGTCTGAGCACGACACCACTGGATGCGATCCCGGATCTGTCGGATGTGCAGGTCATTATCTATACCGAGTGGCCAGGACGCAGTCCGGATCTGGTGGAAGACCAGATCACCTATCCGTTGACCACGACCTTACTTGCTGCTCCCGACGTGGAATTTGTGCGCGGCCAAAGTTTTATGGGGCTGAGTTTTGTCTATGTCATTTTCAAGGACGGCACCGATATTTACTGGGCGCGTTCGCGGGTTCTGGAATACCTGAACAGTGCGGTGGCGGAATTACCCGAAGGAGTTCGCCCAACATTGGGTCCGGATGCCACGGGTGTAGGTTGGGTGTTTCAATATGCGCTGGTGGATAAAACCGGCAATACCAACTTGGCTGAACTGCGAAGTATCCAGGATTTTACCTTACGTTATTGGCTCGAATCAGTGGAAGGCGTCGCGGAGGTCGCGTCGGTCGGTGGTTTTGTAAAAGAGTATCAGGTCAGCATCGACCCCAATAAACTTGCTGCCTATGGCATCCCGTTACAAAAAGTCGCGATGGCTATTCGCCGTTCCAATAATGATGTCGGCGGCCGAGTGCTTGAGATCGCCGGGCATGAGCACTTTATTCGTGGACGTGGCTACATAAAATCGCTCGATGATATCAAAGGCATCAGCCTGGGTGTCAGTAAAACCGGTATCCCGATTCGTGTGCAGGATGTGGCACAAGTGAGTCTCGGTCCTGCCATGCGTCGCGGTATTGCCGAACTCGATGGTGAAGGTGAGGCCGTGGGCGGTATCGTGGTCATGCGCTATGGTGAAGACGCCTTGAGTGTGATCGAACGCGTTAAACAACGCATCGAAGATGCGCGTGATGCGTTACCGAAAGGTGTCGAGATCGTAACGACGTATGATCGCTCGGATCTCATTAAACGCGCCATTGATACGTTAAAAGTAACGTTAACTGAAGAAATGATCGTAGTCTCATTAATTATCATGATCTTTCTATTGCACTTTCGCTCGTCCCTGATTGCGATTCTGACCATACCCATCGCGATACTGTTGTCGTTCATTCCGATGTCGGAACAGAATCTGACGGCCAATATTATGTCGTTAGGCGGGATCGCCGTGGCGATTGGTGCCATGGTCGATGCCAGTATCGTGATCATAGAAAATATCCATAAACGGCTGGAAGAGGCAGGCGAAGCCCACGTTGATTTTAATCGGCGAGAGGTGATCATCGAGGCCATGCAGGAAGTGGGGCCAAGTATTTTCTTTTCGTTAATGATCATTACCGTGTCCTTTATGCCGGTATTTGCCCTGGAAGGCACCGAAGGCCGGTTATTTAAACCACTCGCCTTTACCAAGACCTACTCGATGGGTTTTTCCGCTCTGTTGGCAGTCACCTTTACCCCGGCGCTGGCGTTGATTTTAATTCGCGGCAAAATTCGGGGTGATAAAAGTCCGTTAAACAAATGGCTGGTTAAACTGTATTCCCCCGTGGTGCGCAATGCCGTGCAGTTTCGTTATTGGGTTATCGGTGGGGCCGTGCTGGCGATGGTTGTCACGGTGCCGGTCTTTTTAAAACTCGGTAATGAGTTCATGCCACCGTTAAATGAAGGCAGCATACTTTACATGCCCACTGCCCTGCCCGGCATGTCGATAACCGAAGCCGGCGCCACCTTGCAATCCATGGATCGGGAATTGAAAAAATTTCCGGAAGTCGAACGTGTGTTTGGCAAGATTGGCCGTTCCACCAGCCCGACCGATCCGGCACCGTTGTCCATGGTCGAAACCGTAGTCACGTTAAAACCCAAAGACCAGTGGCGCGAAGGGTTAGAATGGGACGATCTGATTGCGGAGATGGATGAAAAGCTACGCTATCCCGGCATGCCCAATATCTGGTGGATGCCGATCCAGACCCGCACCGAAATGCTCGCCACCGGCATACGATCCAGCCTGGGGATTAAAGTGTTTGGCACCGATCTCGCCGAGATCGAAGCCACCGCAGTCGATATAGAAAAAGCCTTACAGGACGACGAACGGACCCAGGCATTTACGCGCAGTGCCTTTGCTGAACGGCTCACCGGTGGCTATTTTCTCGATTTTAATATCAAGCGTGACAAGATTGCGCGATATGGCCTGACTGTGGGCGATGTGGAAGATGCCATTATGGCCGCCGTGGGTGGCATGATGGTTTCGGAAACTATCGAAGGGCGCGAACGTTATGCGATCAATCTACGCTATGCACGTGACTATCGGGATAATCCACAAGCACTGGAACGCGTGTTAGTCTCAACCCCGTCCGGTGCACAAGTCCCAATCACCCAATTGGCCGAGCTGAAGTTTTTAACCGGCCCACCCATGTTACGCAATGAAGACGGCCAATTGGTCGGCTTTGTTTTTGTCGATGTCAAAGACATGGGGATTGCCGACTATGTGAACCTGGCACGCGAGGTGGTGAAAGACAAGGTCGACATACCCAAAGGCTATCGGCTTGCCTGGGCGGGCCAATTTAAATACTTTGAACGCGCCAAGGCCAAGCTGCAAATTTTAGTGCCACTGACCTTGTTCATCGTCTTCTTTATGCTTTATGTCAATCGCAAATCCATTACCGAAGCGGTGATCATACTCATTGCTATTCCCTTTTCGCTCATCGGCGCCGTGTGGTTATTGTTCCTACTCGACTACAACCTCAGTGTTGCGGTGTGGGTCGGTATGATCGCCCTGGCGGGGCTGGATGCGGAAATGGGGATCCTGATGATGTTGTATCTGGGCATCAATTATCAGCAACGGCTCAAAGCCGGCCAGTTAAGGAACCATCAGGATCTGACCGACGTGATCATCGAAGGCGCTGGAAGACGGATCCGCCCGATGCTCATGACCGGCTTGGCCTTATTGTTGGGATTAATACCGATCTTATGGAGTACTGGCACGGGTGCCGATGTTATGAAACGCATCGCTGCGCCCATGGTTGGCGGCATCACTTCAGCATTATTCATGGTGTTGGTCGTCTTCCCGGCGATATTTGCATTATGGAAAGGACGTGAGGTATTGCAGGAACGGAATCCTACTATCAAAGACAAAAGTCGTTAGCAACCGAGTCGAATCCAGACTCATCAAAAGGAGGTAGTTATCATGAAACAGATCGCTTACTTGTTTTCCATGATCGCTTTTACAGCGATCATCGGGCTCGGAGTGACCGTACCCGTGAACGCAGGCAAACAAACAGTCGCAACACAAACCAGTAGTGGTAGTGGCAATGGCATGGTCAGGCGATCCGGGTGTCGTCACCCGGATCACTCCAAGTGCCGCCGTCCGGTTCATAGGCAGGTGCAGGCAAAGCAGCAGTTGTTAGAGGTACGCCCAGAAAGGAGTCGGCCCTATCGAGGCGGGTGCCGCCACCCGGATCGTTCTAAGTGCCGTCGTCGGATCTACCAGTCGGCGCAGTGAACCAGTACAGTAGGATCCGCCTCTAAAGAACACGGCACTGTCTTAAAGGTGTACAACCGCATCGCTCACATGCAGATGTTAAAAAGCTGTTGTGATGCGGTACGCGTTGAACGGGAAATTCATGTCATAAAACACGAGCACCAAGGGTAAGTCGTCGTCTTAACTCACCTCGTGGTACTGATGGTGATACCTACCATGAAACCATTGCCTTGTTCACTTGGAATCGTAACTGGTACGCAACGAAAATCGTACTAACCAATGGTTTGTTATTCACGTTTCTTGGTGCCAGCTACACTATTATACAGCGAGATCATGAATGTTCGCATCAAAGGCACATGGGGTTACACGGAGCTGATGCCGATTGTGCCCATCGTGGATACTTGGTGGGATGCCGTTTCTTCAGTGGCTGATTTTTCCACCGATCCTCCTGTGGTTGATGCGCATGGTCAACACAGTGTAGCAACCCCAGGCTGAATACCGGTGGTATTACTTCAGCACTGAATATGGTGTTGATCGTTTTTCCGGCTATTTTTGCCATCTGGAAAGAGCGCAGCTTAGACGTGAGGAAATAACGTATTGAATTTACTGTCAAAAAATCTTAAACGCAATTAATTCAATTCCATATGAAGATAGCTTGACTCCGTACCCATGTCCAGAGTTTAGACTTACCTGTAACACAAGTCATTGAGGGTAAGTCAGGATGTCTGAGCTGTCATCATCAACATCAAAAACCGGTAACCGTTCGATGCTGGCGGCGGCATTGGCCGCTATCGGTGCATCGGTCTGTTGTGTGGGTCCCCTGGTCTTGCTGGCACTGGGCATCGGCGGGACCTGGATCAGTTATTTAACAGCACTGGAACCCTACCGGCCTATATTCATTGGCATCACACTGGTGTTTTTGTTCCTGGCCTTTCGAAAACTTTATCTGATACCCCGCCAATGCGCCCCGGATGAAGCCTGTGCGATCCCAAGTACCTTGCGTAACCAACGCATTATTTTCTGGATTGTCACGGTGTTATTGATCGCCTTATTAACGTTTCCTTATTACGGCACCGTCTTTTTTGAATAATGGCTTTATCGAGTAACGATTTTTAGTATGAGTTTAAACAGGAGATTTTAAATGTTGCGCACGATGTTCTTTTCCTGGGTTCTGGTAATCACCGCGTTGTTCATGCCTTTGAGCACTTCAATGGCCGCGGAACCGCAAACCGTATCGCTGGATGTGCCCGGCATGACCTGCAAGTTTTGTCCAATTACGATTAAAAAGGCGTTAGAAAAAGTACCCGGCGTGATCGATGCCAAAGCGGATTACAAAACCAAAACCGCGACGGTCACCTTTGATCCAGATAAGACCAACGTCGAAGCGCTGAACAAGGCAACGGCCAATGCCGGTTATCCTTCCACCTTAAAGAAACAATAACTTTTGGAGAAATACGATGCGATGGCTAACAAGTTTATTTGATAAAACCGGAGCACTCGGTACATTGACGGCCACGATGGGCTGTGCCTCCTGCTTTCCTGCGCTGGGTTCATTCGGTGCGTCTATTGGGTTAGGTTTTCTCCATCAATACGAGGGCCTGTTTTTAAACACCTTGTTGCCGCTGTTTGCCGGTTTCGCACTAGTTGCCAATGTGATTTCATTTATGTCACATCGAATATGGTATCGCGGCCTGGCCGGTGTTGCCGGCCCCATCATGGTTTTGCTGACCATGTATCCGTTATGGGCTTATAACTGGAGTACCTATTTATTGTATGCCGGCATCGTGATCATGCTGGTGGTCTCAATCTGGGATATCTTTTCACCGCCACGCAAGATCTGCAGTAGTTGTGAAATACCTGATACACAATCTGACTCATTAAAATGACAACTCAAGCTTTATCGTTACACGAGCTTAGCGATTATTTTGTTCACGCCTTTCCAGCAATCAGTGAGGATGAGCAAACACTGGCGTTGAGTCTGTATCGTTTGCTGTCATTGGGCGAGCCCGTCAGCATTTCACAAATTAGTAAGGAAACCGGTTTAGTAGCAGGTGATATTGAACAAACGCTGCAAACCTGGCACGGTGTGTTCTTTGATGACAGCCAACAAGTGATCGGGTTCTGGGGTATCGCCGTTCAAGCCATGATGCATCGCATGTTAGTCGATGGAAAGGGTTCTTACGCATGGTGCGCCTGGGATACCTTATTTATTCCTGAGTTGCTGAATAAAACCGTCAAGGTGGCATCGAGTTGCCCGGTTACCAACCATCGCATCGAACTGATTGTTTCACCCACACAAGATGAAGCGACCAATGACAAGCCGTTGTATTTGTCATTTTTACAGCCTGACATGGATAAAATGCATGACGATGTGACGACAAACTTCTGTCATTTTGTGTATTTTTTTGATTCAAAATCAACAGCCGAAAAATGGCTGGCAGAACATGCAGGCACCTTTCTGTTAACACTGGAAGAAGCTTTCCGGATTGCAAAGGAAGTCAACGCTAATCGTTTTAACCTGACCCTACATCGATAAGGAAGACAACATGACCACATTAAATATTCAAATTTCTGGTATGACTTGCGATCACTGCGCGCAGAGTGCACAGGATGCATTGAATTCACTGGAGGGTGTGAATGCATCTGTTTCTTTTGATGAAGGCATGGCCAAAGTTGAAAGTCAGGGTGTCGTTGATAACAAGCAGTTACTTAAAGCGATTGAATCCAAAGGTTATAGCGCCACCTTATTGAGTGATGATGGTACCGTAGTCACTGGAGAAGATGGCAGTGGTTTGCATATCGCCATTGTCGGCACCGGTTCCGGTGCCTTTGCAGCGGCGATTAAGGCCGTAGAACAAGGTGCAACCGTAACCATTATTGAAGGTGGTGATGTGATTGGCGGCACCTGCGTGAATGTAGGTTGTGTGCCTTCCAAAATATTTATACGGGGTGCGAACATCGCGCATCTACAAGGGCATCATGATGTTGCAGGCATTCCCTTGAATACACCGGTACTGGATCGGAAAGCCATGGTGGCGCAACAACAAGGTTGGGTCAATAAACTGCGTTATGCTAAATACGAAAGCATTCTTGAATCCAATCCAGGCATTAACCTGGTACGCGGCATGGCACGGTTTAAAGATGCCGGAACACTTATTGTGACTAAAAACGATGGTAGTGAGAAAGAGATCAAAGCTGATCGTATTTTACTTGCCGTGGGTGCAAGTGCTTCTGTACCTAATATTAAAGGTTTAAAAGACACACCTTACTGGACGTCAACCGAAGCGCTTATCGCAGAAGACGTTCCAAACCATTTGATCGTATTAGGCGCATCGGTGGTAGCGCTGGAGCTGGCTCAAGCCTTTCGTCATTTAGGGGCTGAGGTTACTGTACTGGCGCGTTCGAGTTTGCTTTCAAAAGAAGATCCGCAAATCGGCTCAGGCCTGACATCGGTCTTTGAAGGCGAAGGTATCAAGGTCATGCTCAACACCTCCCCTGCTTCGGTCAGTCATGACGGCAAGCAATTTACGCTACACACGAACAACGGCGAGGTGTCGGGTGACCAGTTATTAGTGGCCACCGGTCGCGCACCGAATACCGCGGCACTGGATCTTGATAAGGTTGGTGTGAAAACCGATAAACGCGGTGGTATCGTCATTGACGATCACATGCGTACCAACGTGGAAAACATTTATGCCGCCGGTGATTGCACCAGTCAACCCCAGTTTGTTTATGTCGCGGCGGCGGCCGGTACCCGCGCGGCGATCAATATGACCGGTGGTGACAAGGCCATTGATCTGTCAGTTAT
This sequence comes from uncultured Gammaproteobacteria bacterium, assembly GCA_937967995.1. Taxonomy (GTDB): domain Bacteria; phylum Pseudomonadota; class Gammaproteobacteria; order UBA6429; family Thiohalophilaceae; genus CALBTB01. The sequence goes on from CALBTB010000009.1 coordinate 364,313, forward strand.
GCCAGCGGTGGTCTTTACCGATCCGCAGGTGGGTACCGTGGGTTTAACGGAACAACAAGCCAGCGAGCAAGGACTGGACGTGGAAAGTCGAACGCTTGATTTAGAAAATGTCCCCCGTGCTCTGGCGAATATGGATACGCGCGGCTTTATTAAGCTGGTCGCCGAAAAAGAGAGTGGTCGTATTGTGGGTTGTCAGGTATTGGCCCATGAAGGCGGTGAAATTATTCAAACGGCAGCGCTGGCAATACGCAACAACATGACCATCGACGACCTGGCCGATCAGCTCTTCCCCTACTTGACAATGGTCGAAGGGTTAAAATTAACGGCGCAAACGTTTAATAAAGACGTGAAACAACTCTCCTGTTGTGCAGGTTAATAAAATGACAATCCGGTTGGTGTGCGCTGCGCTCATAGGACTATGGGCACAATCCGCATCCGCCGGTTTTTTCGATCTGGCACCACAGCCTGTACCTTACCCTGCCCCGGATGTTCAGTTTAGCAGTCAGTCAAAAATGCACACGCTAGCTGACTACAAGGGTAAAAAAGTGATGTTATGGATGTTTTCTACCTGGTGTCATACCTGTGTGGCGGGGCTGCATGCCCTGCAAAAACAGCAAGCGATATTGAAAAACAAAGCGCTGGCCGTTCTCGCCATCCGTAACTACAACAACGGTGGTTATCCGGGTGTGCGCATGCCTGAGTTTATTGATAAATTTGCACCCGCTTTGAAGAAGGAAAAGAACTGGGTTTTCGGCGAGGCGTCACAAGCGATGTACCAACAAATAAATGCGAAAAAGTATCCTGATATCTATTTTTTAATTGATGAGAAAGGAATGGTGCAAACCGTCAGTACCGCACCCAACGCGAGCATGGATAAGATTATGGCTTTTATTAAAGGCGGTAATCCATGAAAAAAATTATAAGCGCGCTTAAAACAGTGCTTGGTTTTCGTGCATATCAATGGATTGCCGGGATAAGTTTTGTCGTCTTCCTGATGTTGTACCTGACCACCTTGCCAGCTTCTTATACAGGCGGTTATAGCAGTTTAATGGCATTGGAATATTTAAACCCGACCCTGATTAGTTTCTCGGTATTGATGGCGTTGCTCGTTGCGCTGTTAGTACCGCTGATTATTTATTTAATCCGCCAGGGACAAAAATCCAGCAAGTCATCCGCGACCGGTGGTGTACTCATTGGGGTGTTGGCCCCGATGTTGTGCTGTTCACCGATACTGCCCATTACCATCGGCTTTATTGCCACGCTGCTACCGACACTGGGGGGTACCTTTGGCGTTCAGATACAGGGTTTTATTGCCACACACCAAATTGAATTGTTTAGTCTCGCCAGTTTGTTACTCTGGTTTGCGCTTTATCAGAATGCCCGGAAGGTTATCTGCGATGTGCAATGTGAAGTCTAATCGATGAGAGCCTATACCATTTCCAAATTAGCCGATGACGCCGGCGTTAGCCCCCATGTCGTTCGTGATTATGAGTTGCGCGGCCTGCTCTGTCCCTGCCGATGCTCGCCCAATGGTTACCGTATTTATGATGATCAAGTGCTGCGCCGCCTGCAGTTTGTCCTGGCCGGTAAGGCAGCCGGAATTTCTTTAACGGCATTGGCCGAGTTATGCCCGGCCATGGACAACTCAGACGCCAAAGCTGTCGAACAGAGTCTAAGCAACATCACGAAAACACTTGAACAACACGAGCAGGCTATTGGTGATTTCCGTCACAGCCTGAGTGGTTGTGTTAACTCGCCAAGCAGATCAAGCGCCACCAAAACACGATAGTTAATGGGGAGAAATCATGAATGGACTTTTCAGCGATGCACAAACCCGTCTGACCGATGTCTTTGAGCATATTACCCTGGCGGATGAGATTCGGGAGCGCCTTACCCATCCCAAATTATCATTACAGGTGAGCATTCCGGTGCGTATGGACGATGGCAGTCTGCGTGTTTTTACCGGTTACCGGATTCAGTTTGACGATACCCGTGGCCCGACCAAAGGCGGTGTTCGATTTCATCCAAATGTGACCCGTGATGAAGTCACCTCGCTGAGTTTCTGGATGACCATTAAGTGTGCTGTGGCAGGTTTACCCTTTGGCGGTGCCAAGGGTGGGATTATTGTTAATCCCAAAGAACTTTCAAACCTCGAACTGGAAAGATTGTCACGCGGCTATATTCGTGCGATTGCCGATGTCATTGGTCCCAAGCGGGATATACCGGCGCCGGATGTGTACACGAATGCTACCATCATGGGCTGGATGGCGGATGAATACTATGAAATTATGCGCGAGCAATTACCCGGTGTGATAACGGGTAAACCGATCCATCTCGGCGGTTCACTGGGCCGTGAAGCCGCCACGGGTCAGGGTGCACTGTACGTCTTACAACAGTGGGCGAAACAAAACGATCTTGATCCCAAACAAACGACCATTGCCGTACAGGGATTTGGTAATGCCGGTTACCCGTTCGCACGACTGGCGCAACAGGCGGGGTATCAAATCGTGGCACTGTCGGATTCAAAAGGGGCCGTGCATTCTAAAGAAGGACTGGACGTCGATAAAATCATGCACCATAAACGGACCCGCCGTGAGCTCAAGGCCATGCTTTACTGCGATGCCTCCGTCTGTGAAGAAGCAGATCATACCACCCTCACTAATGAGGAATTGCTTGAACTGGATGTGGATGTGTTAGTGCTAGCGGCAATGGAAAACCAAATTACTGCCGATAACGCCAATCGTATCCAGGCCCGTCATATTGTAGAAATTGCCAATGGCCCGGTCAATTCGCAAGCCGATGCGATCCTGGCAGCGCATGGTATACCTGTTCTGCCGGATGTACTGGTCAACAGCGGTGGTGTCACCGTCAGTTATTTTGAATGGGTGCAAAACCGTGCCGGTTATTACTGGGATCAGGATGAAGTCAACGCCAAACTCAAAATCATAATGGACAGGGAAGCGAATAACATTTTCGAACTCAGCAAACAAAAAGCCATTAGCCTAAGAACAGCGGCGTATTTACATGGTGTACAACGTATTGCTGGTGCCATTAATGAAAAAGGGACTCAGGAGTATTTTCAGCTCGAAGTATCACGATAGCAATCTTTCCAGTCTCGTCATCGATAGCCAACCACGCTCGATACAAAGAAAAGCAAGCTGACTTACACAAATCATACATTTTACAAATATTACATCGGATGGTGGTTCCCGTATTTGGTTTTATGTATGAATACGAGTAACTCAATGGGAACCGGCATCTGATCAAGCCAAACCTTCATATATCTAACCAAGAAAACTTATCGACGAACTCGTGAATACGCGCTCTTTTCATTCGTACGAAAAAGAGTATTATTTGGTTAATTGTATGAAATGGGATTGCTTAATAGATAGTCTATCTTAGAATCAAGATAGAAATATTAGCTAACTCTTTGATAGTATTAGACTAATTATTTTTGGATCGTACGATCCAAAATGGCTGGTAATTGAACAACTGGAAAATATGAGCGACACGCCCACATCAGATACGTACGACGCTATTTTACAAGCGTACGATTTCTTTAATCAAGCGTTATTCGATAACCAATTACCCACCGTGATTGTGACTTACCATCGCCAGCGTCGCATCATGGGCTACGCCTCCATTGCACGTTGGATCAACTCGAATCAGGAATTCGTGGATGAGTTAGCCGTGAATCCGGAATATTTTGCAAAATACCCGCTTGTTGAAATTTGTCAGACGCTGTGTCATGAGATGACGCACATATGGCAGGCGCATTTTGGTAAACCGGGACGGCGGGGATACCATAATAAACAGTGGGCCAAAAAAATGATCAATATTGGGCTGATGCCCTCGTCGACCAGCAAGCCGGGCGGCGATATAACAGGAGAAGCGATGATGGATTACATTCTCCTTGATGGCCCCTTTTTAAAAAGTTGCAGAGAATTGGTCCGCCAGGGATATCACATCCCTTGGCTCGATCGTTATCCGGTCTTTCGGCACGACGTTCCAATCCTGGCCTTTAACGAATCGGGCGAGGCGGTTGAGCTTGATAAACATTTTGAAGCAAAGAAAACCATCAAAGCATCGCAAAACGCGCAACGAACAGATATAGGGACTGCATCATCATCCCATCTTAAAATTATGGAAATGGATGCAACAAAACGTTTTGAATTCAACGATGAATACTCAGATTCCGAGTTGTATCCAGAATTCACTACCAAGCCCGCCCCTAAAGCCGGTCGCGTTAAGTACAGTTGCAAATCGTGCAACATAAACGTTTGGGGAAAGCCATCGCTTAAAATAGGGTGTCTGAATTGCAATATTCCAATGCACGAGACCACTTAAATTCGTTAGAATCATGTGGCACGTTATTCCATCTGGAGCAGTCGAATGTCACGTCGTCGATTCCTTACTCAGCAATTTCATGATGCGCCGCCGAAATTTAATGCGGCCCAGCGTCAACGCCATCTCTACCTGGATACGGCCTTTATCGATGAAATCTTACCGAACGTACGAGGTTCGGAAAACAAAGTCTACATCGCCTTGGCTTATTGTTACTTTAAAGTGTCCTTTCAATTCTTCGACACGGCTTACACCAAAGATCTCAACTATATCACACGCAAATTATCCGTACCGCATCACAACTTAAATTGGGAGCGTTATCAGCGTGACACGCAACAAAACCACAAAAAACTCATTTTAAACTTCATGGGGTGTTGCCGCTTTGAGGACGCGAAAGCACAAACCTCCACCATCAATTTTATAGAACGTCATGCCAGGACACGAACACCCTTTAAAGAGTGTTTTTGTCAGCTCGCGACTAAACTACACAAAGAACGAATTGAAATACCCGCGTACACCAAGCTTAAAAAAATGATTACCGCTGTTTATGCGGAACATGAAAGCCGATTGTTGAAAATAGTCGACGCCGAACTGAGCAAGCACGACAAAGAACGGCTGGATCGACTTTTCGGCAAAAAACAACTCAATGATAATAGTCGTTCAAGTCAGTATCAATTAACGTTGCTTAAACGATTTTCTCATTCTCTGGCACCGACGAAGATAGCGAACAACATAGAAGCATTTGAAACCTTGAGTGAGCTGTTTTGGATCGCACAGCCTATCGTTGAAAAACTAGAGATGAGTAACGAGGCGATACGCCACTATGCCACCTCCGTTCATAAGAACCAGGTATTTCAGATTAAGCGTCGCGCAGACGAGAGTCGTTATCTGCATCTTATAACGTTTATTGTGCATCAGTTTTACCAGCTTCAGGATGTGCTTATTGAAACCCTAATGTCCGCGGTCACCTCTTCCTACAATACGGCCGAACGAGAAGCGAAAGAATATTATTATAAAATGAGAAATGAGCAGACCAAGAATACCAGACGGCTTGTTGGTTGTTCGACGGATATGCTACAAACCCTTGATAATATTAAAACGATACTTGCCGATCCATCGCTTGATGACTCAGTTAAGGTAGAAAAAGCCCTACATCTTCTCTCACCCAAAAAACATCCATCGGAATCGTTAGCAGACGCCATTGATGATGTGAATAACGATCTTGACAGAATGAGCGGCGAAGCCCTGTTTTATCATTTTCTTGAAGCAGGCTCATTGAAGTTACAGCGGCGATGTAATGATATCGTGAAATGTCTGATTTTCAGTCAGCAGTCCACCAATAAGTCCTTGCTCTTGACTATCGATAAATTTAAAGAAAAGAAAGGGAAAGTTGATGATTCCTATTCGGTCCGGTTTTTAACCACGACGGAACGAAAACACATCGACACAAAGGAGAAGTTCAAAGCAAGCCTGTATAAGGTGGTGTTGTTTAACCATATCAAGCAGGCCATCAAAGGTGATTCGTTATGTCTGCAATACTCCTATCATTATAAAGCCCTGGATGAGTATTTAATTCCTTTAAACCGATGGGAGAAAAACAAGGACAAGCTGCTACGCCAGGCGAATATGCAGCAGTACGCTGATTTTAAACAGGTAATGGCTAAGCTTGAACAGGAACTGCATACGCAATATCAGGAGACAAATGAACATATTTTAGCAAAACTTAATACCGATGTTAAAACACATGAACTAGGTGGTTACAGGCTGGTTTCCCAGAAAAATACCGCGCACGAGCAGATTTTATTGGATGATATCGATATAGAGCTCTACCCTACCGAAAATTTTGTCCCGATTTCGGAAGTGCTGAGTACCGTTCATAAGGCAACCGGATTTCTTGATGAGTTTCAGCCCCATCATCAAAAATACTTAAAAGACAGGCCGGAAGATAGAACCTTAATCGCAGCCATCATCGGTACGGGCTGTCACTTCAGCACACCCCAATTTGCCAAACATTCACGTTCGCTAAACAATAATGCGCTTATCACAACGGCAAACAATTACATATCATCTGAGAATGCACGACAGGCGTGCAACAGTATTCTGCAGTTTGTGGAAAAAATGCCATTAGCAAACTTGTTTATTGACGAACATGGTTTGCAAACATCGAGCGATGGACAGAAATGGACCGTATCCACGGATTCTCTTAATGCAAATTATTCATTTAAATATGGCGGCAAAGATCCGGTGATATCAGAATATAAATTTATCGATTGCCGGAATCTCTTTTATCACGATAAAGTGATAAGCGGTGCTGAGAGAGAAGCACATTATATGATTGATGGCGTGCTCGATAATGAGGTGATTAAATCCGATCTGCATTCAACCGATACGCATGGTTACACAGAGATGGTATTCGGCGCGGCGCATTTGCTTGACATTTCGTTTGCGCCAAGAATCAAAAATGTGCATAAATTATATTTGTATTCCCTCAAGAATAAACAAGCCTACACACAGCGCGATTATCCCGTTTTACCTAAAAAGAAAATTAACCTCCGGCGCATAGAAAAATACTGGGATGACATACTTCGGCTCGTTGTATCCATTAAGCTCGGCGAAACAACCGCATCACAGATATTTAAACGCCTTAATTCCTATTCACAGGATGATAATCCACTTTATATCGCCCTTAAAGAATTTGGTCGCATTATCAAGTCACTTTATATCCTTCGATACATTGATGATCCGGAACTTAGGGGCGCGGTACATAAACAACTTAATAAAGGCGAAAGCGGCAATAAACTCGACCGGGCGTTAGCGATCGGTCGTCCTGATTACGCCCATAGCACGAAAGAAGAACAGGAAACCCTGGCAAGCTGCAAACGGGTGATTAAAAATGCGATTATTTGCTGGAATTATATGTTTTTGACGCAAAAACTCATGAATACAACGACTAAAATAGAAAAACAGACGCTGATTGATAAAATAAAAACATCATCGACCATTTCCTGGGAACACATACTTTTTCATGGGGCCTATGATTTTTCGGACAGCACGTTGCAAGATTCACGATTCTTTATTTTTAAAAAAATGCACGATCAAAATGTGTTAACGATATAAGTTTTACCCACAGCAATAGCAAGGCCAATCAACTTGATTTGATGAGTTCTCAGTCATCACCAGCATGCATGATTTCACACAATGCTGTTTTCTTTAAAATTGAGCCATTTTTCGATTAGAATTCAAGAAAAGAAAAATCGCATAACTATTTGTTTTATCTTAGTTTTGTTGTTTGGCTATTCGTAGAATAGGGGTTTTGTTTAGACTCACCCTATATAACCCCATTCACCCCTGCCGAATCATGTTAATAAACGCTTCGGCAACCGGATGATCCAGTGCGGCACGGTTACGGGCTATCCATAGTGTCCGTAAAATACGAAAGCCGGTGACTTTGATGTGATACAACTCGCCTTGTGCAACACGTTCTTCAACGGCAAACCGCGGCAGGAAACTGACATGTTTACCATGATCCAGTATTTCGATAATCGCTTCACTGGAACCCACTTCCAGGGCGATATTTAGTTGCTCAATACCGATACTGTTCAGTGCTTCATCCAGTGATTCTCGAATCGAGGTACGCTTTTCACGCAGGACATATTTAAGCTGGGCCATTTCCTCAACCGGCAGAAGTTCCGTACCAAACAACGGATGATTTGGTGAGCAAACCAGCCACAGCTCATCCTCAAGCCACTTTTGCACCAGAATATCCGGGTGATCAGGTGCGATTTCCGTTAAGGCCATATCGACGTGTTCCATGGCCAGGTCTTTTTGCACCTGCCGGCTGTATGTGAGCCGAAAATCAATCTGGTAGTCCGGGTATTCTTCTTTGAATTTGAGCAACAGATCCGGTAACAGGTGTTCGCCGATACCGAATGTGACATCCATACGCAGATTGGTTTTACCCAGCGCCAGTGCATTGAGCTCTTCACGTAATGCCAGTTGCCGATCCAGAGTCAATGCCGCCAGCAGGTAGACCTTTTCACCTGCCTGAGTCAGTCGCAACCGCCCGCTGACACGCTCCATTAACGGCACGCCATAGCACTCTTCCAGGCTTCTAAGGCGCTTTGATATCGTGGATTGACTGACTTTCAGTGCCGCGGCCGCCTCGGTCACGCCACCCTTCTCCACCACGGCCCGCAGGCTCGCCCAGCCATCCAGATCAGGTAAGTTAGAATATTCCATATAGTAATATTATGCGAAAAAATATCATTAGAAATATGCTGGTGTTTTGACCGATAATATCATTCCGTCATCTATAACAATCTTAATTCAACAAGTTATATATGATTCTTAACAGTTTGTTATATTCCAAATAAGAATATAACGTGGAATTAATATTCATATTACGAATATATTGTACAGGAGAATACAAAAATGGGTCAAATTTCAGATACCAAACCTCGTCGTATCGACTGGCGCGTACTATTCAGCAAGGCAATGCGAACCCGATGCGCCGTCATTTTTGGTAGCCTGAGTATTACCCTGTACACCCTGCTCTACTTCTTTAGCCAGGATCTCATCCAGATTGCACAGAGCACCCAAAGTGGTCATAAATCCCTGTTCTTCATTCCGATTATCGTCGCACTGGTTTTCTCTGTGATTCACGGTTCTTTTACTTCCCATTTCTGGGATGTCCTTGGCGTCAAAGCCAAAAAGTAACCTGTAGTCGGGAGCATTGCCTTGGAAGCGATTAATTTTATTGATCTGAACCTGACTAACGTCATTATTCTTTTTATTGTCGGCTTTATTGGCGGCATGGTCAGTGGTTTTATCGGCTCAGGCGGTGCTTTTGTATTAACGCCAGCCATGATGAGTTTTGGCGCGTCCGGTATTGTCGCTGTTGCCAGCAACATGGCACACAAATTCCCCAAGGCCCTGGTCGGCGCCATGAAACGCCACAAATACGGCCAGGTTGATATCAAGCTCGGCATCATCATGGGTATCTTTGCCGAGATTGGGGTCTTTGTTGGTAAGGAAATCATGACCGGCATTCGTGCCGATTACGGTAATGCCGGTACTGACCTTTATGTCTCGTTTGTTTTTATTGTAGTACTGGCCATCGTTGGTACTTTCGTATTTCGTGACGGCATCAAGATGAAGCGCGAAGGAAACGCCTCCGGAGAGCATAAAACCCCAAAGCTGGCGCAGTGGGTGCAGTCGATTCACATTCCCGGCACCATGATGGCGTTCAAGTCGATTGGTAACAAAAAGATATCGCTACTGTTTGTTGCACCGATGGGCTTCGCCACCGGATTGCTGGCTGCATCTATTGCCGTGGGTGGTTTTATCGGTGTACCGGCGATGATGTATATCATGGGTGTTCCGGCGATGATGGCAACCGCCACAGAGCTCGTTGTTGCTTTCATCATGGGTCTGGGTGGTAGCCTGTTTTACGCCTGGGAAGGTTATGTGGATATTCGCCTGGCCATGATCATTCTGGCGGGTTCACTGTTCGGTGTACAAATTGGCGCTATTGGCACAACCTACGTGAAAGAATATACCGTCAAATTCGTCATGGGCATGATCATGCTCATCGTGCTTCTGAGTCGGCTTATCAAATTGCCGGTCTATCTGGCCGATTTGAACATGATTGCCCCGCTTTCCGCCTCATTGACCAATGCCCTGAACATGGCGAGTTTTTCTACGCTGGCGCTGGCTTTACTCTCAGGTATGGTCGCCATCACGGCTGCACTGATTAAGGGCATCATTGAGCATCGCAACGAATCTCAGGTCGAACACGCCATGCGTGACTACGAAAAAGATCTGGCTGTCACAACGGCCGATTCTTAACCAGCTCGCTAATTGACTTGTATCAAAAAAATCCGGAGGTCTGCCGGTAGTAAGTAGCATGTGAATGTTATTTAATACCGGCATGACCCAACAAATCCCCACAGCAAAAAACTGGCATGCAACAGAGACCGGTGACGTATTTTCACTGGTGAAGAGCCAGGAAAGCGGTTTATCTAACGAGACGTTTAACGAACGTTTTCAAACATACGGACCAAATCGCTTACGTCCCCCCAAAAAGAAGTCCGCACTGGAACGATTCATACTGCAATTCCACAATGTGCTGATTTATGTCCTGATCGCAGCCGGCGTTATCACAGCGATGATGGAGCACTGGATAGATAGCGGTGTTATTTTTGCTGTCGTTGTGATTAATGCCCTGATTGGGTTTATACAGGAAGGTAAAGCCGAAAAGGCACTGGATGCGATTCGAAATATCCTGTCGCACAACGCCTCCGTAAGAAGAAACGGCGTTATGGTGACACTTCCGGCTGATCAGATTGTGCCCGGGGATATCGTTTTTATTCAGTCCGGCGATAAGGTGCCAGCCGATTTACGCCTCTTCAAATCCAAAGACCTGCGAATCGATGAAGCCATTCTGACCGGTGAATCTGTTCCGGTCGATAAAAACACGCAGACCGTAGAGGCAAACGTCACAATTGGTGATCGGAAATGCCTGGCCTATTCCGGCACATTCGTGACTTATGGTCAGGGTTGGGGGGTCGTTATCGCCACCGGTGATGACACTGAAATCGGCCGCATCAGCAGTTTATTGCAAAACGTCCAGATACTCACAACGCCATTGATTCGGCAAATTGGTCGGTTTGCACAGTGGTTAACACTGGCCATCATTACCATTGCCCTGGCCACGATGCTGTTCGGTATTTATATTCAGGACTATTCACTCAAGGACATGTTCTTTGCCGCAGTCGGTCTGGTTGTTGCGGCAATACCGGAAGGCCTGCCGGCCATCATGACCATCACGCTTGCGATCGGTGTTCAGCGTATGGCAAAAAGTAATGCCATAATACGACGTTTACCGGCGGTCGAGACACTGGGTTCCATTACTGTTATCTGTTCAGATAAAACCGGCACACTAACCCGCAATGAAATGACCGTAACGACGGTTGCAACCGCTACCGGCATATTTGAAGTAACGGGTGTCGGTTATGAACCGCGTGGCGAATTTAAATACAATGGTCAGTCCATCGATATTGATCAGTATCCCCAACTCCGTGAAATAGCACAGGCCGGACTGTTGTGCAACGACGCAACCATTACCGAGTCACAGGGCATCTGGACATTAAATGGTGATCCGACGGAAGGTGCGCTGGTCACGTTAGGTCTTAAAGCCGGCATGAACCGTCATCACTATGAAGAGCAATATCCCAGAACCGATGTCATCCCTTTTGAGTCAGAACACCGCTTCATGGCAACCCTGCATCATGATCACAGCGGACATGGGTTTATATACCTGAAGGGTGCGCCAGAGCGGGTTCTGGAAATGTGTACCCGTCAAAGAATGCGGGGTGAAGATGTTCCGCTCGACCATGAGTACTGGGCGAGCTGTATGAAACAAATGGCATCACGTGGCCAGCGTTTACTGGCATTTGCTTTTATAACCCCGGCACCGGGTCGACGTGAACTTACATTTTCAGATGTCGAAAATGGCCTGACGTTTCTGGGTGTAACCGGCATTATCGATCCGCCACGCCAGGATGCGATAGAAGCAGTGAAAGCGTGTCAGTCCGCCGGCATAAAGGTCAAGATGATTACCGGCGATCATGCGCTGACAGCAAGCGCCATTGGCGGACAAATGGGTATCGGTGACGGCCATGCCTATATAAATGGTGACAAGCTGGATGCGTATACCGAAGCGGAATTACAGCAAATTGTTATGCAGAACGATGTCTTTTCCCGAACAAGCCCGGAGCAAAAACTCGGTATCGTTAAGGCATTGCAATCCCGCATGCAGGTAGTCGCCATGACGGGTGATGGTGTCAATGACGCCCCTGCCCTGAAACGCGCCGATATTGGTGTGGCAATGGGTCAAAAAGGGACGGAAGTCGCCAAGGAAGCAGCGGAAATGGTACTGACTGACGATAATTTCGCTTCGATTGTCAATGCAGTAAGACAGGGACGAACTGTTTATGACAACCTGAAAAAGTCTATTATGTTCGTTCTGCCGACCAATGGCGGCGAAGCATTAACAATTATTGCTGCCATCCTCACTGGCAGGGTGTTACCGATTACACCGGTGCAAATCCTGTGGATCAACATGATTACGGCTGTGACTTTGGCTTTATCACTGGCTTTTGAACCATCAGAAAAGAATGTCATGCAACGCCCTCCCCGCGACCCAGGAGAGGCGATATTGTCCAGGTTCCTGGTCTGGCGTGTTGTCTTTGTGTCTGTCATTCTTGTGGCAGGCACATTTGGCATGTTTATCTGGTACCGCGATGCCGGATATTCTGTCGAGTTCTCAAGAACGGTGGCAGTAAACACACTGGTCTTTTTTGAAATATTCTATTTGTTTAATTCCCGGTACATTTTTGAACCGGTAATCAGTCGCGAAGGCATAATGGGAAATCGCTATGTCCTGCTTTCTATCCTGCTGCTCGTTGTTTTCCAGGCCGGGTTTACCTACATTCCACACATGCAGTTAATTTTTCATACCGTGAATTTACCCATCGACGTCTGGATAAATATACTGCTGGTCACGTCGAGTGTCTTTATACTGGTCGAACTGGAAAAATACCTGATCAGGAAAATCAATCATTACTAGATATCGATTACCTGATTCTCATACGGAATCGTCACATTGAATCCTGCACCCTCTACCTTGTCGCGAAGCGTTGCCTTGGCCTCATCCTCACCATGCACGAGATATACCTTTGGCCTGGCCTGATTAAATCCATTCACCCAGTCAATAAGCTGTTGCTGTCCTGCATGTGCGGAAAAACCACCCAGCGTATGTATTTTTGCATTGACCACAATATCCTGACCAAGTAGCCGCAACGAAGACGCACCGTCCACTAATGCCCGTCCGGGCGTATTGCGTGCCTGAAATCCGACAATAATAACGTGCGACCCTCTTCGCCATAAATTATGTTTCAGGTGATGACGAATACGACCGCCATTACACATACCACTGCCGGCGATGATAATGGCGCCATGCGTAATATTATTCAGCGCGACAGATTCTTCTGTCGTCCTGGAGTATCGTAAAATTGGCAGAAACTGATGAAGCGTGCCCGCTTCAGACTTCAGAATTGAGTTCTTGTCATCAGTATTAAAAATATTCTGGTAGCGATGGTAAACTTCAGTGGCTGCAATGGCCATCGGACTGTCCAGATAGACCATCTGGCTGGATAAACTACCTTTATGGTAAAATTCACCCAACCGAAATATGAGTTCCTGAGTGCGGCCAACTGCAAATGAGGGTATCAGAATATTTCCGCCCGTTTCAGCCGCCTCTTTTAATATATCCTCAAATTCCTGCAACGTGGCATCGTGAGAACGGTGATCCCGATTGCCATATGTCGACTCCATAATTACCGCATTCGCTTCACTTAATCGTACCGGGTCACGTAACAAGGCGGTACAGCTATTTCCCAGATCGCCGGAAAATACCAGTTTACGCAGCGGATTGGTATCGGATAATGTCACTTCAACAATAGACGACCCCAGGATATGGCCGGCATCATGATAGGTGATGTTTATATCCTGCGCGACGTCGAAACTTTCACCATACTTTTTCCTGTCAAATAACTTGATTGTTTGCCGGACATCATCGTCATTATAAAGGGGTTCGACTTCTTCTTTTCCTGAACGACGCCTGCGTTTGTTTTCCCATTCCGCATCACGCATATTCAATGAGGCGGCGTCATGCAGCATGATATCGAGCAAATCACCTGTAGCCCAGGTAACGTAAACCGGGCCACGATAACCGCATTTGACGAGCAAGGGTAACCGACCGGAATGGTCAAGATGTGCATGAGACAGGACAACCGCGTCTATACTTTTCGGGTCAAAAAGAAAGGGTTCTGAATTTTTCTTTTCCTCTTCCCTGCTACCCTGAATCAACCCGCATTCCAGCAGGATTTTTGACTGTTCCGTTTCGAGTAAATAAAGCGAGCCGGTCACGCCACCAGTCGCCCCCATAAATGTCAATCTTGCCATGCCGTTCTTTCCTTCTTAATAAGCCTATTAGTTTTGTATTTATCTGTGATTTTATAAAGCAGTTTATCAGTATATTTTTTGATTCAAATCAATTTAATCCAACTGGCCAGTACAGGTGATCCGCTTCACAAATCGCATGAAAAATCATCAACTTGTGCATTACTTCACAAGAATATTCTAAACCAGTCAATGAAATTTATGTCCTATCAACAGACAATTTGAATTCACAGTTTTTTACTGTACAACCAAAATACGGAGAAAGACCATGTGGTATAAGGAAAGTATTTCTCAAAAGAAAAGATACCTGGCCAGTTATTTAAAATCACCCATCGCGCGACTCGCCGATGAATGTGCCGTTACATGGCAGAATCCCGAAGCGCTTTCAGGTATCATCAGAAACCATTACCCGGAAATACCGCATTGTCAGGCTATTTACTGTTTCGACCCGGATGGCCTTCAGATAACCCCGGATGTTTCAAGAAATAACCTCGATTATCGAAACCTGGAAGCAGACATCTCTTACCGCCCCTACTTCAGTGATTTGATGCCGTATACCGGGCTGGTTCTGTCTGCGGTATATGGTAAAGAAATTACCAACGCACCCTGTATTACGGCTGTTCAGGCTGTTAGAAGGGAAAACCAGTTGCTGGGGTTTCTGGCCGTGGATTTCCATATCAATGATTTACCCAAATTTATCCCGGCTCAGGATGATACTTATGCCTGGCGACAGTACAAGGGCGATCCATCCATCAGAAACGGGGTTTTTAACCAACGCCGTGAGCCGAGTATTCTGGATAGCCGGATTGATGAAATTTTATACGTCATAGAATGCCTGATTACCAATTATGGCGTATTCAATCTGCAAATCGATTTTTCTGCATCACGCATAACAATCTGGCGAATGGAAAGTCCTTTTGAATTTAATATTTTGAATGTTGATGAATTACTTACACCAGAATTTTATGACAGCCTCGAACCCAATGCGTATACCCGGGAAGCGGTCATATCAAGACAGGACGTCACAAAACTTCTGAGACAGATGAAATCTTTACGTTATGCTGATGAGAATCTGTACTTACGAAGCGCACTGTTAAACACCATTACAGGCACAATTGGTCTGACTTTTTCCTGTGATGGATTTCACGTCATGTCGACAGACGAGTTTCTTGATAAAGACATGGGATTCTGGTTAGGTGGGTGTGAGAGTAATTTCTATGGAATGCATTTGAAAGCATCCTGAGATCCGGATTACAGTTCGACGACTCGCTGCTCATTTTGTAGGTCTGAATAACATACCGGGCGTCTGTCTTTACTGCGTTTGGCCGCATACATGGCAATATCTGCGTTATGTAACAGTTCATCGGATGTCTGTCCGTCATCAGGAAAGATACTGATACCGATACTGGCGGTCTGGTTATGCAGTTCGCCATTGATTCTGATTGGATTATCGATGGCATCGACAATGCGCGTTACATTAATCTGGCTGTCAGTACAGCTGTTAACGCCATCAAAAATTATGGCAAACTCATCACCGCCGATTCTCGCCGGCAAATCGGATTCACGCGTACATTCAGATATTCGCTCACCAATGACTTGCAAGACCTTGTCACCGGCATGATGGCCATATTCATCGTTGACCAGTTTAAAATCATTCAAATCAATATATACAATGGCAAAGTGTCGCTTATAGCGCTTTGCCTGTCGTATCATCGACTCAAGGCGACGGTAAAACTGGTGACGGTTTGAAAGTCCGGTCACAACATCATAATTTGCGCAATGATATGTCTCATCGAGCTTCTGGCTGAGCATGTTATTGAGTTCCTGCAATTTGCGCAGTAACGAAAGCAGATAAATTGGTATAATGAATAAACCAATTAACAGGCCGGTGGCAATGAGTAAATTCTCTTTCCAGTATAACGTTAGCGTTATAGCAAGACCGAATCCTGCAACGGCGAGTGCTGACGCCAGGAGCATGGTAATTCGTCCAAATCGTACTCCATGCCCGATAACTATCCACTGCAGGACAGGGTAAAAGAAAGCGCCAAAATCTTCGGCAAGAATCATTGCGATCGTGGTAGCCGTGACATCCAGTGTTAGCGCAGCGATACGCCGCACCTTTGATGTCTTTCTGGTAAGCCATGTCATCACTACCCAGCCTATCGAGCACAACCAGAATCCGCTCACCACATAGACTGATATAAATTTGCCATGCTCCTGGCGGCTATCAAGATAGGCCATTACCATGAGAATAATCAGCACCACAGACGCGACCACCAGCCTGACCACGGCCTGGGAACGCTCCATACTCAAAAAGTCATCTAACTCGCTGTTTTTACTCATGTTACTAGATTACAAGCAATACCATCACTTAACCAGTGGTTATCGGCAATGTTGGAGTAAAGTTTAGTAAATTCTAATATTTACTTGTCGAGGCCATCCAGCTCATCAAGCAGTGAATCCAGGTCATCCTGATCCAGATCCGCCTCAGGAAAATCTGAGGGAGTAAACCCGCCTTTGCTGGTTGAAACACAGAAATCGATAATTGATGTGAGATAAGTTTTATAACTTTCAGCGAAGTTTGCGATGGTTTGCTGTGAATGTAACGCTGTACTGTAATTAAAATCCAGATGCAAAATCGATTCGGTAATCATCACATTGATTTCAAGGATATGATGCCGACCGTTTTGCGGATCATGATTGGGTTCCGTATTACGGCCTGTTAATTTAAAGACTTCGTCTTTTTCAGTCGATTTATACTGACCCAGGTTATTATAGAGAATAGCGGGAGCAGGTAATTTTTTAATCCTTTCAACTACTGGGTCAGTGCTTTGTGATAAATAACGAAGAATGCCAAACGCAATTCCTTTGTCAGGCACCAGTCTGAGGGATTCTTTTACAGATTTTATTGTCGCATCGATGTCCTGAATATTTTCTGAACGTAAACCAACATTGTAAAAAGAGGTAAACCAGCCCACGGTGCGGGTAATGTCAATCCGACTATCGAGCTGTTCGCGACCGTGCCCTTCCATTTCAATCATAAGAGATGAATGGCTTGTCAGGTTATGATAGGTCTGAAGTAACGCGGCAAGTAATATATCATCGATCTGTGTATTATAAACGGCAGGTACGTCTCTCAGTAATTTGTTCGTGTAGTTTTCATCCAGATTGATACGGTGAATCATGCTGGTTGCTTCACTGGCGTCGTCGACATCGCCTAAATCTACCGGAAAGTTATTATTAAAGTTTTCAATCTGAAGCCAATAACCAGCATCTTTAAGTATTGCTTCAGAGTCTTTTATCTCATTTAATTTTTCAGACCATAATTTATATGATGTGGTTTTAGGCGGTAAGCTACCGGGCCTCCCTGACAGCCTATTGTATTCGGTTTCCAGATCTTCCTGGATAATGCGCCATGACACTGTATCCACAACAAGATGGTGAACGGTAATGAATAATCGATTGAAAGCTTCGCCTGTAACAAACAAGGCCGAAGCTATATTCATACCTGATTCCGGTTTTATCGTCGCATGTACCTCGATTACAGATTTTTGAATGGTTTCTTCGATATTGTCTTCTTCGTTTCGAATATCGATAATCCTGCACTCTGGCTGGTTATTACCTGCAACAATCTCCTGAGTCCACGGATTCTGTTTAAAATCAAATCTGGCTTTTAATATGTCATGATGAGAAATTACTGACTGTAATGCCTGTTTGAAAATTTCGACATCGAAATCAGGAGGGACGTCGAAAAAATATCCCTGGTTCCAGTAAGCAGGATTCTTCTGATTTTGATCATATAACCAGTGCTGTATTGGCGTGAGCGGTATAGTGCCTGTAATTTCAGTCTGTTCTGCGATTGTTGTGGATTCTTCCGATGCCACACTGGCAAGTCTGGAAATTGTCATTTCCTGGAACATCTGCTTTGGGGTTATGTGGACACCCCGTTGCTTGGCTTTAGCGATAATTTGAATACTCAGTATTGAGTCGCCACCAATATCGAAAAAATTGCTATTGGTACCTATATTGTCTATGTAAAGCACCTCTTTCCAGATAGATAGTAAAATCTCTTCTTTCTCATTGACGGGCTGCTTATTATTCTCTTCAGCATCTTTGCTGATTACCGGAGCAGGCAGTTGGTTGTGATCGACCTTGCCATTCGGTGTTCTTGGGAAATCCGCCAGGGGGATAAAAAATGAAGGCAACATGTAATCGGGTAACTGTTCACGAATAAAGCGCCTGATCTGTTCACTTTCAACGCCGGCATCGTTGCTGGTTGTAAAATAGGCTATTATTCGAGTAGTAGATTTTTTTCTCGACTTTTTAGCCACATCAAGCAGCAACTCTCTGGCCTGCCTCTGTTGTTCCTGATCAAGGCTGTTATATAAGTCTTTTAATTCTTGCTTTGACATGAATTGCAAATCTAGTGTTTTCTGAGTTTGTTGATGACTCTTTCTGGTATCGACTTGAGAATAGAGGGTGATTCGCAAACCAGCTCATAGAGATAATCCACCATAAGTGCAGGCGGTGGTTTCCGGTACCAGATATCCCTGCCCCAGAATGTCACTGTCGCCATATTCAACCCAAAGTTCTGTATGCTGTGCCACCAGTAGATGGGTATAAACAGCATTTCTCCCTGTTTCAATGTCAGGTCAATTGGTTCAGCTTTATAATATAAAGGAAACTTTTCCCTGTCTGGTGTGAGAGAAGTGGTCTTGCTCATATTCGAAAGACGTGTATAGAACGGATATTTATACAGTTTACGTGATTCACTGGGCGGGAAAAGTCGAAAATTCTTTTCTCCATATAAAATGGAGCAAACAGCACTGCCATATTCGTGATAATGTAATTGTGAGAAATTATCCTTTCCCACATAAAATACGCTATGTGCGCTACCCTCACGTTTATTAAAATATTCCGGAATAATCATATCATCTTCAAGCTCGGGTAAATGTTTTTTAACCGGAAGCTCCGCAAGATAGTATTTTGTAGTGCCTGAATGTCCTGAATTTAGGTAGTTAAGGTAATCTTTTATACTGAGTTCATTTCTTTGTGCGTTACAGTAATCACCGTCCGTTATCGCCGTTATTGGCAACATACGATCACCAAATGATTTCTCAAGATAGTCCGGGTTCCATTTTCCAAATGCCGGCCATTTATCAACAACGCCCGTTATGATGACAGGTTTTTCCCTGGACAAATAATTCGCCCAGAATTCTTCAACGGTCGGATTTTCTATTCTGTCGATTGAATTTGCCATACCCATCTACCTGTCTGTTTAACCTGAATAAGCGCCAGATACTTTCTGTATAATTCTTCTGGCAGAATCAACATCGATCGTTTCAAATAGCTGGTCAATGCTAATATCCTGTTCTTCACCCATATCAATATCTCTGGTGACAACCAGCACCTCATTGATATCCGGATAACGAGAAATGACTGACTCGATTTCACTTAATTCTATTCTGAAACCACGGACTTTCACCTGATTGTCAATTCTTCCCAAAAATTCAATATTGCCGTCTGGTAAATACCTGACCATATCACCAGTTCTGTACATAACAGGATATTTGGTGGAATACGGATTAGGCAGAAATTTCTGCCTGGTTAATTCGTCCTTGTTGTGATATCCGCTCGAGACACCAGCACCAGCTATATATAATTCCCCAGGTACGCCGATCGGACATAAATTATAATTTTTATCCAGAATATACGTCATCATATAAGGGATCGGTTTTCCGATTGGTATTGATGGTAATTTCAAATCGGGATCTGTTTTATAAACAGTTGACCAGACTGTACCTTCAGTAGGCCCGTATTCGTTATATAGTCTGGTAGAAGACAGTTTGGCAAAATGTTTTGCAACCAGTTCGGCGGGACATGCTTCACCAGCGACAATGACGGCTTTCAGCGCACTGATTTCATCCTGTGAAGCTTCCGATAGAAGCACATTGTAAAGCGAAGGAAGGCATAATAAGTGCGATACATTGTTTTCGCAGATTAATGATTTTAATGCAACAATATCTTTTTCCTCGCCTTGCGCAGGAAGCACAAGTTTTCCGCCGGTACAGAGCGTCCAGAAAATACCGGCTACAGAACTGTCGAAAGAGAAAGATGAAAGTAACATGAAGGCAGACACTTTGTCCGCATAATAGTTAATTCTGGATATTGTGGAATGCAATAAATTTTTATGCGTTATCGGTACGCCTTTTGGCAGCCCGGTGGAGCCGGATGTGTAAATGATGTAGGCCGGATTTTCTGTATTTTGCAAGGTGTCATTTATTGCCTCATTATTCAGATAATCCATATTATCCAATGTAATCAGATTATCAGGATCAAATGCTGGCAGGCTTTCTTTTTTGTCCGTGCTGGTCAGGATTATCGACAAGCCCGCATCATTAATAATATGCTCGATTCTGTCCTTTGGATATGAAGGGTCGATTGGCGCATAGGCATACCCTGCTTTGAGCACCCCCATAATTCCAATAAACATATCTATTGATCTTTCAAGACATATTCCAACAAATGGCGATGTCGATTCATTCTTGTCGATTAATATTGATGCAACTTTTTCAGACTTTTCCTTGAGTTCGCCGTAACTAATAGACTGTGACTTGTGGACAATGGCTATAGAGTCTGGATTTGTATTTGCTTCTTGATCAAATAGTTGACATATCGACGTATATGAAACAGGCTCAAGATCAGTATCATTCCATTCTTCAATTAACATTCTGGATTCATGCGCACCAAGCAGGGATATTTCATTCAGTTTAATGTCATAATTATTCGCAACAGAAGATAAAATATTACAATAATGGCCAGTCATTCTGATTATCGTTGACTCATCAAACAGGTCCGTATTGTATTCGAAGTAGCCCTTTAAGCGGCCATTCTCTTCCCACATATTGAGCGTAATATCAAACAGGGCTGTACCGCTGTCGATTTCCTGTAAGCTCATATTCAGCCCGGAAAATTCACTGCTAGGTGGCGGAGTATTTTGCAATGCAAACATGACCTGGTAGATGGGGTTATAACTTAAATCACGCTCCGGTTTCAGCTTTTCTACAAGAATTTCAAACGGTACATCCTGATGCGCATAGGCATCCATCGTTGTTCTACGTAACTGGTTAAGTAATGCCGAATATTCAAGTTCTCCTGACAAATTGGCCCGGAGCACCAGTGTGTTAACAAAAAAACCGATCAGTGATTCAATATCCGCATGATTGCGACTTGCGATTGGTGATCCAACCAGTAAATCTTCCTGTCCTGTATACCTGTTTAACAGAATATAATAAGCACTTAACAGCACCATAAACAATGTACATTCATGTTTTTTGGCAATAAATTTGAGCGCATTAGTCAGGTCAGAATCGATCTCAAAAAAGTGAAGGTTGCCATTAAAACTCTGTACCGCCGGGCGCGGCCTGTCTGATGGCAATGTGAGTACCGGCAAATCACCCTGTAATTGTTCTGTCCAGTATCCAAGTTGCCTGTCCAGCTCGCCACTATTAAGATAATTTCGCTGCCAGCTGGCATAATCGGCATACTGGATAGTCAGCGGCGCAACAGATTTTGCATCTTGCAGATAATCAGAGTAATGTTTTGAAAGTTCATTAAAGAGCACGCCTAATGACCAACCATCAAACACGATATGATGCATGGTCAGAAGCAGAATATGTTCATTATCACTGACTTTTAATAATTTATAGCGTATACATTTTTGTGTTCGAATATCAAAGGGCTGTTTGGCCTCCGTTTCTGCCTCAAATTTGATTTTTCTGTCTTTATCCTGTTCATTCAGTTCTGACAGATCAAGTATATCGAGCTTTTCATATTGATGCGGTAAAATGCGCTGGAAAGGCTTGCCTTCGTGCGAGTCATAAACAGTCCTGAGTATCTCGTGCCGCTCAATAATCCTGTTTATGCTGTGCTCAATTGCATTCGAATTTAATTCGCCTGACAGTTTTATTGCATTACAGAAAACATAGGCAGGCGTACCGGATTCTAGGTTTTCAAGAAACCATAGCTGTTGCTGGCCATAAGACAATTCAAGTGGTTTTGATCGATCAACGAGAGGAATTGACTGACCTGAATCCGATTTTACTGCAACCCCTTTCTTTTTAAGCAGGAGCTCCAGTAATTTCTTTTTATCATCAGTCAAACTCATACTGCTATCTTATCCTTGATGTCAGATAGCGGCCCAGCCTGATTCCAGTGTTTCCTAAAAAACACTTCAGCATGGGTTTAAACGTAACCGGATTTGATAAAGGAGAAAATAATAATACCGGCGCATTCCAGGCAATCTGTATGTATTTTTTCAGTGCCGAAAATGCCTTTGCGTTTTCATATAACTCTTCTGCTTCTGGCAAAAGTTCCCTGGCACGCATAATTCCTCTTGCATTTTTTTGAGCGCCAGATCCAAGACGTTGTATCGCCTCATTTCTCAGATCCGTCATAATCTGCTTCTGATTATCCGGTCTCCATTGTCCACCATGAACACGGTATTTAAGAATCATATTCGGTATCAGAACAACGGTTGAATCACGTGCAATTCTGAGCCACAACTCATGATCTTCCGCAAAACTGATATCTTCATTCCAGCCGCCAATGTCCCTGACAGCCTGTGTCACAAATAACGTATGACCAGCTGTCGCCATCCAGCCGAACAGGAGGTCGTTATATATATTAGCCACATGGGCTTTCTTTACAATTGGAAAATCCCGAACCTCACCGTTCTCATCAAACATTATATAACTTCCTATAGAAGCTATACTGCCGGGACTGGACTCAAGCGCTTCAACCTGGTCTTTCAGGGAATTTGGGTACAGTAAGTCATCGTCATCCAGAAATAAAACGTATTTGCCTTTGGCGCGTGACAAGCCAAGATTACGCGCCCTGGATCGTTCAGAGTTTTCAGTCAGACGTATTGGTGTAATTCGATCATCTTTGATGGAGCTTGTATATTCGTATGTGTCATCCGTTGAGCAATCATCGATGACAAAGAGCTCCCAGTTTTCAAGAGACTGATCGCGAACACTATCTATTGTTTCAGCAAGAAGTCGTCTACGATTGAATGTAGGAATTATAATACTTACTACTGGCGCTGTTTTCATGACACATAATTAGGAATTGGATGGTGGTCACATATTGATTTAACTTTATTCTTAACCTCAGAAATAACGGATTGATCCAGTTTGTATTCCTTGTCGCTTACAATATTTATCGATGAAAGCACACGATCAATCAGCTCACCACACTCTTCCATTTGATCAGCATTCAGGCCACGCAACGCCAGGCTATTGGTACCAAGCCTGATTCCGCTGGTAACAAATGCAGATTTTTTGTCACCCGCGATCCTGTTCTTATTTATAATAATATTACACTCCTCCAGTGCTCTTTCAGCAACAACACCGGTTATACCTTTTGCCTCTAAAATATCTATCAAGACAATGTGATTGTCCGTGCCACCGGTTAAAACGCGATAACCTTTCTTAATAAAGTAATCCGACAACGCCCTGGCATCTTTAACAATTGTCGACATCATCTCAGCAAAACCAGGTTTCTGCACCATATCCAGGGCGCGCGCCTTGGCAGCAATGGCAGAAAGTATAGGTGTACCCTGAAAATAGGGAAACACGCCTCTCTGGATGACCGATGATAACGGTGTCTTGCCATCAGGGCCGACTTTATCGAAGTCTCGGCCCATGATAATCAGACCGCCTCTAGGCCCATATAACTGTTTGTATGTGCTTGTAGTTGTAAAATGAGCGTGATCCACCGGGCTGTTATGAACACCACCGACGACGAGCCCGGCAATATGGGAAATATCCGCCAACAAATAGGCGCCGACCTCGTCGGCTATTTCTCGAAAACGCTTGAAATCAATTTCTCGCGGATAAGCGCTCGCACCACAAATAATTAATGATGGCTTATGTTTGAGCGCCAGTTCATGAACGCTTTCATAATCGATATAGCCATTCTCATCGAGCCCGTAGCCAATGGCATTAAAGTAACGGCCACTTACCGAAGCTTTCGAGCCATGCGTTAAATGACCGCCGGCATCGAGATCCAGGCCCAGTATCGTGTCACCTGGTTTTAGTAAACTAAACAGGATCACTCCGTTTGCTGAAGAACCGGAATGTGGCTGAACATTGACATACTGGGCATTAAAGGCTTTTTTCGCCCTGTCGATCGCCAGTAGTTCAATTTCATCAACATATTGACAACCCGCATGAAATCTTGCGCCGGGATAACCTTCTGTCGTGACATTTACTGTTGCTGTTCCTTCACATGCCAACACGGACGGATCCGCGACACTCGAAGCAGCAATCATTGCCAGCACATCATTTTGTCTCTGGTTTTCCGAATTTAGCAGACCAAATAATTCAGGATCGTTTGACTCTAATAATTCAAACCCTTTTTGGGAAAATTCTGATAACGTCATTATACTCATCACTTACTTTTACTAGCCCTGGCTTTGCAACAATTGCAGCATTTCTTCTTCAGACATAGAGTTTAGCTCTATATATGCTTCTGCGACCTGATCGACATCAATCGATTGTTGTTTGCCGATTGATTGCAGTCGTTCCGACAGTTTTCGAATTGTCGGATAGTCAAAAATATCTGCTAATGCACTGTTAATCTGGAATATCTCATTAATCCTGGTGACTATCTGTGTTGCCTTTAGAGAATGGCCACCCAGATCAAAAAAGTTGTCATCCATGCCGACTTCTTCCAGTGACAGTATCTCAGACCAGATCTGCGATATGACAGTTTCCACATCCGTTTCTGGTGCAACAAATTCTGTATCAAGCCCGGTCCTGATGTATTCAGGCATCGGTAAAGATCGCCTGTCGACTTTACCGTTAGGTGTAAGCGGTAATGCATCAAGAATGACGTAATCCTGCGGAACCATATATTCCGGCAGTTTTTCCTTTAGTGCAGACTTGATCTGAGGAATCAGGGTATCTTCCATACCCGTTCTGGTGGGGTCATTAGCGTAATTTGACAATTTACTGAAATGTAAATCAACCTGGCTGGATAACGCCGGACTTCCACCGATTAACATGCCTTCATCCAGATCATGAAAAACCGCCTGCATAGTGCCATCGTCTGGTTTCTCAGAATAAGACAGTTCTACCTTTTTATTTAATCCGGCAGCAATTTTCACCAGTTCCTGCGGCTCGATAGCATTATACTGTTCACTGTCCAGCTGACATTTCAGCTCAGCAACATTGTTAATCGATTCTCCCTCTTTCAGTAACCTGACAAGCTGCACATCTCTGTAAATTCTGGCGTTTGGAATATTCCTGATACCTACTACAGCCTGTTTTTTTATCTGTTCAGCGAGTGTTTTCTGAGCAACTTGTTTCCAGTCCAGCCAGCTTTCTGGTTTTACCTGGGTTGCCTTCTGGTTGAAGTATATGACCGCATCAAAATGAAACTGATTGAACTCATTCTTATAGACACCTTTTTTCAGCCTGATAGCTACATGCTTCAATCCGGAAACATGGTCCCGCAATGCAGACAGAAATTCCGGCGCAATGGACAGTTCTTTTTCATTCTTTATTTTACGCTTAATTCTTTCACGCAACTGATTAAGCGGCAGGGAATCCGGCGATCTGAACAGTTCAACCGACGAGTTGAAAGATTCAAGAAGCGGATAGCTTCTGATATCACCGATAAATATTCTTCCGCCATCACACAATTTTTTCGCTGCACCTTCGATTACACGCCTGAGATAATGAATATCAGGGAAATGCTGTATGACGGAATTGATGATAATCAGGTCATAGTGGTTATCAGGTACGCCATCGAAATTATCGGCCATTCGCTGCGACAAATTGACATTATCAAGTGGTTGTTTCAGCGAGGACATCTGCCGCTTGATGGCGTTTATACCTTCCTGCGACAAATCAGAAGCATCATATTGTTCGCAGTGCGGTGCCACTCTGAATAGTACGAGGCCGGTCCCACAGCCAATTTCCAGCACTTTACGTGGTTTAAGCGCCAGGATCCTGTTGACTGTTTCATCCATCATTTCCCTCAACTGTGCTTCAGGGAATGGTAATCCGGTGTAACTGCTGTTCCAGCCAACGAAATTCTGGGTTGGGTCATCAACAGGTGAAGGTTTTTGATACGTTTCGTCGTAGATTGACTCCCATTGATTTACCTGGTCTTTTGTTAGCGTTCCTTTTTCCTGGCTTTCCTGATCTGACTGGTTTGCCACAAGGTAGGCCACCAGTCTGCGATCACCCGGCTGATCTTCGCGCATGACAACAACGCAGTCCTCAACACTATCATTATTGCGAATGACTGATGAAATCTCGCCAAGTTCGATACGATGGCCACGAACTTTAACCTGAAAATCAATGCGACCCAGTAGCTCGAGTAACCCATCTTCCCGCCATTTAACCAGATCACCGGTTTTATAGAATCTTTCGCCCTTCTGTTCTGCAAATGGATTTACAATGAATTTCTGCGATGTAAGCTCTGGCTGCTCGAAATATCCTCGGGCCAGACCGATACCGCCCAGGTGCAATTCACCCGGCACACCAACCGGTACTGGCTGTAAATTCTGGTCAAGGACATAGGCTTTCTGATTTTTCATGGGTTTGCCATACGGAATACTCTTCCAGTGTGGCTGCACCTCGTCAACAACGGTAATCGTTGAATGAATAGACAATTCTGTTGCACCGCCAAGCACCACAACCATGCCGCCATTGGTCTGTGTCCGAAATCTTTCTGGTAGGGTCAACGGACACCAGTCGCCGCCCAGAATACAGGCTGTGATGGTTTCAGGTTTGTATTCGGGATGTGATTCCGCGTAATCCAGTAACATTTCCAGTAGTTGTGGTGCTGAATTCCATAAAGTTACGCCATGTTGTTTAACCAGCCTTGCCCAATGCGCCGGATCCTTGGCTTTGTGTGGATCAGGCATAACGATCGCACCTCCGGCCGAAAGTGTGCCCAATGTTTCGTAAACGCACATGTCAAAACTCAGGGAGGATATCGCCATAATCCTTGCCTGCTCATTGACATGACACACCTGATTTAAGTCAAAAATATTGTTTACGACACCGCGATGCTGCAGCACGATCCCTTTTGGTCGACCGGTAGATCCTGATGTATAAATGATATATGCCAGATTGTCGGGAGTAATTTCAATGTCAGGTCTTGCATCCGAACAGCTGTCTATTTTATCCCAGTCACTATCAAGGCAAATGACACTGGCTTCTAGCTCCGGTAATGTTTCAAGCAGACTTTGCTGGGTAAGCAGGACCGGCACATGTGTATCTTTGAGCATAAATGCCAGACGATCCCGAGGATAACTGGGATCGATCGGAACATAGGCGGCACCTGCCTTAAGAATACCCAGAATACCGACGATCATTTCAATTGAGCGATTGGTGGAAATACCTACCATGCTCTCAAGACCGACACCGTTCTGGATCAGATAATTTGCAAGCTTATTGGCTTTTGCATCGAGTTCCTTGTAAGAAACCGCTTCTGACCCGAAGTAAATGGCATGCGAATCCGGCTTAGTGTCTGCATGTCTTTCAAATAAAGTATGCAGGCAGGCATCATCAGGATAATCAGATTTAGTATCATTCCAGGCATATACAACCTGCTGCAGCTCGTCTTCTGTCAGAAGATTGATATGCGCGATATCATTTTCGTTTTCTGCGATTCCTTCCAGTAACATACCAAGATGACCTGGAATTCGTTCTGCCTGTGCAGGGTTTATCCGCTGTTTGTCATAACGAATTGTGATACTTAACTCGTTATTCAATAATTCAGGCCTGACGACAAGTGGACACCCGACGGATGTTATAAAATTCTGCGCCAGTCCATCATCAGATAAATCCATTAAACTATAGAACAGTGGTAATTCATCATCGAACTCACTATATGAACGTACCACCTCATACGGTGTATCATAATAATCCCGTGCACTTTTTTGCTTGTGCTGCAACTCTGCAAGCCAATCTATGGGAAGACTTGAGGCAGTAATCTCACAACGCAACGGGACAGCATTGATTTTTCCCTGTTGCGGTGTATATCCAAATACAAGCTCATCACCGGCACCGTAGCGATATAACAATAACGCCCATACACCCTGAAATACGGTTTCCAGTTCGACTCCTGCATTAGTCAAACTGCTTTGCAGGCGTTGCCAGAGTTTCGAATCAAGTACTGATTTAAATTCGGAAAAAGTTGCAGATACAGTTTTACCACCTTTGTCGATCGTTAACGGCGAAGGTACGGTAAAACCACGTAATGTGGATTCCCAATAACGGGATTGATCGTTCGATTGATTCATATGATGTATTTTTGTTTAATGATTTTTACTGGAACCAGTCACTGCGACATGATCTGGCCTCCCCCGAGGTTCAGGTATGAATCATGGCCTGAATTGACTTACATTTTAATGCAAAATCATCAACTTGGGTGACCCATCTGCGAATATTGTGACAAATGGTAACTCTGGGTATCTAATTGATTTTTATGGTATTTTTCTATTTTGCCCGGCAATACCGGAGAAATGCGATGATTTTAATCTTACATGGCTGGAAAGGCAGTGATCCCGGCCACTGGCAACACCATCTGTTGGCGCAATTACAGGTGCATGGCGTCTCGGCCAGCTTGCCGGATTTACCCCGCAAGGATGCACCAGATCTGGCCCAATGGCTGGCGGAACTCGACAGGATACTGCGGAATAATTCTGTTACTGGCGTTGTGTGTCACTCATTGGCCAATTTATTGTGGCTACATTACTGCCACCAATACCAACCGACCAGCATCCCACAACTATTACTGGTTGCACCCTGCAGCTGGAATAAAACGATCACAGAGGCCAAAACATTTTTTCAAATACCCGCGGATGCACCGAAGTGTGTCGCCGCATCAGCGCAACGAGTACAACTTGTAATGAGTAAAAATGATCCGTATTGCCCATTAGATGATGCAAGACACATTGAGCAATCACTGGCCGTACCGACCATGTGGATACATAACGCCGGGCATATTAATACCGATGCAGGCTACGGTAACTGGGAATATCCGCTCAAATGGTTACTTGATGGAATACACTAGACTTTTTCGGCATTGAGCCGCGCGGCAAGATGCGGGGCAACCCGCAATGCCTGCGCCATCACCGTTAACGATGTATTAACAGATCCGGCTGTCGGTAAAAATGCGCTATCCACGACATACAGGTTGTCAATGTCGTGAGTCTGGCACCAGGTGTTCAATACTGACTTGCCTGGATCATTACCAAAACGCAGTGTACCGACTGGATGCCAGGGAATGCCGCCAATGGGATGGCGCGAACAATAGGAACCTACATATCCCGCTCGCCAGAATGCGCGCATAAATGCCATCCTGAGTTTACGAAACGCTTTTACATTATTGTACTGATATTTGACACTGATATGCCCGTCTGGTGTGAGCTCTGTACGATTATTATATTCCGGTAAAACTTCGCTCATGATAAACGTGATAATGCTACGTTCAGCAATAAATTTAACAATCGATCGAAAACGTTCTTCGACTTCCAGCCAGACAGGTAAGCGCCCTCCGGCCTGAAGCAAACCCATCGGATAGGGGAAATGGCGACTGCCATTGTAGTAATCATTGATAGCAAATGTCTTTTGATGAATTTCGGGAATTTTTCTGAATGTTGGTAATATAAAAATCCCTGTGTTGTGACCCGAAAGATAACGACCAACCAGGCCGGATGAATTCGCCAGCCCTGCAGGATGTTGTTTATTGGCAGAACGTAGCAATAATGCCGGTGATTCCAGTACGCCACCCGCCAGTACAATTACCGGTGCCGATAAAGACAATGTATTCCCGTTATGTTCAATATCGACACTGGTAATGGTTTTTCCGTCATTACTCGTGTTAAGTCGCTTGCATTCTGCGTTGCTCAACAAATGGACACGGCCGGTTCTGAAGGCTGGTTGCAAACAGGCTTCCTCTGTGTCCAGTTTGCCGCCTAGCTCACAGGCATAACCGTCACAGGTGCCGCAAAATTCACATTTACCGTTATCTGCATAATCAATTGCCTTCGGAATATAACTGACATTCAATCCCTGTGATTTGAGCTTTTTAATAAAAGGCAGCAGGTAATTTTCATGTTCAATTGGCGGGTACTGATAGGGTTGTGAATGCGCGGGCTCTGTTGGATCTTCATTCGTAGAACCATGAACTTTGTAAAGATGTTCTGCCTGTGTGTAATATGGTTCCAGATCATCATAAGATATGGGCCAGGCCGGGGATACGCCGGACGAATGATACGTTTCCTTAAAATCATCGCGTCGCAGCCTGTATAACGCCGCACCATATAGTTTGGTCTGACCACCAACATAGGCATGTGTATACGTATCATGTAGCCGTCCATCGACTTCCATCTTTATTGGTGTACGATATTTTGCGCCGGAGATACCTTCAAGGCTACGGTTGTCCGGTTCTTTTGGTAAAAAGCCGCCCTTCTCGATAACCAGTATGGAAAGATTATACTGGCTGAGTGCATAAGCCAATGTGCCGCCACCTGCACCACTTCCAATAATGATGACATCGTATTGTTGCTTCGGATCAAACTGCATGTTTAGTGATCCAGTTTGAAATATCGCGCCGCATTATTTGACGGTGTTTTTCAAGGATAAACGTGTGATCCGCTTCCGGATAGTAAATTAACTCAAGTGATGGGGTTTTCCTGAGGCCGTACATGTCATAAAACTGCGACTCGTAATTGTATAACGCCTGCAAACCGCCAGTATAAATAAACAGCATCTTTTTATTCCTGAGCATGGTTTTAAGTTCCGATGCTGTTTTACCTTTATCCGGCAAATCCCGAAAATTTGGATTAATGTCAAACTCTTCGGCAGGAGAACCAGTTTTTCCGCCAGAAAATAATCCGGCAAGTATTCTGAATGGCGCTCGAATCCAGGAAGATGGTGTACGTAGTTTTTCTGATATTTTTTTAAGATGGTACCTGGCAGTTTTATAGGCATAGCCGTCAACCATCACGCCTGCCACGATTTGGTTGTTTGCCAGCATGGCGCGATGAACATCGTCCGCACCGGAACAAAACCCTATCGCAATGAATTTCGTATACCCAAACTGTTGTTGCAGGAAATCAGTTGCCATATTAATTTCTGATACAGAACGTTGCTCGAAAGAATCAGTGCTTTTTTTACCATCACTGTCGCCGATTCCGGAATAATCAAACCTGAAAGCCGCCATGCCGGTCGAGGCAATATGCCTCGCCAGTTGTACATGTGTTCTAAATGGTCCGGCTTTGTGCACCATCCCGGCGTTGAGAATTAAAACACAATAATCCGGTTTCGCATGATCTGCTTGCGGTTCTGTAAATATTCCGACGAGGCTGGCATCATTCCCTAGTGTTACTATCCTTTCCATGCCTATCCCTGAAGTATGACTTCTTTTACCTGATTAATTAACCTGAATGGCAAGTATGCGATCTCCAGATTTTGCAACTCGCTCCATGATGCCGGCATATCACCATTGATTGTTTCCAGTTTGTTGATGCCATTCAGTATTGAATGCCTCATTAACTGATCACTGCCACTATCGGCTGAATCAACCAAATAATACTGCCGTGCAGTGAGTGTCATATTTTCCGGGCAGGTATTACGGATTGCATCTATGAGATTATTGCTGTACATGTACCCGAGCAGCTCCACATGCCCATCATTCTTATCATGTGTTTGCTGAGTTGAAAACCTGTCGTTATCATGCAACATATCGGTGTGTAGTTTTTCAATTTCTTCAACATATTGCCTGCCATCGAAAACCGGGTCCCACATAAAAAACCGCTTCACGGATATATCCACACTTGCTGCAAGCGCGGCACCGAATCTTACAGCTAAAATATCAATTTCCGTAATGCCAGAGTTGTCGATAAGTTCTGTTGCCGCTTCACGAATATTGTTTTGCCAGACAGTAATATCGGCATCCTGCATGTCACCCGATGAGTCGCCGGTACCGAAGTAATCAAAACGAAATACATGACACGAGCCGGCTGAAAGCTGATCGGCAAGAAATTTCATTGCCCTGTGTGTGCGGATATAGTCCTGCCCAACCGGCGGGCAGAGTAAAATGGCTTTTTCATTCGCCCCCATCTGAGCAGGAGAATGATACACACCATACAGCGGTGTTTCGCTTGAAGAAAAATAATATGGATTCATAAATTGCGACTGCCGGGTTTCATGAATACCTGTTTAAGTCTGTTCATGAGCCCTTTTTGTTCCATGTCCTGTGCCTGATCGGGATTTTCATTATGCACCTCACATAAGTGCGCGATCGTCTGTAAGTCCTCCATGGCAATGGTACGCAAATCGAGCTGATAGCCCGTTTCATCGCGGATTCGAATAATTGTCTGCATTGACAGTAGCGAGTGACCGCCGAGTTCAAAAAAATTATCATGCCGCCCGACGTTCTGTATTCCGATAAGCTCCTGCCAGATAGCCGCGATTTTCTTTTCCATCGCAGTTTCGGGTGGCTCGCTGTTACTCAGGCTAACATTTGAAAACGGTGAAGGCAGTTTTTTTCTGTCGACCTTACCGTTTGGTGTCAGGGGGATCTTTTTAATCTCCATGAAGTTCTGGGGAATCATGTAGGCAGGCAGGACTTTTTTGAGATGATTCCTGATCACCGTTACCGTCAGGCTTGTGCCATCCTGTAGCTGGTAATAACCGACCAGACGCACATCTTCTGCCGAAATACGAAAGGCCGAGACCACAGCCAGCCTGATTTCATCAATCTCCATGAGACGGGATTCGATTTCACCCAGCTCAATGCGATAACCGCGAATTTTCACCTGGTTATCCAGTCTGTTTAAATACTCTATAGACCCATCGGTACGATAACGGACCAAATCACCCGTGCGATACATTATGGCGTGTGAATCGGAGAAAGGATTGTCAATAAAACGTTCTTTGGTGAGCGTGTCACGATCCAGGTAACCTTTGGTCACACCCGCGCCGGCAATATATAACTCGCCGGGCACACCGACAGGCAGTGGCCTGTGAAGCGGGTCCAGCACATAAAGGCTTGTGTTAGCAATGGGTTTGCCAATGAGAATATCTTTGTCTGCGGATATTTTTTCCGTTAAAGACCAGACAGTCGTCTCCGTCGGGCCATACATGTTCCATAATTCACCAATGTTAGATAGCAAGGCGTCCGCCAGTTCCTTACTTAATGCTTCACCGCCACACAGGACTTTCAGATCACGCTTGCCCGGCCATTGACTGGACAGCAACAAACGCCATGTGGCCGGTGTCGCCTGCATAATGGTGATATTCGATGCTTCAATACGTTGTGACAGTTTAATACCGTCTGTCAGGGTTTCCCGACTGGCAATATCGACTGTCGCACCAAAACACAGTGGCAGAAACAGTTCCAGTACTGAAATATCAAATGACAGTGTTGTAACTGCAAGCAACGTGTCAGATTCAGAAATACCGGGGGTCTGCGCCATTGCCTGAATGAAATTAGCGACTGACCTGTGCGGTACTACCACACCTTTGGGTTTGCCTGTCGAACCCGATGTATAAATGACATATGCAATATCATCACCACCAATAGCGCGATCGTTTGGCTCGTACGATGCTTCATTATTCTGTGCAGGGTTTTCGGAAAGATTAATTAACGAAAATGATTTGCCCTGGACAAGATTAGCGCTTTCATCATCCGTCACCACGGTCGTAACGTTGGCATCATCCAGTATGTAGTGAATGCGTTCCGCCGGGTAATCCGGATCAAGAGGCAAATAGGCACAGCCGGCTTTCAGAATACCAAGCAGCGCAACCATCATGGATGATGAACGTGCCAGGCATACCCCGACCAGACTCCCCTTTTCCACTCCCGTTTCCGAGAGGTAGTTTGCGAAACGATCCGATTCGGCAGACAGGGTTTGATAACTGATTTTTTCGTCATTAAAGATAACAGCGGTTTTTTCCGGTTGCCGCTTTGCCTGTGCTTCAAATAATGCAACAAACGTATTTTGTTCGTCGAAAGATTGCCGGGTTTCATTCCAGCCAACAATCTGCGTATTCATTTCCGTTTCTGTCAGTAATGTGACATCTGACAGAATTTGATCCGGATTTTCTGCAAATGATGCCAATATTGTCTGCAGGTGCGTAATGAGTTGTTTTGCCGCATGGTGATCATACAAGGCCAGATCGTAATACAGCCTGAACAGCAATTGTTTTGATGGACAGACGCCAAGCACCAGCGGGAAATTGGTTAACTCAAAACTGTCCTCATCAGTAATGGCAACATCGGCAAAACCCTGCTCTTCTTCGTCTGATGCGTACTCAAACACCACCAGGTTCTCAAACAGGTTCTGTGTGCGCGGCACTTCACTCCAGCCATGAATATCGACCAATGGTGAATATTCATAATCGCGAATATCAAGTTGTTGTTGATGTATATCTTTTATATAAGATGCAACCGGCGAACTCTCAGTAATTTGCGTCCTGACCGGCACCGTATTGATGAACAGGCCCAACATTTCCTGCGAACCCGGCAAATCCACCGGCCGCCCGGATACAACCGTACCGAACACGACATCATTTGAACTGGTGTAGCGCGCCAGTAATATCGACCAGCCCGCCTGAATGATGCTGTTTACCGTGATGTTGAGTTTACGTGAAAGCGCATATAAATTATCTGATAACTCCGGCGAGAGTAATTCTTCTATTTTTGTAAAACGTTCGTTCTCATTGGAACTTGTTACCGGTTGGGGATTGTATATATCCAGCTGCGTGGCGGCCTGTAATCCCGATAACTGCTGAGTCCAGAATTCCCTGGCTTTTTCCTTATCCTGCGCCTGCAACCAACTAATGTAGCGCTTATAAGGCTGTGATTTTTCTATTTGAACTGTTTCACCGTTCAGAATTTTTTCATAATCCGAATAGACTTCCTTATACAGCATGGCGCTGGACCAGCCGTCCAGTATCAGGTGGTGAAAACTCAGTAAAAATCCGTAATGCTGATCGGAAAATTTCACCACACTAAAGCGCATTAATGGCGCCGTCGTCAGCTCGAATCCTTTTTGCCTGTCAGCTTCAATGAGGTTATTGAATTCGGCTTGCTGATCCGCATTCGGCCTGTCAGACAAATCTATTTCCGTCCAGGGCAAGGACACGGTTTTTCTGACAACCTGCAACGGTTTGTCTTTGCGCTTCCACATGACCAGCGTTCGCAGCACATCATGTCGTTGCAGGGCATTTTCCCAGGCCGCTTTCAGGCACTCCGGCCTGAACGGGCCACGAAAATGACAGATATATTGCTCCAGGTAGACGGCACTCGATGGGTCGGAAATAGAGTGGTACAGCATCCCTTCTTGCAAGGGTGAAAGTGGGTAGATGGCTTCTACATTGTCAGATTTTTTACTACTCAAATGTCCATTCCTGCATTATTGTTCGAACCGTCTATGATATTTGAAGAGTAGTCCCCAATATTATTTTATTATATATATCAACTGCTTATCAATTACTTTTAAAGTAATTTATTATTCTTATATTTCCGTGTGCTGCACCCTTTTGGTGAGCCCACATTGTTATCGTAAATGGATGATATCATGCCGCCTAGCATGAGTAACCCTTATCAAGCCATCCTGCTTGCCGCCGGCAGCAGCCGGCGTTTTGGCGATAACAAGCTTCTTGCCAGACTCGATAATAACCTGAGCCTGCTTGAAAATAGTTGCATACAAATCCAGAAAGCTTCGCTGACGCCACTGGTGGTGATTCGCGATGCAAACTCGCCTGAAGCGCAGCTGTTAACAAAAATTGGCATCCAGTTTATTGAAAATCCCGATGCCGACACGGGGCTTAGTTCCAGTATTCGTATCGCTATCGAATCCACCGCACCACAAGGCACGGCTGGCTGGCTGATTTTTCTGGCCGACATGCCCTGTATCCGTCACCAAACTATCAGACAGGTGCATGACACCGCGCAACGTAAGGACAAAATCATCTACCCTACTTTCAACGGCCAGCAGGGTCACCCGGTTGCCTTTCCGACAAGATTTAGAACCCAGCTACTGAACCTGTCCGGCGACCGCGGTGCCAGGTCTATTCTTAAGAGCCATCAAGGTGACTGTCTGGCCATTGAAACCAATGACCCCGGCATTTTGCTCGACCTGGATAAGATTGACGACCTGGCCGCCATTAACGCGCAGATGCAAGCCTGTCAGCAAGACGGGTCGGTTCCGGCAGCTTGTAAGCCGTCAGACAATGGATGACGATTTCCCGTGCCGTCGACAATGAAATTTTATGGCCAATGGAAATAAATACCGGTTTGACGTTTTGCCTGCTGCGCAATACTGATCCTATCACTTCCCCCTTGTCGACCAGTTCAGTCCAGTCCCCTTTGTTCGGGCCTGGGTCGGTATATTCACCCACCAGTTTTTTCTTCGCCACACCGATAGCCGGCAGATTGGCCAGCACACCCAGATGACAGGCAACGCCAAATCGTCGCGGATGTGCCAGTCCCTGACCATCACACATTAACAGGTCTGGCGTCAGTGACAGCTTTTCCAGTGCCATGATGGCCGCCGGTACTTCCCTGAATGACAGGTAACCGGGAACGTAGGGAAAACGCGTCGGGGTTTTGGCCATGACCTGCTCGATAACATCCAGCTGTGGGTACGAAACCACGACCACCGCGGCGCGTGTGATGGTATTGTCCTTTTCAAACCCAATATCAATGCCGGCGATATGCGCGATGCGGGACGGTAATACATCTCGCTGTACAACGCTCGATGCCAGTTTAGTCTGGATTGTTCGGGCCTGTTCGATAGAGACATCCCAGGGATGCGGTGAATCGATGACAAGCCCCATGATTGATTAGTTCAGGTGTGATTTATCCGGTTTATCATCCGGCAGGCGGACCAGATCGATGCCTTCATCAAGTAATGATTGTGCTTCCTGTAACGTGGCGGTGCCGCGAATATTTCGCTGTTCCACTTCACCATAATGCATTTGCCGCGCCAGCGATGGAAACGTATCGCCCACGTTATCAAAATTTTTCTGAATATATTGCTGCAGTTTGCCCATGACCTGATTGGCATACTGATTGACGGCAGGTTGAAGATTCCCGCCTGATTCAGGCTGTTTGCTGCCCAGATTAATCCGGCTTGCACTGGGCACCCGAATCACATTAGCGCTGTTACATACCGGGCATTGCAGGTAACCAGAGGCCAGTTGTTTATCAAAGTCCCCGGCATCCTTGAACCAGCCTTCAAAACAATGATCAAATTCACATTGCAAGTCATACACGATCATCACATCACCATTACTTGTTCTTCGAAGCGAATTCTCGCACGTTATCGGAATGTGTTCTAGGTGGTGAATTCTTTGTGCTGCGCGTATAGGTCAGTTTAAAGCTGCCCATACGAATAACCGTGCCTTCTTCCAGTGGCGCAATATCAACACGTCGATTGTTGACGAATGTGCCATTGGTACTGTTCAGGTCGCGCAGATAGGTTGTCCTGCCCTGTCGAATAATTTGCGCATGTTGACGGCTAATCATCGGGTCATCAATGCGCAGATCATTTTCCTTATGCCTGCCGATACTGACACGTTTCTTACGAATGAAGTATTCGCCCCGGACTTTATCCTGGGAACTGATGACAATTTTGTAGGAAGAACGTCGCTCTTCGGTAAAGGTCTTTTCCGGGTCGACTTTCTGATTATTCTTTTTCACACCGAACGGTAACCATTGCAGATCAACCACAGCCGAATCGATGACTTTTGTGGTAATTTGATTAATGTCCTGCAAGTAGGCATAGGTCAGCACGTGATCGACCAGCACATTGATGAGTCGTGGCCTGCCACCGGTGTAGGCTTCGACAACCGGAAACACATCCTTGCTGAATTCAATCGACTGATGACCACCCGCTACCGCCAGCCGGTGATAAATGTATTTGCGAATTTCCGGTAACGTTAAAACACCCAACTGGTATTTGCTGTTTATGTTGGGAACCTGATCACGAATGGATGATGCATCCAGTTTTTCCCACAACGTATTATCGCCCACGAGGAACACCGTACAAATGCGTTCCTTGTCAACTTTACATTGCGATAACTCAACCAGACGTAACAACACATCTACCGACAAACTATGCGCGTCATCCACGATGATCACACAATGTTTATCATTTTTATGGATCGTTTCCAGAATGACGTTCAGTTCCTGCATCATGCCCGGTACGGTACCATCCGGACCGAACTCACCAATGGTCCTCACCATCAGGTCGAGAAATTCCGCTTCATTAAGATGTGTCTGGTTAAACTGGTAAACCTGGTAGGTATCGTCAATTTTTGACGTAAAGTGCTGAATCAGCATGGACTTGCCGGTACCGGCATCCCCGGTCAGCACCATCAACCCCTGACGCTGAATGAGTGCGAATTCCATAACGGAATACGCATGATTATGCTCAGGACTGAGGAAGAAAAATTTCGGCTCGCAGGTCAGCCGAAACGGGTGTTCTTTCAAATTAAAATATTCGTAATACACAACGCGTCACTAAATGTTACAGATATTTAACAATCTGATTTGACTATACATTTTTAAATCCGTAAAAAAAGTATACATCACACAGATTCGTCACACGATCTCTCCATCAGGCTATATAGACCGTTGGGTCGGTGTTTATTTGTACTCCTGGTTAAATTAAAGCCCTGCACGCACAACCTGTTGACAGTCTAGGACATTTGACTTAATTTGCTAGGACAATCGTCCTAATAAGTGCATATACTATTAAAAAACGTTATGACCAAGCCCGCCACGCGTGAACAAATCATCGAAACCGCCGATCGGCTGTTCTATCAACAGGGTTTTAACCACACCTCATTTTCCGATATCGCAGCTCAATTAAATATTTCGCGCGGTAATTTCTATTATCACTTTCAAACCAAAGACGACATTCTGCAATCCGTCATCGAAGCCAGGCTCGAGAAAACTCGGGAAATGCTGAAACGCTGGGAAGAGGAAGCCAGCACACCCAAAGCGCGCATCAAAAAATATATGCAAATACTCAACACCAACTGGGACAAGATTCAGTATTACGGCTGTCCGGTCGGCACACTGTGTACTGAACTGGCCAAACTAAATCACGCATCGTTACCGGAAGCAAACCGGCTGTTCACCCTCTTCCGCAACTGGCTGCGTGAACAGTTTATACAGCTCGGCTGTGAGGAAAATGCAGATGAACTCGCCATGCAGGTACTTGCCTGGAGTCAGGGCGTCGCCACGCTGGCCAATGCGTTTGCCGATAAAAAGTTCGCCCAGCAGGAAGTCCGCAAAATGTGTAACTGGCTGGATAATTACAACAAATAAAAAGGAGAATTTTATGTTTATCGTGTTGCTTCGATTTTCCGACAACAAAGCCCGTGCCAGTGAGTTCATGGATGGCCATATGGACTGGCTCGCAAAAGGTTTCAATGAAGGTGTATTTTTACTGGCTGGAAGCATACAACCCAATGCTGGCGGAGGAATCCTGGCGCATAACGCATCGCTGCCTGAACTCGAAGCGCGTGTCGACAATGATCCTTTCGTACAGGAAAATGTTGTGAGTGCAGATATTATCGAGATCAGCCCGGCAAGAGTGGATGAGAAACTGGCGTTTCTGGTTAGTTAATTCCCCATCGGATCATCTGCTAGCAGTATACTCAGGTAAGGTGCATAGGTTAATACCGCACCCTGTACAATACCCAGGTTATTAAATGCGGTTTCCATGTTATCAAAATTTACTGGATTATCTGGTTCTGCTTTTAACGCTTCCAGGGCTGATAATAACGGCTTGATTTCATCATCCGTCACGAACTTTTCCAGCATTTCAATTGCTTCATCAATTCGGGCGGGATTCACTGTTGAGCGGTTCTGCTCTGAACGCGGCCGATCAAACGCTTCGAAGTCCGGTGGTTCGTCATAGATGTTGGCCGCCAGACCTTCCGGATAAGCCGAGTGAGTACCGGGAAAACTCTCAAACGTCAGTAATACTCGCCGTTTTAGGGTGTCAATGAAGTTGTTGAACTCTACAGGATCAGGGTTATTGATAAAAAATGACAACAACGGACCGCTTTTATCACGACCGTAAAACTCCAGGTATGACTGACTGGATTCAGGTTCAGGCCGTAACGTAGACAGCCCGATAGTCACCCTTTCCTCTTTAAATAGTGTCTTAACGCGTGCAATAACGGCGTCATCGGTAATTTCAAATTCCCTGACACCTTTGAGAAAGCGTTTTTGTACAAGTTTCGTGGTCATTGCTAAAGCGGTGTCCTGTTAAAAATCCCACACCAGTCTCGGTAATTCATTTATCGTCCCCAGCCTGGACAACGGGCTGGTACGTAGCCAGTCCTGCAGTTTATTGATTAATTTCGGCTCGCCCAGTATTTTAATTTCACCATGCTTGATGGCGTCATTTAATTTTTGCTCGCAAATCCACACCCGGGTCATCGCTTTCAGTGAGCATTTAATGAGTATGTCAATTTCATAACCATGATCATTCAGGCATAGATCAATTTCACCATTTTCAGAAACCAGCCACCAGTCCCTGGCACCTTTTGGTGCATCCGGATACTCAAACTGCACGACAACCCGTTCTTCCGGAAAGACACCGGGATCGATACTTCTGCGCATGTCCCACATCAATAACCCGGCATCCAGGTCACCTTTGTTCAAATTCGACCGCGCCCAACGATGCCCCCAGGCGCCAAGCAATTCCACAACCGGGCGTAATTCCATACCGGCATCAGTCAGGTTATAGGAATAATTGCCTTTTTTTCCTTCAATTTTGATAACACCTGATTCTGCCAGTTGCTTCAGTCGTGTAGATAGCAATGTCGGCGACATTAAGGGCAAGCCTTTTTGCAAGTCAGAAAAACGCGTACTACCGGCAATCAGCTCTCTGACTAATAACAACGTCCATCTTTCACACAGAATTTGCGCCGATTGCGCTAATGGACAAAACTGACCGTATTTATTCATTTTTATATTTCCCCAATAATTACAATGAGTTATGATGTAATTATCTACTACAGTTTCTGTAGTATTCAACCAATGCACTTAATGCTAATTTATTCGCCGTACAATGTTCAAGTTAATTGAAAATATTACTTTATTGCAAAGGGGCTAAAATGACTGATTCTCTGTTTGAAAGATTAGGCGGTGTAAAGGGAATAACAAAAATTGCGAATGATGTTGTTGATAATCATGTTGCAAACAAAACCATCTCCGTCAGGTTTGCTGATACGGATGTCCCTGCCCTGAAAAACGCAGCCGCAACATTTTTCATTGCAGGTACCGGCGGACCATCAAATGCCTACAAAGGAAAAGATCTGCTTGCCGCTCACAAAGGAATGAACATCTCGGCGGATGAGTTTATGGCGGTGCTGGATGATGCACTCTCTGCTCTACAGAAAAACAATGTTGGTCAGCGAGAACAGGAAGAAGTTCTGTTTGCGCTATACAGCATGCGATCTGAAATTGTCAGGGTTTAAAAAATAACCGGTGGCGATGAATTTTTGTTGTCACCGGTTATTTCAAATTCCCTTACACTTTTGAGAAACTGCTTTTGTGTAAGCTTTAATGGCATATTATTCTGACTCTTTTCCCTCACCAGTAATGTAGGCCGCAATATTGTCAATCGAACTATCTATCATATTGCTAAGGCTTCCAAATACACTTGGATCACGATAAAAGATCCTGCCTCTGCTTAATTCCTTTCCTGACTCGGGATCTCGCACAATAACAAGTGTTTCCATGTGATCTGATCTCGGGCCACCACCAAATGGCGACAAATACTTGTCTGCATTACGCTTATAATATTTTTCAACGATGAGCATCAAGACATAGTCAGCACTGGATTTATCGGTTGCCAACTTATCCAGAGATGTCAGTTTTTTTATAATTCTTTCCTCATATATTGAAATAGCATTCTGCCTGAATTCCAGTGACATTCTTTGGTCAGTGATAGTAATAGGTTCTAAAAAGTAACGCTTCTCTGGTAGAGTCGCCTCTGCTGGCAATGGAGCCAGATACACGTGACCTCCGCATCCGACAACCAGAACTAAAATACTTACTGAGACAATAATTTTATTAGCAATCCCCATATAACCACCTTTAAAATTATAATTACCCTGATTCACCAGATATTTTACTACATAGTTTTGGTTAATTGAACGCCATCAACTGTCATTACCCACTTGCCATTAACAAGTTTGGGCGGCTGAGAAACTTCAAAAGTTGTTGTAAAAAACGCCGCCCCGACCACTTAGCCATAACGATTGAGTTAAAAGGCGCGATGCTTTTACGCGTCTTTTTTGAACGATTTGTTATATTTATTGCGTTGGTTGCGTATCATTCGGTTTCTCGCCTAAAGTTTTTCAGAAAAATCCTTTCTCCTATGATAATAAAAAGTATGCCTATGAATGCTGCATAAATGACAGTGATATCTTGTTCGGCTTTTACCATAAGGAAAACACCTAGTATAACGATGTCAAAAATAATAGCAGTCAGTACAATGGTTGCATTAGCTTTAACTTCTTCACGCAGATGGCGGAATACACCCCAATGAATTACAATATCCATAATGATGTAAAATATCGCACCTAATGACGCTATACGGCTTAGATCAAAGAAAATTGTTAAAAATATTGCGATGACAACAGTATATACCAGTGTATGTTTCTGTATATCTCCCGGCATGCCGAAATGTCTATGTGGTACAAGCTTCATTTCTGTCAGCATTGCAAGCATTCTGGAAACAGCAAACACGCTAGCTATAACACCAGAAATAGTCGCGATGATGGCAATCGCGACAGTGAACCAGAGACCGTAGTTACCAAACGCAGGCTTTGCAGCTTGAGCTAGCGCATAATCTTTAGAGGCAATTATCTCAGAAATACTTAAATTACTTGCAACAGCTATTGCAACCAGAAAATATATGATGACACAAACAACAACGGATATAATGATTGCCCGTCCAACATTTCGATGCGGGTTAACAATTTCTGAGCCGCTATTAGTGATTGTCGTAAAACCCTTATAAGCCAGTATCGCTAGTGCCATCGCAGCGATGAAGCCAGTAATAGAGGAATCGGACGTATGCCCTGTTATATTTTCGAATGAGATGCCAGAAAACCAGAGCCCACCTACAGCAAATACAACAATACCGCCAATTTTTATAAA
Source organism: uncultured Gammaproteobacteria bacterium (assembly GCA_937967995.1). Taxonomy (GTDB): domain Bacteria; phylum Pseudomonadota; class Gammaproteobacteria; order UBA6429; family Thiohalophilaceae; genus CALBTB01. The sequence goes on from CALBTB010000009.1 coordinate 407,909, forward strand.
TGCCATGATTAAAGAAAACAGGCCAATCATTCGGTTGCCCGAAATATTCAACAGAAAAGCAAAAACCAGTACAGAAACAGCCAAAGCGGTCACGATCCAGCTGCCTGGTTCGATATTGAAAAGTTGTACGCTATATGTTCCAAAAGTGCGTGCTACCAGGCTTTCATTAATAACCATTGAGAAGTACATTAATAATGCACCTACCGCTGTAGTGGTTCCTCTCCCATAAGCCTTTTGAAGAAACATACCAATACCACCCGCTGAAGGGTACGCATTCGACAATTTTACATATGAGTAAGCGCTAAAAGCAGTAACAATAGCAGCCGCCAGAAAAGCCAGAGGAAAAAGCGAACCTGCAAGCTCTGCTATTTGCCCTGTTAAAGCCAGAATACCAGCGCCGATCATGACGCCGGTACCCATAGATACCGCACCAATCAGTGACATGCTATTTTTTTTATAGTTTGTTGATCGATCATTATGCATATGTTCTTTCATGGCAACTCGCTTTTAAATCTTAATTTAAACTACGTAGCGTCATTAATTATGAGTAGAAATATAACGTTGAAGCTGTTCGGTGAAAACGAAGCGTAGCGTAGTTTGCATCCGAACGAGCGACTTGTTCAGCATGATGAGAATTTACTTATAAGCAATTGCAGCACTAGTCGGACCAGCCAGATTTATAACTTCGAAACGATTAAATCCCGCTTCGCTGCACCATTCACGAAAATTAGCTCCCGTATAATCAAAAGCATCACCAAATTCAATGAGCATATTTAGTGACATTAATAAACCAAATGCATTTTCGCGTCGAGCATCATCGATTAAATTCTCAATAGCAATAAAGGCACCGCCAACTGGAAGGGCGTCGTATGCTTTCTTTATGAGGATTTTTTTATTTTCAAGGTTCCAGTCATGCAATATATTGCCCATGGTAATAACATCTGCCCTGGGAAGATCATCTTTGAAAAAGTCTCCTGATACTATATTAATCCTGTTGGCCATACCGGATGAGTCTACACGTTTCTGAGCATGTGGCGCCACAGGAGGAAGGTCAAAACTATTAAAAGAAAGATGCTCATGACGACCAGCAACAATACGGGACAATAATGCTAGTGCGCCGCCTATATCGCTGACTGAATTATATTTACTGAAATCAAATTTCTCAGCCAGTAATGAAAAATTAGCAGCCTGAAATCCGGTCATCGCATCAAGGAACTCACCAAGTCGAACATTATCTGAGTAGAGTTCCTCGAACATCGGTTTTCCATTGTGCTTGATTTCGTTTTGAGGCATACCGGTTTTTAGCGCTGTACCAAGATCATTCCAGAAGCCAAACAAACGTGAATTGAGCATTTCAGCTAAGCCACCAATGTAAGTCGGACTTTTTTTATTCAAAAAAGCGAAGGTATCAGCTGTGTTCTTATACTTACCATCTTCCCCATCACCATTACGCTCCAGAAACTTAAGCGCTACCAAAGCATCAAAGAAGTCATAAGTACCACGGGGATGCAGCTTAAGTTCTTTACCAAGTTTCTCTGCTGTCATGGCACCGTCATGAAGGACTGAAAACAAATCAAGTTCTACGGCTGTGAGTAAAACTTTTGATGCCCAGAAAGCTGTAGCTGTCTGCATTATGTAACCTGGGTCTGGCTGGTTATTCATTGATCACCTATATATTTTGCTTTGAGCCTAATGTTTACATAAGGGGCGCGACGTAAGGAGCGACCCAGTGAGCGACAGCAAACGACTTGATGTTCTTGTTAGGTGCTTTTTCTTCAATTTAACTGAACAGAAGACTTTGAACCATAGCCTTCATCTCCGTAAATGCCAACTGGAATAGATATTTCTTGGTTTTTTACCTTTTCCCATAAATTCTGTAACCAAGGTAGTACAGTATCTACTACTGTATCATTAACTTCAAAATCGACATCAAATGGATCAACATTAGGAATATAGGGTTCGATGCCGTTTGGAGTGTGAACAGGAGAAAACAGTTGGTAATGTTCACGTATTTTTTTATTTAATACGTAAAGATCAGGGCCATCTAGGCTTACAAAAATATCAAATACTCCATCACCATCTTGAGTGGGTGAAATAATTACTGATACAGCCTTTGTCTCACCTGGGAGAATAGATAAGACCTTTTCCCATTTTTCTATGACACTTCCCGAGTGTTTCTCTAGTTCTGATTCAAGTGCGTTAATAAATTCTTGCTTATCCATTTTGCACCTAACGGTTAAGCCAAGGGGCTACCAAAAAGCGAAGCGGTTTGGCAGTCCCGCCCGCGATAGCGGGCATACTTGGGCGACTTGTTATGGCTTTACTCACTCTGAAAAGTGGCAAGCATCTGATATTTTCGATAATTTGCCTTTTCCTAATATTCCAAAATATCTTTTTTTATTATCATTTTCTAAGCCAAAATTATTTACATCTCTAAGCCATTGGAAATAAGCCTGATCATCACTTATTTGCACTATTGACCATATGTTAGTTTGCACCCATTTTCTACGTGAATTCAGAGTATAAATATGATAGGTGCCATTTTCATGATTTGTCACAAAAGGACCTTGCATTTGCATATTCTTTCTATTTCCGTGATTCATTCTGATTTCAAGTTCCCCATGACAATTTTGGAACACAAAACTAACATTTTCCGTAACTGATTTGTCCCACAAATCAGGTTTATAAACAACTTCCACATTACCCTGCCATGTACCTGAAAAAGCACTAGAGTTAATGATTTCATCATCGTCAGCAGATGATTCACTAATAATAATCACTGAAGTTACAATTATAATAATAAACTTATACATTCTATTTTTCTTTTAGCCATAACGCCAAAATAAGCAGCAAATTAAAGGGTTGCGAAGCAGCGTTTTAATTTGTCGGCTTGATTTTCTTGTTAGCACTTTATTTCCGTTTTTATTGTACACAAGTTAATAAGTAGTCTTTCTCTTTATAGTTAAACTGAATGGCTGGAATCTTTGTCTGATTACCGTTTGCCAACATTGCTGGAAAATTCAAGATAAATGATTTTGGGTTTTTACTGTTAATATTTGCACTAGACTGAAAAGTGTCATTTCTTAGATATTCAACATCAATTTTTTCATTTAAACCCGTGTAACTTAACTCTTCAATGGGTTGATAGTATTTTTTATAGCCTTTTTGTCTATTAGGTAATCCGCCATAAACAGACATGTGGAATTGTGGCATTTTTACAGTGAAAGGGTTTTCCAACTCATCACTGCGTATTTTAATATTAGGGCTAAGCATTTTTAATTTCGTACCTTTTTCTAAAGTAAAGCCATAATAAATACCCCATGAATCTTGGCTAACCCCAGCGGATATAAATCCTTTTATTCCTTCACCAACATTAAAATGATAAGTGGCACTTGGTGCAGTGCAACCACCACCAGGATGAATATGAACGCCTTCAGTAGCAATTGGTTCGTAATATTTTGCTGTGCGAGCACATCCGGCTAGAAGCAATATTAATATAATGATTATGAATCTATGCATAGTGTCGCAAACAGTGCATTAGACATTATGTCGATTATTAGATACATGTGTCTAATTCTAGGCAAAAATGTCTATATCTGTACATTTCCAGTTTCCTCAATTCGGTCTTTGAGGCGGTAAAAAAATTCGGTAAATAACAAGAAGAGAAATGAAGAATTGAATGGTGCCCGGGGCCGGAGTCGAACCGGCACGGGATTTAACTCCCGAGGGATTTTCATACCCACTACAACTTTCGTTGCAACATACTTAAAACGCATTTGGGGTCTGGACTTTCCCTTTACCCTATCATAACCTGAATTCAGGCTGACTTAGGCAGGCGCCGTCAAGTCTCTACACTTTCCTCGATTCAGAGTGCAACATGAAACTACGTAAATATACTGAACGACAACTCAAAGAAGCGGTAAAAAAGTCCACTTCGATGCGTCAGGTATTAAAAACGCTAAATGTTGCAGCCTATGGTGGCAATTATGATGTGCTGAAAAAAGCAATATCTCACTTTAATCTTGATACATCACATTTCACTGGCCAGGCCTGGAATAAAGGTAAAAAGTTACCTGCACGTGTTTCAATCGGGAACTATCTTAATAATAAATTACCGATTCAGTCTCACAAACTCAGAAACAGACTTCTCAAGGAAGGCTATTTCAAACATCAGTGTTCACACTGCAAAAACACGACATGGTTTAATAAACCCATTCCACTGGAGCTTGACCACATCAATGGGAACAATAAAGACAATCGTTTAAAAAACTTGCGATTGCTATGTCCCAATTGCCACGCACTTACTCCTACTTATCGTAGCAGGAAAAGAACCAAGGCTTAGCTCGGGATTGCCACCACCATTACGTGCTGAGGTTTCCCCGAATTTGACGCCATTCACACCAACTGTTTCCAGGTTGGGTGCTCAATTTTTTAAGTCCCTTGCGTCTACCAATTTCGCCACCCGGGCAGGATGACTTAGACCGTAGTCTAATTTATTCAGTGTTCAGAGTCGCCTCTGGGTACTGAAAATGGAGGCTGGGCCCGGAGTCGAACCGAGGTACATGGATTTGCAGTCCACTGCATAGCCACTCTGCCACCCAGCCGTATAACAAAAATGGGGTCGTGCCAGAGAAACTGACTCCGACCCCATTTTACTGGAAATCTGGAGCGGGAAACGAGACTCGAACTCGCGACCCCAACCTTGGCAAGGTTGTGCTCTACCAACTGAGCTATTCCCGCGTGGAAGGCGTATTGTAGTGAGGCGTCCTTGAGTGTCAAGAACTTGTGCCGGCAGGCGGCTATTTTTTGCGTTTGACCACCAGGCTGGGCCATGCCGCCGCCATGTACAGGATCATGGACCACAGGGTCAGTATGGCGGCGATATAGAGCAATATATAGCCAACAATCATGGGTTCAAACGAGCCGATATTCTTCTCATAGAGCAAAAAGCCGATTGCCACCAGCTGGGCGGTGGTCTTGAGCTTGCCGATATAGCTCACCTTGACCTTGGTCGCATCACCAATGCTGGCCATCCATTCCCGCAGGGCTGAGACGGCAATCTCCCGGCCAATGATGACGATAGCCGGCAGGGCAATCAGGGCATCACTATGTACGCTGACCAGCAGGATCATGGCCGTGGAGACCATGAGCTTGTCGGCCACCGGGTCTAAAAAGGCCCCAAATGCCGACTGCTGACCGAGTTTGCGGGCCAGGTAGCCGTCGACCCAGTCACTGACACCGGCCAGGAAGAACAGCGCGGTCAGTACGATATGCCGGTATGGCACTCCCGGAATAAAAAACACCAGAATGAAGACCGGGATGATCAGTATCCTGAACAGTGTCACGATATTCGGAATAGTGAGCGGTATGGCCATACCTGTTACGAGTCACCTGTCTGGTCTGGTTAATGAAATGCGTCGTAAATTTTCTGCGCCAGCTGTTTGCTGATACCCGGCACACTGGCCAGGTCGTCTACGCCGGCGCGGCTGACTTCCTGTAATCCGCCGAACCGACTGAGCAATTTCTGACGCCGTTTGGGTCCCAGCCCATCGATGTCCTCCAGCACGGAGCGGGTTCGCTTCTTGCCGCGACGAGTACGGTGTCCGGTAATGGCAAACCGATGGGCTTCATCCCGGATTTGCTGAATAAGATGCAAAGCCTTTGAATGTGGCGGCAGTATAAACTCGCCCTGTTGACCCGACAAGCTGCGCGACAGGATCAACGTTTCCATGCCGGCTTTTCGGCTCGGCCCCTTTGCTACACCCATCACCAGTATGCTGTTGAGTTGTAATTCATCCATGACTGACTGCGCACGTGATACCTGCCCCTTGCCACCATCGATGAACAGGATATCCGGTAACGCCCCCTCTTCTTCCTGCGCTTTCTGGTAACGTCGCATCAGTGCCTGCTGCATGGCGGCATAATCGTCACCGGCCTGCACATCAGTAATGTTATAGCGCCGGTAATCCGATTTGAGCGGCCCCTGTTGATCGAACACAACACAGGATGCCACGGTTTCCTCGCCCATCGTGTGACTTACATCAAAACATTCAAGACGCTGCGGCACTTCATCCAGATCCAGCGCTTCCTGCAGTGCATCATAACGGGCAATTAAACTCGCCCGGCTGGCCAGTCGTGACTGAATGGCAAGAGACACATTGTGCTTTGCCATGTCGAGCCATTTTTTTCGCTCGCCTTTGACCTGGTGGCGTATATCAATCTTTCGACCCGTGTGCTCCGAAAACATGTCGGCCAGTAACGCCTGATCCTCGATCGGTTTGGAAAGAATAATCAGCTGTGGAAAATCGGTACGGGTTTGCTGTTCCTTTATATAATACTGCGGTAAAAATGCTTCCAGTAATTGCGCCGGGGTACTGGTGGCGGCATTTTTGGGAAAGTAGGACTGGCTACCCAGGTTACGGCCACCACGAATCTTGAAGACCTGCACGCAGCCGATGTCTGATTCAATGGCCGCGGCGATAATGTCAATGTCGCCATCGTGTTTACTGATGTACTGTTTTTCCTGCACACGCCGCAGGCTGCTGATCTGGTCCCGAATCCGTGCCGCTTTTTCGTAGTCCAGTTGTTGTGCGGCCGTATCCATTTCCTCGGCCAGTTGTTCGATCAGTTCCTGGCTGCGTCCCTGTAAAAACAGAATGACGTGTTGTACGTCATGCCCGTATTGTTCCTCGCTGACATAACCCACGCACGGCGCTGTGCAGCGTTTGATCTGATACTGCAAACACGGCCGTGACCGGTTGCGATAAAAACTGTCGGTACACTGACGCACCGGGAAGACTTTTTGCAGCGTCGCCAACGTATCGCGCACTGCCCCGGCCGATGGATAAGGCCCGAAATAATCGCCCTTGCCTTTCAATGCGCCACGATGAAACGTCAGTCGCGGAAATTCCTGATCGGTGGACACATAAATATACGGGTAACTTTTATCGTCGCGGTAAAGGATGTTGTAGCGTGGTTTGAGTTGCTTGATCAGATTGTTTTCAAGTAACAGTGCTTCACTTTCGGTATGCGTGATGATGGTTTCGATCCTGGCAATCTGCCTGACCATCGAATGGGTTTTCATATCGTGCGCGGTTTTCTGAAAGTAACTGGCGACGCGTTTTTTCAGGTTCGATGCCTTGCCGACATAAATGACATCACCCTGCGCGTTCAGCATTTTGTAGACCCCGGGAAAATTCGGCAGGGTTTTGAGTGTATCCTGCAGGTCGTGATGATCACTCATGGCGGTATCCGGATCAGGCATCCACTTCCTTGCGTATCTTTTTAAATACGCCGTGAAACATGGCTTCCGTCAGGCGTTTTGTCTGGGTGTTATAACGGCTACAGTGATAGGACACGAACAGTTTCAATCCGTTCGGCAGCGTATATTTCTTATTATGCGCAAACGGATAATCTTTCTTTTTAAGCTCAAGCGCAGTCAGTACGGCGTTATGCGCAATACCACCCAGTACCAGCACGGCCGTACCTTTTTTTAATGCCTCCAGCTCCTGGCGAAGATACTGGTTACAGTTTTTGATTTCACTGCCAATGGGTTTGTTTTCCGGCGGCAAACATTTCACCGCGTTGGTAATTTTACAGCGTTTCAGTTTGAGCCCGTCATCGAGTGCAACGGATTGCGGCTTGTTACTGAAGCCGAACTTGTGCAGGGTTTCATATAAAAGTATGCCGGCGTAATCCCCGGTAAACGGTCGGCCAGTGGCATTGGCACCGTGCATTCCCGGCGCCAGTCCCACGATCAACAAATCCGGTGACGCCGCGCCAAATGCAGGCACCGGTCGCGCATGATAATCCGGGTAGTCTTTTCGTACTTGCTTCAGGTGAGATGCCAGGCGTGGGCATTGTTGGCAGTCGAGTGTGAATTCAGAGATCTTTTTTACTGATGACATTGTGATTCATGGCCAGTCGCGCCAGTTCGACGTCGCTTTGTATGTTCAGTTTGGTAAATAATCGGTGTCGATAGGTACTGATGGTTTTAGGACTCAGACACAGGCTTTCGGAAATTTCATTTGTCTTGCGCCCTTCCAGCACCATCATCATGACCTGTAACTCGCGCTCCGACAAATCCTGGAACGGTGACTGTGACTGCCCCGAGTTACCGGACAGGGCCAGTTGCTGCGCGACTTCCGGCGTAATGTAACGCCGGTTGGCCGAGACTTCCTTGATCGCATGCATGATTTCCGAAATCTTGCAGCCTTTGGTGAGATAACCGGCCGCACCGATCTTTAATAACTGTTTGGCAAGGATTTCATCATCATTCATCGTCACGATGATGACCTTGATCGTTGAATCAAGTTTGACGATTTTCTTGGTGGCTTCCATTCCGCCCATACCGGGCATGTTGATATCCATGAGCACCACTTCGGGTGACAACTCACGGCAGTATTTCACGGCCTCTTCACCGGTTGTTGCCTCGGCAACTACATCGATGTCACAGTTGTCTTCCAGCAGACGGCGCATGCCTGTTCTCACCAGATCATGATCATCGGCCAGCAGGACTTTGGTGATCAAACCCTTCCCCTTCGTGCGTGAATTACGTTGTTTATGTTTATCGACTGATTTGCGAATTATACGTAGTAAAGGGCTGATCTGTCTCGTATAAGAATGTGTTGTAGGGAATGAAAATGGCGGAGAGCGAGGGATTCGAACCCCCGGACCCGCGAGGGTCAACGGTTTTCAAGACCGCCGCTTTCGACCACTCAGCCAGCTCTCCTGTTGGGTGCTTAACCACCTTGAAAGTAGATGCGTACAGCACTATTTTAGGTGTTAAACGAGGACGCGCAGCATACCCGAGTGTCCATGGAAAATCCAGCCTGAACAAGTACTTGGGAAAAGCCCTAAGTGCTTGATATTCGGAACCAATCAGGTATGCTGTTGTCCTAGTCAACGAGTGAAATCATGATTGAAAAGAGAGGTTAATCATGTACGAGAATCAAACCACTGTTGCCCGCACCCGGGACTCGGTACTGGCAACTAACAAAGTACTCAGAAACACCTATTTGCTGCTATCCATGACCCTGCTGTTCAGCGGTCTGACGGCTTACGTCAGCATGCAGGTAGGCATTCATCTGGGTATCATCCCGACCTTATTGATTTATTTCGGCCTGCTGTTCGCGACAGAGAAAACCGCCGACAGTGGCCTTGGCCTTCTTTTCGTGTTTTTGCTCACTGGCTTCCTGGGCTTCACCCTGGGGCCAATGCTCAATGCTTACCTGGCGCTGCCAAACGGTGGTGAACTGGTCATGACCGCCCTCGGTGGTACCGGTGTCATCTTCCTTGGCCTGTCAGGTTATGCGCTGACGACACGCAAGGACTTCAGCTTCATCGGTGGCATGCTGGTAACCGGTATTCTGGTTGCGTTTGTCGCCGGTCTGGCCGCTTACGCCTTTGGCCTGCAAGGCCTGTCCCTGGGTGTGTCTGCCATGTTTGTGTTGCTGATGTCTGGCCTGATTCTGTTCCAGACCAGCCAGATCGTTCATGGTGGTGAGACAAACTATATTCGTGCGACCGTCACGTTGTACGTCTCAATTTACAACCTGTTCACCAGCCTGCTACATCTGCTGGGCGCCTTTGGTGGTGATGATTAAAAACGGATTCACTCATTGATATACAAAACCCCGGTGTTATGCCGGGGTTTTTGTTTAAACTAAACAAAATAAATGAAGGGTGTGTTATGGACTGGGAACAAATTGGTGTACTGATCATCGCTGGCGTGTTTCTGATCTTTTTTGCGCCCCGCGCTATTCGGGCAGCAAAAAATGCACCGAAAGCCACCGCCTCGGACTGGAAAGGCATCGCCATTCCGATCGTGCTGGTGATCCTGTTCGTGGTGTTCCTGATTATGTCGGTTCGATAACATCGAAACCGCAATAATCCTGCAGCGCCTTTGGAATCGTGATTGATCCGTCTTTCTGCTGGTAATTTTCCAGTACAGCCACCAGTGTCCGGCCGATCGCCAGACCGGAACCATTCAATGTATGCACCAGTTCGGGTTTACCGGTTTTCGGATTACGCCAACGCGCCTTGAGACGACGCGCCTGAAAATCTTCAAAATTACTGCAGGACGATATTTCCCGGTAAGTTTGCTGCGACGGCACCCACACTTCAATGTCATAGGTCTTGGCCGACGCAAAACCGAGATCGCCACTACACAGCGTCACAACACGATAGGGTAATTCCAGTTTCTGTAACACGGTTTCGGCGTGATTGGTCAGCTTTTCAAGCGCGTCATAGGATTCCTCCGGCCTGACCACCTGCACCATTTCGACTTTTTCAAACTGGTGCTGACGAATCATGCCGCGCGTGTCCTTACCATAGGAACCTGCTTCACTACGAAAACACGGTGTGTGGCAGACATATTTACGCGGCATGTAATCATCATCGATGATCACATCACGCACAATATTCGTGACGGGCACTTCGGCAGTAGGAATCAGGTAATAGCGTTGTTCAACAGACAGTTTAAATAAATCTTCCTCAAACTTGGGTAACTGCCCGGTGCCTTTTAACGATTCCGCATTGACAATAAACGGTACATTGGTTTCGGTGTAGCCATGTTCCTGTATGTGCAGGTCGAGCATGAACTGACCCAGCGCCCGATGTAGCCGCGCCACTTTACCGCTCATCACCACAAAGCGGGAGCCGGTGATTTTAGCCGCGGTTTCAAAATCAAGCTGGCCCAGTGTATCGCCCAGATCAACATGGTCCTTGACCTCGAAATCAAACTGTCGTGGCTCACCCCATTTACGCACTTCGACGTTTTGCGTTTCATCTTTACCTACGGGCACCGACTCGTGCGGAATATTCGGCACGCCCAGCAGCATTTCATCGAGCTGAATTTGAATGTCCTGTAATTCTGTTTCGGCCGCCTTGAGTTCATCACCAAGGTGGGCGACTTCATCCAGCAACGGTTTGATATCCTGTCCCTGGGCCTTGGCTTTACCGATATTCTTCGATTTCGTATTACGTTCAGTCTGCAATTCCTGCGTCCGCGTCTGGGCGGCTTTGCGACGTTGTTCGAGATCGGCAATCGCCTGTGCGTCGAGAACAAACCCGCGCGTTGCCAGCCGTTTGGCGGTGACATCAATATCCTGTCTGAAATGTTTTGAATCCAACATATTTTTATTGCCTTATTCGTTTACTTCTGCTGTCCAGCGTACCATATGGCCGGGCTTGATTATCTGGTTTAGATCGTCCCAGATTGAATCAATCTTCTCCGCCGTATCAAAAAATTCCACCACCATGGGTAAATTCAGTGACAGGTCGACCAGGTCTGCACCGTGAATAACACCGGATTCACCATAACCGCTAATGCCGCGAAACACGGTCACTCCACGCAGCTTTTCCCAGTCGCGCAGGCGTTTAATCAGGCTTTTTAATTGCGTTTCACCTTCGGTCAGATAAATACGCACCATGGTCACCATTGTTGTCATACTAATCTCCCCATCACCACGCCGGCCCAGGTCGCCAACAGGCAAACGCAGACACTTAATAAAATATTCAACATGGCCTTGATCAATTCACCACCTTCAATGAGGCTGTAGGTTTCCATTGAAAAAGTGGAAAAGGTGGTAAAAGCACCCAGTACGCCAATGACAATGACAGCCCGCCATTCCGGACCAAGGCCAACACGTTCTATCAAGGCGGTGTAGACGATACCAATCAGTAATGAGCCCAGCACATTGACAGTCAGTGTGCCATAGGGAAAATTCTGCCCAAACACGGCATGTACACCATTAGAGACACTAAATCGTAAAACGGCGCCGACTGCCCCACCGGCCGCGATTAACAGTAATTGTTGCATCAGTGAATTGTACGCAATTTTATTTGAGTTATGAACGTTTGTTTTTTTCATCCAGTTCGCGCAGGAAAGCCAGGCGTTCTTTTATTTTCAGCTCCAGTCCGCGATCGGTTGGCTGGTAAAACGCCACTTCATCCATACCTTCCGGAAAATACGACTCACCTGCCGCGTACGCATGCGGTTCATCGTGCGCATAGCGATATTCCCGGCCATAACCCAGTTCTTTCATGAGCCGGGTCGGCGCATTTCGCAAATGAATGGGAACCTCCTGGCTGTCGGATTCCGCAATTAACTGCCGTGCCTGGTTAAATGCGCTGTAAACCGCATTACTTTTTGGCGCACAGGCCAGGTAGATCACGGCATGTGCCAGTGCCAGTTCACCTTCCGGGTGACCAAGACGTTCCTGTACATCCCAGGCATCAAGGGCCAGTTGCAGGGCACGTGGATCCGCATTGCCAATATCCTCAGATGCCATGCGCACAACCCGCCGCGCAATATATAAAGGATCACACCCACCATCGAGCATTCTTACCAGCCAGTACAGTGCCGCATTGGGTGATGAACCCCGCACGGATTTGTGCAACGCGGAGATCTGGTCATAAAAGGCCTCGCCCTGATTATTGAACCTGCGCAAACTTTGCTGTAACACATCGGCCAGTATCGACTCGCTGAGTTTTTTTACGCCCTGCTGTTCTTCAGCCAGGTCGGTGGCGATTTCCAGTAAATTGAGCGCGCGACGTGCATCCCCATCCGCCACCTCTGCCAGTTTTGTTAACACGGCATCATCAATCTGAATATTAAACCGACCCAGTCCTTCTTCCTGATCGGTTAAGGCACGTCGCAGAACCTGTTCAATATCTTCTCGCTGCAGCGGTTTTAACACATACACTCTGGCGCGTGATAACAGCGCGTTATTGATTTCGAACGACGGGTTTTCGGTAGTGGCACCGATAAACGTAAATGTCCCGTCTTCCACATAAGGCAGGAACGCATCCTGTTGTGCCTTGTTGAATCGATGCACCTCATCCACAAACAGGACGGTTGCCTGCTGGTACATCTGGCGGTTTTCCCTGGCCTGGTCGATCGCCGCACGGATGTCCTTGACGCCGGACAACACGGCGGAGATCGTAATAAAACTGGCATTGCACTGACCGGCAATAATTCTGGCGAGGGTGGTCTTGCCGGTACCCGGCGGCCCCCAGAAGATCATGGAATGCAGTTTGCCTTCTGATATCGCGGTGTGTAGTGGTTTACCGGGCGCGAGCAAATGTTTTTGCCCGGCCAACGCATCAAGCGAAGTCGGCCGCATTCGATCCGCGAGCGGCTTGAAACGGTCAGACTGCTGCTGTGAAAAAAGATCAGGGGTGTTGTTAGTCCGTCGTGTCACCGATGACATCCACGTCGGCAGGCGGTGTAAATTTAAAATCAGCCGGTGTCACTTTCGGATTGTATTGTAGCTGGCTGAATTTGAGTTGCGTGCGCTGGCCAAACGAATCATACAGTTCCATCACAAACAAATTGTTACCGGTAAATCCGAGTCGAATATGATCAAACTGACTATCGGCGCTTTTTGGTGTGAGATAAAACCAGTCGATGTTGTGTTTCACACCCTGTGATTTGATAACGTAAACCTGATCGAGTTTGGCGGGATTGCCCAGCACTATCGCCGGGGAATTGGATAACAGCCCTTTCTGTTTTTTAACTGTCACCTGTTCCAGGTCTTCGTCATAACTCCACAGGCGTTCACCATCGGCGACATAGATCTGTTTGTACGGTTTATTGTACTCAAGTCGAAAACGGTTCGGACTGAGCACGGCGATGCGCCCTTCACTGAGTTCCGGCTCCTGCGTCGTTTCGTTGAACACAAACTGTTCAAACTTTGCCGTCAGTGAATTCACATGCCCCAGATACTGTTTCAGGGTTTTCGCCTGCACCGATCCGGTTACGACTGCGAACAGTGTGATGAGTAATAATTTTTTCATAACGACAACTAATCCTTTGGTGGCGGTGGCGCGAGTACTTCGCGATTACCATTTGATTCCAGTGGCCCAACCACACCGGCGGCTTCCATGGCTTCCACCATTCGTGCGGCGCGGTTGTAACCCACCTTCAGACGTCGTTGTATTCCGGAGATAGACGCACGACGTGTTTCGGTCACAATTTTAACGGCTTCATCATAGAGAGGATCGGATTCGTCACTGGACTCACCACCGTCAATGCCGGTCAGGCTGATCGCCGCACTGGTATCGGATGGGCCGTTGAGAATTTCTTCTTCATACTGCGGCTCGGCACTTTCCTTGAGATGATCCACTACGCGGTGTACTTCGTTATCGGAAACGAATGCACCATGTATACGTATTGGCACACCGGTGCCGGGTGGCATATAAAGCATGTCACCATGACCCAACAGGGATTCAGCACCCTGCTGATCGAGAATCGTCCGGGAATCCACTTTTGATGACACCTGAAAAGCAATGCGACTGGGTATATTGGCCTTGATTAAACCGGTTAACACGTCAACGGACGGACGTTGCGTGGCGAGGATCAGATGAATTCCCGCTGCACGGGCTTTTTGTGCCAGACGTGCGATCAACTGCTCCACTTTCTTGCCGACCAGCATCATCATATCGGCCAGTTCGTCCACAATCACCACGATGTACGGTAACTTTTCCAGTTCCGACGCCGGTTCGGTGGACTCCGCTGAGTGCAGCGGATCCAGAATAGGTTCGCCCTTTTCTTTTGCTTCGCGAATCTTTTTGTTAAAGCCGGCGATGTTTCGAACGCGCATGGCCGCCATTAATTGATAACGGCGATCCATTTCGGCCACACACCAGCGCAGTGCATTGGCCGCTTCTTTCATGTCTGTTACCACCGGTGCCAGCAAATGTGGAATACCATCGTAGATCGATAATTCCAGCATCTTGGGATCGATCAGGATCATGCGTACATCCTGTGGCTTGGCGTTATACAGCACGCTGAGCAACATGGCATTGAGCGCAACGGACTTACCGGCACCGGTCGTACCGGCAACTAACAGGTGCGGCATTTTAGCCAGGTCGGCAATCACCGGTGTGCCACTGATATCTTTACCCAGCGCCAGGGTTAAGGCTGACTTGGCGTGCTCGAACTGGGTGGACTTGAGCGTGTCCTGCAATTGCACCACTTCACGTTCTTCATTGGGAATTTCAAGACCGACGGTCGACTTGCCGGGAATCACTTCCACGATACGCACACTGATCGCCGACAAGGCACGGGCCAGATCTTTTGAAAGGTTGCTGATCTGACTCACCTTCACACCGGCGGCCGGTTGTAATTCATAACGAGTTATCACCGGACCGGGATGCACGGCCACAACCTGCACCTCGACACCAAAGTCCGCCAGTTTCAGTTCAACCTGTCTGGAAATCGCTTCCAGCGCTTGTTTTGAAACCGGGTTGGTGGAAATGTTAATGGAATC
Organism: uncultured Gammaproteobacteria bacterium; assembly: GCA_937967995.1. Taxonomy (GTDB): domain Bacteria; phylum Pseudomonadota; class Gammaproteobacteria; order UBA6429; family Thiohalophilaceae; genus CALBTB01. Next base: position 423,184 of record CALBTB010000009.1, read on the forward strand.
CAGTAACGACAGCGGTGGCAGTTCGGACTCGCCTTCGGTCCGGAACAACGGCACCTGACGTTCCTTTTGTTCACGAATACTGATCTTGGGTTCTTTGATAACCGGTTCGATACGTGGCGGCTCGCGTTTGGCGGTTTTGGCTTTTTGCGCTTCGATCTTTATCTTAACGGTTTCTTCGCGCTCGCTTTGCTGGCGCTTTTCCCGCACGGACGCAAACAGATCGCTGATACGGGTTTGACACCAATCGATGGTGTTCAGCGTAAACGCACCGACTATATCCATCAGCTTCAGCCATGACAGGTTGGTCAGGAGTGTGAAGCCGCTGAAAAACAGCGCCAGTAACAACAGGGTCGCACCGAGGTCATTAAAGGCATAGGTCATGCCCTGTTTGACCAGATCACCCAGGATACCGCCCGCACTGACCTGCTGCGGTAATTCACTGACCGGGTGGTTATCGTACAGGCTGGCCAGACCGCATGAAGAGCCAAGCGTAAACACAAAACCTATCGCACGAATGGCCAGCGCGCGCCATTCGCGGGTTTCTATCGCCATCTGTCGATAAATAATCCAGCCCACATAGATGACCATCAACGGAATCAGGTAGGCAAGATAGCCAAACAGGGCCAGGACAATATCCGCAAACCAGGCACCGGCCAGCCCGCCCAGGTTCGAGATGTCCCGCGTCTCCGTGCTATTCGACCAGCCCGGATCACCCGGTGCATAGCTGCCCAGCGCCACCAGGCAATAGATGGCAATAAAAGCAAACACGAACAGCGCCCCTTCCCGTAAACCGCGCTGTAAATGGGCCGCCAGTGGTGGCCGATCGAGTTTTTGTTTCGCCTGTGCCATTATTAAACCAAAATATTAACTAGTGACTATAACCTACTATTTATAAAAGAATTAATCAATGCTTCAGTCGAGATTCCTGAGACTATCGAGCACCGCCTCACCAGCCTCGACATTGATGCCCCTGACCAGTTCTGCATCAGACTTCCAGTCTTCCTTAGCCAGCCGCAGGATATAAGGTACCAGGGTTGCCGACAATGCCTGCGACGCGGTTCTGGGAACGGCGCCCGGCATGTTGGTGACACCAAAATGAACAATATCTGACCAGATATAGGTCGGATTTTCGTAGTCTGTCGGGCGTGTGGTGGCAATACAGCCGCCCTGATCGATGGCGATATCGATTATTACACTACCGGGTTTCATGCGGCTCACCAGCTCACGGGAAACCAGGTGCGGCGCCCGTGCACCGGGTATCAGTACTGCGCCAATCAGCAGGTCAGCCTGCGGTACATGTTGCTCAATGGCTTCAGAATACGGGTGCAGTGCGGTGACATTGTGGCCCAGTGCCCGCATACGTGCCTGCTTGTCTCGATTTGGATCAAAAATCACCACTTCGGCACCCAGCGACTGCGCCACCTCACAGGCATTTCCGCCGGCGACACCGGCACCAAGGATGACGACTTTGCCTCGTTCCGCGGCTGGGATACCGCCCAGAAGCACACCACGACCGCCATGCTGCTGGTGTAACAATGTCGTCCCAATATGCACGGACAATCGACCCGCGATATCACTCATTGGTGCCAGTAACGGCAGGCTACGGCCATCACCCACTGTCTCAAAGCCGATGGCCGTCGCTCCACTTGCCAGTAAACCACGCAATAAGGCGGGTGCCGCGGCCAGGTGCAGGTAGGAAAAAAGCCGATGATGTGAACGAATAAGCGGCAATTCGCTGGTCAGCGGTTCCTTGACCTTCACAATCAGCTCACCGTGCTCAAAGACCGATGCCGCATCATCAACCAGTTTCACACCGACTTTGGCATACATGTCATCCGTGTAACCGGACTGCTTGCCCGCGCCTTTTTGCACATAAACTTCATGGTCATGCTCGACCAGTTGTGCGCAGGCTTCCGGGATTAAAGCCACGCGACCTTCATGGACTTTAATTTCTGTAGGAACACCAATTCGCATACCTGTCCTTTACCGTTGTTGACCCATTACGTAACATAGACCACAAATTAGCGGACCTGTTTAACACAGATTACATCACACAGCATCAGTCCCGGAGAACATTAAAAATGAGTGAAGTAAAACATTGTCGTCTATTAATTCTTGGTTCCGGCCCGGCCGGATACACTGCTGCCGTCTATGCTGCACGCGCCAATCTGAACCCGGTATTAATCACCGGTCTTGAACAGGGCGGCCAATTAATGACCACAACAGAAGTAGACAACTGGCCCGGTGACGTAGAAGGGTTGCAGGGTCCGGGACTGATGGAACGCATGCAAAAACATGCCGAGCGTTTCGAGACGGAAATCGTTTTCGATCATATCCATACCGTTGATTTGAAAAAACGCCCTTTTTCATTGCAGGGCGATAGTGGTTCCTACACCTGCGACGCACTGATCATTGCAACGGGGGCGTCTGCCAAATACCTGGGCATACCGTCAGAAGAAAAATTCCGCGGCAAAGGCGTTTCCGCCTGCGCGACCTGTGATGGTTTCTTTTATAAAAACCAGGATGTCGCCGTGATCGGTGGTGGTAACACGGCGGTGGAAGAAGCGCTGTACCTGTCCAATATTGCCAAACATGTAACTGTCGTTCATCGCCGTGACAAGTTTCGTTCTGAAAAAATTCTTTCCAACCAGCTCATCGAAAAAGCCGAAAGCGGTAATGTCACGATTGAATGGAATCACAACCTGGATGAAGTACTGGGGGATGACAGCGGTGTGACCGGCATGCGTATCAAAAGCAATGATGGCAAGACCAAGGAAGTCAAACTCATGGGTGTGTTCGTCGCCATTGGTCATAAACCGAATACGGATATTTTCGAAGGCCAGGTTGAAATGGATCACGGCTATATAAAAATCAACAGTGGCACAGCGGGTAATGCAACACAAACAAGCGTACCCGGTGTGTTTGCGGCAGGCGACGTGGCGGATCATATCTATCGACAGGCTATTACATCTGCCGGTTCCGGTTGCATGGCTGCACTGGATGCAGAAAAATACCTCGACAACCTGGAAGCCAAAGGTAAATAACAACACCGTTTTAAAACGGTGTGATGGTCGATTGCATCAGTGACTCTGCACCATGCGAATCGACATCCTTGACAGTCTTGCCTCTGTTCATCCGGACGACTGGAATGCCCTGACAGACGATGATAATCCGTTTGTGCGCCATGAATTTCTTTTCGCACTGGAACAATATCACTGCCTGGAAGAATTTGGCTGGTACCCGCAACACGTTGCCATTTTTGACAACGATCACCTTGTCGCGGCCATGCCGATGTACATCAAGGACAACTCCTATGGTGAACTGGTGTTCGACTGGGCCTGGGCGGATGCCTATCACCGTTCAGGATTGCCCTACTATCCAAAACTGGTCACGGCCATTCCCTACACACCGGCTAGCGGCCCACGCTTGCTGGTTGCCGATGATGACAAATACCCGACATACGCACCGATACTGTTAGATAGCGCCATTAAACTGGCGACGCAGGAAAACATGTCGTCTGTGCACTGGTTATTCACCAACGTGCGGGATACCGCGTTACTCAAACAACAGGGCATGGCGATGCGACTGGGATGTCAGTTTCACTGGCATAACCAGAACTACAAAAATTTTGATGATTACCTGCAGCACTTCGCTTCGCAAAAACGTAAAAAAATCAAACGCGAACGCAAACGTGTCAGCGACGAACAGATACAACTTGAAATTCGTCACGGCCAGGACATGACGGAAGAATTATGGGAGACATTTCATTCTTTTTACCGCAGTACCTTTGACAGAAAAAGCGGCATGGCCACGTTAACGAAAAGTTTTTTTCAGTCCATCGGTGAAACAATGCCAGAAAATGTCGTCGTGGTGTTTGCACGTCACGCCGGTCACTATGTCGCCAGTGCCTTAAATATTCGTGGCCGATCTACCCTTTTTGGGCGGCACTGGGGATGTAGTGAGCATTATCACAGCCTGCATTTTGAGGCCTGCTACTATCAGGGGCTGGAGTATTGCATTCAAAACGCGTTAAGATCTTTTGAGCCCGGCGCACAGGGAGAACACAAAGTGAGTCGGGGGTTTTTACCCACTGCAACCTGGTCTGGTCACTGGATTCGACATTCAGAATTTGCGACAGCCATTCAACGTTTCACGGAACAGGAACAACAGGGCATGCAACATTATATTAAGTGTCTGGCCGAACACTCACCATTCAGGAAAAACTGAAATGGATCGTACCGGCTTACAGGCACCATTCTGGCTGGATCACGATGACACAAGCTGGTTCCCCGATGTCGAACTGGCCATGCCTGAACCCAACGGTTTGCTTGCCGTCGGCGGTGACCTTTCCACACCACGCTTACTGGCGGCTTATCGCTCCGGTATTTTTCCCTGGTACAGCCAGGGACAACCCATTATGTGGTGGTCCCCTTCCCCGCGCGCTGTACTGTACCCAACGGAAATAACCGTATCACGCAGTCTCAGAAAAACCATTCGCAACAAACGCTACGACATAAAAGTCGACTGTGCCTTTAAACCGGTCATTCAGTATTGTGCCTCATCACGCCGGGATGGTCTCGGCACCTGGATAACACGTGAGATGATGAACGCTTATATTCAGCTTCATAATCTCGGTTTCGCTCACAGTATCGAAATCTGGCAGGATGACCAACTGGTTGGTGGTTTATACGGCATTGCGATCGGGCGAATCTTTTTTGGCGAATCGATGTTCAGTCGTATGCGTGATGCATCCAAGATCGCACTGGTCGCACTGGCCCGGCATCTGGATCGCTTTCATTTCCCGTTCATCGATTGTCAGGTAGAATCAGATCATCTCAAGACACTGGGTGCACGAAATATTCCACGTAAAACATTTGTTCGACAACTCAACAGATATTGCACTGACAAGGGAAAAATTGATCACGCAGCTATCTGGAACAACTTTATCAGCCGTGACGAACTGATAACGAATTTATGAACGACGAAACAAACTATTACCAATGGCTTAAGCAATTTCGGTTTCTGGTGACGCCGGAACACCCGTGCAATTACATTGAAGACAAAAATGCCACCACGCTGTTCGTTGACCCGCAGGGACCGATCAATGTCACCAACTATACGCATCTGACCAAGATCGGTTTTCGCCGTAGCGGCGAGCACATCTATCGACCGCATTGTTCGAGCTGTAATCAGTGCAAGCTGGTACGCATACTGGTTGATGAGTTCAATCCGGGTCGCAATGATCGACGTCGTATTCGTAAAAATGCCGATCTCACTGTTAACTGGCAGGATGCCGAGTTTTCCGGTGAGCATTTTGATCTCTATAAAAAGTATATGCAGTCTCGTCATGCCGGCAGCAGTATGGACAGTGACGATCCGGCTCAATACATTCATATTCTCAAGACTGACTGGTGCAACACCAAGGTCGGCGAATTCCGGTTGAATGGCCAGCTGATCGCTGTCGCCATCACGGACTGGCTGGATGACGGACTGTCGGCTGTCTACACCTATTTTGATCCTGACTTTGAAGATCGCAGTCCCGGCCGCTATGCCATTCTGCAACAGGTCGAAGCTGCCCGCCTGTCCGGCCTGCGCTATCTGTACCTGGGTTACTGGATCAAAGATTGCAAAAAAATGTCATACAAAATCAAATTTGACGCCGTTGAAATATTCAATGGTCAGCGCTGGTACAAGGCACAATAATCACTCAAGTCAGGCACCCAATCTTCCGATATATCGTGTAAGAAAATTTTCATTATTTGGCAACAAAACTGACGTTTTCCTGTCAAATAATCAAGCAGGACAACCTGAACGGTTGATTGGAGGGCATCATGCTCAGCTACCTCTACCGCCTGGCGAACGGTTTTCAACAGGAGCACGGTTTTCGTCCCAATGTGCTTTACCTGAACCGTCTGCACTTTTCCCGCCTCAAAAATGACCTGGCAAATATCCACGGACTCGGCGAACTGATTCAGTTTCTGGGTATGGAGATCGTGATCGACAATGACGTACCCCATCCCCATGTCGCCTACAGCCAGGCCAGCCAGGGACGCGCCCTGTCGGCCTGATAGCACGTTGCCACAGGCCTGAGGGCCTGAAAAGCCGCGTCATCTTTTGAAAATTCTTTTCATTTCAGGCATTATTCGCGCTTCGTTTAACACACCAGCGAGCACGAATGGCTAAAGAAGAACATATCGAGATGGAAGGCACGGTTGTCGAAACCCTTCCCAACACCATGTTCCGGGTCGAACTGGAGAATGGTCATGTTGTTACTGCGCACATTTCAGGCAAAATGCGCAAAAACTACATTCGAATCCTGACCGGGGATAAAGTGACAGTTCAGCTTACGCCGTACGATCTCAGCAAAGGACGCATCGTATTTCGGGGTCGCTAGACCCAAACGTCCACACGTCAATTATTTGGAGTGTGCCAGCTCTTCCTTGCTCTCCAGATCCAGTGACAGAACATCATCTTTCACGGAGATTTTGACATGGCCGCCGTTAGCGAGCTTGCCAAACAGCAGTTCCTCGGCCAGTGGTTTCTTGATATTTTCCTGAATGACGCGCGCCATGGGTCGTGCGCCCATCTTTGGATCATAGCCATGCATGGCCAGCCAGGTGCGCGCTTCATCATCCACGCTTAACTGCACACCCTTCTCGGCCAGTTGGGTTTCAAATTCGAACAGGAATTTGTCCACTACCTGTGTGATGATGCCGGTAGAGAGTTGCTTGAACTGAATGATGGCATCCAGCCGGTTACGAAACTCCGGTGTGAAGAATTTCTTGATGGTTTCCATAGCGTCACTGCTGTGATCCTGCTGGGTAAACCCAATCGAAGACCGGTTCAACTGATCGGCGCCGGCATTGGTCGTCATCACGATGATGACATTTCTGAAATCCGCCTTGCGTCCATTGTTGTCGGTTAATGTGCCATGATCCATTACCTGCAATAACAGGTTAAAAACGTCCGGGTGGGCTTTTTCAATTTCATCTAACAGTAAAACAGCGTGCGGATGTTTGTTGATCGCTTCAGTCAGCAAACCACCCTGGTCATAACCCACATATCCCGGTGGTGCACCTATCAGGCGCGACACGGTGTGCCGCTCCATGTATTCCGACATGTCAAAACGGATCAGTTCGATACCCATAATCCGGGATAACTGTCGAGTGACTTCGGTTTTACCGACACCGGTCGGTCCGGCAAACAGGAACGAACCGATTGGCTTCTGTTCATTACCCAGTCCGGCACGTGACAGCTTGATTGAGGTGGCGAGCGTCTCTACTGCTTCATCCTGACCGAAGATAACCAGTTTCAGATCGCGTTCCAGGTTCTTGAGCGCGGTCTTGTCATCGGTGGAAACCGTTTTCGGCGGAATGCGGGCAATCTTGGCGACAATCGCTTCGATATCCCGAATACCAATCGTCTTCTTGCGTTTTGATTGCGGTAACAGGCGTTGGTTTGCGCCGGCTTCGTCTATTACATCGATGGCCTTGTCCGGCAGATGGCGATCGTTGATATAACGATCTGATAATTCGACTGCCGTGCGAATCGCCTGGCGTGTATAGCGCACACCATGATGCTGTTCAAAGTTGGACTTCAGCCCATCGAGAATCTGAACGGTTTCTTCGACAGTCGGTTCCGTGACGTCGATCTTCTGAAAACGCCGTGTCAGGGCACGGTCCTTTTCAAAAATACCGCGGTATTCCTGATAGGTTGTCGAGCCGATGCATTTTAGATCACCGGATGCGAGTACCGGCTTGATCAGGTTGGAGGCATCCATCGCACCACCCGACGCGGCACCGGCACCGATTATCGTATGAATTTCGTCGATAAATAAAATCGCGCCTTCTTCTTTCTTGAGCTGATTGATGACGGCCTTGAGTCGCTTTTCGAAGTCACCACGATACTTTGTGCCTGCCAGTAACGCACCGAGATCCAGTGAATAGATGGTGCATCCATCTAACACTTCCGGTACATCGTTTTCAACAATTTTCTTGGCCAGACCTTCGGCCAGCGCTGTCTTACCGACACCGGCCTCGCCAACAAACAACGGGTTGTTTTTACGGCGACGGCACAGTACCTGAATGGTGCGTTCCAGTTCATGCTTGCGACCAATCAGGGGATCAATTTTGCCCTGCTCGGCCATCTTGTTCAGGTTGGTCGCAAACTGGCTTAACGGATCTGCCGCTTTGTCGGTTCCTTCCTCTTCGACACTTGCGCTGTCGCCACCGATCTGTTCATCGTCTTCATTAATTTTGGAAATGCCGTGTGAAATATAATTCACTACTTCAAGGCGTGTGATTTCCTGTTTCTTCAGGAAATAAACGGCCTGTGATTCCTGTTCACTGAATATTGCAACCAGCACATTCGCACCGGTCACTTCATTTTTACCCGATGACTGCACATGAAAGACAGCGCGTTGCAGTACACGCTGAAACCCCAGCGTCGGCTGTGTTTCGCGATCATCATTGGGAGGCAATAACGGGGTGGTTTCATCCAGAAACTCAAACAATTCCTTGCGCAAGGTATCCAGGTTGGCGCCACAGGCGCGAAGCACGTCGGCGGCTGAAGAATTATCCAGTAACGCGAGTAGCAGGTGCTCGACAGTCATGAATTCATGATTGCGTTCGCGCGCCTGCTTGAATGCATTATTCAGTGAGCCTTCCAGTTCCTTGCTTAACATACAGTACCCCTAATCATCCGCTTCCATGGTGCATAACAACGGGTGTTCATGTTTGCGCGAATAATCATTGACCTGAACAACTTTGGTCTCGGCAACTTCGCGTGAATAAACACCGCAAACACCACTTCCCTTTGTGTGCACGTTCAGCATGATGTGTGTCGCCTGCTCACGATTCATGCCAAATAATTTTTCCAGGACGTGCACAACAAACTCCATAGGAGTGTAATCGTCATTTAGCAGAATTACTTTATACATGGGTGGACGTTTTAATTTTGGCTTGGCCTCCTGGACCGCCAATCCATCGTCATAACGCCCTGGTACGATGTCATCACTCATAGTCTGTAAATTGTTCCAAATCAGCGTAAATTCAACTGTCTACAAGGGCATTTTAGCAATGTCTAACATGAAGTTTGAGAATTTTTGGCTATAGTTAAGTAGGTCGGCGTTCGTGCATGAGAGAACAGCTAAGTTATTGTTTTTTATGTGAACTCTGGCTCTTGAGCACGGAACGGCTTGTTTGTCTGTAAGTTACTGAAGGAGGCTAGGAAGGCATGGCTATCGGTATCGTCAAATGGTTCAGTAATGCCAAAGGTTATGGGTTCATCTCACCGGAACAAGGGGGTGATGATATTTTCGCCCATTTTTCATCCATCGCAATGGATGGATATAAAACCCTCAAAAAAGGGCAAAAAGTGGAATTCGAATTTACCCAGGGACCCAAAGGCCTGCATGCCACTGAGATTAAACCATCACACTTCGAGAGTTCGACAACCCACTGAGCAGATGTACTGATCACTGACCTGTGGTATCCGTTCTGGGTACCACTGGCAGTGATTTCTGTACCGCTTCAACGGCTTACATATTGTCGATTATCGCCTGTCCAAAACCGGAGCTACTGACCAGCGTGGCCTTGTCCATAAGTCGTTCCAGATCGTAGGTGACCGTTTTGGCAGCAATAGCGCCGGACATGCCCTTCACCACCAGATCCGCCGCCTCAGTCCAGCCCAGGTGGCGCAGCATCATTTCTGCCGAGAGAATGATGGAACCCGGATTCACCTGATCCTTACCCGCATATTTTGGTGCAGTGCCATGGGTTGCCTCAAATAACGCAACCGTATCGGACAGGTTGGCACCCGGCGCGATACCGATTCCCCCGACCTGCGCGGCCAGTGCATCTGAAATGTAATCCCCATTGAGGTTGAGCGTCGCAATTACGTCGTATTCTTCCGGGCGCAACAGGATCTGTTGCAGGAAGGCATCGGCAATGACGTCTTTAACCACAATTGGAGTGCCGGTTTTAGGGTTAATGAAACGGCACCAGGGGCCTCCGTCGATAGGTAAAGCGCCAAATTCCTCACGCGCCAGTTCGTAGCCCCATTCCTTGAAACCGCCTTCCGTGAATTTCATGATATTACCCTTGTGTACCAGGGTCACGGATGGACGATTGTTGTCGATGGCATATTGTATTGCGCGTCGTACCAGGCGTTTGGTGCCTTCGGATGAAACCGGTTTAACGCCGATTCCAGCGCTATTTGGAAAACGTATCTTTTTGACGCCCATTTCATCCTGCAGGAATGCGATGACTTTTTTCACTTCCGGTGTGCCGGCTGCCCATTCGATACCGGCGTAGATATCCTCGGAATTCTCACGAAAGATCACCATGTCAGTCTTTTCCGGTTCTTTTAGCGGGCTCGGCGTACCATCGTAATAACGCACCGGCCGCAGGCACACATACAGATCCAGTTCCTGACGCAGGGTCACATTCAGCGATCGAATACCCCCGCCTACCGGGGTAGTCAGCGGTCCCTTGATGGCCACTTTAAACTCCTTGATGGCCTGCATGGTTTCTTCAGGTAACCAGACATCACTGCCGTATACCTGGGTCGACTTCTCACCCGCATAGATTTCCATCCACACGATTCGACGCTTGCTGCCGTATGCCTTGTCGACGGCGGAATCAATGACCTGTTTCATGACAGGAGTAACATCCACACCGATACCATCGCCTTCAATAAACGGGATAATCGGGTTATCAGGAACGTTCAGGGAAAAATCGTCATTTACCGTGACGGGTGTGCCCGCTTCCGGCACCTTGATATGTTGATAAGCCATTGCCAATTCTTTCCAGATAATACAAAAAACGGCCTGAATTCTAGCAAATAACCGCCGCCCTCAGCGAGTGGTATTTAGGGCATGATGAACTGGATGGTGTGCTGGTCGTAGTCTTCAGCGGTGGCAATATTGTAGCCCTGGGCATAATCCACACCGATTTCCTTGAGCAATTTAAGTGCGGTTTCATTCTGTACGAATTCGGCAATCGTGAATTTGCCGAGAATATGGCAGATGTCATTGATGGCCTTAACCAGGGCGTAGTTCATTTCATCGGTATGCATGGTGTTGATAAACGAGCCGTCGATCTTGACGAAGTCCACATCCAGTTCGCGCAAATAAGAGAAGGAACTGTAACCGACACCAAAATCATCAATCGCCGTTTTAAAGCCAAGTTTACGCAACTCGGAAAGAAAATATTTTGCCGCATCCAGATTGGAAATGGCGACGTCCTCAGTGATCTCAAATACTACATGCGACGACTGAATCTTCAGGCTCGGCATTGCCTCACGAATAATTTTCAGAATATTCTTATCACCAATCGACTTACCAGACAGATTGATAAAATAACGCAGGTGTTCGTTATAGGAAGGCTGTTTGTTGAGCCATTCAAAAGCATGTTCGATCACCCACTGATCGATCTGCGGCATGAGACCAAAACGTTCTGCGGAATCCAGGAATCCGCTCGGCATAATGTATTCACCCGAGTCCGGATCCAGCATGCGCAATAACAGTTCATGACTGAAAATAGTTTCATCGGCGACACGTAATATTGGCTGACAACTGAAAACGAAACCGCGATTTTCCAGTGCGTGACGAATTCGCCGCGTCCAGCCCATCTCTTCGTAGAAGGTATCGATCTTGCCCTTGTCTTCCTGCCTGAACAGATGCACGCGATTTCGACCTGCACGCTTGGCCATATGACACGCAATATCGGCGCGCGCCAGTAAGCCTTCCTTGGTTTCAATATCCTCTTCATACATCGCCACACCGATGGAGCAACCGGTATCGATGTGTTTACCACCCGCCACAAAAGAAAAGTTAGCAATGGCATTACGGTAGGCATCGGCCACTTTCATGACCTGCTCTTCATTGACACCCACCAGTAACAGGGCAAATTCATCACCACCAAGACGTGCCGGCACATCACCTTTACACGTGCGCACCTGTCATATACTCGAAATACCGATAAACAGACGCAAAACTTTCAGAAGCCCGAGAGAATCATTGACGGATCAGAAATTATCCAGATCGATATACAGGCAGGCACAGGACAGGTTTTTGCGCCGTTCCGTCTGGGCAAAGAAGCGTTCCACTTCTTCGTTAAAGTACTGCCGATTATGTAATCCGGTTAGTGAATCGTGTTCCGCCAGATGACGTAACCGGTCCATGGTGGCGCGGCGTTCGGTAATATCATCAACAATCGCGGTTATATAACGGTTTTTACCGATATACATATCACTGAGTTTGACGGACATGAAAAATTCCACGCCATCCTTGCGTTTGCCGTGTACTTCAAATTCCTTGTCCTCCAGTGATTTGCGACCGCGCACAATGTCCTTGATGGCCTTGATGTTCTGGATTTCAGACTGCTCACTGGAAAACAGTTTTTCAAACGGTTTGCCGATAATTGATTTAGACCGGTAACCAAACAGCTTTTGTGCGGCGATATTAAAAGACTCGATACACCCTTCGTGATCGATAGTGATGATCCCTTCCGCCGCGTTATCAAGAATGGACTCCAGTCGGCGTTGTCGATTAAAAACCTGGTTCTGCATGTTATTATACGCGTTGATGAGCCGGTTGATTTCATCCAACTGACTGCTGTGTGCAAGATCACTTAACCGTTCGCCCGGTTCATGTTGCATGCTGTTGGACAACTGGATAATCGGGCTGCGTATTTTTTTCAGGAAAAACCAGTAACCGGAAAATAACAGCAGGAAAACAACACCGGTAAATACCCAGATAAACAGCCACAGGTCATTTGCCGTGCGTTGTGACTGCGCAATACCTGATGTGCTGATTTGATTGACCTGTGTATCAATCTGTTTGACCGTTCGCCATGTCGTTTCCAGTACAGGCTGAATGGCATTTCGTAACAGGGTCATATCCCGACCGTTACCGGCAAGAAACTGCTTGATGGTAGTATCCAGCTGCAGCGTCTCGGACACTAACGTGGCACTGTGCTGACGCAATGTTTCCTCGTTCAGTACAACCGGTAGAGAATTGAATTTGTCGGCATGTTGATTGAGTGTCGACAGACTGGCCTGTAATGCTGCGGCCTGACGATCGGATAAAAATGTCGAGTACTGATAAAGGCTGCTCTCGGTGGCCTGCAGCGATTGCTTGTACTGTACCATGGCCCGACTTAATTCACGCTGGGTCTCGATATAATCAAGACTTTGTGAAGCGGAGCGCTGCACCAGATAATGCGCATAAACTGTAATAGCAAGCAACACGAACATCAGCAGCAACATCCCGATGATGAGCCTGCCGTTTATGGTTCGTAATTTGAGTATCATGGTGATCCGATATCCTTTTGCCTTATTATTATTACGGTTAACAGATCGGACGAATTTTTACATGCCTAACTGTATAGTTTATACCATAGTTTCTTTATGTAAATTGTGAACTGCCCAGGATAATTAGTTGATTTTATATGCATTTAATAAGCCCTATGATGTCCTGAGCCAGTTCAGGCGTTACGAGAATGCGCAAAGTCTGGCCGATTTTATCAATGATGATCGTGTTCGGGTGGCTGGCCGCCTGGACAAGGACAGCGAAGGCCTGCTGTTGCTCACCGATAATGGCACTCTCAACCAGCGTATCACCCAGCCTGATAACAAAATGACCAAGAGTTACTGGGTTCAGGTCGAGGGTGAACCGGATGAAAAGGCACTGAACGCCCTGCGCCAGGGTGTTGAACTGAATGACGGTCCGACACTACCCGCAGAAGTGCAGACAATGACCGCCCCGAAGGTATGGGACCGTGAGCCGCCCATCCGACAACGTCAGTCCATCCCCACCAGTTGGCTGAATATGTCCATTCACGAAGGCCGGAATCGACAGATTCGCCGCATGACCGCACATGTGGGTTATCCGACGCTGCGCCTGATTCGCTACCGCATCGGCCCCTGGTATCTCAATCAACTGCAACCGGGGCAATTTGAACAACGCCGTATCCCCGCGAAGATACTGGCACAGTTACAATCGACACAAGCGAAATCATTATGAGTCATCGCATGCATGTCACCGTTGCCGCCATCATCGAACGAGATGGTCGCTTCCTGTTGGTGGAAGAAATCGTTGCTGGCAAGCGAGTGATTAACCAGCCGGCCGGACACCTGGAACCCAATGAATCACTTCAGGATGCCGTGGTGCGTGAAACGCTGGAAGAAACCGGCTGGCATTTTCGTCCCGATGCCCTGGTCGGCATTTATCACTGGCAGCACCCGGACGGTCGGGACACGTTTGTGCGATTCTGTTTCTGTGGTGAACTGGTTCGTCATGAGGCAACGCGTGAACTGGATGACGGCATTGAACGCACCGTCTGGTTAAGCATTGATGAACTGACGCAACAGCAGGCCGCGTTACGCAGCCCGCTTGTACTGGCCTGCATAAATGATTATCGTGCAGGCCGTCGCTTCGAACCAGACCTGATAAACACTATTTTATAAATATGTCTCAAGCATCCCCCATTGTTGTCGGCGTGTCCGGTGGAGTTGATTCATCGGTCAGTGCATTGTTGCTGAAGGAACAGGGTCATGATGTACGCGCCGTGTTCATGAAAAACTGGGAAGGTGATGATGAGGATGATCACTGTGCTGCCGAACAGGATTTTGCCGATGCGAAAGATATCTGCCGTCAACTCGACATTCCCATTCAGGGTGTGAATTTTTCCGATCAGTACTGGGATCGCGTGTTTGCCTATTTCCTGCAGGAATATGCCGCAGGACGCACACCCAATCCGGATGTGTTGTGTAACAAGGAAATCAAATTTCGGGCATTTCTCGACTATGCACTCAGCCTCGGTGTCGAACACATCGCGACCGGGCATTATGCGCAGAATGAAAAACGCGACGGCCTGTATCATCTGATTCGCGGCAAGGATACAGCCAAGGACCAGACATATTTTCTGTACACGTTAAACCAGTCGCAACTGCAGCATGCGTTGTTTCCAATCGGTCATATTGAGAAATCGGAAGTGCGACGGCTTGCGCGCGATCACCAGTTGGTTACACATGACAAAAAAGACAGCACCGGTATCTGCTTTATCGGGGAACGGGATTTCAAGGCGTTTCTGCAACGTTATTTACCCGCACAGCCCGGTCACATAAGCACACCGGATGGTGATCAGATTGGTCGGCATGACGGGCTCATGTATTATACGCGCGGACAACGGCAGGGTCTGGGGATTGGCGGACTGGCGAACTACAGCGATGATCCCTGGTATGTGGCTGACAAGGACCTCGACACCAATACGCTGATTGTTGTGCAGGGCCGGGAACATTCACTTCTATACAGCCACTGGCTGACAGCCATTGATGTGTCATGGATTACCGAGGAACCGGCATACCCGTATCACTGTACCGCCAAGACGCGTTATCGTCAGACCGATGCCGCCTGTTGTATCAGCGTGAACGCAGCAGGTGATCTTTATGTTGAATTTGATGAACCACAGTGGGCTGTAACACCGGGACAGTCAGTGGTGTTTTACCAGGATGAGGTTTGCCTTGGCGGCGGCATCATCAATGAAACAGAAAAACTATTTTCCACATGAAAAATATTACCGATAAAACCATTGCACTGGCAGGTATCTTTCAGGCAGCCACGCTGGTCAATCAGATCGCCACACGGGGACTGGTTGATGAGCATGATCTGAAAGTCGCGGTCGACAGTATTCTGAATCAAAAACCCGGTTCCACCCTGGCGGTCTTTGGCCGTTATGAAAACCTGCGTACCGGTCTATATACACTGGTCAGTCAGCTCGCAAACGAACAGCATCAACAACGTGATATTAACGTTGCCCGTTACGTCATTAATCTTTTGCATCTGGAACGAAAACTGGCGAAGCGACCTGACATGCTTGAAGAAATTGCCACGGCCGTGAAACGCGCCTTCGAACAGGCAGAACTGTTTGGTGTGACACACGCCAATGTCATGGCCAATCTGGCCGGTATCTACACCGATACCATCAGTCAGCTCCCGCCGCGAATTATGGTCAATGGTGAAACCGAATACCTGAGTAATCCGGCCAACGCCGACAAGATTCGTACCTTGCTGCTTGCGGGAATACGCGCTGCTGTTCTATGGCACCAGGTTGGGGCCAGCCGCTGGCAAATCCTGTTTGGTCGACGCCATTTCGTCAAAGAAGCGAAGCGCATCCTCGACAACGAAATGGGGATATTGCATTAGCGTTTCGTTATAATACCCGCTTTTCGCCATTCACCGTTGCAGCTTGAAGGAGCATTCATGGCCGACAGTTTCAAATCACGCAGTACCCTCAAGGTCAGGGGGAATAAATTCACCATTTATCGACTCGATGCAGTAAAGAACAGTGAAAAACTGCCCTTCTCTCTCAAGATCCTGCTGGAAAATCTGCTGCGACACGAAGACGGCAAAAATGTCACACGGGATGATATTCAGGCGCTGGCCAACTGGAACCCAAACAAAAAATCCGAACAGGAAATTGCATTTACGCCAGCGCGCGTGCTGATGCAGGACTTTACCGGCGTGCCGGCGGTTGTGGATCTGGCCGCCATGCGCGACGCGATGCGTGCGCTGGGCGGTGACCCGGAAAAAATTAATCCCCTGCAACCGGCGGAACTGGTCATCGACCATTCCGTGCAGGTCGACAAGTTTGGTACCGCCGATGCCTTTTCACTCAACGAGGCACTGGAATACCAGCGTAACAAAGAGCGCTACAGTTTCCTGAAATGGGGACAGAGTGCGTTTTCCAATTTCAAGGTCGTGCCCCCGGAAACCGGTATTGTCCACCAGGTCAACCTGGAGTACCTGGCGCGCACTGTGTTCGTAAATGATAACAAGGTAGCCTATCCGGACACGCTGGTCGGCACCGATTCACATACCACCATGATCAATGGCCTGGGTGTGCTGGGCTGGGGTGTCGGTGGTATCGAGGCGGAAGCCGCCATGCTGGGTCAGCCGATATCTATGTTGATTCCGGAAGTCGTCGGTTTTGAACTCAAAGGTACTCTGGCTGAAGGCACGACCGCTACCGACCTGGTACTCACCGTGGTGGAAATGCTGCGTCAGCATGGTGTGGTCGGTAAATTTGTCGAATTTTTTGGCGATGGACTGGATCACCTGCCACTGGCGGATCGCGCCACCATTGCCAACATGGCGCCGGAATACGGCGCAACCTGCGGTATTTTCCCGATCGATGAAGAAACCCTCACCTACCTGCGCCTGTCCGGCCGTGACGAGGAACAGATTGAGCTGGTCGAAACCTATGCCAAAGAACAGGGCCTGTTCCGGCAGCGTGGCCGTAACCCGGCCAGGTACAGTGCCGTAATACAACTTAACCTGACGGATGTGGAAGCCAGTCTGGCCGGTCCGAAGCGTCCACAGGATCGCGTGCCGCTTAAGAAATCAAAAACGATGTTCATTGAGGCGATGGCGGCCCTGAAAAAAGAACGCAACCTGCAATCAGCCGGTCCGGTGCAAACCGAGATTAACCAGCAATCGGTGACGATGACTGATGGCGCCGTGGTCATAGCGGCGATCACCTCCTGCACCAACACCTCAAACCCCTCAGTGATGATCGGCGCTGGACTGGTCGCCAAAAAGGCCGTCGATAAAGGGCTGCGCGTACAACCCTGGGTCAAAACTTCTCTGGGACCCGGTTCCCGTGTCGTCACGGAGTATCTTGAAAAGGCCGGCCTGATGGACGACCTCGACAAGCTGGGCTTTAACGTGGTCGGTTATGGCTGTACCACCTGTATCGGTAATTCCGGCCCCCTGCCGCCCGAAGTGAGCAAGGCCATCGCGGACGGTAACCTGACGGTATGCTCGGTCCTGTCCGGAAACCGAAATTTTGAAGGCCGTGTGCATGCCGAGGTACGCATGAACTACCTGGCGTCACCCCCGCTGGTGGTCGCCTATGCCATTGCCGGTACCATGGATATCGACCTGTACAACGATCCGATTGGACAGGATAACAACGGACAACCGGTTTACCTGCGCGATATCTGGCCCAGCCAGCAGGAATTACTCGAAGCCGTGACAGCCAATGTGAGTCGTGAGCAGTTCAGCGAAACCTATGCAAACGTGTTCTCCGGTACCGAACGCTGGCAACAGCTTGAATCCGCCAGCGGCAAGCAATTTAAATGGGAAGCGGATTCCACGTACATCCAGAATCCACCTTATTTTGAGAATATGAGTGCCCAGCCAGGTTCAATCCGACCCGTACATGGCGCGCGCGTACTTGCCCTGTTGGGCGACTCGGTCACGACCGATCATATCTCCCCGGCGGGTGCCATCAAGGAAGACAGTCCGGCGGGCCGCTACCTGGTTGACCAGGGTGTCACACCGGCTGACTTCAATTCCTACGGATCGCGGCGCGGTAACCACCAAGTTATGATGCGCGGCACCTTTGCCAATATTCGCCTGCGCAACCTGCTGGCGCCGGGCACCGAGGGTGGCGTCACGATTCACCTAACCTCCGGTGAGCAAATGTCCATCTACGACGCAGCCATGCGCTACAAGGACGAGGGTTATCCACTAGTCATTATCGCCGGTAAGGAATACGGTTCCGGCTCATCCCGTGACTGGGCAGCCAAGGGCCCTAACCTGCTGGGCGTGCGTGCAGTTATCGCCGAAAGCTACGAACGTATTCATCGCACCAACCTGGTGTGCATGGGCATCCTGCCATTGCAGTTCAAACCCGGTGATTCGGCCAGAAAACTGGGGCTGACTGGCCATGAATTGATCACGGTCGGCGAACTGGACGGCGGTAAGCTGCGTGATACCATGGTCACGGCCGTGTCCCCTGACGGCAAAAAGAAGCAGTTTACCGCCCGCGTGCGTATTGATACCCCACAGGAAGTGGAATATTACCGCCATGGCGGCATTTTGCAGTACGTGCTACGCCAGTTGGCCGGTTAATTATTCACACACATCTCGCCGCATTCCATTAGCAACGCCCATGCCACACGCCGAAAGTGTGGCGTGGGCCTGTTTGTGATTTTTATCACCGTTTTGTTATCTGGATCACAACCACATTAAAGGCTGTTCACTCGCTTGCCGATATGAACTTTGTCACGCAAATGACGTCATTTAAATATATGCACGATTAAATTGAACGAGAGGTAAAAGTAGTGAGCAAGCCTGTATATGGTCCACCCATCGGCACCCATCTTGGCAAACCCATTTTCTCCACGATTGAATCCGAA
Organism: uncultured Gammaproteobacteria bacterium; assembly: GCA_937967995.1. Taxonomy (GTDB): domain Bacteria; phylum Pseudomonadota; class Gammaproteobacteria; order UBA6429; family Thiohalophilaceae; genus CALBTB01. The sequence goes on from CALBTB010000009.1 coordinate 442,390, forward strand.
GAAGGCAAATTTATATTCGATCGCCTGGCTGAATGTGACCGTGACGGTTGTCCGCTGGATCAACTGGATAAAAATGAACTGATGTTTCAACCGGGGCTGATTTACCGCCCGGCTTAATTTTTCCCCGGATTTTTCCGGGGCGAACAGGGGACGTTGATTGACCCAACATCCCTATTCCGTACTAATTAATGCTAAAATCCCACCTTCATCAGGTATTGGGATTTTTTTATGGATTTGACTTCACTGACGGCCATTTCGCCAATTGATGGACGTTATGCCAGCCGTACCGAATCGCTGCGACAACTATTCAGTGAATACGCCCTGATCAGGCACCGCGTGATCGTAGAGATTCGCTGGTTACAACATCTCGCCATGCAGGACGACATCAAGGAAGTCCCGCAATTCAGCAAACAGACGACACAGCAACTCAATGCCATCATCGACAATTTTTCTGTGCAGGATGCGCAACGGGTCAAGGACATTGAACGGACCACCAACCACGACGTGAAAGCGGTTGAATATTTCCTCAAGGAAAAAATCGCCGACAATGATGAACTGACCCGGGTCAGTGAGTTTTTTCATTTTGCCTGTACCTCGGAAGACATCAATAACCTGTCGCATGCGTTAATGCTCAATAGCGCCAGGCAACAGGTTGTCCTGCCCCTCATGGATGAACTGATTGCGACTATGTCACGTATGTCACAGGAAACGGCAGACATCGCCATGCTGGCACACACGCATGGCCAGCCGGCTTCACCCACGACTGTCGGCAAGGAACTGGCAAACGTCGCCCACCGGCTGAAACGCCAGCGAGCGCAATTCGTCAATGTTGAAGTGCTGGGCAAGATGAATGGTGCCGTTGGCAACTACAATGCACACACGGCGGCATACCCGAATGTCGACTGGCCGGCTTTAGCAGAAAAATTTGTTACCGACCTGGGTATTACATTTAACCCGATGACCATTCAGATCGAACCGCACGACTATATCGCGGAATATTTCCATTGTATCGTGCGCTTCAACAATATACTGCTCGACTTTGATCGGGATATCTGGACCTACATTGCATTTGGTTATTTCAAACAGAAAACCATCAAGGGCGAGGTAGGTTCAAGCACCATGCCACATAAAGTTAATCCGATTGATTTTGAAAATTCCGAAGGTAATCTTGGTATCGCCAATGCCCTGTTTGATCACCTGGCCAACAAATTACCCATTTCACGCATGCAGCGTGATCTGACCGATTCAACAGTGCTGAGAAATCTTGGTGTGGGTATTGCGCACAGTCTGATCGCCTATCATTCCACGTTAAAAGGAATGAGCAAACTGGAAGTCAATGAACAGGCACTCAGTGATGACCTGAACGCTAACTGGGAAGTGCTGGCGGAACCGATCCAAACCGTGATGCGGCGCTATGGTGTACCGGAACCCTATGAAAAACTCAAGGCACTGACTCGCGGACAACGCATTACCGCCGAAGCATTGCAGACTTTTATCGATTCGCTCGAGATTCCCGAACAGGAAAAAACCCGACTAAAAGCCATGACACCGGCAACATATACCGGCCTTGCCACACAACTGGCAAAGTCCTGATTACGAAGCGGTAACATTCCGTCAGCAATATCACACCAGCGGTCGGGAATTATGCCTGGTATCCGGGGTCACATTTATTATACTTTTAGAAGCTGTAATGATATGGGGTAAAGCCAGATGAACTGGGCAGATTATCAGCTTGGCGAAGACAGTGACGACATCATCCTGGAAACCAGCGAAGAAAACATGCTGGCCGCCATCAATCTCGCTGATCAGGCACAATTCACGGTCGACATCTTCAGTCGAAACCTGGATCAACAGATCTATGACAATCGCGCCTTCATCGATGCGGTAAAACGTTTTATTCTTTCCAGCCCCCGCTCCCAGATTCGCATTCTCGTCATTGATCCAAACGTGGCCATCAAACACGGTCACCAGTTAATCGAATTATCACGACGCTTCACCAGCTACATGGAAATTCGCAAGGTCCATGAACATTATGCTTCATCACCGGAGGCGTTCATGACAGTGGATGGCCGCGGTTTTATCCATCGCAAACTGGCGAGCCGTTTCGATGCCATTGCCAGTTTCAACAATCCGGAGCATGCAAGTACACTGACCCATCAATTTGATGAAGTCTGGCAACACAGCAAAGCTGAAGCAGAATACCAGCGCCTGCATATCTGAATCATCCTGCATGAAAAAACTGCTTGTACTATTTATCCTTGGTTTCAGCCTGACCGTCCAGGCCGCGATGATTATTGAAACCATTGACCTGCGCTATCGGCCGGTCGAGGAAGTCATTCCGATTATTCAGCCCCTGCTGGATGAAGGTGCCAGTGTTACCGGCACTGGTTATAAACTCATCATCAAAAGCACGCCGGACAACATTGATGACATTAAAGGGATGATCAAGCAGATTGATTATGATCAGACCCAGTTGTTGATTCATGTCTCAGTCAACAACCGCACTTCCATGCAACAAAGCGAGATTTCCGCCGGCGCCCAAATTTCCAATGACAAGGCACGAGTACAAATCGGCGAAACCGACGACAAAGTCAAATACCAGGCAAAAATCTTCGACAATCGGCATAATCGTCATCAACCGGTGTCCCAGATCGTGCGTGTCAGTGAAGGCTACTGGGCCACCATCCAGATGGGCCAGGCCATTCCGATAGCAAACCGCATACGCAATCCGGATGGCACCGTTACCGAAACACTGGAGTATCATCAGGTGACGACCGGCTTTAGAGTCAGGCCACGCATCAATGGTTCAACGGTCATACTGGATGTAGCACCCCAGTCACAGTCAGTAGATCCCGCCAACAGCGGCAGCATCAATACCTCAGAGTTGCAAACCACCATCTCCGGACCCCTTGGCGAGTGGATACATCTTGGTGGTACACTTGAACACTCGACCAGCACCGGTTCCGGTATTACTCACCGCACCCGTGTCAGGGAAACAACACATAATCAAATCTGGATCAAGGTAGTCAAACCCACCCATGCAACACAAAATTGAGTATGTCATCACCCCAACAAACCCCCAGGCACATCTCTTTCACGTACGCTGCACTATTCGGGAACCGGATCCATCCGGGCAAATAATCTGGCTGCCGGCCTGGATTCCCGGCAGTTACATGATTCGTGATTTTGCAAAAAACATCGTCACACTGAATGCCAGCGCCGCGGGTAACACGATTTCTGTTAATAAACTGGATAAGTCGACCTGGCAATGTGCCGCCTGTGACGGACCACTAATCATCGAATACACGGTGTACGCATGGGACCTGTCCGTGCGTACGGCCCATCTCGATACCACGCATGGATTTTTTAATGGCAGTAGCGTGTTTGTGGCGGTTAAAGGCCAGGAACATTTACCCTGCACTGTCGACATTCGCCTACCCGAAGGAAAAGACTTTCAGGACTGGCGCGTGGCCACAACACTTGCCAGTGACGCGATGGGTGAATTTCGCGCCGGACAATACTATGCGAATAATTACGATGATCTTATCGATCACCCGGTGGAAATGGGAAAATTTGATGTCGTGTCTTTTTCTGTCGGCGACATTCCTCATCACATCGTCCTAACGGGTCAGTACCATGCGGATACCGATCGATTACAACGTGACGTGCAAACCGTTTGCAGCAAACATGTCGAACTGTTTAACGGCCTGCCCGACATCAAACAATACATGTTCCTTTTATATATTGTCGATAACGGTTACGGCGGACTCGAACATCGCAGCTCCACGGCATTGTTATGCAGTCGTGCAGACCTGCCGCTACCCGGCATGAAAGAACCGGGCGATCGTTATGTCACCCTGCTTGGCCTGTTTAGCCATGAATACTTTCATACCTGGAACGTCAAGCAAATCAAACCGCGCGAATTTATTCCTTACGATCTGACACAGGAAACCTACACACGACAGCTGTGGGCTTACGAAGGTATTACATCGTATTATGATGATCTCGGCCTGGTTCGAAGCGGTGTCATTAACCAGACGACATATTTGAAACTGCTGGGGAAAACCATTACCCGCGTCTTGCGTGGTGAAGGCAGGCTTAAACAATCGATTAATGAATCCAGTTTTGATGCCTGGACCAAGTTTTACAAACAGGATGAAAATGCGCCAAACGCGATTGTCAGTTATTACGCCAAAGGCGCATTGTTTGCACTATGCCTGGACATGAAAATTCGACAACTCAGTGAGCATAAAAAATCACTCGATGATGTCATGCAACAGCTCTGGCAACAGCACGGCAAAACGCAACAAGGGACAACAGCGGATACATTCAGCCGTGTTATTGAGGAAACCTGTCAGCTCGATTTACGGGACTTTATGCATCAATACCTCAACGGCACTGAAGATCTGCCTCTGGCGGAATTACTTGCAAGCATGGGTCTGTCATTAAAATCCAGAGTGGCCGAATCGATGGATGATGCCGGCGGTACACCACCCAGGCCGGATGCGACCCCTTTGCCGTTTCAGCTTGGTCTCAAACTGTTACCGGATAGCCTGGGCGCGCGCGTGCAACTGGTGCTGGACAATGGTTGTATACAGGATGCCGGTATTGCAGCCGGTGATGTGATTGTTGCTGTCAATAACCTCAGGACCAGCAGTGAAAATCTTTATGATTTACTGCGTCCGTTCAAGGTTGGCGATAAAGTCACATTCCACGTGTTTCGACGCGACGAACTCATGACGTTTATTGTGCAACTGACGGCCGCCTGTGATGACGCTTATTATATCGATGTCAGTGATGAGCCGGCACTGCATGAAAAGCGTAACACATGGCTAAACGAAAAAACGGGTTAAGCTGATGGTTTTTCAAAATAGTGGACACTGAATAATCCGGCATCGTCGGTCCAGGCATAAACGGGATTAAAGCCTGCTTGTGTGGCCATGCCCTGAAATTCAGCCAGCGTATATTTGTACGAATTCTCGGTGTGAATGGTTTCACCACGAGTAAACGCGATCTGTTCATCACTGATGTTCACCGTCTGATCGGTCGTACTGACCAGATGCATTTCAATGCGACCCCGTTGCTGATTATAAAAAGCATGATGATCGAAATTATCCAGATCAAAATCCGCGTCCAGTTCCCGATTGATTCGTCTTAACAGGTTCAGGTTAAATTCCGCAGTAACACCCTGCTCATCATTATAAGCCTTGTCCAGAATGCGTTTGTCTTTTTTCAGGTCCACGCCAATCAGCATCGCACCATCATCGCCAACCGCATCGGAGACATGCGACATGAATTCAACCGCCTCTTTGGGTTCAAAGTTTCCGATGCTTGAACCGGGAAAGAAAGCCAGCTTGCGTATATCGTCGGGACAGAACGGCAACTCCAGTGGCCGCGTGTAATCAATGCAGGCGGCATGAATATCCAGCCATGGATAATCATCAGACAGGGCCTGTGCCGAGGCCTTGAGAAAATGTTTGGAAATATCCATTGGCACATAGGCCGATGGCTTAATGGTATCCAGCAAGAGCTTGATTTTTTCACAACTGCCGCTGCCCGGTTCGATAACATAGACGTTATCACCAATCAGATCAGCGATTTGTGCTGCATGATTCTTCAGAATTCGTTGTTCCGTGCGTGTGGGATAATACTCATCACTTTCACAAATCTGTTCAAACAGTCGGGAACCGGCCTCATCATAAAAAAATTTCGGTGCGATCTGTTTCGGACTGGATTGTAAACCGTTTATCACTTCGGAATAAAAGTCAGCCGGTTTGGGATGGTAATCATAAAACCGTATCTGGGCGGCAGCACTTTGTGTCATTTACATATCCTCCGCCAGCCGGATACCACTGAATTGCCAGCGATCACCGGGATAAAAGAAATTGCGGTATGTCGCCCGAATATGGTTATGTGGTGTGACACAGGAACCGCCGCGCAAGACCATTTGCGAACTCATAAACTTGCCGTTGTATTCACCCAGCGCACCACGATCCGCTTTGTAACCTGGATAACCGCAATAGGATGACTGCGTCCATTCCCACACATCACCATAAAACTGTGACAGCCCGCTGCGGCTGGTTGCACAGGGTTGCAACAAACCCGTGTCCCGCAGGTTCCCTTCGACTGGTAATGTCGCCGCGACGACTTCCCACTCGGCTTCCGTGGGTAAACGTCGGTTCCGCCAACTGGCGTACGCAGCGGCTTCAAACTGGCTGACATGTGAAACCGGCGCATGCATATCGAGCGGACGTAACCCGCCCAGAGTCATTTCGTACCAGCCATCAGCGTGCTTTTCCCAGTACAACGGTGCCTGCCAGTTATTGCTCTGTACGGTTTTCCAGCCATCGGACAACCAGTGTTGCGGTTGCCGATATCCACCGGCGTCGATAAATTCAAGATATTCCGCGTTTGACACCAGGCGCGTCGCGATACGAAATGCTTCAAGATAGGTTTTGTGACGCGGCGTTTCGTTGTCATACACGAAACCATCATTACCATTTGCACCGATCTCATAAAGTCCGCCCGGTTGTTCATGCCAGTCCAGTGCAACAACCTGTTCAGACTCAGGTATCGGTAAATCCCGATACACCGGTTTCAATGGATTGTGTGCAAAGATATGTTTGATATCGGTCAGCATTAACTCCTGATGCTGTTGTTCATGGTAAATACCGATGTGACAGCGGCGGTGAATTTCATCACGCTGCACGTGTTGTGTCTCTGCCAGCAGATCAAGCATCGCTTCATCGACATAACGCCGATAACTCATAACCTCATCAACAGTCGGACGTGACAGCAGGCCACGCTGCGGTCGCGGATAAAATTCGCCGACCTGTTCGTAATAGGAATTGAACAGAAATTCGTATTGCGGGTGAAAAGGTTGAAAATCTTTCTGATACGGTTTCAGTATAAATGTTTCAAAAAACCAGCTGGTATGGGCCAGATGCCATTTGACTGGACTGACATCGGGCATGGTCTGAATGACAAAATCTTCCGTCGCCAACGGTTCGCAGAGCGTGTGCGAGTCCTGCCGTATCTGTGCGTAACGATGCCTAATATTTTCTTGATCACTGAGATGGCGTGTGTCAGGGGCCTGTTCTGCCATGAGATTGTCCCTTGTTTTCATTAACCGACAGCATATCACTGATACGGTTCCCGATTTATGACATCACTGTGCTGCTGGTCACTTCAAATTGTGCAAAGGCCGGTTCCAGCCAACGATAACACAGTGATTTGGCCATATTTTGCGCGGCTTCACTGTCAGCGAATTTCTGAATCAGTGTCGCCAACACACTGACTTTTACTGAGGTTGCACTGTAATGCTGGGCCAGTTTGTCCATGACATTATTGTCGCCAGGACGCACTGTCGGCATGGTATAGGCCAGTGTTTGAATGGATTCAAAACGCAGCTTGGAAAAGACCGGACGCAATTTGATTCGAATTTCATTGCGCACCAGGTTTGTAACGACCCAGGTGATGTTTTGTAATGCATCCAGCAGATCGGTTTCAATACCACCATGTTGTATAAAAAAATCCACGGCAGGGAAATAACCCAGATGATTTTGCCGCTCGTAAGCCACGACCTGACGTGCCATTTCATCACCCACAACGACGGGCGACGCAGCCAGGTGCCGCTCGAGTGATTCCATCGGCACATCCACCTTCATCGATAATGCAATTTGCGTAAACTGCAAACCCATTAATTCGAAGCTTTACCGGATAACTGATTTATGTGTTGAGTTAATGGTGTGACAACCGGCTCCAATTTGCGGCGCATCACACTGCCAACTGCATCGGTGCGGGCAAAAATCGGCGCAACCAGTTGTTCGCCAACACAAGACAGCACAAACAGGCTTTCCAGTAATGGTCGCGCATCCGGAATTGTTTCCAGCAATTGCTCGATGTGCGATCTGTAAACACAACTGTCCGGTGTTGTACAAAACTGAGTGGCTTCGTTGAGGATCTGATCGATTTCACGGCGTTTTTCGTTATGTGGCCTGATGGCCGAGAAATACGTTTCAAAAGATTCAAACAGGGCAACGACGACATCCTGGTTAGCGGGTTTCTTGAGAACGGTATCCACTGTTTTCAGGTAGGCCTGCCCCGCTGCCGTCAACATTTGCCGCAGCGTATTCGCCAGTGTATTGCCCTGCTTCGCTAATGACTGTAATTGTGAATCCCACTCCGCGAATTGCGAATGTTCGACCGCCTCCTGTGGCAAATCATGCGGTATCGACATCAGGAATCCGACCAGATAGGCATTTTTTCGTTGTGCCTTCTTCCACAAATCCAGTCGTGCGTCTTCATCGATGAGTCCGGGCTGCAATACCAGACGCACGGATTCAATCATATTGCGGGGCTCTTCTTCAAAAGGCAGGAACTCAATCAGAAATTCCGCCAGTACCGGGCCCATCTGTCCCTGCACCACTTCTTCCCGGTTCAGCATGCGACGCGCATTGTCTGAATTCGGCATGGCCCACCAGGCACGTCGTGCAATTTCATCCGTAATACCGGAAGCACCGACAACCGCCACCACGGCTTCAGGTTCACCCAGCTTTAGCAGGCTTTCGAGACTTTCGGAGCGTGCCTGCCCCATGCGTGTCCAGCGTTTGAGAAATACCGGGTAACCACCCGGCGAACCCAGTACATGGCTGGACAGGGTTTCCTTTACCCGCCGCACGTATAATTCATCCTTGCAGTTCGGGTTGAGCTGAATTTTGGCCTCACCTTTTTCGGTCAGACCGTAAACGATCATTTTTCCTTCATCAATTCTTACGGCCTGCAAGGACTGATTAAGTAATACATTCAGCCGAAGGCTGTCTTCCTGTGACAACTGCATACCACTTACCGCAATCCCGATTGATTCAGATTCATGATCTCCGCCAGCTTGCTGGCCATGGACGCACCCAGCCGATCGGCAAAGGCTTCCAGGAAATTTGGCTGCGGTGTGTAATCGACAATTTCTTCCGCCTTGATGATTTCACGTGCCACGTAACTGCTGCTACCCAGCGCATCAACCAGCCCCAGCCTGACACTCTCTTCACCGGTCCAGATCAAACCGCTGTATAACTTGTCATTGTCATTCAGCTTTTCACCGCGCCCGGCTTTGACGACATCAATAAATTGCTGATGCACGTTTTTCAGCATGGCCGTAACATGCTCGACTTCTTCCTTGCGTTGCGGCGAAAACGGATCCAGAAAACCCTTGTTTTCACCCGCCGTGTATAAACGCCGTTCGATACCCAGCTTGTCCATCGCGTCGACAAATCCAAACCCGTTCATGACCACACCTATAGAGCCTACCAGGCTGGCCTTATCGGCATAAATTTCATCCGCTGCGGCCGCGATGTAATAACCGCCAGATGCACACACATCGGCAATCACCGCATAGACTTTTTTATCCGGATACTTCTGTCGTAAACGTTTGATTTCGTCATTTACATAACCGGCCTGAACCGGGCTGCCACCGGGGCTGTTAATGCGCAAAATGATGCCCATGGCATCCTTGTTTTTGAACGCATTGCGCAGGCCAGTGACCAGTCGATCGGCACTGGAAGGTGAATTGGGTGCAATCACACCGGCAACCTCGATCAGTGCCGTATGTTTTCCTGTCGACAGTTTCTTGGACGCATCACCACTGCCCGATACCCACATTACAATGAACACTAACAATAAATAAGCAAGGAAGATCGCCTTGAAAAATGCATTCCAGCGTCGAGTCCGACGTTGTTCATTCAGCGACGCGAAAACCAGTTTGGTCAGTACGTCCTGTTGCCATTGCGGGTCACTACTGTTCGCATTTTGTTGATCGCTCATCGTCGTGTTTGTCCTCTATGATTCATGACTAACATACCGGTTAATCCAGGAATGTAATTGGTTTGTATTATCCACACAAGCCAGCGGTTTGTGTTGCAGTAATCTGTCGCGTGAATGCACCCCATAACTCACGGCAACCGAATGTGTTCCCGCATTACTGGCCATGAGGAGATCATATTCGGTATCCCCGATCATGACCGCATGTTCCGGCTCCACACCAAAATAATCGATCAGTTCATCCAGCATCTGCGGGTGTGGTTTGGAACGCGTTTCATCCGCACAACGTGTGGCATGAAACAGCTCCCTGACGCCGCTTTGCTGCAGGGCATGTTCGAGGCCCACCCGGCCCTTGCCAGTGGCGATTGCCAGAAAATACCCGGTGTCATTCAGCGCCAGTAACATTTCATGTACGCCATCAAACAGTTCACTGGGCGTTTGATCTTCATGCAGAAAATGATGCCGGTAGCCGTCCACCAGTTTCTGCAGGCTCGCTTCGTCGCCATCCGGAAACAGTGCATGCAGTGCTTCCCTCAGACCCAGGCCAATGACGTTTTTGAGTTGTTCATTATCGCGTTCCGGCAGACCGGCATCGTGAATCGCCGCGCGCAGGCAGTTCACGATACGGGTTTCGGAATCCATCAGGGTCCCGTCCCAGTCAAATACGAGTAATTTCTTGCTGTACATGGGGTTTACTCAGCCAGTCTCAGTGCATTCAGTGCAGTTTCAAACGGATCGTCCAGCGGCGCGTTGACCGCGATACTGATATGGGGTTCGGACAGGTCAAATGCCACCCCACGGGCATGTAAAAACATGCGCTTCAGGCCCATGCTGCGCAGATAGCGATTGAAGTCATCATCGCCGTATTTCTCGTCACCGGCGACAGGATGCCCAAGGTGGGCCGCATGGACACGGATTTGATGTGTACGACCGGTCAGAATTTCCACTTCCAGCAGACTCGCCTTGCTGCGTACAACCAGCGGCCGAAACACCGTGATGGCCGGTTTCCCCTGATCGCTGATGCGGACCATGCGTTCACCCGAGCGCAAAATGTGCTTGCTGAGGCCCTTTTCAAATCGAAATTCGCCGCGCTGCCAGGCGCCTTTGACGATCACCAGGTAGCGCTTGTGCACTTCGCCTTCACGCAGCAATGCATGCAGTTGACGCAAAGCGCTGCGCTTTTTGGCCAGGATCAGACAACCGGATGTCTCCCGATCCAGCCGATGCACCAGTTCCAGGTAATGCAGATCGGTACGCCACTGGCGCATGGCCTCGATGACCCCGGCACTGATGCCACTGCCGCCATGCACGGCCATGCCGACCGGTTTGTTTACGATAAGAATACGCTTGTCTTCGTACAGCACATTCTGCTCGAGGCTGCTGACAGCCTGCCGCGAGACGCGAGGCGTGGACGGTTCATCCATACGGACCGGTGGAATGCGAATAATATCCCCTTCACCAAGTTTGTAATGGGGTTTAATCCGACCCTTGTTAACCCGCACCTCACCCTTGCGCAGGATGCGATAAATCTGGCTGCGCGGGACCCCTTTGAGCACCCGCATCAGGAAATTATCGATGCGCTGGCCGGCGTACTCGGCCTCGACGGTCATTTGTTGGACTTTGCTATGTACTTGATTCTTCGTGGTATTCACGAGGGCGGATTCTACCCGTTTCCGGCAAAGATTGCTGGTCTGTCATTTCGCTGTTATATTTAGACTATTGCCGTAACATGACGGCTGGCCGATAGGCCGATGATTTTTCTGGTTTTTTGCCATTTGCCCAAATCGCAGGTGGCCTGAAGACGAAAATGGCGTGTCTCGCGATTGAACCGACAAAAACAAGTTCGAGACGCAATGACACAATGATATTAACCGCGCTCCCATGCTGTTTGTTCGTGATGGTGGGCAGACCTGTAGTCTGGTGAACCCATAGCCCTCCTGGTGTGACAAGGAGTCAAACTCCGTCTGGAGTCATGGTCGAGCGCCGTATTTAGAAGGTTTTACAATGAAACGCATGCTGTTTAACGCGACTCAGCCGGAAGAGTTGCGTGTCGCTCTGGTTGACGGTCAGAAACTTTACGACCTCGACATCGAAACGACCTCTCGTGAATCCAAAAAGGCCAATATTTACAAAGGCCGTATCACTCGAATCGAACCCTCGCTGGAAGCCGCCTTTGTCGACTATGGTGCCGAGCGTCATGGATTTTTACCGCTGAAAGAAATTTCCCGTCAGTATTTTAAGGAAGGCGCGGATCTATCCGGCAAGGTCAACATCAAGGACGTCCTGGCCGAGGACACCGAGGTGGTCATCCAGGTCAACAAGGAAGAACGTGGCAACAAGGGTGCTGCCCTGACCACGTTTATCTCACTGGCTGGTCGTTACCTGGTGCTGATGCCAAATAACCCACGCGCCGGTGGCGTGTCGCGTCGTATCGAAGGCGATGATCGCTCCGAGGCCCGTGATTCACTGAGCCTGCTGGAAATCCCCACCGATATGGGCCTGATCCTGCGCACTGCCGGTGTCGGCAAGAGCCAGGAAGAACTGCAATGGGACCTGGATTACCTGGTCAACCTGTGGGGCGCCATCGAGACGGCCTCAAAAGAACGCGAAGCCCCGTTCCTGATTTACCAGGAAAGCAATCTGGTGGTACGCGCTATTCGCGACTACCTGCGCAATGACATCAATGAAATCATCATTGACGAGAAATCCATTTACGAACAGGCACGGGATTTCATGCAGCAGGTCATGCCGCATAACCTGAATCGCATCAAATATTACGAAGATGCCGTGCCACTCTTTACCCGCTACCAGATCGAAACCCAGATCGAATCGGCTTTCCATCGCGAAGTGCGCCTGCCCTCCGGCGGTGCCCTGGTCATCGACCATACGGAAGCACTGGTGTCTATCGACATTAACTCCTCGCGCGCTACCAAGGGCGGCGACATCGAGGAAACCGCCCTGATGACCAACCTGGAAGCGGCCGATGAAATCGCGCGCCAGATGCGCCTGCGGGATATCGGTGGCCTGATTGTCATCGACTTTATCGACATGACCCCGGCGCGCAATCAGCGCGAAGTGGAAAACCGTTTGCGTGAAGCCCTTAAGCTGGACCGGGCCCGCGTACAGGTCGGCCGCATCTCCCGCTTTGGCCTGCTGGAAATGTCACGCCAGCGCCTGCGGCCGTCACTGGGTGAATCCAGCCAGATGATCTGCCCGCGCTGTAACGGCCAGGGTACCATTCGTGGTGTCGAATCCCTGTCCCTGTCAATCCTGCGTGTGATCGAAGAAGAAGCCATGAAGGAAAACACCGCGCGAGTGCTGGCGCAGCTACCCGTTGACGCGGCGACTTATCTGTTAAATGAAAAACGCACCAACATCAGCGAAATCGAGCAGCGCCACAAGACCGAAATCGTGCTGATTCCGAACCTGAATCTGGAAACGCCGCACTATGAAGTGATTCGCGTACGTAAAAGCGATATGACATCGGAAATGTCCAAGCAGACCAGTTATGAAATGACGGCCGAATACGAAACCCCGCCCGAGCGTGCGCCGACGGCGCCTGCACCGGCTCCGGAGACACCGGCGATTAAAACGGTTATGCCCAACGCGCCCAGCCCCGTGCCGACCCAGGAAACTGTCGGTATTTTCGTCAAGCTGTGGCGTGCGCTGTTTGGCACCGGCAAACCCAAGAAGAAAAAACCGCAGCCACGCCGTGCCCAGACCGGCAAGCAGGGCCCGCGTAATCGTAAACAACCACGTCGCCGCAGCGGCGGCCAGTCTTCACGGCGTCAGCCCGCCGCGAATAAGCAGGCAGACCAGCAGCAGGCAGCCAAGAAGCCGGCCCCGCATAAAAAAGAGCAGCAAAAGGAACAAAAAGATCAGGACAAAACCGGTCAGCAGCAGGCGTCTGGCGGACAAAGTCGCCGCGGCCGGCGTGGTGGACGTCGCCGGCGTAACCGTTCCCAGAATCAGGGCAATACCGATCAGGCAGCGGCAACCGGTAACGGTAGTGATAACGCCACGGGGTCATCACAAAGCAGTGCACCCCAGTCAAGTGCACCACCACCTGCACCAAAATCTGAATCGGCTGCGCCAGCATCACCGCCCTCTGCGCCTGCCAACTCGGATAACAGTTCCACACCGAACTGAGGTCTTAAAGTAATCCCGACGCAATCCGATATCTAGATTCAGTACTCTTCATGAATCCAGGTGTCGGATGCGTCAGTTAATTTGTGGATTTTTACTTGCTTCGCTTATATCCCCCTCATTCGCCGCTGGCGGTGGTGGTGGCACGACACCGTACCTGGAAATCCCAACCCCATTCGTTGTGAACCTGGCTGACAAGGGCGCATTGTCATTTTTACAGGTCAATGCACAACTGAAAATGGCACGTCAGGACGTGAAGCAACACCTTTTTCTGCACATGCCCGCGATTCAGCATGCCATCATGATGGTGCTGAGCGAGCAAACCACGGATGACATCAAAAGCGTAGCCGGTAAACAGAAACTACGTGAAACAACGTTAAAGGAAGTACAGACACTGCTGGAAGAAAAAATTGGTGACCCGGCAGTGGATGAAATTTACTTCACCGGGTTTATCATTCAGTAAATATCTTTTCCCGAATATGCGTCAACAATCCACGTGACGCCTCTTCGACCATATCAAACACGTTTTCAAAACCTCCTGCACCACCATAGTACGGATCCGGAACTTCACGCTCGGATCGATGCGGGGCAAAATCCATAAACAGGCTGATTTTTGATTTGGCATGAGCCGGACTCTGTGAAATCAGGATCTGGTAGTTATCCTCATCCATGGCCAGTATCAGATCGAATTCCTCGTAATCACTCAGCGCGATACTACGGGCGCGCAGATCGCCGAGATCGATACCACGGTTTCTGGCAGTCGATTGCGCACGCCGATCCGGTGGTTCACCGACGTGATAGGCATGTGTACCGGCTGAATCGGTATCGATATGCCCGAGCAGTCCCTCATCGAGGAGAAGCTTACGAAACACCCCTTCTGCAGTCGGTGAGCGGCAGATGTTGCCCATGCACACAAACAGAACTCTGACTTTCTTTGACATCGTGTTAACCAAACCTGTATTTCTTAAACTGACAATGCGGGTTATTATATCCGAAAAGTCTATGACCACACTAAACATCACGTTAAATCAGTTGCGCGGCATGATTGGCCAGTCGGTTCGGCATCAGGGCCGGGATTATGACGTGATCGAAGTGCTGGAACAGGGTACTGAGCTGGTCCTGCAGGAAAAACAGGCCGCCACCATCATACAGCCTGATCAGCATGGGGATGCCCATCGCCGTGTACCAAAAACCGTGACGATTCCGGTCCTGACAGCGGACAAAACCGAACTTCACCCCAGCTTTCTGGCACTGGACCTGCGCTGAGCCTCGACTAGTGCTGTTGCTTCCCGATGATGGCCGTCACACGATTCAGATCTGACTCGGTGTCAACGCCCGGCCCCGGAATATCAATCGCGTCTTCCACGACTATCGTCCCGCCATGCCAAAGCACACGCAATTGTTCCAGGGCCTCGATCTGCTCGAGCGGGCTGGCCTGCCAGCGTTGATATTCGCGAATAAACCCGGCGCGATAGGCATACAGGCCGATATGTCGACGTAGCATCGGTGCATCCGTAATTGCATTTTTACCGGCAGTAAAGGCATCCCGGTACCAGGGAATCGTGGCGCGACTGAAATACAGCGCACGTTGCTGATTGTCTGTGACGACTTTCACCACACTGCTATCAAACACTTCTTCATCGTGAACCAGTGGCGTGCACAGTGTCGCCATACCGGCATGCGGATGTTTGTCGAGTAATGCCGCCACCTGGCTGATGCAGGAAGGCGGCATCAGGGGTTCATCCCCCTGCACGTTCACAACAACGGTTTCATCTGTCAGGTGCAACTGTTCGATCACTTCATGAATGCGCTGTGTGCCTGAAGTATGTTTATCAGATGTCATGCAGACCTTTGCACCAAATGTGATGGCCGTGTCGTAAATCGTCTGATCATCTGTGGCGATATAAACTTCGTCTGCACCGCATTGGCTGGCCTGTTCGTAGGTATATTGCAGCAGCGGTTTACCGTGTATCGGTTTTAATAATTTTCCCGGCAGGCGCACCGACGCAAAACGCGCCGGTATGACAATCACAAATGTCACTAACTGACTTCCTCATCGGCCGGAAGCTGACGTGCTTCTTCTTCCAGCATAACCGGGATGTCATCACGAATAGGATAAGCCAGGCGATCCGCTTTACAGATCAGTTCTTTTGCATCTTTTTTATAAACCAGCGGGCCTTTGCAGACCGGACAGGCAAGTATGTCGAGTAATTTTTTATCCATGGCGTTTACCCAGTTTATTTATAAGAGAGAGTCCGAATTTTTCCGTTAATTTTACATCAACCGGCAAATACCACCAGTTATCCCGGGCAAATCGCCGGCACTTGACGGCATCTTTCTCAGTCATGATGACCGTTTCATCGTTGTCAAACGGTAAACTGTCCGGCGTAAAATTATAATGATCGGAAAAGGCCCGCGTCTCAAGTCGCAAGCCATTTGAACGCAGATAATTAAAAAAGCGATCCGGATTACCAATACCCGCGATAGCGATAACCTGCTTGCCTTTTAATTCGCTCAAAGGTATGGCCTTTTCCGTTTTCAGGTTCACCAGATCATTGCCACGAACTACCATGGCATATTCACCCTGCGCAGCAATGCCGTTGGTGACAATGAAATCCACGGTTTCCTTGCGACTCACCCGTTCCCGCAAAGGTCCGGCCGGCAGGCACAGGCCATTACCAAACCGACGTATGCCATCGATAACCAGCACTTCAATATTCCTTGCCAGTGAGTAATGCTGTAGACCGTCATCACTGATGATCACGTCAACATCCGCATACTGTTGTAACGCCTGCCCGGCGGCGACGCGGTTCGGACCGACGGCCATGGGACATTGCGTGCGACGAGCAATCACCAGGGCTTCGTCACCGACCATAACCGGATCCGCATCCGGTCGCACCTGTTGCGGCCAATAGTGGGCCTTGCCACCATAACCACGACTGATAATGCCCGGTTTAAATCCGGCTTGCTTTAAATAATTGGCAATCCAGATCACGAGCGGTGTTTTGCCTGTACCCCCGACGGTCAGGTTGCCCACGACAATCACCGGTACCGACAGGGCCACCTGTTTTTTAATACCGGTGCGATACAGAAACCGGCGCACACCACTGAGAAAAATAAACAGCCAAGACAACGGACGCAGGATCAGGGTCAGCCCGGTCTTTCCATACCAGGCCTTTTCCAGCTGACGTGCCAGTTTGTTTCGCAAGTTGCTCATATTTGATAATGCGCCGTTTATTCTGTCGCAAATTGCAATTCATAGAGCTTTGCATAGGCACCCTGCTTTGCCAGAAGCTCATCATGTCTGCCGACTTCAATAATTTTGCCGTCATCCATGACTACTATCTTGTCGACCCGTTCGATCGTGGATAAACGATGCGCGATCACCAGCGTGGTACGGTCACGCATCACTTCATTCATTGCGGCCTGAATCAGGCGCTCGGATTCGGAATCGAGTGCTGATGTCGCTTCATCCAGAATCAGGATCGGTGCATCTTTGAGTAACGCCCGTGCAATCGCCAGCCGTTGTCGCTGCCCACCGGAAAGCAACACACCATTATCACCGACAATCGTGTCAAAACCATTCTGTAATTGCTCAATGAATTCCAGTGCATGCGCGGCCTGTGCGGCACGGCGTATATCTTCATGGGTTGCACTGTCGAGATCGCCGTAGGCAATGTTGTGCGCGACAGTATCATTAAACAAGGTGACGTGCTGACTGACCAGCGCGATATGCGAACGCAGGCTATCCAGTCGAACGTCATGAATGCTGTGCCCGTCGATGAGAATATCGCCGTTTTGCAGTTCATAAAACTTCGGCAGCAGGTTAACCAGGGTGGTTTTACCGGAACCGGACCGGCCCACAAAGGCAACACTGGTGCCGGCATCGATTTTAAGACTGATATCTTTAAGCACCGGTCGATCCGTATCATAACCAAACGTGACATTACGGTACTCGATGTTACCTTTGACACGTTCAAGCACGCGAGTGCCGGTGTCTTTTTCGCCCTGGTAGTCCAGCAGTTCAAACACACTGGTTGAGGCGGCAATGCCTCGTTGTAACTGTGCATTAATCGATGCCAACGGTCGCGCATGTTGCAACAACAGTAACATCGCCGTCAGGAAGGAGACGAATTTGCCCGGCGTCATTTCCGAAATCATTTCCGGTCGCGTAACATAAAAAAGCACGCCGGCAAATGCCGTGGCGACGATAAATTCGATCACCGGCGAACTCAGTGCATTCGTCGCGTGATATTTCAGAAACTGGCGCCAGTTGTTTTTATTGATCACATCAAAGCGGGAATGCTCATACTTCTGACCGCCAAATATCTTGATTTCACGATTCGCCTCGATAATTTCTTCGGTAATGCTCGAGACATCACCCATGGAATTCTGTATTCGTTGACTGACGCGCCGAAAACGCCGGCTCACTTTCAAAACAATTACAAGCAACACTGGCATACTCACCATCAACAACAATGTGAGTTTTACACTGATGGTAAACATAAACAGTAACAGTGCGATAATGGTCAGCGAATCGCGAATCAGTATTGTGACGGTGTTTGACGCAGCATCCGCCAGTTGCTCTACATCGTAGACCATCTTGGAGACCAGCGTGCCGGACGAGCGCGCCTCAAAAAAACCGGTTGGCAGTGTCAGGAAATGATCAAAAATATGCGTGCGCATTTTACGCACCACACTGCGGGCGATATACGCCATAAAGTAGCTCGACAGAAATGCGCCAAGCACCCGAATACCGTAAATGGTCATCAGTACAATGGGCACCCATTTGATTACATCCTGATCTTTCTCCACGAAGGTATCATCCAGCATGGGTTCCATGAACTTGGCGAATAACAACTGTGAAAGAGCGATAATGATCATGCCAACGATGGCAATCAGGAATACCCGCCAGTGTTGCGCAGAATATCGTAATAACCGCTTGTAAACGACCCATCCGCTCGGCGGTGTTTTATTTTCCGGCATTGTTGTCTTTTTGTGATTGCTTGGTCGTCAGACTGAATTTATTCAAACCCAGTTGACGTACCGCATCCATGGCGGTAATGACATATTGATAAGGCGCATCCTTGTCGGAGTTGATAATAACGTGCGGTTGTTTCTTGCGCGCACCGATTGTTTGGGTAATCGCCAGTTTGAGTGTCGGTAGTTTGTTATCCACCAGACGACGATCATTGACAAAATACCGGCCCAGGCTGTCGATACTGATTTCGATGACAAATTCCTGCTTCAACGGCTTGTCACCAGTGGCTTCCGGTAAATCAATCTGGATTTCCGATTCTTTATTGAAGGTGGTGGAAACCATAAAGAAGATCAGCAACAGAAACACCACATCAATCAACGGCGTCAGGTTGATGTCCGGTGCATCGCGGGTCTCGGTGCGAAATTTCATCGATCAGGCCTTGGTTCCGCTTTCTTCCCTGTCACCATGCATGACATCGACAATCTTGAGTGCTTCCTCTTCCATTTTCAGGACCAGTGCATCGACCTTGCCACGAAAATAGCGATAAAAAATCAGCGTGGGAATGGCGACCATCAGACCACCGGCAGTGGTAATGAGCGCTTCAGAAATGCCGCCGGCCAGAACGCTTGGATTGCCGACACCGTGGGTCATAATGGCGGAAAACACCTTGATCATGCCAATGACGGTACCCAGCAAGCCCAGTAATGGCGTAATCGAGGCGATGGTACCCAGGGTATTGAGGTAACGCTCCAGCTCATGAACTACCTGACGGCCGGTTTCCTCAATACTTTCTTTCATGATATCGCGCGGGTGATGCCGGTTGACCAGGCCAGCGGCCAGAATTCGGCCCAGTGGTGAATTGCTGGCAAGGGCATCAAGATGACCTTCATCCAGATTGTCAGCCTTGTACCAGGACCAGACCTGTGCCACCAGATTGGGTGGTGCAATTTTCTTGGCCTGCAGGGACCAGAGACGTTCGCCGGCTATCGCCAGGGCGACAACTGAACACAACAGAATCAGTATCATCAGCCAGCCACCGGCTTCGATCATCTCATACACAACACGTTACTCCCTTATTTTTTAGGCACTTAGTGTAATTACTTGGCGCTAACTGTAGCAAATGCCGGGTGTCGCTGAAAGGGTCATTTTAGCGTTTTCGCCCCGTCCCAGTAGCGTCGAACACGCGGCCGGTAGGTATCGATAGTCTCATCATCTGTCTGAATCATCACCGCCCCATCCCGTGCCGTACTGTACCAGTCCACTGCATGACGCTCATATCTGGCAATCACATTCGCATGTGGCAAACCATAACGATTTCGCCAGCCGACCGGAATGATTGCCACTTTGGGTTTGACCTGTGACGTGAAGTCCGGCGTCGATGACGTTTTGCTGCCATGGTGTGGCACCAGCAGGTAATCGCTCTTTAATGCAGCGCCATAACGCTCGACCAGCAGCGACTCGGCCTCGGCCTCGATATCACCGGTCAGCAAGATACGTGTCTTGTCAGTTTGAACCTGAATCACACAGGATAAATTATTTTCACTCAGGCCTGCATGATAGTCCTGAGCAGCCGGGTGCAGTACGGTAAACGTCACGCCATTCCATTGCCAACGCTGACCGGCTTCACAACGTGATATCGATGCGCCGGCAAACTGTTGCGGCACACTGCTCGATATACGATCAATGTTCATCGCATCCATAATCGAATGTGAACCACCAATATGATCGTTATCACCGTGACTGATCAGTAACTGATCGATGTGATTGATGCCGTGCTGACGTAGAAAAGGCACCACCACCGCGCTCCCCAAATCAAATCGATCACTGAACCGTGCGCCGCTGTCAAACACCAGCACATGCTCCCTGGTCCGCACCACCGCGGATAATCCCTGCCCCACATCCAGTACCGTCATGTGGACTTCGCCGTGACCTGGCAATCGACTCTGCGAAAAAAACAACGGCAACAATAGCAACATGGCCGGAAACCGTGCGGCAAGCGTCGATGGCAGAATTAACATGATGATGCCGGTGCAGGCCAGACAAAATGCCAGCAACGTGGGTGATGACAGACTGATTGCTGCGCCGGGTATTGTTGCGAGGTAATCCAGTACTCGCCAGAGCAATCCAAACAGCGTATCAAGCCAGGAAAACACTGCCTCCCCGACGTTATGATCAATCATTAACAGCACAAAACTGATAAAACACATCGGCACGATGATAAAAGTAACAAGCGGAATGGCGACCGCATTCGCAACGGGCGCAATTAACGAAGCCTGCTGAAAAAACAGGCTGGTAAAAGGTATCAGGCCAAGACCAATAATGAGTTGCACATCGATCCAGGTTTTTAATTTGCGGTGCGAATGTCGCCGCGTCGTAATGACCAGCAAAATCACCGCTACCGCCGCAAACGACAACCAGAAACTGGCTGATAACACGGCAAAACTGTCAAACACTAACACCATCAGTAACGCCGCCGATAACACATCGGCTGAACGAATGCGACGGTTAATAATTAGCGCAATCATTACCACGGATAACATAATCAGCGCACGTTGTGTTGGCAGGGAAAATCCGGCCAGGGCGGCATAAATTAATGCCGACAGGATCGACATGATGGCCGCCGCGCGCGGTGCTGCCAGCAGCAGACAGGCGCGCGGAAAACGTGACCATGCGTAGCGGCTCAGCAAAAAAACAAAGCCGGCAATCAACCCAATATGTAACCCGGAAATGGCCACCAGATGCACCGTGCCGGTTTTCTGAAACACATGCCAGTGTTCTGCTGTCATGTCACTACGATCACCAATCAACAGTGCACGAAATACCGGTTCGTATTGCAGATCACCCAACTGCTGTTGCATGCGTTCACGAATGGCGTTACGCCAGCGCTGCAATGGTTCGTCAACAAATATATTGCTAATCAGACGCGCCTGTTCGGAATGCCGGACATAGCCGGTATAACGAATACCTTTTTGCCATAACCAGCCGGTGTAATTGAACATCCCTGGGTTGGCGAAATTTCGTGCCGGCTTCAGGCGCAGCCAAAATTGCCAGCGTTGACCGGCACGAACAGGTCTCGCCGTGTCGTACCAGTTAAGCCGAACCGTCTGGGCTTTAAACGCATTTGCCGGCGTATTGACCTGTTCGATTTTCAGTTCAAAACGCTGACGTCGTGATGTCGATTCCGGCAAGCTGCTGACAACACCGGTAACCAGCACATCCCGCCCATGCAGTTCGCCCGGTATGGCCTGCTGTAATCGCCAGCCTGCCTGTACACCTGACCAGAAAACACCGGCCAGCAACGCAGGAATTATTATTAACCAGCGGCGACGGTATATATAAAGTGTAAAAAATAGAAATGGAACGAGTAACAGCCACCAGGGTGATGGCAGCGTGGTCTGTTGATGCAATAAAACCGCACCCAGCAGAAAGCCCGGTGCAAAAATTCGAATCATCTTCTAACGTCCTTGTCAGATTGTTTGGCATAATATCAGGGTGCCAAAGGTTAAGTCAGCATGTCGAAGAAATTTTTAAAAAAATGGATGCCGGATCACGAGAAAATCCGCCGTCACCCCCACCTCAACAAGCTGTTTGGCACGCTTCTGCATGATCCCAACCTGCTACATCTGAATCGCCGTTCCGTCACCGGTGCCTTTTTTGTCGGGCTCTTTATGGCATTTGTGCCGCTGCCGACCCAGATGATCTTTGCCGCCGGCATCGCGATATGGTTACGGGTTAACCTGCCAATTTCGGTTGGCCTGGTCTGGATAACCAACCCGCTGACCATGGGGCCTATTTTTTATTTCGCCTATAAAGTCGGCGCCTGGACACTCGGTTTACCGGTGCGTGAAAGTAATTTTAATTTGAGCTGGGAATGGCTGGGCACAGAACTCAGTGCCATCTGGGAGCCGTTCCTGCTCGGCTCATTCCTCTGCGCCCTGACCGCAGCAACCCTTGGCGCCACAGCAGTTCGCCTGTTATGGCGACTGAATGTCGTACGGCAATGGGAAATACGCAAGCAGCGTCGAGCAAAATGTAAGCAGTTGTAAACTTAAAGTACTTTATAACTAGTACCTTAACTTTAATCTATTAGTTATTGTTTTAATTGATTATTTCGCCATCCTGTAAATGCAGAATTCGTCCCATGCGCTTGGCAAATTGATGATCATGCGTCACAACCAGAAAACTGGTATTCAATCTTTGATTCAGCTCCAGCATCAGGTCATAAACCTGCATGGCGGTTTTGTGATCAAGATTACCGGTAGGTTCATCTGCCAGGACACACTTCGGATTGGTCACAAGGGCACGGGCAATCGCCGCCCGCTGCCGTTCGCCACCGGAGAGTTCGTTTGGCTTGTGCTGTAGTCGACTACCCAGTCCGACCTGCTCCAGTACTCTGGATGCCGCCGCTTTGGCTGCCGCAGGCTTATCGCCTCGAATCAGTAACGGCATGGCCACGTTTTCCAGTGCAGTAAATTCCATCAACAGATGATGAAACTGGTAAACAAAGCCAAGAGTACGATTACGTACCCTGCCCCGTTCATTTTCGTCCAGCCGAATCATGTCATGCCCATCCACAAAGACCTGACCGGAGGTTGGCGTATCCAGACCACCGAGCAGATGTAACAGCGTGCTTTTACCGGAACCGGACGCACCGACGATGGCAACCTGTTCACCGGCAGCAATCTGCAGGCTGACACCATGCAATACTTCGACGGGTACCGGTCCTTCCTTGTAAGTCTTGGCCAGATCCTGGCAGGCCAGAACGTGAGTTGACTGGTTTTCTGTCTGGTTAGATGTTTGGGGCATACTCATTCGTAACGTAATGCCTCCGCAGGCTGAACGCGGCTGGCGGTAATCGCCGGAATGATTGTGGCAGCAACCGAGGTCAGGAATGTCGCGACACAAATCACGATGACCTGATCCGATTGCACATCAGAAGGTAAATCACTAATCAGGTAGACACTGCTGTCGATAATTTCCTGGCCCAGTAAACGTTCCAGTGACTTGTAAAGTGATTCCAGGTTAATGGACAACCACACACCCAGCCCGGTGCCGATAAAGGTGCCCAGAAAACCGATTATGCTGCCCTGGATCAGGAAAGTACGCATGATGGTACCCGTACTGGCACCAAACGTTCGTAAAATGGCAATATCACTGCGCTTGTCGTTCACTACCGTGATCATGCTGGAAATGATATTAATCGAAACCACCAGAATGATGATGAACAGGATCGCAAACATCATGCGTTTTTCCATTTTAACAGCACTGAACCAGTTGGCGTGGTAATAACTCCAGTCTCGCACCCAGTAGTCGAGCCGGTAACGGTCATTTAATTCGGTTTTCACCGGCGTCACATTGAACAGGTCCTTGACCTGAATCTGCACACCACTCACGCCGTCTTTCATACGAAACACGCGTCCTGCATCATCCAGGTGGACTAAGCCGACCGCACTGTCGTATTCATAAAAACCGACTTTAAACAGGCCGACTACCGTAAAACGCTTCAGGCGAGGCATGACCCCCGCCGGTGTCACGTTAGCGCTGGGTGTCACCATAGTCACCTTCTCGCCGACATCCACACCCAGTTTATAGGCCAGGTCCTGGCCGAGAATAATGCCAAACTCACCGGGTTTTAAATCGGACAAGGCACCCTGTTTCATAAAATCACCTACACGTGAAACACTATTCTCCAGTTTGGGATCAACCCCTCGAAACATGGCACCGTGCACCTGACGCTTGTAGATCAGCATGCCTTCCTTGCGAATAAACGGTGCCGTACCCACCACGTCCGGGAGTTTACTGGCGGTATCAACTATCTCCTTCCAGTCACGCACCTTGCCCTCGTAACCGGATACCGTGATATGTGCAATCATATTGAGAATGCGCTCACGGACTTCTTTCTCAAAACCATTCATCACCGACAGGATGACAATGAGTAGCATGACACCCAGCGCAATACCGATAATAGAGACCAGTGAAAATAACGAGACATAGCCGTTGCGGCGCCGGGAGCGGGTATAACGTAAACCAATGTAAAGGGAAATGGGGTGAAACATGGGCGGTAATTAGACCATATTTACAACCTCACCGGAACCGCTTTACTGAGACTGATTTCACGGGGAGAGACTTTGGCCTTATAAGCGACGACTTCGACGCCCTTTTCAACCGCGTTGCGTAAATAATCACCGTAATCGGGATCGATCTCATCCGCCGGCCTGAAACTCTCGACATCCTGGCGCTGAATACAGAATACCAGTACGGCCCGATGGCCCTGCTCGACCACATGCATGAGTTCCCGCAGATGTTTTTGCCCGCGGGTGCTGACTGCATCGGGAAATATTGCCATGTCCCCGTCATCCCTGGCCGTGACATTTTTGATCTCAACATAACACGGGACTTGCACGTCGGATGACAGCAACAAATCAATCCGGCTGTTTTCCATTCCATAGCGCACTTCCTGCTGAATCGTCGTATATCCCTGTAATTCTTCCAGCGTGCCGTTTTGAATCGCCTCGCTGACCAGTTGGTTGACCAGCCCCGTGTGCACACCGACGAAGACACCGTCCTGCGGTTCGGACATCTCCCAGGAGTAAAGGTATTTGCGTTGCGGGTTGGCGGTATTGCGCAACCAGACACGGATACCAGGCTCCGCCACGCCGAGCATGGAACCGGTGTTGGGTGTATGAACCGTTATGGTTTGCCCGTCCGGTAAAGTCACGTCGGCGAGAAAGCGTTTGTAACGCCTCAGCAAGATGGCCTGTTCAAGCGGGGGATCGAGAAGCAAGGTTTATTAATTTCTGTTAAGGCGCCGCACTTCAAAGACATTATTTAACTGACCGAGCCGGTTCAGAACGCGACTGAGGTGCGACACGCTCATCACTTCAATCGTCAGTTCCATATGGGCGGTATTGTTATTTTTGTCTGACTGGGTATGCACAGCATTCACGTTGACTTTTTCATTACTGAGAATATTCAGAATATCCCGCAACAGACCCTGACGATCAATCGTTTCCAGACTGATATCGACCGGATACATTTCATGTGACTGCTGACCCCATTCCACGTTAATCAACCGGGCACGCTTGGTGTCACTAATCTTGAGAATATTTCGGCAGTCGCGCCGATGAATGGTGACACCGGCACCCTTGGTAATAAAACCAATAATCGGATCACCGGGTGTTGGCGAACAGCAACGTGCCATGCGCGTTAACAGGTTACCGACACCCTCGATCTGTATGTCGCTGCCGGGTTTACGCCGTTTACGTATCGACGGGACATGGGTGGTTTCACCTTCCTTGTTAACTTCAGTCAGGGAATGACCACGCGCCGCAATTGCGGTCGATGTAATATCACCGCGTCCGACCGCGGCATAAAATTCATCGACATCACTGAAGTTAAATTTTTCCGCGAGGTTTTTATGATTAATGCCCTGCAAACCCAGTCGGCGCAGATCTTTTTCCAGCGCTTCGCGTCCTGTTGCCACATTCTGCGCATGATCCTGTTGCTTGAACCAGTGACGCGCCTTGGCCCTTGCGCGTGAAGTCTTGAGATAACCGAGTTGCGGATTTAACCAGTCACGACTGGGGCGACCAATCTTGGTCGTCAGGACTTCCACCTGTTCGCCGCTTTTTAATTCGTAAGTCAGTGAAACGATACGACCATCGACACGTGCGCCACGGCAACGATGACCCACATCGGTGTGAATGTGATAGGCAAAATCCAGTGGCGTCGCGCCCTGCGGTAAATCGATAATATCGCCCTGTGGTGTAATCACATAGACACGGTCCTGAAAAACTTCGGATTTAAACCGGTCAATAAAATCGCCGGCATCGTCGGATTCATCTTTCCATTCCAGTAACTGCCGCAGCCAGGCAATTTTCTGATCATACTTGGCATCAGCCTTGGAGCCTTCCTTGTACGTCCAGTGCGCGGCCACACCCAATTCAGCATGCTGATGCATTTCGCGGGTGCGTATCTGTACTTCCAGTGTTTTGCCTTCCGGTCCAATCACCGCCGTATGAATCGACTGGTACATGTTTTCTTTGGGTGTCGCAATGTAGTCGTCAAATTCATTGGGGATGTGCCGCCAGATGGTATGGATGGCACCCAGTGCCGCGTAACAGTCCTGTACTTTGTCAACCAGAATACGAATCGCACGCACGTCGTACAGAGCATGAAAAGAAACACCCTTGCGCTGCATTTTTTTCGAAATGCTATAAATGTGCTTGGGACGACCATAAATGTCTGCCTTGATGCCGGCCTTTTGCATTTCAGCACGAATAATGCGAATCGCATTGTCGATGTAACGCTCCCGATCGACGCGTCGTTCGTCCAGGAACGAAGCAATTTTTTTGTAGTTCACGGGATCGAGATAACGAAATGCCAGGTCTTCCAGCTCCCACTTGATTTGCCAGATACCAAGCCGGTTCGCCAACGGCGCATAGATGTCCATGGTTTCCTTGGCGACACGTTGCTGTTTGTGTTCGGGCAGATACTTGAGCGTGCGCATGTTGTGCAGACGATCGGCCAGCTTGATCAGCACCACGCGTATGTCTTCGGCCATGGCCAGTAACAGCTTGCGAAGACTCTCGGCATGCAGATGCTCACGGGTTCCGCGCTCACTGAGATCCTGCTGTTCGATAAAGGCCAGCTTGGTCACACCATCCACCAGGTGCGCGACGGACTCGCCAAACTGCACCTGAATATCCTCCAACGTCACCGCCGTGTCTTCCACCACGTCGTGCAGAATGGCCGCGGCCACCGCTTCCGGATCGAGGTGCAATTCGACCAGAATTTCCGCCACCGCCATGGCGTGATTGATGTAGGGTTCACCGGACGCACGGGTCTGGCCGCCATGTGCCTCGTCAGCCAGTGAAAAGGCCTTGCGGATCATGGCCGCTTCCTGCGTGTCCACGGCATAGCCTAACGCCTTGACCCAGTTTTCGACCTGTTCAGGCGTGGTTTGGCTGTCTGTGTTAAATGTGGTATCGACGTAGACCATTTATAATCAATACTGCTTGCGGGCCGGAATATCAAGCAATAACCCTATAAATCTCTGGATTTATTGGGTATTCGGTGAAAAACCTGTCAGATTATTCATTTTTATGATTAGGTTTTGCTCATAACTCATTGATGTTGTATAGTTTGTTTATATTCTGAGGTCCCGAGGGCGGTTCTGGAGGCAATGATGAAAACACGTTTCTGGCTAATAGCATTCACCGGTTTATGGCTTTCCACACCAGCCCTGTCTGATGTGCTCAGCATGCCGGAACCCGCGGAAATTCCAGAAAGTGAGCCGAGCGAAATGCCGATCGATGTCCCTGCCCAGACCCTGAGCTTTACGCTGCCGGGTCGAGGCATGACCAAAGACACGGTGGAAGAACGCTTCGGCACCCCGAGCGAGCGCATACATGCTATCGGTGAACCGCCGATCTCTCGCTGGGTGTACGGTAACTTTACGGTGTATTTCGAGTACGACCACGTCGTGCACGCTGTTCTGCACAAACGCTGAATTTGAGTACGACCCTGCTGCCTGAATGGCATCCACAGGATGCCGTCCTGCTGGCCTGGCCACATGCCGACACTGACTGGCAAGCCAGTCTCACGGCCATACAACACGTCTTTTCTGATCTCATTGCCAATATCATTCAACAGCAACGTGTTGTATTGCTGGTTCACAATGCGCAAGTCAAACAACAGGCCATGGATCAGCTCGATGCCAACGGTATCAGTCTGGAAAGTATCATCTTTATCGAAGTCCCCTATGACGACACCTGGTTACGCGATAGTGGCCCTCTCTCCGTAACATGCGACAACCACATTCAATTACATGATTTTCGGTTTAATGGCTGGGGTGGAAAGTTTGCTGCCAACCAGGATGACCAGATCTGCAGGCACCTGTTTGAGACCGGCCTGTTTACATCCGACACGCAGTCACATCAACTCATCCTGGAAGGTGGCAGTATCGACACGGATGGCATCGGTACCTTACTGACTACCCGAACCTGCCTGTTAAGCAAGACGCGTAACCCGCAAATGAGTGAATCGGATTATCAGGATTATTTTCAGCAACATCTGGGGATTAACAAAATACACTGGCTGTCGCATGGTGAACTGGCCGGTGATGACACCGACAGTCACATCGACATGCTGGCCCGTTTCTGTAACACAGACACGATTGCCTATACGGCCTGTCGCGACAAAAAAGATGAACACTTTGGGACACTGCAGGACATGGAAACTGAACTGAAAGACCTGCGCCGGGCAAATGGCAAACCGTACAACCTGATCCCGTTACCAATTCCCGCCGCTATTTACAACCAGTACGGGCAACGCTTACCGGCCAGTTACGCCAACTTTCTCATAATTAATCGAACTGTTTTAGTACCGGTGTATGATGATCCAATGGATGACATCGCCTGCACGGCACTGGAGAACTGTTTTCCAGACAGGGAAATCATCCCGGTAAAAGCACGCAATATTATTCAACAGGGAGGCAGCCTGCACTGCCTGACAATGCAGTTGCCGGTAGGTTCTCTGGTAAATTAAGCGCTACCTGAAAGCAGGCAGGTCATTGATCAAGTGCCAGCGGTTGGCTTTCTCGTCATATTCCCACTGGTTGTTAAGTGTGACATCACGGACTATGGCATATTCATCATTGTAGTATTTCACTTCGACAACCTGCAGGGCATGCTTGTTGTCCGGTTCGACTTTGTTATAAACGACATTGTAGGAAGTGACTCGAAAACGTTTGAGAAACTTGCGTCTTGCTTCGGTGAGCTTTTCCCGTTCGTTTTTGTGAAAGCTAATCACCAGGTCATAGTCCTGCCAGCGCAGCGCGTGCTCGTATAAGGTAAAGCTTTTGTCCAGTAACTCGATTTCTTCAGGCGTGGTTGAACAGGATGCCACCAGTAGCAGGCTGGCCAGTGTAAATGACGATGTAATTCTGAATACCCAATTCATCATGTCAGGATGGTATCAGCCTGCATAGTAAAAATCATCCTCGTGCCCGAATAAATCTGCGATATACTAACTTGCATGACGAATTCAAATTCACTGACTGTCGCCCTGCTGCAACACCAATGCAGCGACTCGCGCAGCGATAACATGGCAAAGATTACGGCTGGGATAGAACATGCCGCGCAACAGGGCGCCAAGCTGGTCCTGTTACAGGAGCTGCATAACAGCCTGTATTTTTGCCAGACGGAAGACACCGCCTGTTTCGATCTGGCCGAATCCATTCCGGGCCCCAGCACCAATGAACTGTCGAGCCTGGCCAAACAGCATCGTATCGTGATTGTTGCTTCCCTGTTTGAACGCCGTGCGCGTGGCCTGTATCACAACACTGCCGCCGTGCTGGACAGTGATGGCAGTCTGGCCGGTATTTATCGAAAAATGCATATACCGGATGATCCCGGCTACTATGAAAAATTCTACTTCACGCCGGGCGATCTGGGTTTCAATCCCATACCAACCTCCGTTGGACGCCTTGGAGTACTGGTTTGCTGGGACCAGTGGTTTCCGGAAGCCGCCCGCCTCATGACGCTGGCCGGTGCCGATATACTGCTTTATCCCACGGCAATTGGCTGGGACCCAAATGACGACACTGCGGAAAAACAACGCCAGTATGAAGCCTGGCTTACCATTCAGCGTGCGCATGCCATTGCCAATGGTTTGCCGGTCATTGCCGCTAACCGCGCCGGTTTTGAAGCCACACCGGGCAATGCTAAAAATGGCATTGATTTCTGGGGTGGCAGTTTCATTTGCGGACCACAGGGAGAACTGCTTGCACAGGCGGCACATGAAGGTGATGAGGTCCTGACAACAACTGTCGATTACCAGCGCGTGGAATCAGTACGCCGTATCTGGCCGTATTTACGCGATCGTCGTATTGATGCCTATTCTGATATCACTCACCGCTATCGGGATCATACAAACAAGAACTGAAACTCATGATTGTCATTCTGAAACCCAATGTCGACCAGACCCGTGAAGAATATCACACGGTACGCGAACACCTGGAACAGCTTCCCAACATTACCATCAGGGAACATCAGGAACACGGTACGCAACAGATCCTGACGGAGTTTTATCTGATCGGTGACACCGCGGCTCTGGATAAAGATTCCATTGCCGCATTACCCGGCGTTGAACGTGTGGTTCGCATCTCGGATGAATTTCGCATCCTGGGTCGACATCGTGATGAACATCGTGCCAGTTCGTTTGAATACAATGGCATTCATTTTGGACAGGACAACCTGAACATCTTTGCCGGTTTATGTGCCGTGGATACACCGGAACATGTCGAACAGATGATGCGTGCCTTACGCGATCATGGCCAGTCATGTACACGCATGGGCGCTTACAAACCGCGCACCAATCCGTATTCGTTTCAGGGCCATGGCAAGGCCTGTCTGGATTATGTGTTTGAACTGGCGGGCAAGTACGACATCAAGGTCATTGCCATGGAGGTCACGCATGAAAACCATGTCGAAGAAATCAGGACCGCACTGGAAAAAACCGGTCACCCAACCGGTGTGATGTTGCAGATTGGCACACGCAATACACAAAATTTTGAACTGCTCAAGGCCGTGGGACGACAACGCGAATTTCCGGTGCTGTTAAAACGCGGCTTTGGTATCACGCTGGAAGAATCCATTAATGCGGCCGAATACATGGCCAGCGAAGGCAATACCAAAGTAATCTTTGGTCTGCGCGGTATGAAAACCAATATGGGCGATCCACATCGAAATTTTGTCGACTTCGCACACATTCCCGTCGTAAAACGTCTCACCCGCATGCCCGTATGTATCGATCCTTCCCACTCAGTTGGTTCCCGCGATGCGGATCCCAACGGCATACTGGATGTTTTTCATGTCACGGCACAGGGTGTGATCGCCGGTGCCAATATGATCCTGGTGGATTTTCATCCCGACCCGCCCACCGCACTGGTCGATGGACCACAGGCCCTGACGCTGGAGGAACTGCCCTACTTTCTGGATGATGTACGTATTGCCCGGGAGGCGTATGAGGCACGCATTCGGCGCCGTACCGAATGCTAGTCAAATGTTTTGATACGCACCAGTAGCTGAAAATAAATCAGGTCCTTGTGCTTTGGCGAGACTTCCGGAATATAGGTCATGTTTAACGTTACCGGACCATTGGCTACTGCGACAAAGGGTAAGACGCCTGGAAACGGATCATTGTCTTTGAAGTCCTTACGGGTCATCAGAAACGCGATAGCACCCACATCGACACGCCAGCCATCCTTGTCACTGTTCAGGTGATAGCGACGCTTCAGTCCGCCGCCGGCGTAACGGGAGGTCTGGTCATTACTGTCCTTGAAGTAGCTGGCATTGAGGAATTTAATCCAGTTCTTGCGCGGTGCCCAGTCGTAGGCCACGCCCAGACCCCAGTTATCCTCGTTGTAGTTACCGTCATCGAGGTGAATGGCCTTACCGTTCAGGACCACATGCAGCTCATCGGCCTGCACACCTGTCTGCAATCCCAGAAATAATGTCATGATAACGATCCAGCGCATTCTCTATCCCTCGTGGTAACTTGCTAGAGAATAACGGCAGGCTTTTCAAAGACTTAAAAAGGGGCCATTCAGGCTAATGAATTTAATGTTTTCAGGCACTTAGCTCACGCGAGACCGTCAAGGTCGAAAATATGACGTAGTTCACATTTCCAAAACAGGCAAAATGGGCGTATTAACTTCACTATATATAAGCTTAATAAGCCGATTTGAGCGCATTTTCGTCAATATTTTTCTGATTATTTATGTGATCGGGATCATGGTCGATATTTAAAGCTCGGATTTTCGCAATTTGCCAACATCGGCCGGTTTAGGCCTTGCAAACTGGCTGTCATGATTGATACTTAAATTCAGTCACTTAGCTTGAAAGGAAGACGATGAAAAAATCACTTTTTGCCGCACTTTGTGCATTTGGATTCTCACTGACACAGCTTGCCCAGGCCGACGTGCTTGGCGTGTGGGCTGGCGGGGGAATGTGGGACTGGGAAGTCAGCGGAAAAGTTCGCTACCAGAGTACTGACTCTAATAACGATATCGACCTGAAAAACGAATTAGGCTGGAAAGACGATGACAGTGGTACCGCCTTTGCCATCATCGAGCACCCGATTCCGGTTTTACCCAACGTGAAAGTGTTTACCACCTCTGTGGAAACCAGTGGCACCGGAACTATCAGCGGTTCCAAGCTGTTTGGTGGTGCAAACTTCAGTGCCAATGTAAGTAGCAGCCTCGACCTGGATATGACAGACATCACCCTGTACTACGAAGTGCTCGATAATGTGGTGAGCCTGGACCTGGGCCTGACTGCCAAAATCGTCGACGGTAAAGTCTCGATCACTGAAACCGGTGGCGCATTGGACAGTGCAACGGCAACCTTTGATGGCGTTGTGCCGATGGGCTATGTCGGCGTGGAAATTGCCCTGCCCCTGACCGGGTTAACCCTCGGTGGTAATCTGTCCGCCCTCTCCGTAGGCGACAGCAGCGTCACAGACACCCACATCTACGCACGCTACACCACGGATTTCATGCTGGGTATCGAAGCCGGCATCAAGAATGTGAATTTCGAGCTGGATGATCTGGACGACTCGTATGGAGAGCTGGATTTTGAAGGCGTCTACGCCCAGTTGTTCCTGCATTTTTAAAAACCAGCAACAAGACCAGTTAACGGGCCGGTTCTCACCGGCCCGTTTTCTTTCTAATCGTCAAAATTGAGTGTGTCATTCACCGGGCCGGGTCGCTAGAATATGGGCCGCATAAACCAGCCCAGTATTTGAGTAAGTTCCAGGTCAAATGTCGCACCAATTACAGTCCTTATTTTCGCCATTAACTCCGTCATCACAGCAGCCTGTTGTGCAATGGGGCAAGTTGTACGGCAGCGCCATGGGACTCGCCCTGGAACGGATTGTCGCCCGACAGGATGGGCTGGTGGTGGTCATTACTGATGATACTGCCAGCGCCCTGCACCTCAACGATCAGCTTCAGTTCTACCTGCGCGACAACGAACACGCGACACTGCATTTTCCGGACTGGGAAACCCTTCCCTATGATGTCTTTTCCCCGCACCAGGATATTATTTCGCAGCGTCTGGAAACCCTGTACCTGCTGCCCGAGATTAACAAGGGCATTCTGATCGTTCCGGTCCAGACACTCATGCACCGGCTCGTGCCACGAGCGTACATTCGCCAGCACAGCCTTTATATCAAACAGGGACAAACCCTGTCGTTTGATGCATTTCGGCAACAACTGGTTGAATCAGGTTATCAGCATGTTTCAACCGTCATGGAGCATGGTGAGTTTGCCATTCGCGGCAGTCTCATCGACCTGTACCCGATGGGTCAGACTTACCCGTTACGCATTGAATTGTTCGATGATGAAGTGGAAAGCATTCGCACTTTCAATCCTGAATCACAACGTACTATCGAGCAGGTTGATCAATTGCGCCTGCTTCCGGCTCGCGAGTTTCCGCTCGACGAAGCCGGCATACGCCAGTTCCGCCAGGCATATCGTGTCGAGTTTGAAGGTGACCCGTCACGATCTGTCATCTATCGCGAAGTGTCGGATGGTCGTGCGCCATCCGGTATTGAATATTATATTCCGCTGTTTTTTGAACGGACTGATACCCTGTTCGATTATTTACCGGACAACACCCTGATCATTTGCCAGTCGGACCTGGCCGAACATACTGCAAAGTTTGAACAGGAAACCACCTCTCGTTATGAGTCTGCCCGGCACGATATCGAACGACCACTGCTGCCACCGGACAAACTGTTTCTGAGCAACGGCTATATTCATGAAAGACTCAATGACTACGCGCAAATACAATGGCAACGCTTTGAAATAGAATCAGACAGTGCCGTTAATTATGCCACTCTGGCGCCGCCGCCCTTATTGATTAATTCACGCAGCGAGACACCAACCGAGTCGCTCAATCACTTCCTTGATGATTATTCAGGGCGTGTCCTGTTTGTTGCCGAATCTCCCGGCCGACGCGAAACCCTGCTGGCGTTACTGCGCAACAATCACATCAATCCGAGCAACTTTCAGCACTGGCAGGATTTTCTTGAATCGCAGGAAAAAATCGGTATCAGTGTCGCACCTCTGGAACAGGGGCTCGCTGTTACCGAACCTGACATTCATGTTATTACCGAGACCCAGTTGTTTGGCCAGCAGGTACTGCAACGACGACGACGAAAACGACAACAACGCGACAGCGAAAATATTTTCAGAAGTCTGGCTGAATTGACAATTGGTTCACCTGTTGTCCACGAAGATTACGGTGTCGGTCGTTATCGCGGCCTGCAAACATTACAAACGGGTGGCATCGAAGCAGAGTTCCTGATGCTTGAATACGCGGATCAGGACAAACTCTATGTACCCGTTGCTTCGCTCCACCTGATCAGTCGTTATACCGGGATGTCGCCGGAAACGGCACCGCTACATAAACTTGGCAGTGGTCAGTGGGAACGCGCCAAACGCAAAGCACAGGAACGTGTACGTGATGTCGCAGCAGAATTACTGGATATCTATGCACGCCGTGAAGCCAGACAGGGTTATGCCTACAAAATCGACCAGGCACAGTATAACGCCTTTGCCAGTGAATTCCCGTTTGAAGAAACACCGGATCAACAGACAGCCATCGAAAATATACTGCGTGATATGGCTGCACACCGCCCGATGGATCACCTGGTCTGTGGCGATGTCGGTTTCGGGAAAACGGAAGTAGCCATGCGTGCTGCCTTTGTTGCCGTCATGAACGGCAAACAGGTGGCGGTCCTTTCCCCAACCACATTATTAACACAACAACACTGGCAGACCTTCAGTGACCGTTTTTCTGAATGGCCTGTACGCGTCGACAGCCTGTCCCGCTTTCGTTCCAAAAAACAACAGGACGCTGTGATCGCGGATCTGGCGGCCGGTAAAATTGATATTGTGATCGGGACGCACAAACTGTTGCAGAAAGAAATTCGTTACAAATCTCTCGGCCTGGTTGTTATCGATGAAGAACATCGGTTTGGCGTCCGGCAAAAAGAGACATTCAAATCATTGCGCTCTGAAGTCGATATTCTGACGTTAACAGCAACACCCATCCCCCGCACACTGAATATGTCCATGTCCGGTATGCGTGATTTATCCATCATCGCGACACCGCCTGCCAAGCGGCTGGCAATCAAAACGTTTATTTCCCAATGGAATAATAACCTGATTATCGAAGCCATCACGCGTGAACTCAAACGCGGCGGACAGGTCTTTTACGTTCATAACCAGGTTGAAACAATACAAAAAGAAGTCGATAAACTCAGAAAACTGTTGCCTGATGCGCGCATTGAATTTGCGCATGGCCAGATGCGTGAACGTGAACTGGAACAGGTGATGTCGGACTTCTACCATCAGCGATTCAACATACTGGTATGTACGACTATCATTGAAACCGGTATCGATATACCCAACGCTAATACCATGATAATCAACCGGGCTGATCGGTTCGGCCTTGCCCAGCTCTACCAGTTACGTGGCCGTGTCGGCCGCTCGCACCACCGCGCCTACAGTTACCTGGTTGTGCCACCGATGTCGGCCATCTCAGCCGATGCCAAAAAACGACTCGAAGCCATCGAATCTATTGAAACACTGGGAACCGGTTTCACTCTGGCAACTCACGACCTGGAAATCCGCGGTGCCGGTGAACTGCTGGGTGATGAACAAAGCGGTCAGATGCAGGAGATTGGTTACTCGATGTATACCGAACTGCTGGAACGCGCGGTCAAATCGCTCAAGGAAGGAAAAACCGCTGAGATGGGTCTGGAGAAAACCAGTACCGAAATCCTGTTACACGTACCGGCATTGATTCCGGAAATTTACCTGCCCGACGTACATGAACGACTCGTGTTGTACAAGCGCATTGCCAGCGCCAAAACCGACACGGAGCTGGATGAACTGAAAGTGGAAATGATCGACCGCTTTGGGTTATTACCAGAGCCTGTCCATAATTTGTTTTATACCGCCTCTATGCGCATTCTGGCCGAACAACTGGGTATTCAGAAAATCGATCTCGGCAACCAGGGAGGTCATATTCTGTTCGGCGATAGTCCTAACGTCGATACGGGACAGATTATCGAACTCATACAAAAGCAGTCTGCGACCTATAAACTGGATGGGAACAACAAGCTACGCATCAGCTACGAAACGACTACCGCTGACGAGCGGGTTGAGTTTATTCGGACGTTGTTACAAAGACTGATTATAAAGCAGGCAGCCTGAACCGCAATATGAACGAAGCGGCAGTTTTTTTGTCATATTTCAAGTAGAATGCCAGCCATGATGAAAAACCGACTAATCCCATATTTATATTGCTGCCTGGCGCTGTTTGGCGTTCATGCACAAGCCGAAGAAGTGCGTTATTACGACTTCGAAGTTATTATCTTCGAGTCACTGGATCGGGAAGCCCGAATCTCCGAGGTGTGGAAGACCGATTTCACACTTGAAAAGCCGCCGCAGTTTGTTGAGTTAGGACAGCCCTATCCTGGCCCCATACCAAAATTCTATAACCCGAAATGGACATTCAAGCCGATACACAACAAATATTTTCAGCTCAGGGAAGAAGCGAAACTTCTGGAGCAAAATAATAACTATCGCATTTTACTGCATACAGCCTGGCGCCAACCGGGCATGGAATCGTCTGAAGCGATTCCTGTGCATATTACACGTTCATTTTTGCAGACTGATAGCCAGCAAGCCGTAAAACAAAGGGTTAAACCGGATATGCCAGCCGTCAACCTGCCAGCCCCAACAGCAAACGTACAGACTCGTAATATTCTGGATGGCTACATCAAGATCATCCTGTCCCGTTACCTGCATGCTGAATTCAATCTGACCTATACCACCAATATTCCGGTTGGCAGCACACGGATACTGACGGCCGCCAACCTGGATGACGATCAGCTTGAAGCAACATTACCGCAACAAATCGTTTATCACCTGATGGAAAGCCGTAAAATGCGCAGCAAGGAAGTGCATTATATCGACCACCCTGTACTGGGCGTGATTATTCTTGCCACACCTTTTGAAAGTGGTGACAAGAAAAGCTGAATCAGTCTTACATAGAAGTGATCAGTTTCACCAGCAATGATTTTACATTGGCGATTCCGACACTCAACTGCTTCTCTATTTCACTTAATGTAATTTCACCCTCGGCCCGACCCGCGGCCATATTGGCAACCACGCAGACACTTGCATAGCACAACCCCGCTTCCCGGGCCAGGGCCGCTTCCGGCATCCCTGTCATTCCAACGATATGACAACCATCGTTTTCCAGTCGGTTGATTTCCGCTGCCGTTTCCAGCCGCGGTCCCTGTGTAGCCGCATAGGTGGCAGTTGTATGCACATCCAGTTTCGCCTGTTGGGCCGCATTAATTAAAGCCTGGCGTAATTCTTCGCAATATGGATGCGTAAAATCGATATGCACGACGTCTTCTGAGTCTTCGAAGAAGGTATGTTCGCGTGACCATGTGTAGTCAATAATCTGATCCGGAATAACCAGTGATGGCGGTGGCATCTCAGCAGCTATTCCACCAACGGCATTTATTGCAATAATTTTGTCCACACCGGCATCTTTTAACACTGATATATTGGCGCGGTAATTCACCTGGTGTGGCGGAATTGTATGGCCGGCTCCATGGCGAGGCAAAAAAAGAATTTCCATGCCATCCAGGTTGCCACGTGTTAACGGCGC
The DNA here is from genome assembly GCA_937967995.1 of uncultured Gammaproteobacteria bacterium. GTDB lineage: Bacteria > Pseudomonadota > Gammaproteobacteria > UBA6429 > Thiohalophilaceae > CALBTB01. The sequence continues at coordinate 481,090 of CALBTB010000009.1, forward strand.
GGATGGCTCGCCATACCGACTCACGTGCAGTTCACGAGCGGTAATTTCCAGATCGGGCAGGCTTGTTAAGCCGGTTCCGCCAATAATCGCCAGTTTTGCCATTTTATTCCTCGTCCGGAATCGCGTAGATACCGGGTGCATTCCTCAGGTAATCGTTGTAATCCATGCCATACCCGAATAAATACCGGTCATCTGTTTCAAGCCCGATATAATCAATATTGACTTTGCATTTACGATCATGCAGTTTATTGACCAACACGGCAGTATAAACACGATCAGCTTCCTGAGATTCACAGAATTTGATCAACTCAGACAGTGTAACACCTTCATCATAAATATCATCGATTAACAGAACCGTCCGGTTTCTTAATGAAAACTCGGGTTTCTTAAGCCAGTGTAACGTACCGCCCTTTGTTTCGCCGCGATAGCGGGTGGCATGTATATAATCGAGCTGCAATGGAAAATTCAACATGGTCAGCAGATGACCTGCAGGAATAAGCGCGCCGGACATGACACACAAAACCAACGGATTGCTATCAGCCATATCACGAGTAATCGACTGCGCCATTTCTCTTAATGCAGACTGGACCTGTTCATTCGTGTACAGGCAATCGGCCTTTTTTAAAACCGTTTCTGGATTCAAACTGATCTCTTTCAATAAGTAAATGTTACGGTTTCGCCACTCATGGCTTCACTGATAATATAGGCGGCGCCTACAGTCTCGGATATTTCCGGAATCAAATCATCACCCCATAACTCAAGCGTGGGAGTACAAACCTTGAATACAACACCGGCATCATGGGCTTCCCTGATAAAATCATAGGCCGTTTTTGGATTACCTTCCTGAATTTTTATTTTCTCAGCAAATCCAGTGCGCGCCAGTTCGGCAGCACTACCCGTCATGATGACTTCCACCGTATAATCCATGGCCGCGGCAACGGTCGCCTGAAAAAAAGGCGCGCACATTTCAGGGCCTCGACTCGGGTCCGTATTCACCATCACGATCATGAGTTTATCTGCCATAGATTTGTGATTCTACTCTGCGACTAACTGGCCGGTTCAGGTGCCGGTAATTCATGACGGCTATCAAGTTGCACACCTGCCGGAATATGCACTGTCGACGTAGGGTACGCAATCTCTGCTTCGTGTGAAGCAATTATTTCACTGATTCGAAACAGAACGTCCTGTTTGATTCTGTGAAACTCTATCCAGTTTGTTGTATTGGTGAATGTATAAACAAAAAAGTCCAGTGACGAAGCAGCAAATTTGTCAAAATTCACAATCATTGTTTGATCGGTTGCGATATCGGGATGTTCTTTCAGCATCGCTTTAACATCTTCAACGATAGTCGGTAGTTTTTCCACATCATCGTAACGCACACCAATGGTTTCATAGATACGCCGATGCGACATTCGCGACGGGTTTTCTACGGATATTGACATGAAAATCGAATTGGGAATATATAAAGGCCGTTTGTCAAAGGTCCTTATGGTCGTTAAGCGCCAGCCGATATGTTCAACAGTACCTTCTATGTTTCTGTCCGGAGAACGAACCCAGTCACCCACTGCAAACGGTCTGTCCAGATAGATCATCAGGCCACCAAAAAAATTAGCCAGCAGGTCCTTGGCGGCAAAACCCACAGCAATACCACCTATACCGCCAAAAGCCAGTACGGCGGAAATATTGACACCGATCGTCTGCAGGCCAACCAGAACAGCGGTGATAAAAACAGAAACTCTCAGTAACTGGGCAATTGCATCGGCCGTAGTGCGATCGATTTTATCGCCAACAGCCTCACCCTTTCGAATAATGGCTTCTTCAACGTTCTTGATAAATCGAATAACTGTCCAGCTAACACAGATAATCAGGCCAATTTCCCGAATTCTGGTGGAATAGCTGAAGTCAATAATATCAAGGGCAAAACTGATGCCCATAATCCAGATAAACAGTGACAGTGGCGCGCGAAGCGCATTAAGCAATGAGTCGTCCCAGAGTGTTCTGGTCGTGCTTAATTTCCGGCTTAATCTTTTAAGGATACCTTTTTGTATAAAATCCAGAAGTAACGCGAGGAAAATAATGACAAAGATTTGCACCATCCAGGCATTGTCACCGGCTACTTCTGTTGCCTGTATTTTAATCCATTCCCACATAACCCGTCTCAGAAATTGAATTCAATTGTTGGTTCCTCAACGTAACGTTGTACCAGATCGGAAATATCATGCCATTCGGCAAGTTTTCGTAACGCCTGACGGTTCAGTTCATGTCGTCCATGCATTCTTACCAGACGTGCGTTTGTAACCGGGTTATTCCAGTCGGACAGGCTCTCCACCACATCCTCTGCACCACGCCGGTTATTGCAAACCAGGATCATATCACATCCGGCATCCAGAGCTGAACGTGCCCGATCTGCATATTGTTCACCGGCGATACTGGCACCTTCCATGTCAAGATCATCACTGAAGATAACACCATTGAATCCGAGTTGCTCACGTAGCGCCTTTTTCAGCCAGAAGCGGGAAAAGCCTGCGGGTTGTTTGTCTGCTTTTTGATAAACAATATGTGCCGGCATTATGCCGGCCAGGTTATTTTGTGCCAGCAAGCGATACGGGTAAACATCGTGTTGAAATATATCTTCAAGGGATCGATTGTCCACCGGAATGGCAAGATGCGAATCTTCCGTTACCGCGCCGTGACCGGGAAAATGTTTCGCCACGGCCGCCATACCCGCCTTGTCCATTCCCTTTATATAAGCATATGCCAGCTCATATACCGCATGTGGATTCGAATGAAACGCCCGATCACCGATAACGGCACAACAGCCGTAGTCAAGATCGACCACGGGTGCAAAACTGAAATCCACGCCAATGCTACGTAATTCAATGGCCATTAACCAGCCTACCCGTGTCGCCAGTTCCCTGGCTGCTTTGCGGTTATGGTCGTAGAGTTCACCAATGCGTCTGGCGGCAGGTAAGCGTGTGAATCCATCGTGAAAGCGCTGCACCCGGCCACCTTCATGATCGATGGCGATTAACAGGTGTGGATCCCGCAGCGCATGAATTTGCTTTAGTAATTCCTGTATCTGGTCAATACTATCGAAATTACGTGAAAATAGAATGACGCCACCCACTGCCGGATGTAACAGCAGTTCCCTGTCTTCAGGTGTCAGCTCTGTTCCAGAAATATCCAGCATGACTGGCCCTAGGGACATATTGCTTGCTCCGTAATATAAACCCGTGTACCGATATTTACGCGATCAAACAAATCAATAACGTCTTTATTGCGCATCTTGATGCAACCGTGTGATCCAGGTCTGCCCATTTCATCCTCATCCGGACAACCATGTATATAAATATAGCGTCGCATCGTATCGACATTACCGAGTCGGTTAAACCCGGGTTCAAGTCCACTTAACCATAAAATACGCGTCAGTATCCAGTCACGCTCCGGATAGGTCTGTTTCATATCAGGCTGGTAAATTTCACCCGTCGGACGCCTGCCGACAAAGACCGCATTACTTTTCTGTCCCTGTCCGATTTTGGCACGAATCTGATGCCAGCCGCGCGGTGTACATTCACTGCCATTGACTTCGCCCATACCCTTCTTTGCTGTTGAAACACTCACATCCATGACCATGTCATTGGTATCGTGCAATTGTAATCGCTGATCGGCAATGGAAATAATAATATGCATTATCGATTATTCGTCCAGTCCCTGTAGGGATGCTTTACCAGGCTGACATTATAATAACGCGGATCGGATGATACCTCATCCCCCAGCCAGTCAGGAACGGAAAAAGTCTGTTGTTCTGATTGCAGTTCTATTTCTGCGACAATCAGGCCGGCGTTCTCACCCCTGAATTCATCGATTTCCCAGACCAGATCGCCCTGTGGGATCCGGTAGCGAATTTTTTCAATCAAGGGTTTTTCACAGAGCGTTTCCAGTAAAGTATTCGCATCATCAACCGGGATGGGATATTCGAACTCCATACGTCGCACACCCAGTGTGGCACTTTTTATGTTCAGATAGGCCTGTTGCCCCTCTGTCCTGACCCGAACTGAAGCATGTTCTGAGCCAATGAGATAGCCCTGTCTGTACAGTGTCCCCTGATCGGCCTGATCACGCCAGGCATCGTGCCTGACCAGGAACTTTCGCTCAATCTCCACGCCCATAAATTACTTCCTGGTAAATACCGCGATCGACTCGACATGTGCAGTGTGTGGAAACATATCCATGATACCCGCTTTTGTCATTTCATAACCATACTCGTTGACAAGAATTCCGGCATCACGCGCCAGGGTTGCCGGATTACAGGAAACATAAACAATATGCGCAATGGCCATGCGACCAATCTGGTGTACTACCTGTTCCGCGCCACTGCGTGGCGGATCGAGAAACACCCTGTCATAGTCATGCTTGCGCCAGAATGGCAAGTCGGCAAGATCATCCATCAGGTTGGCAACATGATAGTCGACGTTCTCTATGTTGTTCAGCTTCGCATTTTCTCGTGCGCGTTCAACAAGCCCCTGCTCTCCTTCAACCGCGGTTACAGATCTGGCCTGCTGCGCAATCGGCAAGGTAAAATTTCCCAGACCGCAGAACAATTCCAGCACGTGACTATCAGTTGTCGGCTTTAACAAATCCAGCACCAGCGGAACGATCTTACTGTTAATCTCTGCATTAACCTGAACGAAGTCCGTCGGCAAAAACTGATACTCCAGCTTATAATCTTTCAGTCTGTAACTCAGTTGTGGATTCATTGGCCACAATGGTGTCACCGTTTCCGGTCCTCCTGACTGCAGATAAATATCAAAAGAAAATTCTTTTGCAAATTCGACAAGTTTCGCACGGTCCTCGTCAGTGAGTTCCACCAGGTGACGAAACACCAGTGCACTGCCCCTGTCTCCAAACGCCACTTCGATTTGTGGAATCTCATCAGGACATGACAAGGAAGCGATTAAATCAGACAAATCCTGCAAATGATGACCCACCTGAGGAACCAGCACTTCACACTGCAATAAATCCGCCAGGTAACGCGATGCGCGTTCCCTGAAACCGACCAGTACCTTTCCTTTTTTATGCACATGTTTGACGCCGAGCCTGGCTTTACGCCGGTAACCCCACTGTGGACCGGTCACTGGACCTTGCACGTGCTCCGCTGTTACATGCCCAATGCGCTGAAGGTTATCCAGCAGAATTTTCTGTTTGATGGCAATCTGTGCTTCGTGCGACAGGTGTTGCAGACTACAACCACCACATATATCAAAATGCTGACATTTCGCCTCTACACGATCTTTTGACGGACTGAGTACACGATGCAAACGTCCTTCATCGTACTGTCTGCGGCGACGTGTATAAACAAACTCAACGGTTTCGCCTGGCAAGGCACGATCTATAAAAACTGTTTTTCCATCGATATGCGCCACACCCTGGCCGGTATGAGTCAAATCCGTGACTTCCGCCTGGCAGGGTTCTGTTGGCAGTGCTTTCTTACGACGTGCCATATAATTTATTGCGGCGTTTGCCAGTTTTCCAGGAATTGAATCAAGTGTGGTTTATTGTCAGACTTCAGTACATCACGAACCAGCTGGCACTCATCCTCGTACTCCTGCATGGTCAGATTACCGCGCATTAATTCAAAACGAAGATACACCAGGTAAGTATTTGCGACGTCTGTTTCACAATAGTCCCGAATCCCCTGAATATTGCCATTCATGAATTCATCCCAGACCTTTGCACCACTCATGCCCATCTTGCCTGGAAATCCCAGCATCGTGGCGATTTCATCCAGCGGTGCATAGGCGCGTAATTCATAACCGGCAAGCACATCCATCAGGTCGGTGTGACGTGCATGATAACGACTCAGATAATTGTTCCAGCGAAAACTATTGTCGCTGTCGCCTGTTTCCCAGTAACGGGTTGCATTAATACCATGCAATAGTGACCGGTAATGTAAAACCGGCAGATCAAATCCCTTGCCATTCCATGAAACAATCGTCGGAGTATATTTTTCTATGCCGGAGAAAAACCGTTCGATCAGTTCTTTCTCACCGGAATCCGGCTCGCCCAGTGACCAGACGGAAAACCGATCCCGGCTACGATACGCCACTGAGATTGCAACAATGCGATGTAAATGCAGTTTGAGAAATTCCGTACCTGTTTCCTGACGACGTTTATGAAACATGACGTCTGCGACTTCCTTGTCAGACAGGCCTTGCAAATCATAGAGCTTTCTTCCTGACTCCACATCGGGAACTGTCTCAATATCAAAAACAAAAACATTCATACCTATTCTGCCGGAAATACATTTGTTGACAGATAACGATCACCGCGGTCACAAATAATGGCGACGATCATGGCATTACTCACCTGCCCGGCCAGACTGATAGCGGCGGTAACAGCACCGCCTGAACTGATTCCACAGAAAATCCCTTCTTTGGCAGCAAGGTCGCGCGTCATTTGTTCCGCTTCCTGCTGGCTGACTTCCAGGGTCATGTCTACCTGGGAAGCATCGAATATTTTTGGCAGGTAAGCTTTCGGCCAGCGTCGAATTCCCGGAATTTTCGCACCTTCCGCAGGTTCCACACCAACAATCTGAATCGCCGGATTCTGTTCCTTTAAATAACGTGAGGTTCCCATGATGGTACCGGTTGTTCCCATTGCGCTGACAAAATGCGTGATCTCACCATTTGTATCGCGCCAGATTTCAGGTCCTGTTCCTTCGTAATGTGCCAGTGGATTGTCCGGATTGGAGAATTGATCGAGCACCTTGCCTCTGCCCTGTTGTTGCATTTCAAGCGCCAGGTCACGTGCCCCTTCCATACTGGCTTCACTGGAGACAAGAATCAGTTCGGCACCAAATGCCCGCATGGATGCACGCCGCTCCAGGCTCATGGTCTCCGGCATGATCAGGATCATTTTATAACCCTTGATCGCCGCCGCCATCGCCAGTGCTATGCCGGTATTCCCGCTGGTAGCTTCGATGAGTATATCGCCCGGTTTGATTTCACCCCGTTGCTCTGCACGTGCGATCATACTTAGCGCCGGTCGATCCTTTACCGACCCCGCCGGGTTATTCCCTTCCAGTTTGACCAGAATGGTATTGTTACCTTGCTCGGGAACAAGCCGTTGCAGTCGGACCAGTGGTGTATTACCGACAAAGTCCCCAATTGTTTTATATTTACTCAATGCACTGGATCTCGATCTAAAAATAATGCATCATTCTAGCAGAATTCATCCGGAACAAGTGCATGAATTTAAAAGCGAAAGTTTTCGATATCGCCCAGTCACTGGAGCAGGCCGCCGGCAATGAAAAACTGGCCAAGGAATTGTTTGAGATGCTGCTGGCCGAGTTACCCAGTCTCCTGTCCGGCCTGAAACAGGCCATAGGTTCTCTGGACTGGCAATCCTGCTGGGATCATGCCCACAAAATTTATGGCTCAACCGCCTACTGTGGTGTACCAGCCCTGCGTGCTGTTGCACAACAACTGGAAAATTCCATCAAGGCGCGCGAACAACAGCGCGTTCACACGGATTCACAATTGCTGGAAGTCGAAGTAAACCGTTTACTTGAAGAAGGCCCCGAATATTTACAGCAAAGCTGGGTGACCTGAACGCGCCTGCAACATTAATCGCTTCATTTCCGCCACCGCCTCAGCCAGTCCGGACATAATCGCCCTGCTCACGATAGCGTGACCGATATTCAGTTCTCTAATTTCACTGATCGCAGCAATATCCATGACGTTGTGATAATCAAGACCATGTCCCGCATTGACCTGCAACCCCAGGCCCTGTGCATGCTTAACGGCCTGAATAATTTTGTCATATTCCGATTGTCGTTCTGATGACGTAACTGCATCCGCATAATGGCCGGTATGGATTTCGATTACCGGTGCACCACACTCGGCTGCCGCCGAAATCTGCTCTATGTCTGCATCGATAAATATCGAGACGCGCACACCGGCATCGGCCAGTTTTGCACATGCATCGCGAATGCGATTCGGTTGTGAAAGTACATCCAGTCCGCCCTCTGTCGTGAGTTCTTCACGCCGTTCGGGTACGAGACAGCAATCTGCCGGCTGAACTTCACAGGCAATCGCCAGCATTTCATCCGTGACCGCCATTTCCAGGTTCATGCGCGATTCGAGCATATCAATCAGTATACGCACATCGCGATCCTGGATATGGCGCCGATCCTCACGTAAATGCAATGTGATGGAGTCTGCGCCCTGCTGCTCGGCAATTTTGGCTGCCTGTAACGGTTCAGGATAACGTGTGCCCCGGGCCTGACGTATGGTCGCGACATGATCGATGTTGACCCCAAGCAAAATTCTGTTGCTGCTTTGCATGTTCTTCACTCTGAGCTATGCAGGTGATTCCTGCGACTAAACAATTCCCTGGTCTTCAATGGCCGGCCATCCAGATGATATTCGATGATGGCACGAAGCAAAAGCTTTGCCTGATTTCTTTGCCGGTCGCCCTTGAGTTGCTGTTCAGACAAAGCCAGCAAGGTATCACCGTGCACACACACGTCTGTAACATCCGCTGTATGCACCTGCGTGACACCCCGCTCCGGATGAAAAACGTAAACCTTGTCAGCGATAACTTCTTCATCGGACTGATAATCATGCCGAAGATTGACGCCATAACCAAGCTCGTCCAGCAGGGCGAGTTCAAAATTACGCAAGGATGCTTCATTGTCTCCACCCTGCGCCAGACGTTGCAGGCAGTATTGATAATTCATATAAAGATCACTGTGCGCCTCGTCATGATGCAGTAAGCGCGCCATCAGTTCATTCACATAAAAACCCAGAAATAACTGTTCGCCGTGCAATTCCGGCAGTTTCGTGTCACGCAACGATTCAGCACTATAAAGCGTCTTTAATTCACCACGGCCTCCCCAGCTGATAAACAGGCTGCGAAAAGGCTGCAGTATACTGTACAGGTCGGAATTAGGCCGTTTGGCACCCCTGGCTACCAGTCCAATCCGACCATGCTGCTGAGTAAACATATCCACGATCATGCTGGTATTGCGATAAGCACGGCCATGTAAAACATAGGCATTGTCAGTGATCATCTACATAGCCCAGTTGCTGCAAGGCCCGCTCATCATCAGACCAGCCGGTTTTGACCTTGACCCAGGTCTGTAGGTGGACTTTTTTATCAAAGAATTTCTCAAGATCGAGCCGTGCCTGGGTACCAATCTTTTTCAGCATTTCACCATTCTTACCGATAACGATGGATTTCTGATTATCACGCTCGACCCAGATTAACGCATGTAACTTAAGCAGCCTGGGTGTATCCTCGAATTTCTCTATTTCCACACTTGTTACATAGGGTAATTCATCACCCAGTAGTCGAATCATTTTTTCACGAATGATTTCACCTGCTACAAACCGGGAACTACGCGTGGTCAATTGATCATCAGGATAATAGGGTTCGGACTCAGGCAGATAGCGAATCAGAATCTCTTCGAGTTGTTCTGTCTGTATTGACTTTGTTGCCGATACCGGCACAACTTCAACAAAATCCGCCTTGCCCTGCACTTTATTTAAAAACGGCAGAAGTTTGTCCTTGTCTTTTACCTTATCCACCTTGTTAATAACCAGAATTACCGGGTTTTGTGACTGTTGCAAAGCAGACAGCACGACTTCATCCTCGTCATTCCATTTTAAGGCATCAATAACAAACAGAATGACATGCACATCCTGAATAATACTCTTCGCGGATTTATTCAGATAACGGTGCAGTGCACGTGTGTCAGTCTTATTAATTCCTGGTGTATCAACATAAATGATCTGGGCATCCTCGCGACTTTTAATTCCCAGAATCTGATGTCGTGTGGTCTGTGGTTTTCTGGACGTGATACTGAGTTTCTGGCCAATCAGGCGATTCAACAGTGTCGATTTACCAACATTTGGCCGACCAACGATGGCGACATATCCACAACGAAAAGCATCTTTCATGTCGACTCATCCAGTAATGTAAGCACCTGTTTCGCCGCGGCCTGTTCTGCCTTGCGCCTGCTGGGGCCGGAACCGAGCACCGGTTCGGGTAAAAGCTCAATCAGACATTTGACTTCAAATACCTGATTGTGTGCCTTACCGGTGGTGCTGTGAATTTCATAAGATGGCAATTCGCAGCCACGCGCCTGTAACAGTTCCTGCAGACGGGTTTTTGGATCTTTTAAATCGGCGGAAAGACTTGTTTCGGCAATCTGACTGGCAAAACGATTAAGAATATAGTCCCGCGCGGATTCAAATCCGGCATCAAGATAAATGGCGCCAATGATCGACTCAAAGACATCGGCAAGTATCGATTTACGGCGATAACCACCACTTTTTAATTCACCGCTACCCAGTCGCAGGTATTCACCCAACTCGAGTTGGCGTGCATGTTTCGACAGATTATCGCCTTTTACCAGCGACGCACGTAAGCGACTCAGCTGACCTTCTGCGGCATCCGGGAATTTTTGAAACAGGGCATCTGAAATAACCAGGTTGAGTACCGCATCTCCCAGAAACTCCATTCGTTCATAATGGTCTCGTCCGGCACTGCGATGTGTCAGTGCTACTTCGAGCAGTGCTGAATTTTTAAAAATGTAACCGAGTCGTTTACTCAGGGACGCAATATCGTGCATTGACTAATTGGGAATTGTCACTGACTTGTTGAAAACAACAACCATAAATAAGTTACCAAATAATTTGCGTCGTACTTCATAATCCACTTCAACGATAGTGCCATTGCGATCGCGGGAGAAACTGATATTTTCAGTTTTCACATCCCTCACCATATTAATATCCAGTCGCTTCATTAGCATTTTTCGTAATTCAAGCGGTGATTTGCCCTTTGCCTGAATATCCGATTCAAGCGATGACAATGAAGAATAGACATTAAACCCATCGATATAGACAGGTACGAGCCGGATTAAAATGGTGGCAAATACAGCGACCAGAACCAGAACAAATAACCAACCTACCGCCGTCATTCCCCGTTGTCTTGTTGTATGCATAATCATCTCCTGAACATCTGATTATTCGATAATGGTACCAATGCGTGACCAGTCAGACGGCCATTCTCCTTCCTTTTTATGCAGCCAGATCATAAAGGCCCGCCCTTTGAGGAGCTCATCCGGCACAAAACCCCAGAAGCGGCTGTCCCGGCTATTGTCCCGGTTATCACCCAGAACAAAATAGTGCCCATCAGGTACCTCAACATCAAGCACTTGCGCCATACTATTATAGTTGTTTGAGAGGATAATGTGGTGCGTCATTTCCCCCAGTGTCTCCTCCAGCACCATAAAATCTCTATCTTTTTCATAGGGTTGCAGCGGTTTTAATGGGACAGGCTGGTCATTGACATAAAGTCGCTTGTCCTGGAAGCGAATTTTGTCCCCTGGTAGCCCCACCACCCGCTTGATGTAGTCGATGGAGGGGTCCTCCGGGTATCGGAACACAATCACATCACCGCGCTCGGGAGAACCAAGGTCCAGGAATTTCTGGTGCCCTAGAGGCAGACGTAGTCCGTAAGAAAACTTGTTCACCAGAATAAAATCACCGGCTTCAAGAGTCGGCAACATGGAACCGGACGGGATCTGGAACGGCTCCACCAGAAAGCCTCTTACCACGAGTACGATGGCAAAAATCGGAAACAGAAACCTGGAGATTTCATAAGCAGAAGTGACTGGGCCTTTCTCAGGAATGGCTGTCGCCCTGTTGATATACTTGTAATAAACAACCACCGCCAGCCAGATACCGCCCGACACTAACGCCAGAATTGTCAGAATTGCCGGTACATCAATATTCATTTATCTCTCCCTACATTCAGGACAGCCAGGAACGCATCCTGAGGTATTTCCACTTTGCCAATTTGTTTCATGCGTCGTTTGCCTGCTTTTTGTTTTTCCAGTAATTTGCGTTTACGTGTTATATCACCACCATAACACTTGGCAGTCACATTTTTGCGTAAGGCCTTCACATTTGTTCGCGCAATAATCTTCGCACCAATCGCCGCCTGCACCGCTACATCAAACATCTGGCGTGGTATGAGCTCCTTCATTTTTTCAGCCAGTTCCCGGCCACGACTGACGGAATGATCGCGGTGCACGATTGTAGACAACGCATCAACCTTCTCACCGTTAATCAGGATATCCAGTTTAACCAGATCTGCTGCCTGAAAACGCGCAAAATCATAATCCAGTGATGCATAACCACGGCTGACCGATTTGAGCCGGTCAAAAAAGTCCAGCACCACTTCATTCAAAGGAATTTCATAGGTCATGGAAACCTGGCTACCAAGATACTGCATGCGTTTCTGAACACCTCGTTTTTCAATACACAAACTTATCACATTTCCGACATAGTCCTGTGGCACCAGGATATGCGCATTGATAATTGGCTCCCTGATTTCATTGATAAACGAGGGTTCGGGTAATTCGGCCGGATTATCGATATTGATAATGTCACCCTTTGATGTTTCAACCTCAAATACCACTGTTGGTGCCGTGGTAATCAGGTTCAGATCATATTCGCGCTCAAGCCGCTCCTGAATGATTTCCATATGCAACATGCCCAGAAAACCACAGCGAAAACCAAAGCCGAGCGCCTGTGACGTCTCTGGTTCATAAAACAGGGCAGCATCATTGAGCCGCAACTTGGCCAGCGCTTCACGTAAATCTTCATAGTCGTCACTGCTGACCGGGTAAAGACCGGCAAATACCTGCGGCTGGACCGGTTTGAAGCCCGGTAATGCCGTTTGTGCCGGATTATCAATGCCGGTAATGGTATCGCCGACCGGTGCACCATCGATTTCCTTGATGCCCGCGATAACGTAACCGACCTCACCGGCATGCAATGCCTGCTTATCAACCCGCTTGGGTGTAAAAATACCGACATTATCGACCTGATACTGGCGCCCGACGGACATTATGCGAATCTTTTGTTTCTTATTCAGTGTTCCCTGCTTTACCCGCACCAGGGAAACCACACCGAGGTAGTTATCGAACCAGGAATCGATGATCAGGGCCTGTAGTGGTGCTTCAGGGTCTCCAACCGGCGCAGGGATAAGTTCAACAAGCTGTTCAAGCAGGTCACTGACCCCGATACCACTCTTGGCGCTGACACGGCAGGCCTGGGATGCATCAATGCCGATGATTTCCTCGATTTCCTTGATGACCCGATCCGGCTCCGCTGCCGGCAGGTCGATTTTGTTGAGAACCGGGATCACCTCCAGCCCCTGGTCAATGGCTGTATAACAATTCGCCACACTCTGGGCCTCGACTCCCTGGGAGGCATCCACCACCAATAGCGCACCTTCACAGGCAGCCAGCGAGCGCGAGACCTCATAGGAAAAGTCCACGTGTCCCGGCGTATCGATGAAATTCAGCTGGTAGACCTGCCCGTTATTGGCGGTGTAGTCCAGTGTGACACTCTGCGCCTTGATGGTAATACCGCGCTCACGTTCAATGTCCATGGAATCGAGAACCTGCTGATCCATCTCACGGTCGCTGAGTCCACCGCACAACTGAATAAACCGGTCCGCCAGGGTCGATTTGCCGTGGTCGATATGCGCAATAATGGAAAAATTTCGAATATGCCGCAGGTCTGTCACCCGCTCACCTCTCTGAATTACCCGATTACTAAAAAAGGCGCCTCAACGCGCCTTTTCACAGGGCAGCATTTTACCCTAAATTGGGTTAATTCACATGCCCGGCGAGTTTGTCCGGGTCGAGGAAATACTCACAAATCACCTCGTCATTGAGGGTCAGGAGCGGAACACGTACGCCGTATTGCTCAGCCAGTTGCGTATCACTGTCCACATCCACCAGACGATAGCTGAATGCCCACTTCTGTTGGTAACCACTCAGCTCTTCAATGAAAGCGTCGCACAGGTGGCATCCGTGCCGGATATACAGGACAAACTCGGTCGCCATTAATCCGGAAGCTTGATAGCCAGGAATATCGGCGAGTTTCTCCGTTGTATCAGCACGGGTAACGAACGACCTTTCGGCAGTTGTTTGATGAGCTTTCTGAAATGACGTGCGTCCTTAATGTCCTTGTTGTCGATTTTCAGAATGACATCACCGCGTCGAATACCGGCGTCAAGTGCCGGACCATCAGTCACGTCTGTCACGAACACACCGCCACGTTTGATTTCAAACCGGCGACGCTGTTCGCTACTCAGGTCTTCAACGGTCAGACCGACCTGGTTGACTTTGGCTGGCGCATCGCTTTTACCGCTCTGGGCCAGTTCCTTTTCGGTAGGCAACTCGTTGATAACAACATGAATAGTTTTGTCTTTGCCTTCACGAATCACTTTAACCTTGGCCTTGCTACCGATAGGCGTCATGCCAACCGCAATGGGCAAATCAGATGAACGGTTAATCGTTTTGCCGTTGTATTCAACCACCACATCGCCTATCTGGATGCCGGCCTTTTCTGCTGGTGAGTCCTCCAGTACACGTAACACGACAGCACCCATCGGTTTTTTCATATTGAACGATTCAGCCAGTTCACGATTCACATCCTGGATTAAAATACCCAGCCAGCCACGTGTCACCTTGCCTTTATCTTTTAACTGCCGCACAACATCCTGTGCGACATTGATGGGTATGGCAAATGACAGGCCCATGAATCCGCCAGTGCGGCTATATATCTGCGAGTTGATACCCACGACCTCACCATCCAGATTAAACAACGGACCGCCTGAATTACCCGGGTTGATTGCTACGTCAGTCTGAATAAAAGGTACATAGTTCTCACTTGGTAAATTCCTTCCAATCGCACTGACTACGCCAACAGAAACGGAATGATCAAAGCCAAACGGTGAACCAATCGCCATGACCCACTCACCGACTTTCAGCTTGCCAGAGTCGCCGAGCTTTACTACCGGCAGATCATCCGCCTCGACTTTTAACAATGCCACATCACTGCGCGGATCAGTGCCTACCACTTTGGCCTTGAGTTCACGACGATCATTTAACCTGACGATAATTTCCTCGGCATCTCGTACAACATGGTTATTGGTGACGATATAGCCCTCTTCATCGATAATAAAACCGGAGCCCAGTGACTGCGTATCAAATTCCTGTTGCGGACCTTCTTCTCCAAAGAAACGCTTGAACAGATCTTCCCATGGAGATCCTTCCGGAAACTCGGGCATTTCCATACCCGGCGGGAAACCATGCGGACGTTTGACTTTGGTAGTGGTACTGATATTGACCACAGAGGGTCCGACTTTCTCGACCAGTTCAGTGAAATCCGGCAATGACCCTGCGCATGCCGAAGATACGAACGTAAACAGAGATAATGTAAAGGCTAAAATGAGTTTCATCAATTTCCCTTTCAAGCTTGCGTGGTGATGCCGATAGTTTGCTCGGCCAGTGTAGCGCGACGCAATATTACCGGTTGATAATTTGAATCCATACTATGACGCCGGGCAAATCTACGTGCCAGCATAAACCCGCACATCAAACCGAACAATCCGGCAAATACGACTGGCAGTTGCGATTGATTGACCAGAAGATTTGCCATTAATGAAAATATCAGCATCAACATTAATGGTAGCAAATACATGATCAGCGCACTCTTTATCAGTGCAGACTCATGTAAACCGACAATCACTTCATCGCCTGGTTCCACCTGAACAGTGTTTATGACCTTGAGTTCGGTCATACGGTTACCAAACAGCTTTGAAAATAACTGTGTGCCACAACCTTTTTGAACCTGACATTGCCCGCAGGTCGATTTGCGCTGCGTGCGCACCCAGGCAACCTGATTGTCGACCCTGATGACTTGCGCATTTTCTTCAATCATTGTTGGTTCAGGATGACAGATTCACTGATCATTTTGACAGTTGCCTGAGGAACTTCACCGACAGCGGTAACGGAATATTCATTCAATTCCTTTCCATACGCATTCACCGCACCCATTCGAGATGCGTCAACCAGATTGGGTGATTGCTTGTTACGCTTTTCGATAAATACCGATACAGAGGCAAGCCCGTCACTGAAGACCATGTGTTTTACAGCGGTTTTGTTTGGCATGTGATGATCACGTTGCATATCGTGCATAAAGCCGGCCGGCATCTGGGAAACCTTCCAGTGATCGGCCATGTCCTTATGCGAAGTTTGATGCTCATGTGTATTGTCTTCTGCTTCATACCAGGTGTAATTCTGTCCCTGCACACCTGGCTTGAGCATGTCTTCAGGAATTTCATCGCGAAATTCAATATCGGTAAACATAAACTGCTCGAGCAACTGGCCGCGCTCGTCAATTAAATGTGTTTTCAATAATAGTCCCGTATCCACATCGACCCACAGGCGGTGCCCGTAGCGAAACTGGTCAATCGGATCAATGGTAATTTTCTGTGCAGTCTGGCCGGCTACCCGTTCCCGACTGGCCAGCTTAAATTCATACTGGTCTTTCAGGTGGTCAATATTCATGGGGAATGCCGGTGGAAATTGCAGATTGGGCCGGCCTTTTTCGACGACGACTGATTTGCGATCCGGCAATATACAGGTGACCTTGTTTTTCTCGCGAATGACTTCACGACCGACTTCATCGAGGGATACCAGCCGTTCACGTTCACCATGTTCGTCAACCGCATGGATAATTTTCATCATCGTGAGCTGTTTGTCCTGCTGATAGACAAATTTGCCCACGTAATTCAGCGTATGTGAAGCACGATGCATTTTCTGCAGCCATTTTTCGACGGCTTCATAATCTTCAGCATATACAGCAATCGGCAGGATCAGTAGCCATGCCGACAACAACCACGTCTTATTCAACATCACCACCCGCATTCAGGTTGACCAGTTGCCCGGGAGTCGGGCTGACAATTCGTGAATACGGCAGCACACCTTTCATACGCGTGCTGGCAGAAAATTCATTATGGCTGACCAGGTAACCACTGAGTTTGCGTTCAATGGCGGCAGTCTGGCGAATGGGTTGCTTGGTGATTGGTGCAATGGCGGCAACCTGATCCTGCGGTTGAATATCTGTTGGAGAATTTTGTACCACCAGGATAGCTACTGCTGCAACTGTGGCGGCCATCGCTAAACCGGCAACCTGTTTCATAAAGAAACGCGGTTGCTTCCACTGTTTCGGTGCAATCAGAACCGCTTCGTTGCTAAGTGCTGCACTGACTCGCTCAGACAGTCCCAGCGCTTTGGCGTGATGGCGTTTGTGGAGCACATCGCGAATCAAATGGTAACGAGACCAGGTAGCTCGTGCATCGTCATCACGGCTAATTGCATCAATAACTGTTGAATCTTTTGACTCACCATCCATAAATGCAGACAGATTTTCTTTCATTTGCTCATTCATGTTGCACCTCGATTACTACAACGTCCCGCATCAGTCGCTACGAACTAATCAGGGGTTTTAACTTCTTGTCGATTGCTTCACGCGCCCTGAAAATGCGTGAGCGAACCGTACCAATCGGGCAGTCCATGGCCTCGGCAATTTCCTCGTAACTCATGTCTTCCAGTTCGCGCAGCGTGATCGCTGTGCGCAGGTCATCCGGTAATCCTTCAATGACTGAAAAAATGACCCGTTCCATTTCGTCTCTCAGTACCATACGTTCCGGTGTCGATGTATCTTTCAACGCTGATGGTCCTTCGTAATATTCCGCTTCACTGGCTTCGACATCATCCTGCGGTGGTCGGCGGCCCAGTGCCACGACATGATTCTTGGCGGTATTGATGGCGATGCGGTACAGCCATGTGTAGAACGCACTGTCAC
Organism: uncultured Gammaproteobacteria bacterium; assembly: GCA_937967995.1. Taxonomy (GTDB): domain Bacteria; phylum Pseudomonadota; class Gammaproteobacteria; order UBA6429; family Thiohalophilaceae; genus CALBTB01. The sequence continues at coordinate 498,828 of CALBTB010000009.1, forward strand.
CCCTGAAGTTGGGCAGAGCGCGATAGGCCTTGATAAATGCCTCCTGGGCGAGATCCAGTGCTTCGACCGGATCGTGAATATAACGGGTAATGACCTTGACGATCCGCGATTGATACTTTGTAACCAGTAAGTCAAAAGCACGTTTGTCGCCACGCTGTACTCGCTCAACGAGCAGTTGATCATTGGTGCGTTCACCCATTCGGATGCCTACCCTTTCTACCGACTTCAGTAACCACCCGAAACCTGTATTTATGACAGGTTGCCTGAGATAGAGTTCGCAAGGTGGCGATTTTTTTGGTTATATTTGGCTCCATACAGCCGGGCATGATACCGAACCCGGGCCGTATAACCTATTGTAAATCGAAGTAATGCTGTATAACCAATCCCATGCGAGTCAGAAAAAACGCCAGTAAACGCATCCAGGCTGATGTCCTGATTATCGGCAGCGGAGCCGCTGGCCTGAGTCTTGCCCTGCGACTGGCCGAGCATCACAGTATCGCATTGATTTCAAAGGGAAAATTAAACGACGGCAGCACCTATTATGCCCAAGGTGGCATTGCCGCCGTGATTGACGACGACGACACCATCGATTCCCATGTACAGGACACCCTCAATGCCGGTGCCAGCCTGTGTGATGAGAACGTGGTCAATTTCGTGGTCGAACGTGGTAAGCAGAATATCGACTGGTTGATACAGCGCGGCGTGCCCTTTACTCGTCAGATAGCGGATCACCCCGGCAGCCCCTATCACCTGACCCGGGAAGGCGGCCATAGTCATCGACGCATCATCCACGCGGCGGATGCCACTGGCCGCGCCGTGCACAGCACATTGGCCAGCCAGGTCCAGGCCCACCCGAATATTCAGATTTTCGAACAACATAACGCCGTCGATCTGATTACTGCTGCCAAGCTGGGGCACCCTGCACAACGTTGCCTGGGTGCGTATATCCTGGACCGCGTATCAGGCACAGTGAAAGTGTTTCAGGCGACGTATACGGTTCTGGCCACGGGCGGCGCCAGCAAGGTCTACCTCTACACAAGTAATCCGGATACCTCGACGGGGGATGGCATTGCCATGGCCTGGCGTGCCGGTTGCCGGGTAGCCAACCTGGAATTTAACCAATTTCATCCTACCTGCCTGTTTCATCCACAGGCCAAGGCCTTTTTAATTACTGAAGCCCTGCGCGGTGAAGGTGCCATTCTGAAATTACCGGATGGCACACCGTTTATGAAACAGTTTGATGACCGTGCGGAACTTGCACCGCGTGATATTGTGGCACGCGCCATTGACCATGAAATGAAACGACTGGGTAGCGAATATGTGTTGCTCGACATCAGTCACAAACCGGCCGATTTCATTCGTACTTATTTTCCCACGGTCTATAACCGCTGCCTGAAATTCGGTTTTGATATTACCCGTGAGGCCATTCCTGTTGTACCGGCTGCCCACTACACCTGTGGTGGTGTCATGACGGATCTGAACGGTTTAACTGACATACCGGGGCTGTATGCCGCGGGTGAAGTCGCGTTTACCGGCTTGCATGGCGCCAACCGTATGGCCAGTAACTCGTTGCTCGAATGCCTGGTTTTTGCTGAAGCAGCCAGTCAGCATATTCTGGCCGGTGAACACGAAGCCATGATGATGGCCCGCATACCCGACTGGGATGAATCACGCGTCACCGATTCGGATGAAGAAGTCGTCGTCACGCATAACTGGCATGAACTGCGGCGCTTTATGTGGGACTATGTCGGTATTGTGCGCACCAATAAACGACTGCAACGTGCCAAAAGCCGTACCCAATTATTGCTGCATGAAATCAATGAATACTATGGTAACTTCAAGGTGACCAGTGATTTACTGGAACTGCGTAACCTGGCGGTAGTAGCCGATCTGATCATTGAATCCGCCATGCGTCGCGAAGAAAGTCGTGGTCTGCATTACACGTTGGATTATCCAGACATCGATCATAGCCTTGACGGACACAACACCGTTCTGACACCGAAAAAACATCAAATCGTATCGCCCGGTATTGCCGCTTCTACCTGAGCCAGTTTCAGATAAACGCGCAGACGTCGATAGGTCTGATCATCCACCTGATCACGCACCACCAGCACATCAATTTTGCGATTGGCCGAATTGCGTAGTTGAAAGGTAGCAAACCAGGGTGTCACTGACTGCACGGCAACAAGTTGCCATACTTCACTCCCCGACTCACTCTGCAACAACCATTCACCGTTCTTGTAACAAACCCATACTGGCAAGTTGGTAATGATAGCCCTGGCCTGATAGACAAAACTGATGCCAATAAGAATAATCAACACCAGTTTCACTATCAGCGGCAAACCGGAGGAGTAAATACTGGCAACCAGTGCCAGGCAGTGTGTTATAACCGAAAAACCAAGCTGGTAGTATGAAGGTTTACGGTCCAGGCGTATGGGTATTTCGAATCCGTTCGATGACATCAGATACATCCTTATCTGTAGGTTTTCCGTTTCCAAAAAAATAATCAAACAATAACTGATCCGGGAATGACAGGATCTCCTGAAAAACAGTACGTTGCTGTTCGTTTAGATCGTTGTATTTCGTATCCAGGAAATCACCCAGCAACGCATCCAGTTCAAGCATACCGCGTCGACATTGCCAGCGTAAGCGGGACATTTACACCATATCCTTCAGCATCATTTGCTTGATGTGATGTATCGCCTTAGTAGGATTCAGTCCTTTTGGACATACCGTGACACAATTCATGATGGTGTGACAGCGAAACATGCGATATGGACCATCCAGATCCTGCAGGCGTTCATCGGTTGCCTGATCACGACTGTCCGCCAGGAAACGATAGGCCTGTAACAATGCTGCCGGACCACGAAACTTGTCCGGGTTCCACCAGAATGACGGACAGGAAGTTGTACAGCAACCGCATAGAATACATTCATACAGCCCATCGAGTTTATCGCGCTGCTCGGGGGTTTGTGGTAATTCCGCTTCCGGCATCGGGTCGTTAACCATCAGGTAAGGTTTGACGGCCCGGTAGTGCTCAAAGAACTGGGTCATATCAACAATCAGATCGCGAATAATCGGCATACCCGGAACAGGCCTGATCACGATGGGCTGTTTTAAACTGGATAACGGAGTCAGGCAGGCCAGTCCGTTAGTACCGTTAATATTCATCGCATCCGAACCGCAGACCCCTTCACCACAGGAATGACGAAACGACAAGGTTTCATCCTGTTGTTTGATTTTCAACAGCGCATCGCGCAACATCATGCCCGGCTGGATATTTTCGAGTACATATTCCTTCAAATACGGATCACTGTCCTGTTCCGGGTTATAGCGTTGAATTTTAAATCGGACTGATGATGTCATGACTGCAACCTGCTTTAATACACCCGTTCTTTGGGTGGAAACGTATCGACCGTCATCGGCTTGAGTCGTACCGGCTTGTAGTCCACCCGATAGCCTTCCTTGTAATATAGACTATGTTTCAGCCAGTGGCTGTCATCACGATTTGGATAATCAATGCGCGAATGCGCACCGCGACTTTCCTTGCGGTTTAATGCGGACGCAACCGTAGCAAGGGCGGTATCCACCAGGTTTTCCAGCTCCAGTGCCTCAATACGAGCGGTATTGAATATTTTACTGTGATCCTGCAAACGCACATCCTGTAAACGCTTTTCCAGTTCCAGGACCTGGTTATAACCTTCCTGCAACACATCTTCTTTTCGAAATACACCGCAGTACTTTTCCATGATGGCCTGTAATTCCTGTTTTAGACCTACCACGGATTCTCCTGCACCGGTTTTATCCCAACGCGACAGTCGCGCCATGGCCTGATCGATGGAATCCGTTTTCATTGGCTGGTGGTAACGGTTATGTGTCAGGTACTCGATAATATGATTTCCCGCAGCACGACCAAACACGACAATATCCAGCAATGAATTTCCGCCCAGTCGATTCGCGCCATGCACGGACACACAGGCACATTCACCGACCGCATACAAACCGGGTACCGGTTCTTCGCCCTGCTCTATGGGCACCACCACCTGGCCGTACCTGTCTGTTGGAATACCACCCATGGTGTAATGTGCAGTCGGAAAAACCGGAATCGCCTGCTCGGCAGGATCGATGCCCAGAAACGTTTTGACCATTGAGCTGATTCCGGGTAAGCGTTTATTGAGGACTTCCCTGCCCAGGTGATCGAGCTTCAACATCACGTGATCACCGTCATCACCACAACCCCGTCCTTCGCGAACTTCGGTTGAAATCGCACGACTCACCACATCACGGCTGGCTAGATCCTTGGCATGCGGTGCATAACGTTCCATAAAACGCTCACCGTCTTTGTTGACCAGGAAGCCACCTTCACCGCGTGCACCTTCAGTAATCAACATGCCGCGTCCGGCGATACCGGTTGGATGAAACTGAAAGAATTCCATATCTTCCAGTGGAATACCGGCACGCAGCGCCATGCCCATGCCATCACCAGTGTTGATATGCGCATTGGTATTGGTTCGAAATAACTGACCGACACCGCCCGTTGCCAGTAAGGTCGTCTTGGCTTCGATGACCAGCGGCTCACCGGTTTCGATTTCCAGTACCACTGCACCAAGAATGCCACCATCGCCATTTTGTAATAAATCAATCGCAAAGAATTCATCGAAGAAGTGCGTCTTGGCGCGAATGTTCTGTTGATACAGGCTATGTAAAATCGCATGGCCGGTGCGATCCGCGGCAGCACAGGTACGCGCCGCCTGCTCGCCACCGAAGTTCTGGCTCTGGCCACCGAACGGGCGTTGATAAATCTTGCCATTATCCAGCCGCGAAAACGGAACACCCTGATGTTCCAGTTCATACACCAGATGTGAAGCAGCCCGGCACATATATTCAATGGCATCCTGATCGCCGAGATAGTCACTGCCCTTGACTGTATCAAACATGTGCCAGTGCCAGTTGTCCGGCCTGACATTCGCCAGTGCGGCATTCATTCCACCCTGAGCGGCCACCGTATGTGAACGTGTAGGAAACACTTTTGACACGACGGCGACTTTGGCATCCGCCTGTGACAATTGCAGGGCCGCACGTAATCCGCCACCGCCGGCACCGATAACCAGAACATCAAACTTTCTGCTTGCCACCTGCATGTTTCGTTATAACCTCACCACACTGTAAAGGATCATGCCTGTCCAGATACCCAACGCAATTAATGCAATTGTCACCAGTGTCCAGGTGACAAAGCGCAACGCAGGCCACTTAATGTAATCAATGAGAATATCCCGTATACCTACCCAGGCGTGATACAGGACGGAAAAGAAAAACAGTGCCGTGCAGATACTGGTAAACGGATGGGTAAACAGCGACTGCCACTCAGATTGGCTGGCGACAGGATTACGCACCAGATAAATACCGAACCCGACACCAAAGACAAGCATGTAAACCGCCGTCAGGCGTTGCAACAACCAGGTCCGCATTCCTTGGGCACGCCAACTCATAACCAGATAACACACCCCAGACCAATTAAAATGACAACACCACCAATGTTCGCCAGCCAGGCCAGCCAGCGTGCAGCGACTAATGACATACCAATATTAATATCCGCCAGTAAAAAGCGTATGCCGGACAGCACATGATGTGCCAGCGACCACGCAAGCAGTGTCAATACCACTTTAAACGGCGTACTCGCGCTAATCGTAACAAAGCGATCAAAACTGGCCGCATCTTTAATCGTCAAACCAAACAGGTAAATCAGTCCGGGAATGGCCAGTGACATCAGGGCACCCGAGATACGATGGGCGATGGAATTAACACCGGTTACCGGCAGGTGAATTTGCAGAAGGTTGAGAAACTTGGGCCGATTTTGCTTTGTTTTCATTGCTTTATAGTGTAGTCCAATTGCATCATTCGTCCAATGCTATACAATTGTCGCCCCATGACGTGCGAAGCAGGTTAAACATCATGCAAACTCAATGGCAAACATTCCTGATCGAGCAAGGTGGCAAACTGGACGCGCAGCAGCGCATCCGTTTTGATCAGACTCAGGCATCACTTGCCAGCCTGTCAGACACCCCGATCATAACCGGACTCGATCATTATGGCCTTATTCAGGTCAGTGGTGACGATGCCAGATCGTTTTTACAGGCCCAGTTCAGTAATGACATTAATCTGATCGATTCAGACCATGTCCAGTTTTCGGCGTATTGCAATCCAAAAGGTCGCATGCTGGCGCAATTCCTGGTTATTCCGCACGATAACGACTACCTGTTAGTCCTGCCACGGGAAATTCTCGATAAAACCCTGTCGCGCTTGCGGATGTTTGTGCTGCGTAGTGCCGTCACACTGACTGATATCAGCGATAGCTATGCCTGTTTCGGTATACTCAGTGCCAATGGCTCTGCCCTGCCTGACAACTTGCTCGTCCTGCCACCAGACCCCTATTCGCAATCCACAATCGAGCAGGCTCATGTGATTCAATTACCCGCTCCGGTTAAGCGCTACCTGATCGTGGCCACTCTGGAAAAGGCGCAGGTGCTCTGGCAACAACTGGCACCCCATTGTCAGATCGCAGATGCATCAAGCTGGGACTGGGCTGACATTCAGGCCGGCCTGCCCTCGGTATGGACGCCGACCGTTGAGGAGTTTGTACCGCAAATGATGAACCTGGAACTGATTGGGGGCGTCAGCTTCAAAAAAGGCTGTTATCCCGGCCAGGAGATCGTGGCCCGCATGCATTATCTCGGTAAGCCAAAACGCCGCATGTTTCGCCTGCACACGGAAGATAGAAATATACCTGCACCCGGTACGGATATTTACCTGGCCGAGGGTGAGACACAAAGCATTGGCAAGGTGGTACTGGCCCAGGCTTCCCAGGACGGTGGCGTCGATTTACTCGCGGTTCTGCTAATAACACACATAAATAACGGGAATTGGCGACTCGGCAGCCCACAGGGGCCGGTTCTTGCCCTGCAAACGCTGCCGTATGAGGTCGATATCAGCGAACAAACGGCATCCTGAAAAGCTGTACCCCTTCCACAGAATTTTACCTTAAAGGCTTAAACTTCCCGGCTTCAGCGGCCGATATTCTTGACTGGACTAACCAACAGGGAATAACGGAGTCAGGCGTGTTCGATAAACTGGAAGAAGAACTCCTCGATAAACTTTTTGACGATCTAGAAAAAGATAAACTGGTCCTGCCCACCTTGCCGGAAGTCGCCCTGCGAGTGCGTGAGACGCTGGAAGACGACAATGCCGGTATGAACGAGGTATCGCGCGTCATTTCAACGGATGCCGCCCTGTCGGCGCGACTCATACAGGTGGCCAACAGCCCGTTACTTCGAGCAGCACGCGTAATCGAATCAGTTGACGCCGCCGTGGCACGCATGGGTGCCGATATGATTCGTAACCTGGTGACCAGTATTGCCATGGAACAGATGTTTCAGGCCACCTCGGATGCAACCGATAAACGCCTGCGTGATTTATGGGAACACAGCACACAGGTCGCTGCATTGAGCAACGCCCTGGCCACACAGTTTACGAGTTTACGTGGTGACCAGGCCCTGCTGGCCGGGCTGATTCATGATATCGGTGCACTGCCAATCCTGACGATGGCGGAAGATGTACCGGATCTGGTTTACGATGAAAAAATGCTGGATAGTATTATCAGCAAGGCCCATGGTGCTGTCGGTGAAGCCATTCTGCGTAAATGGAATTTTGCAGAAGACATGATTGCGGTTGCATCAGAACATGAAAACCTGATGCGTGAACATGATGGTGATGCCGATTATGTTGACGTGGTCATGGTCGCAAATCTGGAAAGTTATGTCGGTACCGATCACCCGCATGCACAGGTTGATTTATCCACCGTACCGGCCTTCGCCAAACTGGGACTGGAACCGCACTCTGATGTGGTTGACGTCGAAGCGGTAGCCGAAACAAAGTCCGCACTCGGTTAGTAACGAATTTTACTCAGGCCTCATATGCGGGAATAACAGCACGTCACGAATAGACGGTGCATCAGTAAACAACATCACCAGTCGATCGATACCGATGCCTTCTCCTGCGGTTGGTGGCATACCGTGTTCGAGTGCCGTGACGTAATCCTCGTCGAAAAACATCGCTTCATCATCACCGGCCTCTTTTTCTTCCACCTGACGGCGAAAGCGCTCCGCCTGATCTTCCGCATCGTTTAACTCGGAAAAGCCATTGGCGATTTCGCGACCGCCAACAAAAAACTCAAACCGATCGGTGACGAATGGATCCGCATCACTACGACGCGCCAGTGGAGAAACCTCTGTCGGATAGGCCGTGATAAAAGTGGGATCCATCAGGCGATGTTCAACCGTCTTTTCAAAGATTTCAATTTGCACTTTGCCCAGGCCATAAGTGTCTTTGAGTGGAATTTCCATTTTCTGCGCAATCGTGCGCGCCTTGTCGAGATCATCCAGATCGTCCGGTTTTAATTCCGGGTTGAAATGCAGAATCGACTCCCTGACCGTCATTCGAGCAAAGGGTTTACCAAAATCATATTGCTGGCCCTGGTAATTGATGGTTGTGCTGCCTAGCACATTTTGCGCAACGGAACGTAACATCGACTCGGTCAGATCCATCAGGTCATGATAAGTGGCATACGCTTCATAAAACTCAAGCATGGTGAACTCGGGGTTATGCCGTGTCGACAGACCTTCATTACGAAAATTACGATTGATTTCAAAAACTTTTTCAAATCCACCGACAACCAGTCGCTTCAGATAAAGTTCTGGTGCAATCCGCAGATATAAATCCATGTCCAGCGCATTGTGGTAGGTAGTAAACGGCCGCGCAGTGGCACCACCGGGTATAACCTGCATCATCGGTGTTTCCACTTCAAGAAATCCACGATCCGTCAGGTATTCACGAATATAGGTAATGACTTTGGAACGAACCTGAAAGGTTCGGCGCGAGGCTTCATTCATAATGAGATCAAGATAACGTTGCCGGTAACGAATCTCCTGGTCCGACAATCCCCTGAACTTTTCCGGCAACGGTCGTAATGACTTGGTCAAAAGACGAATAGAATCGACTTTAATCGATAATTCACCCTTATTGGTTTTCATCAACACGCCTTCACCACCGATGATATCCCCGATATCCCATTTCTTGAAATGATCGTTATACACACCCCCCGGTAATTCATCTCGCATGACATAAAACTGAATGCGACCTGACATATCCTGAACTGTCGCGAAACTGGCCTTGCCCATCACCCGTTTTAGCATCATGCGCCCGGCCACACTGACACGTACATTAAGCTGTTCGAGTTCTTCCCTGCTTTTTTCGCCATACTCGGCATGCAGCTCACCTGCCATCACATTACGACGAAAATCATTCGGAAAAGCGACACCGTTCTCCCGAATCGCGCTAAGCTTTTTACGTCGCTCGGCAATCAGTTTGTTTTCATCTTCAGTGGTTGTCGTATTATCAGTTTCGGACATAATCAGTTTCTCGTTTTATAAAATCCCACTTTTCAGACTGGCTTCAATAAAGTCATCCAGATCACCATCCAGTACCGCCTGGGTGTTGGTCTTTTCGATACCCGTACGCAGGTCCTTGATGCGCGATTGATCCAGCACATAGGATCGAATCTGGCTTCCCCAGCCTATATCAGACTTGGCATCTTCCATGGCCTGTTTTTCCGCATTGCGCTTTTGCATTTCCAGTTCGTACAGTTTTGCCTTGAGGAATTTCATGGCGTGGTCCTTGTTCTGGTGCTGAGAACGTTCACTCTGGCACTGTACCACCACGCCGGTTGGCTCATGCGTGATTCGAACCGCGGAATCGGTTTTGTTGACGTGTTGTCCGCCGGCACCGCTGGCACGATAGGTATCAATACGAAGATCCGCCGGATTGATTTCAATCTCAATCGAATCATCAATTTCCGGCGACACAAATACCGAAGCAAATGATGTATGACGACGATTACCCGAATCAAAAGGTGATTTACGAACCAGCCTGTGCACGCCCGTCTCGGTGCGCAACCAGCCAAATGCATAGTCACCGGAAAAATGTATCGTGGCACTTTTTATACCAGCTACTTCACCGGCAGACACTTCGATCAATTCCGTTTTAAAACCGTGCGCCTCTCCCCAGCGCAGGTACATGCGCAACAGCATGTCCGCCCAGTCCTGCGCTTCAGTGCCCCCCGATCCGGCCTGGATATCCAGATAGGCATTGTTCGCATCCATCTCACCGGCAAACATGCGTTCAAATTCGAGGCGCTGCAACAGAGATTCCTGGGATTCCAGATCATCCACCACGGCCTGCAATGTATCTTCGTCGCTTTCTTCCAGGGCCAGTTCGATCAGGTCCGCCGCATCTGATAGTCCCTGTTGCAAACTGGACAGCGTATCAACAACCCGCTCCAGTCGCGCCCGTTCCCGGCCCAGTTCCTGGGCGCGCTCCGGGTTATCCCAGACACTTGAATCCTCCAGCTCGCGGGTTACTTCGTCGAGCCGTTCTCGTTTTGCATCATAGTCAAAGATACCCCCTCAGGGCTTCGCTGCGCCCTTGCATATCCTTGAGGCGGTTTTGAATTACGCCGGTTTCCAACATTTGTATTCTTTCTATATAAATAGTGTGTATAAAGCCGCGTATCTTACCGCAGTCTGTGCCTAGACTGCCAATTATCTTCTGGTCGGTGATTACATTGTGGCTACAACTTTTTCAGAGTATCTGGCTTTAGTAAAATAAAACTGGAGAATGTGGTATCGGCCAAATCCTCGCTAATACTGCTGGAAATGGTCAGTATTCTGCATTCCCCATTGTCTGACCCAGATCTACATAATTCCCCTTCAAAATTTACCTACCAGGCCGATAGTTTTCATGAAATCGAGATAAAACGCCGGCATTCCTGGCATCTATTTCGCTAACCCATTGAATTAAATGGATATTATGGATGCGAAAAGACAACTCAACGAGAAAAAACCTGCGCCTGGGGTTTTCGGCCATTGTCATACTGATGATCCTGCTGACTTCGGCAGGTCTGATACAGCATGCGGCCAGCGTGAAACGTATCGATTCCATTGTTAAAAATCAAAATGTAAAAACAAACCTGATCACAACGATGCGCACGGCCGGGCGTGAGCGCACCGTCAGCATGCAGAAAATGCTGATCATGCAGGACCCCTTTGAACGCGATGAAGAATGGATGCGCTTTAACGCACACGCCACTACATTTGCACTCGCAAGATCAAATATTCTTAGACAAAACCTGTCAGAATCTGAAAGTGAACTGCTCCGCCAACAGGGCGAACTGGTCAAACTAATCGGTCCATTACAGCAACGTATAGCCGAAATGATCCTGGAAGAAAAACTGGCTGAGGCACGATTGCTAATTTTAAATGAAGCAATCCCTTTGCAGGATAAGACTTTCAGCCAACTATCACAATTACTCACACTTCAGGAGATTGCAACAAAAGATGCCGTTACTGCTGCCAAGGCTGATTACACTAACGCCAGAAATATCATGCTCATTGTTGCGCTCGGTGTGATAGCACTCAGCATCATAATAGCACGTTATTTTATACGTCAGAATATGCGATCAGAGGCGCGACTTATCAGCGAAAAGGAACATGCGCAGGTTACTTTACATTCTATTGGCGATGCCGTTATCACATCACAAACCAGCGGCATAATCGAAAAAATCAACAAGGCAGCAGAAAAGTTGCTTCAGTTGCCTGCCAATGATGTTGTCGGAAAACGTTTACGCGATGTAATGCAGCTACATGGCGAAAATGATCCTGGCACCAGGATTGACCCCGTTCAACAAGTCTCTCTCAGCAACAGAATTGCCTTATCGAACGATGATTCCACTTTTACACGCTGCGATGGCAAACAATTTGCTATTGAATATACAGCTGCCCCGATTCACGGTGACCACGACCAGATGACAGGTGTGATATTGGTTATTCGTGATGTTACGGAAATGCGCTCCCTGTCGCGACAGCTTACTTTTCAGGCACATCATGATTCGTTGACAGGTTTAGCCAACCGGCATCATTTTGAGGCCCGACTGGAAGAAGCAGTTGCGGAAGCAAAGCGCTACGAAGATAATGATTTCTGGCTCTGTTTTCTGGATCTCGATCAATTCAAGGTCATTAATGATACCTGTGGACACCTGGCTGGTGACGAGTTATTGAAACAAATTGCCGACTTGTTAAAAAAAGAACTTCGAGATTCTGATTTAATCGCCAGGATGGGTGGCGACGAATTCACTATTCTGTTGAAACATTGTGATCCTGAACAGGCGAAACTCACCGTAGAACGGCTAAGAAACCAGCTTCAGCAGATGCGGTTTAACTGGGATGATAAATCTTTTACAGTGACAGCCAGCCTGGGCGTGACACAAATCAGCGCTAATAGTGGTGGTTCGTATGATCTCATGCGTGCCGCTGACACAGCCTGTTATATAGCCAAAGATCAGGGACGTAATCGAATTCATTTCTATACAAACAATGATGACACAACCGTCAAACGCGAAGGTGAAATGCAATGGGTGCACAAAATCACACGCGCCATTGAAGATGACCGTTTTGTTCTTTATTTCCAGGAAATTCGCGGCCTGCAGGATGAGCCGATTCAGTTGCACGGTGAAATTTTACTACGCATGATGGGTAATTCAGACAAGCTGATACCACCGGGCGCGTTTATTCCCTCCGCTGAACGGTATAATCTGATGTCAACGATAGACAGATGGGTCATCAAAAATTCATTTGAAATGTTTGCAAAATGTAGTGAAATTATCGCAGCAAAAAACTGTCTGTTTTCTATAAACCTGTCGGCACAATCTCTTTGCGATGATGACCTGCATGACTTTGTTAACGATCAACTTGACACCTTTGCAATTGATCCAGCTATTATCTGCTTCGAAGTTACGGAAACCTCGGCGATCGCGAATTTATCCAGGGCAATCCAGTTTATCAACGAATTAAAAGAGCGTGGCTGCCACTTTTCGCTTGATGACTTTGGCAGCGGACTTAGCTCATTTGCCTACCTGAAAAACCTTCCTGTTGATTTCCTCAAAATTGATGGCACATTCGTCAGGGATATTGAAAGCGATCCGATGGATTACGCACTGGTCAGCTCAATCAATCAAATGGGGCAAATTATGGGAATACGTACTATTGCTGAATACGTCGAAAATGAACAAATCCATAAACTGCTACGCTCCATGGGTGTTAATTATGGCCAGGGATACGGCATTTCAAAGCCGGTACCACTGACACAAATCATTCAGCCAGCCATTACATCAACGAGACACGTTGCACCATAGATTTATTAATCTGTACGACTGGTTATCTCCAGTAAATGATAGCCAAACTGTGTTTTAACCGGCCCATGCACCTTGTTGAGCTCTTGATTAAAGACCACTTCATCAAACTCTTTTACCATCTGCCCCCTGCCGAATGAACCCAGGTCACCGCCCTGCGCGCCAGATGGACAGCGGGAATGCTGTTTCGCTATCTCGGCAAAATCTGCGCCCGCTTCTATTTCTTTTTTCAAGGATTCACATTGTTCCTGTGTCTCCACAAGAATATGTCGTGCCGTGGCTCTGGCCATTTTTAATCTCCTGTCATTTTCTCGTTAATTACTGGTTTTAAATTCAGAAACCATCTTCATCAGCGCCCGATTAAATTCGGCTGGTTTCTCCATCTGCACAAAATGTCCGGTTCCGGGAATGATCGTCACACTGGCATGCTTTTCGATGGATTCACCCATTGGCTCACCATTGATGTTTTTTAAACGCTCACCCAACGCCTGCAGGCTTGCCGGTCCGATAGTGCGATTCCAGTCAAAGATTTCATGAATCGCACTCACGGCCATACGTTGATCGGCTTTCAAGACAACAGACTTAATTCTTTCGACTAATGCCGGGCTTGGTTCAGGCGGTAACATTTGACCTATCATCCCCTCACCGGTCTTCACAAAATCATCTTTAAACGGCTGAATAAAAGCAGCAATCTCCTCATCAGTTATCGGATATGGAAAGCCGGTAAAGAAGGTATCCACACCAATGATACCAATGACACGATCACCCAGTTGTTTTTCCGCTTCGACGCTGACCGGTCCACCCATAGAATGACCGATCAAAACCACCTTATCAAGTTTCAGTGCATTCACAACCGCGGCAACATCAGCGCCAAATGCCTGCATCGTATATTTTTCGCGCTGTTTGCCTGATTCACCATGTCCGACCAGATCCAGTCTCACAACGCGGTGTTGTCTGGCAAACGTCTCAAACTGGTCATCCCAGAAAGTGCCATTACACGTCCAGCAATGCACAAACACCAGCGCCGGATCCCCTTTACCGGCCACCTCATAAAATATCGTATTGCCATCATGCGACTCAACTGAAAATCGCCCCGTCTGCATTTCGGGCGCCGGTTTCTGATCGCAACCCCATAAAAATAACGAAAAAAATATTAACAGCCAGTATGGCCGGAAGTTTTCCTTGCTCATTACAGTCTCCTTTTTTCTTATCACAAACGAAAAAGGCCACAGTGTTTGATGCTGTGGCCTTTGGTTATAAATCTGTTAAGGTTAAACGTTCGATTTATTCCTCCGGCCTATGTAATACGCAGCACAATCATCACGCGAACGTGACGGGCCAGGCGAATAATCGAAAAGATGTTTAAAGAATTCATGAAGCTGATTATTGATGTAGTCGGAAGTCGTGTCAAGTTAACGATTGTTACTCGCGTTGGGATTTTTCTTCACGTAACCGTTTACGATAGCGACCCTTTGCCAGTTCCTGTAAATCGGCCACTGCATCACTTTCATCGACGATTTCCTGACCCAGCAGGGTTTCCACTGCATCTTCCAGTGTGACAATGCCGGCGGTCTGGCCGAACTCGTCTTCAACCAGGAACAGGTGATCACGTCGCTTGAGGAACATGTCCAGTAATGTTTGTACCGGCAGATTTTCCGAGACGCGATAGACAGCAGTGATGTAATTCTTGATTGGGCTGTCGCCCTTGCCTTCACGCTCTGCCTCGTACAATTGCCGGTTCAGCACAATGCCCTTGATGTCATCCACGCCTTTGTCAAAAACGGGAATACGACTGAAGCGACGTGAATTTTCCATCTCCAGCGCCTGTGTCACGGTCGTATTCATATTTAAGGTATGCATAACACTGCGGGGGGTCAGAATTTGCTCTGTTCGAATCTCTTTTAGCTTGAGAATATTCTCCAGAACCTCGCTTTCCTGAGTGGCCAGTGTCCCACCTTTATGTCCGAGCGATGCCAGCGCAATAATTTCCTCGCGACTCACCCCTTCACCTTCACCGTGACTGAACCGTCGCGTCAATCGAGTCGATAGCCATACCAGCGGGTAAACCAGTTTTACCAGCCACGAGATGGTATAAGCGGCCGGAATGGCCAGTTGGCGCCAGTAAGTCGCCCCCAGCGTCTTGGGAATGATTTCTGAAAAATACAAAATAGCCAGGGTCAACAGCACGGCGATGAGGGTTTCCCAGCGCTCACCATAAAGCTGAATGGCCTGGGCCCCGACCCCTGACGCCCCCATGGTGTGAGCGAAGGTATTGAGGATAAGAATACTGGAAATCGACTCGTCCAGCCGGTCCCGGACCTTGGCCAGAACACGACCACCTCGCGGTCGTTCATTGATTAACGTTTCCACGTAGCTGGGATTGATCGATAACAGGACGGCTTCCAGCACGGAACACAGAAACGAGACGCCAATCGCAATGGCCAGGAATGTCAGTAAAAGCCCCATTGAGCGTGACTCTATCAGAAATTATTGTTTACCGACACCGGGTTACGTTTTACCTGTAAAGTTGGTTAAAATACAGCGTATGATTACCTATTTATACTGGATTGTGGTTATTCTGCTGATGGTGGCCTCGCTGGTTGTACTGGGTGGCAAATACCGACAGTGGAAACCGGCCCTGATTGGCTCGGCAGCAATTCTTGTGATTGGATTGGGTGCCTATTTCTTTCACTTCCAGCAACTGTTCGTCAAGCGCTATGGTGGCGTGATGTCCATCAAGGTGCCTGATGGTCAAATGCACATCGCCGCCACCTGGAAAGATGAAAATCTCTGGATTGAAAACTATGACCCCAAAACCAACACCTGCCACTTCAATGAATACTCAAAAGGCAATTTGCTGCAAGGCAAGGTAACCATCAAGAACTGTAACCCGATCCATTTTCAGGCTCAGGCAACCAGTACCCCCCCGCCTGAAACGCCCGTTCAATAAGGCCTATTCCGTCATGGCATATAATTTGCCTAGTGTAAGGCTATGTTAAAAGCCATCTTACCAAACCGGGACAACCTGGAAGTCGATACAACCGCTGCACGGGTGGTTGCACAATACCTGCATGAACTTCGCAGTATTACCCTGATACGCCTGCTGGTGCCACTTTTCATCGCCAGCCAGCAACATCGCGGTGCATCCATTGCACTATTTGAGGGCAATTCTGCCTTCAAAGACCGGGTCGATGCACTTCAAAATGAGATCCGGAATCGCTTCATCACCCTGGAGACAATCAATAAGGAATTCTCTGAAACGCTCACCATTAGTGAAACCCGGCAACTCCGGCATGAGTGGGAGACCATTCGTGACTGGTATGGCGGTACAGCGCTGGAGAATTTCAGGCTACACAGTCACTTCACCGAACAACTCATGAAGCTGATCTGGACGCTGACCGAACGGGCGTCGCGCTTTAATGCCCGCTATGACCAGATGGATAACAGCGAGGATAACACCGACCTGTTGATCTGGTTCCTGCTGCATGAGACACCTGAACTGATTGAATTAATCGCCAAGATACGCGGTCTGGCCACCCATGCCACTGCTCTTGGTTACTGTGATGAAGAGCATAGTTCCTGGTTACGTTACCTGCTGGTCCAGCTTAACCAGAAAAAAGAGGTCTTTCGCGAGCACCTGAGTGCCCTGCAAAATTATGCGTTAAAGGATGTCCCGGCAATCATCCATTTACATATTGAAGACATCAAGATCGTCCAGTTGGTACAACAGGTCAATGAAAATGTACTAAACCAGTCAACAATTAAAATTACCGGTAGTGACCTGTTTGATATGGCGACGGCAATAATTGATTCCTACTCCGATGTGTTTGAACAGGGCCTGTCTTTTGTACGCAGCCGTATCAACCGGCAACTGGATGACTGGCACCTCGAATATTAAAACGTACGAAATACGCTATAATTACAACATTAATACGTCGTACCCGTTTCCCACACACACCGGGAGGTGCGTCATGACCATGTCAACGACTCTCAAGAAATACCTTGCAACACAAGGCATTGCCTACGACATCGTGCCCCACCGTCCAACCTCAACCAGTATCAACGCCGCCAGCTCCGCCCATGTGCCTGCCAACATGGTCGCGAAATCGGTCATACTGGAAGATGAAAGCGGTTACCTGATGGCTGTCATACCGGCCAATCAGCACGTAAAAATCGGCAAACTGAACAAGCTGGTAGGACGGCACATGGGGCTGGCCACAGAAGATGAGCTCCGTTCACTGTTCAGTGACTGCGAACTGGGTGCCATTCCCCCCGTGGGCGCAGCCTATGGCATCGAAACCATCGTGGATGATGAGCTGTCAGGTTGTCCGGATGTCTACCTGGAGGCTGGTGACCACGAGGACTTCATTCATCTAAAAGGTGTCTCATTTCGTGCGTTAATGAAAAACGCACAACATGCCAGTATCTGTTAACCTGCATTCAACAGGGAGCAGGTGAACTGCTCCCTGAATTCTTTCTCACCATATCGACATCGTCCTGTGTCATGCTAGGATAAAATAATAACATTCAACGAGATCGACCATGCCCGGATTTGGAACTGACCAGGAACTGTTACAAACTGCCATTGACTGGATAAACGAAGGACATGAACTTGCCCTTGTGACGGTACTGAAAACATGGGGATCGTCACCCCGCCCACCCGGTTCGCTGATGTTGATGCGAAAAGACGGGGTGCACACAGGTTCCGTTTCAGGTGGATGTGTGGAAGCTGATCTTCTGCAACGCTTTCGTGATAATGAACTTGCAGACACCTTACCGACTCGAGTCGATTATGGCGTTAACAACCAGGATGCTACCCGCTTCGGACTACCGTGTGGCGGTCGCCTGTCACTATTCGTCGAACAACTGAACGATATTGCGCACTGCCAGCAGCTTTTACAATCTTGCCGGCAACACAAATTAATTAACCGGCAGGTCAACCTGTCGACAGGTCACATCAGCCTGTTACCAGCCCAGGCGGAACAGGAGTTTGATGTTAATAAATTGTTCGTCAATCGAATATTCGGACCACGCTGGCGAATGTTACTGATTGGTGCCGGACATTTGTCCGAGTATGTTTCACAAATGGCACTTATGCTCGATTACCATGTGATTGTATGTGACCCGCGCGAGGAACAGGCAGGTCACTGGGCGGTACCCGGTGCCGAGATTACAACATTGATGCCGGATGATGCCGTGGTTAAATACATCACACATTCACGTTGCATCGTCATAGCATTGACGCATGATCCAAAACTGGATGACATGGCACTGCTGGATGCACTGGCAACTTCAGCCTTTTATATTGGCGCGATCGGATCACAACGCAATTGTGAAGCGCGCCGAAATCGACTAAGACAGCTAGGTATTACAGAAGAACAACTGCGGCGCCTGCATGCACCCGTTGGATTACAGATTGGTAGTTATACTCCACCAGAAATTGCCGTATCCATCATGGCTGAAATCACTGCACTTAGAAACAGCGTTGGTGTGATAACCGGCAAGCCGGTTCAGCTTATGCAAATTTAATCTGCCTGTTCAGGAGGCACCAGTCTGACCAGGTCCTTGTCATACATGCCCGCCAGTAACAGTTCCCCGCTGTTATCCACACGAAACTGACCGAAACGTGCCGAGGTGTAAACCTGGGCGGTACCTTCCTGAAAGAAAAAGGCATTGGTCGCGAACTTGACGGCATTATTTCTGACGCGATAACGCAGTAATAATTCGCTGTCAGACAGCGCTTCATCGCCGTGTAGTCGTTTAAAACTGGCGACACCACGCTGATCCAGTACCACCACCGCATAACCATCCTGCGCATCGATGTCATGTTGCCAGCGACGCCTTTTCTCCAGCTTTGGCAGCGCCTGACGCACCTGTTCGGCCACCCTGAACCGAAGCGCCATAAAGTCGCCCTGCATTAATGAACGGGGATCAACCGGTGCGAGTTCCAGGTAGACAACGCGTCCTTCAGACAGGTGTCTTTCTTTTTTAAAGATTGAGTAGTTAACAGCAATCAGCACGATAACCAGTGCAGCGAAGGCAATTTTACTGTACATTTTGCGTCTCCCCGTGCACAGGAAACAGTCGCGTCATCAACCACCGCGCAGCGAGTAATACCAGCCCGATAACAAGCAAAGTCTGCGCCTTGGCAAGCAAGGTGTCATTCAACAAATAGTAATAAGACGATATATAAAACAGCAACGACAGAATACCCAGCCCCAGTAACACACGATTGGCGTTACTGAATCCCAGTAACACAATGGTCAGGCCAACTGTGATCCCCTGTGCTTCGATTGACACGAACGACAGAATAGCGCCCGCAACCAGTGCCGCGATGGCGACATGACTTTGCAATGGTTGTCTGTAACGAATCAATAATTGCCAGATGACATACAACAGTGCAACACCACACAGGAGCTCGCCCATCCACGGCTGAACCCAGACTTCCGTTTGCTTATGCCGAAACCAGTATCGCCACCAGTATTCCTGAAACAATAAACTGCCTTTGAGGGGGATCAGTGCCAGAACCAGCCCATAACCCATGGCCCTGAACCTGTCCATGTGTTGCGACCATCTGAATTCGTTGAGCCAGAATGCCGCAACCATAATCAGTATCAGGCCACTAAACATAAAGTGTGCACCGACCAGGATTAAAAATATATGAAACGCCACTGCGGCAATCAGCGTGGAAATCACGCGATGTACGAAATTAGGAATAAAAACAGCCAGACAGATTTCCAGCACCGCAATCATGGCCCAGCTGGCTTCATACTGCCGTTCAAAAACGCGAAATAACCCCCAGAAAAATAAAATCTGCCCGGCCAGGCTGATCGCCAGCGCCATGTGGGCAATGAATTCATTTTTGGGGATACGAATTAGCGCATAGGCGACGCCGATTAATGCACTTCCGGTAATAAATGCTGCGACATTATTACGGAACACGAGAATAAAGGCTGCACCGATAAAACCAAGTATAAATAACGCCGCCAGCCAACCGGAAATCGCCAGCAGCACTTTAACAAACCAGGGTGTTTCCACCTGCCCTGCTTCCGGCGCCTCACCCTGAACCAGTCCGGCACGTTGCAATGATGGCCACAATACTAAATCAGACTGCGTCACGTTTGCCAGCCTCGATATACATGGCGTAACCACACGGCTGCACCCGCACCCATACCAATAATCATAACGGCCAGTATCAGAAATGCCGCCGCTTCATCACCATTAAACAGGTGACGACTGACAAAGACCATCACCACAACGATGGCTGATAAACATATACCCGCCAGCATAAACAGATCGCGCACAACACGTAGATAGACGAATAACATGGCTGCTATCCAGCCGATCCAGACCAGACCGGGATATACTTGCGAATCCTTATACTGAACGATGTCGTATAGCACCAGCCAGGTAATCACCAGCCCGGCGAATACGGCAACCAGCCGTAATGCCCAGCGTTCATTTAATCTTGCCCAGCGGTGTATAGCTAATTCCCATAACAGTAAAACCACGATATTAAAGGCAAACAACAGCCACAGCATATTGGTGAAAGGTGAAAACAGAACACTGAACGCACCCGAGAATGCCTGGTGATAGAGCACGATAGATAAATTAATCAGAATAACCCACATCACCCAGATAGCCGGAAAACAGCCGATCAGCGCCCAGGGCAAAACCAGCATGGCCCAGGTAAAAAACAATTGCCAGGGATCGGCGCCGGTCTGATAGGTCTGTCCATACAGCGCCAGTAGCACACCTACCAGAATCGATGCCACCAGTAATGACACTTTGCCCGCCAGCTTTTGCGTACCGAGTTTCCAGTAGCCAACGATGGCGGCAATTATTAAAACCTGAATCAAAGCAAAGCGAGTAATCGTGCCCAGCTCATTCCAGTTATAGGCAACAAAAAACAACACGGCAAAAGCCAGTGCCAACCCGCCAAGCCAGATAAACAGATGATCCAGAAACCGATGCCAGGCCGCACCGTCTGGTCTGAGTAGGGACACGGTAAGTGCTTCTTCGATCCTGTCAGTCTGTATATTCCCCCGCCTGACAAGCTCGCTAAACTGGTGCCGAATGGATGCCATTGAAGTCGTTTTTATTTAAACACCTGTCCTGATTATAGGCGCTTTATTTAATATGTAAAATCAATAATTTAATAAAACAATGTTTAATAAACCATTAATAATATCTGAACAATGTTCAAATCAAAAAGATGTTCAGAAATAGACAAACCAGTTCAGTCTGACCGTCTGATCCGGATCATCGTGCACACCAAAACGTGACCAGCCAAATCGAACCGCCGAGTCAGTGCTCAATGAAAAGTTGACCTGCAGTGAATGATCAACGAATACATCATCAGGCGTAGTGACGTATTTCATACCGGCAACTGAGGCAAGCACATTGACACGCTGTAGCGGCGCCCATAACCAGTAAAAAGCTGGTCCGGCGGCAAAACCGTAACCGGCATGCATAGCGTTATGGACCTGCAGGTCTGCTTCCAACATCGCCGTAAAAAACTGTGTACTGCTCAGTGAATACGTGGCACCGGCACCACCCTGCATTTCAAAATACAGGTGTTCGCCGTTTCGATTACCCGGGTAAGGTAATCGACTTAATCCGGCCTGCACACGAAAGGCCATCGGACTGAATAATTCATCCCGTACCGGTAAAGATAAAATATTAACAAGATCGAGCCGCTCGATTTCCACCTGCTCTTCCGTATCATCATAGCGCAGCGTCAAATCAAACATGTTAATTTGCGAACCATCAAAATAACCGGCACTGTAATCCAGAATGTCATGATAAGCGGGCTTAAACGACAATTCGACAAAATCACGCCGTTCGTGATGCCCGACACCAATACCAAACCGCGCTGTCGCATGCCCCTGTTCCGGCCGGGTTGCCGGTGCATTCACATCATAATTAATCGCCTGAACATCAATTTTACTTCTTGCGCTTAATACCCGGCGGACGTTTTCGACGTGCACTGTGCGCTGAATGTTTTTTTCCTCATAGTAGCGGTATTGCAGGTACTCATAGGCCAGATCCAGAATGCGTGCCCGTTGTTCGGCATCATAGTCGTCTAATGCTATTTCTCCCTGCCAGCTTTTCTCTTTACCATTCGTAATCGATAACATTGTGTCGACCGCCTGTCTGGGCAATGCTTTTGCCTGGTGGCGAATCAGGGTTCGGGATGACGGTCGATAGGTATAATTTTCAACAATACCTTCGTAAACAATAACAGAACGTATTGTGTCTGTCGGAATAGCATGGGTAAAAAAACGATTGGTCAGATCCAGCCCGGGACGCGCAACTTCTAACAAGGACAAAAGATGATAAGAACAATTTTCATCAAAGAAATAATAATCAAACGTCACCTTGTCGAGTTCCCAGACATGCCGCAGCATCTGAACGATTTCTTCCAGATTGAAATTAAGCCGGTATTCCCAGATGTCGCGACTCTCCATGTCGGAATATTCCTTGACCTTTTTATAATACGGCAGGATCGAGAACGCCCCCGGATAACCACCGGTTAGTCCCTTAACGGCAAAAATCAGTCCGTTGCTTTCATCCGTTTGTGCGGCAAAGTTGACGACATAAGATGACAGGCGGGTATCGTCCTGCCCGGCAGGCTGATCGATACGCAGTAACGTATGCCCAAACATGGATGACGGGTTATTGATATAGGCATCGGGAAAAACCAGTGTCAGACCGGCTGGTTTGATTTTTGACAGCCAGTCACTGAACTCGGCGCATGATGCATCATCAAACCGGTCGTCAGTCAGGGATAACTGACTTTTCAGCCAGTGGGCTCTTGCGGGATAGGTGCAGTATTTGTCGCCAGAAAATATCTGGCTGATGGAGGTAAGCAGTTCGTCACGCGGGCTGGTTTTGCCTGTTGGTGCCAGAAAAAACCCCGGGCTGTCGATGAGACTTTTATAACCACCCAGCAATGTGCGCTTGTAATGACCGAGATCAAGCCAGGCCTTCGTCTCCCAGAGCCGTTTTTCAATCGCCCTGGCCTGCAATATTTCCAGGTCATCATTCAATTTTTCTGAAAATAAACTGGCGGGAAAAAGCAGCAGTAACAAAAACAGGAAACGTATAAACAATGTCAGTTCCGCACAACAAAAAGCCCCCGATATAATATCGAGGGCTCTTTTATCAGATCAACTACTTAATCAGGTTAAATGGTGTATTGAGAAAGTGCCTGATCACTGTTAATCACATCTTTTAATGCTACCAGCATCTGCTCTGCAGTCACTTCGGCAGAAGGATAAATCTTGTCAAAGTTATCCTTGGTGGCAGTAAAGAAAGCCGACTTATGCTCGTCTTTGATACCAATGACGTTGGCAAATGAATTCAGCGTTTCACCGGAACCCACGGCCATATCCCGTGCCAACCGTTCCATATTGGCGCTGGCAAATTTCTGTACGTCTGCTGCAGCAATCGTGCTGCCCGGCGCACATTCCAGCGTGCCTGAAGTGATACCGAATGTCTGGTTACCGAATGTTCCGTTTGTGGTAACCGCAAGGATCTCTTTCGCTTTGCCACTGTCGCCCTTGAATAACATGGTACCCAGACCGCAACCGGTGTTGTCAGCCAGGGCCGGACCAGCCAGTGAAAAACAGGCACTGCTTAAAATCGCCATGGTTAGTTTTTTCATATACCATTACTCCCAGTGTTAGTGTTTAAGAAAACGTTGTGATTCAGTAAATCCATTTGTCGTTAGTAATAGCACAACTAAGTTGTCACGCCAAGTTTCTAAAATTGGGAAGTAAGAGTAATAAAATTCCACATAAGATCTGTTTTGTGACCGACTTCTACAAACAGAAACAAAAACACCGCTTAATGAAGTAATAAGCGGTCAGCGATCACAAAAATAAAAATATTTTACGGTTAATAGTAACAATCAGAATAATGTTTTTCAGGTGGGTTCGTCGCTTAACCAGTAGAAATGATAAGGTGGTATCACCAGTTGTTCTTTAAAAATGGCGGGTTTATCGCCAGAGTAGAGATCCCGAATACGGGTAAAATCCATTCGAAAAGATTTGGCGACTTTTTCAAGGTCAAGATACTGTGGATTGGCATCAAAATTGCCTACGACCAACACGCCATTGGTGGCGCGCGACAAATCGTAACGACAAAAAACGAATAAAGTTGGATTATCAATATGAACCAGTTCACGATTGTTAAAATCCGCAAAGGCATTGATCTCCTTTCGCACAGCAATCATCTTTTTAATGGCTGTAAAGATCTGATTTTCGATCGAGCCGGGTTGATGGCGTAATTCCGCCTTGTTCCAGTCAAAGGTCGGACGATGCGCCCAACGGGTGTCGTGGGACTTATGCTCATCCTGCAGGTACGACATGTCATTCAGATAACCGATCTCATCACCGTAGTACAGCAACGGAATCCCGCCAAATGACATGATCATGCTGTGTAACAGCAAAATATGCTTAAGTGCGTTTTCAATTCGTGCTTCATCCCCGGATTCCAGCGCCGTTTCCAGCCCGGCCAGTGATGCCAGTGAACCGGAAATACGTGCATCACCGGTTTTGTGATTGTGCCCAAACAGCAAACCACGTGCATCAGAATCGGAATAATGTCCGGTGTAATAGTGAATTAAAAACTTTCGGTGCTCTTTGGGATCATAACCGACCGCGCGAATATCAGAATCCTCGATACCCAGACCGATATCATCATGGCAACGCAAATAATTTAACCAGGTCGCGCGATCCAGTTTGGCAGGAATACTTTTCAGTCCCTGATAAAGCAGGCGCGCATTCTTGGTTGCCGCCGCATCCCACAATAGCGCCATATACGTCGCGTTATAGGCAATTTCACATTCCTTGGCATTAATTGCATCCTCACCAAAGTACTTGGTGATTTCACTGGGCGCGACAATCGCCTCAGCAATGAAAATGACGCCAGGAGCCGTGACCTGGCAACAATCTTTCATTAGTTGCAGAATCAGATGGGCTTCGCGTTCATTCTGACTGGTACTGCCGATTTTCTTCCATAAAAATGCCACCGCATCGAGACGAATGATATCCGCACCCTGATTGGCCCAGAACAAAATTATATCCAGCATTTCGATAAACACGGCGGGATTACTGTAATTCAGATCCCATTGAAAATCATTGAAGACCGTCATCACCCACTTCTGCATGGCCTCATCCCAGGTGAAGTTACCGGGTGATGTCTCGGGAAAGATTTCCGGCATATTCGCTTCAAACATGTCGGGAATTTCCCGGTTATCAAACATGTAAAAGTAATCCTGAAATTTTTTGTCACCGTCGCGCGCTTTTATCGCCCACTCATGTTCGTTAGAGGTGTGGTTCACTACCACATCCAGAGTCAGAAGGATGTCGCGCTTTTGTAAATCCTCAACCAGTGTGGCCAGATCCGCATTCGTGCCGATGCGATTATCAACATGCCGAAAATCACTCACTGCATAACCGCCATCACTGCGCCCTTCCGGACACTTCAGGATCGGCATGATGTGAATCATGTTGACGCCCAGTTCCTGAAAATAATGCAGGCGTTCCTGTAGCCCTTTCAGATTTTCAGCAAAGCCATCCGTGTATAGCGCCATGCCGACCCATTGCTGACTCAGAAACCAGGTATGGTTTTTTTCCCGTTCCAGATCTTTTTTCTTCAGGTTATCCGCGCGCGCTATGTACTGGCGCGCCATGGTCTCGACCAGCCGCAGTGCCTGATCCTCGAAATCGTCGCGTTTGCCATACAGGAGGTAAAATAACGAATAGATGGAATAAAAATTGGCACCCAGACGGGTATAGAAATGCCGTATCTGCTGCTGCTTGATCTCCGGATTCAGTTTGATCAGGATGTCATTCAGCAGCGAGTGGGAGACCTGTTCATACATATATTAAAGAATACCAATCCTTATCACTCGAATAAACCTTGTCTATGCTAGGCTTAGGCGATGAAACCGGAATTGATCTGGAACCGGGCGGACTGCACCGTCAGGCTGGGTGACCTGGCCGTCGTCGCCGCACCCCGCCACCATCCGCCCTTTTCCTGCCAGGCCTTCGTGCATGAGCAGGATACGAACCTGTTACTTGGCGAGCAAACCACCCTGCGCGACCCGGGCAAGCCAGCCTGGTACCTGGCCAACATACTGGAAGAAGCACCAACATCGGCGCTGGGTTCGGTGATAATCAGGGGACAGGCACCTGTACACTTGTTGGCCATTATTCACGATATAGAGAAAAATCCCACCTGCCAGCAAGCGCACATCACCACCGCGTACCAGAATATCTGGCATATTGCACAACAGACAGGCCTCAGCACTATCGGGATGCCGTTACTGGGAACTGTACACGGAAAACTGCCCGTCGACGTGGCCTTATCGCTATTTCGTTCAAGTCTGGAATCTCATCAGCATGACAAGCTGCAACACATCTGGTTAATCTGGCCAGCGAGCCAGGACTGCCGAATCGGAGCACTAATAAAATGAGTATCAAAATCGTCACGCGCGACAGCGATTTCGTCACCGAAGCAAATCCCTGTTCGGGTATAAAACTGATCATTCAACCCAAACAGCATGACCTGGGTGGCTTTTCAGTTCGGCGTGCCCTGCCCGGTCCGCAACAAAAAATGGTCGGGCCGTGGATTTTTTTTGATCATATGGGGCCAGCGAATTTTTCGGAGGGACAGGGAATCGATGTACGACCACATCCGCATATCAACCTGGCGACGGTAACGTATTTATTTGAAGGTGAAATGTACCATCGCGACTCGTTGGGTAATGCACTTGCCATTCAGCCGGGCGAAATCAACCTGATGGTTGCAGGTAGAGGCATTGTGCATTCGGAGCGACAACGTGACGAAATCAAGGCCAGGCCGCATCGACTGGATGGATTACAACTGTGGCTGGCCCTGCCGGAAGCTGACGAGGAAACCGATCCCGCCTTTCATCATTATGATGCCAGTGATATTCCGCAGGTCGATGTCAATTCTGTGCCAGTCAGAGTCCTGATTGGTTCCGCCTATGGTGTTACCTCGCCGGTCAGAACTTTTGCTAACACGTTATACGTAGAAGCCCGCCTGCGAAAAGGTCAAACGTTCGATGCACCCGGTAACGTAGAACAGATGGCGGTTTATATTGTTACCGGTAATGCAAGTATTAATGGTACCGTCCTGGATAAATTCAGCATGGCCGTGATCGACACGGCAACACCGGTAACGATTGAAGCGCACGAAACTACACAACTGGCCATCATCGGCGGTGAAAAATTATCTGACCGCCATATCTGGTGGAATTTTGTCTCAAGCAGAAAAGATCGTATCGAACAGGCCAAGGATGACTGGAAAGCCGGCCGATTTGCCAAAGTGCCTGGTGATGAAGAGGAATTTATTCCATTACCGGAAGATTAATCCGGCAACCCCGCTTCACGCAGATCATCCAGCAAACGAGCCTTGAAGTCCGCATCATGTGTTGGCAAGGTTTTGTCAGTATGTGACAAGGTTGTGACCGGGTTAATCACACGAATCTGTTCCACCGTCCATTCGGCATCTTCCAGCCTGTCAGCCCTGACATAACTTGCCGCCAGAAATAATTTAATCGGAATGGCATTTTCATTACGCTCCTCTCCGAGTTCCAGTGCGTCAATGGCTTCTTCGTAACGACCCAGTGCATACAGCGCTCTACCCTTGTTATAAAGATAATCCCAGGTGTAATACGGATTAAGTTTCATACCTCGAATTGCATATGCCAGCGCTTTGTCCGGTTCACCCAGATTATTGGTAATTAACGCGAGCAAGCCATAACCATCTGCATAGTTAGGTGCAATGGCAATGGCCTTTTCCACTGCCTTCTCGGCAAGGTCATGTTCCTTGCGCATCAGGTATACATAACCCAGTGACCAGTAAGTTTGTGGAATGGAATTATCCAGGTTGACACCCTGCTCTGCCATGGCCAGTGCTCGCTCCAGTGATTCGACGGGCGCATCGGTCCAGCCACGCCGATATTCCGATGCCATGATATAGGCAAGTGCCCCATAGGCTCTTCCATATGCAGGATCTGTTTCAATTGCCTGCAGATACGCATCCCTGGCCTGCGCATGAGAAAGCCGGGTAAAATGTTTAGATAAGGCCTGGCCCTCTAAAAAATATTCATAGGCCGAAAGATTATTGGTGGCGCGTTTTGCCAGTAACTGTTTTTCCTGGGCAGATAACCGAATTCGAAGTACATCAATTAAACCACGGGTAATTTTATCCTGCAGGGAAAATACATCATTAATTTTCGCATCGTAACGCTGTGCCCAGGTATTAAACCCACTACGCGCATCCACCAGATAAATATTCATGCGTAACTGCTCACCCTGACGTCGAAACGTCCCCTTCAGGACATAGTCCACATTCAGTTCCTGATGCAATTGCTGTGGTGTGATTTCCTGGTACTGGTATTTGAAGGAGGTATTGTTAGCAAAGACCTGAATATTGGACAGGCGTGACAGGTCCGTGATCATGTCTTCAGTCATACCAACGATAAAATTCTGATGCTGCCTGCCGGCATCCCGATCTTCTATCGGTAAAACCAGTATCGAAGGAATGTCGGTGGAAATGGGTGTTGTGTTGTAATAAGTCAGCCCGACAACTGTTACGATGGCCACCAGTGCCGCGGCAGCCCACCCCAGCCAGCGACGTTTTTGAACAGATGGTTTACGGGAACTGGCGGGTACATCAGACGTCGCTGCTTCCGCCACAACGGGGGCAATGAGCTGGTAACCTTTTTTGGGAATGGTGGCAATGATTTGTGCATTACGTGCGTCATCCTTTAACGCCTTGCGTAACTTGATGACCGTGGCAGTGACCGCATCATAGCCGACGACAGCACCTCGCCAAACGTCGCGTTCCAGATCCTCGCGGCTGATCACCTCACCCGGGTGACGGGCAAAATACACCAGCACATCCATGACTTTGGGCTCCAGATGCACGGTGTCTTTATTGCGGCATAACAGGCCTTCAGCGGGTGAAACTCGCCAGCCTGACAAAACAAAGCCATTTTGCAGTGTATTGTCCATGTGGTAACTGCCTGAAATCAGGTGAAAAAAAACCCGTCGGCTTTTCTTCGTTTTCCCTTTTTGCTTTGTTCGGGACTCCTGCCCGGCGTACAGCTAAAACTTCTCGCAGAACCACCCTAACCATTCACATTTTAGCAGCAAGGAGGTTGTAATGAGCATAATAAAACAGGGTTATCTGATTGTTGTATTTCTCAGTCTGTGGGTTGCACCATCATACGCTACGGATTTTGCCAAGGAAAAACGCTGGGCTAACCAGGTCAGTGAATTCCTGGTCGATGGCTATAGCCACTGGTTGAGTACCGACAAAGGGAAATTCTTCAGTATCTACACGCCGGCGAGAACGAATTATCTAAACGGTGCTGTCATTTTGTTGCACGGTCGTGGCCTGCATCCTGACTGGCCACAGGTGATTCATCCACTGCGCACCCGATTACCTGAAAATGGCTGGGCCACCCTGTCCATTCAATTACCCGTGCTTGCCAATGAATCCAGTGATGCAGATTACATTCCGTTGTTTGACGATGTTGCGGAACGCGTCGAAGCCGGTCTGGATTTTCTTGCAGAGCGGAATATCGAACAGGTGGTCTTGATCGGTCACAGCCTGGGCAGCAGTATGGCCAGTCATTACCTGTCAACACATCAGGATCCGCGCATTAAAGCCTTCGTCGGCATCGGCATGGCCGCTATGCCGCAACCAAAATCGCAAGCCGTGCTGGACAACGTTGTTGCCCTCTTGCAGGTTAAAGTACCGGTGCTTGATATCTATGGTTCTGAAAGTGTCGAGAAAATTATGAAATCAGTCGACCGACGGGCCTACGTGGTGTATCACATAGGCAATGACAAATCCCGTCAGGTTAAATTAGATGGCGCAAACCATCTGTTTCAGGATCATGAGGATGTACTGTTGAAGTCCATCACCGCATGGATGGACGGTACGCTTAAAAGTTTGCACCATGATAAGCATGCCTCAGGCGTAGGCACGCAATAACGTACGCGGACATAAAAAAACCCCGCCGTTTGAGGCGGGGTTTTCTTGTTACTTAGTCTGACAAAGTTCAGTTAGACAGCGCTGACCTGGGCAGCAGACGGGCCTTTCGGGCCTGACTTGATGTCGAAACTGACTTTCTGGCCTTCATTCAGGCTTTTGTATCCTTCACCAACAATCGCGGAGTGGTGTACAAAAACATCCTTACTACCGTCTTCCGGGGTGATAAAACCAAAGCCTTTAGTGGCGTCAAACCATTTTACTGTTCCAATATTCATTAAAAAAATTCCTTGAAATTGAATGGGTTATGATACGTGAAAGTTATGCAGGAAGGGTAAGAAAGGAGAAAGATACTACTAAAATCGTCCTCGAGCTTGCCGCCCGTTATTCATAATACTCGCACTACTGTTGTTCGTTATTCGAACTGACGGTAAGACTAGCAATAAACTAGCGAGTTCACAACAAATTTGATGCCCAGAGGTATTTTATTGATTTCCGGCTGACAGGTGATATCTTGATAAGCATGAAGATTCGAAAATACTTATATATAAGTAGCCTGTTCCTGACCGCCCTGTTTTGCAGCTCGCTACAGGCCGACGAGTTGCCCATTTTCGATGCCCACATTCATTACAGCCATGATGTCTGGGAAGTCATTCCGCCCAAAGAAGCGGTCAAACGTTTACGCCAGGCCGGCGTTATCCGTGCACTGGTATCCAGCACCGGTGATGAAGGTACCCAGAAACTCTATGCCGCCGACCCGGAGCTGGTCATTCCCGCGCTTCGCCCCTATCGCCAGCTCAATACCCTGAACACCTGGATGCACGATGAAAGCGTCATACCGTATTTAAAAGAACGACTCGCAAAATACCGCTATGCCGCCATCGGTGAACTGCACATCAATGGTGAAGAAGCTGAACTACCCGTGATGCGCCAGCTTGTTCAACTGGCCAGCCAGCACAAACTCCTGTTGCACGTGCACTCGGATGCGGATGCCATTCAGCGCATTTTCAAACAGGACCCGCAGGCCCGCATTCTATGGGCCCATGCCGGCTTTGAATATGGTTACGTGGTACGCGCCATGTTCGAAAAATATGACCAGTTATGGGCTGACCTGTCGTTTCGCCGGGAAATCTACAACAACGGACAGTTCTTACCTGACTGGGAACCGTTACTCACCGAGCATGCGGATCGGTTTATGCTCGGCATCGATACCTACATTCCACAACGCTGGTTACAGGTTGACAATGTCATGCGCTGGCAGCGCGAGCTGCTCAGCGCCCTGCCCAAAGACGCGGCCAGGAAGATCGCCTTTGAAAATGGCGAGCGCGTGATTACCCGAGCATTTAAATCAGAATAAGGCCCCATTCATTCACCGTTCATGTTCTTCGCGATAGGTTACACGCGGTTGTTGAACGGTATTGCCGAACAAAGCATCCTGCCCATTGTCAAAGCAATATCACTTAAGCCACAGCCCTCCGGAAGAGGAAGCAACATGCTTAAAAAACTATCAAACTGGCGTATCTCGCTGATTTTCCTGTGTATCGTGGGGCTCATGCCAATGAGCAGTTATGCCCGAAACGAAAACCAGGACGACCGCCACCATAAATCGCAGCGCGACGCCAATCGGGGTGAGCAGCGGTCTGAACAACGCCGTGCCGATAGCGAACACCGCCGCGCCGAACGAGAGCATCGTCGTGCCGACCGTGATGAATACCGTAAGGACCACAACAGGCATACAGAAAGAAATGAACGTTCCGAGCGTGAGCACCGCCGTTCCGAACGTGATTACCATCGCAAGGAACAGGACAGGCATACAGAGCGACGCGAACGCACTGAGCGTAAAGAACCACGAGATGATCGCGAACACCGCCGTTCCGAACGTGATTACCATCGCAAGGAACAGGACAGGCATACAGAGCGACGCGAACGGACCGAACGCACTGAGCGTAAAGAACCACGAGATGATCGTGAACACCGCCGTGACCGTGATTACGACCGTTCAGAACGCGACAGACATTCCGAACGACGTGATCACACAAAACAACGCCATGAGCGTGAACATCGTCCTGCACCAACACGGCATTCGCATGATTATCACTACAAAAAGCGTTACGTAAACGAATACAAGCGTCGGCATTACCATCGGCATGAAACCTATCACTATCACACCCATTACCTGGCACCGATTCGGCACCATTATCACCCGATCGGGTTTCACCTACACGTATTGCCGCATTCTCATGTTCGCATCTTCGTACACGGACACTCCTATTTCTATTTCAGTGGCGTGTACTACCGACCCTACTCCAGTGGATATATTGTGGTTCGCGCGCCTATCGGCGCAGTCGTACAGGTGTTGCCTATCGGCTTTGTCTCGTTCTACCTGGGTGGTGTTGCCTACTATTACGTGAATGACACTTACTATTTATGGGATGATGGATATGAAGCCTATGTAGTCGTCGAAAAACCCGTCGATGCCGATCGGGCAATTGAAGATGCCACCCGTGACCGTCTTTATGTGTATCCGAAACGCGGCCAAAGTGAAGAGCAACAGGCGAAAGATCGATATGAATGTCACCGCTGGGCCGTGAAGGAAACCCGCGTTGATCCGACCCTGGATGATGAAGATGATTTAAGCCGGGAAGATCGTCGCAATTACAAACGCGCCATCAGTGCCTGCCTGGAAGGACGCGGTTATACTGTCAAGTAAAGACTCGACCACACAAAGGATGGTTATTTTTTGCTGTCCAGCAGGTTCTTTAGATCAGCAAACGGATTAAATGTGGCGCTGGCAGGTTTATCACTGCCAGACGTCACATTACCCTGTTGCGCCTCCAGCTGTCGCTGGTGTTCGTTATCATGACAATATAAACATAACAATTCCCAATTGCTGCCATCAGCGGGATTATTGTCATGGTTGTGATCACGATGATGAACGGTCAGTTCATGCAGATTTTTATGATTGAACTCCCGACCACAGCGACCGCAAATATGCGGGTACATCTTGAGCGCCTGTTCACGGTAACCCTGTTCACGTTGCTCACGGGCACGACGTGCATCAGCTACAATACGATCCAGTTTATCGTTAGTTGGTTTGGCCATGTATACCTCCATCAACCATTATTCAGACTGAAGACCATGATCACCGGCCGTTTGTTTGCCGATTCGCTCGTATTCGGCAATGACCTGAGCGCCCAACAGTAAAATAATCGCAGCCGCTTCCAGACTAATCAAGATTACAATGGCTGCGGTAAATGTACCATAGATCACATTTACCAGAGATAAGGTCGAGAAATACCAGACCAGCACATGCCGGGTGGCTTCCCATAACAAGGCGGCAGTAATACCGCCGATTAAGGCATGACGAATTGACAGGCGTCCGACCGGCATTACCAGGTAAAGTGAGGTCAGTAAAACGATTTCGCCACTGACCCCCAGTAAATAAATCATAAAGCTTTGCACCCCGCCCTGCGACCATTCATGCGTGCGCAAATAACCACTCACCATGCTGACAATCATCAATCCAATGGCCAGCAATAAAATATATACATAGGGGATCACCGCCGAAATGAGAAAATGGCGCCGCTTGATTTTTACACGATGAAAAAAGATCACGGACATGGCATTCTCCAGCGCTGTAAAGGCAAAGGCGCTGAAAAACAGTAGTAACACAAACCCCAGAATTCCGATAACCTTCCAGTTCTGTAAAAACACCTGGATTTGATTGATCACTGCATCGGTCTGCGATGGTGTGACCAGTACCAGGTATTCACGCAATGCAGCAAGCAGATCGGCTGGTTCCTGGAATTGCGACAACACTACCAGAATTAGCGCAATCATCGGAATTATTGATAACAACGTATAATACGCAATTGCACCGGACAACAAAAAACCCTGGTTGGCACGAAAACCATGAAAAACCTGCCTGATAAATGTCAGTGGATTATGGATGACGTATCTGGCACTGGCGGATGACATATTAAATACAACTCAGTCTTTCTTGCGTTGCCACTTGTCGCCGACTTTTACATACTGTTTCTTGACCGCGGCCCAGGCGACTTTGTGCGCCACTTCCTCACGCGAAGCCTTGCCACGCCGCTGTTCCGGATCACGATACTCATCCCAGGCGTTGTTGTAGGCCGCCAGGTAGATTTCCTGGGCATGTTTAGGCAAGTGACTACGCACGCTTTCCGGCAGGTCTGACAGGTTTTTGTATGGCATGCTTTAATTATAAGCAAGGGTGTTATTGTTTCAAACGATAACCGGTACGAAACATCCACCACACAATCGCCACGCACAGGCTGAGAAAGCCGAGCATCATGGTGAGGCTCAGGCCGAGGCTGACATCGGCAACTTCAAAGAAGCTCCAGCGAAAACCGCTGATCAGGTAGACCACCGGGTTGAACAAGGTCACGGTTTGCCAGGCCGGTGGCAACATGTCGACCGAATAAAACGTGCCACCCAGAAATACCAGTGGCGTGATAACCAGTAACGGAATCAGTTGTAGCTTTTCGAAATCCGTGGCCCATAATCCGATAATAAAACCAAACAGGCTGAATGAAATACAGGTGAGTATCAGGAATCCCAGCATCCAGAACGGATGGGCGATTTCCAGTGGCACAAAAAAACCAGCCGTGGCCAGAATGATTAATCCGATAATAAATGACTTGGTCGCTGCCGCACCGACATAACCGATCAATATTTCCAGCGGCGAAATTGGCGCAGACAGGATTTCGTAAATCTGCCCGGTAAACTTGGGAAAGAAAATACCAAACGAAGCATTGGCCAGGCTCTGGGTTAAAATCGCCAGCATCATCAGGCCCGGTACAATAAAGGCACCATACGGCACGCCTTCCACCGATTCGATGCGCGTACCAATCGCCGAACCAAACACCACAAAATACAGCACCGTGGTTAACACCGGCGAGGCAAAACTCTGGGCCACGGTCTCAAACGCGCGGCGCATTTCATTGATGTAGATGACCTGAATGGCGTATATGTTCATGAATTCCCTTTCACCAGGTTCACAAAGATCTCTTCCAGCGAGGTCTTGACCGTGTGCACATCCTTGATCACCAGGCCGGCATCACCTATCGCCTGTAACAGGTCATGAATACCGGTATCGGTTTTATGCGGATCGTAAGTGTAAATGACCTTGTCACCGCCATTGGCCAGTTCCAGCGACCAGTTGTTGAGTGAATCGGGTATTGTGCTGAGCGTGCTATCAAATTCGATCAGCAACTGGCGCTTGCCCAGTTTATGCATCAGGGCATTTTTGTCATCCACCACCAGCAATTCGCCGCGGTTGATTACACCCACCCGATCGGCAATCGCTTCGGCTTCTTCAATGTAGTGTGTGGTGAGAATGATCGTCACGCCCGAAGCACGCAATCGTTCCACCAGTGCCCACATGTCCTTGCGTAATTCCACGTCAACACCTGCCGTGGGTTCATCCAGAAACAACACTACCGGCTCATGCGCCAGAGCCTTGCCAATTAACACGCGCCGCTTCATGCCACCGGAAAGCGTCATAAGGATATTGTTACGCTTGTCCCACAGGGATAAATCCTTTAACACCTGCTCGATATGTTGTGGACTTTGTTTTTTACCATACAGCCCGCGACTGAAACTTAAGGTATGGACGACTTTCTCAAATGCCCCGAGCGTCAGTTCCTGCGGCACCAGACCAATCAGGCTGCGCGTCACACGATAATCTTTGACAATGTCATAACCCTGTACCGTCACCGATCCACCGCTGGCATTGACAATACCGCAGATAATGGAAATTAACGTGGTCTTGCCGGCGCCGTTTGGCCCCAGCAGGGCAAGAATCTCACCGGGCTGAATATCCAGGTTAACGTTATTTAACGCCTGGAATCCCCCGGCATAGGTCTTGGACAGGTTTTTAATGGAAACGATAGGTTGCATAAGGCCGGTATTGTAACGCAATTGTCCAAACACGGCCGAGTAGTTATTAACAATTTGTGCCTGGGAACTGACGCGACAGGATTCAATGCCGACTATATTGTTATTTGCACAACGGTGTTGAAAATTTGCATTATGGATTTTTATACGCCAGGTACATCTGACGTTTGAGGGCTCCCATGCCACCGATCAACACCAGCCAGAAAATCAGCCCACCCAGCAACGGAATCGCGCCAATGATAACCAGCAGGATCAGGGCCACACAGAATGCGACAACACGAGCAAGCTTGCCTGGCGTTTTTTTACCAATCAATCGCAAACCGGAATCGCCCACAAACAGCACCCCGGTCAGATATCCCAGCAACAACATGATCAGGTAGGCCGCCAGTAATAACAGCGCAAGCCAGACACCAATCCCCGTCATCAACAAAATCAACACCACTGCCGGTGTCACGGCAAACACCGCCACGCCGAATCCGAGACACGGCCAGGGGGATTCCCGCAACGATTGCGTGGTCCGCACGGCAAAGTTGGGAAACATCAGGTATAACACGATTCCGGTCAGCATCAAACTAAGCAACAACACCGCCGCTACACCCACCAGGCGCGCGACGATCTGTTTGACCGGTACTTCCACCGGAGTATGGCTGACACCG
Organism: uncultured Gammaproteobacteria bacterium; assembly: GCA_937967995.1. Taxonomy (GTDB): domain Bacteria; phylum Pseudomonadota; class Gammaproteobacteria; order UBA6429; family Thiohalophilaceae; genus CALBTB01. The sequence goes on from CALBTB010000009.1 coordinate 535,746, forward strand.
CCATCAATGCGGGCGCCATCGGCTATGCGTGCTTCACGTGGCCCTTTGGTATATAGCTTTCCGGTAATCACTGCGCCGGGGCCGATAACAAGGTGATCGCCCTGTAAGTAGACATCTCCCTGGATTTGTCCATGAATGGTGATACGCCCACCAACTGCTCGCAGTTCCTGAGCAATAGTATTGTCGACACGGATATCCCCACCCGCCAGCCAGGCGCGACCACCCACCGTGGCTTCACGATCCAGGCGAATTCGACCGCCCGCCGCGATGACATCATCACCCACCGGACGACTAACGTTCAGCTCGCCACCGGCAAGACGGACATCGTCTGAAACACTGGCACTTAAACTGACTTTACCACCCGCCGCCATCACGTCACCACGAATATCACCTTCCAGACGCAACTCACCACCAGCCACTGTCACATCACCATTCACCGTCGCCTGTAACTCAACTTCAGCGCCGGCCAGGTAGAGATCATCGTTAAAGCTACCGCGCTTAAAGACCCGTTCATCGTCGTCACTGGCAAGTAACAGTGTTGCCGGTAGTGCGAGCAGTAGACTCGCCAGCAATGCGATGCGGCCTGTTCGAATATACTGTGACATAACACGCTCCTTTATATATCACTTGCCGATAATTACCATGATCGATATCAATTAACCAGCGAGGACAATAGTGCCTCGTAATAGTCGGCTGGATTTTCTTCCCAGGGGAAATGCGCACAACCGTACAAGATATGATGTTGTGATGCTGGCAATAGCCGCTGATATTCACGCAAGGCCTCGGGTTGCAGCACATCATCCCTGCAATAGATCAGGCCGCTGATTTTAGGCGCCAGTTTTTTTACGTGTTTATCGGTAAGGGGCGAGGCCCGGTATTCATTCCAGATACGCACATTCAATGCATTATTGGCATCGTTTTGGGTAAAGCCCTGTGCATATTTCCAGCCCTGTTCGGCATCAGTAAAATAACTGGCAATCTTGCTGCGTAAATTATGTAACGCTTCTACCGGTGTGCCCATGTCGTCTATCGACAGGCGATTCTCCGTATCAGGATGGACAAACCGTTTTTGCTCGATGTTCTCCAGGCTCAGCATGTGCGGATCGACTGGATTACTCAGGATCAATTTACTGACCCGTTGTGGATGTTGTGTCGCAAATAGCATCACCTGCAACGCTCCCCATGAATGCCCCCACAGGATTACCGGCTCCTTTGGTAATATGTTTTGCATGTCCTGTAACCATTGTGTCAGGGCGGTTTCTTCAGATTGAATCGGTAACGCCGCGTTGTCCCCGACTCCACGCATATCCCAACGACAGACTTTATATTTTGTCGCCAGTTTTTTTTGAATGGGCTCCAGGTTCCAGGTGGTAAACGCCGGCCCGCCGCCAATTAAATAAACTAGCGGCCCCTGCCCTGTGCAATGCACTTTCATGTTTGCCTGCGCTGGTGTCATGTGCTCATCATATTGGACTCGTCAATCCCAGCCGGGTCAGCGGGTCCTGTCGATAATACTGGCGAAATTGATCATAAACAGCCGGATAATGTTGCTGCATCAGCCGCGGGCGTTCAAAAAACACTTCACTGAACACGGCAAAAAATTCTGCCGGGGAACTGGCGCCATAACAATCAATCTCGACTGAATCGTGATTTGCACAACGGTGTTGAAAATTATCAAACCCCTCACTGAGGGCCGACACCCAGGCTTCGCGATCCATGTCTTTATGCAAGGGCGGAAACCCGTTGGCATGTCCGTTCTGCATATCCAGCTTGTGAGCAAACTCATGAATCACCAGGTTTTGCCCGTCGATGATGCCGGCACTGGCGGTATCATCCCAGGCCAGGATCACCGGCCCGTCCTGCCAGGACTCACCGGCCAGATCGGATTGCACGTGATGCTCGACGCCGTACTCGTCAGTAATGACACGTTTTGGTGCAAAGCCGGACGGATACACGATGACCGAATACCAGCCGTCGTAACAATCCAGACCGAGATTTAAAATAGGTAAACAAGCCTGTAGCGCAATAATCAGCGCCATGGGCTGGGTAATTTGCAGACCCTGCGCCCCTTCCAGGGCCTTGTCATGTAAAAACAGCACTGCCAGCTCACGCAGTGCCTGTTTTTCATCGCTGGTAAGGGTTTGCAAAATGGGTAAGGCTGCAAACGCCTCGTGCCACTGCGTGGTGGTGACAGTGGATTGCCGAAGAATACGGCGTCGCCGCCAGTTACGGAAAAAGCCAAAAAGTGAAAAACTCATAGCGGGATTTGTAACACATCCCGCTATGAATCGATACCAACGCGATTACCCTGTGTTAAGGCAGGCGATCCCGCACAAACACATCGGCGACACCACCATTGGCATCATTAGTCACCAGGTTGGTGGAAAAGGAAGTAAACGCCACAAAGCGACCATCGGCACTGATACTGGGTCGATAACTGTCGCTATCACCCTGGGTGCCATCCGCAGCAATACTGATGTACTCGGTCGTGCCGGTTAACCGGTCACGAATATATACGTCATCGGTATACCACCAGTTGGCATTGGGAATCAGGTTCGTGGCAAAGGAATGAAACGCGACGTAACGCCCATCGGCACTCAGTGCCGGACCAAAACTTTCATCCGTGGCCTGTTCACCGCTACTGTTCACACTGACCCGTTCAGTCACGCCGGTGAGGCGATTATGCACGAACACGTCATTCCAGTTATTGGTGTCACCGGGGACAAGATTACTGGCTGTAGACGAAAACGCGACTACGTTACCGTCCGCACTGATCGCTGTACCGCCACTCCAGTCATTACCCTGTGTGCCATCAGTGGCGACACTCACCCGCTCAGTCACACCGGTAACACGATCATGTACGAAAATGTCTGATCTCAGGTTGGTATCACCGCGAACCAGGTTGGTGGCATCGGACAAAAACGCCACGATCATGCCGTCGGCACTGAGCCTGACGAAACGACTGCTGCGATCACCCTGACCGCCACTACTGGACACACTGACGCGTGTTGTTGTACCGTTTAACCGATCATGCACAAAGATATCACCGGTGGCATTGGTATCATTAGCCACCAGGTTATTCGCCAGCGAAGAATACGCCACAAAGCGGCCATCGGCACTGATGCTCGGTGCATAACTGGATGCATTGGCTGCCGTGCCATCGCTGGCCACACTGACCCGTTCGGTAACACCATTAATGCGATCATGCACAAATATATGCGGATAATGATGCGGCCCACCATCGACCAGGTTTTCCGCATAGGAACCAAATACCACGTAACGCCCATCGGCACTGATACTCGGCGCCGTACTCCAGTCATTGGCTTCACTACCGTCACTGGCGACACTCACGCGCTCCACTGTTCCTGTCAAGCGATCATGAACAAAAATATCTTCTTTTGCGTTGGTATCGTTTGGTACCAGGTTTGACGCGCGCGACACAAACGCAATAAAACGCCCGTCTGCACTCATGGAATAATTATAACTACCGCCATTACCCGCCGAACCATCATAAGCTATGCTAACCAGATCCGTGACCCCGATCACAGGTGGCGGTTCAGGCTCCGGTTCCGGATCCGGTTTGGGTTTTTTGCTACCGGCCAGTAGCGGGTTGGAAAAAACAAACAGGCTTATAACAAATACAGAAAAACGACAGGCAGAACAACGGGATAACAACATAGAACTTCCCTCCGGGACGGTGGCGCTAACAACGCATCAAACACAAACAGGTTGGGGGCGGGCCTGCAAACTCAACTTAGTGTGGGAAAAGATGCGGTGTATTTCCTGAAGGTTTTTGAGTGGGGTGTCACAGAATCGTTTGTACAGTTTAGTCCTTCACCAACTGTTCACGAATCGCCTGCAATTCAGCACGGCGTGCATCGTCCGTCTTTGGGAAATGCATATTCAATGACTTAAACGTATCGAGAATAATACTCGCAATAATCAGGCGTGCATTTTTCTTGTCATCGGCCGGCACCACGTACCAGGGCGCAGTGTCGGTACTGGTGGCACTCAGGCACTCTTCATAGGCCTGCATGTATTGCGGCCAGAACTGTCGTTCTTCCACATCGGCTTCGCTGAACTTCCAGTTCTTATCGGGATTATCGATGCGGGCCAGGAAACGCTGACGCTGTTCTTCATTGGACAAGTGTAAAAAGAATTTCACAATGCGTGTGCCGTTGCGATACAGGTGTTTTTCCTGATCGACGATGGATTCATAACGCTGCTGCCAGATAGTCTTTGAATTAACCCGCTCTGCTGGCAGTTTCTGAAAATCGAGAATCTCCGGATGCACGCGCACCACCAGCACTTCTTCGTAATACGAGCGATTAAAAATCCCGATGCGACCGCGCTCGGGTAATGCGCAGGTAGTGCGCCACAGAAAATCGTGATCCAGCTCCTGCGCACTGGGTTTTTTAAAGCTGAACACCTGACATCCCTGCGGATTGATGCCGGACATGACGTGCTTGATCGCCCCGTCCTTCCCCGCCGCATCCATGGCCTGAAAAACCAGCAACAACGAATGGCGATCAAAGGCATAAAACATCTGCTGATACTTGCGCATCTGCTTGATGAGCTCATCGCGCAGCTTCTTATAATCTTTCTTGTCTTTATAGATGGGGTCGACCAACGTGGGCCAGTCATCGAGCTTAACGGTGGTATCGGGTTTAACGCGGTAATGACTGCTATTCATCTTCATATACTATATCTTGTCAAATGAATGCCGGTATAACATATAGCAACAGTATTACACACTAAATGGGTTCATTGCTATTTCAACAACCCCAGCTCCCGAAAATACTGAATAACTCCAGGATGCAATAACCCGGTATCCACATTCTCCGCGGTATTTTTGGCCGTGGTAAAGCGGCCCTGTGGCAGTTTTTGCGCCATCATCGCTTCACTCTCGTGAATGGCTTTGGCCAGTTGATAGGCCGTGTCCTGTGGAACCGCCGGGCTGATTAAAATCAGTGACCACAAGCCAATGGAATGAATATCCTTATCCTGCCCTTTATAGGTGCCTGCCGGTACCATCATTCTTTTCAAGTGCGAATGTTTGCGCAGGATTTGATTTATCTGTTCCTGCGTGGGCGGTATAAAACGCGCGCCAACCTCTGAACTGGCGACCTTCACAAAACCGGGCCAGCCAATACCGGCACCCCACAGGGCCTCGGCTTTTTTCTCGAGCACCAGCTTCGGCCCCTGCGCGGCTTTATCAAGAATGATTTGCTGAAAATCTTTGGCGGGGTCCAGACCCAGGCCATCCAGTACATCATTCACCAGGATACGCAAGCCGGATGCCCGCGTACCAAACGCGATGGGCTGACCTTTGAGATCCTCGATACGGTGGTAGCGGCTGTCGGCCCGCACCACAAACATGCCCGGGTTGGGATACATCACCGACAAGACTTTCATATCCAGCTTATCGCGACCAATCCCGTCCAACGCCTGACGCGCCGCATTGCCTTCCACCAGGCCGAGCACAATCTTGCCCTGCGCCAGTAATTTGAGATTTTGCTTACTGCCTTTGGTTGGAAACGGTTTGAGTTTTACCGAAGAGTCGGTAGCATTCACCACCTCGACCAGGGTGTTGCCGAATAACTCAAAACCGCCGCCCTTGGTTGCTGTGCCAAGTTCAATAACCTGGGTTTGTGGAGAGGCTAAAGTCATTGTGGAGAAAGAAATGTAAAGAAGGACAGCAATGATATTTTGGTATACGTTCATTATTCAGTCCTCGCGCGGTAACTAAATTTAAATTTCTTATTGCTAGTCCAGTTTCTGATAATTATAGCAATACATGATTAGTTATCGCGAATAGGCGATAGGTTTATTGAAAAAATAAAGAGCGTAAATCGAAATCGAAATTTATGCTAGATAGTTACTCCGATTTGGCCACATGATTCTTCTTTTCATCTCTCACAATTTTACCTTCTTTCATAAGAACTCCAAGAATACTGTAGCTAAGATAATCTTTTGACCCGCCACCATAATCTGACTGTAAGCCTAAATACTTTGCTGCATCTGAATTTTTTATTCCTTTTGGATTAGCTTTAGCTAATTCCATTACAGCAGCTTTTACCAGCTCTAAGCCCATTTGTGCTTTTTCATAACAACCATCCGGAATATTAATTCTTACTCTTTTGCTAATATTGTCCGGATTTGGTTTAACTTTATTGGTTAATAACCCACCATGCTTTCTTATTCCAAATGCAGCTATTAGTTCTGCCTCAAGTTTGAGTGCTTGCTCTTCCGTCAGATTATCCGCCATGACGGTATGTAAAACATTTAACCCTGCATTATGTATTTCTCTTATAACCAAACCCTTTTCAGAATCATCTATTTGTGTTTGATGTTCCCATGCACGATTACCAGTACCTTTTCCTATATAAAATGGTTTCGCCGGTTTTTGGCGAGGGTCTTTTAATGCATATACGTAAAATGGGTTTTGTGGCATTAGTCAATTAAATGTTGTTTATTATGAATTAATGATATTAACTGGCTCAAAAAAAGATATGCATTTTTTTAATCCTGGCTTTAAATTAAATGCCGGTACAATATATGTGAATATGTTCATATTATCAGCCAAATGCTGTAATGTGTCCTCTAGATCTTTTTCTTTATCGCTATTGAGATCAATATAGATAGATTTCCTTTCTTCGCTGATAATTAGCACAAGAAAAACAAAGCGATAACGTAATCTGTACAAAAACCCTTGTCCTATAGCCTCCCTCAATCCTGCATATGTCACAAACTTAATCTCAATAGCAATTCCATTTTCGTCAAGAGCAATATCAGGTCGATGCTTTTTACCAAAACAGTAAATACTTCTCACACTTGAAGATTTGTCAATTTGAGTAATTACTTCTGAATTGAAGTGTTTTTTCATAGTCATAAGAGACGATGCAATGCCATTCTCAAAATCACGTTCGGCTTTTCCAGTTGTATGGAACGGATATTCTTGTAGCGTCTCATCCAATTTTTTTGCATCGTCCCAGTACCTACCACGTCTACGCCCTACCTCGAACCCCATAGCCAGCCTCCTCTATTTAATATATGCAAGGCGATCAATGCGGTTAAGCTCGCCTTGTTATTTAAATTATTGTTAGATGCTCTTCTTTCCTCTTTAATAAACATGAATGTTATTTTCTTGATTGCCGTGCAATCGAAATAGGCCGCCAGGCTGTTGTGAAATTATATTTGCACAGCAAGCAGATGTTGCTGATGCGTGTAAAATCTCCCTTTATTTTCCTTTACCAGACATTTAAGCTGTGCGCCTCAAACGAAGTGTGGTTTTCAGCCGAACGAGCACCTTGTTAGTACTTACATGGCACCCAGTATTGTTTTAAGTTCTTCAATCCGTTCATTAGCTACTTCACCTCTCTGATATTTTACGATTACGTTTAATGGTTTTAGATCAGGCCTATTAGGTTTGTCGATACCTAGAAATTCCTCAAAATCATTATCAAACGCATAAGTGGTTTTTGTTAAGTCAGTTTTTCTTTCATCTATGAAAGCATTCACAATACCATGTATACCTGCGTCGTTATCAGAATCAAGTAATACAGAATGGCTTATACCCAGTTCTGTCAATAATGCAATGTAACGGTGGATATTAAATTTTCCAAGCGCATCCAGTAAATAGATATGCCGATCTCTAAATTCAGGCCATTTTTCATTAAACAGATAATCAATAAATATCTTTTCAGATGCTCCTTCGCAAATAATTACGTGTTTTGCAAAAAACATTGATGCTCTTTCTGCGTCCAGCCACATAAAATATCGCACAGCTTCTTCCTCAAGTTTTTCCGCCGGATTTGGAGTATCATCACCAAGATTTTGGTTACGAATCTTTTGCTTGAGATTATCATCAAGATCATCTGAGGCTAGGCAATCGCAGAATCTTTTGTAGAGACCAATATTACTATCAAAAATTGCACTAATAGTATTCTGTTTAATCTGAAATGATTTTGTCTCGCCATTTATTTTTGCAAGCCGAATAATACCTTCTATCTGATCTACTTGCTTGCTGACAAAGTGAGGAGAGTGGCTTGAAATCAGAACTTGATCTGGCTCCTGAGAGGCAAGAGTCCTCAAGCTTAAATGTAGCGATTCTTGCTGGGCTGGATGCAAAAATGCCTCAGGCTCCTCATATAGTAATAATGTAAAATCAGGATCGAAGTCTTTTTTCTTAGTTGATGATGGGGCTGCATATTTTGCAGACAATTTAATTAATGTGAAAATTAAATGCCTTTGGAGCCCTTGACCAAAAGAGGCTAGGTTTATCTGTTTGCCACCCAAACCCACATCTTCAATGTAGTGCGACAATAAATTCTTTACTATATCTTCAGGTTTGATTTGATTTACTGATACACCAAAGCGTATATTCCATTGATAAATGTCTGAATTTATATCATCAATTAGTGAATTTATAGAAAATCCATCTTTCGAAGCCTCATCTTTAAAATCAGCATTAAATGTATCAAATGCTGTTTTTAATCCATCAAAAGTACCGCTTTCTAGGACGGCTCTTTTCATGACGAAATTAACCATCTCACGAAATGGAGATGGGCCCGTTAACTTTAATGTTTCATCTGTTCTACTAACTGCTGGAATATAAATAACATTTCCCAACTTTGCTTGGGAAACATTTTTAGCTCCATAGAACAAATTTGTAGAAAGCTTTCCCGCTTCATATGCATAGATATTGCTTTGACTAGCTTTGACTAATTCTCTGTTGTCAGATTGAAAGTATTTTCTAACTCTTAATATATTATCATCTGATTTATACTCGTCCTTAAGACCGTCTTGCTCATCGGGAGTTGTTTGAAATGCAAGCTCAACCCAGCTCTCATCATCGTCAGTTTTGAATTTCGGAAAATCAGAATCTTTCTTATACTTTAAACCACCGTCTTCATAGAATAATCGCAATGCCATTAGAATGTTAGTTTTTCCTGCATTGTTCTCGCCTACAATCATGGAGTAGTCGGATACATGACATGTAGCATCCTTTATAGACCTCACATTATGAATTATAATTTCTCTGAGATTCATGCAACTTCCTTATTTTTTGCTGGACGTTTAAGGCCAGCGGCGCGAAAACCGCGCAGCGGTTTTGGCGACCGAACTGGGCCGCCTTGTTATGTAGTTTTATAAGGTTTTTGCAACATTCTTAGCCAGAACGCCTAGATAAAGCCCAAACAAACCAATTGTTACGACATAGGCTGTTAGAATTGTACCAGGCAATGTAAAAACATTCGCTAACAAGATATCGACTGCATTTACAGGTAGAGTTTTAAAAAGCATGGCAACACTGTAAACGCCTAGTGACAAAACAGCGAATACCATGAACCTATAAAAATATCTGGCGTCTTCTTCGAACCTAAGTAATTGCTTTCTTAAAACACTTAATACGAGCCCTATGATGAGATTTAATTTAGTCATGCATTTTTCTCCTTTGCATGGTTGAAACTTATTTAACAACCTGACAATAACTAAACAGACTAAATTCTGTGTTTTTGACAAAGTAATAAAGGTATTTAAACAGCCACTTGGTTGTATAAGTTTTCCGTATGATTCCGTTAAATGATTGAGTAATTATTGTTCAGTACTTATTTTTTATTATTAACGCACATACTGCCGATTCCAGCGCGACCTGACTTATTTTTATCTTACTTTTTCACTTGGTCAATGTATTAACTAGGCAAATCCATGGTTCCACAATCCTCGAAATAACATGAACTCTACATTAAGTTATGATCATAACTTAATGATATTAATGATTATTTTCTGTTTAGAGAATAAAAAAACCGCCCTGCCACGCGTGGGTGACAGGGCGGTGCGTTTGACGAGGTTTAAGCGGTGTTAGCGTGACAGGTAGGCCTTGTCGCTGTCTTCGACAGCACCGATAGACCAGGCGCCACGGGTTTTGGCGTGCCGTACAGCGGCATCCACGTCACCGGCGGACGGATTATTATCAACCCGGAAGTTCTGGCCGGGGTAGATTAAATCGGCATCCTTTATCTTGTCCTGGTTGTCGCGATAAATCAGCGGCCACTGGTAAGGGTTGCCATACACGCTGGATTTGCCGGCGATGTTCCACAGGTTGTCGCCGCGTACCACTACGTAGTTACCATACTGCGATGTCGGGGCGGCGGCCGGTGGTGCTTCGACTACCGGTTGTTGCTCGGGCTGCTTGGTTTCAGCCGGTGGCGGTGTGGGTTCGGCTTCGGGCTCGGTTTGCGTGGCGCAGCCGGCGCTTAAGCCCAGCGCGATCATCACAGCCAGCGATAATGCGTTTAACGGTCGTTTCATGTGTGATTCTCCAATCAACTTTCTTCTTTTAATCCGGACGATTTATGTTGTTTTCAAACACGTCCGTCAGATGTGAAATGTATCAGGGTTTGCCCTCGTGTTGTTGATTTATATCACATCAGGCCGAATTTTTGTGACGCAAGACCGGTGATTATTTTTAAGGTTTTATGTTGCCGGACTGGCTTCCTGGCTGACGAACAGGGTCTGGGTCGGGTACGCGAATTCGATGCCTTCTTTTTCAAATTCTTCGTGAATTTCAAAATTAATCGCCTGCTGAATGTCCATGTAAGTGTTGTAGTCCGGCCCTTTCACAAAATACACCGATTCAAAATTGAGTGAGAAATCGCCATACTCTTTGAAGTGCGAGCGATCGAATCGGGTGTTGTCCTGCTTTTCGATGGCGCTGCGAATAATGACGGGGATCTTTTTCAGCTTGTCGCGCGGGGTTTGATACGTGACGCCCAGGTTGAACACTACTCGTCGTTCATACATGCGCCCGAAGTTGCGAATGCGGCTGTTGAGCAAATCCGAATTGGAGAACACCAGTTGCTCGCCGGATAAACTGCGCAGGCGCGTGGTTTTCAAACCCACGTATTCCACTGAACCCATCAGGTCGCCGACGATCAGAAAGTCCCCCACCACGAAGGGTTTGTCCAGCACGATGGATAACGAGGCAAACAGATCACCGAGGATGGTTTGCAGCGCCAGTGCCACGGCGATACCGCCCACACCCAGGCCGGCCACCAGTGCGGTGATGTTGACACCCAGGTTGTCGAGCGCCAGTAACAACACCACCGACCAGATAACAATGCGGCCGATGAAGTTGATGACATTTAGCGTGGTGACACTGGCGGGATCTTTTTCGAGCTTTTCCTGCCTATATTGCTCGATGGTGACTTTTAAGATGGCGATGGCCCAGAAGCCGGCCTGCAAAATCAGCGCGATGATCACGAACTTGTGAATGAGCTTGCGCGTGTCGGCGGACATCTCGATGCTCATGATGCCGATGTACAGCGACACCAGGATCAAAAATAGCCAGCTCGTTTTGCGTACCGCCTTGAGCAGCACCGGCCACAGGTTATTATTGTTTTTCCTGGCCAGCCGACCCAGTTGGCCACACAGGGCAAAGCGCACGATCACAATAACGACAAACGCCACGGCGGCGATGGCCAGCGCAATCAGCCACCCCTGAAGTGGGTTTCCGAGGAATTGGTAGTCGAGGAGCTCCAGCAGGTTCATGGGGGCCGATCCTGCCATTGATGGTGCGTTTAATTCAAGCAGGATCAGCCGCTTAGTCAGATTTCAGCCGGATACAGCACAAATATCAGGACAAACATGCTGGTCATCAAGGACAATAATTGAACAATCTGCTTTGCTTTACGCATATCCACCCCCTTCTGATGTTTCTATAATGATTTCGCGAGTGCGAATTTATTATTTTGAATTACTACAGCCATGGCTTGGTTGATCCACGTCAGGTGATCGTCCCATTTTTAGTGATACGGTCAAAAGGCGATGAAAAACTCATCATTCAAGAGGTATCACCGGCAGCTCATGCTGTTCCTCATGCTGCTCGGCGCGCTATTGCTCTACAAACCCGGTATCAGTAACGAAGACGGTCCCATTATCCAGCTCACCATCGAAGGTGCGATTGGTCCGGCCACCTCGGACTACGTGATGCGCGCTATGGACCAGGCCATTGAACAAAAAGCACGGCTGATTGTGATTCGCATGGACACGCCTGGCGGGCTGGATACCGCCATGCGCGACATCATCAAGGCGATTTCCTCGTCACCAGTGCCAGTGGCGACCTATGTTTCCCCCACCGGCGCGCGGGCCGCCAGTGCCGGCACGTATATTCTGTATGCCAGCCATATCGCGGCGATGGCACCGGGCACCAACCTGGGCGCGGCCACACCGATTTCCATGGGCGGCATGCCCGGCACACCGCAAAAAGAACCCGCCAAACCCACGCCAGATGAAAAAACCAAAGACAAAGACACGCCCACAGTGCCGGCGAATGAAGAAGCCATGCGTAACAAGGTGGTGAATGATGCAGTGGCGTACATTCGTGGCCTGGCGGATTTACACGGCCGCAATGCCGACTGGGCGGAAAAAGCGGTACGCGAATCGGCCAGTTTGCAAGCCAGGGCGGCGTTAAAAATAAACGTCATCGATGTGGTGGCCGAGAGCATGAGTGATTTGTTGAAGCAGATTGACGGCCGCAAGGTCACGGTGCTGGGACAAAAACGTGTTTTAAAAACCGCGGGCTTAACTGTACGCGTGATCGATCCGGACTGGCGCAGCCGACTGTTGAGTGTCATTACCAATCCCAACGTGGCGTACATATTAATGCTGATTGGTATTTACGGTTTGATTTTTGAATTCGCCAACCCGGGCAGTATTGTACCCGGCACCATCGGCGCGATTTGTCTGTTGCTGGCGCTGTACGCGCTGCAATTGCTGCCCATAAATTATGCCGGCATGGGTTTGTTGTTACTCGGTATCGCGTTAATGGTGGCGGAAGCCTATGCGCCGAGTTTCGGTGTGCTGGGTATCGGTGGCGTGATCTCGTTTGTGATCGGCTCGATTATTTTAATGAAAACCGAGGCGCCCGGTTTTGGTATCGATATTTCCGTGATCATCACCTTTACGCTCAGCAGTGTACTGGTGTTTGTGTTTGTGATTGGCATGGCCGCCCGGGCACGGCGTCGACCGGTGGTCAGTGGCATGGAAGAAATGATCGGTGCGCATGCCATTGCCCTGTCGGATTTCGATAACGCAGGCCAGGTATCGGTACACAGTGAAATCTGGCAGGCCAACAGCGATCAACCGGTTAAAAAAGATCAGGCGCTGACGGTGACGGGTATCGATGGCCTGACATTACACGTCACCCCAACAACATCGACCCAGGCATCATCCACGAAGGAGGAGTCATCATGACGGCTTATTCTGTTTATTTTATTGTTGTGCTGGTGGTGCTGTTTTTCGCCAGTGCCATTCGCATTCTGCGTGAATACGAACGCGGGGTGGTGTTTTTACTGGGTCGCTTCTGGAAAGTCAAAGGGCCCGGCTTCATCATCATCATTCCGATCATTCAGCAGATGGTGCGCGTTGACCTGCGTACCATCGTTATGGATGTACCCAGCCAGGACGTGATTTCCCGCGACAACGTGTCGGTAAAAGTGAATGCGGTGGTGTACTTTCGCGTCATCGATCCGGAACGCGCCATTATTCAGGTGGAAAACTTTTACGACGCCACCAGCCAACTGGCCCAGACCACCCTGCGCTCGGTGCTGGGTCAGCACGAACTGGATGAAATGCTGGCCGAACGCGAACGCCTCAATGCCGATGTACAGAAAATTCTCGATCAGCAAACCGATGCCTGGGGCATCAAGGTCTCCAACGTGGAAATCAAGCACGTCGACCTGGACGAAAGCATGGTGCGCGCCATCGCCAAGCAGGCCGAAGCCGAACGGGTACGGCGCGCAAAAATCATTCACGCCGAGGGCGAAATGCAGGCCTCGCAGAAACTGCTGGACGCCGCCAAAACCCTGTCCCAGCAAACCGAGGCACTGCAATTACGTTACATGCAGACCCTGACCGAGATTGCCGGTGAAAATTCCAACACCATTGTCTTTCCCCTGCCGCTGGATCTCCTCGATGCCTTGCGCAGGAAAACACCCTGACGGGTGCTATAAAACGCTGGGTGGAATCAGGTAGTAAATGATCAGTGCCAGAAGTGTTAATAAAATACCGAGGTTTAACAGACGTTTGATGTTATTCATCGCTATCCCTTTCTTGTTTTTGTTGTTACGTAGTTTCCATGGCCGTTGCTCATAAGTTCGTCACCGCGACATGACGCAGATCAACCGCCAGGCTGTTTATCGGTAAAGGGAAGCAAAACTGTAGAACTAATTTACCCCGGCCTACTCCAACCGGTTATGTCTTTTTTAGAAGGAACAACGACATGAAAACCTTAATTCCCGCACTTTTTACAGCCGTACTACTGAGCGGCGGCATGGCCATGACGACTGGTGTGGCTGCTGAACAGGGCATGATGGGCATGCACGGTAAAGGCATGCAGGGTATGCACGGCAAAGGCATGGGTCATGGTGGTGGTGCACATAGCTGGAAATCGACCCTGAGCGACGATCAGCAAAAGCAGTACGCGAAGATCAAGCTCGACTTCAAGAAAAAGGTCCTGCCGATCAAAGCCAAAATCAAACAGGCAAAAATCGAAAAAGCCCTGTTAATGACGACCGACAAACCGGACCAGAAAGCCATTAACAAGAAGATTGATGAGATCTTGAAACTCAAAGGCCAGAAAATGCGCCTCAAGACGGAATACAAACTCAACGTGCGCAAGATTCTCAACGAAGAACAACGCGTACAGTTTGACCTGTACCTGCTAAAGAAAGCTTCACACGGTAAACGTGGTAAAAGGCATCATTGATTCATTGTTGAAGAAAAAAAAGGCCGGGGTAACCCCGGCCTTTTACGTTAACGGTTCCACATATTCTACGATGAACTGCGCACTGCGTGTGCCGTTGAATTCATTCACATCCAGTTTATACACCAGCCTGACCTTGTCGACCTGTGGCGGCCAGTCGTGGTCGGTAGTTTGAAACGCAATGGCATCCACGACTTTGTTTTGCGATTTGACAACCATCTTCAGGTGGTGATCGCCGACGATGCGTCGCTGCACCAGTTCAAATTCACCATCGAACAGCGGTTCGGGGAAACCCTGCCCCCATGGCCCGGCCTGGCGTAGTGTTTCGGCCAGTTGCAGGTTGATATCATCGACGCCCAGTTGTCCATCGCTGTGCAATACACGCTGTAAAATATCATCATCGATGAATTCGTTGACCACTTCATTAAACACGGCATCGAATTTTTCAAAGTCGGTTTGATTAATCGTTAATCCGGCCGCCATGGCATGCCCGCCAAACTTGTGCAGCAGCTCCGGATGCAGGGTCGCAACCCGATCCAGCGCATCACGAATATGCAGGCCCGGTATCGATCGTGCTGATCCTTTTAACGTACTATTCCCGGCGCCGGCAAACACGATGGTGGGTCGATGCGTCTGTTCTTTAATGCGCCCGGCAATGATTCCAATTACGCCCTCATGAAAGTCTTCATTAAACAGGCACAATGCAACTGGCAAAGAATTGGTGTCGTTGCTGGTTACAATTTTTTGTAATAATACTTGCGCCTGCTCTCGCATACTTTGTTCGATCTGACGTCGGTCCCGGTTAAACTTGTCGAGTGTATGCGCGTGCTGCATTGCGGTTTCAGGATCATCCGCCAGCAGGCATTCGATACCAATGCGCATGTCATCGAGTCGTCCGGCAGCGTTTAAGCGCGGTCCGACACAAAAACCCAGATCGGTACTAACGACTTTTCTTTCATCTCTGCCCGATACATTCAACAGCGCGCGAATCCCGGCGCAGGCCTGCCCGGCTCGCATGCGGGCCAGTCCCTGAGCAACCAGAATGCGGTTGTTGTGATCCAGTTTGACCACATCCGCCACCGTCCCCAGTGCAACCAAGTCTAGAAACTCGGCCATGTTGGGTTCCGGTAAATGGCGTTGTTCGAACCAGCCCTGTTCACGCAGGTGGGCACGCAGCGCAATCATGATATAAAAAATCACGCCGACTCCGGCAAGGTGTTTGCTGGCAAACTCATCGCCCGGCTGGTTGGGATTCACAATCGCATCGGCATTCGGTAATGCGTCACCCGGTAAATGGTGATCGGTAATCAGCACATCGATACCCGCCTGCTTTGCCACGTTAACGCCGTCGATACTGGCAATGCCGTTATCCACAGTAATGATCAGATCCGGGTTTTGTTGCCGGGCTACCTCGACAATTTCAGGCGTTAGTCCGTAACCGTATTCAAACCGGTTGGGTACAAGGTAATCCACCCGTTTTGCCCCAAACGCGCGTAGTATACGCATGGCCAGCGCACAACTGGTGGCACCGTCGGCATCATAGTCACCTATGATCACGATATGCCTGTTTTCCTGCAATGCCTTTGACAGCAAGGTAACGGCAGCATCGATATTTTTTAGCTGTTCAAACGGCAACAGGTGGGCAAGGGTATTCTCGGTCTGGGTGACGTCGGTGATGTTGCGCGCCTGGTAAATACGCCTTAACACCGGATGCAGGTGTGTCGGCAAGGCATTTTCATTTGCATCTATGCTGCGTGGCAGTATGCGAGGTTTAGTGACCATAGTGTTTGCGCAACTGGATTATGCTTTTATCAAAGGCCTTTTCACGCTTTAACAGGTTTCGAATCGATGACTTAAGGTCATTTTTATGTAACGTCAGGCTGAGCGTATCACTGTAAAGCGTCAACGAATCAAGCCGGCCATTGGCCAGTTTATCCAGCATCGGGCCCAGCACGTCATCATTAAGCTGTTTCAGATCCTTAAACCAGGCGTACACGTCATGTTGCTTGATTGCCTGAAGCTGATTCAGAAATATCAGTAAACTGTTACCGTCAAAATGCTGTGCACGCATATCCTCGGGTAATGCGGTATGTACGATATCACACACCACGGCCACATCATGCACCCACTGCTCGTTGCAAAAAACTGTCTGTACCAGTGCTTCATAATGATAAGCCGGTTGTTCGCCACCTGCCCCACCCCACAGCCAGGCACTGTTAACAACAGCCATACCCTGTTGCTCGCGTGCCTGGTTAACCGGGTGCGCATGTAACAACATTTGCAACTCGTTAACGAGTTTACGCCAGCGTGTCTCATCATGGCCGGCCGGCTGAAAACGATCGATACTATTTTGCATGACCTCACTCAATGGCTGTGTCGTCAGTGCAAGCTGGCCCTGTAACACCCATTGATGTGGTTTGTGATAGTGAATGACGAGTCCATCCTCGGCAAAATGCGCATTCAGATCGTCGATAAGATGCCGTGCTTCGGATTCCGACAAGTCGAGGGATTCGTTGGCCAGCAGGACCGCTTCTTCCTGATCGATCTGTACATGCACGGGGTCCAGACACCACAGTGAGGCATTATCTATTTGTGGGGAAAGCAGGTGTGCACGTAAAGCGGCCAGTGGCACATCTGCGTGCGTATCAAACTGTACACCGAGTCCGTGCAAGATACGCGCTTCAAGACTGGTTTTGTTTAACGCCTGTTTGTGACCGCGCGCCAGAATCCGGCACAGGTGTGGTAGTTGTGTGCAATCCGGCCATTGGTCTTTGGCCAGTTCCTCAACGGGCACATTCGGCCCGAGCAATCCCGGATAATATAGGTGACAGTGAGTCACAGTCAGGTCATGTTATCGAGAATGGCCTTCTTGACACTATCGAGCGTGGCATCGACGGTTAACATCGGACCACTACTTTGCTTAATTGCCGTATCCGGATCTTTAAGTCCGTGACCGGTCAGCGTACAAACAATTTTGCTACCTTCGGGGATCTTGCCGGATTCAATATCCATCATCGCGCCGGCCAGTGACGTTGCCGATGCCGGTTCACAGAACACACCTTCTTTTTCCGCCAGCAGTTTTTGTGCGGCAAGAATGACTTCGTCTTTACATTCATCAAACCAGCCTTCGGATTCTTTTTGTACCACCCAGGCCTTGTCCCAGCTTTGTGGATGACCGATGCGAATGGCCGTGGCCACGGTTTCCGGATTGTCCACCATCTTGCCGCGCATAAACGGTGCGGCACCGGACGCCTGGTAACCGACCATCTTCGGCAGACTGTTGACGATGCCGTGCTCGTGATATTCCTTGTAACCCATCCAGTGTGCGGTGATGTTACCGGCATTACCAACCGGTATGCAGTGGTAGTCCGGCGCACAACCCAGTTCTTCCAGAATTTCAAATGCGGCGGTCTTCTGTCCTTGTAGACGATACGGGTTAATGGAATTCACAATCGTCACCGGTGCTTCTTCGGCGACTTCCTTAACAAGCTGCATGCCTTCATCAAAGTTACCTTTGATCTGAATAACAACCGAACCGTGCATCATGGCCTGCGCCAGTTTACCCATGGCAATCTTGCCTTCGGGAATTAAAACAAACGCAGTTATACCTGCCCGCGCTGCATACGCAGCCGCAGCCGCCGATGTGTTACCGGTCGAGGCACAGATGATGGCCTTGCTGCCCTCTTCCACCGCCTTGGTCACGGCCATGGTCATGCCGCGATCCTTGAATGATCCGGTCGGGTTCAGGCCTTCGTACTTCACATAGATATCCACGTCTTTACCGATGTGGTTCGGAATATTGTGCAAACGAATTAACGGCGTATTGCCTTCACCCAGGCTGATGATGCGTGTGTCATCGTGCACGGGCAGGCGATCGCGGTATTTGTCGATGAGTCCGGTGTAACGGGGTCGTAATGACATTTTGCTAAAACCTCTAAACTTAATTTTGGTTACCTGGCACGCTGTTATTTGGCGCTAAGGGTTTCCATACGAATGCGTGTAACGCTGTCATGAATGTTATCCAGCGCCTCGATCTGTTTGATCGCATCGTTCATGTTTTTCTCCAGCACGCGATGCGTCAGCATAATCACCGATGCTGTCGTGGTGTCGTCTGCCGGTTCTTTTTGAATAATGGCTTCGATACTGATGTTGTGATCGCCCAGTATACGGGTAACATCCGCCAGTACGCCCGGCTTGTCCGTGGCCTGCATGCGCAGGTAATAAGCCGTTTCCACTTCGTCCATGGACAGGATCGGTGTATCGGATAAGGCATCGGCCTGAAACGCCAGGTGTGGCACGCGGTTTTCCGGATCCGATGTGAGCGCACGTACCACATCCACCAGGTCGGCGACGACTGCCGACGCAGTCGGTTCATCACCGGCGCCGGCACCATAGTAAAGTGTTGGACCGACCGCATCGCCCATCACCAGAACGGCATTCATCACACCGTCCACGTTGGCGATCAAACGCCGTTCCGGGATCAATGTCGGATGCACACGAAGCTCAATACCTTTTTGCGTTTTCTTGCTGATACCAAGATGCTTAATGCGATAACCCAGTTGCTCGGCATACGACACATCTTCGCGCGTGATCTTTGTAATGCCTTCGGTGTAGGCCGCATCAAACTGCAACGGAATACCATACGCAATCGAGGCCAGAATCGTCAGCTTATGCGCGGCGTCGATACCTTCCACGTCAAAGGTGGGATCGGCTTCGGCGTAACCGAGTTTCTGGGCTTCCTTGAGGACGTCATTGAAATCCCGGCCCTTGTCGCGCATTTCGGTCAGAATAAAATTACCGGTGCCATTGATAATTCCGGCCAGCCATTTGATCTGGTTTCCTGCCAGGCCTTCCCGAATCGCCTTTATAATAGGAATACCCCCGGCGACGGCCGCTTCAAAGGCCACCATCACGCCCTTGTCACGGGCGCGGGCAAAAATTTCGTTACCGTGCTTGGCAATCAGTGCTTTGTTAGCGGTAACGACATGTTTGTCGTTATCGATAGCCTGCATGACCAGTTCCAGCGCCGTTGTGTCACCACCAATTAATTCGACGACGATATCGACATAGGGATTACTGACAATTTCAAACGGATCGGCCGTCAACTGAATACCGCTGGTATCAAAGCTGCGCTTTTTGTTGATATCGCGTGCCGCCGCATGGGTGATCTCAATACCACGCCCGGCCCGACGCGCGATTTCTTCCGCGTTACGTTTCAGCACGCTGACCGTACCGCCACCAACCGTTCCCAATCCTAATAATCCTACCTGTACCGGTTCCACTAACTTACCCTTAACCTTTATTTAAATTCTTGAACATATCGCGCAGTCCGCGCACAGCCTGACGCGTACGATGTTCGTTTTCGATTAAACCAAACCGCACGTGATCATCACCGTAATCACCAAAACCGATGCCGGGTGAGACGGCTACCTTGGCTTCTTTGAGACACAATTTGGAAAACTCAAGCGACCCCATATCACGAAACGGTTCCGGAATCGGTGCCCAGACAAACATGGTGCCTTTGGGTTTTTCCACTTCCCAGCCAATTGAATTAAGACCATCACATAACACATCACGACGATCACAATATCGCTGGACTATTTCAGTCACACATTCCTGCGGCCCTTCCAGTGCCGTGATGGCCGCCACCTGAATCGGTGTAAACATGCCGTAGTCGAGATACGATTTCATTCGTGCCAGTGCAGCAACCAGCGACGCATTGCCAACCATGAAACCGACCCGCCAGCCGGGCATATTGTAACTCTTGGACAGGCTGTAAAACTCCACTGCCACTTCCTTGGCACCGGGCACCTGTAAAATCGATGGCGCTTTGTAACCATCAAACACGATATCAGCATACGCAATGTCGTGTACGACCCAGATGCCGTGCTCACGCGCAATGCCGACAACTTTTTCAAAAAATTCCAGGTCGACGCACTGGGTGGTCGGATTACCGGGAAAATTCAGCACCAGCATCTTGGGCTTGGGCCAGGAATCCTTGATGGCCTTTTCCAGTTCGTCAAAGAAATCGATACCGGGTGTCAGCTGGACATGCCGAATATCCGCCCCGGCAATAATAAAACCATAGGGATGAATCGGATAGGCCGGATTGGGTACCAGCACCGCATCACCCGGTCCCATGGTCGCCAGCGCCAGGTGTGCCAGCCCTTCCTTGGAACCGATGGTGACGATGGCCTCGGAATCCGGGTCCAGCTCGACCTCAAAGCGATTGGCATACCAGCGGCAAATCGCGCGCCGCAATCGCGGAATGCCCTTGGACAGGGAATAGCGGTGAGTATCGCCGCGTTGGGAGACTTCAATCAGCTTATCGACGATATGCTTGGGCGTCGGCTGATCCGGATTGCCCATACCGAAGTCGATAATATCCTCGCCACGGGCACGCGCCGCCGCCTTCAACTCATTGACTATATTGAAGACATACGGCGGGAGGCGTTTAATTCTTGGAAAATCGTCGATCAACCGGCTCAGCCTTGTATTAATGATTCGAATTCAGTGCCTTAGCGAAAGCTGCTAACATTACCGACAACCTCAGGACTCGTCAATCAGCCATTAGCAAGGGTCGGCCAATGAAATTCAGTCTCGAAAGCCATTCCGGCAATACCATTCACAGTTATCAGGCTGGTGAAATTACCATCGTCCTGGGCACCCCGCCGGACCCGGAACAACCGGAATCCGCCCTGCGCAAAATCACTGAGAATTTTATCCTGACACCATCAGAGCTGATTTTAAACTGGATCGAGCCATCTGAGCCGCTGAATCAGTCGCATTTATATTTTATTCTCAGAACCGAACCGGAAATCATCATTCTGGGCACCGGCGAACACCTGCAATTTCCGGCACCGACGCTGTTACAGGCCAGTTACGAGGCCGGTGTGGGGCTGGAAGTGATGGATACGGGCGCGGCGTGTCGTACTTACAATATTCTGGCGTCGGAAGGTCGGCGCGTTAGTGCGGCGATCATGGCGGTTTAGTTAAGCTTCGCATTCGCGTATTCGTAAAAGACGATTAATTACTTCCACTTAATCCCGCTCGGAGCACAGTGAAAGACGATAATTACTGAAACGTCGTTGAAGGGCGGCGGTCCATGGATGGACAAAGCTGTCCTGAACCGATTCCCGCGAGGCATGGACGCCGAGCGGGATTAAGTGGAAGTAATTGTCGTTTTTCACTTATGTACTTCCAGGTCATTTACCTTATTCCGCTTATGCGCAACTGTCTGTCGCTTCGCACATCCCTGTGCTCTCGCGACATTAGTGCTTCCCTGCACGTCATCCCTGACAGCTGCGCATCGGTAATGACGCACTTTGGCCGTCCATGGCACGTGCGTCATTAACGACGCTTCATAAGGTAAATGTCTGGAATTTGTTTAGCGTAATAACGCGTCGCCGGAAAAGCCTTCTTTCTCGAGAATTTCCCGCAATTTGCGCAACGCTTCTATCTGGATCTGACGCACACGTTCACGTGTCACGCCAATAGTGTTGCCGACTTCTTCCAGTGTCGATACATCATGACCGTTTAAACCAAAACGACGTTCCACGACTTCACGTTGCTTGTCGGTCAACTGTGACAGCCATTGTTCGATGTTACCGCGCACATCATCGTCCTGTAACAACAGGACCGGGTCGGTATTGTTTTCATCCGGAATGGCATCGAGCAATGAATTGTCTGCATCGCGTCCCAACGGACTGTCGACCGAGGCAATGCGTTCGTTTAAACCCAGCATGCGTTTCACATCATCGATGGGCTTGTCGAGCATTTCGGCAATTTCTTCAGGGCTGGGTTCGTGATCGAGGGTTTGAGCAAGATGGCGGGCGGCACGCAGGTAAATATTGATTTCCTTGACCACGTGAATCGGCAGTCGAATCGTGCGGGTCTGGTTCATGATGGCCCGCTCGATGGTCTGGCGAATCCACCAGGTGGCGTAAGTGGAAAATCGAAAGCCACGTTCAGGATCGAATTTTTCAACCGCGCGAATCAGGCCAAGATTGCCTTCTTCGATAAGATCCAGCAGGGCCAGTCCACGATTGAGATAACGGCGTGCAATCTTCACCACCAGGCGCAGATTGCTTTCGATCATTTTCTTGCGACCGGCCTCTTCGCCCTTTTGCGCCATCCGTGCATAGTGCACTTCTTCTTCGGCAGTTAATAACGGGGAATAGCCGATCTCACTCAGATACAGGCGGGTTGCATCGAGCTGACCGTCGGGGATCTGGCCGGGAGTGAACACATTTTCCTGTTCTTCCTCTTCATCTTCGACATCGATATCTGCATCATCGACATCTTCAATTGCCATTTCCTCTTCTTCCTTGTCGGGTGTCTCGTCCTGCTTCTTTTTGGCTTTCGCCTCGCGTTGTTCCCTCATACTCCATCCACCTACCTGGGTTAACGTCGTTTTGGCAAGTAGCGTAACGGGTCAACCGGTTTGCCGTTGCGTCGTACTTCAAAATGCAACATGGCCCGGTTGGTTTCGCTACTTCCCATATCCGCGATATGCTGGCCTTTTCTTACTACCTGGTCTTCCTTAACATGAAGCCGCTTGTTATGTGCGTATGCACTGAAATACGTATCATTATGTTTAATGATGATAAGCTTTCCATAACCACGCAGTCCACTGCCACTATACACAATCTCACCATCGGCCGCAGCGTAAACACGCTGTCCGGAGCGTCCCGCGATATCAATTCCTTTTTTTCCACTGTCCCTGGCTGAGAAAGTACTGATTATCTTCCCTTTTGCCGGCCACTGCCAGGTGATTTTCCCCTTGTAATTCGTGGACTTGGTGCGTTTTGTTACAGATTCCGTGCGCGGACGTTTCGCCGCTGTCGATTTTGGCGGGCTGTAACGTGGCGCCGGCCGTGGTGTGACTTTTTTACGTGTTATACCAGTTGGTCGGGTGACGTGTATGCGATCACCGGGGTAAATCGTGTATGGCGCACGTATATTATTCCAGTTCGCCACATCCCGAACATCATGCCCATACTGCCAGGCGATGGAATACAGGGTGTCACCTTTTTCTACATGATGGTAACCCGAATTCGGTATTACAGACCGTTCAACTGTGGCAGGTGTATCGGATCGGGCGGGTGGTGGTACGGGATCACGGGTGACGCGTGGGTTTTTGATGCCGGTATAGTAGCCGTACGAGTAATCATTACGTTCGACCGCACAGCCATATAAAAAAAATAATAAGACAGTGATAAATCCGGCTTTAAGCATGCGTCCCATTTATATAAGTTTGTAAACGACAAAGGCAACCAGCGCGATGATGATCACCGCCCAGCCCAGTTGGTCGACGTACTGGCGCAACCGGACTTCCATGGCCTCGCCTCCCCAGTACATCAAACCGGCTACCAGGAAAAACCGCGCGCCGCGACCAATCAATGACGCCAGTGTGAATGGCAACAATGCCATACTGAGTGCCCCGGCCCCAATCGTGAAAATCTTGTAGGGAATCGGTGAAAAACCGGCGACAAATACCGCCCACGGTCCCCATTCGCTAAAGCTGCTCACCGCCCGTTGATACACCTCCCAGTAACCGTACTCGTGTAACAACGGCTCGATCAGCTCAAAGGCGAACACGCCAATGGCATAGCCCATCAGGCCACCCAACACTGAGGTGATGGTGGTAATTGAGGCATAACGCCAGGCCCGCCTGGGCTGGGCCAGCGACATGGGCGCCAGCATCACGTCCGGTGGCGGAAACGGTAGCACGCAGGATTCCGCAAAACTGAGACCGCCCAGGTAGTACTGGGCATGCCGGTGGCGTGACCAGCGCATGACACGATCGAACAGTTGCGAAAACAGCGACATTCAGACCTGACCCTTTAACATGGGTACAAAACTGACCCAATCGAGTTCCTGTTCTTCGGTACCCGTCTCCGTGCGAGTGATGACCTTGAGCCGCTGCTGCATGGATTTGCCGACCGGTATGATCAAACGTCCGCCCATCGACAGTTGCTGAATCAGGTTCTTGGGAATGATTTCCGGCGCAGCCGTGACGATGATCGCGTCATAGGGTGCATGGGCTTCCCAGCCGGCATAACCGTCACCGAGCTTGAGTCGCACGTTATGCAGGTTGAGTGTATTGAGGCGCTGGCGGGCCTGGTTTAGCAGGTGGCTGATGCGCTCGATGCTGTACACCTGGTCTACCAGCTGGGCCAGGATGGCCGTCTGGTAACCGGAGCCCGTACCGATTTCCAGCACCTTGCTGGGCACTGTCGGCTGCATGATCGCTTCGGTCATCCGCGCCACGATGTAGGGCTGGGAGATGGTCTGGCCGTGCCCGATCGGCAGGGCAGTATCTTCGTAAGCACGGCTGGCCATGGCCTCGTCCATAAACAGGTGCCGCGGGGTATCGCGAATGACTGACAGTACCCGCTGGTCCTGAATACCCTCTTCTTCGAGCCGTTTGATCAGCCTGTCACGGGTCCGTTGGGAGGTCATCCCAATGCCATCTCTCATCACGCTCATGTGGGTACCCTGGCCAGCCAGTCGTTCAGTTCGTTGAGGGTATCATACCGGGTCAGGTCCACCTGTAACGGGGTGACGGAGACATAGCCCTCGCGGACCGCATGAAAATCCGTCCCATCCCCTTCCTCGCGCTCACCACCGGGCGGTCCGACCCAGTACATTTCACGCCCTCGTGGGTCCCTGTCCTTGATGACGGGCTCGGATTTGTGTCGATGCCCCAGCCGGGTGGTCCGAAAGCCCGCCAGATCCGCATAGGGCCGGTCCGGGACATTGATGTTCAGGATGGTGTCCGTGGGCAGAGGTAATTTGGACAGCTGAGCGAGCAATCGCACCACGACCTCGGCCGCTGTCTCGTAATGACTCGGGTTTTCGCCGACCAGCGACACGGCAATCGCCGGCAGGCCCAGAAAACGCCCTTCCATTGCCGCCGCCACCGTGCCGGAATACAGGACATCATCGCCCAGGTTGGCACCGTCATTGATGCCCGACACCACGATGTCCGGTTCTTTGGCCAGCAGGCCGGTGATGGCCAGGTGGACGCAGTCGGTCGGTGTGCCATCAACCCGAACCACGCCATCGGACAGCGTATGGGCGCGAATTGGATCGTCCAGGGTCAGGGAATTACTGGCACCGCTGCGATTGCGATCCGGTGCCACTACGGTGACTTTGGCTGTTTGTGCAAGTCGCTTTGCCAGACACCGAATCCCCGGTGCCTCGTAGCCATCATCGTTACTAAGCAATATGTGCATGCGTTTTTTCGAAACCTCCAAGGGACCACTTCACCCTCGATGAGGTAATATACTGTAATTACATCAAAAACACATTCACCGCGAGCACGACCAGGCATGCCGAACAACGACGACAACGATTCGAATGACCAGGACCTGTTCCGGCGTGCCGTCAGTGGCAGCCGGCGATTGCGTGCGGATAAAATCCACCCTTACCGACAGCGGATTGCACCCGTTCCCCGCCAGCGACAGTACGATGACCAGGCCGTCCTGCAGGAATCACTTGCACCACTTTCGTTTGATACCGAGATCGATCTGGACAACGAAGCGGAATTTGCACGTTCAGGTGTGCAACAGCGTGTAATGCGCAAACTTCGTCGCGGTCAGTTCAGTATCGAGGCCGAACTGGACCTGCACCGCATGACCACCGACCAGGCCTATGAGGCCCTGACCCAGTTTATTCAGCGCTGTCAGGCACAGGATAAACGCTGCGTACGCATCGTCCACGGCAAGGGGCTGCGCTCGGCCAACCAGAAAGCCGTGCTCAAATACAAGGTGAACCACTGGTTACGGCACTGGGATAATGTGCTGGCCTTCTGTACCGCGCGCCGCTGTGATGGCGGCTCCGGTGCACTTTATGTACTGCTGCGACGTTCTTAACCCTGCTAATCATGTGTGAATCCGGCAGTCCCCGTGAAATGCCGGGCTGACTAAAGATTTCTCATTTTTTACCCGATAACTCTTTCATCGACGCGGCACGATTCTGCCCTGTACTGGAGTAAACAATGAAACAATTAGTCAGCCCCGCCATCATGATCCTGAATCGTTTATCCCTGACGATGAAAATCGTGCTTCTGTTTCTGATGAGTCTTGTACCCAGCGGCATTATGGGATGGATTGCCATCATGGGTGTGGCCGACCCGGCGATTAAACATGCCATGTTTGCCGTGACGGCAGCGAGTATGGTGATCTTTGTTTACTTTGTAATAGCCTACTTCGTGTCACAAAAGTCCGCCTTTAATACACTGCAGAGTGTACTCATCAAAATGAGCGATGGTGACATGACCACGCGCATGGTGATCGATAACAAGGATGAAATGAAAGTGATCGCCACCGCGTTTAACCACATGGTTGAAAAATTCGAAGCGCTGGTTCAGCAAATCACCAGTGCGACCGGACAACTGGCAGCAGCATCGGAAGAAATGGATACCGTGGCACGCAATGCCAGTAAAAATATCGAACGCCAGACCCGCGAAACCGAACAGGTTGCAACAGCCATGAATGAAATGACGGCCACCGTGCAAGAAGTCGCCAACAATGCCGCCTCTGCTGCCGACGCGGCGAATAATGCGGACAATGAAGCCAAAGGCGGTAAAGCCATCGTATTGAAAACGACCTCCGCCATTCAGGAACTGGCTGACAATGTCGAGCGCACGGCCAAGGTGATTCATCAACTGGAAGAAGATTCAGAAAACATCGGTACCGTACTGGATGTGATCAAGGGTATTGCCGAACAGACCAACCTGCTGGCATTAAACGCCGCCATCGAAGCGGCACGGGCCGGTGAACAGGGACGCGGTTTTGCGGTCGTGGCAGACGAAGTTCGCACCCTGGCAAGTCGCACCCAGACATCGACGCAGGAAATTCAGGAAATGATCGAACGCCTGCAAGGTGGTGCGCGCAATGCGGTGGAAGTCATGGAACAGGGTCGGACTTCCGCACATTCCGGTGTGGAACAGGCCAGTGAAGCCGCCACCTCGCTGGAAGCTATTACCCATGCGGTCACCACGATTAACGAAATGAATGCCATGATTGCTTCGGCGGCAGTAGAACAAACGTCCGTGGCCGAAGACATGAACAAAAGCATCGTGAATATCAGCCATTTGTCGCAGGAAACCGCGGGTGCGGCCGATCAAACCACCGCGGCCAGCAGTGAATTGTCCAAACTGGCCACGACACTGGAATCACTCGTCAGCCAGTTCAAGATCTCCGCCTGATACGTCTACCAGTTCCCTTATAACACCGGTGGCATAGCTGCCGGTGGGTAAGTCAAAGCGTAATGTCAGTGTCTTGCGCTGATTATCCAGTTCATACAACAGATTCTCCGGTATCACGCGCAATGCCCGCCGGTCCGGTTTTAACCGCGCCGCTTTTAATCCTTCTAACCAGGCCGGCCATTGCTGCAAAATATCATTCTCAAGATCACGGACTACTGCGCGACTGATATTATCTCCATCGCCATATAACGGGCCGCTGGGATGAATATCGCCTTCGGCAACGCGCTGAATTATCTCCGCCGTAATCGTCTCTTCACTAAAAAAGCGTTTGCTGCCGGCCAGCACAAACACATCTCCCTCCAGTGCTGTGACCCAGGTGTGTTGTTCGACCCGCGTCGCCAGTACATGATTAAACAACCAGGCGCGGGCCGCTGAGAGATAAATCGATCGCTTTTGTTTATCGATACGCGTTCTGTTTTTAAAATACGCATCGACCGCCAACAGGTTTTGCCGCTGATGTCCGAAACGTTGTTCACCGAAATAGTTTGGCACGCCGGTTTGCTGGATGAATGATATTCGATCGCGCAACGCGGTTTCGTCCACTGTCACTTCACGAATAACAATCTGGAAATGATTGGCGCGAATCGCACCGCGACGTAACTTGCCGCGATGTCGTGTCGCATGAAGAATTTCCACACCTTCGATATGCAGTTTTGCCAGCGCGCTGTCTGTTACAAGCCGCGCTGGCACACTGAACCATTGCGTTGTGACCGCATGCCGATCCTTGAGGCCGGCATAACCGACATCACGTAATGTACAACCCAGTTGCCGGGCCAGTTGCCGCGCCACCCAATGAGTATTGGCGCCGGTTTTTTGAATCTGTAAATAGGCGTGCTCGCCTTCACCGCTTAACGGAAACGACAAGTGCTCTTCGACGATAAAATCTTGTGGGCTGGATTTAATAATGCCGGCAGACAACGGGTCGCCGTGTGCAGTGGGAAATGAATAATGAAATGGTCCGGACAACGTTCTCAGACCAGTAACGCGCTGGCGATAACCGCAATGCCCTCTTCGCGTCCGGTGAAGCCCATTTTTTCGGTGGTGGTTGCTTTGATACTGACCTGGTTAATATTGCATTGCAGATCGGCGGCCAGGTTTTCCCGCATGGCTGGAATATGCGGTGCCAGTTTCGGTGCCTGGGCAATGATGGTGATATCGACATTACCAATTTCGAATTTGTCACGCTGTACCATTTGCATGACTTCACGTAACAGGATGCGGCTGTCGACATTTTTGTATTTTGAATCGGTATCCGGAAAGTGCTGACCAATATCACCCAGCGCCATCGCACCCAGTAATGCATCGCACAGGGCGTGAATCACAACGTCACCATCGGAGTGGGCTTCGAGTCCCTTGTCGTGATCAATGCTGACACCACCGAGCACCAGCCGTGTCCCCGGTGAAAAGCGGTGTGCATCAAATCCGTTACCGATGCGCATCGTCAGCCACCATCCGCCATGCCGTCATCAAAATCACCGATGCCAATGGCCTGTTGTTGCTTGAGTAAAAAATCCGCCAGTGCCAGATCTTCCGGTCGCGTGATCTTGATGTTATCCGCGTGTCCTTCGACAAAGCGGGTGGAATAACCGGCCAGATCCATCGCCATGGATTCGTCCGTCACCAGCGTGTTGTTGTTAAGCGCACTGGTCAATGCCTGGTGTAATTCCCCGTAACGATAAATTTGTGGCGTTAAGGCATGCCACAGATTTTCCCGGTCTACGGTACCCTGACTGTATCCTTCGGCGTTACTGTACTTCATCGTATCGCGCACCGGTAAAGCCAGAATGCCACCCACATCATCCTGACACTGGGTGATTAACTGCTCGATATCATCCGGCCGAATGCAGGGCCGGGCCGCATCATGTACCAGTACCCAGTCGCGCGCATTGGCCTGCCGGGCGATGGCATTCAAACCGTTTAACACGGAATGACAGCGCTCCTCACCACCGGTCACGGTTTTGATTGGCCTGGCAACCCATTCGAGATGCAGATCCTTCCAGTGTTGATCGTCTTCATGCAACACAACAATGATTTCTGAAATCACCGGATGCATCGACAGGCGTCGCAATGTGTGCTCAAGCACGCTGCGCCCGGCCAGGGACAAATACTGCTTGGGAATATCGCCACCCATGCGCCGTCCAACACCCGCGGCAGGTACAATCGCCCAGTATCGCACCCTGTCTGTGTGAGTCGTCATGAAATTGAGAGGTTATTGAAGATACGTTATGTTATTCAGCCATCTTGTCATCGATGACCTGAATATAGGTTTCATTCTTTTTGATCATGCCCAGCTCACTGCGGGCACGCTCTTCGATGGCAGCCAGACCGCTTTTGAGATCATGCACTTCCGCTGCCAGCATATCATTACGCGCCTGCAGGTGTTCGTTTTCAGTCCGTTGATGTGCAATGTCACTTTCCAGTTTCCAGGCCGCCGTCAGGCTGCCTTCACCGATCCACAGATCGTACTGCAGAACGAGAATCAGGGCGGTCAGACTGAAGGCAAGTAGTTTCATTTTTTAACCAGTAATTACTTTCCTAAATTATAGAAGGCTTTTTGCCCGGCGTATTGCGCTTTATTACCCAATTTTTCAGCAATGCGCAGTAACTGATTATACTTGGCTACCCGATCCGAACGCGACATGGAACCGGTTTTGATCTGTCCGGCAGACGTGGCTACCGCCAGATCCGCAATCGTGGTGTCTTCTGTTTCACCGGAACGATGTGAAATGACGGCGGTATAGTTGGCCTGTTTGGCCATGGCTATCGCATCCAGTGTTTCACTCAGGGTACCGATCTGGTTTACTTTGATCAGAATTGAATTGGCAATGCCCTTGTCGATGCCTTCCTGCAGAATTTTTGTGTTGGTAACAAACAGATCATCGCCGACAAGCTGGACTTTTTTTCCGATGCGATCGGTCAGTTGCTTCCAGCCATCCCAGTCACTCTCATCCATACCATCCTCGATGCTGATGATCGGATACTTGTTAACCCAGCTTTCCAGCACATCGATAAATCCACCCGCATCCAGTGTCTTGTTTTCCGATGCGAGCACATAGTTACCGTCTTTGTAAAATTCACTGCTGGCCGCATCAATGGCAATAAACATGTCTTCGCCCGGACGGTAACCGGCTTTTTCCACGGCCTGTAAAATCACGCTGATTGCCGATTCATTGGACGGCAGGTCCGGCGCAAAGCCACCTTCATCACCAACTGCCGTGTTGAGTCCCTTGTCACTGAGAACTTTTTTCAGCGAATGAAACACTTCCGCGCCGTATCGAATCGCTTCCGCCATGTTCGGTGCACCGACCGGCATGATCATGAATTCCTGCAAGTCGACACTGTTATCCGCATGCGCCCCTCCGTTGATGATATTCATCATCGGGACCGGCATCAGGAAATCCTTGCCGGTGGCCAGGTGTTCGAACAAGGGCACCTGCTTCTGACTGGCCGCTGCAT
Source organism: uncultured Gammaproteobacteria bacterium (assembly GCA_937967995.1). GTDB lineage: Bacteria > Pseudomonadota > Gammaproteobacteria > UBA6429 > Thiohalophilaceae > CALBTB01. The sequence goes on from CALBTB010000009.1 coordinate 567,242, forward strand.
GGGCCGTGGCCAGGGAAACCGCTAATAACGCATTGGCGCCCAGCTTGTCTTTATTTGGTGTGCCATCCGCTTTGAGCATGGCATCGTCAACCGCGCGCTGATTCGTTGCATCCAGTCCGGTAACAGATTTGCCTAACGTGTCATTGACATGACCAACCGCTTTACTGACACCTTTACCGAGGAACCGTTTTTTATCGCCATCACGCAATTCCAGTGCTTCGCGTGAACCGGTTGAGGCACCGGATGGTACAGCGGCCCGACCCATGACACCGGATTCCAGAATCACGTCGGCTTCCACGGTGGGATTACCACGCGAATCGATAATTTCTCTACCAATAACTTTTTTAATCTTGCTACTGCTCATACTTAACTCACGACTTTCCTGTAACTTAATTCAAAAATGATTGTTCATGTAAGGGATGTGACTTGACGGTTGTATCCAGTTCTTTCAAAACCGTCAGCAACTCCTTCATCAGGTTCAATGGCCAGGCATTGGGGCCATCGCTTTTCGCATTGGCCGGATCCGGATGGGTTTCCATAAATAGTCCACTCACTCCAGAGGCAATTGCGGCCCGCGCCAGTACCGGCACAAATTCACGTTGTCCGCCCGATGACGAGCCCTGCCCACCGGGCTGTTGTACTGAATGCGTGGCATCGAAAACCACCGGGCAATTCGTGTTACGCATAATCGCCAGCGAACGCATATCAGATACCAGTGTGTTGTAACCAAACGATACGCCGCGCTCACACACCATGATATCTTTATTACCCGTGGCAAACGCTTTTTCCACCACGTTCTTCATGTCCCACGGTGCCATGAACTGGCCTTTTTTGAGATTCACCGGCAATCCCTGACTGGCCACGGCCTGGATAAAATTGGTCTGTCGCACTAAAAACGCCGGTGTCTGTAACACATCGACAATGCCGGCGACTTCCGATAGCGGTGTATCTTCATGTACATCGGTTAATACCGGTACGCCCACCTCGTCCTTGACCTTTTGCAGAATACGCAAGCCTTCATCCATACCCAGTCCACGAAAACTCTTGACGGAAGTGCGATTTGCCTTGTCAAAGGATGACTTGTAAATAAACGGAATTTTCAGCTCGTCGGTCATGGCTTTTAAGGTCGCGGCCGTCTCCAGTGCCAGCGCTTCACTTTCGATCACGCACGGACCGGCAATAAGAAAGAAAGGTTTATCCAAACCTACTGCAAAACCGCAAAGTTTATCCATTAGACGGTCGCCGCCTCCGGGCGAAGTTGTTGTGTTCCCGTACGTGCTGATTGAATGAAGCTGGTAAATAACGGATGTCCGTCACGTGGTGTCGAGGTAAATTCCGGATGAAACTGACAGGCCACAAACCAGGGGTGATCGGGAATTTCGATAATTTCCATCAGTTTGCTATCGACCGAGGTACCGGAAAAGACCAGTCCCGCCGCTTCGAGTTGTTGCTTGTAGACATTATTGAATTCATAACGGTGACGATGCCGCTCGGTAATCGAATCCTTGCCATAAGCCTGGTGCGCTTTGCTTCCCGGCAACAGGTGACAGACCTGGCCGCCCAGTCGCATGGTACCACCCAGATCGGATTCCTCACTGCGCGTTTCAACGGATCCATCCGTGGTCTGCCACTCGGTAATCAGGGCAATCACCGGGTAAGGTGTGTTCGCTTCGAATTCCGTGCTGTTGGCATTTTTCAGTCCGGCCACATTTCGCGCGTAGTCAATTACTGCTACCTGCATGCCCAGGCAGATCCCCAGATAAGGAATTTTGTTTTCGCGTGCGTATTGCGCCGCGCGAATTTTTCCTTCGATACCGCGTTCGCCGAATCCACCCGGCACCAGGATCGCATCGACGTTATCCAGGCTGGCCGGTCCTTCCTGTTCGATGGTTTCGGAATCGACGTAACGAATATTCACCTGCGTGCGTGTATGCACACCGGCGTGAATCAATGCTTCAGACAGTGACTTGTAGGATTCCGTGAGGTCCATGTACTTGCCTACCATGGCCACGGTCACTTCACCTGTAGGCTGCGCCATGGCTTCAACGAAGTGATTCCATTCGGATAAATCCGCCGCCGGTGCATTCATGCGCAGTTTTTCCACCACGATATCATCCAGGTGCTGCGAATGCAGCTGGCCGGGAATCTTGTAAATGCTGTCCACGTCGAGACATTCGATAACGGCACGGGTTTCCACGTTGGTAAACAGGGCAATCTTGCGGCGCTCGTCTTCCGGAATCGGCCTGTCGGCACGACACAATAATATGTCAGGCTGGATACCAATCGAGCGTAATTCCTTGACCGAGTGCTGGGTCGGCTTGGTCTTGATTTCACCGGCGGTGGGAATATACGGCAACAACGTCAGGTGCATGAACACCACATTATCGTGACCGTATTCAATGGCCATCTGACGAATAGTTTCCAGAAACGGCAGCGACTCGATGTCACCGACCGTCCCGCCAATTTCCACCATTGCCACTTCGGCGTCACCCGCACCTTCGATGACACATTGCTTGATTTCGTCGGTAATATGCGGAATCACCTGCACGGTCGCGCCCAGGTAATCGCCGCGCCGCTCCTTGGTAATCACGTTTTCGTAAATTCGACCGGTGGTGAAGTTATTTTTCTGGGTCATGGTCGTGCGCACAAAGCGCTCATAATGTCCCAGGTCGAGATCGGTCTCTGCGCCGTCCTCCGTGACAAACACTTCACCGTGCTGAAACGGGCTCATGGTGCCGGGATCGACATTTATATAGGGGTCCAGCTTGAGGAGAGTGACCTTGATGCCGCGGGCTTCGAGTAGAGCAGCGAGAGAGGCGGAGGCGATACCCTTGCCCAATGAGGACACAACGCCGCCGGTAATAAATACAAATTTCGTCATTAAATCGCTGCTTGCCGTTGGTTTTTCACATTCTGGCCGGCACACTCAAGAAATGAAAAACCGGTGTGCAGCCCGAACTATTGTCCTTGTTTTTGGCGCTGGTTTCAATGGCCGGAGGACAACTGGTCCTGGAGGTAGATTTCCACGCCATGTTGCCCGTCAGTTGCAAGAAAAGGCTCACAGACACTGTATCCCACGACCTGTGCCAGCTCATCACCGATAAAAATCAGTGGAATGCGGTCTCGCTGCCAGGGTGGCACACCCCAGGTCTGGAATAATTTCTTCAATTCGTGATGATGTTCGCGGCCGGGCAGACGACACCGCTCCCCCCCCTGCCGAAACCGCACCTGCACTTCCTGCGCGTCGTGCACGAGTCGAATTCCGCTGCCCTGGGCAGGCCGGGACAGCATGACCTCACCGGACGGCAGAGTCAGTGGTGCTGACAGGTCCCAGGTCGTTTCCCACTCGGTCAATGACGGTGACGCATGGGCTTCGATAACCAGGTTATCCCGGTAACGACGCACACAGACCCCGGCCCACTCGACTAGCGGTTGTGCGGATGGAGCGGCATGGACCACTTCATCAATGATGCGCTGGGCATGCTGACTGTCTGGTACGGACAGCCGGTGTATGTCGCCAATCCAGTAGCGCAACAGGTTGCGCTGCCGCGCCGAATCCAGATTTCTGAGTAACCGAATCGACAAATCCGTGGATTCGTCGACACGGCAATGTTCCCAGTCAATTGCGGCCAGTGAATTCAGTAACTGGATGGCTTCCGCCTGATGGCCGGCTGCCCGTGACAGGGTTGCGGTGACAGCCGGCCATCGGGTCGCCAGTGCCGGCATGATTTGATGCCGAATATAATTTCGATCAAAGCGCTCATCCTCATTGCTGGGATCATCCACCCAGTGCAGGGAATGGGATGTGGCATAAGCGACGATGTCTTCACGACTGATGGACAGTAGCGGTCGCGCCATCCAGGTATCCCGCTGTTGCCGGATTAGTGGCATGGCAGCCAGCCCACGTACGCCCGCACCGCGCAGTAACTGTAATAAAACTGTTTCGGCCTGATCGTTCTGATGCTGTGCCAGCAACAACATGTCGCCCTTTTGCATATATTCGGTGAATGCCTGGTAACGCTTTTCCCGCGCGTAGGCCTCGATACTTTCACCTTTTGGAACGGATAATTTCAGTCGCACAACGTCCAATGGAATCTGCTTGTCATCACAAAATTGCTGACAATGACGTTCCCATGCCTGTGCAGTGTCCTGTAGACCGTGATTGATGTGCAGTGCCTGAATTTTCTGGCAGGTAAGTTGCGGTTTTATAATCGTCAGTGCATGCAGCAGACTGATGGAGTCGCAACCACCACTTAATGCAACGAGATATCGTTTTGGAACGGGAAAATCATTCAACTGCGCGAGCAGTGAGGCATGCATAACTTACTCGGTAAAATTACCGTAACCCATCAGTTTCTCGTAACGAGCTTCGAGTAATTCGTCAACCGGTTCGGTTTCAAGATGTTCCAGTGACTGGTTCAGTGCATCCTTGATGTTGGCGGCCATCTGTTCAATATCACGATGTGCACCACCCAATGGTTCATTAATGATCATATCCACCAGGCCCAGTTCCCTGAGACGTTCGGCAGTCAGACCCATGGCTTCCGCTGCATCCGCTGCCTTCTCGGCACTCTTCCATAAAATCGACGCACAGCCTTCCGGTGAAATTACTGAATAGGTACTGTACTGACACATCAATAGTCGGTCACAGACACCAATCGCCAGTGCACCACCCGACCCGCCTTCTCCGATTACCGTACTGATGATCGGTGTGCGTAACTTCGACATTGCAAACAGGTTACGTGCAATGGCTTCACTTTGACCACGTTCTTCAGCGCCGACACCTGGATAAGCACCCGGTGTATCAATAAATGTCAGCACCGGTAATTTGAATTTCTCTGCCAGTTCCATCAAACGCAATGCCTTGCGATAACCTTCCGGACGCGGCATGCCAAAGTTACGCCGGACTTTTTCCTTGGTATCCCGCCCTTTTTGATGGCCAATGATCATGACCGGTTTGCCATCCAGTCTCGCCATACCACCCACGATGGCTTTGTCATCGGCAAAGGACCGGTCGCCATGCAGTTCTTCAAAGTGAGTAAAGATGCGTTCCACGTATTCCAGAAAATAGGGCCGTTGCGGATGACGCGCCAGTTGTGCAATTTGTGCCGCCTTGAGGCTGGAAAATATCGACTTGGTCAGATCGCGACTCTTGTTTTGCAGGCGTGAAATCTCTTCGCTGATATTGATTTCATTGTCTGACCCGACATAACGTAATTCCTCGATTTTTGCTTCGAGTTCGGCAATGGGTTGTTCAAAGTCCAGGAAATTCAGATTCATGGCAATACCCGTCTCCACATGGCGGTTTTATCTGGTTTTTAATTATACAGATTATATCAATAGATGACCTCGACGTCCTGTTCACCGGCCAGCTCGCGCAGGCGGTGCAGCAGTTCGTCGGAAGGGTGGACCTGCCAGTCCTGCCCGAGCGGTAAATCAGCCCGTGCCGTATCGGACAGGTAGTCAATCACCACCGGGCAACTGCCCTGGCAAAACGGTTGCAGGATATGTTGCAGGGCCGGTATAAATCCATTGGCAGCGCGCTTCTCATCGACGGTGACACGTAATCGTTTGGCAAAATGAGCGCGCGCCTGTTCGATATCATAAATCGTCCGCGCACTCATTCGATAGCCGCCGGAATAATCGTCCACACTCACCTCACCTTCCACCACGATTAACTTGTCCTTAATCAGAACATCCTGGTAGCGCTGGTAGTTATCCGAGAATACGGCCAGCTCGATGCGGCCGCTGCGATCATCAATCGTGATAAACGCCATGCGATCACCGCGTTTGGTGTTCATGGTGCGCATGCCAATAATCAGGCCGGCAACAATGACGGTTTGATCGTAAGTGGGTTTGAGATTAACAATACGTGAACTGATGAAATGATTTAATTCATCCTGGTATCGATCGATGGGATGACCGGTCAGGTACAGACCCAGCGTCTGTTTTTCGCAGGCCAGCCGCTGTTCATCATCCCACTCCGGCATGTCATGATAACTGCCCGGTCCGGTTTCCACTTTGGTCGCCATGCCGAACATGTCGGTTTGCCCCAGATCCCGGTTACGGGTGTACTGCTCGGCAACCTGCAATGCCGCCGGTAATGTCGCCATGAGTGTTGCGCGCGTATAACCAAATACATCCAGCGCACCGGACATGATCAGGGCTTCCATGGTACGCCGGTTGACCTTGCGTAAATCGACACGCTGGCACAGGTCAAACAGATCGCTGTACTCACCGTTTTCTTTTCGTTCGCTGATCAGGGCTTCAATCGCGGCGGCGCCGACACCTTTTATCGCACCCAGACCATAGACAACCGTCTCATTATCTTTAACAGTAAAGCGATATTCACAGACATTGATGTTTGGTGTTTCGACATTCAGTTGCATATCCCGACATTCATCGATCAGGCTGACAACCTTGTCAGTATTATCCATGTCCGCGGATAATACGGCCGACATGAATTCCGCGGGATAATGCGCTTTTAGCCAGGCGGTTTGATAGGACACCAGCGCATAGGCGGCTGAGTGAGATTTGTTAAAACCATAACCGGCGAACTTTTCCATCAGATCGAAAATGTAGGTTGCGGTTTTTTCTTCCACACCGCGCGCCTTGGCGCCGTCCACAAAGATACTGCGCTGCTTGGCCATTTCTTCGGGTTTCTTTTTACCCATGGCGCGACGCAACAGGTCCGCACCACCCAGTGTGTAACCGGCCAGCACCTGCGCAATTTGCATGACCTGTTCCTGGTAAAGAATGACACCGTATGTTGGTTTCAGAATCGGTTCCACTTCCGGATGCGGGTACACAACTTTGGCGCGACCATGTTTACGATCAATAAAGTCATCCACCATGCCCGACTGCAACGGGCCGGGACGGAACAACGCAACAAGCGCAACGATGTCTTCAAAATTATCCGGCTGCAGACGTTTTATCAGATCCTTCATGCCGCGCGATTCAAGCTGGAATACGGCGGTGGTGGCGCAGTTCTTTAACAACGTAAAGGTCTGTTCGTCATCCATCGGTATGCTGAGAATATCGATCGGTGACCCGCCGGTTTTCTGTAAACGACGATTCACTTCCTGTACTGCCCAGTTAATGATCGTGAGCGTGCGTAAACCCAGAAAGTCGAACTTGACCAGACCGACGGCTTCGACGTCATCCTTGTCAAACTGCGTCACGACACTGGTGGCGCCCTGTTCGCAGTACAGCGGCGTAAAGTCGGTCAGTTTGGAAGGTGCGATGACAACACCACCGGCGTGTTTACCGGCATTGCGCGCCAGCCCTTCCAGCGCACGCGCCAGATCGATGATCGCTTTGACATCGTCATCCTGATCGTAAAGCGTCTGTAATGCCTCTTCCTGCGCCAGCGCCTTGTCGAGGGTGATACCAATTTCAAACGGAATCAGTTTGGCGATACGGTCTACGAATCCATACGGGTGACCGAGTACACGACCCACGTCACGCACGACCGCCTTGGCGGCCATACTGCCATAGGTAATGATCTGCGAGACTTTTTCCCGGCCATAGCGTTGCGCTACATAATCAATGACGCGATCGCGATTCTCCATGCAGAAGTCCACGTCAAAGTCCGGCATAGAGACACGTTCGGGATTCAGGAATCGTTCGAACAGTAAATCGTATTGCAGGGGATCGAGATCAGTAATCGTCAGCGCATACGCGACCAGTGATCCGGCACCGGAGCCCCTTCCCGGTCCAACCGGTATGCCGTTTTCTTTTGCCCAGCGAATAAAGTCGGCCACAATGAGAAAGTAACCGGGGAAACCCATCTGGTTGATGACGTCCAGTTCCAGTTTCAATCGTTGCTGGTATTCCGATTGTACGGCCTGACGTTGTTGTTCATCAGGAAACAGCATGTGCAGGCGCTGTTCGAGTCCGGCACGGGATTCCTGTTCTAAAAACGCTTCGATGCTCAGCTTGTCCGGCACCGGATAATCCGGTAACACGTTTTCACCCAGCGTCAGTTCCAGGTTGCAGCGTTTGGCAATTTCTATTGTGTTTTCGATCGCTTCCGGCAGATCACTGAACAGCTCATGCATTTCCTGCGCTGAACGCAGGTATTGCTGATCACTGTGTCGACGTGGTCGGCGTGGATCATCCAGTGTGCGACCTTCATAAATACATACACGCGCTTCGTGTGCGCCGTAATCACTGCGCCTGAGAAAATGCACATCATTGGTCGCAACAACGGGCAGGTCTTCGGCAATCGCCAGTTCCACCGCCTGCTCGATATACCGCGCTTCATGACTACGCCCGGTGCGTTGTAATTCCAGATAAAACCGATCCGGAAACCAGCGTTGCCAGAATTCAAGTTCACGTCGCGCCTCATCGCGCTTATCGTTTAACAACAGTTTGCCCAGCACACCTTCACGACCACCGCACAGGGCAATCAGTCCTTCATGATGGCCCGCCAACCAGTCTTTTTGCAAGACCGGTTTTCCCTGGTGTTGTCCTTCCAGATAAGTTTGTGAAATCAGATGGGTGAGATTGTGATAACCGGTCAGGTTCTGGCTCAGTAACACCAGCCGGTTCACCTGCGTGGGTTCGGCATCGTCCTGCAGCCACAGGTCGACACCAATAATCGGTTTAACACCCGCGGCCATTGCGGCCCGGTAAAACTTGACCATCGCAAACAGATTGCATTGATCGGTCACTGCGACAGCCGGCATGTTGGCGTCTGCCACGGCCTTTGCCAGGGGTTTGATGCGTATCAGCCCGTCTACCAACGAGTATTCTGTGTGCAGGTGAAGGTGAACGAAGGTCTCGGACATACCTTCCTTTATAAAGGAATCCGGAACGGATTCAAGACTTGACAGAGTCGGACTCGCCTAAATTTTCCATTTGCGATCGACGTCGCGAAACTGGCTTTTGAGGAACTCCATCTGGTCAGCGAGGATACGGCGGTTGCGTAAAAACAGGTACTCCGCCAGGTTTGGCACGTAAGGTATGGCCAGCAAAGGCATATTTGCCTGTTCCGGTGTGCATCCGCCCTTATGTGTGTTACAGCGTCGGCAGGCGGTCACCACATTGGCCCAGTGATCGCGGCCGCCGCGTGAGATGGGCACGACATGATCCCGGGTCAGTTCTTCATCCCGATGATCGCGTCCGCAATACAGGCACATATGGCTGTCACGCCGAAACAGTTCGCGATTGGTTAAGGGCGGTACATGACGCTTGTGCGCCAGTTTGTCTTCACCGCGCACGGCGATAATGGAATTGACTTCAATGACACTCTGTTTACCGGTGACCCGGCATATTCCACCGTGTAAGGCAAAGGCATGCTCACCGGCTGTCCAGGCCACCATGTCGCGTGCATAGACACATACCGCTTCCTGCCATGGAATCCATTTGACCGGCTGGCCGGTAATATCGAGACGAAGAATCAGGGGGTACGACATACTGCTATCTGCTTTGAATGTAAAATTCTTTAGTAATCCTTATCTTATATAAACATAATCGCTTTATCAGGGTGACGCAATATCCAGCAGATGTTTTTTCACCGGGCCGTAACTGCGTCGGTGTATGGGGGTGAGTCCCAGTGATTCCAGCGCCGCGCAATGCGCTTTGGTCGGATACCCTTTGTGACTGGCGAAACCGTAGCCCGGATAAAGAGTGTCCATTTCCACCATTTCCTGGTCCCGCGCCACCTTGGCAATAATGGATGCCGCGCTGATGGCCGCGACAGTGGCGTCACCCTTGACGATGGCCCGGCTCGGACACGGCAGGCTGGGGCAACGGTTACCATCGACCAGCGCAAAGCGGGCTGCCGGCTGCAAGGCCTCAACAGCACGCTGCATGGCCAGCAGGCTGGCCTGCAAAATATTAATGTTATCGATTTCCTCGACTTCGGCCCGCCCGATGGCCCAGGCCAGCGACCTGGCCCTGATTTCGATGGCGAGTTTTTCACGGGCTTTTTCCGTCAGGGCCTTCGAATCGGCCAGCCCGTCGATGGCTTGATTCGGATCCAGAATCACCGCGGCCGCGACGACCGGACCGGCCAGTGGTCCCCTGCCGACTTCATCCACGCCGGCGGTATAAAGTTCGAATTCTTGTTGTTGTGTCATGCGAGGCACAGCTTATCAGCTCACAAAGCAACTCGCCAAGCCTTGCCATAACAATTAAAATGCCCCGTCTTGATTTGCAAATCGAAACGGGATCACTATTTTGATACGTACCGCAGTCATTGGTGTGGGATATCTGGGTAAATTCCATGCACAAAAATACGCCAGTCTTCCACACTCCCAGCTGGTTGCCGTGTGTGATACCAACCTGTCGACCGCCCAGCAACTGGCCACGGAACTGAATACGCAGGCTGTTGACAGCATTGATGCCATTATCGATGACATCGATGCACTCAGCATTGTTGTGCCGACCCAGAAACATCATGCCATTGCCCGACAGTGCCTGCTGGCCGGCAAACATGTGCTGCTGGAAAAACCCATGACCACGACCGTCGACGAAGCCCGTGAACTGATCGAGATTGCGCATGACAAACAGGTCATTTTGCAAATTGGTCACCTGGAACGGTTTAACCCGGCCATTCTGGCACTGGATGAAATTTTACATACACCGTTATTCATCGAATCACATCGTGTTGCGCCCTTTAATCCGCGTGGTGCCGACGTCAATGTGATACTGGATCTGATGATTCATGATATCGACATTATCCTGGATATCGTGGATGCCGATGTGGTGAACATTGATGCCAAGGGTGTGGCGGTACTTTCCAATGATATCGATATCGCCAATGCGCGTATCAAGTTTGCTAACGGCTGCGTGGCCAACGTTACCGCCAGCCGGGCCGGGATGAAGAGCGAACGTAAAATGCGTATCTTTCAGCATGATACCTACATCAGTGTGGATTTTCAGAACAAGAAACTGGGCGTCCACCGTAAAGGTGACGGTGAAATGTATCCCGGCGTCGCCAATATCGAGTCCAATGAACAGATTTTCGAACAGGGTGATGCATTAAAAGCAGAAATCGAATCTTTCCTGGATTGCATTCAACATGGCAAACAGGCCAGGGTCAGTGGTGAAGCCGGATTGCGCGCTTTATCCGCCGCCATCGAAATTACCCGACTCCTCCACTCAAACCAGCATTAAGGGCAACGCCATGATTCCAATGGTTGATTTAAAAAAGCAGTACCATATTTTAAAAAACGAAATTGATTCGGCGCTGAGTGAGGTGCTGGAAAACACCCAGTTTATACTCGGCCCCAATGTTCAGGCATTTGAAAAAGAAGCGGCAAACTTTCTCGGCGCCAGACATGCATTAAGCTGTGCCTCCGGCACCGATGCCCTGCACCTGGCACTGGCTGCCGCTGGCATCGGACCGGGTGATGAAGTGATTACACCAACCTTCACTTTCATTGCCACCGCTGAAGCGATTCGTTACGTGGGTGCAACGCCGGTGTTTGTGGATATTGAAGCGAATACTTTTAACCTGGATACGAAACAGGTCGCAGACGCTATCAATGAAAAGACCCGCGCTATATTGCCCGTACACCTGTTTGGTCAACCGGCCAACATGCCGGCCATCATGGCACTGGCAAAACAACACAATTTATTAGTGATTGAAGATTGTGCCCAGTCTTTTGGCGCCGATATTGATGGTGCCATGACCGGTACTATCGGCCTGGCGGGTTGTCACAGTTTCTTTCCCAGCAAAAACCTCGGCTGTTACGGTGATGGCGGTATGGTCACGACGAATGATGACGAGCTGGCGGAGAAAATTCGCATATTACGCAATCACGGATCAGCACAACGCTACCATCACAGTGTGATCGGATATAACAGCCGGCTCGACGAAATGCAGGCAGCCATTCTGCGCGTCAAACTGAAACGTATCAGTGACTACAACCAGAATCGCTACCGTGTTGCACAGCAATACTCCGAACAACTCAAAGACCATGTAACGGTACCGCATGAAGACAAACTGGGCCAGCATGTTTACCACCAGTACACGGTACTGACTCCCCATCGTGATGCGATCATGAAAAAACTGTCCGAAAAGAATATCGCCTCAGCAATTTATTACCCGATACCCCTGCATAAGCAGGACGTCTTCAAGCAGGACTACGCGAAAGTTAGCCAGCCAGTATCAGAAAAGGTGGCCAGCGAATGCATGTCATTACCGGTTTTTCCGGAGCTGGAAGACGCACAGATTCGCCTCATCACGCAAACCATTATCGAGGCGCTGTGAGGATCCGGTGAAACGCGTGATGATCATCGCCGGTGAGGCCTCAGGTGATTTACATGCGGCCAAACTGGTCACACAGGCAAAAAAAATCCGGCCTGAGGTTGAATTTTTTGGCATTGGCGGTGAACACATGCGACAGGCGGGTGTAAACACCTATGTCGATTCCAAAGATATGGCCGTTGTCGGCCTGGTGGAAATCCTGTCGCATCGCAAAGTAATCTTTGGCGCATTGAATAAAATGCGTGAACTGATTACGGCATCGCCACCCGACCTGTTACTGCTGGTGGATTATCCGGAGTTTAATCTGCGCCTGGCTGAGCATGCGAAGAAACACAACGTCAAGGTACTTTTTTATATCAGCCCGCAAGTCTGGGCCTGGCGACAATACCGGGTAAAGAAGATAAAGCGACTGGTAGATAAGATGGCCGTGGTGTTTCCCTTTGAAGAGGCGTTTTACCTCAAACATCATGTACCGGTTGAGTTTGTCGGTCATCCCCTGGTCGACGAAGTTAAACCGTCCGCGGATAAAGCATCATTAATTGGATCATTTCAACTAAATAAGAATAAATCCATTATCGGCCTTTTTCCCGGCAGCCGTAAAAGCGAAGTGAAACGATTACTGAGCATCATGCTTGACTCCGCACGTCTGCTGAAACAATCAAACCCGGATATCCAGTTCATCATGCCACTGGCGCATACCCTGTCTTTACAGGACATACAACCCTGGCTGGATCAGTATCCGGATCTGGACATTAATGTGATTACCCAACGTCAGTACGATGTTATGGCGGTCTGCGATCTGATTCTCACCGTGTCCGGAACGGTAACCCTTGAAATCGCCCTTGTCGGCACGCCACTGGTGATAATTAACAAGGTCGCGACACTAACCTATTTGTTAGTCAATCGTATGCTGAAAATACAGCATATCGGGTTGTGCAATATCGTGGCGGATAAACGGATTGCCTCGGAGTTGATTCAGTACGATGCGACACCACAAAAGATCTTCGAGACATTGTCAGATCTGCTGTCGAATCCGGATAAATTACAGACAATGCGCGAAGAGCTGGGCCAGATTGAAGCGTTGCTGGGCGCCGGTGGTGGAATTGAAAATATCGCTAACCTGACTTTGCGAATGCTTGATAATAACTAACGTAAAATACCGCGCTGTGACTGATCAATAAAATCCCGCATCATCGCGACCTGTTCGTACTTTTCTGCCAGTCCGGCAAGATGAATCTTGGCTTCGCGGGTGGTATGCCCGGATCGATATATAATCCGATAAGCTTCACGTAACGCCTGCATGGTGTCTTTATCGGTTTGCCGACGCCGTAAGCCTTCCTGGTTGAGGCCATGCGGATGTGCCGGGTTACCATTGACCATCACAAACGGCGGCACGTCCTTACTAATGGCACTTCCCATACCACAAAAGCTGTACGAACCGATGGAACAGAACTGGTGTACCAGGGTAAAACCGCCAAGAATGGCGGCATCATCGACGCGTACATGTCCGGCCAGCGAGGCGGCATTGGCCATGATAACGCCGTTACCTACGATACAGTCATGGGCGATATGAATATACGCCATCAACCAGTTGTCATCACCGACGCGGGTCACTCCACCGCCATCATCCGTGCCCCGGTTTATTGTTACATATTCGCGTATGGTATTCCGATCGCCGATCTCCAGACGCGATGATTCGCCATGGTATTTTTTGTCCTGGGGAATTTCACCGATGGAACTGAACTGAAAAAATCGATTTTCTCGGCCGATACGCGTTGGTCCATTGATAACAACATGCGGGCCGATCCAGGTACCGTCACCGATTTCAACGTTCGGACCTATGACGCTGAATGGCCCGATTGTGACGTTTTTACCAATGCGTGCCGATGAATCGATGACAGCGCGTTGGTCAATACTCATCCGACTTCCCGTTCAGCACACATCACTTCGGCCGTACAAACGACATCGCCATCAACCGTTGCGGTACCATTAAATTTCCAGATGCCGCGCATGCGTTTTATATAGTCGACTTTCAGCTGCAACTGGTCACCAGGTTCGACCGGTCGTTTAAATCGTGCATTGTCGATGCCAACGAAATAATAAAGAGAATTTTCATCCGGAATGCGGCCAACGGTCTTGAAAGCCAGTATACCTGTTGCCTGTGCCAGTGCTTCGAGAATCAGCACCCCCGGCATGACCGGCCGTTGCGGAAAATGACCCGGGAAGTAAGGTTCGTTGTGAGTTACATTTTTAATGCCGATTAAATAAGATTCCGGAACATATTCCAGAACCCGGTCAATCAACAAAAAGGGATACCGGTGCGGCAGGTGTTTAAGAATTTCATGAATGTCTAGTGAATCCAAAGTCTATTTCTCGCTGTCTTTATGTATTTTTTCCAGTTGCTTTAACCGTTTTGCATAACTATCCAGTTGTTTGAAGCGGGCAACATAACGTCGCCAGACTGACACCGGTTCAAATGGTATGGCAGATGAATAGGTGCCCGGTTCCCTGATTGACTTGGACACCAGCGTCATTGCGCTTACTGCCACATCATCGGCAATTTCGATATGTCCCTGTATACCTGTCAGACCTCCAATCATGCACCGTTTACCGATGACGGCACTACCCGCCACACCGGTACTGGCTGCAATGACCGTATGTTCGCCAATTCGTACATTATGCGCAATCTGTATCTGGTTATCCAGCTTTACACCGTCTCCAATGATTGTATCTTCTATCGCACCGCGGTCAATCGTGGTACTGGCACCGACTTCAACGTCATTACCAATAATTACGCGGCCAATTTGTGGTACCTTAATCCAGTGCCCATCATCAAAGGCATAACCGAATCCATCCGAGCCAATCACAGCACCAGAAAAAATAATGGCTCGATCACCAATTCGCGTTTCGTTATGAATGGTTACATTTGCCTCAATTCGGGTATCGCGGCCGATTTGCGTATTTTTTCCGACAAAGGCCCCTGCACCTATACTACTATTGGCGCCAATTTTTACACCCTGCTCAATAACAGCATTGGCTCCGACAAAAACCGAAGCATCAATATCGGCCGAATCGTCAATTACGGCAGACGGATGAATACCCGCACTGACCTGTTCAAATGGATTGATGAGTTGCGCAACCTTCGCATAGGCGGCATGTGGATTCGCAACAACGATAGCATTCGTCTTACAGGAATCAAGATCTGCCTCGTGCAGGATAACGGCAGAGGCCGAGGTATGGCTCAGGATTGAACGGTATTGTGGATTGGCGAGAAAGCTAATCTGACCCTGCTCAGCATTTAGCAACGTAGCGACGGAATGAATGACACATTTGTCATCACCATGAACATGTCCGCCTACATGATCTGCCAGCTCTGCCAATGTCCATGTCACTGCAATGCCCTGCTATTTTTTATTATTGGTGCGATCGTTTTGCTGTGAAGCCTTGCGCAGACGCTCGAGAACCAGGTCAGTTATATCCACCCGTTTACTGGAGTACAGGACACTTTCACTGAGTACCACGTCGAAACCGCGATCCTTTGCCAGGTCAACGGTTGTCTTCTGAATGATTCGCTGTAGCTTGGCCAGTTCTTCATTGCGGCGTAGATTAAAATCTTCCGTAAATTCTTCCTTGGCACGCTTGATATCACGCTTCAATGTCAGAATGTCCCGTTCCAGTTTTCGACGCGCAGTATTGGACATGACCTTATCATCCCTTTCCTGCTGTTCCGTCATTGCCTTGAGGCGGTTTTGCATATCCACAATTTTCTCATCGCGCGGATTGAATTCATCCTTGAGTTTTTTACGTGCCGTTTCAGATTGCGGTGCCTCTTTCAGCACCCGCGCCGTATCCACATAACCAATTTTCAGGTCGTTGGCGGCGGACGCGCTGGCCGCCATGGCCAGCCATCCTGTAAGTATGATGAGGAAGGCAGGTTTCATAATATATAGTATATGCTATTCCCTAGAATGTAGAACCCAGTGTGAACTGGAAGCTCTTTGTATCGTCACCCGGCTTATCGTTCAACGCCTCGGCAAGGCTAAAGCGTAATATACCAACTGGGGTGATCCAGACAAGTCCTATACCCGCAGAATAACGCATATCGCCCAAATCCAGTTTTTCACCGGGACCCCAGACATTGCCCCCATCCACAAAGGCCGTCATCCGCACATCTTTACTCTGCTCAGAAAACGGGTTGGGTAACAGCATTTCCAGGTTGGTGACAACACGTCGGTTACCACCTAACGGATCGCCACTGGAATCCTTGGGTCCCAGACTGTTACCGTCATAACCGCGTACTGTCCGACTACCACCAGCAAAGAATCGTTCAAACGGTGGCAGTTCGGTAGTATCGCCATAAGCCTTACCATAACTCAGGTCGAGACCATATTTGAATGTATAATCTTCAGCCAGTGGGAAGTAGGTCGTATAGCTAGTTGATAACTTGTAGAACTCCAGCTCACTACCAGGAAACGAAAATTCATAATTCAATGCGGCACGCGTACCGTCATCAGCAAAAATGGCCTTGTTCAGACTGTCATAGGCGAAACCACCGGTGACTTTATACATCAGGTACTCAGATTCTCCATCATTATTTTCTGCGATGAATTTTCTTATTTCTGACGATGTCGTATCTCCGGCGACCAGTTCGGTGTTTTCAACACTAAATCCAAAACTGGCAGAAGTATTTTCTGAAAACGGGATACCATAGGCCAGGTTAATCAGATCCGTATTGACGATATAATTGGATATATCCGCATCTTCAGCATCAATCTTACGCGATGTAAAACCGATCGTACGACTGACACCGTGCATATTGTAATATGGATCGCGAACCGAGAAACTGTATTCCTGAACCGATTGACTGTTATCAATTCTCAGGGAAACCCGTTTACCACCACCCATAAAATTGTCCTGTGACACGGAAAAGTTCAGCAATGCTCCCTGTGTGTCGGAATAACCCACACCCAGTGACAAACTACCGGTAGCCCGTTCTTCAACGTTGACGTTTAAATCTACCTGGTCAACGGTGCCGGGTACGGACGGTGTGCTGACCGTCACTGAATTATAAAATCCGGTACGATCGAGTCGACGCTTGGAGGTTGCAACTCGCTCGGTGGATAACCAGTCGTTCTCCAGTTGTCGCAATTCACGTCGCACAACTCCATCGTCTGTTTTCTGGTTACCTGTAATATTGACGCGGCGAACGTAAACACGCCGGCCCGGATCAACAAAAATACTCAGCTTGACTGTTTTCGTGTCTTCATCCACATCCGGCGCAATATTGACATTTGAAAATGGATAACCCATCTCAGCCAGACGATCAGATATATTTTTCCGTGTATTGGTGACCTTTTTACGGGAGAACACTTCACCATCAACCACTTCCACAAGTTTCTGTGCTTCTTCCATTGGCATAATCAGGTCGCCAATTAATTTTGTTTCACGCACAGTGTACACATCACCTTCCGTGATATTTACGGAGATATATACATCCTGCCTGTCTGGCGTCAGCGATACCTGAGTGGAATCAATACGGAAATTAATATAACCCCTGTCCATATAATAGGATCGCAGGATTTCCAGATCGCCGGCCAGCACCTGCTTGGAATAATTCTCCCGGCCACCAAAGAATCCGCGTCCACCCAGCTCCAGCAGGCTTTTGAGTTTGTCATCGGTAAATACTGTATTACCAATAATATTCATCGTGTAGACTTCTGCTTCTTCACCTTCAGCAATAGAAATGTTAATCGCGACGCGATTACGTTCCAGCGGCTTTGATGTTGTTTCTATTTTTACGCCATATTTACCAAGACTGTAATACTGGCGCTGCAATTCCTGGCTGATCTTGTCCAGGACCGAACGATCGAAAACCCGCCCAACGCTCAACCCCATTGTTTTTAGCGCCTGCTGTAACTGTTCGGTGGTTATCTCATCATTACCTTCGATATTAATCTCTGAAATCGCCGGACGCTCAGCAACAAATATCACCAGTACATTGCCTTCACGTTCCAGTCTTACATCCTTGAAAAACCCGGTCTTGTACAGTGCATGAATGGCCTGACTGGTATCATCTCCACTTATTCTGTCGCCGACTTTAATAGGGAGGTAGTTAAATACCGTACCAACAGAAATTCGTTGCAATCCTTCCAGACGAATATCCCTGACCTCAAAGGATTCGGCTGCATGAAGGCTGGATGCGTATAGTAAGGACGCAAGTATCGATGCTGACTTCTTCATTATGTCTATAAACTTAATCTGACAATATCGTTATAAAATGCCAGCATCATTAGCATGACTAACATCAGGATTCCGATGCGTTGGCCGATGGCCTCGGTGGTTTCTGACACCGGACTGCCCTTAATTATTTCCACAAGGTAATACAGCAGGTGGCCGCCATCAAGAATCGGAATCGGTAACAGGTTGAGTATTCCCAGACTGATACTGACCAGTGCCAGGAAAATAATATATCGATCCCATCCAATACTTGCCGACTCACCGGCCACGACAGCAATGTTAATCGGCCCGCTGATATTGGTCACCGACATTTCCATCGTAACCATCAGGCCAAGTACGCGCAGCGTGACATAGGATATGTTCCAGGTTCGATGTAAGGCATAACCGACCGACTCAAATACACCGAGCTCATGTGACACCTTTTGCTCTTCGGAAATGGGTGGACGTTTCTGAATGATGCCGAGCCGACCAAAGGACTCCCCTTTGTGCTTGACTTCATAGGGTGTAACGGTAAAGGTCATCGATTTACCATCACGCAGAACTGTCACATCTAACGGGACATTGGCTTTGTCACTTATCGTGCCACCAATCTGACTCCAGTGTGTAATAGCTTTGTCACCGACCTGAATAATTTCATCGCCGGGCTTGAGCCCCGCCTTGTCTGCAGACTGATCTTTAACGACGTCATCAATGATTGCCGGGAAATCAAAAAAATACAGACCTAGTGCATCAAAGGGCCGTTTAATATCCCTGTCCGGATCAATACCTGACAGATCCAGGTTGTACGTGCGTACAAATCCCTGACTGTCTTTCGCCTCGATAGTCAGTGACGAACGCTCTACCAGCCGCGGCAAGGCTTCCTGAAAAACCGATTCCCAGGTAGGTGTTGACCAGCCTTCGACACTGACGATCTCCATGCCCGGTTGTAAACCTGCCCTTGCGGCCAGGGAATCTTCTTCTACCTGCCCGATACTTGACTTGAGTCCGGTTACACCGACAACAGCAATTGCCCAGTAAATGAGTATTGCCAGGAAGAAATTAAAAGCCGGCCCGGCCAGGACAATTAAAAATCGTTTCCAGACCGGTTGGCGGTTAAAGGCACGATGTTTTTCCGATTCAGGTACATCGGCTTCTCGTTCGTCCAGCATGCGCACATAGCCACCCAGAGGCAATGCGGCAATAACATACTCCGTTTGATCCGGCCCGGCTCGCTTCATCCACAGCGTCTTACCAAAACCGATGGAATATCGCAGGACCTTGACACCCAGTTTCTTGGCCACCCAGAAATGACCGAATTCATGGATGGCCACCAGGATAGCAATCGCCACCAGGAAAGAAATGATTGTGTACAGTACACCACCCATCTAATGTACCTGCCCAAGTTTGTAATTCGTCGTCGAAATATACTGGCGCGCCACTTCACGTGCTTCCTTATCCGCATCAAGTACCGTCTGAATGGAATCCGCCTCACGCTGTGAACATTGCTGCAGGGCATATTCCACAGTTCTTGCAATATCCATAAAACCTATTTCACCATCCAGAAACGTCTGCACAGCGACTTCATTGGCGGCATTCAATACGGCAGATGCCGTCCCACCAAGCCGTGCCGCCTGTTTCGCCAGGGCCAGGCACGGATAACGTTGTTCGTCAGGTGCTTCAAAACTCAATGCATTGATGCTTAACATGTCCAGCGTCGGAACACCGGACTCAATCCGGTCAGGCCAGGCAAGTGCATGCGCGATCGGTGTACGCATATCCGGCTGACCAAGTTGCGCAATGACTGAACCGTCCACGTATTCGACCATTGAATGAATAATACTCTGCGGGTGTAAAATGACCTCAATATTATCAAGCGTTGTATCGAATAACCAGCAGGCCTCGATAATCTCCAGCCCCTTGTTCATCATGGTGGCCGAGTCGACGGAGATTTTTTTACCCATGGTCCAGTTTGGATGCGCAATCGCTTGCTCCGGTGTGACCCGGTCAAACTGGTCAATTGGCAATTCCCTGAACGGTCCACCGGAGCCGGTTAAAAGTATTTTGCGAATTCCTTTGCTCATGTGTTCAGACGTATAATTTTCAGGCATACACTGAAAAATGGCGTTATGTTCACTATCAATGGGCAATAATATGGCGTTATTTCTTTTCACTTCATCCATAAACAATTTGCCGGACATAACCAGTGCTTCCTTATTGGCCAACAGGATCGTCTTACCTGCTTTAGCGGCGGCCATTCCTGAATTCAGTCCGGCGGCACCGACAATGGCTGCCATAACAATATCCACATTCGCATGTGACGCAACTTCATCCAGTGCATCCGCCCCCTGCAGGACTGTTGTGGATGAACCAGCCTGTTTTAATTGCGCCTGTAAACGAGTAGCCGCATTCTGTTCGACCATCACGGCATACTGAGGTTCAAATTCCATGCATTGCTCAAAGAGTCGTTCGGCCTGTGCATATCCGGTTAATGCAAATACACGGTATTTGTCAGGATGCAGACGAATCACATCAAGCGTGTTGACACCGATAGTTCCTGTTGCGCCAAGAATTGTGACCGCCTTCATGATTTAATCCCGGCGCTTAACAGACCCAGCAAAAACAGTGGTGCTGCAGCAAGTAAACTGTCGATGCGGTCGAGAATGCCGCCATGACCCGGTAACAATCGACTGCTGTCCTTGACACCTGCACGACGTTTAAACAGGCTGACCAGCAAATCACCAACGATAGAAATAAACATCGTAATGAGTGCCACAATCACAAAATTGAAACTGGTTGTGTATTCAAATTCAAGGAATTGCGTAATACCGATAGCCAGCAGTGTACAGGCCAGTACGGCACCCGCCACACCCTCCCAGGTTTTGCCAGGGCTGACATTGGGTGCGAGCTTATGTCTGCCAAATGCTTTACCGGCAAAATAGGCAGCCGAATCCGCAACCCAGATAATCGCCAGTAATAACAAGATATAGACATAACCGTAATCCGCCGACTGGTGGAGTCCCGTAATGGATACAAATGCACCCGCCAGAATGATCAACCCAATAACGAGATTGACGAATTTATTGATGGGGCTCATGGCACGTTGTGTGTGCCAGCCGCGCCGATCGAAAAGCACAACCAGAATAAATGCAATCAGCCACCACAGACAGGCAGCATAAAGGACTAGCTGCAGATACTCGATATGACGATGCAGCACCCAGGTCAATAACCAGAATACGCCACAAATCACAACACTATATATAATGCGTGCAAACTGATTCGTGATTCCTGAAAGCCGCGCCCACTCCCAGGCGGCGAGTGCAAGGATTGCACCTAATTCAATCGCCAGCGCACGATGGGAAAACGCAACAACACTCCAGAGAATAAGCGGACCGACAACAACGGCTGTCAGGATACGCTGTTTAAGCATGACCTAATTGTTCCAGTTCCAATACCTGTGTACCGGTTCGACCGAAACGGCGCTGGCGCTGGGTAAACGACGCTAAGGCATCCGCATAAGCTTCACGATCAAAATCCGGCCACAGGACCCGGGTGAAATACAGTTCCGAATAAGCAAGCTGCCAGATCAGAAAATTACTGATACGTTGTTCACCACCGGTACGAATAAACAGATCCGGTTCCGGCAGATCCGCCATGCACAGATGCTCCTGAATCAGGGATTCATCGATGTCGGATACCGTCAGTTCGCCTTTGCTGATCCTGGTCGCGATCTGTTTGACTGACTGCGTGATGTCCCACTTGCCACCGTAATTGGCGGCAATATTGAGAATTAAACCGGTGTTATCAGCCGTCAGCTCCATCGACTTGTGAATACGATCCTGTAGCTTTTTCGGAAAACCGCTGACATCACCGATCACGCGTAATTGCACACCGGTGTCATGTAATTTATTGACTTCGCGTTCCAGGGCCGTCAGGAACAGTTCCATTAACAACCCGACTTCTTTTTTGGGACGACGCCAGTTTTCACTGGAAAAGGCAAACAGGGTCAGCACTTCAATACCGAGTTCGCCACTCATTTGAACCATACTACGTACAGTTTCGACACCGGCTTTATGGCCGGAAAAACGCGGTAGTGAGCGCTGCTCAGCCCAACGACCATTCCCATCCATGATGACGGCGACATGGCGCGGCAACTTCTCTTTTGGAATATTCAGCTTGTAGGTTTTATCGATGGCCATGTAATTCACCCCACGTTTTGCCCGCCAGCCCTGGCATGGGCAGTTAAATTTCCATCAGGTCTTTTTCTTTTGCTTCGATGAGCGCATCCACTTCCGCCACGTATTTATCGGTTATCTTCTGTATTTCATCCTGCGCCTTGCGCTCTTCATCCTCGGTGATTTCCTTTTCCTTGAGCAGTTGTTTGATATCGGACAAGACGTCACGACGAATATTGCGAATGGCCACACGTGCGTTTTCACCTTCATTACGCACAACACGTGTCATATCCTTGCGACGTTCTTCGGTTAATGGCGGTAAGGGAACACGAATCACTTCGCCGGCAGTGACCGGGTTCAGTCCCATATCGGAATTCATAATCGCCTTCTCTACAACCGGTACCATCTGTTTTTCCCAGGTAGATACAGTCAGGGTACGCGCATCACCGACGGCGATGTTTGCTACCTGGCTGAGAGGCACCTGTGAGCCGTAATACTCGACAGTGATATGATCAAGCAGGCTGGTATGTGCACGGCCGGTTCTTAACTTGCTTAACTCACCGCGCAATGCTTCAATACTTTTCGCCATACGTGTCCTGGCGTCTTTTTTAAACTCTTCCAGCATGGCATCCCCTTTTTATTTGACGATGGTACCTTCATTCTTGCCTTTAACAATATTCAACAGCGCACCGGCCTTGTTCATATTGTAAATACGTAGCGGAATGTTATTGTCACGACACAGTACGATTGCGGTGGTATCCATGACCGCCAGCTTATTGTTGATAACTTCATCATAGCCAAGTTCTGTGTAACGCTCGGCATCAGGATTCGTGACCGGATCGGCTGAATATACGCCGTCAACCTTGGTTGCCTTGATCACGATATCCACGTCAATTTCAACACCGCGTAAACTGGCTGCTGTATCCGTGGTAAAGAACGGGTTACCGGTGCCGGCAGCAAAGATGACCACCCGCCCCTTCTCCAGATGACGCATTGCACGACGCCGAATATAGTCTTCACAGACCTGATGAATCGGTAATGCTGACATGACACGGACAACCAGCCCCTGACGTTCCATTCCATCCTGCAGGGCCAGTGCATTGATCACCGTCGCCAGCATACCCATGTGATCACCGGTGGCGCGATCCAGACCGGCTTCGGCCAGTTTTTCGCCACGGAAAATGTTTCCGCCACCAACGACAATGGCAACCTGCACGCCCTTATCGGTGAGTTGCTTCACTTCAGCCGAGACACGATCAATGACGATTGGATCGATCCCGAACTGTTGTTCGCCCATCAGGGCTTCGCCACTGAATTTGAGCAGGATTCGTTTATAGTGAATATCCGATCCTTTGCTCATGCAGTTTATCCCTTGACCTGGGCCATGACTTCGTCAGCAAAGTTTTCCGATTTCTTCTCGATACCTTCACCAACTTCAAAGCGAACAAAGCGGTGTACGGTGGCATTTTTGGATTTGAGCAGTTTCTCGATGGTCTGGTCCGGGTCTTTCACAAACGGCTGTCCCAGCAAGGTGATTTCCTTGAGAAACTTCTTGATACGACCCTGCACCATTTTTTCGATGATTTCCGCCGGCTTGCCACTTTCGGCCGCCTGGGCTGAATAAATTTCTTTTTCCTTGTCCAGGGTTTCCTGTGGAACACCGGATTCATCAACACAGACGGGCCGACTGGCAGCGATATGCATGGCCAGGTCCTTACCCAGTTCACTGTCACCGCCTTCGAGGTCAACGACAACACCGATGCGTGAGCCGTGCGAGTATGCAGACAGTTCACCGTTTGCCTTGAGAATATCAAACCGGCGCACGCTCATGTTTTCACCCAGCTTGGCGATCAGGGCCTTGCGATTCTGTTCGACTGTTTCACCGTTGGCAAGCTTGACGTTCAGTAACGCATCTACATCCTCCGGCTGTTCGGCCAGGGCCTTGTCTGCAATTTCATTAACGAAATTCTGAAAATCATCAGCTTTGGCGACAAAGTCAGTTTCACTGTTCACTTCCACGATGACAGCAGTTTTGTTATCGGCGCTGGTCTTGATGGCGATCAATCCTTCGGCCGCGGCACGACCGGCTTTCTTGTCAGCCTTGGCCATACCGGTCTTGCGCATATGTTCGATGGCGGCGTCGATATCACCATCCATCTCAACCAGCGCTTTTTTACATTCCATCATGCCGGCACCGGTGCGCTCACGTAACTCCTTAACAAGTGATGCTGTAATTGCCATAACAGATACCTCTTAAATTCGTTGGTTTACGCGTCTTTCTGAGCCGCTTCAGCGCCTTCAGTGCCTTTGTCTTCGTCAGCCGCCTTGGCCTTGGCCACCTTCTTCTTGACTGTGGTCTTCTTGGCCGTTTTCTTCTTGGCTGCCTTCTTCTTGGCTTTTCGCTCCGCGGTCTTGGCGGCAACTTCACCACTGTCATCCAGCTCGACGAAATCATCATCGCCGCTACCAACGGTGATGGTCGCACGACCGGCAATGACGGCATCCGCCACACCCTGGGTGTACAAGCGAATCGCACGAATCGCGTCATCATTACCCGGAACGATGTAATCCACATTATCCGGAGAGTTGTTGGTATCCACCACGCCGACAACCGGAATGCCCAGTTTCTTGGCTTCGGCAATGGCAATTTTCTCGTGACCCACATCCACCACAAAGACGGCATCGGGCAGACCCTGCATATTCTTGATGCCACCCAGGCTGCGCTCCAGCTTCTCCATTTCACGGCTCAGCGTGAGCGCTTCTTTTTTGCTCAGCTTGTTGAATGTGCCGTCCTCGCTCATGGTCTCCAGTTCCTTGAGACGGCGAATCGACTGCTTGACGGTCTTCCAGTTGGTCAGCATACCGCCCAGCCAGCGGTGGTTCACATAAGGCATACCGGCACGAACGGCTTCTTCTCGAATCACGTCCTGGGCCGCCCGCTTGGTGCCTACGAACAGGATAACGCCCTTGTTGCTGGCCATGGAGCTGATGAAATTGATTGCCTCCTGGTACAGGGGCAGGGATTTCTCCAGATTGATGATGTGGATCTTGTTACGGTCACCAAAGATAAATGGTGCCATTTTGGGGTTCCAGAAACGGGTCTGGTGTCCGAAATGCACGCCAGCCTCAAGCATCTGGCGCATGCTTACGTCAGTCATTGGTTTTCTCCTGGGTTGAGCCTCCATACACCCCATCTTCCAACCCCTCTCGGGGCACCCGGGACGATGTGCCGGTGTATGTGCGGATTAATTTAATGCAAACATTGCTTAGTTAGCGCGCGCTTTATACCATAAACCCCGGTATGGCCACAACAAGACCCTCAATTTAACGCCCCATTTGGCATTTCGGACAACAAGTAGCATGGCAGTTAGCATCAAAACCCCCGAAGAAATCGAAAAAATGCGTGTCGCAGGCCGGCTTGCCGCCGATGTCCTGCAAATGATCGAGCCCCATGTGCAGGCCGGTGTCACCACCGCCGAGCTGGACCAGATCTGCCACGACTATATCGTCAACGAACAACAGGCCATCCCGGCACCCCTCAATTACCACAGCTTTCCCAAGTCCATCTGTACCTCGGTCAACCACGTGGTTTGCCACGGGATTCCGAACGAAAAACGGCTCAAACCCGGTGACGTCCTCAACATCGACGTGACCGTCATCAAGGACGGCTACCATGGCGACACCAGCAAGATATTCTTTGTCGGCGAACCTTCGGTGATGGCCAAACGGCTGGTCTCCACCACTTATGATTGCATGCGTATCGGTATCGAGATGGTCAAACCGGGCGTTCGGCTGGGCGATATCGGACATGCCATTCAGCAGCACGCCGAATCCCACGGTTATTCCATTGTGCGCGAGTTCTGTGGGCATGGCATTGGCAAGGAATTTCACGAAGAACCGCAGGTGTTGCATTACGGCTCAGCGGGGACGGGACTGGTGCTGGAACCGGGTATGACCTTTACTATCGAACCCATGGTTAACGTCGGTAAGCGCCACGTTAAAATTCTCAAGGATGGCTGGACCGTGGTGACCAAGGACCGCAGCCTCTCGGCACAGTGGGAACACACCATTCTGGTGACAGATGATGGTTTTGAGGTACTGACACGTCGGCCGGAGGAAACGTTTTAATGTCACGGCAACCGGATGCCGAACTTTTTGACGCCCAGGCCTTTGATACAGCACTAAGCGAATCCAGTAGTCCACCGATCAAACTGTTCAAACAAACCCTGCTTCAGGCCAACCAGGTATTACTGGATCGGTTTAATGCCGGACGCAGCGCTACCGAACTGGTGCATGCCCGCAGTCATCTTGTCGATGCCATCCTCAGTCGCGCATGGTCACAATTCTTTCCTGCCGATGATAAACACATCGCCCTGATTGCAGTGGGCGGGTACGGTCGTGGCGAACTGCATCCGCGTTCAGACATCGACCTGATGATCCTGATCCGCAAATCTGACAAGCCCTACAAAGAATCTATCGTCGGTTTTACCACATTCCTGTGGGACATCGGCCTGGAAGTCGGGCACAGTGTTCGAACACTTAAGGAATGTATTCGCGAAGCCAAACAGGATATTACTGTCGCCACCAATTTGCAGGAAGCCCGCCTGTTGATTGGTGCTGAAGATTTGTTTGCCGAGCAACATAAGCGTACCGGCCCGAAATACCTGTGGCCCAGTAAAAAGTTTTTCGCCGCCAAACTCGAAGAACAGAAACAACGTCACCACAAGTTCGGTGATACCGCCTATAACCTCGAACCCAACATCAAGGAAAGCCCGGGTGGACTGCGCGATATCCAGATGATTGGCTGGGTGGCAAAACGCCATTTTGACGCCACCACCCTGCATGATCTTGTTGAGCACGACTTTCTGACTGAAGATGAATACCGCACGCTGCATGAAGGCCAGGCCTTTTTATGGCAGATTCGGTTTGGTCTGCATGCCTTGCTCAATCGCCGTGAAGATCGCTTACTGATCGAACAACAACGTGTGCTGGCAAAACAGTTTGGCTATCAGGATGATGGCAAGAGCCTGGGCGTGGAAAAATTCATGAAGCGGTATTACCGCACAGTGATGGAACTGAACCGGCTCAATGAACTGTTGCTGCAATTATTTGAAGAAGAAATCCTGCTAAAGAAAAAATCCACAGCCAGTGACATCAACAAGCGCTTCCAGTCTGTAAATGGCTACCTGGAAGTCAAATCAGAAAATACATTCAAGTATTACCCCTTTGCATTGCTGGAAGCCTTTCTTTTACTGGCACAACATTCGGAACTCAAGGGCGTGCGTGCCAATACCATTCGATTAATTCGAAACAACACCCATTTAATCGATGCCGAATTCCGTGACGACATACGTTGCCGCAGCCTGTTTATGGAAATTCTTCGCCAGCCCCGCGGTGTGACACATGAGTTACGCCGCATGAATCGCTATGGCATCCTTGCCGCTTACCTGCCGGTGTTTGGCAATATCGTCGGGCAGATGCAGCACGACCTGTTTCACGTTTACACCGTCGACGAACACACCCTGACGGTTATTCGTAATATGCGCCGATTTACCGTGCCGGAATTTAAACATGAATTTCCACTTTGCAGCGAACTGATTCGCGAAATCCCCAAGCAGGAACTGTTACTGCTGGCCGGTCTTTTTCATGACATCGCAAAAGGACGTGGCGGCGATCATTCCACGCTTGGCGCACTCGATGCGCGTGTCTTCTGCGAAAAACATAACCTGAGCGAATACGATACGCGCCTGGTCGTGTGGCTGGTTGAGAACCACCTGATCATGTCTTCCACGGCACAAAAGAAGGATATCAGTGATCCGGATGTTATCCATGAATTTGCTATGAATGTCGGCGATCAAAACCGCCTCAATTATATTTATCTGATGACTGTTGCCGATATTCGCGCTACCGGGCCCGATGTCTGGAATTCCTGGAAAGATTCATTGCTACGTGAACTGTATTACGCCACACGAAACGTATTAATACGTGGCCTCGATGATCCTGTTCTGACGACAGAATATATTGCCGGTAACAAATCGAGTGCACTGGAATTGCTTGAGAAAGAGCGGGTGCAACTGGATTCAGTTCAGACCCTGTGGCAACGTTTCGATGACGAATATTTCCTGCGCTACCGTCCAAATGAACTGGCCTGGCATGCACAGGCCATACTTGAACATGGAGAAAATAATCACGAACCACTGGTTATTTTGCGCCATTCGTTACACTGGGGTGGCACGGAATTATTTATTTACAGTAAAGCGACAGATCGAACCTTTGCATTGATCACCAGTTCGCTGGAAAAACAGGGATTGACCATTGCCGATGCACGTATCCTCACATCGCAGGATAACTATACGCTGGACACATTTATTATCCTGAACGAAAACGGCCAGGCCATTAGTGACGCATTTCGGGAACAAGAATTACATAAACGCCTGAAAAAAGCACTGCAATCACCCGACATGGATTTGCCCAAACCGGTTCAGCACATGCCACGCCAGGCCAAGGCGTTCAGCATCGATACCCACGTCCAGTTCTGGGATGATGGTAATTTTACGCGCACGGCCATGCAGGTCACCACCAAGGACAGACCGGGACTGTTGTCACGTATTGCCCGTGCCTTGATGGAATGCAATATTCAGATACAAAATGCGAAAATCGCCACGTTTGGCGAACGTGCGGAAGACATCTTTTATATCACCGATGCAGACGGCAATCCGGTTGATTCACAGGCTACACGCGACGCGATCAGCAAGGCACTGCAATCCCATATCAGCAGTTAAGTCTGGTCAGCGGTTTCGATAAATTCCAGCGCATTACCATCCGGATCTCGCACAAACAGTGCCTTGCGGCCTGATTTACTCATCGTAAACGGTATATCGCTTTGCTGCAGTGTATTTGCCAGTTCATCAATGTCATCGACCGCAAACGCGACGTGACGATCGCGGCCACCATGCGCCGGTCGACCCTGAACCGGATCCGGATTGGGAAGCTGTAACAAATGAATCTGTTGATCACCAATATTCAACCAGGCTCCGGGATAACCCAGATCAGGTCTCCCGGAATCGGTCCTGAGTCCGAGTACATCGCAATAAAACTGCAAGGCCCGGTCCAGATCCTCAACGAGAAAACTGGCATGCAGAATCTGTTTAATATTTCTCACCATAACAACCCGTCTATGTCGTCTGCTGTCGTGTACCGGCAAGGTATGCAGCAAGCACGACAATCAAGCCGCCACTCACTTCACGCCATCCCAGACGCTCGTCCGTCAGCAGGTAACTGGAAATCGCAGCCGCCACCACTTCGAACAAAAGAATAATGGCTGAGCGATGCACCGGCATATGCGTCACACCGTAGACAACGGAAACCGTCATGATGGTCATGAGCACAAACCCGACACCAACTGCACTGAACATATTCAGGGTATTGGCCGTCTCCATGTTCACATCCGTCACCAGCAACGCCACTCCGGATAGCAGGATCACGCCCAGCCAGGCAGCCACGGTTTTTGTCTGTACACCAACACGCCCGGCCATGTGCACAAACAGATTGGTCAACGCAAAGGCAAAACCGGAACTGATGGCCATCCAGTCCGCACCGGATTGCGGCCAGGGATAACCAATGTCCTCATGCCATAAGATCAATAAGGCACCGACGAGCGCGATACATAATGTCACATAAGCGCGCGTGGTCAGCTGTTCTTTTAATACCAGGCGCGCCAGGATGGTGGCCCAGACCGGTGATAGATAAAACAGTAAAATAACGCGAAGAATTTCGCCATCGAGAATGGCAAGAATGAAGGCGGTATTACACCAGCCACTGCTAATCATAATCAGCAACAGCAGCCCGGGTTGAAGTCGCCATTGAGTGCGATATCGAATAATTACCGGAATCGAGATAAAAATGGTGCCGCTATATATTAGGAATGTGGCAAGCAGGCCATCCAGGCCCATGCCTTCGAGCCAACGCAGCGGAATCCAGAAAATGCCCCACAGTGTCGCGGCAAGCAGTAATGCCGCAACAGGTAATAGCTGGGTGTGATGTTGGGGTTGTTGCATTATAATGGCACCACTTTTTATTCTTAAATTAAACCTAGCATAGCATGAACCCCGACCTGTTTCGTTTGCACCCCTACCCGTTTGAAAAACTGGCGGCATTGAAAGCCGGTGTCACACCTGCCGCAAAATTTGAACATATTGCCATGAGCATTGGTGAACCGAAACACGCCGCGCCGGAATTTGTACTGAAAAGCTTTGCTGAAAATCTTCCCCGTATATCCGCCTATCCGCTGACCCGCGGCATGCCCGAATTACGCGAAGCCATCACGCAGTGGCTGACACAACGGTTTAGTTTAAATCCGCAGGATCTCGATGCGGAACAGCACGTGCTACCGGTGAATGGTACTCGTGAAGCCCTGTTCGCGTTTGCCCAGGCCATGATCAATCGCCATGAGAATCCGGCGATCATCATGCCAAACCCGTTCTACCAGATTTATGAAGGTGCCGCCCTGTTAGCGGGTGCTGAACCCTGTTTCTTAAACACAACGGCAGCCACGGATCTGCTGCCCGATTTTTCCAGCGTCGACGAGGCAACCTGGCAACGTACGCAAATCGTGTATATCTGCACACCGGGAAACCCGACCGGTCGGGTCATGCCAATAGAACAATTACAGTCACTGATTAACCTGGCTGAAAAATATAATTTTATTATCGCGTCTGACGAGTGTTATTCCGAATTGTATTTTGACGAATCGAGTCCGCCAGTGGGCCTGCTGGATGCGGCCAGCCAGATGGGCAACACGGAATTCAGGCACTGTATCGTATTTCATAGCCTGTCGAAACGATCCAATCTGCCGGGACTGCGATCCGGCTTTGTCGCAGGGGACAGACAGATAATCGAACAATTCCTTAAATACCGAACCTATCATGGCTGTGCCATGGCGCCTCCCGCACAGCTGGCCAGCATTGCTGCCTGGTCTGATGAAGCACATGTTCGGGATAACCGGGAACGCTACCGGGAAAAATTCCGTATTATGTTTGATGTCCTTGGCCCGCACCTGCAACTTGAGATGCCGGATGCCGGGTTTTACCTGTGGCAACAGACCCCGATCGACGATGAAACTTTCACTCGTGAGTTGTTTGCCCAATACAATCTGACCGTCCTGCCGGGTCAGTATCTGTCACGCGAGGCAAACGGTGAAAACCCCGGTCGCAATCGTGTGCGCATGGCACTGGTCGCAGATATTCCACAGATTCAGGATGCCGCTGAGCGGTTACGGGCATTTATTGAAAAATATTAACCTGATCGTGTCATAACACGGTAAAATAGCACTTATTTTGTCATTTTCCCGAAAGTCTGGAGTTAAAACATGAGTGACGACATTAAAAAAGTCATTGAAGAGGCATTTGAAAACCGTGCCGACATTACACCCCTGCGTGTAGACACCATGGTCAAGGAAGCGGTGAATGAGTGTATTCACCAGCTGGATAAAGGTGAATTACGTGTTGCCGAGAAACAGGGCAATGACTGGGTCGTCAACGAATGGTTGAAAAAAGCGGTGTTACTGTCGTTCCGTATTGAGGACAACGCCTTTATGAAAGGTGGCTTCACCAACTATTTCGACAAGGTGACACCGAAATACGCCGAATACAATTCCCGTGATTTTCGTGCCGATGGCGTGCGTGTTGTGCCGCCTGCGACAGTCCGCCGCGGTGCATATATCGCCCCCAGCGTGGTGTTGATGCCGTCTTACGTGAATATCGGTGCTTATGTCGACAGCGGCACCATGGTTGATACCTGGGCAACGGTGGGTTCCTGTGCACAAATCGGTAAAAATGTTCACCTTTCCGGTGGTGTTGGTATTGGCGGCGTACTGGAGCCATTGCAGGCAGCGCCGACGATCATCGAAGACAACTGTTTCATCGGCGCCCGTTCCGAAGTGGTGGAAGGTGTCATCGTCGAGGAAGGATCGGTCATCTCAATGGGTGTGTATATTGGCAAGAGTACGCGTATCTACAACCGCATGACGGATGAGATCACTTACGGTCGTATTCCCGCCGGTTCGGTAGTGGTGTCGGGCAACCTGCCCTCATCGGATGGCAAGTACAGCCTGTATTGTGCGGTCATCGTAAAACAGGTCGATGAGAAAACCCGCAGCAAAGTGGGCATCAATGAACTGTTACGCGACATTTAAACGCCATGCCAACCCTGTTTGGAATACCCAACTGTGACACGGTAAAAAAAGCACGCCGCTGGCTGGAACAACAACAGGTCGATTACCGGTTTCACGACTTTCGTCGTGACGGCTTAGATAAAAAACAACTCAGTGAATGGCTGAAAAAAGTCGACTGGTCGGAACTGCTGAATCGCCGTAGTCGCACCTGGCGTGAACTTGCGGAACAGGACAAACAGGATCTGACTGCCGACAAGGCCGTTAAACTGATGGTCGCCAACCCCAGCCTGATTAAACGACCTGTGCTGGTGAACAATAAACAAGTTACGCTTGGATTTGATCAAGCCACGTATAAAAAACT
Source organism: uncultured Gammaproteobacteria bacterium (assembly GCA_937967995.1). Lineage (GTDB taxonomy): Bacteria > Pseudomonadota > Gammaproteobacteria > UBA6429 > Thiohalophilaceae > CALBTB01. Next base: position 600,382 of record CALBTB010000009.1, read on the forward strand.
GTTTTCATGAGTGACTCTGAAACACTACAGCTGAGTATGGATCTCATTTCCCGCCCTTCCGTGACACCGGAGGATGCCGGCTGCCAACGCGTGCTCGCTGAACGGCTCAACAAGCTTGGCTTTGTGACCGAACACATGCGCTTTGAGGATGTCGACAACCTGTGGGCGCGTTTCGGTGATCAGGCTCCGTTATTTGTTTTTGCCGGTCACACCGATGTCGTGCCACCCGGACCGGAGTCGGACTGGTCAACACCACCGTTTGAACCAACGATTCAGGATGGCCAGTTGTACGGACGCGGTGCCGCGGACATGAAAAGCTCCATCGCAGCCATGATTACCGCGACGGAACGCTTTTTTGAAAATCACCATAATCCCAATGGCAGCATCGCGTTTTTGATCACCAGTGATGAGGAAGGACCATCCATCAATGGCACGGTCAAGGTCATTGAAGCCCTGCAACAACGTAATGAAAAAATCGACTGGTGCCTGGTCGGTGAACCATCCAGCACTGCAAAAGTGGGTGACATTATTAAAAACGGGCGACGTGGTTCCCTGGGTGGTCGGTTGATCATTCATGGTCAGCAGGGACATGTCGCCTATCCACATCTGGCTGATAATCCCATTCACCGGGCCGGACCGGTGATTACGGCATTATGTGAAAAAACCTGGGACCAGGGTAACGATCACTTTCCGCCAACCACGTTTCAGATCAGCAACGTGCATGCCGGCACGGATGCCACCAATGTCATACCGGGCGACATCAGCATTGATTTTAATTTTCGCTTTTCTACAGAAGTTACTGACACACAGTTACGTCAGGAAGTGGAAGCGATTATTCAGTCATTTGATCTGAATTATGATCTGAGCTGGTCATTGTCAGGCCAGCCGTTTATGACTGAACCTGCCGAACTGATTGCAGCAACACAGGCCGCCATAAAGGAAGTCTGCGGATATGATGCGTCACTATCTACCTCGGGTGGGACATCCGATGGACGATTTATTGCACCGACCGGTGCGCAGGTAATTGAACTCGGCCCGATCAATGCCAGTATTCATAAAATCGATGAACATGTGGATATCGAACAGCTGGATCGGCTGTCGAAGGTGTATGAAACGATTCTTGAAAAATTGTTAGCGTAAACCGCTTTCGATTGTCCTGATCACATCCTGTTCAAGTTCAAGCGCAATTTTTTCTGCCGGGCTGCCGGTCGCAACCAGACTGGGGCGAACGAACAGAATGCGCGTGACACCATCCTTATGTACCAACGAGATATGTAACGGACACAATGCCAGCATTTGCGGATCGGCATTACTCACCTCATTGGCATACCAGGCATTACAGAACACCATGCTGCGAATCGACTCCAGGTCGTTCTTGTTGTAGTCCTTGCCCCAGCGCTTTTTAAAATAAGCCAGGTTCTTGCCAATATTGGGTTCAAACACCACAAAGTAACCGTTGTTTTCCAGCGCATTGAACACCTGCTTGTAGGTGGTTTCCGCCTCGCCTTTAACGCGTTTTTCATAAATCATGGGAGAATTGGCTGATGCTGTATTAATCCAGGCGAAAGCTAACACCATGATTAATAAGCTGCTGATAACCTGTTTCATGTATGTCACCACGTTATACTCCCGTTCAAGATTTTGGCGTGGCGACATTATCCCGCAGATAGACCGGTAAGGCGGTACCGGCATCGCCATATTGCCCATTTTTCCAGTGATGTATTGCCAACGGCACACAATCCCGTGCCAGTGGAAAACGTTCTTCCTGAACAGCTATCAGATTGACCCCGGCATTGTCGCATAGTTCATGCCGATATACAGTAAACCCGGTACCAACACCCAGCCATTGCGTGGCTGCAGGTGGTCGAACACGATCAGGTGGAGTTACCTTTTCTTTACAAACCGGTACCATGATACCGTCTGAAGATTCAAAACAACCCCAGTACACCTCTTTCATACGGGCATCGATAACACTCAGCACATTATTGGCCTGTTGTTCACGCCAGGCACCCTGCGCCAGTGCGGCCAGACTCGACACAGCAATGACCGGTAAATCCTGTGACAGGGCCAGACCCTGGGCCACCCCGGCACAGACACGCAGGCCCGTGAATGAACCCGGTCCTCGATTAAAAGCGATCGCGTCCAGCTGTGATAATGACATTTCGCCACTAGCCAGAATGTTGTTGACCATCTCCAGAATGACATCGGTATGACTTTGTTCGACACGTTGTTCAGAATGTATAACATCATCCCCACTTGCCAGTGCGACGGAACACATCTCGGTCACTGTGTCGATCACAAGCAACTTCATGCTGGCGCAGCCTCGGACTGTTTTTTCTGTTTATCTTTATAAAACCGTTGCACATCCTGCCAGTTCGCTGTTTGTTGCATGGCTGGCAAACTGTTCAGAAATGTTTTGCCGTATGACTTGGACTTCAATCTTGGATCACACAGTACCAGTACACCATAATCCTGCTCATCCCGAATGAGCCGACCGACGCCCTGCTTCAGCATAATGACAGCCATGGGTAACTGGTATTGCATGAAGGCATTGAGCCCCTTTTCGCGCATGGCATCCAGTCGTGCCTGTAATACCGGGTCGTTCGGTGCCGCAAACGGTAATTTATCTATCAACACACAGACCAGCGCATCGCCACGTACATCCACCCCTTCCCAGAAACTGTTGGTGCCTAACAGCACAGCATTTTCAGTACGGCGAAACTGTTCCAGCAATCGATCGCGTGACGCCTGGCCCTGTACGAATAACGGGTAATCGACCGTCTCGCGTAATCGCGCATGTGTGTAATTCAGTGCACGAAAACTCGTAAACAACAAAAATGCACGCCCTTCACTGTATAACACCACCTGCCTGGCTACATCCGCTACCGCATCGAGATACTGATCAGTATTGGGTTCCGGCAGATTATTCGGCATGAATAACAGGGTCTGCTTTTGATAATCAAACGGACTGTCCAGTTGCAGGCTGCGATAATCCAGCAGGCCAAGATTATTGGCGAAGAAATCAAACTGGCGGTTTACCGTCAGCGTGGCAGAGGTAAATACCCAGGTGGCATTTTTAACCGATTTTCGTTCCTGAAACGCATCGGAAATCTGTAACGGTGTCAGGTGCACGGTAACAGACCGGTGATGTACTTCAAACCAGTGAATATGATCCGGCACCGTATCCTGAGTCAGCATTGTCAACCGTTCGTTCAGGACGAGATAACGTGTATGGCAGCTCTCCAGTTCGGTACTGCGTTCGCTTACGGATTCCAGCAGTTCGCCCAGCGCCTGCAACTGCTGTTTTGTTTCATCAAACGCCAGTTTTATTTCTTTGTTATTCTGAATTTCGCGCCAGGCGGACCGCCGGGTATTCGTGCCGAACGCCAGCCGCAGATCACGTGCCGCCTTGACAAGTGCATCGGTACGCGTGACAAATTCGGGCGACTCATTAATCTGATGCAGATAATGTTGCTGTACATCCTGTGCCAGCTCAATAAACTGCTGACTGCTGATGCCGATCCCAAAAAAATTTGATGCCACGTCGGCAAGCTGGTGCGCTTCATCAATCACAAACAGATCGGCGGCCGGAAGTAGTTCACCAAAACCATTATCCGTCAATGTCATGTCGGATAATAATAAATGATGATTCACCACGACGACGTCTGCGGCCTGCGCCTGGCGTCGTGCCTGCATGACATAGCATGACTGGTAATGTTCACACTCAGTACCCAGGCAATTATCACTGGTTGATGTCACCTGTGGCCAGATACGATCATTTTCCGCAAGCCGTGTGTGTTCGGCAATATCACCACTGCGTGTCTGTGTTGACCACTCGCGTATCGCCTGCAATGAGGTAATGGTTTTAGGCTCGGATCGGTCCAGGTGGCCAAACTGCTGATCGAGTCTGTGCAGGCAAAGATAGTTCGAACGCCCTTTTAGCAAGGCGACTGTTACCGGGACGTTGAGTGCGCGACGAACCAGCGGTATATCCCGATGAAATAACTGGTCCTGAAGATTGCGCGTACCGGTTGAGATGATGGCTTTCCTGCCGGACAGGAAAACCGGTACAAGATAGGCAAACGTTTTTCCGGTACCGGTGCCGGCTTCGACGATTAAATCCTGTTCGGCGTCAATGGACTCACTGACGGCTGTCGCCATCTGCTGCTGTTGTTGTCGTACTGAGAACCCGGGCAGTTGACTACGAAAAGGTCCTGCCTCTCCCAACAGTTGCGCGGCATCTTCTAAATCAGCTATCTGAGGAGTTTGTCCAGACTTCATCCGTCACTATACCATCCACCTCGTTCCAGACCAGTCGACCAAGGTGTTTGAAACGCGCCACCGACATGATACCGCGATTTTTTCTTTTACTGTCCATTTCATCGAGCTCCTGCTCGATTTCGCTGCGCGTTGCCATGTACATTTCCTGTGAGACAAAATCTTCGTTCATCAGGACCAGAATGACTGCATCCCATTCCTTGTCCAGTTTTAACTGGCCAATACGCTGACCGGATTTGGATTCATCAAAAATCGCACGACCCTTGATCTGACAGCGCATTCCCTGCCAGGAAGGATGCTTGCCAATGGCATCAAAACCACCTTGTTGATCGGCGTCGACCGGTTCCAGCGAAAGGAATTCACACGCATCATGCTTGGCAATTTCACTGCTGACTGCCAGCGCTTTTCCCGTGGCTTTGCGGTACTCGGCGGCGAGTCGCCGGGTCTCGGAAATCAGCTTGCTAACGTCATAGATACCCATGACCGGTAGTTTAACCTACTCTGCAGCAAATGTTCATTGTGCCTGCAGTTGCCGGGCGCGATCCTGTGCCTGCTCAGCACCCTGGCGATCTCCGCTCTGGTAGCGGGCATGCGCAATGATGCGCCAGTTGTCCGCCATGAGCTTGCTGTTACCACGAGCCAGGTTGTTCGACTTTGAGGACAGACCGATAGCTTCATCATATCTGCCCTGGTGCAAACGCAACTTGGCCATGTAATGCCATAAACTGGCATTGCGTGGTTCGATACGTACGGTTCGTTCAAGCAGGACTTCCGCACGCTGATAATCACCGGCACGTGTCGCATCACGAGCCTTATCCAGTAAGGTAATGACTGCTGAGGATGTCCCCCTGTCCGGGGCAATGGTTTTTGCCGGATCCTCGCCAGGCAAAACAACACCGGGTTGCTTGACGGCACATGATGTCAGTAAAAGTCCAGATACAATCAGTAATAATTTTTTCATCGAAATAAACGCTTAAACCAGTTTACAGTATCTTCAATTTGTTCCTTGATCTTACCTGACGTACAGGAGTCCGACTCAACAGGTTCTGTTCCCTGCACAAATGCCAGATAAACAGCGCCTTCACACTCAATGGATGTCAACTTGCCGGAGCCTGGATTTACCGGGACCACAACGAGATCATCTGTGGCCTCCAATTGTACGCCAGTCAGGGTTAAATCTCGAAAAATATCTCCCCATAATCGTAACGCCCCACTGCTGCCTGTAAGTCCGGTTGACTGGTTATCATCGGTACCCATCCAGACGACACCCAGATGTGATCCACTAAAACCGGCAAACCAGCTATCACGAAGATCATCGGTTGTTCCGGTTTTTCCGGCCAGAATAATATCCTGCGCAATACGAGGCCGAACTGAACTGGCAGTGCCAGCCTCGACCACCTGGATCAGACCACTATTAATAAGTTGCACAGACTGACTGTCGATCGCCTGCTGTACCTTGATGGGGTATCGACGCAACGGCTCGCCATTGGCATTCAGCACCTCACGAATACTGCGTAACGGACTGCGAAAACCATTCGCGGCAAATGTCTGATACATTTGCGCTACCTGCATGGGTGTCATTTCAACAGCACCCAGTAAAATAGCCGGATAAGCGGGTAACTGTTTTTCACCACCGAGCTGCAAATACGTCTCGTTAATTTTTTCAAAGCCGACATCCAGCCCGAGCCTGACCGTCGCCTGGTTATAGGATTGCGTCAGGGCCGTAATCATCGGCACCATGCCATGTGAAATATTGTCATAATTTTTCGGTGACCAGACATCGCCACTCGGATCTTTAAGGTGAATCGACGTATCGTTCAGTTGTGTCAGCCAGTTGTATTTATTCGGCTGTCGCAACGCCGATAGATATACGACCGGTTTCATCAACGAACCAATCGGGCGCGATGCATCAAGTGCACGATTGTAGCCGGCAAATTGCGTATTGCGATCGGATACCAGTGCAAGAATCTCTGCACTGTTAACATTCGTCACGATAGCGGCAACCTGTAACTGCTCGTCTAACTGTTTCTGTCTGTCCAGGCTGTCGACACGTTGCCTGACATGTTTTTCCGCATCTCGCTGCACGAGCGGATCCAGCGTGGTGAAAATACGCAACCCTTCTGAACTGAGCATCGAGTCCGGATAATATTCACGTAATTGCCGGCGCAACAAATCCATAAAAGCGGGATGCGGTGTTGTCGCACTGTGACGTTGCTTGTTAACGCGTAAAGGAAGTTGCTTGGCGGCCACCAGTTCCTGTTTTGTTATTACGCCCTGTTCGTGACTGACATCGAGTATAATATCGCGACGTTTTTTGAGACGGTCCGGGTGACGTTCCGGATGATAAAACGATGGTCCACGAATCAATGCTACCAGTGTCGCAAGCTGGTTGAGATCCAGTTGCGCCAGTGGCTTGTCAAAATAAAACCGGCTCGCCAGCCCAAATCCATGAATAGCACGAGACACATCCTGTCCCAGATATACCTCATTAATATAGGCCTGCATGATTTCCTGCTTGTCGTAATGCAATTCAAGCAGAACAGACATGATCACTTCATTAAATTTTCGCCGCAGAGTCCGTTCATTTGTTAAGAAGTAATTTTTGACGAGCTGCTGCGTAATCGTACTGCCACCCTGCACTGATTTACCCGCTTTAATATTGGCAATCAGCGCACGACCAATGGCCATCAAATTAACGCCATGATGCTCATGGAATTTTCTGTCTTCCACCGCAACAAGGATTTTAGGTAACAGAGGTGGGACTTCATCAAGCTTGACCAGCAGACGATCTTCCCGATGCGATGGATAGATACCACCAATTAATACCGGATCAAAACGCAACAGGGTGATATCGCGACCGGAATCAGCCTCTTTCAGAGAAGTAATGATGTCGCCGCTAAAACGAATCTGAATACGCCGCTCTGCCTCTTCAGTATCCCAGAACCGGAACTTGCGTGTTGCCACAACAAACTCATTTCCGCTGCGTTGAAACGTGCCGGGATCGCGCGGTGCAAAGGCATAACGGTAATTCAGTATATTCAGTTCACGCTCAAGGCTTTCCGGTGACAGGCGTGCGCCCTCATACACTTCCAGAGGACGGCTATAGACATGCGCCGGCAAAGACCAGCGATTATGCTCGAACTGATCGCGTACTACAAAATCGAGATACACGGTATAACCAACAAACAGAATCAGCAGGACCAGCGCAGCCTTACCCCAGGGCCATTGCCTGATTTTTGCAAACCAGCCACTGGATCTGGATGTCGACTTACGGGTTTTTACCTTTTTCTTACGGGATTTCTTTTTGCGCTTACGTGTGGGTCGTTTTGCCATACTTCTACCCTGTTACTGACAGGACACAGTGTACCCTATTTCTGATTCGCTCAGGTACTCAGGCGCAGGATTATCATCCAGATTGCCAACGGCGTTAACAAAACAAATCCTGCTGTACAGGCAGCGGCCTTCAGCTTGTATGAGGACACCATGCGCTCCGGCGGCCTGACGGACAGAATGAATGGTCGTCGAAAGTCATCGGTTTTGGTCAGGATCGAAATGGCGGGTCGATCGGCCCGGGACAGACGCTGCTGATAGGCTTTCTCCTGCGCAGCCTGCCTGACCGCTTCCCATTCCTGCAGATCAATCTCACCATTATTATCTGTATCGAACTTCGCCAACAGGGCGGGTTGATCCTGCTTCCACACCTTCAATATGGCGCGAACTTCGTCCTGAATATCCCCATGCGCCTTGTTCGGGTCAACAGTACGAAAATTACCAATGGCATACAGTGATTCGTTTTCATGCAACCGTCGCTCTGTATAACGGTAACTCCCCATCGTGAAAAAACTACGTTTACCTGAAGGCCCCTTTGCCGGCCATTCATTGCTACCATACCAGGTATTTTCATTGACACAATGTACTTCGGCGCCGCGTGGATCCACCATGCACATGCCGGTTTCATCAACGCAGGCAAAAACACGCGAGCAAAATTCCTCCTTGATCGTTCGCCATCGCGTATGACTGCTCTTGCCGGTATGGACTGTTTCGCGCTTTTCTATTTTATAGTGATACCAGGCGCAGGCCTGCCCGGTTAGGGGTGCAAAAACGGCCTGGCTGGTAAAATATTTGATCGTACCGATGAGTTCGACATATCCCTGTGACGCGGACCGTATTCGGGAAGTGGGTGTATCTTCGATTATTCGTGCACGTCGAATAAAATAAAACGTGCCATAACCACAGGCCAGACCAATTCCCAGGATGATAATTGTCCAGACCCAAAAATCATCCGGACTCTGCCCGAGAATAAAGTTTGCCCAGTCACTGCGTTGTGCGGGTACGACGTCGTCCTGCATGCTGAATAATCACACTTTTAAACAACTAACTGTTGAAAAGTGATTTGATATTTACATCACGAGTCTCTTCTTCACTGAATTCAAGCAAGTCGAATGCCTTGAAATTCATGACTCGCGCAATGATGATATCCGGGAATTGCTCAATCCGGACATTATTCAGGTTGACGCTCTCATTGTAGACTTCGCGCCGATCTGCAATGCTGTTTTCGAGTTGTGAGATTCGGGACTGCAATTGCTGGAAACTCTGGTTGGCTTTCAGGTCGGGATATTCTTCGGCAAGTGCAAACAGGTTACCCAGCCCCAGTCGTAATTCCGTCTCCGCGGTACCCAGCGCACCCATGTCACCACGGCTTCTGGCATCACTAACGGCGGAACGTGCCTGCACGATCTTTTCCAGTGTATCTTTTTCGTACTCCATGTACTGTTTGCAGACTTCGACAAGTTTGGGTAACTCATCGTGGCGTTGTTTAAGTAAGACATCAATGTTTGACCAGGCCTTGGAAACGTTATGCTTCAGGTTGACCAGGTTGTTATAGATAAAAATTGCATACAGTACGATAACAATACATACCGCGAGAAAAATCAGTGTCCCAATCTCCATGTCGCTCGCCTTTCATATTTTCGTTGTTTGTTAAATCATAGACCAATGCGGTGCATGCCACATTCAGGCCAGTTCATCGACCAGTCGCAATGACCTGGATGCCTCGTTATCCATTGCGTTGATATTGAATCGCCGGGTCGTGCTGGTCAGTGCTTCTACACCCGCCTGTTTGCGCAACGCACTCAGGCGTGAATGCTGCAACGCCTGATTTAACTGATCAGCTATTTCACGATGACGCAAAAATGAATCTGCGCTGGCATGTAGCATGCGTTGAGATGTCGTCGTCGACTGGCTGGCCGAAGCTGTATCAGGGTTAACGTGGCCTGGGCCGGATGGGGTTAACGGACGGTGATGCCGGGTCTGCAGCTGCCCCTGAACAGTGGCATCCACTGCACGCGGATAGAGTGTTCCCTGGCGAATTGTGAGCAAATCGAGCATAGTTTTGAACCGATTTGGTTAAAATATCGTCATTCCCCCAATAATCAATAGTATATTTAGGGTTAAATGCCAACTTCATCACACATTTAATTCATGACTAAACATTAAGTATTATCCCTTACTAATTGTTTTTAATCATATTATTTGAAAGGAAGTCACTAAACGTCTAAAATTTTTATTTACTCAGACCGACATAAACAACTATGGATTGTGTAAAACGACATCGGCTCAGGGCACCACTCATACTGATTATTACGGGACTGTTAGCTGCCTGTGGTAGTCCGCGTATTACCCCGCAACCACCCATGGTTGAATCCGCGACCTCCGTCTCCAGTTATTCTTCACAGGTTGTCGAGGTTGCCCGCACTATGCTGGGCAAACCATACCGCTATGGCGGCCGTAGCCCGAATACCGGATTTGACTGCAGTGGTCTGGTCTACTTTGCCCATCAACGGGTTGGCAAAAGCCTGCCCCGCACATCCTACGGTCAGTTCAAGGCCACGCAGCCACTCAAACGGCACCAGTTACGCCCGGGCGACCTGGTATTTTTCCGCATAAAACGCAGTCGTATCTCGCATGTGGGCATCTACCTGGGGACCGATCGGTTTATTCATGCACCATCAAGTGGCAAAAGAGTCAGGATCGCCTCTCTGGATAACCCCTACTGGAAAAAACGATTTGTGCGTGGTGGTCGCGTTTTTTAAGCCCTGTCATTCGTTAATATAACCAGTTCACAATCTGGCCTGCATATATATTCATTACTATAATTGTTGTTTATAAAATTTGTCAGTTATAACAAGGATTTGCCATTCGCAGCCGGGGCATTTCTGGATATACTTATTTGATTACACAATAATTTCATTGGAGGGAGTGGTGCAAAAGAAGCCACTGAAGATCGCGAAAGCATTGCGACAGGTCAGTATGTGGGTTCACCCGGAAGGTCTGGTTAACGGTTCGATCTACGTCACCATCGGTGAAGACAATCAGTCCCGCGAAGATCCCAAGTACGTTCTGAATGACGACTCCCCGTTCCTGGTTTTAAAACGTGATGGGCCGGACAGTCTGCGTTTTTATAATCGTTCGTCCATCGTGAGAGTGGAGTACGAAGAAAACAAACCGAACGACGATCGCAATACCACCCTGCCATGTCGAGTCACCATGATGGATGGCTCCGTGATTAACGGTGATATTGTCGAGGTACTGCCCAATGATCATTCGCGTCTTTACGATTACCTGAATCAGTCAAATACCCGCTTTCTGAGACTTTTCACTTCAGACTCGCAGGTATGCATGCTAAACAAATCTTATGTCATCCAGGTAACAAGTGCATAAGATTAAAATATAACATGATAGAGAGACATGAGCCTTTTAGACAGTTTCAAGGCAAATAAAGCAATTGATGTTATTCTGGCATCGGATAACCCGAAAGATCCCGAATTCATCAGCGCTGTCAGTAAAATCAAGCAAATTGGGAGAGCGGCCGTTCCCAAACTGGTTGATGCGTTACTGGATGTGCCGGGTAACGCCATGCTGGAAAGTCTGCTATCAACACTCCTGACAAATAAAACGCTGCCTGAGTACATTGATGCCCTGGCCGAACCAAACAAGAAACTGGTAACCAGCATCGGACGTATCCTGATCGAAAACAATGCCTACGATCCGAACCTGTTACTGAAAGTGCTGGATGATCCGGAAATCCCCAAGAAAGTCCTGTTACAAATCCTGGCGACTAAAAAAGATCGTCTCAACACCCGCAAAGTCATCGCCCTGCTTGAATCACCGGACAAAACCAAACGCACCATTGCATTTAATCTCATTGATGCGGTGGCATCAGAAGACGCCATACCTTATTTATTACAATATACAGAAGATTCTGACGCGACAACACGGCTGCAGATAGTGCGTGCACTTTCCAACTTTAATACCGAACCGGTCAAAAACGCACTCATCAAGGCGCTGACTGATTCAAACAAACTGGTGCGACAGGCCGCTCTGGATGGCATTTCGCGGCAAAAACTGCCGGTCACCGCACCCACCCTGTGTCCCTTGCTCAGTGATCCGGATATGACGGTACAGTCCAAAGCCATCGATGCCCTGATACAGGTGCGTGATCCCAATACCGTTGCTCATCTGATACCGGTTTTAAATGATGATTCCGAATATGTACGACGCGCTGCTGTTGAAGTCCTGAATGAAATAGCCGACCCTCGCTCCATTAAAGATTTACTCACCGCCATGCGTGATACGGACTGGTGGGTACGCGTACGCGCTGCAGATGCACTCGGCTCAATCGGCGGTCCGCGTGTCGTTGAAGCGGTCATCAGTTTATTGTCCGAGGATGATGAATTCCTGCGCCGTACCGCCGTTGAAATTCTCAATTCAGTAAAAGACGAGCGTGCATATTTTTACCTCGTCAAGGCACTGGATGACGATGACTGGTGGGTACGCGAACGCGCGGTTGATGCCCTTGGCCAGATGGGTGACAAACGTGCGTTACCAGAATTACTCAAGGCATTGGAAAAATATCCCGAATCTTCACATGTGATCGTCAAAGCCCTGGTGGTGCTGGGTGATGATGACATTGTTCAGCAATTGATGGAAATGGCGAACAATGAATCCGGTGATCGACGCAAGGAACTGTTACTGGCCATCAGCGAGTTTGCCAAGGAAGACACTCTGGAAAAAGAAGCACCAATTGAAGAACTGAAAACCCGGGTTATCGACCGCGACAAAACAGCACAGCCTGCAGCAACATCAGCCGCGGAGTCATCCAGGGCAGAGGAAACCAGCGCCGGCATCCTGGATATGTCCACCAGTTCTGCCGGTGCCGAATTTGCGCATGTCGTCGACGCCACCAAGTTTTCTCCCGGGTTCATTATTGCCAATCGTTACAAGGTCGTGAAACAAATCGGTAAGGGTGCATTTGGTGTTGTTGTGCTGGTCGAGGACATGATGGTAAATGAAGAAATTATCCTGAAATTTCTTAATGCCCATATGTCTTCCGATGAAAACGTCATTGAGCGCTTCATTCATGAACTACGCTACGCGCGTAAGATTACACATGAAAATATTATTCGCATCTATGATTTCATTACTTTTGGCAACTCATACGCCATTTCCATGGAATATTTCAAGAGCCACTCACTGGCATTTGAGATCAAGACCAATAAAAACCCCAGCACCAAACGCATACTGGAACTATTCAAGCAGATCTGTCACGGCGTCGGGTTTGCGCATTCCCGCAATGTGGTGCACCGGGATCTGAAGCCAGCCAACATTCTGGTGGATGAAAATGATGTGGTAAAAATCGTGGATTTTGGCCTGGCCGCGGCAGCCTCGTCGGCTGACTCGCGCATTACCCGCACCGGCATTCTTGTCGGTACACCGACCTATATGGCGCCAGAGCAGGTTCGTGCTCGAACAATTGACCATCGCACGGATATATACAGCCTGGGTGTACTGATGTACGAAATTTTTGTTGGCCGCCCACCTTACAAGGGTGAAGATCACCTTGCGACCCTGTTTCAGCACGTGGAAGGCAAGGCCCTTCCGCCGCATCAGGCCAATCCAAAGATATCCGAACAACTCAGTCATGTTATTATGAAGACCATGGCCCTCAAGCCCGAGGACCGTTACCAGACTACGGATGATCTGCTAATAGCCATAGAGGAAGTGCTTGCCCAGGAGGCTGCCTGATGACAGCACGTATCAACGCCTTTCTGCAACTTGGCAGACAACAGGGCGGTTCTGACATTCATTTTGCCGTCGGTACCCCGCCCATGGTCCGGCTGCACGGTGAGTTGACCCCGATAAAATACCGGGATTTAACCGAAACCGAACTGCAGGAACTGACCCGCGAAATCCTCAGCCCGGTTCAGCTTGAACAGTTCAATAAGGGAGAAGATCTGGACTTCTCCTACGAAGACCCGGAAGTGGGCCGGTTTCGTGTCAACATGTTTCACAAAGTCACCGGCATTGGTGCGGCATTCCGTGCCATTGCACCAAAAATTCCCAGTTTTGCAGATTTGAAATTACCACCCGTGGTGGAAAAATTCATGCATGCCACTCAGGGCCTGGTGCTGGTGACCGGCGCCACGGGTACCGGCAAGTCGACGACTCTGGCGGCCATGATCGACTGGATTAATTCAAACCGTCGTTACAATATTATTACGCTGGAAGATCCCATCGAATATATTCACCCCAGCAAACAATCTCTGGTCATTCAGCGTGCCGTCGGGCCACATGTTTCCGGTTTTACCGAGGGTTTACGTGCCGCTTTGCGGGAAGACCCGGATGTGATTCTGGTCGGCGAGCTACGTGATACGGATACCATTTCCATGGCCATGACGGCCGCGGAAACCGGCCACCTGGTTCTCGGTACCCTGCATACCGCCAATGCAGTAAAAAGTCTGGATCGAATCATTGATGCTATGCCCACCTCGCAAAAGAAACTGACCCGCTCATTTCTGGCACAACATCTCAATGCCGTACTTAGTCAGAAACTGATTCGCAGTATTGACGGCCGTTATCGTCGCGCCGTGGTAGAAATCATGATTAATACACCGGCCATTGGTAACCTGATCCTGACGAACAAGATCTTCCAGATTCCTTCCATAATCCAGACCAGCCGTGACATGGGCATGCAGTTACTGGATCAGGCCCTGCTGGAAGTGGTACAGAACAAGGAAGTCGATCCGGATGATGCATACATACATGCCACAGATAAAAAACTGTTCCAGCGTTTTGTCACGAATCCGGAACTGATTCCGCAGGTTAATCTGGCGGTAACCTGATATGCAGCGCATCAATACATTTCTGGACATGGTACTTGAACAGGGTGGATCGGACCTGCATATTGTTGCCGGCAATCCACCCCGCATTCGCCTGCACGGTATTGCCTACAAGGTAAAATACCGCGACCTGAGTGCCGATGATGTACACGATCTGCTTTATGGCATTATTCCAGAATCCAATCGCGCCGAACTGACCGAAAAAGGGAATACTGATTTTGCCTATGAATTCAGTGATGATGGGCGTTTTCGGGTCAATGTCTTTCAGCACTTTGGCGGGCTGGGTGCGGTATTTCGTGCCATCCCGACAAAAATCGTCAGCCTGAATGAACTGGGCTTGCCGCCAATCGTCAAGAACCTGACCCGAAACCGAAAAGGACTCATCCTGGTCACAGGTCCAACCGGTTCCGGTAAGTCGACCACACTGGCTTCAATGATCGATTTTATTAATAGTGAACGCCGTGGCCATATCATTACCATCGAAGATCCGGTTGAATTTCTGCACCAGGGTAAAAAATGCCTTTTCAGCCAGCGTGAAGTTGGCACCCACACAAAATCATTTTCCCGTGCACTGATGTCAGCATTACGGGAAGATCCGGATGTCATTCTGATTGGTGAAATGCGCGATCATGAAACCATTCATCTTGCACTGACCGCCGCGGAAATGGGTATTCTGGTCATGGCAACCCTGCACACCAATGGTGCCGCGGCCTCGGTTGAGCGTATAATCAATGCCTTTCCTGCCGGTGAGGAACCCTACGTACGTACCATGCTTTCCACATCCATGATTGGTGTGATTTCACAGCAACTGGTCAGGAAAAAAGACAACAAGGGCCGGGCCGCTGCTGTTGAGATACTTATCAACAATACGGCTGTCTCCAACCTGATTCGTGAAGGGAAAATTGACCAGATCGAGAATGTTATTCAAAGTGGCGGTATGGTTGGCATGCAGCGTATGGATACTTCGCTGATGCGGTTACTGGACGCGGACTTAATCACGCCGGAAGAAGCCTATTTCAAATCGCGTAATAAACCTGATTTTGAACACTTGCTGGAAGGCCGTGAAGTAGTGGAAAATGAAGTTGATTCTGACGAGTCAGACGCGGTTAGCATGAATTAAAATTATAAATGAGGACGATTTTGTGGCAAAACTTATAATGACACTGGATGGCGCTATCATACGTGAATTTATGATCGACAAGGACAGTATAAGCATCGGTCGTAAACATGGTAATGACATCCAGCTCAATGACCTGACCGTCAGTGGCCGCCACGCGCTGATTACAGTCATGAATGAATCCACTTATATTGATGATCTGGGCAGCACAAACGGTACATTGCTGAATGGCAGCCGGGTTGCCAAATCGGTCTTGAGTCACGGTGACCTGGTGCAGGTTGGGAATTACCAGTTTACGTATTTCGAGGACGAAAACGAAGTTTATGAACCAACCATGTTTTTGCGCGCAGAAATCGAAGACACGCAAATCATGGAAGTCAATCCACCTAAAGATACAGATGTTAAAGGTGCTCCACTGGCGGGCGTCAAAATTCTCAATGGCCCGTTAAAAACCAAAATACTGGAGCTACGTAAGCCGTTCAATACATTGGGTTTCAACGGTATCAAAATGGCCATGATTGCACGCACCAATGACGGTTATACACTGACCGCCATTAAAAACACCAAATTGCGTCGTGCCAATGATGTACCGGTTGTGAATGGCAAGCAGGTCGGCGATGACCCGGTAACATTGAAAAGTCATGACGTTATCGAACTGACCGGCACCCAGATGGAATTTTTCTTTATCGGGTAACGCTAGCGGGTTTTGTCCCGCGCAAACACATCGACACCGGCCATAAACAGGGCCGGAATCATCACCAGCGTAATCAGGGTGGCAAAGATAAGCCCCCACGACAGCGCCAGTGCCATGGATGATACAAACGGATCCAGTCCACCCCAGCCATATGCGGTTGGCAACAGGCCAACAATGGTCGTGATCGCAGTAAGTAGCACCGCTCGCAAACGCCGGCGCCCGGCCATGATAATGGCATCGTATCGTGACATTCCTTCTTTAATGAATCGCTGAATAAACACAAGCAAAATAAGCGAACTGTTCACTACTACACCGGTCAGTGCTACGGTGCCAAGTGTCGACATGAATGACAACGGCATCGGTTTCCATATCAGTGAATGAATGTAAAAACTCAGAATAACACCAATAACACCGAATGGGATGGCCAGCATCACAGCAAAGGGATAACCCAGGTTGTTAAACTGAATGGAAAGTATAAAAAATATGGCAATAAGAGCAAAACCAAACGCGGCCAGCAAGTCGACCATCGATTCCTGGTTTTTTTCATTTTCTCCGCCGTAATTCACCGTTACCCTGTTTGCCAGTTCGGATGACAACCATTTTTCCTGTTCCTCAGCAACTTTACTGTTCAATTCCGCACTGGTGAGTATTTTCGGATCAATATTCGCCATGACATTGATAACCCGCTGACCATCCTTGTGCCGAATCGTTGTATACCCTTCCCGTTCGGACAACGTGGCAATTTTATTCAGCGTTACCATGCCACCGCGGCTGTTGGGTATCTGCAGGTTGTACAATTGTGTTAACTGTTGTTCGAATGATTCTTCCGGAAACTGAATCGCCACGTCGACTTCTTCTGTGCCCCAGCGGGTCGTCGTTATTTTCAAACCATCCACTGCTGCGCGTACATGGGTGGAAGCTGTGGCAAGATCAATACCCGCGTATGCCGCCAGTGCCCGATCGAATTCGATGTGTAGTTCTGCATCGCCGGGCAACAGATCGCTCTCAAGCGTCGTAATCCCGTCAATGTTTTTCAGGTATGTCATCAGGCTGGCAGCGGCCTGCTTGCTGTGTTCATAGTTATCACCGATCAGTTCTACCTGCAGCGCACGACCGGTCGGTGGCCCCGGCTGGACTTCTTCAAACGCAAAATCCAGTTTCGGATAGCGCCGGTTTAATTGTTCCTTGAGCGCGAACATATCATTCAATGCATCGTGTTCGGGACGTGTTACAGACGATGTATAAATGACACGTATTTGTCCAAAGCGACTGCCTTTTTGTACCGTCGGGTCACCCGAGTCCTTGGAAGTCTGACCTGTTGTTATGAGAGTTGCTTCAAGATACTCAGGATTAACATGGCTCCTGACATCCCGGTCAATTTTGCGCATGGTTTTACGCATATCATCCAGACTGGTGCCGGGATCACCGGTTATCCTGACTATATACTGTTCGATACCCACCGGCGGGAATAACTGAAACCGCAGTTCCACAACCGCCAGTGCAATAGACCCTGCCAGAAGTAACACGGACAGGATCACCATTAACCAGTGATGACGCAAAGTGACGCCGAGAAACCGGGCATATTGTTCTTCCAGCCACTGTAACCAGCGACGCTCTTCTGGTTTTTTTGCCGGGTTGGTCAGGTGTGCCACATGGTTTGGCAGGATCAGGAAAGATTCCAGCCAGGACAAAACCAGCAGCAGGATCACTACAATGGGAATCGCGATAATAAATTTTCCAATGATGCCGGAAACAAACATTAATGGCAGAAATGCCACCACGGTCGTCAGGATCGTTGTCGTCACCGGCCCCATCAGTTCCCGGGCACCAGTCACTGCCGCCTGGTTGGGTGGCATGCCCTGTTCCATATGGTACGCGATATTCTCGCCAACAATAATCGCATCATCCACTAGCATGCCAAGCACCATGATAAATCCCATCATGGAAATGAGATTCAGGGTGACGCCCATTATATAAAGAATAAACAGGCCAAACAAAAAGACGATGGGCAGCCCCAGTGTGGTTGAAACAGATACCGAAGGGCGCAGGAATAATACGAGCGTCAATAACACCAGAAAGGCACCGACCAGACCGTTGTTTGTCAGTACCCCCAGTCTCAGTCGCGCAAAGCGGGAAAAATCTTCAAAGGAATCAATTTCGATGTCCGCGCCATATTTATCATTTACCGTTGCCAGATAGGCCTTGACGCGATCAACCGTATCAATAATATCTGCATCGGACTGTTTCATAACAACCATGTGGATCGCCGGCTTGCCACTGACGTCCTGATAGATTCTGGCTTTCTCAAGGGTCGCTTTAACCGTCGCCACATCCTTAACACGCAGACCCTGTCCCATTTCGTTGGCACGCAATACCAGGTTCGCCACCTGGTCTGCATTTTCATATTCACCGACGATTCGTACTATCTTCTGACCTTCCGCGGTATCGATGGCACCACCCGATGCATTCACATTCCATTTGGCGATGACATCGGCAATCTGGCCGACAGTAATGCGGTGTTCGCGTAATTTTTCCGGATCCACGACGACACTGATTTCGGCCTTACGATCTCCCTGCACCTGCACGCGCCCAACACCTTCCAGACGCAACAGGTCATCCTCAATTTTCGTACCCAGTTGCTTGATGGTCAGATCATCCCATGGCGCAGAGATCGCCAGCTGGATAACGGGAAACACGCGTGCATCCACTTCCACAACATAGGGCTCGTCGGGTAAATCCGATGGTAATTTAGCGCGGTCGATAGCAAGCTGAACTTCATTGGCAATGCCGTCACGATTTGTGGCATCCGGATCCAGTTCCAGTACAACCGTCGCCGATCCGGGAAAGGCCACCGATGACATCTTGTCGATACCGGACAGCGTTTTGAGTTCCTGCTCAATCGGAATTACGATCAGACGCTCGACGTCCTGCGGTGAGGCACCGGGTTGCAGCACGTTGATATGAATCATATCGAGATTTACATTGGGAAACGCCTCGCGATTCATTTTCACAATGGCGAAACCACCCAGGAATAAAATAAATACAGAAATCAACGCCACCACCAGGCCGCGTTCCGCCATAAACCGAATAATCGCTGTCATGGCGCCACCTTATTTGTTACGTTTTGTTCATTCCAGACCCGACCCAGCAACAAATTAAGATTGGAATAGGTCCGCGCCAGCTCCAGGCGCTGGTTTTCATAAGCCAGCCGACTCGCATTGAGTGCATTTTCAAAGTCAATCACTTCGTTGGTATCCGCCCTGCCGTCCCTGTAACGCTTTAACACATCATCCATTTTCTTTTTCTCCACCTGCAGGCGTTGCCGGTTACTTTTTACTGATAACTGGCTGAAGCGAATCTGCTCGATCAGTCCGTGTACCGTGTACTCGAGATCATGCCGGGCTTTGTCCAGTTGTTCCCGGGCAATGTCTTTTTGCAACATTGACTGGTAGAGACTTGCATCAAATCCACGCTTGTCCAGGTCATACTGATATTCCAGTCTGGCGGCACCGGCCCACTCTTCATCACTGACACTGCCAGATTGCGTGTCACCACTGGAGGTCCTGGCACCAATTGACAGGACAACATCGAGTTGCTCCTGCCTGGCATCCTTCGCTAAGGCAATATTGGCATCAGCCAGGTTTAACTGTGATTCATAAAAGGCAATCTGGGGGTCACGCGACTGAACAAGTTGTGTAATTCGGTTCTGATCAGACAACTCCTGAATTTCCCGGTACTGTGAGCTGAGGATGAAGTCACGATTCAAGGGCGCACCGGTGAGGCGATTAATTTCCGATTTCTGGCGCGACCAGGCAACCAGCAGGTTATCACGTTGTGCAAGTAAACCATCCAGTTGCGCCTGTACGATAAGCAGATCTTTTTGTTCGGCCAGTCCCAGTTGCCTGTTCCTGTTGATGAATGCTTTTAATTTGCGAGCACGATCAATCGACTTATTCGCATCCTCGATTCGCATGTGTGTGACAGCGGCATCGAAATACAGGTTTATCGCCTGCTGCACCAGACTATCTATCTGCTGAATCTGGCTTGCGGTTTGCGATTGCAGGCCGGATTCCGCCGTCACCAGACCCTGAGAATACGCCGGGTTACCGTCACCACGACCAAACGGAATTCGCCATTGCAGATCCAGCCGGGTACGCTCCGACGGGTTGGCTGCAAACGGACTGAAACTGGTGGAACTGTCTTCATAAGTGTACTGCCCCTGCACATCAAACCGGGTTCCCGACTTATATTGCCTGCCGACTCCCACACCGGCTTCAAACCGATCACTGGGAGAATCAATAAACGAGACATCATGAGAAACACCGGTTTGCGCTGACAACACCCAGCCTAACTGGCTTTCAATTTTGGCGAACTCATTGCCTGATTTTTCGATTTCCTTTGCCGCAATGGAAATCGAGGCATAGTTCTGCATGATCTGTTGCACCATGTCGTTGACATGTAAAACACCCGGGTCTGGCATGTCCTTGCTATGAACCAGACCGGATACGAACCCAACGCAGGCGAGAAAAAATATGAGGGTCAACTTATGCAACATATCAGTCTTTTCCTTTTGCACTGATGCCGTCAAAGAAGAAATTAATGTGTGAGCGAATATAGTCTTCGACATCATAAGTTTGGCTATCGAATGGTGCTAACGATTTTTCCCAGATGACCGCGAAGACCAGCGGTGCAATCAGCAGGCGCGAGGCACTGTTGGGATCGCATGTCCTGAACTCACCCTGCTCGATGCCTTTCTGTATCGCGTCTGTCATGATCTTTCTTGCCCGACTGACAACATTTTTCACGTAAAAACGTGCCAGCTCGGGAAAGTTCGCGGCTTCAGACACCATCAATTTTGGTATACCCGCCAGGCGAGTTTTGCCAATGACGTTCCACCAGTTATTGATCATGTGGGTCAGGAGTTCCTGCTGGCTGCCGGTAAAGCTGGCCGCATGTTGCTCGGCCTTTTCGACTTCCGGAATGATGATCTGTTGCACCACAGCACGAAACAGATCTTCCTTGCTGCGAAAGTACAGATACAGGGTTCCCTTGGAGATGCCGGCCCGCTTTGCCACATCTTCAAGACGCGTGGCATTGAAGCCACTGGTTACGAACAGATCGAGGGCGGCTTCAATGATCTCACCCGGGCGCGCCTCCTTGCGGCGTCGCCAGCGACATGGTTCCCTGCGGTGCATTGATTTCATGGAATATTAAATAACTGACCGGTCAGTTATTTAATATAGCGCGGACATGCCGGTTCAGCAATAGAAATCTGGACGTTTTCAGACTGTCGTGGCAGCGGTCAGGACTGGTTGCTCTGTCGGTTGCTGTCCCTGCAACACAGCTTCGTGCTTATTGAAAGCATCACTCATAAACTCAAAAAACACCCTGACGCGGGCAGTCGATCGTAAATCCCGATGCGTCAACAACCACACGTTGCCACAGTCATCATTACCGGCGACCAGGCTCAGACGCGTCAGATCGGCTTCATTGTCACCCATGATACACGGCAGAATGGCAATCCCCATGCCCCGCCGAACCGCTTCCAGCTGAACATAAGGGTCATCGGTCTGGTGTATCACCGGACACTGCGCATACGGACTCTGCCGCACCGCCTGCTGAAAGAAATCCATCTGCTCCCAGCCCAGCCAGACCGCGTTAGTCGGATTCGCGTCCAGATCCTGTTCTTTGGCATATTGCCTGGACGCATAGATACCCTTGCGACCGGTGGCGACCTGTTTGCCGATCAGATAATCCGGCGGATTATTGGTGATGCGGATAGCCACATCGGCTTCACGCTTTTTAAGATCCAGTTCGTTATATGAGATGGCCAGCTCCAGCTTGATACCGGGATAAACGCGACTGAAACGCGCCAGGTCCGGCATTAACAGGTGAGTGGCAAGTGGACCCGGCATGGTGACACGCAGGACGCCGCTGAGCTGGGTATCCCGGCCTGTTACCTGACGATTCAGACGCAATACTTCATCTTCGATGCGTTCGGCCGATTCAACCATTTCTTCCCCCACCACGGTCAATGCATAACCGGTGGGAAGGCGATCAAATAGCCGTACCCCCAGCTTTTGCTCAAACTGACTGATGCGTCGGGAGACCGTCGTGTGGTTCACAGACAGTTCCTCTGCAGCGGCACGCACGGATCCGCGGCGTGCAATGGCAAGAAAGTAGCGTAAGTCATCCCAGTCCATGCGGTGCATTATTGCAGCCCTAAAATGCATTTATCAAGAGTTCCATTGCATCATCGCAACATTTAGCATACAGCAGGATTGCAATACTTAACTTTATAGTTTAATAATAGCAAATAACAGGTTAAGGAGAACAAGAATGCAACACCAGGATTCTCATGCATTAACCCCCGTCACCCGTTTTGCCCATGGCTTAATCCGCTGGCGCTGGGCCGTCATACTGGCCTCGATCATTGGCGTCATTCTCATTGGGCTCGGTTTACGCTACGTCGGTTTTACCGGTGACTACCACGTCTTTTTTGCCAAGGAAAACCCGCAGCTACTGGCCTTTGAGCAACTCGAAAATACCTATTCCAAGGACGACAATGTCTTTATTGTCCTGGCGCCAAAAGACGGCAATGTTTTTACGAATAGCACGCTGGCTGCCATCGAATCGATTACCGAACAGGGCTGGCAGGTTCCCTACTCCACTCGGGTCGATTCCATCAGCAACTTTCAGTATACGCATGCCAATGGCGATGAGCTGATCGTTGAAGATCTCGTAAGCAATGCCGCTTCGCTTTCCAGCGCAGACACACAACGCATTCGGGAAATCGCTCTATCCGAACCCCTGCTGGCAAATCGTCTTGTTTCAGGAGACGGTCGTGTCACCGCCGTTAACATCACCGTGCAGATTCCCGGTAAACAACTGGATCAGGAAATGCCGGCGATCGTGACGCATGTGCGTGAACTGGTCGATAAAATCAAAGCGGATTACCCACACCTGGATGTGTACCTGACCGGTATCGTCATGATGAACGATGCCTTTTTTACCGCTTCGGCCAGAGACATGAGCACGCTGGTTCCGATCACGTTTCTGGTCGTGCTGATCAGTGTCGGCCTGCTGTTACGCGGCTGGACCGGCACGTTTGGCACCATGTGGGTAATCATCTTTTCCATTGTGACTGCACTGAGCTTTTCGGGCTGGATGGGCATCAAACTGACGCCACCGAGTTCGGTTTCCATTACGATCATCATGACACTGGCCGTGGCAAACGGTGTACATATACTGGTCAACATGTTCTACGCCATGCGTCATGGCATGGTGAAACATGCGGCGATCGTCGAGAGCCTGCGCATCAATATGCAACCGGTATTCCTGACCAGCCTGTCGACGTCGATTGGTTTCCTGAGTATGAATTTCAGTGAGTCGCCGCCGTTTCGTGACCTTGGCAATATCGTTGCCGTAGGCATGGCAGCGGCATTTGTCTTTTCGGTGACTTTCTTACCGGCATTGATGGCAGTACTGCCGGTGCGTACACCCAAACAGGCCCGGGACAATGAAAATACCATGATGATGCGGCTGGCTGAATTTGTAATTCGCCGCCGCACCAGCCTGCTGGTTATCATGTCGGTGTTTGTAATCGGTATAACGGCCTTTTTACCCCGCAATGAACTGGGTGAAAATTTTGTCGAGTATTTCGACAAGACCATCACCTTCAGGACGGACTCGGATTTTGTATCTGCGAACCTGGGTGGCATGTATCGCATCGATTATTCCCTCGACGCGAAGGAAACCAGTGGCATTTCCCGGCCGGAGTTCCTGCAAAAGGTAGACGCGTTTGCCAACTGGTATCGGCAGCAACCGGAAACCATACACGTAAACAGCATCACGGACACCATGAAACGGCTCAATCGTAACATGCACGCCGATGACACTGCATATTACCGGCTTCCCGATGAGCGGGATCTTTCTGCCCAGTACCTGCTGTTGTATGAAATGTCGTTACCTTACGGGCTGGATTTAAATAATCAGATCAATGTCGATAAATCGAAGACACGCATCAGCGCCACTATCCAGAACCTGGATACACCAACGATTCTTGCGCTTGAAGAACGAGCCCAGGCCTGGCTGGAAAAAAATGCCCCGGAACTCAAAACCGAAGGCACCAGCACCACGGTGATGTTTTCACACATCGGCATGCGGAATATCAAAAGCATGATACTTGGTACAACCGTCGCCCTGATCCTGATTTCCATCATGCTGATGTTTGCCCTGCGGTCGTTTAAAATCGGTACCATCAGCCT
This sequence comes from uncultured Gammaproteobacteria bacterium, assembly GCA_937967995.1. Taxonomy (GTDB): domain Bacteria; phylum Pseudomonadota; class Gammaproteobacteria; order UBA6429; family Thiohalophilaceae; genus CALBTB01. The sequence goes on from CALBTB010000009.1 coordinate 624,916, forward strand.
GTTACCGAACCTGATTCCCGCCGCGATGGGGTTTGGTTTGTGGGGACTGATGGTGGGTGAGGTCAACGTCGGGTTGTCTATCGTAACCGGCATGACGCTGGGTATCGTGGTGGATGACACTGTGCATTTCCTGAGTAAATACCTGCGCGCCCGCCGTGAAAAAGGCCTGGATACGTATGACGCTGTGCGTTATGCCTTTTCTACTGTCGGCATGGCCTTATGGGTCACGTCCGTTGTACTGGTTATAGGTTTCATGCTGTTGACCCTGTCCACGTTTAAACTGAATTCCGCGATGGGCCTGTTAACATCCATTGTCATCACCTTCGCGCTGGTCGCGGATTTTCTGTTACTGCCGCCATTGCTCATGAAACTGGATAAAGGGAAACATCGTCACACAGCAACAACGAAACAACCCGTTGAACAGCTGGCTAATTAAGGAGAATAAATATGCAAAGCAATTCGCTTGTCCTGGCATTGCTGGTTTTAATTTGTAGTCCGGCATTTGCCGAATCCGCCGAGGAAAAAGGACTGAAAATTGCCCAGGAAGTGGAATTCAGGGACAGCGGCTGGAAGGACGCCACAGTCACACTGAAAATGATTCTACAAAATAAACAGGGAGAAGAAAGCACTCGATTGTTACGACTGAAGTTTCTCGAAGTGGATGGTGATGGCGATAAAAGCCTGACCATTTTTGATTCACCACGTGATGTCAGCGGCACTGCCTTTCTGTCTTTTTCCCATGCACTGACGCCGGATGATCAATGGCTGTACCTGCCCGCCCTCAAACGCACCAAGCGTATTGCCTCCGCCAACAAGTCCGGCCCGTTTATGGGCAGCCAGTTCGCCTACGAAGATCTGAGTTCATTTGAAGTAGCAAAGTACAAATACAAGTACATTAAAGATGAAGAAGTTGATGGCACACCCTGTTTTGTCGTGGAAAATTACCCGAATTACGAACACTCAGGTTATACACGCCAGCAGGTATGGGTCGATAAATCGCGCTATATCCCGATTAAGATCGAGTTCTATGACAGGAAAAACGATTTATTAAAAACACTTGCGTTCAAAAAATACAAACAATACCTGAACAAGTACTGGCGCGCCCATGAACAGCTGATGATCAACCACCAGAACGGCAAATCCACCCTGCTGGTACTGGATGATTTTCAGTTTCAGACTGGCCTGAAGGACAGTGACTTTCAGAAGGCAAATCTGAAACGATTACGTTAGATTATGAAACAGCATGTCGTCAGTGTACTGGCCCTGTTATCAACCGGGCTGCTCTTTCAGGCTACGCCAGCCGACGCTGAAGGCTGGGATTTTGCCGGCTATGTTGCAGCCGAAACCCGCCTGTTCATCAATGATCCCGCCTATTCCAACCAAAGGGATGATCGTGTTTCGCCATCTCTGGTCATTGAGCCGGAGCTGGTTTACGAATCAAACAACCGACAGTACCGCTTCACACTGGTGCCCTTTGCCCGCTGGGATGCACATGATGAAGAACGTCAGCATGCCGACCTGCGCGAAGCCAACCTGCTCTATATAAAAGATAATCTCGATGTGCTGGCCGGTATTGGTAAGGTCTTCTGGGGTGTCACGGAATCGCGACACCTGGTCGATATTATCAATCAAACGGATTCTGTCGAGGATATCGATGGTGAGGACAAGCTGGGACAGCCCATGCTGCGGCTTAATGTTATAAATGACTGGGGCACTGTGAGTGCCTTTGTCCTGCCCGGTTTTCGAGAGCGGACTTTTCCCGCCCATGATGCGAGATTGCGCGGTGCCCTGGTCATTGATACAGACAACCCGGTTTATGAATCTTCCGATGGCCAAAGCCATATCGATTACGCCGTGCGTTATGCGCATACGCTTGGCCAATGGGATCTCGGCCTGTCCTATTTCGACGGCACCAGCCGTGAACCACGCCTGATACCGACGATAAAAAACAGCCAGATACTACTGGTTCCCCATTACGATCAAATCAACCAGCTCGGTCTCGATGCGCAATATACCGGGGAAGCAACATTATGGAAACTGGAACTGATCAGTCGTCATGGTCAGGGCAGACGTTTTGTAGCCGGTGTCGGAGGGCTTGAGTACACACTCTATGGCGTTCTCAACAGCAAAGCAGACCTCGGACTGATATTTGAATATCAGTATGATGATCGCAACCCGTCTGAGGCGCCGGCAACCGCCGCTGACGATGATTTCTTTTTAGGAACACGGCTAACTTTAAACGATATCAGTGACACAACATTCCTTGCCGGGGTGATTATCGATCGGCATACACACTCGACATTTTACAGTGTCGAAGCCGCGTACCGTATCAGCAATAACTGGAAAATCGAGCTGGAAGGCCGCTTTACCGGTGGCGTGGATGAAAATGATATCTTATATGGCATCAGGGATGATGACTTTATTACCCTGCGACTGGCGTACTTTATTTAGCAAAATAGGTCTCGGTAATACCAGTGTGTGTCTGCATCAAACCGAATTGCAGGACATCAATAAAGCGATGTAATTCCGCCTGTTTCAGCTTGTCCAGGTTCGCTGCCAGTACTTTATTCTGGAGTTCAGCAACATGCTCCAGGACGGACATGTTTCGCGGCAGGTTATTCAGACAGGATTCCACTTCACACACAGCATGGTAAAACGCCCGCGGAAAGCGTTTTTCCTGTAACAGGAACTTGAGCACATCCGGCCGGCGCACCCGCACCTGGATAATGCGCCGGTACATCTGGTAACCGGTTAATGACTTCAAGACACTCATCCATTGAATATTTTCATACGGCGTGAGGCTTTCGTGTTCTTCTTCCAGCAGGTCTGCGGAACGCACATCGATGATCCGCGTGGTCATATCCGCCCTTTCCAGGTTACGTCCCATACGCAGGAAATCATAACCGATATCGTGATACATGGTACCGGCCAACTGACCAGTGATAGTCTGTGCGCCCAGAATAATTTTTTGCAGATACTGGTAGCGATTCTTACGCGCAATGCCGGCCATGCCAGCCTGGGTACTGGTTTTGCCTATATGATAAAGATCATTAATGCTTTCCCAGGTTTCACGTGGAATGATATCGCGAATGGTTCTGGCATTGTCTCGCGCGCACTGTAACGACGATAAAATAGAACCGGTATTGTGAACGTCAGCGATCATAAAGCGCAAAATATGCCGTTCATCGATGGCATCATAATACTCGTTATACAGCGCTTCGGTGCCCATTATCTCGATGATATGTTCCCAGCCCACATTCGCGCTGCGGGGTAAATCAAGAATCAGGTTGGTCGTGACATTGATGAGACGCGCCGTATTCTCGGCCCGTTCGATATAACGCGCCAGCCAGTATATGTTTTCAGCAACCCGCGATAACATCGTCAGTGCTCATCCATGTCAACAATCCAGGTATCCTTGGAACCACCACCCTGCGAGGAATTGACTACCGTCGAACCTTTGCGCAATGCGACGCGTGTCAGACCACCCATGGTCACATGAACGTCATCTTTACCAGACAGGATAAAGGGCCGTAAATCAAGATGACGTGGTTCAACGCGATTCCCAACCAGTGTCGGTGCCGTGGATAAAATCAGCATGGGTTGGGCAATATAATTTCGTGCATCACGTTTGATCAGTCGTTTGAACTTGTCTCGTTCCTTGCGCGATGCCTGCGGACCAATCAACATGCCATAGCCACCGGATTCGTTGGCAGGTTTTACTACCAGCTTGTCCAAGTTCTCCAGCACATAATCTCGTTCGGATTTATTGATGCATTTATAGGTTGGTACATTGGGAATCAACGGGTCTTCATCCAGATAGTACTTGATGATCTCCGGCACATAGGCATACACCACCTTGTCATCCGCCACACCCGCACCCGGTGCGTTGGCCAGCGCCACGTTACCCGCTTTCCAGGCACGCATGATACCCGGTACACCCAGCATGGAATCCGGGTTAAACACTTCCGGGTCCATAAACTGATCATCAATGCGACGATAAATCACATCGACACGGGACAGGCCTTCCACGGTTCGCATATGCACGACATTGTCTTCATCGACATAAAGGTCCCTGCCTTCCACCAGCTCCGCGCCCATCTGCTGCGCCAGGTAGGCGTGTTCAAAGTACGCCGAGTTATAGATACCGGGTGTCCAGACAACCACTTCAGGCTGTTCAATCTTGCGCGGTGAAAGTGAAGCCAGCATGTCATAAAGCTGTGATGGATAATCATCCACTGGCAGAATATTTTGATCTTCAAACAGGTCCGGGAAAACACGCTTCATGACCATGCGGTTTTCCAGCATGTAAGACACCCCGGAAGGCACACGCAGGTTATCTTCCAGTACGTAGACCGTTCCCTTGTCGTCGCGCACCAGGTCAGAACCACAAATATGCGCCCAGATGGCATTGGGTGGGCTAATGCCCATACATTGCGGACGGAAATTGACCGAATCCTGCAACAGGTCGGCGGGAAAGACCTTGTCCTTGATTATTTTTTGGTCGTGATACAGGTCGTCAATAAACAGGTTGAGGGCCCTGACCCGTTGTTTCAGTCCGGCTTCGATATCCAGCCACTCTGAACGGGGTATGATGCGGGGAATTAAATCAAACGGCCAGGCACGGTCGATGGAACCTTCTTCTTCGGAATACACGGTAAAGGTAATGCCCATGACCCGAATGGCCAGTTCGGCGGCTGCCTTGTATTCCTCTATTTCCCGGTCTTTTAATACGCGCAGATAATCACAAAGCGGTTTGGCAACGTCACGCGGTTTGCCCGCAGCACGTATGAGTTCATCATAGATACCCTTGACCTTGTAACTACCCCAGCGGATTGCCATAAATGACCATGCATTAAAAAGACAAGATAACTATAACAAGTCGACAATTGATTGTAAAATGCGCGCCTTACAAAACAAATCTGTGCTATTAATAATGCTTAACCGGTAATACTGCTAAACCGGGTTTTGGAGTACCAAATTTTATGACCTACTGTGTTGCCATTAAAGTCGACGAAGGCATCGTGTTTGCTTCCGATTCGCGTACCAATGCGGGTGTCGACTACGTTCGTACCTACAGCAAGATGCACCTGTTTAACTGGCCGCAAGACAGGACTATTGTCATTCTTACTTCCGGTAACCTTGCGACCAGCCAGGCCGTCATTAACTCCATTCAACATGACCTGGAAAACCCGCAGAGCGGCATCAACTTGCAAACTGCAAAGCACCTGTTTGAAATCGCCCATTACGTCGGTTCACTATGCCAGAAAGAACAGGCCGAACATTCCAAAGCCTTCAAGGACAGCCGAAAGGCACTCGAATCCAGTTTTATTATCGGTGGGCAAATTGGTGATCAGGACGATGATATTTATCTCGTTTATCCAGAAGGTAATTACATCACGGTATCTCCTGAAACGCCGTATATGCAAATCGGTGAAACAAAGTATGGCAAACCAATTCTGGACCGAATCGTCACGTCAACGACCAACCTGAATGATGCTGCCCGCTGCGCACTGGTTTCGCTTGATTCGACCATGCGCAGTAATATATCAGTAGGCCCACCGCTGGAAATGGCCATTTATAAAGCCGATTCACTGACGGAACCACAGTACATGAAGATTGAGCTCGACACACCGCTGTATCAGAATATTCAGAAGCACTGGTCGGAAGGATTACAGGCGGCGTTCAGAAACCTGCCGAAATTTGACTGGGAAAAATAACCTCAGGTTGCCATCACAACACGATGGATAAATTCCAGTTTTTTTACCACGTTTGGCGAATGCTCAAACGGGTAAGGATCAGGAAAACCCAGGCTGCGGTTTAGTTCATTCAGAATTCGCATTAACTGGCCAAGCAATAAAATGACTTCACTGAACTTCTGTGACTGAAGCCAGCGTCTCACATTGGATTGCTCATCCGTCAGTTCCACACCCTGTAAACCCACATGATGATGACTGGCTGTTTCCAGTACATCCATGAAATGCAGGTAATGGGCCCAGCTTTCTGCCCAGTCTTCCCAGGGATGAGCACTGGCATAGGCACTGATATACTGGTCCGGCCAGTCATCCCGTGGTCCATCCTTATAATAGCGTTGTAATGCAGATTGGTAGTCTTTTTGCTCGTCACCAAATAACTGTCGGAATTCGTCAATCAATTCCGAGTTGGCGATCAACTGGTTCCAGTAATAATGACCAATTTCATGCCGGAAATGACCAAGGATGGTTCGATAAGATTCATTCATCTTTTCACGAATTTCTTCACGCATGCTGTCATCTGCCTCGACGATATTGATCGTAATCGTCCCGGCATTATGACCGGTCATAATCTTTTCATACGTCACGATTTCTTCCGTGTATGGATCGATACCCTTGACGTCTTCCATAAACCTGAATGACAGACCATTATCAGAATCGGCTGTCTTGTCGACGATAGGTAACCGCAGCTTCAACAGCGTGTAAATTAACCTTCGCTTGGCTTTTTCCATTTTGTACCAACGCTGAACATTGTCGTGATTCGATAAATCGGGAATGACTTCATTCAATCGACAGGCGAGACAAAATTCATGCGGATCATCTTGCGCGACCAGCCAGTTGCAGACATCAGTTTCATGGTAATTCTTACATTTACGAAACGGGCTATTCGCTTCGATGACCTGGGTTTTTCCTGTAACAGGATTAAACCCAAGCTCTTTGCCACATTGAATACACAATGTGTTATCGAAATACAACGTGTTACCGCAGGAGCAGGAAAATGTGCGCAAGAGAGTATCCTTAGATACGCATTATTATTCTAAATATTATACCGTATTTTGGTTGATCACTATACAGTTTCGACCCTGCTTCTTGGCCTCATACAATGCCTGATCAGCCGCATTGACCAACCTGTCAACGGTATTATAATCCGCCGCGCTGGAGATACCGGCACTGAAGCTGGAGGAAAATTCACCTTCTTCGCTATAGTGTTTCATGTTGGCAAAATCTTCGCGCAGTTCATCAATGACGCGTTTTGCCTTTTCGACAGACGTATCTCGTAATGCGATACCGAATTCCTCACCGCCGTATCGTCCAATAACATCCGATGTTCGCAGACGTTGCTGAATCAGCCGCGCCAGGCTTTTTATCACCCGATCACCTGCCGGATGTCCATACTGGTCGTTGACCTGTTTGAATTTATCGATGTCCAGCATCACAAATGACAGATCATTACCGGTCCGTACTGCCTGCGAGACCAGCCCTTCCAGTTCCAGCTTCAGGGTAATGTGATTCAGCAAGCCGGTGAGACTGTCACGCACCATCAGTGCATTGAGATTCCTGAAACGCGTGACCCTGATTTTAACCGCTGCTGCAAGATGATCCGGCTGTATCGGTTTCTGCAGAAAATCATCGCCACCGAATTTCAGTGCTTCTAGCTGTTGCTCCAGTCCGCTTTCCGTAGACAGAAAGACAATTGGAATGTTCATATATTCATCTGTCTGACGAATCACCGCCGCGGCTTCAACACCCGATGCATCCGGCATATACAGGTCCATTAAAATCAGTTCCGGTTTAAAATCATGTAGCGTGACGAGAATTTGTGAAGTTTCAGTAACAATACGTGTCTGCATGCCTTTGGACTGTAGAATTGTTGCATAGTGTTCTGCCAGCACTTCGACATCCTCAATTATCAAAATGCGATATGAAAATTGTTCTCGTAGCTCGAGTAATGTATCAAGCCGGTCAACAAGCACAATATAATCAAACGGTTTTTTTATATAAGCGGCACCGTCGGCCCGAATGGCAGCTATTCTGGCCTCCCAGTCACCGCGAGCGGAAATGAAAATGGTCGGAATACCTTGACCTTCTTCATCGTTAAGCTTTAAGGCCATGTCCGGCCCGGCCAGATCCCCTTCCGGGAAATCCACATCGATGACCATAGCTGAAGGTGGTTTACGACTAATGGCGTCTTTTGCGTCTTCGATTGTATTAAATGTAACAGTGTTATAACCATAGCGCTGTAACTGGCTGGCAGTCTCATTGCAGAACAGTTCTTCATCATCAACTATATATATAGTATGGTCCTGCTGGCTGGCATCCGGTGTTGCAATCGGTACCTGTGGATGCGGAACAACCGGTTTGGTTTCCGGTCCTGCCATTGACAGTTCCTGTAGAATTCCCAGATAACGATTTATCTGGTTTTGTTCTGACTGTTGAGGAACAACCTCTTTGTCCAGTGCATAGAGCATGGTTTCCAGCTGACGTGCAATTTCACCTACACCCGAAAATCCAAATGAACCCGCTGAACCGGCAATGCTATGTACCAGGCGCCGAAACTCGAACATGCCATTTTCAATATCAGCACCAGGTTGCAAAACGGACTTCCACTCAGACTGAATGGCTTCAATCTTTTCCGGGAGTTCCTGTGTATACGTTTCCTGGAATTTCAGGTAACGTTCCTGTTTGGATTTTGCTTTAGCTGGCACGGAATCGGCTCCATATCTCCCAGATTCGATCCGGTAATTCAGTGGGATCAAATGGCTTTGATATCACATCTACTGCTCCCAGTTGCATAAATGATTCCACCTCTTTCGGTTGTACCTTGGCAGTGAGAAACACAATTGGCGTTTGCTCAGTTATCGGTAATTTACGCAGTTCCTTTAAAGTCGTTGGTCCATCCATACCCGGCATCATTACATCCAGCAGAATCAAATCCGGCTTAAAATCCAACACCTGATCCAGTGCTGACTGACCTGACTCACATAACAGGACTTCAAATCCTTCGTCTTCGAGTGCCAGGTCGGCAAATTCCCGAATATCCTCATCATCCTCAACATACATCAATTTTAATATATCACTCATATTCTAAGTACTACCCGTTCAAAACCTGTTTGATTGTTACCAGAAGTTCATCATTCGAAATCCGTGACTTGTTAAGAATCGCATCCGTCTTTTCGGCGACATCTTTTTCCGGTTCAATAGCTGAAAAAATAATCACAGGACAGGTACCCCTGATTTCATTGAGCAAATCCAGGCCAGACCCATCCGGCAATGTCATGTCAAGCAATACAAGATCGGGGGTGTTTTTCTTCAGTTCCTCGCGTGCTTTGGCCAGACTGGTCGCATAGGTATAATTAATGGAATCCGCCAATAGAGAACGTGTCACCTGTATAATGTCAACATCATCCTCGACATGTAATACATTGTGTTGCTCATCATCATGCAGGGAAATCTCAAGTACGTGACTTAATCGTTCCTGGTCTACCGGCTTTTGGATCCAGTCAACCACGTTTATGGCATCACCATTGAGTATTTTCCGTCCTTCTTCAGCTCGAACGGAAATCACCACGACCTTAAGATCATCATAAACCTTGTTTGAACGTATTTTACGTAACAATTCGATGCCATCCATGTCTGGCAGATTCAAATCCAGTAGCAATAACTGATAATTATTCTGCTTTAACAAATCCAGCGTATGGCCAGCCGTATGTGCCTGATCACTCTTATATCCTTCGAGAGACAGTATTTCAGATAAAACATTGGCAACGTCGTGATTATCTTCACAGATCAGTATGCGTGCATCAGCATCCGGATCTTTCTTAAGAATAGTTAGACTGTGATGTTTTGGTAATTCAAAGAAAAACTGCGACCCTTCACCTATTCGACTCGTATAGTCGATACGGCCATTCATCCGTTCGACGATAGCACGGCAAATGCTTAACCCCAGCCCGGTGCCCCCCTTTTCTCTTGAATCGGAGCTATCGACCTGTGCAAAGCGTTCAAACACCCGGCTTCTGAACTCTTCGGGAATACCACGACCAAAATCCTGCACACAGACACGATACAGGTTGCCTTTTTCCTCAACTTTGATAACCACTTTTGCACCCTGGGGTGAAAACTTGACTGCATTGGAAATAAAATTGTTATACACCTGCATTAAACGATGGCTGTCCGCCATCACGCGTGCAGTTTCCAGTGAGGTGTTAAACTCAAGACTGATTCCCTTCTGCGTGGCGTATTCCTGGTTGGCCTCCACCGCCGCATTGCTGAATGTGACCAGATCCAGTTCGTCAATTTCAAATTCCAGTTTGCCGGACTCAATCTTCTCCAGATCCAGAATGTCATTAATGAGCAAGGTCAGGTGCTCACTATTACGCCTGGCCGTTGTCAGGAGACGGCGCGCCTTTTCCGACATTCCTTCGGAGGCCTTGCTTAGCACAACACCAATCGCGCCCATGATCGATGTCAAAGGAGTTCGAAGCTCATGACTCACCGTGGAAATGAATTCACTCTTGAGCTTGTCGACGGCCAGCCTCTCGGTAATATCACTGCCAATAAACAGATAACCGGTTATTCTGCCGTTTTTGTTACGCAGTACTGTCACCGAAAGCATTATCTGGAACTGGCTACCGTTCTTTCGTACATACGACCATTGCTGTTCATCGGCCTCGCCTTTACTGGCTTTTTCCAGCAATACCTCCATGCCGGCTGCAATCTGCTTGTTCTGCTCCCATGACAGTACCCTTGCACGCTCTTCAAGTTCCTCGCTGTCATGAAAAATATCCGGTTTCGCCTTACCAACCAGCTCTTTTGCAGAGTAACCCAGCATTTTTTCAGCCGCCCTGTTAAAACTGCGAATAACACCATTAATATCCGTCGAAATGATTGACAGGTTAGCGCTATCCAGAATGGCCTGCCGCAATACTGTTTCCTTGCCCAGTTCCTTATTGATGCGTTCCTGCTCAATGAGGCTGCCGATCCAGCGGGAAAATAGCTGTATAAGCGAAAAGTCGGTCTCACTGAACGGTTCTGCACGCGGTTCCGGCGCGGAATAATTTAACGTACCGTACAGCTGTCCGGAAACCATGATCGGAACACCAATATAAGACTCGAGTCCAAAACTTTTATAACAGGGATGATCCTTGATTTCACTTGTGCCGGCATGATGAAAGCCGGTCGGACGTTTTGCGCTCAGCGTATGAACACAGTATGTACCACCAAGCTCAAACTCCGTTTCTGCTGGTGGCGCCCATTCCGGTCCCGTTACATATTTAATTTTGTATTGCTCCCGAATTATGCGACTGATAATTCCAAGCGGTAATTTGAATATTTCACGACCCGTTTCCAGAATTGCCTGCAAACGTCCCGCTGTATCCAGTTTTATATCGGCCGTGATTTTATGTAAACGTTCCAGTGCATCAATATAACGATGTATATCTTCTTCGGACTTCTTCCGCTGGGTAATGTCACGCACGATGATCGTATAAAGCAGGTTGCCATTTAATTCCATCTCGTTGACAGCAAACTCGATATATAACAAACCACCGCTTCTTGTTCTGGCTGAGAATTCAAGATTCTTTTCTTCCGAATCGTGAATCAACGCATCCAGTTTACTTTTAAAAGAACCCTTACCTTTCTCTATGTGCAAGCTCGGTATAAAATTTCCGACCTCCTCATCAATCATACTCTGCTCAGTCGAATCGAACAGTCTCTCTGCTGCCGGATTAACTGTCTGAATCCTTCCAGAAATGTCCACCACCATAATTCCATCGACAACAGTGTGCACCACCGCTTCCAGACGGGTTTCCTTTTCCTGAATGATACGATTTGCATCATCAATGGTTTGTTGCTGCAATTCCCCTTCAACACAATCAGCCAGATCACGTAAATGAGCGAGTTGCTCCTGAGTAAAGTCCCGTGGTTTGTCATCAATAATGCATAAAGTACCAATGCGATGCCCGCCGGCAGTTTTTAGTGGTGCACCCACATAACTACGAATATGCGGTGCATCGGTTACCAGCGGATTATCGGCAAAGCGGGAATCTTTCAGTGTGTCAGCGATATAAAAAATGTCATCCGATAATATCGCATGACCACAAAATGAAATTTCACGTGGCGTTTCACACGCATCCAGACCTTGCCGTGATTTAAACCATTGTCGATGACTGTCGACCAGACTCACCAGGGCGATCGGTACATCAAAAAAGCTACGCGCTAAACGCGTCAGACGGTCGAAACGTTCCTCCGGCTCGCTGTCGAGGATGTTCAACTGTTGCAGTGAATCGAGGCGCTGTTGCTCGTCTTCCGGATCAGGAGGCCTTTGCACGTATTCGTTTTCCTTTGAATATCAGTGTGATGGCATAACTAGTTTAGTTTATCGGCCCGACTATATAGGTGTTAACCGAAGAAATGTTACCAAACGACAAATATTTCCATTTTATTATAACGGCTAATTTTGTAACCTGCTGTTTTTATTGAAGTAAATTAGTACTGGCTAAGTGGCTGATTACTCAATCCAAGATTGAGTACCTTTTGAATCAGTTGTTCATAACTGTACCCGGCCCGCTCAGCGGAAAAGGCCACATCTTCATCCAGCGCAATGGCAGCGTTGGGGTTCGCCTCCAGGACATACAGCCGGCCATCCGGTGATAAACGCAGGTCAATACGCGCATACCCGGTCATGCCCAGCACTCGATAGATGCGCTTGCAGGTTTTGACAATTTTTTCATTCATACCATCGGGTAGATTGCGGACGAACTGATAATCGATGCCCCATTTCTCACGGTATTCTTCATTCCATTTCACAGTATACGTGGCAATCTTGTGAATATTCTCTTCCGCCTTGCCAAACACGAGTTCGCGAATCGGTAACACCTCGAGTCGTTTATTGCCCAGCACCGTTACATACAGCTCACGGCCATCGATATATTGTTCAGCGATAGCATCTCCTTCCGCCATTTCAAAAAGCTGATTGACCCTGTCTGTTAATTCCTGGGGGTTTGACACATAAGATGCCTGCGCAATACCTACTGAACCCTGTTCGACGGTGGACTTGACAATAAGGGGGTACGGTAACTTCTCGAGACGACTGGCATTTATTTTTCTGTTGCGTGGAAATACGAAAAACTTGGGTACGCGAATACGGTGGTATCCCATAATTTTCTTGGACAATGACTTGTCTCTGGATAACAGTAATCCACGCGGATTACAGCCCGTGTATGGCATGCCCAGCATATCCAGATAAACGGCAATATAATAATCAAGCGCGCCAATATCTGCGAAGGCTTCCATCATGTTATAGGCAATGTTTGGCTTCCACTCCTGAATCGTCGTATAAATAGGTGTTATATCATCCATCAGTCCTACGACCTTTACTTCATGGCCCAGTTTCAATAATGCCTGATGGACATCAAATTCCGTTTTACTGTCTTTCAGGCGTGGATCCTCGCGATCCGTCACATCTTCCGGCGGAACAAGCTCATCGTGCAACAGCATCATGACGCGTAGTTTTTTCATAATGAAATATGGAATCCTCCGCTGTGTAATTTATTCATGACCAGCATGGTAATGCAGGATGTCAGTTCCGCTTCCAGTTTGGAATTCTTGTTGTCGACGTATAAATCCAGTTCATCACAACGCTTTACCATGTCTTTCATGACTTCATTGATACGATATTTATACTCGCCGGTCCATTTTTCAACGATATACATTATGGTCTTTCTCTCACGTCGTAAATAACGCGAGGCTTTTTCTCCTGCATCATGTTCCGGCGTTACAAACAACTTTCTTAAATCGATGTCGAAAAACTCCGGGTAATCCATGCCATAGCGTTCACGTTTCTGATCGTAATATTCGCGCAAGGTCATTTTTATTTTTTCGATTGGGTACTCTGTGTATTTATTCCGCAACATCGGTTTCCTGTTACGCAAATCCGACATCACTTCATCGACAAACTCCAGTTTTTTCAGGGCCGGCCATTTATGATAGCGTCGTTTCCAGTCGGAGCGAGGATTCAGCCATACAGCAAACGTCTCGGCCCAGTCCTCGTGAGGATGGGCCTGTGCATACCAGCCGGGCAGATTAATCACAAACCGTTTGCTATAGGGTTTGGGCAGGTAAGTATCAGGATAGCGGGCTTTGGGATTGCCAAATACTTTTTTCCATTGCGGTAACTTATCCAGCTTGTAGGCATTCAATAATGCGTGCGCTGATTCATGGCGTAATAACATCATACACCAGCGTGGATCGCCCCCTTCCACTTCCAGCATCATGTCCATTTCCAGTTTTTTCAGACGTGGATGTGCCAGGTAAAATGGAATCGACACACCGGGAATACCATCCGGGCAATACCACTCATCGGAAATCCAGAAATGGGGTTGAAACAGGATCTGATGGCGCGCCAGCTCTGCATACAGGCGCTGAATCAGTTTTTCGAGCGGACTGTGCTGCAGCGTCAGGCCCAGGTCGCAGATGCGCCAGTCTAGTAAGGCCTCGTTACTGAGTCGGGTCCAGTTTTTCTTCGCCGCTGTTTTCTTCTTTTTAGCTGGCATGTATGAAACAAATACCGTTACTCCAGTGACATCATTAGTTTCTCATTTACTGAGTTTTTTTCAAGTGTAATTAGCTCCTGTCTGGCAGGCAGGTCCTGAGGTGTTTTTATGTGCCATACCAGCCCCAGTTTTTGCAGCAGCATCAGTACCCACCAGCCCGGATCCGTCTGGTTATCACGAATACCAAGTAATGCAGAGTTTGGAAAGGCATGGTGGTTGTTATGCCAGCACTCCCCCATGGTAATCAGTCCACAAAACTGAATATTGAAGCCCTGTACAGCCGCACCCTCTACATGCCACTCACGATGCCCGGTGTTATGCGCAAAATGGCCAATCAACCAGTGTCCTGTCACTGATACCGTAACCCGTAAACAGACACCCCAGATGACCCATTCGATTCCACCAATAAAATAGAGAGCCAATGCAACCGGTAATTGTTGCCACATCCAGGTTTGTTCCATAAACCGATAAATGCGGTCAGTAGCAATAGAATCTTCTGGCCGGAATAGTGGCGGATGTGCAAGATGAAGATCACAATGTAATTGCCAGAATCCGTCTCTTAAAATATTAGTCTTATGACCAAAATACGGATGACAACGTCGCTGCCGCTGTGCCCAGTCACGCAGATCATGTGTATACATCATGCCTAATGGTCCGGCCAGACCGACCAGCACACCGAAATAGACAAACAGGTATTCCAGCCATTTGGGGCATTCATAACTGTTATGAATAAAACGCCGATGCATCCCTAACGAATGACCCAGGCACAGGGTAATGCCCGTTGTGATCAGAAAAACCAGTAAATTTGTCAGTGAAAATGTATATGCGGCACCGATGATACCGATACTGGTCATGCTCATCACCCAGATGGACTTTACGGGTGACCAGACGACTTTACCCTGCCATGCGTTCGTGTCTGGCTGTGCGACTATTCGCGGGTTATCGTAAACCTGGCTGTTTGATTCAGAGACTTTCATGGGCAATGACCTCATCTATCAGAAATTCTGCGGTTTTACTGATGCCATAACGGGAAACCGGAGCAAAGTACCAGTACGGATCCAGTGTACGTTCATATTCAATATTCAGTGTGACCTGCGTGGTTGATGCATCGATTTGCTGTAATTGAATTTCGGTTCCCTGGAGTTTGAGATAATTCGAAAAATAACTGGTATCATCGAGAAAGGTGGTTTTAA
Source organism: uncultured Gammaproteobacteria bacterium (assembly GCA_937967995.1). Classification (GTDB taxonomy): domain Bacteria; phylum Pseudomonadota; class Gammaproteobacteria; order UBA6429; family Thiohalophilaceae; genus CALBTB01. The sequence continues at coordinate 640,408 of CALBTB010000009.1, forward strand.
TTCGATTCGTATCTACCTGTGATATCTCCAGCAACATTCTGCCTTCATGCAGGTTCGTCACAAACCAGCGGTAATAACGAAAGTGTATTTCATGCACGTCACCCGCGTTCAGGCTACCGGCCTTGATGTCATATGGCATGGGAAACAAATGCAGGAACCACGGACGCGAGGTACGTAAATCCATGGGTTGCACCAGATTATGGTGAATCTGGTTAATACTCACCGGCACGACGCGTGTGACACTGACCTTTTCCTGGCGATCGAAGCTCCATTGAGGAAATACCCCTTCCAGTGATGAAATCAAAATCAATACAGGAAACAGCTGCATGGATAATCTGCCACGTTGATTCCTGGCGCGTTCACTGAAAAATTCAACCAGAAACATGATCAGAATGATGATCAGATAGATCGGCATGAACATCACCACACAGACAAATCCTTCGAATAACACGATAGAACTGCCGAACATAATGATGAAGGCATCCATGATTCGAATCAGATAGCGCTTTTTCCAGCCTACCTCGCCGACCGGCCGTAACAAAATCAGTACCAGCGCGATGACAAACGGAATACCGACATATAACAGGGCGGACTCATGGAACCGATAGCCAATAAGCAGGCGCACTGCCAGAGAAGCCAGTCCGATCATGACTAGCAGGAAAACCAGTCTGCCACGACGTGTATAAATGCTGGATTTCATAAGTCTCCCTTTTTTGTTCTGCACAGATATAAGCCTAGTCGGCAGACCGATATACAGCTTCCAGACAGATAATCCAGAACCATAAAATCTTATTATTCCATTAATAACAATAGGTTACAGAACTCCTGAATGATAAATCAGGAGTCGAAACAGATGTTTCAGGCGATATCAGGCAGTGATTTGCGGTAATCACCCGGTGACATTCCGATGATTTCCTTGAAAGCAGCATAAAAATTAGACTGGGATTTGAAGCCGGTTTCCAGGCTGATAGCCAGAATCGAAGCCTCCGGCTGGCTGGCCAGTAAAGCTTTTGCGGCCGTAACCCGTTGTTCGCGAATATAGCGTGAAAAACTCTTGCCGAAATGTACATTGATCAGCTCGGATAGCTGGTGACTGGTCAGCGCCATGGCATCGGCGACCATCGCCAGATTGAGATTTTCATTCTGGTACAATTTCGCGTCGCGCATCAACTCATCAAGCTTTTTTGCCTGCTCATCAATATCAATATTTTTAAGTGTTGATGTTGTGTAACTGAGACTGGCGACAACCGCGATATCATTAAGCAGATCCGGAAAACTGATCAAAGCCATCACAATCAACAAGAATGCAAGCGTAATACTATTGGCGTAGAAATAATAAAAGTAACTGTTATCAATATAGGGCACCAGGATGCCCATAGTCAGGACCAGAATAGCCATAATGGCAAAAAGACCGAAAAAAAACATCTCCACCTTGAAACGGGATCGCTGCGCACGCAGATTATAAATGAGGTTGGCAAACCACAATGAATAAGCTGTACCGACGACAAACAACAAAACAATTGCGATCTCATACTGCGGAATAAAATTCAGCAACAACGGTGTCAGATGCAGAATCAATAGCGGACTATTTTTCACGCCAGGTAACAATATGGCCCTGCTAAAGAGATAAAACATTGGTGGCGCCATTGTCAGCCAGAACCGGTATGAACCGCTCTCAAATAATTCGCTTTTATTCAGTAAAAAATCGAGATGATGTAGCTGCAACAATGTTAATGTGAACAGTAAAGAAATACAGGAAGTGATGGCCAGCCAGGACTTATTGAGATTTTTAAAAAACAGCAGGTAAGCAAAGCACAATATTATCGCGCTAAAAATCGAAAAACCAAGACCGGTTATTGTTATTGTTGTCATATCGTTATAAGTTATGAATCATTGGCACGACGCATACGCGCCTCGACCCGCGCACTGTTCATCAATTCCATATCTATGATTTCAGGATACAAAGGGTAAAACCGATCTATATCAAAGGCATACTGGCGTGCTGCCTGCTCCAGCCGTTGTCTCACGTCTACTGGTAACCCACCGAGCATTAATAACCGTGGTGCCAGACGTTCAATATACAGATCACACAAGCGCTGCTGATCCTCTTCCTGCCAGTCTTCACTGATCAGGCAGGGCGGAAAATTTTCCGAATTCGAAATCTGCCGGTCAATCCAGACTGCACGTGGACTGGAACCCGCACGTTCTTCAATTAGCCTTTCCAGGCGGTAATTAATAGGTGGGACATATTCATCCTGCTCGACAGACTGCGTATCGTCAATTTTAAGCTGGGCAGATGGCATGGCGAACCAGAGTAGTTCAGGCGTTGGTGTTTGCTGGTTGTATTCGATGTGAGTTTGTAAGAGTGCCAGCGGGCTATTGTCCTGACTGTCCAGCAGCCAGTATTCATATCGATCCGCCGCTGCAAACGGAACTGTCGCCGTGATTAATGTTTCGTAGAGTTCCTGAACTATATTTCGAATAGCATCAGGTTCCAGAACGGGATGAATCGGCTGGTGTTTCAGGGTTTTCTGTTCAATGGTAGCGACCAGCGAATAGTTCTTGCGTGGATCATCGGAGAAGCTGTTATCGAGCTGATCAGGATCAACCAGGGCGTATCGAATTGCCCAGTTTTCGCCATCCAGGCTGATGGCACGTGCCCTGCCGAAGTCCGCGATCTGAACAACCCCGACGAAAGGTAATAACAATCGCCTGGAATACATCCTTATCATTACAGGCGACGTCTTTGTTCCATCAAAAGATTACACCGTGCTGTCGCATGTAGCACCGGTCACGTTATCAAGATGAAATAGCCGCGCGTACCTGATGGCCGCGCGGCCAGATTTCATTAGGGTTTCTTGGGAGTGCTGTAAGGTACTTCTTTCTGGAGCGGTTCCCAGCTGGTTTCATAGCCAACGAAGCCCTTATCATTCGGTGCTTTCTGGCGGGTTGTTACAAAGCGTGACTTACCCTCTGGAACCTTGGGTCTTTCTTTAGGTGCATCGCTCATTATGATCACTCCTCAAATGGTTAAAGTTAACTGATGACAATTATACTTACTAACGTTTGTAATGTCCCTTTTTGGGAATCACATGCCGCACACCCCCCTGGGGGTTTTCCACGTCGCCCTCATAACGGGGAATGACGTGAATGTGGACATGAAAAATACTTTGCCCGGCTGCCTGACCAACATTAACACCGATGTTGTAACCGTCAGGCTGAAATTCTTCGTCCAGCAACTTACGCTCTTCAATGATCAATTCCATACAGGCGTTGATCTCTTCGGGCGTCAGGTCAAAAAAACTGGCGACATGACGCCGCGGTATAATCAGTGTGTGCCCCGGGTTTACTGCATAAGTATCTCGGGCACTATAAGCAAGTTCCTTTTGCAGCGACACTCCCCGTGGGTCAGTGCAAAACAGGCATGGGTTATTCGGGTCTCGTTTTTTTTCTGCTTTTGCTTCAGACGACAAACTTCAACTCCCATTCGCCTAACTCACTTAACCTGTCCAACTACTGCACTGGCACTTTAACAGTACCTGCAACGTCCGGAACTTCCTCAACCTTGCCGCCGGACTCTATCTCTTCCTTTGTCGCATCACGGACGGTTTTAATCTCAAGTCGAAAGATAACTTCTCTGCCGCAAAGGGGATTGTTACCGTCGAATGTCACCGTCTTTTTGTCCACTCTGGTGACCAGAAACGACTTGGTCTGGCCTTTATCGTTTTCCATTAAAATGGACATGCCCACTTCACGATATTCCTCTGGCACATTCTGTATGGGCTCGATAATCACGAGAGATTCGTCCCTGGGTCCATACAACTGGTTACAATCGATCGGTACTTCGATCACATCACCTGCCAGCCGGCCTTCCAGTTCCGCGGTCACAGCAGGTGCCAGTACTTCGGTAACACCATGAACATAACCCAGTGGATACTCGACCTCGGTCAGTACAGTCCCCGACTTTTTATCGATGACCTTGTACGTTAGCTCAACGTACTTGTTGTCACCAACTGCGTCTTCAATTTGTTCGTTCATTTTACTGGTTTTATAACTGTATTATCAGAATATTGAGGCGCCAAAAATTTTGACTTCGCCATCCTCATATCCGAGCACCATACGACCCAGCCACTCACCTTCTCTTTTGGTGCTGCGAACACGATACAGTATCGTGACATGCTCACCGCGGCGAATCGTACCCAGATAATCGTATTCTTTGGCCAGGTTTCTGGTCAGCTCACTTTTGGCAAACTGTTTACCGATTTCCACTTCATTCAGGCCAAATAACAAATTGTATGAAAACTTGCGAACAAATTTGCCGTACTGCCCTTTATTGGAGTATTTAATCAGGTCTTCCCACATAGGATGGGCGATGGCCAGCAACTCCTCATCAGGCATATTGATGATATTTGACTGATTTTGTGTCGTCATTGATGCTTCAGATGTCATATTCATGATTCAGTTTCACCAGTTAATACAGATTCAGGTTCGTTAAAAATTATCCGTAATAAAGGCTGAAAACCATTCCTTCCGTAAAAAAAACACCAGCAACCCCTTTCGTACAAGAAGTTGCTGGTGTATCACAGCCATTACTGCATGGATTTACTCGTTATCACCCACCAGGTGATAGCAAGGAGCTTTCTCCATTGTGTATTCACCTGTGTTTGGATCACGACGTGAAACCGTCAGCACATGCCAGTTGTCATCATCCAGCTTCAGCGCATCACCACGGTAGTAGTAACCGGGCCAACGCGTTTCCTTACGGAACAACGTATGATGCATAACTGATTCTGATGTGCGATGACGGTGCTTTAATTCCCATGCACGCATGAGTTCGTGATAGTCCTTCGCAGCAACCTTTTCCAGATCTTCTTCCATAATTCTCAGTTTCTTCAGACCGATATTCAGAAGCTTGTCGTTGGTCATGTAGTTAACGCTGGCGCCACCACAGTATTCATCCATCAGCTTCTGCAGACGGTCCAGACCCTGGCGTGGGTTGATGTAGTTAGGATTAACTTCACCCGCCGTGATTTCATTACGATACATCTTGTAATGTTCCATCGGCTTGAAGATTTCTTTCTTGCGATCACTGATCTGCTGTTCAGAAACCCGAATGCCTTCGGCTTTACCATCGTCGATGTACTGACAGGCAGCCTTGGCAGCCAGACGACCTTCGGTAAAGGAACCGGAAGAGAACGCGTGAGGCGTACCACCAACGGCGTCACCGGCACCGAACAGACCTTCAACGGTTGTCATACGGTTGTAGCCCCAGAAATATTCATCTGGTGATACATCTTCAGGACCTGAACACCATGCGCCACAACCGGTCGCATGTGAACCCATTACATAAGGCTCAGAGGTAGTCAGTTCCGGGTTTTCGTACTTGGGATCCACGTCGGTGGCAGCCCACAGGACGGCCTGACCAACGGTCATACCCAGGAAGTTATGCCAGCCAATCTCTTCCAGGTGTGGATCCTGGAACGCTTCCATGGTGACCATGTGAATCGGACCACGACCGGCATTTACTTCGTTAATCAAAGCATGGTTACGCAGACAGGTCGGAATTGGACGGTGTGTACGGTGAGACACTTCCGGATCCAGGTATTCCTTACCCACCATCTTCTGCAGTTCCGGGAACCACTTTGACTCATACTCTTCGCCGTAGGCGTTCTGGGTATAAGTTTTCAGATGCAGGAAGTATGCACCAACCGGGCCGTAACCGTCTTTGAAACGAGCCAGTACGATACGGTTTTCCATCTGTGTCATTTTGGCACCGGCACCAATCAACAGGCCATAAGCTGAACCGGATGACCATGGTGCGTACCAGACGCGACCTGCACCTTCACCCACGGAACGTGGCTTGAAGATGTTGGAGGCACCACCGGCACCAACGATAACAGTCTTGGACTTGAATACGTGGTAGTTACCGGTACGGACGTTGAAACCAACGGCACCCGCAACACGGTTTTCTTTCGCTTCGTCCATTAACAGGTGAGTTACACAGATACGGTTATAAACCTTGTCAGCAGACTTTTTCGCCGCTTCAGCAACGATAGGCTTATAAGATTCACCGTGAATCATGATCTGCCAGCGACCTTCACGCTGATAAGTACCCGTCTTCGGATTACGCATTAATGGCAGACCCCATTCCTCGAACTGATGCACAGCCGAGTCAACGTGACGCGCCATATCAAACAGCAGGTCTTCACGGACCATACCCATCAGGTCGATACGCGCATAACGCACGTGATCTTCCGGATTGTTCTCACCGAAACGTGTTCCCATGTAGCAGTTGATGGCGTACAAGCCTTGCGCAACCGCACCGGAACGATCGATGTTTGCTTTCTCAGCGATAACAATCTTCTTGTCCTGACCCCAGTATCGTGCTTCAAAAGCCGCACCGGTACCACCCAGGCCTGCACCACAGACCAGGATATCAATGTTGTCTTCTACGATAGTTTTAGCCATTAGTAGTACACTCCCGCTTTCATTTTCAGGCCAGCTTTTTCCAGTGTGTGAATCCCATCATCATCCATACGAATGTATTTGGGTTCGTTGTACAGCAGCTGGCTGTCACGTTGTTCTTTTGTTGGACCAGCAACTTCAGAGAGTTTAGGAATGTGCTTACCCCATGGCTTGGTGGTAATTGGTGCCAACAGGTCCATGTCTTTCTTGCCGTTGCGGAACTTGATGCGCCATGCAATAACGCCCTTTTCCTCATCACGGTGAACGCGCACTGAGTGACCAAGCGGTGCAAAGTCAGCATAACCACGGCAGTCAATGGCGTGTTGCGGACAGGCTTTTACGCAGGAATAGCATTCCCAGCACATGTTGGGTTCAATGTTATAAGCACGACGTGTAACGCTATCGATGTGCATGATGTCTGAAGGACAAATGTCAACGCAATGACCACAGCCATCACAACGAGTCATATATACAAATGTAGGCATAGTATTTCCCCTATTAAATTCTTGTTCGATTAACCACTAATACGCTTAGTAGTGCTGAGGCGCATCGCGCTTAATACCAAGCCCCATGTTTGGTGGGTTCTTACCCATATATTCCGGAATATCCGGGAATTTAGCCTGTACTGCCGGATCGGTCAGATCGTAGTCAGAAGGCAGATTCTCATAAGAACCATCCGCTTTGGTGACACGCTTCTGATAAGCAGCCGCTGGCTTAAAGAACATGTGAGCAAACTTGGACCAGGGAATACCACCAAACAGGACAATGGCGGAAATAATATATAGAGCAAACAGGACCATTGAACCGACACCTGCACCATTACTGCTCTGTACCCATGACCAGATGATGGCAAAGGTCGTGGTTGCCAGCAGGGAAACGATAAACAGGTCGGCCTGTTGCAGTTGATACCATTTACGTCCTTCTGCCGCGACGTCGACGCGAATGAAGAACCAGAACCAGTAACCACCCACCATCACGGAAATTGCACCGATATGCCAGATTAACGGCCAGATTTCTGGCGCCGCTGTTTCCGGATAAGCAAAAACGATGACTGCGGTCGCCACGATAAAGGCGATCGTCCCGTACATGGTCATCAGGTGCGAAATTCGACGCATCGGGTTGCAGAACTCGCCTGAAGTCAGCACGTCATGGGCAACCGTTTTAACGGCGATGCCAATTTTTTCTCCGCCACCGACCGAGCGCTTACGGTTGGCTTGTGCCTTCTTGGCGTTCTCGAAGAAATACTTCGCGCTTTTCTTGTGCAGGATATCAAAGATAGTTCCAGCCACGACGAGCACTACCATGGCGATAACAAAAATCTGCATCGCTATCGGCGGAATCATTGTGAATAGCTCTGTGAATGGGTTGGTGGTCAGCATATCGGACTCTTCCTCTATAATTGTTTATTACTATCATTATTCGCAAGTGTGCAGGACCGCAAAACCGGGTAATGCAGTCCCGGGCCTGCTGCTCAACCACTACGGTAAAAGTACGGTTTGAAGCCGCCGTTTACCTCATGTTTGAGGCCGCACAGTTTAAACAAGGATTTCCGGTGAGCCAAGCGTTAGTTCAACTATCTTTTATTGCTTTTTACTATATATAACGGTTCTATGGGTATATTTAATGCGAATTCTCTAAAATAAGAAAATTGTATACAAGCATAAATTGCGCCGCAGTGCTCTATAAGTGACGGAATTTTAAGAAGAAAATTCGATAGATTAAATTGAAATATTTTGAGTGAGGAATATTCGAGCGGTGTTATACAGCAAACAATAATATTCGCATTATCAACAACTATATAGATATAAAAACGTTTAGTTGTATAGAGACACCATTACTACTTTTTGCTGCGATTTTCGCGCCTTAAGTAAAAGGACGCATTAATGGATGTGTTATTTCAATCCCGCCTTATATAAATCATTAATCAGCTGCTGATTAACTTTTTTATTCTTATAAGGCTGTTTGTTTGCCCATTGCTCGGCATCGAAATTCGGCACAGAGGCCCTGATCTCCTCGGCGTACCAGGCAGCTTCTTCCAGACGTTCCATGCGTACGAGAGTTATGGTCATGTAGATTTTGCCCAGTAAGCGTTCCGGGTTGATCTTCAGTGAGTGCGCATAACGCTGGTGTGCCACTTCAAGATTACCCTGCAATAAGTTCGCCAGTGCACCGATACCCACATACAAAGCCGACTGGCCAGGGCTCAGGCGAATACCGGATTCCACGTACGCCTCTGCCTTTTCGGGTTGGCCGGAGTGTACATAAATAGCTGCCAGTAACATGTTTGCATCGGCATTACCCGGATCAAGCGCCAGTGTGCGTTCAGCCATGTCTGCTGCCTTATCGTGATCCGAGGCAATAAAAAACTGTACATAGCCCATTGCCATGCTGGCATGGCGCGAGTCGGGATCCAGTGTTAATGCATGCTCGGCCTGTTGCAGGGATATTCGGGCGAACGTATCCGGGTCACTGACCCAGTCATGTCGATACGCATCGGCATTGGCCATGGCAAGTGCCGCATAGGCACGTGCAAAACCGGGATCGATCGCGACTGCCTTTTCAAAATGCTGTCTTGCCTGCAGGTTATCGTCAGCACTGGCACGTTTAATCAAATTACTTTGCCCACGCAAAAAGGTATCGTAGGCCTCATAGTTATTGGTATAACGTTTTTGTTCGCGTTGCCGCTCAACCTCACTAAGCTTGACGGACAATGCCGAGATTATGCTGGCGCGCAGTTCATCCTGGATATCAAACAAGCCATCAAGGGGCCGGTTGTATTGTTGCGCCCAGATGTTGGTGCCCCGCCCGGCATCCACCATCTGTACATTTATGCGAATCTGTTTTTCACTGCGACGCACTGTGCCTTCTACAACGTACTGCACACCAAGATCTTCGACCAGAGTTGGCAGTTCAACCTGTTGTCCCTGGTATTGAAACGCCGTACGACTGCTCACCACTTCAATACTCGAATAACTCGATAAGGCGGTAATCAGATCATCGGTAATTCCGCGCGAAAAATAATCCTGTGGTGATTCCACATCAAGATGTCGAAACGGTAACACGACTAAGGAAGGTTTACTGACGACGCCCGTACTAATGGCATTACCCGGCTCGGTTTTCTCATTGGCCTGATACAGGTAAAACATAAACAGGGCAACAAGAATGACTACGATAAGTAAACCTCTGCCTGAGTGTTTTAGAAACGTTGCACGTTCACTCCCCTTATTCGGCAAAGATGACAATGTTGATTGTAACTTCTCGACGCGTTCGTGTCGTACCGGTACGTTCAGGCGGTAACCTTTTTTAGGAATGGTCTGGACAATTTTGGCTGGCTTGGACGTATCACCGAGGGCTTCGCGAAGCTTGGCAACAGACTTGGTCAGAGCATCATAACCGACGACCATGTCTGACCAGATCGCCTCTTCCAGCTGTATACGGGAAATAACCTCACCAGGCCGACTTGCCATCAATAACAGCAGATCCATGACCTTGGGTTCGAGTTTAACGAGCTCATTATTTCGGCAGATTTCACAGCTGGATGGGCGTACTTCCCAGTCGGCAATGTAAAAGGGTGTTGTTCTGTCAGTTTCGATTTGGCTCATTCCGTCATGTCCCGGCGCCCTCTGAATGAGAAGATAAAATACTGATTTTATAGTTATTTTAATCCGTCACAAAGAAATCCTGTTTCCGTCACATCTTTTGCTGCACGCCTCGATAGCCTGCATCCCTGGCAACACGACTTTCATTTTAATCGAACTGGAGAAAAAAAGATGCTGACAACACTCAAACCACACAAAGGTATATATCGCCTCATTTTGGCTGCCCTCTTACTGTCTGGCTTGCTGACCAACGCGTCCGCAGAAGAACGTCAGGGTTTAATCATGCAGGTCAGCGACAACGATTCGAAAACCTGGCATCTCACACTGAACATTGCCGAAAACGCCCCGAAGAATGTGAATTATCCACTGGATATCACAATTGTCGCATTTGGACCTGGCCTGAACATGCTCAAAATGGATTCCAAAGTCGCCAATCGACTCGAAAAAGCGACATCAAAGGGTGTGCGGTTTCGTGCCTGCGGTATGACCATGAAAAAGATGAAAATGAAAGATGCGGATCTTTACCCCAGCGACATGATCACTCGTGTGGATGGTGGCGTCATCGAAATCATGCGTCTGCATAGAGCAGGCTGGGCATACATCAAACCTTAACGCTATGGAGATAGGCACCATGAAAATGACAATTATCACATTCATCGTAACACTAACCTGCTCTGCTCCCGCCCTGGCAGACAATGAATTATTTATCAGTCAATTTAACCAGCTGGACAAAAATTCGGACGGATTTCTGACAGTAGAAGAAATTCAGGCTAAACCACAGGTAATCAGGTTTACCAATTTCTTTTACCAGGGAAGTTTCAGATTCGCGGATATCAACAAGGATAACCGGATCAGCCAGGATGAATACATTGCAAATGAACAGGACACTTATTAAATGATAACACTACTGACCAGGCTGAATTTGCTTATCTTTTGCATCATTTCTACATGCAGTTACGCCAGTACAGAAAAAACCGATCTCCGGATCCTGTGGACCAATGACACACACGGTTACCTGAGTCCACTTTATCATCGTGAAGAAGGCGATGATCAGTATATGGAACGTGCCGTTCGCGAGGGTAAGGTGGGTGGTTTTGCCTATATCACCACCCTGGTAAAACGACAACGGGCAGAATTACCCGACCGAACGCTTTTTGTTGACAGTGGTGATAGCTGGCATGGCACCGTGGTTCCTGTGCGCATGGGTGGATCGCCGGTAGTTGAGGTGATGAATGCCATGGGCTATGACGCTATGGTGCCGGGAAATGTAGATTTTTTCTATGATCAACATGTACTGGAAAAGCTGTTTTCAGCTGCGAAGTTTCCAATCGTTGCAGCAAATATCTACGATGCTGATTGGGGAGAACGAGCAGAATTAAAGAATGTTCAACCTTACATAATTAAAAAGGTCGGCAAACTGAAAATTGCCATAATTGGCATGACCTATCACTGGATGTCCAAGGTTACCAGTCATCGTCAATGGACTTTTGGTCTTCGTACAGATGAAATTCAGAAAGACGTTGATTATTTAAGAAACCAGAAACAGGTAGACCTGGTAATCCTTCTGTCACACATGGGCTGGAAAGTCGATGCCCGGTATGCAGAAATGGTCAATGGTATTGATGTGATTATCGGTGCTCATACACATGACATTCTGTATCGCCCTACCCTCGTCGATAACAAGGTCAGCCAACGTACCGTTCTGATCGTACAATGCGGTTCTCACGGTAAAATGCTTGGTCAGCTGGATCTTGAAATCCGTGATAAACGGGTTAGCGCTTTTCGTCAAAGCCTGTTTCCGATACGCAGCAGTGAAAGTCAGCCTGATGCAGAAATCCAGTCCTTGATACAGAAACTGCGTGCACCCTATGAGGCTGAATTAAAGCGTGTAATTGGCGTTACCGGAACGTTGTTATATCGGCAGGGTACCTGGCAAAGTACGGCTGACAACCTGATTACCGATGCCTTGCGCGCACGTAGTCAACAGCAGGTCGCCGTGAGTGAACCGGGGCGTTATGGTGCGACCATCCTGCCCGGGCCAATAACGGTTGAGGATGTTTACAACCTGGTACCAACAGAGTCGCCGATTTATCACATGCAGTTCCGGGGTCGTGATCTTCGCAACATGCTGGAATCAGCCATCGATAATGTGGTCACCGAAAACGCACTGGAACAAATCGGTGCCAACATGTGGCGTTATTCAGGACTGTCGTTAAAAGTGGACTTGCGAAAAACCTATCCAAACCGCATACAGGCCATGTTTATTAACGATAAACCGGTTATCGAGGACCAGCTTTATACACTGGCAGAATTCAACCTGTTTTTACGTAATAATCCTTCGGCCGTTAATATAGTCAAAACCAACCGCATCGGGCCGCACGAGATTATTTCGTATATCGAAGCACATCAGCATATCTCGTCAAAACTGGATAAACGCATCACCGATCACCATGGAAATATTATGAGCAACCACATCCATCTGGATGAAAGAACAAAACAAACCGGTGCATCAGAAATCAAGAACAATCATGCGCGTGTTTATCAGTATAAAGGTTGGCTGGATCATACCGGTTATTTAAAATTACATTCGCAAGATTAGAGCTTCTATACACGTTTCCGCAAAGTGTTTCTCTTGCACATCCTTTTGCTCCGTGGCATTTGTAGTTCCTATACATCAATGGTATCCCTGTTACCACCGAGAAAAAGCGAATTTTATTAATAGAAAAATTACTGGTACATGTGCTAAAATTGCACAATTGTTCAACACAAGTCTGCCAACACCCTTCCCTTAATTACAATACGATATATGTATTATTAGTAGGGTATTCGAGCTCAGCAAGTCAACCCAACAAGTTTTCTGGTTGCCGGACAGTAAGGTACATTTCATGCGCGGCGATGTTGCTACAGAAAGTAACCCAAAAAAACAACCTCAAAATTACGCAGATGCGCTTGCCCGCAGCAAGGCTGAATTCGAGGCTATGTTCAAGTCCATTCCGGATGCTGTGATATTTACCGACACTGATCGCCGCATTGTGATGTGCAACCCGGCAGTAAGTAAAATGTTTGGGTATAGCGATAATGAGCTAACCGGTAATACCACCGAAATGCTTTATGCTGATCCAGACGACTTCAAAGATCAGGGTCGTCGCCGTTATCGTACAGGCCCAGATGCCGAGAATACTCCCTACGAAATCAGGTACAAGCACAAGGATGGTCATTTCATCTGGACTGAAACTCTTGGTACGCAGGTCGTGGATACCAACGGTACTGTTATCGGTTTTATCGGTATGTGCCGGGACATCAGCAAACGCAAACAGACTGAAAAAGCGCTAATAGAAAGCGAAACATACAACCGTATGTTGTTTGAACAGTCCCCCATTGGGCTTGCCCTGTGCCGATTGAATGGTGAACTGATTGATATAAATCCCACCTACGCCGAGATCATTGGATATAGCGTGGAAGAGACCTTAAAACTGAGCTATTGGGAAATTACACCGGAAAAATACGCAGAGAAAGAACAATTCCAGTTACAGAGCCTGGAAAAGACTGGTCAATATGGACCGTATGAGAAAGAGTACATTCACAAAGATGGACATCTCGTACCCGTGCGTCTCCATGGTTTACTCTTGGAGAAAGATGGGGAGCAATTGATCTGGTCCAGCGTAGAAGATATAACTGCTTACAAGCAATCTGAACGGGCCCTGCTGGATGCAACAGACCTGAGAAATCGCTTCGGTCGAATTCTGGATAATTCCTCCAACGAAATCTATGTATTTGATGCTGAAACACTTCACTTTACTCAGGTAAACAAAGGTGCCCGTCACAATCTCGGCTACACCATGCAGGAAATGACACAATTAACACCTGCAGATTTAAAACCCGAATACAGCCGGGATTCTTTTAATAATAAAATACAACCGTTATATAAAGGTGAACTGGAACAATTAGTTTTCCAGACCTGGCATCGCCGCAAAAACGGAACCACATATCCGGTAGAAGTACGTTTGCAACTGTCTCATGAGGAGTCACCACCGGTATTTGTTGCCATTATCCTGGATATAAGTGAGCGCATACAAAATGAAAAAAAATTACAGTATATGGCTCATCATGATGCCCTGACCAGGTTACCTAATCGCGTTCTGTTTAATGATCGTCTAAATCAGGCTCTGGCACACGCAAAAAGACATGAACGTTCAGTGGCAGTTCTGTTTCTGGATCTGGATCGGTTCAAGATCATTAATGATACGCTTGGTCATGACGTTGGTGACCGTGCGCTGCAAGCACTATCAGATCGGTTGACGAGTTGCGTGCGCGAAGGTGATACAGTATCTCGCCTTGGTGGTGATGAATTTGCAATAGTACTTGAAGATATCTCCTCGGTGGACAATGTTGCAACTACAGCACGTAAGATACTTGATATCTTGTCACAACCATTCCCGCTTAATAATGAAGAGTTTATTATAACCACCAGCATTGGTATCAGCATGTATCCTTCTGACGGTAAAGATTCTCAGAGCCTGCTCAAACATGCCGACATCGCGATGTACCGTGCCAAAGACGTCGGTCGAAATACCTATCAATTTTATTCATCAGAGATGAGCACCAAGGCATTCGAACGCCTGAACCTGGAAACCAGTCTACGACATGCGCTGGAACGTGAGGAATTTACTCTCTACTACCAGCCTCAGAAAAACCAGGATAACGGAAAGATATTTGGCGTCGAAGCACTGCTTCGCTGGCAGCACCCTGAACTGGGGCTAATCTCACCTAACGATTTTGTCCCGTTGCTGGAGGAAACGGGTTTAATTCTTCCTGTGGGAGAATGGGTCATGCATACAGCCTGCTTGCAGGCCTATGAATGGAATAACAGTGGTCTTGGACCATTGCGCGTTTCCGTAAACATTTCAGGTCGCCAGATTTCCAACTCAAACTTTATAGCCACCATCAAACAAACTCTTGAGGATAGCAAACTTGACCCGGCACTCCTGGAACTCGAAATGACTGAAAGCATCCTGATTCAGAACATACAAACCACTGTCAAGACTCTGCAAGCTATAAGCGAGACGGGGGTCGGACTTGCCATAGATGATTTCGGAACCGGCTATTCTTCTTTAAGCTATCTCAAACGTTTTCCTATCGACACACTAAAAATTGACCGTTCTTTTGTGCACGACCTCCCCCATGATCCCAATGATGCCACACTGGTCGAAGCCATAATTGCTATGGGACAGGCACTACATCTCAATGTCATCGCCGAAGGTGTAGAAACGCAACAACAAGTAGATTTTCTACAAAAGCATAATTGTGACAATATTCAGGGATACTTGATCAGTCGTCCATTGCCTGCACAAGAACTTACAACCCTGTTGCAAAAATAGATTTTTATATGGCATCCCCAAGGGTGCCGCTCTCGGCCGTCCATGGCCTCCGCGGCATTTGTACATCCTGTACATCAGTCGAACCCGATGCTCACGTTCGACATCCGATAAAAACCTTCAAACATAAAAAAAGGCCCGTAAAGGGCCTTCTTTTATGTTTGGCGTCCCCAAGGGGAGTCGAACCCCTGTTACCGCCGTGAAAGGGCGGTGTCCTAGGCCTCTAGACGATGGGGACGTTGTAAAACGTTTGCCTAGGTGTACAAAACTAACGCTATTGTTTGTCGCGCGGTGTGGACAGTAACGTCGTTACCGTACCCGTCAGCAACAGCACAAAGCCTACCGGTACCAGACCGATAAACAGTTTGGCATAGTCATCATGGTCCATGAACATGGCGCCAAAGCCGATGATCAGTCCCAGGGCAGTCAGTGCACCTCCAATATAGATGGTCACTCTACCAACCTGATGCATGTGCCCTCTCCGGGGGCTGATATCGCCCTGCCGAAAATGTCGAACTCTGAAAAACAGAATTCTGGTGGAGCTAGGCGGGATCGAACCGCCGACCTCTTGCATGCCATGCAAGCGCTCTCCCAGCTGAGCTATAGCCCCAATTGGAAAGCCGCGCACTGTACTGAAATCGCGGCCTTGTGTCAATCACTCCATTGGATTCGGGTCAATTTTTTTTACTGCGAATCAATCAGTTAGCCATTTCCACCGATCTTGGCCCAGGTATCGCGCAGGGTCACGGTGCGGTTGAACACGCGATGGCTGCTGGAGCTATCCAGATCGGCACAAAAGTAGCCTTCCCGCTCGAACTGATAGCCCACACCGGGCTCTGCCGATGCCAGGCTGGCCTCCAGCATGCAATTCTCGAGGGTCTGAAGTGAGTCAGGATTGAGCAATTCACGATAGTCCCGCTCCTTATGCGCGTCCGGCTGCGGCACGGAAAACAGGCGGTCGTATAGGCGCACGGTAGCCGGCACCGCATGGGCCGCGGAGACCCAGTGAATGACACCCTTCACCTTGCGCCCTTCCGGGTTCTTGCCCAGGGTGTTTTCATCATAACTGCAATGCAGCTCGGTGATATTGCCCTGTGCATCCTTGATAATCTCATCGCAGCGAATCACGTAGGCATTGCGCAGGCGCACTTCCCCACCGGGAATCAGCCGTTTGTATTTCTTTGGTGGCACTTCTTCAAAGTCACTGCGATCGATATATAACTCACGCGCAAACGGAATCTGGCGTGTACCCATTTCCGGTTTTTGTGGGTGATTGGGTGCCTCCAGTTGTTCGGTTTTGTCGGCCGGGTAATTGCTCAGGATGACCTTTAGCGGTTTGAGTACGGCCATGCGACGCGGTGCATGTTCGTTGAGGTCTTCACGTATACAGTCTTCCAGTACACCCATTTCGATAATGTTATCCGACTTGGTGACACCAATACGCCGGGCAAACTCACGGATCGAGGCGGGTGTAAAACCGCGCCGGCGCAATCCGGCGATGGTCGGCATGCGCGGGTCATCCCACGCGGCAACATGTTTTTCTTTTACCAGCTCGGTAAGCTTGCGCTTGCTCATCACCGTGTATTCGAGATTCAGGCGCGAAAATTCGATCTGCTGTGGATGACACGGCACATCCAGCTGATCCAGAAACCAGTCATACAATGGACGGTGATCTTCAAACTCCAGCGTACACAGTGAGTGGGTGATACCTTCCAGTGCATCGGAAATACAATGCGTGTAATCGTACATGGGATAAATCGACCACTTGTCGCCGGTCTGGTGATGCATGGCACCGCGCCGAATACGATAGATGGTTGGATCGCGTAAATTGATATTCGGCGAGGCCATGTCGATTTTGGCACGTAATACCCGGCTGCCATCTTCAAACTCGCCGCTTTTCATGCGCGCAAACAGATCCAGGTTTTCTTCGACGCTGCGATCCCGGTACGGACTGTTTTTACCCGGCTCCTTCAACGTGCCACGATACTGGCGAATCTCTTCCGCACTTAAATCATCGACGTAAGCCTTACCCTGCTTGATCAGATCCACCGCGTATAAATACAGCTTGTCAAAATAATCCGAGGCGTAAAACTGACTGGCCCATTTGTAACCGAGCCACTGCACATCCGCCTTGATGGCCTCGACATATTCGATGTCTTCCTTGCTGGGATTGGTGTCATCAAAACGCAGGTTGCAGGTGCCGTTGTAATCTTCGGCAATGCCAAAATTCAGGCAAATGGACTTGGCATGGCCGATATGTAAATAGCCATTGGGTTCCGGCGGAAACCGTGTTGCCACCTTGCCGTCGTTTTTACCCGCCGCCAGGTCCTTGTCGATAATCTGGCGAATAAAGTTCGCCGGCGTTTTTACATCGTCGTTCATGAATTTATATATTCCAGTGCCATGTCGATGCGTATCAGGGTACGCGCCTTGCCCAGTAAATAAATCGTCAGGTCCAGTGACGGCGACGGTGTTCCACCGGTCACGGCAAGACGTAACGGCATACCGACTTTACCCATCTTGAGTGCCAGTTCTTCTGCCGTTCCATGAATAATCGCGTGAATCGTTTCCTGATCCCAGTCTGCGTCTGCCAGATCAAACAGTTTCTGTTTGATTTTTTCCAGTGGTGCGGCCGCTTCCGGTTTGAGCTGTTTTTTTGCCAGCTTTTCGTCATAGGCGGAAAAATCTTTATAAAAGAAGGCGCAGATGTCCGCCAGTTCTTTTAAGGTCTGGGCACGCTCGCGTTGTGCCTTGATTACTTCGAGAATATCCGGTCCCTGACTTGGATCAATATCCAGCCTGCCCAGATGATAGCTTAAATGGTGCGCGATATGGGCCGGGTCGGATTCCTTTAGATATTGCTGGTTCAGCCACAACAACTTGCTCGGATTGATGCTCGAGGCGGAATGATTGACGTTCTTGATATCAAACAGCGTGAGTAATTCATCCAGTGAAAAGATTTCCTGATCGCCGTGTGACCAGCCAAGCCGCGCCAGGTAATTGATCAGTGCTTCAGGCAGAAACCCCTGTTCACGGTACTGAATCACGCTGACGGACTCACCATGCACACGTTTGGACAGTTTGGCCCCGTCTTCTGCCAGGATCATGGGAACATGGGCATACACCGGAACCGGTGCATTCATGGCAGTCAAAATATTGATCTGGCGCGGTGTGTTATTGAGATGATCATCACCACGAATGACATGGGTGATATTCATGTCCATGTCATCCACCACCACGGTTAAATTGTAAGTCGGTGAACCGTCCGTGCGCTGAATAATCAGATCATCCAGTTCCGCATTCTGAATCACGACACGACCGCGAATCAAATCATCGATCACAACCTGACCATCGAGTGGATTTTTAAACCGAATCACGTGCGGTTCATCGGCGCTGATATCCTTATTCCGACAGCAACCATCGTAGCGCGGCTTTTGTTTGTTCGCCATCTGTTGCTCACGTAATGTATCGAGTCGTTCACGACTGCAGTTACAGCGGTAAGCATGCCCCTGTTGCATCAGGGTGTTAATTACTTCTTTATAGCGATCAAAACGGTGTGTCTGGTAAAACGGCCCTTCATCGTAATCCAGACCCAGCCAGGTCATGCCTTCCAGGATCGCATTCACCGATTCCTGCGTCGAACGCTCCAGGTCCGTATCTTCAATACGTAAAACAAACTGGCCACCGTGCTTGCGCGCATACAGCCAGGAAAACAGTGCCGTACGGGCACCGCCGATATGCAGATAGCCGGTCGGGCTGGGTGCAAAACGGGTACGAACACTCATACGCAACTGACCTCTGATTTAAACCACACGGACACAGAGCTAATTGATGTTGTAAACGCGTGGCTTTGTAAATTTAATCGACTCACAATTACGTCTCACAAATAAAGTAATTTCAAATATCAATCAGGACTGCTTTTGTTCGATAAACGCGGCCAGCTCGGCAATCGTCTGGTGTTCAAACATATCCGTTACATCCACAATGCCAGGGTAGATTTCATCGATTTCCTGATGAATTTCCGTCAGGCTCAATGAACTGATACCGGTTTCGAAAAAGTTATCATCAATGTCGACCTGTTTGTCTTTAATGACATTGTCGAACAGCTGCTTGATGCGAAACTGGGTATCGGTCAGGTCACCCTGATGTTGTGCATGTGCCGCCTGGATGTGTTGTTCGATCTCTGCCAGCACCGCATCATACTCACCATTTATATAGGCATCACCCAGCAATCGACGCTGCAGTTTACCACTGGTGGTCTTGGGAATCCGTTGTACCGGAATCACATGCGCCACCTCCAGGCCGGTCTGTTCATTAATGTGCCGTGTCACGTCACGCACGATACCGATAAAATCTTTAATGTCACCACGAAACAGGATAAACACCAGCAATGTATCGGCATCCGAATTGGGCTGACGAACACCGTAAGCCACGACTTTACCCAGCTCCAGTTCCTGCAGTTGCAGCGCGACAGCTTCAATGTCGTGCGGATAATAATTCAGGCCATTGGAAAAAATGATATCTTTTTCACGACCGGTTATGACCAGTTCATTCTCGTCGTTTAGAAAACCAAGGTCGCCGGTGTTTAACCAGCCATCACCGGTCAACGCAACTTTGTTGGCCTCATCGTCGAGATAATACCCTTCTGTCACTGACGGCCCCTTGATCTGCACCAGGCCGATGTGATTTGGCGGCAGGCTGGCATTCATCTCGTCGGTAATCTTGATTTGCATGTCTTTTACCGCCGGGCCTTCAACAGCAAAGCCAACCGCGTCGGGATGATCTGCATCGACAAGACGTACTGCATCGCCCATTAACATGGCATGGCGATCAACATACGTGGCGCGGTAGGGTTCGCCCTGCTTTGGAAACGCCACCGCCAGCGTGGCTTCAGCCAGGCCATACACAGTAAACATGGCTTCGCGCGGTAATCCACAGGGTGCCAATGTCGAAATAAACTGCTCACACAGATCCACCGAAATCGGCTCTGCGCCATTATAAATAACGCGCACATGCGACAGGTCAATGCTATCCAGTGGTTTGTTCTTTAACGCCTTGAGATAATGCTTGTAACCAAAGTTCGGCGAACAGGTTACGGTGGCTTTCATTTCACTGACCTTTTCCATCCACAGTAACGGTCGACGACTGAACAGATCGGTCGGCATCAGGCATTGCGACATGCCCACCGCAATCATGTTGAGGTGAAAACCCAGCAGACCCATGTCATGTGTCAGCGGCATCCAGCTCAGGCTGATGTCATTTGGCGTGTAATTGGCCCCGACCGCAATGGCGTTGAGATTGGTGAGAATATTTTTATGCGTCAGCACCACACCTTTGGGCTCACTGGTGGAACCGGAGGAAAACTGAATAAAGGCCGTATCCGATGCTTGTGGTGTGTGTGGCTGACCACGCTGATCGTGATCGTCCATCAGGTCGGCAATCAGGGTTTTGCTTTTGACCACCTGCAGCGATTCATGTAGATGAGTATGTTCGGCAAACTTTGACAGGCGATCCAGTGTGTCCTGGCTGGTAAACAAATACGGGCGTTCGAGCTTGTTAAAAATGCGAAACAGCTTACCGCGATGCTCGTCACTGATACCGACTGCAACCGGCACCGGCACGATGCCACCCAATAAGCAGGCCCAGAAGACTTCCACAAAAGTCTGGTTGTCTTTATGCAGAATGATCAACTGATCACCGGGCGACAGGCCGGCTTCCTGCAGATCAAACAACAGCATGGCTGCCCTGTCCGCCAGTTGCGCATAACTCAGTTGACGGTGATTCTGTTTCCCCTCGATAAAGGTGACCCAGCGATCACTGTCCGTCTGCGCCAGTAGCGCTGCATTGAGTGTCTGGTGTTCGATCATGGTTTAATCACGTATCTGCAATTGCATATTGATTGGATGTCGTGTCCGTAAATTGATTTCGGGCGCCAATTCTACCGGATGGTCAGCCACATGTGTCATTTTAAAATGCCGGCACATCAGGCCAAAGTGAATCTGGGTTTCAACGATGCCGAAGAAATCGCCGATGCAACGCCGTGGCCCGGCTGAAAAGGGAATATAGGCCTGTTTGTGCCGTTGCTTTACCGCTTCGGGAGTAAAACGCTGCGGATCAAACTTTTCCGGCTCCGGCCAGATATCCTCACGGCGATGCAGGTAATACGGTGAGATAAAAATATCCATGCCGGGCGTTACATCATATTCACCCAGCTTGTCCGGTTTGATCGCCTTTCGCGTATACAGCCAGACCGGCGGATATAATCGCAGCACTTCTTCGACGACCTGCCGTGTATAGGCCAGTTGGTCAATATGTTCGAATCCCGGCACCTGTTCATAGCTCGCTGCGTCGACCTCGGCGTGTAACCGTGCTTCCACTTCCGGGTGTTGCGACAGGCGATACCAGACCCAGTTCATGGTGGTGGCACTGGTTTCTGAACCGGCTACAATCAGGGTCATGATTTCATCAATCATCTCCTTGTCGGTCATCGGTTCACCACTGTCCTTGTCCCGCGCCTGAATGAAGACATTCAGAAAATCATCCAGTGTATTCGCCGGCTGTTTACGCCGCTGTGCAATAATGTCGCCCACCAGTTGGGTCAGGGCGCGGAATTTCACTGCCAGCTTCAGGTCCCGGGCAGATGTATCGGTCAGAATCGCAAACGGATTATGGCCGGCATCGGCCAGCACGCGATCCATGTCCTCACTAAACAACGCACGCAGAATAATATTCAGTGCCAGTTCGTTGGTCACATCCGTGATATTGATGACGGCCTGCTGTCTGGCCAGGTTATGCCACTTCTCCAGTAATTGCAGGTTGAGCTGTTTCATCTGGCCGGCCAGTCGCGCGATCATGTCACGGCTAAATGCCGGTTGAATCATGCGCCGTTGTTTACGCCAGAAGGGTCCGTCACTGGTAATGATGCCGTTACCCAGCAACATCTTGACGCGCTCAAAGCCCACGCCTTTTTGATAGGCCTCGTGGTTACTGACCAGAATGCGCTTCAGGTAGTCCGGGTGGTTGACGAACAGTGCCGGTTCCTTGCGTTTGACCGGCTGCAGTGAAAACATCTCTGGCCAGGTTTTTACCCAGGGTTGCAGGTCGTGAAAACTCTCTGCGGTAGTATTCAGATCGTAAGGGGTGTCCGGGCCGGGAGGTAAATAAGGTGCTGTGCTCATAAAATATCTCAAATCGTCGCAAAGTGTACTACAGCCCGGCTGGCATGATAAAGTATTCTTATTATATACGTAGTAACAGGGAACCAAGACAGCCATGCGCAGCATGACGTTCAAACGCCGGTTGACGTACGCCATCCTCACACCGGTGATTCGCCTGATTCTGTTTTTCATCTGGCGCACCTGCCGGGTAGTTCGTATTGAAGGCGAGCAGCATATTGAATCAATTCTCAAACAGGGGCGACCCTGTATTCCCTGTTACTGGCATCAGCACCACCTGTTTTGCAGCTGGTATATGCGGCAGTTGATTAAACGCGGTTTGAAAGTCGGATTTCTGATCAGCCCATCCGTCGACGGCGAAATTCCGGCCCGTCTGGCACGTAGCTGGGGCGCGGAAGTCATTCGTGGTTCCACCACCCGTACCGGTGCCCAGGCCATGCGTGATATGTTTAACATCGTCGTCAAACAGGGTATCTCCCCTGTTTCCACCTCCGATGGACCACAGGGACCGATTTATCAGTTCAAGGCCGGCGATATCCTGCTGGCCCAGTTTACCCAGGCGCCGTTACTTCCGCTGGCTTATGCCGCACAACGCTACTGGCAATTAAAATCCTGGGATCGGTTTATGATTCCCAAACCCTTCTCGCGCATCGCCATTGTGGTGGGCAAACCGGTGACGATTGAAAAAAACCTGCACCAGGATGATCTGGAAGAGCGACGGCTGGCAATGGAAAATGCACTTAATTCGATCACGGATAAAGCCAGCGCCCTGTTAAATTAATCTTTTTATTTACTGTTTGCACTTGCAACTTGACTCTTATAACGTAACCACTACTGTAATGGTTTTATAAAGAGGACATGTTATGCGAATCGCCATTGTCGGTCTGGGTAAGATGGGTGCAAACATGGCACGCCGCCTGTGCCGGGGTGGTATCGAGGTGGTTGGCTATAACCGTTCCGCGGATATCGTTAAACAACTGGTTAGTGAAGAAGGCCTGATCGCAGCCACGTCACTTGAGGATGTCGTTAAGCAGTTAACCCCGCCCAGACTGGTCTGGCTGATGTTACCGTCCGGTGATGTCACACAAACACATATCGAAACATTCAGCACGCTGCTCGATAAAGGTGATGTATTGATCGATGGCGGCAACGCCAATTACCAGGACAGTCAGCGACGCGGCCAGTTGCTCAGCGAAAAAGGTATCGGGTTTATCGATGCCGGTACATCCGGAGGTGTGTGGGGGCTGGATAACGGCTATTGCCTGATGGTGGGTGGCGAAACCGGGCACGTCAAACACCTCGAACCTGTCATGAAAGTCCTCGCCCCCTCTGCTGAACATGGCTGGGCACACGTCGGCCCGGTCGGTGCCGGCCATTTTACCAAGATGATTCATAACGGCATTGAATACGGCATGATGCAGGCCTATGCCGAAGGCCTGACGCTGTTAAAAAACAAAACCGACTTTAATCTGGACCTGGCTCAGATTACTGAACTATGGCGACACGGATCAGTCGTACGTAGCTGGTTACTGGATCTGTGCGCCGAGTTTCTGGAACAGGATCAGGACTTCAGGGACATCGCACCCTATGTAGCCGATTCCGGTGAAGGGCGCTGGACCGTGGAAGAAAGTATTAAACAGGGTGTCGCCACGCCGGTACTGGCACTGGCTTTACACATGCGTTTCGCCAGCCAGGACGAAGATGGTTACACCAACAAATTACTCGCCATGATGCGAAATGCATTTGGCGGCCATGCTATCAAGGATAAGTAATGGCAAAAGAACCGAGTACGTTTATTGTTTTTGGTGCAACGGGTAACCTGGCCCGCACCAAACTATTGCCGGCCATGTATCACCTGGAAGAATCCGGCCATATACCGGACGGCACGGCGATCATCAACTTCAGTCGCCGAAATATGACCGACGATGAATGGCGCGCCGAAATTCAACGCCTGCTCGATGATCGTGCCCGTGGTGGAATCAATGCCGAAGTGGCTGATCGACTCTGCAAACGAATGCACATGGTAACCGGTGACATGACTGACCCGGAGTCCCTGCGCGGCATCGGGGATTATCTCGACAAGCACCCAAATATTCCAAAGAATCTGATTTTCTACATGGCCATTCCACCGGATTTTTATGCCGGCGTAGCAAAAGCATTAGGCGAAGCCGGACTGCATCATGGCGAAGATGGCTGGCGGCGAATCGTGATCGAAAAACCATTTGGTTACGACGTGCAAAGTGCCAGGGTGCTGGATGATCATCTGCACAAGTATTTTCATGAGGACCAGATTTTCCGTATCGATCATTACCTGGGTAAATCGATGGTGCAAAACGTGCTGGTTTTCCGTTTTGCCAACCTGATGCTGGAACCCTTGTGGAACCGCAATTACATCGACCATATTCAGATTACGCACTCGGAAACCCAGGGGATCGGCAATCGTGCGCCCTACTACGATCGCGCCGGCGCACTACGCGACATGCTGCAAAGCCATTTATTACAGATGCTCACCCTGGTCGCCATGGAACCCCCCGCCAGCCTGGATGCCGAATCTCTGCGGGATGAAAAAGTGAAAGTGTTAAAATCCATACGCCCGATTCCCAAGCGTGCTGTGAATGCACACGCATTTCGCGCCCAGTATGCGGCCGGCGTGGTCGATGGTGAAAAAGTCGGTGGTTATCTCGATGAACCCAATGTGCCATCCGGTAGTGTGACGGAAACCTACGCCTCGATGAAACTTTACATCGATAACTGGCGCTGGCGTAATGTCGCGTTTTACCTGCGTACCGGTAAACGCATGGAACAAAACAGTTCGGTTATCAGTATTCGTTTCAAACATCCACCGCAACAGTTGTTTCGAAAAACCCAGATCGAACAACTGGAACCCAACTGGATCGTGCTGGGCATTCAGCCCAATGAATGCCTGCGCATGGAACTGCAGGTGAAGGAACCGGGACTGGAACTGGCCAATCACACCACGCGGCTGGATGCCAGTTATTGCGGTACCTCCGCCGTCAACCTCGATGCGTACGAAGCCCTGTTACTGGATGTCATTGAAAACGACTGCTCGTTGTTCCTGCGCTTTGATGAAATTCATTACGCCTGGGAAGTGGTCGACCCGGTACTCAGCGCCTGGGATTCGGAACAGGATTTCATTCAGACTTACCCGGCTGGTAGCTGGGGCCCGGATGACAGCAAGTTATTTGATCGTGGTGATCAGTACTGGCGTAATTCGATCGACGAAATCAATAATTAATTATCGACGTAAACGTTCGGCCACCACCATCGCACCGAGCAATCCAACCGTAGTGTTAATGATGACCTTAACCGGAATGGTCGCCAGCAACGCGGTCATGGGCGGTTTGTTGTTAAACAGACGAATAAAGCGATCCGTCTGTAAAATCGGTAACGACAACGGCGCAATACCACCGGCCAGATAAACACCGCCGGTTGCCTTGGTCGCCAGCGCCATATCGGACGCCACCGATGCATAAATGTCCGCAAAGCGTTGCATGGTTTTGACTGCCACAGGTTCCTTGTAAGTTTGTGCAAACTGGTTAATCACGCCGGCCGGATCCGCTTCCTGTTGCAGCCTGACCGTCAACTGTTCCGATGCGCTCATGCCCATCTTTTTGACATAAAATTCAAAAATGCGTTGAATACCCCGCCCGGATAAAAACGTCTCATTACTGACATGGTCAAGCTGCTCTTGCCAGTACGACAGCATGGCCAGCTCTTCGTCATCGCGTGGCGCAAAACTGACATGGCCGGCTTCGGTTTCCAGCACATGATATTGCGTACCCTGTTGCATGATGATGGCCATGCCCAGGCCGGTCCCGGCACCTAACACAACCTGAGTACCATCGGGCTGTGCCTTCGCTGCCTGCAGGGTCTGGGTATGATGTTCCTGTAATTCACTGATGCCATGCGCCACGCCGGAAAAATCATTGATCAGGCGTACCCGATCAATCGGTAATGCATGCGTCAGGGTGTCTTCTTCGATCACCCATGGCAGGTTTGTGATGCGCGCCGTCCCGTCTTTGACCGGTCCGGCCACGGCCAGACAGGCCGCATCGATATGGTCGATGGCATGTTCACTGATAAAATGCTGCAGAATACTCTGCAAATCTGCGTAATCCTGACTGGCATAGTGGCCTTCAAGACGTTTATCCACACCACCCGACAAAGACTTCACTGCCAGTATGCGCGTATTGGTTCCGCCGATATCAGCCGCTAGCAACCACATATTATTGCAACGCCTCGGCTGCTGCCCGATCGACAAACCAGTCCACACCGTGTGGATTGCTTATGCGTTGAATGGGATATTCTTTGTCCGGACCGGTTAAGACCTGTTTTAACATGCGTGCCTTGGCCTGCCCGGTGACCATCGCGACCACGCGTCGCGCATTATTCAATACCGGATAAGTCAGGGTGATGCGGTAACTGTCGAGTTTGCTCACAAACACCTCGGCAGCGAATCGGCTAGTTTCATTCAACACCGGTGTCCCCGGGAATAAAGAGGCGGTATGACCGTCATCGCCCATACCCAGTAACGCCAGATCGAAACAGGGCACGCCGTTTTGCTGAGGTAAGGTAGCAAGCTGGTCTGCATAGTTTCGTGCACAATCCTGAATATCGCTGCACTGTGTTGGCACAGGATGTACCTGTGCGGCCGGAATCGGGACATGATCCAGCCAGGCTTGTTTCACCATGCGATAATTACTGTCTTCGCTGTCGTGCGGAACATAACGTTCGTCACCAAAGTAGATTTCAAATGCAGACCATAACGCGCTGTCGAATCGATCATCACGTGCCAGCGACGCATAAAGCCGCTTCGGGGTCGAGCCACCCGCCAGCGACAGATAATAATGCCGGCCTGCGGCCTGACAGTCGACGGCGGCTGCCTGAATAACCGACGCTAAATGCACAATCAGCGCATCTACATCGTCATGGATAAAGACCCGGTTTGAATTGAGTGTGAGTGTGGCTTCCATAACAACTATATTGCTATTAATTCAAAAATTTCGCCAGTCCCTGTAAACTTGGCCGATGTCTGAGATACTGCTGTGCTGCGATCTGGATCGCACCGTCCTGCCCAACGGATTACAGCCGGAATCGCCCCATGTGCGGGAAATCTTTCGGCAAGTCATCGATCGCTGTGACATTACGCTCGCCTATGTCAGTGGCCGGGATAAGGCCCTGCTGCAAGCAGCCATAGAGGAGTACGACATTCCCGTGCCCCATTACGCGATTGGTGATGTGGGCACCAGCCTGTACCACATACAGGACGGCGAATGGCATCATGTCCAGGACTGGACGCAACACCTGGCGCAGGAGTGGAATGAGGCACTGCGAAACAGGATTCTCGACAGCGTTAGCAGCCAGCCCGAGCTTCGCTTACAGGAACCCCACAAACAGGGGCCATTCAAAATCAGTTTCTACTGTGACCCGCAAATCCTGACAACAACATTTATCCAACAGATTGAAAAACGACTTGCTGATGCCAATACGAACGCAAGCCTGATTCACAGTGTTGATGAAACCACGCAGACAGGTTTGCTGGATATTTTACCGTCCCGCGCCTCGAAACGGCACGCCATCGAATTCCTGCTCGACTATCTGCATCGATCACTGACCGATACCGTGTTTGCCGGTGACAGCGGGAATGACCTGCCTGTCATCACCAGTCCGATTCCATCCGTGCTGGTTAAAAATGCCCTGGATAGCATCAAGCAACAGGCCACCCAGCATGCAGGAGAACTGGGGCTGGCCGATGCCTGTTATATTGCTCAGGGCGACTGGCTCGGACTGAATGGATTTTATTGTGCCGGTGTACTGGAAGGCCTGGTCCATTATCACCCCACCCTGCAGGACGTGATCATGGACGTGATAAATTCAATTAACGGTTAAATGTCATCGTTTGGAATGACGATGTCTCCCAGAAACTGATAATACTCAATCCCCTCCAGTATGCCGCGCGCAAATTCCCCTTCCGCAAAATAGATGCGGTGCTTGCCACGTAACTTTTCCAGTTCCTCGCTATGATTACCGACAACAACAGCCAGGGTATCGCCGAGCAACATTTCTTCGTCATTGCCCGAATCACCCACCACAAAGATGCGATCCAGCGGCATACCCCACTTGATAGCCAGGTAACGCATGGCAAGCCCCTTGGATGCACGAATCGGTAATAAATCCAGGTAACGGTTTTCAGTCAGGACAATCTTGGCGTGCAGGTCCTTGTTGCGTAGCAGGCGTTTGATTTCTCTCGCACTGGGTGTGTATTCCGGTTCGATGCGATAGCTAATTTTAAACGCGCTCTGATCGGAAGGCGCCCGTAATGTCACACCCGGCACACGCTTCATGATTTTTTTCAGCGCATCATGTTCCCAACGATAGTCGATGTGTTTTTGCCAGTGCAGGTCTTCCACCAGGCGTTGTCCACGGTGACAATAATGAATCGCAGTACCGACCGAAGTAATCAATACGTCCGGTAACGGCAGGTTGAGTTTCTTCAGTGCCCGTTTCGCGCTGGTCAGGCTACGTCCGGTCGCCAGTCCATAACCGATGGTTCTGCCGTGACGTTTAAGCAGCTCCATCAGTTCACGCATGGATGCTTCATCACCGAACAGCGCGTTATCCAGCGAAGAAAACGCCAGTCGATCCACGGTTGCCAGTCGGGTCTTGGCCGGATACTTGCGGGGTTTACGTTTCTGGTTTTCCCGCAGGGTGCGTATATGTTCCAGATAGGTCTCGGCGTGGCCCGGCCAGGAAAAGTGTCGATACGCCCCGTCTGCACCATTGCGTGACCATTCCTGCCAGCGGTCTTCATCCGCAAATGCGGTTTGCAACTTCTTGCGTATATCATCGACTTTCATCGGGTCGATGAGCAGGCCGTTCTTGCAATACGACAATATGTCCTTGGGTCCACCATCATGTGTCGCGACAACCGGTAAACCACTGGCGGCGGCTTCAATCAGGGTAAGACCGAAGGGTTCGGTCAACGCCGGATTAATAAACACGCCCTTGCGACTGGCGGCCAGCCGATAGAGCATGGGAATATCATCGGGTTGATGATGTTTTGGATAGGCCACCTTGCCGTACAGATCATATTTATCAATCAGCAGTAACAGTTCGGTCAGCACTTCTCGTGATCCCTTGTCCATCTCCGGAATGACGTCGCGATTACCGGCGACAATGACCAGGTTGGCTTTGTCCTGTAAAGCCTTTGACTGGCCATAGGCATGCAGCAGCGAGGCAATGTTTTTACGTTCGTCGGCGCGCGAAACTGCCAGAATAAACGGTTTGTCGGGTGCATCGAGAAAACGCGAGATGGCTTTGTCAATGTCACTGCCATTTTCTTCGCCGGTTGGAGGATGAAAGCGCTCCAGATTGACGCCGGGGGGAATGACTACCATTCGTGATGGCTGGTAATTGTCGTACTCGGCATACTGTTCATTGACTTCCTGTCGTGTACTGGCCACCACGATGTTGGCAGTACCCAGAACAATTTCTTCCGCTTCAATGCGGGTCTGAATGTTATATTGATCTTCGATACTGGATTGTTTCAGTCCCTTGGCGAGCAGTTGCTTGAATTTTTCACGTCCCAGTGAGTGACCGGTGTGTACCAGCGGCACACCCAGCAGCCCGGCAAAGCGTGCGCCCACATAACCGGCATCGGCATAATGACTGTGCACGATATCCGGCACACGCCCGACATTGCGAACATGCAACAAGGCACGATCAATAAATCCTTCCAGGTGTGGCCACAGCACTTCTTTGCGCAGATAACGTTTTGGTCCGCAATCCAGACGAATAATGTTTGCACCTTCGCAAATGGTTTCCTGTTCGACGGAGTAGCTTTTATCGACTTTGGCGTCGATGACACGCCGGGTCAGGAGATCGACACGTTCGACATCGGGATGGGCCGCCAGTGCTCTGGCCAGTTCCACCACGTAGAGCGTCTGGCCGCCGGTATCCGCATCGCGCCCCAGCTCCAGGTTTTTCGAACGGATCAAACCATGAACACTGATCAGAACGATGTAAAGCTTGCCGTTTTTCTCACCGGACGTCATGAATGCGTCTTATACAACCCCGTTGTAAAACGTTCTCGATGGCGGTACCGCCCCACGTATGCCACAGATGCGCGCAGCAAACAAACTGGCCTGCTGTAATATTTTTTTATATGGCCAGTCCTGCAAAATTCCAGCAATCGTCACGGCGCTGAATCCATCGCCGGCACCGACCGTATCGACCATTTTTTCCGGTACAACCGGTGGCATATCAACGACCTCATCACCATGCACGATAAACGCGCCCTGATCACCACAGGTCACGATCAGTGCCCTGAGATCATATTGTTCATTTAAGGTCCTGGCGCTTTCGATCAGGTTATCGCGTTGCTGAGTGACCGGTTTGTCGACCATGATCATCAATTCCTCATGATTGAGTTTGACCCAGTCAGCCGCATCGATTAATGATGCAATCAGTGATTTTTTCCAGAATGGTGCACGCAGGTTCACATCGACAAACACCGGACAGTCAGTACGCGCACGCAAGGCTTCCAGGGTTGCACGAGAATGGTTCGAACGTAGTGCCAGTGAACCATGATAGAGCAACGAAAATGGTTGTTCGCCAAATGCCTGGCTGGATGCATACGTTGCAGGGTCATCGATATAGTCGTAAGCCACGTCAGACACGATCTCAAATGTCGGACTGGCCTGCTGCAACGTAATATTGACGGTACCGGTCGGCTTTTGCGGGTCGCGTTGAATGAAATCACTGCGCAGGCCGAATTCATCAATCGTCGACAGCGCCTGTCGTCCCAGCTCATCGTCCCCGAGTCGGGACACGAGAATCGGTTCTAGTCCCAGTGCATGCAGATGCCAGGCGACGTTTAGCGGTGCCCCACCAAGCACTGTTTCTCCGCTTTCAAAGCGATCAAACAGGACTTCTCCGAAAATCAGGGCTGGCAGCATAGACGACAATATTACTAAGAGATTATGAAAAACTGGCACATGCTTTGTATGTGAATCAGGATATCACAGTTTGAAATCGCGCGTGCATTGCTTATTTGGCACGTAACAGGTTTAATAAAGACCGTAATGAAACTCTAGTTATAAACGATGGATATGCGAACACGACATCACGACAGCGCCATTGCGGCGGCCTATGACATCCTTGAACAGTCGATGATGTATCACAATGGTGAACCGATTGGCACCTGTGCCGCGATTCACTCGGAACGGCTTGCGGCCGACAATTATCTGGACTGTTTTGTACGAGACTTCATTCCCTCGGCGCTGGTCTTTCTCGCCGACGGGCGTGCGGATATTGTGCGTAATTTTCTGGAAACCGTGCTGGCACAGAAGACCCAGCGGCGAATGGTTGCCGGTCATGAAATTCAGCCCGGTGTCATGCCGGCCAGTTTTCGTGTTCACAAGGATCATGACGGCAAGGAATTTATACAGGCTGACTTTGGTGAGCGAGCAATTGGCCGGGTCGCACCGGTCGACTCGATGATGTGGTGGATGATCCTGCTCTATATCTACGTGGAAAGCACCGGCGATCGGAGTCTGGCTGAACGCCCGGAATTTCAGGACACGATGGAGCAGATATTACACCTGTGCCTGAAGGATTCTTTTGAAGTCAGCCCGGCGCTGCTGGTACCGGATGCCTGCACCATGATTGACCGGCGCATGGGCATATACGGGCATCCACTGGAAATCCAGGCGCTCTTCTATGGCATGCTGCGTATCGTGCATAGCCTTTACAATGCCAGCGACGAACAAAGTCAGGCATTACGAAAAACCGCCATCACACGCGAAAAAGCCCTGCTTAACTATGTACGGATTTTTTACTGGCTGGATCTGGATCGCCTCAACGAGATTCACCGCTACACTACCGAGGAATTCGGTATCGACAGCATCAATGTGCTGAATATATATCCTGAATCCATTCCAAACTGGGTCGTCGACTGGTTACCGGATGAAGGTGGCTATCTGGTTGGCAACGTGGGTGCATCGCGAATGGATTTTCGTTACTTCGCGCTTGGAAATTTTTTGTCAATTATGTTTGGATTGACCTCTGATACGCAGGCGGGAATGATAATGAAACTGCATGAAATGCGCTGGAATAATCTGATTGGTGCGATGCCGGTCAAGATTTGTTACCCCGCCATGGAAGGCCTGGAATGGCAGGTACGGACCGGTAGCGATCCGAAAAATGTTCCCTGGTCTTACCAGAATGGCGGCAACTGGCCGGCACTCCTCTGGACGTTTGTCGCCGCTGCCATGAAAACCGGCCGTGGTGACCTGGCGGAACGGGCTTTTAATACAGCAGCGAATCGTCTGCTGGAGGATGACTGGCCGGAATACTATGATGGTCGCGCCGGCCGCTTGATTGGCCGACGCTCGAATTTTAAACAGGTCTGGTCAGCCACTTCACTGATCCTGTCGCAAAAGATCCTAGACAATCCGGACGTGCTCAAACTACTTCCCTGATATCGTGACCGATAAAGAAATCACAATCCAGATGCAGCTTGAGGCGATCAAGGTCTCGTACATTGCCAGCCTGAGTGAAAAACGTGATGTGATTGATCAGCACTGGCAATCACTCAAGGCAGACTGGCTGGCCGATACGTTTGACGCCGTATACCTGGTGATTCACGGCCTGGCCGGCTCGGCGGAGACCTTTGGCTTTCCGGACATTACTCGCCAGGCCCGCAAGGTAGTCGACCAGTTCAAGCAACTCAAATCGCATGCGCCGCCTGATGACAGTGGCTTTATCAGTGAGATCGACCAGGAAATCCAGACTCTGCTGATTATTATGGAAAACACCTCGCCCAAGCAGGACAGCGAAATCTAGGCATAAAAAAATGCCCTGCTCATACGAGCAGGGCAAGGGTGTGTTGCGCATCTCTGCGCAGGGGGAGGAATCATCATGAAGCCTCAAAGTGAGACTACTAACCTAACCACTCTTTATATCGACCTGAGATACCACAGGCTTTAGATATTTTTTATTCAAAAGTGCTTAATTAACAGTCTGTGACAAAACAGGCTTTATAAAATAACTAATTGATTTTACTGTTATTTTGTATTTTTCATCCAGGCTGACGGTGTTCTGGCATGCTAATTCCAGTACGACTTTCGGGCTTATTTGCCTGAAAAGTAACGATTTCTCTGTCCTTGAACAGCTTGCTATACTCTGCGGATTTTGTGGCTACGCAACAAACCAGGGCTTTTTAATAAAGATGAAACGTAACCTGAGTCTCGTCGTACTTCTTACCGCATTATGGTTATTGCTGTCCGGTCACCTGGAACCGCTGATTCTGGGACTGGGTGTCGCATCAATCGCGATTACGTTTTACCTTGCCCATCGAATGAATGTCGTCGATCACGAGAGCCATCCGATTCATATCAGCCGACGGTTACTGGTTTTCTGGAGTTTTCTCACCAAAGAAATCATTCTCTCCAATCTGGATGTCGTGCGTCGTATCATTCGGCCCAAAAGCTGTATCAGTCCGACCCTGTTTGATGTACAGCTGCCCCAGAACAGCGACCTGGGTCGCGTCATTTATGCCAATGCCATTACCCTGACGCCCGGCACCGTCACGATTCGCGTGCTGCCTGACAAACTGGTGGTCCATGCCCTGTGCCAGGAAACCGCCGATGACCTGCGCAGTAATCGCATGGCCGTTCGTGTGCCCGATAAAATGGAGCAGGACTCATGATGTATGCTGTCGCCGCGATCGCCATTCTGATCACCATGGGGCTGGCGCTGGCCAGGGCCCTGCTTGGCCCGTCAGTGTTTGATCGCGTTCTGGCTGTCAACATGTTCGGCACCAAGACAGTACTACTGATCGCCGTATTTGCTTTTCTCTCCGAGCGTCATGACATACTCGACATCGCACTGATTTACGCCCTGATCAACTTCATCAGCGTGGTGGCAGTACTCAAACTGGTCGAGCAGAAAAATTTTCATACCAGCGGCGCTGACGCGGATGCAAAGGTGAAGTCAGAATGAACCTGGTCCTCGATATTGTCAGCTGGATCTTCCTGTGCACGGGAGGATTGCTGGGCATTATCGGCGGCATCGGTATTCATCGCTTCCCGGATTTTTATAGTCGCCTGCATGCCGCCGGCATCACTGACACACTGTGTGCCGGCCTGATTCTGATTGGGCTTGGTATGCAGTCCGGACTGACACTGGCCAGTTTCAAACTGGTGCTGATCTTTTTCATGTTGCTGTTTACCAGCCCGACGGCGACGCATTCGCTTTCCAATGCCGCCCTGCATAGTGGATTGAAACCCCGATGATCGACATTCTGATTGACGTCATGCTGATGAGTTTTCTGGCGATTACCGCCATCGCAATCATTCGCATACGCAACCTGTTTGCGGTGATTATGCTGTTTGGGATTTTCAGTCTGCTGTCTGCTGCCGTGTTTGTGGTACTGGACGCCGCCGATGTCGCCTTTACCGAAGCGGCAGTAGGTGGCGGCATCTCCACCGTGTTAATGCTGGCGACACTGGCACTGACCAGACAACAGGAAGAAAAACCACCGGCGCATACACAGTGGTTACCGTTAACCGTCGTCGTCTTCACCGGCGCCATTCTCGTATACGGCACACTGGACATGCCGGCATTCGGTGATCCCGACGCGCCTGCACAACAACACGTTGCACCCTACTATATCGAGAAATCACAAACGGATACCGGTGTACCCAATATGGTTACGGCGGTGCTTGCCAGTTACCGTGGCTTTGATACCCTGGGTGAGGTGACGGTTATCTTCACGGCGGGTGTCGGTGTGTTGTTATTAATCGGCAGCAATCTTTTCAAACGCCGACGCGATGAGGATGAGTCATGAGCCATAATCTTATCCTGCGCATCATCAGTAAATTCCTGATTCCGCTGATCATCCTGTTTGCTTTCTATGTACAGTTTCATGGTGACTTTGGCCCGGGTGGTGGTTTTCAGGCCGGGGTCATTTTCAGCGTTGCCTTTATTCTATATACATTGGTTTTTGGACTGGATAGTGCTGAGAAGATTATTACGCCAGTCGTGCTGCGTATTTTAGCCAGCCTCGGCGTAGTGATTTACGCCGGTACCGGTGTGGCCAGTTTGTTACTCGGCGCCAATTATCTGGATTATGACGTGCTGGGTAAAACCCCCGTGGCAGGTCAGCATGTGGGCATACTGGTGATTGAACTGGGTGTCGGTATTACCGTTGCGTCTGTCATGATACTGATCTTTTATTCCTTTGCCGGCAGGGATCGCGATTAATGGAACTGATACTCAGTCATTACAATTACTGGATTGTTATTTTTTTGATGATGGCAGGTTTTTATACTGTTATCAGCCGCGGTAACCTGGTGAAAAAAATTGTCGGCCTGAATATCTTTCAGGTCTCGGTATTCCTGCTTTATATCAGTATTGGTAATGTCGAAGGAGGAACCGCCCCGATAGTCATCGAAGGCGCAGAAAAATATTCCAACCCGTTACCGCATGTCCTGATCCTGACCGCAATCGTCGTCGGTATTGCGACTACCGCACTGGCGCTGGCGCTGGTCGTGCGCATCAGGGAAGCCTACGGCACAATTGAAGAAGAAGAGATTCACGAGCAGGACCAGTCGTTGTGATAGACCAGCATGTTAGTTTGTTACTTGTGGTTATACCGCTGCTTGCGGCGCCGTTTGTGGCGGTACTGCCGGGCAGACATCTCGCGTGGCTGGCCACACAGATCATTACCGCAATTTGTTTTGCACTGGCGATATACCAGTTACTCCAGGTTCTGCAGGGCGGTATCATAAGTTACGAACTGGGTGGCTGGGCACCGCCATGGGGAATCGAATACCGCATCGATGCTGCCAATGCCCTGCTTGCCGTGATTATTGCGGGTATTGCCGCCATCACCGCACCCTATTCCCTGGCCAGTGTGCAACGTGAAATTCCGCAGCACCAGCACTCACTATTCTATGCATCCTTCCTGTTATGTATTACGGGATTGCTGGGTATCAGTCTGACCGGTGATATCTTCAACCTGTTTGTATTCCTGGAAATTTCGTCGTTGTCATCCTATGCCCTGATCAGCATGGGCAAACAGCGTCAGGCACTCACCGCTGCCTATCAGTACCTGATCATGGGAACCATCGGCGCGACGTTTTTCCTGATCGGTGTCGGTTTACTGTATGCACAAACCGGCACACTGAATATGGCCGACCTGGCGGCACGACTTCCCGAAGTGATTCAACTGCGTACCGTGCATACGGCATTTGGTTTTATCCTGGTGGGTGTGGCACTCAAACTTGCGTTGTTTCCCTTACACCTGTGGCTGCCCAATGCCTACACGTTTGCGCCTTCTGTGGTAACAATATTTCTTGCGGCGACCGCCACCAAGGTCGCTGTGTATGTCATGCTGCGTCTGAATCTGACGATCTTCAGCAGCGACTTCGTTTTAAAAACGCCCGCTAATGAAATCTTCCTGACGCTGGGCATTATCGGCATCATCGTGGCTTCCGCGACGGCGATCATCCAAAAGGATGCCAAACGCTTACTGGCCTATTCGAGTGTCGCGCAGATTGGCTACATGATTATTGGTCTGGGATTTGCGAGTATCGCCGGCCTGACCGCCACACTGGTACATATATTTAATCATGCCATCATGAAAGCCGCCCTGTTCATGGCGATCGGCGCGATCTTTTATCGCATTGGCAGCAGCCGACTCGATGATCTGACCGGTCTCGGCCGGCAAATGCCGTGGACCTTTGGCGCCCTGATCATCGGTGGACTGAGTTTGATCGGTGTGCCCGGTACCGCCGGGTTTATCAGTAAATGGTATCTGGTGATCGCCGCACTGGAACAAGACAACTGGCTGGCCACCATTGCCATACTGGGTGGCTCGCTGTTAGCGGTGATTTATGTCTGGAAACTGGTCGAGGTCCTGTATTTCAAAGTCGCCACCAGCGAACGTCAGGATGTACGCGAAGCACCATTATTATTACTGGTGCCGACCTGGGTCATTGCCCTGTCCAATATTTATTTTGGGTTTGACACCACCTGGACCGTTGGTGTGGCACAAACCGCGATTAAAATGCTGGGGATGTCATGAGTAATAGTGAATTGTTATTGCTGGCATTGACCCTGCCCCTGGCTGGTGCAATTGGCATCGTGTTAACGGATCGCTGGCCGAATATTCGCGAAACGATCACGCTGGTTTGCGCGGCAACACTCGGCCTGTTGGTCATCACGATAGTGCAACGCTTTCAGGCGGGCGAATCGATTGCATTATCCCTGCTGGAAGTGGTACCCGGCCTGGCCATTCGGTTTGAGATTGAACCACTGGGCATGTTGTTTGCGCTGGTGGCCGGCCTGTTATGGTTTGTGACGTCCGTGTATGCCATCGGTTACATGCGTGGCCATCACGAGGTGAATCAGACACGTTTTTATGCCGCCTTTGCCATCGCGATTTCCAGCACCATGGGTGCCGCGTTTGCCGGTAACCTGTTTACGCTGTTTTTATGTTATGAAATTCTGACCCTGTCCACGTATCCGCTGGTTACCCATGCGGATACACCGGAAGCCAAACGCGGCGGCCGGGTGTACCTGGGGATTCTGCTCGGCACCTCTATTGGCCTGCAACTGCTGGCCATCATCGCCACCTGGATGATCACCGGCACACTGGATTTTCGACACGGCGGTATTCTGGCCGGCAAAGTGGATCCGATGTGGTCGGCCGTGTTACTGGCCCTGTTTGTATTCGGTGTCGGTAAGGCTGCCGTGATGCCGTTTCATCGCTGGCTACCGGCGGCAATGGTTGCACCGACGCCGGTCAGTGCCCTGTTGCATGCCGTAGCCGTGGTCAAAGCCGGTGTGTTTACGATTTTAAAAATTGTCGTATATATATTTGGTATCGACTTTATTACCCAGTCCAATGCCGCTGACTGGTTAATCTGGTTTGCCGCCGGCACAATCCTGATTGCATCACTTGTGGCGATGACAAAAGATAATCTCAAAGCCCGACTGGCCTATTCGACCGTCAGCCAGTTGAGTTACATCGTACTCGGTGCACTGCTGGCCAGCCAGCTCGGTATCATCGGTGGCGCCATGCATATTGCCATGCATGCCTTTGCCAAGATCACGTTGTTCTTTGCGGCCGGTGCGATTCTGGTGGCGGCGCATAAAACCGAGATCAGTCAACTCGATGGGCTTGGGCGTGCCATGCCCATCACATTCGGCGCCTTTTTAATTGGCAGTCTGAGTATTATCGGTATGCCATTGTTTGGCGGCATGTGGAGCAAGTGGTACCTGGCCATGGCCACAGTCGAGACACAGCACTGGGTGCTGTTGGGTGTATTGATCATCAGCACACTGCTGAACATTGCTTACCTGTTGCCGATTCCGTTGCGCGCGTTTTTCGCCAAACCACCTGAAGGCAAGACTTATAACAAAATCAAAGAAGCGCCGGTGGCGAGTCTGATCGCGATCGTCATCACGGCCACAGCCTGCCTGGTGCTATTCTTTTACCCGGATCCGTTTTATCAACTGGCTGTTGCAGCAGCCAAAGGAAACTAATATGGCGGATGATAAAGAGAAACAATATCTGTTTGATAAACCCCGCAACGTCACGCGCCTGATGCGCGGCTTTTATGCCATCTGTGTGATTCTGTTTATTCTCGGCATTGTGCCGGACTCGATTATTCACCGGCATATTTCGCATAGCTGGGAAAACCTGCCGGGCTTTTATGCCATTTACGGTTTTGTCGCCTGTGTCCTGCTGGTACTGATTGCCAAGGAAATGCGTAAAGTGCTCATGCGTAAGGAAGATTATTACGATGTGGATGAGTGAATTACCGCCGTTTGTGCCCTTTTTCCTGGCCGCGCTGCTGGCGCTGGCCACTCGCGGTGTCGTTCGGCAACTGATTCTGTTGTCGGCGCCGATTCTTGGCGGCCTGCATCTGTGGTTTGATGTCACGCCGGGCACGCTGTTTAATCTGACCATTCTTGAATTTCAACTGACCCTGATGCGGGCGGACAAACTCAGCCTGTTATTCGGTTATTTATTTCATATCGCCAGCCTGATTGCCGTGGTATTTGCCCTGCACGTGCGTGATACCACACAACAAATTGCCGGTATGGTGTATGCCGGCAGCGCACTGGGTGCGGTGTTTGCCGGTGATCTCATTACGTTGTTTATTTTCTGGGAATTACTCGCGGTCAGCTCGGTATTTTTGATCTGGGCCCGTCGTACCGAACGCAGCCTGCGCGCCGGTCAGCGTTACCTGTTGATTCAGGTCACTTCGGGCATGCTGTTACTGGCCGGAGCACTGGTCCACTATCAAAAAACCGGTTCCATGGCATTTGATTTTATCGGTCTGGAAGGCGTCGCCGGTTGGTTGATCTTCATCGCCTTTGGTATCAAGTGTGCGTTCCCCTTCCTGCATACCTGGCTGACCGATGCGTATCCGGAATCGACACCGACCGGCACGGTCTTTTTGTCGGCGTTTACCACCAAGGTGGCAGTGTATGCACTGGCACGCGGTTACCCGGGTACTGAGTTGCTGGTTTACATCGGTGCCGCCATGACCTGTTTTCCAATTTTTTATGCCGTGATCGAAAACGACCTGCGTCGCGTGCTGGCGTACAGCATGATCAACCAGATCGGTTTCATGGTCTGTGGTGTAGGTATCGGCACGGCACTCGCTCTGAATGGCGCTGTTGCCCACGCCTTTAACGACGTGATCTTCAAGGGCCTGTTATTCATGACCATGGGCGCTGTGTTGTATCGCACCGGCAACATCAACGGTTCGGACCTGGGTGGACTGTATAAAACCATGCCCAAGACCGCGGTGTTATGTATTGTCGGGGCCTCGTCGATCTCGGCCTTCCCGCTATTCAGTGGTTTCGTCAGCAAGTCCATGGTGATGACCGCCATGATCGAAGAAGGTTATAACTACCTGTGGCTGATGCTGTTGTTTGCCTCGGCAGGTGTATTCCACCATGCGGGCATCAAGATTCCCTACTTTGCGTTCTTTGGGCATGACTCGGGCATTCGCACCAAGGAAGCGCCTAACAATATGTTAATCGCCATGACGATTGCTGCGGTATTGTGTTTATTCATTGGCATGCAGCCGCAGTACCTGTATGCCCTGTTACCCTGGCAGGTGGATTACTGGCCGTATGATGTAACACACGTGCTGGCACAGTTGCAGTTGTTGTTCTTCTCAGCGCTGGCATTTGTCTGGTTAAACAAGCAGGGGCTGTATCCACCCGAATTACACTCGGTCAACCTGGACATGGAATGGTTTTATCGCAAGCTGTTGCCAAATACCGCACTGGCCATTCGCTCCGGCCTGTCTTCATCGGCCAACCTGTTATCCCGTGTTGCAACCGGTGGTGTGACATTATGGCGGGAGAAAATTATAAACCTGTCATTCATACGCCATCATCTCGCCGCAAGCTGGCCGACTGGTAGCATGGTGTTATGGATTGGTGTGTTACTCGCGGTTTACCTGGTGCTGGACGAGTTTTTGACAAAGACCTAAGTAGGGCTTTTGTTGAGGTTGCGCCAGACCGGACTTTGTCCGCTGCTTTTCTCAATGGCGTTGAGGCGTTGTTCGTGCAACGCCAGTTCTTCAGTATTGCCCTGCACCACTTTTAAACGTGGCCGGTCCTGATCCAGTTTTTTGACCTGTCCGGCGTTATCACCCTGCTGGCTGACGGCGTCCTGATCCAGACCCAGTGAGGTCTGGCCACCGGTCATTGACAGGTAGACTTCGGCAAGAATTTCCGCATCGAGTAGCGCGCCGTGCAGTTCCCGCTGCGAGTTATCGACTTCATAGCGCTTGCACAGGGCATCGAGATTATTTTTCTGTCCCGGGTGCAGCTTGCGCGCCATCTGCAGGGTATCGGTAATCTGACAGTAAGCACCAAGTCCCTGCCAGTCGGATCGAACCCGGTTGAATTCCACGTCCAGAAAACCAACGTCAAACGGCGCGTTATGAATGATTAATTCCGCTTTGCTCAGATAACCAAACAGATCATCGGCAATATCAGCAAAGCGCGGTTTGTCCTGCAGGGATTCATTGGTGATGCCGTGGACTTCGATGGCACCCTGATCGATCTCGCGATCCGGATTAAGATAGATATGAAAGCGATTATCGGTCAGACGTCGGTTGATCAGTTCGACACAACCAATTTCAATGATGCGATGACCATCCTGTGCTTCAAGACCCGTGGTCTCGGTATCAAGAACTATTTGCCGCAACCCACACCCCTGCGTTGTTTACTTGATTGTCGCAGGCCACCCCTGCCCTGCCACAACCATTATGACTTTATGTCAGCTCATCTATACCACGATTGGCCAGTTGATCGGCCAGTTCATTTTCCGGATGGCCGCTGTGCCCCTTAACCCAGTGCCAGGTCACATCATGTTGTTGCACAATCTCGTCCAGGCGTTTCCACAAATCCTGATTCTTGACCGGCTTGCGATTGGCCGTTCGCCAGCCTTTCGCCTTCCAGCCCGCAATCCACTGGCTGATGCCATTTTTGACATACTCGGAGTCCGTGGTCAATTCCACTTTGCAACGTCGATTGAGACTCTCCAGTGCCTTGATGGCCGCCGTCAGCTCCATGCGGTTATTGGTGGTGTTTGTTTCACCACCATAAAGATGTTTATCGGAATCACCGTAGCGCAACACGACTCCCCAGCCACCTGGACCGGGATTGCCACGACAGGCACCATCTGTATAAATTTTTACCACACTATTGTTGTTCATGTTTACGCTTGTTCTGAAAAGGTTCAACCAGACCCGGTGCCACCAGCTTGGCACCGGGCCGCCAACGCGGCTTGATGGGGGTCAGTGTGGTCACTCGCTTTTTGGCGACAATAAGGTGAGAAGCCCCGAGAATTGGCCACAACCGCTGGCCAACACGCTCAGAGAATCGGAGCTTTTCCATGACCCCGGTCTTCTGAATGGGTGGGCGGAAAAAATAGCCCTGCAAATGTGTCACATCAAACCCCAGCAGCTCCATCCAGTCTTTGACCCGCGTTGTGCTCATAAAACGTCCACACCACGGAGCCCGCCTGGTCCAGCCCACCGTCCAGCGCCAGAAACTCCACAGGCTAAGTGGATTGAACACCAGTATCACCACGTGGCCGTTTGGAATCAGGACCCGTTCCACTTCCCGCAGTACGGCGTGGGGTTGCTGACTGAATTCCAGCACATGTGGCAACAGCACTACATCCAGGCTGTCACTCTGAATCGGTAAAGCAAATGGCAAGCCTTTGAATCCAGTGTGTTTTTCCTGAGATCCACTCTCCGGGCTGAAATCCATCACTTCGCAGAACGAGACCCGCGAGGCCTGCAACCAGTCCGCATCCTGCAAACGGCCGACCTGAAGCAGGTAATAGCCAAATAAATCAGACAATGCCCTGTCGATGAGGGCGGTTTCGGCTTCCGCCACCAGTGTTCCCAATGGTGTCCGGTACCAGGCCTGTAGCTGATCCCAGGCCTTGTCCAGATCACCACAGCGGTTGAATAGTCGCGTTTTGGTCTTTTTACCCATCATTCCCGTTTTGTGAACCGCGCCTTATGCACCAGTTAACAGTTTTGTCATCTTATAGCTTTCAAAGACACTGAATGGTAGCATTTATGTTCGTCCAAATAACCAGATATTCAATAAGTTAGAATAACAATGAAACATACCGGTTTAATTATAGTCCTGTCTGTCGTTTTCCAGGGTTGCGCACTCTTTCCAACGCCGCAGACACCGTCAACCGCATCGGTTCCGGCGATCACCGAGCAACCTGTTGCATTGAGTATAACCGGTGATGCTGCTTTTCCCGGTGTAATCAAACATCCCATTCTGACTGAATCCCAGATTGAATCCGAACTCTCCAGTATTGTCGAGTCACAGGATACAGAATCAGTTGAAATGGTCAGTAATGATATCTGGGATCGTATTCGTGACGGTTTCAGACTGGAAGATATCGATCACCCACGCGTCGAGCAGCAACTGAAATGGTATGCACGTCATCCCGAATATCTTGATCGTGTTTCCGAGCGCGCTGCGCCGTACATGTATTACATCGTTGAATCGTTAATCGAACATGATATTCCACTTGAAATCGCCCTGCTGCCGATTGTTGAAAGCGCCTTCAAACCGTTTGCCTATTCGCACGGCCGCGCCTCCGGCATCTGGCAGTTTATTCCTTCCACCGGAAAACGTTACGGACTGAAACAAAACTGGTGGTACGACGGTCGTCGTGATGTCTATGC
Organism: uncultured Gammaproteobacteria bacterium; assembly: GCA_937967995.1. Taxonomy (GTDB): domain Bacteria; phylum Pseudomonadota; class Gammaproteobacteria; order UBA6429; family Thiohalophilaceae; genus CALBTB01. Next base: position 684,303 of record CALBTB010000009.1, read on the forward strand.
GTCAACCCAGTCTGCTATCAAACTGTTAAAGAACCTGCATGCGGAATTTGACGGCGACTGGATGCTGGCACTGGCTGCCTATAACTCGGGAAGCGGCAACGTTCGTAAAGCACTACGACGTAACAAGCGACACGGCAAACCCCTCGACTTTTTCCATTTACATTTACCACCTGAAACAAAATATTATGTACCGAAATTACTGGCACTGAAGAAACTGGTTGCCGATCCGCAAAAGTACAATATTTCAATTCTACCGATCGTCGACGAACCTTATTTCGAGCGCATTGACATGGACAGCCAGATCGACCTGGCACTGGCAGCAGAACTGGCCGATGTCAGTCTTGAAGATCTTTACCAGTTAAACCCTGGCTATAATCGCTGGGCCACATCACCGGATGGCCCCCATCATCTGCTGTTACCGCTTGAAAATGCCATTGAGTTCAAAACCAATATCACCGACTACCCGCCGGAAAAACGACTGCGATGGGTACGGCATAAAATTAAATCAGGCGAAACTCTGAGTACTATCGCTGCAAAATATCATGTCAGCACGAGTACTATTAAACGCGTTAACCACATTCGCGGCACACGTTTACGCGCCGGTAACTCACTGACCATACCCGTGGCGAGTAAAAGCCTGTCCAGTTACATGCTCAGTAGCAGTCAACGTAAACGGGCTATTCAAAATACGCCACGCAAGGGCACGCGGATCACACACATCGTCCAGAGTGGTGACACGCTCTGGGACCTGGCACAACGCCATAATGTGGGTGTTCGTTCGCTGGCCAAATGGAACGGCATGGCACCACGCGATACCCTTTCCGTCGGTCAGAAGATCATTATCTGGTCACGAAACAGTGATGCACAAAGTCATTTCGAACCGCATATCAAAACGCCACCGAGACGCAGTATCACGCAACGCATCGGTTATCGCGTAAGGCGCGGCGACTCACTGGCACGCATCGCCGACAAATTCAGTGTGACGGTTAATCAGCTGTTACGCTGGAACAAGAAAGTCTCTCGTGATCGCTACCTGCAACCCGGTCAACGTCTGATCATTTATGTGGATGTGACCCGTACGTCCTGATCCTCAGTGATACAGGCGCGGTACGGCAGCAAGCAGTTTTTGTGTGTAGGGATTTTGCGGATTACCGGTCACGTCATCCGTCTTACCTGATTCAATGATTTTGCCCTGATACATCACGGCAATTTCATCACTGATATATTCCACGACACTGATGTTGTGTGTAATAAACAGCAAAGTCAGTTGCCGTTCTTCGCGCAGCCGCAGCAGGATATCCAGTATTTCGGCCTGAACGGAAACATCCAGTGCACTGGTTACTTCATCGCAGACTATAAATGTTGGATTCAATACCAGCGATCGGGCAATACCGATGCGCTGACGCTGGCCGCCCGAGAACTCATGCGGATAACGCCAGATGTAATCGGGATCCAGCTGGACCTGCTTGAGGACGTCCCGCGCCATCATAATCCGTTCCTGCTTGTTTGCGCCGATGCCGTGTGCGGCCATCGGCTCAGTGAGCGTGGCGGCAATGTTTAGCCGCGGATTGAGTGACGACATCGGGTCCTGAAAAATGAACTGCAGCTCACGCCGGTAGGGTTGTAACTGCTTCTGTCCGAGCTGACTCAGTTCCTGACCGTTATATTTGAATGTGCCTGCCGTGGGCTCAATCAATCGTAACAGGGTGCGACCCAGTGTGGTCTTGCCACAGCCGGACTCCCCCACCAGCGCCATGATTTGTCCCTGGTGAATTGACAGGCTGACATCGTCCACGGCGCGAACATGATCCACCGTGTGGCGAAACAGACCTTTTTTAATCGGAAAGTAGACCTTGAGGTTGTTAATCTCGATCAAACGACTTTCTGTCTGAATATGTTTTTGTTGCGTGGCTTGCAGAATTTTCGCACGCTTTTGTTTCCTGAGATTTTCAGGCAATGCCGCCAGCAGTTGTCGCGTGTATTCATGTTGTGGCGAGTTCAGGACATCATTGACACTACCCTGCTCGACCAGCTTACCCAGTCTCATCACAGCCAGTTGATGCCCCATTTCCGCAACCACACCAAAATCATGCGTGATAAACAGAATACTCATGCCTTTACGTTCCTGAAGCTCGCGCATCAGTCGCAGAATTTCCGCCTGCACCGTCACATCCAGTGCCGTAGTCGGTTCATCGGCAATCAGCAAATCCGGTTCACAGGCCATGGCCATGGCGATCATGACCCGTTGCCGTTGTCCGCCCGACAGTCGATGCGGATACTCGTCAATACGTTGTTCCGGGTTCGGTATTTGTACTTCGCGCAAGGCCTGAATGGCTTTATGGCGTGCATCCTTGTCGCTCATGTCGGGCCAGTGTAACTGCAGAGCCTCCATGATCTGTTCGCCAACGGTATACACCGGATTGAGTGAGTTCATCGGCTCCTGAAAGATCATCGCAATGCGCGAACCACGAATGGTTCGGATTTCTCTATCACTACAACTGAGCAGATCCAGTGTGTCGGCTGACTGGCCATTCTCGTAACGGGTAAACTGAATATGTCCCGCCGGGTGGTGGGCAATATCTTTCGGCAACAGGCGCATGATCGACAGTGCGGTAATGGACTTACCACTGCCGGACTCCCCGACCAGACAAAATGTTTCACCACGACCGATACGAAAACTGACATCATCGACCGCTTTCACGGTCGTCTCTCCCGTTTGCAAATAGGTTTTTAATCCCTGCACTTCGAGTAACGGTTCGCTCATTCAGGCCTTCTTCTTCAGGTAGGGATCGATGGCATCGCGTAATGCTTCACCCATCAGGTTATAGGCAAACACGGTCAGGAAAATGGCACCACCCGGGAAAAATGCCATCCACCAGAAAAAACTGGCCGACTGCACAGCCTGGTAAAGCATCTGGCCCCAGGAAGGATTATCAACCAGCCCAAGACCAAGAAAACTCAGAATTGCTTCATAGAGAATCGCCGATGCCACACCAAAACTGGCCGCTACCAGCACCGGTGCAATGCCGTTGGGTAACATGTGTCGGAATAATATTGACCGCAATGGCAAACCACAGGCGATCGCCGACTGTACATAATCCATCTGGCGCAATTTCAGAAACTCGGCACGCACATAACGGGCATAACCGGGCCAGGTAGTCACACCGATGATCACCATCATCAGGTACAAACTGCTGCCAAAGAAAGCTACGAAAGTTAATAGCAGGAACAATGTCGGTATGGCTTCGAATATTTCCACCAGCCGCATACCCAGCATGTCCACGACACCGGAGAAGTAACCCATCAGACCACCGAGAATGATGCCAATCACCATGGCGATACCGGTGGCAACAAAGCCGATACCCAGTGCAATACGACAGGCATGAATCATGCGGCTCAATACATCGGCGCCACTTTGTTCGGTACCGAAAATATGTGTCCGTTCCGGATCATTGAACGGAGCTTCCATGCCGGTTTCGCCATAGTCGCGTAAATAATCTTTGGCGGAATACGGTATCGGTGCATTGATGATCCATTCGGCCTCACCACTGCGCTGCATCTCCCGGTATTGTTCATAAACCACGATCTGAGGCGGCTTGACCAGGCTGTAACTGAGCACGGCAGACACGGCCAGGGTAATCAATATCGCGAGGACATTAAACCCGAGTGGTTTTTTCAGAAACCAGAGTACTACCGCAGCGATAAAGACGCTGAGAATAATGAGATCCACCGGCGTCAGGTGTTGCAACAAAGGACTGCTGATTTCGCCACTGACTTTCATTAAATAAGGATGTGAGCTGGCAACAAACGGTGCAAACACGGCAAAAAAAGCGATCACCGCAATCCAGATCAAGCCAAGCCGCGCCGACCAGTGTCGAAATGCTTCGACCAGAATAGATTTTGCATAACCACTGCTGGTGCGTATCACGGTATCAGTCATAACTCACCCGTGGATCAACAATGGCATAAAAGATGTCCGCAATCAGATACCCCACCAGTGTCAACAAGCCACTAATGAGTGTAATCGACAGCACCAGTTCCCGGTCCTTGGACTTGACCGCTTCGACACCCAGTTTACCCATGCCATCTATGCTGAAAATACTTTCAACAATAACGGAACCACCCAGCAGGCTGGGTAACAGGGCCGCGGAGACGGTAATCAGGGGCAATAAACTGTTAGTAAAGACATGCCGCCATAGTACGTCTTTTTCCGTTACACCCTTGGCGCGTGCGGTACGGGCATAATCGGATAACAGGTTTTCCAGTACGGCGGTACGCGTCAACTTGGTTAAAAAGGCAAAGCTGCCGTAAGTCAGGCAGATAATCGGCAGTACCAGGTGCCAGATACGATCCACCAGAAAACCGCGCACAAAATCACCCTGCATGGTTGCAGCAGCGATCACGGCACCCAGAAACATCCCCAGCATTCCCATAGTGAGTGTGCGAAAGCTGGCGTATTCCATGCTACCCAGGCCATATAAAATAGCGGCGATGGCCAGCGTAATCATGCCTTTGGTAAACCAGCCTGGCTCACCGGCCATGGTGCCGGCAAACAACCAGCCGGCGACCATGCCAATAACAGCCAGAACAACACCACGCACCTGTTTATTCGCCTTAATGCTTAAGAGTGCCATCACAAACGCACCCAGCAGGATCAAAAAAACCAGCTTGAGCGGATCAAGTGGATTCCCCCATTGCGGAAGAAACGGCATGTCATGCGCTTCACGGTAGCTCAGTCCAGAAGTGGGAAAAATATGCCAGTACTGATCATTGGAAAAATAACCCATCAACAGTACGCCAGCCAGCATGGTGGGTATCGACCATAGCGCCAGCATAATAAAACTGGAACTGACATCGAAAAATTCACCGCGCCGGGTCGCGGCACGTACCCCTATCGTAATGGCAATCAGATAAACGATCGGGATGGTGATGACATTCAGTAAAATGGTGATCGGAACCCGTTCCTTTAATAACTCCGTTACCGGTCGACCATAGGTAGTACTCTTGCCAAAGTTCGATCCCTTGGTAAACGAAAACCCGTCGATACTGCCTTCATCGTCAAGGGTAAAACCGACCGGCGAAATATTATTGAGCCAGCGCAAATACTGAACCGGTGCCGGTTGATCGAGGCCATAAAGTTTATTGTAATAATCTTCCAGCGCCTTCTTGGCTTCCGGCTCAAGCCCCTGCGTGTCAACCAATGCCTGTACACTGAGCCCGCCTGGTGATGCCGCCATCACAACAAACACCACAATGGTGATCCCAAATAACGTTGGAATCATCAGCATCAGGCGTCTGGCCAGATAAATCAGCATGATTGAAATTTCACTTCAGGTATTTTTGATCCGCGTCAGGAACAAAGGATTCAATCGGCGCACGATCCAGGTTCAGACCGAAGTTGGTGACTTTCAGGTTACGAAAGCGTTTATCGACGAAAACCAGTGCCGCACGACGATTCAAAAAAGTATACGGTTGATCCTGATATAGGATCCGTTCTGCCTTGTGCCAGATGGGCATGCGTGTTTCCGCATCGACGGTTGTTCTGGCCTGTTCGATCAGGTCGTCAAGTTTACTGTTCTTGTAGCTGATATAGTTGTCACCATTGTCCTCAATTTGACTGCTATGAAAGATCTGGTACAGATCACTTTCCACCACGCTGGTCCAGCCCAGCACCATGGCATCGAAATCACGGTTGGTGGATTTCTCCAGCATCACCGGCCATTCGGTTGCTTTAGGTATAAGCACGATACCCGCCTTGGCATACAGGTCCTTGAGCAACAAAACCAGGCGCTTATAGTCTTCATTGGCATTCGGAAACATCAGCTCAAACTCGAGCTTCTTGCCGTCGGCATTTTCAATCACCCCATCGCCATCACGATCTTCAAATCCCGCCTGTTTTAATAATTGCCGGCCCTTTTCCACGTCATAGGAACGTGGTTTAAGCGTTTTATCATGTTGCTGGCTTTGTGGATTGAATGGACTCACCGCAATTTCACCATAACCCAGATAGACTTCATCAATGATTTTTTGCCGATCGGTCAGGTATGTCATAGCCTGCCGCACTCGTCGATCACTGAATAGCGTATCCTTGCCATCCTTTTTCTGGTTCCAGCCAATATAGAAATAGCCGTTGATTGAAGGCATATATTCGAAGTTATAGGCACGACGGGTCAACGCCTTGTCATTCAGTAATTTGTTATATTCAATGGGCCGTGCACTATAAGCATCAATCTCGCCATTACGAAATGTTGTTAATCGCGCACTATCATGTTCAATAATCTTCCACAGGATGCGTCGATAAGGTGGCGTGACCGGCCCCCAGTAACGCTCGTTACGAATCAACTCGACAGATCCTTTGTCAGGCGTCCAGTTCTCCGGGTCCTTGAGCTTGTATGGCCCGGAACCGAGTAAAATCCCTTTGGACTGGTTAAATGTTTCAGGTTCTTTCAGGTATTTTTCATAAAAATGTTTGGGCAGGATTTCCATCGCCCCCGACATCAACAGACTATTATAATAAGGTTCGATAAACGTAAACTGGACAGTATGATCGTCCAGCGCTTTGACGGACTTGATTTTTTTGTAATACGCGCGCTGTCTGGGTGCGGCAATAGCCTCGTTCATGGCAAACTCATAAGTAAATACCACATCATGCGCGGTTAAAGGCACGCCGTCTGAAAATGTTACATCATCACGCATTTTATACGTAATAACGAGGCCATCCTCAGAGACCTTCCAGGATTTGGCAATATGGCCGATTAATTCCAGTGAATCCGGATCGTAAGTGAGCAGTGTCTCAATCACCAGACTTTGCACATCCGATGCATAACGATCAGTTGATACAAACGGCGTCAGGGTTTTGATGCCGGAGGCAAAGGACTGCACCAGCCAGTCGCCCTCGCTGTAATCAGGCAGCTGACTGGCCTGGTAGGCACGTTGAAATGACGGTGGTATGTCGTCACTGGAAAGCGCCGGTGTTTCATGACCCTGTACAAACTGGCGCTTGCTGAGGCTGCGTATTGACTTGCGCATGGCGCGCAGATCTTCTGCCTGCTCATTGACCTGTTGTTCGATTTCGGCCATTTTCAGCCATTGCCGATCGATCATGTACATGGTCAGTAACAGAATGATGATGATGACGGCAAACAAGGAATAAAGTGTGAGATCTTTCGGATTAAAGCGCTTTTGCATGGTTATTATCCGCCTGCTGCGAAAACTCCTGATTGATGTGCATAAATAGCATACTTGGGCCTATTCATCCATAGGGTAAAAACAGGCTACGCTCACCCCACTTTGCCGCTTCGCCAGGGGGGGAATTTCGGTAAAACAGCGTTGACTGGCCCGTTCACAACGCTCGGCATAACGGCAACCACTCGCTGCCGGAGGCAAATTCGCAGCCGTGATGCTACGTTTTTTCCGCTGTCGCTCGGCCTGCGGGTCAGGCACCGGTATAGCATCGATCAGCGCCTGTGTGTACGGGTGCGCGGGTCGGGAGAAAATCGTCTGCGTCGGGCCCGACTCCACCACCCTGCCCCGATACAGCACCAGCATTTGATCGGTGAACTTGCGGGTCAGCCACAGGTCATGACTGATAAATATCTGGCTAAGTGCCAGTGTCTTGTTGAGCATTGCCAGCAAATTGATCACCTGGGCACGCACGGAGACGTCCAGGGCACTGACCGGCTCATCGCTGATCAGAATGTCCGGGCGGGCTATAACCGCGCGCGCAATGGCCACTCGCTGACACTGTCCACCCGACAACTCATGTGGATAACGATGGCGTTGTTCGAAATCGAGACCGACCTGCTCAAAAATCTTCACAGTCCTTTGCTGACGCGTCGTCTTGCTGAGTGGAGGTGACAGGTAATCCAGTGGTTCCTGAATCAGTTGTTCGATGGTCATACCCGGATTGAGCGAGGCATACGGATCCTGAAACACAAACTGTATACGTTTTGAATGGGTTATCTTGCCACTACTGGGTGTAATCAGCCCGGCCAGGCATTTGGCCAGCGTGGTTTTGCCTGAGCCGGATTCCCCCACGACTGCCAGAATGCTGCCACGTGGCAAATTCAGTTCAATATCATCCAGCGCATGAAATGTTCGACCTTTGCCGGTAAACAGGCCATGCTGCTGTCGATAAACAACACTCAGATCACTGACAGATAAAATCGTGGTTTCAGTCATACAAATGGCAGGCCACGCTGTGATTGTTATCAGGAGATTCTAAAAGAGGTTTCAACAGGGGTGTACGTTGATTGCACACCGGCATGCATTGCGCGCAACGCGAACTGAATGCACAACCGTCAATGACCTGTGTGTTAACCGGCGGATTACCTTCGATACTGTATAATTCACCTTGCTGCTCGGTCACACTGCGCACAGAGCGCAACAGGCCCTGCGTGTACGGATGTGACGCGTGTTCAAACAAGGTATCGACATTCGCCTGTTCAACGATACGTCCGGCGTACATCACCAGCACGCGATCGCAGGTCGAGGCAACAATACCCAGGTCATGAGTGATAAGAATAATACTCAGCCCCATCTCATCGCGCAGATCTGTCAGCAGCGTCAGAATCTCGGCCTGCACGGTCACATCCAGCGAGGTGGTGGGTTCATCGGCAATCAATATTTTGGGTTCACGCAACAGCGCCATGGCGACCATCAGCCGCTGTCGCATACCACCGGAGAACTGATGCGGGTAGTGATCGATACGTCTGGTCGCATCGGGTATTTGAACTTTTTCAAGCATGCTGATGGCCCGTTGGCGTGCCTCGCGTCGTGACAACTTCCTGTGATACTGAATGGCCTCGGTTAACTGTGTCGAAATTCGAAGAAAAGGATTCAGTGACGACATGGGATCCTGAAAGATCATGGCAATGTCGTTGCCACGTATTTGTGCCTGCCTGCCACGGTCAAGCTGTAATAAATTCTGTTGCTGGTAATCGGCTGTGCCGGAACAGACAGTCTCTTCACTGCTCAGGCCAAGCATGGCCAGCATGGACTGTGTCTTACCGCTGCCGGACTCACCAACGATACCGAGCACTTCACCCGCTTTCAGATCAAAGCTGATGCCATTTACCGCATGTATCGTCTGCGACGGCAAGTTCATGGTTACACTCAGGTTGTTGACGTTAAGCAGGCTCATCGTCTTTGTTTCGGATCCCAGACATCGCGCAGGCCATCACCAATCAGGTTAAAACCAAACAATAAAATACTCAGAAACAGCGCAGGAAAAATCAGCACCCACGGGTAGGTTTCCATTTCCTGTGCGCCTTCGCTCACCAGTGAACCCAGACTTGCCTGTGGTTCCTGAATACCGAGTCCAAGAAAACTCAGGAAGGATTCCACCAGGATTACCTGCGGAATAGTCAGTGTTACATACACAATGACCACACCCATCAGGTTTGGAATGATATGCCGACGAATAATTTGCCAGTGGCTGGCGCCACTGACCCGGGCCGAGTCAACAAATTCACGCGATCGCAGACTTAGTGTCTGGCCGCGAACAATACGCGCAATATCGAGCCAGTTAATCGCACCAATCGCAACAAAAATTAAAATCAGGTTGCGGCCAAAAAACACCATCAACAGAATCACAAAAAACATGAACGGCATGGCATACAGGATATCCACAATACGCATCATCACGGCGTCGACCCGGCCACCAAAGTAACCGGCTATGGCACCGTAGTTAATACCAATCAGTAAACTGACCAGCGTAGCGACGATGCCAATAAATAACGACATGCGTGTACCCTGCAGGGTTCGAACGAACAGGTCACGGCCGATACTGTCCGTTCCGAACAAATGGCCCTGTTCAAGGGTGGGTGCTGCGGCGATATAGTCGTAATCAATATCTTCACCGTTATTGGGTGAAAACCAGGGACCGAAGATGGCCAGCAGAATAATCACCAGCAGGACGATGACGCTGGTCCTGGCCGCGCGGTTAGCGGCAAACTGTGCCCTGCCCTGTTTTAATAGCATGGCATTAATCACTACTTTGCGCTCCCAGACGGATTTGCGGATCAAGCAGACCATAAACCAGATCCACCAGCAGGTTTAACAGCACAATTAACACGCCGTAAAAAACCACCACGCCCATCACCAGGGTATAGTCGCGATTCAGTGCACCCTGCACAAAATAACGACCCAGTCCGGGAATACCAAATATCTGCTCAATTACGACGGAGCCAGTAATAATGCCGGCAATCGCCGGCCCAAGATAACTGACAACGGGTAATAATGCCGGCTTCAGGGCATGCCGTAACAAAATAATATGTGTCGGTAAGCCTTTGGAAAACGCTGTTCGAATATATCCTGTGCGCAATACATCCAGCATACTGCCACGGGTGATGCGTGCAATGTAGGCAATTTGTGGCAGGGCCAGTGCAACAACGGGCAAAACCTGGTTCATCAGCGAACCATCATCCCAGCCACCGGCAGGAAATACCGGTAACAGCACGGCCAGCAAAAGAATCAGAATCGGTGCCATAACAAAATTCGGAATGGAAATCCCGAGCATGGCGATGCTCATAAGTATGTAGTCGTAGCGTGAGTTTTGTCTGTAGGCGGCTACCATTCCCGCACCACAGCCAATTATCAACGCGAGCAGTATGGCGCTGAGACCAAGCTGCAGGGATATGGGAAAGCCCTGCATGATCAGTTCGGTTACCGAATAATTGTTGTACTGAAATGACGGGCCAAAATCGCCGCGCATCAGGTCGGCAATATAATAACCAAACTGAACAGGTAACGGCTTATCGAAATGGTATTTGGCTTCCAGGCTGGCCTGTATTTCAGGCGGCAAGGTTTGATCCAGATCGAACGGCCCACCCGGCGCCATGCGGATTAAAAAATAACTGATCGTAATAATAATTAACAGTGTCGGAATGATGCCAAGCAGACGTTTTAATATGTAGACAAGCATCAGCTATCAATGCGGCTTGATAAACAGGTGGCGGGTATAATGATGATCCATAATATTGTCCTCATAACCGCCTACATAGGGTTTCACCAGGTGCTTGCTGACATAATGATAAATCGGGATAAAGGCATAATCGTTTAACAGGTGACGTTCAGCCTGCTGCAGTATCTGGCGACGTTTCGTCTGATCCAGTTGCATAGCGGATTGTGCCAGCAGCCGATCATACTCGGCGCTGGTATATCCCATATCGTTGACACCATGTTGAGAATGCAGCAATTCAGCAAAACTGTAAGCATCATTATAGTCGGCAATCCAGCCGGAGCGAAAAACCTGTGTCACTTTCATCGCCTTGCGGTTAGCAAGAAACACTTTCCATTCCTCGTTATAGAGCCGGGTTTTCACACCCAGGTGCTGTTTCCACATCGCCGCAATCACCAGTGCTATTTTTTTGTGGTTCTCACTGGTGTTGTAACGCAGCTCTACCGTAAACGGATTAGCTTTGCTATAACCGGCTTCCTGATACAGTCGTTGCGCTTCAAGGACACGTTGTTTAAAAGGCTGAGACTTCCAGTCATATTCAATCGATGAATAATTGGCGACACCGGGCGGCACCCAGCTATAGGCAGGCAGATCACCGGTTTTTAGAATTTTATCAGTGAGCACTTCCCGGTTAATGACCATTGACAATGCCTGGCGTAATTTGAGGTTGTCTTTAAACGGCGCTCGCGTCAGGTTATAACCCAGATAATACACACCAAGGTACGGCGCAATACGCAATTCTTCACGCAGGTTCTCTCTTATCCATCCCATCTGGCTGATTGGGACGTTTTCAGTAATATCCAGTTCACCTGCCCGGTAGCGCTTGAGTTCGCTGGAAATATTTTCCACCGGATGAAAATACACCCTGTCGATTTGCGTTTTCGCGTTGTTCCAGTAATGGGGATTACGCTCAAGCAGAATATGTGACTGCACGGCCCACTCACTCAGCTGATAGGCACCATTACTGACCAGATTACCGGGACGGGTAAACCTGTCGCCGTGCTTTTGTAATGAAGCGCGATGCACCGGATAGGTGGAGGAATGTGTCAACAGTCCAAGAAAGTAAGGCGTCGGGCCTTTTAGTGTGACTTTGAGCACAGTTGACGACAGCGCCCTGACACCCAGGGAGTCCGGTCTGGCTTTGCCCTGAATGATTGCTTCAGCATTTTTAATTGGTGCCAGTGTCTGCGAATAATAGGAACCGGTTTTGGGGTCAACGATGCGGCGCCAGCTATAAACGAAATCGTAAGCCGTTACCAGGTCCCCGTTTGACCACTTCGCATCCTGTCTGAGTTTGAAGGTATAAACCCGGCCGTCTGCACTCATGGTCCAGCTTTTCGCTACACCCGGCTCCAGATCGCCATTGGCGGCTTCGCTGATCAACCCTTCAAATAAATCGCGCTGAATATTTGCCGACGGCACACCTTCAGATTTGTGAGGGTCAAGGCTCTGTGGTTCCGAGCCGTTGCCGCGATGCAGGACCTGTAGCCTGTCTTCTGCATAGCCTGGGACTGGTAAGACAGATGCCACCAGTATGATGAAGCTGTTTACAAAACATCTCATCCGCTGCATGGGACATTGTTGCTCGAATAGAGACCTTCAGCAAGCCCTGACCAATGTAAGGACAAAATGTGTCGCAAAAGATGTCCTCCATGAGAATTTTTTGGTATTGTGGCAAAATTCAGTAGAGTAAAAAAAGGTACGACCATGGGATTTATGCAAAATAAACGCGCCCTGATTGTTGGGCTGGCCAGTAACCGATCGATCGCCTGGGGGATTGCGCAGGCTATGCGTCGCGAGGGGGCTGAACTTGCATTTACCTATCAAAATGACAAATTAAAAGACCGTGTCGAAAAAATGGCCGGTGAACTGGACTCCGAAATCATCGTACCTTGCGATGTCAGCAGTGATGAAGAAATCGACAAAGTCTTTGACCATCTGGACAATTACTGGGACGGTCTGGATGTGATTGTGCATTCCGTGGCGTTTGCCCCGCGGGATGAACTGGAAGGGGATTACCTGGACAAGGTCACACGCGATGGGTTTCGTACCGCTCATGAAATCAGTTCATACAGTTTTGCTGCACTCGCCAAGGCCGGGCGCAATATGATGGAAGGCCGGGATGGTTCACTACTGACGCTCAGCTATCTTGGCGCCGAACGTGCCATGCCAAACTACAACGTGATGGGCCTGGCCAAGGCCTCACTCGAAGCCAATGTCCGTTATATGGCGCAGAGCCTGGGACCTGACGGGATTCGGGTCAATGCCATTTCCGCCGGCCCGATCAAAACGCTGGCCGCGGCCGGAATCAATAACTTTCGTCGTATGCTGGATGAAGTGGAAGCATCGGCCCCGATGCGTCGCAACGTGACAATAGAAGAAGTCGGTAATACCGCCGCATTTTTATGCTCCGATCTGGCATCAGGTATTACCGGTGAAGTGCTGTACGTAGACTCCGGTTATCACATCATCGGCATGCGACCGCTCGATAAATAGCGTTTTCAATCCTTAAGGATCTGTTCCTCACCTTCACTTTTACCGATTATCACGGCACCACATGAATCACTGAATACATTCACTGTGGTGCGGCACATATCAAGCACGCGATCGACAATCAGCACCATCGCTAAACCGGCACTGGCCGAGGCCTCGTCCAGCCCCACCGCCTTGAGAATAATCATAATGGCAATCAGTGAAGCGGCAGGCACGCCTGCCACGCCAATTGATGTCAGCAAGGCGGTGACCACGATCAGAAATTGCTGGGTAAAGGTCAGATCAAAACCAAACGCCTGAAAAATAAATATCGCCACTACACATTCATACAGTGCCGTACCATCCATATTAATGGTCGCACCCAACGGTAAAACAAATGAACTGGTTCGGTTTGAGACCTTGGCATTTTTCTCCACACACTCCAGTGTGACCGGTAACGTAGCCGACGACGAAGCAGTCGAGAATGCCGTTAACAATGCGGCCGCCATCGCCTTGATGTGTTTGATCGGATTCACGCGGGCGATAAAGCGCAATAACACCGGCATGGTAATAAACATATGAATACCCAGCGCCAGTAAAACCGTAATCGTAAAGGTTTTTAACGCCTCAGCCAGTCGCCAGATATCATCTGATTCCGTATCGATACCTGCCACCACTTCCGCGATCAGGGCGAATACCCCAATCGGTGCAAATTTAATGATCAGCTCGGTGATCTTGAGCATGATCTCATAGGTGCCCTGCCAGAAATTGTATTGCGCCTCGGCATAGGCATCGGGAATTTTGGTAATAAAAAATCCGAACAGAATACTGAAGAAGATCAGTCCCAGCATCTGCCCTTCCGCAGCGGCATCGACGATATTAACCGGCACCATCCGTAAAAAGACATCCGCAATAGTGCCACTGTCCTTGCCGGCCACCTTCTCCTGCGTCTGTTTGATCTGCTCTTCACTGACTGTCAGGATGTCCTTGATCGGTTCACCGTCCACTACGCCAGGTACCAGCGTGTTGACCAGCACCAGCCCCACCAGTATCGCCAGCAGACTGGTCGTCATGTAGTAGATGATTGTCTTGGCACCCATGCGCCCCAGTCCCTGAGTGCCGCCGATACCAGCGATGCCGGTAATGATCGATGCCAGAATCAAAGGCACGATCACCATCTTCAGGGCGTTCATAAAAAGCGTACCAAAGAAATCGTAAATGGAGTAAAGCGTGATGCCAAAGATGGATGCGTCTTTGCCGGAATACCAGCCGGCTACAACCGCAAGACAGATAGCGATCAGGATTTGCCAATGGAGTTTTATTTTTGGCATGCGACCTCTCCCTGCGCAGACGAAATGTTACTCTTCGTCCTGTTTTTCTTTATTTATGTCGATATCGCTGTTGTTGCGTACAAACCGAACGACACTGCGTTCTTCGATTTGTGCGTTGATATTGGCCATCTGTTTTTGCATGGATTCAACGGTGGCCGCGTCGGGATTATTTTCACCCTGCCTGACCGCATTCAAAATGATGACGATTCCATCGCCGCTTGTGGCGACCGTTTTGTGATAGACCGGTTTACCTTCACCCGGTCTTGCCAGGTTAAAGACGGCCTTGCGGATATCCGCGGCAAGCGGATTCTTTTTAGCCTGTTCGCTGTCATGCTTCTCATCACGACCAACAAAGCCATAGTCGACCAGTTCGACAAATTTATTATCGGCAGCGATACTGGCCGGTGCTGTTCCTGCCTGCAGTTTTTCATAGACCTCATCGGACAACGCTTTGATCTTCTCTGCCGCCTTGTCGTTGATGATCTGTGAACGAATTTCTGCTTTTACCTGTTCAAGTGGTTTGCGCTCTGCCGGTTTGAGTTCTTTCAGTCGCAATACCAGTACATGATCATCGGACAATTCAATCAACTCGCTGTTAACACCATCGGTCAGGATTTCCGGACTGAAAACTGTTGTCAGTACTTTCTGGTTACGCCAGATTTGTGGCCCACCACGGCGTGAGAAAAACGGACTGGATTTTATGCTTGTACCCAGCGCTTCAGCAGCCGGTTCCAGCGAACCCTGATGCTCATAGGCAAGCTTGTCGAGTTTGTCAGCGTCATTATAAAAACGGCTCTCGGCTTTCTGTAATTGCAGCTCCTGCCGAATCCTGTCTTTCACCTCTTCAAAAGGCTTGACCTTGCCGGACCGTATTTCATTCAGCTTGATAATGTGTACGCCGAACTGGGACTGCACCGGTCCGCTGATTTCACCCACTTTCAGGGCATACAGCGCATCCTCAAATGGCTTGTCCGTCATACCGCGTCGTACAAAACCCAGACTGCCGCCATTACTTGCCGAGCCGGGATCTTCGGAATTTTCTTTCGCCAGTTCGGCAAACGTCTTACCTGCCGATAACTGTGCCTTGATATCGTTTAATTTTTTACTGGCAGCTTCGGCAGACATGTTTTCGCCCACCTTGATCAGGATATGACTGGCGCTTCGTTCTTCATCCTGTGAATAGCGTGCCAGGTTTGATTCATAAAACTGTCGAATTTCCTGATCATCAACCTGAATCTGTTTCGACATGGTTTTCAGATCGAGCTCAATATAGGAGACCTGAACCTGTTCTTCGGTCATAAACCGGGTTGGATTGGTTTCGTAATACTGGCTGATCTCTTCATCACTGACTTCGATTGTTTGAAGCAGTCTGGCGCGATTGATTCGAAACAAATCGATATCGCGTTGTTGTGCCGATAACGCATTGAAGCGATTCAAATCCGGTTCAAGGCTGAAGGCGGTATTACGAATACCTTCGAGAAGCTGTTGCTGGGTTAGTTGCATGGCCAGTTCACGTTCGAATTGTTCCGGCACATAACCAAACTGTTTCAGGACATCTTCATACTTTTGCCTGGAGAACTGTCCTGACTCATCCTGAAATGCCGGATTCCTGGCCAGCTCCTGAAAGATGTATGACGATGTCGCACGAAATCCTGCATCATGGGTTAACTGGGTGATCAATTCATTTTCGATCATGCCTTCGAGAACGGATTCTCGCATCATTTCAGGGTTGAAAAAGCGGGAATAGTTTTCGCCCAGCGACTGCTGCAGACGTTGCTGATAATTACTTAAAGCGCGCTGAAAATCGTTACGCGAGATTTCCGTGTCATTGACTTTGATCACGTAGTTCTTCGCGGCACTACCGGAATAGGAGGACAGAACAAAACCAGATAGCCCGAGAATGACAAAGATGATGATCACCCACATGATCATTCCCTGAGCATTGTCACGTATTAACTGCAGCATGCCGTGATTGTACTTTATTTTGACTAAATAAAAAGGCGCAGTGCCACACTGCGCCCATATGCATATGGCGGACCGGACGGGACTCGAACCCGCGACCTCCGGCGTGACAGGCCGGCATTCTAACCAGCTG
>CALBTB010000010.1 GCA_937967995.1 uncultured Gammaproteobacteria bacterium
CCGATGCTCTCCCGGTCTCCGCCGCGGCGGTCGGTAGTTTGACCGACGGTAACGCGACCGCGACTGTCACCGGTACCGATAACGCCGGTAACAGTTTCACCGCCAACGCGACCCGTGCCTACACCGTCGACACCACGGCCAGTGCCACTATCACGGTGAATAACATCACCACCGATGACATTGTCAATGCAGCAGAAGCAGCGGGTAACATAAATGTCACCGGTAGTGTTGGTGGCGATGCGACGCAAGGTGACACCGTGTCGTTTACGATTAATGGTACCAATTACTCCGGTACCGTCGATGCCAGCAACAACTTTAGTATCAGTGTCGCCGGTAGTGACCTTGCCGCGGATACCAGCTTTGATGCAACCGTCACAGGTACAGACAACGCCGGTAATTCGTTCAGTGCCACAACCACTTCGACCCATACCGTCGACACATCAGTACCGACGATCAGCATCAACGTAATCGCTGGTAACGACATTGTTGACGATAGCGAAGACGACAGTGTGACCGTGAGTGGTACCACAACCGGTGTTGAAGATGGCCAGACTGTTACCGTCAATATTGCCGGAACGAATTATACGACCACTGTTACAGGCAATGCCTGGAGCATAAACAATATCGACATGAGTGGTTTTGCGGATGGCGCTAATTATAATGTTACCGCCGATGTCAGTGATGCCGCCGGAAACCCTGCCACACAGGCAACACGCACATTCAGCACGCTCGATACCACAGCACCGACCATTAGCATCAATGTTGTTGCCGGTGATGATGTTGTTGATGACAGTGAAGATAACAACGTTACCTTAAGCGGAACAACCACCGGCGCGGAGCAGAATCAAACCGTCACGGTCAACATTCTCAATGCGGCAGGTGCAAGCGTTTATACTGGCACCGCGCTTGTACAGGCAGATGGTAGCTGGAGTATCGCCAATGTCGATCTGAGTGGATTGCCGAATGGTACACAGTACACGGTCACTGCAGACGTCAGTGATGTGGCCGGTAATGCGGCAACACAGGCCACCCGTTCAATTTCAAACGTGGCAAATCCGTCAGACGATACCGCCGTTGTCCATGAAAGTGCACTGGCTTCCGGATCGCACAAGACCGAAACGCTGTTTGATACACAGAATGAAACCGGCCAGAATCCGGGTGAAGGCGTTACGATTGCGACCGGTAACTTGCTGGCGAATGACCCAGGCGCAAGCAGTGTTCTTAATGTTGGTGGTACGACACCTGATACTAATGGCTTCATCACTGTCACCGGTAGCTATGGCACACTGGTGGTCAACGCCAATACAGGTGATTACACCTATACCCTGACCAGCAGAGCCGATAACAGTGCAGCTGCCGATGATGTAAGCGTACTGGACTCGTTTAGTTACACCAATAACCTTAGTACCACGGCAAATCTGAATATCACGGTGGTCGACGATACACCAGTAGCACAGAGTGTTACGCACGATGTCGCTGAGACAAACATGCCTACTTACAATTTGATGTTCATGCTGGATATCTCCACCAGCATGACCAATCCAAATATCGATGGCGTGGTATACTTCCCGGATGGTACAAGCGCGACACGCCTGGATATAGCTAAACAATCGTTAATCGAGCTGGCCAAGGAATACTTCAGTCAGTCAACCGATGTGAGCGTGAAGGTGGGTGTCTTTGCTAACGGTAGTTATATACTCAACGGCGGCAATGAATTTACCGATTTGACATCGCTAACGAATGCGATCAACGGGATTGTCGATGCCGCCAACGATCCGAATGTGGCTGATGGTACCAACTACGAAGCCGCGCTGGATACCATGGAAGCCAACTTTACACCGGATACCAATGATCAAAACATTTCGTACTTTCTTTCTGATGGCGACATCACACGCGGTAGTACCAATCTCGCAGCAGATACCAACTGGGTCAATTATGCCAACGCCAATAATATCAAGTCATTCTCCGCGGGAATTGGTACCGGTATCACCAACTTTAGTGATCTGAATTATATTCATAACGTCGATGGTGATGGTGACGGAAGCATAGATAATGCCCTGTACGTGCCGGACCTGGTGCAGCTGGATAACGTACTACTCTCGACTGTACCTCCTTCATATGGTGGAAGCGTTGTGCTTACCGGTGACGTGAGCAGTGCAGAATTTGGTGCGGACGGTGGATACGTTCAGACCATAATTATACCGCTCGATACAGATTCAAACTCTGGTACACCGGACGTCAATGTCACCTTTACTTTTGATCCGACGGCAAACAGCGGTGCTGGTCAGATTACCAATAACGGCGGCCTGAGTACTGTTAACGGTAATACCTTGACATTAAATAATTCAAACGGATTTGGAATGGGCACGTTTATCTTTAACTTCAGTGATGGCACATACAACTACTTTGTAGGTAGTGGCGTCAGCCAGGGAGATACGTTCAGTCTGAATTACACGTTGGCAGATAACGACGGTGATACGACTTCACCAGAGACATTAACTGTCAGAATAGTCGATGGCAAGCCGGTAGCTAATGATGACTTCCACACCATAAACCTGAATGAAACAACTGCCACAGGTAATGTGATTACGGGTGTTGGTACAGATGGCGGTGTGTCACTGAGCAATACCTTTACCTCGTTTACTTCCCAGGGTGAGGGCGTGGATATCGCGGTGGATAATGCGGATGTCAGCAGCATTATGTATCGGGGTGATAGCATCAACCTGGATGTGAATGTCGGTAGTACGACTGTTACCGCGAGCGGCGATGGCAGTAGCTACACCTATAGCGTCAACAACGGTGTACTCACCCTCACCAACAATACCGATAGCAGTGCGCTTGAGTTCCATACCAGCGGTTATTATCAATATACACCGCCAACCGCAGCAGTGGCACAAACCGGCGCAACCGTGTTTGAAAACTTCCGTGATAATGCCACCGGCAATGGTGTCATACTGAATGCCTTATTGGGCGCCACGCTGACATACAACGGTAATATCGGTGTTGGTATTACCAATGGCAGCGGCCAATACAGTACCGTTGTGGATCGAGGCGAGATACTGGAAATCGTCTTTGACAGTAGTTTGTATCCACACGGCGTTCAAAATGTACTGTTTGATTTTGGTTACGATACTCGCCAGGGTACCTTGCGAATTTATCATATCGATGGCCATGAAATGGGATCCATCGCGTTAACCGGGGCGGATCAACAAACGGTACCGACAAGCTTTAGTAATATTGGTCGTATCACGCTGCAGGTTGGTAGCTCCGGATATTACAGCCTTCAGGATCTGACCTTTGATCCGATTGTGCTGGACAACACATCCACCGCAATTCCGCAGGAAGTGATTACCTACACCTTGACGGATGATCAGGGCAGCTCGGACACAGCCAACCTGGTACTCAATTCGATACAGAACACCATTGTCGGCACCAGTGCAAATGATAACTTAACCGGTACACAGGCCAACGACCGAATCGTTGGAAACGCGGGTAATGACACCATTGCCGGAGGTGTGGGCAACGATATTCTGGAAGGTGGTGACGGTAACGACACACTCACCGGTGATGCCGGAGACGACCTGCTGGTCGGTGGTGCCGGTGTCGATAGCCTGACCGGCGGCGACGGAAACGATATTCTGCGCGGTAATGACGGTAACGATCAGTTATTCGGTAATGCCGGTAACGACAAACTGGACGGCGGCTTAGGCAACGACACGCTACGCGGTGGCGCCGGTAACGACACCCTGTTAGGTGGTGGCGGTATCGACTTCCTGTACGGTGATGCCGGTAATGACACCATGACCGGCGGAACCGGTCGAGATACCTTTGTCTGGTCAAATGGTGATGAGGGTACGGTGGGTAATCCGGCCTCAGACGTGATTACCGATTTCACAGTGGGCTCCGGTGGCGATGTGCTGAACCTGTCCGACCTGTTACAGGGTGAAAACAGCAGCAACCTCACCAGCTACCTGAGCTTCCAGCAGGATGGCAGCGGCGGTACCATTATTAACGTCGACAGCGATGGCGGTGGTACCTTCCAGGCCAATCAGCAGATAACGCTGGAAAATGTCGACCTGACAGCCGGTGGCACACTGACCGATCAGCAAATACTGGATAATCTGCTGGCGAATGGGAATTTGATTGTGGATTAAGTCACAAAACGTTGTGACTTAATATCAATAGAAACAATTCGTAACCAAAATAATGTGGTTTTAGTTGTAGACTGACATTGCTAAAACCAAGAATTACATGGATTGTTCAATTGCCAGGGATGGTGATTATAGCGTTTTAGTGAAGGGGCAGAGCGGTAATCGCGAGGTCCTAGGTGAAGCACGACCTTGGACGGCTTGTTATATACGGATTGATAATACATATGTATAACCAATAAAGTATATAAGACCACCAAAAATTCCAGTATAAATAGCTTCCCTTCTTTCTGAATAAATAATGAATAAAATTAATATCGGCAATGATAAGGCTATGGAAATAAGAAAAAAATAGCCATAACCTGATGCTTCGCCACCAATAAATTCAATAATCAAGCAGTAAGCAACCCACAATGTGTAATAGATGACAACAGTTTGAGTTGGCTTGAGCCATTTGATTTTTAATTCACATAAAAGAAAATAGATAAGCGAAGCAATTGCTGTTACGCAGGCTAGAAAGAAACCGATGATATATGGGTCATCCGAACTTATAAGGTTTTCCCAAAATACAACAGCATGAATAGTTGCAGCAATAAATGCTACCAAGCCAAATAAACCGAAACTCGCGATAAAAGGAAATGTCGATAGTCTTTTCATAGCATATAACGTTTAAAACAAGTGGTAGGTTTGCCCGTCAACTTGGTCCTCTTGTCAGGTGCCCTCATCATCAAGCTGGATTAGAATGGAAGGCCCAATATCGAGCACCCATTCCGCAGCATCCTTGTTGACACTTGCGCCATGGGCTGCTTGATTCCCTAATGCTATTAGTTCTAATAGCCCTGATGCTGCTGAACTAGAAATAATTTCATTTTTTATTAATTCACGTACAAGCCTCTGTAAGCCGGTACGCTCTGTAGATATTCCTGATTTTTCAGCAAGTGTGTAGATTCTTTTTTCTATTTCTATACGAAATCCAACTAACGCGAGATTTGGGTCCTCTTTGTATACTTTTCGAAGCGATAAAAATGGATCTTCCTTAGTAGGTTTTACTGTAACTTCAGGAGTGTAGCTTTTAATTTTTAAGTGAGCAGGTTTGGTTTTTATTATAATCGGCTCTTTCTTTAGTTTGTCTGTTGCTGATTTTGTATCAGGCAAGGTTATTTTTACTACACCTGGTATTTCAAAACCTCTTATATATGGAATTATCCAAGGAATTATTGCAAGTACTATTAGTATTAACGTGATTATGTCTATTTTTATCGAAGGAACGGTAACATGAATTATAGCGAGTACAATCGCAATTACTGAAACTCCAATTTTAAACAATATGTTCATGAGTTATTCACGCCTAGTGTTTAAGCTGTGCGCGCGACGTAAGGAGCATCCGAATGTGCGTCTTTTTAGGCTTTACTTGTTTCACCAAGAAAACCTACTTGAATATGTCCGCCGCCTTCAAGTTGTACTGGTGCTAATGATAAAATTCGTCCTCTTGATTGCACCTCGTAATGTGAAACTATTCCTGGTCGCACTACTCGCACAGTAAATGAAACATCCAATTTCATTTTTTCAATTTCTTTTCCGTCAACTATTAATTCTCTATTATAAAATTTTCGCTCATCATGAGTCCTAAGGTCATAGGAGCCTTCCTCTTTCTTTCCTGATGGGAATGTGCTTAGGTAATTATCTACACAGTCCTTTATCCAATCCTGTAGATATTTGTTTATATCGATAATTTTACCATTAAGTTCACACTGAATATTTGCCAGATCCAGCTTCATTTTCTCTCTTTTGGCCTTCTTCCCGGTATTCTTCTCCTCAAAAGTAAGGTCGCCATGTGTTTTTTCTCTTAAAACAAAATGAAAATCAAATGGTATGGGGATATTTTCAACTGAATACTGAGTGGCGCAGAGCAAATTGATTCGCCTATCTTTTTTGGCTTGTGCCTCAGCGTCTTTAGTAAATGTTTTAGCAATAAAAAAACCTTTTTGCGCTTGAACAGCATCAATTTTTTCTGAAAAGACTATTATTTCATTTTTCCCGACGCTACTTTCCCAATTTTTACACTCAAATATAAAAAATGATTTATAACCTTTGCCATGATCTATCTCTACCCAGACATCTATTTCATGACGCACACCATCTACAATTACAATTTTCTTGCTCTCTATGAGAAATGTATCTTTTTCCAACCCTGATGAGGACTGAAGAATTGTATGTTCGATTGCTTTAACAGCATTTTCTAGCTCATTTCCTTTGTCTAATGGTGTTGTCATAAACTTATTGAGCCTAACTTTTGAGTTAAGTGGCGCCAGAGCCGCGAAGCGGTTGGGCGTCCACAGACTTGAACGATTTGTTATACGTCAATTTCCACATTGGTTATTGCTTTCATATACTTTTCAGGCCCAACTGACATACGAAAGATGAGTTTTGCTTCCTGTACTTCAACCTTGGGCCAAAATAATATGGCCTCGATTTCCCCTGTAGAGGCAGGAGGAACTGTCTTTGATTCATAGATAGACGATTCCCAAGGTTTAGGGTCTTTATTCTTATATGGCGACTCAACTTCCAAATTGACTTCTAATGGTGCTGCTGCTCTATTTATTAGACGGAACTTTAACAGTACATGTTTTCCTTTTCGGCGCTTCTCCAATAGATGGATAGGAAATTCTCCAGCAGAATAATTTTTTCCAAAATCCGACTCTGCATATCCTTCTAATCCACTCCACTTTTGATCGAGAGCTTTCGTTAATTCTACAAAATGAGCATGTTTCTTAGATTTTTCCCAAGCCTGATAACCTTCTATTCCAGCAATTGGAGCGGCGGCAAATAGCAGGAAAGCTAGAATTGCAAGAAATGCCTTTCCTGCATTCGGTGGGACATCTCCAAGTCCCTTAAGTATCTTACCTTTCGTAGTCGAAGATGAAACACCCGAAATCCGTTCATTTGTGAAATCTCCACCTTCTACCAGTAATAAAACCGAGTAATCGTCTCCTGGTGGTACTCGTGGAATCGAAATAGTCGAATTGTTAATAGTTGATGTACTATCGGTAGACGCCACTATTTCGTATGACACACTTGGATCTAGGGTGACTTGAATATCGACTTCCGCACTTCTACCTCGATTAAAAATTCGAATCTCGACTATCTTACCTTTAGTCGACAGTAATGAGTTTGAAAAAAGTCTTGGTACAACTAAGTACAGCTGCTTAATCTTAAATGCATATATCAGCAATGCGCCTATAATTGTTGCAGCTAACCCCGCGATAAGCTTCTCGACCATTTAAGTTGCCTCATTTGACGTATAACGGTTAAGCGCCAGTGGCGCCGCTTTTCAGCGTCTGACTAGGGCGCAATGTTAGGTCATGTCTAAAAAGGTATTTCTGATGATGTCTCTTCATCTTCAATATATTTGTTCAATTCTTCGCTTAATAGAACTAATTTATCTTCTTCAATATTATCTTTATAAATGGTCAAAATTTTAGTTAAAAATTCGTGGACATCTGTGTCGCCAATAATCCAGTTTATTTGGTTGTTACTCAAGGCAGCATTCACAATTTCACTTACTTGAGGCACACTAAAATCTTCATATTTATTCAGCTTTTCAACAGCGCTATGCGTAGTAACAAAAGCACGACTAGTGACAAACTTGCGAATATTTATTTCTTTTTCTATATCGCTAGCAAGCTTAATATCAGGATAATGCTCCTTGAAAAACGGGGCCAAGCGTCGGTAGAAATGTATATCGGAGTTTTTCTCTTCAACCCATTCATATGCTAAAAATTCTTTCGGCTTATTTTCATCTAGGACAGAAAAATAATCCTTGTCGTCAGCAATGAAATATAAATCTTCATTTTTTGGGACATCGGTTAGCAAGGACTCCCAATTAATTGCATCTCCGAGCGAGCCATCTTTACCGGGTGGGTTACCTACATCCATTCTCAATCTAGCCTTACTAATTATCTCATCACTACTTTCTATGAAAGTAGCTTTATCAAATAATTCTTCAATTATTTCATCAGCTTTTAATGTATTGCTTTCAACATCATCTGTTATTTTTTTTAGTAAAATAGAGTGCTGTTTTTCATATTCTTTTTGATATTCTCTAAGCTTTGGGTACTCTTCATAATCTTTGCAGAGTTGCGGAAACTGAAGGTTTAGTTTTTGTTCCTTCAGGCTTTTAATGGCGGCAGCAATTTTATTTTCCCTGTTTCTCCAAAACTCATCAACAACTTGTGAGGGTAAGAATAGTGCTATTTCATCTTTCTCAAGAAGCACAAATAACTTTCGCAATTCCTCCAGATCATCATTGGTTAAATGATAGAAAGATAGGAAAACATTTGTGTCTATAAAAATATTCATATTTCCTCATATGACCTAACGATTGAAATAAGGGGCCGCCGCTTTTTGGCGGTCCCAGCCCGCGTTTTTGCGGGCGATCTTGATTGACTTGTTATACGCTTAGTTGCCATTTTTGCTTGTGAATAAACCACCGGCAAATCCAAAAACAGCAAACAAAACATTTGCCATTACTTGGCTTTCCAATTTGCCACCGGCGTACAGAAGACCAGAAATTGTTACTACTAAAATCACTAAAAGGGTGCTGGTAGTGAAACGACCAAAACCTTCAGTTTTAGTTTTAAAGAAACCGAATAAAGAGGCTCCACCTAAAATGAAAATGCCTATCATCAATAATTGGCTTGTTTCCATGGATATTTCCTCTTTTTTATATTTGCGTATAACAGCTAAATAGACAAACGTTCGTTTTATTAAAATGTTAGGCGTTCGTACGCCTAATTCTCAACATTACAGCCTCGCAGCAAATCCCCTTATTCTGTTGTAAGTTCTATGGGCTTTGCTTAAAAATAGCTTACTCTAGTTCCACTTTCTAACCCTACCATCCGGTCTGTAAAGGCTTCTCTAGCGTGATTTATAAGGGCACCCACGTAACGAATAGCCTCTAATCGCCCCCTGCGAAGTGACACCAGATGGCACCAGTGATTGGTTATAATTTATTCACAATTCGTCACAAAAAGCCCTTACAGATGGCCCTGTTGCGCGTTCCCACCACATGATTTCTGTGGTAAATTGGTTCGATAATAAACCGCTGGTAGGTTCTGTCGCTGTCAGGGAAGTGGGTCGCAGACACTGGCCTGTAGATTGCATTATTTAAGCAGTAATCTCGTTGGGAGCCAACGCCATGACAGCGTTAATCATTCAAAATCAACAGGATACGGCCAATGAGGTCGTTCTGAATCCGGGCGATGTGACCATTGGTCGATCACGCGATAACGATTTGCCCATTAAGGATGCAACCGTGAGTGCCCGCCACGCCAAAATCGTGACGTTTTTTGATGTGTCCTACATCGAAGATTTACACAGTACCAATGGCACGTACCTGAACGGCAAACGAATTACCAAACATACCCTGCATGATGGTGATGAAATCAGGCTGGGTAAACAGTGCCTGACCTTTAAGAAATAGAATAAAAAAAGGGGGGCAGGTGCGGCCCCCCACAAGACGCCTGTTGCATCAGTCGACAACAGGAGAGACTCTTACCCGTATCCTTACATACTTGCCCGGATGTTCATCCATACGGGTGGTAAATTCCTCGCCCTTGTACTTATAGGTGACGTGATAGCCGTCGATGCGCTCTTCCGTGCGGTATGAAACGCGTGTCAGGCAGCGGTCTTCGTAGCTGACCTGCTCTTCATAGTAGTCACGATGACGGTTGGCATTTTTGGCTATCGCCGCACCGACCAGGGTACCGGCAATGGTTGCGCCTTTTTCACCGTGGCCAATCTTGTTGCCAAGAATGCCGCCGATGATACCGCCCACCACCGCCGCGCCATCGCTATGGCGGTGGTAGACCGGGCGGCGCACCTCCTCCGTGTAACACTCTTCATGCGGTACAGAGACCCGTACCGTGGTATAGATAGGTTCGACATCGACCACTTTGGCCTTGGCAAAATAGGCATGGCGGTCATAGTCATAGCTATAGCCATGCTTGTATTTATGACCAGCCAGGGCGGTGCCTGAGCCGGTTATCAGTAATCCGATAATCGCGCTAGAAATAATCGTTTTCATGGTTGCTCTCCTACGTCGATTGTTGAGGAGAGAATAGGGGGTGGCGGCTTAACCCAAACTGAATAGAATATTACTTTAAAAACAACAGGTTATGAGGCGATCAGGCCTTTAATTTCTTGTGTTCTTCATAAAGTTGCAGGTATTCAGACTCGATGGAGGTGAATTTCTTGTGTAGCTCGGAATACTTGTCTTCCTGTTCTTTGAGCTGGGCTTTGAGTCGCGCAATTTCGCCACTCGTGTCCGCATCGGTTTCCTGGCTGCTGACCAACAGGGCCTGAATCTGGTCCTGCAGGAACTGGTTTTCATCCTGCAGCACTTCCAGCGCCGTGGAGAGATCATTGTTTTGTTCCTGCATGCTGTTAACAGTGTCTTCCAACGCTTTTGTCTGCGCGGCTTCAAGCTCAAGAGATTTGATTTGTTCTTTTAAGTTATCAATCAGTGAGGTCTGGTTAGAGATGACACTCTTGACAGACTGAATACCTTCATTCAAACGTTCAGCAGCAGAGAAGGCGGTTTCACTGTCGACTTCCTTGGGCAGTTCCATGCCCTGTGTGGAGATAATCGTATCCAGTTCGTGTTCGGCTTCACGCAGTTTGATCTCGAGAATTTCTTTTTCGGTTTTGATCTGTTCGAGAGTCTTTTGTAATGTTTCATAGTCTTCTTCAGACAACAGGGATTTGACTTCCGAATCAAACTGCTCATGTAAATCATTAATCGCATTGAACTTGGCTTTGATCTCGAAATACAGTTCCTTGAACTTCTCGAGATTTTCAATCCGTTTCGCATAGTCCGCCAGCAGGCTGTCGCGTGCGGCTAACTTGTTACTGGCAATCGTGGTCTTTTTCTGCATGATCCTGTTTTTATGCCGCAGTATGACGAACAGCACAATACAAACAATGAACAGCACAATCGCAAATTCAATCACGCCAAGAATAACCCAGAAAGGCAATGTCACGGTATCGGAACTCACTGGGCGGCCTCCAGTCGTTTGATCTTGTTGCTGTCGACGGTCTGGCGCCACAATTTGTTTAAATCTATCTGATAACTTTTTTCCGGGAGTAAAGCTTCAATAACCTTGTAAACCGAGGAATCGGTATGTTTGATGACAATTTCTTTATAAGGATTGCCCGTGCCTGAAGCGATAACGGCCACATCCGGACAGGTGGTTTGCACCGGATTGCGCTTGACCACGATACCGATGTCGCGGCTGTTGAGCCTGACAAATGATCCCGGCGGGTACACACCCAGGGTTTTGATCAGGCCAAACGACAGGACATTTTTCTCGCTGACCGCGGTTTCGTAAATTTTCTGCATGGCCACCTTGGGTACCATGGCGGCGCGGTAAGCGCGTGGCATCACCATCGCCAGGTAAGTATCCACCGACGCATAAATTTTTGCTTCCAGACAAATCTGTTCGTCGCTCAGCCGATTCGGATAACCGGACCCGTCCAGTCGTTCATGCGATTGCATAATGATATCGAGCCACAGTGAATCGGTAATATCATTCGCTTTAACATAGTCTGCACCGATTTGCGGGTGTTTTCTGAGTAATTCAAACTGCTTATCTGTCAGTTTGGCGTTCGTGTTAACAAGGCGATCATGGTAGTCATACATGCCCAGGTTGGCCGTCAGTGCGGCACCCACCAGAGATTTACGATTGTTCTCTTTCAGGTTAAGGGCCGTGGCCATGGCCAGACACAGTATCGCGGCATAAACAGGGTGTAACGCGGAATAGGGATGATTCTCAAATTCCATATGGATGGCGCCGAGGCAGGCATCGGCCGACAGGCGATATATCGTGTCGATATTTTCCACCAGGCGGTGAATATTTTCGGCCTGATCAGTTTGTTTGGAGATGATGGCATCCGAAATCATCTGTTGCTGATAGATACAGTAATCAAGAAAGCTGAACATGCTTTCGGATATTTCCTGTTGCAGCTTTTTGGGATCGTCATACGAAAAGCTGTACTTGATTTCGCGACTGATCTTTGGACTATCATCGACCGGTGTGGCCGTGGTGGATTCGGGTGTTGTTGGCTCTTCCTCTGCTTCGGCTTCGTAGTAGAGGTTCATGTCGAGAATGCGCTTCAGGCTTGCCTCGGTATTGATGACAAATCCTTTGCGAAATACCCGGCGACCGTCCTCGTTAATCAGGTCCCAGGGCAACGACTGACCGACAGTAAAGCGTCCAATCTGTACTGGTGTGCGCATAGAGCTGTAAGTCCCTGACGAAATGTTTATCCAATTGTGTTTTTCACTTATTTATATCGGATGGGTCCACTATTTCATTAATGGGCAATCTGGTAATCTGGAATGGACTGAACGGTTTTATTAACACTATATATATTACGGTATTTCATGACACCTGCTGCAGCCATCCGTTATCTCGCTACGTTCCTTATATATATAGTGATGACCCCGGCTGCCGCCAACGAAACTGATGCCATGGCCGAGGTCCTGGCCAGCAACCCTCCTCCCGCGGGTGTGGTGTTTGAGATTGTCGGTGGCGATGCCCGTAGCCTGAATACGGCCATCGAGCGAGCCCAGCGGCACATCCAGAAACTACGGACAAAATTCCCCTCGATTCGTGTCGTGGTCGTGAGTCATGGCCTGGAGCAGTTCAGCCTGCTGCAGGATAGACAGGCTGACCACCCGGATTTGCACCAGCGTGTGCGGCGACTGGTCAACGATGAAGGTGTGCCGTTACAGGTATGCGGCGCCTTTGCCGATATGACAGGAGTCGATAGCAAACAGTTTATTCAGGATGTGCAGGTGCTGGATGCAGCACCCGTGCAGATAGAAGATTACCGGGCCCGGGGTTACGTGGTGATCGAGATGGAGAACTAACATGCGTGGATTTGTGCCCGTCGACCCGGAAACCGATGTCTCTCAGGAGCGCTTTGCCGTTGTGAATACGCCGCGCCAGACGCGTAAACGTTTTCCAGCCGGGTGTGTCGAGATTGTCGAAGATGCACAGACAGCGATCGAACATGCTGAACGGCGCGACAAATCCTATGCGGCGCGAGTGATTGGTCCATCCAAGTCGTCTGAAGGACAGTACATTTATTATCTGGTAGAGTGGCTCTGAATCATGCAGCAATATCACCACATAGAAACAATCACTACGTCACAGCCGATATCCGTTATTGAGCTGGATGATGACATTAACAATGTAATCAGACATAGTCGCATGACAGAAGGCTTTGTCATTATCAGTTCCCTGCATACGACCACGGCCATTACCGTTAACGAGCACGAAGAAAAATTGCTGCAGTTTATAAAAAAACTGCTGGAGCGGTTGTCGTCCGGTAGCCAGGACAATGCTCAACGCCACATGCTGGCCATGCTGCTGG
Source organism: uncultured Gammaproteobacteria bacterium (assembly GCA_937967995.1). GTDB lineage: Bacteria > Pseudomonadota > Gammaproteobacteria > UBA6429 > Thiohalophilaceae > CALBTB01. Next base: position 13,587 of record CALBTB010000010.1, read on the forward strand.
GCAGCAGTGAAACCATTCCCATCGCCAATCGTAAAATGCAACTGGGTGAAAATCAGTCCGTGATGTTGCTGGATCTCGATGGACCAAAAAAACGCTCGGTCAACATTCATGTGCTTGGTGAAGTCAGCCAACGATGGCAGTAATCTGGCAAAAGCAACATAACGGTAAACACTACGAAGTACGCACCGCAGGCAAAACCCATCGCCTGTATACGGATGGTGTTTTTCATAGTCAGTATAATCCCGACCGGACATTGACCGGCAATGTCTGGGACCTGATCAGTCTGCCAGCCTTTTTCATTGAGCCTGATCAAATTCGCCGTGTGCTGGTACTGGGTGTCGGTGGTGGTGCGGTTATGCATCAGCTTGCCACCTGGTTTCCAGAGGCAAGCATTACCGGTATCGAACTCGATAAAACACACATCAGTATTGCAAAAAAATTCTTCGGCCTCAAAGGCAAGCAGATGGAAATTATTCAGGCGGATGCAATTAGTTGGGTTAAACGTTATCGCGGCCTGCCGTTTGATATTATCATTGATGACCTGTTTGGTGAACAGGAAGGAGAGCCGGTTCGGGTCATTGAAGCGACAGATGCATGGTTAAACGATCTTTCACGCCTGCTTACTGATCATGGCATGCTGATCATGAACTTTATTTCCAGTCAGCAGTTACGTAATTCTGCCTTGCTGAGTGATAAGAAGTTGAGCAGTAAAAAATGGCAGCGCGTTTTTAAAATGGCTTACCGGTTTATGACGCCCTTGTATGAAAACCAGATTGGTGCATTCCTGAAAACTGCACAGAAAAAGAACCAGTGGCGTAAGCATATCAGCTTGCAGCAACAACTCGAACGCGAGTACGAGGCAGGCAAGTCAAAGTATCAGATTAGAAAGTTATACGGTTAGCCCTGATCATGGCTGGCACAGGGGCCGCGGTATTTGTCCGGTATATCTTTCGGGCATTCTCCACATAGTTCATTGCCGGGCACGGCGAAGTCAATTTTTCGCGGGTAGGGCAAATTCAGGTTATCCATAATCTGTTTGAATTCATCCAGTGTCTTGCCACCACCAATGTGTTCATTGCGGGTTTTTTCCTGGGCAATGGTGGAAATGCGGCGTCCTTCATAATCATGACAGGGATAGACGAGCGTATCGTCGGGGAGTGTAAAAAATTTCTGCTGAATACTTTTATATAGTGTTTCTGCATCACCCGACTGAAAATCTGTTCGGCCCACACCGTCGATCAACAGGGCATCCCCGCTGAACAACATACTGTGCACTGGTGTGTTGATCAGGTAAGCATGATGATGATCGGTATGTCCCGGTGTAAACAGCGGATAAATCTCGATATGGCCAACCTTGAACGGCTGGCCTTCCTGCAGACCAACATCGGCACAGGGTAATTCATCGACGGCGGGATAACATATTTTTGAACCGGTCAATGCCTTAAGGCGTTTTGCACCACTGAGATGGTCGGCGTGAATATGGGTATCGATCGTGTAGGTCAGTTTCAGTCCCAGTGATTGCAGAATGCTGACATCCCGATCGGCAGTATCCAGTACCGGGTCGATAATTGCCGTCTCACCCGTATCAGGGCATGAGACGAGGTAACTGAAAGTCGACGAATCGGGCTCAAACAGTTGTCGAAATAACATGGCGTCCTCCTTTAGTTATTATTCCTGCGGACGGATTTTAAAAATTCAATGAATCACACAACGATTACGTGCGTAATTCAAAAACTATTGCCTGAACAGTCCCTCTAAAAACCGCTGATAATCCGGTTTATCCCAGGGACGGCCTCCCAGTGCCAGGTAACGCTTGCGACCTTGCGGGTCAATAAAGAAGGTTGTCGGCAGACCACGTGGTGCCCAGGTTTCGGTGAGCTCACCTTCTTTGTCCATGTAGCTATGCAGGTCTGGTGACACGCTGCCAAGAAAACCGAAAATCGTGTCTTCGTCTTCAGCCGTGTTTATTAAAACAAAATCGATGGGTTTGCCGGCAAGCTGTTTAATGAGATCGCGAATAATCGGCATTTCTTTACGGCACGGGCCACACCAGCTTGCCCAGAAATGTAAGAACACCCACTTACCACGGCTGTTATTCAGTTCATAGCGTTTGTCGTCATAATCTGTAATGGTGAAGTTTTCCGCGACCGAGTTGTCGAGGGTGATCAAACCGCGTGGTAGCGATTCAGCCTGCAACGTGCCGCTAAATACGAGGAAACTGATACTCAACCAGACGTAAATATACTTTTTCATGGGTCACTCGCACAGGAAACATTTTTGATGGTAATGTCATAGACTTTCGAACGTCGTTCACCGATAGCTAAACTGGCCTGTATGGTAATTGGCTTATCCGTTCGTGGCAGAATGATATTGCCGCCCTCACCTTCATAGGGGCGAAAGTCGAGCTGCTCCGGCATCAGCGTCCAGCGAAAGGTAGACTGAAAACGTTTTTCCAGTCCCAGCTCGGTCCAGCGTTGTTTCCAGTGGCTGCGCAGATAACGTTTTAATTCGCCTGCCTCCGTAGTGAATCGCCAGTTTTTCAGATCGAACCAGACGATGTCCTTTCCCTTGTTTTTGAGCAAAATGGTGATGAAGCAAACCTGACGTACTTCATCGATGGCAAATGCGGGGAATCCCCGGCCGGTATAAAACGCAGCCATCTGATTGGGAGTGCGAGGGAACAATCTGAGCTTAAAATGCTCTGTCTCGTATTCCGGCCGGTCGACCTTGCCCGGTGGGCTAGCCGCGCTCGTGAGCGGGTTAATGAAACCTGTCAAAAGCAGGACAATGATAAATTTCCCTGTCAGGTTCATTCAATCGGCTCCGTTCCGCGCTACAATGGTGTGATACCAACAAAGTGTAAAGAATTATTTAGTGTATGGACAGGAATTATACTTGAGGAAATATAACGCATGAAACCGTTCCAGGACGCTGCGAAGGACATCATCGAGGCCGGGAAGGTCCTGTATGCCATGGGCATGGTACCGGCGACCAGTGGTAATTTTTCCATGCGAGTAGAAGGGGGCAATATTGCCGTTACGGTCTCCGGGCGGCATAAAGGGCAATTGACGGCTGATGATGTGATGCTGGTGGATATGCAGGGACAGGCACTGGATGACCGGCGCCCCTCGGCGGAAACGGGCCTGCACACACAAATCTATCAGCACATGCCGCATATCAATGCCATCCTGCATCCGCATGCCATGAATGCCATTGTGCTGGCCAGGCGAACCGGCGGTGATATTACCCTGTCCAACTATGAATTACTCAAAGCCCTGAAGGGTATCACCACTCACCGGACCAGTGTGTATATTCCGGTTTTTGAGAATGACCAGGATATTCCCAGACTGGCAGCAAAAGTACAGACGTTTCTGGATGACCATCCACAGGCGTATGCTTATATAATAGATGGCCATGGCTTTTATACATGGGGTGAAACCATGGCGGATGCACTACGCCATGTGGAGGCGCTGGACTATTTATTTGCAACCGAATTAAACATGGAGTCAACACGATGACCACCTTGACCATAACACCGGATGACAACAGTGCTGATGCAAGGACTTTAACGGATTACCAGGACATTACCCGTGAGCTGAATGCAGTGGGTGTGATGCTGGAAAAATGGGAAGCGACTCAGCCACTCGCTGCGGATGCCGATCAGGATGCTGTAACGGCGGCTTACGCAGACGAAATTGACAGGCTGAAAAAACAGTTTTCATTCAAGTCGGTGGATGTGGTCAGCTTACGCCCCGATAATCCCCAGAAGGCGGAGTTTCGAAAAAAGTTTCTGTCAGAACATACCCACGATGATTTTGAAATTCGCTTTTTCGTGGATGGCAGCGGTCTGTTTTATCTGCATATCAACAACAAGGTGTACATGATTCTGTGTGAAGCAGGCGACCTGATCAGTGTACCGGCCAATACTACGCACTGGTTTGATATGGGTGAGAACCCGAACTTCAAATGTATTCGTTTTTTCACCACGGATGAAGGCTGGGTCGGTAAATTTACCGGCAGCGATATTGCAACGCGTTTTCCCAATTTTGATGAGCATCGTGCCAGCCTGACATGATCAAGGCTATTATCACGGATATCGAAGGGACGACGAGTTCCATCAGTTTTGTGCATGACGTTTTGTTTCCTTATGCGCGTCAGCATATTGCCGACTTTGTGCGAGAGCATGCCGAAGACGCGCATGTATCCCCGCATCTGAATGATGTCCGCGTGAGCGTTGGCAAAGATCTGGATATTGAGGGCATTATTCATCAGCTGCATGACTGGATCGATGCGGATGCCAAGGTGACGCCGCTCAAGGCCCTGCAGGGACTGATCTGGGAAAAGGGTTATAAGCACGGGGATTTCAAAAGTCATATGTATCCCGATGCCGTAGAGAACCTGAAAAAGTGGCATGCACAGGGCATCAGGCTGTTTGTTTATTCATCGGGTTCGGTTTACGCACAACAACTGTTATTCGGCCATACTGAATTCGGTGATTTAAATAACCTGTTTGAAGGGTATTTTGACACGCGCATTGGTGGTAAGAAGGAAGTACAATCGTATGAAACTATTTTGAAGGAGATTCGCCTGAATGGTCAGCAGGTGATGTTTCTTTCAGATATCGAGGCGGAACTTGCGGCGGCGTCTGCGACAGGCATACACACTTACTGGCTGATCAGGGAAGGGCAGACCAATAGTAATGCCGCGTTTAAACAGGTCTCGACGTTTGACGACATAACTATCGAATAAGGGGAGAGTCATGGCACAACCGTTTAACTGGGCAAGCTTCGGTGTACGTTTCCTATTTGCATTGATCGTGGTCTTTGCAACCTATAACCCGGAAGGGTTTTCATTTTATCACTGGGGCATAAAGGATTTTGCGATTGAACCATTGCGAATTGTGGTTGGGATTGTACTGATTATCGGTTGGGTCATTTTTATACGCGCAACCATGCGCTCCCTGGGTGGTGTCGGGCTGATCCTGGTTGCCGCCCTGTGTGCCGCTTTATTGTGGTTGTTGATTGACTGGGGCTGGATTCCCAGTGACAGCGTCAGGGTAATCAGTTATGCCGCGCTGTTAATCATTACCATGATCCTTGCGGTCGGTATGTCCTGGTCGCATGTGCGGCGCAGAATTTCCGGACAATATGATATGGATGATGTGGATCAGGAGAATTAATCAAAAAAAACCGGTCGGACCAGCAGGTCCGACCGGTTGTAGCTTTATCAGAACCAGGCGCGTATTCCAACGACCAACTGCACGTCATCCGGATCGCCGCCTTCATCACGAACGAAATCGGCGGTACGGCCAAATTTCTTTGACCAGTTCACACCGATATACGGTGCAAACTCCCTGACGATTTCGTAACGCAGGCGCAGGCCCAGGTCCATATCCGACAGCCCTGAACCAATACCGACTTCTTCATCATTTTTGGTGTGAAGATTGAGTTCGATTTCCGGTGACAGGATGAGTTTCTGGGTAAACAGAATCTCGTACTCTGCATCCAGACGAAAACCGACCTGGCCGGATTCGCCGATGAACAGGCTGCTGTCTACTTCAAAGAAGTAGGGCGCAACACCGTTAAAGCCAATCGCAAACCAGTCCCGGTTAGGTTTGGGTTTGATATCCCGGCGCCAGCCAGTCTGTAAATCCCAGTAGGGCGCAATGGCGCGGCTGTAGAGCAACTGGACTTCGGCTTCCTCCACTTCACCGTGAACACGTTCACCTTCGGTCTTGATCCAGAATTTATTGAGATCTTTGCCAATCCATGCATCAATATTCCAGACCAGCGGATCGCCATCTTTTGCATCACGCTTTTCCAGTTGATCGATTTTGACCATGGTCAGCAGCGGGTCATCGTCACTATGGGCATAAGCGGTCGAAGAAAGGGCGATCATCAGAATATAAATCATCTTTTTCATGTGCACTCTCCTCAACTCACAACAACTTTACGAAACATGCCAGGCATGTGATAAAGCAGATGACAATGATAGGCCCAGCCACCCATGGCATCGGCAGTCACCAGGTAACTGATCATCGCACCTGGCTGGACAATCACCGTATGCTTGCGCGGTATGTAGTCGGGATCTCCGGTTTCGAGATCACTCCACATGCCATGCAGGTGGATCGGGTGATTCATCATTGTGTCGTTGATGAGATTGATACGCAGGCGTTCGCCATACTTGAAGTGCAGGGGTTCGGCATCGGCAAACTTGATACCGTTCATGGACCACATGTAACGGCTCATATTACCGGTCAGATGCAGATTGACTTCGCGTTCCGGTTCCCTGGGGTCCGGTGTTTTATAGAGATTGCGAATATCCGCATAAGTCAGCACACGACGACCATTGTTGCGTAGTCCAATGCCCGGATCATCGAGCAGGTAACGCGGTGCATCGGCGATCATGTCAACCTGTGGCCCGCTTTCCGTCGCTGCATGCACAACCGGTTGTTTGGTGCCGAAGCCGGCTTTGCCTGTACCCATGACCATTTTTTGCTTCATTTCGGGACCGGCATGCATGTCATGACCAGCGTGTTGACTGTTGTCCATTTTCTTCATGTCATGGCCGGCATGCTCGTTTTGCCCGCCATGCGCACTATGGTCCATGCCTTCCATCGACATACCCATATCGGCGTGACCGAGTATCGGTGCCGAATCCATGTCAGGGACTTCGGCGCTTAGGGAAGGATCCGGTGTCAGAACACCGCGCGCATAACCGCTGCGATCGATGGCCTGTGCGAAAATGGTATAGGCGCTGTCCGCTTTGGGTTTAACGATGACGTCATAGGTTTCAGCAACACCAAGGCGAATTTCCTCAACCGTAACCGGTTCGATGTTCTGACCATCTGCGGCGACGACGGTCATATCCAGCCCCGGTATGCGCAGGTCAAAGAACGTCATAGCCGCGGCATTGATAATACGCAGGCGAACGGTTTCACCGGGTTTGAATAATCCTAGCCAGCCATCTGCGGGTGTGACCCCATTCATTAGAAATGTGTAGCTGTAACCTGTCACGTCGGAGATATCCCGATCTGACATGCGCATCTGGTTCCACATTTCGCGGTCTGCCCAGAATCCACCCCAGCCTTTTTGTTTCAGGTCGTTATAGGTTTCAAAAACGGTACGCTCGCGGAAATTATAGTAGTGCGACATCTTCTTTAATTTGGCATAGATGTCTTCCGGCTTATCATCACTCCAGTCAGACAGGACGATGGCGTAGTCACGATCATAATGGACCGGATCCGATTCTTTCGGATCAATAATGATGGCGCCATAGGCACCGGTCTGCTCCTGAAAACCGGAATGACTGTGATACCAGTAAGTACCACTTTGTATGGCAGGGAAGCGATAGGTGAATGTTTCACCCGGCTTGATGCCGGTAAAGCCGTCACTGATGTGCGGTACACCGTCCTGGCTACTCGGTAAAATCAAACCATGCCAGTGAATGGAGGTGTCTTCCGCCATATTGTTGGTCACGCGCAAGGTAATGTTATCCCCTTCGCGGAAGCGTAATACGGGCGCTGGAACAGAACCGTTGATTGCGGTGGCATAGCGTTCCTTACCGGTAAAATTGACCGGCACATTGCTATAGGTCAGATCAAATGTTGGGCCATGCAAGATCGTTGGTCCCAGGCGTTGCCGAAGTATGTCGGCCCGGCTGGGTAACGGATTCAATCCCATACCCAATAAGGCTCCACCGGCCGCCAGACCCTGCACGAAGCGTCGTCGACTGAGGCTGATGGGCGCCTGAATAAGCGATTTGTTTTTCATTTCAGATACTCCTGAACTGGGTCAACATCAGAATTGTTGACCGGTTACTAACAGTTATCAGTGATAGAACAGCGGGTAGCTATCAGGAGAGTTGCTTGGGTGGACGATACAACGAATTGGTGAAATGGGGAACAGGTACCTCACCCACAATGGCGGGCCCGGTATCATGAAAAGGGCTTAACGCTGAGATGATCTTCGCGGTAACAATGTACGTACAGAATGAACAATGGCCGCTGCTGCAGTCATGCCCGTTACAGTTGGGGTCTGACTTACATTTGGTGCAGTCAGATTTGGCATCCATCTGTGTCATGCCATTATGTTGCTCATGACCAGATACCGGCTCGTCGACGGATCCCAGTGCCGGCTGAAGCGGCACCTGCAACAGCAGCACGACGAGAAGATAGGTCAGTATTTTGTATGGCTGATGACGCATATTTAGCTTAACGTTTTTAATCTCTGTGATGACCGCAATATCATTATTTGGCATGACAGGTCGGCAAAAGTTCCTGAAATCTGGCGCGCCCGGCAGGAGTCGAACCTGCGACCTCCGGAATCGGAATCCGACATTCTATCCAGCTGAACTACGGGCGCCTGGTGGAAGGGGGCCTAGCTTAGCGTGCTCCCCTGAAAACGTCCAATATATATAGTGAGAGCATTCCCCATAACCCCACAAAACGATATACTACCCGCAAATTTTAAGGCGGTCTGCTATAAATGCCGTTGAATCAATGAGTTATATTTAGGAGTGGATTGTGAGTACAAAAGATTCGGATTTTTATCGTACCTTTACCCTGGTGATGCTGGGGCTGGGTGTGTTTTTCGTGATTATCATCGTGGCAGCTAACTGGATTTCCAGCGGCACGAATGACAATACCAATGACCCACGGGTCAAGGCGCAGATTGAAGAAGCCATCAAGCCGGTTGGCAGCGTCAACACCAAACAGAGTGCAGCACCGGCCGCCAGTACGGCATCTGCCGGTGGCGCGATTGATGCGCAGAAACTCTATCAACAGGCCTGCTTTGCCTGTCATGGTACAGGCGCTGCAGGCGCACCAAAGCTGGGTGACAAGGCTGCCTGGAGTGCACGCATTTCCCAGGGAACCGATGCAATGTATAAAAATGCGATCAATGGTAAAGGCGCCATGCCACCTAAAGGCGGCAGCCAGTTAAGCGACGAAGAAATGAACGCCGTGGTCGATTATATGATTGCTGAAAGTAAATAAGCTGCTGCAGTTTGTAAACGCAAAAAGCCACCTTCGGGTGGCTTTTTTTATGTTTCAAATAAAAGGGAGCGCAGGTTTGCCAGATGCTGTTGTCCCTGTTCCATTCGTTCTTCACCGCTTAGATCACTTTCAACGCCTCGACGTTGTATCAGGTTTTCCGGTAACTCGGACAGAAAACGGCTCGGCGTGTTTTCCGTTGTTTCGCCAAAGCGCTTGCGTTTCATGGCATAAGACAGGGTCAGGTTTTTACGTGCACGCGTAATACCCACGTAGGCGAGGCGTCGCTCTTCCTCGATGCTCTCTTCTTCAATACTGTTTCTATGAGGCAGAATATTTTCTTCCATGCCAACCAGGTAGACGTAATTAAATTCCAGGCCCTTGGCGGCATGTAATGTCATCAGGTTAACGACATTGTTATCAGCATTGTCTTCCTTATCCCGTTCCATGACATCCGCCAGGGTCAGTTTGGCAACAATGTCTTCAAGCGTAGCACTTAAATCCTGGTGACACAGTCGATCGATCCATTCATATAATTCGTTGACGTTATTAATTTTTCGCTGCGCCTGGATTTCATCCGGATTTGTATCACGCAACCAGTCCTCGTATTGCAGATCATCAATAATTCGCTTAAACAGTTTTGCCGGATTCATGTGTTCAATCTGTCGGGCGGTATTCTCCAGCCAGTTTTTTAAATCGACGATACTGCGACAGGCGCGTGGGGTGAGGTGATCACGGAGTTCCGGTAAGTCCACTGCCTCCAGTAATGCACAGCACTGACTGGCCGCAAAGGCCACCAGTTTCTGGACAGACGTTGTTCCCAGCTCGCGCCGGGGAGTATTAATAATTCTTAGCAGGGCGTTATCATCGGTTGGATTACAGACAATGCGCAGGTAAGCCATGATGTCCTTGATCTCACCGAGCGCAAAAAAGGACAGGCCTCCGCTCAGGTAATAAGGAATATTTTTCTCGCGTAATTGCTGTTCCAGCAGGCGGGACTGATGATTGCTGCGATACAAAATCGCGTAGTCAGAAAATCGGGTACGGTTGGTGAACATATGATGCTGTAAATTGGCAACGACCGATTCAGCCTCACGTTCGTCATCTTCACAGCTCAGTATCGTAATGGGATCACCGGCACCGAACTGGCTCCAGAGTCGTTTATCGAAAATATGCGGGTTGTTGGCGATGAGGTGATTTGCGGCAGTGAGGATATTGCCGGTAGATCGGTAATTCTGTTCCAGCGCAATCACTTCCAGGCGCGGAAAGTCTTTTTGCAGTTGGGTCAGGTTTTCGGGTCGGGCACCACGCCAGGCGTAGATCGATTGATCATCATCACCCACGACGGTAAAGGGCGTGACCTTTCCGGCCAGTTGTTTTATCAGCTCATACTGGCTGGTGTTGGTGTCCTGATATTCATCGACCAGAATATGGCGTATCCGGTTTTGTTTCTGATCACGATACTCCATATCGCTCAGTAACAACTGCACCGGCTTGACGATGAGATCGTCAAAATCCATGGCGTTATAGGCGCAGAGCGCATCTTCGTATTTTTTATATACCTGTACAGCCGTCAGGCTCAGCGGATCGGCATGAGACTGGTTTTCAAGCTGGTCGATACCAATTAATAACTGTTTCCAGTTGCTGATTGTCCACTGGATTTTTTCCGACAGGTTACCCGGGTCTCCGTAGTCGCGTCGCATGATGTCCTTGATCAGGGACAGGGAGTCACTTGCATCATAGATGGTAAAACCCCGTTTGCGTGCAAAGCGTTCTGGGTTTTCGCGAATCAGTTTCAGGCCGAGTGTATGAAAGGTGGAAATATGAATTTCGCGGGCCGTTTTTTCATCGAGTAACCGTGCGACGCGGGTCTTCATTTCACGTGCTGCCTTGTTTGTAAACGTCACGGCGATGATTGAAGCAGGTGAGTAATGGCGTTGCTGAATCAGGTAGGCAATCTTTTCTGTCAGTACACTGGTTTTGCCGCTACCGGCACCGGCGAGAACCAACAGGGGTGAGGAGTCATGCATGACGGCCCGTTTCTGGACCTGGTTAAGCGTGTACGGCATGGTCACTCATTGTATTTATCTGGCGAGATTTGTCGATCTTGACTTTACAGCTTATTTATATTCCATGATCAGTCTTGTGGCTGCGGGGGTGGTGTTTGCCAGGTCGTGTTCGCCGGTACTAATCGACAGGATAAGGCGGTTACAGAGATAGTGTTGCTGCTTGCGGGGTTTCTGGCTGAAGTCCTGTTCAAAGGTAGTGACCTGGCTGGAAATCAAGGTGTCTATTTCAAGCGCCAGTTTCTCTGCGGCGAAGGGGGAATTTAGCTGACGGACATTTTGTAACACGGTTTCACTCACTCGACTGGTCTTATCCAGTATCGGTTGATTGGTTAGTTGCCATTGGTGGAGTGCTTCGCTGGCAGATTCACGTAAATGTTGATAGCGATCGGCACATAAGTTCAGGGTGCGTTGAATTCGTTGTGCCTGCAGGCGCAATTTTCCAACCGCATGCAGATTGGCCTGTGCTTGTGCGTAGCCAGCTAGCCCGTTTTCAGCAGTTTGTCCTGCTTGCGTTGAAACCGGTATCAGCGGTAACAAAAAACAGACAATCAGCATTGTTCTGTTAAAAATTGTTATACGGTAACTCATTGAAAAACAGGAATAATTATTGGTCAATCAGTCTGCCACAAAAGCACGGTAAATCACATTGTTATGTTATATTATGGTTAATAACAGGGTGTGAATATAATAAGAAGTAAAGGATCATGCGACATTGGCTGCTCCCCATATTGTGTTTGTGGGCGATAACAACAACAACCGGCGCGAATATCAATCACGACAGTAATCTGGACTGGTATACCATCCAGACTGATCACTATCGTTTTCATTTCCACGACAGCGAAGAACACATCGTCCAGGCTTTCTGGCCACAGGCGGAACGTATGTTTGAGGAAATAACCCGGCAACTGAACTGGGTGCCGGCCGACAGGATCGATGTCGTGTTTACCGATGAATTCGACGTTTCAAACGGTTTTGCACGTGTATTCCCACGTACCAACATGAATATTTTCGTGTCTGCGCCGGACAGTATCAACAGTCTTGAGGACCACCATGGCTGGCTGGAACTGGTGTTTCGCCATGAATTACTGCATGTGATTCATCTCGACAAGGCCCGTGGTGCACCGCTGGTCATTCGTAAAATTTTTGGGCGTCAGCCACTGGTCTTTCCGCCGGCTTTCCCCAACGCGATGCAACCGCTCTGGTATATCGAAGGTCTGGCCACCTACGTGGAAACGGATATCGAACAGGGCGTCGGACGCGGTCAGTCCACGTATTACGACATGCTCATGCGAATGGAAGTCATGGGTGGCGTCAAACCATTACGACAGGTCAATCAGCCCATTGGCACCTGGCCGGCCGGGACAATTCGATACCTGTACGGTGTGCATTATCATAATTTTATTCGCGATCGTTATGGTGATGAAAAGATCTGGCAACTGGTCGAGGGATTCTCGGACAATATTGTTCCGTACCGAATCGATTCAAATACCGCCAATGTGTTTCGCAAGAACCACGATGAAATGTGGCGTGAGTTTACGCAGTATTTAAATGAAAAATACAACGCGCAAATCGAAATAATACGCAAGGACGGCCTGCATGAGGGCAGGGTGGTTTCCAGCGACGGTTATGTCGCAGATTCGGTCGTAGCGCTTGATGATCAGGTTTTTTACACGGCGTTTAATTTTCGCAGTCATCCGGCATTGATGATGTCGCAGGCCGGCAAGGCACCGGTCAAACTGCGGGATGTGAATGCCGGCGCACGTCTGGCAATCCACAGGGACAAGGGCATATTAATCACACAGCCCGAGCCGTGTCGCAATGCACGTTTTTATTATGAGATTTACCGGGTTGATCTCGACGGTAGTAATTATCGACGCCTGACTGACTGTGGCCGTTATCGCCATGCCACCTGGTCTGCAAAGGGTGATCGAATCATTGCTGTCAAAACCGAGCTGGGTATTAACAGCCTGGATTTACTGGATGATCAGGCCCATTTGATTGATACATTATGGCGCGGTGAAGATGGTGCCCAGATCGGCGGCATGACCTATTCGCCCAGTGAAGATAAATTAGTGGTTTCCGTGTGGCGGCAGCACATGGGCTGGAATCTCGAATTATTCGATCTGACAACCCGCCAGTGGCAGGCCATCACGGCCGATAATCATATTCAGGCGCACCCGGTTTACAGTGCCGATGGGCAAAGCATTCTGTATACGTCTGATGAAAGCGGCGTTTATAACCTGTACCGACTGAACCTGTCGACTGGACAACGTAGCCGTCTTAGTAATGTTCTCGGTGGTGCGCTCTATCCGGCCCAGGCGGGTTCCGACCTGTTTTACATTGGTTATTCGCCCGATGGTGCAAACCTGTATCAGATCGCCGACAGTCAGGCGACGGCAGTAAAACCACTCAAAATCACCAAAGTTACACCAGTAGCAGCAGCCAAACCGGAACCGGTCATCAACAAATTGCCGGTAGAAGACTATTCACCGTTATCGACTATTGCACCGACCTGGTGGCTACCGTTCATACAGCTAGATGACCAGCGCACCGAGCTGGGTATTCAGACAGCCGGCAGTGATGCACTGGATCGGCATTTGTATTCCACCCTGCTGGCGGTCGATGTTGAAAATGAATGGCTGGTTGGACGTGTCGATTATCTCTACGACGGCCTGTGGCCGATTTTGCACCTGGGCTATGTGCGGGAAACCGATATTTTCCTGGACGGTTCGGATAATACACAACGCATTCGGGATGATCGGCGCCTGATCCTGGAAGCCATAACGCCGTTTTTTAGTGCGGACAGTGGCCTGTTTATTCATACCGGTATCATCAGGCAGCATGAAAAAGATTTATGGCGTGCCGATGGTGTTGCACCGCAGTCGGATTTTCGCGAAGACCTGGCCGGTATCGGTGTGCGGTATGTATCAGCGAATCGTTATCCGCTGTCAGTCAGCCGCAGTGAAGGCCGTGACGTGCGTCTGGTGTATGAAGATTCCGACGCGATTGGTGACAGCACACGCAAGGGACAGGTTACGGTTGCAGAGTGGCGTGAGTTTTTACACATAGGTCGTGAGCATGTTGCGGCACTGCGGCTGGTTGAAGGCCATGGCAGAAACAATCCCGAACAGTTCCGGCTCGGTGGCATCCAGTTCGATTACAGCCTGTTCGGCTCATTGATCAGTGGTGGTATTGCACCGATTTTTGACAAGCGTGAATATACGCTGCGCGGTTACGATGAGGGTCATCCACAGTTACGTAATAAAAATATGCGGCTGATTTCCGCCGAGTACCGTTTTCCCATTTGGCGAATCGAACGCGGTTTCATGGCACCACCGATTGGTATCAACCAGTTGCACGGCACGGTGTTTTACGATGTTGGCGGTGTGTGGGGTGATAATGCGTCCGGGCCCGATGAGTATTATGCCGGTGCCGGATTTGAAATAAATACGGATCTGGATTTACTGTATAACTTTCGACTTAACCTGTCGCTGGGTTTTGCGACGGGTTTCGATGACGTGATCGGTGAGGACCAGGTTTACCTGCGCATCGGTAGCCAGTTCTGAAAAAACGATCTGGTTATTCGTCAAGACAACGTATTTGCCGAAACCGAAATTCCTGATCAAATTCTATTTCAAAGTAGCCCCGAATTCCCTGGTGTCTGACAAAGGGGCGCAGATGCTCGGCCGGGAATTCAATGCGCGTCCCGTCTTCGGTAACGACTGAAATCGATTTTGCCTGACCGCTGTAATAGGCCAGATAGTCCTGCGCAGAAATGTCGAGATGAAAACGCGCAATCAATGAACGCTCACCAGCAGGGTATCGTGCAGACTGTTGTCGATGGAAGTCTGGCAGGTATCAGCCAGTGTTTGCCGGTCTGAATCAGCAACAACCGGGCCGGAAAAAGTGACATGGACCTGTGTTTCTCGACGTTTTAGTAATTGCCAGAGTGTCACCAGAAAATTATCTTTCTCAATATAGGCGGCGACGCGATCGAGCTGGTTGTCTTTCAGATAACGCAGGCCAACCGGTTGAACGAGTATTTGATTATCGATGGCAGCCTGAAACAGTCCGCTATGAAAGCGTTTGACTTCGTTACCCAGTGAGGTTGTACCTTCGGGAAATATTACAATGGATGAGTCCTGCAGGGCCTCACCGACGGTTGACACGATTCTTGCGAGTAATTTTTTCTTACCGCGTCTGATAAACAATGTGCCGGATACGCTGGCCATGAGGCCGATCAGCGGCCAGTTTTTGACAGAGCTTTTGGAAAGAAATCGCACGTCGGTGATGGAAGAGATCACCACGATATCCAGAAAAGAAATGTGATTGGCGACATACATACAACGGGAGGCTGGCGGCTGACCGTACTGGGCAATCTTTACACCTGCCAGGCGGGCCATTTTCTGCATCCACCAGCGTTTCATTGCCAGTCCACCCGGTTTGTTGTACCAGTGCTTGCCGTGCGTGAAATGATACAGCAGCACCAGGCTGCTCCCCATCGACAAATGAATAAGCACACGTATCAGTTGTACGAGTGCGTACAGATTATTCTTCATTGTTATCCAGATACCAGATGTGTTCGGTTTATATTCTAGCAGAACAGATACAACGCAACAGCATACTGCTTCATGACGGATGTCGATCCAGTCGACGCAGGGTGATGGCTTCCGATATATGTTCCGGCTGTATGTTTTCTGTAAGTGCGAGATCGGCAATGGTCCTGGCCAGACGCACAACGCGATGATAGGTGCGGGCGGAAAAGCCGAGTCGTTCGCAGGCCGTATTTATCAGTGTTTGTGCTTTATCTGTCAGCTGACAGAATGTCGCGAGCTCGCGATTGTCCAGCAGGGCGTTGGCTTTGTTCGCGCGCGACAATTGTAAGTCACGTGCGGCATTGACACGTTGTCTTACCAAGTCACTCGAATCTGGCCGCAAGGTCGTGGATTGCATTTGTGCCATGCTCAGCGCCGGTACATCGACGTGCATATCGATACGATCCAGCAGTGGCCCGGAAATACGAGACTGGTAGCGTTGAATCTGATCCGGCGTGCAACGACAGGTTTTACACGGATGATTGTGATAACCGCAGGGACAGGGGTTCATGGCGGCGACCAGCTGAAAGCGTGCCGGAAACTCCGATTGTCGTGCCGCACGCGAAATAATAATCCTGCCCGACTCAAGTGGTTCACGCAGAACTTCCAGAACACGGCGGTCGAATTCCGGTAATTCATCCAGAAACAAGACACCATGATGGGCCAGACTGATTTCACCCGGACGCGGCGTGCCACCACCGCCGACCAGTGCAACGCCAGACGCGGTATGGTGTGGTGCACGAAAGGGACGTTGCCGCCAGTGTTCGGCATTAAATCCCTGATGGCTGATTGAATAGATCGCCGCGGATTCCAGCGCCTGCTGTTCTGTCATCTTTGGCAGAATGCCGGGCAGGCGTGAGGCAAGCATGGTTTTGCCCGTACCCGGTGGTCCGATAAATAAAATACTGTGTTGTCCGGCCGCGGCGATTTCCAGTGCACGCCGTGCATGCGACTGGCCACGCACATCAACCAGATCTGCAACCGTGGCAGTTGGCGAATGCGGTTGTTGTGTCCGGATCTCTGCCAGGTTTGTTTCACCTTTCAGGTGTGCGCAGACATCCAGCAGGTGTTCGATCGCGATAACACGAATGTCACTGACCAGCTGCGCTTCATCCAGGTTGGCGTGAGGAATCACCAGGGTTCGGCCACTTTGCTGAACCTGCATGGCTGCCGGCAGCACACCTTTGACCGGACGAACCGATCCATCCAGTGCCAGTTCGCCCAGAAATTCATAGTCGGAAAGTGTGGTCGCAGGAATTTGTTGTGACGCGGCAAGAATGCCGATCGCCATGGCCAGATCAAAACGGCCACTGCCCTTGGGCAGGTCAGCGGGGGCAAGATTAATGGTGATGCGTCGCGCCGGGAATTCGAACTGGCTGTTGATCAGTGCAGCGCGAACCCGTTCGCGTGCTTCCTTGACTTCCGTGTCGGCCAGCCCAACGATGGTGACGCGTGGCAGACCACCGGACAGATGTATTTCCGTCGTGACAACCGGGGCATGAATACCCGACTGCGCACGACTATGCACAATCGCAAGTGACATAACAGGCATCCTTTCCTGTAGAGGTTATTTCCTTATCCGGCGACCTTACGCAATCGCCGTTAAAAACTCAAGCCAGCCGCATTATCCTTTGGCCGTTGTTTTCTCAATTTCGGCCAGGCGGGATTCAAGCTGCCGGACGCGTTCCTGCAGGCCAGTGAGTACCGCACGTTGTACTTCAAATTCATCGCGGGTGACCAGGTCCAGTTTCTTCAGTCCGATTTCCAGGCCAGACTGCAGTGATTGCCGAATATCCTGCTGCAGGTGCTGCGCACTTTGCGGCAAATTGGCCAGCACTTCTTTAACCAGATTTTCCAAAGGGTTTATCATGAGTGACTCCTGTGTACGCACCGATTCTGTGCATCCATCTCGTTATTTTACCCCGATTACTGGTATGCTTACGAAAAATTTGAGAACGAGCAGCAAGTTAAGGAGCTTAGCATGCAAAAACAAATAATCAGCGGTGTGTTAGTGGCAACGGCCACAGCCATGGCAGGCGTTGCCCAGGCTGAGCTGACAGCCAATGTGGGTGTAACCAGCAATTATGTGTTCCGCGGCGTGACCCAGACTGACGACAGTCCGGCGGTACAGGGTGGTATTGATTTTACCCATAACTCCGGTCTGTATGCGGGAATCTGGGGATCGAATGTTGAAGACAATGCAGGTAACGATGGATTTGAATATGACCTGTATGTGGGTTACAACTTCCGCGTCAATGACAAGGTTGGTTTTGATGTTGGTTACATCACTTACCAGTATACCGATGACGCTATCAAGAATGCCCGCGAGACTGATGAGATCTTTGTCGGTGTGTCGTTCATGGATTTCTCGGCAACCTATTACGATGGTGACCCGAATTCCGGCCAGGATTATTCCTATATCGATCTGAAGTACACACTGGCATTACCGGAAGACATCAACCTGCATTTGCATTATGGCAGCCTGGATAATGGCACGGATGCGGAAGATGCCAGTATTGGTGTCAGCAAGAATATTGGCGGTTTCGATATGAGTCTCACGTTCACAACCTACGATCCGGATAATGGTAATGATGAAAACGAATTATTTATCACCGTGACCAAGGCATTTGAACTGATGAAATAAGCTGTGCGGCAACACCGGTTTAACCCGCCGGTGTTGCCATTCTCTTCCGTACTGCAATGGGTTTTCACACACCTCGCTGCTTTTGTAGTAAAGTAGTCCTCGCTCGATTTAACAATCACCAAACCTATAAAAGTGGGTTGCTGTGCCCGAACTGGATCTGATACTCGTATTGCTACTGGCCATGGGGTTAGGTGCCTTGCATGCTTTTGATGCTGACCACATTGCGATGGTCACCAGCCTGGCGGGCAGTCAGTCCGGATTCAAAAAAAGTGTGATGTACTGTACGCGCTGGGCGTTTGGTCATGCACTGACGTTGCTGTTACTGGGCGCCGTGGTATTTCTTGCCGGCCTGACGGTGCCGGCAGCACTGGGACACTATGCCGAACTGGCGGTAGGCATTTTTCTTATTGTCATTGGCCTGTCGTTGTTGCTATCAATTCGCCGGCAACAGATCCACATTCATTATCATGAGCACGACGGTTTACCGCGTCATGCCCACTGGCATTCACATGCCAATGATAAAAGTCACCGCCACAAACATCGTGCGTTGTTTATCGGCAGTTTGCATGGACTGGCCGGTTCGGCACCGTTACTGGCACTCATTCCCCTTGCTGTCAATCATCAACCGCTAACCGGTTTTGTTTACCTGATCCTGTTCAGCCTCGGCGTGGTAATCGCCATGCTGGTGTTTGGTGGAGTGTTAAGTCTGGTGGCGGATGGATTACGTCGGCTTGGCAACCGTCTGTTTATTACATTTCGCATCATGATTAGTCTGGTATCAATCGGTATCGGTGCAATCGTGATGACACGAGTGCTGGCATGACGGCCTTACCGAAACCGGATTCGTCATCCTGGCTGGCCGAGTTAGCGCTGGTTTACCGTCATCGATCGGATCGGACTGTCATTAGTTCGCGCAAACATCGGGGACCATTAACCATTCAGCGTCCGTTTTATCCGGAAGGCGATGTCTGTCATACCTATATTCTGCATCCGCCAGGTGGTGTCGTCGGTGGTGATCGCCTGATGCAGGACATCGCTGTTGAAGAAAATGCCCATGCCCTGTTAACCACCCCCGCTGCCACGAAATTTTATCGAAGTGAACAGAATCTGGCACAACAGACAAATCATTTACGTGTAGCGCCGGGTGGCATACTGGAATGGTTGCCGCAGGAAACCATTCTGTTTGATCAGTCAAAGGTTCGAACGGTCACCAGGGTTGATTTGCAGGGCGATGCGCGTTTCTGTGGCTGGGAAATCACCTGCCTGGGTCGACCGGCCAGCCAGGAAGTGTATTTACTCGGCAGTTGCCATCAGACATTCCAGATATATAGAGACGACACGCCTGTCCTCATCGATCAGACACGATTAAGCGGTAGCGATGACATCATGCAGGCAAAATGGGGTATGGTCGGTTACAGTGTCACCGGCATTATGCTGGTCAGTCATGCCGATAACACATTGCTTGATCAGGCGAGATCGGTAGTGGAGCAGTTTGACGGCCTGTTTTCGGCAACACTGATTGGTGACGTGCTGGTGTGTCGTTATTTGGGGTATCATGGCATGCAGGCGAGACAATTATTCAGTCAGGTCTGGTGTGCAATACGCCACAACTGGATTGGTAAACGCGGTTGCGAACCGCGCATCTGGTTTACCTGAATTATAAAAAAGCGAATGCGTTGGGAGGCGACTAACTGATGGAACTGACACCTCGCGAAAAAGACAAGCTACTGGTCTTTACCGCGGCATTGCTGGCGGAACGTCGCAAGGCCAAAGGGTTAAAACTGAATTATCCGGAAGCACTGGCCTATATTTCCGCTGCCATCATGGAAGGGGCGCGTGAGGGCAGGACGGTTGCTGAACTGATGAGTTACGGCACCACCTTGCTGACGCGTGACGATGTGATGGAGGGAATACCCGAGCTGATTCACGAAGTGCAGGTTGAAGCCACCTTTCCGGATGGTACCAAGCTCGTGACCGTCCATAATCCAATCGTCTAGTCACACCTAATACAGGAGAACAAGCGATGAAGCCGGGTGAACTGTTTATCGATGATGGAGAGATCGAATTAAATGCTGGCCGAAAAACAATAACCATAAGCGTGGCCAATACCGGCGACAGGCCAGTCCAGGTCGGCTCGCATTATCACTTCTATGAAACCAATGCCGGTCTGCAGTTTGATCGCGACAAGACGCGTGGTTTCAGGCTCAACATTGCCGCCGGAACGGCAGT
Organism: uncultured Gammaproteobacteria bacterium; assembly: GCA_937967995.1. GTDB lineage: Bacteria > Pseudomonadota > Gammaproteobacteria > UBA6429 > Thiohalophilaceae > CALBTB01. Next base: position 34,116 of record CALBTB010000010.1, read on the forward strand.
GCGATTTGAACCCGGACAGCAGCGCGAAGTGGAACTGGTTGCCTATGATGGCGACAGGCAGGTATTTGGTTTTAACGCGAAGGTAATGGGACCACTATAAGGAACTGAGACATGACCAGAATCAGCAAACAGGCTTATGCGGAAATGTACGGTCCCACCACCGGTGATCGCGTTCGACTTGGCGACACCGACGTTATTATTGAAGTGGAGCAGGACAAAACCATTTACGGTGATGAAGTCAAATTCGGTGGCGGTAAAGTCATTCGTGACGGCATGGGACAAAGCCAGCGCAGCGCAAAAGATGTCGTGGATACGGTTATCACCAATGCATTAATCCTCGATCACTGGGGCATTATCAAGGCCGATGTCGGGATCAAGGACGGGCGCATTGCCGGCATTGGCAAGGCAGGCAATCCTGACGTGCAGCCGGGTGTTGATATCATTGTGGGTCCGGGTACCGAGGCGATTGCCGGTGAAGGGCAGATACTTACAGCCGGTGGTATCGATGCGCATATTCATTTCATCTGCCCGCAGCAGGTGGAAGAAGCCTTGATGTCCGGAGTGACCACGATGCTCGGTGGTGGTACCGGGCCGGCAACGGGTACCAATGCGACGACCTGTACTCCCGGGCCGTGGAACATTCATCGCATGTTACAGGCCGCGGATGATTTACCCATCAATCTCGGTTTTCTTGGCAAAGGTAACGCCAGTACACCCGCAGCAGTAACCGAACAAATCAACGCCGGTGCGATGGGACTGAAGTTACATGAAGACTGGGGCACCACGCCGGCGGCGATCGACAACTGCCTCAGTGTGGCCGAAGACATGGACGTGCAGGTGGCGATTCATACTGACACGCTGAACGAATCCGGTTTTGTGGAAGATACGATTGCGGCATTCAAGGGGCGGGCGATTCACACTTACCACACTGAAGGTGCCGGCGGTGGCCATGCACCGGATATTATTCGTGCCTGTGGTGAATCCAATGTGTTGCCGTCCAGTACCAATCCAACCCGCCCTTATACGATTAACACCATTGACGAACACCTCGACATGCTGATGGTGTGTCATCACCTGGATCCCAATATTGCCGAAGACGTGGCCTTTGCCGAATCGCGTATTCGGCGCGAAACCATTGCCGCGGAAGATATTCTGCATGACCTGGGTGCCTTTAGCATGATTGCCTCGGATTCACAGGCTATGGGTCGGGTTGGTGAAGTCATCACACGCACCTGGCAGACAGCGCACAAAATGAAAGTACAGCGCGGTGCGATTGAAGAAGATTCAGCACGTAACGACAATCACCGTGCAAAACGTTATGTGGCCAAGTACACGATCAATCCGGCCATTACTCACGGTATTGCTGAAGAAGTCGGTTCGGTTGAAGTTGGCAAGCTCGCCGACCTGGTGTTATGGAAGCCGGCGTTTTTTGGTACCAAGCCGTCTTTGATCATCAAGGGCGGGTTTATCGTGGCGGCGCCGATGGGTGATCCCAATGCCTCGATTCCAACACCGCAACCGGTGCATTATCGTTACATGTTTGGCGCACTGGGTGGCGCGCGTCATGAAACCTGTCTCACGTTTGTGTCACAGGCAGCGCTCTTCGCCGATATCGGCAAACAACTGGGACTGCAAAAGCGCTTAAGTGCCGTGCGGGGAACTCGCAAGGTTCGCAAGGCGGACATGATTCTGAATGACTACCAGCCGCGAATCGACGTTGATCCGCAAACCTATGAAGTTAAAGCCGATGGCCAGTTGCTAACCTGTGAACCCATGGCCGAATTACCACTGGCACAACGTTACTTTTTGTTTTGATTATTATGTTAGTTACCGCACACATCATTGAACATGAACACAGCACTGTCAGCCCGGATGCATTATCCGTTTCCCTGCCGTTCGAAACCCGACAGAAAAGCCGTTTACAGGCGACATTGAGTAATGGCGATGCCATCGGCCTGTTGCTGCCGCGTGGCACTGTGCTTCGAAATGGGGACTATTTAAAGACTGAAACGGGTATAATTATACGGGTCGAGGCCGCCGAAGAATCTGTGTCCACGGCAAAAATTCAGGATAAACAATTATTTGCACGGGCCTGTTACCATCTGGGTAATCGCCACGTGCCTTTACAAATCGGTGATGACTGGCTGCGTTATCTGCACGACCATGTGCTGGATGACATGTTAAAGGGACTGGGGGTGCAGCCTGCACACGAGATGGCCCCCTTTGAGCCGGAATCCGGTGCCTATGCCGGTGGCCACCACCATCATCACCACTGATATCAGGGATGAACAACATGGACTTTTCTGCATTACGTTTATGGCAATTGATCAGCCCGGCGTTACCGGTCGGGGCGTATGCCTATTCCCAGGGGCTGGAATATGCGATTGATGCGGGCTGGTTAAAAACCGAAGATGATGTCTACCAGTGGATCAGCGGCCAGGTGACACATAACCTGTCACACCTGGATGTGCCGGTACTTAAACGCCTGTATCTCGCCTGGTCTGAAGACAATACCAATCGGGTTGAATTCTGGACGCGTTATTTACTTGTTTCACGCGAAGCCCGTGAACTGAAAACCGAAGACCGGCAACTGGGCATGGCGCTGGCGACACTGTTAACGAATCTGGGAATCAGCGAAGCAGAAGACTATTGTCGTGATCGTGAGGTGACATTTGCGAGCATGCTGGCACTGGCTGCAACACGCTGGGAAATAAAATCCGAAACACTGGCCATGGCCTACCTGTGGATGTGGTGTGAAAATCAGGTTGCGGCGGCCATTAAGCTGGTTCCACTCGGCCAAACCAGTGGTCAGAAATTATTGCAGCGTGTTGCCGAGGTGATACCTTCAGCGGCGAAAAAAGGCATGTCGCTGGCTGACGATGATATCGGCATGGCGGCGCCGGGTGTCGGTATTGCCAGTGCCTTACACGAAATACAATACAGCCGTCTGTTTAGATCATAACGCAGGCGCCGAGTAGTAACAGGAGTTTGTAATGTCACATGATCAAGTTTTACGTGTGGGGGTCGGTGGTCCGGTCGGCTCGGGAAAAACCGCGCTGGTGGAAGCCCTGTGCAAGTCCATGCGCGATCAGTTCAATATTGCTGTTGTCACCAATGACATCTACACCAAGGAAGATGCGCAGTTCCTGATTAAACATGCGGCACTCAATGAAGATCGCATCATTGGGGTTGAAACCGGCGGTTGTCCACACACGGCAATTCGCGAAGACGCCTCCATGAACCTGGCTGCCGTGGCAGAGCTCAATGCACGATTCACCGATCTTGATCTGGTGTTCATCGAAAGCGGCGGCGATAACCTCAGTGCCACCTTCAGTCCCGAACTCTCTGATCTGACGATCTATGTCATCGATGTCTCTGCAGGCGACAAGATACCGCGTAAGGGCGGACCGGGCATCACCAGGTCTGATTTACTGGTCATCAATAAAACCGACCTGGCCCCGTATGTGGGCGCATCACTCGATGTCATGGCGCGTGACGCACGCATGATGCGCGGTGAAAAGCCGTTTGTTTTTACCAACCTCAAAACCGGAGCAGGGCTTGCAGAAATTGAGGCTTTTGTTATCAGCAAAGGCATGCTCAAACAGGTCGTTAACCAGTAATTCTCCGTGCATTTTCGCACCAAAGTAATGCGCAAGCGTGGTGCACACGCACTGTAAAGGATCATTTTAATCGTGACCGTTACATCCCAAATCCATATCTGACTGTTTTTTAAGATAATTTCACGTTGGCACAGTGATTGCTCCAGTGCACTCAAACCTGCTCTGTCTGTATCGAATTAGTCCGTATCAAAATTATTGAATAGGCAACAGGGCAACAAGATTGACAACTAATCATCTAAAAAACACATTCGGGAGTAAAAGATGAAATCATTAAAAACTAACCTAACCGCTGCCGCTGTGGCCGCTACTGTTGCGACCGGTGCCACATTCGCAGCTCCGCAAAGTGCACAGGCAGAGGTGGGATACAACATCGGTATCCATTCTAAATATCTGCTCCGTGGTATTTTTGAAGAAAATACCGGTACTGCTATTCAGGGCGGCGCAGACTGGAGTAACGAAGATGGCTGGTACGCAGGCTGGTGGTTCTCAAGCCTGAGCTACAGTTATGAAGCGCCATCAGATGGTAAGACCAATACTCGCGGTTTCGAAAATGACTTCTATGGTGGTTACACTGGTGAGTTTGGCGACGGCTTTGGCTATGACGTTGGTTTGATTCAGTACGTCTACGTCAATGTTGATGATTCTGATCTGACAGAATTAGTTGCCAGCCTTTCTTTCAAGGATTTTTATGTTAAGGCCCAGTACCTGTTAAACGATGGCTGGTGGGGTAACTCTGGTGATATTTACTGGACAGCAGGCTGGTCCGGTGGTGTCGGTGGTGACGTTACACTGGCGCTTGATTATGGTTACTACTCTTATGACACCAGTGATAACAGTGAACTGGGAACGGCAACGACCAGTGATTCCGGTTTCCGTCACTTAAATGTCACAGCATCCAAGCCAATTGGTAAAACCGGCGCAGAGGCCTATGTACAGTACACCTTTGCAGGTGAAGACCGCGCTGGAGCCGAATATAACGACTCAATGGTCGTCGGCGTGACCTATAGCTTCTAAAGAAGTAACTCGAAAGGAAAAGTGGCTGCTCAATGCAGCCACTTTTCTATCTCCCAAACAAAAAGGTGGAGGAAATCAAGAATGGGTAAATGGATTAAAAAATTATTGGGTGTTGTAACGGCCCTGGCAGTCATGTCTTCGGGTGCCGTTCAGGCCAAGGATACAATCAAGGTGGGCGTGCTGCATTCATTGTCCGGCACCATGGCCATCAGTGAAACAACATTGAAAGATACAGTCCTCATGCTTATCGATGAGCAGAACAAGAAAGGTGGTCTGCTGGGTAAGAAGCTGGAAGCCGTGGTGGTAGACCCGGCGTCCAACTGGCCGTTATTTGCGGAAAAGACCCGTGAATTAATCGAAAAAGAAAAAGTCGATGTGATATTCGGTTGCTGGACGTCTGTGTCACGTAAGTCAGTCTTGCCGGTTATTGAAGAACTGAACGGCCTGCTGTTTTATCCGGTTCAGTATGAAGGTGAAGAATCTTCCAAGAACGTTTTTTACACCGGTGCGGCACCTAACCAGCAGGCAATTCCGGCCGTGGATTATCTGATGAAAGAAGTCGGTGTTAAACGCTGGGTACTTGCTGGTACGGACTATGTTTATCCCCGTACCACCAACAAGATCCTGGAAGCCTATCTCAAGGCCAAAGGTGTTAAAGCTGAAGACATCATGATCAACTACACACCATTTGGACATTCTGACTGGCAGAGTATTGTTTCCGATATCAAGAAATTCGGATCAGCCGGCAAGAAGACCGCCGTGGTGTCCACCATTAATGGTGATGCCAACGTGCCTTTCTACAAGGAACTGGGTAACCAGGGGCTATCTGCAGAAGATATTCCGGTCGTGGCATTCTCGGTTGGTGAAGAAGAGTTATCCGGTATCGATACCAAGCCACTGGTCGGTCACCTGGCAGCATGGAACTATTTCATGAGTGTTGATAACAAGGATAATGCCGCGTTTATCAAGCAGTGGCACAAGTTCATCAAGAACAAGAAACGTGTTACCAATGACCCGATGGAAGCGCACTACATTGGTTTCAAGATGTGGGTCAAGGCTGTCGAGAAGGCCAAGAGCACAGATACTGACAAGGTTGAGCAGGCCATGATCGGTATCAAGGTTCCGAACCTGACCGGTGGTGTGGCCGAAATGCTGCCAAACCATCACCTGACCAAGCCGGTATTGATCGGTGAAATCCAGGAAGACGGCCAGTTTGCTGTTGTATGGGAAACGGAAGGTACAGTACCGGGTGATGCCTGGTCAGATTTCCTGCCGGGCAGCAAAGATGTTGTGGCAGATTGGGTAAAACTCAAGTGTGGTAATTACAATACCAAGACCAAGAAATGCTCTGGTCAGAACTATAAATAATAACAACACATTGGGCGGCCAGCCGGGCATTGCCTGTCTGGCCGCTTTTTTATTAAGATGGCTGCCTGCTGCGCCATTACACAAATAATGATAACGATGAAAAAATCACGGGCTGCATATTTCAGGCTGTTTCTGGCATTCATGCTGATGTGCATGCCGTTGTGGAGTGTGGCACAAACTGAAGCCACAGACGCTGTCGAGCAGACTGCCGGTACCACATCTTCGCTGAGCGAAGCCCTGTCGGGGCTGACTTCACGCAGCTTCAAGGAAAAAGAAAGCGCCATTGAAAAACTCGCCGTTATCGATGATCCGGCCGTTTTACCGATCCTGAAAGTGATGCTGGATGGCAAACTTCATTACGTCAAAGAAACGGGTGAGGTGGTCTTTGTCGAGAAGACTGAGGAAGGTTATGAAATTACGCATGCCGAGACAGGCGAAGTCATCGGTACGGTCAGCAAAAGCAAGCTGAAAAAAATCATTGTCAATAATAAGCTGCGACGTCAATTACGCGGGGAAATTGCCCAGTTAAGTATTCGTAATCCGGATGCGGATATACGAATGGCGGCCGTACAGGAGATTGTCAAAAACATTGATGAGCAAAGCGTGGCGATACTGGAAAAACTGGTCGCCCGTGAAAAAGACAGCGATATTCTGGAGCTGGCCAATGTTGGTCTGGCGTTATGGTATGTGCAGTCAGAAGATAAGGTAACGAGATTAGCGGCGATTAACACCATGGCTGACAGCCTGATGCCATCCGTCAAAGCCAGCCTGGAAAATATTCTTGAGACAGACTCTGATCTTGAGGTCAAGGCGGCCACCAGGCGGGCATTAGGAAAAATCGAAGAAAAGATCAAATATTACGCCTTTCTTGAAAATTTAATTTTCGGTCTGAGTCTCGGTTCGATCTTGTTACTCATTGCGATTGGCCTGTCCATTACCTTTGGTGTCATGGGTGTGATTAACATGGCACATGGCGAGCTGATGATGCTGGGCGCCTACACCACGTTCGTGGTTCAACAGATGATGCCCAACTACATTAATACATCAATATTCGTTGCTATTCCGCTGGCATTCCTGGTAGCCGGATTTGTCGGCATCCTTATCGAACGATTCGTGATTCGTTTCCTGTATGGCCGTGCACTGGAAACCTTACTGGCTACATTTGGTATCAGCCTGATACTGCAACAGTTAGTGCGATCAATTTTTGGTCCTACTAATCAGGCGGTCGAAACACCGTCGTTCATGAGCGGTTCACTGGAAATCAACAGCATTTTTGCGATTACCTACAATCGCCTGTACATATTTATTTTTGCCATGCTGGTGTTTGCGATTCTGTTACTCATTCTGAAAAAGACCCGCCTGGGTTTACAGGTACGCGCCGTCGCACAAAACCGTGCCATGGCCAAGGCCATGGGTGTGCGCAGTGAATGGGTCGATGCGCTGACATTTGGACTGGGTTCCGGTATTGCCGGTGTCGCTGGTGTGGCGCTCAGTCAGCTTACCAACGTCGGCCCTAACCTTGGGCAGGCTTATATTATCGATTCCTTCATGGTGGTCGTGTTTGGTGGTGTCGGAAACCTGTGGGGCACCGTGGTCGGTGGATTGTCGCTGGGTGTATTGAATAAATTTCTCGAACCCTGGTCGGGTGCTGTGATGGCGAAAATCCTGGTGCTGGTGTTGATCATCCTGTTTATTCAGAAACGGCCGCGCGGCCTGTTCCCGCAAAAAGGCCGTGCGGCTGAGAATTAATTATGCGTCAGTCTATTTTCCTGCAATTTTTTCAGAACGATAAGGGCGGCAAGGTCTTTCTGGCTGTCTTGCTGGCGCTGATTGTCGTTATACCGACGTTTAACCTGTTGGTGCCGGCAGATTCGGCGTTTCATGTTTCGACCTACACGGTCACCCTGCTGGGTAAATACCTTTGTTACGCCATGCTGGCGATTGCCCTGGATCTGGTGTGGGGCTATTGCGGTATTTTAAGTCTGGGACACGGAGCTTTCTTTGCATTAGGTGGTTACGCCATGGGCATGTATCTGATGCGACAGATCGGTGATCGTGGCGTTTACGGGAATCCAAACCTGCCCGACTTCATGGTGTTTTTAAACTGGCAGGAACTGCCGTGGTTCTGGTACGGCTTTGATATGTTCTGGTTTGCCATGCTGATGGTGATCCTGGTGCCCGGTATTCTGGCATTTGTATTTGGCTGGCTGGCATTTCGATCGCGTGTAACCGGTGTGTACCTGTCGATCATGACACAGGCACTGACGTTTGCTTTGATGCTGGCCTTCTTTCGCAATGAAATGGGATTCGGTGGCAATAACGGCCTGACCGACTTCAAGGACATACTTGGCTTTGATTTACAGTCTGATACGACCCGTTCAGCTTTATTTATAGTAACAGCGGCGTTTGTCATGCTGGCCTATATCGTGGGTCGGTACGTCGTCACGTCAAAGCTGGGCCGTGTCGTTGTCGCTGTGCGTGATGCCGAAGATCGTGCCCGCTTTATCGGTTACAAGGTGGAAAGTTTCAAGTTATGGGTGTTTGTGTTGTCGGCGGTGCTGGCCGGTATTGCCGGCGCGTTATTTGTGCCACAGGTCGGCATTATTAATCCCGGTGAATTCTCACCGTTAAATTCGATAGAACTGGTAGTGTGGGTCGCCGTCGGTGGTCGTGCGACTTTATATGGTGCCGCCATGGGTGCGGTGCTGGTGAATTATGCCAAGACCTATTTCACGGCGGCATTACCGGAGATATGGCTGTTTGCGCTGGGCGGCTTATTCATTGTTGTCACGATTTTCTTACCGAAAGGACTGGTTGGTTTGTGGAACCAGTTACGAAAATCGAAAACCAAGGCGGAGCCCTGATCTTATGGAATCACTGGATCGATTCAGGGAGTTTATGCGCCGCGACAGGACGTTTGATTTCATCGCCGAAAAACGGCTGCCGTTTCGTTATGGCCATACAATTCAGCCCGGTAAGGTCGATACCAGTCACGGTACGATCCTGTATCTTGAAAATCTGTCCGTGAGTTTTGATGGTTTCAAGGCACTCAACAATCTAACCATGTATATCGACGACGGGGAATTGCGTTGCATCATTGGGCCTAATGGTGCCGGCAAGACCACCATGATGGATGTCATCACCGGTAAAACCCGGCCGGATTCCGGTGTTGCCTATTTTGGTCAGACCATGGACCTGACACGCATGAGTGAATTTGAAATTGCTCATGCGGGTATCGGTCGCAAGTTTCAGAAACCCACCGTGTTTCCCAATCACACGATTTTTGAAAACCTGGAACTGGCCATGGCCGCGGATAAACGGGTCTGGCCTACATTAGTTGCACGTATCACGCCAAAACAGCGCGAACGCATTGAGTATGTGCTGGAAATCATTGGCCTGCAGGAGCAGGTGCATCGACCGGCATCCTTGTTATCGCATGGCCAGAAACAGTGGCTGGAAATTGGCATGCTGCTGATGCAAAACCCCAAATTGTTACTGGTCGATGAGCCGGTTACCGGCATGACTCACCAGGAAATGGATAAAACCGCCGAGTTACTCAAACGCCTGGCCGGTGATCATTCGGTGGTCGTGGTGGAACACGACATGGATTTTGTGCGTTCTATTGCCAACAAGGTGACAGTCCTGCATGAAGGTTCAGTGCTGGCGGAAGGCACTATGGATCAGGTGCAGAATGATCCGCGGGTCATCGAAGTGTATCTGGGAGAATAGGCGTGCTGCGACTCGAAAACGTCAACCAGTACTACGGTGAAAGTCACACGCTGTGGGATATCAATGTTGAAATCAAACCGGGTAGCTGTGTCTTCCTGATGGGGCGCAATGGCGTGGGCAAGACCACGTTACTGAAGACCGTCATGGGGCTGGTACCGTTACGTTCGGGTGAAATCATTTTTGATGGCCATCAGATTGGAAAACAGATAGCCGAGGTTCGCTCACGCATCGGTATCGGCTACGTGCCGCAGGGGCGGGAAATTTTTCCACAGTTGACGGTGCAGGAGAATCTGCAAATCGGGCTGACATCGAGAAAAGACAAATCACGCCACATTCCAGAGCGCATTTTTGAACTCTTCCCGGTGTTAAAACAGATGCTGAGCCGACGTGGCGGTGATTTGTCCGGCGGACAGCAACAGCAACTGGCCATCGGTCGGGCGCTGGCCTCGGATCCGAAAATGCTCATTCTCGATGAACCGACCGAAGGGATTCAGCCCAATATCGTGCAACAGATCGGTGACGTGATCATTAAACTCAATCAGGAAGAAGGGCTGACCGTTATCCTGGTGGAACAAAAACTGCCGTTTGCACGCCGTGTCGGTAAGCAATTCATCATCATGGATCGCGGCCGCACCGTGGCGGACGGACCCATGGACAGCCTCGACGATCGCCTCGTTCAGCGTTACCTGACCGTCTGAAATTTTCGCACTAAGAGTGTGCGAACAGGCCTGTCAAACCCGGTGCAAATGCACCACATTAGTGCTATTCAGCGACCAGCAATTTTTATCTCATTGTTTTTAATCAAATTATCAGTCTGGCACGACCCGTGCACTACATCACAGAACAAGGCATTTGTACTTTGCATATATTCGTCCATCGCACGTTGGTGGGCATCTCAACAAGAAAGCAGGAGGACTCAACCATGAAAATGGTTATGGCAATCATCAAGCCTTTCAAGCTCGACGATGTGCGTGAAGGCCTGTCCGAGATAGGCGTTCAGGGCATTACCGTCACAGAGGTGAAAGGTTTTGGTCGGCAAAAGGGCCACACCGAGCTGTATCGCGGTGCGGAATACGTCGTCGACTTCTTACCCAAAGTAAAAATAGAAGCCGTTGTGGATGATGGTCTGGTTGACCAGGTTATCGAAGCAATTAGCAAGGCAGCAAACACCGGCAAGATTGGTGACGGCAAGATTTTTGTAACAACTGTTGAACAGGCAGTGCGTATTCGTACCGGTGAGACCGGTGCTGATGCACTGTAATTCGGGAGGCGAACATGGAAAATAATATTTTCGAACTCCAGTACGCCATGGACACCTTCTACTTTCTGGTGTGTGGCGCCCTGGTAATGTGGATGGCTGCCGGCTTTGCCATGCTTGAGGCTGGTATGGTCCGCTCCAAGAACACGGCTGAGATTCTGACCAAGAATGTCGCCCTGTTTGCGATTTCATGCACCATGTACATGATCGTGGGTTACTCAATTATGTACGGTGATGAACTTACATTGTTCCTGAGTGGAATCGGTCTTGATGGGGCTGCAAGTGCGGATGCACTAACAGCGACTGTTCTGAAAGAATCAGCAGAAGCAGGTTTCGACGGTGACGCCGTATATTCAGATGCCTCTGACTTCTTCTTCCAGGTTGTATTTGTCGCCACCGCGATGTCAATCGTCTCCGGTGCTGTGGCAGAACGCATGAAATTATGGGCGTTCCTGCTGTTTGCTGTTGTCATGACAGGCTTTATCTATCCGATGGAAGGTTCCTGGACCTGGAACAGCCAATCCGTCTTTGGTTTGTTTGAACTGAACTACAGCGATTATGCCGGTTCCGGTATCGTACACATGGCCGGTGCCGCTGCTGCGTTGGCTGGTGTGTTATTGCTTGGTCCACGTAAAGGTAAATACAGTTCGGATGGTCGCGTTAACGCGATTCCGGGCGCCAACCTGCCGTTAGCAACCCTGGGTACTTTCATCCTGTGGATGGGCTGGTTCGGCTTTAACGGTGGTTCAACCCTCAAGCTGGGTGGTATCTCTGTTGCAAACGAAGTGGCAAACGTATTCCTGAATACGAATGCTGCTGCGGCAGGTGGTCTGATTGCTGCGCTGGTTATTGCACGTATCATGTTTGGTAAAGCTGACCTGACCATGGCATTGAATGGTGCCCTGGCCGGTCTGGTTGCGATTACTGCTGAACCGGCAGATCCAACACCACTACAGGCAACAATCATTGGTGCCATTGGTGGTGCAATTGTTGTGTTCTCTATAGTAACGCTCGACAAACTGAAAATTGACGACCCGGTTGGTGCGATATCTGTACACGGTGTGGTCGGACTGTTCGGTGTACTTGTCGTACCTTACACAGACGCTGATGCAACAATCGGTGGTCAGATTGTTGGTGCGGCGACAATATTCTTCTGGGTATTTATAACTAGCCTGATAGCCTGGTTCGTGATCAAGATGATCATGGGCATTCGCGTCAGCGAAGAAGAAGAGTACGAAGGTGTGGATATTGGTGAATGTGGTCTGGAAGCCTATCCGGAATTCACAGGCGCCAAGGGATCCGGCCTGTAAGTTACAACTCCTAAAAGTTCTAGGTGGTAAACGATTAGGGGGGCAGATGCCCCCCTTTTTTTATTGCAGCAGCGCTGACTTACAGTTTGTTATGTGTACCGTCGCACATGGGTTTGTCGGCGGACTGTTTGCAACCGCAAAGATAGAACGTGCCTTTCTCTTCGACAGTCAATTTCACCGGTGTAAAGTCAGTGCCCTGATGGGAGCCATCACAGAAGGGCTGGTTTTTGGACCTGCCACAGGCGCACCACCAGTAATCGCCGGGCTCCAGATCAACCGCATAGGGGGCTTTTTGTGCGCAGACCGGTTCGGACATCGTATTCTCCTTTTAAATAAACCACTTTTTACCAGCCTAATGGTACACTGCCTGACTTCGAATTCAATTCTTATCGCAGTCCATGAGTCAGCTTGAACTGAAAGCCTTACAGATTCGACATGTTGGTCCGGTCGATCTCACCGTCAGCGGTGGCACAATCACCTGTGTATCGGGTGAGTCCGGTTCGGGTAAATCCATTTTACTGCGAGCGATTGCCGATATGCTGCCGCATGCAGGCGATGTCTGTCTCGATGAACAATGTGCCAACACGACCAGCCCGCCACTATGGCGCAGGCAGGTGGGATTGTTGCCCGCTGAAACGGAGTGGTGGTACGAAACGGTCGAGGAACACTTTACCGACAAGGATGACGAACTGCTCAGTAAAATGGGTTTTGCTGCAAAAACCTGGCACTGGACAGTGTCCGATTGTTCGACCGGTGAGCGGCAGCGGCTGGGAATACTGCGTTGTCTGTCAAATAAACCGCGTGCGCTATTACTGGATGAACCCACCGCCAGCCTGGATCCGGAAAACATTTCACGTGTTGAGCAACTTATTCTGGAATACGTAAAAAATAATAAGGTACCGGTTATCTGGGTCAGTCATTCGCGTGAACAGATTCAGCGTATTGCCGGCGTGCATTACAAAATGAAAGATGGCAAGTTGGTGAAGCAATGAGTGGTGGCGTGATTCCATTAGGTCTGCTGGACCTGTCGATTGCGGCAACGCTGGTTATTATTCTTGCGATTCTGACCTGGCGTTTGCAGCTGGGCATGAGTCGCAGTGTCCTGATCGCCGGCTTGCGTACTGTCGTGCAACTGCTTTTACTCGGGCTGCTGCTGGAGTACCTGTTTGCCAGTTCACACCCGTTGCTGATTGGTTTTCTGGCCCTGGTGATGCTGGTGGTGGCCGGTCGTGAAGTGATGGCCAGGCAACAGCGACCATTCAGTGGTACATGGGGTTATGGACTCGGTACCTTATCGATGTTTATTTCCTCGTTCACGATTACCATTTTTGCACTGAACATTATTATTTCGCCGCAACCCTGGTACCTGCCACAGTATGCGATTCCGTTACTGGGCATGATGCTCGGTAATACCATGACCGGCGTGGCCCTCACGCTGGATAACCTGACGCGTAGTGCCTGGCAACAACGCGACATCATCGAACAACGTTTGATGCTGGGGCAGGACTGGCGCACGGCGATCTGTGATGTGTCACGCGACAGCCTGCGCACCGGGTTGATTCCGATCATCAATTCCATGGCAGCGGCCGGCATCATCAGCATTCCCGGGATGATGACCGGTCAGATCCTGGGTGGCAGTAGTCCGTGGGATGCGGCCAAGTATCAGATACTGATCATGTTTATGATCACGGCCGGTACCGGATTTGCCGCCGTGCTGGCCAGTTGGCTGGGAACACGGCGACTGTTTGATGAACGACAGCGTTTACGCCTGGATCGTCTGGCACCCAAACGCACAGACTGATTGCATCGTTAGTCCAGTTTTTCCGCCAGCAACGGTGTTTCTTCCATTGCCGCCTTGTGCATGGCGTAATTGTAGTAACGGGTTTTGAACGGCTTTTCCTTTACTGCCTGTTCCCGAAAGGTTTTCAGGTTACCTTTCTTTGTTGCCATGGTAGCGCTCCACCAGCCGGATGGATAAACCGGTTGTGGAAAATCCAGTGTATGCACGTCATCAAAACCGGCCTTGCGCATGGCGTCACGCATGGCATTGATCAGTTTGACGTGATACAGCGGTGATTCACTTTGCTGCACCAGGATACCTTCCTTACCCAGGGCGCGATGGCACTGCTTGTAAAAGGCCTCATTGAACAGGCCTTCCGCAGGGCCAATCGGATCGGTGCTATCGACGATGATCACATCGTAGTGATCCGACTCGGCATCCCTGACCCACTTGATGCCATCAACGAAATGCAGTTCCGCGCGTGGATCGCCGTTGGAACTGCACAGGTCCGGAAAGTATTTTTCAGCCAGACGGGTGACGCGCTCGTCGATTTCGACCTGCTGTGCGGATTTGACTTCCGGGTGCTTGAGCACTTCCTTGAGCGTGCCGCAGTCACCGCCACCGATGACCAGCACATTATCCGGAGCTGGATGCGTGAACAGTGCCGGGTGCGTCATCATTTCGTGATACAGGAAGTTATCGCGGTCGCTGAGCATGATGAACCCGTCGATCACCATCAGCGTCCCGTACTTGCTGGTTTCGTAAATTTCGATTTTCTGAAACTCGCTGGTTTCTTCGTGCAGTTTCTCGGTAACCTTGAGCGAGAATGAGGAACCGCATTCTTCGCAAACCTCGGTAAACCAGCTGTCATCTAGTGCCATGAATATCTCTCCGCAGTAAAAAAGCTATACGATTAAAGTCGAATTCTTTATATTGTCCATCCTCAGTCATGGCATATGCAAGAGAAGATTGACGATGGCAAACTGGACCATAGATGACGCAAGGCGTATCTATAATATCGCTCACTGGAGCGGTGGCTATTATGATGTGAATGAGCATGGGCATATCTGTGTCCGACCCTATCGCGACCAGCCACTCAGCCTGGATATCATGCAGGTCATCGAGCAGGCCAGTGCAGACCTGACCCTGCCGTTGTTACTGCGATTCAGTCAGATACTCAAGGACCGCGTCAATCACCTGTGTCAGGCATTCGGTCGGGCCATGCAGCAGGACGACTACCAGGGACAGTACACCGCGGTCTATCCCATCAAGGTCAACCAGCAGCGCAGCGTCGTAGAGCAGATCAATGATCAGCAGCATGATCAGGTCGGGCTGGAAGCAGGCAGCAAACCGGAGCTGATGGCGGTGATGGCACTGAGCCGGCCCGGTGGTGTCATTGTCTGTAACGGTTACAAGGACCGGGAATATATTCGCCTGGCCCTGATTGGCATTGTGCTCGGCCATCGCGTCTATATCGTTATCGAAAAACTCTCCGAACTGAAGCTGGTCATCGAAGAGTCACGCCAGCTAAACATCAAACCGTTACTGGGTGTGCGCGTCAAACTGGCATCGATCGGCGCCGGTAAATGGCAGAACACCGGTGGTGAGAAATCCAAATTCGGACTGACAGCTGCGCAAATTCTGCAGTGCATCGAATATTTACAGCAGGCCGGCATGATCGATTCATTGTCCATGCTACATTTTCATCTTGGTTCGCAACTGGCCAATATTCGTGACATTCAGCGCGGCATGCGTGAATGTGCGCGATATTATGCTGAGCTGCGCCAGCTCGGGGTGGATGTCAATTGCATTGATGTGGGTGGAGGCCTGGGCATCGATTACGAAGGCACACGCTCGCGCAGCTTCTGTTCGATGAATTATTCCATCGACGAGTATGCGCATAATGTCGTGCACGCCTTGTGGGAAATTTGCGAAGAACAGGATTTACCGCATCCGGATATTTTCAGTGAATCCGGGCGGGCGCTGACGGCACATCATGCCGTACTGGTCACCAATGTTATCGACACCACGCAGGTAAATGAAACGGGCAACCAGCCACCGCCACAGGATGATGACCCCATTATCCTGCACGACATGTGGCAGCGTTATAACGAGTTACAGCAGTCGCAGACTAACAGCGCCATTGTTGAAATTTATCATGATATTCATCATGGCCTGTCGGAAGCACAGACCATGTACACGCATGGCGTATTAACCCTGTCACAGCGTGCACAGGTGGAGCAACTATACTTCGCCTGTTGTCAGCGCCTGCGTGAGCTGATTGATCCGGCCTCGCGCCAGCACCGTGAAATCCTGGACGAGCTGAATGACAAGCTGGCCGACAAATACTTCTGTAATTTTTCATTATTCCAGTCGTTGCCCGATGTGTGGGCTATCGATCAGATATTTCCCGTGCTGCCTATTCATCGTCTCAATGAACAACCGACACGCCGTGCCGTGATCGAGGACATCACCTGTGATTCCGATGGCCGTATCGACCACTATGTGGACAATGAAGGGATTGAAAGCAGTTTGCCGTTGCATACATTCAAACCGGGCGAGCCCTATATATTAGGTATGTTCCTGGTCGGCGCATATCAGGAGATTCTGGGTGACATGCACAACCTGTTTGGTGATACGGATTCGGTCGACGTGGAGCTGACACCGGATAGCGGCTTTAAACTGAACCACGCCATACAGGGTGACACGGTCGACTCTGTTCTGCGCTACGTGAATTTTGATTCAGCGGATTTACTGGAACGTTATCGTGCCAAATTTGATGTTTCTATAAAGGATAAAAACCTGCGCCAGCAATTACTTACCGAAATCGAAAATGGCCTGCACGGTTATACGTATCTGGAGGAATAAGTTATGAGTGAAATCATCGTTGTCAATTCACCCTCACAGGACCAGCTCAACGCGCTGGATGTCTATAACTGGCCAATCTGGACCAAAGAGGCATCAACGTTTCCCTGGACCTACGACGATACGGAAACCTGCCTGTTTCTGGAAGGTGAAGTCATTGTAACCCCAAAGGGTGGTGAGCCGGTGAAAATGGGCAAGGGGGATCTGGTGACGTTTCCGAAGGGTATGTCGTGTACCTGGGAAATCAGGCAGGATGTGCGTAAGCATTACAAGTTCGGATAAAGTTTCACTCAGGTGTTTAATCAAGACAGTATCATTACTTCCGCTTAATTCCGCTCGGCGTCCTTGCCTCGCGGAAATCGGTTCCGGGCGGCTTTGTCCGTCCATGGACCGCCGCCCTTCAACGACGCTTCAGTAATGATACTGTCAGATGGTATAAGCAATCGGCATTGTTAAAGAACATAATACTTTGTGAAGCGTCGTTAATGACGCACGGGCCAAGGATGGCTAAAGTGCGTCATTACCGATGCGCAGCTGTCAGGGAAGACAGCTGCGCTTAAGCGGAACAAAGTATTATGTTTTATTAATCGTGCATAACTGCATCAAGTTCGTGAGTGGAAGCCGAGCGAGATTAAGTGGAAGCAATAATATTTGTTTTCAATTTACCGCCGTAAAATAGCAATCCACCTTGCCAGGTTTAACAGACTCGCCAGTGATGCCGCGACATACGTCAAAGCGGCGGCGCGCAGAATCTTACGCGCGGCCGGACGATCTTTCTCGTCAATGTAATTGCCTTTGAACAGAATCGGCAACGCCTTGTTAAAACTGGCATCCAGCTCAACCGGTAACGTGGCGAGGTGCACAATAGTTGAAATCCCCATGGTGGCAAGGCCCGCGACAAAGAACAGAATACTGATCACCGGGCTGCGCGTGATAAGAGCGGCAAACGGTAAAATCACGAGTATGCCGGCGCCGACCTGCTGCACGACATTGGCAATGCCAACCAGCCTGCCGCGCAAATTATGCATGCGATCATTCTGGTGGTCCTGAATGGCATGGCCGACTTCATGTGCCGCAACAGTAATCGCAGTCAGGGATTTGTCGCTGTAATTCTTCGGACTAAGCCGTACCGCTTTATCACGCGGATCATAATGGTCACCGTTTTCTTCGGTTTCCTCCACCTTGACGTGTGACATGTTGAATTTTTCCAGCAGGTGGCGTGCAAGCTGAGCACCGTTACCCGGAATATCGTCACGCGGTTTGCTGTAACGTTTAAAGGTACGTTGTGCCCAGTAGTTCGGCCCAAACAGCAGGAGTAACAGCAGGACAACGAGGAGAATTATCAGAACAGCCATAGTGCTGCCTTACCGATCAACTCTTGGATTTGACCACGATGGAAGAGATACCGTTTTCCATCAGGCGTTTGCGGGTCTGGTTGAGTTTGCTCATGGTGTGAATGGGACCGATGCGTACCCGGTGCCAGGTGTCGCTGTTAATGTTGACGGTCTGTATATTGGCATCAATGCCCTGTAAAGCCAGTTTGGCCTTGAGCTGGTCGGCCTGTTCCAGTTGCCGAAAAGAACCGGCCTGCAGAATATATTCCACTTTCTGATCCGGTTGCGAGGATTCCTGCCGGCTTTGTGCCGCCAGTTCCTGTTCCGGTACCGCGACTTCCAGTTCCGGCAGAATATAGTAGAAGTCAAAACTGGGTTTGGGTTTTTCAGTACTGATTTGTTTGCTTGTGTCCTTGGGCTGCGGCGGGGTCTCGAGTTGTTGCTTTTTAACTTCACGCACGTCCTGAATCGACTCCTTGATGACCCGTGCCAGGGCATTTTTCTGTGACGCGGTCTGGTTGTTGTTCAGGTAAACCAGAAAAGCCACAAACAGGCCGATGGTCAGACCACCCAGCATCCACACCCAGCCGGCGACCTGACCGGGTTTTTTCTTCTTGCGTGTACTTTTTGCATAATCTCTTGGCATGGGCATAGAGTACCGTAATTTTTTGCCCTTGTCCCCGACAGGTGCGACACGGATAATACGCCTCCTTTGCGTTACACTAGGCGACCATGAAAGAGCAATTAACCGACATCCTGCAGCAATGTATTCAGGCCCTCCAGTCTGAAGGCCACCTGCCAGCTGATATTTCACCCCAGATCAAACTGGATCGCACTCGCGACAAGCAGCATGGGGATTTTGCCACGAACCTGGCGATGGTCCTGGCCAAACCAGCAGGCAAAAAACCGCGTGAACTGGCTGATCTGATTGTGGCGCATCTGCCGGCCAGTGATGTGGTGGAAAACGTGGAGATTGCCGGGCCGGGTTTTATCAATTTCTACCTCAAAGCGGCGGCGCAATTCGAGGTGGTCTCACAGGTGCTTGAACAGGGCAATGTGTTTGGCCGTCATCAGTTGGGTAACGGTCGGCGTGTGCAGGTTGAATATGTATCCGCCAATCCTACCGGTCCACTGCATGTGGGTCATGGGCGCGGTGCCGCTTATGGTGCGGTAGTGGCCAACCTGCTGGAAGCCATTGGCTATCAGGTACACCGTGAATATTACGTCAATGACGCCGGTCGACAGATGGGTATTCTCGCCGCCAGTGTCTGGTTACGTTACCTGGAGTTATGTGGCGAGACGTTTCCGTTCCCGGTCAATGGCTACAAGGGTGACTATGTCCTCGATATTGCAGCGACACTACATCGTGAAAATGGCGACCGAATGTTTCATGCCTGGTCCGAAGTCAGCAAGGGATTACCGGCCGACGCTCCCGAGGGTGACAAGGAAGAATATATCGATGCGGTGATCGAACGCATGAAAACGTTGCTGCATCCGGATCAACACCGGTTGGTGTTTGATCTCGGGCTCAATTACATTCTGGATGATATTCGTGACGATCTGGCGCACTTTGGTGTGGTGTATGACGAATGGTATTCGGAACAGTCACTGGTTGATAACGGTGCCGTGATGCGCGCCATTGAGCGATTACAGAAAAGCGATCACACCTACGAGAAGGACGGTGCTATCTGGTTTAAATCTTCCGCCTTTGGTGATGAAAAGGATCGGGTACTGGTGCGCGACAATGGTGTCACGACTTACTTTGCCTCAGACGTGGCGTATCACATGGATAAACTGGAACGTGGTTTTGATCGTGTGATTGATATCTGGGGTGCGGATCATCACGGTTATGTGCCACGTATCAAGGCTGCATTACAGGCATTAGGTGATGATCCATCGAAACTGGATGTATTGCTTGTGCAGTTTGCGATTCTTTATCGCGGTGGTGAAAAAGTACAGATGTCGACGCGCTCCGGTGAGTTTGTGACCCTGCGTCAGTTGCGCAAGGAAGTAGGGTCCGATGCGGCGCGTTTTTTCTATGTGATGCGCAAGTGTGAGCAGCACCTGGATTTTGATCTGGACCTGGCCAAGTCACAAAGCAATGATAATCCTATGTATTACATTCAGTATGCCCATGCCCGGGTCTGCAGCGTGTTTCGCCAGTTAAATGAAAAAGGGTTTTCGTTTGATCAACAAAACGGTCAGTCCAACCTGGACAAACTGACGGAATCCCATGAAGCGGATGTGTTAACCCGTCTGTCGCGCTATCCGGATGTGATTAGCAACGCAGGTCAGAATCATGAACCGCACCAACTCGTGCATTACCTGCGTGAACTCGCGCAGGACTTTCATACCTATTACAACGCGCACCAGTTTATTGTTGATGACGCGGCCCTGCGTGACGCACGTCTGTGTCTGATTACGGCGGTGCAGACTGTGATTGCCAACGGCCTGGCATTACTCGGCGTCAGTGCGCCGGAGAGTATGTAAATAAAATTTCACTCCGGTTCACTGATCGGCTTGCGCAGTTTTAACGGCTCACGATTGCGCCGCATGCGAATGTTAAGCATTTCCACGACGACGGAGAAGGCCATTGCAAAATAGATGTAGCCTTTGGGCACATGAACATCGAAGCCTTCCACCATTAAGGTCACACCCACCAGAATTAAAAACGATAACGCCAGGATTTTGATTGTCGGGTGTTCGTCAACAAACTTGCCAATCGATTCTGCTGCAACCAGCATCACCAGGACGGCGGTAACAATCGCGATTGCCATCAGCGAGATTTGATCAACCAAACCGACCGCGGTAATCACCGAGTCGAGTGAAAAGACCAGATCCAGGATCGCTATCTGTAACAGGACCATGCCCAGGCTGGCGGTGACAGTTGTTTTGCTTGTGTCTTCGACACCTTCCAGGCTGTTGTGAATTTCATGCGTGGCCTTGGCCAACAGGAACAAACCACCGCCGATAAGAATCACATCGCGACCGGAAATGTCATTGGAAAAAACAGTGAACCAGGTTTCTTTCAGTCCCATCACCCAGGAGATGGAGAACAGCAATACCAACCGGGCAAGCATGGCCAGGCTCAGGCCAAGTCGTCGTGCAAAGGCGCGTTGTTTCTCCGGTAGTCGACCAACCAGGATCGAAATAAAAATAATATTATCGATACCCAGCACGATTTCCAGTGCGGTCAGTGTTCCCAGTGCGACCCATGCTTCGGGGCTTGCCAGCCAGTCAAACATGTCATTCTCCCGTTATCGGATTTCAGGAAATTATATCGGGAAGACTATTTATTATCACGAGTATCTGGCCGACTCCCAGGCATGGATGGCATGCATGCGTGTTTCTCCCCAGTAATAACCTCCCAGTTGTCCATCCTGTCTGATCACCCGGTGGCAGGGAATCAGGAAGGCAATGGGATTGGCACCAATGGCGGTACCCACCGCGCGCGCCGAACGGGGCCGGCCAAGCTGGCTGGCCAGATGGGAGTACGTCGTAATCGAGGCGGGTGGTATTCGTAGTAAGGCTTTCCATACACTGAGTTGAAAATTTGTGCCGGAGACGAGCAGTGATAAGGGACGGTCCGGTGTTTGCTTTAGCGTAAAGATGGACTCAATGTATTGATGTGTTTGCTGTTTGTTTTCAGTTAACGTGGCCTGTGGCCAGTCAAATCGAAGTTTATCGAGCTCCTGTTGTTTCGATACCGGATCCAGAAAAGATAATCGACAGATACCACGCTCAGTCGTCGCGATAAAGGCGTCGCCAAATGGCGTGGCGTGTACGGCAAAGTAAATCGTCAGACCACGACCTTTTGATTTGTACTCACCGGGTGTAATGGCTTCGAGGGTAATAAAATGATCATGTAATCGTGATGTGCTGCTCAGGCCGAGGTTATTGGAAACGTCGAGCAGCGGCTGGTTTTGGGTTAACAGTTTTTTGGCATTTTCGACGGTTAAAATCTGTAAAAACCGCTTCGGTGTTGTGCCGGTCCAGCGACTAAACAGGCGCTGAAAGTGAAAAGGGCTAAGGTTAATATGCGCCGCTATGTCTCGCAGCTCCGGTTGATGCGTAGCGTGATGGGCGATATACCGAATCGCCTGTGCAATGCGATCATAATCTGACATGCATGCATGTTATCAGGGCCAGCCCTGCACAGGCGATCCGAATCTTGCTGAGTTATTTCTTTTTATTACTTTGCTCGCGTATACCACGCATGGACTCAATCAGGTTCGAGGCACCCAGCACGGCGGCGGCACCTTCATATCCACTGCCGGCACCGGTGACCTGCACGGTGGGTATCTTCACAATTTCCGGGTTTTCCACCGCGGCGGCGAGGGCTTTTTCCAGTGCCTGTAACTGCATGGCGCGTTCCTTGCCCAGCACATTAGCCTGAGCCTGTTGACCCTTGGCAATTTCCATCAGCTTGAGTTTTTCGCCTTCACCTTCGAGCTTTAACTGCTGCTTCTTATGCGCAGCGGCCTGCTTGGCGATTTCCGCTGCTACCAGTTGTGCCTGTTGATCCGCCGTGGCACGTTCGCGTTCTACGGCAATCCGTTGTTTCTGTGCGGCCTGTTCTTTCAGGTAGGTTTCCTTTAACTGCGCGGCCAGTTGTTCACGCAAAGTCGCGACCATCAGCTCAGGTGGAATGGCCGGTTCACCCATGTGTACTTCCTGCACGGTGACACCGGCCTTGGCAGCGATTTTGGAAATGTCACTCAGCACCAGTTGATTGATCTCATCACGTTTTTCGATGAAATCCATGACCTTGCGATCCGGGTGGCCACCAATGGTACGGAAGATATTCCGGATAGCCGGGGTGATGATCTTGTCCTCGACTTTTTGCAGGTCGCCTACCGAGGCCACAACTAACGGCGCATTTTCCGGGCTGACCTGCACGATGATGCGTACATCCACCGGTACGGTCCAGCCTTCAACCCGCACGATAATGGCGCGATCCGCTGCGTCTTCCGGCGTGATTTCTTCTTTCGCGGTTTCAGCCTGTTTGATCTTGCCGTTGTCATCCACGCTCAGGTCGATCTGGCGTTTGGTATAGCCGCCTTTATAAGACCAGGTCTGTACGCGGGTCGGAATGATGGTCGCTTCATAGGCTTCGCGGTTCAGGTAATAGGCCTGTGGTTTGAGCGGTTCGGCATGCACGCCTTTACAGCCGGTCGGTACAATCACCGCCGTGACCTGATTGTCTTCGCTGGCCTGTATGGTGTCTTTCGGGCAATCATCCCGCTCCTGCACCTTGGAACGAATCACCGCGACGTGACCCGTTGGTACATCCAGCGCTTTGGCGATTTTTACTTTAAACAGGTAGGTATTCAGACGGTACTTACCCGGTGGCAGAATATTTAACTGTGGGCCTTTCTGGCCGTTGCCTTCAGTTAAAAAATATTCCGCATTGAGCATGTCTTCGAATTTATTTTTCGGCCACGGGTCGGCGATAAACTGGCCCTTGCGCAGTGACACACCGTCCTGGGCTTTGAGCAGGCCGTAATGGCCTTCCGGTATTTCAATCACCGGTGTGTATTCGATTTCATTGATAACACGAATAAAGGGTCGAAAATGAAAACCGGGACCGAGAATTTCCGCCTGCGGACCCTTTTCACCGTTGGCGGCGATGATGCGACCAGGTGGCAGGTCGGCGGCAAAGAATTTGCGTTTTAGTAATCCCACCTCGTCCGCATCAATGATGACGTAGGACGGCAGGGTCAAAAAGAACAGCACGGCCAGCAGCAGGAAGCCCTGAACTGTACGCGTCACCACAACCGAGTCGCGGAGTGGGTGCTTGAACAAATAAGCCATTACCCCCAGCAAAACTATGGCAATAATCAGGTATTGCATCGATCTCTCCTTTATCTAGTTTTTATCGTGACTGATGAACACCTTATATAACGGTCAATCCGGCCAAAGGGGTTAGCGGATTTATTAATAAGTATCCATAGGATCCACGTCGAGCGACCAGCGAACGCGGCGTGTCTTGATGGCTTCGATGGCGGGCAGGCTGGTCGCCAGGGCCTGTTGTAACACTGGCCTGTCCTTGGCCAGCACCACCAGTTGGGCGCGATAACGACCGGCACGTTTTTCCATCGGTGCCGGCATCGGCCCGAACAGTTGTAAGTGAGTGCCCGCTTGCTGTTTGAGGCAATCACGGACCTGCTCGAGGTAACTCAACGGGGCTTCCCGGTTAACCGCTTCGGCGCGGAACAGGGCCATGGCCGTGATAGGTGGCAGGCCGGCCTGTTCGCGTTCCTCGAGCAGGGCGCTGGCAAAGGCGTTATAGCCATCGCGAATCAGCGACAACAGCAGGGGATGATCCGGGTGATGGGTCTGAATATACACCTCACCCGGCTGTTCGGCGCGACCGGCCCGGCCGGCAACCTGCAGAATCAACTGGGCCATGCGTTCCGGGGCGCGAAACTCGGCACTGTGCAGGCCCTGATCCGCATCAACAATGCCGACCAGGGTGACGTTTGGAAAGTGATGTCCCTTGGCCAGCATCTGGGTGCCAATCAGGATTTGCCGCTGGCCGTGTTTGACACGTTGCAGCAGTGAATCCAGGCTGCCTTTGCGGCGCGTGGTATCCCGATCGATGCGAATGATGTCCACGTCGGCAAAGTGTGCAGTCAGTGCCTGTTCAATCCGTTCCGTCCCGGCGCCCAGGGTGAGCAGGTTTTGACTTTCACACTGCGGGCATTGATGTTCGGCGCGTCGTTCCGCGCCGCAGTGATGACAGCGCAGGCGTTTGTCGATGTGATGATAGGTCATGTGACTGTCGCAACGCTGACATTTGGCGACCCAGCCACAGTCATGACACATCAGCGTTGGCGCAAAGCCACGACGATTAAGAAACAGCAACACCTGGTTGTTTTTATCCAGATGCTGTCTGGCAATTTGCAGCAGTTTATGTGACAGGCCTTCTTCAATGGGCTGGGAACGCATGTCCAGTAAATGCAGGTGCGGGGGTGTGGCGTTGCCAGCCCGTTCCGTGAGCGTCAGTAACTGAAATTTCTGTTGCTGTACATTGTGCAGGCTCTCGACAGATGGGGTGGCCGAACCCATCATTACCGGAATTTGATTATGGCGCGCTCGCCAGATAGCCAGGTCGCGCGCCGAGTAACGAAAACCATCCTGTTGTTTGAACGAGGCATCGTGTTCTTCGTCGATGATGATCAGACCCGGTTTCACTAACGGTGTAAAAATGGCCGAGCGGGTCCCCAGCACGACATCCACCTGTCCATTGCGTGCAGCCAGCCAGGCCTGTAAACGCTGTTTGTCAGTCAAAGCCGAATGCAGAACCTCAATACGGCAGGCGAGGCGTTTTTCAAAGCGCTGTACCATCTGTGGTGTCAGGCCAATTTCCGGTACCAGCACCAGGGCCTGTTCACCCCGTAAAATACAGGCTGAAATGCACTGCAGGTAGACTTCGGTCTTGCCGGAACCGGTGACACCTTCCAGTAAAAATGGCTGATACTGGCCGAGCTGTTCCGTCACGGCCTGTACGGCTGCCTGTTGTTCAGTGTTGAGGGCGGGTCCGGGAGTGGGTTGCGCAGTGGTGGCAAACGCATCAAGTGCCTGCGTCTCGATCGCCTCGACCAGTCCCTTTGCTTGCAGTCGCTTCAGGCTGTCCCGGTATTCGCGTAGTTGTTGATCCTCGACGGGCGTACCCTGTTGTTTGAGCAATTGCAGCAGTTCGAGCTGTTTTGGGGCGCGTTGCAGACTGTCCGGGTCAAACTGATGCCCGGCCTGGGTCAGTTGCCAGCAGCGTTCAGATTCAGGTTCGGCGGCTCGCCCTTCGCGTAACCACACAGGCAGGGCCGTGTGCAATACATCGCCAATCGGATGCTGATAATAACGTGCCGACCATTGCAGCAACTGCCACATGTCCTCCGGCCATAAGGGCGAATCATCCAGGCACTGCTGAATAAATTTTATTTTGGCTGTATCGGTACCCGCCTGCTGGCTTTTGTCTGTAACAATACCGACCAGTTTGCGATTACCAAACGGGACAAGTACGCGACAACCCACACCAGGTGGTGGCGAATTGGCTTTCAGGCGGTATGAAAACGTTTTGCGTAACGGTGTTGGAACGGCAACGTGATAAAACAACTCAGGCATCGCGCAAGATTACCAGTTTGCGAATACCGGTGAACAGAACGGTGATCTTAATTCCCTTTCTACGTTATTTGGGCTAAGTCCTTGTCAGCAAATAGAATTGATCGTTATCCACAAATCCTGTGGATAAGTTTGTGGATGGAATGTCAGAATTATGCATAACACGGCGGTAATATTACAACTTTATTAAATTGTTCAGAAAATAAACTCACTGAATTAGTCTTTAATTACAGTAAGTTACACTATTTTTGTAGTGTAACTTGCGATCCGGTCAGGTGGGTATTGACATCACTACCAGGCTTTGCCTCAGCCTGTGAATAAATCAGCAGACACTGATATTTGATTCCGGGAAGAAATAAAAAAGTCAACCGTTTTTTTGATCGGCATGCGGCGCGGCCAAACCGTCAATACTGACCCGATTATTCTTTTCCTGGTATGCCGCAATACCCTTTGGCCCCTTTTTTTGTGCCCACTGCAGCAGTTTGTCACGCTGGCCGCGATAATCCATCAGCGGCACACCAAATCCACATGATGTTTGCACGCGATTTACGTCCACATAAAACAATTGTCGAACACCTGGCATGTCGGATGGGAACGATGGCCGTAATTCTGACCACTTTTTGTCATCCTGTGTGATGACCTTACCATTGCCATACAGGCGAACGATTTTCGGATCACCTTCAAAGGCACACAGCATGATGGTCAGGCGACCATTTTGTGCCAGATGCGCGGCGGTTTCGTTACCGCTGCCGGTCAGATCCAGTAATACGACATGCTGATCATCAATAATGCGCAGACTGTCCAGACCACGCGGTGAAAGATTGATGTGTCCCTCCGCCTGCAGCGGCGCTGATGCAACAAAGAACATCGGTTGTTGCTCGATCCAGTGTCGAAGTTCGTCGGTAATATGTGGATAGGTTTGCGCCATGTCGAAATTGTAATCCGCGCGGGGCTTGTGTGCAGGTAAATTTTTGTTTAAATGGGTGCATGGACTGGAACGCCATTCAACAGAACATCACCGAGGCCAGCGGTCAGCCATTCGAGCTGGACAGTCACACGCATATTGGTGGTGGTTGTATAAATAGCGCCATGCGCATCAGCGGTAGTGGCCGGGAATACTTTTTAAAATTCAATGATGCGAAGTTACTGGATATGTTTGAAGCGGAAGCGGATGGACTACGTGACCTGGCTGCCGCTGACGCCGTGCGCGTACCCATTCCCGTCTGCACGGGGGTAACGGATAACCAGGCTTACATCGTGATGGAATTCTTACCCATGAGCGGTGGTGGTCGGGGTGTAATGGCGCGCTTTGGTGAAGAGCTGGCCCTGATGCACCGTTACACACAGGATCAGTTTGGCTGGCATCGCGACAATACGATTGGCTCAACACCGCAAGTCAATGACTGGCAAAACGACTGGCTTACGTTCTTTCGCGATCACCGCCTTGGCTACCAGCTGGATCTGGCCGGTCGGCGTGGCATTGGTTATCGCACCGTGCAAAAAGGTGAAAAGTTACAGGGCAGTCTGGAGTATTTTTTTTCAGACTATGAACCCGTCGCATCCATCTTGCACGGGGACTTGTGGTCCGGTAATTACGGCATCACGGCATCCGGGGACCCGGTGATTTTTGATCCGGCGACTTACTTTGGCGATCGGGAAGCGGATCTGGCAATGACAGAATTATTTGGTGGCTTTGGGAATGAATTTTATGCGGCCTACAATGATACCTGGCCAGTGGATGCGGGTTATTCAGTGCGTAAAACGCTTTATAACCTTTACCATATTCTCAATCACTATAATCTGTTTGGTGGCGGCTATGGATCACAGGCCGACGGGATGATTGAGCGGTTGTTAGCGGAAACCGGTTAGGGTTTGCGGCGTACTTCAATGGTCTTGTAAACCATGTAACGCATTAGCGCGACGGGCACGGCAACAAACAGTAGCAGTACCAGAACCAGTTTTGTCGCGGTCATTTCCAACATCGTATTTTCCTTTTCGTTCGCTGTTATCTATTACATCGTTCGCGCCAGGGAAAAGTTGAGGCTGACAAAAAAGTCAGCCCAACCCCTCGATCTCAGCAGGTATGGCATTCGGCATCGGTGCAACCGAGCTCGGTGCCCGCGGCATCGGCTATCCTCATCAGTGACAGATAGGCATTTGCCTCTTCCCGGCTTTCCATCGGACCCACACGTCCTGTCGGGGTTTCTACGTACCAGCCTTGTCCGGCCTGGATGACTTGCATTGTGTCGGCCATAACGACCCTCCTGTTATGCTAGAGGAGCTTCCGTAATGATTAGACCATATCTTTATTACGGCAGTTCTGTGGCGCTTGATAAAGTTGTCGGCAGGCCAGTAGTGAAATTTAGGCCACTTGAGGCAAAAAAATATCTAAAGTTCCACTCAAGTGCTAAATTAACCTCGATAAATAGATATATTTCCACTTTATATGCAATTAAAGCAATATATGGCTACATTCAGCCCATTTGTAGAAAATGGGTGATATTTCATCAGAAAACGGGCTTTGAGGGGGCAAATATCAGCGGCACTAACGGGTTTTACTGTGGATATTTCCGAATATGGGAAAATAACAATCATATACCCACAATATAATTAATAAGTGGGAAAATAATTGTCTTTCAGGCGTCTTTTTTGTCAATGAGTGGGCGCATTGCCGTCAGCAAACTCTTGAATAATTGCGGATTTTGCGCCTCTTCTTGCGCCAGGAGCTGTTTCATGTGCTCGCGCTGGGTGGGCATGCCAAAGCAGGCGGGGCAGGAATCGGGGACCACCGGCAGCTGGGCCTGTTTCGCGTAGTCGGCGGTCTGGCGTTCCCGCACGTAGACCAGCGGACGGATGATACGAATATCGCCATCCTTGTTGGTGTAGTGGGCCTTCATGGTCTTGAGCTGACCACCATGAAAGGCCGACATCAAAAAACTCTCCGCCAGATCATCCAGGTGCTGGGCCAGGGCCAGCACATTGAACCCTTCGCGTCGCAGCGTGGTGTACATGATGCCGCGCTTGATTCGCGAGCAAAACGCACAGAACGAATCCTTTGTCATATGTTCCTTCGCCTGCTGCTCAATCGGCTGAGATTCGAAAAACCACTGGATACCAAGCT
Source organism: uncultured Gammaproteobacteria bacterium (assembly GCA_937967995.1). Lineage (GTDB taxonomy): Bacteria > Pseudomonadota > Gammaproteobacteria > UBA6429 > Thiohalophilaceae > CALBTB01. Next base: position 63,639 of record CALBTB010000010.1, read on the forward strand.
GTTCCAGATACGGCCGCAAATTCTCCGGATGAAATCCTTCAATCATGGGGTTGATGGTAATGGCGGCCAGTTCAAACCGAACCGGTGCATAACGTTGCAGGTGATACAGAATATTCAGCAGCGACAGTGAATCCTTGCCACCGGACAGGCCCAGCATGATGCGATCCCCGTCGCGAATCATGTCGTAGTCGGCGATGGCACGACCGACCTGGCGCATCACGCTTTTCGGGGGCTTACTAAATTGGGTTAGGTTTTCAGCCAGCATTCGCCTATAGTAGCAGTAAAAACAGGGGAGCCTTAACCCCGCCGCGGGTCTGACCCGTTTAATTCAGGACTGAATCATAATTTATAACAAGGGGATTCCCATGCCTGATCTTGAGTTTTTCGGCTTTTCCGGATTTGCCATCGTCATCCTGGTGCTTGGCGTTGTCATTGTTCTCAAAGGTGTTGTGACCGTAAAGCAGGGTTTCGAATATACGGTCGAGCGCTTCGGTCGCTATACACGCACACTACGACCGGGATTTCATGTCATTGTGCCCCTCGTGGATCGCATCGGCCGGCGCATGAACATGATGGAGCGGGTCGCCGATGTGCCGTCGCAGGAAGTCATCACCAAGGATAACGCCATGGTGCAGGTCGATGGCGTAGTGTTCTTTCAGGTGCTGGACGCGGCCGCCGCGGCCTATGAAGTGAATCAGCTGGAACTGGCCATCCTGAACCTGACCATGACCAATGTCAGGACGGTGATGGGTTCCATGGACCTGGATGAACTGTTATCCCAGCGCGACAAGATCAATGCCCAACTGTTATCTGTTGTGGATGACGCCACCCAACCCTGGGGTGTGAAAGTCACGCGTATCGAAATCAAGGACATCACCCCGCCACGCGACCTGGTCGACGCCATGGCGCAGCAAATGAAGGCCGAGCGTCTCAAGCGGGCGGAAATTCTCGAAGCGGAAGGTAAACGCCAGTCTGAAATCCTGCGTGCCGAAGGTGAAAAACAGGCCGCGATTCTCGAAGCCGAAGGCCGCAAAGAAGCGGCGTTTCGCGATGCAGAAGCACGCGAGCGGGAAGCTGAAGCGGAAGCACGGGCAACACACATGGTGTCGCAGGCCATCGAGAAAGGTGACATCAATGCCATCAACTACTTCGTGGCAACGAAATATGTCGAAGCCCTGCAGCAGATTGCCAGTGCCCCGAACGAGAAGTTAATCTTTATGCCCATGGAAGCCTCCGGCGTGATCGGTGCCATTGGCGGCATCGCCGAACTGGCCAAATCCGCCATGGACAAGAATGCCGCGGCGGCGAAAGGGGCGTAGGTCATCATGAGTGAACTGACATTCTGGCATTGGTGGATACTGGCGCTGGTGTTGCTGGTACTGGAAGTGTTTGCACCGGGCGCGTTCTTTTTGTGGATGGGCGTGGGCGCCGGTATCGTCGGTGCGATCCTGCTGGTCGCGCCGGACATGGGCTGGGAATACCAGCTCATGATCTTCTCGATATTTTCCATCGTGGCGATTGCGCTGTGGAAGATCTACATACGCAAACATCCGACCGAGACCGATCGGCCGACCCTGAACCGACGCGGTGAGCAGTATGTCGGACGGGTCTTCACACTGGACAATCCCATCGTCAATGGTTCCGGCAAAATACGGGTTGATGATTCCACCTGGAAAATACGCGGTGAAGACTGTGAAGCCGGGACCCGCATCGAGGTGGTCAGCGTTGAGGGGACAGTGCTTAAAATCCGCCATGCAGAGCAGAATTAACCCTTAAAATCCCATTACTTTCTTATATATACGGGCATCTTAGCAACCTATCGTGTTAAGATGCCCGCCGTTTATTTCTGCGGCAAATCCAAGACGTTTTGATAATGAGCCAGTTACAGCAACAACTCGACAAACGTATTTTGATCCTCGACGGCGCTATGGGCACGATGATCCAGTCTTACAAACTGGACGAGGCCGGTTATCGGGGCGATCGTTTTGCCGACTGGCCATCAGATCTCAAGGGTAACAATGATTTGCTGGTACTGACCCAGCCAAAGATCATTCGCGATATTCACCTTGCTTATCTGGATGCCGGTGCCGATATCATCGAGACCAATACGTTCAACGCCAACAAAATTTCCATGGCGGATTACGACATGGAAGACCTGGTGTATGAACTGAATCTGCAAGCGGCGAAAATTGCCCGTGAGGCTTGCGACGAAAAAAGTACGGCGGACAAACCACGCTTTGTTGCCGGTGTACTTGGGCCGACCAATCGTACCGCCTCGATTTCACCGGATGTCAATAATCCGGGTTTTCGTAATGTCAGTTTTGACGCGTTGCGCGATACCTACTTTGAAGCGACCAAAGCGCTCATCGAAGGTGGTTCGGATATTATTCTGGTGGAAACCATTTTTGATACGCTCAATGCCAAGGCGGCGTTGTTTGCGATCGAACAGTTTTTTGAAGAAGCCGGTCAGACCTGGCCGGTGATGATTTCAGGCACGATCACCGATGCATCGGGTCGCACGTTATCCGGTCAGACGGCAGAAGCGTTTTTTAATTCGCTGCGGCATATCAATCCGATCAGTTTTGGATTCAACTGTGCGCTCGGAGCAAAAGAGTTACGCCAGTATGTCGAAGAGCTGGCCGGGATCGCCAATTGCCACATTAATACCCATCCCAATGCCGGATTGCCAAACGAGTTTGGTGAATACGATGAAACACCGGAAGCGATGGCCGCGGAAATTGAAGAGTGGGCCAGGGAAGGTTACCTGAATATTATCGGCGGCTGTTGTGGTACGACACCGGCGCATATCAGGGCGATTGCGGACGCCGTTGCCAAGTATCCGCCGCGCAAACCAAAACAAAATGATTTCACCACGCGCCTGGCCGGTCTGGAACCATGCAACATTACCAAAGACTCATTGTTCGTAAACGTTGGTGAGCGAACCAATGTCACCGGCTCGGCCAGATTTAAACGTCTGATCCTGGAAGAGCAATACGATGAAGCATTAAGTGTTGCGCGTGACCAGGTGGAAAACGGCGCTCAGATTATCGACGTGAACATGGACGAAGGCATGCTGGACGGTGAGCATGCCATGAAAACATTTTTAAACCTGTGTGCCAGTGAACCCGACATCGCGCGTGTTCCGGTGATGATTGATTCCAGTAAATGGGAGATCCTGGAAACCGGGCTCAAGTGTGTGCAGGGTAAAGGTGTCGTCAATTCCATCAGTCTCAAGGAAGGCGAAGACAAGTTTCTCGAACAGGCCCGCCTGTGTCGGCGCTATGGTGCGGCGGTGATTGTCATGGCGTTTGATGAAACCGGTCAGGCCGATACCCAGGCACGCAAGATCGAGATTTGCACGCGCGCCTATAAGCTGTTAACCGAGAAAGTAGGTTTTCCAGCGGAAGATATTATTTTCGATCCGAATATATTTGCGGTCGCCACCGGTATCGAGGAACACAATAATTACGGCGTCGATTTCATTGAAGCCACAAGAACAATTAAACAAACACTGCCGCATGCGTTGATCAGCGGCGGTGTCTCCAACGTGTCGTTTTCCTTCCGTGGTAACAACCCGGTACGTGAAGCGATTCATGCGGTTTTTCTATATCACGCCATTCAGGCCGGTATGGACATGGGCATTGTCAATGCCGGACAACTTGCAGTGTATGATGACTTGCCGGCTGAACTGCGTGATGCGGTTGAAGACGTCATTCTGAACCGGCGCGATGATGCCACCGAACGGTTGCTGGATATTGCCGACAAGTATAAAGGCGACGGTAAGGGCGCGGAAAAGAAAGAGGACCTGCAGTGGCGCGAGTTACCGGTCGGAAAACGTCTCGAGCATGCATTGGTCAAGGGCATTGATGCCTATATTGAAGAAGATACCGAAGAAGCGCGCCAGGCCTTTGATCGGCCGATACAGGTGATCGAAGGGCCATTGATGGATGGTATGAACGTGGTCGGTGACCTGTTCGGTGCCGGCAAGATGTTTTTGCCGCAGGTCGTGAAGAGTGCGCGCGTGATGAAAAAGGCCGTGGCCTATTTGATCCCGTACATCGAAGAGGAAAAGTCCGCGGGTGCCAAGGCCGCCGGTAAAATACTCATGGCAACCGTGAAAGGCGACGTACACGATATCGGCAAGAATATCGTCGGCGTGGTGTTGCAGTGTAATAACTTTGAGGTTATCGACCTCGGTGTGATGGTGCCGGCGACTAAAATCCTGGAAACGGCTAAACAGGAAAATGTCGATATCATTGGTTTGTCCGGATTGATTACGCCGTCACTGGATGAAATGGTGCACATCGGTAAGGAAATGCAGCGACTGGGTTATGACATTCCTTTATTAATAGGTGGCGCGACCACGTCCAAGGCCCATACGGCAGTAAAGATTGATCCGACTTACGATCAGGGCCAGACGGTGTGGGTCAAGGATGCATCGCGTGCCGTAGGTGTGGCACAGAACCTGATCAGTGATGAGAATCGTAATCGCTTTGTCAGCGACATCAAGAGCGAATACGTCAAAGTACGCGAGCAACATGCCGGTCGTCGTCAGCAAACCAAATGGCTATCACTGCAAGCGGCACGTGCCAACAAGCTTAAAATTGACTGGTCTAAATATACTCCACCAGTACCGCAACAGCCTGGCCTGCAGGTGTTTGATGACATGCCAATGGAATTCCTGGTGCCCTATATCGACTGGACACCGTTCTTTCATACATGGGAGTTAAAAGGCAGTTACCCGAAGATTTTTGATGATGCAGAAAAAGGTGTCGAAGCGAAAAAATTATTCGAAGATGCACAAACCATGCTGGGTGAGATAATTGATGGCCACTGGTTAAAGGCGCGGGCCGTGATTGGTTTGTTCCCGGCCAACCAGGTGAATGACGATGACATCGAAGTTTATGTCGATGAAAAACGCAAAGGCATTAACACCATTTTGCATCATTTGCGCCAGCAGACCGAGCGTCCACCAGGTAAACCCAATCGTTGTCTGGCCGACTTTGTTGCGCCGAAAGAAACCGGTCTGAAAGATTACATCGGTGGCTTCGTTGTTACGATCCACGGCGCCGAAGAAAAAGCCAAAGACTTTGAAGCCGAACACGATGACTATCGGGCCATTATGCTCAAGGCACTCGCGGATCGCTTTGCCGAGGCATATGCAGAACACATGCATGATCGCGTGCGGCACATCAACTGGGGTTACGATGCCAATCCAGGTAATCCCTGGACACCGTGTCGCGGTATAGATGACAAACTGTTCGACAATGAGTCACTGATTAAAGAAAAATACACAGGTATCCGTCCGGCACCCGGTTATCCGGCCTGCCCGGACCACACGGAAAAACCGTTGTTGTGGGAGTTACTGGATGCCGACAATAACTGCGGTGCCTCACTGACAGAATCCTATGCCATGTGGCCGGCAGCCACCGTCAGTGGCTGGTACTTCTCACATCCGAAAAGCAGCTATTTTGGCGTGGGTAAAATCAACCATGACCAGGTAGAAGATTACGCACGGCGCAAAGGCATGAGCCTGGCCGAAGCCGAACGCTGGCTGGCGCCGGTGATAGGTTATGAAACTGAATAAGTTTGACTGTCAGGTTTCAAATCAGAAACTTTAAATTACAACCAGAAACACAATATTTCTGGTAAATCCATGTTTCAAATAGCCGTTCTTTATCAGAAATAGGCGTTTTCTAATCGGATTTAGTTCGTCGAGGTTAACAAACTGTAAAAGTGTGTTTTTAATGTCTGGTGATAGTTCAGATTTATACAATTCGTAAAACGTTTTAGCCTGAGACTTTACAGAACGTATCGATTCTTTAATTGAATTTAATTTTCCTGAAAAATCAGATTGAAATGTCTGTCTGATTAATCCTGAGATAGTAAAATTTTTAGCTCCAACAGTATTCGAGCCATGTTGTCTGTATAAAACCGTCCTCTGTTTTATTGTAAAAATTTTACCAAATTTTGCAGCTATTAATGCCAACCACCAGTCGTGCATTATTGCGCCTTCAGGAATAGTTCCTGCCAGATCAAGTAATTTTCTGTTTACCATGGTTGCGCAACCTGTAATGGAATTTTGTATGATTAACCTGTTAAAACTGTTTTTTGATTCATCGAGCCCCTGATATTTCCAGAATGATTCAGCCACTTTGTTTAGATTCTGATCGACAACAACCAGATCACTATGAATTAAAATCGGAGATTCAGGGTGTAACTCTTCTTGCTTTAATAAATTGTCTATAAAAATCTCAATTTTGTTAGGTAGCCATACATCATCCTGATCACAGAACATTACATAATCTGCATTACTGTGTGTTATTAAGTGACTGAAATTGTTTTTTGCTGAACCAGTGATTACGTTGTCATTGATAATGTTAACCTTATCTGGATGGGTAGATTGAAATGAGTTGATAATCTGACAGGTATTGTCTGTAGATCCATCATCGTGGATTATCAGGTGCCAATTAGTGTATGTCTGACTGGCAATGGAGCTGAGCAGCTCATCAAGATACATTTCACCATTGAAAGTTGCCAGAAGTATGTCGACAGGTTTCGTCATATAAAATGAGCCGAATGTAGAAATAATTTATGTCACTTTAGACAGGTTAATGTTATAAATTCCCTTTGACTAGCATCTTTTTCTGATATTTTTTCATACTTTTTCCAGCTTCTCCGATTCGCCCTGATCCATTTATCTGAATTCGTAATCGGGTCTTCGTTATGTTTAATAGCTTCACTGGCACCAAATATAGAAGGTACGACGGGATTCTCTGGCATATCTTCAATTTCATGAAAGCCGGTTTTCTCAAGTAAACTTAGTAAACTTTTACGCGTAAACAGCATTAGATGTCTGGGTGGTTCCAGGCCGCGCCAGTTAGATCCGTAAATAAAATGACCCTGAGAGTTAAAATTAGGTGTTTCTATCCAGAGTATTCCGCCGGGTTTCAGATAGTTATAGCAAGTAGATAGTAAATGATGAGGATCATGAACATGTTCTATTACATGCGATAATGTAATTACATCAAATTGAATATTGAACTCAGGTATTTTTTCAGTACCGCCACACTTAACATTTAGACCATTTTTTCTTGCTATATTTACTGCCTGAGGGTCAAAGTCTATACCAACTGTATTCCACCCACATGATTGTGCATAGTTTAAGAACAAGCCATTACCACAACCAAAATCAAGTAGATATTGATCCTGTACAGGTTTTTTAAGGTGTCTCATGCTGGCATCAAGAAGTCTTCTTCGTTTCCATGTTAAAAGTACTATCAATAATGCGAGCATTGACGTGTTCTTTGATTTATTACCATACTTCCAGCTACGATAGTTGTTAGCGAGATATTTTCTGATTTTTTTATTAATAGATAATTTATGCTCCGGGATTTCCGGGGAGTCATGTGTAAAATAGGAGCTATATGCAAGATTTATAGATTTTTGTGTAGGCCTGGGATTTAAAAATCCTGAATCACAGGAAGAACATTTATATAAACTCCATTTACCTGGGGCAGTAAAAAATACGTTGTCAATCAGATTTCTGTATAACAGGTTATATTCCTCGGAGCCGCAGACGGGGCATGATGTAACTGATTCAATTCCATCGTGGGGCCAATCACCAGTTTTTAAGCTTTTATTTTTCATGTGAACTTGAAGTTCCCGAGCGTCCAGCTACTGAGATGTGAGACACTTTTTTAAGCAATATACCAGCAGTTAATAATGTAGTTATAACTATAACAGTCGCTATCCATGCTCTATAGTCCAGGTTAATCTCAAACCAGAATATACATATTAGGCAAGAGGATACTATTAAAAGTGTAAAGGCTCTATACTGCGTATTCTTCAAATCAGGCACACAATGCGAAGCAAAGTAAAATAACAATAAAGTGTCAATTGCTATACGAAGAGTCCAGACAATAGCCGCACCAATTATCCCCATTTCAATCAACAAAAGTACTAATAGAAGTAGGTAAAAAGGAAGTTCAAGTAAATGAATTTTGGCAGTGATATCTGGTCTGCCCGCACTCTGGATAAGTGAGTAAGGCATCCTTGCAAATGCATTTATGTAAACTCCAAGGGCCAGCCAATTCAGTACCTGATAGCTGTTTTCAGCAAATTCCTGGCCTAACCAGATTAATAATAAGTCAGATGAAAAAAGGGTGATGAGAGCAATTATCGGAAACATTATTACTGCCTGAGATATAATCGCACTGATATATATCGACCGTGCATGAATTGCATGAATTGAAAGTGCAGCTGCCAATGCCGGAAAAATTACGTCAGCTACCGCACCGGGAAAAATCCATAACCGTGTAATTATTTCGTACGGTGTGGTGTAATATGTCACAGCGACAAGCCCAATAATGCCAGCAATAAATAAACGATCGAAGTAAACCATAACTGGCCCTATAACATTACTGACTGTAATCCAGCCGCCGAATTTTATAATCTCTCCTGTGGTATTGGCCCAACTTGTGTTGGGCTGTGATAGAAAATTAGCCTGCACTTGTTTACAAAGTGTTAAATAAATAAAACTTGCTATAAGGCGGGAAATAGCCAGCACAACTGTAATCATTATTAACGAGTCAGTAAATTTCAATACTACTACAGGGCCAATAAAATTAATTAACCCTAACGGAATTCTCACGAGATTAATCTGTTTGAATTTCTGGTGAGCCTGTAAAATTCCTATCATACCTGCTGTAATAACAACGACAGGGAGGGCGATTGACAGTATATATGTGCTCCACACTGCTTCATGTTTTAATGTTGAATTATCAGGCAGAATGCTCTCAATTAGAGAAGGCGTGGCCAGAGCAACAATTACTCCAACGACAATACCAACAAACAACATTAGCCTGAGTCCTGCGCTTGTAATTGCATCAATGGAATCAGACTGCGCAGAATGTAAACGGTCAGCGACCAGTTTTGTAATCGCTTTTCCTGTCCCCAGGTCGAACAGTGAGAAATACCCGATAGCCATCCATATCAATGCCAGTAAGCCAAATCGTTCATTGCCAAGACCAGAAATAATGAGAGGGATTGACCAGATACCAACAAGCAAAGGTAAACCTGCACCAACAATGTTCCAGATTACATTTTTTGTAAGTAGTGAGCCGGAAAGCAGGTATGAGGTCTTAACCACTAATATATTTCACCTGTTAATAATTAATTGACATCCCATAATACTAACTAGAAATTATCTAAACTCAAGAAGAATTGATTGATTCAATCCGGATTATTATAAATAATTCATATGGTTATCTGTAATTGAACTAGGGTGAGTGATGTGGAGAGCGGTACTTATTACTTATTGAAAAGAACTAAATTACGTATTATTAGGATTTAAAAACTAGATTATGCAGGCCGATGAATCTCGTAAAAATTTCAAAGTAGCAATCTAATGCTAAAATATCTATTGCTTTGATAATCAATATTACGAGTGTATATTAATTATGAATGTAACGACTCTATGTGTCATTGAGAGACTAAAAAGGTCGATGTTCTATGAATGAAGAGACTGTTCTTATCACCGGCGGTGCCGGATTTATCGGTTCCTGTGTAGTACGTCAATTTATCGAAGAGACATCGTGTCAGGTAATTAATATCGATAAACTGACCTATGCCGGCCATCTTGAGTCAGTAGAACAGGTAGCAGACAGTCCGCTCCATATATTCAAACAGGTCGATATTTGTGACAGTCAGGCTATAAATAATATATTTCAGGAGTATAAACCAGACGGGGTTTTACATCTTGCTGCTGAATCACATGTGGATAAATCGATTGATAGTCCGGCCGATTTTATAAATACGAATGTTATCGGTACGTATAATCTATTAGAGGCTTCTCGGCGCTATTTGTCTGATCTGGATACCGATGCCCGAAAAAAATTCAGATTCCTGCATGTATCAACTGACGAAGTATATGGATCGTTAGGCAATTCCGGCTATTTTACCGAGACAACCTGTTATCAGCCCAGCTCACCTTATTCAGCCAGTAAGGCTTCCTCAGACCATCTCGTCAGGGCCTGGCATAAGACCTATAATTTACCGATTATCATCACAAACTGCTCGAATAACTATGGCCCGTATCAGCTGCCTGAAAAACTGATACCGAAAACTATATTGCATGCTATATCCGGTGAGCCGATACCAATATATGGTCAGGGGCTGAATATTAGAGACTGGTTATATGTAGAAGACCATGCCAGAGCGCTACGTTTGGTATTTGAGCGAGGTAAAGTCGGAGAAACTTATAATATTGGTGGCAATAATGAACTCACAAATATTGAAATCGCCAATCAGATTTGTAACTTGCTGGATCAACGTGTACCAAGACAAGATGGGGAATCATATAAAGCGTTAATTTCCTTTGTGGATGACAGGCCTGGACATGATTTACGCTATGCGATAGATGCAACAAAAATTCGTAAGGAGCTGGGCTGGAATCCGAATGAATCATTTCAATCAGGAATAGAGAAAACGGTTGACTGGTATATTTATAATAAGAAATGGAGTGACTTGATGATATCAAAATCGAATATCATGCGTAGACAGGGCCTGGAAAAGGATTCAGGATGAAAGGTATCATTTTAGCAGGTGGTTCAGGCACCAGACTTCACCCGCTGACAACAAGTATCAGCAAGCAACTGTTACCCGTATACGATAAACCACTCATCTATTACCCTTTATGTACTTTAATGTTATCGGGTATAACAGAAATACTTGTTATCTCTACACCCCGGGATGCAGATGCATTTAAAAGTTTATTATCAGATGGCCAAAGTTGGGGCATATCTATTCAGTATGCGATACAGCCTGAGCCCGAGGGGATAGCACAGGCATTCCTGATAGGAGAGGATTTCATTAAGGATGATAATGTCTGTCTTGTGCTTGGCGACAATATTTTTTATGGACAGGGCATGGGCAGACAGCTCAGGGATGCAGCCAGTATGCAGGAAGGAGCTACAGTCTTTGCCTATTATGTTAATGATCCGGAAAGATATGGCGTGGTTGAATTCGACCAGAACGGTCAGGCTGTATCCATTCAGGAAAAACCCACTAAACCCAAATCCAACTACGCAGTAACGGGGTTGTATTATTACGACAATACGGTCATCGATCGTGCTAAAGGTCTAAAACCATCTGCAAGAGGTGAGCTGGAAATTAGTGACTTAAATCAACAATACCTGGAAGCAGGTAAATTACAGGTCCAGATGATGAGTCGCGGTTCTGCCTGGCTGGATACCGGAACGCATCAGTCATTGTTAGAAGCCGGAACATTTGTGGAAATCATTGAGCGTCGACAAGGCCTGAAAATAGCCTGTCCGGAAGAAGTAGCCTGGCGTATGGGATATATTAGCGATCAGCAGTTACTTGATTCGTCTGAGGGGTTAAAGATGAACAGCTATGGTGAGTATCTAAGGACTATCCTGGAAAAAGAAAAAAACTAAAAGTATGTCGATCAGAATAACAAAAACGACGCTTGACGGTGTTTTGGTAATTGAACCTGATTTATATAATGATGATCGAGGCTATTTTTTTGAGCTATGGAATGCCAGAAAATTTGATGGCCATGGAATTGAAGTGAATTATGTACAGGATAACGTCTCTTTTTCTAAGAAAAATGTTCTCAGGGGCCTGCATTATCAGTTTCCAAAGCCCCAGGCTAAATTAGTCAGTGTGTTATCAGGTGAAATATTTGATGTCGCAGTTGATATCAGGAAAGGTTCTCCCACTTTTGGGAAATGGTTTTCTGTAATATTGTCAGATAAAAACAAAAAGCAGTTATTCATACCAGCGGGCTTTGCACATGGCTTTTGTGTGACCAGTGATAATGCAACCGTAATGTATAAATGTGATGAATACTATGCCAGTGATTGTGAGCATACTATAGTGTGGTCAGACAAGTCTTTGGCAATCGATTGGCCAAGTAAAGCCCCAATTTTGTCATCTAAGGACAAAAATGGGACGACAATTAATGATATGAAATCAGAACATTTCCCGGAATATTCTGTGTGAAGGTGTTATTGACAGGAGCAAGTGGCCAATTAGGAAGAGAGTTGGCGTTAATTTTAAAAGATAATTGTTCTCTTATAGCGACGAGCCGAAGTGATACAGAATACGTTATCGATCTTAATCGTCCAGACAGTATTTGTAACATCATACGCGAGATAAAACCTGATGTTGTGGTCAATGCTGCGGCCTATACTGATGTAGAAAGAGCAGAGCAAGAGTATGAGCTCGCTATGAATATTAACGGGATTGCACCCGGTATAATTGCTGAAGAAGCCAAAACTATCAATGCTGCATTAATCCATTTTTCAACTGATTTTGTATTCGATGGAATGGCTAATCACCCCTATACTGAACAGGATGTGGCGAATCCGCTAAGTACATATGGAAAATCGAAACTGGCTGGTGAAAAGGCAATTGAGGAAGTGAATGGGTCTTACATTATATTTAGAACTGCATGGTTATATAGCATGCAAGGCAGAAACTTTTTAACGACGATACGAAAACTGGCAATTGAAAAAGAAGAGTTAAATGTCGTAAACGATCAAATCGGTTCACCGACCTGGTGCCGATCAATTGCAAATCTAACTAATACTATATTATTCAATCAAAACCGATCTATTCATGACTTATTCGAAAAATATATCGGTACTTATCATGCGACAAGCGATGGCTCCTGTAGTTGGTATGACTTCGCCTGCGTGATACTCGAAAACTTAAAGAAAGATGGTCATGACCAGGTGGCAAATGTAAAACCTGTCAGCTCAGCAGATTATTCGTCTAAAGTAAAGCGGCCGGCGTATTCAGTACTTGATAACAGTAAACTTTTTAAGACATTCAATATAAAGCTTCCAAACTGGAAAGATGCGCTGGAACAGGCGTGGAATAAGTGAGCTGGTAATGAAAATTAATTTTCTGGAAGGAGAAAATCCGCGAAATAAAGTCTTAATTATTCTACTAGCAATACTCCTGGTTCTGTCTCCTCTTATCTATATCGGACTATTGCAGGATCCATCGAACCTGCCGAGGTATGCTTTTCTGGCATTCATTAGCACCATCAGTTTTTTAATATTTTCTCTGTTCCTGTTTAAGGATTATTCGCAGATATATTATTCCAGAGTTACTTATTTGGTATTAGGTTATCTGGTGTTTGCAGGTATTTCGAGTTACTGGGCTGTCGAGCCGGGAAACAATCTTGTCTATTTTGTGCAACTAGTCAGCCTGGTCCTGATGTTTTTATTGGTGATACAGGTAGCGAATGTTTCAACTACGAAATTACTGGTGTATGCATCTTTATTCGCAGCAGGTTTATCTGCGCTTATCGGGTTATTTCAGAATTATGGGTACAATATTTTCGAATTGCGAGGCCCTGCGATGGGCGGTACATTCGGATATAAAAACCATGCCGCGCTATATTATGACCTGATCATCCCTGTAGGAGTCGTAATTACTCTTGTAAGCAGAGATAAAGTGTTGAAATGGTTCTCAGCGCTTGCATTGACTGTGTGCCTGATTTATATCATCAGCTCACATACCAGAGGTTCATATGTAGCTATGCTCGCTGTCCTGGTGCTCGTGACAGGGGTTTGCATTGTACTTCCGGAAATTAGACGGTCATTTTTCTCAGCGATAAAGCGAAGCAAACTGGTCGTATTGACGGTCTTTTTGTTAACGGTTGCGGGATCATTTATTCCAGGTAGTGCAGATAGTTTTCTGGACAGACCCGCCTATGCGGGCGATAAACTCGATACATCTACGCGTGACAGGCTAACGGCTTACAGTAATTCCATCTCCTTATTCAAGGAAAATCCGGTATTAGGCACTGGCTACGGAACCTTCTGGAAAGCATTCAGACCCTACACAAACCATCCGGACATAATCCTGCGCTCTGACGAAAATATTGTCCTGTACAGATTGCATAATGACCTGCTGCAAATATTCCTGGAACTGGGTCTGATAGGGGGGCTACTTTTTATCACTATAATATTTTCGACTTATGTGATTGGTTATAAGTTGATAAAGCATCTTGATAAAGACTCTGAAAAGTTACTTGTAGTTGGTATGTTGCTGGCCGTATCTGGCTCACTGGTTCATTCGCTCGTGGATTTTCCATTACTCAAACCATCATCAGCGATTCAGTTCTGGATTTATCTTGGATTAATTACCGGTCTGTATGCCAGATTTCGTGACAATACTATATCAATTAAAAAGGATTATCATAAAGTAGTAATTGCTTCATTATCGATTATTCTCACAATTTCTGCATTTATATATTATCGGTCATTTATTATAGGAAATTATTTTGCTCGTATTGCTGAAACCAGTTTCCAGGATAAAAACTGTCATGATGCTCTTGCCTATATAGATAAATCGATTGAAGAATTCAGACATGACTTCTTTGCGCATAAATTTCGTGTCCAGTTTCATGTTCATTGTAATAAAGACACCAGGCAATTGTTTTCTGTCTTAAATGAGGAATTGAGGTGGGATGATACAAATCCAATGGCCCTGTTAACCAGGGGACATATTTATCTTAATTCGAATTATCCTGATCAGGCTATGCAGGATTTTGACAAAGTAATGTTTCTTTTACCGCACCGGCCGAGCGGTTATATTGGTCAGGCGCTTGTGCTGCTCGCATCCGGGCAACATGACAAAGCCGAAGCGATTTTGAATGATTTGCTTGCCAAACACCCTGAAAATACCGGTGTAAAGCAGGCAATCGAAAAAGTACAACAATACAAGAACAGACAGGCTCAGTAAGCGTTTACGTTAACAAAGCCTTTTATTATCGTGAGGGCGATAATTTTCAGGTCAAGCATTAGCGACCAGTTCTCGATATAATACAGGTCGTGAGATATACGCATAGTCAGATCAGTGTCTCCACGCCAGCCATTTACCTGAGCCCAGCCAGTAATACCTGCCTTTACCATATGTTTTTGCATGTAGCCCGGTATATGTTCCTTAAACTGGTCTACAAATTCAGGTCGTTCCGGGCGTGGGCCAACAATCGACATTTCACCTTTCAGAACATTTATAAACTGAGGTATTTCATCAAGGCTGGATCGTCTGAGAAATGATCCAAAGCGAGTAGCACGATTGTCTGTCGATGTAGCCCAGACTGGACCGGTCGTGTCTTCTGCATTAATGGGCATAGTACGAAATTTTATTATTTTAAATGTTTTACCATTCCAGCCGACTCTTTCCTGATAATAGAATACCGGACCTTTAGATGTGAGTTTTATTATCACAGGTATCAGAATAAACAGGGGCGAACAGAATAATAGAAAAATAACGGACAGAATTTTGTCTTCAGCCAGTTTGATCAGGTGATTGGTGCCTGTCATGGGGCTTTCGCAGAGATTGATAACAGGGATTCCTGCGATATCAGTAAGTGACTGGTTTAATAGCCGTAATTCAAATATGTCCGGAATCATTCGAATATTAAATGTATCGTATCTTAATAAATGAAGTGTCTTTTTGATTTTCTCTTCTTCTTTAAGTGGTAATGCAATCCAGATCTCATGAGCACTGTTCTCATTGGCAATTGTACTTATCTGTTCAAGCTCGCCAAGATTATTAATACTGGAATTCGAATGATTTTCTCCTGGCATATCAATCTGGATTTTCCCAATGATATTCAACCAGTTATAACCGGAATTTTGTATCTGACTCGCAACCAGAGAAATATTTTTACCAGTACCAATGAGAATAATATTTGTCTGGTTCCATTTCCTGAAATATCGGGAATAAAAGATAGAAAGGAAAATGATTTTTACAGTTACAAGAAACATTGCTCCAGAAATGGACCAATACAGGAACCATAAACGTGAAAAATATTCACCGGTTTTAGTGAGATAAGCAGTTAACGCCAGCAGGACCATGGCAACCACCCAGGATAAAATTATCCTTTGAAGTGGGTACTGAATTTTGTAATTATTTTGTATTCGATATGTGCCTAGCAATCGGGCTGTTATAGTTAAATATAAAGCACCAAAGGCAATTGCTACAGCGTATAGTTCAGTTTCAACGGGTACAGGAAAATCCCGTAATTGGTAGGTGAACATGCCGGCGCATACTACTGATATGATATCCAGCAGCTGAGCAATTGGCAGAAAAAAGTTTATACGTTTTATATATTCAGTTTTAGTTTTCAATATTTTTCTTCTAAGTTTGCCAGTACTGTCTGTTCATGCTTAATCTAAACTTTAACTTATCGGGTATGTTTTTCTCATGTCTGCCCAGTTTATAAGCTATGTATTTACTAATAGTTCTGAGAATTGCCTCAGGTATATATTGAGGTGAGTTTCGTAATAAGTAGGATAGCTCGGATTTGACAAATTTCAGCCCGTAGCCACCGGGTTCACCGAATTTATCTATTAACCACCTTTGCTGGTTGTGAAAAGCGCCCGTGTCAAAATACCTGCGAAATTCTTCAGTAATACTGTAATCGTGTGAGTGGTAAACACAGGCTTGTGACTGATACGCAACTTTCCAGTTCGCAAGAATAAGTTTTGCACATACATAAGTATCTTCACCGAGAATAACATTATCAGGAAATCCGCCAATCTGGCGAAGTGCTGAGACACGATAAGCAGCGAATGAATTCGAAAAGAAAATTAATTTAAAGCCCTGCTTTGCTATTTCGTTATGATCTTTTAGTGCAGATGTTGCAGAATAATTAAAGAGTCGCGCATGTGCCTCTATAGGTTTTGCCTGTTTACGCGGTAACTGCCGTCCAAAGGCGGCACCGACTGTATTATCAGAAAAAATATCTAGTAGTTCAGAAAGTGAGTGTTCATTTGCGAGTATCGCATCCTGTGTCAGATAAACCACGATATCAATATCATCCAGCATATTCAGGGCTAATTGTCGTGTTCCGCCATGATTGAAATCTGATTTATTGATTTCATGAACCTCAAAATTACTCTGCCGAGAGAGTATTACCGTGTTGTCCTCTGAACCAGAATCTATTATCAGAACGGAATGGACTTTCTGGGACTGGCTTTTGAAAGCCTCTATCCAGTCATTCCAGAATGTACCGGCATTGAGAGTGGGAACGATTACGGCAATCTTCATGCTTTTTACGCTATTGTGAGTATGTTGCGAGTAATGATTATATTATTCTTTTTTCAGGCAATTCAGCTGGCTTAATGATGACTGGTTTAGTATGAAGCAGACAACAATTAAATCGGCGCTGTCAAATAAAACCGCCCTTGCCAGGTTTCATGACAGAAATCGAGTTCCAGTTGTGATGGCGATACATTGTTGATTGCCGGATTATCAAACTGCTGTTTTACCGGGTAATGCATGGCAAATTCCACCGGATCGCAGGCAGTTGCCTGAACGGCGCGAAACACAATCATCAACGACGAACTGACCTGAATCGCTTGCAATTCGAGTGTCTCGTGAAACAGTACCCGCATTTTCACCAGACAGCTGAAGTAGAGTTGCATCTCCACAATCAGGGGTCGGTTACGTTGTGTCAGGGCTATATCGGCACGTTCTGTCCAGTGGATAGTGAGGGGTTTGTTGTTCAATGTGAACGTCTCTGAGTGTTTGTACGGGTTTAACCAGCGATCGACAGAATGGATCGGGTTAGCAAAAGCGAACAGGCTGGCATTAAAATTCAACATATAACTAGATTAGCATGCAAAGTACGTTGCACATATAAATGTAACTATATGATTTATATAATAAAAATGACATTAAATTGAACCCTTGCAGCGTTTGGGTATAATGCGCGCACTTTTCAAGAGGTACCCCAGCGTGAATTCACTTCAGAACCTGCGCAATATTGCCATCATTGCGCACGTCGATCATGGCAAGACCACCCTGGTAGACAAGTTGCTGTCCCAGTCCGGCACACTCGATACCCGTGGTGGCGTGGAAGAGCGGATCATGGACTCCAATGACCTGGAGCGTGAGCGCGGCATTACGATTCTTTCCAAGAACACCGCCATTACCTGGCAGGACTATCGTATCAACATCGTCGATACACCGGGTCACGCCGATTTCGGTGGCGAGGTAGAGCGGGTGCTATCCATGGTGGATTCCGTGTTACTGCTGGTGGATGCCGTAGATGGCCCGATGCCACAGACCCGCTTTGTAACGCAAAAAGCGCTGGCACGCGGACTGCGTCCGATCGTGGTGATCAACAAAATCGATCGGGATGGCGCGCGCCCCGACTGGGTGCTGGATCAGACCTTTGATCTGTTTGATCGCCTCGGTGCGACCGATGAGCAACTGGATTTCCCGGTGGTGTATGCCTCGGCCTTGCAGGGTTATGCCGGACTCGAAAATAACGTGCGGCAAGGCGATATGACGCCGTTGTTTGAAACCATTATCAAACATGTGCCACCACCGGATGTGGATGTCGATGGTCCCTTGCAATTGCAGGTCAGTTCGCTGGATTACAATTCATATGTTGGTGTTATCGGTATCGGTCGCATCACCCGTGGTCGACTGAAAACCGGTACCCCGGTGACGATCATCGATCCAAAAGGCAGGACACGCAATGCCCGTGTTCAGCAGGTTATGCGTTTAATGGGGCTCAAGCGAGATGAGATCCCCGAAGCCCAGGCCGGTGACATTATTGCCTTTACCGGCGTCGATCCGCTGTTTATATCCGACACCCTGTGTGATCAGTCCAAAGTTGAGGCGTTACCGCCACTCACCGTGGATGAACCGACGGTATCCATGACTTTCCAGGTCAACAAGTCGCCGTTTGCCGGTCGGGTCGGCAAGTACATTACCTCGCGGCAAATCCAGGCGAGACTGGATCAGGAACTGCTGCATAACGTGGCGCTGCGTGTCGATGCGACTGAAGATCCGGACAAGTTCCGTGTTTCAGGACGCGGTGAACTGCATCTGTCGATTCTGATTGAAAACATGCGGCGCGAAGGTTACGAACTGGGTGTGTCACGACCTGAAGTGATCTTTAAGCAGGTCGATGGCGTTCGCCACGAGCCTTATGAACAACTCACCGTGGATGTGGAAGAACAGCATCAGGGTGCGGTGATGGAAAAACTCGGTGAACGCGGTGGTGAACTGCGGGACATGCAGCCAGATGGAAAAGGGCGTGTCCGTCTTGAATACAATATTCCGGCGCGGGGATTAATCGGGTTTCGTACCGAATTTCTGACCGCCACTCAGGGGACCGGGTTGATTTACCATGTCTTCGATCGTTACGCGCCAGCCAAAACCGGCGACATCGGCCAGCGCATTAATGGTGTGCTGATTGCAAATTCAACCGGCAAGGCACTGGCCTATGCGCTGTTTAATCTGCAGGAACGCGGTCGGCTCTTCATCGGCCACAGTGACGAAGTCTATGAGGGTATGATCGTGGGTATTCACTCGCGCAGCAACGACCTGGTGGTGAATCCACTCAAGGCCAAGCAGCTCACCAATATTCGTGCTGCCGGTTCGGACGAAAACCTGATCCTGACACCGCCGATTCGCATGACCCTGGAACAGGCACTGGAGTTTATCGACGATGATGAACTGGTAGAAGTGACGCCGGGAGCGATTCGGTTACGCAAGAAATACCTCAAGGAACATGAGCGCAAGTCCATGTCTCGAGTGGCATCCTCGTAAAGCGGATACCCGTATCTAAGCCTGAAAAGCGACGGCCCTGTATATACAGGGCCGCATACAATTCAGATTGGAATCAGTTCTTTATACTGACTTCCTTAGCCTGGGGGCCTTTCGGTCCATCTTCCACGCCATAAGTGACCGCCTGGCCTTCTTTAAGCGTTTTGAACCCATCGCCGACAATACCACTGAAATGGACGAATACATCTTTGCCGCCGTCGTCTGGAGTAATAAAGCCGAACCCTTTCGTTTCGTTAAACCACTTAACTGTACCCGTATGCATAGAACTTAAAACCTCTTTCAAAAACAAAAACATTTACCTTGTCTGCAAATAATCAGGCTGATTTCCCACAGACAACATGGCAAGTTTAGACTATTTGGGGCCTAAAAAGACATTTTTTTCGAGTCCGGGCGCCCACTTTTAGGATTCAGGTTGACGTGACAAATGTTAACAAGTAGCGTTACGCGCCATGGATATCCTGACTCAAGGTCTGGTTGGGGCGGCCATGGCACAGACCATCGCCAACAGGCAGGAAACCAGACGGGCTGCACTGGTTGGATTGGTCGCCGGTCTCGCAGCAGATGCTGATATATTGATAGATTCGTCACAGGATCCCCTGCTGACACTTGAATACCACCGCCATTTCACACACTCGATTTTTTTTATACCGTTCGGTGCAGTCATCGTCATGCTTTTGTTATGGCCATTCATGCGCCAGCATCTGCGTCCGGCCCGGCTCTACCTCTATTGCCTGATGGGGTTCAGCCTCAGTGGTGTCATCGACGCCTTTACCAGTTATGGAACACACCTGTTCTGGCCGTTGAGTAATGAGCGGGTTGCCTGGAGCCTGATTTCCATCATAGATCCCATCTTTACGGGCATCCTGCTGGTCAGCCTGATCGTCGCGCTGATTCGACTGCAACCGAAATCCGCACAAATTGGGATGCTGTTATGTGCGGGTTACCTGGTGATCGGGTTTGTTCAGCACGAACGGGCCGCAAAAGCGGGCAGGGAACTGGCTGCACAGCGCGGTCATGTAATCGAAGAGCAGCGGGTCAAGCCCGGTTTTGCCAACCTTGTTTTGTGGCGTTCAATCTATATATCGGAAGGTAAGATCTACGTTGATGCGGTGCGGCTGACAGGTCAGGTCAGCGTTTATGCAGGTGATTCGATTCCCCTGTTGCAGCCCCGGGACGTCGATGCCATAGCGCCACCCGGCAGTGTGCTAAACCAGGACATTAAACGGTTCGCCTATTTTTCGGATAATTTTATTGCGTTTATACCGGGCCGCGATAATGCCATTGCCGATATACGCTACAGCATGCTACCGACGTCACTGGAACCGTTATGGGGCATCGAGTTTGACCGGACCCAACCCGATAAGCATGCACAGTTCGTGACGTACCGTCGTACGACGCCCGAGATCCGTAGCGCATTTATGAATATGCTGACCGGAAAAACACAAGCACAGGAACAGCCATGAGTAATCGAGTGATTGTAAAACGAGACGGGCCGCTGGTTGTCTATGGTGATATCACCGTAGAGGCGGCCGATGGAACAAAACTGCTGCATGATGACACGGTTTATCTGTGCCGTTGTGGCCATTCCAAAAACAAGCCGTTTTGCGATGGCGAACACAAGCGTCATGAGTTTGTCGACCGTGGTGAAGTCCATGACGAAAAAGCGGAGGATCCTCAGGCAGAGGCAGGCCTGATCATTACTTTGCGTAACAATGCCATGCTGATCGCTAAGGGTCCGATGTCAATTGAATCAGAAGACGGAAAATTCAAGACCACGCGCAACAAGGCGGCATTCTGTCGTTGTGGCCAGTCCGAAAACAAACCGTTCTGCGATGCCAACCACAAGCAGTGTGGTTTTGTCTCTGAATAATGCTAAACAGGATTAGCGTTGGTAAAGATATCCTTCCAGGCGGCGTAAATGGCGGCCATGGCGACCGGCCACATTACAAATAGTCCAAGCCCAAATGGAATGAGGGCGATAATAAAAAACACCATTAGCATAATGCCGAACAGGATAATCGGTAGCAGGTTGCGCATGCTGCCGCTAAAACTCAGTTTGATGGAAGCAAACGCTTCCTGGTCGTGCAAAATCACCAGCGGCGGTGATAGCCAGAATGCCAGGCTCAGTAACAGAATCGTGATAATCAGGAACGGAATGAAAATGATAAAGGCGGCACCGGCAAACATGGCGTTGGGATCAGGCTGATCAACACCCGATTCAGACAGAAAAATGGCCGAGCCAAACAGGGCGAACATGACAATGACAATAACGATGGCATAAAGAATCATAATTCCCAGTTGTAGTGCACCCAGTACGGCAAGATTGCTGCCCTTTTCCTTGAACCCGCAAAACAGGTGATTTACCTCGTATTCGCCATTGGTATCGATGGTGTGGGTACCGCGCATCAGACCGCCGATAAATATCGGTTGCAGAATATAGTTGACAATCGAGATGACCGGTATGAGTGCGATGAAAATAGTAATGATGAAAAACAGGATCATGTTAACAATCCAGATCCCCGGGCTTCTGGCAAACAGGCGAAATCCCTCGGCAATCCAGGCCCAGCTGCGGCCAGCTGTCAGTTTGCGTGGCTCAACGAGTGCCCAGACATCATCGGATACGGCCTCAACAACATCGACATTGGTAGCGGGTGGTTGATAGGGATTGTCACTGCTCATGGCGTCCTCTTTATTATCGTTATTTATTCGGTTATGCGTTGAGTATAGTACAGTTGTATGCTGCCTCTCACTTATTCAGCTGCATTTGGAATGGAAATGGTGATGACAGTATCCAGTACTGTTTGTGATTGCAGGTCAATTTTCAGGCGATATTGCCCAGCCGCAAACAGCCCTGATGGATGATCAATATGAAACAGGTGTTCACCGCTTTTATCGCTGACAATCAGTTTTTTCTGTATGGGTCGGTTATTCTCTCCGACGATGGTCGCGGTTAATAATGAAGTGCTGCTTGTGAAATTATTATAGGTAAAACCAAAGTGCAGTCGCTGGGTGGGGTTGACCACCGATTGCTCTTTCAATAAGGATCCCAGTGGTGCATCACTGTAAAGCATGTGTGTAATGCGCGGTGCGCGACTCGTAATCGCATTCTGCAATTTATCCCGCGTTTTATCCAGTAAGGCGCTGTTAGGATAACGCGCTAATCCCTGGTTAAGTATATCGCCAGCCTGCTTCAGTTTGTTCTCCCAGATGGCGGTATTGATCTGCCTGTTAAGGTAAACCTCAATTTTACGTAAACCTTCACTGGCTTTTTTGTTACGGCCATCTTCTTTTAATACTGCGTTATATAAATCGTAGGCACTTTCACCGGTTGGCTGAATCACTTTGCCGGCCTGAAACTGGGCTTCAGCCTGAATGAGTCGTGACAGAATACGATTCTGTTTTTCTATCTCGCGTGCCAGGGTCTTTTTGAGAGTCAGTAAACCTTCATGTTGCGTATCCGCGGTGAGGCCAAGTTCAACGGTGGCGAGGGCCTCGTGCAGTTTGCCTTGCCTGTATTGCTGCTGACCGGTTTTCAGATGTAATTGCGTAATGTTGTCGATGCCAGCCAAGGCTTCCTGGTGAGCCGGGTCGATAGCCAGCACCGCCTGCCATTCATCCAGTGCATTGGCGCCGGCCGGCACCAGATAATCGCCGCGTGCGAAATATTCCTGGGCCTTCTCGAGGTGACTTTGGATAGCTTCCTGTCGCAGTAACTGTTGTTCGATCAGCAATAATGGCTGTGGAACAAAGTCAGCGCCCAGGTTCTGTCGTGCTTCGCTGATCAGTTTTCGGGCCGTAGTGGTATTTTGTTCATCCACTGAGGCGCGTATCTGCAGGATGTACCATTTACCCAGTTGCTCCATGCCGTCCAGGCCGAGTTGATCCTGCGGGTTGTGGGCAAGCAACGCCCTGTATTCCTTTGTTAGTGGTGCAATGAGTTCCGGTCGGGTCTCGACCTGTTGCAGAATGTCCGGTTGATTTGCCAGTGTGATTTCCGGTGCTGGCGAATTTTGCGGTGCCGTCGGTTGCGGTGGTGCTGTCGTATCAGGTGGGGTTTCTGCTACCGGCGATGACGGAGTAGTTTGTGCTGATTCAAGTGATGCCATCCATGACTCGAGTTGCGGTTGCACTCGTGTGTGCCACAAGTTGTTGAGTCTGTCCCGGTGCATATAGCCCAGGCCAGCCAGCAGCAGGGCAAACACAAGAAACAGCAACCAGCGGCGACGTTTACGCAGTCGCTTGAAGTCATCCGATTCGGTAATGTCCAGTGACGTGGTTGAACGTGGAGTTGCAGTCCTGGGTGTTTGTGGCCGACTCACGACCGGTTGTTGAGAATACTGCGGCGCCGAGACTTCTTCGGACACCATGGTTCGCGCATGGTAATCCTTGCCTTTTTTCTTCAGGGCATCGGCCTTGGCATCGATGTAATCCAGTTCCGCTTCCGGAATCGCATCCAGTGCCTGAAAAAAATCACCGGCGGTCGCATAGCGGTGATCCGGATCTTTGGACAGACAAATGTTGATGATCGGTTGAAAGATTTCCAGTCCCGGCGGTAATTCAGGAATCGGTTCTGAAATATGTTTAATTCCAATCGCGACCATGGATGGCCCGTCATAGGGAATATATCCGGCCAGACACTGAAACAACACCACACCAAGACTGTATATATCGGAGCGATGATCTACCTTGAGCCCCTTGGTCTGTTCCGGACTCATATAATAAGGTGTGCCAATGGTTTTACCGGTGACGGTCAGGCCGCGTGTGGCATCCAGGCTGCGAGCAATACCAAAGTCGGTCAGGATGGCGCGGCCATCTTCATGTAGCAGAATATTTTCCGGTTTGATGTCCCGATGTACATAGCCCTTTTTGCCGGCGTAATCGAGCGCCTGTGCCATTTGCTTGATGATGCCGATTTTCTGTTTGCGACTGAGCAGGTCACGGGCATCACGCAGGTTTTTACCCGGTACATACTCCATCGACATGTAATGGCAACCCTGGTGTACGCCGGCATCGTAAACCGTGACAATGTTGGGGTGGTTAAGGCTGCTGATGATGCGCGCTTCGGCAAGAAAACGATCCGTGAATGTCTCGTCTGTGTGATCCGGTGCCAGAATCTTGAGTGCCACCTGGCGCCCGATGCTTTCCTGAACCGCCAGGTAAACCACGGCCATGCCCCCCTTACCGAGGACATCCTTGATTTCATATCCCGGCAGGTTGACGACAGATGCCACCTGGCTGGCTGTTGATTTGGGTTTCTGTTTCATAACGATGCCGAATTGGCCTGCTGACTGTGTATCGGCAGCCCGACGGTATTTTTCAGATTGTTCCCCACATAAGTGATTGAATTCACAGGCCCAGCCTACAGAGTGTAGACGCTAAATGAGAATCTTGACATGTTTAAAACTGCCCCCATAATAATTGAGCAGAACAGTCGGATATTGACCGGCAATTGCTAAGATAAAACTCGAAAGATCAAGGAGTTAGTTATGGATTTACCAGAACGTGACGGTGACGGCTATTTGGTGGACATGAGCGCCTGGACACCTGAGATTGCCCGTGCCATGGCCGAAGTCGACGAGGTCGATATCGATGACACCAAATGGGAGCACATTCTCAAGGCGCGCGAATACTACGATGAATTTGGGGTCGTGCCGCCGATTCGCAAATTTGCCAAGTACGTCGGTGAGGACCAGAAAGAGATGTTCAAGATGTGGATGACCGGCCCGATGAAGCCCATCACCAAATACGGTGGTTTACCCAAACCTACCGGCTGTGTCTGATGACAGCTAACGTGTCAGCCATATGCGAACGGCCGCTGTAGCGGCCGTTTTTGATTAAACGGGTTGAGTGCTGGTGGCCTGATAACCACCATCTTGATAACATGGTGTCATAACAATTAATTGAGTGAGCCAGGGTAATCACATCATGAAGCAAGCCATATGCAATCTGTTGGGTGTGACAGGATTGTTACTGGCAATACCGGTTATTGCTGATACCTCTGCAACAAACATCTCCCAGCAGCAGATTGAAGAATGTCGTGCGAATCGTAGTGTGCCGAATTACGCAAAAATTCGTACTCTGATCGATGACAGGCAGTATGCCGCTGCGCTGGCCGGCATGGATGTGCCGAACGAATCGACACCGGATGAATTACGTTACCTGTATGGCAAGACGCTTTACTTGCAATCGATGCGTAAAGTCGAACAACGCCGAACTGACAAACCGGATTCGGCTCTGCTGGCATCAGCAACAAAACATATTGAAGCGGCGGCTAAAGCGGGTTACGCCGAAGCGATCTTTGCTCAGGCCATCTGGCTAACACCGCCACAGGATCAAAATGCACGATTAGCATTGCTCAGGCAGGCGGCAAACAAACACTATGTGCCGGCCATGCTGACTCTCGCCAGAGAATTATTTATTACATCGCAAACATTTGAACAACGCGTTGATGCACAGTCGTTAGTACAGAAAGCCGCCGTGCTTGATACGGCAGCAAAAATCGAACTGGCGCGATATTATCTGCACGAGGATCAGCAACTGAATAACACAACAGGCTATGATCGTGATATTGATAAAGCCATATCTTTGCTGGTAGAAGCAACACGCGATTGTGAAGCGCGCGCCGCCTATCTGCTGTATGAGCTGGCGCATCACAAGCATAAACCGAATTCACTGGATACCGAATCGGCCATTAGCTGGCTGACGGTTTCGTCGCAACTGGGTTATGCAAAAGCTCAGGGTGAACTGGCGGAGCATTATTACAAGATCGAACCCAATACTGACAGGGCTTTAAAATGGGGTAAACAGGCGGCTGACGCGGGAGACATTACCGGCCTGATCGTATTGGGCAATATTTATTACACGGGTACCGGTGTTGGCAGGGATCATGGCACGGCACTGAAATTTTTTGAAAAAGCGCTGCAACTGGATAATGATAATCGCTACGTGCAGGATCAGCTTGGCATGATGTATTACAAGGGTGAAGGTGTCGAAGCCAATTTTCGTCGCGCGGCTGATCTGTGCAAGCTGGCCGCGAATAAAGGTCAGCCCGGTTGTCAGTACTATCTTGGTCTGATGTATGTCAATGGTGAAGGGGTCACACAGGATATTGATCGTGGTATCGACTGGATGAAAAAGTCAGCGGCACAGGATTTTATCACTGCCAAGAACTGGTTACGGGAAAACTGGTAAGCATGAGTGGCTGGTTTGTCTACCTGGTACGTTGTGGCGACAATAGTCTGTACACCGGTATCACGACCGACCTCTAACGACGTATTCATGAACATAATCATTGCGACAAATCGGCTGCCAGTTATACACGCTCACGCCGTCCGGTGCAGCTGGTTTACTGGGAAGAATGCAAAAGCCGGGCGGATGCCCTGTCACGCGAAGCGAGTGTGAAGAAATTACGCAAGCCCGACAAGGAACGGCTGATCAGGTCACATGTCTGAACGGGTACTTTTTTCCATCATCGAATCGGCCAGTCATCCCAAGTTCGAAAAATTATATAAACGTCTTGGTTATGATGAACGGGTTTACACATCCGAACGCAAGGTAATCCAGGCGTTAAAACAGACACCGCCCGATGCGGTTGTTGCGGATTTTCTGTATGGCTATGGTAATAATTACGCCGGCGTCAACATCAGTAACCTGGACGTGCTTTTATATAGTCTGCAGAAATATTCGCCGCAATGTCGTTTCATCGCCCTGTATGAAAAATCCGAGCGCGACTATATTCAGCAGTTCCAGGCACTGTTTCCGCATGTCCACTGCCTGCAATTGCCGGTCAGTGAAGAGGATGTAGCGGCTTTCCTGTGACTATACCAGTCAGTGCAATAAAGAATTTGCAAAAGTTTAAATTCTTCACAGACGGATTCCGATATACTGCTGCCAGCCAACAGGAACAGCGCTGACGCGCAAATTACAGGGACATACCATGCCTGCCAACACGACCATCTATTTTGATGTTATCAAGCAGATTCATGAACAGATCAATCGAATTACCTATGCTAACGGCCTGAGTGAACAGGACCGCCTGAGCCAGTTGAACCGGCTCGAGAATGACCTGTCGCAGAAATTTCTCTGGGCACGTCGTAGTATCAGTAGCCGGTCAGAAACGCCGGAAATGGCAATCGACTGATCAAGCTTTGATTTCCTGAACCAGCACCCACGGGGCGACGACCACGGCCCAGAACAGTGGCTGTGTTTCCTGCCAGCGTCGGGCGTGATCATCTGTTGCCCTGATTAGCCTTCCATCGTCAATCAATCTTGAAATAGAATCAGCGCTGTCCTGAGCGACAGACTGGGCTATCTCAATGAGGTCAAGTTCTGCACTCACTTCAATAACGACACCACGGGCGAAATGCCGTTGCAGCTCGGGCCAGGTGATTTTTCCAGTTTCCAGGTTGAGTTTTTGATCGAGTGGAAGGGTGTCTTCATCTGTCATTTTATTATTATAAATCATATCTGGCATCATGATTGCAGGATTAGTTTAAAACGAGTGCAAAGTTAGCTAAATAACTACAGTATATGCTGGTGATGCCGGCGTGCCGATTGCAAAAAGCACATAAAAATATGCACATTGCATCATCCCGATGCCTGACGAGGAGAGAACCATGAAAAGACTTTTTCTGTTTAGTTCGCTGGTTTTATTGTTTGTTAGCGGCCAGGTCAGTGCCGCCATCCTGCCCGAACCAAAAAAAATATCTCAACATGTGTATGCCTGGTTTGGTCCTTATGAAGGCCCAAATGAAAAGAACAGGGGTTTTCGCATGAACCTGGGATTTGTAGTGGGCAAAGATGCCGTTGCTGTGTTTGATAGCGGTTTTTATTCGGCGATGGCAGAAGAAATGGTCAGCCATATTCGCGCGATCACGCCGTTACCCATCAAGTATGTCATCAATACCAACTCGCAACCGGATCGTATGATGGGTAATGATGTGTTCAGGAAACTGGGCGCGGAGATTATCACTTCCGCACCGGAAGCGCAGCGCATGGACGCAAACGGTAACAACTACGCCATGATGCTGGAGATGACCATGAAGTTTAAGCAAAGCGATATTCGACTGCCGGCCAGGCCAACTCGCATTATTTCCAAACCGGAAGTCATCGACCTGGGTGGCGGCGTGACGCTTGATATTCATCTGCATAAAGCGGCACATACACCTTTGCCTTTGATTGTCCACGTGCCGTCGGACAAACTGGTGTATGCCGGTGATGTACTTTACAACGGCCGTTTACTGGCAATTGTGCCGGGCGGAAATATTCGGGAATGGATGGAGACATTTAATTATCTCAAACGCTTTGGCGACGTGACATTTTTTCCCGGTCATGGCCGGCCAGGCAAGTTGAAGGATTTTCAGGTCTCGACCTACGAATACCTGCAGATGCTCGACAGTCATATGACCAGAATGCTCGAAGAAGGGGTGGATATGCAGGATGCCATTAACCGGCTGGACCAGTCGAAATTCTCACACCTGGCGAACTATAAAGACCTTGCCGGGCGTAATGCCAACCGGGCCTACCAGGAGGCGGAACGCGCAGCATTTGAATAAATAACGCGGAAAATTAACAAGTTACAGGATTCGAGAACACTGAAACTATAGTGACAGTGGGGACTAAGGCTTTTCTGATTTCAGCCGCTAATGATCACAACATCCCGGTTTGATTTGTACTCGCAGGTAAGTTGTATGTTCGGTCCCAAGAAGTCATCACCCTTTCAGCAAACACTGGACAATTTCATTCGCTTCACTTCATCGATTGGTGAGCAGACGGATTTTTCCGGTTCATTCAATGGTGGAGAAAATATTGTTGTGCGTGGCACCGTGCGTGGTGACAGTCATGTACAGGGAATCGTGGTGATCACCGACACCGGTCGCTGGATTGGCAGCCTGTCAGCTGACGTGGTCATTATTGCCGGTAAGTTTCATGGTGATGTTACGGCCCGTGAAAAAATCGAAGTACAGAGCACGGCCCAGGTGCAGGGCAACCTGCATAGCCCTTCACTGGCAATCGAGTACGGCGCCGTGCATGTCGGTCATGTACTGATGGCGGAAGTGGAATCCGCTGCACCTGTTAAGCCAGATCGCACTGAAACCGCCCAGGTACAATCCATCAAACTCGCTCACCCCTGATCCATTCAGGCCTTATCTGGTCTAGACTAGAGATCCGATGATGACAGACGGATCGTGTTGCCATGCCGAAGGTTGAAACTGTTGTACCAAAACAGGCCTGGGAGTTAATTCAGAAAGAGCCCTGTAGTTTATTTATTGATGTGCGTTCGCACATGGAATATCTTTTTATCGGGCACCCGGTCGGTGCCATCCATATTCCCTGGATCGATGAGCCTGACTGGAAGGTGAATCCCCACTTCATCCGTGAGGTGCGTCAGTTATTGCTCGGCGGTATCAGCGTCGAAAGTGGCGAAAATGTCCCGGTGTTTCTGATCTGCCGCAGTGGCAAACGTTCCCATGAGGCGGGAAATTGCCTGATTGAAGATGGTTTTACGCGTGTCTATAACATTGCGGATGGATTTGAAGGCGAGCTGGATGATCATCATCATCGCAGTACACGCGGTGGCTGGCGTTATGAGGGGTTGCCGTGGGAACAGTGCTGAGATTTGGTTGTCACATTCAATATGATGAAACAACGATTCACACTATTCGCCGCCATGTTGTTGCTGGTGGCACCATCGTATGCCGATCAATTCGATAGTGGTATTCAAAAGACTGTTCTGATCGAACTGTTCACGTCGCAGGGCTGTAATAGCTGCCCGCCTGCCGAATCTTACCTGAACAGTTTCGTTTCACACCAACAGCTCTGGAAAACGTATATCCCGGTTGCATTTCATGTCGACTACTGGGACTACCTGGGCTGGAAAGATCGATTCGCTGATCCGGTGCATCGCACCAAACAGGAAGTATACGCCCGTTTCAACCGGCAAAATACGATTTATACCCCGGGATTTTATGTCAATGGCCAGCCCTGGCGGCGCGGATTGTTTAAACGTGATCCGGCCGTAACTCAGCAAAAACCCGGTAACCTGTCACTGGTTCGAAAAGATAATCTTGTCACAGCGCAGTTTCAACCGGCCAACAAGAAAGTTCAGCCAGCCACCCTGCATGTCGTTGTACTGGGAATGAATCTGAAAACCGATATACGCGCCGGCGAAAATGCCGGACGTAATTCGCAGCATGACTTTGTCGTACTTGAATATCATCAGTTGGCAAGTAATAACTATCAATGGCAGTTAGCGTTGCCGGAAATGGCCAATAAGGAAACTGACCGGCTCGCACTGGCTGCCTGGGTGACCGGGGCAGGGGATCCCCGGCCGCTACAGGCAGTGGGTGGATATTTAACACAGCATTAGCCGCCTTTAGGATTAACCGGACAATACTCAGTCGGAGCATGTTGCTGTAGCTGTGCAAGAACGTGCTGGTTTTCCAGTTTAAACAGTTTCGACAGGCGAAACCGGTGTCGCGACAGGTATTCATAGGCATTTCTTACCAATGGCCTGAATATCGGAGAAGACAGCTTTTCAGACCACAAATGGTATTCATGCAACGCGTACAGACACATGATAAATGCCTTGTCAGCATAATAAACGTCACCCCGATTACTGATGACTGTCAGCTCTACATGACGATTCGCATCAAGCTGTGGAAAACGTGTCGCAACCAGCGGTGAATCATAAGGAATAAAATCTAACGCTATACGTTGTGCCTGGTGTTCCAGCCAGTTCCGGCAACGTTGACAGAATGCACAGTGCGCATCATAAAGAACGGTAAATGATTGGTGACCGGACATGATGACCTCCTGTGAGTTGTGATCAGACCAGTGTTTCATCAGGTTGTACAGGCGGCGGTTGCAGCATGCCGCGACGGCGCATGCGGGAGATGACGAATACGTTGAAGAAATGCATGCCACCCAGCACCAGTAATACCAGTCCTACCTTGGTGCTTAAAAATTCAATCGACTCCTGAATGCTGGCCGGCTTGTTGCCATATTTTAGCGCCAGGGTGACATAACCAATGTTAATCAGGTAAAAACCGACTACCAGCATGTGGTTGACTGAATCGGCAAGCTGTTCTTTACCGTTAAAACTGTCAATCAGAAATATGCGTCCGTTTTTGTGCAAAGTGCGCGCGACCCAGATTGTCATCAGGATACTGATTAACAGATACAGCACATATGTGGCTTCAATCATGTGGACCTCCACGTAACGTTTAAGTGTGTTGAAAAAATCTGATCCTGATGTGATAACTCATCAGAATCAGGGCGATGTAGCCATAGGCGACCGGAAAGACCATCAGGCTGATACGTGCAACGTCCTTTGCACTTGACCAGAACCGAACTGAATTCGTATGTCCCGTGTATTCCACCAGCACATACATAAACAGCCCGGTAAATTGCAGGACATAAAACACCACGGGTGTGAGCAGTAAAAACACATAGGTTTGATTTCGTGTGAACCGCCCACTGGCGTACCAGGCCAGCGGGTAGAACGCCAGGTAAGGTATTCCGCCGAATAACAACGAGGCCATCAGGATGATTCCGGTCCAGACCAGCCAGCCTGGGAACAACTGTTCCGGGTCGATACCGAGTCCCTGCAGTAGCCAGGTCAGGCCAAATAACAGGGCCGGGATCAGCAGCGGGAAAACCAGACCGATGCGTGTATAACGTCGAAGAATGTCGTGTTTAGTCATAATGATTTCCGTTATTTCTGTAATAACAGAAATTATGAGTTAAAAGAATGTAATAGATTGGTTGCATGACTTAGGCCTTTTTGCCGATGAAATTGGTGACTTTTGAGCCGAGCTTGAACAGCTTGATCAACGTTGGGCGGGGAATATGACGCATCTGCTCGTACCAGGAAGAAAAGGTTTCCATGAAATCCAGCATGTCCTGCACACGCTTTTTGATTGCTTCCGGGGTGGCTTTATCTGCTTCACCTTCCAGCACACAGCTACGCAGCATGGACAGGGTCGGGTCAATTTCACGCCGCTTGCGTTCTTCCATGATGACACTGAACATCTCCCACAGGTCCTCCAGTGACTCGAAGTGGTCTCGGCGGTCGCCCATCACATGGACGATCTTTACCAGCCCCCAGCTTTGCAACTCCCTCAGGCTGGTACTGACGTTGGAACGGGCGACTTCTAGTGTTTCAGCGATTTCCTCGGCATGCAGTGGCTCGTGGGATAAATACAGCAGGGCATGAATCTGGGCGACAGTGCGGTTGACGCCCCAACGTGTACCCATTTCCCCCCAGTGGAGAATATATTTCTGCATGATTGGCGTGAGTTTCATTATTGTTATAACTCCATCGGTATTCACTAATTTCAGTATATACTGAAATTAGTGAATAAGTCAGGAAATGTCAAGCCGGGCAATATCCTGTTAAACTAAACGGTATCCTGTCCGATGTTCCACTATAGGCAAATTGATCCCGTTTTTACCTTTTTATGCTAAAGCCGGCATTACAAGATATCGTCGATGCGCTGTGCCAGGATGGCTGCAAGCAGGTCAACAGCTATATTCGCAGTATTGAATCCGACGAGTTACCCGAATCCATGCGAGACCTCGACAAGGATGAACAGGCCTTAGTCCTCAAGGAACTCAAATCGATCATGGCGGTGTACCGCCAGTGTGATATCTAAAGATAGTCTGACCAGTTTACGCTGCTGTCGCCAAACACAAAGAAATGCGGATTTAACAGGCTTGGCTTGGTGTTATATGCCAGGTCCTGCATGTTGGTATCCGTCACAAAGCCCCCGGCTTCATGCACGATACAGTGCGCAGCGGCCGTATCCCATTCCGAAGTAGGGCCCAGTCGTGGATAGATGTCTGCCTTGCCTTCGGCAACCAGGCAGGATTTGAGGGCGCTGCCAACAGCCAGCAGATCATGATCACCCAGGTTCTTCAGGAATCGCTTCAGGGAATCGCCACGATGTGAACGGCTGCCGGCCACAATGAGCTTTTCATGGCGCTTTTTTTCAACCTGGATTCTGACCGGCTGGTTGTCCTGTTCCTGCTTGAAGGCACCCATACCAAGAGCGGCATAGTAAGTCACCGAAAGCACCGGTGCGTGCACAACCCCAAGAATGGCTCTGTGGTTCTCAATCAAAGCGATGCAAACGGTGAATTCCCCGTTGCGTTTGATAAATTCGCGGGTGCCATCAAGTGGATCCACCAGCCAGTAACATTCCCATCGTGATCTATCTTCAAATGGAATAGAGGCAGACTCTTCAGATAACAGCGGGTACTCCGGGGCCAGTTCTTCCAGACCATCATCGATGATTGCATGGGCCGCCATGTCCGCTTCGGTGACCGGTGAGTCGTCTTTTTTCTGAACGATGGAAAAGTCGCGGTTATAGATTTCCATGATCCGATCACCGGCTTTTCTGGCCAGCTCAACGGTACCGGGTAACAGGGATGCTAAATCAGGTTTGGACATCAGACCGGCATTCT
This sequence comes from uncultured Gammaproteobacteria bacterium, assembly GCA_937967995.1. Lineage (GTDB taxonomy): Bacteria > Pseudomonadota > Gammaproteobacteria > UBA6429 > Thiohalophilaceae > CALBTB01. The sequence goes on from CALBTB010000010.1 coordinate 97,740, forward strand.
GCCAGTTTTTTTATGGCGATTCTAGCGGTAACGAAAGTGAAATTCGGTCTGTAATTTACCTTCAAAAACCGTATCGAAATGTAACAGTCCCTTGTCCATCTCCACGATTTCAAAGCCGCGCTGGCTGGGTGGTGACACATCTAACAGTTCCAGTTGGGTCTGGGAAAAATTCAGGTCGAGTGATACTCGTATCGGGTAATAACCATCCAGAAAACGTCGCATGTATGGCCCGTTGCGCAGGCTGTAAGTACCATCCTTGTTTTGTAACAGGGAATGTGTATCGGCCTGTAAACAGATGACGGCGTTATCCGTAATATTTTCCATCTGAACGCTGTAACCTTCTACCCAGGCTTTTTGTATATTTTCCTGACGGGTAATTTTAATATTTTTGACCCGCCCCTCTTTAAAGAGGATTTGTGCAGCGGGCACTTTGTCCATGTTGTGATGACACTGTTCCAGTCGAATCCAGCCATTGGACAGGCTTTGCGGAGATATGGTCAGGGAATTGTGGTGATGATGTAATGTTGGGTTTCTGTTCTCGCTCAGAAAAACCAGATGGCCTTCATTGACGTCTTTATAGCGTGGCGGTTCCATGGTGTCGCTGTTGAACCAGCGCTCGAGTTCTTCCTGGCTGATTTCATTACCCTTGAGCGCGGTACTGTATGGCAACAAAAGGCCAGTCAGTAATGTTCCTGTTATCAGCAAATGTTTCAAGCTGCCTGCCTCCGGTATCTTCAGCTTGGATAATAGATAGCATAGACTATGCCACACTGATGAAGCGATACATTAAGCGTGGCAGGCGCCGCTGATCCCGGTCGTTTCATGTGAAGGGTAAACATGTAAGTGATTGAAAAATGGTAAATTGGAACAACATTGAAACCGTATTGCTGGATATGGACGGCACACTGCTCGACCTGTATTTCGATAACTTCTTCTGGCGCGAGCACGTACCCAGGCGTTACGCAGAACTGCATTCTACGACGGTAGAGGATGCAAAACGCAAGCTGTTCCCCATTTTCCGCAATAAGGAAGGGACCATTGACTGGTACTGCGTTGACTACTGGACCGAAACACTGGGTCTGGACATTGCCATGCTCAAACAGGAAGTGGATCACCTGATTGCCGTACATCCCTACGTTGTCGATTTTCTGGAGCAGCTAAAACAGCTCGACAAAACCGTGGCCCTGGTCACCAATGCGCATCAAAAGAGTCTGATGTTAAAAATGGATAAAACAGCGCTGCATAATCATATTGAACACATTATCTGTGCGCATGATTACGGTATGCCAAAAGAGGATCCGCAGTTCTGGACAAAACTTAACGAAACATTGCCGTTTAACAGAGATTCCACATTGCTGATCGACGACAGCCTGTCCGTTCTACGATCTGCGCGTAACTACGGGATTAACTACCTGCTGGCGGTTTACGAGCCGGACAGCAAAAACCCGCGACGTGATGTCGAGGAATTCGAGGCTATCGATAGTTTTCGGCAGATTATGCCTGCGACGTAAAACGGGTGTCCCATTTTTTAAAGCGTTTACGGCAGTAATTCAGCAGGGAATCATAGCTGTCAAAAAAGAGATCAAAACCCTCTTCTGCAGGCGAATCGAATTCACAGTAATCATTGCTATAGTCACGACACATTTGCGGGCGGGTTTCATAAATTCTGCAACGCCCGTCAGATTCCAGAAACTGGCAGGTTGAATAAAAAATCAGAAACCAGCCATCATCGTCCTTGTAGGCCTGAACGCCGGGATGGGCAAGCTGCCACAATAACGTATCGAATTCTTCGATTGATCGAGGCGTATCAATTGCCTGCGTAACATAGTTACAGCATTTTGCGCCAGTACAAAAACTGCATTTGTTGTCGGAAGTAATTTCGACATTAACGGGTATATGGGATTTTTCTTCAAGCATGGGTGTACATCATCGTATGGAGTTGGATTACAATAGCGGCATAGATTAACAGGTATAAAAATGAAAATAAACTTTGCTGAAGTGAAGGCCAGTCCGGAATTTACCTCATCCATCATTCGGTATGGATTCTGGATACTAACGTCGGTATTTATCGGCCTGGCCATGATGACCGGCTATTACGAACCGCTCTGGGAATTCTATATTTATTTTTCAGCCACGTTTTTCATTTACACGACGCTGGTTTTTATCAGCATCCTGATTAAGCCACGAATTCCAATAAGACCGTATCTGACTATTCCGTTTGACGTGGCCGCCATCAGTATATCGATGTTGTTTACAGACGATGGTCCCTTTAGTCCGTTCTTCCTTTTCTATGCCTGGTACTTTGTCAGTTACAGCCTTCGCTATGGACGCGGACCTCTCGCCGCGGCCACGTTTGTGAGTGTCATCGCTTTTTGTATTGTACTTTATCTGACGGATGGCTGGTATTCGCACGTTTATGATGTCGTCGCCTATCTTATTTTTCTGATGATCATGCCGCTGTATCTCGACTTGCTGCTGCGTAAACTTAACAGGGCACGCGATGAGGCGAATCATGCTAACCAGGCCAAGAGTGATTTTCTGGCAGCGATGAGTCATGAAATTCGTACACCCATGAGTGGAATTGTTGGTGTGACAAGCCTGCTCGAAAAAACCAGCCTCAATGAAGAACAACGGGAATATGTATCGGCGTTGCAGGAATCTTCGATGGCATTGAACGCGCTTATCGATGATGTACTTGACCTGTCCAAGATAGAAGCCGGTAAATACACACTGGAGACAGAACAATTTAACCTGCCCAAGACGCTGTTTGGTGTAGCACAGATGTTTACTGCCAGTGCCAATGCCAAGGGAATTGAGTTGCTGCTGGATTATGCGCCCGAGTTGCCCGACTATGTTTATGGTGACGGAAAACGGCTCAGACAGATTGTGCTGAACCTTGTCAGTAATGCCATCAAGTTTACTAACGAGGGAGAAGTGGTGATTCGGGCCAGCAAATCCAGCCGTCATGCTGCCGAAGGCCAGATGTATTTTCGAATCGAGGTGCAGGATACCGGGCCGGGTCTGAGTGATGATGAAATTCGCCGTATTTTCGATCCGTTTTACCAGGTCAGTGAGCGTCAGCAATCAAACCATACCCAATCCGGCACGGGACTGGGGACAACGATCTCGGCTAACCTGGTTGAACTGATGAACGGTAAGATTGGAGTCAAGAGTCAGCTCGGCAAAGGCAGTACTTTCTGGTTCGAGATTCCCTGGCGTTGTGAAATGCCCCAGTTACCGGATGTGCGAATTCCTGAAGATCAGCCGGTGGTTTTATTTGAATCGCATAAAACCAATCGCGTTATTCTGGAAAGTTACTGCAAGGCGATGGACTGGTCATATAAAGTGGTAAGCGATCAGGCGGATATGGAAAAACAGATCAAGGCTTACCTGCAAAAGGATAAACGTCCAATCGTCGTGCTCAGTGAACTGGGCTGCGGGGATCACTGTGCAGAACTGGCGCAGCAAATACGATCATCGCATGGTGATCTTAAAATCTGCAAGCTTCTGCATTTGTCCAGCCTGAGTAATATCGAAGCAGCAGAAAAATCGCTTTACGACTATCTGTTGCCGTTACCGCTAACACCGCACCGTTTACGTAAGGTGCTGTTGACCATTGCCGGTCTTGAGTCCGGCGATGAGCTACAGGACAGTAGCATGGCGACGACGACGATTTCCCGCTTCCTGAATGTCCTGGTTGCCGAAGACAGTCCCATCAATGCCAAAGTCATCACTACTTTTCTTGAACAGGACGGTCACCGCGTAACACATGTGGAAAACGGTCGACTCGCTGTCGAGAAACTGTCGGGCAGTACCTATGACGTTGTTTTTATGGATATGCGCATGCCGGACATGGATGGTCTCGAAGCCACCCGAACCTGGCGCGAGAAGGAACTGGACGATCAGCATGTGCCGATTGTGGCGTTAACCGCCAATGCGACAACAGAAGATAAAAATAACTGCCTGTCAGCCGGTATGGATGATTTTTTAAGTAAGCCGGTCAGTCAGGACAAACTGCGGGAAATTATCAGACAGATAGCCTGAAGGTGACAGGCCCGTCGTTGATCAGGCTGACCTGCATGTTGGCACCGAACTGGCCTGTTTCAACCTGATCATACGTCTGGCGGGTTTTCTCGACCAGGTACTCAAATAACTGTTTTCCCTTCTCAGGTGATGCCGCGCTGGAAAAACCGGGTCGCATGCCACTGCTGGTATCGGCTGCCAGCGTAAATTGTGGGACCAGTAACACGCCACCTTCAATATTCATGACGCTCAGGTTCATTTTATCCTGATCATCTGCAAATACACGATAACCCAGAAAACGCTCTACAAGACGATCGGCACTGGCCTGTGTGTCATCTTTTTCCACGCCAATCAAAATCAGCAGGCCTTTACCGATTCGGCCAACACATTTTTGCTTAACATCAACGCGGGCTTCAGTGACGCGTTGCAGTAATGCAATCAACGCGTCAGCTCCCGGGCAAAATCATCAGTGGCTTTCACCAGCTCTGACACGATACCCGGCTCGGAGGCTGCATGACCGGCATCGGGAATGATGCGCAGTTGTGAATCCGGCCAGGCCTGGTGTAATTGCCAGGCACTTTCCATCGGGCAGATGATGTCATATCGGCCCTGCACGATAACACCGGGAATACCAGCAAGTTTGTCAACGTTGTCCAGTAACTGGTTTTCCTGCATGAATGAATTGTGTTTGAAGTAATGACACTCGATACGCGCCAGGCTCAGGGCCGTGTGGGCATGGCCAAAGTGATCAATGATGCGCTGACTGCTTTTTAAGGTTGCGGTACGTCCTTCCCACAGTGACCAGGCCTTCGCCGCCTGCATGCGGGTAAACTCATCCTCACTGGTCAGTCGCTGGTAATACGCCGACACCATGTCATGGCGTTCTGCCGGTGGAATCGGTTCTAGAAATTTTTGCCATACATCCGGAAAGATGCGGCTGGCGCCTTCCTGGTAAAACCAGTCTATTTCCCGCTGCCGACATAAAAAGATTCCGCGTAGCACCAGAGCCGTTACACGATCCGGGTGTGCCTGCGCATACGCCAGTGCCAGCGTTGAACCCCATGAGCCACCAAACACCAGCCACTTTTCTATATTCAACTTTTGCCGAAGCGACTCCATGTCCGCCACCAGGTCGGCCGTGGTGTTGTGATTCAATTCAGCATGCGGTGTGGAACGGCCGGCGCCACGTTGATCGAAAAGAATAATGCGATATTTCTCGGGATTAAAAAACTGTCGATGATAGTCTTCACAACCGGCACCCGGACCACCATGCAGGAAAACGGCGGGCAGGCCATTCGCACTGCCACATTCCTCCACATAGAGTTTATGTGGAGGCGTGACGGTGAGTTCGAACTGGTTGTAGGGCGTGATTGGTGGGTAAAGTACGTGCACTCAGTAATTCATTTAGTCACGTACGAATTCACCGCGGAAGCCGATAATTGCCGCGATACCAATCAGTAACAGCCCGGCCAGAATCAACCACGGACCAACACCGGCCTGAAGAATGGTGAATGCCCATGCAAAACCAAAGCTGGACAGGTATATCGAACCGGAGTGCAGAATCGCGCCCAGAATAAACAGCCAGCTGATGATCTGTTTGAAGATTTTGGCAACGGCAATGAAACACAAAGCCAGTCCGGCGATCACGTTCAGCACTGACTCCAGGTTTCCATGTGCATGGGCGGTGCGTGTAAAGCCGATATCCGCCCGAACGTTGGCCAGTTTATTCAGTGCCAGTATGCCGTCGGTATTGGCCTTGGCGATCTGTTCCGGCGTGAGTGGTTCGAGTTCTTCCTCAAAGTTATTGGTCTTGAGTGATTGCAGACGTCCAACGTCTTTTTGTTTCTCCAGCATGGCACCCTGTTCATCAGGGAGTTTGTTTATCACCATGTATGGACCAAGAGCGGCTGTGGCAACCAGATAGAGAAAACCAAAAATGATATTTTTTTTACCGATCATACATTCCTCCTGATACTTATTATCCCGCGATATGGTACCACCGGGTATGATTGTTATTTGGGAACGTCTTCCTTGTCCACCTGTTCCAGGCGATAACCCTGATGATAGATGGCACTCAGGCGCCAGCCGTTTTCAGGGTTGAGTCCCAGTTTTTTGCGAATTCGGCTGATATGGGTGTCGACGGTCCGCGTGGTAAATTCGGAACCGTGGCCCCACACGGATGACAGGATATGACCACGTGACAACAGGCGTCCAAGATTTCGGAACATAAACGCAACCAGCTCGAATTCCTTTTGTGTGAGCTTGACCGGTTCGTTGTCTTTTAACAGTGTGTGGGATTTAAGGTTGATGCGATAAGGTGCACATTCAAGAATGTCGTTAACGGCCGTGCTGTTTTGTGTGCGGCGTGTCACCGCTGATATGCGTGCCAGTAATTCCTTCTGCCTTACCGGCTTGGTGATGTAATCATCCGCGCCCTGGTTGAGAATCTTGGCGATATCTTCTTCACTGTCACGCTGGGTTACAAAAATTACCGGCGTATCATTCTCTGATTGTTCCGTCAGCCATTCCAGGACCTGCTCGCCGTCAAAGTCAGGCATTACCCAGTCCAGAATATAAAGATCAAAGCTTTCTTTACGCAGTGCAGCAGTAAATTCCCGTCCGTTGGGAAAGTGCACGACATCATAATCCTTCTCCATCATCCACAGTTTCATAGCCTGAGCGAGATGGATGTCATCATCAACTAGTGCAATTCGCAAGATGACCCCCGTTTTGCGATATTGAGTACCACGACAATCTGAGATGCTTCAATAGCTTAGTGTCTATTATTAAAGCAGCGCTATTCTGACACAGGCATGGCATTTGTGCCATTTCAAATCCATCACTGCTTGCACGTTGATAGTGCAATGCAGCATTCATAGTAAGGTTAAAGCAGAAAGGTTTCCAGCATATCCCGCTCCTGCATGGCATCGGTGTAGCCCAGACGAATCAGTTCGCGACAGTAGCCCCGTTCAAATAACAGATAGCTGGCGAGTCCCGAGCCCTGTTGATGCATGGCGCCGATTCCCTTGAGTAGATAGCGAATGGTGCGCGGTAATTCATGCACATAATCCTGGGCCAGTTCGCCGATATCCAGGCTGGGTGCCAGCACAAAGGCTTCGACCTTGCGCAACGGTAATTCACTTTTCCGCAGGCGCCGGGTCGGAATCACGTCCACGGTTTTATTGATTCGTTCCAGACGTTCGAGATCTGCCTCCAGCGAATCCAGGAAAATACTGTCCAGTATATGACCGGCAATCTGTGCAAAGCTGGGGTAGGTGCTGTTCTGTTTTCGTTCCCGGCTTTGTTCGTCGTCACGTTGGTTACCAATCACCAGAATACGATCAGAACCCAGGTGTAACGCGGCACTCAATGGTGCCATCTGACGCATTGAACCATCACCAAAATATTCACGATGTAATTTGACCGCTTCAAACAGAAAGGGGATCGCTGAGGAAGCCATCAGGTGATCAATACCGATTTGACTGCGACTGCCGCAACGACGAACACGCGACCAGGGAATGATATCCGGATCGCCCTGATAGAATGTGATTGACTGCCCGGATGTATAACCGGACGCGGTGAGACTGACTGCATGCAGATGACCTGCATGGATGACTTTTTCAATGCGCTCGAAATCGAGTCGTTTGGATAACAGGGTTTTAAGGGGTTTGCGGTTTAGCAGCGCAACCGGGTTGTTTTTACCCAGACCACCAAGCATAAAAGCCGCCAGCCAGCGACTGGCCGTCATGACAATGTGTTTTACGTCGGAATGAAATACCTGTTCGACATGAAAATTACCCCAGACACGTAACATCTGTGCGACCGCATGATTGTAGTCATCGGCCATTGTGGCCAGTGAAGCCGCGTTGATGGCACCCGCGGATGTTCCGCAAATAATCTGAAATGGCGAAGGCTGTCCCTTGGGGCATAACTCCGCAACGGCCTTGAGCACACCAATCTGATAGGCGGCGCGCGCACCACCACCCATCATTACCAAACCGCGCTTAATTTGTTTTGCCACGCTGGCGAGTCCTTCTGCTCATGTCGTTTTTATTAATATGCTTATTAATATAGACTGCTTTGCCTATAAGCCCACTCGTTCGTGACACCACTGTTCTATTTCCTGACGGGCCTCGACAGGTTTTTCTGTCAGCAGCCAGTGATCTGCATCAATCGTACGAATATCCAGTTGCGATAACTCACCCAGAATACGGCGATTGATGTCGACGTGGCTGGTGCTGGCGCCTTGCGATAACAGCACCAGAACCGGAACATGAATACGCCGTAATGTTTGCAAAGGGCGGGTCACTTCATATAAGTCCTGCAGATAGTTGGCATACGGAATATAGGCCAGATCAGCAAATGGATTCATGTACAGCTCGGCAATGGTTTTATGCGGATTATTGGCCAGGAATTCGCGTGTCTGGTTATCCAGTGCACGCAGATCGCGATATGGGTATTGCCGTTTGTGCAGGCCCAGCCTGTAAAAACCGCGCAAAATGAACGTGGCAACGTTAATCAGTTGCCTGAAACGGGCAACCTTTTTAAGCACACCGGTCAGTGCTTCCGGAAATACCGGGTCAATCAGGACCAGGCCGTCCAGGTCCGCCTGTTCAGCGTACTGGCTGGCGTAATCAAGTGCTATCTGTGCCCCCATGCTGTGTCCAACCAGGATGGCTGATTTGTCGCGTTGTTGAATCAGGCAATGAATGTCATCGATCCAGTCTGCGCGAGTAAAACGCCGAAACGTCATGGAGCGGCCATGACCGCGTAAATCCATCGCAAACAACTCCATACTTTCACGCAAGCTGGTGTGCTCGATAAATTCATCCCAGCGGGTGGCATTACTGGCCAGGCCATGCAGGCAAATCAGCATATGGGGGCTGTTTGGGTTTCCCTGGTGATGACAGGCGAGGCGTGTGTTGTGGTTCGTAAAATAAAACCCGGTGTTATTGTCAGTCATTTATAGGTTGCCCACGTTTATGCTTCACAATTGTAAATGTTTGTTAAATACCGGTTAAACGGTAGTAAATCTGGGGTGTAAGGTAAATCTTACCGGATTTTCAGCATTATCCGACAAGACAGCGCCGCCCGGCTAAATTAGACTACATATCCCGTTTATGAGTCAGCGGCATTAGCGGGAAAAATGTAATAAACAATGGGGGTAGCTGAGATGAAAGCATCATTATTTCAATATGTATCGCTGACGGTGGCCATGCTGTTGCTGGTCGTTGTGGTCAGCCTTTTACCGGAGCAGGGTGCGATGAACGGAACGCTGGTTCAACAGACGTCAACCGGTTCAGCCGCAATCAATGCTGTCCCGCTTAAGGACAATTGATAAAAAAACCATACTCTCCAATTATTACGCCCGGAACTCCACCGGGCGTTTTTGTTTCTAATGCCTCAATACCATTAAATCAGGGAGGAGCGCATGATGAACAACAACAGCCTGGTACAACAGCTATTTTTGGGCGTGCTATTTTTCAGCGGCACGGCCATCGTCCTTGCCGATACCTGCCAGCCCACCAGTCAGATGGGGCGAGGTACTCACTACAAACCAATCACAGAACAAAAGCTTGATATCGGCACCGGGTTCAAGGTGCGCGGCCGCATTCTGTCAGCCGAGAATTGTCAGCCCATTGCCAACGCGCGGGTTGAACACTGGCAGGCCGGTGAGAATGGCCGTTACCAGGACCGCTTACGTGCCTACCGATTGAGTGGTCCGGACGGGCGTTATGACTTTGAAACCGAGTGGCCGGCTGCAGCTGTTCCGCATATTCACTTTATCGTCAAAGCCGAGGGTTACAAACCGTTACAGACACAGTGGGTCGGTGATGAGCGCACGCCATCCATTCAGTTTGATATGGTGCTGGAAAAGGATTAACGCTATTTCTGGTCGGCGCGGACAATCAGCATGTTTTTAACCTGCCGAACCCCGCTAACGCTTTGGGCCAGGTCGGCGGCATAACGTTTTTCATAGTCAGAATTGACAAAACCACTGAGCTGCACGGTGCCCTTGTAGGTAAAGACCTTGATAAAAAAGCCGCCGGTAATGCGATCATTGATGAGGCGGGTTTTTATGCGAGCGGTAATCAGGCTGCTATCAAGAAACTCACCGGCACTTTCACGGTTTGGCGTGGAGGTGCAGCCCGACAGGATCGGGGCGAGCATCAGGCTGATTGCTAAAACTAATACTGTACGTCTATTCATAGTCATCTTGCTTGCTAAATAAGTTGTCGAGATTTTTAAACGATTTTATCTCGATGGCGTTACCGGCCGGGTCGAGAAAAAACATGGTTGCCTGTTCACCGGGTTTACCTGCAAATCTCGTGCAAGGTTCAATTAAAAATTTTATACCATAAGCCCGTAGTTTTTTAACGAGACGTTCCCATTCCTTGCAATTAATCACAATTCCGAAGTGTGGAATCGGCACATTGTGACCGTCGACCGGATTATGCGCAACTGGTTGATTTGACTCACTTAAGTGGGCCACGATCTGGTGGCCGTAAAAATCAAAGTCGATCCAGCGAGTCGAGGAGCGTCCCTCGGTACAGCCCAGTGCATTGACATAAAACTCCCGCGCGGCTTCCAGGTCATTGACCGGAAAGGCAAAATGAAAAGGCGGCCGGCGTGTTGTGTAATCAGGCAAAGTTATTCCAGCGTTTTTGGTTGAGCGGTTAATCGTTGCCGCCTGACCCGTTAATCATTATCGGTCTGTGTGGCTAAATTTTTTTCGAATCAGGCGAGTGATGGAGAAAAATGCCAACACCATCACAGTCGGCAGAATGATCCAGACCCACTCGCTGATCAGCACACGCATTCCGCCCCAGCGAATAAAATCCGCTAGCCCAATGGGCGAGACCTGGATCGGGCGAAACGGCAAAAAATACCGCGTATCGTCAAACGGGGCAAAAAAGGCAATACCCAGACCACCGTTCGTCATGGCATCAAACAGGCCGTGCGAGGCGGTCACCAGGAAGTAAAACACCAGCAGGTGCAATCGCAGGGGGCGGAATTCTGGCTGACGAAATGCAATTGCGACTACACAGATGCTTACCAGCAGGGCAAACACGAGGGAATGGCTGAAACCCCGATGCCCCAGTGGGTCTCCGTAAGCGATGCCGATGGAAAACCCAATCACGTCCAGGTCCGGCAGCATGGTACAGGCCACGGCCAGCAGCCAGAAGCGCTTTGGCATATTAGCGAGCTGAAATATACGTCCTAGCAACAGGGCAAATACGCTATGGGTAATGATGGTGGGCACGACGTCTAATCCATAATTATATTAATGGGATTTTCTAAAGCTCCCCTGTTTCAGGTCGATCTAGAGTAATGACTCCCTCAACTTAGCAAGGTCTCAATTTTTCCTCATGTTAGCTGCTGCGCAAGCCCTGGTCGATGACATCGGCGATCTCGTATCGCTGCCCGAACTTGTGTTACGTATTAATGAGAAGGTCAATAGTGATAACTCCAGTGCGGCCGAAATCGGTGAATTAATCAGCCAGGATCCTGCGCTCACCACCCGGTTGCTGCGTGTGGCCAATAGCCCGATGTACGCCAAATCGGGAAAAATCGAATCGGTACAACGCGCCGTCACGATTCTGGGGATTCGACAGATTCGGGATTTGATCCTGTCTGCCAGTGCGGCCAAGGTGTTTACCGGCATTCCGAACGACATTATTTCGGTGCAGGATTTCTGGCACCATAGCCTGTATTGCGCGTTACTGGCCCGTTCTCTGGCGAGTCATTCGCGAGGTGTGAACCCGGAAACGGTGTTTACCGCCGGTATGTTGCACGACATTGGTCAACTGGTGATTTTCAACCGATTACCCGAGCAGGCCCATGCCGTTATTTTGCGCACTGTGCAGGGTGAGGCAAACCTGGACATGGTGCAGGCGGAAAACGAGATTCTGGGTTACGACCATTGCGAAGTCGGGGCCAGTCTGGCTCATCAATGGCACCTGCCGGAGATTCTGGTCGAGTGTATTGCCTGCCATCATGACCTGTCCCGCGTGCGGCTGTTTCCGGCCGCGGTCGCACATATTCACATTGCCAATGCCATCGCTTCCCTGCCGTACAGTGATATTCCTGATAGTGAGGATTTACATCGTGTCAGTTCAGCCGCCTGGGTCATGGCGGGCCTGTCAGCCGATGATCTGGGGGAGGCCATCAAAGAAGCGCAGGACTGTTACGCGCAGACCCGTGACGCCCTGTTCGGCCAGGCTTAGTCGTTGTATTGCTGGCGGCGCTGGCGAACAGCACCAGCCAGTGTTTCAAGCAACGGGACACTGTCTTCCCAGCTTATACAGGCATCCGTAATGCTCTGGCCATAGGCCAGACTGGCGCCGGGCCGATTATCCTGCCGGCCCTCAATCAGGTGGCTCTCGATCATGGCGCCCATGATGCGCTTGTCCCCGGCCGCGATCTGGCCTGCCACGTCCTCACCGACCTGAACCTGACGACGGTGGTCCTTGTTGCTGTTGGCATGGGAAAAATCGATCATCATACGTACCGGCAGTCCCGCCTTGGATAGCTCGGCCGCGGCGGCATCGACGGAAGCGGCATCGTAATTCGGCTTCTTGCCACCGCGCAGAATGATGTGGCAGTCATCGTTGCCGGCGGTAGAGAAAATCGCTGACTGACCGGCCTTGGTCAGGGACAGAAAATGGTGTGGGCGATTGGCCGCACGAATCGCGTCGACTGCGATTTTCAGGGTGCCATCGGTGCCGTTCTTGAAGCCGACCGGGCAGGACAGGCCGGACGCCAGTTCGCGATGTACCTGGCTCTCGGTCGTGCGGGCACCAATAGCGCCCCAGCTAATCAGGTCTGCGACATACTGCGGGGTAATCAGGTCCAGGTATTCAGTGGCTGCTGGCACACCCAGGTTATTGATATCCAAGAGTATTTTACGCGCCACACGCAGGCCGCGATTGATGTGATAACTGTCGTCCAGGTCCGGGTCGTTAATCAGCCCTTTCCAGCCAACCGTGGTACGCGGCTTTTCAAAATAGACGCGCATAACGATCAGCAAGTCGTTTTTGAGTTCATCACGCAGGGCCTTGAGCCGCGTTGCGTATTCCAGCGCCGCGTCCGGGTCATGAATCGAACAGGGGCCGATAATGACCAGCAGGCGATCATCGCCACCGTGCAGAATCTGGTGAATGGCGTTTCGGGTGTTGAAAATCGTGTTGGTGGCCTGCTCGGTGATAGGAAACTCGGCATGCACTTCTTCCGGGCTGCTGACCTGCTTGATGTCCAGAATGCGCAGATCGTCGGTCTGGTACTTCATTTTCACGACCTTGTCTGAATGTTGTTCGCCCATTTTCCTGCTATCACACTATCACCATTTACGGGGTCGGCTATTCTACTGTAGAAGGATGGACAATTAGAAGCCAAAAAGCATGCAAGAGACAATCCGCTCACAGTTGCGACGTCACAGTGTGGCCATCATCAGCCTGGTGGTGGCGCTGGTCAGCCTGAGTTACAACACCTGGCGCAATGAAGTCACCGAGCATAATCGCAATATTCGCTTTGCCGGTTTTGAGCTGATTCTCAAGCTGGGTGAATTACAGCAGACGGTGTTTTACCGCCATTACGATCGCGACCCGGAGCGCGGTAATCCACGTACCGGCTGGACGGCGGTGCTGGTGATGGGGGATCTGGCCAAACTGATGCCGGAACCGGTCCCGCACAAAGTGCAGGTCTTACACAAAGCCTGGCAGGAACACTGGTCAACTCTGGGCAAGGATGAAGCCGGTGCGCAACAGATTAACCAGGCAATCGATGATGTACGTAAAGCCGTGCAGGTCGCACTGGCCGATCTCGACTGAACTGGCTGGATTGAATTGACTGGACTGAATTAACTGGACTGGCTCAGTGAGCGATGTCCGACCATTTGATACGTGACTTGACCATTTCACCATCGACCAGTTGTTTGAGAAACACCTCAAACGTAGGGGACTGTTGTTGCCGATATACGTCCCGCACGTAATTAAGAATACTTTTATACAGCTTCATCACCCGCACCAGGCTCAACCGCTTGATCGCCGATTCGGTTTCCGGATCGTTTGACGCCGCCAGGCAATAAAACAGGTACATCACTTTGCGCGTGATATCACTGAGTTCACCGTAACGATCTTTCTGCGGCGTGAATTTCGGAGCAATTATTCGCAGCAATTGTGCCAGCGCATCTGCACTCATGTTTAGACGATGTTCATCGCTCAATAATATCGGTGTGACGAAGTCCAGCAGCGGCAGGATTTTTTCCTTTGAGCGGCCGGTGTAATCGGACAGCACCATGTCGTATTTGGCAGGGGCGAGTAAAAAGGCGGTCGCAAGCCATAATATATAACGCGATGGTTCCGCCGCATTCCATTCCTCCAGCGCCGTCTCACTGATACGCAGTAATTGCGTGTGATCCGTTGTTCGTATGGCGGCATGTAAAACATCACGCAAGGTGGATTTGCGGCAGGTTTTCCAGGTTTCCAGAATCGGTAACAGTACCTGTGCACTGATTTTGTCGTTTTGCCTGTCGCGAATAAGATGTTGCAGCCCCGGCAGGTGATCCGTATTGCGCTGCGCCAGCTGTTGCCAGAATGCCCGTAGTGCTTCAGCGGTCTGGGTCTGGCGGTGTTCGATGGCGGCACTCAACCATTGATCCTGCATTTCTGTTTTATAAGCGTAATGAAAACAGATCGCGGCAATGATCGTGCTATCGGGTAACTGTGGCGTCTGAAAACGCGATTCGTCGCTGAACAGGTCCAGCGCAGCGAGCAGGACATAACCAATCGGATAGGGTTTGTCATCCAGCATGGAATCGGCGATCAGTTCAGGTTCGGGAAACTGACCGTCGAGCAAAATCGTTTTAAAGCCTTCGTGAATGCCCCCGGCAAGATCAGGACTGGCCAGAATCTGAATGCGTTGCTGCGGTGGAATCGTATTGTCGAGATCCAGGAACATTCCCAGGTAGCCCTTGGCAAAGCGCTCCAGCGCATCGATATCTTTGCCCTGTGAAATGTCCTTCAGTTTGGGCAGCAGGTTGCGATCGTTTTCGATGCGGGTGTGTTCGTGTTCGCGGTAGTCGTGTTGATAGCGTTCTTCAATCGTTTGCATGGCGCGGCATCATAACACAGCAGGCCTGCTATTTTTGGCTGTCCAGATAATCGGCCAGTGCATCAAGCTGCCGTCCCCAGAATTTTTTATAGTGATTGATCCATTGCTGGGCTTCTTTCAGTGGGCCGGCATTCAGCGAGACATGATGTTCACGGCCCTTACGCTCACGTCGAACAAGATTGGCTTTTTCAAGAAAGCGCAGGTGCTTGGAGGTGGCGGCCAGTGAAATATCAAACGGTTCAGCCAGTTCGGTGACCGTCGCACTGCCACGGGTCAGGCGTTGCAGAATGGCGCGCCGGGTCGGATCGGCCAGCGCCATGAAGGTGGCATCCAGCGGTTCGTTATAATACTTAACCATAAAGTTAAGTTAATACCTGGCCGTCCCTACGTCAAGTGATTCAGATACGGTTCAGCCGGATTGCCAGACAATCAGCCTGACAAAACCTGAAGGAGTGAGTCGTATGCAGAAGTATCTGGTTTTACTGATGTTAGGTCTTTCCACCAGTGCCGTTCAGGCGGCGGATATCAATCAGGGCAAACAACTGGCCGATACGCGTTGCGCTGCCTGTCATGGCAAGATGGGTGTCAGTGCCAATCCGTTATATCCCAACCTTGCTGCACAAAAGGCACCTTATCTCGTCAAACAGATGAAGGAGTTTGAATCCGGCAAACGTGTCGACCCGGTTATGAACGCGATGGTCAAAGGCATGAGCAGTGCTGATTTTGAAAACATCGCCGCGTTTTATGCCAGCCTGAAATAATCTACATTGCCCGTCAGATGGGTGTGATAGTCTTGGCGCATGGAGCGAATTGAGCCGGGTATAGACAAGCATTCTGATTACAACAATGTTGTGCCGGTGGCGGTCGATATTGCATGAGCAGCATGCTGGCGTTGATTCGTTTCATGTTGCGAGTGACAAGTGTCGTTGCACCGCCGCTGGCTGTCTGGTGGGTTTACAGAACCTGGTTCAGGGCGCCGCGGTTTAAGGAACCCAAACGCGAGGCACGCTGGCGAAACTCGGCACGCAGCGAATCCATCCAGTCTGATTATGGTCGAATGCAACTCTTTCACTGGGGTGAGCAGGGTCGGCCGGTTGTGATGTTGGTGCATGGCTGGAGCGGGCGCGGCGCGCAGCTTGGTGCGTTTGCTGCACCCCTGGTTGAAGCGGGTTATCACGTCATTGCTTTTGATGCGCCGGCACATGGCTCATCCGATGGCAAATGGACCACACTTTTTCGCATCGCCGAGGTGCAAAAACGCATAATCGATTTGTATGGCATGCCGCATGCGATTGTGTCACATTCATTCGGTTGTCTGGTGACAGCATACAGCGTGCGTCACTATTCTCTGCCGATAAAAAATCTGATCATGATCAGCAGTCCCACCACGGTCGATTATCTGATAGACAAGTTCGTAAAAACTTTACGCATTCCCAATCATATTCGTGACGCGTTTATTCGACGCTTTAAAGCTGAATACGGCGAAGACCTGTACGAGCAGGTGGCCGCTGACAGAAACCTGCAATCGTATCAGGAAAGGCTCCTGATCATTCATGACAAAAATGATCGCGATGTGAAATGGCAGTGCAGTGAATTGTTGAAACAGGCCCGCCCCGATGCAAAAGTAGTTTATACGGAACATCTTGGTCATCGTCGCATCTTACGGGACAAAGCTGTGATAAAGTTATTACTCGCATTCATTCAAGGGAGCTGAACATGACGAAACCCGTCAAGCGTTGCGACTGGTGTGGCAGTGACAGTTATTTCCTTCATGATCATGATAATGAATGTGTCCTACCAGTTTATAACGCTCGTAAACTTTTTTAAATTCTGATTCTTGAAGGTGCTCATGCCGGACTGAGCTGGATTACTATTTTGCGCAAGCGTCCGCATTATCGCAAAGTGTTTGATCGTTTTGATCCGGTCAAGATTGCCGGTTATAACAAACGTAAAATCGAATCGTTGTTAAAAGACCCGGGAATCGTACGTAATCGCCTGAAAGTGGAAGGCACGGTAAAAAATGCGCAGGCCTATCTTGATCTCAGGGCCACCGAAGGCAAGCTCAGTGATTTTCTGTGGGACTTTGTCGATGGCGAACCGATTATCAATAAATATAAAACCATGAAGCAGTTGCCGGCCAAAACAGCCATCTCTGACGCCATGTCCAAAGAATTAAAAAAGCGTGGCTTTACCTTTGTTGGTTCCACCATTTGTTATGCGTTCATGCAGTCAGTCGGTATGGTAAATGATCACCTGGCAGACTGTTTTCGCTATAAGGAAGTGATGCGTTAATCTGTCGCGGTTTTTTTCGGCCCGATATTAAAACCCAGACTAATGCGTGCCTCGTCAATGTTGTGCGTTGTAACTTCGTGTTGTACGGCGGGGTGAAAAATAACGAAGCGTCCCTCGGCAGGTTGAATGTTTATTCGCTGATCATCGGCTGGTTGAATGACCAGTTCACCCGAACCATTCGGCACCTGCAAATAGTAAGTGCCGGATAACTGTTCATCATCGTCATCATGGGAGTGGGGCAGGGTGACATCGCCGCGCTGCATCAGGTTAAACCAGAAACCCAGCTGAAGTGCTTCGGCCGGTTCGTCCAGTAATGCGGCTGCTTCGGTTTTCAGCCGTTGCAGAATAAAATCCAGCCCGCGTACGTGTTTCGCCTCGATATAAATATTTTCGAAACGATCGTTAAAGTAGTGCGAGCGGATCGTGTCATCAGCGTTGAGTTGACGGTAAAAGTCTTCCAGTACCAACGCATGTAACGGCAGACACTCAGGGCACATTCCCTGGTGAACAAACTCGCGGCTTATGCTCGTCTTTCCATCCATCGCGTTGCATAACGAATGCCAAGCAGCATGGCGACCACGGCAAGGATCGATTCCAGGGATAAGGTCGACAGGCCGGTAAAGCCCTGTCCGATATTACAGCCATAAGCAAATGTACCGCCAATTCCCATCAGTGCGCCGCCAAGCGCAATCATACCCGCCGATCCTTTCACCGGGCTGAAACGAAACTGGCGTGTCAGCAATGACAGTACAAACGCAATACCAATGACACCCAGCACGAAGGAAATGGAAAATGACATCTTGGGATAATCACCCGCGACAACCATAATGCCGAAACGTGACATTGGACCGGACACGGTCATGCCGGATGGGCGACTCGGACTAAATTCATCCTGCGCCAGCACACCTGTGATATACCAGGTGGCCACCATGGCCAGACCAAGAATGATACCGCCAAGCAGGATTTTCATACTCACGTGGCGCTTCCAGTGTTTAATGATAAAGCCAAGCAGTAAAACATCGACGACCACCAGTACCAGCCAGATGGGTGCTTTGGTCAGTGCAGCCAGTCCGGCATCCCCGCCGGTTAAATTGATCGATGTATTTAATAAGAGATAAACGCGAATTTTTTCCAGTAACCCGAATTGTGCGATGGAAGCGAACACGGCGAAAAAGAAAACCACCATCAAGCCGGTTTTGCTGCCCTGTCCGGCCATCACCAGGACGCGCGCAGCATCGCCACCGGCAAGGGCGGCACCGACGCCAAATAAAAATCCACCGAGTATCACACCTAACCAGTCAAGCCTTGCATCACGATAACTGGCCTGGCTGATTTCGACGATGCCATACAGTTCCAGAAGTTGTGTACCGGTGATTGCAATCAATGCAGCCAGAGCAAAACCGAGCAGGTATCGGTAATCACGCACAAGAGTGGCATTACCCACCGCGGCGACCATGCAAAGTCGCATCTGATGCACCACCAGGCCGAAAATTGCGCCAATGATCAGCCCCCCCACAATCAACCAGTTGCCAGGATTATCGAACAGCATGGTATCCTCCTCCGCGTTTTATGGGGCCATTATGGCAAACTGGGATGGTTGAAAACAGTGTTTCATTCAGCTGACCTTACCCGGTTATCTACGAATCACCGAGAAAAATAATAAACATTATTGCTGAAACGTCGTTGGAGGGCGGTGGTCCAGGGAAGGATAAAACCGCCCGGAACCGATTCCCGCGAGGCATGGACGCCGAGCGGGATTAAGTGGAAGCAATAATGTTTATTTATGACAAGATGATAAATTCGAAAAATTATTACAACTTCACACGCTGATACATTTGCAACAGCCGTCGAGGATAATGCGTATCGCGCCAGACGATACCGTCACGCCACAGGCACAGGATGCAGGCGCGGCTGAATATCCAGGCAATGATTAGAAATCCGAAAGGTGATAGTAACCAGTCACGTTTTTGTTCATCGAAACCAACAGCAATTAATTGTGCGACAGCCGCGCAAAACAGCAGCGTGATCACGCCAAAACCGGTCAGCCATGATGGCCACAATAGCAGACTGATAAATGGTGCCAGCACAACGCCGGTTAACATAATGGGATTTAAAATCAGCTTGCCGGTCTTAAAGTGTGTGCCGGGTGCCATGATATTTTTCTCCAGCCCGCGCGCCATTGCGCCTACACTTTCATACCACTCGACATGCAGATCCTGATTGGCAGTTGCCAGATCGCAATTACCGCCGGCACGTTTAATCATCAGGCCCAGACCGTAATCATCCGCGACTTCCATGCGTAGCCATTCAAAGCCATCCGTGTTTAAAAATGTATTGCGTCGCACCAGGTTAAAGGCGCCAATACCAATTGACGCCGGTGAATTGGGATCACGTATTTTGTCGGTTCGTGCCGAGGCAAGAAATAACATGGAAAAGGCCTTAATGGTGGCCTGAATCAACATGCCACGTGACGTGACAGTGGGTAATAACGCCAGGTGATCGAGCTGGTACTGTTCGGCATGTTGAATCGCCGAGTACCACAGGTTGACCGAATGATGCACGTCCGCATCACTGAACAACAGCCACTCACCTCGCGCCTGTTGACTGGCCACATGCAGCGCGTGTGGTTTACCCAGCCATTCATCAGGCAGTTTTTTAATGTGAATGCAACGAATGCGTTCGTCACGTTGCGCAAAGCTGTCGATGATTTCCCCGGTGTTATCCGTAGAACGATCATTGATCAGCAGGATTTCCAGATTCGAATAACTTTGCTGTATCAATGTCTCCAGTGCAGCGGGCAGGGTGTGTGCTTCATTGCGTGCGGCAATGATCAGGCTTAGTGCGGGAAAGGATGCGTGTTGCGCCGGGTCTGGTTGCTGAAGAATGGGCAGTGGCCGAATGGCGCGCAGTGAGCGCGCCGCCAGCACGTAGAATATACACCACAGGCCGCAGGCGGCGCCGAGGTAGATGATGAACAACGTGATCATGCAGCTGTTATAAAACAAACGCGCTGCATTGCAAACCGCTTAACTGGCTTTGGGAAACCCTAGCGGTTGACCGGTCCCTGCCCAGGCAAACATACCACCGCGCAGGTTGTAAACATTATCGAAACCCTGCTGTTGCAGGTAAGCGCAGGCCTGACCCGAACGGGCACCGCTGCGGCACAATAACACCAGCTTTCTGTCCTTGCTCAGTTCTTCCATGCGCAGCGGAATGCTGGCCAGCGGCATGGGTCTGGCACCCGGCACGGTGCCGGCATTGATTTCATTGATCTCACGCACATCAATAATTTCAAAATCCTGTGCGGCTTCTGCTATCCATTCAGCCAAATCAGCGGCTTCAACTTCCTTGATATTCAAGAACATAATGTCATCCTCGTTTCCGAATTGCGTAATATTAGCATATTCTAATTAATTACGCAGGAAGGGAGTGGATATAAGTCTCAAAATAGCGGTCAAAGTGCTAAGATTTGCCACACATGCTTTATGGAGACATGTTCATGAGAGCAGCCAGACAAACCCTACTATCCCTGCTGGCCATGTTCGTTTTTATTGGCTGTGGCCAGGCCGCTGAAAGTGCTGACAAGAAAGGCAAGTTCCTGGGGGCCATGCCCACCGAATACCCTGCCTGGTTCAAGGAAAGCTTTCTCGATTTTAAAGAAGACGTGGCCGATGCGGCCGCCAAAGGTAAACGCCTGATGGTGTTGTTTCACCAGGATGGCTGTCCGTATTGCAATGCGCTGGTGGAACGCAACCTGTCGCAGAAAGACATTGAGCAACTGGTGAAAAAGAATTTTGATGTGGTGGCCCTCAACATGTGGGGCGACCGTGAAGTGGCCAGTATCGGTGGCAAGCAATACACCGAGAAATCCTTTGCGGCGGCGTTAAAAGTCCAGTTCACACCGACCATTCTGTTTTTCAATGAAGAAGGCAAAATGATTTTGCGTCTTAACGGATACCTGCCACCGAAACGCTTCAAGGTGGCATTGAACTACGTGGCGGAAAAGCAGGAGGCTAAACTGAGTTACCAGGATTACATGGCCAAACACCTGCCGCCCGGTAAGGATGGCGAGTTGTATAGCCAGGATTTCTTTTTACCCAAACCTTATGACCTGTCACGCAAGGCGGGCAAGAACAAACCGTTTGCGATCTTTTTCGAACAGGTCGATTGCCCCAATTGCGAAACCCTGCATAAAAAAGTACTGGTCGATGCCGGACTGCGCGATACGATCAAACAGTTTGATACTGTCCAGCTCGATATGTGGTCAGACACACCGGTTATTCGTCCGGACGGCATTCGTACAACGGCACGTCAGCTGGCTAAACAACTGGATGTAAAGTATGCGCCGACGATTGTTATCTTTAACGAAAAGGGTGAAGAAGTGATTCGTTCCGAGGCGTTTTTCAAGGTGTTTCATACCCGCGGCCTGTTGCAATACGTGGTTTCCGGCAGTTACCAGAAACAACCCAATTTCCAGCGTTACCTGTCTGACCTGGCGCATGACATTCAGGCCACCGGTAAGGACGTGGATATCTGGCAATAAACAGTTTCCTGTTTAATATAAAGGGCGGTTATTTATACCGCCCTTTTTGTTTTTATGTCTTCATGAAAGGATCGACATGGCTTTACCCGCTTTAAAACTGATTAGCTTTAATTTATGTCCTTATGTCCAGCGCGCGCGAATCACCTTGCTGGAGAAAAACGTTCCACACGAAATTGAATACATCGATCTGGATGCGCCACCGGGCTGGTTTTACGATGTATCGCCGCTGGAAAAAGTCCCGGTGTTACTGGTCGATGACAAACCGTTATTTGAATCCCTGGTGATTTGCGATTACCTGAATGATATTACTGAAGGCGACCTGTATCCGGCCGAGGCGTTTGCCCGGGCCCAAATGCGATCCTGGATAGTGTTTGGTGACAACACACTGGATGCGGTGTACGGCATTATCAATGCGGAAACGGACATCGATTTCAAACGTAGTAAGGCGGGTGTGATGGACAAGCTGGATACGCTGGAAGAAACACTGCAGGAAAATGGCCCATTCAGCGACAGTTTCAGCATGATGGATGTCACCATTGCGCCGATGTTTCGTTTTCTGGATGCGATTAAACAGCACGCCGATCTGGACCTGTATGAAGACACACCGCTGGTGGCGCAGTGGGCACAACGTCTGGCCGGACACCCGGCTGTACAGCAGGCGGTACCCGCCGATTTCCCGGAACTGGTCGCAGATTATCTGCGCAGACCTGGAACCGTTCTAAATCAGCGCATCGCTAACTAATTGATTTTTGTTTAAAAACCCGCCCGATCCGGCCCTTTTCCATGAGCTAGATCACACAATCTTTGTGATGTCCTTATCAAAAATCGTGTTGTGCCGTTTTAACAGTTATTGAATTCACATCTCTAGCATAGCCTGTAAACGGCGTTCTTTAGCGGTCATCCTCTGACCGCTTTTTTTTTATTTGTTCTCCAGGTCATCAAACCGTTTTTGCTGTTGCTCCAGTTGTTTTTGCATTTCGTCAGTCGCGCGTTTGGCTTCATCAATGACCTGCGTGGAATGTTCGCGCACGGTTTGATCCGGTGGTGCATCCGGGCCGAGTAGGGCGTCCTTGTAATACACCAGCAACCCGCCGATGATGACCAGTGTGAGAACAAGACTAATCAGTCGCATGAGTATCTCCGCTGTATAATAAGTATGTGAAAGCATAGCACCGTCACACGGGAAATTGTGCTAGAGTCAGCACATGATGAAAAAAAATAGTTTTTTCCATACTTTCGTATTACTGGTGTTTGCGGTGCTGCTAAGCGGTTGCGGCATTATCGATTTAAAAGAGCCTGAAGTGCAGGTGGCGGATACAAAATTCCAGCATGTCAGCCTCAGTACCGGTCGACTGGATACGACCTTGTCGATACTGAACCCCAATCAGTTCGGCCTGCCCGTCAAGACGTTGAGTTATCAGCTTATTCTGAATGACATGCAGTTCGCCGAAGGTACACAGGATCAGGGACTGAAGCTGGGCGCCGGTGAAACCCGTACGATTGCGTTACCCATCGACATCAATTACAAACAACTGCTCGGCGGACTCGATAGCCTGTTTCGTACCAAACAGATTCGATTTCAGCTCAAAGGCGAACTCGACTTCGGTTTACTCAAGGTCCCGTTTCGTAAAACCGGTGAGTTCGGCATCGGACCCAAATAAAAACAAACCTGTGCGATGTGCATGCCCTGTCGTGCAGCATGCACGTTCTGATATTAATTTAAATTCTATTAAACATACTCGTGTTTAACTAAGCGACTGATAAATTAAAAAAATTTAAACATGGCACAAAGCCTGCTCCGTGTTGGTTATAAACCAATGGAGGTGCGCCATGAACAAGAAAAAGTTATTAATCAGTTTGTTTGTCTGCCTGATTATGCAGACGCCCCTGCTCAGCCACGCAAAAATTCCCGAGTCGATCAGCAGCCAGTTTGCTCCCGCAAATATTACGGCGGACAGAATCTTTATACGAGCACCAGCCATAGCCGAGAATGGTGCGGTAGTTGGTATCGAGATTCAGGGCATCAAGGATCTGCCGGCTAATGTGCATGTTGAGCAAATTGATATATTCACACCGTTTCGGCAGGAGCCCATTGCGAGTTTCAGGTTAAACAAATCATTGTTACCTAAAGGGCTTAAAACCCGCATCAAGATGCAACGTTCCGGTTGGGTCTATGCGGTGGCAAAACTCAGTAATGGCGATGTCATTAGCGGCCAGCACTACATCAAGGTCACGATTGGTGGTTGTGGCGGCGGCGGTACCGGTCTAAATAGCGGCGGAAAAACCTATCATCATCAGGCGCCACCTGTCTCGTACTACACGCCGCATCGCGTTGTGCCTGCACCGGTTCGGGGTCGTGAGAAATATGCTTCTGTGGCTGCAAACGGTGTCGTGAAAACCACCTCGCAACCGGTCTCCACATTCAGTATTGATGTAGATACCGGCAGTTATGCCAATACCCGTCGTTTCCTGATAGCACAGGGTCGTTTGCCGGTTGCCAATGCTGTGCGGGTTGAGGAAATGATTAACTATTTCAGTTATGACTATCCGCAACCCGAAAACCGTACTCAGCCCTTTAACATCGTGACAGAGATGGGCCCAACACCCTGGAATGCAGATACACACTTGTTGCACATCGGCCTGAAAGGGTATGACATAAAAACGGAATCCTTACCGCCTTCCAACCTGGTCTTTCTGATTGATGTCTCCGGATCGATGGGAGCGCCGGGTAAATTGTCATTACTGATACCGGCCATGAAAATGCTGGTGAATAAAATGCGCCCACAGGATCGTATCGCTATCGTGGTGTATGCGGGTGGTAGCGGTGTGGTACTGGATTCCACCAGCGGCGCAGAAAAAAGTATTATCATGCATGCGCTGGAGCAACTGCGTGCGGGTGGTTCCACAAACGGTGCGGCCGGTATTCAACTGGCCTATGAAATTGCACGAGATAATTTTGTTCAGGAAGGCATCAACCGCGTGATACTGGCCACGGATGGGGACTTTAATGTCGGCATGACGTCGCATGACGCCCTGATCAAACTGATTGAAAAACAGCGTGACAGTGGCATATCCCTGACAACACTGGGCTTTGGTACCGGAAACTATAACGATCACCTGATGGAACAACTGGCCGATCACGGTAACGGCAACTATGCCTACATCGATTCATTGCGCGAAGCACAGAAAGTACTGAGTAAACAGGCCAGCAGTACGCTGTTTACTATTGCCAAAGATGTAAAAATCCAGGTGGAGTTTAATCCGTCCGTCGTCGCGGAGTATCGGCTTATTGGTTATGAAAACCGTGTCTTACAGGAAGAGGACTTCAGGAACGACAAAGTGGATGCCGGCGATATCGGTGCCGGACATAGTGTCACCGCCCTGTATGAAGTGACATTTGTCGACAGTCATGCACGACGCCTGGAACCTTCGCGCTATGGCATTGAACGCGTTGCGCAACGTCATGCAAATGAAATTGCGGAGATTCGTTTACGCTATAAATTACCCAAAGCGAGTAAGAGCCGGTTAATCAGGCGCCATATCAGTCGTGCGGATATTCAACTGGCAATGGATGAAACGTCCAACAACTTTCGTTTCGCCGCCGCCGTCGCAGCATTCGGGCAAAACCTGAGAGGCGGAAAATATACAGAACAGTTCGACTACACGCGCATTCATCAGCTCGCCATGCAGGGGCAGGGCAGTGACCCTGATGGCCACCGGCGTGAGTTTCTGGATATGGTGAAAATGGTGAATGATATTTTATAAATGAATTGATGGAGGGTTGTGTTCCAGGGATGGACACCTAGTCGCTTTACTAATTTGCCTTGTTTATGTAATAACGAGGCATCAATTTTTGTGAACTGTTATCCCGGCAACTCCCCGCGATATTGCATATAATTATTCAATAATCATTCTTCGTATTTTAGTACATACTAATTTGGGGTAACGTATGAAACTGCGATCTCATCTACTATCAGTCTGCACTATGTGGCTTGCAGCCCAGTTCTTAATTGCATGTAACCAGGCAGAGAGCCGACCAGATATACACACGTTACAAAAAGACTATCAGCATAAGCTCGCTCAGCAGAATATTGGACAACTACCAGACAGTGCGGTTTACGAGGGTCAGTTTGAGAACGGTTTGTTCCACGGCGAGGGGACGTTACGCTGGCGTAACGGCGATGTCTATACCGGACAGTTCAGGCAGGGATTGATGCACGGTAAAGGCCGCCACATCGTTCCGGAATTGTTTGTATATGAAGGGGAGTTTGTTGATGGCCTGTGGGAAGGACAGGGGGAGGTTCAATTCACCAATAACGATTCCTATAGCGGTGAATTCAAGCGGGGCAATTTCGATGGCCAGGGATTGTTTATTTCATATGATGGGACACGTTTCGAGGGACAATTCAAGGCAAGCCGACTAAACGGCAAGGGAAAAATCGCTTACCCGCATGGCGGTATATATGAAGGTGACGTAGTTGACTGGCGCATGCAGGGAAAAGGTACTTACAAAATGGACGGCGCAGTTTATTCCGGTGACTTCGTCAAAGATAATCAGACGGGAAATGGCACAATTAAATATGCAACAGGCGATAAGTATAACGGTGAAATAAAAGACTGGACACCTCACGGTAAGGGAGAGTACCTGGATAGCAAGGGTAACCGCTATATAGGCGAATATGAATATGGTGTAAAACATGGCCAGGGAAAAATGGAGTATAAAAGTGGTGATGTTTATGTTGGTAATTTTGAGTCTGGGACCCGCCAGGGAGAAGGAACACTAACAACTGTCAATGTAGAAGGTGAAAAGAAAACACAGACAGGTTGGTGGGAATACGATGAATTTGTTGGTAAGAAACCCAAGGATCTTAGCCAGCAAGGAATTTTTTCGCGGTTTATGCAACGGATTCAACGCTATACAAAAAAGAAAATTGATGCTGAAGCGATATTTTACCGCCAGCCACATCTCATGGGGCAGACTCTGAATACACTTGCAACTTCTAATCCGGATAAAATTGATATGTATTTTGTAGGTTTTGCTGCATATGGTTCGCAGGATGTGTTTATGAAAGAAACACGTTTTGCACAAAAGCTCTTTGATGATGAATTTGTTACCACCGGTCGATCTGTGGTGTTGATTAATAACCATGATGTGTCAAGTGAGGTACCGCTTGCCTCAACGACCAACCTGAGACACCTATTGGCAGATATCGGTAATAAAATGGATAAAGAGAACGATATTCTATTTCTGTATCTGACCAGCCATGGGTCAAAGAAAGAGGGACTTGATGTCAGTTTACATGGTGTGCCATTAAATGATCTGCCGCCGAAAAAGCTCAATGCAATACTGCAAGAAAGTGGAATCAAGTGGAAGGTAGTGGTGGTTTCTGCATGCTATTCGGGTAAGTTTATCAATCAACTTCAGGACGAGTACACGCTGGTCATGACCTCTTCCCGGGCAGACCGCAAGTCATTCGGTTGTTCGGACGAAGCGGACTTCACTTACTTCGGCAGGGCTCTGTTCAAACACGGGATTCCGAAGAGTTCCAGCTTTACTGATGCATTTAATATGGCAAATGATCTGGTACGAACATGGGAAAAAAAAGAAAATTACACACATTCCGAACCGCAAATAAGTCATTCTCAAGAAATACTTAAACAGTTACAGGCTTGGCGAAATTCACTGAACACGCTGGCGAA
This sequence comes from uncultured Gammaproteobacteria bacterium, assembly GCA_937967995.1. Lineage (GTDB taxonomy): Bacteria > Pseudomonadota > Gammaproteobacteria > UBA6429 > Thiohalophilaceae > CALBTB01. Next base: position 125,410 of record CALBTB010000010.1, read on the forward strand.
GATGGCGAGAAATTAAAAATGGTGGCCGGGGACAGAATTGAACTGTCGACACGGGGATTTTCAGTCCCCTGCTCTACCAACTGAGCTACCCGGCCAGTGTGGAGTCATGCGAGCGGCGTATTAAACAGGCCGAGCACGCTCACGTCAAGTACAACATGGGCTTAGCCCTATGGTTAACCAAGCAAAATCAATTACTTACTGGGTGGAACGAAGGCGTCCGGCAGTTCTGCGCCTTCGCCGAAGAAGAATTTCTCCATTTCCTGTTCTAAAAAGGCGCGATGCTTGGGATCGATGGGGCTGAGGCGGTTTTCGTTGATGAGTATGGTCTGGTGTTGCATCCACATCTGCCAGCCTTGTTTGGACACGTTATCAAAAATCTTCTGGCCCAGGTCACCGGGGTAGGGCGCGCGGTCCAGGCCTTCGGCTTCTTTTCCCAGTTTGACGCATTGCACCATGCGGCTCATAACAACTCCTCAATTTTCTGTAACAGGGTTTTCACCGGTGCGGGCAGGCCGCGTTTGTCCGGTCGCTGCGTGTTATACCAGATGTGCCGGTCCGAATCCATGATACCCACATGACGTGCGCGGGCACTGACCGGCGTGATATCCAGATGATAATGGCTAAAGGTGTGGCGTAACGGTGTATGGGTTTGCACCTGCGACAATTGTAATTGCAGATGCTGCGTACACCATTTTTCGATATTCACTTCGTCGTCACATTCGGGAAAACTCCACAGTCCGCCCCAGATACCACTTGGCGGGCGTTGTTCCAGCAACACGGCATTATCATCATTAAGCAGCATCAGCATGCGCGTACTGCGTACCGGCAGGGTCTTTTTCGGTTTGCGGGTCGGCAGTTCGTGCTGGCGCTGTTCAGCATGCGCGACGCAATCATGTTGCAGCGGACACGATGTGCATTCCGGTTTGCTGCGCTTACACACGGTGGCACCGAGATCCATGATCGCCTGCGTGTAATCGGCGACACGTTCATGCGGTGTGAGTTGCTCAGCCAGTTCCCAGAGCTGATTTTCCACCGCCTTGTTACCCGGCCAGCCTTCTATGCCAAACAGGCGGGTTAACACGCGTTTCACATTGCCATCCAGAATAGCAAAGCGCTGGTTATGTGCCTGCGCCAGAATGGCGCCGGCGGTGGAGCGTCCAATGCCGGGCAGGGCGAGGATGGCATCGAAGTCGGTGGGAAATTTACCGTGGTGTTGTTCTTTAATATAGATAGCGGCGTGATGCAGGTTGCGGGCGCGGGCGTAATAACCGAGGCCGGTCCACTGATGCAGGACATCATCCAGTGGCGCATCGGCCAGTGTCCTGATGTCGGGAAAATGCTGCATGAAACGTTCGAAGTATGGGATCACCGTGGTGACCTGGGTCTGTTGCAACATGATTTCCGATATCCACACGCGATAGGCCGTGCGCGGTGATTGCCACGGCAGGTCATGGCGGCCGTGCTGATCGAACCAGCCGAGCAGTTTATCGGCCAGTAAGTCCGTTTTCGTCGTGCGGGTTGACGATGCGTTCGATGCCATTGACCGTCTTTTGTCCTTCTTCGAGCATGCGTTTTTTGAAAATGTACGGACCGAAGATCGGGGGTATCCAGAACGCCGGTACGTAATCGGCATTATACTTGATGCGGGTGGTGTCGCCCTCATCGATGACCTGCCACAGGGTGCGGCCGTATTCCAGGTCGCTTTTCTCCGGAACCGTGACTGACATGATATAACCGTTATCCATTTCCGTCACGATGGACACCTGTACCACGCGTTTGCAGAAGAACCACACACAGCCTTCACCATCGGTTTGTACCAGATATTCCCGGCCATTACGTTCCAGTAATTTGCTATAGACGATGGTGTCGTTTATCGCGGTGAGATTATTGAAATCGAGCAGGGCGCGGAACACCGCCGTACTGTCACCCTTGATACGCATGTCCAGGTGCAACAGGTAATGATCGTCCTCGTGTTCAACATTGGCATTGAGGACTTCACCGGCCAGCGCGGAATGCAGCCATAACCCCAGCCACAATCCCGGCAGCAAAGATATCAGTCGTGTCAGCACGTCATTTTATTTTTTCAGCAGATCGCGTAACTTGTCCTTGAGCTTGCCTTTGATCTTTTCTTCCTCGGCGCGTTTTTTCTGGTACAGCTCGCTTTGCTTGAATTCATCCTTGAAGATCTGTTCGACGTCATTATCAATTTTAGGTTCCGCCAGGGTGCCGGTGATGTGTGTCTGAATATGCCGGTCTTTTAATTCATAATTATGGCCGGCCAGTGAAAACGCCATGGATTTTTTGGGTATCGAGGTCATGGTGTATTTAATCTGCCCGTCATTCAGGTTCACAAAACCGTCGCCGCGCAGTTCCAGCCGCCGCGACATGGCGTTGAAATCCCGGTTAAACACCACGCCGCTTTTAATCCGTAGTGTGCCGCGCATGAAATCAAACGCTGTGACTTCCCGGTCTTCTTCTTTTTCCTGCACGAACTTGGCCTTGTCGTACCATTTACCCAGCATGAGCTGTTTGACGTCCTGCGCCTTGAGTTTGGCATTCTTGATGTTGAACTGGCCGTCGCCATGTAAATGTTGCGTGAGGGCCTTTTGTGTCTGGCCTTCACTGAAATACTGGCCCTGAAAATAGATATTGCCGGTCGCCGATTCCTTGCCATACAACGCTTTTAAAATTGGACCGATGGGCACGTTTTCAAGTTGTTGTTTGGTGCGCAGGCGCATCGGCACGGTTTTGGTCTGCACCTGCAAATCACCCTTGTAAGTGCCACCGTAAACGGTCGCTTCCGGCAGGGCGCTGACCAGACCGGAACGGGCCAGTAAATTTGCCTTGAAGTCCTTGAAGTCCAGTTGTTTGACGCGCAGGTGACCAATCTTGATGGTGCCCTGTAAATCCGAATTACTGAACGCCGCCAGTGGTGCCAGCAATTTGGCCGTATTATCCACTTCTTCGCCGGTGTTGATGGCAGCCACCTGCGGTATATCCTCGTTTGCCGCACTCGCCTTGGTTCCCTGCAGGCCCGGAATCAGGGCATCCAGGTCCAGAATGGCAATTTCCCAGCCGAGTCGCACAATTGGATTATCAAACCGTGTCATGGTCAGCCGACCTTCACTGTCCGTGTCATTGATTTTCAGATGAAACGGTCTGGCAATAATTTTTTCCTTGTCCGTGTCGATGTTCAGTTCCGGCACCCGCAGTGATGTACGTATGGTGTTGTTATTCACAATCTGGCCCGAGACATTGGTGTTCATTACCAGGTTGTCGAATTTAAGCTGACTGGTGTTTTGTTCCAGTACCAGCGTGGTGGCAAACGCGGAAGCGGCGGCCAGTTCGTTTTTCTTGCTGTGCAGGTTGAACTTGCCCTTGATTGGCACCGGTTGTAATCGATCAATCGGCCCGGCCTCCAGTGACATACTGGAAAGCGTGATCATGTCCTTGTTCTGTTTGTCATCAAACCACACGGTGATGTCATCCAGCTGCAGGCCCTGGACTTTCAGTAACGGAATTGCCATCGCGCTGGTAGCCGCCGACGGTTTGGGAGCCGGTTTGGCTGCCGCCGCATTGGCCAGGTCCGACCAGTTGTTACGGCCTTCCGCATCGCGTTGCAGGTAAACCTTGATGCCACGAAATTCCAGCGAACCGATTTGGGGTGTGTCGCTGAGTAATGAAAGCAGTTTGACGTGTGCCTTCGACTGGTCGATGGTCATGAACGGTTTGAGCACGAAACCATCGGCGTTGCCGACCACCATCTCACCGACTTCAAAACCCAGCCAGGGAATGACGGAGATCTTGATGTCACCGGGAATCTGTAAATCCCGGCCGCGCATGTGCGGTTTGATCTGCGCGATGATGTCGGCCTTGTATTCATTCGGGTCGATGAGATAAGGCAGGGAAATCGCCAGACCCACGACGATCACAATCAGGAACAGGACGATACCGAAAAACCATTTTAAAAATCGCTTCATACTGCCATCCTTACAGAGTGTTTTTAATTTTTATATAAGGCCTCGATCTGATCTGCAAACTGCTGCATCACAATTTGACGTTTTGTCTTCAGCGTCGGGGTCAGGTAACCGTTTTCCACCGTCCACGGTTCGAGGGTCGGTAGCACTCGTCGCACCTTGGCATAGCCGGGGAAATCACTCAAGGCCTGGCTGATGTGTTTGAGCAGGGTTTTGTGCAGTTTCGTATTGTGCAGGGCATCCTGATCAAACGGATCCAGGTTGTGGTGCTTGGCAAGACCAAACCAGTTGTCCGGATTTAGCACGACCAGTGCACCAAGAAACGGCCGCGCCTCACCGATGATGACCGCATTATCAAACAGGGGGTCCAGTTTGATGGCGTCCTCCATATCCACGGGAGGAATTTTCTCGCCGTTCGACATGACCAGGATGTCCTTGATACGGCCGGTGATATAGACCATGTCGTTATCGATGCGGGCCTTGTCGCCGGTGCGCAGCCAGCCGTCAGGCATGATGACCTCGCGGGTGGCCTTGTGGTTATTCCAGTAGCCCAGCATGACGCCGGGGCTTTTGACCTGTAGCTCGTCGTTGTCGCCAATGCGCACTTCGATACCGGGCAGCGGTGTACCGACGCTTTGTGGGTCATTGGCATCGGGCCGATTGGCGCTGACGACCGGGCTGCTTTCGGTCATGCCGTAGCCCTGGATCAGGTTCAGTCCGAGGCCGAGAAACAGTTTCGCCACCGGCGGTGGCAGCGCGGCTCCACCACTGATGGCCAGTTCGAGGTTGCCGCCCAGTTTGGCCATCAGTTGCCCGGCGACTCGCTTCTGTAAAAACGGCCACAGCCACAGGCGCGGGCTGGACCGGGCACGGTGTTGCTGGACCAGGAACTGGCGCCAGCCGGTGTTGACCGCGAAGCGAAAAATACCGCGCCGCAGGCCCGGGCCCTTGGCCAGCTGGTCCTGAATGCGTTCGTAGACCCGTTCAAAAATACGCGGCACGGCCACCAGTACATGGGGCCGGATTTGCTGCAGGTCCTCAGCCAGTTGTTGAATCGAGCGGGCATAAACAATCTGCATGGCCCACATCATGGGGGTGTAATAGCCGCAGGTGCGCTCAAAGGTGTGGGACAGGGGTAAAAACGACAGCAATTTCTGGCCCGCATACACGCCGACCGCATTACCGGAGCCTTCGGCCACGCTGAGGATGTTGCGGTGGCTGAGCATTACACCCTTGGGCTTGCCGGTGGTGCCGGAGGTATACACGATGGTGGCCAGATCATCGGGACCGTGATCGCGAGTAATCAGTTCACCGGGTTCGGCCAGCCATTCGGCCAGTGCCCAGACCCGGGTGGAGTCGTCGGCCAGGCGTTGATCCGCGAGGCCCTCAACGATAACCACATCGTTGACCCCCACCAGTGCTTCGGGCGCGACGTCGACCAGGTTCGCCCACTTTTTGCTGCTCTGGATGATCATCATTTTGGCGCCGGCATCCTGGGTCACGTAGGCGACATTGTCGGGCCGGTCATCGGTGTAAAGCGGGACCACCACCAGCCCCAGGCCCATTGCGGCCTGGTCGGCGCAGACCCACTCGGGACTGTTCTTCAGGCAAATGGCTACCCGATCGCCCGGTTTCAGGCCGGCAGCCAGCATGGCGCCCTGCCAGCGGCTGACCAGTTTGCCCATCTGGGCCCAGCTCAGGTCATGCCAGTCCTTGTCCTTTCGATCGTGATAGGTATAGGCGGTCATGTCCGGCGTACGCCGGACCCGCTCGCGAAACAGGCCGTCCAGTGTCCCGGCCTGTTCGGCCGTGATGGTGGTTTCGGTCGTGTTCTCCATCCATCCCCCTTGTCTTATTTCGTCATCATGACAAAGGCGATTGACGCCCGCAAGCCACCCCCGCTAGGCTATGCGGCCATGAAAATTATCGTTAATGGAGACCCACGTGATGTGCCGGACGGGTATACTGCCGGCAAGCTGGTCGAGGCACTCGAGCTGACCGGCAGGCGCATTGCCATGGAGGTCAATCAGGAAATCGTGCCGCGTAGCACCTATGCGGAGCACGTGTTTGAGTCCGGCGATCGCATCGAAATCGTCCACGCCGTGGGCGGTGGTTAATTACTTCAGGAGTACTATGAGCAGTCAAAGCACAAACGACACGCCATTGACCGTGGCGGGTAAGGCATACCATTCACGTTTACTGGTCGGCACCGGTAAATATAAAGATATGCAGGAAACGCAGCGCGCGATTGAAGCCAGTGGCGCAGAGATAGTCACTGTGGCGGTGCGTCGCAGCAACATCGGACAAAACCCGAATGAGCCGAACCTGCTCGATATCATTACACCGGACAAATACACCATTTTGCCGAACACGGCCGGGTGCTATAACGCCGACGATGCGGTGCGTACCTGCAAGCTGGCGCGCGAATTACTGGACGGACATGACCTGGTGAAACTCGAAGTGCTGGGCGATGAAAAGACCCTGTTTCCGGATATCAAGCAAACCCTGATTGCGGCCGAGCAACTGATTAATGATGGCTTCAAGGTCATGGTGTATACCAGCGATGACCTGATCATTGCCAAGGAACTGGAATCGATGGGCTGTGTGGCGGTGATGCCACTGGCGGCACCGATTGGTTCCGGGCTGGGAATTCGTAATCCGTATAACATTCGCTTCATTGTCGAAGAGCTCGAGGTGCCGGTACTGGTCGATGCGGGCGTGGGAACGGCATCGGATGCCGCCGTGGCCATGGAACTGGGTTGTGACGGCGTGTTGATGAACACGGCCATTGCCGCTGCAAAAGATCCGGTGTTAATGGCGTCAGCCATGAAAAAAGCCATTGAAGCCGGACGCGAAGCCTTCCTGGCCGGGCGCATGCCACGCAAGGCCTACGCCAGTGCGTCATCACCTTTAGACGGTACTTTTTACTAAGCACTGTGCCGGACCAAAAATACTTACGCCGTGTTCGTAGTTTTGTACGTCGTGAAGGGCGCCTGACCAAAGGCCAGCAACGCGCGCTGGATTCCCTGTTACCGATTTATGGTTTGAATTTCGATAACAATGAACTGGTGTCGGCACAGACGGTTTTTCAGCGTGACGCACCCTTACACCTGGAAATTGGTTTCGGCAATGGCCAGGCGCTGGTCAGCATGGCGGGTGCCAATCCGCAAAATGACTATATCGGCATCGAAGTGCACCGGCCGGGTGTGGGCAACGCGTTATTGCAGATCGAACAGCAACAACTAACCAATGTGCGCGTGATCTGTGATGATGCAGTTGAGGTACTGAAACAACATATTCCCGCTACTTCACTGAATGCGGTGTACATCTTTTTTCCCGATCCCTGGCACAAGAAGCGTCATCACAAACGCCGCCTGGTGCAGGTACCGTTTATCAACCTGTTAAAAACCAGATTAAAACCCAACGGCATTGTACATATGGCGACCGACTGGGAGGACTACGCACAACACATGCTGGCGGTCATGGGTGAGGTGGAAGGATTTAGCAACCTGGCGGGTCAGAATCAATTCAGTGAAAAACCGGATTATCGGCCGTTAACCAAGTTTGAACAACGCGGTCTGCGTTTAGGCCATGGCGTGTGGGATTTGCTGTTTCAGAAAACCTAGTTGGGAAATTCTTCCTGAATACGATCGTAGACGACGATATCCATGCCCTTGGCTTCCACCAGTCCGGCTTCTTCCAGGTTTTTCAGCACCCGCCCCACGGTCTCCCGTTTGCAACCGACAATGCGCGCGATTTCCTGGCGTGAAATGTGTAACTGCATCCCTTCCGGGTGTGTCTTGGCATCCGGTTCATAACACAGTTCATTCAGCGTGCGGGCAATGCGACCGGACACATCCATGAAGGCCAGCCGGGTAACACGACGGCTGGTCTGTAACAGACGCTGTGTCAGTTGCAGTCCCACGGCGGTCAGGATTTGCGGGTGTTCGAGTTTGAGTTCGTTATCGAATAAATCGTGCAGGCGGTTGTATTCGATCTCGGCCAGCACACAGGCGGTGCGGGCACGAATATTGGCGGTGCGCGCATTGGTTTTATAGAACAGCCCCATCTCGCCGATAAAATCGCCGGCATTGAGATAGGCGAGAATAATTTCGTTGCCGTCTTCATCACTGTCGATGACCGAGGCTGATCCTTCCTTCAGATAATACAGGTGATCGGCGGCGCCACCGGCACGCAGGATCAGGCCTTTTTTGGGGATCTCGCGCGTCTCACAATAGGACAGAAAGCGGGTGATGGCTTCCTGATTGATAACAACGACTTCTTCGTGGTCCTGGGTACGATACATGATGCTAATTACTATCGGCCCACAGGCATAAGGTCTTTAAGGTTTTGGCCATAACCAGGCCGCCCCCCGGACACCGCTGGAATCGCCGTGTTCAGGCGGGGTTAGCTGGGTGTCGACCCGGTCCGAGAACACATATTTTGACCAGATGGCCGGCACCTGCTCATACAGCAGGCCCAGGTTGGACAGGCCGCCACCCAGCACGATGACATCCGGGTCCAGCACATTAATCACTGCGGCCAGCGCACGTGCCAGCCTGTCCACATAATCGCTCATGATTTGCTGAGCCAGAGGCTCACCGGCCTGCATGGCTGCGACCACATCTTCACCGCGTTCGGCCTTGCCACCCGCGGTGACGTATTGCTGTGTCAGGCCGGTGCCCGATAAAAACGTTTCAATACAACCTTGCTGGCCGCAATAACAGGCCGGGCCGGGTCGCTCGTCATCGCGTGGCCAGGGCAACGGATTATGTCCCCATTCACCACCGATAGCATTTTTACCCACGATGATCTGACGGTTGATGCAGATGCCACCTCCCGTCCCGGTACCGATGATCACACCAAATACAACCTGAGCATCGCGTGCGGCGCCATCCACGGCTTCGGACATCACAAAACAGTTGGCATCGTTACTGACACGAACTTCACGCTTTAACAACTCGCCAATATCCCGATCAAATGGTTTGCCAATCAACCAGGTCGAGTTGGCATTTTTGACCAGACCGGTTGCCGGTGAGATGGCGCCGGGAATACCGATGCCGACCGTTCCGGTTTGTTGCGTGTGTTGTTCTAAATAATTGACGAGTTCAACGATGGTGTTGAGTGTGGCCGGGTAATCACCACGTGGCGTAACGACGCGATGTCGAACCAAGGTTTGTCCGGTATCGTCGAGGGCAATGCCTTCAATCTTGGTCCCACCCAGATCGATACCGATACGCATTAGTCGAGTAATTCTGTGTCGTCGTGAGAATAGGGTGGTGCACAGCAACACAGGATGTGCAGGTTATCGTGTCCGGCGTTTTCAATACAGTGTGGTGTGCCAGGTGGTATACAGACAGTATCGCCGACCTGCACAGTAAATGTTTCGTTAGCCAGTGTCATGACACCCTGACCGCGCGTGATGTGATACAGCTCTTCACTCTTATGATGACGGTGCAGTGTTGTACGTTGACCCGGTGCGACGATGGCCTCGGCCAGGCTCTGCTGTTGATTACCGTGCTGGTCGGGATGCATCAATTCACGAATCTGTGAGCCATCCTTGGTGGTGTAAACAGGGAGCTGCTCGTAACGGGTCGGCATGATTATTTATAAAAATGATAGCGCACGGGTTTATCGGTTTTTGAAATCGCCACCATCATAAACGGTTGCGTCAGTGCCATGGTACGCAGGCTGTCGCGGGCGGGTCGAATCAGCTGCACCAGCACATCGACATGCGTTTCCTGCTCACGAATTTTTTCGATGCGAATATCAAACCCGCCGGTGCGTTGTTCACCCATAAACACCGCCAGCACGGTACGTGAATCAAAGTCAATACGCGGCGGTGGGGTTTGTGTGTATTGATTGTGGATGGACCAGAAATCGAGAAATTGTCGTGCCGTATTGAATTCAAACGAACGCGCCATGGTAAAACCACTGTGCTGGCCATGAGCGATCACCTCAAAGGGTGTTAAATCCGAAGCAGGATTTTCCTGGGTTGGTGCGCAGGCTACCAGCCATACCAGCATCAGGCCGGTTGTCAGCGGCCTGCTGAATCTCATGTACGTATGGCCTCTTTGACGTCGCTATGTTCGATTTTATCCAGGCGTATCTGATGCATTTCACCGTCGTTGGTCTGACCAACGAGAAATTCCTGTGAGTTGCTGGTTTTCAGATCCAGTGGCAGCACCTTGCCGATATGCGGTTGGTCATGTTCATCACGCCAGACCAGTTGCAACATGACACGATGCATGATGGCAAGTTCATACTCGCTGTGTAATCCGCAACTGATGGGCTTGTATGGGTCGTTTCTGTCAGTCATTTTCACGCCGGGTTGTTACTGTAGGTTGAGAATCCATTGTATCAAGCTCGACTCGAAAAAGAACGGGTTGACAGCAGATCTGGCAATCTTCGGTATATTCCTGATTGCCGGCGCTGATGTCGATCAGTGCCGTAAAGGGTTCGCCGCAGTAAGGGCAATAAACCGTGTGTTCGTCGAGCATATCAGTCGGGCAGGAACAGTTCAGTCAGCTCATTTAAATATTGTAGACCGGTTTGTGTCGGTGTGATGCGTTTCAGTTCCCATTCGATCAGGCCTCTTTGCTCCGCTGTTTTCAGAATTGGCTCGATGTTTGTTATCGGCCCGCCAGTGCGCAGCGTTAATATTTCGGTGTCAAAGCCTTCAATGAGCCGTAATGCATTGAGCATAAACTCAAACTGGCTGGTGCGCAGGTCCGGTGATTCTTCGCCGGCAATCATGTCCTGAGGGACACGGGCAGCGAGATAATCACGCGGGTTTTTGACGTGGTGTGTGCGGATAATGCGTTGCGCATGCGCATCGGTACGTTTGCCGTGCGCACCGGCACCGATGGCCAGGTAATCACCATACAACCAGTAGTTCAGGTTATGTACGCTGCGTGCACCGTGCCGTGCAAAGGCGGAAATTTCATAACGTTCATAGCCGGCCAGGGCAAGCTGCTCGCGGCACTCGGTTTCGATGTCGATAATGGAATCGTCATTTGGTAACAGCGGCGGGTAGCGATGGAACAGGGTGTTGGGTTCAATGGTCAGTTGGTAATGGGACAGGTGTGTTGGTGACAGGGCCAGTGCACACTGTATATCGCCCCTGGCTTCACCTACGGTTTGCCCCGGCAGGCCGTACATCAGGTCCAGGTTAATATTTTCAAATTCCGCCTTGTGTGCCATTTCTACTGCCTTGATGGCTTCTTTGGCGGAGTGAATTCGTCCCAGTTGTTGCAGGTGTGCATTATTAAAACTCTGAATACCGATCGAGAGCCGGTTAACACCGGCTTCACGAAATCCGGAAAACTTTGCCTGTTCGGCTGTTCCGGGATTGGCTTCCAGTGTGATTTCGATTGTGGGGTTCAGGTTGAGCCGGGCGCGACAGGCGGACAATAAACTGTCGATGGCGTCCGGACTAAACAGGCTGGGTGTGCCGCCACCGATGAAAATACTTTGTATGGATCGTCCCCACACCTGCGGAAGCTGTTGATCCAGATCGCGTAGCAACGCATCGATGTAATCCTGTTCCGGTATGCCATCACGTGATTCGTGTGAATTAAAGTCACAGTACGGACATTTTCTGACACACCACGGCAGGTGAATATACAGCGATAAAGGTGGCAACTCGGCGAACTGTTGCATTACTTGTCTTGTGTTGGAATATCAAACACCGACAGGGCGTGAGTCTGTTCAAAAAAGTTACTGGCCGTTGTGGCAGGTGTCACGGCAAAGGCCGGTGGTTTCATAATACCGGAAAACACCGGGCTGCTTTCATACTGCGGTTCATTCACAAATGCAATCAGATAGGCGACGCCGACAACCAGCCCCGCCGTTATGGTAGAAACATAACGGGTCTTGCGCCGGGTGAAATGCGTACTCTGACGCAGGTGTCCGTACAGTAACAGGATCGTAAAGGCCAGGTCTGAAACAATGGTCAGGTAGCCATCCAGCCCGGCATGCGGAAAGTTAAATTCAATATATTCAAAACTTGTTTCAATAAAATAAAACGCACTTAACAGTCCACACACAACAATGGCATGGTAGGCGAAATAAAACGAGTGGGTAATCACCTTGCTGATAATGGACCAGACCAGGGCCCACAGTACGACGATGATCAACACCGGTAAAATGGCACCTATGATCTGGTTGGTATTGACCTCGGTAACGGTTTGCACATACTGATCACCCGCGAGAATTGCCGCCAGTAAAACGAAAATGATCGGCATACTCAGGATATTGGTCATCATGAAGTGCAGTTGTGAGGGTTTGCCGTGGTCGATAACGGTTTCCTTCACCGGCCAGGATTCCGATCGAATACGAATATCAGTATGACCGAGACGAATTCGCTGATTTTCTTCCACGGCGATGATGTCATGTTTAGTAATCGGGTGCAGGGTGAATACACCGTTCTCACTTTTCAGATCGGTAATCATGACGTGGCCGCCGCCATCCTGCATGATTTCAATATGCTCCGGTGACACAAATGGATCATCGATAATAATATCGTTACGATAAGAGCGCCCGATGCGTGCCGGTAGTTGTGTTATCTTGTGCCGCTCACGGACCTTCCCGAAGCGATCCAGTATCTCGATGATTATTGGCGCTTCCAACTGAATGTCTCCAGGTAATGTTGGCTGAAACTGACGGCGTTTTCGTAACTCACCCCGGCCAGCACCAGTGTTGTGACAAATCCTTTGCGTTTGTCCGTCAGGCTGGCGGCATTGAGCACCATGTCATAGATACCACGGAATTTTTTATATTCACGCAGGCAGAATGCAACTTTTAGCTTGATGTCATTTTGTAATACAAAATCTGTTTTGCACTGGTATTCAGTGTGGTCGTCCTTATGGCTACCGAGCGAAGTGGATGGAGTCGAAAAACTGGACTGCATCAGCGCGGCAAAGCGAAATGCATTCATGTCTTCGCTTTCAAGATTGATATGCGTATATTTGATATCACCGGTCGACAGGCGGTTATTCAGATAGATATCGTTCTTGGTAGCGCAGTAACTGTTGGATTTTTTATAGAGACCATCCGCGTCCCTGGAGTCACCCCAGCAGGTAATGTAATCGGCGATTCGGGCCGGTATCATGAAGTCGCCCAGCTGTTTGGTCGGAAAGGGTTTTGCCAGTAACGCTGTCATATAACGGTTCTGGTTTTCATACAGTTGCTGGCGAATTATATCGATGAAATCTTTATTCGTAGCAGTTTTGTGTTCCATGATCAGCGTACTGAGAAATTTGGCCGGGACCAGGAAACCAATACTGTTGCCGGCCGTGGCCACGTTGACGCCGACAATTGCTCCTTCCTCATCAATCGATGGTCCACCGCTCATGCCGGGATTGAGTGCACTGGATAACAGAATCCGTTCATGCATGGTGTCATCGGTGACACCGTTATAGGTGCCTTCAACTATGGTCATACCAAGATCGAGAGGATTACCCAGTGTGTAGATGCGTACGCCTTTGTCCAGTGGTACATCGCGAATGTGCAGGAACGGTGTGTCGGTAAAGTCACCACTTAGCAGGGCCAGGTCATGGATCACATCCACATGTAAGAGTTTGGCCGGATAGATCTGGTTGTCATGGGTGACATACTCAATGCGGTACTGTTCGGGTTTAAAGACGTGTTTCGAGATAACATGATAATTGGTGGCAATCGTGCCATCGGTGTCAATATAGAAACCACTACCAATTGTGGATTTGGAATTGGTGGATTTATCAATTATACGAATTTGCAGCAGACGATCCTTGAACGAGCGAAACACGTCTTCGGTTTTGGCAGCCTGGGCGTGAACAGCAGCAAACAGGCCGCACAGAGCGAGTAACGCGACGAACCATCTAGCTGGTTTATTTAGCATACCGGGTCAGTCCATTGGTCTTAGTGTGACTTTTTAAGTTTTTCTACTAAACATTTTAGCGCCTGTCCGCGGTGACTCAATGCGTTTTTACGTTCCGGCGCCAGTTGTGCCGAGGTGCACTTTTGTGCCGGCAGGTAAAATATCGGGTCATAACCGAAACCGTTGTCCCCGCGGGGTGACTCGATTATCTGTCCTTCCCAGGTACCCTGGCAGATCAAGGGTGTCGGGTCATCGGCATGTTGCATGAATACCATCAGGCACTGAAAGCGGGCCGAGCGGGGTGCGTCGGGAAGGGCGCTCATGTCTTTGAGCAGTTTTTGCAGGTTTTGTTCATCACTGGCACCGGGTCCGGCATAGCGCGCCGAATAGATACCGGGTGCACCCTTTAATGCATCGACCTCGATGCCGGAGTCGTCCGCCAGGGCTGGCAGGTTTGTATGTCGGGCTGCGTTTCTCGCCTTGAGCAGGGCGTTTTCCACAAAGCTGAGGCCGGTTTCCTCGACCTCCGGTACGTTGAAGTCTGACTGGGAGACCACTTCGATGTCGAGTCCGCTCAGCAACTGGTTTATCTCACGTACCTTGCCCGGGTTATTGCTGGCGAGCACAATTTTTTTCATAAACCTTACGCCAGTGCTTCGCGTTGTTTGTCTATCAACACGGCAATGGCATTGCGACCCAGTGCCAGCATCTGTTTCAGTTCGTCATCGCTGAAGGCGGCCCCTTCGGCGGTGCCCTGAATTTCGATAAACCCGCCAGTATCATTCATGACAATATTCATATCGGTTTCGCAATTGGAATCTTCCGGGTAATCCAGGTCCGCAATCGGGGTACCAGCATAAATACCGACCGAGATAGAGGCGACGTGATGAATGATCGGGCTGGCTTTAATCAGTTTTTTATCCAGCATGTGATTAATGGCATCGGCCAGTGCCACGAAACCGCCGGTAATTGATGCGGTGCGGGTGCCGCCATCAGCCTGTAATACATCACAGTCAATCGTAATCGTGTGTTCACCCAGTGTCTTGAGATCGACGGCAGCGCGCAGGGAGCGACCAATCAGGCGCTGGATTTCCATGGTGCGGCCACCCTGCTTGCCCCTGGCGGATTCACGGTGCATGCGGCTGCCGGTGGAGCGGGGTAACATGCCATACTCCGCCGTAACCCAGCCCTGACCGCTGCCTTTGAGAAAACCGGGCACACGCTCTTCCACACTGGCATTACACAGCACTTGTGTATCGCCAAACTCGACAAGTACCGAGCCTTCGGCATGTTTGGTGTAACGTCGTGTAATGTTGACCTGACGGATTTCATCAGGCGCTCTGCCACTTGGGCGCATAGGACTGCCTCATTCGGTTGTTAAAAAGCGGGGTAACAAGGATAAACGGACTGCCAGGCAGATGCCAGTCGTGATTATTTGAGTTCGTGCTCGTATAGTTTGATGGTCGACTCGATCACATCAATGGCATTTTGCACCGGGTCCATGTTGGTGACGGCCGAGACGGGCTTGTTTTCTGCATCTTTGAGTGCACGGCCGATTAATTGCAGGGACATAATCTGAATTGCCACCGCGGTGATATTGTCGGAATTGGGGTAACTTTCCTTTTCAGCTTCCTCGGCAATTCCGGACAGGGCGTCGCTCAGTCTGCCGTCCTGGATTTTGACGCCCATTTTCATATCGTCCATGGGTTCCCACATACCATCGGTGCATAACATGATGATGTCGCCGGAATGCAGTTCAACTTCATTACTTACCGTGACTTCCGGAATGTTATCGGACATGCCGATGCAACGAGTCATGTAATTGCGTAACGGGTGATTGGCGCGCTTGTCGTGAGAGATTTTGCCGTGCTGATAGAGTTTTTCGACAAACGAATGATCCTTGGTGCGATAGATTGGCACACCGCCACGAAACAGGTACAGGCGACTGTCTCCGACATGCGCCCACCATGCCTTGCCATTTTGAATGAGACAAAGTACGGCGGTGGTACCGGGATTAACCGGTGGTTCCTGTTTCTTACCGCCATCCACCACTGAAAAATGTGCACGATGTAATGCACGGGTCATAAATTCTTTGGGCCGTTTGATCGGTAACTGGGCGTTTGAGAATTCATCGCTCACAGTATCGACCAGTGTCTGTGAAGCAAATTCACCCCCGGCCCGGCCGCCGAGTCCGTCGCCGAGTACCAGTAACACGACATTGTCACGCTCCAGCGCCGCGAGTCGATCCTGGTTAATCTCCCGGTTGCCTAGCCTGCTGGTTTTGCCAATGACGTACTGCATAGTCAGAACCTGAACAGGGTTTTCTTCTCATCGCGATCCGGTTTACCTTTTATCGCTTCGATGAGTTTGTCGACAGATTGGGGACGTAACAGTGGGTCTACTTCCATGGCCCAGTCAACGGCTTCCAGCAGATGTTGTGAATAACGTTTCTTGAATGCCGTTACTGCCGGTCGCATGGTATCCCGCTCGCGGCGTTCGGGTGACGCCGGTGGTGAGACTCCTTCAAGGCAGGCACGCATGGTGGCGCCGATTGCATATATGTCCGTCCACGGTCCCACGTAACCACCCGGATCCAGTTGTTCGATAGGTGAGAAGCCGGGTGTGATGACCTGGTTTGGTTGAAACTGTCGGGTTTGCATCATTTCATGCACGGCACCGAAGTCCAGCAATAACGGCTTGGCACCGGAACGAAGGTGAATGTTACTGGGCTTGATGTCGAGGTGTAACAGGCCACGGCTGTGGATCATCTGCAGGCCGTCGAGCAATGGCAGGAATACGGCTTTGATAAACGGCTCACTAAGATTGCCTTTATGCTTTTTGATGTAGGTCTGCATGTTCACGCCGTCTTCGTATTCCATCACCATGTAGACCGTGCCGTGTGCGCGGAAAAAATTAACCACGTTAACGATGTTCGGGTGCTTGAGTGTTGTCAGTGTGCTGGCTTCCTGGAAAAACAGGCGGCGACCATGGGCAAAGCGCTCATTGTGTTTTTCTTCGGATGGAATGACCGACATATTGGCATCGCGGGTGGCCAGTGAACTGGGCATGTATTCCTTGATAACCACGGGCTCGCCACCCTTGTTGGGTGTCGCAAGATAGACAATGCTGAAGCCACCACCACCGAGTACGTGCTCGATGGTAAATTCGTCCAGTTGCGTGCCTGGCGGTAATGCGGTATCCGGAATGACCATTATTTAATTCAGGTTAATTATGTTGGATAAGCTTATCACACAATCCCTTATCGATGAGTGTTGAGACACTTATATAAGTCGGCTACAGTGGCCCTCGGCTTTATAAAATAAGAATCGATAAAGGACCGCACTGACCATGATTCGCAGCATGACCGCATTTGCCCGTCAGGAAGTCACCGAGCCCTGGGGACTACTCACTCTGGAACTTCGCTCTGTCAATCACCGCTACCTGGATGTTTCCATGCGACTACCCGAGGAATTACGGGTTCTGGAAACACGTATTCGCGAAACCATCCAGCAGGGACTGAGCCGTGGCAAGGTAGACGTGAATATGCGTTATCAAGCGGAGCAAACCAGCGTCACTGAAATCATGCTCAATGAAGAATTGATCAAACAACTGGCCAGTGCAACATCACAGGTAGAAACCTACTTTTCACAATCCCGACCGGTTAGTCCGTTGGAAGTCATGCGCTGGCCGGGCGTGATGCAGACGCCGCAAGTGGCAGCGGAAGTCCTGCACGAAACAGCAATGAGTATGCTGGATAAGGCCATACAGGAACTGGTGCGTGCCCGTGAGCGTGAAGGCGAAAAGTTAAAAGCCATTATCGAACAGCGCTGTGACGGAATTGAAAAAATTGTTGCAGACGTCAAAGTCCTGGTGCCGGAAATCAAACAACAATGGCACGATAAATTACTGGCGCGACTGGAAGAGTTGAAAAGTGACATTGATGAAGGCCGGCTCGAACAGGAACTGGCATTCATGGCCGCCAAGGTTGATGTGGATGAGGAAATCGATCGACTGACGACGCATGTCAATGAAGTACGGCGTGTTTTACAGCACAAAAAACCGGTTGGCCGGCGACTCGATTTTTTAATGCAGGAACTCAATCGCGAAGCGAATACGCTGGGTTCAAAGTCCAGTGACGCGCGAACCGGTAGTGCATCCGTTGAACTCAAGGTGCTGATCGAACAGATGCGCGAACAGGTACAGAATATCGAATAGTCTGATTGTACTTTTATTTCATATCAGGCAAATAAATTGACGTAACCCTCATCCATAAGACTATCAATTTGATGCTTTCCATCTGGTACCAGTTGCACGCCATCTAAAAGCATAAAGTTACTGTCCCATTTCTGTTTTACCCGAGCCAGACTTTGTTCACAGGCATAGAACTGTACGCCACAGTTTAAAAGCGCCTGCATGCGGTCGGATGCCACCTGGTTCGCTTGCAGAAGATAAATACCCTTATCAAACACGACAAGACTGATGTTTTCCGGCTTTATCCCGGATTCATCGATAAGGTGACGAACGTGGTTATAAGCTAGGTGTTCTGACGCGGTAGTGGACTTATCCAGTGGAACAACATATCGGGTAAGTAATGGATCAGGTGCGTGCCTGGACTTGTTGATAACTGGAGCAACTAACTCAATTACCATTATTGTAGTAATGGTTATAAACAGGGTTTGTAAAACCGTAATTTGCATATTCGCGTGCCTTTTTAAAAGGGGATAATCAAGTACTGCAGAGATATAAAAAACGGTTATAAGTTCCCGCCAAAAAATATTTTTTTAGTGTTGATCTAAATTCAGAATTTTAGGCTAGTATTCGCATACCTGCCGCTGGCCAGACTGCCAACGGGTAAATCTCCCGCCATACATTCCCCTTCGGGCAGACATTCAAAGTCATTTTTATTTGCATGCAAAAAGGAGCGTGTATGCTTAAGTATTATGTGTTCCCGGTATTATTCAGTGCTGCATTTGCAACATCGTATGCAACAGCAGCTTCTCAAACAGATGATTTGGGCGCAGAGCCTGAAGTATCTGAATCTATTCAGCCCGAAGTTCAGTGGAAAAAACAGTTCCAGGCACTGGACAAAAACAATGACGGCGCGATAGACAGCAAGGAAGCCAAAGCGGACAAAAATCTGGACAGGCAATTCAAGACCATTGCCAAGAAGGGCAAACTGGATCAGTCCGGTTATATGAACTGGCAAAAAGCGCAACAACCGCGCAGTTAACTTCAGGAAGAAGTGGCCGGCGGTCTAACTGGCCGCCGGTTCTTTATGGCAATTTAATAAACTCAATAAAATCTCAATTAATGTAAAAACATGTCACAAACTCATAATGTAAAAGTTAGTGGCTTTGACGGATAATCGGAAAGTTCTTTCAATATACTTAAATTACATAAATGTATTACGACATTTGTCAAATTCGACACAAAATACGCAAAATTGTCATTTGAAAATTAATGCACGTTGCTCTAGTTTGTAGACTTCACATAAAAAATGAGAATGGAATGTCAAGCCTGACTGGTTGGTATAGTTTTCAGTACGGGCAACAAACGGAGTTGCGTAGTAATGAAGGATGCAACGTTATTGTGGGTTGATGCACGGCTAAACAAGTCAACAGGCACTATGCCTGATACATGTGATTTTCCCGGACATTGTCATGTCAGTGATAACGTCGCACACGCCATGTCTATGGCAGATAGCATCAATCCGGATGTGATTGTTTTCGATTTTGACTATGCGGACATTACCGGCCTGCGCACGCTCAGGAAGGTTCGTGAAAAACATCCTCAGATACCACTATTGATGCTTGCCGAGCAGCATTACGAAGGCCTGTCTATATGGGCGCTGCGCTGCCGCGTCTGGGATTATCTTGTCAAACCACATGATCTGAATGAGCTGATGCGCTACCTGGATCAGCTTGCCAATGAAATAAAACCGTCACAAAAAAACTGCGACTGGTTAAAGCTGTTACCGGCTAATAAAATTCCACGCGAAGCTTCCATTATTGGAACCACGAAAATAGGGTATGGAATAAGTGCGGCAATAGGTTATATCGAGGAACATCTTCATGAACGAATCAGTGCGGACGAAGTCTCACAGCAATGCGGCCTGACGCGTTATGAACTCAGTCGTGCTTTCAAATCAGAATACAATATGACATTCAGGGACTTTTTGTTGAAGTTGCGCATGGAACGCGCGGCCCGCATGTTATGTTGTACCCAGGCCAGTATTTCTGAAATCGCATTAAGTGTGGGATTTAATGATATTTCACATTTCACGAGACGTTTCAGGAAATATTTTGGTTGTAGCGCCAAGATATACCGTCGTGCGAAACACGTCACGAATTGCGCGATTTAATGTGAATATTCACGTCACGAAGAAAATTATTCATAGTAAAACGCAAAAACAGGCAAGTGTATACAAAACTGAATAACTATCATCGTACGACCTAATCAACAAAGGGAGTAACTAGCATGAAAAAGCAATTCATTAAATTAGGTGTACTGGGTAGTCTGTTAAGTGCCGCACTGTTTTCATCGGCTAATGCCAATGCAGCCTGTTTCGCGTCAAACTATAACGTTGAACGTGTACTGTCATTTGGTACTTACGGCTATGTTTACCTGCGGCCGGCAGGTTCGCTGACGAACAGTTTTTATTATTTTGTTCGTACCACCAGCGACAAGATCCTGTCTACGGCAGCCAATGCTCATACTGATAGCAGTCGTGTCAATGTGCTGGGTGATGCAGGAACCTGCCCAACAACGGGCGTCGGTCGTTACATGGGTAATGCTACCTACGTATATATCACTGAGTAATCGGCCAGCAGTGATTGAACCGCAGCCTCTGTCGTGGTTGTCGTTATACCACGGCAGATGCTGTTCTTTTACGAGTTTATAAGTGAGGTACAGGACATGAACGGAAAAATGAAATTTATTCTGCCGGTGTTAACGTTAGGCGCGGCAGCAGCGGTTGTAATTGCACTTAACCCGGTTCAGGAGCGTGACGGTTCGATAAGTCGCTCTGTTGATGAAGCATTTGAACAGCATGCTAAATCACAGCAGCAATCACCAGTTAAACAGCAGGATCACTTTGACCAAACATTACCTGTTGCACAGGTCGAACCGACACATCCGGACGTGAAAAGTGAGCCAGTTGAGGATCTACAACCGATTGCAAGCGAAATGACCCAGGCATTCCCCGATGAAACAACACTGGGGTCTGATGAAATTGCGCAACGACCTGATTCACCGAAAACGGAACAACTGATTCAGCAGGTCGAACAGATCGAGGCAAACCAGGTCACGGATGAGCAGGTTCCTGTACAAATGACTGAAGCCGAAATTTATTATGAACGTCAGGAACTGGAACAACAGATCGCCCGTGAGGCAGTAGAGCGCCAGCAACAGGTGCAACATGAGCAGGATCTGCCGCCAATGGAACAATAGTTCATTTGAAATTCCCTTATTAAAAAGTCTGATAAGGTTTTTTTGCCCATACTTAAAACTGATGGGCAGAATTTTCAGGCAAAGAAATTTTAATAATTCCAGTTACCGCCAGGTAGAAATGGAAAAGTCCAATTAATCCCATTAATCGTTTTTGATTAATGGGGCTAATGGATTGCCAATAAATTCCATTTGGGTTTGTTTGCTTGAATGGGCTGTGTTATCAGCCAGAATTTATATAGCGTCTACTTGAAAACAATGGAATCGGTACTACTTTGTGTGTGCTGTTCCATTGTGAGCAGTTTGTCACCTGTAGGAGGTGAGTCATGAAAAAGTTACTTTATGTAGTATTAAGCCTGATGCCGCTGGGTACGCTTCAGGCTTCTGAAATCGCCGTGACGATGCATGCATTAAGTGAAAGCGGTGTTGATAACTCTGTTGGTGTCATTGTTGCCAGAGAAACACCACGAGGTCTTGAGCTACAGTCACATATGCGTGGTGTCCAGCCCGGCACCTATGCATTTACAGTTAATGAAAATGTTGGATGTGGCAGTCATATCAACCTGACGGGTGGTAGCAATGTCCCCGGAATGGCCGCAGGCAAGAGCATTCGTCAGTTACCGGATATCACCGTCGATCAAACGGGTTCAGCCGAGCAGATCCTGATCGCAGAAGGTATGAGTATGCGTGATATACGTGGTCGTACACTGGTTATTTCTGAGAAAGGAAGTACACCAATCAAAGTTGGTATGGATAGCGGTCGTCGCATTGTTTGCGGAACGCTTGAGCTGTACAAGTAAGTTTGTCTTCTGTTTAAAAGCGGCAGCCTGGTAGCAGGTTGCCGTTTTTTACGGACATATGCTGAATGAATTGATCCAGTTTGAGAGTAATTGCAATCCCTGTGAATCTTCGATGGAAACAGCCAGTGGTGGCATGCGTGCATTGCCAGAGCTGGTTAACATACGTTGATAAATGATTGAGTTCGGTTCTTTGTTGATCGGGTCCAGTAACAACGTTGCGCCATTAACATTTCCGGCCGAGGGTGCCACATTGCACAGTCCCGTGTTGGCCAATGAAATCGCATAGTGCAGGTTAATATTAGCCTGGGCAGTACCGCCGGGCTGGTGGCAGTGACTACAGTTACTGTGCAGATATCCACGAGCGATGGCTTCTGGTGTGGCTAACGGATCGTTATAGTCCGGCAGCGCAGGCAGACTGCCCGGATTGCCGGTGTAATTACTGAACAGGTTTAGAGTTTCGAAATAATCCAGTTGATTGATTTGCCCTGTGCTATTTGGATCGTTGATTGGTTTATTAATCTGAGCGGTTTCAGGACCCAGTGCACGATTGGCGACACTGGTGTGACATTGCAGGCACTGTGCCTGACTGGGAAAAGTCCAGTTCTGACTGCCAACGATGATCGTTTTACCTGTACTGAGCAGGGTTGCCTCATTCTGGCTTGCATTCCATTCATAACTGTAACCGGCCCAGCTTCCATCATTGTGATGTGCCAGTAAGCGGGTTTCCACCAGCGTACCGTTAATTGAGAAATCTTTTCGTAATACAGTACCAGCAGGCAGTTGCCAGTCGTGACTGGCATCGATGGAAATAGTGGTGTTATCCGGTAATGCCAGCCAGCGTTGTTTGTCTGCATTATCCGACCACAATGGCGCATTAATCTGATATGGGATCTGGCCACTGGCCGGTAAGCGCGGATCAGAGGCATCGGCACAGCCGGTGTCAGACAGATTTGTTGCAAATGGTGGGGTTGTGCCGGATGCCGGATCCGGTTCAAGTAACAGGATCTGGCCAGTGAAAATATCGACGATATACAGCTCGCCGTTATTGTCCTGAGCCAGTGAGACTATACCGCGACCGGTGCTGAGTAATGTTCGGCGTTGCGGGTTAGCGGTATAAGGATCACTTAATGCAAACACCTGACCATTACCGTAATCCGCAAATACATAGTCACCCTGCAGATTTGGAATTTGTGTGCCACGATAAACGTAACCACCAGTTATGGATGTACCGACGCTTCGACCGTATTCGTGTACCGGCGCAGTATTGCTAACCCCGCTGCAACTTCCCTGGTAATTATTATTGGAAAGTGTTCCTTCAAAACATCCCCAGCCGTAATTTACACCAGCCTGAACGAGATCAATTTCTTCACGTGCTGATTGTCCGACATCGCCAACCCAGAGCTGATTGGTGCTGCGATCAAAACTCCAGCGCCATGGATTACGCAAACCCCAGGCAAAGATTTCCGGGCAGCCACCGCTACAGGTTGAGTTTGAAGAAAACGGGTTACCTGAAGGTACGGTATAAAGCGGCGATGGATTGGCATCGGTGTTTGGAATAATACGCAACATGGCCCCAAGTCGAGTGGTAATATCCTGTCCCTGTTGTGCAGTGTCATTGGCATCACCACCGTCACCGAAGCCAATGTACAAATGCCCGTTCGAATCAAAGGCAATCTGGCCGCCATTATGATTGGCATAGGGTTGATCTTCTCGAATCAATACCAGTTCTGAATTGTTAACAACAGATGTGCGTGTTGCGTTGGTATTAAATCTGGAGACTCTTGATTCTAATGCGGCAGTACTTGATGAGGCAGTGTAGGAAAGATACACGTAGCCATTAGTGGCAAAGTTTGGATCAAACGCCATGCCCAGCAAACCGCCTTCAAATGTTGTGTCGACATTTGTACTGATGTCGGCGAACTGGCTAACTGTATCAGCGACCGGATCGTATGCCTGCACACGACCCTGGCGCTCAATGATATAAAGCAGATTACTGCCGGTTCGTGGAATCATCCCCAGTGGCTGACTGAAGCTCCTGTTGTTGAATCGGTTGGTGGCGCGAATGGCGCTGTAACTGACCGGGTCCCCTGCCAGACAGGTGGTATTCGATGGCCGCGTTACCGGCGCAGGCGGTGGAGGTGGCGGCGGGTTGTTGCCTGGTGGTGGATTCTGGTTCGATGTCGAATCTGTTGATCCCCCGCCGCAGGCCAGCAAGACAAAGGACGTTAACACCAGGAGTGTCTGAATGCGTTTCATATAATCGGCCTGCGTAAAGGATTGCACAGTATACGTCAATTCCCTGTCTAATTTTGGGGAATAGGTGGTTCACGATGAACCAGGGTCTGATTATGCTGCTGCGCGAGCCTTAACTGATTGAGTTCCATCACAAAATACACATGATGGAGGCAATCCACGTATAATCATCATACTTATTTGTCTGGAAGCTTTACATGACGCAGCAAAATCATGGCACCTTGTACATATTCTCCGCGCCCTCCGGTGCAGGCAAAACCTCCCTGCTGAGTGAGCTGGTCAAACAGACTGAAAACCTGGTGATTTCCGTTTCCCACACCACTCGCGCCATGCGGCCCGGTGAAGAGAACGGCGTGCATTACCACTTTGTCGATCAGCCGGCATTCAAGTCGATGATCGACGCGGGTGTGTTTCTGGAGCATGCCCAGGTATTTGATAATTTCTATGGCACATCTCAACAGGCGATTGAGGCACAGCTCGCACAGGGGCTGGACGTGATTCTCGAAATTGACTGGCAGGGCGCACGCCAGGTGCGTGAGAGAATGCCCGGCACGGTCAGTGTCTTCATTCTGCCACCGTCACGCGAGGCGTTGCAGGACCGGCTCAAGGGGCGCGGCCAGGACAGCGACGAAGTGATTGCCCGGCGTATGCGCGATGCCATTAATGAAATGTCCCATTTTGCCGAATATGATTTCATCGTCGTCAATGACGATTTCGACCAGGCACTGCAGGAGCTCAGGGCAGTTGTGACCGCGCAGCGCCTGTCCCGGATACGGCAGGCCGCGGCCCTGCAGGGGCTGATTGCACAATTACTGGCCTGATGGCTGGCGTGGCAGCGGGTCTGTCAGTATAATCTCGCATCCCGGTAAACCCTGATCCATACTATATATATTGATTCTGAGGAGTAAGCGATGGCGCGTGTCACAGTGGAAGATTGTCTGAATGCCGTAGATAACCGATTTGAGCTGGTGCTGGTTGCCACAAAACGTGCCCGCCAGATTGCCAACGGCAAGGAACCCCTGGTTGAATGGGAGAATGACAAACCTACCGTGGTGGCATTACGAGAAATCGCCGAAGGCCTGGTAGATCCAAAGGCGATCGATGTGCCGGAACAAAGCAGTGAAGAACTCACTTCAACCGATCTGGAAATGACCCACGAGGATATGGCCATCGTACCCGGTGTCGCTGCGCAGACCCTGCAGGTCGAGAGTGAAGAAAGCGAACCCGCTGCCGACAATGCAACGGATGAAAATACAGCCGGTACCGGGGAGTAACCTGGAGTACGGGCGATTGCCACGCCAATAACAAATATTCACCCGACCGGTGATCCCACCGCGTTTCGTATTTCACACCTGTGTGAAATGCTGGAAGACTATCTCGAGCCCGATCAAATCGCTGAGGTTTATCGGGCTTATTTATTTGGTGCCGAAGCGCATGACGGCCAGTCGCGCAAAACCGGCGAACCCTATATTTATCATCCCGTTGCCGTGGCGCGTATTCTTGCCGAGATGCGCATGGACCATAAGAGTCTCATCGCGGCATTGCTGCATGATGTCATCGAAGATACCCAGACTGCCAAGGAACAGTTGGTTAACAACTTTGGCGAGGAAGTGGCGGAACTGGTAGATGGTGTCAGTAAACTCGATCACATTCAGTTTGAATCCAAACTTGAGGCACAGGCAGAAAACTTTCGCAAGATGATGCTGGCCATGACGCGGGACATTCGTGTCATTCTGGTTAAGCTGGCTGATCGTTTACACAACATGCGTACGTTGGGTGTGATGAACAGCGACAAGCGGCGACGTATTGCGCGTGAAACACTGGAAATCTATGCACCGATTGCCAACCGGCTGGGCATGAACAGTATTCGCCTGGAACTGGAAGAACTCGGATTCGAGGCAATGTACCCGTTACGTTACCGTGTGCTCAATGATCGCATGCGCAAGTTGCGTGGTAATCGTAAGGAAATTGTTGCCAAGATCGAGTCATCGATAAAAGAACGACTCAAACAGGAAAATCTACAGGCCGACGTGATCGGGCGAGAGAAACACCTGTACGGAATCTACCGGAAAATGCGCAGCAAGAACCTGCCGTTTACCGAAGTGATGGACGTGTATGCATTTCGTCTTATCGTTGAAAGTGTCGATATGTGCTACCGGGTACTGGGTGCTGTACACAATCTTTATAAACCGGTGCCGGGCCGTTTCAAGGACTACATTGCTATACCAAAAGTAAACGGTTACCAGTCATTGCATACGGTGTTGTTCAGCCCTTACGGTGTTCCGATTGAAGTGCAGATTCGTACCGAAGACATGCACAAAGTGGCGGAAGCCGGCGTTGCCGCACACTGGCTATATAAAAGTGGTGATGATTCCGGTAACAGCGCACAGGTACGCGCCCGCCAGTGGTTACTGGATGTACTGGAAATCCAGCAGCATGCCGGTAACTCGATGGAGTTTCTGGAAAACGTCAAGGTCGATCTGTTCCCTGATGAAGTCTATGTGTTCACCCCGAAAGGGGACATCATGGAACTGCCGCGTGGTGCAACGGCGGTGGATTTTGCGTATGCCGTACATACGGATGTCGGTAACCAGTGTGCTGCGGTGAAAATCGATCGTCGTCTGATGCCATTACGTACCGAGTTACGCAATGGGCAGACGGTTGAAATTGTGACATCGCCGTCTGCGAGTCCCAATCCATCCTGGCTCAACTTCGTACATACGGCCAAGGCGCGTGCAAACGTGCGGCATTTTCTCAAAAACCTGCAAAACGATGAAGCCGTCAGCCTGGGAGAACGCCTGCTCAATCGTAGCCTGGATGAGTTCGGTGAAAGTCTCAAGTCGGTGCCAAAAAAACATATTAAGCACGTACTCAAATCCTATAAATATAAAAAGCTCGATAAACTGCTGGCAGATATCGGGCTGGGTAATCGCGTACCGATGATCATGGCGCGCCTGCTGGTGCAGGGACCGGATGAAAAGCGCACGATTTTCCGGCGTAAGAATAAAAACAAGAAACCCTTAATCATAAAAGGCACTGAAGGCACGGTTGTCACATTGGCCAAGTGCTGCCGCCCGATTCCCGGTGATGAAATTATTGGTTTTGTCAGCGCCGGACGGGGTGTGGTGATACACACATCCAACTGCAAGAACGTGGCGGAATTTCGCGGCATGGCGGATAAATGGATCGATGTCAGCTGGGAAGACAAGGTGGAAGGGGACTTTCCGGTTGAGCTTCGTACACTGGTTGTTAACCAGCGCGGTGTCCTTGCTACTATTGCCGCAACTATCTCGGACATGGAAGCGAATATCGAAAACGTCAATATGGCCGAGCGTGATGGCGCACACTCCACCCTGACCTTTACCCTGACGGTAAAAAACCGCAAACACCTGGCGCGAATAATGCGGCGCCTGCGTAAAGTCGATCTGATTATTCGAATAAATCGTATAACAAAATAAAAGGAAACAGCATGACTCGCTCGATTATCAAAACCGATAAGGCACCCCAGGCGATTGGGACTTATTCGCAGGCCGTCAAGGTCGACAATACCGTTTACCTTTCAGGGCAGATTCCGCTGGTCCCGGAAACAATGGAAATGGTAAATGGCGACATCGGTGTGCAGATTCGCCGGGTATTTGATAATTTGCGAGCCGTTGCCCAGGCTACCGGTGGCGACCTGAAAGATATCGTCAAGCTCAATGTTTTCCTGACGGACCTGAGTCATTTTCCTACCGTTAATGAAATCATGGCGGAGTATTTTAAAGAACCCTATCCGGCGCGTGCTGCCATTGGCGTTGCATCCCTGCCGAAAAATGCCGGTGTGGAAATGGATGCGATCATGGTCATAAGCTGACGGCAGTTCAGTTATTCCGACAGTTTTAAGGTAAACTGCCGGTATGCCCGTTACTCCCTGTACTGATGTTACCCGATTGAAAGGGGTTGGTTCGCGCGTTGCGGAGAAACTGACGCGCCTGAAGATACATTGTATCGAAGATATCCTGTTTCATTTTCCGCTGCGTTATGAAGATCGTACCCGCATCGTGCCAATCGGCAGTCTGCGTATTGGTGATCACGCTGTTATACATGGCGAAGTGCAGCTGACAGAAATCAAATACGGTCGGCGTCGCATGCTGGTAACGCATATCAGTGATGGTACCGGAATTCTGGTGCTGCGATTTTTTCACTTTAATGCACAGCAGAAACAGGCTTTGGTACGCGGTATTCAGTTGCGATGTTATGGTGAAGTGCGCAAGGGCCAGCGTCACCTGGAAATGGTGCACCCGGAATATAAACGGCTTGATAATGATCAGACGATAGTCAATGTGGAGGAAGCACTGACACCGATCTATCCCGTAACGGAAGGCCTGCACCAGCTAACGATGCGCCAGCTGTCGGAACAGGCATTGAATCTTCTTGCACAGAACAAACTGACACTGATCGAATTATTACCGGACGAAATATTACAGTCCAACGACCTGCCGGATATGCAGCAAGCGATAGAGTATATTCATCGCCCACCACCTGACGCGCCGGTCGATGCGTTACAGGAACATACGCATATCATGCAGGAACGTTTTGCGCTGGAGGAGTTACTCGCCCACACCTGTAGCCTGCGTAAATTACGCCAGCGCATGCGTGAACATGCTGCGCCAGCCATCGAAGCACACAACGATCTGGTAATGAAACTGCAGTCTCAGTTACCGTTCTCTCTCACTTCAGCACAACAACGGGTGATTCAGGAAATTCAACAGGACCTGCAACAACCCGTGCCCATGCAAAGGCTGGTACAGGGGGATGTCGGTTCCGGTAAAACGCTGGTTGCCGTGTGTGCGGCACTGCAGGCCATTGAGGCCGGTTACCAGGTCGCACTGATGGCACCGACGGAAATTCTTAGTGAACAGCACTATCAAAATGTTAGCCAGTGGCTACAGCCGCTTGGGATTAACGTCGCCTGGTTAACCGGACGTATGAAAGCAAAACAACGCCGTGAAACCCTGGCAGCGATTAGCGGGCATGAGGTATCACTGGTTGTAGGAACACACGCCCTGTTTCAGGATGATGTGGAATTCGCCCGCCTGGCACTGGTGATCGTGGATGAACAACATCGCTTTGGTGTGCATCAACGCCTGGCACTGCGCGAGAAGGGCAAAACGGAAAATGATCAGCACATCGTTTACCCGCATCAGTTAATCATGACCGCGACCCCGATTCCACGCACACTGGCTATGACGGTGTATGCGGATCTGGATGTGTCCATCATCGATGAGTTGCCACCGGGGCGTAAACCGGTTGAGACGGTGGTGGTGTCGAACAAACGCCGCGATGAAGTCGTGCAACGTGTAATGAGCGCCTGCAAAAAAGGCACACAGGTTTACTGGGTGTGTAGTCTTATCGAAGAATCAGAATCTTTACAGTGCGAGGCTGCGGAAGATACGGCCAACCTGCTGGCCGAGGCGCTGCCGGACGTGCGTATCGGACTGGTTCACGGGCGGCTCAAGGCGGAGCAAAAAGAAACCGTCATGCAAAAATTCAAGCAACATGAACTGGACCTGCTGGTGGCCACCACGGTGATCGAAGTCGGTGTTGATGTGCCCAATGCCAGCCTGATGATTATCGAAAACGCCGAACGGTTCGGTTTATCACAGCTACATCAGTTACGCGGGCGCGTTGGTCGGGGTTCGCAGGACAGTGCCTGTGTGCTCATGTATCATGGCGGCCTGTCACAGAATGCACGTGAAAGGCTGGCGGTGATGCGGGAAACCAATGATGGTTTTGTCGTTGCACAAAAAGATCTCGAACTACGTGGTCCCGGTGAAGTGCTGGGAACCCGTCAAACCGGAGAAATGCAGCTCTCGATTGCCGACATTGTGAAGCATCAGCACCTGTTAAGCATTGCCAACCGCTGGACGGATGAGCTTCTGGCGCGCTATCCACAACAGGCCGATCAACTGATTGCACGCTGGGTAGGAGAAAGTGAGCAGTTTGCCCATGTTTAGTAAAGAAACCCGCTGGCATTTTGAAAACCGTGTACACAAGTATCGTGTACCCGAGAATATGTTGTGCTGGTTACTGGATTCATCCTCACTGACGGCCCGGATTATCAGTGCCTGTTCGGGCCGGTTTCGCGTCCAGGTTTTGTCCCAGCACTGGACAAGCCCACAGCAAAATGAAGCAAGGCGTCTGGCCATGCGGGAGAGGCAGGTTGCCCTGGTACGGGAAGTCTATTTGTATTGCGATGACACGCCCTGGGTGTTTGCCCGTACCGTCATTCCCCGATCCACCCTGACGGGCAGGGAGAAATACCTGGCTAATTTGGGCAACAAACCACTCGGTGCTGTCCTGTTTGCCGATCCGTTCATGCACCGGGATCAGTTTGAAGTGGCCTGCATTCGGCCGGGTGAATATCTGTACCAGCGCGCCACGGAGGCAGGTCGCGATGTTTCACCGGACGCGATTTGGGGCCGTCGTTCGGCATTCTATCTTTCCAATAAGCCGTTACTCGTGAATGAGATATTTTTACCGGCCATTGCCCGCTGTCCCTTATAATTGACGCATGAGTCAGTTCTGGTCCGATATCAAGTCGCGTTTGCGCAATTACTATTATCTGACACGTCTGGATCGGCCGATCGGGATTTTCCTGTTGTTATGGCCAATGCTGTGGGCGTTATGGATCGCCAGTGCCGGTGAACCGGATGGACTGGTGCTGTTCGTCTTTGTCGCAGGCGTTGTACTGATGCGATCGGCAGGTTGTGTCATCAATGATTATGCAGATCGGGACATCGATCCCCATGTCAGCCGTACACGCTCAAGACCGATTGCCAGTGGACAGGTTACACCCAAAGAAGCATTAACCCTGTTCGTGGTGTTGTGCCTGATCGCCTTTGCCCTGGTCTTACTGATGAATCGCCTGACCATCTACCTGTCGTTTGGCGGTGCACTGCTGGCGGCCGTTTATCCCTTTATGAAACGCTACACACACCTGCCGCAGGTTGTGCTGGGTATGGCGTTTGCCTGGAGCATTCCCATGGCGTTTGCCGCGCAAACCGGCACGGTGCCGAAGATTGCCTGGTTAATTTACGTGATTACGGTGATCTGGGCGGTGGTGTACGACACCATGTATGCCATGGTGGATCGTGAAGATGATCTGAAAATCGGCGTGAAGTCCACCGCCATATTGTTTGGCGAGGCAGACCGGGTGATCCTGTTTTCCCTGCAGGTCATGATGTTCATCGGTTTTATTTTGCTGGGCAAACAGACGGCCATGCAGTTTCCATATTACATGGGGGTACTGATCGCGGCCGGTTTCGCGCTCTATCAACAATACCTGATTCGTCATCGGGTTCCTGCGCACTGTTTCAGGGCATTCCTCAACAATAACTGGCTCGGCGCCAGTGTTTTTGCGGGTTTACTCCTGAACTATATCTATGTCTCTGCCTGAGCGCTTTTTTTATCAGTAACTTAGCGTACACAAAAAAACTCGCCAACAATTGTAAAATTTGTGAACAAAGTAAGTGTGGCGGAGCCTATATCTATTAGAATATATATTGTACAGATGAGCGAGAGTAAACTTACTGGCAGTAATTCTTTACCACGCTTGTCACTTTTTCGGCAACAGGACCAACAACATGTTACGCAAACTGATCATTGCGACAAACCTGTTACTCTTGCCAGCCCTCAGTTCGGCTGACGAGGCGCTTGCCGATAACCTCCTGCAGCCACAGTTCACCTTCAAGCACCAGACCATGACCTTGCGTGACGAGTCGACGGTCAATCCGGTGTTGAGCCAGAAGGATGCCGTCACCACGGCGCACATGAACCAGTTTGACGCCACCTTTACCTATCCATTTACGCGGCGCGACGATTTCAATTTTGATATGGGCGTCAATATTCGTTTTATCGATGCCTCATTTGACCGGCAGGCATTAGCGGGGCAGGGCAATTACCACCTTTACACCGCCTTACCCATGTTTTATGCCAATGCACTGATTAATCTGCCGTTTGAGGGCTTGCAGGCCAGCGTCGGTGCCAGCCACATGGAGTTCGAGCAGTACTATGCGCTCGATTACAGTGCCAGGCTGAGTTACAACTGGTCCAACGGTTTCGGCCTCAGCGGCGGCTGGCAGCACCAGCAATTCAGTATCGACAACAATGACATTCAGGCCCAGTTTGAGAATAAGGGGCCGTTTCTGGATTTCAATTACCGCTTCTAGCGCAAAAATCCATGCGGCATTGGCCGCGTTAAAAAGCCGTTCGTCAGTCGTCATTTACTACCTGTAAACTCCTCCTGACTCACACCTTTTTGCCTTGTCACTGCTCGCCTGGATTTTCCGCTAGTTCAGCTCCTCGAACCTCGCTGCCAATCTGCGTAATTACCAGGTGACCAATTGCTTATTCCGCTTAAGCGTAGCTGTCTGTCGCTTCGCACATCCCTGTGCTCTCGCGACATTAGTGCTTCCCTGCACGTCATCCCTGACAGCTACGCATCGGTAATGACACGCTTTGGCCGTCCATGGCCCGCGTGTCATTAACGACGCTTCATAAGCAAATTGGTCACTTGTGTTCATTATGCCGATTATGAGATGGCAGGGTTTATTGCTGAAACGTCGTTGGAGGCTGGCGGTCCATGGATGGACAAAGCCAGCCGGAACCGATTCCCGCGAGGCATGGACGCCGAGCGGGATTAAGTGGAAGCGATAAACCCTGCTATTTGGTAATTGTAAATTCTCACAACAGTTTAAGCTCGTGCGATGCACCAGACCTGAATATGCTCCACACCATCCTCGACCAGCAGGCGTGCGATTTCACCAGCGGTGCTTCCCGTGGTCATCACGTCATCAATAATCGCTATTCGCCTGTAGTCAACCGAATGCCTTAGCCGAAACGCGCCCCGCACATTGTTGCGCCGTTCACTGGCGTGTAATGCGAGCTGTGATGGTGTTGCCCTATGTCGCTCAACATGGCTGAGCACGGGAATACCAAATTGTCGTGCCAGCGGTCGGGCCAGTTCCAGCGCCTGGTTGAACCCGCGTTGCCGCAGTTTCCTGTTATGTAACGGAACCGGGAGCAGGGCATCTACCGGGTGGTGCTGCAAATCAATGAGTGATGCCAGCGCTCGACTGAGCAACGGTACCAGGTTTAACTGGCGCTGGTATTTGAGTTGTGCAATCAGGCGCGTGACGGGTGGTTTGTAGTGAAACGGGCTGATACTGCGATGAAATGGAGGTGGGTCAGTCAGGCAGCTTCCGCAAATGCCGGCATGAATTCTCTGGCCCTCGAGGGGTAAAGCACATCGCTGACAGGTATGTGTGACTGTCGGCAGATCAGCCAGACAGTGATCGCACAGGCCAGTATCTGAAACTGTGGTATCCCCGCAGAGCTGGCAGAATGGCGGGTATAGAAAAGAAAGGCTATTATTTAGCCACTTGTAAACCATGGAAATCCCTCTCCGTTGACAATAAACGGCAACTGGCTAACATCCCGGTCAGCCTTTTATCGATGGTACCACGATGCACGATGCCCAGCCCCAGTTAATCACTGCACGATCAGCGCGCCTCACGGCAAGCATTTTCAATTACGGCAATTTGCTGGCCATCCTGTTGCCCTTACCACTGGGCATTCTGTGGCTGGGGGGATCCATCGCGGCCTATACCATGTT
The DNA here is from genome assembly GCA_937967995.1 of uncultured Gammaproteobacteria bacterium. Classification (GTDB taxonomy): domain Bacteria; phylum Pseudomonadota; class Gammaproteobacteria; order UBA6429; family Thiohalophilaceae; genus CALBTB01. The sequence goes on from CALBTB010000010.1 coordinate 159,400, forward strand.
TCGCCATCACCCAAACCCACGCGTGGGTTACTACACGCAATGGGCCGCGTACCGGTTTTACGGTCTGGTTGGGTTCGTGGTGGTGGTGGCAACGTTTTTCAGTAAATCACTGACCGCCTGGCTGGTGACCTGGGCCCTTATGGCCATCATCATGATTCCATGGACCATCTACGATTTGATTCGCATTAAAAAAGAACCCTGGCAGGACATGCAGGTCATGCCGTCAGCTGACACAGAGGAAACCCCATGAACGCATCACCAGACACCATGACCGGTTCCGTTCGATTTGACTGGCAACGGGATGAAATTGACGCGTTGTTTGCTAAACCGTTTGCCGACCTGATGTTTCAGGCACAGAGCGTACATCGACAACATTTTGATCCCAACCAGGTGCAGGTAAGTACGTTGCTGAGTATCAAGACCGGTAAATGTCCGGAAGACTGTGCCTATTGTCCACAGAGCGTTCGCTATGACACGGAGCTGGAAGTCGAGCCATTAATGCCACTGGATGAAGTGGTCAGTGCCGCGCGTAAGGCAAAACAGAATGGCGCCTCGCGTTTTTGTATGGGTGCGGCCTGGCGTAGTCCGAAAGACCGGGATCTGGATAAAGTCGTCGACATGGTCGAGGCGGTAAAAGCACAAGGGCTGGAAACCTGTTTGACTCTCGGCATGCTGACCGAACAACAAACCCAGCGCCTGAAACAGGCGGGACTGGATTATTACAACCACAACCTGGATACCTCGCCCGAGTATTACGAGAAAATTATCTCGACGCGCACCTATCAGGATCGACTCGAGACACTTTCGCATGTCCGCGCTGCCGGTATCCATGTCTGTTGTGGCGGGATATTAGGAATGGGTGAAACCCGCCAGGATCGTATCGGCCTGTTGCAGGAACTGGCCAACCAGTCACCGCATCCGGAATCGGTTCCAATCAATATGCTGGTACGAGTCGAAGGGACGCCACTGGAAGCGGCCAGTGATTTCGATCCCATTGAATTCGTACGCACGATTGCGATCGCACGCATCATGATGCCGACTTCACATGTGCGACTGTCAGCCGGTCGTGAGGAAATGACGAATGAAATGCAGGCCTTGTGTTTTCTGGCAGGTGCCAATTCCATTTTCTACGGGGAAAAATTGTTAACAACCCCCAACCCGAGTGAAAACCATGATCTCGCACTGTTTGAGAAACTGGGGATTACCGGGGTGTAATGAATACACAAGCCTTAACAGCCTGGCTACAGCAACAAAAACAACAGCACCTGTACCGGCAACGTCGCATCGTTGACAGTCCACAGGGTGTGAACCTGGTCATCGATCAGCGCGAGTATGTGAATTTTTGCAGTAATGATTATCTTGGCATGGCCAATCATCCACAGGTTGTCGAAGCGCTGGTTCAGGGTGCAAAACTGTATGGTGTGGGCAGTGGCGCTTCGCATTTAATTAATGGCCATAGTCGCGCACATCATCAACTGGAAGAGGAACTGGCCGGGTTTGTTGGTCGTCCACGCGCGTTGTTGTTTTCCACCGGCTATATGGCCAACCTGGGCGTGATCAGTGCACTGTGTGGTAAAGGCGATGCGGTACTCGAAGACCGTTTGAATCACGCCTCGTTACTGGACGGTGCCCTGTTGTCGCAGGCAAGACTGCAACGTTATCAGCATGGTGATGCTGATGATTTACGAAACAAGTTATCAAACAGCAAGGCAGCCAACAAACTCATCTGCACTGACGGTGTGTTCAGTATGGACGGCGATGTGGCACCGGTAAACGCGCTCACCAAAATCGCAACAGAAAATGACGCCTGGTTAATGGTGGATGATGCCCATGGCCTTGGTACAACAGGCGTTACAGGTCGCGGTACACTTGAGTTAATCAGTGCATCGAGTGAAGAGGTCCCCATTCTGGTCGGTACACTTGGCAAGGCGTTTGGTACCTTCGGGGCGTTTGTTGCCGGTGATGAAACATTGATTGAATATTTGATTCAACGCGCACGTAGTTATATTTATACGACAGCCTTACCCCCGGCGGTTGCCGAGGCAACACGTATCAGTCTCAAACTGGTACAGGATGAAGCCTGGCGACGCGAACAGTTAAACAACAATATTCAGTATTTCAGGCAGTGTCTTGCTCAGTGCGATGTTCAGCTTTCGGAGTCAGCCACACCCATTCAGCCGATCATCATCGGTGATGTGGAACAGACACTGGCATTAAGCAATAAACTGAATAAAGCGGGTCTGCTGGTATCCGCCATTCGACCACCCACAGTACCGGATGGGACGGCGCGATTGCGCATCACGTTATGTGCCGAACATACTCGTGCACAGATAGATCAACTTGTCGGTGCCATCGCATGAGCCAGGTCGAGTTATATATGGATCAGGTGGGTCAGGGACAGGTGTTACTTTGCCTGCATGGCTGGGGCATGCATGGTGGCGTCTTTGCTCCACTGGCCGATTCGCTTGCCGACCATTTTCAGGTCTGTCGCGTCGACCTGCCGGGCCATGGTTATACCCAAATCATTCCGGAATTTAATAACCTCGAGATCCTGGCCGGGCATGTGCTGGCCAGCATTAGAAATATCACCAGTGACAAAGTGAATATTCTGGCCTGGTCGATGGGGGGCCTGATAGGTCAGTATCTGGCGGTGCACAATCCTGATGTGATTAATAAACTGGTGCTGGTATCCAGCACACCCTGTTTCGAAAACAATTCACACTGGTCACACGGTCTCGACTCAAACGTACTGGATGGTTTTGCTGACAATTTATCAGATGATTACCGCGCCACGCTGGAACGGTTCCTGGCATTACAATTTATGGGATCGATCAATCAGAAAAACCAGTTACGTCGTGCACGTGAGATGCTATTTTCCCGGCCAGAACCCGATGTGGTGACGCTGCAGCAGGGACTGGGCCTGCTCAAACAAACGAACCTGCTGTCTTTGCTGGATAAGATTACCTGTCCGACACTGGTCGTCGGTGGAGAACACGACAGGCTGGTTTCGAGCATGGCGATTCGAACGCTGGCTGAGCAGGTAAAATCCGGTCAGGCGATTATTTTTAAAGACAGTGGTCACGCCCCGTTTTTATCCAGTGCCACATTGTTTAGCAAATATGTAACGCAGTTTTTACATGAATGATAATGTGATAATTGATAAACGGCTGGCGCGCCTGGCCTTTGAAAAGGCTGCGTCAACCTATGATGATGCCGCCATCCTGCAAAAGGAAGTCAATCGACGCCTGATAGAACGGCTGGACTATATCAACTTTAAGCCGGCGACAATTCTTGATGTCGGCGACGGTACCGGTTATGCCAGCCTGGCATCACAAAAACGTTATAAACAGGCCGAGATATATGCACTGGATATTGCCCATGCCATGCTGGGCCGCCTGCATGCACATACCGGTTTTATTACGCGCCTGAAAAATAAAATTCATTCTATTAATGCCGAAGCGGAGCGCTTGCCGTTACACGATCGCAGTGTCGATATGATTTACTCCAGCCTTACCGTGCAATGGGTTAATGATCTGGACAACGTGTTAAATGAATTCCGTCGTGTGCTCAAACCCGGCGGCATGGTTCTGTTTTCAACCTTTGGTCCGGACACCCTTAAGGAACTGCGCGCCAGCTGGCAGGATGTCGATCAGTTTACCCATGTCAGTCCATTTATCGACATGCATGACATTGGTGATGCCATGATGCGGGCGCGTTTTGCTGAACCGGTCATGGACGCAGAGATGTTTACGTTGACTTACCCGGATGTATATAAACTGATGCGCGAACTCAAGGCCATTGGTGCGCACAACGTGACGAGCGGGCGTCCGCGCGGACTAACCGGCAAACAACGCATCAGGCGTTTCGAACAGGCATACGAAAAATTCCGTGCCAATGACGTCTTGCCGGCCAGCTATGAAGTGGTCTATGGCCATGCCTGGGCACCGTTACAGGACACAAAAGCCGGCGAAGTGACGGTTTCTATCGATGCACTAATGAAAGACAGATAATTCACATGGCACAGAGTTACTTCATAACAGGCACGGACACGGAGATCGGTAAAACCGTTGTCAGTGCGATGCTAATCAGGTACTTCATCGAACGCGGTGATAAGGTCATTGGCATGAAACCCGTGGCCAGTGGTGCAAAGCCTGTTACAAATCAGTTACAGAACGATGATGCCATGCAGTTAATCAATGCGTCGAACGTATCAGCTGATTATGACCTGGTTAATCCCTATTGCTTTGAACCACCCATTGCGCCACATATCGCCGCGCAGCAACAGGGCACCGAAATATCAGTAGCAACCATTCAACAGAGTTATCAACAACTGGCGAATAAATCCGACCGCGTTATCGTCGAAGGTGTCGGTGGCTGGCAGGTGCCGTTGAATGACTCGCAAACCGTTGCCGATCTGGCGGTGACCTTATCATTACCCGTAATTCTGGTCGTGGGTATGCGACTGGGTTGCCTTAATCATGCCTGCCTGACTGTAGAGTCCATTCTCGCCAAAGGCTGTAATTTAACTGGGTGGATAGCAAATTCTATCGACCCTGACATGTCCTGTTTCGATCAAAACCTGGCCACCCTACAACAAAAAATTGATGCGCCAATGCTGGCGGTGTTGCCACATTTTAATCACGGTATTGAAGCATTGAATTCATACATCTCCCGTAATGACCTGATCCTGTAAACCCGACATAGAAAGTCTGTTTTAATACGAATTTACAAGGACTTGGCAAAATAAGGCGAAGTCTGTATGTTTAGTTACCCAGAGAGACGGGTGTGTGTCTGAACAAAATAAGTATATTATTAATTGTTTATATATTTCCTTGTTATACACCTATTCTTACTTTTTTATAGCGACCCATAGGCCCTTACTATAAAATTTCGCCCCGTAACAAATTGCTACAGAATTTGCGGTTGTAGACGGAGAGAAGAATTCAAAACGGTTCGCTGTCGTTGGGACGTAGCGAATAACGTAACCAGCAGATTTACATCATTATAATTTTAAAATCCCAACCAAGAGGTAGAGGTATGTCAGCAAGTAAAACAATCAAAACGCTTAGCCGCTTGCTGTGCGCTGCGCTTCTGCTCGGTCCTGCGATTGCCAACGCGGATTACGAGCTGAACTTGATGCCTGGTGTCACAGAAATAAGTCAGATGCAATACGATTTGCATATGCTTGTACTGTGGTTAGTGACTGTCGTCGGCATCCTGGTATTTGGTGTGATGATTTATTCTATTATTAAACATCGCAAATCCAAGGGAGCACAGGCCGCGCAGTTTCACGAAAGCACAACGGTGGAAGTGATCTGGACCATCATTCCTTTTGCCATTTTGGTAGCGATTGCGGTTCCGGCGACCAAGGGTCTGCTGGAAATGGAAGATACCAGTAAATACGACATGAGCATCAAGGTCACTGGTATCCAGTGGAAATGGGAATACGATTACATTGATGAAGATGGCGTGAAGTTTATCAGCCAGCTCGACGAAGCAAGCGAAAATGCACGTAAACTCGGTTCCGGTGTTGACGTTACTACCGTCGAAAATTACCTGCTGGACGTGGATAACCCCATTGTCGTGCCGAGTAACAAGCGCGTTCGATTGCTTATTACTGCAGCCGACGTTATTCATGCATGGTGGGTGCCTGACCTGGGCGTGAAGCGCGATGCGATTCCGGGCTTTATTAACGAAAGCTGGTTTTACGCGGAAAAAGAAGGTACCTATCGTGGCCAGTGTGCGGAATTATGCGGTAAGGACCACGGTTTTATGCCTATCGTTGTGAAAGTGGTTTCGCAGGCGGACTACGATGCCTGGGTCGCCAATCAGAAGGCCGCCGCATCGGCGTCAGCTGCTGAGGATACCAAGACCTTTGGCATGGATGAGTTGATGGCTCGTGGTAAGGGCGTGTATGACAAGAGTTGTGCAGCTTGTCATGGTCCGACAGGGGCAGGGGTACCGGGTGTGTTCCCGGCAATGGCGGGTAGCAAGATTACTACCGGTGATATTGCCGCCCACATTGATATTGTCGTCAACGGTAAACCGGGCACGGCGATGGCTGCCTACAGGTCGCAACTTTCCAAAGCTGACCTGGCCGCTGTAATTACATACGAACGTAACGCCTTCGGTAATAAAACCGGCGACGTAGTTCAACCAACAGACATTAAATAATCAGGATCGGAGGCAATAACAATGAGTGATCATCATCATCCGACAGGTATAAAGCGTTGGTTGTTTACGACCAATCATAAAGACATCGGTACGCTGTACCTCTGGTTCTCTTTCATCATGCTGCTTATTGGTGGTTCCATGGCCATGGTGATTCGCGCCGAGTTATTTGAACCCGGTATGCAGGTAGTAGAACCCAACTTCTTTAACATGATGACAACCATGCATGGTTTAATCATGGTATTCGGCGCCATCATGCCGGCCTTCGTAGGCTTTGCAAACTGGTTGGTGCCGATGATGGTAGGCGCGCCGGATATGGCACTGCCACGCATGAACAACTGGAGTTTCTGGATTCTGCCGTTCGCCGGCACCATGTTGCTCATGCCGATGTTTATGGGCGGTGACTTCCTGCAGGGGCAGGGACCGGCATTTGGCTGGACGTTCTATGAACCGTTGTCGGGTCAATATAACAAGCTTGGCTTCTTTATCTTTGCCGTCCACTTGCTGGGTTTCTCATCCATCATGGGATCCATCAATATCATTGCAACCATTCTCAACATGCGTGCCCCGGGCATGACACTGATGAAAATGCCGTTGTTTGTATGGACCTGGCTGATTACCGCCTTCCTGCTGATTGCAGTTATGCCGGTACTGGCAGGTGCAGTCACCATGATGCTGACGGATAAATACTTCGGTACATCGTTCTTTGATGCCGCCGGTGGTGGTGATCCGGTGCTGTTCCAGCATGTGTTCTGGTTCTTCGGTCACCCTGAGGTGTACATCATGATCCTGCCGGCATTTGGTATCGTGTCGCAAATCATTCCGACCTTTGCGCGCAAGCCGTTGTTTGGTTATGCCTCCATGGTTTATGCGACCGCGGCGATTGCGTTCCTGTCATTCATCGTATGGGCGCACCACATGTTCACAGTGGGTATGCCGGTTGCTGGTGAGCTGTACTTTATGTACGCAACCGTCATGATTGCAGTTCCGACGGCAGTGAAAGTCTTTAACTGGGCGGCGACCATGTGGAAAGGTTCGATGACATTTGAAACGCCGATGTTATGGGCCATTGCCTTCGTTTTCCTGTTCACCATCGGTGGATTTACAGGTCTGATGCTCGGTGTTGCACCGGCTGACTTCCAGTATCACGATACTTATTTCGTGGTTGCACACTTCCACTACGTGTTAGTAACCGGTGCATTGTTTGCGCTGATCGGTGGTGTGTATTACTGGTTGCCCAAGTGGACCGGTAATATGTACAGCGAAAAACTGGGCAAACTGCATTTCTGGTTGTCGACGATTTCCGTCAACGTGCTGTTCTTCCCGCAACACTTCATCGGGCTGGAAGGTATGCCGCGTCGTATTCCTGACTACAACCCGATGTTTGCCGACTGGAACATGATTTCTTCTATCGGTGGATTTGTATTCGGTGCCAGTCAGTTGATCTTCCTCTATACGGTTATCAAGTGTATCCGCGGTGGAGAGAAGGCAACTGATCAGGTCTGGGAAGGCGCAGAAGGTCTGGAATGGACTATTCCATCACCTGCACCGTACCACACGTTCGAGACAGCACCGGAAGTGAAGTAAAACTATGGATAAACAACGCATAGACAGGCAAAGACGTGGCGCAATTATCACGGCGCTGATAGTTGGCGGCCTGGCTTTACTGTTCTATGTATTGTTTGTCGCATTACGCTGGTAACCTGCATGAGCACTGACAAGGACAAACAGAACCGAAAAGTACTGGGTGTATCGAGTTTTGTCGCCATTGCCATGTTTGGTTTCGGATTTGCACTGATACCGCTTTACGATGTCTTTTGTGATGCTTTTGGTATTAACGGCAGCTTCAGCGCTATTGAAGATGGTACCTATAATGCGGAAGCGGAAGCACAAAAGGCAATGGCAGGTGGTGTGGATCGATCCAGGACGATCGATATGCAATTCCTGGTCAATGACAGTATTGGCCTGAATCTGGATTTCAAACCGTTAACTAAAAAGCTGACGCTGAATCCGGGCGAGGTAAAGGAAGTCAGTTATTACGTTAAGAATCGTTCGGACAAGACTATCACGATTCAGGCTATACCTGACATCACACCCAATAATGCGAAGAAATATCTGGCCAAGATTGAATGTTTCTGCTTTCAGCAACAGACACTCAAACCAGGTGAAGAGAAAGAAATGCCGTTACGCTTTGTAGTTAATTCGGCTATACCGGAAACGATTCCGGTATTGACCATGACTTACAGATTTATAAATAGTCATTACAAGGCGGAACAAAAGCTAAATGCAGAGACACGGTCTTAACAGTTTTAAAATATAAGCGAGAAGAGGGGTAAACATGTCAGAACAAAAATATTATTTGCCCGAGCCAAGCTACTGGCCATTAATTGGTTCCATTGGTTTGTTTGTATCACTATTCGGGTTTGCAAACGCACTGGATCCGGCTGGTCCGGTCGGTAATCTGACGCTGATGTACATTGGCTTCGCCATTGTCGTCTTCATGATGTTTGGCTGGTTTGGTACGGTCATACGCGAAAGCGAATCCGGAAAATACAATTCACAGGTTGATACATCATTCCGTATGGGTATGATGTGGTTTATCTTCTCAGAAGTGATGTTCTTTGCCGCCTTCTTCGGTGCATTGTTCTATGCTCGTCAGCTGTCAATTCCATGGCTCGCTGGTGAAGGTAATAATGCTTCCACCAATATGTTCCTGTGGAATGGATTTGCTGAGAACTGGCCATTACTGAACAGTCCGGATGCAGAAAAATATCCGGCGCCAACCGGTGTCATTGCCGCGAGTGGCCTGCCGTTACTGAATACCATCTTACTGTTGTCTTCTTCAGTGACGGTAACCTTTGCCCACCATGCATTGAAAAAAGAACAGCGTGGTAAGCTCAACTTCTGGTTGTTTGTCACAGTTGCCCTTGGATTCACATTCCTGGGTGTGCAGATTTATGAATATGCACATGCATATACTGATCTGAACCTGAAACTAAGCAGTGGTATTTACGGTACAACATTCTTTATGCTGACCGGGTTCCATGGTGCACACGTAACAATTGGTGCAACCATTCTGACCGTCATACTGATTCGTTGTATCAAGGGTCACTTTACACCCAAGAATCACTTTGGTTTTGAGGCGGCCGCCTGGTACTGGCACTTTGTTGATGTTGTCTGGGTCGGGCTGTTTATTTTTGTGTACTGGCTATAACAAAATAATACTGCCAGGGAGTGAGAAGGCGTCAACATTGTTGGCGCCTTTTCTTTTTCTAGATTGGAGATGGATTGGGCTGTATCAGGCCAGCTTTATAACTGGCATAAACCAGTATTATCAGAGCGATTGACAGGATAACACGCATGGTGAGAGCCCGTAGTGTTCTGTCGCTCTGGCCCTTGTCCTTGACCAGGGTATATAACGCAGTAAACAGGCTGAATATGATTAGCAGGAGTAATCCAACAATGATGATCTTCATGACAGGCCCCGGTATAGTTTAGACAGATAGTATATACGAATTAATAGACCTATGCGTATCGCAGGATTCGTTTTTCAGCCTCGCCTGGTACCGACATTAGTGACCATTATGTTGCTACCGGTGCTGATATCACTGGGATTCTGGCAACTGAGTCGAATGCAGGAAAAACAACAGATACAGAATGAGCAGCAGAAAATGGCATCTGCACCTGTCCTTGAGATGACGCCGGATACAGAAATCGATTCGGCATCAGCGTACAGACAGTTGAGAGTATCCGGGCAGTTTTTACCTGAGTACACCATCTACGTTGATAACAAGGTCGTCAATGGTGAAGTGGGCTATGAGGTGGTCATGCCGTTTCGCATAAATGGGAGTAATAGTGCAGTGCTGGTAAATCGTGGCTGGATTCGTGCACATGCTACTCGGCAAACATTGCCGAAAGTTACTACACCCAGTGGTAAAATCAGCCTGGAAGGTGTTGCCAGATTTAATACCAAAGATGTAGTGAGCTTTGGCAGTGGTAACCGGTTAGGCAAGGACTGGCCTGCACTGGTCAGATGGATAGATATCGCAAGTTTACAACAGGACATGCAATTTAAATTAAAGCCATTTTTATTTATGCAACAGACAGATGTCAAAGATGGACTGGTGCGTGACTGGAAAATATTGAATTCACCGCCAGAAAAGAACCTGAGTTATGCAGTACAATGGTTCGCATTAGCGACAGCATTGCTGTTGATTTACATTATAGTCAATACACGAAAAGTAAGACCTGAACTGGATAAGTAATGGATGAATCACAAATCAAGGCGCGAAATCGCTCACGTTTATCGTTAATTTTACTGGTGCTGGTTTTTGTCGCGCCAATTATTCTGGCATTCATCGTGTCAAAGAATAAATCGCTACAACCAGAGAATACAAAAAATTATGGTGAGCTGGTACAACCTGCCAGTCCACTACCGGAGTTTTCGATAAAAACGATCGACGATAAACCGTTTACCCTGCAGGACATGCAACGTAAATGGTCGCTGGTTTATCTTGCCGATGGGCAATGTGATAACGCATGTCAGGAAAGCCTGGTCAAGATGCGTGATGCCAGACTGGCACAATCAGGCGAAGCGTTACGTGTTCAGTACTACCTTGTTTTTACCGCTCCCCCGGTTGCTGATGGACTTACCGGGATTCTGGAACAACATCCCAGGCTGAATATACTGCAGGCTGGTGAATCGTCTGACATCTTGTTAAAAACATTTCAAGGGTCGGTGCATGGCCAGGCATCACAGACAGGAAATGTGTACCTGGTCGATCCGATCGGAAATGTCATGATGTATTACCCACCCGGTTTCAAGGGGAATGGCCTGGTTCGCGATCTCAAACATCTTTTGCACTGGTCACAGATTGGGTAGTGCCACGAGAAATGGTAAAATCTACAGATTATGAATGAACAGGTCGAACAGGTTGGGGCGTCAGGTTTGTCACGGTTGTGCCGTGACTATTATGACCTATGTAAACCCAAGGTCGTTGGTCTGATCGTTTTCACGGCAGTAGTCGGTATGTTTCTGGCTACACCTGGATTACCGCCATTATCGGCATTAATTTTTGGCACGCTGGGTATCGGACTGGCTGCCGCATCTGCCGCCGCCATTAACCAGATCGTTGATCAGAAAATTGATGCCGATATGCGGCGCACCAGTCATCGGCCGTTACCCACTGGTCATTTGACTAACCGTGAAGCACTGGCGTTTGCACTGGTCATCGGCGCGATTGCCATGGCGATCCTGGTGATATTCGTTAATGTGCTGACGGCCGTACTCACCTTCTTTTCGCTGATTGGCTATGCGGTCATCTATACGATGTATCTTAAGCGGGCGACGCCGCAAAATATCGTAATTGGTGGCGCTGCCGGTGCGGCACCTCCGGTTCTTGGCTGGACTGCGGTCACCGGGACAATCGATCCGAATAGCCTCTGGCTGTTTCTGATTATTTACGCCTGGACACCACCGCATTTCTGGGCGCTGGCGATTCACCGCCGTGATGAATATGCAAAGGTGGATATTCCGATGCTGCCGGTTACTCACGGGATCGAGCTAACCCGCCTGCATGTGTTGCTCTATACCATTATATTAATCATCGTTACTATCTTTCCTTATCTGGTCCGTATGAGCGGGCCGGTTTACCTGATCTCGACTATAATCCTGGATGCGATATTTCTGTACTATGTCATCAAGCTGCAGAAAGGTGTCGAAGCCGGGATTGCAATGAAAACTTTCGGGTTTTCAATCATTTATCTAATGCTTCTGTTTGCCGCGCTGCTGATCGATCACTACATTCCGTATTCCTGACCCGCGAAAGGCCCGGGTTGCTGTAACAGCTTGATTTTTTAGGTGTTTTTCAGCTTAACCTGCATTTACATAAATTTCAGTTGATCCAGAAATACCACACATTTACAATATAAGCATATGCTTATCTACTACTGGGCCTGGTTATGTTGTGACCGGGCCTTTCTGCACTTTGAGGACTGTTATGTCAGCGTTAGCACATACAAGTACGACATCATATAACTACGAGATTATTCGCAAGTTTGCCGTGATGGCCGTGATCTGGGGTGCGCTCGGTATGTTCGTCGGTGTGTACATTGCACTGGAACTGGCCTGGCCGATTTTTAACTTTGATACACCCGCCATTACCTTTGGACGTTTACGCCCGGTACACACAACTCTGGTGATTTTCGGATTCGGTGGCAGTGCTCTGTTCGCAACGTCTTATTACGTCGTGCAGCGTACCTGTCAGGTGAGACTGCCATCCGACATGATGGCCAACTTTACATTCTGGGGCTGGCAACTTTCTATAGGCCTGGCCGCGATCAGTTACATGATGGGATTCACCCAGGCGCGCGAGTATGCAGAAATGGTCTGGCCGATTGACCTGCTGATTGCCGTCACCTGGATTGTGTATTTCCTGGTATTTGTACAAACACTGCAAAAGCGCAGCCAGCCACATATCTACGTGGCGAACTGGTTCTTCCTGGCCTTTATTCTGGCGACAGCGATTCTGCATATTTTTAACAACATGGAAGTACCGATCAGTTTCTTCAGTCTTAAGTCTTACAGTTTGCATGCCGGTGTACAGGATGCCATGACACAGTGGTGGTATGGCCATAATGCAGTTGGTTTCTTCCTGACTGCTGCGTTTCTTGGCATGATGTATTACTTCGTACCAAAGCAGGCCGGTCGTCCGGTTTATTCATACCGGCTTTCTATCATTCACTTCTGGGCGCTGGTCTTTTTATATATGTGGGTAGGTGCACACCATCTTCACTGGACGGCACTGCCTGACTGGACCTCAACCCTGGCTGCCACGTTCTCGATTCTGTTATTACTGCCGTCATGGGGTGGCATGATCAACGGTATCATGACGCTGTCCGGCGCCTGGGATAAATTAAGAACTGACCCGGTAATTCGATTCCTTATTGTGGCGCTGTCTTTCTATGGCATGTCCACATTTGAAGGGCCGCTGATGTCACTGAAAAGTGTCAATGCCCTGTCGCACTATACTGACTGGACCATCGGTCACGTGCATTCCGGTGCACTGGGCTGGGTAGCCATGATCACCATCGGTTCGTTCTACCACATGATCCCGCGCCTGTGGGAAACCAGGATGTACAGCACACGTCTGATCTATCTGCACTTCTGGTTGGCCACAATCGGTATCGTGCTGTATATCAGTGCCATGTGGGTAGCCGGTATTGGTCAGGGCCTGATGCTGCGTGCATTCGATGAGTACGGCAATCTCGCTTATACATTTATCGAAACCGTGGCGTTCTTAAAAGAACCATACGTTGTACGCGCGATTGGCGGTGTATTCTTTGTCGCAGGTATGTTCATCATGGTGTTCAATGTATTTATGACCATTCTGCAGTCACGTCGCGAACGTGAAATGCTCGAAGCCAAGCTTGCCAGCAAGATGGCCAGTGCGTAATTGCGAGGTAAAACACTATGCGACATGAAAAAATTGAAACGAATGCCGGTCTGCTGATTGTCCTGACACTGGTAGTAATCAGTATCGGCGGTCTGGTTGAGATCATTCCCTTGTACTTCATCGATGAAACCATTGAAGAAGTCAAAGTCTCCGGTGTTGAGACGGTGCGACCATACACGCCACTTGAATTGCGTGGTCGCGATATCTATCAACGTGAAGGTTGTTATACCTGTCATTCACAGATGATTCGGCCGTTTCGTGATGAGAAACTGCGTTACGGTCATTATTCACTGGCAGCGGAATCCAAATACGATCACCCGTTCCAGTGGGGTTCGAAACGTACCGGTCCTGATCTGGCCCGGGTTGGAAATAAATACTCCAATGAATGGCATGTTCAGCACCTGATTGCACCACGTTCTGTTGTGGCAGAATCGATCATGCCGAATTACCCGTGGCTGATAGAAAACAAGCTTGCCTATAACGACATCGCTGAGCGTTTAAAAGCCTTAAAGCTGGTGGGTGTGCCTTATTCAAGAACGCAGGCTGAGTATGAGGAAAACGTCAAACGATTTGGTGAAGACGTAGCAAGCTTGCTGGATATCAACCGTGCTGAGGAAAACCTCATAAAGCAGGCGGAGCAGGGTAATTATGATGGAATGCCCGGCGTCATTACTGAAATGGATGCCATGGTTGCATACCTGCAGGTACTGGGCACCATGGTGGATTTCAAACAGTTTGAAGACGGCCATTTCGCCACATTCAGGTAAAACACAATGACAGAATTACTGACCTGGTTTACATCGATGGAATTCACCAAGCCGTTTGCGCTGGTGCTGTTCTTCGTGACTTTCGTCAGTATTATTGCTTATGTTTATCTGGGAAAGGATCGTAGCAAACGATTCGAGAGTTATCGGTATATTCCGCTGCAGGAATCTGATGAAAAGTGCAATGAGAAAGAATCATGAGTGAAGACAAGCAAAAACGTACAGTTCAGACAACAGGCCATGCCTGGGATGGTGACATCCAGGAATTCAACAACCCATTACCGACCTGGTGGCTATGGGGCTTTTACCTAACGGTGGTTTTTGCTGTTATTTACTGGTTTTTATATCCTGCCTGGCCGGTCGGTGAGGGTTACACCAAAGGTGTGGCAAATGAAATCGAGTACGTGACCGCGGAAGGCAAAACAGTTAAGACCCACTGGAATACACGCGCACTGTATCAGCAGGAACTACAGATGGCCCGCCAGAAGCAGGCCGAGTATCAGCAGCAACTAGCGGGTAAATCCTACAAGGAAATTCTGTCTGATCCCGGGAAGCGTGAATATGCATTTTCTGTAGCGAATGTGTTGTTTGCAGATAACTGTGCCGCCTGTCATCAGGATGGTGGTGCCGGGTTAGCCGGTATGTATCCGAACCTGGTTGATGATGACTGGTTATGGGGCGGCAGCTTCGAACAGATCCAGGCCAGTATCAGTGATGGTCGAAATGGTTCAATGCCCGGCTTTAAAAAACGTCTATCCGAGCAACAGCTCGATGACGTATCCGAGTATGTACTGAGCCTGTCCGAGCAACATCGTCATCCGGCGATGGCCAAACGCGGTGAGTCTATTTTTAATGGTGATGGTGGCTGTTTCGCCTGTCATACCAAAGCAGCGACCGGTAACCCGGCGATGGGAGCGGCCAACCTGACCGATAAAATCTGGACGGTTGCCGTTGTCGATCCCGCGATGTCCTATACAGAGAAAAAGGACGCCGTTAAACAAGTCATCAGCAACGGTATCAAACGTACCATGCCGGCCTGGAAGTCCCGTTTCAATGAACTTGAAATCAGGATGCTGGCACTTTACGTTCACGAACTTGGTGGAGGCGAGTGATACCCGTTTGCTGCGCCTGTTGTTGAACGGCGCATGATTTGCAGCGGGTTGATTGGACATGACTGCATCACAACAATCAGCCCACTATGTTCAAAGCCGGATTCCGGTTTTTCCACGTTCCGTCAAAGGCCGGTTTCGTCATATTAAAACCGGCATCCTGATTCTTGCCTACAGCGTTTATTTTCTGTTGCCCTGGATGCCATGGTCGCGTGATATTGGTCCGGATCAGGCCGTCCTGTTTGATATCGTTGGGCGTAAATTCTATATATTCGACCTGGTTGTGTATGCACAGGATATCTTCTGGCTGGCAGGATTTCTGATCATCGCTGCATTTCTTCTGTTTTTCGTCACCGGACTCGCCGGGCGTGTTTTCTGTGGTTATTTCTGCTTCCAGACATTATGGACAGACGTGTTTATCTTTATCGAACGGCTTGTACAGGGTGAACGCAACCAGAGAATGAAACTGGCCGGTGCTCCCTGGCATACAAAAAAAATAATTTTAATGGGCACGACCTGGCTGCTGTGGTTACTGGTCGGGTTTATCACCGGCCTGTCGTTTACGCTCTACTGGGGTGATGCACAGGCACTTGTGGTTGAATTCTTTAACGGGCAGGCACCATTTCCGGCTTATGCCACCACGTTATTCCTGACTGTTACGACTTTTGTGATGGCCGGCATTGCGAGGGAGCAGGTCTGTACATATATGTGTCCCTATGCGCGATTCCAGAGCGCCATGTTTGACAAAAATACGCTGGTTATCGCCTACAATGAATCGCGTGGTGAACGCGAGTGTGGTCGTTGCAAACCGGACAGACAAAACCAGTCGCGCGAGTATCGTCAGCAACAGGGCCTGGGTGATTGCATTGATTGTGGTTATTGTGTGCAGGTTTGCCCGGTCGGCATTGATATTCGCAATGGCCTGCAGTACCAGTGTATTTCATGTGCCTTGTGTGTGGATGCCTGTAATACGATTATGGATGCCATAAAATATCCACGTGGATTGATTCGATATACGTCGGAAAACCAGCAAGGCACAGTCTGGCAACGTTGGTTTACGATCAAGAACATCGGCTATGCCCTCGCAATTCTGGTCACGACCGCACTGCTGATTGTCAGTATTGCCGGCAGGGCACAGCATGAATTGCATATACAGCAGTTACGTCAGCCGCTTTATGTTGTACAGTCAGACGGTCGAATTCAGAATCGTTATACGCTCAAGCTGGTGAACAAGGAAAATCGTCCACGACGCTTTGAAATTTCGATTCGGGACTTTGCCGATGCAGAGCTGGACGTCAGACCCGAAGCGGTGATCGACATCGAGCCGGGCAGGCAGGTGACCGTTCAGGCCAGGGTATTTTCCGTACATAATCAGCAATCGGCGCATACACGCCGGTTTGAATTTATTGCAAGCAGTGGCGATGATGTCACTTTACGTGAATCAGCCACGTTTTTTTATCCAGAGTAACTATACTGTCAACACTACCATGAATCTTCTTATTACATTACCTGTCGGCGTTCTTATCATTCTTGGGGCATTTGCACTGCTCAACTGGTGTTTTCGACTCGGCCTGTTTCCTACTGCAGGGATACTGACGGCAGCGACGATTCTGATTTACGGCATCATTGTCACCGTTAGCTGGCCCGGTGCGGATGTGTTTGCCATTCATCTGGCTGTTTACTTAATGTCTATCTATGCCGTTACGGTAATCACGCACAGCCGAACGGGTAAGGCACGCTGGCACTGGGGTCCGGCATTGATCGTCGGATTCTTTGTGTTTGTTATCATGGTCAATTCGGTGTTTATCTTTCTGGCCCAGTCGGGTCTGAGTCCGGAGTGGGCGAAACGCCTGTTACCTGAACCCGCCGGTAGTGAATCGGTGCAATCACATTTTCCCGGTACCGTCAGTCATGATTTTCGTGAAAAAGGCATGCAATTTAATGAATACCGGGAGCAGCGTCTTGCGCAGATGAAACAGGGCTGGCAGGTACGAATCGGTTGGCAGGATCCGGCCGTTGTCGGTAAGCAAAATACGCTTGTGCTTGAAGTGCTGGATGCTGACGGTTTGCCGATCGATAATGCAGCAGTGAGCGGTAAAATGATCTTTCCCGGTGATATGCGACTCGATCAGGCATTCAGCATGACATATGAATATAAAGGTCACTATCTTGCTAATCTGCGTATGCCGGTAGCCGGAAAGTGGGATGCGGTGATCCTGATTACACGTGAAGATCAAAAACATGAAATACGTGCTGCGACGCTGGTGGGTGAAACGCATTCCCAATGAACCTGTCGACGCAAAGCTGTTTTCATTGTGGATTACCGGTACCCGACAACACTCGGTACAGTGTCAGGATTCAGGGCAAAGATCGTCCCATGTGTTGCCCGGGCTGCGAAGCGGTCGCAAAGGCCATTGTCGATAACGGTCTGCAAAGTTTCTATGACTATCGCACCGAACGCAGTGCTGTTGCACGCCAGCTTGTTCCCGATGAACTCAACAAACTGGAGTTGTATGACCGTCCGGATTTACAGAAGAGTTTTGTTTACAGTGATGAAGCGGAGATTAAGCAGGCCTCACTTATTCTTGAAGGAATCGTCTGCGCAGCCTGTGTCTGGCTGAGCGAACGTCATGTTACTCGCCTGCCCGGTGTTATTTCTTTTCAGGTAAACTATTCCACGCATCGCGCCACGCTGAAATGGGATAACGCCAGAATCAAGCTGAGTGATGTACTTAAAGCGATTAGCGACATCGGTTATATCGCACACCCACTTGATCCCAATCGGCAGGAACAATTGTTCAAAAAAGAACGCGCTGCCGCAATACGACGACTGGCGGTAGCCGGTTTTGGTGCCATGCAGGTGATGATGCTGGCGGTGGCGTTGTATGCCGGTGCCGCACAGGGCATGGACACTAATCTGGAATTGTTTTTACGCTGGGTAAGTCTGCTTATTGCTACACCGGTCCTGATGTATTCGGCGCGCCCGTTTTTTACCGCCGCCTGGCGTGATTTAAAAATGCGCGCACCGGGCATGGATGTACCGGTCGCACTGGCCATCGGCGGAGCATTTCTTGCCAGCCTCTGGGCGACGATAACGCGCAGTGGCGAAATCTATTTTGACTCGGTCACCATGTTCACCTTCTTCCTGTTACTTGGCCGGTTCCTGGAAATGACGGCACGGCAGCGCGCAGGCCGCGCGGCAGAAGAACTGGTCAAGTTGTTACCCGCCATGGCATTGCGTGTCGAGCAGGACAGGGAAACACTGGTTGCCGTCAGCGATTTACAAACCGGTGACACCGTCATCGTCAAACCTGGAGAAACGATTCCCGCCGATGGTGTTATTGTGAAAGGCACCAGCAGTGTCGATGAGTCGTTATTGACGGGTGAAAGCCTGCCGCTTCGTAAAACAACAGACAGTAGTGTCATAGGCGGCAGCGTCAATATTGAAAGTCCGCTGTATGTGCGTGTCACACAGGTGGGTCAGGATACGGTGCTGGCAGCGATACAGCGTTTACTGGAACGGGCGCAAAGTGAGAAACCCCGTCTGGCGCAACTGGCAGATAAGGTAGCCGGTTATTTTGTGATTGCGCTGTTAATCATTGCCGCGACAGTTGGCACCATCTGGTGGCAAATCGATGCGGAACATGCGTTCTGGGTAGTTATCTCCGTACTGGTGGTGACCTGTCCGTGTGCGTTGTCACTGGCAACACCCACTGCCCTGACCGCGGCAACCGGACGCCTGACCCGACAGGGTATGCTGACGACGCGTGGACACGCGTTAGAAACACTGGCCCGCGTCAATCACGTGGTGTTTGACAAGACCGGGACACTGACCCACGGTAAACTCACCCTGTCGCAAATTCAGAATTTTTCTGATTTGTCGGAACAGCAACTGCTGTCGCTGGCGGCCAGTCTGGAAAGTCATTCTGAACATCCCATTGCCCGGGCCATTGTTGCATCGTCCGATGAACATATCGTGGCAGAGGATATTCAGAATATACCGGGGCAGGGCATTAGTGCGACGATAGATGGTCAGCGTTATCTCATCGGTAGTGAAACGTTTATGCAGTCCAGCGGCCTGACGGTACCGACTTCACAGCCATGCCAGGTTTACCTGGCCGATTCACAATCAGTGCTGGCCGGTTTCGTTTTCAGTGATCGTTTACGTTCAGGGGCAAGAGAGCTGATTGAACAACTGCATGCAATGGGGATTCAAACCAGTTTGCTGAGTGGTGATCGCACCGAGCAGGTTCAGGATGTTGCGTCCCGGCTGACGATTCCGACTGCGTTGTCTGGTCTGTTACCACAGGACAAACTGGCAAAACTCAAACAGTATCAACAGCACGGCGACGTAGTCGCGATGGTCGGTGACGGGGTCAACGATGCGCCGGTGTTATCACAGGCTCAGGTGTCTATCGCGATGGGTGAAGGGACGCAGATCGCCCATGCCAGCGCGGACATGGTGCTGTTATCCAATGATCTGGCACAACTGGCCAACAGTATTCAGGTGGCGCGGCAAACCCGAACCATCATCAAGCAAAACCTGGCGTGGGCCTTGCTGTACAACGTGGTGGCACTGCCGCTGGCGGCGTCCGGCTGGGTGGCACCGTGGATGGCGGCAATCGGCATGTCGACCAGTTCGCTGGTCGTGGTGCTCAATGCGCTGCGCTTGACGGCCAGACCGCAACGGCGTAATGATGCGGTATCGTCCAATAGCGAGGTGACGGCCTGATGTCGATACTATACTTACTGATACCACTGGGCATGGTGTTGCTGGGTATCGCTGTCTGGGCCTTCATGTGGGCGGTGCGCAGTGGCCAGTTTGATGACCTTGAGGGCCCGGCACATCGCATTTTGCTGGATGACGATGACAAGCCGCCCAAAGACCGCTTGCAGGATGAGGACAAGTAAATTAGAATTGCCTAATATTCAACCCCGGAACATGGTTATGAAAGAGCTATTTACCTTCCAGAATTTCCCATTCGTTATCATCATCGGCCTGATCGCTTTTGCCTGGTTTGTCTTCCTGACGGTCATTATCGCCTGATTCTTACCCCAGTTCGGCCCGTAACAGCGGGCTAACCTAATGCTTTGGCATGTTTTTCCGCTAATAGTGGTATGAACATGCATCGAATTCCTTTGCTGGGCCTGCTGGCAGCCGTCCTCACGGTTTGCCTGCCTGTATCCGCGCTGGCTGAATCCGTCACGGATGTACGCGTGCTGATCGATGTGTCCGGCAGCATGAAAAAGAATGATCCACAGAATTTGCGGGCACCGGCAGTGCGCATGCTGGTTGGTCTGATGCCCGAGGGAACTCGCAGCGGTATCTGGACGTTTGGTCGATACGTCAATATGCAGGTCAAACTGGACAAGGTCGACAAGGCCTGGAAACAGCGTGCCATGCAGGAAGCCGACAAGATCCATTCGCGCGGGCTGTTTACCAATATCGAGGATGCCATCAAGAAGTCCACCACGGACTGGCAACGGCCTGATCCCAGTTATCGTCGTCACCTGATTTTACTGACCGATGGCATGGTGGATATCGACAAGGACCCACGTCTCAACGAACAATCCCGGCGGCGTTTATTGCAGGAGATTTTGCCACGCATCGAAGCGGCTGACGCAAAGATTCACACCATTGCGTTATCAAAAAACGCCGATCTCGAATTACTCAATGCCCTGTCAGGTGCGACCGGTGGTGCGAATGAGCAGGTGGAAAGTGCCGATCAACTGCAGCGAATTTTTTTCCGCATGTTTGAAAAATCGGTAAAACCGGACACGCTGCCTATCGAAGATAACAAATTTACCGTCGACAAACATGTCAGTGATATAACGGTGCTGGTGTTTCTCGCCAAGGAGTCACCGCCCACGCAGCTGACTTTGCCAAACGGTGAAAAATGGTCGCAGAAAAAACACCCGCAAACCGTCAGCTGGCATCACGAACAGGGTTATGACCTGATCACCATAAAAGGTCCGTTGCCTGGTGAATGGTTGCTACAGGCAAATGTCGATCCGGATAACCGTGTGATGGTGGTAACCAATTTACGCCTCAAAGTCGATAACATGCCGAATACACTCATGCTCGGTGATGCATTTGATACACGGGCACGTCTCATGGAAGAGGGCAAGACAGTCACCAATCAAAATTTGCTTGCCGTTACCGAGTTTGACGTGAAGCTGATTGATGGCGAAGATCGTGTTGTCAGCACCAAATTGATGGATAACGGAAACAGTCCCGATGTTATCAAAGGCGATGGTGTTTATAGTGCAGCAATTGAGTCGGTGGAAAAAGCCGGTAATTATGAAATCGCTGTACGTGCAAAGAGTCTCACCTTCAAACGTATCATTCGCCATACACTGCAGGTCCATGACAGTCCGGCCAATATCACGATTGAGCAACATGAGGCGCAACAGCCGTTCATCATTACAATTACACCTCATGCCGGTTTGATTCGTCCCGAGACGGTATCCATGCAACTGGCAATTGCCGATCTGGAACCGCAAATTATAAAACAGGTGGACGATTTAAAATGGCAGATTCAGGTACCAGCCGAGCACGCCAATAAAAAAGTTGTCCTGACCCTGGCGGGCAACCGTTATAGCAACGAAGCCATTAAAATGGATTTCGAGCAGGTACTGGCCGTAACCGGTGAAGCACAGTCACTGGCGCTGAAAATCAAGCCAAAAGAAACCGTTCCTGTAGAGCAACCAGCGCCTGAAAAAGCTGTTGCGGAAAAGGCTCCGGAACAGGAACAACCTGCAGATAATATGACTGAGGACAGCGAAGCTGAATCAGACGGTTTTAACTGGACAATGGTGTTGTCGCTGGTGGTAGGGATTAACATAATCCTGTTTGGTGTTGGCTGGTTTGTTTTACGCCTGTGGCGCAAGCGCATGGCCCGTGAACAGGAGGAAGTTGAAGCGGAACTGGAAGTATGACCGAGTCGCTAACCAGTTTGCTTGTCATTTTTTCTGAAGTAGGTTTAGTCCTGCTGCTGCTTTTTATTGTGCTAGTGTTTGTTGGTATTCGAAATCGTTCAAAGGATACCAGCGTCGCAAAACGTTTTGTGGCCGAACTCAATGAGCAGGAAACAGGCCGTAAAGCGCAGTTGGTTGAGATTCTGAAAAAAGTTCACCAGATGAATGACGAGGAAGCGGAGAAAACCGCTACCACGATGCTGGGCAGTGAAAAGCGTGTTTACAATCGGGGTTTACGCCTGTTCTTACGCAAGAATCGGGAAGATCTGCCGGATATGCGACAGGACGTTGAGCAGATGGCGTCAACTTACCGGCAACTGGTAGATAAACAACCAACAGAAAAAATCGTAGAACGCGGTGATAATCCCAAAGCTGAAGCACAGCTACGTTCAAAGTTAAAACAGATGACGGCCGAACGGGACAAGTTGCAGAAAGACCTCGATGAAGCCATGCAATCCATGGACAATATGCTCAAGGAATATACCCAGATGTATGAAGGCGGGACGGGTAAAAAAGACGGTGTTAAACACCTGGAAAATGAGTTGACCCAGTTAAAACAGAAGATCGAAAAGAATCTTGTACAAGTAGCTGATGACGAAGAAGATGAGGAAGGGAATGTGCTGGATCTTGATGAAGCTAAATCGTCCGGCAGCAAAGCCGAATAAAAAAAGGCCGTCGATGACGGCCTTTTTAAAATGTTTAATATTTGTTTGTTTTATGCCAGCGCGCTGCGCAGTTTCCTGATGGCATTGTTTTCAAGCTGACGAATGCGCTCAGCCGAAACCTGGTATTTATCAGCCAGCTCCTGCAAGGTATCTTTCTTTTCATTCAGCCAGCGACGTTGCACGATATCCTGACTACGTTCATCCAGCGTTGCCAGTGCATGACCAAGCCGATCATTATTGTAACTTTCCCACTGCTCGTTTTCGAACTGTTCCGCCGGTCCGACACTGGCGTCCTGCAGATAACTGACCGGTGCATACACGTTATCTTCATCATCGTCATCACGCAGATCAAAACCGATATCCTGGCCGCTCATACGTGATTCCATTTCCAGTACTTCGCTGGTGGATACGCCCAGATCTTTGGCGACCTGTTCGACTTCGTCATGCGAGAACCAGCCAAGACGTTTCTTGGAGCTGCGCAGATTAAAGAACAACTTGCGCTGCGCCTTGGTGGTGGCGACCTTGACGATACGCCAGTTACGCAGAATGAATTCGTGAATTTCGGCACGAATCCAGTAAACCGCAAAAGATACAAGTCGAACGCCAACCGTCGGGTCGAAACGCTTGACCGCTTTCATTAAACCAATATTTCCTTCCTGGATCAGATCCGCCAATGGCAGGCCATAACCGCTATAACCACGAGCAATATGGGCGACGAAGCGTAAATGCGACAAAATCAGCTTGCGGGCTGCATCCAGGTCACCGTTCTCACGCAGGCGAGTAGCCAGCGCTTTTTCTTCATCAGCACTTAATACCGGAATACCATTGATGGCCTGCAGATAGGCGTCAAGGCTACCGGTAGGGACAGGCATTTGCATGTCGTAAGTCTTGCTCATTCGTTTGGTTTCTCCCTTTATTAGGACTGGTTAATACTAGCACTCATGAACTTTGAGTGCCAATATACGGGGAAGTTCCGTACAAAAAGCTTGTTATTTCAGTAATTTACCCACAATCCCAGTGGGTAATGCCTAGTGGGATAATGTTGGTGCGACCGTGTTATCGGAGGAGATGGATTCCTCATCCCAGGGTGAGGGGATCGGGCCGTCGCTGGTATAAATATAAACCCGGTCACGACCGGTTTCCTTGGCCCGATACAGGGCCTTGTCGGCCAGGGCTATGAAGCGAGTCAGCGTTTCTTCCGGGAAGTCACCCGTGGAGGCAAGGCCGATACTGACGGTGACATCGACGTTGGCCGGACGCAGGGCCTTGGTTTCAGTGCGCAGGCGTTCGGCCCGCTCCAGTATCTGATCGGGGGTCATATTGGGTACCAGCACGCAGAATTCTTCGCCACCGAAGCGGACCACCATGCCATCTTTAAAGCTGGCATTGAGCTTCTCGCCCAGTTCGGCCAGCACGTGGTCACCGGTGATATGGCCAAGGGTATCGTTGATCTGCTTGAAGTGGTCGATGTCGATGAGCATGGCCCAGACCGGTTGTTTACGGTTATCGCTGATAAAGGCCTCACCGTTGTCCACCAGATAGCGCTTGGAACGCACTCCCGTGAGGCTGTCGGTGACGGCAATCCAGCGCATGTCCTCGGCCTGCTGCTTGAGGGCGTCGTACTGGTGTTTAATCAGCAACAGGGCACGTACTCGCGCAATCAGCACCTCTTCGACGATGGGTTTGGCCACAAAGTCGTTGGCACCGGCGTGAAAGACTTCCACCTGGGTCTGCTGATCATCCGTGCTGGTCAGTACCAGCACCGGGCATTCCTGCTGTGACTTGTGCATCTTGGCGCGAATGGCATGCAGCAGGTCGCCGCCGGTCATATCGCCTTCGAGTATGAAATCCGTGATGACCAGGTCAAATTCATCCGCCGGATCATCCGATTTTTGCTGCGTTTGAAGCTGCCGCAGCGCCTTTTCTGCGGTAGCCATCAGGGTGACTTTAAGTCCATGTTTTTCAAGAATTTTACGCACTACTGCAGCCGCCGTGGCGCTGTCCTCGACAAACAGCACATGACCTATCAGGCCGGAGTGACGTTGCACGAAAGAGCGAATGAAGCCACCAAACGCTTTATAACCTTTTGATTTATCGAAATAATCAGTCACACCGGCCTCAAACCCTTCGCGCAGCAAGCGCGAGTCGGCATCACCGGACACCACGATCACGGGAATATAGCTGTGATGCTTGGAAGCGCGAATTTGTCGGCTCAGTTCCAGGCCATCCATATCCGGCAGCATTAGCGCTGTCGAGACCAGGTCATATTTGCTGTGGCTGAGTAAAGTGAGCGCTTCCTCACCGGATGCGCAGGGGAAAATCTCCGCATTACTGACTTCTTCCTGCAGAATTCGAGTCAGGATGGCACGGGTTACCGATGAGCCATCAACGACGATTATTCGGGTCACATTATCAGACATGGTATTTATCAGTTCTTCCTATTTTTATAGTCCCCACAACAGCCGGGTGCAAACTGGCTTAACGGGGCTCAATATCCCTTAAATGGCGGCCTACGGCGATCCAGGACCCCCCCAGGCCCAGGCCAATACTCAGCGCTAATACTATGGTTATCGTACCGATGTCCATTTTATGAAGTGAAAAAGGTGTCTGATAGAGCCCGGCCAGCTTTTCCACGGGTCCGTTCATCAGCCACAGGGCGATAAACACCAGGATCAGCGCCATTACGCCGCCGATCAGGCCGTACCAGAAGCCGGTATACAGGAAGGGCCGTCGAATGAAAGCGTCGGTACCGCCAATCAGCTTGACGATCACGATTTCGTCACGCCGGTTCTGAATGGCCAGGCGAATGGTATTGCCTACGACCAGTAACACGGCGATGGAAATCATGATTCCCAGGATCAGCACACCCTGGCTGACGATGTCCATAATGGCATACAACCGCTGCACCCATTCCTGGTCCAGTTGCACAAACTCTACCTGGCTGATTTCCCGAAACTGTTTGGCCAGTGCCTCCAGTTGCTGCGCATCACTGTGCTGTAATTTTGGCGTCACGACGATCAGGTGTGGAATCGGGTTTTCATCCAGTGCCGTAATGGCATCACCGTAACCGGTACGGGCCTTGAAATCGGCCAGACCCTTGTCACGCGAGATGAACTCCACTTCGGCAATCTCGGGCATCTTGCGTATTTTGTTGCGTAACTGTTCTGCCTGTTGTTCGGAAGCCGACTTTTTCAGGAACAGTGAGACCTTGGCGGCACCATCCCAGCCACCACTGAGGGCCTGGGCGTTTTCTAATAACAGGTGTAGTCCGGTAGGCAGGGCCAGCGCAATGGCAATGACCGCGGCGGTCATAAACAGGGAAAAGGGCGTGCGCCATAACTGTCCCAGACTGTAAAAGAAGACCTGCGCATGGCGCATGAAATAGGTTTTGATAATGGTGGCCAGACCCGGTTTGTCGCGGGGGCTGACATCCTGAAAAAACTGATCGGTCGCTTTCATGCCGCGTTCGCCGTATCGCCGATTAACTGGCCCTGTTTGAGTGCCAGAATGCGGTGCCCCATGCGTTGAATCATATCCAGGTCGTGGCTGGCTACCAGCACGGTGACACCGACCTGCCGGAACTGCTCAAAAATCTGCATGATCTCCCAGGACAACTCCGGGTCCAAGTTACCGGTGGGCTCATCGGCCAGTAGTAAAGGTGGCTTGTTGACCACGGCGCGCGCGATGCCCACTCGTTGTTGTTCACCACCGGAGAGTGTGATGGGAAAACTTTTCTCGCGGCTTAACAGGCCAACCTTGTCCAGTGCCGCCCGTGTTCGGCGGGCAATTTCACGTGGCGGCTGACCATCGATAATCAGTGGCAGGGCGACATTGTCATACACCGTGCGATCGAACAGGAGCTGGTGGTCCTGAAAGATGATGCCGATTTTGCGGCGAAAATACGGAATGCGGCGGCGTTTGACCTTGGCGGTGTTTTCCCCATTCACCAGGACCTGGCCGCGTGTAGTGCGTTCGATCAACGCGATTAGCTTGAGCAGGGTGCTTTTACCGGCGCCGGAATGCCCGGTCAGAAATGCCATTTCACCTTCACCCAGTTCAAAGCTGACATTGCTCAGCGCGTCCTGGCTGCCAGGATAACGCTTACAGGCCTGAATAAAGTTAATCATGTTTGGTCTCTTTATTCTATTTGTAACAGGGCATCGACAAAGGCTTCGGCATCGAATACCTGCAGGTCCTCCACACTTTCCCCCACACCAATGAAACGGATGGGAATGCCGAGTGTGGCGGCAATGGCGAAAACAATACCACCTTTGGCGGTGCCGTCCAGCTTGGTGATAGTGATGCCGGTCACGCCAACAGCATCATGAAATTGCCTGGCCTGTTGCAGGGCGTTCTGGCCGGTGCTGGCATCCAGTACCAGCATGACTTCCTGTGGTGCATTTGAATCATATTTGGCCATGACCCGTTTCACCTTTTTGAGCTCATCCATCAGGTGCGACTGGGTTTGCAGGCGGCCAGCGGTATCGGCGATTAATACGTCAATATGACGTGACGAGGCAGCCTGCATGGCATCATAAATCACCGCGGCACAGTCACTGCCGGATTGCTGTGCAATCACCGGTACGTCATTGCGCTTTCCCCAGGTCTGTAACTGTTCGATCGCCGCGGCACGGAAAGTATCCCCGGCGGCCAGCATGACCTTTTCACCGGCGTTCTGCAGGTGCCTGGCCAGCTTGCCAATAGTGGTGGTTTTACCGGCACCGTTCACGCCGACAATCAGTAACGTGAAGGGCTTATCCTGTTCGGGAATACTCAGGCCCTGGCTGACGGGCTGTAGCATGGCGATGAGTTTTTCGCGCAGGGCATTGTACAGGGCACCGCTGTCCGCCAGTTTGTCACGTGATATCTGTGCGGTTAAATCACTGATGATTTCCTGCGTGGCCTCCACACCGACATCGGCGGTCAGCAGGCAGGTTTCAATGTCCTCAAGTAATTCATCATCGATGGCTTTTTTGCCCAGCAGCAGATCGCCGATACCTGCCGCGAGGTTATTGCGTGTACGTGAAAGACCATGTCGAAGTCGTGACAACCAGCCGGTTTTCTGTTCCTGCTCTGCGTCAGGTTTTTTGAAACTAAATAGTGCCATGCCTGCCTAACCCGGGTATGTAGCGAATCGTGTTGAATGTCGTTATCCTACCATTTGTCAGCCAATGAGTGTGAAGATACCAATATGCGCAGTCTGATTTTTATTTTGATCGTTTTTCTGCCTCCCATTGCCAGTGCCGAGCAGCGGGTACACGAATATCTGCTTGATAACGGTATGAAGCTGCTGGTCAAGCAGGATCATCGGGCACCCATCGTTGTCACGCAGATCTGGTACAAGGTCGGGGCCAGTTACGAATACAACGGGATCACCGGCATATCGCATGTGCTTGAACACATGATGTTCAAGGGCACCGGTAAACTGGGTCCGGGCGAGTTCTCCAAAGTCATCAAGGAACACGGAGGACGCGAGAACGCCTTCACCGGCCGGGATTACACCGCCTATTTCCAGATTCTTGAAAAAAGTCGATTGCCGATCGCACTTGAACTGGAGGCCGATCGCATGCGTAACCTGACCTTGCCCGAAGATGAATTCATCAAGGAGATAGAGGTGGTGAAGGAAGAACGGCGCATGCGCACGGAAGATAATCCACGCTCCCTGACTTATGAGCAATTCAATGCTACAGCCTATAACAATAATCCCTATAAAAATCCGATTATCGGCTGGATGAACGATCTGGATCACCTGACGATCGCAGACCTGCGGCACTGGTATGATCAGTGGTACGCACCTAACAACGCCACTCTGGTGATTGCCGGGGATGTCGATCCGGAAGAAGTCTACAACCTGACAAAAAAACATTTTGCGGCAATTCCAAAACGCACGATTGCCGCGCTAAAACCACGTGATGAGGCACCCCAGCTTGGACCACGTCGTGTCGTGGTGCGTGCGCCGGCCAAAGTGCCGTACGTACTGATGGGTTACAAGGCACCGGTATTAAAAACAGCGGCCGAGAAATGGGAACCCTATGCACTGGAAATGCTGGCCAGCGTCTTGAGTGCATCACGCAGTTCGCGTTTTTCAAAGATACTGGTGCGCGACAAACAGATCGCCATTGATGCCAGTGCCGGCTACAACATGCATTCCATGTACGACGAAATGTTTATGGTCGATGCGACACCGGCACCGGGTAAAACGGTCGAGGAGGTTGAACAGGCCTTACGCGAACAACTCAACCGGTTAAAGACAGAAAAGGTCTCTGATGCGGAGCTGGAACGCATCAAGGCGCAGGTGATTGCCAATGATGTTTATGAAAAGGATTCGGTGTTTTACCAGGCCATGGCGCTGGGCATACTTGAAACGGTCGGTTTAGGCTGGCCCAAGGTGGATGAGTATCTGGAGAACATCAAGGCGGTAACACCCGAGCAGGTCCAGCAGGTTGCACAGAAATACCTGGTCGATGATCACCTGGTTGTGGCCATACTGGAACCTCAGAAGGATGCCAAAACACCACGTCGTAAACCTTCCGTTAGCGTGCCGACGAGACACTGAGTATGAAGATGGATAAAAAGACAATTACACTTGTTGCATTTGTTGCGGTCATTATTGTTGTGATGCTGTATGCCCTGTCCGGTGATGACGAGATCGGTTCCGGTTCAGGTGAAGCGCACGTTGATGGCTTACAGATTCAGAGCTGGACCGGCAAACGCGGTAACCGGGTTTATTATGTGCATGCACCGGAATTACCCATGGTCGACATTCGCGTGGTGTTCAATGCCGGTAGTGCACGCGATGGTGACAAGCCGGGGCTGGCGGCGATGACCAACCTGTTACTGGATCACGGAGCCGGCGAATGGAATACCGATCAGATCGTTGAACGTTTCGATGAGGTTGGTGCACAGTTTTCTACCGCGGCTTATCGCGATATGGCCGTGTTGAAGTTACGTAGTCTGACGGAAAAAGACTGGCTGACTTCAGCGTTGCAAACCATGCAGGTGATCTTGCAAAAACCACGCTTTGAGGACAGCGAGCTGCAACGAGAGCGTCAACGTGTCCTGGTTGCACTGAAGAACCAGCAGGAATCACCATCTGATATTGCCGAGAAAGCCTTTTACCGTGGACTATATGGTCAACACCCGTACGCCATTCCGACACTGGGTACGACGAAAAGTATTTCTGACCTGAGTCTGGCGGACATTGTCGCTTTTTATAATCGGTATTACGTGGCGAAAAATGCCATCGTGGTGATTGTCGGTGCAGTCGATAAATCGCAGGCGAAAGCAATCGCGGATCAGTTGATGTCGGATTTACCCGAAGGTGAACCGGCGTCGGACTTACCGGAAGTTGATGCGGTGGAGAAGGCGGTCACGATACGTGAACAACATCCATCGACACAAACGACGATACTGGTCGGCCAGCCCGGCAAGAACCGTAGTGATCCGGATTATTTTACTCTCTATGTCGGTAATCACATTCTGGGTGGCAGTGGTTTTGGCTCACGTGTGGTAACGGAGATTCGTGAAAAACGTGGCCTGGCATACAGCAGCTACACGTATTTTTCACCCATGCAGCGCAAGGGACCCTTTGTAATGGGGCTGCAAACCAAGAATGAACAGGCCCAGCAGGCACTCGAAGTTTTAATGTCTACGCTCAAAACCTTTATCGAAGATGGGCCGACAGAAGAAGAGCTGATCTCGGCAAAGAAAAACATTACCGGTGGTTTTGCGCTGCGGCTGGATTCGAATAATGACATCACCGAATATGTCGCCATGATCGGTTTTTACGATCTGCCGCTGGATTACCTTAAAACGTTCAATCAGCATATTGAAGAAGTAACGGTCGATCAGATTAAGGATGCATTTAAACGTCGGGTCGATCCGGACAGCATGGTCACCGTACTGGTAGGTGATTTCAGTAGCGAAGACTGATTAATGCATGGCAGCCAAAACCGGCAAGCAGTCATTGCGCATCATCGCCGGTGCCTGGCGTAGTCGGCGCATTCAGTTTGCCGCCAATCCAGCCTTACGACCAACACCGGATCGCGTCAGGGAAACATTATTCAACTGGTTAATGCCGGTTATCGACGGCGCGCGTTGCCTGGATTTGTTTTGCGGCAGCGGCATACTTGGACTCGAAGCCCTGTCACGCGGTGCCGAACAGGTGGTGTTTGTTGATCAACATCGCGAATCAATTCAGGCTTTACGTGACAATTGCCAGTTACTCGGTGCCAGGTCGGCACGCTTTGTTGAAATGGACGTGCTACGTTACCTGCAGGGTAATAAAGAACCGTTCGATCTCGTGTTTGTTGATCCACCCTACCAGGCAACTGACTTACTGACATCCACATGCAGGCTGCTACAGGATAATCAATGGCTGGCTCCCAATGCCTTTGTCTATGTCGAACACGACCAGCATTTTGACACGTCCGGTTTGCCATCCACATGGCAGCGCCATCGCCACAAACAGGCCGGTCAGGTTAACTATGCCCTTTATAAAGCCGCAAATTAACTTGTCAGCCTTCCTGGCGCTGCGTATCTTTATGCCATGAGTTTACAAACTGCTATTTATCCCGGCACGTTTGATCCGATTACCGTCGGGCACAGTGATCTGGTGCAACGAGCTTCACGCCTGTTCGAACGGGTGGTGGTCGCCATTGCCGAGAGTGCCGGCAAGACACCGTTTTTCAGTCTGAATGAGCGGGTAGAGCTGGCTAAAGAAGCCCTGTCCGGATATGAAAATGTCGAGGTACGTGGGTTTAATACGTTGCTGGTGGAATACATGCGCGAAGTGGACGCCACTGTGATTATTCGCGGCCTGCGTGCCGTGTCCGATTTCGAGTATGAGTTTCAGCTCGCCAGTATGAACCGGCACCTGCGCGATGATATTGAAACCGTGTTTTTGACCCCGGCTGAGCAGTATTCCTATATATCCTCCAGCCTGGTGCGGGAAATCGCCCGATTGGGTGGTGATATCAGCCCGTTTGTCCCGGCCAATGTGGTGGCTGCAATCCATAACAGAATGCGCTAATATTCGCCTTTCTGAGTCAATTAGTAGGTTTTTCCAGGTCGTACCATGTCGTTACTGATCACCGATGAATGCATCAACTGTGATGTGTGTGAGCCCGAGTGCCCCAACGAGGCCATCGCACAGGGTGATGAGATTTATGAAATCAATCCCAGTCTGTGCACCGAGTGTGTGGGACATTTCGATACGCCGCAGTGCATCGAGGTGTGTCCGGTCGACTGCATTCTGGTTGACCCGGATAACAAGGAATCGGACGACACACTCAAACTCAAATACGAAAAACTTACCGGCCGCAAGGCCTCCTGACCTGTGATTGTTTGTGACACGATGGGCTGTGTCACGTTCGCCAGATTACCTTAGAATGCACACATGCGTTTTCTTCACCCGCTTAAACTGGTATTAATTTCTTCCCTGCTGATGTCCTGTCAGTCCGTTGGGCTGAACCAACAACCGTCAACTGGCCATCAGGCGGCCGTTGCCAGTGCACATCCACTTGCTACACAAGCCGGCATGGACATTCTTGCTCAAGGGGGGAATGCCTTTGATGCGGCCGTGGCCGTGAGTACCACCCTGGCGGTGGTTGAGCCGTACAGTTCCGGCATGGGCGGTGGTGGGTTCTGGTTATTGCATCGCGCCAGTGATAATCACGATATGGTCATCGATGGTCGCGAAGTGGCACCGCTGCGCGCGCATCGCGACATGTACCTGGATAAAGATGGAAACGTTGTTCCTGATTTGTCCATTACCGGCCCGTTGTCCGCCGGTATTCCCGGTCAGCCGGCAGCACTGGTACACATCGCCAAACAGTTCGGTAAGCTTGATCTGCAGGTCAGCCTCGCGCCGGCGATTCGCGCTGCGCAAAACGGTTTTGCCGTGACACCGCATTATCGACGCATGGCGCAATTTCGATTAGATGCCTTGCGTCAGTACTCATCATCAGCAGAAATATTTCTGGATAACAATGAAGTCCCTGCCGACGGTTTTATCATTCGCCAGCCGGATCTCGCACGCACCCTGCAACGTATCGCACAACACGGTCACGACGGTTTTTATGCCGGACCGGTTGCCAGGCAGTTAGTGGATGGCACGAATGCAGCGGGGGGAATCTGGTCACTGGCGGATCTTAATAATTACAAAGTTAAACAACGTCGGCCGCTGGTCGGTCACTATCGCGGATTTAAAGTGACCACTGTTCCGCCACCTTCTTCCGGCGGTGTGGCGATATTGTCCATGCTGAACATGTTGTCCGCGCAAAACTGGCACAGGCTGTCACTCCATGATCAGCAGCATGTCTTCATCGAAGTGATGCGGCGCGCCTATCGGGACCGGGCCGAGTTTCTGGGTGACAGTGACTTTGTGCCGGTACCGGTGTCACGGCTGATCAGTCAGGCACATGCGAACAATCTTGTTACCGACATTAATATGAATCAGGCAACGCCTAGCCAAATGTTGCAAGGTATTGGCAATCAGCCAAAAGGTAATCACACCACGCATTTCTCTATTATTGATAAAGATGGCAATCGTGTCGCGGCAACACTCAGTATTAATTATCCGTTTGGTTCATGTTTCGTGGTGCCGGGTACGGGTATTTTGTTGAATGATGAAATGGATGACTTCTCGGCCAAACCCGGTACACCGAATGCCTATGGACTGGTGGGTGCTGAAGCCAATGCCATTGCACCGGGTAAACGCATGCTGTCGAGTATGAGCCCGACCTTTGTGGAAAGTGAGAATATGATTGCGGTTCTCGGAACACCCGGTGGCAGTCGCATTATCACCATGGTCATGCACGGTGTGCTGGGTGTGGTAGAAAATAAAACCGCGCAGCAGATTGTCAGTCAGCCTCGCTTTCATCATCAGTACCTGCCCGACAAGGTGCAGTACGAACCCGGTACATTCGATCAACAACAAATTGATGATCTGGTGAAAAGAGGTCATGAACTGCAATTACTGGACAGTTCTTATGGCAACATGCAGGTCGTCATCAAAAACAAACACACAGGCAGGTTGAGTGCGGCCAGTGATCCGCGCGGCGAAGGGTCAGCCTCGGTGAAGCCGTAACAGTTTATAGCGTTATTTCTGACACTGTGTGCAGTAGTAAGTCGAGCGTTGGCCAATCACCGCATGGCTGATGGGCTTGCCGCACACGGGACAGGGCTCTGATTTTTTATCATATACACGCAGTGACTGTTTAAAATCACCGGGTTTACATACACTGCGCGTAAAATCCCGTAAACTGGTGCCACCGGCTTTTATCGCGGCGCTTAATACCTGCTTTATCGCCGTAACGAGTTTCTCATAGCTTTCACGACTCACTTTACCCGCGGCACGACGCGGATGAATGCCGGCCAGAAACAGCGCTTCATTGGCATAAATATTACCCACGCCCACGACAATTTTACTGTCCATGATAAACAGTTTTATCGCCAGTTTGCGTTTGCGGGATTTTTTATAAAGATAATCGCTATTGAAGTCATCACTTAATGGCTCCGGACCAAGATCTGCCAGTAGCTTGTGTTTGAGTGGATCAGTGGCGGTAAACAGTACACAGCCAAACCGGCGCGGATCACGCAGGCGCAGGGCCTTGTGGTTTTCAAGCACAATATCGATGTGATCATGTTTTTCAGGAACAACAGCGCTGTCGATAACACGCAGGCTTCCCGACATACCCAGGTGCATAATCACTGTACCGACCTGAGTATGCAGCAGCAGGTATTTCCCACGCCGATCGATGTTATCAATTAACTGGCCGGCGAGTTTTTTTCGAATCGTTAACGGTACCGGCCAGCGCAGGCGCCGATCGCGAATAATAATGGCGTCGATGGTTTTACCCTGAAGGTGTGGTTTGATGCCACGTAACGTGGTCTCGACTTCAGGTAATTCCGGCATGTGTCAGGGTTTGTCGATGTTCGGTGTTTCGATCTTGGGAGGTAATTTTAATAATTCGTTTTTATTATCCGGTGCGATCTGGTATTTAAGGCCGAGATCAGAGCGGCCCAGAAACAGCGTATCGTTTTCAAACATGATATCAAACACCAGCGGTTTTTCTTCATTCAGGAAATAGATTTTTGCCTGCTTCGATGCTGGTGCCGGTTTATATTCACTGATGTGCATGGCGAACGCGGTTTTCCAGTTTTCCACCAGTTCATTCGCCTGATCATTGCTAACGCCGTCCTGTTGCGGGGTCAGTTGCCAGGTGCCCTCGTTCAGTGACAGGCTCAGGTCGGGCAATTCCAGTTTCGTCACGGCCTTTTCGACCGGCACGAGTTGATGATCGACAAACACCGTGACCGGCGACATTAACTGGTAATAAAAATGATCGTCAATGACATGCAGGGTATCGTTAAATCGCAGGTAACGTTGCTTGTTCAAGGGTTCGGTTGTGCCGAACTCAAACTTCAATTCATCATTAAAGATAATCGTTGCACGCGGCAAATCCAGGCCATAGGTTTTTACATCCAGATCGGCCATGGCATATTGTGCACCGCTGTGTTGTGACAGCAGGGTGAGCAGGCTTTCGGTCTTGATACGATTAGCGGCGGTCTTAAACGGTGCCAGCATTTGCCACTTGCCGGTATCAGGTGATTTAACCAGCGTGACATCTTTTTGTCCCGTGCGGCTGATATGAATTTTGTTGATGGTTTTGGTGTCGACGGTGGTCAGCGGTACCGGTTCATCCTGTTGCTTGCCCGGTTCATACACGACGATCAGAACCAGTATTCCAACAATCGCCAGCAGCACGAGGTTGAGCAGGTTGCGTGTAGACATGATTAGCGTTTACGTCGCCGAAACCAGATGAAGACACCGGTCCCGACCAGCATGACCGGTATGACCAGAAAATACAGCGCGCCAAACAGGATCATCCCGGTTTCGGTGACCGCCATTTCTGCATCCGGTGCCTTGGCCTGGGGAATGTCGATAAAGCTGTCATCATGGGTTAACCAGTTGAGAATATTTTCCCCGAGTGCCTGATTACCCTGATTACCGAGATAGGCATTGGAAATAAAGTCGCCGTCACCAATCACCACGACGCGCTGTGTTTTTTTGTTTTGATTATTCTGTGCAGTTTCAGCGTCTTTGTGTTCAGCAATTTCACGACTCAGGGCAACGCCTACATCAACCGGTCCCTGAATGTCGACGCCTTCATCAAACCGAATAGTGCCCTGTAACAGTCCGCGTTCCAGCCAGCTGCGCTGAATACTTTGCAGAAAGGTTTCGGCCTGCCAGTTGGAAGCTGGTTTTGTTTTTAACCCGGCGCTGCGAGGAAACAGGGTGAGTACCTTGAAGTCACTGGTGATGGTATGGTCGGTGTACTGGCCCATGATAATGGTTGGATCGGCCACACCCAGATACTGAATTTCCTGGTCCACGATCACACCATCCAGAAATTCAATTCCCAGAGAGGTGGCCAATGCTTCCAGGCGTGCCTTTGAATCCGGATCGTGTATCCAGAGTAAATTACCACCTTTATCCAGAAAGTCTTTGATGATTGTGATTTCACCGGGCAGGTAATTCAGTTGCGGGCTGGCAATGACCAGTACCGAGGTATTTTGAGGAACCGCCAGGGACTTGGCCAGGTTAATGACATTGGCTTCAAACCCTTTGTTCTTCAGGTCCTCCATTAAAATACCAAGATCATGATTGGCCTGGCCAACCGGGTTACGTTCACCATGACCGGTCACAAAAATGATCTGGCGTTCGGCATTGCGCAGTAAACGTTGCAGGGTGTTGGTGATGGTGCGTTCCGAGAAATCGATGACATGTTCGGTACGTCCCTGGTACTCGATGATCATCTCGCCGTCGACCCGAATACCCAGTTCGCGGGTCTTCTCCGGGTTGGTCATGGGATCGACAAAGGTCAGGTTTATTTTGTCGGTCTTTTTCTGATAGCGTTTCAGGACATCGCGTACACGCTGGCGCACCGGCCCCTGATCGGTACCACTGGCATACGAAGTGATATTGATCGGTCCGTCGAATTTTTCCAGCACCGTGGCACTGGCGTCGGTTAATGTATGACGACCGGTCGCCGTCCAGTCAAATTCATGGTTGTAACGCGTCGACAGCCAGCCAATCAGACCGATGACGGCAATAAACAGGATGGTAAAAATCCATCCCTGTATGCGTAACGTACGCCGGGATTTTTTATTGATTTCCATAATGACTACCGCTGCAGACGATCCCCGTCAAGACGACGAATGCACAACACAAGAAACAAAATTATCACCAGCAGGTAATACACAAAATCACTCACGGAAAAAATCCCGCGCTGAAAAGCCTGCAGGTGATCGAGAATCGACAGGTAACTTAACAGGTTGAACGCTTCGCCCGGATTATTGTTACCGGCCATGAACAGAATCCATAACAACAAGATGGCACCAAAGGTACTCATGGCGGCAATGATCGGCTGCTTTGTAAGACTCGACATGAACAGGCCGATGGCGGCACAGGCGCTGACCATTAAAAAGGTACCGAGTAATGAACTGAAAAACAGCCCCCAGTTCAGACTGCCAGCAAACAGTAACGATAATGGCATGAGGGTAAATACCAGCATCATGATCGCCAGAAAACCGACCAGCCCAAGATATTTGCCCAAAACTATTTCCGTCATGCTCAGAGGTGCCGAGTAGAGCAGGGTAATGGAGGTACTGCGTTTTTCCTCACTGATGCTGCGCATGGTGATTAACGGAATCGTGAACATCATGATGAATGCGGCAGCGTGATAGATCGGCCCGACCACAAAATCGGTAATGCCGACTGCGGTATTGTACATGTGTAAACGAGGTTGCTGTACCACCAGAAAGTCCTGCAGGCTGACGGCAAAGATAAAGGCCAGAATAAACTGCACGACACCGATAATGGCCCAGGCCAGCGGTGATAAAAACAGGCTGCGTAATTCGCGTGTGGCCAGGGTAAGAATCATGCCGCATCCTCCGTGTTCGCGCTTTCAGTTGTACTGGTAGTAGCGCTGGTGACTTCGGCCGTGGTGATATCCACGAAAATCTGTTCCAGAGTTTTTTGTTCCGGCGTCAGTTCCATCAGTCCCCAGCCATTTTCAATCACTTTGCTGGCGACGGTGGTAGTGGGTTGAGTTTGATCTTTGAGAATCAATCGCCAGCGCCGTGGTGCCAGTTGTTCCACCTGTTTGATATTCGGCAAGGCGGCGAGTTGTGACGTTTCGATTTCCCGATCCAGTCCAAGTATCAGGCTGCTGGCCTGGGTCTGTTGATTGAGGTTGTCCAGCGTATCCTGATACACCAGTTCACCGTTGCGAATAATCTGTACACGGTCACAGGTCATTTGCACTTCCGGCAGAATGTGCGTGGAAAGAATCACGCCGTGGTCCTGCCCAAGCTCGCGAATCAGGCTGCGGATTTCGCGAATCTGGATCGGATCCAGCCCAACGGTGGGTTCATCCAGTACGACAATCGCGGGTGAGTGAATAATGGCCTGGGCAATACCAACGCGTTGTTGATAGCCTTTTGACAGGTTACCGATCAGGCGATGACCAACACTGTTTAAGCCACAGCGTTGCATGGCACGATCCACCGCCTGTGCAATTTCCGCCCTGGCAATGCGGTTGATACGGGCACAAAAGCGCAGATATTCGACGACGGTCAGCTCCCGGTACACGGGTGGTTGTTCAGGCAGGTAACCGATTTGTGACTTGGCCTGTTTCGGGTTATCCAGTAAATCGGTACCGCAGATTTTGACTGACCCTGCACTGGGTGCGAGGTTACCGGTGATCATCTGCATGCTGGTGGATTTGCCTGCACCATTGGGTCCGAGAAAACCCAGCACTTCACCGCGTTTTAATTCGAAGCTGATATTATGGACGGCGCGAATCGGGCCGTAATAGCGACTCAGGTTGGTGACGCTGATTAGTGTTTCTTCACTCATTCACGGTTTCGCTTTTGATTATCATTCTGATACATCTTGTTTACACCAGTGCTGTGTTAGGATGGCGCTTTCAACACATTGCTGATTATATGCAACGATCCTGCGCAGGCAAGTCCACTTCTGCCAAGTCATGACACAGTTACCCGATCAAAGTTCAGCTACGACATATTTTCTGGGGGTCGATACCGGCGGTACCTTTACGGATTTTGTCCTGTGGCATGGTGACAATATTCGTATTCACAAGGTGCTGTCCACACCGGCTGCACCCGAGCAGGCTATTTTGCAGGGTATCCGTGACCTGGGTCTGCATGATCTGCCTGAGCAGGATCACCTGTACATTGTGCATGGTTCGACAGTGGCGACCAATGCCATACTGGAAAGAAAAGGTGTCGAGTGCGTGTTTATCACCAATCGTGGTTTTGCCGACATGCTCAGCATCGGCAGGCAGACGCGTCGTGAACTTTATAACCTGCAACCGCAAGCGTGGTCGGCGCCGGTACCCGCCGGGTTTTGCCTCGAAACCGGTGGGCGGATTGGCGCCCGTGGTGAGATCGTCGATCCGCTCACGGATGGAGATCTGCAATCACTTCAGGATGCCATTGACCGCCTGAAGCCCCGTGCCGTGGCGATTAACCTGTTATTTTCCTATCTCGATGATCAGTTTGAAAAACGTATTGAACAGACTCTGCCGCCGGACCTGTTTGTTTCGCGTTCGTCGTTTATCCTGCCTGAATATAAAGAATACGAACGGGGCATGACGACCTGGCTCAATGCCTACATCGGCCCATTGGTAAAAGATTATCTGCAACGTCTGGCCACCGGTATTCCACATGCTGCGATTTCCGTGATGCAAAGTTCCGGCGGCACGATTGCCATCGATCAGGCCGGTGATCAGGCCGTGCACATGGTGTTGTCCGGCCCGGCCGGTGGTCTGGCCGCGGCCCGCTATCTCGGTGAGATCACGCACACACCGCGATTATTGACCTTTGATATGGGTGGTACCTCAACAGACGTGGCGTTAGTTGAAGGCCAGTTGCAACTGACCAGTGAAGGGCGCATCGGAGATTACCCGGTCGCGATCCCGATGGTCGACATGCATACCATCGGCGCCGGTGGTGGCTCTATTGCCAGTATCGATGCGGGTGGTTTATTGCAGGTCGGTCCACAGTCAGCCGGTGCCGATCCGGGTCCGGCCTGTTACGGTAAAGGCGGTGATGTTGCCACCGTCACCGATGCCAACCTGGTGCTGGGCCGTTTGCGGGCCGATGCTTTTCTCGGTGGCGATATGACACTGGATACCGATGCCGCGCGGCGTATCATCGCTGAACTGGCCACACAACTGAAACTTGATCTCGAAGCATGCGCGCAGGGCATCATCGATATTGCCAACGATCACATGGCGCAGGCGTTGCGCGTGATGTCGGTACAACGCGGCATCGATGCACGCGAGCTGACCCTGATGTCATTCGGCGGTGCCGGCGGATTGCATGTGTGTGCACTGGCGGATTCACTGGCCATTCCTCGCGCCATCGTACCGGTATATGCCGGCGTGTTATCGGCACTGGGTATGCTGGTAGCACCGCGTTCGCGGCAATTCTCGCAGACGATCGGTCAGTTACTGGATGACTGTGATCACAAAGCATTGCAGGACAGTTTTGCGCCGCTGGTTGAACAAGGACAGGCGGCGTTGCTGGCAGAAGGTGTGGCGCCCGAAGATATTCAAATCGATTACACACTGGATTTACGCTATCAGGGTCAGTCGTATTACCTGAATGTGCCCTGGCATGATATTGAACAAAGTCGTGTGGCGTTTCATCAATTACACGAACAACGTTACGGGCATCAGCTTGATGTGCCAGTGGAAGTCGTGAATGTACGGGTGGGTTTGTACAGTCAGTCACGTGTACCGACGTTGGTACAGTTTGAAGCCATGAGAGAAGAACAACAGGCATCGTCACCACAAACAGTTTCACTGACGGGTATTTCGCAACCGGTGCCGGTCCTGGCACGGGATGATCTGATTCACGGTGATATTGTTGAAGGGCCGGCCCTGATCACGGAAACGGTGTCGACAACCTATCTGGCACCAGACTGGTCAGCCACCTGTGATGAGTTCGGGAATCTGCGACTGGAAAAACACAACTGCTAAGGTTGCGGGCAAGATTATTTAATCTTGGCTTCCTTGTACATGACGTGTTTGCGAACGACCGGGTCGTATTTCTTGATTTCCATCTTTTCCGGCATGTTGCGCTTGTTCTTGTCAGTTGTATAGAAATGACCGGTACCGGCACTGGAAACCAGACGGATTTTTTCACGTGCACCTTTTGCCATGGTTCAGCTCCTAGACCTTTTCGCCGCGATTGCGGATATCAGACAGCACGGTATCGATGCCTTTCTTGTCGATGATACGCATGCCTTTTGAGCTGACCCGTAATTTGACCCAGCGGTTCTCAGACTCGACCCAGAAGCGATGTGTGTGCAGGTTGGGCAGGAAACGACGACGCGTCTTGTTGTTGGCGTGCGACACGTTGTTGCCTGACATCGGGCGTTTTCCTGTAACTTGGCATACTCTTGCCATGGTCTTGCTCCTGGTTAGCCATTCAATACCAAAAAAGAGCGCGAATTGTACGGAATCGCCCCGGCCCACGCAAGGCCAAAGCGCGATTTCAGTCGGGCCTCAGCCCAGCAGGCCGCGCTCGGCAAAGGAGGTGCAGTGCCGGTCGCCGACCACCAGGTGGTCCAGCACCCGTACCCCTATCAGTTGCAGTGCCTGGCATAGCTGATCGGTCAGCTGTTTATCGGCCCGGCTTGGTTCGGCCACACCGGACGGGTGGTTATGGGCCAGAATGACGGCCGCCGCATTGCGTTTTAGGCAGGTTGCAACCACCTCCCGCACCGGCACACTGGCCCCGTCGATGGTACCGCGAAACATCTCCTCGAAGCCCAGCACGCGGTGGCGGTTATCCAGAAACAGTACGGCAAACACCTCGTAGGGGTAATCCCGCAACCGGGCCCGCACCGCCTGTCGAGCATGGGCCGGATCGCGCACGGTTTCACCATTATTGAGTGGCTGCTCCAGGTGGCGGCGGGCCATTTCCAGCACCGCCTGCAACAGGGCGTATTTGGCCTGGCCGAGACCTTTAAATCGGCAAAACGTCGATTGGTCTGCGGTCAGTAGCTGGCGAAGCCCGCCAAAATGGTGCAGGCATTCACGGGCCAGATCCACCGCGGTTTTGCCCGGAATACCAGTACGCAGGAAGATGGCGAGTAATTCCGCATCGGTGAGGGACTGGGCGCCAGCACTTAACAGGCGCTCACGCGGACGTTCGGCCAGGGGCCAGTGAGTAATCGGTAGCATTTTCGACCTCCATGTCGATAAATTCTCAAAGACGGTAACTTATTGTAAATCCTTGATCAGTTGCAGGCTATAATGGGACAAGGAAAAAATACCATGCTCGAACGACTCACCAATAAACGCATTCTGATCGGCATTACCGGCAGTATCGCCGCCTATAAGGCGGGCGATATCGTTCGGCGTCTGCGCGAGCATGGCGCCCATGTCCGCGTGGTCATGACCAGGGCGGCGACGGAATTTGTTACCCCCATGACCTTTCAGGCGTTGTCGGGCAATCCGGTGCATGAACACCTCCTCGATACCCGGGCTGAAGCCGGCATGGGACATATCGAGCTGGCGCGCTGGGCCGATGCCATTCTGGTGGCCCCGGCCAGTGCCGATTTTCTGGCCCGCCTGAGACTGGGCCGCGCCGACGACCTGTTGATGGCGGTCTGTCTGGCCAGCGATGTCCCGTTGGCAGTCGCACCGGCCATGAATAATAAGATGTGGTCTGATCCGGCCACCGAAGACAATATTCGTGTCCTGCGCAGCCGCGGTGTACTGATATTCGGGCCGGATAGCGGCGAACAGGCCTGTGGTGAAACCGGTGCCGGGCGTATGCAGGAACCCGTGGTACTGCTGTCCCAACTGGCAGAACTGTTTGAAAGCGGCGCCCTGGCAGGACTGCATGTATTAGTCACAGCCGGGCCGACACGCGAAGCCATCGACCCGGTACGGTTTGTCTCCAATCGCAGTTCCGGCAGAATGGGTTACGCGGTGGCCGGTGCGGCGGCCGAAGCGGGGGCGCGGGTCAGCCTGATTAGCGGGCCGGTCAGTCTCGAGGCACCCGCAGGTGTACAGTGCGAAAAAATCACCAATGCCGAGCAAATGCTCAAGGCGGTGATGGCTCGAATGAACGACGTGGATATCATGATCGCGACGGCCGCGGTGGCGGATTATCGACCAGAGCAGGTCAGTGATCAGAAAATTAAAAAAGGCCAGGATCGCATGGAGCTGGTGCTGGTCAAAAATCCGGATATTTTAACGACAGTTAAAGAGCGTTACCCGGCCTGTTACTGTGTTGGCTTTGCCGCGGAAACCGAAAATCTCGAGCATAATGCGCGGGTAAAACTGCACGATAAAGGTATCGACATGGTGGCCGCTAACTGGGTGGATGCCAATAGCGAAGGTGG
Source organism: uncultured Gammaproteobacteria bacterium (assembly GCA_937967995.1). GTDB lineage: Bacteria > Pseudomonadota > Gammaproteobacteria > UBA6429 > Thiohalophilaceae > CALBTB01. The sequence goes on from CALBTB010000010.1 coordinate 202,993, forward strand.
CTTTGATTCCGAGCAAAATGCATTGCGTCTGGTCTGGCGAGAAGGTGAAATAGAATTACCACTCAAGGACAAGAACAAACTGGCCCGTGAACTGGTAGCACATATCGCACAACGCTATCATGTACGCCATAAGTCAGCATTGACTGGCGATAATATTCTGCATTTTAATCACAGCCTGAAAGATAACTAGAATACAATTACCTGCCACAAGCCGGTACAATGCGGGAGTGGTGTGAGGCTTGACGTGAAGCAATCAATACAACTAAAAATCCTTGATAAGCGCATCGGTACTGATATTCCCCTACCAGCCTATGCAACGGATGGATCCGCCGGTATGGATTTACGTGCCTGTGTGGATGCGTCGATCATCGTCAAACCCGGTGAGACACAGTTAATTCCAACGGGCATCGCTATTCATATCGCTGATCCCAATCTGGCCGCCGTGATCCTGCCGCGTTCCGGTCTCGGCCACAAACATGGCGTGGTACTCGGTAACCTGGTTGGCCTGATTGATTCGGATTACCAGGGGCAACTTTATATTTCGTGCTGGAACCGGGGGCATGAGCCCTTTACGATAGAATGTGGTGATCGCATTGCTCAATTAGTGATCGTGCCTGTTGTTCAGGCAGAATTTGATGTCGTCAGTGAATTTGACAGTAGTGATCGAGCCGACGGTGGTTTTGGACATACCGGGCGCGCCTGATTAATCAGTTAATAGCAACGTTAAGGACAAACGGACTAATACATGGCCAGACGTCGACGTTCCCGTAAACGCGCCGCACAAACCAAAGGCGGCATGACCCTTGTTCGCGTGTCGCTGATTGCGTTTGCCTTATTTGTCTTCATATTTGCCGTTACCCTTTGGTTGTCCCAGCAGATCTCCTATAGCCAGATAAGTAACCAACAGCGCGAGGCAAAAGGTGTGGTATCGCGCAGTGTCTCGTTTCAGCTGTCCCAGGCCGTGGGTTCGTATGCTCATTCACTGGAAAGCATGGCGCGAGATCCGGCCCTGGTTGAATTACTGAAACGAGGAGACAGTAATGCCATCGCCGAACGGGCCAGTGAATTGCACAAGGTATTTCCTTACGCACTGGCACTGCGTATTTACCAGATTGGTACACCGAGGCTCAGTAGTGAACTCAAGCCACCGGTTACCTATGCTTGCCTGGATCTGATTAACGAAGCCCGAGCAGGCAATAAAGCGCCACCTGTGGAACTGCATGTACCGGGAACGGCTAACGAACACCTGGAGGTTGTCAGGCCCGTTTACGATGGAAACCGGCTGGTGGGTTACCTGCAGCTGGCTTTGCATGCCAAGGCGATCGATGTATGGACCAATTCGATCATCAGTGACAGTTACATCGAAATCTATCAGCGCGCCGGGGATCAGCCGGCAATCCTGATTAACAAGGGCGGAGACGCGAATCTGAAGCTGGGTAAAGCCGAGTATTACAAGGTGGAAGGCACGCGCTGGAATGTGGCCGTATGGTCAAAGATTTCCGTACCCATATTACCGCTCACACTGGAATCCTTGTTTATTTTCCTGGTTGCCGTGGTGCTGGCGGCGATGGTTGTATACCTGCTCAAGAATTCGGTCAGTCGCGCAGTGCTGGTTGACGCAAAAAATCTCATCATGATGACCACGGACTCGATTCGCGGTAATAAAAAACACGGTTATCATTTGCATTTGCCGGAATTTGTCGAAGCGGCACGTGGGCTAACTGATGTGGAGAGTGGTGGCCAGGTCGAACGGGAACGGGATGATGATCCTGATGCAATCAATATTAGTGCCGATGACCTTGATCCCTTGTCCATGAGCAGTGCCGGACTGAGTGTTGAAGAACTCGATGAAGATGATGCTTCGGTGATGATGCGACACATCGAAATGCAGAAGCAGCAAGCCCAACCGGTTACCGACAGCGGCGAACAAAAAGCCGTTTTCGAGTCACGTGATGTGAGTCAGGACACGGCACAAATGCAGGACGTATCCGGGTCCATGCAAAGCGGTGTGACGTCAACTCGCCAACCGGCACCGGCCTTACCGCCGCCGGAAATCTTCAAGGCCTATGATATTCGCGGCATTGTCGGTAGTACGCTGACAGCCCAGCATGCCATGTTAATTGGTCGTGCAGTGGGAACTGAAGCGATAGCGAGGGGATTCAAGGATCTCGCCTTTGCCCGAGACGGTCGCTTGTCAGGACCTGAGCTCGGTGGTGCGTTTGTGAAAGGTGTGCAGTCTACCGGTGTTAATGTGATTGATATTGGTATGGTGCCTACTCCGGTGCTGTACTATGCCGCCACTGAAAAGGCCAATGGGACCGGCGTGATGTTAACGGGCAGTCACAACCCACCTGATTACAATGGCTTCAAGATGATGATTGGCGGTGAAACCCTGTCCGGCGATCAGATTCAGGCGCTGCATAAACGCATTCAGGAAAGTGATTTTGCCAGTGGTCAGGGTGGTTATGTAAACCAGGGTGTGGGTAAGGCGTATCTGGATCGCATTATCGGCGACGTCAAACTCAAAAAGCCGCTTAGTGTTGTCATTGACTGCGGTAATGGCGTGGCAGGTGCCATCGCACCGACGCTTTACAAGTCGATGGGATGTCGTGTTACCGAACTTTATTGCGATGTGGACGGCAAGTTTCCCAACCACCATCCCGATCCCAGCCGTCCGGAAAACCTGCAGGACCTGATCGCAACGGTCAAAAGTAAAAATGCCGATATTGGTCTGGCCTTTGACGGTGATGGTGATCGACTGGGTGTCGTGGATTCACAGGGCCATATTATCTATGCTGATCGATTACTGATGTTGTTTGCCATGGACGTGCTCAAACGCAACCAGGGTGCCCAGATCATCTATGACATCAAATGCAGTAGCAACCTGGCCAAGGTCATCTGGGAGCGCGGTGGCGAACCCATTATGTGGAAAACCGGGCACTCTTTGATCAAGGCCAAGATGAAACAGTCAGGCGCTGCATTAGCCGGTGAAATGAGCGGTCATATTTTCTTTAATGAGCGCTGGTATGGTTTTGATGACGGACTTTATTCAGGTGCACGGTTGCTGGAAATTCTTTCAGGACAAGCACAGTCATCAGCCGAATTATTTGGTTCATTACCGGATGCCGTCAATACACCTGAACTGAACGTCAAGATGCGTGAAGGTGAACAACATCGGTTTATCGAAGATTTGATGATGCAGGCAGATTTCGGTGAGGCGAACATTACCATGATCGATGGTATACGTGCCGATTTTGCAGATGGCTGGGGACTGGTCAGGGCATCCAACACAACACCCGTGCTGGTCATGCGTTTTGAAGGCAAGGATCAAAAGACAATGGAACGTATTCAGCAAACCTTCAAACAGCAAATGCTGGCCGTCAAACCGGATCTATCATTGCCTTTCTAAGGCGTGCGACCATTCTATTCCGCTTAGCATGCCTGCCTGGCAGGTGATTTGTGATCCCTTTCCGTTTATTATGTGAGTACTAACTTACAAAAGGGAACAGGTATTCATGAGTCTGGGATCGCAACAGGCCAGGCAAATCGCCGCCGTACTCAGTGAAGCATTACCTTATATACAACGCTTTGCCGGCAAGACCATGGTGATTAAATACGGCGGTAACGCCATGGTGGATGAAAGCCTCAAACGGGGATTTGCCCGTGATATCGTCCTGATGAAACTGGTCGGCATGAATCCGGTTGTGGTGCACGGTGGTGGTCCGCAAATCGGTGACGTTCTGAAGAAGATTGGCAAGCAGTCCGAGTTTATTAATGGTATGCGTGTTACCGACAGTGAAACCATGAACGTGGTTGAGATGGTGCTGGGTGGGCTCGTCAACAAGGAGATCGTCAACCTGATCAATCGCCATGGCGGCAAGGCCGTCGGCCTGACGGGCAAGGACGGCGAACTGATTCGGGCACGTAAACTTAAAGTCACCAAGAGCAGTCCTGATCTGGAGGCACCGGAGATCATCGATATTGGTCATGTAGGCGAGGTCGAAAGTATCGATACGTCCGTGGTCAGGATGCTGGTCAATGATGATTTTATTCCTGTCATCGCGCCGATTGGTGTGGGTGAGGACGGTCAGGCCTACAACATCAATGCAGATCTGGTCGCCGGTAAAATGGCGATTGCACTGGATGCAGAGAAACTGATTCTGTTAACCAATACCACCGGGGTAATGGATCAAAATGATCAGCTACTGACCGGTCTTAAGGCACAGGATGTTGATCAGTTGATCAAGCAGGAAGTTATCCACGGCGGTATGCTGCCAAAAGTTCAGTGTGCGCTGGATGCAGTGCGTTCCGGTGTGCGTAACGCGCAGATCATTGATGGTCGGGTGGAACACGCAGTGTTACTGGAAGTGTTGACGGATGAAGGTGTCGGCACGCTGATTATGGGATAGCGGTGATGAGCGAAACCAAATCATCAAGGCGTCAGCAGATTCTGGAAACCCTGGCACTGGAACTTGAGAAGTCGCCGGGTGAGCCCATTACAACGGCGGGTCTGGCGCGCGCAGTCGGTGTTTCCGAGGCGGCCCTGTACCGGCATTTTGCCAGCAAGGCAAAAATGTTTGAAGCGCTGATTGAATTCATCGAAGACTCCATCTTTGGATTAAGCAATCGAATACTGGAAGATGAAAAAGCCGCCATTGTGCGAATCGAAAAAATATTGCACCTCGTACTGGGTTTTGCACAGAAAAATCCCGGTATCACTCGCCTTTTAATTGGTGATGTACTGGTGGGGGAAACCGATCGGTTACGCAAACGCATCGACAAGTTTTACGAACGCCTCGAGTCACAGTTCAAACAGGTCATGCGAGAAGGTGAGGCGGCGCAGGAATTAACCCCGGGTAAATCAATTGCGGCACGCGCGAATATGCTGGTCTGTCTTATTCAGGGAAAGTTGCAGTATTTCGTGCGCAGTGAATTTCAGTCGGTGCCCCTGTCGCACTGGGATGATCAGTGGCCGATCCTGAAACAGGTAATTAGTTGACCCGACCCTTTTTCAGTTGACGAAAGCGTTTCAGGTCACTATCAAAACGACTTTTGAGCCGCTGCAGATCATCTTCCTGTCGCGCAACATTTTCCGATTTACCGCTGATCTGGACCTTGAGCTGGCTGATTTCATCGATCAGTGACTGCGGGGGTTCTTTGCCCGTGCGTTCGTAATTGGCCGCGCGGCTTTCCAGATCAGCCAGATTATTTTCCAGTAACTTGAGATTGCTGCGACTGATATCAATCTGGCCCTGTGCCGCCTTGACGTTATTATCTCTGGCCAGGAGCAGGTCGCGCTCTGTTGTATAGGCGTTGAGCAGGATGGCGTCCAGGCGGGCCTGCTCCCTGCGGGCCGCTTCCTGCTGTTTTCTCAGGTATTCCTGTTCACGTTCGCGGGCCAGCTGTTCCGGTGTCTTGGCCGCTTCGATGACCCTGACCACCAGCCCACGCTCATTCACGACTTCGATACGTTTTTGTGAGTATTCCGGTGGCACAGTGCTGCCACACTCGCGAATGCCGACATCGTTTTCCCAGCATTTGATGAGCTTGGCATGGCCATGCTGACTGAAAGCTAGCAAAACCATGATCAGGACAGGGCCAAACAGGGTGCGATTAAGAGTAGCGCGTGTCATTCCATTCAGTGTGTCTGGTTCTGATCTTGTTGATTTTACAGGATACAATATGTCGAATGCTCCCTGTTTAGTTAAATTGTGTGCTGGATCATATTTCACTATTCATTATCTCACTGATTGCGAACGCCTTTTCAGCTTTTGCTGGTGGTGGCGCCGGGTTATTACAGTTACCGGCCCTGATATTCTTTGGTATTCCATTCAGTGCCGCCCTGGCAACACATAAGGTTGCCAGCGTTGCCCTGGGTGTGGGTGCCACCCTGCGGCACTTTCGTGAGCATTCCCTGCAGCGCTATTATATCTATAGTGTCCTGCTGGCCGGTGTGCCAGGCGTTATCCTGGGTGCACATATCGTCCTGTTCATCCCTGACCGCCATGCCGAGGTTGCCCTTGGTATTATGACCATGGCATTGGGGATCTATTCAATTTTTAAGCCACAATTGGGTCAGACATATGCTCCCCGTCGGCTAGATACTCGCCAGACCCTGCTCGGTGGTATTGTCCTGTTTATCATCGGTATTCTGAACGGATCCTTAACCTCCGGCACCGGCCTGTTTGTAACTTTGTGGCTGGTGCACTGGTATGGGCTGGATTATCGTCGTGCCGTGGCCCACACGCTGGTCCTGGTGGGTCTGTTCTGGAACGGCAGCGGAGCACTGACACTCGGCCTCTACGGCAATATCCAGTGGGTCTGGTTACCGGTCCTGTTACTGGGTTCCCTGCTCGGTGGCTACATCGGTGCTCATTTTTCCATCATCAAGGGCAACCGATGGATCAAACGCGCTTACGAATTTGTCACGATCGTAGTAGGCATCAGCCTGATTATCGGCCGAGATAACTTCCTGCTTCAGACGCCGTAGCGTTCCCGGTAGGCCTTAATGGCCGTCAAATAACCGGCATATTTTTCGTTGTGGGTGATGTAGGCAATCAGGTGTGCCAGGTTAATGATGCTAATCACCGGAATCTGGTAAGTGTCTTCCACTTCCTGAATTGCAGAGCGGCTCTCCTTGCCCCGTTCCTGCCGGTTGAGGGCAATGACGACACCGGCTGCCTGTGCACCATGTGCCTGAATGATCTCCATTGATTCGCGAATCGCGGTGCCGGCCGTAATGACATCATCAATGATCAGCACCTTGCCGGAGAGTGGCGCACCAATCAGGTTGCCACCCTCGCCATGATCCTTGGCTTCCTTACGATTAAAACAGACGGCAGTATTGTGGTTGTATTTTTCAGACAGGGCGATGGCACAGGTCGTTGCCAGCGGTATGCCTTTGTAGGCGGGTCCGAACAGGGTATCGAAGCGAATGCCGCTGTCATTGATGGCATCAGCATAAAAGTGTCCCAGTTGTGACAGGCTGCGGCCATGATTGAACAGACCGGCATTAAAGAAGTATGGACTGATTCGGCCGGACTTCAGTGTGAATTCCCCAAAGCGCAGGACATTGGATTGCAGGGCAAGCTCGATAAATTCGCGTTGGTAATTTTCCATTTTGCTCTTATTTTATTGTCAGGCATTCTCGCCGGTCAGGATTCGTCAGAATCCATGGATCGAAGTCGTGTATGATACACATATTTTAATTAGAGAGATAATAAACGTGCGAGTCATCAGTGCTAACGTCAATGGAATCCGGGCTGCACAGAAAAAGGGGTTCTTTGAATGGCTGAAACGGCAGCGCGCCGACGTGGTCTGCCTGCAGGAAACCAAGGCGCAGTTTCACCAGCTCGATCCGGAAATCTTCTGTCCCAAACCCTTCCACTGTTACTATTTTGATGCCGAGAAAAAAGGCTACAGCGGCGTCGCCATCTACTGCCGCAATGAACCGGATCAGATCCTGACCGGCCTGGGCTGGGATCACTGTGACACGGAAGGGCGCTATATTCAGGCTGATTTTGACGGACTCAGTATTGCATCCTTCTATCTGCCATCCGGGTCATCCAGCGAGGAACGGCATCAGAACAAACTGCGGTTCATGGATAAAATCCTTGAAGAGCTCAGGATGATGAAACGAAAGCGCCGTGAGTACATCATCTGCGGTGACTGGAACACTGTACACAAGGAAATCGATATCAAAAATTTTCGCAGTAACCAGAAAAATTCCGGCTGCACACCGGAAGAACGTGCCTGGATGGACAAGCTGTTTGATCAGGTCGGTTATGTCGACGCGTTTCGGGTTGTCGATCAACGTGACAATCAATACACCTGGTGGTCGAACCGCGGTAATGCCCGTGCCAACAATGTCGGATGGCGTATCGATTATCACATTATTACACCGGGCCTGGCGGACAAGGTTCAGAAGGCATCTATATACAAGGACAAGTGGTTTTCGGATCACGCGCCGCTCATTATTGATTATGACCTGGAGCTGTAAGGATTAGCCTTTGCTGAACAACAAGACGCAAAGCTGGCAAAGCGCACTGGAGACCTATTCTCACCCGCGCGTCATCACGTTATTGTTCTACGGATTTTCCGCCGGTCTGCCACTGCTACTCATTTTCGGTACCCTGTCGTTATGGTTGAAGAAGGCAGGCGTTGATGTAGCCACGATTACCTATTTCAGCTGGGCGGCACTGGGATATTCATTCAAGTTTATCTGGGCACCGTTGATGGACAGGTTACCGTTACCCATTCTCGATGCGCGCATGGGACGGCGGCGTAGCTGGTTACTGGTGTCACAGATCATTGTCGTAGTGGCAATGTCGTGGATGGCATTTACCGAGCCCACGACGAACCTGGAGCAGATGGCCATGGCGGCCGTGCTACTCGGTTTTGCCGGTGCCAGCCAGGATATTGTCATCGATGCGTATCGCATAGAATCGGCACCGCAACGTTATCAGGCGGCGATGTCAGCGATGTATACTGCCGGTTACCGTACCGGCATGCTGGTTGCCGGTGCCGGAGCCTTTTATATCGTTGCCTACTTTAGCGGTGAGAATGAGTACTTATACGAAGCCTGGCGAATCACCTATCTGGTCATGGCCGTCTGTATGCTGGTTGGGATTGTTACCACACTGGTGATTACCGAACCGGAAGTCAACAAGCAGGTTGATTCTCACATTCATTCAACGATTGACTATGTCCGTTTTCTGTTGCTGTTTACGATTTTTACTGCCGTATTCATTCTGGTATTTGTACACCTGAATCCGGTTGCGACGCTGTCCGATCTGTTGCATGGCAGACTGGGACTGGATGCCACGCTGGTCAAATTCATTGGTGAAATGATACGACTGGCTATGTCGGGTGGATCAGCCTTTGTGGTTGCCCGATTGCTGGTAAACATGGGCATCGTGAATAAAGACATGGTGCTGGAAACTTATGTCGAACCCTTCCTGGATTTCTTTCGTCGTTACCGGGCGACATTCATTGCGGTGTTGTTGCTGATCGGTTTTTACCGGGTGTCTGATATCGTGCTGGGTACAGTTGCCATCATCTTTTATGAGCAACTGGGTTTCAGCGAAGTTGAAATTGCCACAATCAGTAAAACCTTTGGTCTGTTTATGATCATATTCGGTGGTTTTCTGGGCGGAGTACTGACTGCACGCTATGGTGTATTGCGTATTCTGTTACTCGGTTCGATCCTCGCCGCCATCACCAATCTGTTGTTTATGATCATGGCATCTATCGGACATGATCCACTGGCGCTGACGATTGTCATTGCGGCCGATAACGTCAGCGCCGGTCTTGCCGGTACTGCTTTTATCGCTTATCTGTCCGGACTGACCAACCTGTCATTTACCGCCATGCAATACGCTATATTCAGTTCCGTCATGACCCTGTTTCCAAAACTCATTGGTGGTTACTCGGGTAGCATGATCGAAAATATCGGTTATTCATCATTCTTTCTTGTCACGACGATCATGGGCGTACCGGTCATTCTACTTATTCTGTATCTGATTAAACGTGAAAACTAGCGGGAGTTTATACGGTGCCGGATTTTATCAGTAGCTCGTTAATCACCGCATTTGTGGCCGGCCTGCTCGGTGGTGTGCATTGCCTTGGCATGTGCGGCGGTATCGTCGGCGCTTTAACGTTTGGCACGGTCGGGCAGGACGACAACCGGCGCAAGTGGCTGTTCCAGCTTTTGTACAACCTGGGGCGCATCAGCAGTTATACGCTTGCCGGTGTGTTGGTCGGCTGGCTCGGTGCTGTCCTTACTCAGCAGTTCGCTTCGCATACCCTGCATCAGGTACTGCAAACAGTATCCGGCATTGTCATGATCCTGATGGGCCTTTATCTGGCCCGGTTGTGGTTAGTGCTGGTACAGGTGGAAAAGGGTGGCGCGGTTATCTGGCGTTTAATCGAACCCTATGCGCGGCGTCTGATACCAATTCGACATGTGTCACAGGCTTATGTGGTGGGGATGGTCTGGGGCTGGCTGCCGTGTGGACTGGTGTACAGTATGTTGACCATGAGCCTGACCACGACCAGCGCGCTTAACGGCGGACTGGTCATGTTGAGTTTTGGTCTGGGGACATTGCCGAATCTTTTACTGATCGGTATGTTTGCTGCCAACCTGCAAAAATTCATGCAACGACCCGGCGTGCGTATCGTTGCCGGGTTGCTGGTCGTTGTGATGGGTGTGTATTTGATAACGATGGCCTGGCTGCCCGTGGACGAGCATGCCCATCACCATCATTAATTGTTCAGGCGACCTGCGCTTCGCTGTTGTTGATGAACTCATCCAGCGGCTGGTTGAGGGTCTCCATCAACATGTTCAGATCGGCCAGTTGCTTGTTGAGAATTTCCGCGGTGCGTTCCAGTTCGGCAACACGGGCCTGCAGGGTATCGCGTGACTCGTTGATCTTGCGCAGGCTCTCGAGACGTTTCTCCATCTGATCCTTGTGTTCCTTGATGCGTGCTACCAGTGGCGCCATGGCGGCCTTACCCCAGGCCTCGGCTTCCTGGTGGGCATTAAAGAAGGTGTTACGTGCGTGTGACACCATGGAGATGAAAAACTTTTTGATGACGAAGCTTTGCTCGGTCATGGTGGTGACCGGACTCTTACGATAAGCCTCGGCTTCGTGATACAGGCGTTCCATGTGACGCTTGTACTTGCTCATGCTGAACAGGCGCGGTTTGGAATCACCCAAATTATGCTCGGCGTTGAACTTGCGATAAATTCCCTGCATCAGCATGTTGATCTTGTCGGTTTTGCTGGAGGCGGTCTTCACCGTATTGGTAATCACCTCGAAAAATTCTTTCATGGCGTTTTTCAGACCGACGGTCGTCCAGGTGTCGGCCATGCTTTTACGGGTTTTGGACATTAATGCATCCAGCTCATTCAGGCTCAGGACGGAGAGCAGGTCGACATGTGCCTGGGTAAACAGTTTCTTGTTGGCCTGGAAGCTTTCCACACTCTTGTAGTAGATGGCCTGTTCGGAGCGGGTTTTTTTCAACAGATGGGCGATAACGTCCTCATTTTTGCCACTCAGGCTCTGTAGTTCCTTGAGCTGCTTGTTGGTGTCGGTCAGGCGTGATGCAATCAGGTCACGTGACTGCTTGACCATGCTGCCGATTTCACCAACCACGCTGTCACGTACGATTTCCTGTTTCTTGGGCAGAATGTCTGTCGACAGGATGGATTCCAGCGCCAGGATATTGCTGCGCTTTAACAGTTCATTGTCATGGCGAATTTTTGCCAGCAGGCCTTTTTGCGCCGAGACAGGGAACACGCTTTTGTTATCGATCTCCAGCATTTTGGCGGCCGTGCTGCACTGCGCCTGCACGGTGTTATCTACCGCGGCTTCATCCTTGAGTTCATCCCAGAGGGTATCGACCTTGTTCAGTACCACCAGGCGCGCATGGCGCATATCCGCATTCAGCGCCTTGACGTGATGCGTCCACATATCCATGTCGGATTTGGTGACGCCGGTGTCGGCGGCCAGTACAAACACGACGGCCTGGGCACTGGGCAGCATGTTCAGGGTCAGTTCCGGTTCGGAACCCATGGCATTCAGGCCGGGGGTATCCAGAATACGCAAGCCTTCTTTGAGCAACGGATGGGGAAAGCTGATCATGGCGTGGCGCCACATCGGGATATCGACTTTGCCGTCTTCACCCAGATGACCCTTGTCGCGTTGCGGATCAAACAGGCCAAGTTTTTGCGCGGAGTCCTGATCGACACGCTTGGTACGCACGACCTCGCGAAACGCCTCGGCCATGGCTTCGGATGAACTGGTGTTCAGATCGATGCTGGTCCAGTTAATCGGGTTCTTTTTGTGCTCGGCAATGCTGGTGTCTTCGAGCCGGGTTTCTATCGGCAGTAACCGAATGTAGCTCTGGTTTTCAGCGATGTCATAAAACAGCTCGGTCGGGCACATGGTGGTACGGCCGGCCTCGGATGGCAGCAGGCGTCGGTCATACTCGGAGAAAAAGATGGCATTGATGAGTTCGGTTTTGCCGCGCGCAAATTCTGCCACAAACGCGATGGTCAGAGCGTCGGATTTGAGCTGTTCCAGCAGCTCAAAAATACGCAGTTCCATGTCGGCACTCGACATGCGGTTCTTTTCTAACCAGCGTTGATATTTAAGAATGGCTTCGACGAGGGTATGTTTCCACCGTCCGTATGCCTGCATCTGGTCCGTAAAGCGATCGGCTGCCATGAAATGATCTCAAGTTTTTATAGTAACGTACTAATCAATATAGCTTTTTTATTGGTGAAATTACAATATAAATTCGCCAATCGTCCTTGCCCATCCCTATGTCGGGCTGATATGGGTAACGGCATACTCAGCGGAAAGTTTAGTTAAACGCTATTTATTATATGGATATACGCTGTGGCTTTCCCCACCTCAGAATTAGTATGGGCGATGTGGCAAATCAATCAATGGCGCAGCGATCAGAAATGTGATGGCGAACACAATAATCAAAGCCAGGATGGGTGAAAAGTCCATGCCATTGATCGGCGGCAGCAAGCGGCGCATCGGGCGCAAAATGGGCGCCGCAATTTGTGAGGCCACCTGCACCAGCGGATGATGTGCCGCCCCGGCGCTGATCCAGCTACTGATGACCACGATAATAATGCAGATCTGAAACAGCATGGCGGCATGTGAAATGAGTGTGCCGACCATTTCCGTCAGGAACAGGACGGGGTTGTGCAGGCCCATGCCTCGAATCAGGTGTGTCAGTACCAGTTCGATTCCCTGCAGAATCAATAACAGGACGATGGCTGCCATGTCGATACCAAACAGCCCGGGAATCACTCGGCGCAGCGGGCGTAACATGGGATCAGTGATACGTATGAAGAGCTGGCTGATGGGGTTGTAAAAGTCAGCGCGTACCATTTGCAGAATAAACCGGCCCAGGACCAGGAATATCAAAATGCCGAAAACAAGCTGCACCACAATGCTGAAAAAATTCATCAGGTAGCTCACGCGCTTTCCTCCAGTTGTCTGGCCAGTTCTTTGGCGCGCTGCTGGGCGGCCTTGAGCGCATCGACAATGATGGTCGATGCATGGTGATCGTTCAGGTAGTCAATCGCCTGAGCCGTGGTGCCACCCGGTGATGTGACCCGCTCGCGCAAATGGGTCGGACTGTCTTCCACTTCCAGTGCCAGCTTGGCGGCACCAAAGGCAGTTTGTACGGATAACAGGTGTGCCGCGTCTGCATCCAGGCCCATGTCCTGCGCCGCCTGTTCCATCGCTTCCATCAGATAAAAAAAGTAAGCCGGGCCGCTACCGGAAACCGCCGTCACGGCGTCCATCAGGGATTCATCTTTTAGCCATAAAGTGATGCCGACGGCACGCATGATGTGTTCGGCGATTTCATGCTGTTTATGTGTGACGTGCGAGTTGGCAAACATGCCGGTAGCGCCGGACTGCACCAGGGCAGGGGTATTGGGCATGGTACGGACCAGCGCAATCGGTTGACCAATCCAGTCACTGATCGCCTCACTGCGAATACCGGCGGCAATACTGATAAGCAACTGATCGTCACGAAATGCAAGTGCGGTCACGACGTCATGCAGTACCTGTGGTTTGACGGCCAGTACAACCACCTCACATGCATCCACCAGTGACTGATTATTGTCGGCACTGTGAACACCAAATCGTTCGTTAAGGCGTTGCCGTTTATCAGGATCAGGGTCGCTGACATGGATTTTTTCAGCGCGATAGCCGCTGGCCAGCAGGCCACCTATCAGGGCCGTGGCCATATTACCACCACCAATAAAACCGATATTTACCTTGTCCATGTCATAAACTTAACAGGCTTTTGCATGGAAGTCAGCGCTCCCCAAAAATGGCAGTGCCGATACGCACAATCGTTGCCCCTTCCGCAATCGCGGCTTCGAGATCCTGGCTCATGCCCATCGACAGGGTATCGACTGGAAGCTGTTGTTCGCGCAGTTGTTCATACAGCCTTTTTAGCATGGCGAACGGTTCGCGCTGTTTTTCAAACCGGGTTTGTGGAGCGGGAATCGTCATTAAGCCACGTAATTGCAGTCTGGGTAGCGCCATTACCAGATCGACCAGTTCTGGCAGCTTGTCCGAATCAATACCGGACTTGGTGCTTTCATGGCTGGTGTTGACCTGGATGCAGACCTGCAATGGCGGTGAATGGTCAGGGCGCTGATCATTGAGCCGCTGGGCAATTTTTAGTCTGTCGAGGCTATGCAGCCAGTCAAAATGCGCGGCAATGGCCTGGGTCTTGTTACTTTGTACCGGCCCGATGAAATGCCATTCAAGGTGTCTGTCGTTCAGGGCGGTGATTTTCTCGATAGCCTCCTGCACATAACTTTCGCCAAATGCCATCTGGCCGGCCTGGCGGGCTTCATCAATCGCCGCCGTCGGCTGGGTCTTGCTGACGGCCAGCAGGCGAATATCAGCCGGATTGCGTCCTGCCTGGTGGGCTGCCGCTTCAATGCGATGCTGGACAGTTTTCAACCGTTGCGCGATTTGCGACATGGAGTGTGATCTCTGCTAATTTTTGCATTAAAGTTAAAGGGGTTGTTTGCCCTATAGAAAGAAAACCAATAACCGATAAATACTACCAAACCCAGTCTGGAAACCCGACAGGACATATATGGATATCACCGAATTACTCGCGTTTAGCGTCAAGAACAAAGCCTCAGACCTTCATTTATCCGCCGGCCTGCCACCCATGATTCGTGTGGATGGCGATGTGCGCCGTATCAATGTGCCGGCACTGGAACACAAAACCGTGCATTCATTGATATATGACATCATGAATGACAAGCAGCGCAAGGATTTCGAAGAGTATTACGAGACCGATTTCTCGTTTGAATTACCGGAAATTGCCCGCTTCCGGGTCAATGCCTTTAACCATAACCGCGGTGCCGGTGCCGTGTTCCGGACTATTCCCTCCAAGATTCTTACCCTCGAGGAACTGGGTTGCCCATCGGTATTTCGGGATGTCTCGGATCAGCCACGCGGAATCGTGCTGGTCACCGGCCCGACCGGTTCCGGTAAGTCCACGACGCTGGCGGCGATGCTGGACTATAAAAATGAAAACGAACACGGCCATATTCTTACTATCGAAGACCCCATCGAATTCGTGCACGAAAGTAAAAAGTGTCTGGTGAACCAGCGCGAAGTGCATCGGGATACGCTTGGTTTCAGTGAAGCGTTACGTTCCGCCCTGCGTGAAGACCCGGACATTATTCTGGTGGGCGAGATGCGTGACCTGGAAACCATTCGTCTTGCGCTGACCGCAGCGGAAACCGGACACCTTGTGTTTGGTACCCTGCATACCAGTTCCGCTGCAAAAACCATCGACCGTATTATCGACGTGTTCCCGGCCGCGGAAAAAGGCATGGTGCGCTCGATGTTATCCGAATCATTGCGCGCGGTAATTGCACAGACATTATTAAAACGCATCGGTGGTGGTCGGATTGCAGCCCACGAAATCATGATTGGTACCCCGGCTATTCGAAACCTGATTCGTGAAGACAAGGTGGCGCAAATGTATTCCGCCATTCAAACGGGCCAGCAATATGGTATGCAGACACTGGATCAATGCTTACATGATCTGTTACAACGTGGTGTCATCAGCAAGCAGGATGCCAGAATGCGCGCCGCCAACAAGGATGACTTCAACTAAACTCTGAACGGTAAAGACAATGGATTTTAATTCGCTGTTGAAATTGATGGTCCACAAGAAGGCTTCGGACCTTTTTATTACCGCCGGTGTGGCACCCAGCCTCAAGGTGAACGGTAAAATTGCCCCGGTGACACAGGCCACCCTGACACCGTCACAGGCGCGGGAAATCGTGTATTCGATTATGACGCCGGAACAGCGTCAGGAATTTGATTCAACACACGAGTGTAACTTTGCGATTTCCGCATCCGGCATCGGCCGTTTCCGTGTCAGTGCCTTTCAGCAACGTAACCATGCCGGCATGGTGCTGCGTAAGATCGAAACCAAGATCCCGACGATTGAGGATTTGAGTCTGCCGCCTATTTTACGTGACCTGGCCATGACCAAGCGGGGCCTGGTTATTTTTGTGGGTGCCACCGGCTCCGGTAAATCCACCTCACTGGCAGCGATGATTGGTTATCGAAATCACAACAGTACGGGTCATATCATTTCCATCGAAGATCCGATCGAATTCATTCATCAACATGCCGGTTGTATCGTGACTCAACGGGAAGTCGGGCTGGATACCGACACCTTTGAGATCGCACTGAAGAACACACTGCGCCAGGCACCCGATGTCATTCTGATTGGTGAGATTCGTAGTCGTGATACCATGGACCATTCCATCGCGTTTGCCGAGACCGGCCACCTGTGTCTCGCCACACTACACGCCAATAACTCCAACCAGGCCATGGATCGCATTATCAACTTCTTCCCGGAAGATCGGCGTAACCAGTTATTGATGGATCTGTCCCTGAACCTCAAGGGCATTGTTGCGCAGCAACTGATTCCGGCACCGGATGGCCAGAGCCGTGTGCTGTGTGCGGAGATCCTGATCAATACCCCACTGGCATCCGACATGATTCGCAAAGGTGAAGTGCACACGCTGAAGGAACTGATGTCCAAATCCCGCCAGCATGGTATGCAGACTTTTGATCAGGCGTTATATGAATTGTATCGGGACGGTAAGATTACTTACGAAGATGCGATCAACCACGCCGATTCGGCCAACGAACTGCGCCTGATGATCAAACTGGGTGAGTCCAAGGGTGATGCGGATGCGATTTCTTCCGGGCTGGAAGGCGTCACGATTCAGGAAACCGAATAGCGAATTTTACGCTCAGGCAAATACCTGGTAGGCGTCAAATACCGGACCGTCCACACAGACGCGTTTCATCGCCGGCCCATTATCTGTTTCCACCTTCACGGTACAACCGGCGCAGCCACCCACTGCACAGGCCATATATTCTTCCAGCGACACCTGACAGGGTAATGCATACTCTTTTGCCAGTTTTGCCACCGCTTCCAGCATGGCGTGAGGTCCGCAACTGAAGATCTCCACCTGCTGGCGTTGTTCATCGTCCAGTGCATCCAGATACAGACGCGCCAGATCGGTCACGTAACCGTCGTGGCAACCCGGGTAACCCTGCGTGCTGGTCAGTCGTGAGGCAACGCCCCAGTCTTCCAGCAGCGGCATGCAGGCAATCACCCCGTCGGGCATGCCCGGTAACATGATCGTTGACGGCCGGGTCTGAAACGGAAACGGTACTTCCGAACCCATGATCACAAACGGCGAGTAAGTTTTATCGTGTCGTAGTACATCGGCCAGGAATACCATCGGCGGTATGCCGACACCACCGCCAATCAGTAATGGCCGCGGACGTTCAGGGTGCAGTTCAAATGGCACACCAATCGGACCAAACAGATCCAGAGATTCCCCGGTCTGTCGTTTCGATAATAATCGTGTCCCTTCGCCAAAGACCTTGTAAAGAAATTCCACCCAGCCGGCTTTTTTATCAACCCGCATAATGGAAATCGGGCGTCGCATTGGCAGGGCAGGGTCACATTGCAGGTGTGCAAAGCTGCCGGCTTTGGCGCGCCGGGCAATTTCCGGCGCCTGAATGCGCAGAATGAACTGATCACCGTCATGCGCCGAGTGCGAAAGGATCGCGGCCTGTTCGACCACGATGGTATTGCGATGGGGTTTGGATTTACTCATGGCGATTTAATGAATAGACAATTTCACCGTTACAGATGGTTTTAATTACGCGGCCTTGCAGTTCCCAGTTTCGAAAGGGTGTGTTGTGGCCGTGACTCAGCAGGTTATCCGGATCCAGCACCCAGTGGCCATTGGGATCGAAAATACAGATATCCGCCTGTGCATTCACGGACAGATGCCCGGCATTGATGCCCAGGATTTCCGCCGGCGTCGTCGAGAGGCGATCAACCATTTCCGGCAGGCTGATTAATCCGTCATTGACCAGTCGCAGGCTCAACGGTAGTACAGTTTCCAGCGCCGAGATGCCCGGCTCGGTCTCCGCAAACGGAGCCAGCTTGGCATCTACATCATGCGGCTGGTGATCGGAACAGATGGCTTCGATCTGTGCGTTCGCGACGGCCTGTCGCAGCGCGGCCTGGTCGCGTTGCGTGCGTAATGGCGGACGGACGTGGCACTGGCTATCAAAATAGCCAATATCCATCTCAGTAAGATGTAACTGGTGGGCGGCAACGTCAGCGGTAATATCCTGGCCATCGTACTTGGCGCGACCAATCATCTGGATTGCACGGGCTGTCGATAAGCGGCAGAAATGCACGCGACTGCCGGTTTGTTCCACCAGCATCAGGTAATTGGCAACGGCCTGGGTTTCGGCCGCCTCGGGAATACCGGCCAGACCCAGTCGGGTACTGACTGCCCCTTCATGTGCACAACCATTATTTGCCAGCCCGGTATCTTCCGGGTGCAGGAACACGGTCATGTCGACGCTGGCGGCATACTCCATTGCACGACGCAGTACCTGCGGGTTGGCGACGTCATGTGTGACATTACTGACACCGACACAACCGGCCGCCTTGAGGTGGGCCATCTCGGTGAGGTGTTCGCCGGCCAGGCCCCGTGTCAATGCGGCCAGCGTATAAACATGAATAAAGCCGGCGTCCTGGTTACGTTTGTGAATCAGTTCGACAACAGCAGGCGTATCAATCACCGGGTTGGTATCCGGCGGTACACATATACTGGTTATGCCACCGGCCGCTGCGGCCAGGGTTTCGGTTTCGATGGTGCCCTTGTGCTCCAGTCCCGGTTCACGCAGGCGCGCGCACAGATCCACGAAGCCGGGACAAACGATGAGCTTATTGGCATCAATCGTCACGTCGGCCTCAAAACCGTCCGGTGCCTTGCCAACAGTAATTATCTTATCGTCCTGAATATAAATGTCGCGCTTGTCATTTAAATCATTGCGCGGGTCGATCACATGACCGTTAATAATCGCAATGCGCATCAGGTGGTCTCCTGCTTGCGACCCAGGACCATGGACATGATGGCCATGCGCACGGCTATACCATTGGTTACCTGTTCGAGAATGACGGACTGTGGGCCATCGGCCACGCTGGATTCAATTTCCACACCGCGGTTGATAGGGCCGGGATGCAGCACAATGGCATCGGGTTTGGCGAGACTGAGTTTTTCCTCGGTGATGCCATATTCGCTGAAATATTCCGCTTCGCTGGGCAGCATGGCGCCGGACATGCGTTCGCGTTGCAGGCGCAGCATCATGATGACATCGACGTCCTTAATGCCTTCGCGCATGTTGTGATAGACATGCACGCCAAGTGTACCGGCGTCGCGGGGTATCAGGGTATGGGGTCCGATGACGCGCACTTCCGGCACACCGAGAATGTTCAGCGCATGAATTTCCGAACGCGCGACGCGTGAATGCATGATGTCGCCGATCACGGCAACACGAAGTTTTGTAAAGTCCGGTTTATGGCGGCGTATGGTAAACATGTCGAGCATGCCCTGCGTCGGGTGTGCATGGCTGCCATCACCGGCATTGATAACACTGATGTGGGGTGCAACGTGATCGGCAATGAAATGCGCGGCACCACTTTGATGATGGCGCACCACGAACATGTCGCAGTGCATGGCCTCGAGATTACGCAGCATATCCAGCAGGCTTTCCCCCTTGCTGGTGGACGAGGTGCTGATGTTGATATTCAGCACATCAGCGGAAAGTCGTTTGGCGGCCAGTTCAAACGTGGTACGTGTGCGTGTGCTGGGTTCAAAGAACAGATTGACGATGGTCTTGCCGCGCAGCAGCGGGACCTTCTTGGCGGTCTGGGTACCAACGGTTGAGAAATTTTCAGCGGCGTCGAGGATGTCGATCAGGGTCTGGCGGGGGAGGTTTTCAATAGTGAGAAAGTGGCGAAGATTGCCGGCTTGGTCGAATTGAATATCGTGCCTCTTCACACCGTCTCCTGTACTTCCAACACCAGAGGGTCCGGACCGTTCAGCTTGATGTGCTGGTTTTCGGCCAGCGCCAATTGTACACCAGTTACGTCGGCGCAGATGGGTAATTCTCGTCCGGGGCGATCGACCAGTGTGGCCAGGATCACCGAGGCCGGTCGGCCGTAATCGAATATCTCGTTCAATGCGGCGCGAATCGTGCGGCCGGTATGCAGCACGTCATCCACCAGGATGATGTGCTGGTCATCGATTTCGAATTCGAGGCTCGATGGCGTGACCTGTGGGTGCATGCCGATGCGTGTGAAATCATCCCGGTAAAACGTGATGTTCAGCGTGCCGACCGGTTGCGTCAGTGCCAGGGCCTTGTGCAGGTGCCGGGCGACCCACACGCCGCCGGTATGAATGCCGATCATACAGGGCTGCGCGATACCGGCCTGTTCGAGTCGCTCACGAAGCTGGCTGGCCATGCTCTCCAGCAGGTCAGTGGGATTGGGTATGTTCGTCATCAAATTGGAATATCAGTTTGCGTTGTTATTGAGCCAGGATTGTAAAATGAGTTCCGCCGCCAGTTTATCAATTTCCGACTTGTCCTGTTTGCGGTGTCGGGGCCGGTGACTCGCTGCGATCAGGTTTTCCGCCTCCATTGAACTCAGTTTCTCGTCAATCCAGTCGATGGGCAGATTGTAACGTTGTTTGAGTTGATTCCCAAAGTCCTGTATCACCGGCAACAACGGGTGAGGGCGATCATCCATGTTGTGGGGCATGCCGATCACCAGCACATCCGGCCGCCATTCGCTGATCAGCTGATCGATGCGTGGCCAGTCCGGTTTTCCGTCACTACAGTTAACGGTTGTCAGACCCTGCGCGGTGCCAGTGACTTCCTGGCCGGTCGCGATGCCAATGCGCCGGGTTCCGTAATCGAACCCCAATACGGTACGAGAAGAAGAGCTTGCCGACATGGGCCGATTGTATCAGGCGTGACCGACGTCGTTGGACAGGTTTTTCAGTGGGACACCCAGGTGGTCAGCCGATGCCGTCCAGCGTTGTTCGATCGGCGTATCAAAGATGATGCGGGATTCGGCCGGGCCATTCAGCCAGGCATTGCTGCCCAGCTCCGATTCCAGTTGTCCGGCACCCCAGCCGGCATAGCCGAGCACAATCAGGAATTTTTCCGGACCTTCACCCTTTGCGATGGCTTCGATGATGTCCTGTGAAAAGGTAACACCAATGTCCTCGGTGACCGGCATGGTTGCCTCCCAGTTGCCGAGCCCACGGTGCAGGACAAAGCCGCGTTCCATTTGCACAGGGCCACCCTGGTAAATCGGAATGTAGTCGTCCGGTTTGCGTTCATGGTTGATATCGAGGTGATCCAGCAGCGAGGCAAAATCGAGATCCAGCGGGCGATTGATGACCAGACCCATGGCACCGTCCTCATTGTGATCGCACATGTAGGTCACGGTTTTGGAAAAGTTGGGATCCGCCAGGTTCGGCATGGCGATCAGGAAGTGCCCCTTCAGATTGGATGGCTCAATCATGATTTAAGTATCGTTTGCGATTCCTGTCTCGACAAGTCGGATTAGTTGATTGACGTCGTCAGGCCGTTTTTGACGCGAAAACGCCATACCAGTGATATATGGAGTACATCCGTGTCTTTCAAGATTTCCTTGCTCAGCGGTGGATAAGGTGCCGCCATGTTGACGATTTTTTTGGCCGCATTATCCAGCACGCGTTTGCCTGAAGAGCGCAGTATACGTACCGACTGAATACTGCCATCGGGATTGATTGCGACGTCCAGTAATAAATCACCATTAATATTGTTGCGAATGGCCTGCTCCGGGTAATTCAGGCTGCCGACTCGCTCCACCTTGTCGCGCCATGCCTCGATATAACTGGCGAAACGGTATTCCTTGGCATTGGTGCCGGTGACATAGGTATGGTGAGGCGTTTGTGTGTAGGCCTGTTTGAGTTGCTGAATTTCGGCACGCAAACGGGCGAATTGTCGTGAACGTTCGTAAAGCTGGGCGGCCTTCACGCTTTTTGTTTCTGTCGGAATATCGCGCTTGAAATCCTTGCTCTCGGTGACGAACGGCGATTTATGTGCAGTCATCACCTCGGTCTGCTGGCGGGTTTTCTTCAGTGGCGGCGGTGACATGGCCAGTTCACTGTGTGGCGCGAGGCCGTCTTCCGGTGTCGGATAAGGATTGGATAACGGGCTGCTGGGACGAACCCGCTCTTCGACGTTACCGCCACCTATCTGGTTTGCCTGGGCAAGGTAGTCCGCATCTTCCGGCGCTTCTTTGGAATGCGAGTGCACCAGCGTGATTTCCATGGTGGGCATGTCCTTGCTCTGCAGGAAATCCTGAATATCAAAACTGATTCCGAGAATAATAATGGCATGCAGTGCCATCGCCAGGAACAGGGTCAGCCCCATACGATCGTACTGGTGATGGTTATAGTGACCTGTCATGATGTTTTGCATATCAACCTGCTGCTGCAATGACGAACGGATCAGCTACCAGTTTGGGTTAACCGGTTTACCAGCTTTTGACTGATTATACCGTTAATAATTCCCAGTATAACGGCAATTGTCATCAATACCGGAAACAGTCGCCAGATTCCGGCATGGGGAATAAACAGGAAATAAGCGCAAACAAACTGTCCACTCATGTGTGCCATCGACGCCAGTACGCTCAGTCCAATGGCACTGAAACGTGTGCCCGCCAGGCTTGCCAGCCACAGAATGAGCAGGCTGGTGAGTGCTCCCGTCGCGGAAAGAAAAAAGGTGGGAGACAAAAAGGTACCGATTAACATACTGCCGACCAGTACGCGTAACACACTGACCCAGGCCGCAATCCTGAAACCATACAGGCACAACACGGTAATGGTGATGATGTTTGACAGGCCGGGTTTGAGTCCGGGCAGTAAACTGGGCAGGGCACTTTCGAAAATGTGGACCATGATCGCGGCAGCACTTAGCCAGGCGATCAGCAGGTCCTCGCGGCTGGGCGTCAGGTCAGAAGTTGATGGCATCAAACTGTCTTGTGCCGCCAGTCATTTCCACCAGCACACCGTTTGGCAGACAGGCCAGCACCTGGCCACTGTGCTCGAGCCAGCCGGCATGAATACATACCTTGGATTTGCAGGGTGAATCGACGAAGCGTATTCGTTGCCTGTTAATTTCCAGCTTGCTGGTGCCAAGTCGTCCCGCTACATCAATAAACCGATCAGCATCCAGGTTATGGGAGATAGTATGGTGATCGTGATCAGTCAGTTTTGCGTGCGTGGGGTGTGGACCGGTTGTCCACAACAAAAGATAAAGACTGATCAGTACGACCACGGCAAAGACAATGACGATACGGTCGGCAACAGTCATGGCGTGGCAATAACCTTGATGTCGAGATCGGGTTGTTCGAAATGAATACGCTGATGCATGGCGTCTGTAATATGCACAGTACCGGACTTATCTACAAGCATAGCCTGTTTTATTCCCATGTTACGGGCTGTTTCAAGCCACTGTTCGGGGCCGGCGACGAACAGTGCCGTCGCAGCCGCGTCGGCCACGGCACCGTTGGTATGGATGACCGTGACGCTTTGTACCTGGTCCGCCGGGTAACCGCTACGTGGATCCAGTATGTGGTGATAACGCTTTCCTTCGTATTCGTAATAACGTTCGTAATCTCCCGAAGTAAAAACGGCTTCACCGTCAGCGACATCAAGACTGGCCAGCAGGCCGGATTGGCGTGGGTGACGTATGGCGATTCGCCAGGGTCTGTCGACATGCGATCCCAGTACCTTCAGATCACCACCGGTATTGATGATGGCATTTTTGACGCCCATGCTCTGTAAATCCTGCATGAGAATATCCAGGACATATCCCTTGGCTACCGCACCAAAATCCAGTTGCACGGCCGGGTTAGTGTTAGTGATGCGCACTCCTTTAATGGTCAGATCATCCATGCGCGGTTTTTGATCCAGGATTGCCTGTATGGATTCTTCATCCGGTGGCGGACCGTCAGAAGGTATTTCTTCATGATAACCCCACAGGGCCATGAGTTTGCCAATGGCCGGATTGAATAACCCGTTGCTCTGTCTGTACAGAAGCTGTGATTGTTCAAGCAACGGTAATAATGACGGTATGGTGGAAAATTCCCCGGCCGCCGCCAGTAACTGGTTGGTGCGGCCGGTCGGGCCGGCTTTCCAGGGATGAAAAGCGTAGTGATAGTATTCAAGCTTTTCATTAATTGTTTTCATGATCAGCGCCTGTTCCTGTTCTGTGACGCCAATCAGGGTAGTCTCGACAAAAGTACCGAAGGCCAGGGTCGTATCTTTTCGTTCAACCGGCGCGGGGGCTGGCTGGCAACCGGCAGTAAAAGTACTCAGTGTGACGAGCAATACGAGGAGAAATTTATAACGAGGCAATATGTCCATGTTGTTGACGTTTTTCTTCAATCCTGTCCAGCAGAAGTGCACTGATATTCATATTGTAAAGTGAATCCAGTTCACGAATACAGGTTGGACTGGTCACATTAATTTCGGTAAGAAAGTCTCCGATCACATCCAGTCCGACAAACATCAGGCCCATGGCTTTTAGTTTCGGCCCGACCTGATCACAAATCCATTGATCGCGCTCACTCAACGCGACACCTTCACCGCGTCCGCCGGTGGCGAGGTTGGCGCGAGTTTCTCCGCTTGCGGGTATGCGCGCGAGGGCATAAGGCACCGCCACGCCATCGATGAGCAGAATACGTTTATCACCTTTTGTCACTTCAGGAATATAACGCTGCGCCATAATCAGCCGTTGTTGCTGGCGCGTCATGGTTTCCAGAATAACATTCAGGTTTGGGTCATCAGCGCGCACGCGAAAAATCGAATGTCCGCCCATTCCTTCAAGCGGTTTAAGAATGACATCCTGCTGTTGTTGTATAAAGGACTTAAGCTGCGCATAACGGCTGCTGACGACGGTAGGTGAGATACATTGTTCAAACTGCAGCGCAAACAGTTTCTCGTTGGCATCACGTAAGGAACGGGGATCATTCACCACCATGACACCACTCTGCTGTGCCTGTTCGAGGATATACGTGCTATAGATGTAATCCATGTCGAACGGTGGGTCCTTGCGCATCAGGATGACGTCCAGTTGTTGCAGCGCCATGTGTTGCGGTTTTTCAAGCGCGTACCAGTTGTCGGCATCATGTTTAACGGTCAGGCGTCGAGCCGTACCCATTGCCTGGCTGCCCTGTAAAAACAGATCCGCCTGTTCAAAATAAAATAACTGATAACCACGTTGCTGCGCTTCAAGCAACATGGCCAGCGTGCTGTCTTTTTTGAAATTGATGGAGCCGATTGGGTCCATCACGACACCGAGTTTCATAGCCAAGGTTATTTTTTCCAGAGTGCGTATTCGCGGGCAGCGGCCAGTAAGGCCAGACGTGCAATCACGCCATAGGCATAAAAGCGATTCGGATTGGCATCCGGTGCCTTGCTACTGTCGGGTGCATTACAGGGTTCGACAAAAGCCAGTGGTTGAAAATGCATGCCCGGTGCATTGAGGTTTTCGTTGACACCGCGTTCGGTGTGCACCCGGTAAAATCCGCCCACCACAAAATGATCGATCATGTACACCACCGGTTCGGCCACGGATTGCGGGTCACCCCAGGTTTCAAAAGTATAAACCCCTTCCTGCATGATGACGCGCGATACCGCCTGGCCGCTTTTGGCGGAAGACATCTTGGTGCGCTGTTTGCGATTGAGTTCCAGTAACTCATCGGGACTATGTACGGTCATGATGCCCATGCCGTAGGTGCCGGCATCGGATTTGACGATCACGAACGGTTTTTCGGTAATCGCATACTCATCGTATTTTTTCTGAATATCTTCCAGCAGGCGCGTGACGTTTTTCTTCAGGCAGTCCTCGCCCTCGCGCTTCATGAAATTGATTTCGCCGCAGTTGCGCGATAACGGGTCGACCAGCCACGGGTCGATATCGACAATGCCTGCAAACTCCTCGGCAACGGCCTTGTACTGGGCGAAATGCTCTGATTTAAGACGTGATGACCAGCCCAGATTGAGCGGGGGCACGATTTTCATGTCGACACCCTCGAGCTGTGCAGGAATACCGCCGGACAGATCATTGTTCAAAATAACGACACAGGGCTCAAAATCCTTCACAGTCAATGTGTTACCGTCTCTTATCGGCTTTTCCAGTGTCAGTGTCCGGCCCGAAGGCAGTGATATTTGTAGGTTTTGATCAAGATCCGGTAGCAATGAGCCGATACGTATTTCGAAGCCGGCTTTGCTGATGATTTCCCGCAATGTGGCAATGTTTTCAAGATAATGCAGGTTGCGGGTGTGGTTTTCCGGTATCAGCAGGATTTTTGCCGCATCCGGACAGATGCGCTCGATCGCCGACTGCATGGCCTGTATACACAGTGGCATGAAGGCCGGATTCAGGTTGTTGAAACCGGCGGGAAACAGGTTGGTATCGACCGGCGCCAGCTTGAAACCGGCATTGCGCAGGTCGACGGAAGCGTAAAACGGTGCCGGTGACTTGAGCCACTGGCTGCGCAGCCAGGTCTCGATTTCAGCCTGGTGTTCCAGCAGGTGTGATTCGAGATGACGTAGCGGACCGGACAGGGCAGTGGTCAGATGGGGTACGGCGTGTAAATGTTCGATGCTCATAGGGTTAGGTAGTTTAGACAGGCTTGGCTAAGATTACTCTATGTATAAGGGTTTGGCACCTGGGTTGCAATGCGAATTAGCTGATTAATTTATAATCAAATCTGGCCGATGAATGGACAGGTAACATGGAATAGGAAACCAAAATATCCTATATAATATGAGTACTTATAGATTGTTCTTCAAATCTATGTTAAATATCGTGGGGAACTATTGCATTTACAAGGGGAAGCAGTAAATCCGGGTTTTCACCAGTGGGTGAAAGACGGGACCCGTTGCGACAAGAAAGAGGGTAACCACGAGTGTTAGCAGAGAAGGCTATGGATGACGAATTTCAAGGCCTGAAAGTCATGGTCATCGATGATTCCAAGACGATCCGGCGAACGGCAGAGACTTTACTCAAAAAAGTCGGTTGTGAAGTGATTACGGCGACAGATGGATTTGAGGCCCTGGCCAAGATTGCCGATAACCGTCCTGACATCATCTTCGTTGACATCATGATGCCCAGGCTGGACGGTTACCAGACCACCGCCTTGATCAAGAATAACCAGGTGTTCAAACAGACGCCGGTAATCATGTTGTCGAGTAAGGATGGGCTGTTTGACCGGGCAAGGGGGCGAATCGTCGGTTCGGAGCAGTATCTGACCAAGCCTTTTACGAAAGAGGAATTGCTTGGCGCTATCAAGAAACATGTCGCCAGGTAAATGTGGACAGCAAACCACAATGAAACAAAAGTGAACAAGTAAGGAGCACGTAACATGGCAAATGTGTTGATTGTTGATGACTCACCTACGGAAGTGCATGTCCTCAAGGGCATTCTCGAGCAGGGTGGGCATTCTGTCAGCTCAGCAGACAATGCCGAGGATGGCATCAAACAGGCCAAGGCAAACAAACCGGATGTCATCCTGATGGATGTGGTGATGCCAGGCATGAATGGTTTTCAGGCGACCCGCGCGTTAAGCAAGGATCCGGAGACCCAGCATATCCCGATCATTATCGTCACGACCAAGGATCAGGAAACGGATCGTGTCTGGGGTTTACGCCAGGGAGCCAAGGATTACGTCACCAAGCCGGTAGATGGTAAGGATCTGCTTGGCAAGGTACAGGCCGTACTGTAACGAATGAGCGTCGCACCGAGTACAACCACGCCCTATGCCCTGATTAAGGAGATAGAGGCACGTAGTCGGACCCGGGCCATGGGTTTGCCGCAGCAGGTGGAAGTCAGGCGTACCTGGTCGGGAATTGGTTTTCGTGTCGGCGATTTGTTGCTGGTGTCATCACTGGGACAAATCAGTGAAATTCTGGTCACGCCGAGATTAACCCGGTTACCACACGCCAGGGAGTGGGTAAAAGGGGTATCGAATATTCGTGGCGCGCTGGTGCCCATTATTGACCTGCGCGGCTTTATAGAGGATGTACCGTCGGAGAAGAGTCGTCGATTACGAACGCTGGTTGTTCATCATGACACCTTGTCAGCGGGATTGATGGTGGATGAGGCTATGGGGCTTCGCCACTTTTTTGATGAAGAACGGGTAGGCGGGTTGTCCAGTTTGCCACCGGTGTACAAAGAATATGTCAGTGGTGGTTACAAGCAGGGTAATACACAGTGGGGTGTTTTTGATATGGAGAAACTCGTCACGCATAAACGTTTCTTGGATGTTGCGGCACGCCTGTAGGAGGGCATGACCCGTTTGGGTGGTGCAGGTGCGGCGGCAAAAATGGATAGCAGTAATTAAAAGTATACGCTAGGAGTCAAAAATGAAATTAAAGACGAGTGAGGGACGGGCATTCAGCGCAGGCGGGCTGATGCTGATTGTCATCGTTCTGCTGGTAGTTTCACTACTGGGTATGGGCTGGTTCTTCTGGCAGAGTACGCAACTGGCAGCCGGAGACCAGAGGTACATTCAGCAACTGGGTGAGCAGAAAGTACTGTCGCAGGAAATTGCGAAACTGGCATCCCAGGCAGCACGTGGTCGTCTGGAAGCATTTCCTGAACTTCAGGCAGCGCGCGACAAGTTTGAACAGATTCTGCAACGTCAGGTGTCAGTTACCGGTCAGTTACCGACCGTCCAGAAACTGAAAAAAGACTGGGACACCTTCAGTAAAAACGTCGACACCATTTTGCAACGCCGTGAAGTGGTGACCTCGATGCGGACCTACATCAACAGCATTAACGAACAGATCCCGACCCTGCTGGCCCTGTCGGACGAAGTTGTTGCCACCATGACAGAGCAGGGTGCACCTGCCGACCAGGTCTATATCGCGACCCGACAATTGATGTTGACCCAGCGGATTTCCAGTAACGTATCGCGCGTACTGGAAGGTGGTGAAAGTGCGGTAACCGCGGCGGACCGGTTCGGTCGAGACGCGGCCCTGTTCGGACAGGTCATCTACTCCATGTTGAATGGCAACCCGGCACGTCGAATTCAGAAAATTCTCAATCCCAGTGCCCGCGCCAAACTGACCGAAGTGCAAAAGCAGTTTAACCAGATTCGAAACCAGGTCGGCGCGATTCTGGACCGCTCACCGGAAATGTTCCAGGTTTCCAGCGCGGCCGAGGAAGTTCTGCTGGATTCCACCGGCGTACTGGATGATATCGAAAAAACCACTCTGGAATATGGCCAGTTAATTGACGATCGCTTTGAACCGGTGATTGCAAACGCCCTGGGTGCACTGGCCCTGATCTTCGTTGTATTACTTGGTTTCCTCTATATGCGTGATTCCAAGCGTACCCTGATGCACACCGAAGGACAGCGTCGTACCATTGAAGAAACCAACAAACGAAACCAGGAAGCGATTCTGCGACTGCTCGATGAAATGGGTGACCTGGCCGATGGTGACCTGACCGTGCAGGCGACCGTTACCGAGGACATCACCGGCGCTATCGCGGACTCCATCAACTACGCGATTGACGCATTACGTAACCTGGTACGGTCCATTAACGAAACCACGCAGCAGGTATCATCCGCAGCGCAACAATCTCAGGCGACGGCCATGCATCTAGCAGAAGCCTCTGATCACCAGGCGCAACAGATTACCGGTGCCTCATCAGCCATTAACGAAATGGCGGTGTCGATTGAAGCGGTATCCAGTCATGCTGCCGAACTGGCGGATGAAGCGAACAAGTCGGTAGATATTGCGGTGCGCGGTAACGAGGCGGTGCAACGCACGATTCACGGTATGGACAGTATTCGTGAACAGATTCAGGAAACATCAAAACGGATCAAACGTCTGGGTGAATCATCCCAGGAAATTGGTGACATCGTTGAACTGATTAACGACATTGCCGAACAGACCAACATCCTGGCATTGAACGCGGCGATTCAGGCGGCCATGGCCGGTGAAGCGGGTCGCGGTTTCGCGGTAGTTGCGGACGAAGTACAGCGACTGGCGGAACGTTCAGCCGATGCGACCAAACAGATTGAAGCCCTGGTGAAAGGTATTCAGTCCGATACCAAGGAAGCGGTGTCTTCCATGGAATCCAGTACCGCGGGTGTGGTACAGGGTGCGCAACTGGCACAAAACGCGGGTGAATCACTTGAACAAATCGAAAACGTGTCCAAGCACCTTGCAGATCTGATTCGAAACATCTCGGATTCTGCGAAGCAGCAGGCCAGCGCGGCGAATAATATTTCCGACACCATGAACGTGATTCAGGAAATTACTACACAAACATCAGCCGGTACCAATGAAACAGCGGCGTCAATTGGTAACCTGGCGGAACTGGCAAACGAACTACGTCGTTCAGTAGCGGGCTTCAAGCTGCCAGCTTAACGGTTAACGAGGTGAGCACCGTTGGTAGCCATGGGCGAACAAGTGCAAACACAGGCGTCCTGGCAATACACCCAGGTCCCTGCAATGGACGATTTACTGTTCCAGCAGTGGGTGGAATTGCTTGAGTTACGCACCGGGATTGCTTTACCGCAATCCCGCAAGACGTTCCTGTTAACTAACCTGCATGCACGCATGCGGGAAGTGGGCTATGACAGTTACCACGATTACCTCCTGCACGTGACGGATGGTTTGCGTGGTCAGGTCGAGTGGGAAATTCTGGTCGATCGTCTGACCGTGCATGAAACCCGTTTCTATCGGGACAACAATTCCCTCGAACTGATTCGCGATACTTACATTCCGCAGTTAATAGATCGCGTCAAGCCACCTTATACCGTTCATGCGTGGAGTGTTGGATGTGCTACTGGAGAAGAGCCGTATTCACTGGCCATGTTAATGAATCAGTCACTGAGTCATTTTCCCGGTATGTATTTTGGTATTACAGCGTCTGATGTCAGTCGCGCAGCGTTGCAGACCGGGCAGGAGGCGATTTATCACAAACGGCGCGTTAAGAATGTACCAGAAGAAATCAAACAGACCTACCTGACGGAAGTAGATAAGGATCATGTCCAGGTGAATAACAGTTTACGTCAAAAAGTCTGTTTTACGCGCGTCAATTTGCTTGACCTGGCATCAGAACCTGTTGGCATGATGGATCTGATTCTTTGCCAGAATGTACTTATCTATTTTAAGCGCGATTTACGTAACCGGATTCTGGATCAGCTCGTAAAACGATTAAAACCGGGCGGCATGATGGTTCTGGGTGCCGGGGAAGTATTTGGCTGGACGCACCCCCAACTCGAACTGGTTAATTATGAATCGACACTGGCGTTTGTGCGTCATTGTGTGAAGGGGGAAGCAGGCTGATGCCGCAGGCGAAACAAATAGACGGTCACACGCTAAGCTGGGTCAAGAGTGAAATTGACACGACCATGCAGAACGCCCGCCAGGCGCTGGAAAGCTATGTCGAAACCCCGGATGACGAATCGCAACTGCGCTTTTGCCTGAATTACCTGCATCAGGTCTACGGCACACTGCAAATGGTCGAGTTGTACGGTGCCGGTATGCTGGCCTCGGAACTTGAAAAGCTGACTGAGGCATTAATCAATAACGAGGTCAAAAACCGCGAAGATGCCTACGAAGTCATGATGCGCGGCATGATGCAGTTACCGGATTACCTCGAAAAGCTGCAGCAGGGACAATATGACTATCCCATCGTGCTGTTACCGTTACTCAATGATCTTCGCGCTTCACGCAGTGCATCATTGCTATCTGAGAGTGCGCTGTTCTCCCCCGACCTGGAAGTCGATCCACCGATTCCGCTTGAATCAGCCGAAGACTCAATAGACACATTGGCGAGAAAATTACGTCACGCCTACCACCTTGGCTTACTTGACTGGTTCCGTGACAGTGATGTGAAAAGTGGTTTGCGCCGAATCAGCGCCGTGATTGATAAATTACGCCCGGCATCCAACGACCCGGATACCAGCCGCATGTTGTGGGCAGCCAGTGGTGTGATCGAAGCATTACGTGAAAAGGGCATTGAATCATCGGTCGCCGTAAAACTGCTGATGGGACAACTGGATCGGCAATTCAAAAAAATTATCGATCGCGGTGAGTTTGCATTAACGACCGAACCACCACGTGATCTGCTCAAGAATCTTTTGTATTACGTTGCCAGTTCGCGTTCTGAAGGTGAGCGTGTCAGTGAACTGAAGAATGCTTTCCAGCTGGCAGACCTGATGCCGGATACCGAAACACTGGAGCGTGCGCGTGCCGACCTGTCTGCACCAAACGCAGCGCTGATGCAGACAGTTTCCTCCGTATTGCTGGAAGATCTTACCCAGGTCAAGGACAGCCTGGATGTCTTTGTCCGTGCTGATGAGCGAGACCCGAATACACTCACCGGTCTGTGTGAAAAACTCGGTCAGATGGGTGACACACTGGATATGCTTGGCTTTGGTGAACAGCGAATGGTGCTGCAGGACCAGGTCAAGGTTCTGCAATCAATGGCATCCGGTGAACGTGATATTGATGATGCCAGCCTGATGGATGTAGCCGGTGCGCTGTTGTCGATTGAAAATGCGCTGGGCGAACCGTCTGCAGCACATGTTGACAGAACGCGCATGGAAGACGAATCGGTTGATGATTCCATCATTCGCCAGTTTGCCGATCCGGATCAACGTAAACTGGTTCGACGCGTTGTTGATGAAGTCAAGGTCGACCTGGCAAATATCAAGGACGCGTTTAACGATTACAGCCGTGCACCAAAAAATGTTTCGCTGTTACAGGATGTGCCGGGTTACCTGGATCGCATTCGCGGTTCACTCAACATGCTTACGCTGAATCGTGCGGCCGAAATCCTGTTAAATGCATCGCGTTATGTCAAAGCGCAAATTCTCAGTAATTCACAGCGACCTGAACCGGCGATACTGGATAAGCTGGCCGACGCGATCAGTAGTGTTGAATATTATCTTGAGTCACTGACGGAAAGCTGGGGTCATCCAACAGCGATTCTCGATGTGGCAGAGAAAAGTCTTGCCGAGCTGGGTGTCATTCCGGGTGATGAATCACAGGATAACAAACAGCCTGACGCCGGACAGACTGAAGATGTCGAGCAGACACTGGTGGATATCGAAGCCCCGACGTTTGAAGAAGAATCCGCCGATGACATCGAACATACGATGGAACTGTCACTGGATCAGGATACGGCGCAGGCCTTACAGGATGCAGGACCTGCAGAGGAAGTAAGAGAAAACGACGACCGGGAAGACAGCACCGGCGGATTGTCCCTGGAAGGATTTGATAACGAAGAAGAGGCGTTATCCAGTAATTCCATCGCGCAACCGGATTTTATTGAACAGCAGGAACCGGAAACCGAGGGTACAATCTCGCAGTCATTTGATTTGCCTTCAGTCGAAGAAAAACCGGCTGAACCGGCTCCTGTCACTACCACCCCACCAGCCGGTGGTGGTCTGGTCGATGAGCTTGATGATGAGATCGTCGAGATCTTCCTGGAAGAAGCGGAAGAAGAACATGCCAATATCTCCCGCCTGCTGCCAGCCTGGCAAAACAACCCGGAAGAGATGGAACCACTAAAGGAGTTACGCCGCTCATTCCATACATTAAAAGGTAGTGGAAGACTGGTGGGTGCCGCTGATGTCGGCGAATTTGCCTGGGCGTTTGAAAATATGCTGAATCGCGTTATTGACCACACGATTGAGACCAAACCTGCCCTGTTCGAGTTACTCGAAAGCGGGCGCCAGGCATTACCGGCATTACTGGATAACTTCCGTAAGGGTGAAAAACCCGCACAGCATGCTTTTGCACTGATGGCGATGGCCGAGGCGATCAGTAAAGGTGAAGATGTCGATATGTCCGCCGCATCGCAACCGGAACCGCAACCAGAGCCGGAACCGCAACCGGAACCCGAAGTTCAACCCCAGGCACAGAGTCAGGAACCGGAAGCCGGTGTCGAAGAAATCGAACTGGAATTGAGTGAAAGTGATATCGATATTTCCCAGGCCGATTTTGAACCCGAGAACATCGACCTGGAAGCCGTTGAAATACCGGAAGAACAGGCACCCCGTGAGGAAGCGGCGCCGCTGGAAATTGAAGGTATTGAAATCGAAGGTTTGGAAGATGACACGTCGGAAGCCTCCCGTGAAATTGAATTTACCTATAGTGAGCCTTCCGGCGCGCCCAGTATCGATCCGGTCCTGCTGGGAATTTACCGCAAGGAAATTGCCACACACCTGACCGGACTACATGAATATATTTATGAGTGGCGGCATAATGAACTGCAAAAATCGACCAACAACCTGGTACGTGCCTTACATACATTAAAAGGCAGTTCACGCACGGCCAGCGTGCCACAGGTCGCGGAGTTGTGTAACTTCCTCGAAGAGCATGCCAAATATCTGCAGGATCATAACTTCGATGTGGATGAAGAGATGGTCTCCATTCTGGAAGACTCAGCCAGCTTTATAGAGCAAACGGTAGAGTTACTGGATAAGGATGATGCCAACCTGCCGGACAACACTGATCTGATCAAACGTACGCGTCTGTTACTGGACAAGACGCGTTATGAATCACCCACCATGCAGATCGAATTGCCGGATACCCTGGAACAGATTCAACTGGAAGATGTTCCGGAACAGGCGCTGGATGGTGAGCCCAATATAGAAATCATCGAAGAACCGTCTGCGCTGGAAGCGATAGCAGAGCCGGTACAGGAAGAGGCAACTGAAAGTGCAGAGGATCTTTCCGATTATGACGAAGAGTTGCTGGAAATCTTCCTGGAGGAAGGCGTTGAAATTCTGGATGAAAGCGATCACACCCTGCATGAATGGATGTCTGATCCGGAAAATATAGAACACGTAAAAGCCCTGCAGCGCCAGTTGCACACACTCAAAGGTGGTGCACGTATGGCGGGTGTTGTTGAAATCGGTGATCTGAGTCATGCCATTGAATCCATGCTCACCGCCATTGTCGATGACAACCTGGACGTGGCTGATGACATGTTCCGGGTATTGCAGAAAGCCCAGGACAGCCTGGTGGGTATGCTGGAGATGGTGCGTAAACAGCAACATCCCAAGAATGCTGATCAATTAATTAACGCCATCAATGCACTGGCCAAAGGTGAAAGCATTGGTGACATCGCCATGGATGCAGCACCTGAACCGGCAGCAGAAGCACCAGCGCAAGACGAGCCGACCCAGGCACAGCCAGCCGAGACAGCTGCAGCAGAAGATATCAATCCGGCTGCTACTGCAGAACATATAGAAGAGTTTAATCCGCTTGCTGATCTGGATGTTCAGGCCGACAACATCGTGCCGCTTACCGGTGCCAGTCAGCAGATAGCTGAAGCGGAAGAAACTGCTCCGGCCGTTGAAGAAACAGCGGATCAGAAACAGGCCCAGCAGCGTGCACGCGGTGGTGAAGTCATTCGTGTTCGCTCTGATTTGCTTGATAACCTGGTGAACTTCGCCGGTGAAGTCAGTATTTACCGCTCACGAATGGAGCAACAGACCAATGCTTTCCGTTATAACCTGACGGAACTGGATGACACGGTAGACCGTTTCCGCGAACAGCTACGTAAATTTGAAATTGAAGCGGAAGCACAAATTCAGTACCGCATTGATGAAACGGGCGCAACACACGAGGATTTCGACCCGCTGGAGTTTGACCGTTTCACACAGATGCAGACGCTGTCGCGCGGTATGATGGAATCACTTAATGACCTCAATTCCCTGCGCAGTATTCTTGCCAACCTGACGCGCGAATCAGAAACACTTTTATTACAACAGTCGCGCGTAAATACCGAGCTGCAGGAAGGCCTGATGCGTACCCGAATGGTACCGATCTCGGGTCAGGTACCGCGTTTGCGTCGTATCGTGAGACAGACTTCGGAAGAGCTTGGCAAGAAAGTCGATTTACATATACAGGGTGCTGACAACGAACTGGACCGCACGGTGCTTGAGCGCGTCATGTCGCCCATCGAGCACATGTTACGTAACGCGATTGCGCACGGTATTGAAAAACCTGCGGAGCGCCAGCAAAAAGGCAAGAAGGAATCCGGTAACATCCTGCTGAGTTTTGCCAAGGAAGGATCGGATGTGGTGATTACCGTCAGCGATGATGGTGGTGGTATCGATCTGGATGCGATTCATAAAAAGGCCGTTGAGCGAGGCATTCTGAAACCCGGGGCACGGGTCAGCAAGGAATTACTGCTGGATATAATTCTTGAATCCGGCTTCAGTACGGCGGAAGAAGTAACACAGATTGCCGGACGTGGTGTCGGCATGGACGTCGTCAGTAATGAAATCAAACAGCTTGGTGGCCTGCTGGACATCAAGACGGAACCCGGAAAGGGAACCATATTCCAGATAAACATGCCGCTCAGCCTGTCTGTAACTCGCGCCCTGATGGTTCATGTTGGCGAAGAGTTATATGCAATACCATTGCTCGGTGTGGAAACAGTGGAACGGGTATCGCGTGACGAGATCGTCCGTATGCAATCCGAGACAAATGGCTCCTATAACTGGCTGGACAATGACTTCCGGTATATCCATCTCGGTTCCACCATGGGTATGACGGAAATGGCGCCGCCACCGGAAGACGTCAACAAGTTGCCGTTGTTGCTGGTACGTTCGGGTGAATACCGTGCAGCAATTCATGTCGATGGCCTGATAGGTAGCCGTGAAGTTGTTGTCAAGCCGGTCGGACCGCAACTCAGTACACTACGTGGTATCTCCGGTGCAACGGTCATGGGTGATGGTAGTGTCGTACTGATACTGGATATGGGTGTGTTGATACGTCTCGCCGCTACCACACACGAAGCTGAACTGGCCGAAGCCGGCGAAATGCCTGTTGAAGCCAGGAAACCGGTTGTCCAGGAAAAACGTACACCGGTGATCATGGTCGTGGACGACTCAATTACTGTGCGTAAAGTGACGACACGCCTGTTAGAACGTAATCACTACAAGACGGTTTCTGCCAAAGACGGTGTGGATGCGCTTGCGCAGCTTCAGGAAATCAAACCTGACGTTATGTTGCTTGACGTGGAAATGCCGCGTATGGATGGTTTCGAACTGGCAACCAATATTCGAAATGACGACGCTCTCAAGGAATTACCCATCATCATGATCACGTCACGGACCGGACAAAAACACCGTGATCGTGCCATGAAGATCGGTGTCAATATATATATGGGTAAGCCGTATAGCGAGGGTGAACTTCTCGACAACATAACCAACATGCTCGAACAGAACGGATAACTTGTCATGCAGGAAGCGAAGACAAAATATCGAGCTTCTAAACCAAAAGCGAGTATACCGATGCTGAATACTGCACTGAATCAGGTAGCTATCGCCATCGCATCGGACTCACTGCAACAACGTACTACCCTGCGTAAGTTACTGGAATTTGCCGGACTAAATGTGGTGCTGAGTGAGCCATTGTCTCGCCTGTTTCTTCGTAAATTACAAAAAGCGGAAGCGGAAGTACTGTTACTTGATCTGCATGATGACACGGATCATGATGACGAAGTACTGCATGAAGTACTGGATAATGTGGACATACCGATCATTTTTAATGATGTCACAGCCCTGATGATCAATGAACCGCGTCAGGACAATTCCTGGCATTACAGCCTGATGCAGAAAATTGCGGAATCAAAAGGCATCCAGGACTGGATACTTGATGATGATATCGAACCGGTTGAAGAGATCAGAACGGAAACCCGGCGGGTACAGGGAATTGCGCAAAGTGTCTGGGTGCTGGGTGCGTCACTGGGTGGACCGGAAGCGGTCAAACGCTTTTTACGAGCATTACCAAGCGATATTCCTGCGGCATTCGTTCTGGCGCAGCATCTTGGCGCCAACTTTGTCGGCCTGCTGGCCGAGCAACTTGATCGCGTTACTTCACTCAAAGTGATGCCTGCAGACGAAGGACATGTCCTGATGGAACGCGAAGTCATTGTTGCACCCGTGGATGAGCGTCTGTTGATTAACCCTATCGGTAATCTCGAACTGACAGTTATAGAACAGCAGGCCAAGTACACTCCATCGATTGATATGGTCATCAGTGATATTGCACGGCGTTACGGAAAACGTGCCGGTACCATTCTGTTTAGTGGTATGGGTGATGATGGAAAAATCGGTGCAAAACATATGCTGGATCAGGGCGGTCAGGTCTGGGTTCAGAGTTCGGAAAGTTGCGTTATCAGTAGCATGCCGGATAACGTACGGCGTCATTGTGACGTTCAGTTTGTAGGCAATCCGGAACAACTGGCCAAACAGCTGGGTAAATATTTAATTGAAAACGAGGTGGCATAATGTCAGATATAACCAACCTGACACAGCCGGGAAGTACAAAACTAACGCCTGCCCAGCGCAAGGCGTTTGAAACTGTACACTGCCTGTTATTACCATTAAACCGCGAGATTGTGTTGCTTCCCAATGCCGCGGTGGCTGAAATCATTCCTTTTACCGAACCCGAACCGGTTGGCGAGGCACCCGACTGGTTTCTCGGCCAGCTCAACTGGCGTGAACGTCGTCTGCCATTGATATCTTTTGAGAGCGCAAGTGATGGTGTACCCGGAAAGTTACACAAGGGATGTCGTATCGCCATTCTTAATACCCTGAATGGTAATAACCGGCTGCCTTACATTGCCATGCTCATGCAGGGCCTGCCGAGTCTGCAAATTATCAAACCGGATGCCATTCAGTACGACGAAAAGCCCTCAAGCCAGCGCCAGTCAATTAAAGCGAATGTCAATCTGAATGGGACGGCAGCCATCATTCCGGATATTGATGACCTGGAAAACCGTATTCTGCGCATACACAACTGATCTGACTCAGCGCGCGTAATCTCCCCACATCACCTGAATTGCTACGCAGGCGGCGACGGCCGCTGTTTCTGCTCGCAATACACGCGGCCCAAGTTTTGTTCGAGTAAAATCATGCTGTTCCAGCATAGTGAGTTCCGCATCACTGAATCCGCCTTCCGGACCAACAGCGACCCTGAAAGAATCAGCAGCCGATAATTGTGATAAAGACTGTTCCGCTTCAACATCAAATACAACATTAACTGCGGATGTAGATTGCTGTGCCCAGTCATTCAGTGTCATGACATCGTTAAGCGTTGGCAGGTAATTCTGACCGCACTGTTCGCAGGCGCTGATGATGATGCCCTGCCAGTGTTTATGCTTCGAAGCCTGGCGTTTGTTATCCAGCTTGA
Organism: uncultured Gammaproteobacteria bacterium; assembly: GCA_937967995.1. Classification (GTDB taxonomy): domain Bacteria; phylum Pseudomonadota; class Gammaproteobacteria; order UBA6429; family Thiohalophilaceae; genus CALBTB01. Next base: position 242,207 of record CALBTB010000010.1, read on the forward strand.
CCACGGTCCGTTCAGTGCTCAACGGTGTGATCTCACTGACACCGGCCTCAACTGATTTCTGTATCGCATAATCCATGCGATCACCTTTGCTCATGGCCAGACCAAGATGTATGTGTACCGGTGATCGGTCAGTTTGGTGCGGCTGATCTGTGACATGGACCTGCGTTCGTTTGCCCGACGAAGATTCAATCTGAGCGGTGGCCTCGATACCCCGACCATCAAACAGGATAACAGCGTCACCCGGTTTCAGGCGTAACACGCGTTGAACATGCTGTGATGCCTGTTCATCCAGTTGGTAACTACCGTTGGCACGCAATTCGTCGGCCAAATAAATTCGCGGAATACGCATTAGTGATTAATCCGCTGTCGCAATTTGAATACCCTCAATCGCCGTTCGAGCCATCAGGCTGATTTCGTCTTTATTAATGACATAGGGCGGCATGAAATACACCACATTACCCAGAGGCCGAAGCAACACACCTTGTTGGAGGCCGTGTTGATACACTTTCAGACCGCGTCGTTCCTGCCACGCATAAGGTTCACGGGTTTGTTTATTCATGCATAACTCGATGGCCAGAATCATACCGGTCTGGCGAATTTCAGCGACATGTGGGTGGTCATGTAGTTCGGTAACTGCATCGGCCATGTGTGTTGCCAGTTGCTGGTTATTTTCGATTACCGTTTCGTTTTCGAATATATCCAGCGTAGCGAGTGCCGCGCTACAGGCCAGTGCATTTCCAGTGTAACTGTGCGAGTGTAAAAAGGCGGTCAGGTTTTCATATTCATCATAAAAGGCCAGATAGATTTCATCGGTGGTGATGGCGACCGACAACGGCAGGTAACCGCCGGTCAGTCCTTTTGACAGGCACATGATATCCGGTGTGATGGCGGCCTGCTCACAGGCGAACAGGGTGCCGGTCCGGCCAAAGCCGACGGCAATTTCATCTGCGATCAGATGTACATCGAATTCATCACAGGCCTCGCGCAGTAAACGCAGGTATTCAGCATCATACATGCGCATATAACCGGCACACTGCACCAGGGGTTCGACAATCACGGCACAGACTTCATCGGCATGTTTTTCCAGCGTGTCACGCATGTGCTGAAATTGCGCAACACTATATTCGCGGCAGGACATACCAGCCGGGCGATGATAACAGTCCGGTGATGCAACGGTAATGGGTTTTAACAATAACGGTTCGTAGGTTTCTTTATAAAGTGCAACATCACCGACCGACAGGGCGCCGAGTGTTTCACCATGGTAACTGTTGCTTAACGTGATGAAGCGAGTCTTGTTTTTACGGCCTTTATTACGCCAGTAATGAAAACTCATTTTTAACGCGACCTCAATGGCCGACGAACCATTGTCGGCATAGAAACACCGGCTCAGTCCACTGGGTACAAGCTTGATAAGGCGCTCTGAGAGTTCGATGACGGCTTCATGCGTAAATCCGGCCAGTATCACATGTTCAAGCCGGGTCATCTGTTCGGAGATTTTTTTATTTATATAGGGATTGGCATGACCAAACAGGTTGACCCACCAGCTGGAAATGGCATCCAGGTAATGGCGTCCGTCAAAGTCTTGCAGCCAGACACCATTGCCGGATTTTATCGGTACCAGTGGTAACCATTCATGATCTTTCATCTGTGTGCAGGGATGCCACACATGTGCAAGATCGCGCGCCCTGAAATCATCGTTTAATGACATGGCGTTATTGTAACGCTTATGTGAGCGTGCGGAAATTTACAGGCCGAGATTTTTCCATATTGCCATACTGGCCGCAGACTGGTTCAGGGTATAAAAATGCAGTCCGGGTGCACCGGCTTCCAGCAACTGGTGGCAAAGATCAGTTACCACGTCTTCACCAAAAGCACGAATGGCATTTTTGTCGTCACCGAATCCCTGCAGGCGTTTACGAATCCAGCGTGGAATCTCGGCACCGCACATGTCGGAAAAGCGGGCCAGTTGCGTGTAGTTGGTGATCGGCATGATACCCGGCACGATGGGAATATTGATGCTGCGCTTTTCACACTCATCTATAAACTGAAAGTAGGCGTCCGGGTTAAAGAAATACTGGGTTAATGCACTGTCAGCACCGGCTTCCACTTTACGCTTGAAGTTATCCAGATCGTTATCTGGCGATTTGGCCTGGGGGTGAAACTCGGGATAGGCCGCCACTTCAACATGAAAATGATCGTTGTATTGCTGGCGAATAAAATTCACCAGTTCATTGGCATGATTGAAATCGCCACCGCTGACGTTACCGGAACCGGAAGGCAGATCACCGCGTAATGCTACCAGCCGGCGAATTCCGTTCTGTTTGTAATTGTCCAGTAGTTCAACTATGACATCCTGTTTTGTGCCGATGCAGGAAATATGCGGTGCAGCATCAAAACCGGACTGCTGAATATCCAGTACGGTTTCCAGTGTCCCTTTTTGCGTGCTGCCACCGGCACCAAATGTGACGGAAAAGAAGGCCGGGTTGAGTTTACCCAGTTCATCCCTGACAGCCTTCAGTTTGGCAACACCTTCTTCCGTTTTTGGAGGAAAGAACTCAAAGCTGAAGGTTTGCGGAAACGATTTTTGTGATTCCATGTTTTTTCTCAGTCATTGTCGCTCACGCATGATGTGTCTGCTTTCCAGGACCGTCAGCAGCAGGGATGCTGCTGCCGAGCGTACAGGGATGTATTTACCGCGTGTCCAGGAAAGCAGACCATGCTGCGTTATGTGAAAATCTCAGAATACTGAGTTAATAACGGTAATGATCGGGCTTGTATGGGCCATCAACCGGGACACCGATATAATCGGCCTGTTCCTGACTCATTTGCGTCAGGTGAACACCGATCTTTTTCAGGTGCAGCCGTGCCACTTTTTCATCGAGAATCTTTGGCAGCACGTAGACCTTGTTTTCATAGTTGTCCGTATTGTTGAACAGCTCAATCTGTGCCATCACCTGGTTGGTGAAAGAAGCGGACATCACGAAACTTGGATGGCCGGTGGCACAGCCCAGATTAACCAGACGGCCTTTGGCCAGAATGATGATCTTCTTACCGTCCGGGAAAATCACGTGATCGACCTGCGGTTTGATTTCTTCCCACTGGTATTTTTCCAGCGAGGCGATATCAATTTCGGAATCGAAGTGGCCGATATTGCACACGATGGCCTCGTCTTTCATGGCCGCCATGTGGTCGTGATTGATGACGTTGACGTTACCGGTCGTGGTGACAAAGATATCCCCCTGTTTGCAGGCCTCTTCCATATCGACCACGCGGTAACCTTCCATCGCCGCCTGCAGTGCACAGATCGGATCAATTTCGGTGACCCAGGTGGTGGCACCCATGCCACGGAAGGCCTGCGCACAACCCTTGCCGACGTCGCCGTAACCCAGTACCACGCAGATCTTGCCTGCCACCATCACGTCAGTGGCGCGCTTGATGCCGTCGATCAGGGATTCGCGGCAACCATACAGGTTGTCGAACTTGGATTTGGTCACGGAGTCGTTGACGTTCATGGCCGGAAACAACAGTTCGCCTTTTTCCATCATCTGGTACAGGCGATGTACACCGGTCGTGGTTTCTTCAGTCACGCCTTTTACGCTCTCGGCCATGCGGTGCCATTTTTTCGGGTCACTGGCGAGGCTGCGCTTTAACACACCGAGAATGACTTTCCATTCCTCGTTGTCATTGGCTTTGGGTTCCGGCACCTTGCCGGCCTTTTCGAATTCGACACCCTTGTGCAACAGCAATGTGGCATCACCACCATCATCCAGAATCATGTTGGGCGTACCACCATCGGGCCAGGCCAGTGCCTGTTCGGTGCACCACCAGTACTCTTCGAGTGTTTCGCCTTTCCAGGCAAACACCGGAATGCCGGCAGCCGCAATGGCCGCAGCGGCGTGATCCTGCGTGGAAAAAATATTACACGAGGCCCAGCGTACATCAGCACCCAGTTCGACCAGTGTCTCGATCAACACGGCGGTCTGAATGGTCATGTGCAATGAGCCGGTAATGCGCGCGCCCTTGAGCGGCTTTTTACCCTGGTATTCTTCGCGAATCGCCATCAGGCCGGGCATTTCCGTCTCGGCAATGGCAATTTCCTTGCGGCCCCATTCGGCCAGGTTGATATCTGCGACTTTGTAATCGGAAAACGAATCGATCACCGCATTCATGTTAATTACTCCATGGTTCGGTGAGCGCCGTTGTTGCTGTATGGACATGCTTCGAGCCTGACAGGCCGTTTGCCTGCTGCAACGCTCCTCAAAGCAAGGATTTATAGTTTAGCAAAATCTGACGAGAAACGAAGTACTGTAACTGATTTTTGATATCCAGTAATGCTTCACCAACCGGGACCGTCAGCAGCAGGGACGACGTACAGGACGTACAAGTGTCGCGAGAGGCAGGGATGCCGTAAGCGACGGCTGCTGTCGAGCGTACAGGGATGTAATTGCAGCGTGTCCTGGTTGTTGAGTATTACTGGATAAAACTGTAAAACGCCAGATGAATCACGCGACCTTACTCAGGCCGGCCGCTTCACGTAGAACTTCCGCTTTGTCGGTTTTTTCCCAGCTGAACTCGGCTTCGGTACGGCCGAAATGCCCATAAGCAGCCGAGTTGCGGTAAATGGGTCGAAGCAGATCCAGCATCGCGATCAGACCCTTGGGACGCAGATCAAAATGTTCGCGTACCAGTGCCACGATCTTGGCGTCGTCTATCTTGCCGGTGCCGAATGTTTCAATGGAAATGGAAGTGGGTTCCGCCACACCAATGGCATACGACACCTGAATTTCACAGCGATCAGCCAGTCCGGCGGCGACGATATTTTTCGCTACATAGCGACCGGCATAAGCCGCGGAACGGTCCACTTTTGATGGGTCCTTGCCGGAGAAGGCACCACCACCGTGACGTGCCATACCACCATAAGTGTCGACGATGATCTTGCGACCGGTCAGGCCACAGTCACCAACCGGGCCACCAATGACGAAGCGGCCGGTGGGATTAATATAGTAACGGGTCTTGTCGTCCAGCCATTCGGCAGGTAATACTTTTTTAACGATTTCTTCCATGACACCTTCTTTGATAGTGTCATTTTTCACATCCGGGGTGTGTTGCGTTGACAGCACGACCGCGTCGATACCTACCGGTTTGTTATCTTCATAGCGGAACGTGACCTGGCTTTTTGCATCCGGGCGTAACCAGGGCAGGGTGCCATCCTTGCGGGCTTCAGCCTGGCGTTTGACCAGACGGTGTGCGTAGGTAATTGGTGCCGGCATCAGTACATCAGTTTCATTGCTGGCGTAACCAAACATCAGACCCTGGTCGCCGGCGCCCTGTTCATGTTCACCGGATTCATCCACACCCATGGCGATGTCGGCGGACTGCTTGTCGATGGAAGTCAGTACGGCACAGGATTCCCAGTCAAAGCCCATGTCAGAGCTGTTGTAACCGATTTCCTTCACGGTCTGGCGAACGATACCCTGCATATCCACCCAGGCGTCGGTGGTAATTTCACCCGACAAAATCACCATACCCGTATTAACCATCGTTTCACAGGCGACCCGTGCCTTGGTGTCCTGCGACAAAATGGCATCCAGCACAGCATCCGAAATCTGGTCAGCCACCTTGTCCGGGTGACCTTCGGATACGGATTCAGAAGTAAACAGATGAGTTTTTGCCATGTTGTCGGGTCCTTGGGTTAGTTATCACTATTTAAGAGGGCGAGTTTACCGGCTTATCGTAGCAATGTAAAAACGCTAGAATAGCGACCCCGCGCTTACAACGACTGAAAATTAAAGGAGATATGCATGGTCAGTTTAGAAACTCCGATCTGTGACTTTGGTAAACCGGCCATCGACTTTGCCCTTCCCGGTGTGGATGGCAAGACATGGACACTGGCGGACTGTCGTGGCGAGAAGGGCCTGCTGGTCATGTTTATCTGTAACCACTGTCCCTACGTCAAGGCCGTTCGGGAGCGTATTGTGCGTGATACGCGTGAGCTGCTTCAATACGGCATTAATAGTGTGGCTATTATGTCCAATGATCCGTCCCAGTATGAAGAAGACTCACTGGAGAACATGCAGCGCATCGCGGCCGAGCTGGATTTCCCCTTTCCCTACCTGCTGGACGAGAGTCAGGCGGTGGCAAAGGCCTATGGGGCGGTGTGTACCCCGGACTTTTTCGGTTATAACGCTGATTTGACGCTTCAGTATCGTGGTCGCCTGGATGCCAGCCGCAAGGATACGGCGCCAGCAGACGCACGACGCGACCTGTTCGAGGCCATGGTCCATATCGCGCAAACCGGGCAGGGTCCACAGGACCAGATCCCGTCAATGGGGTGCTCCATCAAGTGGAAAGAGGCATCCTGAGGCGTTGTGACAGCGACCGAATAAATTCAATTTATTCTTTATTATTAGGGTTTTATCGAACCGACTCACCAGAGCTATTGCCGCGGGGTGCCTAAAAATGGGAAAATCGCCCGCTCATTCGCGACGCCGGCAACAATAGTGATAGTTGAACAGGCGGACGCAACAGGCGCATAACTGAAATTCCAGGCCTGATACAAGCATCAGCAGGGGATTCCCGGCGACAGATTGTTTAACCGTACCCTAATGGGGTGCGGACGGATTCTTTTTCAACTTTTGGGGCTGAATGTCATGACAACAGAAACAGCAACAGTAAAAGCAGCAGGAGCAACAGCGATGCCTTCACGTAGAGAACTTGCCAATGCCGTTCGCGCATTGAGTATGGACGCCGTCCAGAAAGCCAAATCCGGTCATCCCGGCGCACCGATGGGCATGGCCGATATTGCCGAGGTCCTGTGGAACGATCACATGAAGCACAATCCGACCAATCCGAAATGGTTTGATCGGGATCGGTTCGTTCTTTCCAACGGTCACGGGTCCATGTTGATTTACTCCCTGCTGCACCTGACCGGCTATGAACTGTCCATTGACGATCTGAAAAACTTCCGCCAGCTCCACTCCAAGACACCGGGCCACCCGGAATACGGCTATGCACCGGGCGTGGAAACCACCACCGGTCCACTCGGACAGGGCATCACCAATGCCGTAGGTATGGCTATCGCTGAAAAAGCCCTGGCGGCACGTTTTAACCAGAAAGGCCACGAGATTGTGGATCACCACACTTATGTATTCCTGGGTGATGGCTGTCTCATGGAAGGCATTTCACATGAAGCCTGTTCACTGGCCGGCACCCTGGGGCTGGGCAAACTGATTGCCTTCTGGGACGACAACGGTATTTCCATCGATGGTCATGTCGAAGGCTGGTTTACCGACGATACGCCGAAGCGTTTTGAATCCTACGGCTGGCACGTGATTGCCGATGTGGACGGTCACGATCCGGATGCTGTTGCCAAAGCCATCGAACTGGCCAAGGCCATGACGGACAAGCCAACCATGATCTGCTGCAAAACCACCATTGGTTTTGGCTCACCAAACAAGGCCGGCAGCCATGCCTGTCACGGTGCGCCGCTGGGTGAAGACGAAATCAACCTGACCAAGGCCGCACTGGGCTGGGATCATGGTCCGTTTGAAGTACCGAAAGAGATTTACAACGGCTGGGATGCTAAAGATAAAGGCGCCGCTGCTGAAGCCGAATGGAATAAAAAATTCGCGGCCTATAAAAAAGATTTTCCGGAACTGGCTGCTGAATTCGAACGCCGTATGAACGGCGATTTGCCGGCAGACTGGGCGGCCAAAGCCGACGAGTTTGTTCAGTCCGTTGTCGCGGAAGAAAAAACCACCGCAACCCGTCATGCATCACTGGCCGCGATTGAAGGCTATGCCAAGGTACTGCCGGAACTGTTTGGTGGTTCCGCGGACCTGGGTTGTTCCAACATGACCGAATGGTCCACCTACAAACCGATGCGTGCCGATCAACCGGATGCCAATTACATCAACTACGGTGTGCGTGAGTTTGGTATGTCCGCCATGATGAATGGCCTGGCATTGCACGGTGGTGTCATTCCATTTGGTGCAACCTTCCTGATGTTCTCGGAATATGCCCGAAATGCAATTCGTATGGCGGCGCTGATGAAGATTCGCAGCATTTTTGTTTTCAGTCACGATTCCATCGGTCTGGGTGAAGACGGTCCGACCCACCAGGCGGTGGAACAGATCCCGACCCTGCGTATGATTCCGAACATGGAAGTATGGCGCGCCTGTGACACCGTGGAGAGTGCCGTAAGCTGGCGTCTGGCTATCGAACGCAAAGACGGACCAAGCTGCCTGATCTTCTCGCGTCAGAACCTGGATTTCCAGAAACGTACACCGGAACAGATTGCCAACATCAGCAAGGGTGGTTACATCCTGAAAGACTGCAAAGGCACACCGGATGCCATCATCATTGCAACCGGTTCGGAAGTCGCGCTTGCCATGGGTGCCGCGGAAAAACTCGGCAACAAAAAAATCCGCGTCGTCTCCATGCCGTCCACCACCACGTTTGATAAACAGGACGAGGCCTACAAGGAATCTGTCCTGCCATCATCAGTCACAGCACGTGTGGCAGTTGAAGCGGCTGTCACCGAAGGCTGGTACAAATATGTGGGCATGAACGGCAAGGTGGTTGGTATCGATCGCTTTGGTGAGTCCGCCCCCGCGGGTCAGTTATTCGAATACTTTGGCTTTACCGTGGACAACGTGGTGAAAGCCGTGGAATCAGTTTTATAAAAATTTTGTAATTCATAATATTGCTAGGAGAAGTACAACATGACTATTAAAGTCGGTATTAACGGTTTCGGCCGTATCGGTCGTATGGTGTTTCGCGCTGTATACAAGGAATTCAAGGACATCGAGATTGTCGGCATCAACGATCTGCTTGACGCTGATTACCTGGCCTACATGCTGAAGTACGATTCAGTTCACGGTCGTTTCGGTGGTACGGTTGAAGGTGGTGACGGCTGCATGGTCGTTGACGGTAAGAAAATCCGTCTGACTGCAGAACGCGATCCCGCCAACCTGAAGTGGAATGAAGTCGGCGCCGACATCGTTATCGACTCCACCGGTTTCTTCCTGACCGAAGAAGGTTGCCAGAAGCACATCGACGCCGGTGCCAAGAAAGTCGTGATGTCAGCCCCATCCAAAGATGGCACACCGATGTTTGTGTACGGTGTTAACCACGATTCCTATGCCGGTCAGGCGATTGTGTCTGCCGCGTCCTGTACCACCAACTGTCTGGCGCCGGTTGCCAAAGTCCTGAACGACAACTGGGGCATCAAGCGTGGCCTGATGACAACCGTGCACGCCGCAACCGCAACCCAAAAAACCGTTGACGGCCCGTCTGCCAAAGACTGGCGCGGTGGTCGTGGTATTCTGGAAAACATCATTCCGTCTTCTACCGGTGCCGCCAAAGCGGTTGGCGTTGTACTGCCGGAACTGAATGGTAAGCTGACCGGTATGGCGTTCCGCGTACCGACATCTGACGTGTCTGTTGTGGACCTGACCTGTGAACTCAACAAGGAAGCCAAGTACGAAGATATCTGTGCTGCCATGAAAAAGGCCTCTGAAACCGGTGATATCAGCAAGACGCTGGCATACACCGAAGATAAAGTGGTTTCCACTGATTTCCGTGGTGTTGGTTATTCATCGATTTTCGATGCCGGCGCGGGTATCCAGCTGGATGGCACCTTCGTCAAGGTCGTGTCCTGGTATGACAATGAGTATGGTTATACCTGTAACATGATGCGGTTTGTCGAACACGTCGCCGCAAATTAAGGATCTTTTGTCCGCTGGCTGTGTTGCTGTCCGGTATTCGAAATACACATGTGCTACATGCACACTGCGTTTTCAAAACCGGACAGCGCCTACCCAGCGAACAAAATCTCTCTTAATTTTTTATTAAGCGGCCCATTTTAATTACTCGCTTAGTTGAAATTTGTACGCTTAAAACTTTTTCAAATGCGAAAATGTTAAAATTAATTGATGAATTTGAGGGTGGGCGTTCGCCCGCCCTTTATTCGTTTAGATGAATAAAAAGTTTAACAAGAGTTATTTGCTAAAAAATAATTTAGCTAATTGCTTTTAAAAATTTACAGGAGCTCAACATGTCTTTTATTAAACTGACCGATCTGGATCTTGCCGGTAAACGCGTTTTGATTCGTGCGGATCTGAACGTTCCCGTCAAGGATGGAAAAGTGACGTCTGATGCGCGTATTACTGCCTCTATGCCGACCATCGAACACTGCATGAAAGCCGGTGCCAAAGTGATGGTCATGTCACATCGCGGTCGTCCGGAAGAAGGCAAGGTCGACGAAGAAAATTCCATGCAACCTATTGCGGCTGACATGTCCGCCAAGCTGGGCAAGGAAGTGCGTCTGATCAAGGATTACCTGGATAACGCACCAAACGTTGCCGAAGGCGAGTGTGTGTTACTGGAGAACGTTCGTTTTAATGCCGGCGAAAAGAAAGACGATGAAACGCTGGCAAAGAAATATGCTGCACTGTGTGACGTATTTGTGATGGATGCATTTGGTACTGCACACCGTGCCCAGGCGTCCACGCATGGCGCCGGCAAATTTGCTCCGACCGCCTGTGCCGGTTTGTTACTGGCCGAAGAACTGGATGCACTGGCCAAGGCACTGGCCAATCCGGCACGTCCGATGGTCGCCATCGTGGGCGGCTCAAAAGTGTCAACCAAACTGACAGTGCTTGAAGCGTTGTCAGAAAAAGTGGATCAACTGGTTGTCGGTGGCGGTATTGCCAACACCTTCTTGAAAGCGACCGGTAAAAACGTCGGCAAGTCGTTGTGTGAAGACGATCTGGTGGATACGGCCAAAGCGCTCATGGAAAAAATGAATGAGCGTGGCGCGAGCATTCCCATCGCAACCGATGTCGTGTGCGGTAAAAAGTTTGACGAAAATGAGCCGGCCGTGCTCAAGGATGCCGGTGACGTAGAAGATGATGACATGATATTCGATATCGGCCCCAATTCAGCCAAGGAACTGGCCGACATCATCAGCAAGGCCGGCACAATTGTCTGGAATGGTCCGGTCGGTGTATTTGAATTCGATCAGTTTGGTGAAGGTACCAAAACGGTCTCCATGGCCATTGCCAATGCCAAGGGTTTCAGCCTGGCCGGTGGCGGTGACACCATTGCAGCGATCCAGAAATATGACATTTATGACAAGGTGTCGTACATCTCGACGGCCGGTGGTGCCTTCCTCGAATACCTGGAAGGCAAGACATTACCTGCGGTAGCGATGCTTGAGGAACGCGGTAAATAACACAGGGATCGTTTATACTAGCGGCCCTGGATATCAAGCGAGATAAAAGGACACGATGTTACGCAGAACCAAAATAATAGCCACGCTCGGCCCTTCCACCGATGACCCCAAGATGCTGGACAAGATTCTTGAGGCAGGTGTGGATGTGGTGCGCATCAACATGTCCCACGGGACTGTTGAGGAACATCTCGATCGCGCTGAACGGATTCGTAACCGCGCTCGCGCACATGGCCGTCAGGTCGGTGTGCTGGCGGATTTACAGGGTCCGAAGATTCGTATCGAAAAATTCAAGCAGGGCAAGATCATGCTTGAAGAGGGCGATACCTTCATTCTGGACACACGTTGTGGTGAGAATGATGGCAATCAGGAGCGGGTTGGTCTGGCATACAAGCAGTTACCGCATGATGTGAAACGGGGTGACACCCTGTTGCTCGATGACGGCCGGCTGGTGTTGTGGGTCAACGAATCCAACGATACAGAAGTGATTTGCCGTGTGGTCGTCGGTGGTGAGCTGAGCGACCGTAAAGGTATCAACCGTCAGGGTGGTGGACTGTCTGCGCCGGCATTGACGGATAAAGACCGGGCCGATATCAAAACCGCCGCCAAAATGGATGTGGATTATCTGGCCGTCTCATTCGTCAGAAATGCGTCGGATGTTGAAGAAGCACGCAGCCTGTTACTGGAAGCCGGTTGCAAGGGCGGAATTGTTTCCAAGATTGAGCGCGCCGAGTGCCTGGATGTGGTGGATGAAATCATCAAGGCCTCTGATGCGATCATGATTGCCCGTGGTGACCTGGGTGTGGAAATTGGTGACGCAGCATTACCACCGGTGCAAAAGAAACTGATTAGTTCGGCGCGTACACATAACCGGGTCGCTATTACGGCCACCCAGATGATGGAATCCATGATTTCCAGTCAGTTACCGACCCGCGCCGAGGTGTTTGACGTGGCCAATGCGGTGCTGGATGGTACCGACGCGGTGATGTTGTCTGCCGAGACGGCGACCGGTAAATACCCGGACAAGGCCATCGCTGCGATGGATCGCATCTGCCGGGAAGCCGAGAAACAGCGTGAGGTGACCCGCTCCGACCACCGTATTGATACAAAATTCGAACGCATTGACGAAGCCATCGCTATGGCAACCATGTATTCGGCCAACCACCTGCAGGTGAAGGCGATTGCAGCCCTGACTGAGTCCGGTTCGACGGCCCTGTGGATGTCCCGAATCAGCTCGGGTATCCCGATTTATGCCTTGACGCAACATGTCCAGACGCGTAGAAAAGTAACCCTCTACCGAGGGGTCTACCCGGTCAGTTTCGAGCCGACCACCAAGGACCACGCCGAGGTCAACAAGGAAGCCGTGGACGAGCTGCTCCGCCGGGGCGCTGTCCGAGATGGGGACCTGGTCGTCATCACCAAGGGTGACATGATGGGTGTCCTGGGTGGCACGAATGCGATGAAAATTGTCCGTGTTGGTGAACTCATCGATTCAAACAACCACACGGCTGAATGATTAAATTTATATAAATCAATAAGTTAAGAAGCAACTTTAAAAGGAGGTCCAAAATGGCCCTTATTTCACTTCGACAACTGCTGGATCACGCCGCCGAGAATGGCTATGGCATGCCGGCATTCAACGTAAATAACATGGAACAGGTCCATGCCATCATGCAGGCCGCGGACGAAACCGACAGCCCGGTCATTATGCAGGGTTCCGCCGGTGCGCGCTCCTACGCGGGCGAACCGTTCCTGCGTCACCTGATTACCGCGGCTCTGGAAATGTATCCGCATATTCCGGTTGTGATGCACCAGGATCACGGTGCGGCACCGGGTGTTTGCCTGCGCTCCATTCAATCCGGCTTCAGCTCGGTGATGATGGACGGCTCCCTGATGGAAGACATGAAGACCCCGGCCTCCTTTGAATACAACGTTGAAGTGACTCGCAAGGTTGTGGAAATGGCGCATGCCGGCGGTGTTTCTGTGGAAGGCGAACTGGGCTGCCTGGGCTCACTGGAAACCGGTGAAATGGGTGAGGAAGACGGCCACGGCGCGGAAGGCAAGCTGGATATGGATATGCTGTTGACCGGTGTTGAAGAAGCCGCTGATTTTGTCTCCAAGACCGGCGTGGATGCCCTGGCGATTGCTATTGGTACCTCACACGGCGCTTATAAATTCACCAAGGAGCCGACTGGCGAAATCCTGCGTATCGACCGCATCAAGGAAATCCATGCCCGCATTCCTAACACCCACCTGGTCATGCACGGCTCTTCTTCAGTACCGCAGGACTGGCTGGAGATCATCAATAACTACGGCGGTGACATGGGTCAGACTTATGGTGTACCGGTTGAAGAAATCCAGGAAGGCATCAAGCACGGTGTGGCCAAGGTCAATATTGATACTGACCTGCGCATGGCATCGACCGGCGCGATTCGCAAGCACCTGGCGGACAACCCCAGTAACTTCGATCCTCGCAAGTTCCTGAAGGAATCCACCAAGGCGATGAAGGAAATCTGCAAGGCCCGTTATGAAGCCTTTGGCTGTGCTGGCAATGCGTCCAAGATCAAGCCAATCAGCCTGGAAGAAATGGTCAAGCGCTACGCCTCTGGCGAGCTGGATCAGAAGGTCACCAAGGCAGCCTGATCACGACCATTTTTGCAATTTGTAAGACCCAAAGGGCGAGTTTTATCACTCGCCCTTTTTTTTGCCCATCACTAACTCACTGAATTATAAGTAGAAATCAGGTATTTAAAGTCGACTCTCAGCCCGACGATACAGTCTTTAGAGGCGCAATTCCGCGTTTTGAGACGGGTATTAGGGACGAAACATGGGTCGTCGACAGCAACATTCTCGAATAGTGACACTCGCAGCGAGGCAATCAACCGGGCGCTGGCTGGCGCCATTGATGATTGTCTCAGCCGCATTGGTGCTGAGTGTGCTGGTCAGTGGCGCCGCAGTTGCCGCTTCACACCAGAGCTTGCAGGTAAGCAGCCTCGAATTGACTCAACCGGCCCAGCAGGTCGGTTATCGAGCCAACTGGGTGAGCAGAACCACGACACGAGCCGATCGTGCTTATGACAAGGATGAACCGGTACTCGCACGCCGTTTGTGGGCCGCGCTGGCAGAGCAGGGTGATGCTGACTCTGCTTATAAACTCGGCATGATTTACGACATGGGTAATGGCGTGGAACGGGATGCCGCACGCGCCGTTTACTGGTACCGGCGTGCAGCCGAAGATGGCCATCCGCATGCTCAACATAACCTGGCAGTCGCCTATGCCAACGGTGATGGCGTCGATATCAATATCAGTCTGGCACTGACCTGGTGGAAACGTGCCGCTCGTCTGGGTAATGCGGATTCACAGTACAACCTGGGTATCGTCTATGCGATGGGCGTGCATGGCATCGAGCGGAATATGAGCCTGGCCAAGAAATGGTGGCGCATGGCAGCCCTGAAAGGCGATCCCATGGCACAGTACAACCTCGGCACCATTTACGCCAATGGTGATGGACAGGAAGTCACAAGCTATTGTGAAGCAATGCGTTGGTGGGAAAAATCAGCCGAAAAAGGTGTGCAACAGGCCACCTGGGCACTGGAATTCATCAAGACCCGGCAGGATTTTTCTGCCTGCTGGTAAGCGTTTTCAACTCGACCACTTCGTTTAACCCCTTATTCATTTCGAACAGACGGCGCCCAAGTATGGCATGAATGGCGTCAAACGCCTTATGTATGATGATTAGTGCATGGGTGTGATAAGTACGCCGCTGGCAGTGCACCGGATCCTTTAAACCTCGACGATCGTGTCGCTTAAAATCAAGCCAGGCCACAATCGGTACATCATTCAAAGAACGGTCAACGATAATCCAGGTATCCGGTTCGAGAATAAAATCCAGTGATCGTAAGCGTGGTAATTCGAGGCGTATCGGGGAACCCAGGCGTTTTAAGGCAAGACTGACCAGATTAAAATCTTCGGCGCTGACGTCTGTTTCACGCGCGTCAAAAATTGGCAGGTTATCCAGTCGCGATCGCATGCATTCCCTCGTCGTAAAGACTGATATATTCAGTATGAAATATTTATTGAAAAAAGCAAATTAAAATGACAATTGAAAAAGCCGGTCAGTGACCGGCTTTTTTTATACCAGGAGTTAATGTTTATTCAACAACCTGTATGAAACTCGTCATCCCCCGATTCGAATGTTCAAGAATATGGCAATGTAATAACCAGCCACCAGAAGTGGTTTCACCCGCGGTTTTACCAGAAGCAAAAATCTGGCCTTCGCGCCCGGTGTCATCAAATGTTATAGCCAGACGGGTCACACTGCGACTACGACCACGAACCATGCCGGTGCGACGTGGTAACAGGATGGTGTCCTTATTTTCGACCCGTGGTGCAGGTACGGTGTAATTATTTTCCGGTGTATCCATATCTATAAACTGTGTTTCGATATGTTGAAACATGAAGCCATGTAAATGGAAGTTGTGATCACCGCCGGTCATGTTATGGACTTCGATGATATAAGTTTCGTTTGGTCTGACAACGGGTGCATCTGCCGGAGTGACTTTGTCAAAAGGCAGCATCATGCCGTTTTTCATCTGCACGAAGAAGGTCACATCACCATCGGTATTGGCGGGTGTATGGCCGAACATGAACATGAGTTTTCCGGCACCAGTGATGTCAACGGGCTCAACTTCAGCCAGGTGTGCAGGTAATTCAAAATCGTGTTTATGGTGACCGCCTTTGAGTTTAAAGGTCATCATTGTCACAGGTGGCAGGTGACCATCATTATGTGCGTGACCGAACTGGATGTTACCATTCTCGTCATAATGCGCTGTGTGGCGTCCGCGTGCGATGTCATGCCATTGCAGTGGGATCGTATCGCCTTTTTCACCATGTGGAATGAAAATCACGTCAGCCCGTTCACCCGGTGTCAGCAGGATGCCCTTGTTTGGATCCGGGTCAGACATCATCATGTCCATTGCCATACCACCCATGTGACCACCACCATGACCGCCACCCATATGTTTCATACCGATGGGTTCTACATGAACGGGCTGTTCAAGTAATCCGGCATCACCACCAATGCGATATAACGTATGGTGTGGAATGGATACACGCATAAAACGGGAATTGGAGGTATTCACCAGGCGCAGACGTTGTGGCTTGCCCGGTTTGACTTTTACCGTCGGGTTGACCTCGCCATTGACCAGCAAGACATTACCTTCGCGTCCGTTGACCTGCATGGCGGCGTTGCCGAGCGGATCAAGTGGAAACGGTGCGGCAATCGAGCCATCTTCATCGAGTAAAATGTCATCCAGCATCAGTACATGGGCTTTACGCGGCAGGTGCAAACGTTTGTCCTGTTTGCGATCACGTACAATCAAGGCACCATATAACCCTTTTTCAACCTGTTCGTTACTGCGAATGTGCGGGTGATACCAGAAAGTTGCAGCGCGAAGTAATTTGAATTCATATCGAAAATAACCACCGGGTGGTACCGGATTCTGCGCGATAAAACTACCATCCATATTGGCCGGCAATTCCAGCCCATGCCAGTGAATAGTGGTCGGTTCAGGTAACTGGTTATAAAAATGGACAATCAGCGTATCGCCTAACCGGGCTTCGATCATCGGACCGGGCAGCATCCCGTTATACGACCAGACAGTGGTAGCAGGCCCGTCGTCGTTGAACTGAACCTCGGATTCACCCGCGACGAGTACAACTTCAACAATGTCTTTTGCCGGATTGATATCCTCGGCTTTGTGTGGACTGAATTTGCGATCGGCCTGAGCCGTGGTGACAAGTGCCAGAAACAGCATGCTGAGCATGCCTTTGATGAAGGCGCTATTCATGATGATTTTCCCCCTGTAATGCAGACGTTCTTTTAACCTTAATGCAATTGTTGATTTTACAGGAATAGAAATGTGATGAAAGCCACGGAATGTTACAGGTTATAAAAAAGTAAGCTTCCAGTGAGATTTTGCCCCGTATTGGTTAATTCGGGACCAGTTATTCGTCCCTGAAGAGCGCGCTGGTGACCAGATTCGGAGTGGGGCAGCCCTGCCGGCAGGAACTGATATTGGTCAGCGTGGTGGCGGCGATATTACTCAGCGCTTCGTGGGTGAAAAAGCCCTGGTGCCCGGTGACCAGTACATTGGGAAAGGTCAACAGCCGTTCAAATACATCGTCCTGTATGACCTGTTCGGAAAGATCATGAAAAAACAAATCACCTTCCTGCTCATAAACATCCAGGCCAAGATAGCCAATTTTGCCGGATTTCAGGCCATCGATGGTAGCGCGTGTATCGATGACCGCACCGCGACTGGTATTAATAATCATGACGCCATCCTGCATTTGCCGAATGCTGTCCTGATTGATCAGGTGATGCGTTTGTGGTGTGAGTGGGCAATGTAAGGAAATAATTCTGGATTCCTGAAAAAGTGTACTGGCGTCAACATACTTAACACCTGAATCGATCAAATCGTTGTCAGGCTGGGGATCGCTGGCCAGAATGCGGCAACCAAACCCAAGCAGGATATTTGCCGTGACCTTGCCGATAGCACCGGTGCCAATTATGCCAACGGTCTTTCCGTGCATGTCAAAACCCAGCAACTTGTTTAATGAAAAGTTACCTTCCCTGACACGTGCATAGGCACGATGAATTTTTCGATTAAGCGAAAGCATCATGCCGACAGCGTGTTCGGCAACGGCATAGGGCGAATAGTGCGGAACACGAACAACATTAATATGTAATTCATCTGCTGCCTGTATGTCGACATTGTTGAACCCGGCACAACGTAGCGCCACAAGATGAATACCCTGTTGTTTGAGGGCTTCAAGTACCTGTCGGTCGACAGTATCGTTGACAAAAACACATACCGCGTCAACATCACTGCAAAGTGAAACCGTGTCCCGGTTAAGGGCTACCTCAAAGAACACCAGTTCATAATCGAAATCCGTATTGGCCCGGTTGAAGAAAGTCGCGTCATAAGGTTTGGTGCTGAAGAACCCGATTTTCATCGAATTTCTTCAATGGCGAATTTCTTTTCCATTATATTGGGGGCAATAACGGCATAACCCTGTTGTTGCCAGTGAACCAGCTCTGGAATGGCCGATGGTACGATCTGGACGAACTCCTGGAAATCAGATTGCCGGTAACCATAATCACCGGCCGCCAGACCGCAGATTTTGAATTCAACACCCAGTTGCGCGTAGTAGCGCATGCGCTCCACAGCCTCTTTATATTTCTGGTAATTATGTTTTACCAGCGTGACGATTTCGGTGCCATGCACGATCACTACTATCTTCATGAATTCCGGGGCATAGCCGTAGGGTTCTTCCGACAGCGGGTTAATCAGGGAACGAATCCAGTACAGTGCTGAATGAATTTTCTGTGGATCATCAAAGTAAAAATCAAAAACAACCTTGGGTTCCTGATAAGGTGTCTGAACAAATTTGGCTTTTTCAGCAGCAGCAACAGCTTGTGAACAGAACAGAACGAGCGAAAATAAGAATAGGCGCATGATCAACTCCATGACAAGGTTCAGCCGGACATGCTTCTAGTATAAACCAGTTATACTCGAACGTGTCTGAGTCCAGTTAAATAAAAGTTGATAACCCGAGGAAGATTGCCTGTTAAAATCAGGCGGGTACCTGGACTTGCAACGTTGTCAGTGATCCTGCTCCGCTTTACCGTGTGCGTCCAGAATCGTCTTCGTCATAATGCGATCGGTATAGGCCATGGCGATGGCGGAGAGTATGAAAGTAAGGTGAATAACGACCTGCCATTTAACATTGACCTGACTGGCGGCGACCATCTGCTCTGCCAGTTGCGGTACGATATCAGGTGGAATCGTTACGTTCTTGACTTCGATAAATGTTTTAAGCAGGTGAATCGATGAGATACCGATCAGCGCCATGGAGAGTTTGATCTTCATGGTTGCGGCATTGACATGCGATAACCACTCAGGCTGGTCAGGGTGCTCTTTCAGGTTTAGCCGGGAGACGAAGGTCTCGTAACCACCGATAATCACCATGATCAGTAGGTTGGCGATCATCACGACATCGATCAGGCCCAGCACGATGAGCATGATCTCGGTCTCGCCTATCTCACGCACCCCCATGATTAAATGGCTGAGTTCAATCATGAAATGATAGACATAGACACCCTGTGCCAGGATCAGGCCAAGATACAGTGGTGCCTGCAGCCAGCGGCTCCAGAAAATCAACTGGCTCATCATGCCAAGTGAGGCGTTACGGATACTTGTCGAATTACTCACCTTGATATTTCCCCTGCAAAATAAACAACATAAAACGGCGGCTATTATAGTTCGTCAGCCTGACGGATCGCCATGGCCACGGTGTAATTTTTTCCCTGTTTGAGCTTGCTATAGTTGCCAAATTGCTGTTTGAACACCCGCTTTATATAGTCGCGCAAACCATTAATTGTGACGACATAAATACGGCCACCCGGGTTAAGTTGCTGGTAAGCATCATAAAAAAACAGGGTCATCAGTTCGTTACCCACCTTGGCCGGAATGTTTGAGGCAACTACATCGAAGTGATTTTTACGAATGGCGCCAAATCCATTACTGACTATGGCTCGGGCGTTACCGATGTGATTGAGCTCAATATTTTTTTGACTGTACTCAACGGCAATGATGTCCTTGTCGACCAGTGTGGTTGTGCCGTGCGGAGCAAGCATCGCCAGCGTCAGGCCTATTGGTCCATAACCGCAACCCAGGTCCAGGCAGTCATCGTGTTCCCCGACTTCGACATAGTCGAGTAACATTCTGCTGCCTTCATCGATTTCACGTGGCGAGAACAGACCCCAGGTAGTATGAAACGTCAGTGGAAAACCGCGCAGTGTTTCCTGAAGCACGATGTCCTTGCGTAACTGAGTAATGTGACCGGGTTCAGTAGTCATAATCTGCTAGACTATACCCTGATTATGAAACGTATAGAACCCACGATCAGTCACCTGGACAGTATGGAACTGGATGTTCGGGATGTTCGCCGTAATCCCTATGCGACGCCAGAGACGACCCAACTGGAGCAGACATCCGGGCTGGTGAGTGAACCAACCTGGTTCGGGTTTCGCGGTCGTCTTTCACTGTTGCGTTACTGGCCGTTGATGATTCTGTTTGTCTATTACGCCCCCGTTCTGGCTGGCCTGGTTTACAATCAGTACTCGACACTTATCGACTGGCAGCATACTATTGCGTTTGCCAGTATGGTATTGATTTTTTATGTGATTGGCCTGTCGTTAATCATTCGTCGTCTGCATGATGCAAATGCCAGCGGCTGGTGGTCCCTGTTGTTCTTCGTGCCTGTACTGGCGTATTTTTTTCCGTTTATGGTTGGATTCATACCGGGCACGAAAGGAGATAACCGCTTCGGCCTGCCCAATGTTCAGCAGCACATAGTGAGCAAAGTATTTAGCTGGTTAATGATCCTGTCTCTTGGTGTTGCTATACCGTATGCCTATATCTATTTAACCAGATTACAGGCATTCTCGTTTCTTTGATTAATCAGCTATTCACGCGGACGAACGCGCGTACCTTCCTGAATAAGATCATCCGGATGGATGATAACGGTGTCCTCTTTTTCCAGGCCGCTCAACAGGCGGGCCTGAAAACCATTCCGTTCGCCAATATTAACAGGCACTCGGGTTGCGACTCCCTGCCTGATGGCAAACACCATCCAGTTACCATTTTCCCGAAACAGCGCGCTGGTCGGAACCTGTAGTACATTATCCTGTTGCCACAAAATAAAACTGGCTTCGACCCGGTAGCCGTCACCCAGTCGGGCCCATTCATCGTGTGGACTGACAAAGTCTGCAATGATCAAAACACGTTGTTCTTCGACACCTAGTGCGGAAATTTTAGTGAAGCCGACAGGCTCAACAGTGCGAACACGGCCTTCGAGTGAGTGATCACCACCCCAACGGTTGAACAGGACCCGGCTGCCCGGCATGATGCGAACGGCATCTTCTGACAGCACATCTATTTCCACTTCCAGACGTGTCGTATCACCGATTTCAAGTAACGGCTGGCCCGGTGTCACGACCCCTTCGCATTCATGGTGCACACGTAACACACGGCCATTAATTGGCGACTTGATTGGCACAAATTCACTGGCTTTCGTGTCTTTACTACCGGCTGTATAGGCGAGTGCGGTTTGTGCTGCGGCCAGTTCATAACGTGCCACTTCTACAGCAAAATCCGCCGAGCGTTGTGCGGCTGTAGTGCTTTGTGCCTGGCTACGTGCCCTGTCAAGTGACTCGCGCGGTGCTGCGCCGGCTTTGATCAGGCGATCAATACGTTTTAGTTCTGTTTTTGCGTACTCCGCATCTGCCTTGGCGGCATTGGCACGTTCCTGTGCTGCACGTAATGCAGATTTAGCTGCTGCGACCTTGGCTTCCGCTTCGGCACGGCTGCGGGGGTCAAGTATCGCGGACTGCATGGGTTCGAGCTTGAGCAGTACCTGCTCCTGCTTTACATCGTCACCAACATTCAGATCATGCCGGCAGGTAACACCGGGAACCGGCGCAGAGACCACATATCGATCTATTACGCGTGTCTTGCCTTCCTCATCAATTGTCAGTGTTAACGGGGCTTCAGTCACCTTGGCGGTATTGACCAGTACTGGTTTTGGCCAGAAGCCATAGACGAGCAGGACCAGGATAATGGCAACCGGGATTGCCGTTTTAAGTATGCGTTTTGTAGTAATTGGCACGATGTTATTCCTTTGTCTTGAGTACGGCGACCAGATCCAGGCGCGAAATTTTTTGCCATATGAATAAACTGGAGATCAGCGTCGAAACAATAATAACCAGCGCAGCATAAGTATAATTGGCTGATTCGATAATCAGGGGTACACGGTACAGATCGGATTGCAGGTTAAGTATCAGTAGATAGCACAGCGCATAACCCGCAAAAAATCCGATCGGCACGGCCAGTACTGTCAGTAACAGTAATTCACCTATCAGAATGTAACCAACTTCATGTCGAGTAAAACCTAAAACACGCAGGCTGGCCAGTTCCCGGCTGCGTTCAGCCAGTGAAATGCGGGCATTATTATAAACAACTCCGAAAGCGATAACGCCACCGAGCAGGGTGGCAATAAAGGTAAAAAACAGTACCGACTCTGCAACAATCTCGTAAAAATTCCTGACCGTAATTTGCCGTACATTGGTCGCCACGACCTTGGGCATTTCCTGTAAATGCCGGTAAACCTCGTTGAGAAATGCCATGTCAACGCTCATCGATACGCTGTTGATAGCATTACCTTCTTTCATGAAACGATTCAGCGCGCGGCGTTCCATGTAGGCTGACGTGCCAAGGTATTCTTTTGCGAGACTGTATACCTGAATTGTCCTGACCGGCCTGCTACCTTCCAGTACCTCGACCTGCAAGGTATCACCGGGCGAGACATTCAGTAGTTTCCCAAGATAGTCTGTCAGTACGATTCCGTTGTCAGGGATTTTCACATCGCGTAATTGTTCATCAAGAATCCGGCGTAGCCGACTGTCGGCCGGTAACCCGGTAATACTGGTTCGATAATCCAGATGACCATTGCGAAACCGGACCGGCACCGAACGCGTACCCTCGACGATATTAATACCTGCCAGGTTATCCAGCGAATAGACGGCATGATAGGAGGTCGTTTCGGACAGTGTGACGGACAGATCTTCCTGCTGGCTAAGCCTGAACTGAATATTCACCATGTAGTCGATAGCCCCTTTCTGAAAATTACCGACGACCATGACACCACAGGCCAGCGCGATCCCCAGCACCGATAAAAACGATTTCACCGGTTTACGTTCGATATTGCGCAGAATCATACGTGTGGGTTGTGATAGCGCAGATTGCAAACCAAATTTTTCGATGATCGTTTGCCGGTAAAGGGGAGGCGGTTCAGGTTGCATGGCCTGCGCCGGTGGTAACATGGATGCGTGTCGAATTGATCGAAACGTGCCTAATAACGACAGCCCAAAACTGATCAGCGTTGCCAGAATTATGGTCGATGGCTTGATGATGTAATGCAGGTAGGGCAGTTTGTAGAATTCGATATACAGCTCGCTGAGGTTGAACCCCAGCCAGGCACCCAGTCCGATGCCGCACAACACACCGATACCGGTAATGATGGAAACCAGTTTTGCATAGTGTATGCCGACGTCCAGGTTGCTGTAACCAAACGCCTTAAGGTTGGCAATTTCTTCGCGTTGCAGGCTGATTAACCTCGCCATCACGATATTCAGCAGGAAAGCCGCCACACCAAAAAATATGATCGGAAAAATTGTGGCCGTCGTTTTCAGTTGCTTCAGTTCTTCTTCCAGGAAGTGGTGTGATAACTGGATGTCACGCCCATATGCACCCTGACCGCCATACGGGTTTAACAGGTTATCCAGTTTTGTAATGATGATATCTTCATTGACCTGTGAGGATGTTGTTATGACCACGTCGTTGAATGCGCTTTGCATATCGTAAACAGTGCTGAGTGGTGTTTTCGCCATCCATAAAATGGCAAAGCGCTTGAAGTCCGGCATCAGTGCGCCCGGCGCGATCTGGTAAATATATTCCGGCGATAGTGCCATGCCGACGATACGCAGTTTCTTGCGCTTGCCATTAATAATGGCATGAATATGATCGCCTGTTTCCAGGCGATGTGCGAGTGCAAACGATTCGGAAACTATGACTTCATCATCTTTACGCGGGTCAATGTAGCGGCCCTTACGCAGATATAACCGGTTGATACTGGCATGACCCAGATCGGGTATGGAAACCAGTTGGCCGGTTATCGGGTCATCAAAACCCGACACAATCACATTGACACCGGCAACCACGCGCGTTTCAACCGCATTGATACCTTCAATGTCGACAATGCGTTCAGCCAGTTTTTGCGGTGCGCGTTTGAGACTGATAAACAGGTTTGCAAAGTTGTTGGTCTGGTAGTATGCCTGCCGGGTCTGGAACAGCGAATCGAGGGTGCTGAGTGACATGATAAAGAGTCCGACACCACTCATGATCACCAGAATGATCGCAACGGCCTGACCACGCATGCTCCATAATTCACGAAACAGCTTGGTGTCGATGGTTTTGATCATTACCAGGATAACTCAGACGGTGATTTACGCTGGCTGTTCACATGGATATTCGAAATCAGGCCATCTGCCAGGTGCACGACGCGATCAGCCATATCGGCTATGCCGGCGTTGTGTGTGATGATGGCTGTGGTGGTACCGATTTCCCGATTAACGCGTTGCAATGCTTCAAGCACCAGAATGCCGGTCTTGGAATCGAGCGCACCCGTGGGTTCGTCACACAGCAATACGTGTGGATTTTTTGCAATGGCGCGGGCAATAGCAACCCGTTGTTGTTCACCACCGGAGAGTTGTGCCGGAAAATGATCCAGCCGGTGCGACAGGCCAACCAGTTCCAGTGCTTCATCCGGCCGCATCGGGTTAGTTGAGATCTCGGTGACGATGGATACATTCTCGCGAGCCGTCAGGCTGGCGATAAGGTTATAAAACTGAAAAACGAATCCCACATGGAAGCGACGGTACTCGGTCAGTTCCTTCTCAGTGGCCTGCGTCAGCTCGCGATCGAAGTAGCGCACGAGCCCGCTGCTGGCGGTATCCAGCCCACCAAGAATGTTCAGTAAGGTGGATTTGCCACTGCCGGAAGGGCCGAGCAGAACGATCAGTTCTCCCTTGAATAAATCCAGATTCACGCCCCGCAGGGCCTGCACCTGGACTTCACCCATGGTGTACGTCTTCACCAGGTCGCGAACCTGGAACACGCATTCCGGCTGGCTGGCAGCAAGGGGGTCCATACGAATCATTGTATACACCGAATCGGAGTGAATTTGTGATCTGGATCTATAAGAAATCTGCTTTCGCCGCCAAACAGGCAAAATAATATCTTATTGATAAATAAGGGATTTATTTGCTTATCAGGGCGTAAAAGTGAATGAGGCTCATTTTTCGGCCGATAATATGGCATACATTGCCATATTCTCAATAAAATCAATAAGATAACCTATGGAGTCCTGGTCAAGATACCGCCATTGAGTCCGATAGTTTTAATAAGTTAATAAGAATGGCAGGACTGGCTTTGGCTGCATCGCTGAAAAGCTACGTATCGCGCACACGTCGTCGCAGGCACTCCGCGGCAACAGACCGGTTTCGGTTCTGGCGCCGTCTGGCCCTGCGCAACAAATTCCTGGTCGGCTTTGGCAGCCTGATTCTGCTGTTGACGCTGACTGTTGGCGTGACCCTGCTGGAACTGCATCGTGTGGAAAAATCTGTGCAGGATGTCATTCATGTTCGACAGCCGGTGTTGTTCAACTTCCTGGACTTCACACAAAAGATCTATCTGGCCACATCATCCCTGAACGGTTACCTGCTAACCGGTCACATTGAACATAAACAGGATTACTACCGTATTGAAGAACTTCTGAATGAAGAACTGATTTCCATTCACGCCTCGATTGATCAGAAAAGCTCAACCATCGACCCGGTGGTATTGCATGAAATCGATACCCTGTTCAGTGAATACAAGCAATATGCCACGCGTCTGTTTGCACTGCGTGAAAGTGACACAAAAAATTACCCCGGTATTCGACTGGCAGCTGAGAAACTCAACCCATTGCACCTGGCGCACATGGGCACTATTCAGATGATTATCGATGACGAGGCAAGCAAGGCGCCGTCAAAAGAACGTATTAAGGCTATGTACCTGCTCAATGAGATCCGTTATAGCTGGACACAGATGATCAGTAGTATTCGGACATTTTTTACTACCCGCACAACAAGAGACCTGCAGAATATCGAGTTGTACTGGAAAGTCTACCAGCAAAAAATGGATGAACTGGATCGTATGGACATTGAGGTTGGTGATAACGTCTCAATTGATGCCGTTGAAGAATTGCGTGATATCTCGACGCAGTATCGTGTCAACCTGAATGAGGTGGTCGTTGTCTTTCAGGATGAAAAATGGCGGGCTGACGCCTATATCATGAAAACCGAAGTGCGGCCGCTGGTGCAAAAACTCAGGGAAAAGCTACACAGTGTTGCCGAGTCCCAGTTAAATGAAACCCGGCAGGACGGCCATAATCTGACTGAAAGTTTCCTGCAGATACGTCTGTCAGCCGTATTGTTATTTATTGTCGCGTTAGTCGTCGGCGTTGCTGTTTCGATTCTGCTGACCCGCTGGATTGTGCCACCGATTCGTAATTTGATGCAGGCGGCAAGTCATGTGGCTGATGGTCAGCTGGACATTAAACTGGATGTCAGAAATCTGGATGAAGTCGGCAGTCTGGCAAATTCATTTAACACCATGGTCAGCAAGCTTAAACAAAATGCCAACGACAAGCACCAATACATGTCGGAAATCGAAGAACTGAATCAGTCACTGGAACAACGTGTTGAAGACAGGACGCGTGAATTACGCTTAAGCGAAATGCGGACTCGTACGATCATGGAAAATATTGGTGAGGGTATTCTGACACTGGATGAATGTGGGCGAATAGAGACGATCAATCGAGCAGCGAGATATACTTTTGGATTCAGAGATGATGATGTCATTGGAATGAACAGTGCCGGTCTGGTAAGCCAGATTGGCACCGAACGTGATAATTTATTGCCGCTGTTTCTGACGATTGAAAAAGACATTCCCATCGAATGTATCGGCCATCGCAGGGATGGCAAGCAGGTACCGCTCGAAGTGGTGGTCACCGATATGATTATCGATGACAAGTTCAAGTCGGTCTGTGTGGTACGCGATGTCACTGCCAGGAAAGATGCAGAATACAAACTGTCTGAGGCGCAAAAGCAGATCGTCGAAGCGGCGCATAAATCCGGTATGGCGGAAATTGCCACCGGTGTATTGCATAATATCGGTAATATTCTGAACAGCGTGAATACGTCTTCGGAAGAAATTCAGCGCCTGCTCGGTAGTTGTAAAATAGCCAGCCTGCACAAAGCCAACCAGATGTTGCAGGAAAATGAAGACCGCCTGGCAATATTCCTGACCGAAGATGAAAAGGGCAAGATGTTACCCACCTATTACCTCAAGCTGGGTGACATGCTCGAAGCATCGTTTCAGACAATTTCGAGTGAAGTCGGTCTGTTAAGCGAAAAAGTCGTCATGATGCGTGATGTTATTCGTACTCAGCAGGATTATGCGCGTAGTGGATTCCATGTTGAAGAAATTGATGTTAACGAAATCGTGCGTGATGCCCTCAAGGTTAACCAGACGTCATTACAAAGAGAGTCGGTCCGTGTCACATTAAAAAACGCGGATATTCCCCATTGCCTGGGACAGCGTTCAAAATTATTACAGGTGGTCACTAACCTGATTAAAAACGCCAATGAGGCCATGCATGAAAATGAAGCAAGGGATCGTGACAGCGAACTGGTCGTGGAGACCGGGATTATGTCTGACGATCGTATCTATATAAGAATCGTCGATAATGGCTGCGGTATATCAAAAGAGAGCCTGGCAAAGATATTTAACCACGGTTTTACTACCAAGGCTGATGGGCATGGATTTGGATTACATGCCAGTGCAAATGCCATGACCGAAATGCACGGAACACTTGAAGTGGAAAGTGCCGGCCCGGGATATGGAGCCCAGTTTACCCTGACACTGCCAGTCGCAAAACATGGCAGTGAAACTAATGATCAAGAACGACTTAAACAGGACCTGAAGGTCAATACCGGATAGGAGAGATTGTTTTGCAATACAATACACGCATTCTGATTGTCGATGATAACCAGTCAATTCACGATGACTTCAAAAAAGTGCTGTGTGTGGAAAATTCACATATGCAGGAAGAACTGGCAGATCTCGAGGCAGCCTTATTTGGCAGTGGCACTTCAAAGCGCACCAGGACAGTCCCTGCTTCAGAGACGGTTAAATATGAAATCGATTCGGCGTTTCAGGGTAAAGAAGCGCTCGACATGATTGCCAAAGCTGAGGCTGAAGGGCGGCCTTACAGTATGGCGTTTATGGATGTCAGGATGCCGCCGGGCTGGGATGGCATTGAGAGCATTATGCGCATTTGGGAGAAATATCCGCATATAGAAATGGTTCTGTGCACCGCCTATTCCGATTATTCATGGGAAGACATTCATGCCCGGCTCGGGAATACGGATAAACTGCTTTTTCTGCGTAAACCGTTTGACGCGATTGCAGTACAGCAAATGGCCCTGAGTCTGATCAAGAAGTGGAATCTTGGAAAGCAGGCCAGAGACTACACCGAAACCCTCGAAGAGGAAGTCCTGGAACGTACGCGCCAGATTCAGAACGTGCTGTCCGAACTCGAAACCAAGAACCAGCAACTGGAAGAATCCAACAAGGCACTGGAACATGCTGCACTACATGATTCACTGACCGGGTTACCCAACCGGGCGCTTTTCAATGATCGCCTCGATCAGGCAATAAGGACAACGGAACGGGAAAATACCTCTTTCGCACTGGTCATTCTGGATGTCGATAAGTTCAAGGATATCAATGACAATAATGGCCATCTGTTTGGTGACAAAGTTTTAATTGAATTCAGCAAGCGCATTACATCGCAATTACGGGACAGTGACACGGTTGCACGCCTGGGTGGGGATGAATTTGCAATCATTCTGCCTGGTGTGAGCGATGAGACAGTTGTGCCGATACTGAAAAAGATATCCAGCCAGGTACATGAGCCAATTATGGAGGGTAAGACGTGTATGACGATTGGCAGCAGCATCGGTGCTGCGATTTACCCGGCGCATGGTAAGGATAGCGAAGCGCTGATGCATGCGGCAGATATGGCGATGTACCAGTCGAAGCATGCCGGTATCAGTTACAAAGTTTATGATCCGGATGAAGACGAACTGATTTCGGATATCGATCAGCTGGTAATTGATCTACGTATGGCAATCGATAACAGCCAGCTCACCCTGAATTATCAACCCATCGTGGATTTGCAGAACAATCGTGTCGTCAGCGTTGAGGCCCTGTCGCGCTGGATACATCCGGAACGGGGTTTTGTACCACCGGACCAGTTTATCAGCGTGGCTGAACAAAAAGGTCTGATTCAGTCATTGACCCGCTGGATGATGAATGAGGCATTCAGCCAGTGTGCCAGCTGGCGAAAGGCCGGTGCGACGATCAACATGTCAGTCAACCTGTCGGTGCGTAACTTCCTGGATCCACAATTACCGGAAAAGATCAGGGAAGCTATGGATGCACACCACGTTAAACCGGAATGGATAAATCTCGAAATCACGGAAAGCATGATGATGACCAACCCGGACAAGGCGCTACAAATCGTCAAGAGTTTTGCTGATATGGGGCTTAGCCTGTCCATCGACGATTTTGGTGCCGGTTATTCCTCACTGTCCTACCTGAAACGGCTCCCCGTGGATGATCTCAAGATTGATCGCAGTTTCATTATGGACATGGATAATGACCCGGAAGATCGCATTATCGTCCAGTCGACCATCGAGCTTGCGCATAATCTGGGTCGTAAGGTGGTTGCCGAGGGGGTCGAAAATGAAACGATTCTCAACCTGTTGCGGCAACTGGGCTGTGACAAGGTGCAGGGATATCACCTGTGCCGGCCTCAGCCAGCATCTGACATAAGTAGTTGGTTTTTCGACTCCGAATGGGCTGTTTCCAAGGCCAGTTGATGATCCCGCGCGTGGAACTCTATATAATTAGTCCTGTCTGATTATCATTGGCCCATTGTCAGAGACGCTATAATAGTTAACATACTGTAAAAGTTAATAATTAGAATGATTCGATTTTCCAACAAGTGGTACCGCATGCTTGGCCGCGTCCTGGCGATGGCGCTGTTTCTCGGCAGTTCGGCCTCGGTACTGGCGTCAGTTGAGAATGCGATTCCAGCCACTGAAATGGAGAGCTCAACCTGCCCGTTTCATGTTGGTGATAATACCGTGCAGAAGCATGACAAATGCTCGGAAACTTGCTGCCAGGGCCATGACTGTGCATCAGCCTGTCATGTCATAACCGGCTCCGCCAGTCCCGCATCCATGCCTCTTATGTTATCAAACAACGATTTCCCTGTTTCAAAGTCCTTTCAGCTCTCTGTCCTGACCGTCCCGGAAGGACAGCCCATACACGCGATCGATCGTCCTCCTCGACATTTCAGCTAAACAGTCGTTACCACTGATTTAGTATTGTCCGTATCACACGGATAAATGAAATGACGGGAGTTTCCCATGCGAAACAAATTACTGGCTTATCTGGCCGCAACAGTTTATTCCTGCCTGTTCCTCATCGGTACTGCGCAGGCACAGCTGAGTCTGCAACAGGCCGAGCAAATGGCGCTGGAGTACGATGCTGAATTGCAGATTAAGCGGGCCAGGTCCGGTGCTTTTAAAGAAGAGTCCGTGGCCGCGGATACCTTGCCGGACCCCAGGTTAAAACTGGGCCTAATGAATTTTCCCACCGATACCTTTGAGCGGGACCAGGAACCCATGACCCAGGTACAGGTCGGTGTTCAACAGATGTTTCCACGCGGTGATTCGCTGCAAATCAAATCGCGTCAGGCTCTGCAATCCAGCCAGGCCATGGAATTTGCGGCCAGTGATCGGGAACGGAAAATCAGGCTCGACGTGCGCAAGGCCTACCTTGATTTGCTTTTCTGGCTGCAGTCAGAGGAAGTTGTCAGGAATAATATTCGCCTGTTCAGTCAACTGGTCGAAATTACCCAGTCTCAGTATGCCGCCGGTATTCAGCGGCAACAGGATGTCATTCACGCTGAGCTGGAACTGGGTATGCTGAACGACCGTCTCGATGCAATACGTACCAACCAGGGAAAGAGTCGTGCCCGTTTGAGCAAGTTGATCGGAATCGACAAACCTGGCCAGCTTGTTGATGGCCTGCCGGTCATGCCTGCGCTGCCATCCGATAATCAATGGCTGGGTAATGTTGAACAACACCCGTTAGTCCAGATGGAAGCGTCGATGGTGGCGCGAAGCCTGAATGGTATTGAGCTGGCCAAACAGGCTTATAAACCAGACTGGATGCTGGATCTGACTTATGGATTTCGGGATGGGAACAATCCCAACGGTAGCGAACGTGCGGATTTTCTGTCGGCCATGGTCAGTATCGACCTGCCGTTATTTACCGGCGACAAACAGGATCGGACGCTCGCGGCGAGTCGGCATCAACACTATGCTGCCATGCAGGCACGTGAGGAACGGTTACGTAAACTTAAAAGTCAGTTACAGTCGGAACAATCCGACTGGGAAACGGCGCAACAACGTATCAATCGTTTCCATAAAATCATCGTGCCGCAATCGGAAGAAAACGCCAAAGCGGCACTGTATGCCTATCAAAACCGGCGTGGAAATTTTAACTCGTTAATGCGCGCCCGCATCACCGAACTGGAAACAAAACTTAAATTCTTAAAACTGCGGATTAGCTATCTTAAATCCCAGGCCCAGTTGCTGTATCTCGTAGGAGAGGGACAATGAATATCCGAATTTTTTCAATCACCGCATTTTTTGCTGCCATGACACTGGTTATTTCCGCCTGCTCGAATGATGAGATGAGCAGTGGTTCACCGGGTACCGATGCCAGGCAGGAAACGGCGGTCGAGCATGCAAAGAAACATCTTGACCCGAAATATGTGTGTCCCATGCATCCGAATATCATCAAGGATGAACCCGGCTCATGCCCGATCTGCGGCATGGACCTGGTTCTCAAAGAAGCGGAAGAAGAGGAAGAGGTGGCACCAGGTGAGAGAAAAATTCTTTATTACCGGCATCCGCACAATCCAACGATAACTTCGGATAAACCCATGAAAGATGAAATGGGCATGGATTACGTAGCCATCTATGACGATGGTGGAGGTGTCTCGGTAAAAATTTCACCGGCAGTTGAAAATAACATGGGTGTTCGCACGGCCCGGGCCGAAAAAGACAAACTCTGGCGCCGGGTGGACACGGTCGGTTACGTTGATGTCGATGAGAATAAAATTTCGCATATTCATCTGCGCACACAGGGATGGATCGACAAGCTGCTGGTTAAGTCAGATGGTGAACGCGTCAAAAAGGGCCAGTTACTATTTGAAGTGTATTCACCGGATCTGGTGAATGCGCAGGAAGAATACTTACAGGCACTGGGTACGGGTAACCGCCGTCTGATTATTGCATCCAAAGAACGCCTTATTGCGCTGGGTGTTTCCGAGCGTCAAATCAATGAACTCAAAAGCAAACGCAAGGTAAAACAGTATGTGCAGGTGTATGCACCGCAGGATGGAATTGTCGACAAGCTGAATGTGCGTGAAGGCATGTTTGTGATGCCGCAAGCTGAAATCATGAGCCTGGCGGATTTGTCTACAGTGTGGATTCTGGCTGAAGTGTTTGAGCGTCAGGTGGAATGGATCAGGGAAGGACAACCGGCAGAAGTAAAACTCTCCTATCTGCCCGGACATAAATGGGAAGGTAAAGTGGAGTATGTCTATCCGAGTCTGAATCCAAAGACACGCACACTCAAAGTCAGATTGCGTTTTGAAAACCACGGTGAATCGCTCAAACCAAATATGTTTGCCAATGTCACCATCTATGCCGGACCAACTGATGAAACCATCATTATTCCCCGTGAAGCATTGATTCGAACCGGGTCTGACGAACGTGTCATTCTTTCCGTCGGTAAAGGACGTTATCAGCCGCGCAAGGTTGTCGCCGGGATTGAATCGGGTGATTTTGTCGAAATCAAAGGTGGCCTGAGTGAAGGTGAAATGGTGGTCACTTCCGGACAATTCCTGATTGACTCGGAAGCCAGTCTCAAGGCCAGCCTGAAAAGAATGGCGTCACCCGTTGAGACAAACGTGATGGCTAAGGAAACGGACACAGCCATTATCGGCACCGGCATTCTGCGCGAAATCATGCCAGACGCTAATAAGGTCAATATGACGCATGACCCCATCCCCGCGCTCAAGTGGCCGGACATGACAATGGACTTCAAGGTCAGGCCGGACGTGAAGCTGGACAGCTTCAAACCGGATGACAGGGTAATGTTTGAACTGGAGCAGGGCGAGGAAGGCTATGTGATCAAATCCATGCATGTGCATGATAATGCGAAGGGGATGTAGTCATGGTTGCCCGATTGATTGAATGGTCGCTCGGTAATCGTTTCCTGGTTCTGCTGTTAACCGCGATCCTGATTGGCTGGGGACTGTATGCCGTTAAAAACACACCGCTGGATGCGATTCCGGATCTGTCCGATGTGCAGGTAATCATCAAGACAACCTACCCCGGTCAGGCACCCAGAGTGGTTGAGGATCAGGTGACCTATCCGTTGACGACGGCCATGTTGTCCGTGCCGGGTGCGGTGAATGTACGTGGTTATTCCTTTTTTAATGATTCTTATGTGTATGTCATATTCAAGGATGGTACCGATCCCTACTGGGCACGTTCACGTGTCCTTGAATACCTGAGTCAGGTGGCGACGCGACTGCCGCCGGAGGCACGACCGGCACTGGGCCCGGATGCCACCGGTGTTGGCTGGATCTATGAATATGCGCTGGTCGATCGCACCGGCAAGAATGACCTGTCGCAACTGCGCAGCCTGCAGGACTGGTTTCTGAAATACGAGTTACAGACTGTCGAAGGTGTATCGGAAGTCGCAACAGTCGGTGGCATGGTCAAGCAGTATCAGGTCGTGCTGGATCCTGATCGCCTGCGAGCCTATAACCTGCCATTGAAAAAAATCCGTATGGCCATCAATCAGGCCAACCAGGAAGTTGGTGGTTCTGTCATCGAAATGGCGGAGGCCGAGTACATGGTACGGGCGACAGGTTACATCAATGATCTGAATGACCTGCGCCAGATCCCGCTTGGCATGAACCAGCACGGTACGCCGATACTTTTAAAAGATGTCGCCGAGATACGGCTTGGTCCGCAAATGCGTCGTGGTATCGCTGAACTCGATGGAGAAGGTGAGGTAGTCGGCGGCATTATCGTGATGCGTTATGGCGAGAATGCATTGAAGACCATCGAGATGGTCAAGCAGAAACTCGAGGATCTCAAAAACGGACTACCGCAAGGTGTCGAGATTGTGGAGACCTATGATCGATCCGCATTGATCAATCGCGCCGTTGATAACCTGAACTGGAAACTGGTTGAAGAATTTCTGGTCGTTGCGCTGGTCTGCGCAGTATTCCTGTTTCATCTGCGCTCCGCACTGGTCGCCATCATCAGTTTGCCAATCGGTATTCTGACTGCGTTCATCGTGATGTATCACCAGGGCATTAACGCCAACATAATGTCGCTGGGTGGTATTGCGATTGCCATTGGCGCCATGGTGGATGCGGCCATCGTCATGATTGAAAACGTGCATAAACATATCGAGCGTGAACCACTCACGGATGAAAACCGCTGGCGAATTATGCGTGAGGCAACACTGGAAGTCGGGCCGCCGCTGTTTTTCTCACTGTTAATTATTACGTTGAGTTTCCTGCCGGTATTCACACTCGAAGCACAGGAAGGTCGCCTGTTCAGTCCGCTGGCCTTTACCAAAACCTATGCCATGGCGGCAGCAGCGGGATTGTCCGTGACCCTGGTGCCGGTATTAATGGGTTATTTCATTCGCGGCCATATTAAGCCGGAACATGAAAATCCGATTAACCGTATTTTGATGAAAGGCTACCAGCCGTTTATTCACTATGTTCTGGAAAAACCACTGATTGTTTTGAGTGTAGCCGGCATTCTTGTCTTATTAGGCGCCTGGCCGATGATGAAAATCGGTTCGGAATTTATGCCTGATCTGGACGAAGGTGACCTGATGTATATGCCAACCACTTTCCCGGGTGTATCAGTCGGTAAGGCGCAGGAATTGTTGCAACAGACCGACAAGCTGATCATGACTGTACCGGAAGTTAAACGGGTGTTTGGTAAAATTGGTCGGGCGGAGACGGCAACAGACCCGGCGCCATTGACGATGATCGAGACAACCATCCTGTTGAAACCCAGGTCAGAATGGCGCGAGGGGCTGACACTGAAAGATCTGAAACAGGAGTTAAATGATCTCATCAAGTTTCCGGGTCTGACGAATGCATGGGTCATGCCCATCAAGACGCGAATCGACATGCTGGCCACCGGTATCAAGACACCGGTAGGTATCAAAGTATCCGGGCCGGATTTAAATGTCATTCAGGATATCGGTCAACGCATCGAGGAAGTCATAAAAGTCGTTCCGGGAACCGTGTCAGCGTATTCGGAACGGACAGTTGGCGGTCGGTATGCCACCGTGGATATCAACCGGATTGAGGCTTCACGCTTTGGGCTCAATATTGCTGATGTGCAGGATGTGGTAAGAACGGCTGTGGGTGGCATGAACGTGGCACAAAGTGTCGAAGGGCTGGAGCGATATCCGATCAATGTGCGTTATCCACGTGATGTACGCGACTCGGTTGAGAAACTGCGCAATTTGCCAATAGTGACACCATCCGGTTCGCGTATTTCACTGGGTGATGTTGCTGAGGTGAAAATTGAAAGTGGCGCAGCGATGATCAAGAGTGAAAATGCACGACCTAACGGCTGGACTTTTGTCGACATAGATGGTCGTGATCTTGGATCATATGTTGCGGAAGCACAACGTGTGGTTGCTTCACAGGTTGAATTACCGTCAGGGTATTCCATTGCCTGGTCGGGTCAATATGAATACCTGGTACGTGCGAAAGAACGCTTGCAGGTGGTTGTGCCATTAACCCTGGTGATTATCATTCTGCTGCTTTATCTGAACTTCAGAAATTTCACAGAAGTGTTAATTATCATGGGAACCCTGCCATTAGCGCTGGTAGGCGGCTACTGGTTATTGTACCTGCTTGGTTACAACATGTCGGTAGCGGTGGGCGTCGGCTTTATTGCCCTGGCCGGTGTGGCGGTCGAGATCGGTGTGGTCATGCTGGTCTATCTCAATCAGGCATATCGCCGCCGCCTGTCAGACAAACCAGCCGGCCAACCTCTTACACTTGATGAGTTAAAACAAGCGGTGACGGAAGGTGCCTTACTGCGTGTTCGTCCGATCATGATGACGGTTGCCGCCATTATCGCCGGTTTACTACCGATTATGCTTGGTGGTGGCACCGGCTCCGAAGTGATGCGTCGAATTGCCGCACCCATGGTCGGTGGCATGGTCAGTGCCACTCTGTTGACCCTGGTGGTAATTCCGGCAGTGTTTTTGTTATGGAAATCGCGTCAGGCAAAATAAAACGTTGAGGAGATTAAAGATGCAGCGTGTTTTATTCAAAGTGTTTGTACTATCAACCGGGCTGATAGTAGCCAGCTGTGATCGAACAGAGCAAACGACCCAGAAATCAGAACCAGAAAATACGTCGTCCAGTAAGCAGCCCTTTGTGGACGACCGTATCAACATCGACTCAGCGCGATTGATGCGCGGCAGGGAGCTGTACCTGAAAAACTGTACGGTCTGTCACGGTCTGAGCGCAGAAGGTGCACCGAACTGGCAGCAACGCGATGAGGATGGAAAATTTCCTGCTCCGCCACTGAATGGAACAGGCCACGCCTGGCACCATCCTCACCATGCCCTGGTCGATACCATTAAAAACGGCACAATACGCCTGGGCGGTAAAATGCCGCCGTGGAAAGATCGCTTATCGGATGAAGAAATCAATCTCATCATTCTGTGGTTTCAGTCCCAGTGGCCACCGGAGTTGTATCAGGCCTGGCAGCGACTGGACAGGGAGTATGAGAAACGGCAATTAGAAAGGAGTAAATAACATGCATGGTGAAGACGGGTTTCACTGGGGTTTTGGGTTTGGCCACTGGTCAATCGGCTTATTGATCTGGATCATTCTGATTGCTTTGATTATCTGGTTGATAAAGACATACTTTGATGACAAACGGTAAAGACCATGACTATTGCTGAATTAGCAAAAGCAAGTGGATTGACGGTGGATACGGTACGTTATTATGCGCGTATCCAGCTTATCAAACCAATACGGCATAAAAACAATGGATATCGTGACTTTAGTCAGCATGATATCAGGATTTTAAAGTTCATATGCCGGGCGAAACGGCTTGGGTTTACGCTGAGAGATATTAGACAGATTCTATGTGAGGTGGACGATGGTAATTCACCCTGCGAATTTGTGCGCGATGCGATGCAGCAGCGTATTGATGATACTCGCTGTCATGTAGAAAAACTGAATCGTTTACTGAAACGAATGGAGATGGCGCAAGAGCAATGGGAGCACATGACTAACTGTGAGCCGAATGACGACGTATTTTGTGTATTGATAGAAAGTTTTGAGCCAAAAAGAGTTTGACATATGTGCTGCACACACGTTGTAGGATCGGAGGCATTATATAAGTAGACGATAAATAGCTCGCTAGGTAACTGGAGGCATACATGCGATGAGTTTTCCAGTATACAAAAAAATTAACTATCTCGCCCCAGACAGACGTCCGGCTGAACTTCCCTGTCAGCTTCATTTTGGCGCATACATTTACACTCTCACGATACAAAAAAATCTGTTTAATTTATTCCGAAAAGCAAGGAAATATTGTCATGCATAGTGGTGCTGATGGTTTATTTTTTGGTGGAGGGTTTATGTGGATCCTGTGGATTATATTGGCGGTCATCCTCGTATTTGTCTTAATGGATTTTGTAGGTTCTGCGAATCGAAGAGGTAAAGATGATGATGCGCTTGAGATACTAAAACAGCGATATGCGCGTGGTGAAATCGATGAACAGGAGTTCGAGAAACGTAAGAATGAATTACAGAAATAAAACAGTATTTATTGGATTATTTCTGCCGCTATTCTTTATTTGGCCAGGAGGCCTGTTTGCTGAGCAAAAGAATATCAAGGTTAAACCAGAAACCATTTATATCCAGAACTGTGCGGTTTGCCATGGTGATGATGGTACTGGCGCAATGCCAGGAATACCAAGTTTAATTGATGATAGGTCATGGGCGAAATACCCAAACAGCGAACTGGTAAAACGTATTCAGAACGGTATTCAACCAGCGAAGTCAGAAACCGGCATGCCAGCCAACGCCGGTAATCCGGCATTAACAGAAAACGAGCTGCTGTTATCACTGGTTTACCTGAGAAGCCTGACGGGTTCTGATTAACACAGTTTTAAGGAGAATAATATGAAAAATTACATTTACTCAGTATCGTTACTAATGTTGGTTTTGATCATCGGGCCCAGAGTGAATGCTGCGCCAACAGTCTATATACCGCTTGGTTCGGGAAATCAGGTGATTGCCGTTGATGCTGAAAACGATCAGATTACTGCTTCCTATTCCGGTGTCGAAAATGCACACGGACTGGTTGCAACCCCGGATGGAGAATACCTGATTGCCGGAAGCCTGAAGGAAAGGCCATTAAAACCTGATGAGCCAAAGGACACCCCAAACAGCAAACTGTTTATTATTCATCCGGCACATGGTCATGTAATGTCAACCATACCTGTTGCGGGCTGGACGCATCACCAGGCCATTACACCTGATGGACGATATGTCCTGTCAACACATGGACTTCGAGGTTATGTCAGTGTTGTTGATCTAAATGAAAACAAGGTCGCCAGAACAATTATGACAGGCAAGGTGCCTAATTACGCGCTCATCACGAAAGATGGCAAAAAGGCTTATGTCAGTAATACAGGCGATAATACTATTGCAGAAATTGATCTGGAAAAATGGCAGGTCACTCGCACCCTTGAATCGGGTCCTTCCCCCGAGCACATGGTGTTTTCACGGGATGAAAACACGATCTATGTAACCAATCCTAGAAGTGGAAAAATCGCCAGTGTGTCAGTTAAATCGGGGAAAGTCGTTAAGTCATATACGATTGGTAAAGCAGTGCATGGGCTGGATGTTGGTGATGATGGTAAGACGCTTTTTATCAGCAGCAAAAAAGACAACAAGCTGGTGTCAATAAATACAGCCAATGACATTAAACATGAGTTGCTTCTCGAGCCCGCACCTTACCATCTGAATACAATTACCGGTACCGGAAAGGTATACGTATCCAGCCGAAAGAAACCAATTATATGGGTGGTGGATCAAATTTCCATGAAGGTAATCCGAATAATTAATCTGCCGGCGGGAGAAGGTCACCAGATGGTGATTGTCAAATAATTTTTTAAAAAACAGGAGGTTCACATGAATACTCTATCTACATCCAGATCATTGAACGTACTTGCTACATTTATCTTGCTGATATTAATCAGTCTATGGACTGTGCCTGCTGAAGCCATTCCGGCTTTTGCGCGGGAAAATCAGCTGTCATGTTCAACCTGTCACACAGCTTGGCCCTCATTGAATACCTTTGGGCATAAGTTCAAAGAAAATGGCTATCGATTTGCGCCATTACAGGAATCCAAAGTGAAGATCTCAAAGGATCTGAGCTGGGGTGAAAGCTTTCCTGTATCAACCATCATCGTTGGCCGACCATACGATAAAACGAAAAATGGAAATACCAAAACAAGGGCGATACATGAAGTTGAATTGATGATCGCCGGACCAATGAGTAGGGAACTGTCGGGATTTTTTGAGATTGAAGCAGAGGACGAAGACACAAACAGTCGGGGTCTGGAGTTAGGTATTCCGACAGCGGCTTTAACCTATACAGTTAACGAAGCGGTAAATGTTCAGTTATCTTGGGCTGATCTGCTGTGGTTTGATCCGTATAACACTTACACAAGTGGCCACCGTATGACGCGAAATTTTAGTTCGATTCTCGATGAGAGCTTCGGCGGCGCTGATAATGGCTCAGACCTGAGAACGTCACGCCAGAATATCACTGTGTTTGGCAGACCTGTTGGCAATCTGTTCTATGGTGTGTCTTTCAGTGGTGTGGCTGATCAGTCTGAAGGTGAAGAGGCTGATACACTGACGGGGCGCATCGCTTTCGACATTACGCCAAATATCATGGTCGGTGGGCTGTTCATAAACGGTAGCTGTTCAGCACAGATTGGCCTGGCGAACTGTACAGTCGACCGCGATTTCAGTCGCTATGCTGTTGACGTCGAGGTCAATCAATCCAATTACCTGATTAATGCAGCCTATATGCAGGCCAAGGATGATAATGCAACCGCTACAGCGGAAGTGAAAAACAATGCATTCTTTATACAGGGTCTGTACACCTTTCAGGAAAATGGACGCCCGACCTGGGTACCATTAGTTCGCCTGGATTCGTATGAGAAAGTAAACGGTACGGAAGAGATTACCGAGCTGACATTGGGCATAAATTACTATTTCAATGAAAATTTCCGTGCCTTAATTGAGTACTGGGACAGGGATGGTGAAGGCACAACAACGGATACAGACAGGTTGGTTGTGCAGGTTTATGCTGCATTTTAAACCTGCCGCTTTACAGGACAATGATGTGACAGGGAAGTCATTTTCAAATTCAGGAAAATTCAGGACAGAGAAATAACCCAAAGTCCATGGACAAAGTATTTGGTAATCCGGCCCTTAGCGAGTGTAATAAACAAAGTTGGGCAACATATTGACCAGGATGTATACTAACCACACTAACTGGTTCTGGAGATAGCGGTATGTACGGATTTAACACTAAATTTAACGGTTCTTTTGATGATGCAGTTGCCAGGGTCACCGAGGCATTGGCTGAAGAAGGCTTCGGTGTCCTGACCGAGATTGATGTCAAGGCGGTGATGAAAAAGAAACTGGATCTCGACAAGCGTCCCTATAAAATTCTCGGCGCCTGTAATCCGGTACTTGCAAACAAGGCATTAACGGCGGAACCGGACATTGGTCTGTTATTGCCCTGTAACGTAGTTGTGCGTGAAGAGGAAGACGGTTCGGTAACTGTTGCGTTTATGGACCCGGCCTCGGTACTGGATCTGGTTGGTCGTGATGAAATCGGCGACCTGGCTGGTGAAGTACGTGCCAAACTTCAGCGCGTCAAGGACAGCCTGGCCGCCTGATCAGGCCGCGATTGCGTAATAGAGATCGTTCAGCACATCGTCCAGCAACTTGTAAACCACCTCATAACAGGTACCGAGTTCGGACTCATCCAGGCCAACGA
Organism: uncultured Gammaproteobacteria bacterium; assembly: GCA_937967995.1. Classification (GTDB taxonomy): domain Bacteria; phylum Pseudomonadota; class Gammaproteobacteria; order UBA6429; family Thiohalophilaceae; genus CALBTB01. The sequence continues at coordinate 283,478 of CALBTB010000010.1, forward strand.
TTTGAAGTGCCTGGGGATTGAGTAAAGTGTCATCGTCACCGGAGACTGGTGCCTGAATGTTATTCGCAATGACATTCGCGATGTGCACGATGGCGGTATCCAGCTGAGACGTTTTCGGACCGTCCAGGTGATGATGATGCAGTATCGGCATGGAAATGGATTGCGGAAATTGCCAGTGCTCCAGTAGTGCATGAGCGACATCGCTGTGGGTAAAACCGAACACCTGCTGTTCGATGTTGTCTATATCGACATCAGCTGATTGCAATGCCTTGCTCAATTGACGGGTCTGTATCGGTAATAACAGTGACATGACCATTTTACCAATGTCATGTAACAGACCGGAGATGAATACACGTTCTGCATCACGAAAGTTGACTTGTCTTGCCAGCGTACGGGCAGCCAGTCCGGTCGTGATGCTGTGACACCAGAATGTTTCAATGTTTAGTGCGGTACTATCGACATTATTGAACTTATTGATGACGCTGTTGGCAATAACAATGTCGCGTAAGTGTTGCGTACCGGTGATGGTGACTGCCATGCTAAGGCTGTCAATTTTGGACGGAAAATTGAATAAAGCACTATTGACGATTTGTAATACACGGGCAGTGAGAGCCGGGTCCTGAGCGATATACTCGGCTATGTCGGCAGCACTGGCATTCGGTTCTGCCAGCAACTGATTGATCTTCATGACGATGGCAGGTAACGAGACCAGTTCTATATTTTTGGTTATGAGTTGTTCTGCTGAAATAGACAAACCGGGCATCTCTTTCGTTACATCTGAATCATACTGAATGAGACAGTATTACAAATTACTGACACATTTGCGTTTATATCATGAAGTTTTCATAGATGGCTGTTTATGTACGGAAAATTTGCAAACATTGACACAAAAAATGAATCTGGAACCAACTTGGTGCAAATAACTATGTACAAATTAATGTTTATTCAGAGCGGTTTTCGCCAATGAGTGCGCGACAGGAATGTAGTTAGCGTACACTGGTATATTGATAGTGAATTAACGAAAGAGTTTTTGTTATGTCCTGGTGGGGAAAACTGGTAGGTGGTGCTTTTGGCTACGTGATAGGCGGACCGATTGGGGCAATACTCGGTGCCGTGGTCGGCCATCAGCTGGATGCCGGACTCAAAAAGGCGGCCCAATATGATGCCCACTATGGTGCACAGGGTGGTGCAGGTCCTGGTGTAGGTACTGGTCCTGGTGCCCGCCAGGAACGGGTCCAGACGGCGTTTTTTACCACGGTTTTCTCCGTCATGGGGCATATCTCCAAGGCCGATGGGCGGGTCAGCGAAAGTGAAATTCGCATGGCGCGCAATATCATGCAGCAAATGCAACTGGATGATGCACAGAAGCAATTTGCAATCGACCTGTTTCGCAAAGGCAAGGAACCGGATTTCCCGCTCGATGATGTGATCAACCAGTTTCGCATGGAATGCGGCCGTAACCGTAACCTGAAACAGATGTTCATCGAAATTCTGTTGTTTGCCGCCTACGCGGATGGTGCCATGCATCAGGCTGAGCGGCATATACTGCTTCGAATCTGTACCCGACTCGGATTTTCAAATGCTGAATTCTCAGAAATTGAACGCATGGTACAGGCGCAACAGGCATTTCATGGCAGCGAGTACCAGTCATCCCGGCATAGCGGAAAAGATCTCCTAAGTGAAGCCTATCAGGCCTTAGGTATCGACAAGACAGCCAGCGATGCTGAAGTTAAAAAGGCCTATCGCCGCCAGATGAGCAAGCATCATCCCGACAAACTGGTGTCAAAAGGATTACCGGAAGAAATGATTAAACTGGCCAATGAAAAAACGGCCGAGATCAAAAATGCCTATGAAACGATAAAAAAGGCCAGAGGTCTCTGACCTTTATTAAAACGCAATATAGCGGCCACCACTGGCGATGATCACGACAATCAATCCCAGGCTCAGGTTGATGGCGATAAGTTGTCGTATCTGATTAAGCTGCTTGCCACCCGCCGGCCAGTCCTGTGTCATCACGGCTTCACGTAAACGTTTGAATGGCGCGAAATACACATGCATGTAGATCAGCACCATCAGAATACTGATGCCCTGCATGATATGAATGTACAACGGCGCATACGCAAAGCCACCCCAGATGGAATACAGCATGGTATAGCCGGTCGCCAGCAGGAAGATGACCGATAACCAGACGAACGGAAAGAAGCGGCTAAACACACCTACCCATAAAGTCAGGCGTTGCGGCGGTTCCAGTTGCTGTGCCGCCACCGGGCGTAAGGCCATATAGGCGAAAAACATGCCACCGACCCACACTACCGCGGATAAAACATGAAGCACGATGCTGATTGTATTTAGCATTTAAATAATTCCCATTTTTTACTTTTTAATTTCCTTGCCGGCGGCGTTGGTCTGCAACCAGCCACGTACCAGCTTGATCAGTTCGTCCTGCATACCGGTATAGAAGTGATTGGCACCTTCGACTTTCTTCTGTGTGTAGTTTTTGTTTTTCATTTGCTTCGCAATGGCGGCCCGTTGCGGAGCCGTTGACAGTACCCTGTCGATATCGGCGCTGCCGTAAATGTCCAGGTAGGGCAGTTTAATCTTTTTAAAATTGGCAACACTGTCCATGCGTGGATCATCGGGATAACCGGGTCCACAGGATGCACAAATCATCGCCTTGACCGCCGCATCGGGTTTGTTGGCAAGATAGTAATGTGCCATGGTGACGCCCATGCTATGACCGATGATTACAATATTTTTTATGCCTTTGGCTTTCAGGTAGTCCACACCGGCCTGAACGCGCGGTGGTACTTCATCAAACAACGGTGGATATTGTTTTTCCTCGGCTTCATTGGGCAGGATTGGCATTTGTAACGACAGAGTATGCCAGCCGTAATCCGGCAGTTGCATGCGTAACGGATCAACCACATCGGGCCAGGCCGGGTGTACCCCGATGCCGTGCAGAATAATCACGCCGCCCAGTACGCTATCCGTGGTAGGTTCCGCATACAGGCCCAGAAATTCGGTGCCTGCCGCCTTGAGTTTGATGTCCTCGCCGACCAGCAGGCTTGGGACAATCTGCTCTTCCCATCGTTTTTCCTTGGCCAGATCGGATTTACTGGCCGCTGTAGCCAGGCCAGAGAAAACAAAAAACAATATATTAATCAATAAGATACGGACTGCCATGTAGGATCTCCCGAAAGATACGGTTAACCGGTTCAATTGGAGTATAAGCAACTCTTACACCGACAGAAAGCTGCAATGCGGTGACTTTTCCGGTAGAGTTGTCGGTTCGATTTTTCGGGTGCTGTGAGATGGCAGCACGAATCAGGATTCAGAAAACGAGGCACTGACTATGGCAGATTTTGCAATCGCACCTTCAATTTTATCCGCCGATTTCGCCAAGCTGGGTGAAGAGGTCGACAACGCACTGGCATCGGGGTGTGACATTGTTCACTTCGATGTAATGGACAACCATTATGTGCCGAACCTGACGATTGGGCCGCTGGTATGCGAGGCATTGCGCAAGCATGGTGTGACAGCACCCATCGACGTTCACCTGATGGTCAAGCCGGTGGACAGAATCATTCCGGATTTCGCCAAGGCCGGCGCCACCTACATTACTTTCCACCCCGAAGCGTCAGAACATATCGATCGCTCACTGCAACTGATTCACAACGAAGGCTGCAAGGCCGGACTGGTGTTTAATCCGGCCACGTCGCTGGATTACCTGAACTACGTCATCGACAAGATCGACATGGTCCTGCTGATGTCGGTGAACCCGGGTTTTGGTGGCCAGAGCTTTATTCCGTCAGCGCTGGACAAACTGCGCGAGGCACGCAAGATTATCGATGCATCCGGTCGCGATATTCGTCTCGAAATCGATGGCGGCGTCAAGGTCGACAATATTAAAGAGATAGCCGAGGCTGGTGCCGATACGTTCGTATCCGGTTCAGGGATTTTTGGTGGTGCCTCTGATAGTGATCCAAATCGTTATGACACTATCGTGAAAAAGATGCGCGACGAGCTGGCCAAAGCTAAATAAGTTGACGTTGTAGTATGCTGGTTAAACCTGAAATGGTGTTGATTGACGTCGATGGGACGTTGGTCGACAGTGTGCCTGACCTGGCTTATTGCGTCGATGCAATGATGCAACAGCTTGGTCTGCCGGTACACGGTGAAGACAAGGTGCGTGAATGGGTCGGTAACGGCGTCGAACGGCTGGTACGTCGTGCCCTGGTTGGCCAACTCGATGGCGAACCGGATGAAGCGCAATTTCAAAAAGCCTATCCGATTTTTCTGGATCTGTATGCGAAGAATACCTCCGCGCGTAGCCTGTTGTACCCGGGAGTCAGGCAAGGGCTGGATTACCTTAAATCGGCCGGTTTCAAACTCGGCTGTGTAACCAACAAGGCGGCACAGTTCACGATTCCGTTATTAAAGGATCTCGGCATTCATGATGACTTTGGTATCGTGGTTAGTGGTGACACCCTGGTAAAGAAAAAACCGGACCCCATGCCGTTACTGCATGTGGCCGAGCATTTTGGTGTCAAACCGGTTAATTCACTGATGATTGGTGACTCGGTCAGTGATGTGAAGGCGGCCCGTGCCGCCGGTTTTCAGATCGTCTGCATGAGTTACGGCTATAATCATGGCATGGATATCCGTGATGCAAAGCCGGATGCTGTGATAGACTCTATGGCAGAAATCGAGGGATTACTTGAATCGGCACCGGAACAGGGTGCTGCCTGAAACCAGACTGAATCTTCGACCTGAATAAAAGACCTGAATAGATGAAAAGAGCAGTACACGACAGACGATGGCGCCTCACTACTGATTAGTAGTGTGTACGTGTGTATTTGTTTTTTAATTTAATCAGGCAATAACAATGACAGAACAGGATTTCCAGGCGCTTGCCAAGCAGGGTTATACCGCTATTCCGATACTTCGCGAAGTACTGGCGGATCTTGATACGCCGTTAAGTACTTATCTGAAACTGGCCGAAGGGCCGTATTCCTATTTATTTGAATCCGTGCATGGCGGTGAGAAGTGGGGCCGCTATTCGATTATCGGCCTGCCGTGCCGACGGGTGATTCGAATCCACGATCACACCGTTCGAATTTTTGATGACAATGCACTGGTGGAAGAACACCAGGTCGAGGATCCGCTGGACTGGATAGAACAATACCAGTCATCCTTTGCCCATCCTGTCATCGATGGCATGCCCAGGTTCACTGGCGGGCTGGTCGGCTATTTTGGTTACGACAGTATTCGTTATATCGAACCGCGTCTGGACAAAACCCATAAGGATGATCCGCTGGGCTTACCGGACATCCTGTTAATGGTCTCGGATCAGGTGATCGTGTTCGATAATCTCAGTGGCAAGCTGTACATCATCGTGCATGCTGATCCGTCAGAGCGTGATGCCTACGACAAAGCGCAGCAACGCATTGATTCCCTGATCGAACGTATGCACGGTGCGACACCACAACCTGCCAGCCATCAGCGACGTGAAGTGCGTGAAGCGGATTTTGTGTCCGGTTTTACCCAGGACGGTTTTGAAAAGGCGGTGGAGAAGATCAGGCAATACATCATCGACGGTGATGTCATGCAGGTGGTGATCTCGCAGCGACTGTCGATACCGTTTCACGCCCAGCCCCTGGATCTGTATCGCGCCCTGCGTAGTCTTAATCCGTCACCTTACATGTATTACCTGGACCTGCATGATTTTCATGTGGTCGGTTCGTCACCGGAGATCCTGGTACGGTTTGAAGATGGTATTGTCACGGTGCGACCGATTGCCGGTACCCGTCCGCGCGGCAAGACCGATGAGCAGGACAGGGCACTGGAGCAGGACCTGCTGGCTGATCCCAAGGAACTCGCTGAACACCTGATGTTGATTGACCTGGGCCGTAACGATGTCGGGCGTATTGCCAAAACCGGCAGCGTTGAACTGACCGAGAAAATGATCGTCGAGCGTTATTCCCATGTCATGCATATCGTGTCAAATGTTACCGGTGAGATTAAACAGGATATGAGTGCCATGGATGTGTTACGTGCGACCTTTCCGGCCGGTACAGTGTCCGGTGCACCAAAAATACGTGCCATGGAAATTATCGACGAACTGGAACCGGTCAAGCGCGGTGTGTATTCCGGTGCGGTTGGTTATATCGGCTGGTCTGGAAACATGGATACGGCGATTGCCATTCGTACTGCAGTGATCAAGGATCAGACCCTGCACATCCAGGCCGGCGCCGGTATTGTGTATGATTCTGTTCCGCGTAACGAATGGGATGAAACCATGAACAAGGGGCGCGCCATATTTCGTGCCGTAGCCATGGCTGAAGCCGGTATTGATGGCAGTCGTAAATGAGGGTGCGAGGAATAAGTTTATGTTGTTAATGATCGATAATTACGATTCCTTTACCTATAACCTGGTGCAGTATTTTGGTGAACTGGGTGCGGATGTGCACGTGTATCGCAATGATCAGATCACGGTGCAGGAAATAGAAAAGCTGAATCCACAATACATTGTCATTTCGCCGGGACCCTGCACGCCGAATGAAGCCGGTATTTCTGTCGAAACCATTCAGCACTTCGCCGGCAAAAAACCCATTCTGGGTGTTTGTCTCGGTCATCAGTCGATCGGTCAGGCCTTCGGCGGTAACATCGTGCATGCCGGACAGATCATGCACGGCAAAACATCCATGATGCACCACAATAATGTTGGTGTATTTAAAGGGCTTGCCAACCCGTTTGAAGCGACACGTTACCATTCACTGGTTATTGAAAAACAATCGATACCGGACTGTCTCGACATTACAGCCTGGACCGAGAATGAACAGGGCGAGATGGATGAGATTATGGGCATCAGGCATAAGGAGTTTGCCATCGAGGGTATGCAGTTTCACCCCGAGTCGATACTGACACGCACCGGCCATGACCTGTTACGAAACTTTCTGGATACTTATAAATAGTGATCTCTGTGACCTGTGCGGTCAAAAATAAAATAAGGAGACGACGATGGATATGCCAGCGGCGATTAATTCGGTATTAGCGCATAAGGACCTGAGTCATGATGACATGACATCGGTGATGCGGACCATCATGACCGGTGAGGCGACCCCGGCACAGATCGGCGGTTTTCTTATCGGCCTGCGCATGAAAGGCGAAAGCATTGATGAAATCGCCGCGGCGGCACAGGTCATGCGCGAACTGGCGACCGGCGTCAAAGTCAAAGGTGATCACGTCGTCGATATTGTTGGAACCGGCGGCGACAGCCTGTCGACATTTAATATTTCCACGGCCTGTTGTTTTATCGTTGCCGCCGCCGGGGGCAAGGTTGCCAAGCACGGTAATCGCTCCGTGACCAGCAGTTCCGGCAGTGCGGATTTACTTGAAGCGGCCGGTGTTAATCTGAATATCAGTGCCGAGCAGGTAGCGAAATGTATCGAACAGGTCGGTGTGGGTTTCATGTTTGCACCGTTACATCACAGCGCCATGAAGCATGCCATCGGTCCGCGCAAGGAAATGGCAGTACGAACGATCTTTAATGTGCTGGGACCACTTACCAATCCGGCCGGTGCGCCCAACCAGTTACTGGGCGTATTTGCCGATGAACTGGTGGAGCCACTGGCCAATGTACTCAAGAAGCTGGGCAGCGATCATGTCATGGTCGTGCATTCCGCGGATGGCATGGATGAAATCAGTATTGGCGCCAGAACCTCAGTTGCCGAACTGAAAAACGGCAAAATCAAAACATACAGTATCGAACCGGAAGATTTCGATATGCAAAAGGCGGACATCAAACAACTGGTCGTCGATGGGCCGCAACAGTCACTGGGAATGATCAAGCTGATCTTTGAAGGGCATACCGGCCCGGCGCGTGATATCACGTTATTAAATGCCGGTGCCGCAATTTATGTGGCAGGACTGGCGAATTCACACAAGGCGGGTATCGAGAAAGCAGAGCAGATTCTTGACTCCGGTGCGGCCATGCAAAAGCTCGATGACCTGGTAAAATTAACAAGCTCATTTAAAGATTAAACATGTCCGATACACCTGACATTCTTGTTAAAATTCTCAATCGCAAACGCGAAGAAATCGCCGAGCGTGGTCAGCATGTATCACTCGAAAAATTAAAACAGCAAATTGATGTTTCATCAAAACCGCGTGGTTTTGCTGATGCGATGGCCAAATCGGTTGCAGCAGGACAACCGGCCGTCATTGCGGAAATAAAAAAGGCCTCACCCAGCAAAGGCGTGATGCGTCCGGATTTTCACCCGGCTGAAATCGCGCGTTCCTATGCCAAAGCCGGCGCGACCTGCCTGTCGGTACTGACGGATATCGATTTTTTTCAGGGGCATGACAATTACCTGATCGATGCGCGCAATGCCTGTGACTTGCCGGTTATACGCAAGGATTTCATTATTGATCCGTACCAGGTCTATGAAGCGCGGGTTATCGGCGCCGATTGTATTTTGTTGATTGTTGCCGCACTCGACGATGCAACATTACGCGAGTTATCTGATCTGGCCCATCAGCTCGGTATGGATGTGCTGGTTGAAGTGCATGACGAAGCCGAATTACAACGTGCCCTGCAAATCCCGAACAAGTTAGTCGGTATCAATAACCGTAACCTGCGTACCTTTGAAACCAGCCTGGATACGACGCTGTCGATGCTGGATAAAATTCCGGATGACCGGTTAGTGGTAACGGAAAGCGGGATTCATACGCCGGAACATGTTCGACTGATGCGTGATCACAATGTACACGCGTTTCTGGTCGGTGAGGCGTTTATGGTGGCGGAGGATCCGGGTGAGAGATTGAAAGCGTTGTTTAGTGGTCCATAAATCCCGATTAAACAATTTTTCTTCTTCAAGACACGCTATAAATACATCCCTGTACGCTCGACAGCAGCGTCCCTGCTGCTGACGGTCTTGAAGAAGAAAAATTGTTTAAGGATGCGTGTTCATTCACCTTATGTAGCGTCGTTAATGACACATGTGCCAGGGATGGCCTAAAGTGTGTCATTACCGATGCGAGCCGGTCAGGGAAGACCGGCGAGGTTAAGCGGAATAAGGTGAATGCACGCGCACCAGTTGCCAACGGTCACGAACAAGAATAATTGTTTAGTAAAATGATTGGATAATCAGGGGTGAGATATTAGCGCGTTCCAAACACAACAATGGTCTTACCCTTGACCGAGATCAGTTCCTGCTCTTCCATTGCCTTGAGCACGCGTCCGACCATCTCACGTGAACAACCGACGATACGACCGATTTCCTGACGGGTGATGCGAATCTGCATGCCGTCCGGATGCGTCATGGCATCGGGTTGTTTGCACAGATCCAGCAGGGTACGGGCAACCCGACCGGTGACATCCATAAACGCCAGGTCACTGACCTTGCGGCTGGTGTTACGCAGGCGTGACGCCATTTGCGATGCCATGGCGAACATGATGTCCGGATGTTCGGTGTATAACTGACGAAATTTGTTGTAGCTGATTTCAGCGACTTCACAGGCGGAACGGGTGCGGACCCAGGCGCTGCGGTTGGGGTCATCGCTGAACAGGCCCATCTCGCCAAAAAAATCACCCTTGTTCAGGTAAGCCAGCACGATTTCGTGCCCGTCTTCGTCCTCGATCAGGACCGATACCGAACCGTCAATGATGTAATAAAGCACATCGGGTTTGTCACCGGCGTAGATAATGACGCTTTTGGCAGGATAGTGGCGGCGATGGCAATGTTCGAGAAAGCGTTCAAGAGAGGCCATCCCGGTCTGTTGTGGCGCAGTGGTTACTGACATAGTCTTCCTTTGAGTTACAGCCATTCGGAATTCCTTGAAGTATATATAAGGTATACCAGTGCTTTTAAGCTGGCGCAAGGTTATCCTATAAGTGGCATAAAAAATGCGACCGGCGTCACTCGCCTGTATCGACTGGACTTTCCGAATCTTGAATATAGATTAGTCAAATTCGAACTGGTTCCATATAAGACAATTGTAAGAAAAAGTTACATAGTAAATAAGAGGTTAGAACATGCAGGCACGTATCAAATGGGCCGGGGCAGCGGCATTTGAGGGCACCTCAGGCACTGGTCATTCTGTCACCATGGACGGGGCGCCGGAGTATGGTGGCGAAAATAAGGGGCCTCGGCCGATGGAAATGTTGCTGCTGGGCCTGGGCGGATGCTCGGCGTTTGACGTGGTGCTGATCCTGAAGAAATCTCGTCAGGCTATTGAGGATGTGGAAGTGGAAATCGAAGCCGAGCGTGCAGAATCTGAGCCGAAGGTATTCACGCGTATTCATGTGCATTTCATCGTCAAAGGTAAAGACCTGAACGAAAATCGTGTTGAACGTGCCGTGCAGTTGTCGGCAGAAAAGTATTGTTCGGCGTCTATTATGCTGGGCAAGACAGCAGAAATCACGCATGATTTCGAAATAATTCCAACCTGATCTGTAACTGGGAAACCAAGCCTGCGTGTCAGAATTTAACGAACTCATAGACAGTTATTACCGCGCCTGGTTTCGATTTCATCCGGAGCGCGCGGTTGATCTGGGTGTCGATGGTTACAGTGACCTGCTCGATCCATATGGTGATGATGATATCGGTGCGTTAATCACGCTGAATGAAAAATTACTCGACGCGGTCGATACCATTAATCTCGACAAACTCGATGCGGATCAAAAAATTGACCTGCAACTCATGCATGGTCAGGCACTGATTGAAAGCAAACAGTTAATCGATATCGACTGGCGCACTCGCGACCCCGGACGCTTTTTACCGGTCAACGCAATTTATCAACTGACTATTCGGCCGGTGAAGGATCGTTGTGGATCTTTACAGAAACGGCTTGCCGCGATTCCCGGGCATTTGCGTGCTGCACGCGGTCATCTGTTGAGTGAACCGGAATCGATTCCGTCAGTGTGGCTGGAGTCGGCGATCACCGAAGCACAGGAAGGCGCGCGTTACTTACGCGGGCTTGAATCGCATCCGTTTATTACACCGTGTAAATTATTTGAAGACCTGGAAAAAGCGGCACGCGCGCTGGATGATTATGCACGCTTCCTTGAGCGTGATATTGCCGGTCGTGCGCAGGGTGATTTTGCCTGTGGCCGTGACATGTTCGAACTCAAGCTCAAGTATCTGCACGGGCTGGATATCGATGCGGATAGCTTACGCAACTTTGGACAGTCTTTGTATGATCGTGTCTGGAAAGAACTGATCGCGGTTACACAGGAATTACAAGGTGACGATAACGTGATGGCGATGACGGATCGAATTCGCCAGATGAATCCGGCGGGTGAATCCATTCTGGAAGCGTATAGAGCCGGTATGAAGGCGGCACATAAATTTTTAAAACAGCATGACCTGGTGACGATACCGGAAACCAACTTTTTGCATGTTGTCGAGACACCCAGATTTTTACAGCACCGGATACCGTTTGCAGCATATATGGATCCAATGCCAACCGATCCGTCACAAACCGGTTACTATTATGTGACGCCACCGCAGGACGATGACAGTCGCGGTGAACATAACCTGATTGGATTACGCCATACCTGTGTGCATGAAGCCTGGCCCGGTCATCATCTGCAGTTTGTTACCGCCAACCACGATCAACGTTCCCGTACCTTGCCACGGCTGACCAACCCATCGGCCACGTTATATGAAGGCTGGGCCTTATACTCGGAACAGCTTATGCAGGAACAGGGGTTTCTGGATCAACCGGAATCGCAGTTCATCTTGCTCAAGGACAGATTATGGCGTGCGTTGCGGGTCATGCTGGATGTAGATTTACACGTGCATGGCCAGACGCTCGATACCGCCGCTAAGACCATGTGTGACAATCTGGGGTTCAGCCGCGCCCAGGCCATGGGCGATCTGAACTGGTATACCCACGCACCGACGGTGCCCATGGGCTACGCCACTGGCTGGGCGCTGATTACGCAGACGCGCGAGCGTCTGCAGGCCATTCAAAGCGAGTCATCGCTAAAAGATTTCCATGATCGCCTGTTGTCAGCCGGCAGTATCGGTCTGCCATGGGTGTTAAGGCATTGTTTTGGCGAGCCGTTGTGGCAGAGCGTGCGGCAGTCTGTTTTTCCCGTCAATTAGCAACTTCTCAACCGCCATAGATTTGCTACAATCCGGTTCCTGTTTCACATGCCTGGGAGCCTTCAACCACCATGCAACGTCCTCCCGCTACTGCCGGATTACACCATATTGCACTGTATGTCGAAGACATGGGGGCGTGTGAGAAATTTTATACCGACTTGCTGGGTATGGATGTCGAATGGCGGCCTGATGATGACAATGTCTACCTGAGTTCCGGCAAGGATAACCTGGCGTTACATCGGGCAAAGGCGGAACTGGATGGCAAGCAGCGCCTGGATCATATCGGCTTCATCCTGCGTAAACCGGAAGACGTCGATGCCTGGTATGCATTTTTAAATGAGCATGATGTGCCGATGCGGTCGAAGCCGAAAACTCATCGCGATGGCGCGCGTAGTTTTTATTGTGAAGACCCGGCGGGTGTGGTGGTGCAGATGATTTATCATCCGCCGTTAGAATCGATTTGAATGAATTTGTGGATTTGCTAAATGACAACCAATGCACGCAAAATTAAATTACATGGTTTCAACAACCTGACCAAGACGCTCAGCTTCAATATCTATGATATTAATTTTGCCGAGACGCAGGAGCAGCAGTCCGCTTACATCGAGTATATCGATGAGGAGTACAATGCCGAGCGCCTGACAAACATCCTGACCGACGTGGCGGAGATTATTGGTGCCAATATTCTGAATATTGCACGCCAGGATTACGATCCGCAGGGTGCCAGTGTCACCATGCTGATTTCCGAAGAGCCGATTGCGGCGGAAAACCTGTCTAACCTTGAAACACCCGGCCCGATTCCGGAAGCCATTGCCGCGCACCTGGACAAGAGTCACATTACGGTTCATACCTATCCGGAAAGTCATCCTGATGCGGGTATCAGCACCTTTCGCGCCGACATCGATGTCTCCACCTGCGGGCGTATTTCACCGTTGAAGGCGTTGAATTACCTGATTCACAGTTTTGATTCGGACATCGTCATCATGGATTACCGGGTGCGTGGTTTTACCCGTGACGTGAAGGGCCGCAAGCACTACATCGATCACAAGATCAATTCTATTCAGAACTTCATTGGTAAGGATATACAGCAGTTGTACCAGATGATCGATGTGAATGTTTACCAGGAAAATATTTTCCACACCAAGATGGTACTCAAGGAATTTGAACTGGATGATTATCTGTTTGGTGTCAATGAAACCGATTTACCGGTTGCCAAGCGCAAGAAAATTCGCAAGGCCTTGAGCGAGGAAATGCTGGAGATCTTTTACGGGCAGAACATGACCCGTTAACTGTTCGTTAGCGCTTAAATCCAGTACGCCGAGCGGGTCATCACTTTTGAAGTCAGTCGCATCAGACCCTTGATGGGCGGTGGCAGGTCCATAGCGCCGGATTCAATCGCTGTGGTGGCATGCTTGCCTTCATCTTCCTTCATCTGTTCCAGAATGGCGCGACTCTTGTCGTCTCTGAAAGAAATGGTGTGCAGGTGTTCGTCGAGATGGGCCACCACCTGTTTTTCGGTTTCCGCCACAAATCCCAGGCTCCATTTATCACCGGCCAGCCCGGCCAGTGCACCAATGGCCACCGAACCGGCATACCAGATCGGGTCGAGATACGAGGTGTGGGTGCCCAGCTCCTGAATGCGTGTCGCGCACCAGTTGAGATGATCGTTTTCTTCCTGCGCGGCTTCCTGCATTTTGCCCCGGACCTCAGGCAGTTTGGCGGTCAGCGCCTGACCCTGATAGAGCCCCTGCGCCGCGACTTCACCGGCATGGTTGATGCGCATCAGGCGACCGGACAGGGTTTTATCCTGCTCCGATAACTCGTTGTCCGGCTGGGTGTTCGCCGGGCTCTCACGCACGGCGATGGGTTTACTCAGCACCGTACGCAGGCCGGTGTCGATGACATCGATAATCTGGTCAAGAGGTGACAGTGGTCTGTTCATGTAAACAAGATAGCCGACCTTAGCGGTCCCTGACAAGCGCGGTGGTGACGCTTTGTATATAATGGCCGCCCATGGGAGTTTACCGTCATCACGTCTTTTTCTGCACCAACCAGCGCGAGCCGGGCGAGGCCTGTTGTGCGGATTTCGATGCGCGCAGCATGCGTGATTACGTCAAGGCGCGCACCAAGGAGCTGGGCATCCATGGTGAAGGCCACATAAGAATTAATATCGCTGGCTGTCTCGGTCGCTGTGAGCTGGGGCCGGTGGTGGTCGTGTATCCCGAGGAAGTCTGGTACACCTACGTCGACAAGGATGACCTGGACGAAATTATCGAGGAACACCTGGTTCACGGGCGGGTTGTCGAGCGACTTCGTATCTAGTCGATGCAGCAGGGCAGGCAATTCATTCAGGGTCCGGCGGGGCAACTTGAAACGGATATTTCCATTCCCCCGAACTGGCAACCTGGTATGCCAGTCGCGGTCTGCTGTCACCCACATCCCCTGCACGGCGGCACCATGCAAAACAAGGTCGTGCATATTCTGGCTAAAACGTTTAATGCCCTGGGTGCTGTGGCGGTGCGCTTCAATTTTCGCGGTGTGGGCAAATCAGAGGGAGAGTTCGATCACGGCCAGGGCGAGGGTGAAGACCTGCGTGCCGTGGTTGATTTTATAAAGGCACAAAGCGGTGATTCACCGTTATGGCTGGCCGGGTTTTCCTTCGGCGCCTTTGTCGCGTTACGTATGCATGGGCAATTACACCCGGCGCGGCTACTGCTGGTGGCGCCTCCCATCAACCTGTACTCCGAAATCACCACTATCAAGGTCGTCACTAATGACTGGCTGCTGGTGCAGGGTGGGGGAGATGACGTGGTCCCGGCTGAACTGGTTCGGCGCTGGGGAAATACCCAGGCGAACAACCCGAGCCTGATCTGGGATGACGAGGCCGGTCACTTTTTCCATGGCAAATTGACCTGGTTACAGGACCAGATCCTGCAATATTGGCAATAACCACTACGTCGATTGTAGAGCTGGGTGGTTAGTGGGTGCTCGCTTCGTGTCCAGGGCGCTGAACTCATGCCGTCATTCCCGAAAATCCCTTTAAATACAGTTTCTTATCTGTCCGCACCGTCGTAGTGCAGAAAATGACGGTTTTTTGTTGACAGAAATTTACAAAATCACTATATTAGCAAATACTGATTTTGACTCCTCCATCCTCCTTATGGTGGTATTTAATACCGGCGCGGATTCCCCCCTTTACCGCGCCGTTTTTTTTGCCCGCAACCTATGCCCGGCCTCAAAATGGCCTTGTCTGTGTTAGCGATTTTCTGTACCATTCCGCCTCTTTTTTCCGGCATGTAAGCCTATTTTGGAGCAGTATTTATGAAAACGTTTAGCGCCAAGCCGCAAACGGTAAAACGTGACTGGTTTGTCATCGACGCCACAGACAAGGTACTAGGTCGTCTGGCAACGGAAGTGGCCAGCCGCCTGCGTGGCAAGCACAAGCCGGAATACACCCCCCATGTGGACACCGGGGACTACATCGTTATCGTCAATGCGGACAAGGTCCGTCTCACCGGTAACAAGGAAAAGGTCAAAACCTATTACAAACACAGTGGCTATCCGGGTGGCATGAAGGCCAAAACGGTTGAGAAGGTCCGTGAGGCGGCCCCGGAGCGCATCATTGAGACCGCTGTGAAGGGCATGTTGCCAAAGAACCCACTGGGTCGGGCCATGTTCCGCAAACTGAAGGTCTATGCCGGCCCCGATCATCAGCATCAGGCCCAGCAACCCCAGACCCTGGACATTTAATCAAAGGTTTAATTGAAAATGGCAGAACAGATTTACAGCACAGGTCGTCGCAAAAGCTCCTCAGCCCGCGTCTACCTGACTCCCGGCAGCGGCAATATCCTGGTGAACCACCGTCCGCTGGACCAGTATTTCGGTCGTGAAACCGCCCGTATGATCGTGCGCCAGCCCTTACAGGTTGCGGACGCAGAAAATAAATTCGATATCGACGTGTTTGTTCGCGGTGGTGGTGGCAGTGGCCAGGCCGGTGCGATTCGCCACGGTATCAGCCGTGCCCTGATTCAGCATGATGAGTCCCTGCGTAAGCCGTTACGTAAAGCCGGCTATGTCACTCGCGACGCCCGCGAAGTGGAACGCAAGAAAGTCGGTCTGCACAAGGCCCGCAAGCGTCCGCAATACTCCAAGCGTTAATTTTTCAGATACACAGTTTCGACAACACCCGCCAACAGGCGGGTGTTTTCGTTTGTGCGCAATTAAATTTCAGTGCCAACTGGGGATTTCGACGATATACAAATGGTGAATCGAGGTTGATGCAAAAATGCAACAAAAAAAGCCACAACATTAGTAAAATTTAATAAGTTAATATGATTACGTTGTGTGCAATGTGGTAAATATGCAACAAAACGTGATCAAACAAGCATTTACAAACAAAAGTGTTGCGTTATATGCAACACTCTTGTATAAAACGTCACTGAGTTTACCTAACCTACTCACTCATAAGGAGAGTATTCATATGAATAAGAAACTGATTGCTGCAGCAATCGCTGCCGGTTTAGCGGCGCCGATGAGCGCCAATGCAGCGCCGACTGTATACGGTCATCTGCAAGCTGAAATTTCCAGTGAAGATCGCACCCTTAGTACTATCGATACAGACCCAACAACCGCGGGTCTCCAAGGTAACGTTACTGATGGTCGTGTTGTTCAAGGTGGCGGTGGTCGCTTCCAGGAAGATATCGGCGTTGACGATAACAAACGTGGTCGTTTGGGCGTAAAAGGTAGCGAAGACCTGGGCGGCGGTTTAAAGGCCATCTACAAGTTCGAATGGCAGGTTGATACCACTGATGGTAATCCTAATGATGGATCACGTGAGTCATTTGTTGGTCTGAAAGGCGGTTTTGGTCAGGTCGAACTGGGTCGAGTCAAGAGCCCATATAAGTACTACGGCGGTGTAAAATACGATCCGTTCGTGACCACTGAAATCGAAGCCCGTCGTTACGGTGGTATGTCTACCGGTGACTACGGTCAAAATGGTTTCCTGTCACGTACACTGGCCTACCAGGGCAAGTTCGGTATGGTAAACATCCGTGCCACTTACGCACCTTCTGAGCAGGACGGTGAAGATGGCGACCTGGGCTTTGGTATCAAGTTTGGTGACAAGATGTGGGAAGCCGGTTTTGCATGGGCCCATGACGAAGACACCAACAACAGCACTGGTACTGGCGCAACCGATGAAAGCTTCGATGCAATGAAGATCTTCGGTAAAGTCAAGTTCGGCAACATGGCGGTTCGTGGTCAGTACGAAATGCTGGAAGAAGAGCAAGCAGGTGCTGCTGCTGACCAGGAAGGTGACATTATTTTCCTCGGCTTTGATATGAAGTTCGGCAAAACCAGCCTGCACATTCAGGCCGCAGAAGGTACCTGGGAAGTGAGCGGTTCACCGGATCAGGAAAGTGAATACCTGGCTATCGGTGTGGTTCACAAGTTCTCCAAGAAAACCCGCGTGTTTGCCGGTTACGGGGACATGTCAGTTGATAACATGAACAACACAGCAGGCGGTGCAAATGGTGACCGTGATGCACTGACTGTTGGTATGCGTATCGACTTCTAATAATAACGATATTAGATGTACTTAAACGGGACCTTCGGGTCCCGTTTTTTATTCAGGCATGAGAAAAGGTTTTTACATTACAATCAGACTGGTAAGTCAGAATACGGTCAATCAGAATGTCAGCGGACACACAGCTTAAATTACTAAAAGATTTTCAGTGCATTGCAGATAAATGCCCGGATGATTGTTGCCATGGTTTTACGGTGAATGTGGATGTTGAAACGGAGCTCAACTGGAAGGCATTACCGGATTCGGACATCAAGCAGCGAGTTTTTTCGTCACTCACTGGTGAGGGTAAAACCACATCACTTCAGAAAAATAGCCAGGGTATTTGTCAATTACTTGATTCGGGTTTGTGTGCAATTCAGAAGTCGGTTGGGCATGATTATCTGCCGAAGATTTGCCGTGACTTTCCCCGCCTGACCACGGGCAGAGACGAACGACCGGTATTCACAGCCTACATGTCTTGTCCGGAAATTGCGCGCTTATTAGTTGAGAACAAAGAGTCTGCATCAGAGTTGTTTACCTCTCTTATCGATACAGAAATAGATGCAAAAACACTGTCTGCTGATCCCTTGCAGGCGGAAAAATTATTGCAGTTATATATTTATAAACTACTTGCGCATGTTGAGACGTCAGTGGGTGAAATTGTCTATCTGACGGGTACCATGCTGCAAAGAATGATTTCCAGGGCAACAATTCGACAGGCGCTACAGGATTTGGAAACAGTATGTTTTAGTGACGAAGCGCTGCAGAAATCGATTGATAACATCAGAAAGCAGTTTCGAAACCGGCGTCTGATACTAAAGAAGAACAGGGCAGGGGAATTATGGCACTTTTCAGCGATGAACTGTCGCGCTTTGCAACACAGCGATTATGCAGATTTATGGGAACCGTTTAATCAGTCAGAAACGGACCCTTCTATTTTTTATTCCGAAGTATCAAAACTGAAAACAGGCAGCCGGTCTTTAGATCAGGCAGTTCAGCACACGTTAAAAAAATATCTGGAAGTTAAATTCGTCAACCATGGCTTTCCCTATGCCTGTCATGAGACCCGGCTAGTGGCGACTTTTCTCGATTGTCTGGTTGGGCTATCCCAGATCCTGCTCCTTTTGTGGTTACTGGGGCAGAAGGGGAAAATCAGCCAGCAAGATTTGGTCAATGTGATTTACCGGGTTGAGCGGGGGCTGGTCCATAATGACCTTGTCTCAAACAGGCTGTTACAATATGCTGAACGACTTGATGAAGATGGCTACATATTGTCTTTTCTGTATTTATCCTGATGAGCTAGACCAGTCAAATTGATGCGAATTCGCGAAATCCCCTACAACTATACGTCATTTTCCGACCGAGAAATCGTGATTCGCTTTCTCGGCGAGGAAATGTGGCAGGTGCTGAACACGCTGCGGGACGAACGTGTCACCGGCCGTTCTGCCCGCATGTTATTCGAGGTGCTGGGTGACCTGTGGGTGGTGGTACGTAACCCGTTTATTCAGGATGACCTGCTCAATAACCGCAAGCGCCGGGCAGCCCTGATTCAGGCCCTGCATCATCGCCTGGATCAGATTGCGACCCGCGCCGAGGGCAATCCGCTGGTGGAGAAACTGCTGTCTGCCAGTAAACTGGCGGTGAAGGAGTTCGAAACCTGGTTCGTCGAACAACGCCAGCTACGTCAACGTATTCAGACACGTTTCAGAAAAATCACTCGGCTGGATAATGTTGCCTTTGATGGTCTGGCGCGGGTGTCCCATGTCACGGATGCCTCTGACTGGCGGGTTGAGTTTCCGGTCGCCGTAATCAGCCCGGACACGGAAACCGAAGTGCAGGCCATCGTGGCTGCCTGTATCGAAATGGGGCTGTCGATTATTCCCCGCGGTGGTGGCACCGGTTATACCGGTGGGGCGGTCCCGTTGACGCCCAACAGCATTGTGATTAATACCGAAAAGCTGGAAACGCTTGGCCCGGTCGTGATGAAACCCATTTCCGGTTCCGATGAACCGGTCGCGACAATTCGTGCCGAAGCCGGCGTGGTCACCAAACGGGTCAGTGAAGCGGCAGAAGCGGCGGGTTATGTCTTTGCGGTCGATCCCACCTCACAGGATGCTTCATGTATTGGCGGTAACGTGGCCATGAATGCCGGTGGTAAAAAAGCTGTCATGTGGGGCACGACACTGGATAACCTGGTCAACTGGCGCATGGTGATGCCGGATGGTCGATGGCTGGTAGTGGAGAGGCAACACCATAACCTGGGCAAGATTCATGAACAGCCCGAAGCGACATTCCGGCTAACGTATTACAAACCCGATTGTCAGACCATGATCGGTGAGCCGAGTACGCTGACCATTCCGGGTAACCAGTTGCGCAAGCAAGGGCTGGGCAAGGATGTGACTAATAAGTTTCTCGGTGGCCTGCCGGGTATTCAGAAGGAGGGCTGTGACGGCATCATTACGTCGGCCGAATTTGTTTTACATCGTATGCCGTCACACATACGCACGATCTGCCTGGAATTTTTCGACAAGGATTTACAAAAGGCGGTCCCGGCCATTCTGGAAACAAAAAATTATGTGGATAGCCAGCAGACGGTGTCGCTGGCCGGTATGGAACATCTTGATGAACGTTATTTAAAAGCCGTCGGCTACAGCACCAAGGCGCCGCGCACCGAGCGCCCGCGCATGGTTTTATTGATCGATGTAGTCAGTGATGACGAGAAAGCCGTGTCAGCGGTCAGTTCGCACATTGTGAAACTTGCGAACCAGCGCGGGGCGGAAGGCTTTATCGCCGTGAGCGCCGATACGCGGCAACGTTTCTGGCAGGACCGTGCACGCACAGCGGCCATTGCCGCCCATACCAACGCCTTCAAGATCAATGAGGACGTGGTCATTCCACTGGAACAACTGGCCAACTATAGCGACGGTATCGAACGGCTCAATATCGAATTATCCATACGCAATAAGCTGGCTATTATCAGCGCCGTTAAATCTTTGTTTGATGATGGCGTACGCGTTATTCGACCCTATCTGTCGGAGGAATATGCCGGTGATATAGATGCGGAAGTGGAAGCGATTGTTCAGGCCAAGATAGACCAGGCACGGCAGGTGTTAACTGACACAGCGAATAAATGGCAACGCATTCTGGATCATATAGACGATCAGGTCTTGCCGGGCGATATTTTCAGTGATGAAGAGAAGGCAGAATTTGGTGATGAAACCAGCCTGTTCCGGTTATTGCAACGCCAGATACTACGCATTTCTTACCGGCAATCCATTCAACGTCGCTTAAGCGAAATATTCAATGGCGCCCCGTTTGTATTGTTACGCGAAAAGCTGGACAGGATTCACCAGCAGCATCGTGCTTCACGTCTGTTTATTGCGCTGCACATGCATGCCGGTGATGGTAACGTGCACACCAACATTCCGGTGAACTCAAGTGATTATGAAATGATGCACGAAGCGGAACGGATTGTGGCGCGCATCATGAAGCTGGCCGAATCACTCGGCGGTGTAATTTCCGGCGAGCATGGAATCGGCATTACCAAGCTGGAATTTCTGGAACGTGATGTTGTTGAGAGCTTCACAAAATATAAACACGAAGTTGATCCCAATGATGTCTTTAATCCCAGAAAATTGCAGGCTGGTGCTGATTTACATAATGCCTACACGCCGTCGTTACAGTTGGTCGAGCAGGAAGCGCTGATACTGGATGCCAGTGATCTGGGAGATCTGAATAAATCCATTAAAGACTGTCTGCGCTGTGGCAAATGCAAACCGGTTTGTAATACACATATTCCACGTGCCAACCTGCTGTATTCACCGCGTAATAAAATTCTTGCCACCGGATTGATCATTGAAGCCTTTTTGTATGAAGAACAGACGCGACGCGGTATTTCCATTCGGCATTTCGAGGAAATGAATGATGTCGCAGACCACTGTACCGTGTGTCATAAATGTCTGAGTCCGTGCCCGGTGAATATTGATTTCGGTGACGTGTCGGTGGCCATGCGGGATATTTTGCGTGCACAGGGACGTCGCAAACGTAATCTGGGTACGGCTGTCTCGATGTTGTTTCTCAATACCACGCGCACTTCGACGATCAATGTTATGCGCACCTTGTTTGCGCGGCTCGCTTTCCCGGCTCAACGCTGGGCCTCATCCATATATAACCAGTTGAAAATAAAAAGAAAATTACCTAAGAGCACGGTCGGTAAGGCCGGTGTTTTTGAGCAGGTCATCCATTTTGTCGACCGGCCACTGCCATCTGCCATTCCGGCCAAAACGACCCGGGCATTGCTGGGAATCGAAGATGACAAACTAATACCTATTTTACGGAAGCCGGAATTATCAGAACAGGACAGTGAAGCGGTATTTTATTTTCCCGGTTGTGGTTCAGAAAGATTGTTCAGTCAGGTCGGTCTGGCGACACTGGCGATGTTGTATGACACGGGTGTACAAACCGTCCTGCCGCCCGGTTATCTGTGTTGCGGTTATCCGCAAAAATCAGCCGGTGATAAAAGTCGTGGTCAACAGATTTCCATTGCCAACCAGGTATTGTTTCATAGGGTTGCAAATACGCTGAATTATCTTGATATCAAAACCGTGCTGGTATCCTGTGGTACCTGTATTGATCAACTGCTGACGTACCAGTTTGAAAAAATCTTTCCCGGCTGTCGCCTGATGGACATTCACGAATTTCTGATGGAGAAAGGGGTGCGTATGAAAGAATCAGCAAGTACCGCCTATCTCTATCATGATCCCTGTCATACACCGATGAAGCATTACACGCCAATTGAAGTGGCCAGAACCTTAACGGGTAAAAAAGTTGAATTAAACGATCGCTGTTGCGGTGAAGCGGGAACGTTTGCCGTGTCCCGACCGGATATTGCGACACAATTACGTTTTCGCAAACAAAATGAATTACAGGATGGCCTGGAGTCGCTGGTCGGTAAACGCAAGGTCAATAAAGGTGAAGTTAAACTACTGACATCCTGTCCGGCCTGTCAGCAGGGCCTGTCACGCTACCAGCCGGCTACCGGACTGCAGACGGAATATATTGTCGTGGAAATGGCGAACAGCCTGTTAGGTCAGGACTGGCAATCACAATTTGTCAGCGAGGTACAGCACGGCGGTATAGAGCGAATCCTGCTCTGATTAAATCCTGATATACGTCCAGCCTTCCCGTTGACGTTGTAATACTTCATGTATGGCAGATGGGGTGACTTGCGTATTCGGCAGTAATTCCACATCCATTCCTTTCTCGGTCCGCATACGTTCAATGGCTCTGGCACAGGCCATGAAAACAATATTGTCATATTTTTCCTGCAATTCAGCGATCTTCTTGCCATAAGTAGTTTGCTTTTTATTAAGCAGATTCAGGCCTTTGCTGTTCGTCAGGATCTGCACCGAGACCTTCTGTTGTTTGGTGGCAAACTCTTCCAGAATGCTTTCGGTTTCATGAAACAAGGTTTCGAGGCGATGTGGTTCGTCTGATGTTACATGAATCAGTACTCGCCAGGGTTTGCTGTCAGAGACGGCCTGATTATGTTCAACATATTCCGCCAATTGAACCAGGCTGGCCTCATTTCGAAACTGTTGGTGTGCATACCAGCCGGCCAGGGCACCGACAATCACAAAGATACTGGCTGCAATCGCGGCGATGGAACCGGCACGTTTGCGTGTTACGTGATGTTCATGCTGTTTCTCTTCAACGTCGTGATAGGCGATTTTGACCATGTTACGAACCTGCTCCAGTTGACAAACACGTTGCCGCAACAGCTTGTCGCCGCGTAAGTCCTCAATCAGCTTTTTACGCTCGGCGCCGGTTAGTTCATTGTCCAGATAGGCATTGAGAATTTCATCTGAATAATTCTGGTTCATAAAATACTCCGTAACTGCGGTCTTGCCTGCGGCATGTCCTGCTCTGTTTTATAGTCCAGTAAGCGTTCGGCCAGGAATTTCCTGGCTCGCGATAACCGGCTCATTACTGTCCCCACCGGTATTTCAAGTATGGTTGCTACTTCAGCGTAGCTGAATCCTTCCAGATCAACCAGTGTGATGACATAGCGCTGGTTGGTGGGAAGCCGTGAAATGGTGTGGCGAACATTACTGACAATGTCCTGTTGTTCATGCAGCACATCCGGCGTTTGATTATTTTCAAGTTCAATATCATCAATGTTGCTGAATTCGCGGTTACGCCGAAAATGATCACGCCAGCAATTGTTTAAAATGCCGAATAACCAGCTGTCGAGTTTCTCCGGATCGCGTAACTGGGATAAACGCTTTAATGCCTTGACCATGGTTTCCTGTGTAATGTCGGATGCCAGATCGGGATCATGTCCCCAGGCGTAGACGACGCGGTACAAACGATGATGTGCCCGTGCTACTCGTTGTCGTAATTCCCGGTGCAGGCAAAGACTCTTGATGATATTCATGTTTGTGCGGCTCCCCCCGCGTGACTTCTATTTATATTTGTATTCTTCGTAATGGATGACGCAATAGCAGCCAGAATATTCCATTTTTTTTAAGCAAGAAAATAAGCATATTATTAAATGATTATTAATCAATAACTTGCTGAATTTAATCATAAAAAATATGGAATATTTCTGGAAGACATCACGTCTTGTATTCGGGTGCCGACAAAAATCGGCTCGTTGTTAACAAACCGGGAGGAATATCCATGCCTAACCGCTATGGGAAAATCCTGCTGTCCATGTTGTTGAGCGGCTTCATGCTGCTGGGTCTGACAACCGCACAGGCAGCAGATAAAACCTTCGCAGATACCAAGGTGGTACTGCAAATCAGTGATCCAAATCCATTCAAACAAACATTGGTTCTCAATGTCGCCAGTAACCTGATCAAACACTACGGCCAGGATCAGGTGGTTGTGGAAATCGTTGCCTTTGGCCCAGGTTTGCGCCTGTTGATGAAAGAGAACGCGAACAAGGATCGTATCCAGGGTCTGGCTTCAAGTGGTGTGAAGTTCAGTGCATGCACCAATACCATGACCAAAATGGGCAAAGTATTGGGCAAACCACCTGAACTGAACAGTAATGCTGTGCAGGTCACGGCCGGTGTTGTACGAATCATCGATCTGGTGAAAGACGGCTACACGCTGGTGAAACCATAAAAACGAATAACGGGAGAATCAGATGTTTAGATCAAAGAAAAAATGGCTGACAGGTTTTCTGTCGATGTCATGTATTGGTTTGTTGAGTGCACCTGCTTATTCGGCAAACTGGTTGATGTTACAGGGCACGGAACCAACGGATGCCGCGCCTCGTGCCAAGGTATGGGGATTTATCCAGCCGGAGTATCAGAAAACAGACGATACGAAACTGAAGGCGGGCGCTTTCTCCGGTCAGAAGGCTGTATTTAACCAAATTCGTCCTGACTTAAATACGAATGAAAGTTTTAATGTATTACGGGCGCGTCTTGGTGTGCGAGGCATCGGATTGCCGTTAGACAGCAACGTGAACTATTTTCTGCTTGCGGAATTTGGTAACAATGGTATCACCCGCAATGGTGGAGGTAGTGCCAAAATTACAGATGCCAGTGTCACATTGAACCATATTCCCGGGGCACGTATTCGTGTTGGTCAGTTCAAGCATCCGGGATCGGAAGAAGGCCTGCAGGCTATTCACGTATTTGACTATATAAATTTCTCGAACGTCGTCAATCAGATGATACTGGAACGCTTCTTTGATGGGGACGGTTCTACAACGGCGGGTAACGGGACAGGAGTTTGTGCGGGCGGTACTGCAAACGTTGCATGTGCTAATAAGCCGAATGGCCCGGTAAGCGCATTTCGTGATGTAGGTGTGCAGGTTTTTAATACCTTCAAGAGTGGTGACTGGGAACATAGCTATGCGGTGATGTATGGAAATGGAAATGGTATTGCGCGCGGCGATAACGATGATAATAAGGAAGTGTATCTGTACTGGGCATCTGAGTGGGTGTTTGGTGGCAAAGGACCGCGTCGCGAAGGTATGAAGCTGTATGCCTGGTCTCAGGACGGTAAACGTACCCTGACTGGCGCAACTGCAGCAGGTGGTACCGGTGGTGCCGGTGAATATGATCGCGAGCGTAGTGGTGTTGGCCTGACTTTCAGAAAAGGCAGTCAGCGGGCGGCATTTGAATATATCACGGCGGATGGCATGATATTCAATGGCACTGACGGTGGTGCAGTCGCGGGATCAGCTAATAATGCTGGAACGGGTACTGCATCATTCAATGTGGCAACCACCGGTGAGGCCGATGGCTGGTATCTACACTATGGCTGGGCGTTCCATCCAAAATGGGAACTGGATGTACGGTATGACATATTGAATCGTCTAACCGATAACACCAATGGTGAGAGAAAGTTTGAGACCTGGACACTGGGGATGCAGTATTTCTTCAATAAGAAAACCCGCCTGATTGCAAACTATGAAGTGCGTGATGCTGAGGCACCGAATCAGGCTTCAAGTGCAGCCGCAAACCAGATTCTGGACAGCATGGATGACCGAATCTCACTACAGCTTTTGGCAATTTTCTAGGTAAGCTCACTAAAGTCAAAGCCTTGTGCCCGGGCCGATTTATCGGTACCGGGCTTTTTTTATTTACAAACGTCTTATTCCATTACTTTGACACCCTGTTTTGTGCCGAGCAGCAGCACATCGGCCGGGCGTTTGGCAAACAGGCCGTTGGTGACCACGCCAGTGATATGATTCAGCGTTTCTTCCAGTTTGACCGGCTCCATAATTTCCATGTTATGTACGTCAAGAATCACATTACCGTTGTCCGTGGTGAATCCTTCACGCAGTACGGGTTGACCACCCAGTTTGACGATTTGCCTGGCCACGTAACTGCGTGCCATCGGAATGACTTCCACCGGCAGCGGGAATTTACCCAGCACGCTGACCAGTTTCGATTCATCAGCAATGCAGACAAACTTTTTGCTCACGGCAGCGACGATTTTCTCGCGAGTCAATGCACCGCCACCGCCCTTGATGAGGTGCAGATATTTGTTGGATTCATCGGCGCCGTCGACATAGACGGATATGCTGTCAACACTGTTGAGATCCAGCACCGGAATACCATGCCCCTTAAGGCGATCAGCGCTGGCGACCGAGCTGGCCACGGTGCCCTCGATTTTGCCTTTGATTTTGGCCAGTTCATCAATGAAAAAGTTGGCCGTGGAGCCGGTCCCGATACCAATAATGGTGCCGGTTTCGACGTACTCGATGGCGGCTTTGGCCACAGCCTGTTTCATTTCGTCCTGGGTCATGGGGACATTACTCCTTCTCTAAATCCTGATTGTCGTTCGGGCAAACACTCATTATATTAGGGATGCGTAATCTGACAAAGCACTATTGCCACAACAGGGCACTCTATGACGTATAACTACAAAGAAATGGTGGAACAGGCCCGCGTATATGACGTGGCGATCCAGTCACCGCTGGAATATGCGCCTGGCCTTAGCCAGCGCCTCAATAACCGGATTTTACTCAAGCGCGAAGATTTACAGCCGGTTTTTTCCTTTAAATTACGTGGTGCCTATAACCGCATCGCACAACTGAGCGATGCGGAACGTCAGAACGGGATTATCGCTGCCTCGGCCGGTAACCATGCACAGGGTGTGGCACTGGCAGCGCAGCGATTCGGTATAAGTGCGGTTATCGTGATGCCCAAGACGACACCGCGAATCAAGGTGCAATCGGTGAAATCTTATGGTGCCGAGATCGTGTTACACGGCAATACATATGACGATGCCTGCAGCCATGCCCAGAAGCTGGCAAGCAGGGAAAAGCGGGTATTTATTCATCCGTACGATGATCCTCACGTGATTGCCGGTCAGGGCACGATTGCCAGGGAAATCCTTGCCCAGATGGAACACGCAATTGATGCGATATTTGTGCCGGTCGGTGGTGGTGGCCTGATTGCCGGTATTGCCAGTTATATCAAGGCTGTCGATTCAAAGATCAAGATTATCGGCGTTGAGCCGGATGATGCGGCGTGTCTGCATGCGGCCATGCAGGCAAATAAGCGCGTTGTGCTGGATCAGGTGGGAATATTTGCCGATGGTGTGGCGGTGCGCCAGGTTGGTGAAGAACCGTTTCGAGTGGCACAGTCCTGTGTTGACGATGTCATCCTGGTTTCGACCGATGAAATTTGTGCCGCTATCAAGGATATTTTTGATGAAACCCGCTCCATCGCGGAACCGGCGGGTGCACTGGCTGTTGCAGGTCTTAAACGTTATGTGGAACAACATGGCATCCGCGATCAGCATATTGTGGCGATCGACAGTGGTGCCAATATGAATTTCGACCGCCTGCGGCATGTGGCAGAACGCGCTGAACTGGGTGAACATCGAGAGGCGCTGATCGGTGTCACCATACCTGAACGACCTGGTAGTTTTCGGCAATTTTGTGATGTGATCGGCCTGCGTGGTATCACTGAATTCAATTATCGCTTTTCCGATTCCGAGCAGGCGCATGTCTTTGTCGGGGTCCAGCTCAGCGGTGGCGAGAAGGAAAAGAATGAGATCATCGGTTCACTGGCCAAAAAAGACTATCCGGTCGTCGATATGACGGACAATGAAATGGCCAAATTGCATGTGCGCTATATGGTCGGTGGGCGTGTAAAGGGGGTGGATAATGAGCGGATATTTCGTTTTGAATTCCCGGAACGACCAGGAGCATTGCTGCGATTTCTGAACAAGATGGGCCAGCAATGGAACATCAGCCTGTTCCATTATCGTAACCATGGCGCGGCCTATGGCCGAATACTTGTTGGTATGCAGGTGCCGGAGAGTGATGAAGCGGAATTTCGGCGATTCCTGAATGAGATCGGTTATCCCTGGTGGGAAGAATCAGGCAATCCCGCCTATGAGCTGTTTTTGCACTAATTCCGTGCTGATACAACGAAAAAGGGCCTCATTCGAGGCCCTTTCCCTGTGTAAGATCAGCTGATCTTACTTCTTCTTGCGACGGCGAGCTTTTTTCTTGGTCGCTGTCTTTTTCCTGCTGGCCTTCTTACGGCCTTTTTTCTTGGCGGCTTTTTTCTTGCTAGCCTTTTTGCGGCCTTTTTTCTTGGTCGCTTTTTTCTTTGCTTTCTTACGGCCTTTTTTCTTGGCGGCTTTTTTCTTTGCTGCCTTCTTACGGCCTTTTTTCTTGGTCGCTTTTTTCTTTGCTGCTTTCTTACGACCTTTTTTCTTGGTGGTCTTCTTCTTCGCGGCTTTCTTGCGGCCTTTCTTCTTGGCTACGCGTTTCTTAGCCGTTTTCTTGGCAGCTGTCTTCTTGCGACGAACTGCCTTCTTCTTTGTCGCTTTCTTGCGAGTCTTTTTCTTTGTTGCCATATACAAAACCCTCCGAGGTTTGAACACTGAGTTTAGTGGAGTATAGCTAAGTCAATAAAAAAAGCTAGTATCAGTAGTTAAATTTTTACAGTTCAAAGAATTTCAGATCATTTCGCAACTTTTTAGCGTCGCTAATTCGGATTTTATTAATCGAGCTGTGTTTTGTTTCAGGTTAAGGACGTAAAAATTGAAACAAATGACGTTTATGGAGAAAAATTTCCTGGTCATACATGCACAGTGATCAGGATTTTTTATAAAAACGATAAAAATGTCATCGCAATGCACAAATAAGTGCTCGTGATCATCAAAACATACAAATTTTTACGTTATGCAGAAGTAAAAATTGCGTTTAAAAGCATTTAACGTGATTTGGGAAGCGTTTTTTTTAGTTATAACTTATATGGAGTTATATAAAAGTACGCTGAAAAAAGTTTTAAGGAGCTATTTAGGGTTATTTTTATGTAATTTACGCTATTTTTTTATTTTGGCAGTAAAAAATACCGCTTTTTGCCTTTTTCAGCGCCTCAGAAGCCGTTTCAGAGGCGTTTTTCGGGTTCAGATACGTGTCATTTTGGCTTTTTTTCCTGTTTGAGGATGAAATCCCACTGTTTTTTGGTAACCGGTGTGATGGAAAGTCGGTTTCCGCGTCGTAGCACCAGCATATCGCTTAACGATTTATAGGTTTTGAGCTCTTCGAGACTGATGTTGCGTGTGAATTTACGGACTAACTGCACATCGACCATGAGCCAGCGGGGATTATCGGGATCACTCTTCGGATCGTAGTACTTGGACTCGGGATCAAAGGCCGTATGGTCGGTATAAGCCTCTTTGACCACCTTGATGATGCCGACGATACCGGGTTCCTTGCAATTTGAATGGTAAAAAAAGGCCAGGTCACCCTTTTTCATCTCATCCCGCATCATGTTGCGGACCTGGTAATTGCGAATACCGTCCCAGTGATCGGTTTTGCGCGGCATCTTTGCCAGGTGGTCGATACCATAAACATCCGGTTCGGATTTCATTAGCCAGTACTTCATTCATCTCTCCTGAAAGTGGTCAGACCCTGTTCGGTGACAACGGCATCCAGTGGAATGTCCCAGGGTTGTGCCGGTATATGTTCAACCTGCTGCCAGCTATAGGCGACACCAATCCTGATCGGTCGGTGCCAGCTATGGTTGTGTTGAAGTCGGGACAGACTGCGGTCATAAAAGCCGCCGCCCATACCGATGCGATGTCCGGCCTGGTCAAAGGCGACCAGCGGCATGAGGATAATATCCAGTGAACGCAGTTTGGTGCGGCGTAACCGTCGTGCATGCACCGGTTCAGGAATACCGAACCGATTCTGGTACAGGGGTGTATCTATATAATACGGCAACCACCACAGGGTACCTTGCGGGAACGTAGCCAGAACCGGCAGGAAGACCTGCTTTTTTCGCAACCAGGCCTGGTGCATAAGCAGGGATAAATCCACTTCCTTGCCGTGGGCAAAATAAAAGGCGAGGCGTTGCGCGCCACGAAATTCCCGACTCTTGAGCAGGTGGTCACAGATTTGTGCGGAGTCACGCTGGCAGTCAGACAGACTTTGCTGGCTGCGGCGTTGACGTAATTGGGTTCGGATTTGCTGGCGGGCATCCATGTTGTTATTAGTGTGAAAGGGCGGGTGCCTCCCACCTGTACCGTTTAGACCTTGTTCTTGAACCTAGCGTTCAAGGTGGGGGCATCACAGACAAATCAGGCTTTCCGCTACCAGGCGGACATGCACACATTGTCAGGTTTCTGCTCCCGGGGGATTAATTTAAGGCTCAAGAAATATCCCAGTCGTTCACGTATACCGCAGGAGACACCCAAAAACCGCTCGTTACCTCTTTATGTATGTCATCATGCTTCCAGTTCAAGTTGCCGACTGCGAAACAGGGCATCCTCGATTTTCTGCTGGATATTTTTAATCTGGCCTTCAACCTCAGCCGATGAGATTGTCGAACCGCTGCCCTGATGCAGCAATTCGTTGGCGATATTCAGTGCGGCAATGACGGCGATTCGGTCGGTACCGATGACCTTGCCATTGTCACGAATCTCGCGCATTTTCCTGTCCAGATAATCGGCTGATTTGAGGAGATCGTTACGTTCTTCCTCCGGGCAGGCAACCAGGTATTCCTTACCCAGGATATTGATGGAAACTGCTTTTGAATTATCGCTACTCATTTTCCATTGCCTTTAGTCGTTCTATCATCGTTTCAACACGGGTGCGGGCCTGCTGCGTTTTGGCAATCAGGTGATCACGCTCCGTGACGAGATTGGTCTGGCTCTCCCGTAGCGTTTTATTTTCGCTGCGCAGACGTTCCACAGTGGAAATCAGTTCGTCGACGCGTTCTTCGAGCTTTTTTATGTCCAACGGTCTCTCCGGCCCCTCTCCGGCGAATCTGCCTGTTAACCAATATAGAGCGCCCGCAATTCCGGGTCAACGCCCCAGATGGGTACCTTTTTCACGGCATGGGCCGTGGTATACTAAACCCCTGTTTTCCCACCATTAATGGTCTGCCGAACAGCCGTCTTATTTTCAGCATGCAGGAATACACCTACCAGGATATGACACAGGCTTTGCAGCGTGCCGGCATCGCGCCTGACGCGTCGGAATGTCATGGCGCCATGAGTGCTGTCATCTGTTTCATGGGGCAGGATGGTTATACCACCTGGTTGGGGGCGCACCTGCCGGAACTGGAAGCGGCGGTATCAAACGGTGATGCCCTGGCCAGTGAAACCGGTGCCCTGATGGCCGCCATGTATGATCAAGTGTGTGATCAGTTAATGTCCGGCAATCTGGGATTTTACCTGCTGTTACCGGATGATGATATCGACCTGGAAATACGCAGTCAGGCGATGGTGCACTGGTGTCAGGGTTTTATGCTGGGCCTGAATTTCGTCGGTGTGACGGATCAGAACCGCCTCGGCGGTGAATTGCAGGAAATCGTGCAGGACATCACGGAAATCAGCCAGATGTCGATCGGTGGCCTGGAGTACACTGAAGAAGAAGAACAATCCTACGCTGAACTGGTCGAATATCTTAAGGTGGGAGTTATGCTGTTTCGTGAAACCCTGTATGCCCGCCAGAACGGTTCTTCTTCATCAACCATTCATTAATGTTATGAACAAACAGGAATTCGCCACTCGCCGCAAAAATCTGATGCAAATGATGGGGGACAGCGCGGTCGCCATTTTGCCCGCTGCACCAATGCGCATGCGTAATCGCGATGTGGAATATGCCTATCGACCGGATAGTGATTTTTACTACATGACCGGGTTTGATGAACCGGAAGCGGTGGCGGTACTGATTCCCGGGCGCGAACACGGTGAGTACATATTATTCTGTCGTGAGCGTAATCCGGAAACGGAGACCTGGACCGGGCCCATGGCCGGGCAGGAAGGGGCGGTGGAAATATACGGTGCTGATGACTCATTTCCGATTGATGACATCGACGACATCCTGCCGGGGATGCTGGAAAACAAACAACGTGTCTATTACACCATGGGCACACATCCGGATTTTGATCAGCGCCTGATTGGTTGGGTCAACCGGCTGCGCAAACAGTCACGCGCCGGTATTCATACACCGGGTGAATTCGTGTCGCTGGATCACATCCTGCATGATATGCGACTCATCAAAAGCGCACAGGAAATCAAATCAATGCGCAAAGCGGGACAGATATCCGCCCAGGCACATTGTGACGCCATGCAGTTTACCTGTCCCGGACTCTATGAATACCAGGTCGAAGCAACAGTCCTGCATCGTTTTATGCAGGAAGGGGCCCGCTTTCCGGCTTATGCCTCGATCGTTGGTGGAGGTGCCAACGGCTGTGTGCTGCATTACACCACCAACCGGGACAGGTTACGCGACGGCGACCTGTTATTGATCGATGCCGGTGCGGAATACGATTACTATGCGGCGGATATCACCCGTACGTTTCCCGTCAACGGAAAATTCAGTAAAGCGCAAAAAGACGTGTATGAGATCGTACTGGCCGCCCAGCACGCCGCGATCGACAGGGTGAAACCGGGTAATCACTGGAATGAACCCCATGAAGCAGCGGTAGAGGTGATTACCGAGGGATTAATCGATCTGGGCATTATCAAGGGCAGTAAGAAGAAGGCCATTGAAAATGAAGACTATAAAACGTTTTATATGCATCGTACCGGACACTGGCTCGGTATGGATGTGCATGATGTTGGTGACTATAAAGTCGATGATGAATGGCGTGTGTTTGAGCCGGGCATGACGCTGACCGTGGAGCCGGGTATCTATATCAGTGCACAGGCTGATGGTGTGGCAAAAAAATGGCATAACATCGGTATTCGCATCGAAGACGATGTGCTCGTCACCAAAACCGGTAACGAAGTATTAACAGACGGTGTACCCAAGCAGGTAGATGAGATTGAAGCCCTGATGGCCGAACGGGAATGAAAGACGAACAACAATACGATGTCGCCATCGTCGGCGGCGGCCTGGTCGGCATCAGCCTGGCCTGCGCCTTAAGCCGCATAAATCCTGCACCCAGCATTATTCTGATTGAATCCAGCGACTACACCGGTTTTCCCCCGCCCGGTTTTGATTCACGTACCCTGGCCCTGTCATACAGTTCACAGCAAATTTTCCAGGCACTGGAGTTATGGCCTGACATTGAACGACGTGGTGTATCACCGATCTCGACGATTCACATCTCCGATCGGGGCCATCCCGGTCTGACGCGCCTGCAGGCGGATGAGCAACAGGTCGAAGCCTTGGGTTATGTCGTAGAAAATCGCATCCTGGGTGAAGCCCTGCTGGAGGCCATGCAAAGCCGGTCAAATATTTTCCTGCTGGCACCGGCCGAGGTTACGGACATTCAGATTAATCAGGCGGCGGCTACCATCACCTTAAAACAGGGTGATGAAAGTAAAACAATTCATACCAAGCTGGTCGTTGCAGCCGATGGCAGTGAATCATTCGTGCGCCGGCATTTGCATATTCAGCAACGTCACCTGGATTATCACCAGTCGGCTGTCATAACAAACGTTGCCTGTGATAAACCACACCAGCAAATTGCTTATGAACGCTTTACACCAACCGGTCCAATGGCGTTGCTGCCGCTCACGGGTATTGACGATTTTCCGCATCGTTATGGCCTGGTCTGGACTGTACCGGCGCCACATGTGGATAGTGTGATGGCCATGTCCGACGACGCATTTCTGGCGGCATTGCAGGAGCGGTTTGGAAAACGTGTCGGTCGTTTTTTACGTGCCGGTAAGCGTCATGCTTATCCACTGGGTTTATCCATGATTAATGAACATATACGGCATCGTCTGGCCTTTATTGGTAATGCTGCCCACACACTGCACCCGGTGGCGGGACAGGGATTTAACCTGGGATTACGTGACGTGGCGGCGCTGGTACAGGTCATTCGGGATGCGATACAGCAACAGCAGGATTACGGAGCGCGCGAGGTATTACAGCAGTATGCGGACTGGCGCCGTCGTGATCACCGTGTCACGACCCTGTTCACGGATTCACTGGTACGCATCTTTTCCAACAGTTTTGCACCGCTGGTGGTCGCACGTAATGTCGGATTGATGGCTATGGACCTGCTGGCACCGGTGCGAAAACGCCTGACCCGTCATGCAATGGGTTATATTGGTAAGGCCTCGCGTCTGGCACGTGGGCTGGATCTGTGAAAACCGATATTGCCATTGTTGGTGGCGGTATGGTCGGGGCGACACTGGCCTGCGCGTTACGTAACAGTCAATTGGATGTGGTGATGATTGATCCGGGTGCAGCAAAGGCGCCGGCGTCTTCAACCCGTTTCGATTTACGCGTGAGTGCCATCACGCGCGCCTCACAGCGTGTATTTGAACAACTGCATGTATGGCCTGCCATGCTTGAGGAGGGGGTATCACCGTTTCGCGAAATGCATGTCTGGGAACAATCCGGGCGCGGTGAAATGCATTTCGACAGTGCCGAGCTCAGTGAACCGTATCTTGGTCACATCATCGAAAACCGCGTTATATTGTCCGCTCTGTATGACAGGTTACGCGAAGACAGTAATGTCACGCTGTTGACTGAACAGCATGTACAGCACATGGCGCTCGATCACGAAGGTTGGCAACTGACCTTAAGTGATGGTGAACAAATCGACGCGACGCTGGTTGTCGGGGCCGATGGTAGTCGATCATGGGTGCGACAACAGGCCGGTATCAGTGTGAAAGGCTGGGATTATGATCAGCGTGCGGTCGTCACCTATGTCAAAACATCCCTGCCGCATCAGGAAACCGCCTGGCAGCGTTTTTTACCCGCCGGACCACTGGCGTTTTTACCTTTACTGGATGGTTACAGCTCGATCGTCTGGTCGACTTCCCCGCAACATGCTGACCAGTTACTGGCCATGGACGATACGGCTTTTGGTGATGCATTGTCATCTGCTTATGAAGGCCGTCTGGGAGAGATAGAAGATGTCGGACCACGCGCGGCATTTCCATTACGCTTTCTGGTTGCCGAACATTACGTCGGTGAACACCTAGCATTAATTGGCGATGCGGCACATACCATTCACCCATTAGCCGGGCAGGGCGTCAATCTGGGTATTCTGGATGCGGCCTCACTGGCGCAGGTACTCATGACGGCACATGGACAACATCAGACAATGGGTTCGCACAGCGTCTTACGCAAGTACGAACGCTGGCGTAAAGCAGAGAACATGGACATGCTGGTCATGGTGGATCAGATTCAACGCTGGTTCGGTATTCAGGACGGGCCCATCCCGTGGTTGCGTAATCTCGGTTTGTCAGTCATCGATCATAGCGGCCCGCTAAAAAACGTAATCATTGAGCATGCCATGGGAAACCGCGGTGATCTTCCACACATCGCCCGTTAAGTGATATTTCTGTGACGTTTGTTAACAATTCTCACTTTTGAACAATACATTTTGGCTTGTTGTGCATTTTCAGGTATCTTCAGGCACTCCATCATAAATCGATAAGAATTAGATGGGTATATTAAATACAGCCGCTATTCTCATAACGCTTGCCGCTCTGTTCAGTTATCTGAATTACCGTTTTGTGCGCCTGCCAAATACTATCGGCATCATGATCATTGCCATGCTGCTGTCGTTCATCATGCTTATACTCGGCAAGCTGGGATGGGATGAACTGATTTTTGAAACCAACCGGGTTCTGCGCAGTATCGATTTCCATGACACCTTAATGCACGGCATGTTGAGCTTTCTGTTATTCGCCGGTGCACTGCATGTCAACCTGAATGATTTGAAGGAACAAAAGGGCATCATCGCTGTTCTGGCGACGTTTGGCATTCTGACTTCAACCTTCATTATCGGTGGTCTGAGCTGGCTGGTGCTGCAGGCGCTGAATATCGATTTGCCTTTTATTTACTGCCTGGTGTTCGGCGCCCTGATTTCACCCACCGATCCGATTGCCGTTCTGGGTATTTTAAAAACCGCCCGTGTCCCGAAAACACTGGAGACAAAAATTGCCGGTGAGTCACTGTTTAACGATGGAGTCGGTGTCGTGGTATTCCTGGTGCTGGCGGGGCTGGCGACCGGTACGCATGACGCCTCGTTCAGTGGCATCGGCCTGTTGTTTTTGCAGGAAGCAGTAGGCGGTGTGCTGTTTGGCCTGGTTATTGGCATGGGGGTTTATTACCTGCTAAGGGATGTCGACAACTACCAGCTTGAAGTCATGCTGACCTTGTCACTGGTCATGGGCGGTTATGCGTTAGCAACCCAGTTGCATTTGTCCGGCCCGATTGCGATTGTCGTGGCCGGGTTGTTCATCGGTAATCACGGCCGTAAGTTTGCCATGTCGGAAAAAACCCGCGCGCATCTGGATACGTTCTGGGAGCTGGTTGATGAAATTCTCAACGCAGTGCTGTTCCTAATCATCGGTCTGGAAGTGCTGTTGCTGGCCATCAAAACCGAATATATTCTGGCCGCGCTGGCCATCATTCCACTGGTCCTGTTCGCGCGTTTCATCAGTGTCGGGACTCCGGTTTTTGTCATGAAACGGGTTCGCCAGTTTACACCGGGTGTGGTCCAGCTCATGACCTGGGGTGGACTACGCGGCGGGATATCGGTGGCCCTGGCCCTGTCCCTGCCGCTGGGCCTGTATCGTGAAGTTATTCTTGCCCTGACTTATGCGGTCGTCGTATTTTCTATTGTAATTCAAGGGCTTACAATTAGTCGCATGGTCGACGAGCTACGCTAGCCAACAGCTAGCTGCACTACTTTCATTACCTCATTCACTTTATCTCACCACGGCGTTCCATATATATAGAGCAAATATTACCGATTTATAATATTGAAAATCGGAATGAGAATAATTATCATTACGGGCCTGAGTCCTACTTATATATATGGAGCAAAAACTGATGAGACACATTGTTTTATCCCTAATTATGTTGTGCTTTTATGCCGCATCGGGTTTTGCCCAGGCGGCCGACCTGATTGTCTATTCCGGTCGTAGTGACAAGTTTGTTAAACCGGTGGTGAAGGCCTTCACCAGTGAAACCGGTATCAAGGTAACGATCCATTCCGGCAGTTCAACTGCGCTGTTAAATAAACTCAAGCTGGAAGGCAATCGCACCAGCGCAGATATCTATATCAGTAATGATGCAGGTAATCTGCAAAAGGGCAGTGAGATGGGTCTGTTTCAGCCCGTTGCAAAGGAAACTGCCGATGTTATTCCGAATAACTACCGGGCCGAAGATAATACCTGGGTCGGGTTATCAGCGCGCGCCCGCGTGCTGGTCATGAATAAAAATGATCAGTCCGTCGACTTTGTTAAGTCCGTGTTTGATCTGGCTGATCCAAAACTGGCCGGTAAACTCGGTATAACACATAGCAGTAATGAAAGTTATATCGCCGGCGTGACTGTTTACATGCGTGTCGCCGGTATCGACAAGACCCGTGACTGGCTCAAGGGTATGAAAAAGAATGTCGGCGGCAGTGTGTTTAACAAGCACAGTAAAATCGTCAAGGCCGTGGCAGAAGGTAAAAAATCTGTCGGCCTGGTGAACCACTATTACATCTTCCGTCACCTGGCAAAAAATCCTGACGCACCCATCAAAGTGGTGCTGCCTGATCAGGGTAAGGACGGAATGGGTGTGGCCTGGAACGTTGCCGGCGCAGCAATCACCAAACACACCAAGAATAAATCCGCTGCGGAAAAATTTATGGCGTTCATGGTCTCGGAAAAAGGTCAGAAGCAGTTTGCCGAAGTCAATCGTGAATACCCAACCCGTCCCGGTGTGGCGGCAGCAGAACCAGTGCCACCATTATCGTCTTACAAAGTTGCTGACGTGCCGATGAGTGATCTGGGTAAGTATCGTAATGCCACGCTGGATCTGATCGAATCGATCGGAATGCCGTAATGCGGTAAACCCCGCGCAGTGACCATTATCAATTCGCGGAGTGTGTTATCGACGTCAGTCGTGTTACTGGCGTCGATACCGCTCGTCTTCGTTTTATACCA
Source organism: uncultured Gammaproteobacteria bacterium (assembly GCA_937967995.1). Taxonomy (GTDB): domain Bacteria; phylum Pseudomonadota; class Gammaproteobacteria; order UBA6429; family Thiohalophilaceae; genus CALBTB01. Next base: position 322,004 of record CALBTB010000010.1, read on the forward strand.
GAGTGGACACTTACAATGGTCACAATGGACAGGTTTATGGAGTGCGCGCCTGCCGGGTCTGTTGTGGAACACACTGTCTTTATCGGTACTGGTAGCGATTGGCAGTTTCGCACTGGGTGTGTCATCTGCGTGGTTAATTACTCGACGTGAATTCATTGGCCGCCGCCTCGCCGTGTGGCTGATGATCCTCCCATTGACGATTCCGACCTATGTGTTTGCGCATATCTATACCACGTTAACGGATCGGGATGGCTGGCTCGGGCAGTTATGGCTGTGGCTGGCCGGACCGAATGTCCCCAACCCTGAACTTTACAATGTATTCGGTGCCGCTTTTATTCTAAGCCTGGCCGGGTTTTCCTATGTCTTTCTGCTGGTCAGTGATGCATTAACACGATCGCGTCATGACATCGAAGATGCGGCACGCCTGCATGGTCTGAATTCACGTCAGGTGTTCTGGCGGGTCAGCCTGCCCATGTTGCGGCCGGCCATCGCGGCTGGTCTGGCCCTGGTCGTGTTGCACGTGCTGTCCGATTTTGGCGCGGTAAGCATGTTACGTTACCAGACCTTTACCCTGAGCATCTATCTGCAAATGAGCGGTCGCTTTGACATGCAGGCGGCGGCCGGATTAAGTCTGGTACTGGTTGTACTGAGCCTGACGTTCCTGATACTCGAGCGTTTCTTTCGTGATCGGCAACGCTATTACAGTTCCCGACAAGCACAACAGTTACAGCGTCGACCGGCCAGCCCGATGGAACAGGTACTGATCTGGCTGTGGCTGGGCGGCATTACGCTGTTTGCCTTTGGGTTACCGGTGGCCTGGATGCTGCACTGGAGTTTTGAAGCCTGGCAACAGTCACTCATTGATGAACAATTCTGGGGCTATGTAAAAAATTCACTCGTGGTCAGTATTGCGGCTGCCTCACTGGCCACAGTGGCGGCGCTACCGGTGGCGTTATTTCATGCACGTTTACGTAACAAGGTAAGTCAGTCCTATATTCATTTATCCAGTGTCGGTTTTGTGTTGCCCGGGCCGGTGATTGCGCTGGGTATCCTGAGTTTTGCACTGAGCTGGTTGCCGTGGATTTATGGCACGCTGGTTGTATTGTTACTGGCCATGCTGATTCGGTTTTTACCGTTGGCGGTACAGGCACAGGAGGCGGCGGTACAACAGGTGTCTCCCTCGATTGAGGAAGCCGGCCGCAGCCTGGGTGCGACACCCTGGCAAAACCTGACGCGCGTACTGATACCGATGCTTCGTACCGGGCTGGTCAGCGCCTGGGTGCTGGTGTTTATCGATACGCTCAAGGAACTGCCGGCCACGTTACTGCTGCGGCCGACCGGTTTCGATACCCTGCCGGTCCGCATCTGGATTGAGGCCAGCGAGGAGATGCTGGAACTGGCGGCACCTTCCGCCCTGATGCTCATGCTCGGCACATTACCCGTGCTGTGGTTTTTATTGCGTCAGCATGACGCAGCGGCAAAATAAATCCTGTAATTACAGTTGATTGCACCACAACTGGCAAAATGGATGCTGGCTCAGTAAAATGCTTCGCAGCAACGATGTTTGTGGGAGAGACCCCGGCGCTGGTTAGCAGCAACACGGGGCGCCGAAGGCGCAACTCGCTCGGAATCGCTCAGGCAAAAGGACCGCAGACGTGAAACGTTGACTCTGGAGAGATCCTGTCAGATGGTGACAGGACACCGAAGGGGCAAGCTCTCAGGTGACCGGACAGAGGGGCGACGAAAACCGATGTATGTGCATCGTTTTTCGTCGCCCTTTTTTTTACCTCGTTGAAAAACCTGTGTGGGGAGTGATATGGCGGAACAGCCGGTGTTCGATTTTTCTCGACAGCCTAATGTTGGCCGTATGCCCGACTGGATTCGCCAGGCATTTGGCGAAGACGCTTTTGCCACGACCACTCGCGCACTCAATCAGCATGCATTAAATACCGTTTGTGTCGAAGCACGTTGCCCGAATCGTGGTGAGTGCTGGAGTCGTGGCACGGCAACATTTATGTTACTCGGCGATACCTGCACGCGCGCCTGCGGTTTCTGTGCGGTAAAGACCGGTAAACCTGCCGCACTGGAAAACGATGAACCGCAACGTGTCGCCAGAGCGGTACGTGAAATGGGTCTTGACTATGTAGTACTCACGTCTGTCAATCGCGATGATCAGGCGGATGGTGGTGCAACGATTTTTGCACGCACGATGTCGGCATTACGCAATGACAATCAGAATATCCAACTGGAATTACTGACACCGGACTTTCATCGTTGCCAGACTAAGGCCATCGATGTGATTTACACCGCTCTGACATCAGCAGTTGGTGAACCGCAACTGGTGTGGGGTCATAATATCGAAACGGTACCGCGCCTTTATCGCACGGTGCGCAAGGGTTCCGATTATCAGCGTTCACTGGCACTGCTAAATGATGTCGCGCAACTCAATGGTGTAGAAGCCAAGTCGGCCATCATGCTGGGACTGGGTGAAACGGAACAGGAAGTCATCGCTGTATTGCGTGACCTGTATAGAGCGAATGTTACGCGGGTCGCGCTAGGTCAGTATTTGCGTCCCACTCGCTATCATCTTCCGGTCAAGGAATATATTCATCCGGCGCAATTCGATCGTTATGCCGATGTGGCGCGTGATATTGGTTTTAACTGGGTCAAGTCCGGGCCACTGGTTCGTTCGTCTTATCACGCCGAAGATTCACAATAAGCAGTCACGAGGTTTTTAATGGGAAAACGTACACCACTGTATGACACACATGTCGAGTTTAACGCCAAGATCGTTGATTTCGGTGGCTGGGACATGCCGTTACATTACGGCTCGCAGGTGAAGGAGCATGAAATTGTTCGAACCCATGCCGGTATGTTTGATGTTTCACACATGACAGTGGTGGATCTGCAGGGTGAACGGGTGCGGGACTTTTTACGTTACCTGTTGGCGAATGATGTGGCGCGACTGAAAAACCCGGGCAAGGCGCTGTACTCGTGCATGCTCAATGAACAGGGTTGTGTAATTGATGATTTGATCGTGTATTACATCAACGACCAGTTTTTCCGTATGGTCGTCAATGCCTCGACCCGCGACAAGGACCTGGCATGGATTGAAAAACATGCCGGTAACTTTGGTGTGTCAGTCAAAGAGCGTGATGACCTGGCCATGGTTGCGGTACAGGGACCAGAGGCACGCGATCTGGTGCATGAGGTTATCGACAGCGCCAAGCAGCAGGCGGCTGCTGAGCTGGGTCAGTTTTTCATGGCCATGTTTGATGACGACTGGGCAATCGCACGCACCGGTTACACCGGTGAAGACGGCTATGAAATTATGTTACCGGGTGATCAGGCGGCGAGTTTCTGGCAGGCACTGGCAAAGGCCGGCGTCAGCCCGGCCGGGCTGGGTGCAAGAGATACTTTACGCCTTGAAGCCGGCATGAACCTGTATGGCAGTGATATGGATGAAACTACCTCGCCACTGGAGTCGGGCCTGGGCTGGACCATTGCCTGGGAACCGGCAGAGCGGGACTTCATCGGCCGCGCGGCATTACAACAGCAACGTGATGCCGGTATAAAAAATAAACTGGTGGGTTTGTTAATGGAAAACAAGGGCGTATTGCGCAATCACCAGAAAGTGCTGGTTGAAGGGCTGGAAGCCGGTGAGATCACCAGTGGCAGTTTTTCACCAACCCTCGGGCAGGCCATTGCCTTTGCGCGAGTGCCGGCGACTATCGGAGAAAGGGCGAAAGTGGATATTCGGGGCAAACAGGTCGATGTAAAAGTCATAAAACCGCCGTTTGTCCGTAACGGTAAAGCATGTATTTAAAATTTTATTTGGGAGAACAACATGAGTAACGTCCCTCAGGAACTACGTTATACCAAATCACATGAATGGGTACGTCGTGAGGAAGATGGCAGTGTCACAGTCGGTATTACGGATCACGCACAGGAATTGCTGGGTGACCTGGTTTATGTCGAAGCGCCGGAAGTGGGTACGACTTTTAGTAGCGGGGAAGACTGTGCGGTGGTGGAATCAGTCAAAGCCGCATCGGATGTGTATGCGCCGGTCAGCGGTGAAGTCACCGAGGCGAATGAGGCGCTGACGGATACACCGGAAACCGTCAATTCCGACCCGTATGGTGATGGCTGGATTTTCAAAATCAAACCGGCAGACGAGGGTGAACTCGATGACCTGCTGGATGCCGATGCCTATGCCGAACAAATCGCCGCCGAAGAATGATCTGAACCAGGAAACCAACCATGCCGTTTATTCCGCACACTGAACAGGAAATCAAAGCGATGCTGGAGGCCATTGGTGTCGACAGTATTGAACAGTTATTTGATGAAATACCGGCTGCGTTACGCAGTAAGGGACTGGAAAAGGTTCCGCAAGGACTCAGCGAAATGGAAGTCGGGCGCCTGATGCGTGAACGTGCCGCACAGGATGAGCGGGCATTGTGTTTTGCCGGTGCCGGTGCCTATGAGCACCATATTCCGGCAGCTGTGTGGGAACTGACGACACGCGGGGAATTTTATTCCGCTTATACGCCTTACCAGGCTGAAGCCAGTCAGGGTACGTTACAGTTGTTATACGAATACCAAAGTATGATGGCGAGTTTAACCGGCATGGATGTGTCCAATGCCTCTTTATACGATGGTGCCTCGTCACTGGCAGAAGCCGTGTTAATGGCGGTGCGCGCCAATCGTAAATCCAAAACTAAACGCATCCTGATGCCGCGCACGGTACATCCGCATTATCGCAAGGTGGCGCACACTATCACGCATCATCAGGGCATCACGTTTGACGAACTGGAATATGGTCGTGAAGGTGGTCACATAGATATCACTTCATTGCCGAAAGATCCGGGTGATTTCACGGCACTGGTCATTCCACAACCCAACTTCTTCGGTGTGCTGGAAGACATTGATGCACTGACCAACTGGGCACATGAACACAACGCACTGGTGATCGCCGTAGTAAACCCGATGTCACTGGCAATTCTCAAACCGCCGGGCAAGTGGGGTGAAATCGGTGCCGACATCGTTTGTGGTGACGGCCAGCCCATGGGTGCACCTTTATCATCCGGTGGTCCTTATTTTGGCATCATGTGTTGTCGCAAGGATTATGTACGGCAAATGCCGGGCCGCATCATCGGGCGTACCACGGACCTGGACGGTAAAACCGGTTTTGCGTTGACGCTACAGGCGCGTGAACAACACATTCGTCGTTCCAAGGCGACGTCCAATATCTGTACCAACCAGGGCCTGCTGGTCACGGCAGCAACAATTTATATGAGCCTGATGGGACCAAAAGGCCTGTCTACAACGGCTACTGCATCGCACAACAACACACGCCAGTTGATATCTGCACTGGATCAGGTGGCTGGTGTTCGTAAACTGTTTAACCGGCCTTTTTTCCACGAGGCAGTGTTTAAATTTGATATCCCGGTCAACGACGTCATCGATGCATTATCCGCGCAATCGATCGTGGCGGGTGTGTCACTGGAACATCATTATCCTGAACTGGACAACACGTTGCTGGTGTGTGTGACAGAGACAAAAACAGCACAGGATATTAGCCGTTACGCGGAAAGCATTTCGCGTATCAGTGCGAAAGTGTCAGCATCGCAACAATCAGCGCAACCCACTATGGCATAACTGAACACGGAATAACAAAAGCGAGGAGAACAACATGGCCAAGATTACTTTGCAAGGAAACGAAATTACGACCAATGGTGAATTACCGGCAGTCGGTGCAGCGGCACCGGAATTTAAACTCACCACCAAGGACCTGGAAGACAAAGGCCTGGCGGATTTCAAGGGCAAGAAAAAGCTGCTGAATATTGTGCCGAGCCTGGATACCGGTGTCTGTGCCACGTCGACCAAAAAATTCAATGAACAACTGGGTGGCCGCAATGATGTGGAGGTACTGGTGATCTCCGCTGATTTGCCATTTGCCATGGGCCGTTTCTGTGAAGCGGAAGGCACCAACCAGGTGACGACCCTGTCCATGATGCGCAGCCGTAACTTTGCCAAGGATTACGGTGTACTGATTCAGGATGGGCCGCTGGCCGGCATTACTGCGCGTGCCGTGGTGGTCATCGATGAAAACGACAAGGTGGCGTATACGGAACTGGTCCCGGAAATCACCCAGGAACCGAACTACGATAGCGCGATCGCCGCTTTATAAATTTATAAGACTTTACTGTACAGGAACAGACAATGTTGATTTTTGAACAGTCCAGCACAGGCCGCAGTAATGAGGCGCAGATTCCGGACATCGACACGAAATTCGATGACATTCCCGCTGCATTCTTACGCGATGAATCACCGGGATTACCGGAAGTTTCCGAGATGCAGGTGGTGCGGCATTACACACGCTTGTCGCAGAAAAATTTCTCTATCGATACGCAGTTCTATCCGCTCGGTTCCTGCACCATGAAATACAATCCGCGCGGCTGTAACTCGCTGGCATTGTTACCTGGTTTTGCACAACGTCACCCCCTGAGCCCGGACAATCTCAGTCAGGGTTTTCTGGCCTGCATGTATGACCTGCAGGAAATTTTAAAAGATGTCACCGGCATGCACGGTGTATCGCTGGCCCCGATGGCCGGTGCGCAGGGTGAATTTGCCGGCGTGGCCATGATTCGCGCTTATCATGATGCCAATAACGATACGGCACGCACCGAAATCCTGGTGCCCGATGCGGCGCACGGCACCAATCCGGCCACGGCGACGATGTGCAATTACAAGGTAAAGGAAATTCCAACGGATAAAGAAGGCGATGTGGATCTCGAAGCGTTGCGTGCCGCCGTCGGTCCGCAAACCGCCGGTATCATGCTGACCAACCCGTCGACGCTGGGCGTGTTTGAACGCAAGATAAAGGAAATCGCCACCATCGTGCATGAAGCCGGTGGTCTGTTGTATTACGACGGTGCCAATCTCAACGCCATTCTTGGCAAAGTAAAACCCGGTGACATGGGTTTTGATGTGATTCACATGAATCTGCACAAGACCTTTTCCACACCACACGGTGGCGGTGGGCCCGGTGCCGGTCCGGTCGGCGTGAGCAAACGCCTGTTGCCGTATTTACCGGTACCGATGGTTGCCAGACAGGGTGATACCTATTCCGTGATTGACGAAGATGATCTGCCCACCAGCATGGGTCGACTGTCCGCGTTCATGGGGAATGCCGGTGTATTAATTCGTGCCTATGTATACGCACGTATTCTGGGTCGTGAAGGCATGCATCGCGTTGCCGAGTTTGCCACACTGAACGCCAATTACATGATGGCACGACTCAAACAGGCCGGTTTTGATATGGCCTTTAAAAATCGTCGTGCCACACACGAATTTATTCTGACATTAAAGAAGCAGTACAAAGAGTTGCATGTTACAGCGATGGATTTTGCCAAGCGCCTGCTCGATTACGGTTACCATGCACCGACCACGTATTTTCCGTTGCTGGTGCCGGAGTGTTTTCTGATCGAACCGACTGAAACCGAGAGTCAGCAGGAACTGGACGGCTTTGTTGAAGCCATGATTAAAATACAAAAAGAAGCCGAATCCTCACCGGAGACGGTGACGACAGCACCACACACCTTACCGGTGCGGCGTCTGGATGATGTGAAAGCGGCCAAAGATCTGGACCTGACCTGGCAATAAAAAAGATAAGGGAGCGAAATGGGCAAACCCGGTGCCACAGGCCTGACGCGAATTATCAATGCGTTTGGTTACTCCATGAAAGGGTTTCGTGCGGCGATTCAACATGAGTCCGCGTTTCGCCAGGAAGCCATGTTGTTTATCGTGCTGTTCCCGGCGGCATTCTGGCTTGGGCGTAACTGGCTGGAATACGTGCTGCTGACCGGCTGTCTGTTTATCGTCCTGATTGTTGAATTACTGAATTCCGCCATTGAAGCGGTCGTCGATCGCCTGGGCGATGAATATCACGAGCTGGCCGGGCGTGCCAAGGACATGGGTTCAGCAGCGGTGTTTGTTGCGTTAATATTTGTTTTACTGGTCTGGGGATTCGTGATTTACGACCGGTTTTTAGCATAAGGATAACTAAATTATGTCAGCACTGATTTGTGGTTCATTTGCCTACGACACCATCATGGTGTTTCAGGACAGGTTTAAAAATCATATTTTGCCGGACAAGGTACATATTCTGAATGTGTCGTTCCTGGTACCGGACATGCGGCGTGAATTCGGTGGGTGCGCCGGTAACATCGCGTACAACCTGAACCTGCTGGAAGCTGATGCCAAACCCATGGGAACCGTCGGTACTGATTTTGATCCCTATGCAGACTGGATGGATCAGAACGGTATTTCACGACAGTACGTCACGGAAGTTCACGATACATATACGGCACAGGCCTTTATTACCACCGATCAGGACGACAACCAGATCACGGCGTTTCATCCTGGTGCCATGAATTCTGCTCATATGAATAAAATCAGCGATGCCAAAGGCATTAGCATTGGTATTGTGTCACCGGATGGCCGTGACGGTATGCTGCAACACGCCACGCAATTTGCCGAAGCAGGCATTCCGTTTATTTTTGATCCGGGCCAGGGCCTGCCCATGTTCAATGGTGACGATTTAATGGATTTTATCGACAAGGCCACCTGGGTTACCCTCAACGATTATGAGGCACAGCTAGTGCAGGAACGCACCGGTAAAAACATCGAGCAACTGGCGCAATCCGTCGACGCCATGATCGTGACCCGCGGTGGAGAAGGATCGTTGATTTATACGCAGGACGAGTGTATCGAGATTCCAACCGCCAAAACCAAAGCCGTGGTCGACCCGACCGGCTGCGGTGATGCCTATCGTGGTGGCTTGCTGTACGGCTTGATGAATCAGCTCGACTGGAAAACCACCGGCCGTATTGCCGCTTTAATGGGTGCCATCAAGATTGAGCAGCATGGCACGCAGAATCACTACTTCATGCTGGATGAATTCAAACAGCGTTTCGTGGACGAATTCGGTTATCACTTTTAGTCTGATTTAATGTATTGCTGAATCAGTGCTTGCGGGGAAGTTACCGGCGCGTGACACTGATTCCCTTCGCATACATACGCCATCGTCTGGTTTGCGTCAGTGGTTTTTTCCGCCAGGGCAGCAGGCAGTGATTCGGCATTCACCGGAATATAAAACACCAGCCGGCGCGGATGTTCGTGGTTTTGTAAATCCTCACGCCACGTGTTTAACTGCTTTTCATTACCGCGAATGATCATCACCTGTGGCGTGTACAATTGTTCTTCTAATGCGTGTAGCAGGGTCGCGGCCGCATAAGGGGCCTGTTGCATCTGTCCGCTTGCAAAGGCGAGGGTGCGTTCGCTGGCAGTGAGATAGCGTGTGTCGGCCAGCAGGTAACCGAGTCGCGCCAGGGCCAGGGCCGCCACGCCGTTACCGGCTGGAATGGCTTCGTCCATGACCGGTTTGGGCCGTTGAATAAGTGCTTCGTGATCGTGCGCGGTAAAATAAAATCCGCCGCGTTCATTATCTTCAAACTGCGCCAGTAAAGTATCAGCCAGCTCGATGGCAAACTCCAACAGCTTACTGTCCCAGCGCGCCTGTAATAATTCCAGCAAGGCATCGAGCAAAAACGCATAATCATCCAGGTAGGCCGGGAGTTTGGCCTGGCTGTCTTTATAGGTGGCGAGTAATCGCCCGTCCTGGTACAGGTGTTGTTGAATAAAATTTGCCGCGTTAATGGCGGAGTCAATGAATGCCGGTTCATTCAGCAGGCGCCCGGCCTGGGCCATGCCCCTGATCATCAGGCCGTTCCACGCGGTGAGAATTTTTTCATCGCGACCCGGTGCAACACGGGTCTGGCGTTGGGTAAATAACTTTTGTCGTGCGTTGTTTAAAATAGCCACGCTGTCATCTACCGATAACCCGAACTGTTCGGCGACCTCGGCCACATCCCGATACACGTGCAGGTGCCAGTGGCCTTCAAAATTGGCATCGCGGTTTAAACCAAACACCTCGGCCATCAGGTGGTATTCCTGTTCGTCCAGCAACTCGCGCACATGTTGCGGCTGCCAGACATAAAATTTGCCTTCTTCACCTTCGGAGTCGGCATCCAGCGTTGAATAGTAACCTCCCTCGGGCGACTGCATTTCGCGCATGACCCATTCGGCCGTTTCGCGTGTGACTCGCTCATACACGTTGTTGTCGAAATAGCGGCTACACTGGGCATACAGGCTAAGCAGGGGACCGTTGTCGTAAAGCATTTTCTCAAAATGCGGAATCATCCAGCGATCATCCACCGAGTAGCGATAAAAGCCGCCACCCAGTTGATCATAGAGTCCACCGGATGCCATGGCATGCAAGGTCATGCTCAGCATGTGTTTTGCCTGTTGATCTTCGTTGTTGTTGTCACGGCTGATGATCCAGTGACGTAACAGGCGTTCCAGGTTGGACGGATGCGGAAACTTCGGTGCCTTGCCAAAACCGGCATACTGTTCATCGTACTGTTGTGCCAGTTGCTGACGCGCCTGATCCAGCAGTGTGGAGGAAAGCTCGGACTGACCCGTCTGTTGCACCAGGCTGTTGAGTGCATTCATCATCGAACTGTTTTGCTGTTCGATCTGATCCGGGTGTTCGCGGTAAAAGCTTTCTACCCGTTGCAGAATTTCCTTGAACGGCGGCATGCCGTGTTTTGCAGTAACAGGAAAATAGGTGCCGGCAAAAAACGGGACGTGATCCTGTGGCGTCAGGGTCATGGTCAGGGGCCAGCCACCGGGGCGCTGATTCAGCAGGTGATGCGCGGTCTGATAAATTTTGTCCAGGTCCGGACGTTCTTCCCGATCCACCTTGATGTTGATAAACAGTTCATTCATGACACGCGCCGTGTCGTCATCTTCAAACGACTCATGCGCCATCACATGACACCAGTGACAGGCGGAATAACCGATAGACAATAGAATCAGTTTGTGTTCGTCGCGGGCTTTTTGCAGCGCTTCCTCACACCACGGCCACCAGTCGACCGGATTGTGCGCGTGTTGCAGTAAATAGGGGCTGGTCTCGTTCGCCAGACGATTGGTATGTGTTTTGTCTCTCATTTACAATGGCGGCATGACAGTTTCTGAATCACACTATGTTATCAAGTTCGAGCCGGTTGCGTTCAAAATCTTCGGCTTTGATATTCACTGGTACGGCATCATGTACCTGATCGCGTTTGTGGTCGGCTGGTGGCTGACCCGTTACCTGGCGCGACGCAATCCCATGTGGGGTGTCAAACCGGCGCACGTGGATGACCTGCTGTTTTATATGGGTCTGGGTGTCGTACTGGGCGGGCGGCTTGGTTATTTACTGTTTTATGACCTCGGCCACATACTCAATGAACCCAGTTTTATGGATGCACTAAAACGTATTTTTGCGATTAACAAGGGCGGCATGTCGTTTCATGGCGGTTTTCTCGGTTGCATGCTGGCGATCTGGTTATTTAATCGAAAATACAAACACGGCTACTTTGTCATCGTCGATATGATGGCGTTGATCACGCCAGTTGGCCTGCTGGCGGGTCGAATCGGTAATTTTATTAACGGGGAATTGTGGGGCAAACCCAGTGATGTACCGTGGGCGATGGTGTTTCCGGAATCCGGTAGCATGGTGCCGCGTCATCCCACGCCGATTTATGAAGGTTTGCTCGAAGGCGTGGTGCTGTTCATTATTTTATGGTGGTTTGCGCGCAAAGGTCGGCCGGTGATGGCCATCTCCGGTCTGTTCGCCGTGTGTTACGGCGCATTTCGCATCTTCGTCGAGTTTTACCGCCTACCGGATGCACATATTGGTTATCTTTTGGGCAACTGGTTGACCCTGGGCATGGTCCTGTCAGCTCCCCTAGTTGTTGTAGGGATACTACTTTTGTGGTTTTCATACAACAGAAATAGTCTGCAAAATGCCTAAATAGGGCTTTAAATTCCAATTTAGACACGGTATAGTTTTTTCGCTCGGGTTATCCACAGTTTGTGGCGATCTGGGCAATTTTTGTAGTTTCATTCCCTCCCCCATTGAAACAAAGCACCGCCGACCAAGTCTGCGGTGCTCTTTTTTTGCCTTTCTGGTAAGGTATGCAGCAGGTGACGCCGGTCGCGCGCAACCACAAGATGTGGGATTCGAGTAAAGTCTTACCGCCATATCTTGGGGAAAATCAGATTTACATGGGGAGACGTGATATGCAGCAATACCTCGATTTGATGCGCCATGTACGCCAGCATGGGGTGAAAAAAGAGGACCGGACGGGTACCGGTACCCTGAGCGTGTTCGGCTACCAGATGCGCTTTGATTTGCAGCAGGGCTTTCCGCTGGTCACCACCAAAAAACTCCACCTGCGCTCCATCATTCATGAATTGCTGTGGTTCCTGAAAGGCGACACCAATATCCAATACCTGCATGATAACCAGGTGACGATCTGGGATGAGTGGGCCGATGAAAACGGCGATCTTGGGCCGGTGTATGGTTCCCAGTGGCGTTCCTGGCAGGCGGCAGATGGACGCACCGTCGATCAGATCAGCGACGTGATCGAACAGATCAAAACCAACCCGGATTCGCGCCGCCTGATCGTCAGTGCCTGGAACGTGGGTGAAATCGATAACATGGCATTACCGCCGTGCCACGCCTTTTTTCAGTTTTATGTGGCGAATGGTCAGCTGTCCTGCCAGTTGTATCAGCGCAGTGCCGATATCTTTCTGGGCGTGCCGTTTAATATCGCCTCGTATGCCCTGTTGACCCTGATGATGGCGCAGGTGACGGGACTGCAACCCGGTGAATTTATTCATACGCTGGGCGACGCACACCTTTATCTGAATCATCTCGAACAGGCAGATCTGCAACTGTCGCGCACACCGTTACCCTTGCCGACCATGAAACTGAATCCGGCTATCGATAATATTTTTGATTTTGCGTTTGATGATTTTCACCTGGACAACTACCAGCACCATCCGCATATCAAGGCACCGGTTGCTGTCTGATTCATGTCATCGAGTTCCACCACACCGACGATCTCACTGATTGCCGCCATGGGACGTGGTCGTGTGATTGGTATTGAAAATCGCCTGCCCTGGAAGTTACCCGCCGACATGAAATGGTTTCGCCAGCACACGCTGGGCAAACCTATCATCATGGGCCGCAAGACATTTGAATCCTTTGGCGCAAAGCCATTACCGGAACGGCATAACATTATCATTACCCGTGATCCCGCCTATAAAGCTGAAGGGGCCACGGTTGCGCATAGCATTGATGAGGCATTAGCGGCCGCCGGTGAAGTACCGGAAGTCATGATCATTGGCGGAGCCAGCTTTTATGAACAGATGTTGCCGCGTGCGCAACGCCTGTACCTGACGCAGGTGGATATTGATGTAAAAGGGGATGCCTGGTTTCCCGACTACAATCCGGCCGACTGGTCGTGGGTAGAAGAACGCCATCACGCCGCCGATGAGAAAAATGCCTATCCAATGACTTTTCAGATTCTGGAACGGGTCGCCTACGCTTAATATCTAGTAACAGGGATTCACTAGACCCTATATATAGTGTAGTCTTGTTGTCTCGGAGGCGGTATGGACCTGAGACAGTTAAACCAGTTTATCAAGCAACTCTGGCGTCGTGTTCCCGGTAAGCAGATAGATCGACGCTGCGGTCATGAACGTCGGCGACAGGGCTCGGATCGTCGCAAAGAAACGCGCATCGGTGCACATGATCGTCGTTCAGGTCAGGATCGCCGGCAGGCCAGTCGCCGTCATTCCATTTAAAGAAAATCCTGCGGGTTTTGTGCCCCCGGGCATAATACAGATGTAAATTGCGGTTCCTTACTATCGACACGCATGGCAGTTAACTGTCCTCCCCACACACAACCGCTGTCCAGCGCGTAAACCCCGGGCACATGATACACACCCAGCGTCGACCAGTGTCCAAAGATAATTTTCATGTCCGCGGATGCGCGGTCCACCACATCAAACCAGGGTACATGGCCCGTGGCCTGCTGGCCGGGCGCGCCTTTTTCTTCCAGTGCCAGCGAACCGTCAACATGGCAGTACCGCAGGCGGGTAAAACAATTACAGATAAAGCGTAATCGATCCCAGCCACTGAGTTCCGGTTTCCAGAGGCGGGGTTCATCGCCATACATCACCTGTAAAAAGTCGCGATACTGATCACCGCGTAATACGGATTCCAGTTCACGTGCGTAAACCTGCGCCTGGGTTGCATTCCATTGCGGTGCCAGGCCGGCATGGATCAGTGTGTAACCGGTATCCTGGTGGTGGTAGAGCAGGGGTTGTTGCCGTAACCAGTGAATCAATTCGTCACAGTCCGGTACGGATAATACATCCGCAAGTGAATCCTGCTTATCTTTTTTGACACCGGCATGCACGGCCAGCAGGTGCAGGTCATGATTGCCCAGCACAGTAATAGCCCGATCGCCAAGTGATTTAACATAGCGTAATACATCAACAGACTGATGCCCGCGATTGACCAGGTCGCCACAGAACCAGAGTTGATCTTTTTCCGGTTCAAAGCGCAACAACTCCAGCAGTTGCTGTAATTCCGCATAACAGCCCTGCACGTCACCAATAGCATAAATGGCCATCGATTTATGCCGCCTTTTCTACAATGATGCGGCGAAACCAGCCGCCGGGAAAACAGGGCTCATCGCTAATGACAGTTAATTCAGGTTGTTGTGCTAACAGTTCTTCAAACACTACATCGGTGCGCGTGGCAATATGCCGCATGAACAGGTTTAATAATCGACGCCCGGGAGCCCATTTTCCTGGACGTATGAATTTATCCAGGATGTGAATTTTGCCACCGGTCTTGAGTACCCGTGATGCTTCACGTAATGCCGCACCCGGTTCTGGTACCACCGCCAGTATCAGGTGCATGATGACCATATCAAACTCTTGATTTGAAAATTCAAGTTGCATGGCATCACCCAGTTGCAATTCAATTTCATATGAAGGTGGCCGACGATTGTGTGCCCGTTTTAACATGGCCGGTGTCAGGTCGATGCCGGTGTAACGGGCACCGGGGGGTAATAACGGCAGATCAAGGCCGGTGCCTACACCGGACAACAGGATGTGTTTTCCGTTTACATCACCGAGTTGCGCGATGCTGTCACGGCGCATGGGCAAAGTCGCCTTGCTGACAATCGCATCGTAAACCGGGGAAAGAATTGTATAACTGTGCTTCAGGCTCATCGCCTGCACATCTTAATGTAACTTGTTGGGCATGGACAGGGTGAATGGCTTGATAGGGCACTCGAATTGGTTACCGTCATCGGCAATCATCTGGTAACTGCCCTGCATACTACCGACCGGTGTTTCCAGCATGGTGCCGCTGGTGTACTGGAAACCTTCGCCGGGTTTGAGATGTGGCTGTTCACCAACGACACCTTCACCGCGCACTTCCTGGGTTTTTCCATCTGCGTCGGTGATGATCCAGTGGCGGGTCAACAGCTTGGCCGGCACGGTGCCTTCGTTGCGTATGGTGATGGTATAGGCAAACACATAACGGTCATTGTCCGGATCGGACTGTTCCGGAATATAGGCGGTTTCGACGCTGACCGTGGTGTTGTAAGGTTTCTGTTCAGACATGGCCGGTTAGTTTACTACCTCAGTCTGACAGGGTAAATCAGGAGTTGTTCAATTCGCCTGTTTGCGGGTTTCGCGGTGCTGGGTGACGTATTCAATGGCGGCCGACACGGCTTTGTGTACATCGTATTCCATTTGTTCCCGCTCGGTCGCGGTCATGTAGTAGACCATGTCCACATCGTGTTTGACATAGCGCGCGGGCAACTGGTTGAGGGCGACACAGGCCACGTCTTCCAGAAATTCGGAATCGGTTTCGATAAAGTCCGCGTCACGCATGTCATTCAGGCGTTGCAGGACCAGTCCTTCGTAGTAGTTATGGATGGTGTCAAATGACATGGTTTTCTCCGTAGTTGCATCATTTCCGGGGGCATCGTTACTGGCGCAGCCGTCCGGTTGGTGTGCCCTGGTTGTCGATAATACCGTGCTGTAACAACCACTGGCGGGCATCGTTTGCGTCCTCATCAAACCAGCGAGAGGCGGATCCAAGCCGAAAGCTGTAACCCCATGTGTCCATATCGGCCAGAATCCGGGATCGGTTTAGGGGCGGGAGTCGCTCTGCGAGCAGGATTTGCAGGTAACAGACGGCATTTTCCTCGTCGTAATCGCCACCGGCATTGGTGTCCAGCTCGGCACGTCGCTGCGGCGACATGCAGATGAAGTGGCAGGCCTCGTGCAGCAGGGAATGCAGCGGAGTGTCGTCACGCACATACAGGCGGTTTGTGACCAGACCGGCTTCTTCGTCACCCCAGAAACTGCCGGGAATGGCCGCCAGCCCGGTTTTCACGGCACTGAGCTGGTATTGCCGGCACAGGGTTTCGATGTGTGACCACTCACACATCGAGACACGTATTACATCGAGCGAGTCAGGGCTTGTTGCGGGTTGATTTGACACGTTTGACAATCCGTACGCGATCACCCGGATAAATCAGGTCCGGGTTTTTAATATTACTTAACCTGGCCAGTTCCGGGTAACGGAACGGGTCATTGACATAGCGAATGGCAATATGCCAGAGCGTATCGCCTTTCACAACAATATGCGTAATTTCAGACCTGATGATGTGTTGCTCGGGTGCCTGCTGCTGTGGTGGATCGGGCTCAATGGTATGGTCGCCATCGACCAGTGCGTTATCTTCACTGGGCGGTGCGGCTGTTTCAGTTCTTAATTCGATTGGTTCTTCCTGTTTGAACACCGTTGTCTGCTCCGGCACATCAATATAAATTGTGACACCCTGTTCATCTTTCTCGATTGATACTTGCTGGTCTTCATACTGTTCAATCACGGGATCGACACGTTGTGTCGGCGGCACATCTTCTGTTTGTTGCACATCACTGCGTTGCTTTGTTGGGGCAGGTAAGGTCAAAGCCTGTTGTGCTTCGCTGATCTGTAACGGTGGTTCGCTCACAATGGGTGTTTCACTTTTTGAAACGACTGTTTCATCAACGTTCACTTCAGGCTCGTCCGAAACTGGCATCGGCGCATCAAAAGTGACCGGTTCCAGTTTTTCAGTTACAACGACCGGGTTGTCGGGTTCCGTTGACGTGCCACTGATCAACCAGACCAGCCAGCCGCTGGCCCCGATGAACAGCAGCAGTGCAAATAAAAATACCCATATACCACCACTGGAAGCCGTATTCTGGACAGGCGTCTGCCTGGCAGTGTGTTGCTCAGGTGTGTTTATTGGCGGGGTGGCGGAACGATTATCATGGCGGGGTGTGACTATTTTATTCGGCACAGTTTTTTCTGAAATGATGGTCGTTCTTTCCTTGCCCTGAGTTTTGGCCTTGCCTGTTACAGATTGTTTTGCCAGCGGAGATGTTTCAGTTGGCGTGCTGGATGACTGTTGCGTTATAACGGGTTGCTTATTGACAGGACTAGTCGCAGAAATTGCAGCGGACGGTTTTACGCTGGTCGACTTATTTTCTGCAATGGATGTTCGATCGGTTACCGGTCGCTCAGGTGTGTTTGTGTTATCAGTTGATTGTGGTTTGACTGATAATTGCTGGACGGGTTTGTGTTCCTGTTGTATGTGTATGGTTTTCTGTTCTTCCAGCAGGGTTTCGATATAGGCGCGTAAATAACCATGTTCCGGCAGGTTAAGTAACATTTGGAAATCTGCATATAAATAAATATGACCTTTTAACAACAGGGTGCGGCTGAATACACCACGTGGAAGATGCGCGGGCAAACGTCCCCATCCATCGGCTGGTTTTTCAATTACCGCCAGGATTTCATCGACCCAGAAACCATACGCGCCCTGCGTCAGATCAGTCACAATCATACGACCCGGGTCGGCCCACTCAGCTTCATCGACACCGAACCGGTAGCGCAGGTCAGAGCCCTGTACGATGTGTTCCGCGTATTTGAAAATTCCGGGTGAACTCGCCCGGCGCCCCGGTGTGCGGGTAAACGCAGGTGGCGGGATGATGGTCAACACCGGCAATGAAGGCGCACAGCACAATACCGGGCCAACCCGGTACAACAGCAGGGACGCATTATCCGTGGTGAAGGTCATATAGCATTATCGTCTGGCGGGACCGATCATTTATAGCCTGTGTTCAGCCAGGAAGATGCTGGTTTATCAGTGAGTTAACGGTGAATTTCGGCGCTGTCCTGGCAGGCATTGGCGAGTTTGATAAAGGCATCAAGCGGCAGGGTTTCGGGACGTGCGGTGGGGTCCAGTCCGAGTTGACTAATTTCATCACTGGAAATCCAGTTTTTCAGGCTGTTGCGCAGTGTTTTGCGTCGCTGTGAAAACGCCTGTTTCACGATACGGGACAGGGTTTGTGCATCGCAGTCAGCGCGTTGCTGATGGGGCACCAGTCGCACGATCGCGGAATCCACTTTGGGTGGTGGATAAAAGGAACCGGGGCTGACAATAAACAGCCGTTCTACCGCGCAGTAATACTGCATCATCACACTCAGTCGGCCATAAGTTTTACTGCCAGGTTGCGAAACTATGCGATCCACCACTTCTTTTTGCAGCATGAAATGCATGTCGGTGATCATGTTCGTAAAGCGCATCAGGTGAAACAGCAGGGGTGTGGAAATATTGTAGGGCAGGTTACCAATGAGCCGGATGCCATTATCTTCAGCATGTTCATTTGTTAATGTATGAAAATCGAATTTAAGTGCATCAGTCGCATGAATAACAAGTCGGTCAAGCTTCTGGGACTGCCACCATTCAATGAGATCTCTGTCAACTTCAATAATATGTAGTTCACGACAGAGTTCGAGAACCGGCAGGGTGAGCGCGCCACGTCCGGGACCGATTTCTACGATGCGATCCTGTTGAGTGGGATGCACAGCCTGAATGATTTTCTGAATGACGTTGTCATCCTGCAGGAAGTTTTGTCCAAAACGTTTGCGTGGTGATTTAAACATGTTTTATTCGGCATGCTGGGCCAGTAATGAAAGGGCCGTCTGGATTGCTGCACGCAGACTGCCGGTATCTATTTCACCCGTGCCCGCCAGTTCGAGCGCGGTACCATGATCCACAGAAGTCCTGACAAAGGGCAGACCCAGTGTGATATTGATCGCGTTTCCAAATCCAATATGCTTTAGAACTGGCAGGCCCTGATCATGATACATGCAGAGAAAGGCATCGGTTTCCTGCATGTACCTGGGCGTGAATGCCGTATCAGCCGGAATGGGCCCGGTTAACTGATAGCCTTTTTTGGTTAGCGCGTCGATCACGGGAATAATCGTGTCAATTTCTTCACGACCAAGATGGCCGGATTCCCCGGCGTGTGGATTCAGACCGCAGACGCAGATTCGAGGCGTCTTTATTCCAAATCGATTTACCAGGTCATGTTGCAGAATCTCAATCGTCTGAGTTAGTCCGGGGACGGTAATCGCTGCCGGCACGTTTGTAAGTGGCAGGTGTGTTGTCGCCAGTGCCACACGCAGGCCGGTTGTGGTGAGCATCATGACGGTTTGATCAGTATTACTTTTTTCGGCCAGGAATTCCGTATGACCACTAAACGCAATGCCGGCATCATTAATGATGCCCTTGTGCACCGGGCCGGTGACCAGCGCCATGTTGTCATGTGTCAGGCAGAGTTCGACTGCCAGTGACAGGCACTCCAGTACATAAGGACTGTTTTGCCGCTCCAGCCTGCCAGCTTCGCAAGTCACCGGTAGATCAATATTGCGTACCCAGAGTTGTCCGGTAGGCAGGTGTTCTGGTTCGGTATCAGGCTGCCAGTCGTGCAGGGTGATGGCAAGTCCAAGCTGTTTAGCGCGTTCTTCCAGGCAGGCTTTGTTGCCAAGCACGATGATGGGAGCGGCCAGTTCTTCCTGGGCAAGTAGCAGTATAAGATCCGGGCCAATACCGGCCGGTTCACCCGGAGTGTAAAGGAGAATGCCCGGTTTACTCTTCAAGCCGGTATTCCACATACGCTTCGTCACGAATACGACGTATCCAGTGTTCCGTTTCTTCGGCGACTTTGCGTTTGTGAATCAACTGGCGGGCCTGATTCTTCAGATAGGAATCGGTGTCATCATGTTGGCGTCTCGATAGCACCTGCACCAGATGCCAGCCAAACCGGGATTGAAACGGCGCGCTGATTTCACCCGGCTTGAGCTTGTTCATTTCCTCTTCGAATTCCGGCACCATTTTCCCCGGACTGGTCCAGCCAAGATTGCCACCTTCCACGGCGGAACCGGGATCGTCGGAACTGGCCCTGGCAATCGTACCGAAGTCGGCACCGTTCAGAATGCGTTCGCGTATGCGTTCCAGCTTGATGCGTGCCTCTGCATCGCTGGTAACTTCCGATGTTTTGATCAGGATGTGGCGTGCCAGGCTCTGTTGCACGACATGTTTCTTTTCCGTGGATCGTTTATCCAGAACCTTGACGATATGAAACCCACTGGCGCTGCGTATCGCCGGTGTGATCTGGCCAACCTGTAAGTTCGGAATAGTATCAGCAAAGACTGTCGGTAGCTGGCCACGCTTAATCCAGCCAAGATCACCACCCTGCAGTGCACGTTGACCGGCAGACACACTGATCGCGGTCTGCGCAAAATCCGCACCGAATTTTAACTGGGTAATAATCTGATTGGCTTTTTGACTTGCGGCTTCGATCTGCTCCGGGCTGGCGGATTCCGGAATGGGAATGAGAATGTGTGCAAGATGGTATTCGTCATCCAGATTGATTCGGTCTTCGAGTTTTGCCAGCTGATTATCCACTTCCTGTTCGGTCACAAAAATCTTGTCTTCAACCTGGCGCTTGCGCAGTTGCGAGATGATGAGTTCCTTACGAATTTCTTCGCGAAACTGGGCAAAGTCATAACCGTCCTGAATCAGTGTGCGGCGGAAAGTATCAAAATCCATGCGGTTTTGATGGGCAATATTGTTGATAACCCGGTTCAGCGCTTCATCATCGATACGAATGCCACTGGCATTGGCCAGCTGTAACTGGATCTCATCAACCACCATGCGTTCCAGGATCTGGCGTTTCAGGACAGGTTCCGGGGGCAATTGCGTATTGTTGGCCAGCAGCTGTTTACGTACTTCCCTGATTTTGCCGGTCAGCTCACTGGCGGTGATTACATCATCATTGACGATGGCCACAATGTGGTCTAACTCAATGATTTTTGGGCGATTTGTTGTCGCATGCAGCAGCGTTGGCGCAATCAGTATGGCAACCAGCATCAAACGGGATAACAACATCATAGTCGGATCTTTCTCTTGCTTTAGGGTGAATAGCCTAGGATACCATTTTCCAGAAGGTCATCGATGTCTTTTCTGGAACCGAGCGAGGACAGGCCCTTGAGCTCCAGGGACAGGTAAATGGCATTCTCAAAGCGCGGGGTAGTGCCGGATAGTTCATCAAACCGCTCGATGCCGACCAGCCGCAGGCCCCAGCAACAACTGTCGTAACGAAGACCCAGAAAGTTTTCCAGGCGGTGATCATTTTCCAGGTCATAGCTGTGCCCGCCATAAAACATCCAGCGAGGACTGGTGCGCCAGGCAAATGAGGCGCCCTGGGTGCGAATATCATTGCGGCGAAAACGGTAGTTGAGATTGATAACCTGATCCTTTCCTGCGGTGTACTGTATGCGCGAATTGGCCACTTCGGTATTTTCTGTTTCCGGGTCCCATTGCACATCGCCGGTCAGGCGAAAGCGTGGATTAGGTGCGAGTGTCATGTTGGCCAGATAACTTGAGCGTTCTGTTGTGTCAGGAGTTCCACCCGGCAAGGTGACGAAGCGATCACGGAAATAAAATATCTGGCCAAGCGTGGCGTTAAATACCTCCTGGCCGTTATCCTGTCGATAAAAGCGGGTGGTCACTGCAGCAGTTAGCTGGTTGGCGTCGCCAATTCGATCATTGCCACTGAAACGATTTTCCGAGAACAATAATGATTCTCCAAATGTAGTCAGCGCCGTGTCAAATACCGGAAATTCGTCCTGGTCCTCGTTTGGTGCGTACAGATAAAACAGACGTGGTTCCAGTGTGTGTAATAACTGATTGTTGAAAAACGTGGTATCCCTTTCAAAGATTAACCCGGTATCCATGCTCAATATAGGCACGGTAACATTGGGATTATCATTCTGTGTCGGGCTGGTCTGATCCAGATCATATCCAAGGAAATTCACTGACAACTTGGGAATAAAAAAACCGGCATCAGCCTGATAGGGATAACTGATATAAGGACTGAGCTTCAGGCGTTGGCCAATGACACGGGCCTTATCCTGGTGATCAAAACGGACATATTCAGAATTGATGTCGTAATTCAGTCGATTATCAACGTTGGTAAATCGAGAGTTGATTTGTAACTGTGGCATACGCTGGTAAGGTTCTTCACCGGAAATATTCTGATAGTCCTGTACCAGTGATGAAAATACGAAGCTGGTGCTGTTGTAGTTCAGTTGTCCAGTACGTTCCAGGTGTGTCACGCTGGAGGTTTCCAGTGTACCGGCAAAATCATCCAGATAGGCGGTATCACCGACATAATTGTAATTTATTGAACTTGACCAGCCCGCGGCCGGAACAGAATTATGTGCCCAGGTGATTTTTTCACGGTCTTCTTCACCAAAGCGTTTGTCATTGGGCAGATAATTAACATCAATCTGGCCACTGTTTTGCTCTCCCAGGTAACGAAACTGGGTTTCCAGCATCAGACCACGTTTACTGAGATTGTGCGGCGTGATGGTGGCGTCCATGTGTGGAGCAATATTCCAGTAATATGGAATGGAAACTTCTGTTCCATGTTGATCCGACTCGCCAAAACCCGGGTAGAGAAATCCGGACAGACGCTGGTCCCCGATGGGAAAACGAATATAGGGAAAATAAAAAATGGGTACATTGGCTACTTCCAGGACAACATTACTGGCAGTTCCCTGCTGGGTTTGTTTATTGAGGCTGATATTATCCGCCCGTAATAGCCAGGCTTCATCGCCTGGCGGGCAGGTTGTGTAGTGAGCAGCATTAAGTTCCAGTTCTGTTTTGCTATGCAGCACGATGGTTCCGGCTTCACCCCGGCCATTTACGGCGCCGGTATAATACCGCGCGTTGGTAACCTTGCCCTGGTTGGTTTGTGTGTTAAATTGTGCAGAGTCACCGCTTACCTTAAATTCATTGGTAGTAAACTCCAGGTTACCCGACACGTTCAGTTCGCCGGTTGCACGGTCATACAGGACATTATCAGCCTTTAGTAATCGATCCGCCTGCTGTGCGGTGACATTTCCAAAAAAAGCAGTCTGTCCCTGTTCACTCACAGTGGCACTGTCTGATGAGATATGGATGCGTTTGTCAGTATTTTTTGACTGGCTTAACTGCTGGTTTTTCAGCAGATCGTCAGGGCACAGGCCCGGCTCGGCGTACACCGGTAGTGCGATTTGCATCAGGGGCAATATAGAGGCAACAGTGATGTATTTAATGGAGTGCTTCAACACGCCTGAACTCTATCGTGGAGGTAACTGACATGCACCATTATAAAAGGAATAATCGGGGTTGAGAACGAAAAAATTCTAGCTACGACTGATGTGTATGGCATATAGCACGCCAATAAATACGGGCTGGTGCAGCATATAGATAATCAGTGAGTGCCTGCCCGCAAACTGTAACAAGCGTGAAGGGGCGGAGTTGTTCCGCCAGTTAGACAGTGTCGGAAAGTTCCCTTCGCCATATGACCAGCGCGCAAAGAAGATGCCGATGAGTACAACACCGAACCACGGAATCAGGGGCACATAATCTTCGGTGACGGGTTTGTGCGTCATCAGTCCGATCCACTGTAATGCTTTGTGGTTGAACACTGTATGTGAAAAATTATAATCGAAGAGGATGATACCGGCACCGATGAACAGGTTCAGCCAGTACAGGCGAATAAATAATAGACCAAGGACGCTGGCAACAGCAATAAAATGCAGTATGCCGAAAAAGATAAAGCTGCGTGGATACATCATATAACTGGCCAGGCTGACCAGCCCGGCAAAAAGTATCAGGATGAGCAGACGCTGTAGGAATTTTTTAACCCGGACACCACGATGATGTGCCAGGTAAAGGCTGAAGCCCATCACGAAAAGAAACGTACTGACAATCAGCGTTCGAAAGTTCAGCCAGAATGGATCATGATAGAAGTCCTGCTGTATAAATTTGAAATAGGCCAGATCAAAGCTGAAGTGATACACGAACATCATGGCGATAGCTGTGCCGCGCAGTGCATCAATGGCGTAAAAGCGTTGTCCTTGTACCGACGTCGAGTTCATAGTTAAATAGAGTATAATCCACCACGGAGACAAAAGTGGATCAACGTTTCGAACAATTATCGCACTGGGTAGCTCAGGTACTCAGTACAACCGACCTGGATATAAAAACCGCCTCCGGTGATGCCAGTTTTCGTCGTTATTTTCGTGTCTATACCGATGGCGGGAATTACATCGCCATGGATGCACCTCCTGACAAGGAAGACAGCGAACCCTATGTCAGGATTGCTGAATGGTTACGGTCAATGGGGCTCAATGCGCCGGAAATCTTTTACCAGTTGCCCGAGGAGGGTTTTTACCTGCTGAGTGACCTGGGTGATATACAGTACCTCGATCGTTTAAATCCTCAGACTGCGGAAACGTTGTACCAAGACGCGATCAATGCACTGGTGAGAATGCAAACGCGCGGTTACCAGTATGTTTCGCAACTGCCACCGTATGATGCAGAATTATTATTGAAAGAGATGCATCTGTTCAGCGACTGGTTTCTGGCTACACATCTGGGGATTGAGCTGGACGCTAGCCAGCATCAGGTTTTCAAACAGACCTGTGATGTGTTAATCGACAATGCCTTGCAACAGCCGGCAGTGTTTGTGCACAGGGACTATCATTCGCGCAACCTGATGGTACAGGAAGCGCGAGACAGCAATCCGGGGATTCTGGACTTTCAGGATGCAGTTTATGGCCCTGTCACCTATGACCTGGTTTCGCTGTTACGGGACTGTTATATCAACTGGCCTCAGCAGCAGGTGATGACATTGCTAGAACGTCATTATGTTTTGTTGAGTGAGCAGGGTGTGCTTGTCGATGTCGATTTTACTCAGTATCAACACTGGTTTGATCTAATGGGCGTGCAACGGCACCTTAAAGCGACCGGTATTTTTGCAAGACTGAATCATCGTGATGGAAAACCCGGCTATCTGGATGATATTCCAAGAACCATGCAATATATTTATCATGTGGCATCCCAATATGAAACGCTCAGGCCTTTTCTGGAATTGCTGTTGGAACTATCCATAAAAGATAAACTACAACTCGGGAATGTTTCGTGAAGGCGATGTTGCTTGCAGCCGGTCGGGGAGAGCGGATGCGGCCACTTACCGACACCTGTCCCAAGCCGTTACTGAAAGTCGGTGGTCGACGTCTGATAGAGTATCATTTACTGGCGCTCGCCAAAGCGGGAGTGACAGATGTGGTTATCAATTATGCCTGGCTGGGACGTATGTTCCCACAGACACTGGGTGATGGTAGCCGTTATCATGTCAATATTCATTATTCTAACGAAGGCGATCAGGCGCTTGAAACCGCCGGTGGTATTATTCGCGCCTTACCACTATTAGGTAACGATCCTTTTATTGTGGTGAATGCGGATATCTGGACTGATTTTCAGTTTGAGACATTACCCGATACGCCGCAGGGTCTGGCGCACCTGGTACTGGTCGACAACCCGCCGCATCATTCACAGGGTGATTTTGAAATTGATGCCAATGGTCATGTACATGACAGACCTGCTCTGACCTATAGTGGCATTGGTGTGTATTCACCGGCATTATTTGAGGCGCAGCAGGAATCGGTATTACCGTTGGCGCCCTTATTACGCCATGCCATGTCTGAGGGAAAAGTCACTGGCGAACACTTTACAGGGCAGTGGTGGGATATCGGCACACCGCAACGCCTGCACGAACTTGACTCCCATTTAAATCGCGCGCAGGTCAGCTGAAGGTCATGGGTGAGGAAATCAGGCACAGTCATTTTAATGCGCAGGATTTTGAGCGCTATGAAAAGAGACTGTTAGAAGAAACCAGCCTGCTACGTGAACTGTTTCAGCAACACGGGTTTGCTAAAAGTCATCCTGTCTCTGGATTTGAACTGGAAGCCTGGCTGGTTGATGCCGAATTTCATCCGGCGCCGTTAAATGAGGCATTTCTGAAAGCATTCAATAATCCACTCGCCAGCCCGGAGCTGGCCAGTTTTAATATCGAGGTCAATACCGAACCGCGTAGTTTACAGGGACATGTCTTTTCGGCCATGCATCAATCTCTGGATGCAACATGGCGTGCCTGTCAACAAACCGCCGAATCACTGCATGCCAAAGTGGTGATGTGCGGTATTTTGCCTTCACTGATGAATGAGGACCTGAGTCTGGCCAACATGTCAGGTATGCTGAGATACCGTGCCCTGAACCGGGAAGTGTTGCATCGTCGCAAGGGCAAACCGTT
This sequence comes from uncultured Gammaproteobacteria bacterium, assembly GCA_937967995.1. Lineage (GTDB taxonomy): Bacteria > Pseudomonadota > Gammaproteobacteria > UBA6429 > Thiohalophilaceae > CALBTB01. The sequence goes on from CALBTB010000010.1 coordinate 348,527, forward strand.
AACGCTGGATATCAATGGTGAAGAGCACCTGAAAGTCACACACCGTGATGTGATGCTGGAATCGGCCGCGACCTCTTTTCAGATCCATATTCAGATCAATCAGGAACAGGCCGCGCGGTTTTATAATGCCAGCCAGATAATCTGTGGACCAATTATTGCCCTGAGTGCCAACTCACCTTTCCTGTTTGGCAAGAACCTGTGGGATGAAACTCGAATACCTTTATTTGAACAGGCCGTTGCCGTTGGCGGCTACGAAGGTGCGGCGTTTGGGCCGATCCATCGGGTCACGTTTGGTTCGGGATATATCAGGAAGGAACTGCTGGAGTGTTTTCAGGAGAACATCGATCACTATCCGATCCTGTTACCGGAGACCATGCAGGATCCAGCAGACCGGTTTCCTCATGTTCGCCTGCACAACGGCACCATATGGCGCTGGAACCGGCCATTGATCGGATTCGATGAAGAAGGTCGGGTGCACTTACGCATCGAGCATCGCGTTGTGCCGGCCGGGCCGACAACCATTGATGCTGTCGCCAATGCGGCATTTTATTACGGCCTGGTCAGCGCGCTGGTCAATCATGAAATACCACCGGAAACACAACTGGGTTTTTCCGATGTGCGCGATAATTTTTATGATTGTGCACGGCACGGGTTACGCGCGACGGTGCTCTGGTGTGATAAAAAACGCCACAATGTTCATGATCTGCTGGTCAACGAGTTGTTACCAATGGCATATGATGGACTGTTAATGCTGGGAATCGCCGAATCGGATTGCGATGAATACCTGAAGGTCATCCAGCAACGCCTGCAGGCCAGGACCAACGGCAGCACCTGGCAACGGGCATACATCAACAAGCATGGCAAGGATATGTTTGCCATGACGGCCAGTTATTATGAACAACAGGAAAGTGGCAATCCGGTCCATGAATGGAAAGTATGAGCGATGCTGAACATCTACGATGAATTGCCAGTGGGTTTACTGGAATGCGAGGCCAGCGAGTTACACCAGATACTGCCCGGGCCTGCATTGATACATTTACCTGGTCGGCAACCACAACCTTTGTTTCTGTCGGTGTTATTACACGGGAATGAGTCCACTGGCTGGGACGCGGTGCGCCGAATTTTGCGCGAATATCAGGGCCAGACATTACCGCGTGCATTAAGCCTTTTCATCGGCAACGTCGCTGCTGCGGCAAAGGGACTACGTCATCTGGATGGGCAGCCGGATTATAATCGAATCTGGAAAGCCGACTCGGACCGGCCCGAAGATGTGATGGTGCGGCAGGTCCTGGAAAGTATGCGCGAACGGGATGTTTTCGCCTGCATCGATATCCACAATAACTCCGGGCGTAATCCGCACTATGCCTGTGTCAATCGTCTGGCGGCTCCGTTTTTCGATCTGGCAACGGAATTTTCCCGAACCGTAGTGTATTTTATTCAGCCGGATTCGGTATTATCCATGGCGTTTGCCGGCCTGTGCCCTGCCGTGACGATTGAATGCGGTAAACCCGGTGACATGCAAGGCATCGAAGCGGCATACGAATTCATCCTGTCGACGCTTCGGCGGCAACAACTGGCCGAAGAAGGCAGCGCCGTCAGCCACATCGATGTGTACCACACTGTCGCGATCGTGAAGCTGAACCCCGGAATTTCCGTCGGCCAAATTGATAAAGGGCACCATATTGAGTTAAAACCCGATGTCGACCAGCTGAATTTTCGAGAGCTACCACCGGGGACACCACTGGCCAGTGTTCGCCCGGGAAGTGCGTTTCCTGTGCGGGCGACGAATGAATTTGGCAAGGATGTAACGGATCGCTATTTTGATATGGCCCATGACCAATTGCTTACGCGCACCAACATCATGCCCTCCATGCTGACCCTGGAACTGGACATTATTCAGCAGGATTGCCTGTGTTATCTGATGGAAAGGCTGGATCTGGCCCACACCCTGTCTACCTGAGTGAATCTAAGTTGGTATAATCGTTGCAGTTTTTTTGCAAGGCGCTATATTAAATAGCAACAATTGGAATGCAGACATGATGACGTTTTTAAGGAATAGCATGACGGCAGGCTTTTTTTGCCTGACACTGGTCTCCCCGCATTTGAGTGCTGAATCTATCGAGCAGTTGAGCCCCGCTGTTGAGCAGGGTGACCTTCAGGCACTGCAAAAAATCGATGCTTACCTGCAGCAACATCCCGATGATTACCAGGCCCTGTTTATGAAGGCGAGGACCCTGGATAAGTCTGGCAACAGTGTCGCCGCCTCCGGTATTTACCAGAAACTGATAGATAAATACCCCAGTCAACCTGAGGCATATAACAACCTGGCGGCCATTTATTCCCGACAGGGAAAGTACAAGCAGGCACAGGAATTACTTGAACAGGCCATGCGCACACATACCAGTTACCAGGCCGTGTATGAGAATCTCAGTCACATCTACGTAGAAATGGCACGCAGTTCATACGGCAAGGCACTGCAGCTGGATGCTGATCAGGGCACTATTGCACTGAAGGAATTACAGACAGCCAGGGTGTCGGATTCGGCTGCCAGTTTTTCGGTTTCCGAAAAACCGATCAACAAACCGGTGTCGGTTGCAAAACCAGTGACGACATCCGCACCTGATCCGGTAACAGATGAAATCATCACGACATTACAGGGTTGGGCAGCGGCCTGGTCTGAGCAGGCGACAGACCTGTACCTGGTTTTTTATGCAGATGATTTTAGTCCTGACGGCATGTCACGTCGTACCTGGGAACAGGAGCGACGCCTGCGATTAACAAAGCCGGACTGGATTCGAATCGGCCTGAGTGATTTTCGGGTGAATAAACTGTCAGGACAGGAGGCACGAGTCGAACTGATTCAGGACTATCGGGCCAGTAACTATCAGGACAAAACACGTAAGATCATGCGCATGCGCCAGACGCCGGATGGCTGGCGCATTGTTTCAGAAAAGAGTATTTCCAGGCTGGATTAACAATTGAATAAGCGGTCAAAAACCATTATTGCGTCGATAGTTGTATGCCTTCCATTGCTGTGGGCGATGACACCCGCAGCCGATAGCCCGAACGATTCGAAATCCACTACACAGTTGACACGTCTGGACACGACAACCACGGCCATGACGACACACAACTGGTCAAATGATTCTGATCAGCAACGTCTTGAAACCGTATTGTCACGTATGAACCAGCGGCTTGAACAGGATATGTCGGATTATGAAGCGCAATTGATCAAGGGTATCGTTTATTTTCAGCATGGCCAGCGCCAGCAGGCGATTGATGAACTGACACGACTTGCACAGCGTGCGCCGACTTTTCATCTTGCCCACCTGATCAGGGCTGACATGATCAGTTCACCGTTCGTCAATGTCAGTGATATCGGGCAGCCCGGTTTACTGGTGGATAATCGTAAACAGGAAATAGTCAGTGCATTGCGGCATGAGGCCATGATGCGTTTACAGGCCAGTCTGAGCCCGGTCGATACCACAAAAGTACCTGTACAACTGCTCAATATGGGGCGTAATACGCAGACTGCACTGATTGTCGATAAGTCACGGCATCGCCTGTATGTCTATCAGCGTAAGGGCGATGATCAGCCACCGGAATTTATTCGGGATTTCTACATCAGTACCGGTCGTGCGACGGGTAACAAGAGCAACGAAGGGGATTTACGTACCCCGGAAGGCGTTTACTTTATTACCAGTTTTATTCCGGATGAAAAGCTGCCTGAGAAATATGGTATCGGGGCTTTTCCGACCAATTATCCCAATGCCTTTGACCAGCGGCTGGGTAAAACCGGTGATGGTATCTGGTTGCACGGTACGGATCGCATTTATTATTCCCGCCCACCGCTTGATAGTGAAGGATGCGTGGTGCTGTCAAATAGTGACCTTCACAAAATTCAGCACCTGATCAAACCGGGCGTCACACCGGTGGTTATCGCCGATCGAATTGACTGGGTTGATCATCAGCAATGGCAACAGGTCCGTCAGGAAGTACTTGGTAGCCTGGATCAATGGCGACAGGACTGGGAGAGTATGGATGTCAGTAAATACCTGTCACATTATTCCCGTTCCTTCTGGAGTGGCCGTCATGATTACTCATCCTGGCAGACCTACAAGTCTCGAGTGATTCGACAGAAATCGTTTCAGAAAATCGGCATATCGGATATTTCTTTGTTCTATTACCCGAAACAGGCCAGCTCCGGCAAGGATCTGGTCGTGGCACGCTTTATTCAGGATTATCGCTCAAATAATTTTAACAGTGAAACCGGCAAGCAACTTTACTTCGGAAAGGAACAGGATCACTGGCGAATTGTTTATGAAGGGCGTGCCTTATAATAGCGTAACCAGTACCAGGCACGGCCAATATATTCATAAAACACTCTCGAAGTGTTATTAAGTCCACCTGCACTTGGCATGATATTCTGATACCACGGTCGTTTGCTTTCAGTAACAAATCCCAACGGTGCGGGTAACACGGTAAAACCGGCCTGCTCAAAGGCCTCTTTGGCGCGCACCATATGAGTAGCATGGGTCACCAGCACAATCTGAGTGATATTTTCTTTTGCCAGCATGGCATAGGAGTCGGCCGCGTTCTGGTAGGTGGTCCGGCTGTTGTCTTCCACCCAGCGTACGACGCCAATAAATTCTTCTTCCAGCACCCGTTTCATGAGCAGGGCTTCCGGTTCGGCTTCACCAAACACAGCACCACCTGAAACCAGAACAGGCAGGCGGCTTTTGCGTTGCAGGTATGCGCCATAACGCACTCTCTCCAGAGCAAAACGACTTAATGTATCTTTATATTCATATTCCGGTGCATTCGCATAACGACCACCACCGAGAATAACGATCGCCTGTGCCTTGCTGGCTTTGAGTTCATTGACATCCAGCGAACCGATTGATTGAAGCGATGTTATCAATGGCTGACTGACCAGTGGCATACTGAATATATATAATGAAATGATCCCGGTGTAGATAAAACCAAGACCGGTGCGATAAAAACGGTAACGCAACAGAAAACCGAATAACACCAGGACCAGGTTCAGTCCCGGTGGTGTCACTACGGTAACCATAAATTTGCCAAACAGGACTTCCATGTTGTTATTCGGTGGTCTGGTTCAGGTCTTAAGGGTTTGTTGTGCCTGCGTATCGGCATGATACGACGATCGGACCATCGGGCCACTGGCGACATTGGCAAAGCCCAGTTCATAACCAACGCGTTCCAGATGTTCGAATTCGTCCGGTGTGACGTAACGTTCCACCGGCAAATGGTGCTGGCTGGGCTGCAGATACTGACCCAGGGTAATCATGTCGCAATCATGCCGGCGTAAATCCCGCATCACGTCGATGACTTCGTCAAGCGATTCACCCAATCCGAGCATCAGGCCCGACTTGGTCGGTACCTGTGGATGCAGTTGCTTGAAGTTTTTTATCAGATCAAGCGACCATTGATAATCCGAACCGGGTCGCGCCTGTTTGTAAAGCCGTGGAATGGTTTCCAGGTTATGGTTAAACACGTCAGGTGGTGAGCGCTTTAAAATATCCAGCGCGCGATCCATACGGCCGCGAAAATCCGGCGTCAGAATTTCAATTTTTGTTTGTGGGCAATATGTACGAATAGCATCGATACATCTTACAAAGTGATCGGCACCGCCGTCACGCAGGTCATCACGATCTACCGAGGTGACAACCACATAATGTAACTGCATGGCCGCGATAGTTTGTGCCAGGTTTTCAGGTTCGGCCTCATCCAGCGGTTGCGGCCGGCCATGCGCCACATCACAGAACGGGCAGCGCCGGGTACAGATATTTCCCATGATCATGAAAGTGGCCGTGCCATGGGCAAAGCATTCGCCAATATTCGGGCAGGCAGCTTCTTCGCAAACGGTATGGAGTTTATGGTCACGTAACACGCCTTTCAGTTTTGCCACGGCCGGTGAGTTGGGTGAGCGTGCCCGTATCCAGTGTGGTTTGCGTAGCGGTGTTGATTTAGGTACGACTTTAACCGGAATACGCGCGACTTTACTGGCGCCCTTCAGTGGATTGGCTGGCGCAGGTGAGACTTCGTCCTGGTTGTCGTTTGGCTGTTTCATAGCAGTCTTGTCAGATGTGTCTGTAGCTGGCTGGTAACCTGGGTCAGACTCGGAACATGGGATTGATCGATCAAATCCGCCAGTTGCGTGACCGGCATGTTGGCATAACCACAGGGGTTAATATTATCAAACGGTGCCAGATCCATATTAACATTCAGTGCCAGCCCATGATAGGTGCAGCCGCGTTTGACTCGCAGGCCAAGTGCGGCGATTTTGGCGCCGTCGACATAAATTCCGGGTGCGCCGGTCAGGCGGGTTGCCGAAATCTCATAATCATGCAGCAAATTAATCACGGCCTGTTCTATCAGGTGCACGAACTGTTTGATGCCGGTATTACGACGTGCAATATCGACCAGCAGGTAACCAACCAGCTGCCCCGGACCGTGATAGGTAATCTGGCCGCCCCGATCTGTTTCGATGACCGGGATGTTCGTCGCGTTGATCAGGTGTTGACGCTTGCCGTTTAATCCCAGTGTATAGACGGGATGATGCTGCAGAAACCAGAATTCATCTGCGCTGTTAGTATCGCGTAGCGATGTCATTTCACGCATAGCGTTGTAGGATTGCTGGTAATCGCAAAGCCCAAGGTCGCGTACCAGAATCGATCGATCGGTTTCAGCTAGCTGTGCGGTTTCGGTTTGCGTCATGTTATAGCGCCATGATGACCGCTTCACTGGCGGTCAGATCCTGATAGATGTTATCCAGTTGATCCCGGCTGGTAGCTGTAATTGTAACAGTCAATGCCGCATACTTGTTGGCAGAACTTTCACGACGTTTGACGGCGTTTTCACTCAGGTCCGGCACATGTTTGCGGAATATCTGAATCACTTCCAGCTCAAACTCCTGTGTTGCATAGCCCATCACCTTGACCGGAAACTCACAGGGAAATTCCATGATGCTGTCATCTGCCGTACTCATCAGTTGTCCAGTTGCCTGAGACGTTGCTTGAAGTCCTGGTAGATGTCATAGACCTGGCGAGTGACTTTACCGGGCTTGCCGCTTGCGACTTTTTCACCATTGAGCTGCACTACCGGCAGAATTTCCTTGGCGGAGCTGGTTACCCAGATTTCATCGGCTGCCTGGAGCTCGGCGCGTGAAAAGTTCGATTCCTCGCAGGCCAGATCATTTTGCTGAGCGAGTTCAACCACCAGGTCGCGGGTGATCCCTGGTAGCAGACGTGCACTTTTAGGTGGTGTTTTAATGATTCCTTCGCGCACGATAAAGACATTGCTTGCGGCACCTTCGGTTACTTCACCGTCACGCACCAGGATGGCTTCCTGGGCCTCTTCGTCAATGGCGGTTTGCCGTAACAACACATTCGGTAACAGGGAAATGGCCTTGACGTTACAGTGTAACCAGCGAATATCATCGAGCGTAATGGCATGAATACCTTTGTTGAAAGTGTCTTCACTGGTGACCTTTAATGGCGAAGACATCATGAAAACCGTTGGCGTGGTCTGACTGGGAAAGGCATGATCGCGTGGCGCAACACCGCGCGTGACCTGTAAATAAATTGTCTGATCCGGTTCGTCATGTTTCATGACGATCTGGCTAAGAATGCGTTTCCATTCCGATTCCGGGTAAGGATTATCAATCCTCACGGCATCAAGACTGTTATTCAGACGTTCCAGGTGTTCATCGAGTCGAAACAGGCGGCCACTGTAAACAGGAATAAATTCATAAACCCCGTCACCAAATATAAAACCGCGATCCAGGACCGGAACACGGGCTTCATTCAGTGGCAGGAATTCGCCATTTAAATAGACGATAGACGATGACATGCTCGATCCTGAGTGTTACTGGAATAAAAGTTTGACGTTATCAACCGTGCGGCGCCAGAATCCACCTTCATTGACCTGTTCCAGCGCAACCAGGGGACGTTCGGCAATCAGCTCATCACCCAGTTTGACCTCAACCTTGCCATATTCCGAACCGCGTTCAACCGGGGCAACGATCGTGGACTTTACACTCATATGTGCCTTGATCTTGTTGCGTTTGCCACGCGGTGTGGTGACATACAGGCTTCTGGACAATCCCAGCGGTACTGTTTCCTTTTCACCTTTCCAGATGCGCATGTCAGTCAGTGGTGCATTTGCGGCATGTAACTTGAAGGTCTCGAAAAAACGAAAACCGTAGTTGAGTAACTTGCGGCTGGCACTTTCTCTTGACCGCTCGGAGTTGGTGCCGACAACCACGGAGATAAGACGCATATCATTTTTCACGGCGGATGAAATCAGGCAGTAACCGGCGGAATCCGTATGTCCGGTTTTAACGCCGTCAACGCGTTCATCAAGCCACAACAGACGGTTACGATTAAACTGCGGAATATTGTTGTAGGCGTATTTCTTGATTTTATAAAGTGCGTAATGTTGCGGGTAATCATGAATCAGTGCGCGCGTTAAAATGGCCAGGTCGGCCGCTGTTGTGTAGTGGTCCTGATGCGGCCAGCCGGTACTGTTGACGAAGTGGGTGTTGGTCATACCGAGCCGTTCGGCATGTTTATTCATCAGGCCGGTAAAACTTTCTTCGCTGCCTGCGGTATGTTCTGCCAGCGCAACACTGGCGTCGTTACCCGACTGAACGATCATACCGAGCATCAATTCCTTGACGGTGACTTTTGAGTTGACCTCAATGAACATACGGGAGCCTTTCATGCGCCACGCTTTTTCACTGATCAGGACCTCGTCATCCAGTTTGATGGTGCCGTTTTCAATTTCATGCATTACGACATAGGCAGTCATTAACTTGGTGAGACTGGCGGGTTCGATCCGCTTGTTCATATCCTGTTCGGTCAGGATATGCCCGCTATGAAAATCAATCAGCAGGTAAGAGTTGGCCTTGAGTTTTGGGGCGGCCGGAATCAGGTCGGCACGCAGTGGCTGGGATATCAGGACGATAAGCAAACCAACAAATAGAAAACTCTTATTTTTCAACAACATAGCACCTTCACCTCGTTTACGGGCCTCTATTGTATCGCGCCTGATGGGCAAGCGCACACTACCGGTTGCGCATTTTATTACACGGCCTGGTGGGGTTATTCGAGGACGACGTGTGGGGTGGGGTAGCCGTTATCGCTGATGGTCTGGGCAATTTTATCCGCCTCATCGACCGACGGGATCGGGCCAATTCGAACCCGATAAAGATTATCCGTTTCGGCAAACGCCAGTGTCACAGAACGGTTTGGAAATAACTGATTAAGGCGCTGTTGCAGCTTGCTGGCATTATGGCGACTGGTGAAGGCGCCTGCCTGAATAAACAGTGTTTCAAAGGACTTTGCTTTCACTGGTGACGTTTTCGTTACCTGGCGTTTGTACAGGTGCTTGTGTTTGTGCCAGGTGCGTGGGTCGATACTGCGGATTTCCACGAAACCGGTACCATGGCCAACGATGCCGAGTTTCTTGGCGGCCACGTAAGACAGATCGATAATCCGGTTCGGATGAAACGGGCCGCGATCGTTCACACGGACAATAATTTCGCGGCCGTTTTTCAGGTTGGTAACATGGACGTAAGACGGAATCGGCAGGGTCTTATGTGCGGCGGTCATCTTGTACATGTTATAGGTTTCGCCGTTCGAGGTTTTTCGACCATGAAACTTGGTGCCATACCAGGAAGCCAGACCCCGATCGGAATATCCGTTGGCGGATTTCATGGTGTAATAGGTTTTACCCAGCACGGTATAACTGGGCGGATTGCCGGCAGAGGTGATGGGTTCCACGCGCGGTACGGCATCGGGGATGCGGGCAACATTCACTTCACGGGTAGGCGCGCCATCACGCGGACCCTTGAAACTACAGGCCGTACTGCCTGTGAGCAGGACGGCGGTCATTGTTATGTTGATATATCGTTTAAACACGTTATTAGCGTGAGGTTGCAATTTCATTACTTAACTGATAAACCGCCATGGAATAAAGTGCGCTGTGGTTGTAACGGCTGATGACATAAAAATTGTGCCAGGTGACCCAGTGTTCCACACCATCGCCGTTTTCCAGTTCAATCAGATTACCTTTCAGATCAGCGGGCAGGCCGGCAGGTAATACCACGCCAGCGAGGCGAAGCTGTTCAGGTGTATAACGCGGTTTGAGTGAACCATCGATGAGAGTCTTGTATTTCAGGCCGCTGACTTCCACCTTGTGAGTGACCGGCTCGCCGGCTTTCCAGCCATGGCGTTTGAAATAATTACCAACACTGCCAAGTGCATCAGAGACATTTTCCCACAGGTCACGCTTGCCGTCCTTGTCAAAGTCCACGGCATAATGTCGAAAACTGCTGGAAATAAACTGCGGCATGCCCATCGCGCCGGCATATGATCCTTTTAATTCCAGCGGGTCCATTTTTTCCTCGCGTGTCATTAGCAGGAAATGTTTGAGCTCACTCCGGAAGAATTTGGCGCGTGGTGGATAGGCAAAGGCCAGCGTCGACAGAGAATCCAGTACCGGGTAGCTACCCTTGTGTTTGCCATAACGTGTTTCCACGCCGACAATGGCGACCAGGATCTGCGGTGGCACCTTATAGGTTTCAGATACTTTCTGTAAAATGTCCGCATGTTCATTCCAGAACAGTACACCGCCTCGTACCCGCTCCCGCGTGACAAAAATCGGGCGGTATTCATACCAGGGTTTGCTTTCTGCCGGTCTGGAAATGGCATCGATAATGGACTGGTGCAGCCGGGCCTTGTCAAATAATTCCGTCAGCAGGCTGGCATCGAACTTGTGCTCTTCGACCATTTCCGAAACGAATGTGCTTATCAGGTTTTTATCATCAAACGGGCGTGGTTCAGTCGCATGCGCATTGTGGATGACTGTGATGGAGCAGGATATCAGCAGTGTGCTGATCAGTTTGTGAATTCGTGATTCCATTTATATTAACTCGCTATTAACTTCCTGTGTGTCTGGATAGACATAAGAATACCGAATCCGGCCATCAAGGTCACCATCGATGTTCCACCATAACTGACCAGCGGTAACGGCACACCTACGACCGGTAATAACCCGCTGACCATGCCGATATTGATAAAGACATAGAGGAAAAATGTCAGTGTGATACTGCCTGCAAGCAACCGGGTGTAAGTATCCTGGGCCTGGCTGGCAATAATCAATCCGCGTGCGATGATAAGTGCATACACGGCCAGTAACAGGATGGATCCGAGCAACCCGAATTCCTCGCTGAAGACCGGAAAGATGAAATCGGTTTTACGTTCCGGCAGAAAATCCAGGTGTGACTGCGTACCATTGAGCCAGCCCTTGCCATACAGGCCGCCGGATCCGATGGCAATCGTGGACTGAATAATGTGGTAGCCGGATCCCAGAGGATCGCTTTCCGGGTTCAGGAAGGTTAATACCCGTTTACGTTGATAATCATGCATGCCGTATTGCCACAGCACCCAGGACAGGGGAATGAGCAGAATAAAGCTGGTAATAATAAAACGCCATCTCAGGCCGGCCAGAAACAGGACGAAAATACCGGAGCCGGCGAGCAGGATAGCTGTTCCCAGATCAGGTTGGCGGGCTACCAGAAAGGTTGGTAACAGGATCAGGGCAAGAGAAATGATGATGCGACTGAAACGTGGCGGTAATGTGGTATCCGACAGGTACCAGGCAATGATCATTGGCAATGCGAGTTTCATTAATTCCGATGGTTGAAACGTAAATAATCCCAGGTCCAGCCAGCGCTTGGCACCTTTGCCCACTTCACCCAGTAATAAAACCGCTACCAGCATCACGAGGCCAACACCAAATAACCAGGGACTCCAGTGTTCAATGGTGTCCGGCGACAACTGGGCGACGGCAAACATAATCCCAAATGCGATTGTCAGGCGAATGAGTTGCTTGATCACGACGTCATTGCTCTGTTCGGATGCACTGTACAGCACAACCAGGCCGATACCGGCCAGTAATAACAGGCTTAACAACAGCGGCAGGTCGATATGCAGGCCACGAATATAGCGGCGCCCGCCGCTCAGGCGAGTAGTGTCAGCAAATTCGGAACGTGCAAATGCCATTATTTGTCCTTCAACAGATATGCGTCCATCACCTTGCGAGCGATAGGTGCGGCAATTGCGCCACCGCTGCCTCCATTCTCTACTATGACCGCAACGGCAATGCGTGGTTCATCTACCGGTGCATACGAAATGAACAGGGCATGATCGCGCAGTTTTTTGGCAATTTTTTCCTCATCATATTCTTCATCTTCCTTGATACCAAATACCTGGGCGGTGCCTGTTTTACCGGCAACCTTGTATTGAATGCCCGGGTTAATGCTGCGCGCCGTTCCGTAAATACTGTGAACCACGCGTGTCATGGCACGAATTATAATGTTCCAGTTTTCCGGATTACTTTTTTGCACGGTGCCTATATGGTTAGGACTGGTGACGCTGATTTCTTCTATGCCCGGTTCGCCGATGGCATGCACAATGCGAGGTTTGTAGCGTTCACCCTGAGTACCGAGGGTTGCAGTGATATGTGCCAGCTGCAAGGGCGTGGTCAGGGTAAAACCCTGGCCGATACCGGTGATGAGTGTTTCACCGGGAAACCAGGGCAAATTATAGGTCTTGCGTTTCCATTCCCTGGAAGGGAGCAGGCCTTCCTGTTCACCGCGAATATCAATACCTGTTGTTTCACCAAGTCCAAATCGGGCCAGGTATGCTTCGATGCGATCAATTTTTAACGCGAGTGAAAGATCATAAAAATAGACATCGCAGGATTCGACAATGGCCTTGGTCAGGTTGGTCTCGCCATGGCCTTCTTTTTTCCAGTCCCGGTATTTGCGTTCATCATTTTTAAGCATGTAATAACCGGGGCATTTAATTTTTTCATCACTGCCGATAATTTTGTCTTCCAGTCCGGCCAGACCGATAAATGGCTTGAGCGTAGAGCCCGGTGGATACTGCCCCTGCAGCGCGCGGTTAAACAGTGGCCGTTGTGGCGACTGACTCAGTGCCCGGTAGGTTTCCCTGTCTACACCGTTCACAAAGATGTTTGGATCATAAGTCGGCATACTGACAAACGCGATAACCGAACCGTCCTGAGGATCAATCGCGACCAGTGCACCGTTGTCTTCGCCAAAGGCCTGTTCGGCAATTTTCTGTACATTGATGTCGATGGTCATGTACAGGTCTTTACCGGGGATGGGCAACAGTTCCGGAACCTTGTTCATGATGCGACCCTGCGAATTGGTTTCGACCCGCTCGAAACCGACTTCACCGTGCAGGATGTCTTCGTAAGATCGTTCCACACCGACTTTACCGATATGTTTGGTGGCACTGTAGCGGGTTGCATCCAGCCGGGTTAATTCAATTTCGTTAATACGGCCAACATATCCAATGGCATGAGATGCCAGTTTGCCCTGCGGGTAATCACGCGTCAGCTCAGCAGTGACGTTAACACCCGGCAGGCGGTCCTGATGAACTGCCACCTTGGCACGTTCCACATCATTCAGGCGAAAGCGTAACGGGACGCCTTCAAAACGACGTTTGGTTTTTCGCAGTTCATGAAAGCGTGCGATTTCTTCGTCAGATACATCAATCAGTGCTTTTAACTGCTGCAGCGTGTCATCCAGATCCCGAATATGTTCCGGAATAAGCTGCAGTGTAAAACTGGGCAGGTTTTGCGCCAGCAGTACACCGTTGCGGTCATAGATCAGGCCACGTATCGGTGGAATGGGAAGTATATTGATACGGTTTTCTTCTGACAGGGTGGTGTAATGATCGTGATTGATAATCTGCAGGTATATCAGCCGCGCGATAATCAACACTAATACTGCAACGGCGACAATGACTGCAAACAGAACGCGTTTCTGGAACAGGTGGGTCTCGCGCAGATGGTCCTTGATGGTGAGTGAACTTTGTCGTGCCATAATGCTAGTTGACACCGTACACGCGGCGGACCTTTCGCAGAATCATGAATACCGGTGTCCACAATACAGCTGTCGTAAAACAGGGTAGCAGGACCATCCAGATACTGGGTGCAATACCGGTGATACCCTTGATCCATAACACGATGATGTCGTAAATCAGGCAGAAAATGAATACCACAATCGCCTGTTGCCAGACTGGAAAGATACGCAGGCGCTGATGCAGGTAAACGGTGAAATACGCCACGATGGCCATGGCCAGTGCATACTGGCCAAGAACCGCATCGTAAGAAACATCGAGTAACAGACCCATTATCCATGCCACACCAATATTCACCCGATGCGGCAGGGCCATGCTCCAGTAGATGATGACCATCAATACCCAGTGTGGCCGAATCTCTTCTGCCCAGGTCGGCAGGGGCATGATAGTCAGCATGAGTGCCACAATGAGTGTCAGGAAAATTACCGGACTGCCTCGCGGTATCACGGCACTCATGATTTTTCCTCCTGCGGACCTTTACAGGCCGCTTCCGGATTGGTGCGGTGAGATGGCCAGACCAGCAGGACTTCGCGGTTACGATCCAGTTGTGCAGTGGGTTCTACCAGGATTTGTGCAAACGGCAGACTGGGATTGGTGTTGATTTCGACAACACGGCCGACCGGGTAACCGGGCGGAAACATACAGCCCAGCCCGGAAGTCACCAGCAGGTCGTCGACCATGATATCGGCATTGTTGGGCTGGTGAATCAGTTCTAGCTGGTTCTGTTTGGGTTTGCCGACCGCAATGGCACGTACACCGTTTCGATTGACCTGAACCGGCACGGAGTGACTGGCGTCGGTTATCAGCATGGCGGTACTCGACATGGGACCCACATGCACAATCTTTCCCATCGCCCCCTGGGCACCGATTATCGGCTGACCCATATAAACGCCATGGCTGTTACCTTTATTAATGACAAACTGGCGCCGGTAGGGATCCAGATCCACTGACAGCATTTCCGCGACCAGTACGTGTTCAAACTCTTCATCATGTTTTTCAACGGACTTGAGCAGGGCGCGCAGGTTGGCATTTTCAGTCTTCAGCGAGGCATATTTCTGCAGTTTGGCCTTGAGTAACTGGTTCTGGGTGCGCAGGGTCTTGTTTTCATCTTCCAGGGTGGAGTGGCTCACCAGTGATTGTGAGCTCCAGTCAATGATATCGGAGGGCAGATTGACCAGATAGCGAATCGGATCAACGACTACAGACAGCGCAGAGCGAATGGTCGTCATGGCCTGAAAGCGATGGTCAAGGACCATGAGCATGACCGAAATCAGGCACAAAATGATCAGGCGTATACCAAGCGACGGGCCTTGTTTGAACAGGTGTTTAACGTCACAACCTCCTCAATGGTCATGCTGTTTACTCAACAGTAAACAGATCACCACCGTACTCATCAATCATCTCCAGTGCACGACCACCACCACGCGCCACACAGGTCAGCGGGTCTTCAGCGATGATCACTGGCAGGCCGGTCTCCTCCATAAGCAAACGATCCAGGTCACGTAGCAGGGCGCCACCACCGGTCAGCACCATGCCGCGTTCAGCGATATCAGCGGCCAGTTCCGGTGGGGTTTGTTCCAGCGCCGTTTTGACTGCGCTGACGATACCCGACAGGGGTTCCTGCAGGGCTTCAAGAATTTCATTGCTGTTGAGTGTAAAACTGCGCGGTACCCCTTCGGCCAGGTTACGGCCACGTACTTCCATTTCACGTACTTCATTGCCGGGGTAGGCCGAGCCGATCTCATGTTTTATGCGCTCGGCGGTAGATTCACCAATCAGTGAGCCGTAGTTACGCCGCACATAGTTGATAATGGCATCGTCAAAGCGATCCCCACCGATGCGCACCGAGGCGGAATAAACGATACCGCTCAGGGAAATGACGGCGACTTCCGTCGTGCCACCGCCGATATCCAGCACCATGGAGCCGCTGGCCTCACTGATCGGCATGCCGGCGCCAATGGCGGCGGCCATAGGCTCTTCGATTAAAAAGACTTCACGTGCACCGGCCCCGGCGGCGGATTCACGTATCGCGCGGCGTTCGACCTGGGTCGAGCCACACGGCACACAGATCAAGACGCGTGGGCTGGGGCGGAAAAAGCGTGCCTCGTGCACCTTGCGAATAAAATGCTGGAGCATCTTCTCGGTGACGGTAAAATCAGCAATAACGCCATCTTTCATGGGGCGAATCGCCACGATATTGCCGGGAGTCCGGCCCAGCATGCGCTTGGCCTCCATGCCGACAGCGGCGACGGATTTCGGCCCGCCCGGGCCACGCTCCTGACGGATGGCGACGACGGACGGTTCATTTAGTACAATCCCTTTTCCGCGAACGTATATAAGGGTGTTGGCGGTGCCCAGATCGATGGACACGTCATTGGAGAACATACCCCTGAGACTTTCGAACATATTGGTATCTGCTTTATATATAAGTAAGTTGCCTTACTTTAATCAATACAGGGGGTATTGGGCAAGCAGGTAGCTGAAAATAATGATTTTTTGTCCAACCCGTCACAGACACGAAATTTGAGGTAAAGAGGACCCTATGTCACTTGAACGAGACGACGTAAAAAAGATTGCCCACCTGGCCAGGCTGGCGATCGACGAGGCGGATATTCCCGGTTACGCCACCAACCTGACAAATATCCTGAATCTTGTCGAACAGATGAGCGCTGTCGATACGGATCAGGTTACACCAATGGCGCATCCGCTTGATGCCGTGCAACGCTTGCGACCGGATGAAGTCACCGAGACCAATCAGCGCGATCATTTTCAGCAACATGCGCCGAAGGTTGAGGATGGTTTGTACCTGGTGCCGAAAGTCATCGAATAAAAATCGTTTAATTTATAAATCCAGCAAAGTTGTTTCGTTACTATGAGTTTACATAACAAAACCATTCGTGAGTTATCAGAAGACTTACACAACAAATCCATCAGCAGCGTCGAACTGACGCAACACTATCTGGATCGTATCGAAAAATATGATTCACAGTTAAACAGTTTTGTCACCGTTACAAACGATCTCGCCCTGGAGCAGGCGCGTCAGGCCGATAAATTAATTGCACAGGGCAAGGCAACAGCGTTAACCGGTATTCCCATCGCGCAAAAAGATATTTTTTGTACCAACGGCGTGAAAACCACCTGCGGATCAAAAATGCTGGATAACTTTATTGCGCCATACGATGCAACTGTTGTTGATAAATTTAATCAGGCCGGCGCCATCATGCTGGGTAAACTGAATATGGATGAATTTGCCATGGGCTCATCCAATGAAACGAGTTTTTACGGACCGGTCAATAATCCCTGGAACACGGATTGTGTGCCGGGCGGATCGTCCGGTGGTTCGGCGGCATCTGTCGCGGCACGGTTGGTACCGGCGTCAACGGGCACGGATACCGGTGGTTCCATTCGACAACCGGCATCATTATGTGGCATTACCGGTTTAAAACCGACTTATGGTCGTGTTTCCCGCTACGGCATGATCGCGTTTGCCTCCAGTCTCGATCAGGCCGGACCACTAACACAAACCGCGGAAGATGCGGCGCTGTTATTAAATGTTATGGCCGGGTTTGATACGAAAGATTCCACCAGTGTTGAAAAAGACGTGCCGGATTACACCGCAAACCTGAAACAGGATCTAAAAGGTTTGAAAATCGGCTTACCGAAAGAATATTTCGGAGAAGGGCTGGATAGTGCGGTCGGTGATGTCATTCAGCAGGCCATTGATACGTACAAAAAACTCGGCGCAGAAATTGTTGATATTGAATTGCCCAACAGCGGCTTATCGGTACCGGCTTATTATGTGGTTGCACCGGCCGAATGTTCATCCAACCTGTCACGCTTTGACGGCGTACGTTTCGGTTATCGCTGTGATGATCCGAAGGATCTTGAAGATTTATATAAGCGTTCGCGCGGCGAAGGATTTGGGCCGGAAGTCAAACGCCGTATCATGATCGGTACCTATGCCCTGTCTGCCGGTTATTACGATGCCTATTATCTCAAGGCACAGAAAGTACGCCGCCTGATCAGCGATGATTTCAAACAGGCGTTTGAAAACGTCGATGTCATTATGGGGCCGACCTCACCCAGCGTGGCGTTCAAAAAAGGTGAGCGCAGTGATGACCCGATCACCATGTACCTGTCGGATATTTATACCATTGCCACCAACCTGGCCGGACTGCCGGGCATGTCGGTACCGGCCGGTTTTGCGCATGATTTGCCGGTGGGGTTACAGATTATTGGTAATTATTTTGACGAGGCGCGGCTGTTAAATGTGGCGCATCAATATCAATTGAATACGGACTGGCATACGAAATTGCCGGATGGTTTTAAATGATGCCAAGAAACCAGCACGGCTGACGATGGTGACATGTTCCGGGAGCGTGCGGCCACATGGACGTATTTATGGCGTCTCCTGGAACATGTCACCGGAGTCAGCCAGACAGGGTGATTTGTAATAAAGAACACGATATATGCAAAGTGAACGACTGCAGAGTACAGGTCAGAGTATAGAAACAGTTTTAAGGACACGCTATGAATACATCCCTGTACGCTCGGCTGCGGCATCCCTGCCGCAGACGGTCCTGAAAACTGTTTCTATACTCTGACCCCGGCATGGGATAGTGCAGATTAACTTAAGAAAGAAATCAGCAACGAAGGTAACGTGATGGAATGGGAAACAGTCATTGGTCTGGAAATTCATACCCAGCTGGCAACTAAAAGTAAAATCTTCTCAGGCGCCTCAACCGCTTATGGTGCGGAACCGAATACGCAGGCCTGCGCGGTGGACCTTGGTCTGCCGGGCGTGCTGCCGGTATTAAATAAACAAGTCGTGATCATGGCCATCAAGTTTGGCCTGGCGATTGGTGCAAATGTCTCGCGTCATTCCGTGTTTGCGCGGAAAAACTATTTTTATCCGGACTTACCCAAGGGCTACCAGATCAGTCAGTATGAATTACCGATAGTCGAAACCGGGAAAATTGATATCGAACTGGAAGATGGCACCAGCAAAACCATCGGTATCACCCGCGCCCACCTTGAAGAAGACGCCGGTAAGTCATTGCACGAGGATTATCACGGCATGACCGGCATTGATTTGAATCGCGCCGGTACACCGTTACTGGAAATCGTCTCAGAACCGGATATGCGGTCCGCCAAAGAAGCAGTGGCCTACATGAAAAAGATTCATTCACTGGTGCGTTACCTGGAAATCAGTGACGGTAACATGCAGGAAGGCTCGTTTCGTTGTGACGCCAATGTCTCTGTGCGACCAAAAGGGCAGAAGGAATTTGGCACGCGTACAGAATTAAAAAACATCAACTCATTCCGGTTTGTGGAACGCGCCATCAACTTCGAAGTGGAACGGCAGATCGATGTGCTGGAAGGCGGTGGCGAAATCATTCAGGAAACCCGCCTGTACGATCCGGACAAAAACGAAACCCGTTCCATGCGTTCCAAGGAAGAAGCGATGGATTATCGTTATTTCCCGGATCCGGATTTACTCCCGGTGGCCATCAACGACGAAACCATTGCCTCAGTTGAAAAGACCATGCCGGAACTGCCGTCGGCGAAAAAGGCCCGTTTTGAAAAAGAGTTTGCATTGAGTGATTACGATGCGAGTATTCTTACCGGCGATAAGGACCTGGCCGACTATTTTGAAACCGTCGTAAAAACTTCCGCTCAGGCCAAGTTGTCTGCCAACTGGGTCATCAGTGAACTGTCCGGACGACTGAACAAGGAAGACAGGGATATCACCGACAGCCCGATCAGTGCGCAAATGCTCGGTGGCATGATCAAACGACTGGCTGAAAATGCGATCACCTCCAAGATGGCCAAGGAAGTGTTCAATGCCATGTGGGACGGTGAAGGTGATGCGGATGCGATCATCGAAAAGCGTGGCCTGAAACCGGCCGACACCGGTGAAGTCGAAAAGATCATTGATGAGATCATTGCCAACAACCCCGACCAGGTTGAACAGTTCCGGGCAGGTAAAGAGAAAGTGCTTGGGTTTTTCGTTGGCCAGGTGATGAAGGCGTCGAAAGGGAAGGCGGATCCGGGGCAGGTTAATCAGTTACTTCGAAATAAACTAAAGCCGTAAGTCGTTACAGGCTAGAGTATTATGCACTTGGATATCAACAAACAAAACACGCTGTAAATACATCCCTGTACGCTCGACGACGGCGTCCATGCCGTCGACGGTTTTGTTTGTTGATTTTCAAGTGCTGAAAAAATTGATATTCAGCAATAAGAGATATTTTACCAGCTACGATGTCAGACAACGACACATTACAGCGCTTTTTATTTGAGCACACGCCGATACGCGGTGAGATTGTGCATCTGGATGCCACCTGGCAGGCGATTCTCGACAAGCATGATTATCCGCCGCTGGTGCGCAGTGTCCTCGGTGAAATGATGGCAGCATCGGTGTTGCTGGCGGCCTCGTTAAAATTACACGGCAGGTTGATTATTCAGTTACAGGGCACCGGACCGATTTCACTGCTGGTGGTGGAATGCAGCAATGCGCATGAATTACGTGGCCTGGCGCACTGGTCCGAGTTACCCGAGGAAGGCGATTTATCGACGCTGGCCGGCAACGGTCAGTTGACTATAACACTGGAACCCAAGGATGATCAGGATCGTTATCAGAGTATTGTTGAGTTAAGTGGTAACAGTGTCTCGGATGCGCTGATGAACTACCTGCAACAATCCGAGCAACTGGATACCTGCCTGTGGTTAAGTGCAAATGAGCATCGGGCTGCGGGCCTGATGTTACAAAAATTACCCACTGAAAAAGAAGCCGAAGACGCGGACGCCTGGAATCGTGTCATCCAGTTGGCCAACACGGTCAGTAATGAAGAACTTCTTGAAGTCTCTGAGCTCAAATTACTACATCGCCTGTTTCATGAAGAAAAGGTTCGCGTATTTGATCCGGCGCCGGTCTGTTTTCGTTGTACCTGTTCCAAGGACCGCGTCATCAACATGTTACGCAGCCTGGGTCCTGTCGAAGTCAAAGGGATTCTGGAAGAACAGGGTGAGGTCAGTGTGGCCTGTGAATTCTGTAATCAGAAATATGCGTTTGACACGGTCGATGTGGAAGAAATCTTTGCCAGCAGCGTCACGACGAATCCGTCGGAGACGCGGCATTAAATTGAAATTGAATAAGGAGTAAACCTGTGAGAATGAAAAGCATTTTGATTTTAAGTGTAGCCCTGTTCGTAAGCATGCCAGTCAAGGCGTCCGATGAAGGCGATGTGGAGCTGGTGGCACTGATGCAATCTCTGCAATATTTTACCCATAAACTCAGTTTGTCTGTCGATGCGAAAAACCAGAAGCTGGCAAACTTTTATGCGCACGAAATAGAGGAAGTAATTGAACAAATTGAGAAAGTGGAATCCTACGACGGACACGCGGTAGGGAAGCTGGTTGACTTTCATCTGGAAAAACCGTTTGAAGCGCTGGAAAAAGCCATTAAAAGCAACAATGCGAGCGATATGAAAGTGAAGCTGGATGAACTGATTGCCTCCTGTAATAAATGCCACAAGGCAACCGATCATGGTTATATCGTCATTAAGAAAAACACCAACAATCCATTCATGCAATCATTTAAACCCTAGTGGCTGTTAGCTGGAATCATTTAATTCAGGTCTATGAATCCGACCGAGGTTGAACGCTACCTGCATGAGCACATTCCCCTGTCGCTCGCGATGGGGGTAAAGGTGATAAGTGCACAGGAACATCAGGTCAGGCTGGCGGCACCACTGGCACCTAATATCAATCATCGTGAAACCGTGTTTGGTGGCAGTGCCTCGGCACTGGCTATCCTGTCTGCCTGGACGCTGCTCTATGTTCGCTGCAAGACAAACGATATTCAGGCGCGACTGGTGATTCACAAAAACACCATGCACTACGATGCAGCCATGGCAGGAGACTTTGAAGCATGCTGTGAATTTGATGATCAGCCAGTATGGAACCGGTTTGTAAAGACGTTACAACGGCATTCGCGTTCACGTATCAGTCTGACGGCCGGACTAGTGTGTAATGACCGGGCGGCAGGCCGGTTCAGTGGTGATTTTGTCGGCTTGTTGAAATAAACAGTATTATTGACTGCAAACCGGGCAGGCCGGATCTTTTTTGAGTTTAATCTTGCGAAACTCCATCGCCAGGCCATCGACAACCAGTAGATAACCGCACAATGTATCGCCGGCCTGGGTCAGATACTTGATCGCTTCGATGGCCTGCAGTGATCCAATCAAACCGGTAACAGGAGCAAGCACACCGTTTTCACTGCAACGCAGATCCTCTTCGCCACCATCCCGGTATAAACAACGATAACAGGGTGCATCGCCTGCATCATTGGGAAACACACTGAGCTGGCCTTCAAAACGAATCGCTGCACCGGAGACTAATGGTTTCTTATGTTTAACACAGGCCCTGTTAACGGCAAAGCGTGTCTCAAAATTATCACAGCCGTCCACAACCAGATCGACCTGCGGCACCAGTTCATTCAGTGCGCTGTCATCCAGTTTGTTTTTATAACGCGTGACGACGACATCCGGATTGATGTCTTTGAGTGTTTCAAATGCGGAATCGACCTTGGCCTTACCAATGTCCTGCGTGCGATGAATGATCTGCCGTTGCAGGTTGGATAACTCCACGTTATCAAAATCAGCCAGAATAAGATGACCGACACCGGCACTGGCCAGGTACATGGCGGCAGGTGAACCCAGTCCACCCATACCGACTATTAATATTGTCGAATCAAGCAGGCGTTGCTGACCAGTGGCATCAATCTGCGGCAACATAATCTGCCGGCTATAGCGCAGTAACTGGTTGTCATCCATGAATATGCCACTGTGCGTAAGTCATTCGAACATGTCCGGCCAGATCATGACGCTGTGTAATTGATGAATAACCAGCCGATTCAAATAATTCATGAACCTGCTGTCCCTGGTCATAACCATGTTCCAGCATCAACCAGCCGTCAGTGTTTAAATACCGATGACTGTTTGTCACCAGATAACGAATGTCATTCAATCCATCCGGCCCAGATGTCAGGGCGTGTGACGGTTCATGTTGCACATCCCCCAGCTGTAAGTGGGGATCATTATCAGCGACATAGGGTGGATTGGATATAATCAAATCAAACCGATGGTTTGTATTGATAGCCTCAAACCAGTTGCCCTGTTCGAACTGAAGATTATCCAGCTTATAGTGCCGGGCATTTTGTTGCGCCACATTCAGTGTCGTTGAGGCGAGATCGGTTGCCAGTACATTCCAGCCGGGTCGCGCTTTGGCGATGGCAATTGCAATCGCGCCACTGCCGGTGCCCAGATCCACGACATCGACGGGTTGTTGCTGTGAAAATAAAGTCAGCGCGGTTTCCACCAGTAATTCCGTTTCCGGTCGCGGTATTAACGTGTCCTTCGTGACCGTCAGTTCCACATCCCAGAAATGTTGTTTACCAATCAGGTAAGCAACCGGCACACCCTGTTTACGTTGTTTGATTAAGGCGGTGATCTGATCGAGCTTTTGTGTCTCAATCGCCATATCAGGTTGTGTAATGAACTGCGTGCGTGGAATCACCAGCACATGGGCAATCAGTAACTCGGCATCGAGACGCGCCGAATCCGAGCTATGTGACAACAGGTTGATGGCGTCACGATGCAGGTTGCCCAGCGTGATATTCATCAGGCCTCTTCACTCATGCTGGCCAGCAGGTCGGTCTGGTGTTCATGAATCAACGGCCCGATGACTTCATCCAGACTGCCCTGCATAATTTCGTCCAGTTTGTACAGGGTCAGGTTGATACGGTGATCAGTGACACGTCCCTGCGGATAGTTATAGGTACGAATACGCTCGGAACGATCACCGCTGCCCACCAGCGACTTGCGAGTCTGCGCCTGTTCTTTTTGTTGTTTTTCCTGTTGCTGGGTTAACAGTCGTGCCTGTAACAGCGACATGGCGCGGGCACGGTTTTTATGCTGCGAACGTTCATCCTGGCATTCCACCACGATACCAGTAGGTAAGTGCGTGATACGGATTGCCGAATCGGTTTTGTTGACGTGCTGACCACCGGCACCGGAGGCGCGATAAGTATCAATCTTCAGGTCGTTAGTGTTGATATCCACTTCATCGATGTCATCCACTTCCGGCATGATGGCGACCGTACAGGCCGAAGTATGAATGCGCCCCTGCGACTCGGTTTCCGGTACGCGTTGCACGCGATGTGCACCAGACTCAAACTTGAGCCGTGAATAGGCACCCTGTCCTTCGATGCGGGCGATGATTTCCTTGTAACCACCGTGTTCGCCTTCGTGTTCACTCATGACTTCCAGTTTCCAGCGCTGTTTTTCCGCGTAGCGGGCATACATGCGAAACAGGTCACCGGCAAAAATGGCGGCTTCGTCTCCACCGGTGCCGGCACGGATTTCCAGAAAAATATTTTTTTCATCATTCGGATCTTTGGGCAGCATCAGCAATTGCAGTTCCTGTGCCAGTGCATCCTTACGCGCGTCTGCCTGTTTGAGTTCCTCTTCGGCCAGGTTGCGCATGTCCGGATCGTCTTCTTCCAGCATCACCTGTGCATCCTCAATGGCATTGAGGGTGCTTTCATAATCCCGGTAACAGGAAATGATCGGGCTGAGCTGGGCGTGTTCCTGCGACAGGCCGCGGAATTTGTTCTGATCACCAATCACGTCCGGATCAGACAACAGGGCGTTGATTTCTTCCAGTCGTTCGGAGAGGGATTGTAATTTGGTTCGAATCGAGTCTTTCATACATCAATCATAAAATAGTTCAGGCACGGGAATAAACGGCGAAAAAAGATCAGCAACAGGGTTGCTAATCGACGAGATCGGGATTGAGGCCGAGTAAGCGGCAGGCGTTTTTTAACTGTTCCTGATCACCGTGGTAGGCGGCGTGCTTCATCTGCACACTGGGCTCGTGGATCAGTTTGTTGGTCAGGACCCTGGCCAGTTCGGTCACCACGGCATGCGGGTCCTTGCCGGCCAGTAACTGTCGACGTGCATTGGCCAGCACATCTTCGCGATGCTTGTTGGCCTGTTCACGAAAGGCGCGAATTGCATCGACGGCATCCAGTGAACGCAGCCAGCCCATGAAGTGATCCACCTGGGTGGAAATAATCTCTTCGGCCTGCATGGCCGCTTCCTGGCGGGACTTGCGGTTTTCCTCGATGACTTCCTGTAAATCGTCAACTGTATATAAATAGATATCATCGAGCTCGGCCACTTCCGGTTCGATATCCCGTGGCACGGCGATATCCACCATAAACATCGGCCGGTGTTTGCGCTGCCGGGTGATGTTTTCCATCATGCCCTTACCGATTATCGGTAACGGACTGGCGGTGGAACTGATTACGATATCCGCTTCCTGTAGACGTTGCGGTATGTGTTTGAGCGCGATGGCCTGGGCATCAAAATTTTTCGCCAGCTCATTGGCGCGCTCGACTGTGCGATTCGCCACGATGATGCGTTGCACGTTGTTTTCCACCAGGTGGCGTGCCACCAGTTCGATGGTTTCACCGGCGCCGATCAGCATGACAGTGTGTTCACTTAAATCGGAAAAGATCTGCTTTGCCAGGCTGACGGCCGCAAATGCGACGGAGACGGGGCTGGCACCAATCGCCGTGTCGGTACGCACCTGTTTGGCCACTGCAAAGGTGTGCTGAAACAGGCGATTCAACTGTGTCCCAAGGGCTCCGGCCTGATTAGCGGCGACATAGGCTTCCTTGATCTGGCCGAGAATCTGCGGTTCGCCCAGCACCATCGAATCCAGACCACTGGCCACCTTGAGAATATGGCTTACCGCATCACTGTCGGAATAGGCATAGATATAAGGTGAGATGGTTTCCAGCGGTAACTGGTGATATTCACTCAGCCATTCCAGAATGGCGTCATTGGCCGGGTAGTCCAGGCCGCAATAAAGTTCGGTGCGGTTACAGGTAGATAAAATCACTGCCTCGTTGATGGACTCGCGCCCGACCAGGTCCAGCAGGGCGTCACGGATTTTTTCCGGGGTAAAGGCGACCTTCTCCCGAATATCAACCGGAGCGGTTTTGTGGTTTATGCCAAATGCCAGGAGTGTCATCTGTTTACGGAATTCTGGTCTGATTCGTGCTAACTTGTGAACAAATACCCTGAATGTGTACCTAAATTATACAGGGTATTTTGCCGAAAAGTTGTATATAGTTGGTGAATCAGGTGGTAATCAGCACATGCTAGTCAGGAATATCAAACACTTCCCCAAAGCGCTTCTGTGGCTACTGGTCGGACCGTGGCTGGTTGCCTGCGGTGCCGCGCCCCTTGCGCCAGAACAATCCGCGCCTGAACAGTCACCCGAACAATCGCCGCCAACGACGGTCACAACCCAGCAAGTCATGCCGGAACCGGCTGAGCCTACCACCGACCTGAGTCCCGAACTGCTGTTTCGGCTGATGCTCGCAGAAATAGCCGGCCAGCGTGGTCATATCGGGGTGGCCGTAAAGCAATACCTGGCAGCTGCGGAGGATTCAATGGATCCCAAGGTCATCGAGCGGGCCACGCGCATTGCGGTATATGCCCGCGACAATGACAGTGCCCTCAAGGCGGCCAGTCTGTGGACCGAGGTCGAGCCGGACAGTATCGAAGCGCACCAGGTCGCCGCGGCGATGTATGTGCGTATGGGTAACACGGAACAGGCCCACCAGCATCTGGAGCGGGTCGTTGAGCTGGGCGATAGCGGTAATCGCAATACCTTTATGCTGATTACCTCATTACTCGGCAAGGAGCGTGATAAGCAGACCGCGCTCAGGGCTATGAGTCAACTTGTGGCGAACCGGCAGGACAATCCGGATGCCCTGTATGCCTATGCGCAGCTGGCGGTCCTGGTCGGCGAACTGGATACGGCTTCCAGTGCCGTGCAACGTGCCATTTCATTACGCCCGGACTGGGCTGATGCCCACATCCTGTACAGCAATACCCTTTATCGCCAGGGCAAGAAAGTTCAGGCGATGACGGACCTGGAAAAAGCCGTTAATCGCTATCCCGCCAATCTTGTATTGCGGGATTATTATGCCCGCCGGCTGGTTGACGAAAAACGTTATGAAGAGGCGCGGGATCAGTTTGAGGAATTACTGGTGCATGCGCCCAACAATGCCGAGGCGCAATATGCGCTGGGGCTGCTTGCACTACAGACCCGGGATCTGGACGCGTCTGCCAAAGTGTTCAAGAAGCTGGTCAAACAGGGCAAGCGGGTCCATGAAGCCAGTTACTACCTTGGACAGATTGCCGAACAAAAGGAACAAACTAAGGAAGCCATGCGCTGGTATAGCCTCGTCACGAACGGGCAATACAAGGTGGACGCCCAGATTCGCATGGCCATTATCGAATCACAGGCGGGTGATCTGGCACAGGCACGTGAACGGCTCAGCAACCTGGAGCCGGAAAACGCCGAAATGGAGCAACGCCTGATTCTGGCCGAAGGCGAAATCCTGCGTGAAGCCAAGCTCTACCAGGAAGCCTTCGATCTCTTCAGCGAAGGGCTGGCACGCCTGCCGGGTAACGTCGGACTGCTGTATGCACGGGCGCTGACCGCGGAAAAAATCGAACGCGTCGATGTGACCTTTTCAGACCTGGAGCAGATCATCAAGCTGGAACCGAACAATGCCCAGGCCCTCAATGCCTACGGCTATACACTGGTGGATCGCACCGATCGCACCCAGGAAGGCATGCAACATATTCAGAAGGCTTATCAGATTCAGCCGGATGATCCGGCCATCATGGACAGCATGGGCTGGGCCCATTACCGGCTGGGTAATCACCAGGAAGCGCTGAAATACCTGCGCATGGCCTTTGCAAAACTCAAGGACTCGGAAATCGCCGCCCACCTTGGTGAAGTGCTGTGGGTCCTGGGTGATGAAGATGAGGCGCGGAGCATCTGGGAAGAAGCGCTGCGCGAGACACCGTCACACAAATTGCTACTCGATGTTATCAAACGTTTTACCAAATAAACGTCGCTTCCACTTATCTCTGCTCCTGCTGATGGCGTTTCTGGCCAGTGGGTGTACGACGACACCGGAACCGCCACCCGTGGCGGATCCCACCCAAACCTGGCAACAACGGCAACCGGAACTGGCCGCTATCAAGGCCTGGCGACTGTCTGGCCGGGTTGCGGTGAGTCAGGGTGATGAGGCCTGGAATCTGAACATGGAGTGGCAACAGAACGGTGATAACTATGAAATTCAGCTACATGGACCGTTTGGGGCCGGCCGGGTCAGGCTGATCGGCAACGCCAACGGGGTCATTCTGCAGGATTCCGATGACCAGTCCTTCTATGCCGACCATCCGGAGATACTATTATATGAGCGTACCGGTGTGCATATGCCGGTGGATGGCCTGCGCTACTGGATCGTGGGGCTGACCAGCCCTACACAAACCAGCCAGCCACGGCTGGATACGCAGGGGCGTCTCGCTTATCTGGAAGACACCGACTGGAAGGTGAAATTCAAACGTTACGTCAGTGTCAGTGGTATACAGTTGCCCGGCAAGGTGTTTATCGTCAAACCGGAACAGGAGATCGACGTGCGTCTCGTTGTCGATGAATGGAAACTCGGCGCGTATTGATGACTGAGAGACTTAGCCTGCCAGCCCCGGCCAAGCTTAATCTTTTCCTGCATATAACCGGTCGTCGAAGCGACGGTTATCACGAGCTGCAAACCCTGTTTCAACTCCTGAATGTCGGCGATGAGCTGACTTTCACCGCCACGGACGATGGCCAGATTTATCGCGACTACGAACTGGCTGGGGTCAGCGCCGAAAATGACATTATCATGCGTGCAGCCCGTCTGCTGCAGCAGACCTGCCGAACCACTCACGGTGTCCGCATCTCACTGCAAAAACGCCTGCCCATGGGCGGTGGGCTGGGCGGTGGCAGCTCCAATGCAGCCACCACCTTGCTCGGGCTTAACCGGCTGTGGGATTGCCAGCTTGAACTGGAAGAACTGGCCCGGCTTGGATTACAGCTCGGCGCGGATGTACCCGTATTCATCTATGGCCGAACGGCCTGGGGCGAAGGGGTTGGCCAGCAGCTGACACCGGTGCAGGTCCCGCAGGCCTGGTATGTGGTGCTGATTCCCCCGCTACATGTCTCAACGGCCGAGGTTTTTTCCGACTCGCAATTGATACGGGATTGCCCACCCATTACAATACGCGACTTTCTGGCCGGGCGAAGCCGTAACGTTTGTGAGCCTATCGTGACCGCACGCCACCCGGAAATACAGGATGCCATCGACGCCCTGGCAGAGTTTACACAGGCGAGCATGACCGGAACCGGTGCCTGTGTCTTTGGCCGGTTCGATAGCGAGGCTGCTGCGCAAACCGCATGGCAGTCACTGTCTGAAAGCTGGAATGGTTTTGTTGCCGAAGGTGTGGGGACGTCCCCGGTCCACACACGGTTAAACGACACGGCAATCGCAAGTGAATAGGGGAAAGAGTTTTTTGGGGTGTCGCCAAGCGGTAAGGCACTGGATTTTGATTCCAGCATTCCCAGGTTCGAATCCTGGCACCCCAGCCATATTTTGATGCGAGTGAAACTCTGCATGTGTTTAGAACGATTTGGGTGATGCCAGGATGCGAGGTAATTTTTCTGAAATGAAAGATCTGGCCTAGTGGGGAAGCGCTGTGACTAACGGTAGCATGATGGTGTTTACGGGCAATGCCAATCCGGCATTGGCAAATGACATCATTTCACGTTTGCAGATACCAATGGGTAAAGCCGTGGTCGGCCGCTTCAGCGATGGCGAGATCATGGTCGAGATTATGGAAAACGTCCGCGGCAAGGACGTTTTTATCGTGCAGCCAACCTGTGCGCCGACCAATGAAAATTTGATGGAATTACTGGTCATGGTCGACGCGGTGCGTCGTTCATCGGCAGCGCGCATTACCGCAGTGATGCCATATTTTGGCTATGCGCGGCAGGACCGGCGGCCACGATCGGCGCGGGTACCGATCACCGCGAAACTGATCGCGGACATGATCGCCACTGCCGGAACGGATCGTGTTTTGACGGTGGATTTACACGCTGATCAGATTCAGGGATTTTTTAATATCCCGGTCGATAACGTGTATGCCTCGCCGGTGTTACTGGGTGATGTCTGGCGTCAGACTTATCCGGATCTGATGGTAGTGTCACCGGACGTCGGTGGTGTGGTCCGTGCACGTGCACTGGCCAAGCGACTTGACGAAGCGGATCTGGCGATTATCGACAAGCGGCGCCCGAACCCGAACGAGGCGCAGGTGATGAATATCATCGGTGATGTGGAAGGCCGTAGCTGTATCATCATCGACGACCTGGTGGATACCGCCGGAACATTATGTCGCGCCGCCGCGGCATTGAAAGATCACGGAGCTGCCAAGGTGCTGGCGTATTGTTCGCACGCAGTGTTGTCCGGCCCGGCGGTTGATAACATCAACAGGTCCGTGCTGGATGAGCTGGTCGTCACCGACAGTATTCCGCTGAGTGAAGCGGCGCAGAAGTGCAGCCGCATACG
The DNA here is from genome assembly GCA_937967995.1 of uncultured Gammaproteobacteria bacterium. GTDB lineage: Bacteria > Pseudomonadota > Gammaproteobacteria > UBA6429 > Thiohalophilaceae > CALBTB01. The sequence continues at coordinate 379,049 of CALBTB010000010.1, forward strand.
TGTGTTAAGTATCGCTGAACTGCTGGCCGAAACGATTCGCCGCATCAGTGATGAAGAGTCAGTCAGCTCGTTGTTCATCGACTGACGGCAAAACAGTTTCTTGTCACCTTTGGTCGCGAGGGTGATGAACGGCAAACGCGAGTTTGCCTTGTTAACCGCAAACCCAGGTTTGCAAAACAGGAGTAAGTCACATGTCTACTGACTTTGTATTAAACGCAGAACCGCGTACAGACATGGGGAAAGGTGCGAGCCGCCGCCTGCGTCATGCCGGTAAGGTACCCGCCATCATGTATGGTGCGGGTAAGGACCCGACCCCGATTTGTCTTGAACACAACGAACTGGCCCACCAGCTGGAAAACGAAGCGTTCTTTTCACACATTCTTGCCGTCAAACTGGATGGCAAGGAAGAAAGTGCCATTGTAAAAGACCTGCAGCGTCATCCCAGCAAGCCGATCATCATGCATATGGACCTGCAACGTGTCAGCGCTAACGAGGAAATCCGCGTAAGTGTACCGTTACACTTCCTGAACGAAGCTACTGCTCCGGGTGTGCGCGAAGGTGGTCTGGTTACCCATAACATCACGGAAGTGGAAGTCCAGTGTCTGCCAAAAGACCTGCCTGAATTTATCGAGGTCGACCTGGGTAATCTGGAGCTGAACGAAATCTGTCACCTGACGGACATCAAGTTGCCGAGTGGTGTCGAAATCGTTGAACTGACGCATGGTGAAGAACACGACCAGGCGGTTGCCAGTATTCACATGCCACGTGCAGCGAAGGAAGAAACTGAGGAAGGCATCGAGGAAGCGGGTGAAGCTGCTGCTGAAGAAGCCGGCCCGGAAAAATCCGAAGATTAATCTGATCCAGCAACAAGCAGGAGCCGGCATTGTCCGCGCAAGTTGACATCATAGTGGGACTGGGAAATCCCGGAACTGAATATGCCAACACGCGACACAATGCCGGCTTCTGGTTTGTTGACGAAGTCGCACGCCGCTTTGGCGGACATTTCAAACCGGAAAAAAAATTCAACGGCGATGTGGCAAAGGCCAGCATCCATGGCCGTGATGTCTGGTTGCTGAAACCAAATACGTTCATGAACCTGAGTGGTCAGGCACTGCAACCCCTCATGCAGTTTTACAAGATCAACCTGGCGAACGTACTGGTCGTGCACGATGAGCTGGATTTGCCGGTCGGTACCATTCGGTTAAAGCAGGGTGGTGGACATGGTGGCCATAATGGTTTGCGTGACATTGTCAGTCGTTGTGGTGGTAATGGGTTTCAACGTTTGCGCATTGGCATCGGTCATCCTGGTGACAAAACCCGTGTTACCGGTCACGTGCTGAAAAAGGCCAGTAGTGATGATCAGCGCATAATCGAAGAGGCCATTGATCGTGCCATTGGTGAACTGGATCGGATTGTGAATGGTGAGACCGAAAAGGCGATGCAGGTTTTGCATACGGAATAGAGATAGTTTAATACATGACTACAGTTTCCGGGACACGCTGTGAATACATCCCTGTACGCTCGGCAGCCGCGTCCATGCGGCTGACGGTCCCGGTAACTGCAGTCATGTATCAGTAAATGTATTTGCGGTGTGTCATGGCAAACACACTCTCGTAAAGCAGATACTTATTTGTGAAGTAAGAACGAATCAGGAGTAAACCTTGGGATTTAAATGCGGCATAGTAGGATTACCAAACGTCGGTAAGTCCACCCTGTTTAATGCACTGACCCGCGCGGAGATCCAGGCAGAGAACTATCCGTTCTGCACGATTGAACCCAATGTCGGTATTGTCCCGGTCCCCGATCCGCGCCTGGATAAACTGGCCGCTATCGTTAATCCGCAAAAAGTCATTCCCACCACCATGGAATTTGTTGATATCGCCGGGTTAGTGGAAGGTGCATCAAAAGGTGAAGGACTGGGTAACCAGTTTCTGGCCAATATTCGCGAGACCGATGCGATTGCACACGTAGTACGCTGTTTTGAAAACGATGACATCGTTCACGTAGCGGGCAAGGTCGATCCGTTAAGCGATATCGAGATCATCAACACCGAGCTGGCGCTGGCCGATCTCGACTCGGTCGACAAGGCCATATTACGTACCAGTAAAGTGGCGAAGTCCGGTGACAAGGATGCCAAAGCCAAACTGGTAGTGCTGGAAAAAGTCAAAGCGCAACTGGACGAAGGCAAGCCGGTGCGTGCACTTGACCTGAACAAAGACGAAAAGCGCTTGGTTCGTGATCTCTTTTTACTGACCATCAAGCCGACCATGTACATAGCCAACGTGGATGAAAGCGGCTTTGAAAATAATCCCCGACTCGATGCGGTGAAAAAACTGGCCGACGAAGAGGGTGCGCCGGTGGTGCCGGTGTGTGCCGCCATCGAATCGGAAATGGTCGAACTGGACGATGACGAAAAGCAGGAGTTTCTGGCCGAGATGGGTCTTGATGAACCGGGCCTGCATCGTGTCATCCGCGCCGGTCATTCGTTGCTTGGCTTACAGACGTATTTTACCGCTGGCCCAAAAGAAGTGCGCGGCTGGACAGTCAAGATTGGTGCTACTGCGCCCGAAGCGGCCGGTGTCATTCATACAGATTTTCAGAAAGGCTTTATTCGTGCTGAAGTCACCAGTTACGATGACTACATTGAATACAACGGTGAACACGGCGCCAAGGAAGCCGGTAAATTACGGCTGGAAGGCAAGGACTACATCGTCCAGGATGGCGATGTGATGCACTTCCGCTTTAATGTGTAGGCAGTTGTTTTAGTGCCAGCAGTGAGGGAATGTGGATTCCTTTACGTGTCGTATTGATAATTCCCTGTCTTTTTAACTGTCCGATCATGCTTGATATGGTCTGCCGGCATACGCCGATCATGTCAGCCAGTTCCTGATGAGTCAGATACAGATCAATATGGATGCCGTCATCCAGTTGTTGTCCATACTGATCACTGAGTCGCTGCAATAATTTAATAAAACGTCCGTGTGCATCATCATTGGCAACATTCATTAACATATCCCCAAGTGTATGTAGCCGCGTGGACAACTGTTTGATGATAAGCAATGCAATACGGGGATTCGCAAGCAGAAACTGTTCAAACTCTGCCTTTTGAATGCATAACAACCTGGCATGGGTAATGGCCTGGGCAAACAGGCCGCGGTGTTGCGTGGCCGTATCCTGAGATAAACCAAATATTTCACCCGGCATACAAAACCACTGGATGAGTTCGCGTCCCTGTGGGGATAAACGCGTAATCTTGACCCGACCTTCAATCAGGAAATACAGCACATTATTTAAATCATTGGCGCGAAAGACATATGTATGTTTTTTGTAAGCATTTTCATAACCAATGCTCTGCAGGTCATGCCATTCAGAATCAGAAAGGTTTTTAAGAAAACTAAATGGTTGTGCTGCTTTTGCGGTGTGTAACATTCCCTGACCCCACATTTTTAATCAGTAATTTATTATATTTGAATCGTTCTGTTACCAGATTCCACATTTCGGGCAAGTGTCGCGCAGACGACAGACAGGTTAGCAAACTTACCTAAAATACCAAAGCGATTTATGCATAGAGTAACAGTCAGGTATTAGTGCATATAACGTTAATAATTCAGTTACTTATAAAAACAAGTTGAAGTGTAAGAGAACGGGCGCGTGTGGTGTTCGCGAGAGGATTCGCATTGTAAATCATCACTCGTCATTCAGAATTTGAGAACCACTATGGAGTTGTTTGAAAGTTCATGGACTAACGTTCCTTACGCCGATAAGCGTGGTCCCATAAAGGCGTAAGGACCGTATTTCAAACAAGTCTCATACATGGAGGAATGACAATGAGAAAACTAACTAGCTTTTTACTGGCTCTGGCGATGTCTGCCGTAATGACCACCACGATCGCCGATGAATTTCCAACCCGACCAATCACTTTCATGACAATGACCCAGCCCGGTGCACAGATAGATCGATTAACTCGTGGCCTGGGACAGCGCATGAGTAAAATTCTTGGTCAACCTATTAATATCAAGAACGTTACCGGTTCACACGGAACCGTCATGGCGACGGAGTTAAGCAAAGCTAAAGCTGATGGTTATACCCTGGGTGTGACTTCACTGACGGCTTACACCTATGCGCCACATCATGCCAAGTTAATATACAAGCCGGAAGATTTCGATTTCCTGACGCTTGTGGCATTAAATTCAAGTGGGTTTATTTCCAAATCTGACAAGCCATGGAACACGTTAAAAGAAGCCTTTGAATGGCACAAGAAGAATGACAAAGCGATGGTTGCTATGTTTCATGGTGCGGACGACCGTGATGCTATTACACGTATTGCCAAGCAGGAGGGAGTGAAACTATCACTGATTCCGTCAAAAGGCGGTCCTTCAGTGATTAAAGCGGTGACAGGCGGGCATGCCGATGTCGGCTATGTCGGTGCCATCCTTTACAAGCATGTCGAAGCGGGTTCGATTAAACTGATTGCATCGGCACTGGGCAGCCGCCTGCCACCCATTCCACAGGTCCCGACCCTGCGTGAACAGGGCTATGACGAACAGGTAGAAATGATCGTTGCCCTGGTTGCGCCGAAAGGTCTTGATGGAAAAGCGAAAGCCAAACTACTTGCAGCAGCCAACCAACTGGCCAATGACAAGGAAACGCAGGACTTTATTACTGCAAATCTGTTAATGCGTCCCGTATCTTGGGGTGAAGAACATGCAGATAAGACTGCAAAAGACCTGTATCAGACCTTTGCCAAACAGGCAAAAATGAAATAAGCCGTATCGCCGGACAGAAAGTGATTTCTGTCCGGCGGCATCGCTCTCTGTATGCTTTCAGTATTGTGCTGGAGTGAGAGGAACTCTACGTGACAAAAATACAACGAGATGTCATTGCGTATCTGGTAATTGTCACTTTTTGCATTGTCATGCTGGTGTGGGCGATTCCCGCGTACACACCGGCTTATCCCGGTTACGGTGCTTCTGCAGCACTGGTACCTAACGTGGCTGTCGGTGTTATGTTGTTTATGGCCTGCCTGGCGCTGATCACAACTGGAATCGCGAAATACCGAAAAAAACCAATGGCCGCATCAGAAACAACCTTTCCTGATGATGCGAATGAAAGTGGCTTTACTCAGGTTGGACGTATTAACCTGAGCCATCTTTTCGGTATTATGCTGCCGAGTTTGTTATTCATCATAGCGATTGAATATGTCAGCTATTTAATCTCAGCCTTTGTTTACCTCATGATACTACAGTTTGTTATTGGCAGTCGGAGATGGTTACAGTCTGTTGTTGTTGCTGTTTCACTTACGGCCGTACTATACGTGGTGATGCGTTATGGCTTCGGTGTACCGGTTCCCGGTCCACAGCTTTTCTAATCCTGACTTATGACGGAACAATAAATAATGGAAATGATTATTGCAGGATTGCTGGACTCCGTGTCACCAGCCAGCCTGATGTTTGTACTACTGGGTGTCACGATTGGTGTGATGATCGGAGCCATCCCAGGTATTAATGGGCCTATGGCCATTGCCTTGTTCATTCCGGTCACCTATTACATGTCACCCCTGACCGCCATTGGTTTTCTGGTGGGGTTAAATAAAGGCGCCTTTTTCGGTGGCGCCGTATCGGCCGTATTGTTGCGCACACCGGGCACACCGGAAGCGGCCGCAACGTCCTGGGATGGTTACGCACTCACCCAGCAGGGCAAGGGTGAAAAGGCATTACGGATGGCGCTTTATAGTTCGGTTGCAGGCGACTTTATCTCAACCATGGTGCTGATTTTGATTGCTGCACCCCTTGCTGCCGTGGCTCTGTTCATGGGGCCTCCTGAAATCTTCGCCTTAATTTCGCTGGCGCTCACTGTTATCGCCGGTATCGGTACCAATTCAATCAGCCGTGGATTGATTGCCGCCGGTTTTGGCATTCTGATTGGGTTAATCGGTACTGAACCGGTCACGGCATTGCCGCGACTAACCTTTGATGTTTATCAACTTGAAAGTGGTCTGTCACTTATACCGGTGGCAATAGGCCTGTTGGCGTTTTCTGAAATCCTGATTCAACTGGAAAAGTTCACCAAAAAAGGTGGTGCTGAGCATTCGGCCAATGTGTTTTCAACCAGACGCGAAGATCGCTTTTTATCCATAAAAGAATTTCTGTCCAATACTAAAACGTTATTACGTGGCAGTTTAATCGGTATTGGTGTGGGAGCGATGCCGGGGCTGGGCGCACCGGTGGCGTCGTTTATGTCTTACGACCAGGCCATGAAACGTTCAAAACACAAAGAAGAGTTTGGCAAGGGACGGCTGGAAGGTATCGGTGCGTCCGAATCTGCTAACAGTGCCGTGGTCGGCGCCAGTCTGATTCCGTTATTTGTACTGGGTATTCCCGGTAACCTGGCAGTCGCTATGTTAATGGGTGCGTTCATGATTCACGGCATGCAACCGGGCCCATTGTTGTTCAAGGAAAATGCGCAGCTTATGTATGGCATCTACGGCAGCCTTGTGCTGGCCAGCCTGTTTTTATTGTTGATTGGCCGCTTTGGGTTACGCCTGTTTTGCAAGGCCGTGGATATACCAGCCATGATTCTGTATCCGATAGTTATATTTACCTGTGTCATGGGGGCTTACCTGGGGCAATCATCCATATTTGACGTTGGTGTGATGCTGACGTTTGGCTTCATCGGTTACTTCATGCGCAAGTTTGATTTTTCATACGTGGCGCTACTGATTGGTTTTATTCTTGCTCCTGAATGGGAGCGTGCCCTGCAACAGGTTGTCATCATTTCACAATATGATACGTACATGTTCTTCCAGCGCCCGGTCGCCATGATCCTGATGGCACTGACCCTGTTTGTTGTCGCGCGCACATTCTGGAACAACATCAAGGCCGGACGTAAGCGGCGCGCAACTGCTGCTGCCGCCGCAGCTGCAGGGCAACACAAGAGCGACTAAAAATTAAAGTAAAGAGGTTATCGCCATGAAAAAAATGACTGACGCCGAATTAAAAAAGCATCTGGGTGACTATCTTGCACCGGCTGGCTTATATGACAAAACCAAAGATATGGATTTTCTCGGTAAAGTCAGTATTAATGTCGAAGAGATCGTGGCCGGTTCCTGGCAGGAAGTGATCATCGATTATGAAGTCGGTGCCGCCGGTATGGCAGACGGTTCCTGGTTTAAAGCCACGTTTCGTTTTTATTCGGACTGGGAACTGTTTCAGACAACCGATCCCAAAGCGGCCAATTACGTCTCTGCCGAATATCACGCCGGGCCAACGGTTGAAGGGCAAAGCCCGGCATCGGTGCAAAAATTGTCGGTTCGCTTTGATCAGAAAGGCCATGAACGGCCATTTCAGAAAGCCGTCATCGTCGACACCTTTGACGGTTATCTCAAAGCCGGTGATCATATCGTTATTCGTATGGGTGATCGCCGTTTCGGTGGGCCGGGTACCCGCATACAAACCTTTACCGAGCACGATTTCAAATTCCGTTGCTATGTCGACCCGTTAGGCACATCACGCTTTGCCGCTGTTAAACCGGACCTGGTGGTCAACATCAAACCCGGTGTCCCCGCTTTATTGCAATGGGCCGGTTCACGACTCGTAAAAAAGGGCGAGAAACTGCCACTGCGTGTGCGTATCGAAGACGAATGGGGCAACACCTGCTGGGATCAGCCGGAAAAAGTACGTGTTGTCGCTACGCTGGATGGCAAGCCTTGCTACAAAAAAGATATTACCCTTTCCAAAACCGGCTGGGCCGTGTCATTACTGGAAGACATGCCCACCGACAAACCCGGTGAGCTGGCAATCACCGCCAGTATGCCGTCGCATGTGGCGGTCAAGGATCAAACCTTTTATGTCACGGTGGACAAGGACCTGGACTTTCCACGGATTTTTTATACAGACCTGCACGTGCACTCCAACGACACCATCGGTACCAATTCCACCGAATACAACCTGACCTATGGTCGCGATGTTACCGGGCTGGATGTACTCGCCTTTGCACATAACGATTTTAATATCACCGCTGAGCGTTGGCTGAAAACCGTGGAACTGATTCGCGAGATCACGACAGACGGTGAGTTCGTAGCGTATCCCGGCACCGAGTGGTGTGGCAGTTCCTGTGCCGGTGGCGATCACAACGTGGTTTTTCTGCATGATGACGACCCGGAGTTTCCGTTTTTAAAAGACGGAACCCATGTACGTTCGGTTGACTGGAACGAAGATTCCGGTACAACCGAAGCCGTACCCGGTGCCTGGCCACTGGAAGAGCTGTGGGTCGCTTACGCAAAAGATCCGGAAGGCCATTTATTAATTCCGCACGTGGGAGGCCGGCGCTGTATTCTGGACTGGCACTATCCCAAACTCGAACGGCTGATCGAAATCGGCTCTGCCTGGGGGCATTTCGGCTGGTTGTACCAGGAAGCGATGGAACGCGGCTATAAAATTGGCGCCAGCATGGCCGGGGACGAACACCGCGGCCGTTGTGGTGGTGGTGTGCCGGGAACCGCCGTGTTTGGCACCAAGGGCGGCATCTCGGGCGTTATCGCACCGGAATTGTCCCGTAAAGCCATCGCCAAGGCGTTACGTGAACGCCATACCTTTGCCTCGACCGGTGAACGTACCTACGGACTGATTACCTGCGGTAAGCACCTAATGGGTGATGAATTCGAACACAAAGGCGCAGCACAGGTTAACTACCGTTTTCTTGGTGACAAGGGCTGGGATGAACTGGTGGCCTACGATCACAGTGGTGAGATCTGGCGCCGCAACCTGCATGCGGAACTGGGTTATTCAAAACGCAAAGTCCGTTTTCGTTGGGGCGGGGCACGCATCAAGGATCGCTATCGCTGGGCAGTCTGGAAAGGCACCATTACGATTACCAATGCGGTGATCAACGAATTCGTCGGTCTCGGCTTTGAACACCTGGAAGAAACCTGCTGGCGACAAAGTGCAACAACCATTGGATTCAAGAGTGACACCTACGGCGATATCGATGCGATTGAAATGGATGTATCACACCTTGAAACGGCCCGTATCGTTATTGAAGGTACAATTGATGGTTACGTAAAAGTGGGTGACCCGTTAAAAGGCAACCCGTTTGTGCACTGCCCGACGTTTCGCTGGGAACTTACCGGTGCGGAACTACTGGAATTAGCGCACATGAAAAAGGATTTGCCCGGCGTGGATATGTTTTTAGCTATGGATCGCTTGAGCGATTCAACGCCGCCGCGCGAAGTCACCGGCAATTTTGAAGTGGGACCGACCAATGGTCCACATGGGCATCGCCCGGTTTACATGGTGGCGCACCAGGGCGATGATGCCAAGGTCTGGACATCGGCGTTGTTTATTACCTTCAAATAGTTACAACAACGATAAATAGCGTAGTGCTTGCACGGCCACCTTAACGGGTGGCTTTTTTTTACGCTGAGTGAATGCGCTCCAGACCGTGTGTCTGAATAATCCCGGTGACCTGTTTATCAAACACAAATTCCATAAGCGGCGCGGAATAACGGTTTTCGGTTTTAAGGCGAGCAATATGATAGGTCGTGCAAATATTACCACTTGGTGGTTGCGGATTATCCTTACTACCGCCCAGTGGAATAAAGTCAAAGTCGTTTGGAAAAATGCGCGTATAACGCAATGCCAGATGATAATAGACCATCGCTACGTCAGCCCGGCCGTTGTAAAGTGCCTGTGGAGCTTCGCGGTGATGAATGCGCTCGCCGTACAGCGTGCGTGTACTGTCAGCAATTTTAACCTGAAGCGCATCGCTATCGAGTTCTTGCGCGCTCGCCAGGTTTACTAATGACTGGCTATAGACCTCGTAACTGGTCGTCTCCGTGTGCGGATTGGAAATAAACAGCCGCACATCGTCACGTATCACGTCAGCAATGGACTGAATGTTGTTTGGATTGCCCTTGCGCACAAGCAACACGTTTCCACGACTGCGCATAAACGGCTGATGATGATCGATATGTCCGTCCTGCTGCAAACGGGCCATGATCTCCGGTGGGCTGATAAAAATATCCGGCACGCAGGTCAGGCACAGGTTGCCCAGCCACAGGTGGCCGGCTTCGAGATAATCGAGCAGAACACCGGGCGGGGTGGTGGTGTAGAAGATGTCGTCCAGGTTGGTGTGCCGCGATCGAAAGGCACGCAGGATGGCCTCCAGCGCCATGTGATGATTGCCGTCGGAGAACACCACCAGACCGGCACTGAGCGGGTCGCCGTGAAAATCCAGGCATAGATTGGAGCCGGCATGCGACCAGCGCAGGCCTCCCTCATTGCGATGAGAGGCGGATTCCAACGTCCATGGAAGCGAGTCCGACATGACCGCCAGAATAGGGCAAAACAGGAATAAATGCAATCAGAACAGGGACTTAGCTCAGCGCGGTCAGGCCGGGCGACATCCCGAACGCTTGACAAATGGGCCACAAAAAACCAGAATGCGCGGCTTCCCGCAGAAGACAGATTTACCACAACGGCGAGGTAGCTCAGCTGGTTAGAGCGCAGCACTCATAATGCTGAGGTCGGGAGTTCAAGTCTCCCCCTCGCTACCATCTCAACCTGTCCCAGATATATACAAGTTGTAAGCACGCCTGTTGCATCTAGCAGGTTAAGCAGTTAGTTCAGTTAATCCCAGAAGCAAGTACATCTGTTGTAAGAAACAAGCTGTAATCCGATTGAACATGATTATTTTCTGAAGTCTGAAAATAGCGACCGAAAGATAATCTCAAAGGAGCAGAGCTATGGAATATTTTAAACTTAAGACAGTGGCGATAGTAGTGATAACAGGTATGATTTATACTCAAATCAGCCTTGCAGATAGCCGACGTGTTGATGGGAAGGATCCGGAAAGAGGTATAATTAACAAAAACGAAAGAAAGCAACTCAAAGAAAACCGGCTGCAAGATGAACACAACAGATCGAAAAAAGGTGTACTGCCAAAAGATGCAGATGTCTTTGAGCATGTGCACGAAAGGCATAAGAAAGAATTGGGTAATCAATGAGCTATTAATGTCGCCTCACCGTGGTCTAATGGTGAGGCGACATTAACTATGATTTATCAAATGTCAAAATCATTGTGATAAAAATCTAAAATGGATAGCAATAAACTAGCAAGACAGTTTATCGACTATTTCTGTAAGGCAGACATCGACAGTATTGAATCTCTGCTGGCCGACCGATTTATCCTCAAAGGCCCGTTGTTTGAGTTCAGTTCACGGCAGGAGTATATCGACTCATTGGTCGATAATCTGGAGGCTGATCCCAAGGCCGTGACTTTATCAGTAGTAAGTGATGGTAACGAAGCCGCGGCGTTCTTTATTTACAACGGAAACACAATCGGACAGCTTTTTCGTTGCGAAGCGGGTAAGATAGTAGAAACGATTCTGGTGTTCGACACACAGCGGGTTACCTGACGAGCTACCGGGTTATGACAAACATGAAACTGATACTAAACGGCGATCCCCTCGACAGTACCGTTGATGACGGGCTCATTATGCGCAGCATCTATTCGTTGACGGGTGAGGGTGACTCATTTGCCATTTTATCGAAAGATGACATGACCTATATACAAACCGCCGGTGGCCCGAACAGCGGTTTCATTCTTGAATATCAGGACGGGTCACTCGATAAACACTTCACGTGTACCAATCAGAACCTGACGGCGGCGCAGGTCGTCAATGCATTTCAGAGTTACACTAAACAGGATGGCCGCTGGCAACAGGAGTTTGAGTGGGAGACAGCCGGGCTCGGCACCGAAGGTGGTAGTAGTAGCGTCGGAACCATTCTTATCCTACTAATCCTTGTGATAGCGGTGGTGGGTTTTATTATCTGGAAAAAGTAGATGAACATCTTCATCCTGGATAAGAATATCGATAAATGCGCCCGCTATCATTGCGATCAACATGTCATAAAAATGATACTCGAAAGTGTGCAGATGCTATGCACTGCGCTGAATAAAAAGGGCTTTACCACGCCTTATAAGTCAACGCATGTTAAACACCCCTGTGTGCTCTGGGTCGAGCACTCGTTTGCGAATTTCCTGTGGCTGGAAAAGCTGGCAATGGCCCTAAACGGCGAGTACCGGTACCGGTTTGACAAGGACACCGATCACAAGTCCATCCATGTACTGGATGACATTGCCGACTACACTTATGAAGACCGGGGACTGACGGATTTTGCCCAGGCCATGCCGGATAAATACAAGGTAAAGGGTGATGCGGTGAAAGCCTACCGAAAGTTCTATATCGGGGAGAAAATGAGTTTTGCCAAATGGACTAAACGGCGCGTGCCGGTCTGGATACGCAATCGAAACTAGCCAGTGTAAAAGGAGGGAACCATGAGCACATTTGCATATGCAGCCTTAACAAACATTCATGAAGACACCAGGAAAACCAGGCAACCATCCGGGATTAAAGGTTACATCGACGCCATGGCGGCGTTAGTTCCAGCCGAGATACTCACGTTACATGCCCTGATGCTGTCAGCAACCACTGAAATCATTCAGAATGAGAACAGTACGCCCATCACAAAAATAACCGATCCCGTCACGCTGGAATATGCCTTCTGGGGTCTGGTGGTGCTCAGCGTGGTGATTTTTGTGGCGACACGATTCAAGCGCTGGACCAGTCTGGATTACCTTCGTATGTTGATCCCACCGGCGGCCTTTGTGGTCTGGACCATGCTGCAACGCACGACGGCTTTTGATGTAATCGGAGCAGACCTGGCTGAAGCACCACGTACCGTTATTGCACTGTTCGCTGCAGCGATTCTTGGATTGATTGCCGGTTCACTGGCGATGAAGGCGGAAAAGTCTGACTCAGGTTGAGATAGCCATGCGTATATTTAATAAGCAAGCCTTGTTGCAGTTCCTGACAGAAGTTTTTGGCGAGTCAATATTTGATCCAATATATAAAGCATTGGCTGGTGCCGGTGCCATTGTCCTGTTATTCAAGATCATCGTATCTGTCATAGAATTATTTTCTGATATCACCGTTCCGGAAATATTAGCTGGCCCTGTTTTCTGGCAGATTTTTATTTCATTTCTAATTCTACTGAGCCATGGCCAGAAAATAGACGCTACTATGGATAGAGATGTAAACATATTCAGATACTGGCTATTCAGGATAATTGAACTCCTGGCAGTAATTACCAGTTTTGGCGCAGTTGGTTTAATTGTTGTGTATGTTGCGGATTTACTGCCGTTTGCATTTTTTGGGCTGGCAGTCATGCTTGTTGCTATCATTGTGCGTCGCTGGTTAACAGACAGTATAAATGCATGGTTGCAGATTTTACGTTTCTTTTCGGTAATCTGGTTTATATATCTTGGATATGTGGTTAACTCAGGTGGAGACGCAAATAGCGGGTATATTTATTTAATCAGTATTATACTTCTGTTGTTTTATATATTTCTTATTTATATAAGAATTGTCCAGGACCGTCAGGAAGCAAAAGCCAAAAAAGGATGAGGAAAGAATACACAATATTTCATGTTACGGTGACAGAGCTGTAATGACCGACACACTGTATCTGAGCCTGCTCTTCCCCTATGCATTGGTACTGATATGGGTAGTGAAGAAACTCAACTTCGCCATGTTGCCAACCTTATTACTGTGCATTGTGACAATGGGCGTGGTCTGGGCAATATTTTATGCGGCTGTCTATTGGGCCGAGCCAGATCCGGAACTGGCATTTGCAAGTGTCGAAGAAATCATGCACGAGAGTAATTACGACTGGTATCTGCGCTACATTGCTGAACTATGGGGCTGGTTTGCAGGGTTGGTCTTTTTTTGGTGTTGTTGGGCAATTGCCTGGGCATTCTTCAGAATAATAAAAACATGATCAAACAACTCATAACCAAAGGCAAAGTGCCGGTTAAGATCTATACCGACGATATCGAGCCTGAGGCCTATCAGCAGTTGCTGAACATCGCGCACCTGCCGTTTGTGCACAGTCATGTGGCGGCCATGCCGGATGTGCACTACGGTAAGGGGGCGACGGTCGGCTCGGTGATTCCATGTAAGGGGGCCATCATTCCTGCAGCGGTCGGTGTGGATATCGGTTGCGGTATGAATGCGCTGCGACTGTCTATAAAAGCGGGTGATTTACCGGATAACCTGCGCCGGGCACGTTCGGCCATTGAAGCGGCGATTCCGGTCGGCTTTGACATGCACAAAAACGATATGGCCAAAGCGTCTACCATTCGGCCGTTGTCCGATGGCCTGGATCGCATTCTGGATCGCCACCCCAAACTCTATAGCAAAGAGAAAAAGAAGTTTCGCACCTGGGTACGTCAGTTGGGCACGCTGGGTGGCGGTAACCATTTTATCGAAGTCTGTATCGATGAAAACGAGGATGTCTGGATCATGCTGCATTCGGGCAGTCGGGGAATCGGCAATACCATTGGCCAGTACTTTATCAATCTGGCGAAAAAGGACATGGGCCAGCACCTGCACAGTTTGCCGGACAAGGACCTGGCGTACCTGAAAGAGGGCACGCAATATTTTGATGATTACGTGCAGGCCGTACACTGGGCACAGGATTATGCGATGGAAAACCGGCGAGAAATGATGCGCCTGATCATCGAGGCGTTGAAAAAAGTCCTGCCAAAGTTTGGCATAACCAAGGAAGCCATTAACTGTCATCATAATTATGTCGCTATCGAAGAACACTTTGGTGAAAATGTTTATATCACCCGCAAAGGTGCGATTCGTGCCGGCATCGATGAGCTGGGTATTATTCCCGGCAGCATGGGGGCCAAATCCTATATTGTGCGGGGCAAAGGGAATCCGGAATCATTCTGTTCCTGTTCACACGGTGCCGGTCGACGCATGAGTCGTGGCAAGGCAAAACGCCAGTTTACTCAGCAGGACATGGAAGCACAAACCGCCGGTGTCGAGTGCCGCAAGGACAAGGGGGTTATTGATGAAATCCCGGCCGCTTATAAAGATATAGATGAAGTGATGGCCAATCAGACCGACCTGGTCGAGATCGTGCATACATTACGCCAGGTAGTGTGCGTTAAGGGATAGAAATACAGGTGGCGCGAAGTTTATCGATATCCCTGATTTCAATCAGGCTGCCGGTGGTTTCAATCAGTCCCTGGTTTTGCAGGTTGCGCAAAATACGTGACAGGGATTCCGGTTGAATGGAAAGCCGTGAGGCAATCACGTTTTTGGGCGCTTCAAGTTCAATACTGATGGACTGGTGCTGGTCAGGCGGAATCTGCTGTAATAAATAGTGAGTAAACCGCAGGCTGGCGTTGAGCATAGTCAGGGCATCAATTTCGTTTACCTGTTTCTTTAACCAGGTACTCATGTCCGCCATCAGACGAAAGCAGGTATCAACAGAGTCCCTCAGAATTTCCCTGAAAACCTTGTTACTGAATGAAATCACTTCCGTATTGATCAGGGCACTGGCGTTGACCGGATAGATGGGACTATCCATAAACATGATCGCCTCGGCAAAGGTTTCCCCGGCCTTGACCAGATGCAGCACTTTCTCACTGCCTTCCGCGGACGACAGATACAGCTTGATACTGCCATTACGAACCAGGTAAAAGTGTTTAGCATCTTCACCGGCATTGAATAAATGCTGGTCTTCCTCTAACCGGATAATTTGTGCTGATTGAATCACTTTATGTAACTGTGATTCATCCAGTCCGGCAAAAATATGATGCCGGCGTAATTCAAAAGGCAGTACAGCGGGTGTGTCCATGGCCAAAGTATAAGTTATCCCTAATTTATTGTAGGACGAATTTCATCATCATCCTTGATTTTGATCAATTGCCAAAAAGCACGATTCTGTAACAGTTTAGCCTGAACGGGCAAGACGGAACAAGGGAGATGGTAACCGAGCAATACCTGGATGTGAGCACGCTTTCGGCACCGGAACCCTTACACAAGGCACTGGCCGCGGTGGATACGTTACAGGCCGGTGAATATTTACGAATCTGTTTCGATCGGGATCCGGTTTTACTGTATCCCATGTTAAGTCTGCAGGGTTATGACTATGAACTACGAAATGCTGAAAATGACAAAAGGATGATTTTGATATGGCGCAAAGGCGATGTCGAAGTAGAGGAGGTAATTCGCCAGCTTTAACACAAGTCAAGGAAACAGGGCCTGTCACCAGTCAGCATTGCCGGGAACAGATATTTATACCAAGGAGTCGATTATGAGCGGCGGATTTACCAAATCAATGGCACGCAATATTTTTTACGGCGGCTCGGTCTTTTTTATTCTTGTTTTTCTCGCCTTGACGTTTGATACCGGCAAGGCATTACCAGAACGTGATAAACGGGAAATCATCAACGAGCAGGTTGCGCTGGGCAAAATAGTCTGGGAGGAAAACAACTGCATAGGTTGCCATACATTACTTGGAGAAGGGGCTTACTTCGCGCCGGAACTGGGAAATGTATACAAACGTTTCGGTAACAGCACCGAAGCGATCAAGGCATTCATAGCCAGCCGACCCAAAGAAGGTGTACCGGGCAGGCGCAGCATGCCGCAGTTCAATCTCAGTGAAGAAGAACTGGAAGCCGTGGCACAGTTTCTGAAGTACGCATCAGAAATTGATACAGCTGACTGGCCACCAAACATTCAGGGTTAAGGAGGAAATTGTCATGCAATATCAGTCACAAGCGGTTGCCAAACCGTACTTTATTGCCGCGATTGCCCTGTTTGTCGGGCAGGTGTTGTTTGGACTCATTCTCGGGTTGCAGTATGTGGTGGGTGATTTTCTGTTTCCGGAAATTCCATTCAACGTCGCACGAATGGTGCACACTAACCTGTTGATAGTCTGGTTATTGTTCGGGTTTATGGGCGCGAGCTATTTCCTGGTACCGGAAGAAACCGAAACCGAACTGCATAGTCCCAAACTGGCAATACTTCTGTTCTGGGTATTTCTGGTCGCCGGTGTATTAACAGTACTGGGATATTTGCTGGTGCCATACGCCACACTGGCTGAAATTACCGGTAACAGTTTATTACCAACCATGGGCCGGGAGTTTCTCGAACAACCCACGATTATCAAGATTGGCATAGTGGTCGTGGCGCTGGGCTTTTTATACAACATCACGATTACGGTGCTGAAAGGGCGCAAGACCGTTGTCAGTACCATCCTGTTAATCGGGTTATGGGGTCTGGCTTTGATGTTCCTGTTCGCATTCTACAACCCTGACAACCTGGTGCTGGATAAATACTACTGGTGGTGGGTCGTACACCTGTGGGTGGAAGGCGTCTGGGAATTAATCATGGCGGCGATACTGGCCTTTATCCTCATCAAGACAACCGGTGTTGATCGTGAAGTGGTCGAGAAGTGGGTTTATGTCATCATCGCCATGACACTGATTACCGGCATTATCGGTACCGGTCACCATTATTACTGGATAGGTACGCCGGAATACTGGCAGTGGTGGGGTTCGATATTCTCTGCACTGGAACCGATTCCGTTCTTCATGATGGTGATCTTCGCGTTCAACATGATCAATCGCCGTCGGCGTGATCATCCCAACAAGGCGGCGGTGTTATGGGCCATGGGAACGGCCGTGATGGCGTTTCTTGGTGCCGGTGTGTGGGGTTTCATGCATACACTTGCTCCGGTCAACTATTATACACATGGTAGTCAGATTACGGCGGCCCATGGACACATGGCTTTCTATGGTGCCTATGCCATGATTGTAATGGCAATCATTTCCTATGCCATGCCCATGCTTCGGGGTCGGGAAGCTGCGAACAGCGATCGTTCGCAGGTACTGGAGATGTGGTCGTTCTGGTTGATGACCGTTGCCATGGTGTTTATCACGCTGTTCCTGACCGGCGCGGGAATTTTGCAAACCTGGTTACAGCGGGTGAGCGAGAATCCGCAACCGTTTATGCAGGTGCAGGAAAATATTGCGCTGTTTTACTGGATGCGTGAAGTCGCCGGCGTGGTATTCCTGATTGGCCTGATCGTTTACATCGCAAGTTTCTTTGTCGGTGGCGAAGAACGCCGGTTGTCCCGGGCAGGTGGGTCGGCTGCACCCGCACCGGCACAGGCACGTAAGGAGTAAAGCGTATCGTGACAGTGAAACAACAATCCGTTTTATCTTCTCCTCCTATGGACCGCAAGGACGCGGTCCCGTTTTATCTTTCACAGCACAGTGAAGTTGCGCTGTTTGAACATGCCTACCAGCATCAGTTACCTGTGCTGATTAAAGGGCCAACCGGTTGCGGTAAAACCCGTTTTGTTTCACACATGGCGGCAAAGCTGGGCAGGCCCCTCTTTACAGTAGCCTGTCATGATGATCTGACGGCGGCGGATTTGATCGGCCGGCATTTGATCAAGGGCAATGCGACCTACTGGGTGGATGGACCACTGACACGGGCAGTGCGTGAAGGCGGGATCTGTTATCTGGATGAAGTGGTCGAGGCGCGCAAGGATACGACGGTTGTGTTGCATCCGCTGTCCGATGACCGGCGTATTCTGCCAATAGAACGAACCGGTGAAGAACTGGTAGCACCGCCGGAATTCATGCTGGTCGTTTCCTACAACCCGGGTTATCAGAACCTGTTAAAGGGCATGAAGCCCAGTACAAGACAGCGTTTTGTGTCAATGCGATTTTCCTATCCTGCACCGGAACATGAGCAGCAGATTGTCAGGCATGAAAGCGGCGCCGACGAAAAACTGGCCGGGCAGCTTGTTGCCCTGGCAAATGCATTGCGCGTGCTGGAGGATCATGATCTGGAAGAGGGTGCCAGTACCCGTTTGCTGGTGTATACGGCAACACTGATTCAAAGTGGGTTTGATCCGGTATCGGCATGTCGTGCGGCACTCATCGAACCCCTGACGGATGATCAGGAAACCGGTGATGCCCTGATGGAGGTGGTCTATGCCACCTTCGGCAACTAGCACAGGCGTGAGGACACCGGCCGGGCAAAATCTGGCGGTCGCCGCCGAGATCCTGTATCTCGTTAATCTGTTGTTTGTTCCGGTCGTGGCGTTTGTGGCGCTGTTTATTCTGTACCAGTTCAAGATTCGCCGTGCACCACCGCTGGCGGCCTGTCATTTGCGGCAAACCTTGTCGGCCAGTATCTGGGCGGGTGTGATTCTGGTGCTGATTAACCTGGTGATCATTACACTGGGTGGTTATCAGTCATCGTGGACCTGGCTGATCGTGATTCTGTATTTTACTGTCTGCCATGCATCCCTGGTGCTACTGGGAGCCATCGGTCTGGCCAAAGCCATGGCCGGACAAAATTATCGCTACCCGCTGGTGGGCAGGCCCTGTGACGATTAAGTCATGACTAAACAATTGCAAATACGGCGTCGTGTGTTTCAGGCACTGTTTTTTATTCTGTTTATTGTTGCGCCGGTCCTGAATATTTTTCGTATCGATATCACCCGCTCTCAGGTCATTCTGTTTGGCCATGAGTGGCATCTGGGTATCGCAAACCTGATCGACGGGACCGTCAGCGGCATGGATGGCGCCATTAATCTGATTTTGCGTGGTTTTATACCGGTGGCGTTATTCGTGTTTGTATTTGGCCTGATCGCCTGGCGCTACGGCCGGCTATATTGCGGCTGGTTATGTCCGCACTTTTCCGTGGTGGAAATGATCAATGGCCTGATGCGGCGTGCCAGTCGCCGTCCTAACCTGTGGGAAAAAGCGCCTTTACCGGAAAAAAATCCTGATGGCAGTGCGATACACACAGACAGGCGGTACTGGTGGCTGGCAGGCTTAGCCATTATCGGGTTCGCGTTTTTATGGGCACTGGTACTTTTGACTTACCTGCTACCACCCAGAGACATTTACGCAAATCTTGTCACGTTTTCATTAACACCCAATCAGATAATATTCCTGGCAGCAGCGACTAGCGTGCTAAGTCTGGAATTTCTTCTGGCAAGACACCTGTTTTGCCGTTTTGGTTGTGCTGTGGGTGTATTTCAAAGTTTGTTGTGGATGGCCAATCGGCGCGCCATGGTGGTCGGATTTAACCGGACACGTGCAGCCGACTGCCGGGGCTGTGATTCCCAGTGTGAAGTGGTCTGCCCGATGCGTCTCAAACCACGAAGCAACAAACGGCACATGTTTACCTGTACGGAGTGCGGCCAGTGTCTGAGTGCCTGTCAACAGGTACAGGCCGGACATGAACCACAACAGGCTCCGTTATTACAGTGGGTCTCCGGTCAGTGCGCGCTGGATGTGTCGGCGCGGGATTTCGGCCAGCGGCCGGTCATACCCAATAACTGTTACCAACGCCCAGTACAATACTGAGAAGTGATATGGAAGAGACAGTTGGAAAATTCTGGGATCGGTTTATTACTCAGGCGGCGCGAGTCGACTATCCGGAGGCGGCTGTCAGCCTGCAAGACATGGCAAAGACCATCGGGATTTTCTTTCGTGCCCTGTCAGGTGATGCCGGTTTACGTGTCGAAGCCACGTCTGCAACATATCATGGTGCGCGACGTAACTGGTTACAGCGACTGGCCGGAACAAATCGCCAGACTGAACTGGCCTGGCAGGATGAGCAATCCCTGCGTTTACCTTCGCGGCTGGGTATCTTTAAACAAACCCATCTGAATCGGGACCTGTATTTATGGCTGGCTGCACTGGCAGCGGAGGATGGAAATGATCGGGATGACTGGTTTAAACGAAACCAGTGGCACACGCGACGTGTGTTGCAACGTTTCCCGGGGTTACGGTCACGTTATCAACGACTGGTCGAGGTACATATCGCTACACGTCCGGTAGTAAATACTTTACCAAGTGATGAAGCAGAACAGGAGCAGGCGATTCGTCTGGCTCTGCAGCAACCCGGCAGTGTCACGGAATTACCGCTGGCGAGCAAACCGGCTCAACCGGTGCCGTTATGGTTACATCCGAATCCACCGCTGATTGCAGAAGCACAAACTACGAATCGTTCTGAACAGGAACAACCTGCCTCCGCGGGTGACAGTCATCGCGTACGTGATAAACGGCGCCGTCACGGTGAGCGGGTCGACATGCCGGATGGACGACGTGGGCTGTTATTTTATCGATTCGAGACCATTCTGAGCTGGGCGGAATATATCAAGGTTGATCGTTGTAACGACGATGAAGAAGACATGGATGCAGCCGCGATGGTGCTGGATGACCTGGATAAGATCAGTATCGCCAGTGATAAACAGGTAAGTGCCAGGCGACTCAACTTCGACCTAGATTTACCGGCTGCCGCGTTTGACGATACGCCGCTTGATGGAGGCGTATTGTTTCCGGAGTGGGACTACCGGCATATGAGGCTACTACCGAATCAATGTCGTATTCAGACATTGCTGGCCGCTGATGCACTACCCTGTGCCTTACCCGGACACCTGCGACGCATGGCAAAGCGATTGCGTGCACAGTTTGAATCGTTAGCACCCGTTCCGACCTGGTATCGCGCCCAGCCTGATGGTCCGGATATTGACCTGGAAGCTTACACACAGCATGTATCGGACTGTATACGTGGTCAGGTACAGACCGGACATGGCCTGTATCGGGAGTTAAGACGAGGCAAGCGTGACATGGCCTGCCTGATGCTGGCGGATTTGTCATTATCAACGGACACCTGGATTAACAATGATATGCGGGTCATTGATGTGATTCGTGATGCCATGTATCTGTTTGCAGAGGCGCTTTCGGCAACCGGTGATCGTTTTGCCCTGTATGGTTTTTCATCCCGCAATCGTCAGCATGTACGTATCAACTGGTTAAAAGGGTTTAATGAACCGTATAACCCGACAGTACGGGGACGTTTATCAGCAATACGTCCCGGTTACTACACGCGCATGGGAGCCGCAATTCGTTATACAACACAGGTCATGCAACGCCAGCCGGAAAGTGAAAAGCTGCTGTTAATCCTGACCGATGGTAAACCCAATGATCTGGATCACTATGAGGGACGTTATGGTATTGAAGATACCCGCCAGGCCATTCATGAAGCAAGAAAGGCAGGGTTGCGTCCATTTTGCGTGACCATCGATGACGAAGCGGCTGATTATCTGCCACATTTGTTTGGTAATAATGGCTTTGTTGTTATTCGGCGCCCATCGGAACTGCCACGACGATTACCACTGTTATATGCACAACTGACCCGGTGACCCTATGCCTGTGCGAATCATGACTGCCGTTGCCTGCCTGATTTTCTCAATACAGGCACTGGCTGCACAAATACAGGATCACGAGCCGCTGGTAAAACGGTATTTCACGGACATGACCCTCCTTGGTCCCTTGCAGGGGCAACCGCCTGTTGCCGAGGTGTTCAAAAGCGATAGTGTGATTGGCTACGTGTTTTATACCGATGATGTGGTGAAAATTCCGGCCTATTCAGGCAAGCCGATTCGAACCCTGGTTGGATTTGATACGACCGGCGTGATTCGCGGTGTCAACATTGTCTATCATGAAGAACCAATACTGGTCGTAGGTATCACTGATGCCGATCTCCAGACGTTTATCAACCAGTATATCGGCAAGAAAGTTAACGACAAGATCAAGGTCGGTGGACGAGATCGGGATGGATACAGCGCGATTGACACTATCTCCGGTGCCACCATAACGGTAATGGTGTTAAATGCAACGATTACACGTTCGTTACGTGAAATTGCGCAGGGACATAATCTGACGTTTACCAGCACAGCAGCTGATTCGGTGAGTCCACTTGTCGGCCTGGATCATATCGAACCCACGGAACAGGCAATCTGGGTGTATGTCTGGCAGGAACGTGTATTCCAGATAATCGTGTTATCAATCGGTCTGTTTGTTCTGTTTCTGATTCTGGTATTTCAGGACTGGCTGGCAAAACATCCGACCTTATTGTCTTATTTGCGAACCGGTTACCTGATCTGGACCGTCGTGTTCATTGGCTGGTATGCGCTGGCACAACTGTCCATTGTTAATGTACTGACGTTTATCAATTCGGTTTTTCACGATTTTAGCTGGGAAAACTATTTGATCGATCCCATGCTGTTTTTATTGTGGGGATTTGTGGCCATGACCCTGTTGTTATGGGGGCGTGGCGTGTATTGCGGCTGGCTGTGTCCGTTTGGTGCCATGCAGGAATTGATATTTCGTATCGGAGAATTGTTCAAGATCAAGTCTTATGAAGTACCGGATTATTTGCACCGTCGCCTATGGGCAATCAAATACCTTATTTTGTTAGCGTTATTTGGCATTTCACTACAGTCCCTGGTTGATGCAGAACGGCTGGCAGAAGTGGAACCGTTCAAAACGGCCGTTACGATGCGGTTCCAACGGGAGTGGGGTTATTTATTGTTTGCCATTGGATTGCTGGTTGCGTCGCTGTTCATCAGAAAATTTTATTGCCGTTATCTATGTGCCCTTGGGGCGGCCTTAACCTTTCCTGCCCGTTTTCGTATTTTTGACTGGTTACTGCGGCGTAAGGAATGCGGCCGGCCCTGCCAGATTTGTGCACAGGAGTGTGAAGTGCAGGCCATCGCACCCACGGGCGAAATCAATGCCAACGAATGTCACTATTGTCTGGATTGCCAGGTAACGTATTGGAATGAGTATAAATGTCCGCCGTTGGTGGATAAGCGTAAAAAACATGAGCGTTTTAGCAAGGATGCTATTGGGAAGCCTGTACCGAAAACAAAAATTTAATCAGTACATCACTTTTTTATGGCAAGAATGGTTGTTACATCGATACCACCAATTGCCTCCACTTAATCCCGCTCGGCGTCCGTGCCTCGCGGGAATCGGTTCCGGGCGGCTTTGTCCGTCCCTGGACCGCCGCCCTCCAACGACGTTCCAGCAATTGCTGGTGTCTCTGTAATTAGTCACATACATGGGAAATTATTTACCTTTCTTTAGTTTAATTAGTGTTTACTTATACATCCTATTTTCGTAAGCCATTTAAGAAATATCACCATCACAGTAATACTTGATTCAAATCAAGGCGGTTGCTCCGGACTTGCGCGTTAATTATCCCGTCAAAAATTTTGGCCTAGAAGGGGTATGACAATGAAAACAGGAGCTTTCAAAACTGTACTTGGCGGACTCTGTGCTGCGGCCGCATTTACGCTGGCGAGTGGTACGGCCTGGGCCGCCAAGGGCAGCGAACACCCGGACACTCCCGAAGAAGAAATGCGCTACAAGGGAGCACCCGTCCCCATTAAACCGGAAGAAGCGCAGGAACAGGTGTCACCAAAAGCACCACCCGTGACAGCGGAAGAGTTTGCCCGTGCCAAGCAGATCTTTTTTGAGCGTTGTGCAGGTTGTCATGGCGTATTACGCAAAGGTGCGACCGGTAAACCATTAACACCGGACATTACCCTGCAACGTGGAACCGGTTATCTCAAGGCGTTTATTGGTTATGGATCGCCGGCAGGTATGCCGAATTTTGGATCGTCCGGAGAGTTGTCGGAAAAAGACGTGGACCTGATGGCCCGTTATCTGCAACACGAACCACCGATGCCACCGGAATTTGGTATGAAAGAAATAAAAGCAACCTGGAAAGTTCATGTTGCACCCAACAAACGCCCGAAAAAGAAACAGAACAAGCTTGAAGTGGAAAACCTGTTCTCCGTGACCTTGCGTGACAGCGGCCAGGTGGCATTGATCGATGGTAAGAGCAAAAAGATTGTCTCGATTATTAACACGGGTTACGCCGTTCACATTTCCCGGCTATCTGCTTCCGGTCGTTACCTGTTTACAGTCGGACGTGATGCCAAGCTGAACATGATCGACCTGTGGATGAAGGAACCAAAGACGGTTGCTGAGATCAAGATCGGCATGGAGGCGCGTTCGGTCGAAACCTCCAAGTACAAAGGCTATGAGGATAAATATGCCATTGCCGGATCATACTGGCCGCCGCAATACGTGATCATGGACGGCGATACGCTGGAGCCGAAAAAAATCGTCTCCACACGCGGCGTGACAGTGGATACCCAGGAGTATCATCCGGAACCACGTGTGGCCGCCATCGTTGCTTCACACCAGCGCCCGGAATTTATCGTGAATGTAAAAGAGACGGGCAAGATTCTGCTGGTGGATTATTCCGATATCAAGAATCTTAAAGTCACCACAATTGAAGCTGCGCGTTTTCTGCATGATGGCGGTTGGGATTCCACCAAGCGTTATTTCCTGACAGCAGCCAACAAGTCAGACAAGATTGCAGTGGTTGATTCCAAGGAGGGTAAACTGACTGCACTGATCGATGTCGATAAAATTCCGCACCCGGGTCGCGGCGCCAATATCAATCCGCCAAAACTGGGTCCGGTCTGGGTTACCTCTGCATTGGGTAATGAAAAAATCACCCTGATTGGTACCGATCCCATCAAGAACAAAAGCAATGCCTGGAAAGTGGTCAAGGTGCTGAAAGGACAGGGCGGTGGTTCACTGTTTGTGAAGTCGCATCCAAAGTCCAGGAACCTGTGGGTGGATACACCGCTTAATCCTAACGAAGAAGTCAGCCAGTCTATCGCGGTGTTCGATGTGAATAACCTGGATAAAGGCTTTGAAGTCCTGCCGATTGCCAAGTGGGCGAATCTTGGTCCCGGACCGAAGCGGGTCGTACAGCCGGAATACAACAAGGCCGGCGATGAAGTCTGGTTCTCCGTCTGGAGCGGTGCCAAGGAGGAATCGGCGATAGTGATAGTGGATGACAAGACCCGCAAACTCAAGCATGTCATCAAGGATAAGCGATTGATTACCCCGACGGGTAAATTCAATGTGTACAACACTGTGCATGACGTTTATTAAAAAAAAGGGATGGTTATGACTGATGCAGCATGCGTGTATCTTGTTGGAACCGGCCCGGGTGCCCCTGACCTGTTAACGGTCAGGGCGCTTGATCTGATCAAACGTGCTGATGTTATTGTCTATGACCGGCTGGTGTCTGACGCTATCCTGCAACAGATTCCGGCCGGTGTTGCGCGAATTTATGTCGGCAAACGTACCGGTAAACATACATTCAGGCAGGATGAAATCAATGACCTGCTGGTGCGTATGGCGCGTAACAACCGTTGTGTGGTCAGGCTCAAGGGCGGTGATCCGTTTGTATTTGGCCGCGGCAGTGAAGAAGCACTTTACCTTGCCAGTCATCATATCCGGTTTGAAGTGGTTCCCGGCGTCACGGCCGCATCGGCATGTACCACTTATGCCGGTATTCCATTAACGCATCGTGGGCTGGCAAAACAGGTGCAGATCATTACCGGTCATTGCCGTGAGGATTCACCACTTGATTATGACTGGCAGGCGTTAGTCAATTCTGAAGCGACACTGGTGATTTACATGGGTGTCGCGCAGATTGCACAAATCACGGCGAGCCTGATTGCAGCGGGCATGGATTCGGCGATGCCGGCTGCCGCCATTGAAAACGGCACATCAGGTTGTCAGCGAGTGCATGTCAGCTGTGTCAGTGATCTGGCACATGAAGTAAAACAGCATGGTCTGAAGGCGCCGGTGATGTTTGTCATCGGTCAGGTTGTTTCGCTGGCGAGCGACCTGCAGTGGTTCAGACAGGAAATGTCATTGCAGACGAGTTTGCGTTATGAGCAAGAGTCACGTGCTTAAAGGAATGATCTGTGTACTGGCATTGATATTTACAACGGTTCTATATGGCGCAACACCAGACACAGATAGACAGAAAGTGTTAATGCATCTTCTGAAACAGGATTGTGGCTCCTGTCATGGTCTGACCATGCAGGGCGGTCTGGGTCCGGCATTAACACCACAGGCGTTAAGAGACAAACCACGTGATGCCATGGTGGCGACGATATTATATGGCAGGCCGGGTACCCCCATGCCGCCGTGGGAAAATCAGCTGACCGAGGCAGAGGCAACATGGATGATGGAGAATTTATACAGAGGGCTGCCGAATGCGGATTAGTCTGCTAGCCGTTTTTGGCCTGTTAATCGCTGCGCTGTTGAACGGCTGCACCACTGTGCGTGGTACCGGTGATATGGGTATTGTAATCGAACGTGCTAACGGCAGTGTGCAGATTATCGAGACCAGCCAGAATCGATCACTGGCACGAATCGAAGGGCTGGGTGATCTGTCGCATGCCTCAGTCGTGTATTCGCGCGATGCACGTTATGCCTACATCTTTGGTCGCGATGGTGGTCTCAGCAAAGTGGATCTGTTAACCGCCGGCATTGACAGGCGTGTAATTCAGTCCGGCAACAGCATCGGTGGTGCGATATCGCAGGATGGTCGTTTAATTGCGGTCAGTAATTACAAACCCGGCGGTGTGCGGATTTTTGATGCACAGACACTTAAACTGCTGGCGGATATCCCGGCCAATTATGCCAATGGAAAACAATCCAAGGTGGTTGGCCTGGTCGATGCGCCGGGTCAGCGATTTGTGTTCAGCTTGTATGATGCCGGTGAAATCTGGCTGGTCGATATGCGTAATGCTGAAAAACCGGTTGTTACACAGTACAAGAATATCGGCAGGCTGCCTTACGATGCGCTGATAACACCGGATGGTCGTTACTACATTGCAGGCTTGTTCGGTGAAGATGGTTTAGCCATGCTGGATTTATGGAATCCCGATTACGGTGTAAGAAAAATTCTGCCCGGCTATGGCAAGGGAGAGAAAAAACTACCGGTTTATAAAATGCCGCACCTGGAAGGCTGGGCACAGGCCGGCGATCAGATGTTCCTTCCTGCCGTCGGCCAGCATGAAGTGCTGGTCGTGAATAAACATACCTGGAAAGCGGCGGGCCGTATAAAAGTTCATGGCCAGCCGGTGTTCGTCATGGCGCGCCCGGACGGACGTCAGATCTGGGTTAACTTTGCCCATCCACGTAATGACACGATTCAGGTCATTGATACCGTGACGAAAAAAATTATTCATGAGTTTCAGCCCGGTAAGGCCGTGTTGCACATGGAGTTCACGCCGCGAGGTGAGCAGGTCTGGATTTCGGTGCGTGATGAAGACCGCGTCGATATTTATGATACGCACACATTTGAACGCATACAAAGTCTGTCGGCGCTAAAACCGAGTGGTATTTTTTTAACAAACCGATCACATAAGATTGGTCTGTAAGCGAATAGCAGATATGAAACAATTTACACGGTATTTCAACGAAACAGAAAAGCGGTTACTGAATAATTACCAGCGTGATTTCCCGCTTTGCTCCAGGCCATATGCAGAGCTGGCGACGGAGCTGGGAATCAGTGAAGATGAAGTGATTGATCATTTACAACGATTGCAGGAAAACAAAACGATTTCCCGGGTCGGGCCGGTGTTTCGTGTCAACACGGTGGGTGCCAGTAGCCTGGCGGCGATGGCGGTACCGGAAGACGAGCTTGAAGAAGTGGCAAAGCTGGTCAGCAGTTATGCCGCTGTCAATCACAATTATGAGCGCGAACATACCTTCAACCTGTGGTTTGTGCTGACATCACCCAGCGAGGAGGAATTGCTGGCAACACTGGATGACATCGAGTCGCGCACGGGTCTGCATGTACTGTATTTACCGATGCAGGAAGATTATCACATCGATCTGGGGTTTGATTTGCAATGGGCATGAAAGTTACAACGTTTCCACAATTATTACGACGCCCGGTCGTGCTGGATGATACCGACCGTGCACTGATCGCGCTTGTCCAGAAAGGACTGCCGTTATGCCATGAACCTTATGCAAAACTTGCCATGAGTCTGGGTATAACGGAAGCTGAGGTTATGCAACGCCTGCAAAGCATGATGCAGGCAGGAGTGATAAAACGCATGGGCGTCGTGGTACGACATCATGAACTTGGCTACCGGGCCAATGCCATGCTGGTGTTTGATGTGCCGGATGACCGTGTTTCACAGCTCGGTCGTTGTATCGGACGCTTCGAATTTGTCACCCTGTGTTATCGGCGCCCGCGTCGCTTACCGGACTGGCCGTACAACCTGTTTTGCATGATTCACGGTAAAGACCGGGCCACAGTATTGAGCCGAATAGACATGCTAAAGGATAAATGTCAATTGCATGACTTACCCTGCGATGTGCTGTTCAGCAATCGCCAGTTTAAACAACGCGGGGCGATTTATATGCAACAACAGGTCATCACATGAGTATGGCATTGACAGAGCTGGACAGGAAAATCATCAACACATATCAGGGTGGTGTGCCGATTTGTGAAAATCCCTATGCGCAAATGGCACAGCAACTGGATATCGATGAAACACTGTTACTGGAACGTTTAGCGTATATGCTGGACTCTGGCATCCTGAGCCGGTTTGGACCGTTATATAACATTGAAAAGCTGGGAGGTGCCTTTTGCCTGGCGGCAATGAAAGTTCCGAGTGAAAGGTACGATGCTGTCGTCGAACTGGTTAATGGTTTTCAGGAAGTGGCGCACAATTATGCGCGCGAGCACAAATTTAACATGTGGTTTGTGATTGCGACTGAAAGTCGCGACAGCATTAACGATGTGGCTGCCAGGATTGAAAAGCAGTGTGGGAGCAGGGTGTATCTGTTTCCCAAGCTGGATGAGTATTTTGTAGAATTGAAACTGCAGGCGTAAATATTATGTCAGCAAGTCATGCAGCTCAGATTATCGACGATAGCAATAATATTCAGGTCGATGATATCGATCGACGCCTGATTATGGCAACACAGGCCGGTTTGCCACTGGTGCCGAGACCGTTTGCATTTCTTGCAGACAGGCTGAATTTACCGGAGCAGGACGTGATACAACGCATGCAACGGTTACAAGACATTGGTGTGATACGGCGTATCGGAGTGGTACCCAATCATTACAGGCTTGGATATCGGGCCAATGGTATGAGTGTGTGGAATATCCCGGATGATAAAGTCAGCGAGGCCGGTAAAAAGATTGGTGCATTGCCGTTTGTCACACACTGCTATCATCGTCCACGTTGTCTGCCGGACTGGCCATATAACCTGTTTGCCATGGTGCATGCCAAAACCCATGACGAGGCAATGCAACTGGTCGATCAAATCGCGGATTTATTGAAAGAGTGTGACCATGGCCATGATGTATTGTTCAGTACGCAGATTCTGAAGAAAACCGGTTTGAGACTACTTTGAGACTAAAGGGCTGAGGAAACATTATGTTTCGAATTTCACAATACATGCAGGAGCTGGCAGCGCCGACGCCACTCAGGCCAAAACGAAACCCGCCCGGTCCGGTGGTTATATGGAACCTGATCCGGCGCTGCAATCTGACCTGCAAGCATTGTTATTCGATCTCCGCCGACAAGGATTTCCCCGGTGAGTTGTCCACCGAGGAAGTGTTTACGGTGATGGATGATCTGAAAGCATTCGGTGTCCCGGTACTGATTTTATCTGGCGGTGAACCGCTGTTACGCAAGGATATATTCGAGATTTCGCATCGTGCCAAGCAAATGGGATTTTATGTCGGACTGTCCAGCAATGGTACGCTAATCACAGAAAATAACATCAATCAGATCGCCGAAGTTGGCTATGACTATGTCGGTGTCAGCCTGGACGGATTACGCGAGACGCATGATCGGTTTCGGCGTCGACTGGGCGCATTTGATGAAGCCCTGCAGGGGATTCGTCTGTGTCGGTATCACGGAATCAAGATCGGCATGCGTTATACCATCACGCAGGACAATGCGCATGAATTACCCGATTTGCTGCAGCTGATGAAAGACGAGGATGTCGACAAGTTTTATCTGTCTCATCTTAATTATGCCGGCCGCGGTAATAAGAATCGTAAAGATGATGTCGTACATCAAATGACAAGAAACGCCATGGAGCTGTTGTTTGATACCTGCTGGGCGGATGTGCAGGCCGGGCGCAAACGCGAATTCGTCACCGGCAATAATGATGCCGACGGTGTTTATCTGTTGCAATGGATCGCACAGCGTTATCCGGACAAAGTGGAACACATGCGCGCCGTGCTGGCACGTTGGGGCGGCAATGCCTCCGGTGTGAATATCGCCAATATCGATAATCTTGGTGTCGTGCATCCGGATACCTTCTGGTGGCACTATCCGTTGGGAAATGTGCGCGAACGACCATTTTCAGAAATCTGGATGGACACCCGTGATCCGTTAATGGCCGGACTGAAGCAATCACCCCGGCCGGTGCAGGGTCGCTGCGGGCAATGTCAGTTTCTGGATATTTGTAACGGCAATACCCGGGTGCGTGCCCATCAGCTTACCGATAATTTCTGGGCGGAAGATCCGGCCTGTTACCTGACCAATTCGGAAATCGGTGTCGCCGAACAGGCAGAGCGACTTACTGTCACGCCATACAGTCGCTGGCGTGCCTGACGAAATAACTATTACTTATTTATATGCGTGCAATATTCATCTTTTTTAGCTTGATGATGTTTTCGGCTGTGCAGGCGCAAACAGTCGACAAGCTGTATCAACAACACTGCGCATCCTGTCATGGTGCACAACGCCTGGGTGGCATGGGTCCGGCATTGTTACCGGAGAACCTGAAACGGCTGCGCAAGAACAAGGCACACGGGGTTATTGCTGATGGGCGGGCTGCTACCCAGATGCCGGCTTTTACACAAACCCTGTCAGCAGATCAAATCAAACAACTGGTCGATTTTATTTATACACCTCTTGAGTCGGTTCCGGACTGGGGACTGGCGCAGATAAAGCAGTCCCATCTGGTGCAACATAAACCTGGCAGTTTGCCGAATAAACCGGTATTCAAGGCGGATTTGCTAAACCTGTTTATCGTGGTTGAGCTGGGTGATCACCATGCCACCGTGTTGAATGGTGACAGTTTTGAACCAATCCATCGGTTTAAAACACGTTTTGCCCTGCATGGCGGGCCGAAGTATTCGCCGGATGGCCGCTTTGTCTACTTTGCCTCGCGCGACGGCTGGATCAGCAAGTTTGATATTTATAATCTGAAAACCGTGGCGGAAATTCGCGCCGGGATCAATACGCGAAACCTGGCAGTGTCACATGACGGCCGTTATGTGATGGTGGGGAATTACCTGCCGCATACCCTGGTGTTGCTCGATGCGAGGGATCTGTCACCCATCAAACTTTACACGGTTAAAAATGAAAAAGGCAAAACCTCCCGCGTCAGTGCCGTGTATACCGCACCACCGCGCAAGAGTTTTATTGCGGCGTTAAAGGACATCACCGAAGTGTGGGAAATTCCCTATAACGAGGATGCTGAACCCATTTACCCGGGCCTGGTGCATGATTATAAAATGGGCGAGGGCATCGCGGTCAAAGGTCAATTCGGTGTGCGTCGCATCAGGCTGACCGATTACCTGGACGACTTCTTTTTTGATCAATCGTATGAACATCTGATGGGTGCCGCGCGCAATGCAAAAAACGGCCAGGTCGTGAATCTCATTGTCGGCCGCAAGATTGCTGACCTGGAACTGTCCGGGTTGCCGCACCTGGGTTCCGGTATCACATGGAACTATAAAGATACCACCGTACTGGCGACACCCAATCTGAAAAGTGGTGAAGTCAGTATTATCGATATGCAGACCTGGAAAACCATCAAACGGATCAGGACGCAGGGGCCGGGATTTTTCATGCGCAGTCACGCCGATTCTGATTACGCCTGGGTGGATGTGTTTTTCGGTCCCAACCGTGACAAGGTACACATCATCAACAAGCAAACCCTCGAGATCGAACAGACATTGCAACCGGTCCCGGGCAAAACCGCGGCGCATGTGGAGTTTGACCGCCATGGCAAGTATGCCCTGTTAAGTATCTGGGACATGGACGGGGCAGTGATTGTATACGATGCCAAAACACTCAGGGAGATCAAACGTTTACCGATGGTCAAGCCGTCCGGTAAATACAATGTCTATAACAAGACCCGCTACACGGAAGGGACCAGTCATTAACAGCCTCATTACTGCCTAAAATTAATACTTAGCTATTGACCTAAGTATTAACTTCTACTACAGTTAGGTACATGCCTAACTATCAAGCCAGTCTGGATCGCGTTTTCTGGGCACTGGGTGATCCCACACGTTTCGCTATTGTCGAACAGCTGGCCCGGCAACCGGCCTCTGTATCAGATTTAGCCCGGCCATTTAACCTCTCGTTGCCCACGTTTATGCAACATCTGGGCGTGCTTGAGGAGTGTGGACTGGTGACGTCGGAAAAAACCGGACGAGTACGTATGTGCAGTCTGAATAAAAATAAACTGGAAGAAGTGGATGCGTGGATTTCCGCCCAGAAACGACTATGGACTACACGTTTTGATGCATTGGATAAATTACTGGAGAATGACAAATGAACAGGAAAAAGCTCGTCATAGAACGTGTTTTCAATGCGCCAATAGAGAAAGTCTGGCATGCGATTACCACACCAGACATGCTGGTTAAATGGTGGTATCCGAATGGGATGTCAAATTCCCATATTTCTGTCGATTTATGCGAAGGCGGTAAATTTCGTTACTGTTTCAGTAACCAGAGTGGAAAAGCGTTCTGGGGCATAGGTATTTACCAGACTATAGATGAACCCGCCTATTTATCATACCTGGACAATTTTACGGACGAAAATGGTAACGCCGTACCGCCATCATATTATGGCATGCCGGGTGATGAAGTGATTCCTACGTTAGTTGAATTTACCTTTAGCAGTGACGGTGATAGGACACAATTCACGTTAACAATGGAAAATCTATTTGACGAAAAAATCACGCGGGGTATGACACAGGGATGGAATTCCATGTTCGACCACTTAAAAAGCGAACTGTAATTTTTTTATAACAGAATTTCATCAACTTACAGCAGGCTTCCTGTTCCGATTGAAACAGGCTAGACTTATCGCGTGGAGGTAGCGTGGGCCTGGTAAAGGCTCATGACAAAAGCAAGACACTGGAAACGCATGATTGCATTGGTGGATATGAATGCATTTTTTGCGTCCATCGAACAGAACGACTTTCCTGAACTACGTGACCGCCCGGTCGCGGTAACCAACGGTGATGTTGGCTCCTGTGTGATTACCTGTTCCTACGAGGCGCGTGCCTACGGCGTCAAGACCGGTATGCACATCAGCCTGGCACGCGAGTTGTGTCCGCGCATTATCAAACGTCCGGCCCGCCCGGAGCGTTATGCACAGGTATCGACGCGCCTGATGACCAGCCTGCAGGACTTCACGCCGGACATCGAAATATTTTCCGTCGACGAGGCATTTCTCGATTTCACGCACTGCTGGCGCTTATATAACGATCCGGAAAAACTCGCCGCGCAGATTCAGCAGCATGTACTGGACGTATCCGGTGTTAGCTGTTCTATCGGTATCAGCGGTGACAAAACCACTGCCAAGTACGCGGCCAAGCAACGCAAGCCGGCCGGCATTACGATCATTCCGCCGTGGGAAGCGGAACAGCGGTTGCGTGATGTGCCGGTGACGGAGTTGTGTGGTATTGCAGATGGCATCGGCGCGTTTCTGGCCGTGCGCGGTGTTTATAAATGTGGTGACATGAAACACCTGCCCATCGGTGTACTGGGCAAACGCTTCGGTAATCCCGGCCGTCGCATCTGGCATATGTGTCAGGGCAAGGATTATGATGAGATTCAACCGGATCTGCCGCCACCGAAAACCGTTGGTCATGGCAAGGTCGTGCCGCCCAATACGCAGGACTACACGACGCTGTTGATTTATTTATTGCACATGAGCGAAAAGGTCGCGGCCCGATTGCGGCGTCATCAGCTTGC
>CALBTB010000011.1 GCA_937967995.1 uncultured Gammaproteobacteria bacterium
AAGTCGTAACAAGGTAGCCGTAGGGGAACCTGCGGCTGGATCACCTCCTTTCAAGAGTAAGCATCATTGTCTCGATGTAAGTGCTCACACAAATTGCCTGATCACCAATCGATCTATCAGGTCTGAAGAACAGACCATAGTTATTTACGAACTTGGGTCTGTAGCTCAGTTGGTTAGAGCGCACCCCTGATAAGGGTGAGGTCGGAAGTTCAAATCTTCCCAGACCCACCAGTTTTCCGCATTACGGCGTTGGAAGCCTGCTCGTTTGCCTAAGCAAACTTCGCAACTTTCCGCCTTGTACTGCGAAAAACCTCGTTTTTCAAAAAAACATGAGAAACGACAATTCCGGCCAGGGTGTATACGGACTTCGCTTAGTTTTGCGCAGGATATTTTTTGTCAGGCGCGGCGCACGAGGAGTGAGGAAGGGAGTGTATGAATAATACATGACCGACCGAACGACGAAGTGCAACAAAGCATGACGGAAAATAGACAAGCAAGGGGCTATAGCTCAGCTGGGAGAGCGCCTGATTTGCATTCAGGAGGTCCGCGGTTCGATCCCGCGTAGCTCCACCAGTTTCAAGAAGTCGTAAGCAAACGCTTAATGTCATGAGTTTTTGCTTCCGGCTTTTTTGTCGGACGACCAGAAATAGAAATACCTGATCGATTGCTCTTTAAAAATTTGGATTAATGAGTCTAGGTACATTGCAGTTCGAAAGAACTGAAGTGATATCTAATCAAGTATGTTACATACGTCAGCAACCAGCTAACGTTTGAAATCTTATTCACATGTAACTGTTGCATACTGACTGTCTGCTACAAAAGGAAGATGGTTAAGTGCAATTCTGGGACTTAATTCTTTAAGTCTTCGCCCAGAGTGTTTGGGGTTATATGGTCAAGTGAATAAGCGCATACGGTGGATGCCTAGGCGGTAGGAGGCGATGAAGGACGTAGTAGGCTGCGATAAGCCTCGGCGAGCTGCCAAACAAGCTTTGACCCGGGGATGTCCGAATGGGGAAACCCACCGCATTAGCGGTATCGTACAGTGAATACATAGCTGTGCGAGGCGAACGCAGGGAACTGAAACATCTAAGTACCTGTAGGAAAAGAAATCAACCGAGATTCCCTCAGTAGTGGCGAGCGAACGGGGAATAGCCCTAAAGTGCTTATAGTTCTAGTGGAACAGTCTGGAAAGTCTGGCCATAGAAAGTGATAGCCTTGTACACGAAAGAGCTATAAGTATTATTCGAGTAGGACGGGACACGTGTTATCTTGTCTGAATATGGGGGGCCCACCCTCCAAGGCTAAATACTACCTACCGACCGATAGTGAACTAGTACCGTGAGGGAAAGGTTAAAAGAACCCCGGAGAGGGGAGTGAAATAGAACCTGAAACCGTATGCGTACAAGCAGTGGGAGCCCTTCGGGGTGACTGCGTACCTTTTGTATAATGGGTCAGCGACTTACTTTTAGTAGCAAGGTTAACCGTCTAGGGGAGCCGTAGGGAAACCGAGTCTTAAATGGGCGAATTAGTTGCTAGGAGTAGACCCGAAACCGGACGATCTAGCCATGGCCAGGTTGAAGGAGGGGTAACACCCTCTGGAGGACCGAACCCACTAATGTTGAAAAATTAGGGGATGAGCTGTGGCTAGGAGTGAAAGGCTAAACAAGTTCGGAGATAGCTGGTTCTCCTCGAAAGCTATTTAGGTAGCGCCTCATGTCTCACTCCTGGGGGTAGAGCACTGTTTCGGCTAGGGGGTCATCCCGACTTACCAACCCGATGCAAACTCCGAATACCAGGAAGTGCAATCATGGGAGACACACGGCGGGTGCTAACGTCCGTCGTGGAGAGGGAAACAACCCAGACCGCCAGCTAAGGTCCCAAAATTACAGCTAAGTGGGAAACGATGTGGGAAGGCATAGACAGCTAGGAGGTTGGCTTAGAAGCAGCCACCCTTTAAAGAAAGCGTAATAGCTCACTAGTCGAGTCGGCCTGCGCGGAAGATATAACGGGGCTAAAGTTGTATACCGAAGCTGCGGATGCTTTATGGCATGGTAGAGGAGCGTTCTGTACGCCTGCGAAGGTGACCTGTGAGGGTTGCTGGAGGTATCAGAAGTGCGAATGCTGACATGAGTAACGATAATGCGGGTGAAAAACCCGCACGCCGAAAACCCAAGGGTTCCTGCGCAACGCTAATCGGCGCAGGGTGAGTCGGCCCCTAAGGCGAGACCGAAAGGTGTAGTCGATGGGAAACTGGTTAAAATTCCAGTACTTCGTGTTACTGCGATGAGGGGACGGAGAAGGCTAGATCTACCGGGTGTTGGTTGTCCCGGGGAAAGCATGTAGGCAGAGAGCTTAGGCAAATCCGGGCTCTTAATGTCGAGATGCGAGACGACCGGTCTTTGTACCGGAAAGTGGTTGATGCCATGCTTCCAGGAAAAGCCTCTAAGCTTCAGGTAACACGGAACCGTACCGTAAACCAACACAGGTGGGTGGGGAGAGAATCCTAAGGCGCTTGAGAAAACTCTGGTGAAGGAACTAGGCAAATTGGTACCGTAACTTCGGGAGAAGGTACGCCTCTGCTGGTGATGAGACTTGCTCTCTAAGCTGGTGGGGGTCGAAGTGACCAGGTGGCTGCGACTGTTTACTAAAAACACAGCACTCTGCAAACACGAAAGTGGACGTATAGGGTGTGACGCCTGCCCGGTGCCGGAAGGTTAATTGATGGGGTTAGTCTTCGGACGAAGCTCTTGATCGAAGCCCCGGTAAACGGCGGCCGTAACTATAACGGTCCTAAGGTAGCGAAATTCCTTGTCGGGTAAGTTCCGACCTGCACGAATGGCGTAACGATGGCCACACTGTCTCCACCAGAGACTCAGTGAAATTGAAATCGCTGTGAAGATGCAGTGTACCCGCGGCAAGACGGAAAGACCCCGTGCACCTTTACTACAGCTTTACACTGAATTTT
This sequence comes from uncultured Gammaproteobacteria bacterium, assembly GCA_937967995.1. Taxonomy (GTDB): domain Bacteria; phylum Pseudomonadota; class Gammaproteobacteria; order UBA6429; family Thiohalophilaceae; genus CALBTB01. The sequence goes on from CALBTB010000011.1 coordinate 2,966, forward strand.
GAATATGTTTGTGTAGGATAGCTGGGAGGCTTTGAAGCGTGGACGCCAGTCTGCGTGGAGCCAACCTTGAAATACCAGCCTGGCATGTTTGGAGTTCTAACCCAGGCCCGTTATCCGGGTCGGGGACAGTGTATGGTGGGTAGTTTGACTGGGGCGGTCTCCTCCCAAAGAGTAACGGAGGAGCACGAAGGTACCCTCAGCGCGGTCGGACATCGCGCATTGAGTGCAAAGGCATAAGGGTGCTTGACTGCGACACAGACACGTGGAGCAGGAACGAAAGTTGGTCTTAGTGATCCGGTGGCGCTTCGTGGAAGGGCCATCGCTCAACGGATAAAAGGTACTCCGGGGATAACAGGCTGATTCTTCCCAAGAGTTCACATCGACGGAAGAGTTTGGCACCTCGATGTCGGCTCATCACATCCTGGGGCTGTAGCCGGTCCCAAGGGTATGGCTGTTCGCCATTTAAAGTGGTACGCGAGCTGGGTTCAGAACGTCGTGAGACAGTTCGGTCCCTATCTGCCGTAGGCGCTCGAGACTTGAAGGGAGCTGCTCCTAGTACGAGAGGACCGGAGTGGACGTTCCTCTGGTGTTCCGGTTGTCACGCCAGTGGCATTGCCGGGTAGCTATGAACGGACGGGATAACCGCTGAAAGCATCTAAGCGGGAAGCCCCCCCAAAGATGAGGTCTCGCCAGTGACTTGATCACTCTGTAGGGCCGTTGAAGACTACAACGTTGATAGGCTGGGTGTGGAAGTGCAGTAATGTATGAAGCTAACCAGTACTAATTGCCCGTGCGACTTGACCATATAACACCCAAATGATTTGGGTGAGCGAATGTAGATACTCAAACGTAAAAGTTGTTGACGTAGATACATACTTGATAAGACTCATTAAATCCGAATTACTTTCAAAGATTGGTTGTTTTGATCTTTGAAAACAAAGGCAAAGTTTACTTTTGCTTTGTCCTTTAAAACAGTTTGCCTGGCGGCAATGGAGAGTTGGTACCACCTGATCCCATCCCGAACTCAGAAGTGAAACGACTCATCGCCGATGATAGTGTGGGAGTTCCCATGTGAAAGTAGGTCACCGCCAGGCTTTAAATACGAAATCCCTGATACTGCAAAGTGTCAGGGATTTTTTTGTTCGTAGAATGTATTTATAGCGATGAGCCTAGAAGCTTTAATAGATGAAATAAATCATCAATTTTTCTAGCAACGATCGAAATGTTAAGATTTTCAATTAAGTGCTTCTATATTGATGTTTATGATTATTGCAATTCTATAATTTTTTTGGTTAAACAGTGTCTCACAGAGTTAAATAATGAATTCCAATCGTTTGGATTATCCTGCCTAAAAAGTTTCATATTATGGAACCATGGACAAGAGTCTTTTCCTGACATCCATCTCCATTCTGAAATATGAGATAAAAGAACCCACGTTTCGATACCAACTGCACCAGCAATCTGAACAGTTGCATTATCAATGGATATAACTAGATCTAATGCGGCAATTTGAGAAGCCTGAAAATCAATATTCTTGAGTGGATCAACATCATCCCAATCGTAAACATGTATGCCATATTTATCCTGTAAATTTCTCAATTCTTCCGTACTGTCTCCATACTGTAAGTTTATAAAATGAGCATCACATTTTAATAAAGTAATCCACTGTTCTATAGTTGTAGACTTAGCGTTAATTAATGAACCACTGCGCCATGAAATACCAACTTTTAATCCAGGGCCAAGTACTTTATATCGATCCCTCCACAATTCTATCTGTTCTTGTGCAGGATTTAGATATGGCTTTCCGTGGAAATCAGTTAACTTTTTCCGATAAAACTTAGGTAAACTACCCAGTGGTATTTGATAATCAACATTAATGTCTTTAGATGATTTATAAGAACTATGACTATGATTTGCAGTGTCTATAACAACTGAATAAGGAAATGATCTTTTCACTAGAGGAACAAGTCTTGTTGAACATTCAATGATAATTTTTCGTGGATTTTCATTAACAAGGTCCGGTAGGCATGACATAAACATTATTTCATCACCAATGCCTTGTTCAGAATATACGAGTATATTTTTATTCTGAAGAGATGAACCATCCCACATTGGATAAGGTAGGGTTCTAACAAGAATTTTTCTAGTTTTCATCCTATATTCGTATAACTCCCATCCATCAGATAACTGACCTTCTTTAAGTTTTATTAATGAAAGATTCCATTTTGGATCTGGGTAGCTAGGATCGATTTCTAAGGCTTTGTTTAAAAATGATATTGCCTTTTCTTTATTACCAATTTTGAAGTAAACACTACCTAAATTATTGTAAGGTTCGACAAAATCTGGGGCGTAATTAATAGCTTTTGTAAAATATTTGATTGCATCATCATACTCTTCGAGTTCTTCTAAGGCGCACGCAATATTATTATATGTATAGTAATAACTCGGATCTATTTCGATAGCTTTTTTATAATAAGAAATTGCTAGGTTTGTGTTCTTGTCTTGTGCAGCAATTAGGCCTAAAAGATTTAGTGCTTCGATAGATTGTGAATTGAGAGATAGTATTTTATTGCATAAATTGATTGTATTATCGAATTTTCGAATTCTATAATAAAGACGAGCGAGGTAAACAAGTGATGGGATATGATCCGGTTTTAAATTTAATGCTTTATGATAAATGTCTATTGCTTGTTCAGTTTTGTTTTGCACAAATAGACATAAACCTAAAGCAATTTTGGCATCCCAATTATTTGGTTCAATATTGAGAATCGTATAAAAAAATGATTCTGCTTCGCTAGGCCGGTTTTGATCGCTTAATAAAATACCTAGTTTATAATTGGCATCTATGTGAGAAGGTTCTTTGCTTAAAACAGTTCGATAAAAGGACTCCGCATTTTCAATTTTATTGAGATTTTCACTTAAAATACCAAGGTTGTAGTATGCTTCGATATGATTAGGATCAATGTTTACTACATGTTTGTAGTGTGCGAATGCTTTATCAAAGTCATTCTGTTCATAATAGACATTACCAAGATTATTATAAGCATTAATATAGTTTTTATCTAAGTTGATTGCACGTGTATAACATTCAATTGCATCATCATATCTGTGCTGTGATCGATAAACCTCACCGAGATTATTGTGGTAAGCAGGTGTGGAGGGATTAAGTGATATAGCATTTTTAATCAGTTTTATCGCTTGCTTCTTTTTTCCCCTATGATAACTTACCATCCCTAAAAGATGCATAGCTTCATGATTCTTGGGTTCGCGTTTTAGAATATTTTGATATGATTTTTCCGCCTCTTTCAAATTCCCTGATAGATGTTGCGAAAATGCAGACTGAAGCGCATGTGAGGAGTTTTGAAAACTCATAAGTTCAATCAATTCCTTAACTTTCAGTACTGTAACTGTATTAGTACAATGTCGAAAACATTATTTTAGCTAGCGTTTAACTATAAATTAACCTATTATTTTACTCATATATAATAACTAAATTCTGAAACTTGGTAAATAACTTCTAACATTTATAGTTTAATTAAATCAATAACTTATATTGCCAGATCATGCAGATATATTCGTAATTGTAGTTTCCATGACGTGCGTAATAATTTATCTATACTTATGAGTTTATCGGAATCACGATAGTTTTACTGACTCGCTATGAATGGAAAGAAAACAACTTCATGTAGTGAAGAGGAAATCACACTGAGTATGATGTTTGTATGTGACATGGGCTTCTCCCTAGGCACATTTAAAATCCTGTATAATGATTATTAATCAGGCAGCAAGGATTTGTTTATCTATAATTCAGGTAGAATACTTGTAATGGAGAATAGTGAAACCAAATTCAAGCTAGAATCTAGAAGCGAAATGGTTCTTTGATCTTGACAGTATTATGAAATTAGTTAACGAATATGGCATATCTAGTCATTTATACACATAAGTTAAGAGATTAATAGTATTATTGTAAGATGGGGGAAAAACAAACAGCCAAGTCGCATATCTATCGTGATGATTTCTCATTGCCCTGTGAAGATGTGATCCTCTCGGAATTCCTGAGTCCAGGAATGAATGTACTTGATATCGGTTGTGCTGCGAGTGGTCGCAGTGCCAGAGTCTTAAAAAAACATGGTGTTAATGTTTATTCGATAGAACTCAATCATGATGCTATTGCAGAGTTTTCCAGACGACCTGATAGCCAGGGTATCGAATTAATCACTGCAGACATGACAAAATTACCATTTCAGGATCAATTCTTCGACATGGTTATGATTGCCTACCATGGTCTTGATTATCTTAATCCGGAGTCATTGCGAATCAGCGCTATCAGGGAATCGGCAAGGGTATTAAAGAAAAACGGTCAATTTGTATTTAATACCTTAAATCCCGTTGGTGTAATTGCCTCACCCAGACATATCTATGACCTGAAATATCTTATTTGGCGAGCCAAACAAATACTCAAATTGGGATTTTTAAAATCGACCCTGATCGATTCACATGGAATTGAAATGTTTCAGGGATCGCCTCGTACTGTCATCAATCAAATACAGCATCAGGTCAACCTGAAATTCCTGTATATAATCAGCCAGAAATCAACAATACGAAATAAATTTTTAATATCATTATTCTCATCCGGCCCTTATTACGTTTTTAGTAAAACTTAATATTTCTAAACATCCTTTATAGCTATTTACCATTTTAAATAAAATGGGATCGTGTCTGTAATTAATTCAATTCGACGTGTGGAAATAATAAATGCGTCAATTAAAGTGTGACTATAGTTACACTTTTGTAATTTCTATTTTTAAAAACAACATTTTAGGTGGTTTGAATAAATATATCGTGAATAAATGTGTTGTAGTTATTTTACAAATATTCACATCAAGATTGTTTGTTAACCATATCAAATATCTGTAGCATTCTGGTGCACAAAAATATGAGTTGTATTAGCTGGTTTTACGGGGAGGTAGTAGTAATAAAAAAACAAAGCTAATTAGGAGCCAAAATGAAGAGACGTCAGTTTTTAAAACTGGGATCAGTCGGGTTGGCGAGTACGATATCCGGTATCACCGGCCTCCTGATATGGTCACCAAGATCATATGCAGTAACCGTTCAAAAAACATTTTATATCACGGATGGTATGATTCCCCAGGCAGATGGAACGAATGTCTATTTCAAGGGGTTTAGTAATACCAGCAGCCGGCTTGATGTGCCTGCACAATCTATGATTGTACAGGAAGGCGATACGGTTGAAGTCACCATTCACAATACACTGAATACTACCCATAGCTTTGTAATCGATGGTGTAGTTGACAGTGGATCAATAAGCGGCGGCAGTTCGCGTACTATTTCGTTCGATGTAAATCAGGCGGGTTCATATCTGTTTTATGATAATCGCAACACGCCGTATAACAGAGTAATTGGGCTGCATGGCGGATTAGCCGTTATGCCCGGTGGAAGTAGTAATGAGTTATATGCGGGTAGTCCGACATTCAAAAAGCAATTATTCTGGGTGTTGAATGAGGTCGACCCGGCCTGGAATTCACGTGTTCAAAATGGCCAAACACCTAACACTGCATTTAAACCACGTTATTTCACGATAAACGGGCTAAGTGCACGACCACCCGGCGCGCCTGGCTATAGCGATGCAAACGTTGATGCAGGATATGACCCGCGGAGTAAATTGTCCGGTTCGATTGGAGATAGAACTTTGATTCGATGCCTCAATGCCGGTATGTGTAGCCATTCCCTGCACTGGCATGCAAACCACCTGGAATATCTCACCAAGAATGGACAAATCCGTAGTGATATCTGGCTCAAGGATATTATCGGGGTGGATAACAATATGGGTAAATTCGACGCTATCTACCCGTTTGAACCACCCCCCGATGCCTGGCCATCTGTTACAAAGGGCAAATACGTGATGCATTTGCATGACGAAATGACCCAGACCGCTGGCGGCGGTTTGTACCAGTTCGGTGCCGCAACCGGTATAGAATTTAAATAATTTACGGTTTTATATCTTTTTCTTTGCAGCAGCTAGGCTGTGAAGTGTGAGCTATTGGAGGCATAGAATGAGAAGACGCAGAAGAACAGGCGATAGTACAACCACAAGCGGCATGGGCGGTGGCGGAATGGGAGGCGGCGGCGGTGGCGGAATGGGAGGCGGTGGATGTTTCACCTATCCTGGTGCACCGGCAACTCCCGGGTTGACAACGCCCGACGTGACGTTTAATCGAGGCATCTATATGGGTGGTTCAATGCGTATGGATGATGGTCGAAACGTGACGATGTGGGGATTCACAGAGGGCGGTGGTATGGGCGGCATGATGAGTGGTCCGTTCCCCTCTCCCGCGATTCGAGTTAATCAGGGCCAGGTTGTACATACTGTGTTGAATAATTCTGGCATGATGTGGCTGCATACCATTCACCATCATGGCATTGAACCCAGTACTGAAAACGATGGTGTCGGTCATACCTCGTTTGATGTAGCCGGAACATATACTTATCAGTGGATAGCGTCTCATGCGGGTACCTATTTTTACCATTGCCACACCAATACACCACTCCATGCCGAAATGGGTATGTATGGCGCGTTGATTATTGATCCTCCGGAAGGACCGGGTAGAGTATTTGACGGTGGTCCGCGATATGACGTGGAAGCAATCTGGGCGGTAGATGAAATCGACTCAAGCTGGCGCGGGATGTCGTGGGATGCAGGTACCTGTGGCGCGGATGTCGGACTTAATGACCTCAATCCGGATTACTTCATCATAACCGGTGTGGACGGCGCGCAATCAGCATTAACGGATAGTCGTGTTGCGGTTACGATGAGCCGGGGTCAGACACTACTTGTGCGGTATATCAATGCCGGCTTTTTACCACAAACAATACGATTTGGTGGTCTCGCTGGTTTAGTTGTGGCATCGGATGGCAGGGCATTACCACGCGCTATTAATACCACATCAATTGATACCGTATCTGCAGAACGATATGATATTTTGTTTACACCCGATAGCAGCGGAACGTATACAGTTGAGATTGACATTAAACATTGGGTGACAGGGAATGTGCTTGGTACTGCGCGTACAAGAATCAACGTAAACTAGATCTTTCTGTTAGCAGCGTATGGGCCAATACAGCCCATACGCTGTTGAATTATCGCTGCGAGTAATGTGGAAGAATTTTTTCCGCATCATCAAATACCAGCCATTTGGACGGCTTAAGATCTTTGAATACATTTCTGAGACGTTCTCTGGATTGATTAATGTCATGTATATAAATGTGTTTTATCTGATCAGGAAAGCTTCTCGCAACAGCCGCGTATATTTCAGGATCTTTTTCGCCGGAATCCCCGACCAGTATGAATTGGCGATGCGGATAAGTCTTCAACAATCTTCTGATTACGGGAAGTTTACCTTCTGTGGGCGAATCAAACAGGTTAAAGAAACTGGAATCTTTTAATCTGAATAATTTGAGGTGCATGCTGCCATCTGGAAAGCCGCTATAGCGAAGAAAATCCTGTAACGCCGGATAAAGCTGCCAGGGCGATGACGAAACATAGTGAAAATTGGCACCTTCTGCTCGCCAGTTACGATAGACATCAACCATACCCTTTACAGCGGCAAATTTCTTCAAAAAGATATTTTTCAGAAGTCGCTTTTTATCCAGCACATTTGAGTTCTTAATCGTGTCATCAATGTCCGATATAACAGAAATTCCTTTTCTTTGTACACATTGAATATTTCCCTGAAAAACACGTTGATCGTGTACAGGTGTGTAGACAGAAACAGTTTGCCAGTCATCGCAAAATTTGCTGCTCGCAGGATACCTGATAGTAAATTTGAAATGACCATTACTCTTTGTGGGTGGCGCAGAGTAGTATTTATCAGCAACTTTTATAACAATATCCTTACGTCGCTCGTTGTCAACAAGAAACATGGAGGTTCGCTCCCGAAATCGCGTCTCTTCGGGACTGCCCTTTTTGACGTTCAGTGCAAACTTTAGTGCATTAATAGTACCATTTCGCCACAGGGAATCTTTTTCCGGTTCATAAACCCAGCCATGGATATCCAGGTTCCAGTTTTTTGCCTGGTTATCCAGGTATGCGTTCGTTGGAAAGAGTGTTACAACTTCATCAGGTTTGAGATTGGTAGAAGGAGGTATAACTGGCTTTGCAGCGCAACCATAAAGTAAGGTGGCGAGAATACAGGTACTGAGGATATTTCTATGGCGAGGCTGTAATATAACCATTGACTTTGTTTCGATGTTCTTCGGGTAGTTTTTGTATAATCTGACCCGTCAATGGGCTGGATTGTATCCCGGTAATCACGGCCAATGTCACTACCGGTTTGGCCACGTTGACAATGACGTTCTTACCGCCGGTTTTGACCGCGGAAATGACATCATCCAGTTTGTTACGTTCAAGTTCAGTCAGGCTTGAATTCGTTTTAACATCCTCCAGTTTGGCCAGCGCCCTGGAATGCGCTCCCTGGTAAACGTCCTGAGTTGCATCACCCACTTTCACCAGCCAGTCCTGGTTCGTTGCCGCACCCAGTTCACGTATTTCGTCGGCAACATAAGGGATATTTCCTTCTTTATAGGCCAGAATGCTGCCGGCCACATGAGCAAGTATGCGTGTATTGTCATAGCTATTACTAAGGTTTGCGGTCTTAATGATGGATCTTGCCTCTAAAGAGCTCTTTTTACCCAGGTAATTCCAGCCATTTTCATGCATGGCAATGGATTGTAGCAACAGTGTGGCGTAACGGTCCCGGGGATCAGCCGCATGATTAAGCGCATACTCTGATTCTGCGAGTGCATATTTTGGTTCCAGGGCGGCTATCCAGATCAAGCTCAATAAGGCATGTACATGTGTATCACCGACCGGGGATTTATTCTGTCTGGACAGATAATTATTGTATTCCTTGACGACCGGCTTCATCGCCTCAATAGACAGCTTCTGGTATGTACGGTAGACGGTTCCACCGCGCATATCATTGTAGTCATCGGATTCTGTTTTGGGTGTCGTACCGCATGCAGTGAGTGCTGTGAAAGCCAGAATGATGGTTGTATGGCGAATATTGTCCCTGATCATGCCGATTCCTCATTTATAGGCTACGCAATCATTCAGAGTTTACACGGGCGCTAAAACGAGCTCAATGGTGAGTTATTCCTTATCCAGCAGGTCTTCCTTGAAATATTCCGTTATTAGCGTTTTGGCCGCCTCAATGGCATCTTCTTTACTGCTATAAATAGTGGCGGTGCGGGCAATGGGGGTATAGGAATGCTTCGGGTAGTATATTTCAGCCGAGAACAAATTTGTTTGTCTGTCTTTTACTGCCTTAAGCCGAAATTTTTCCACGGCCTGTCACTACGCGCTGTTCAATCGGTATTCATCCATGTCTGAGTGGCGGGATTTAACATCTTCAAGGACCTGTTCCTGAATTTGTCTGCGCCTGAGATCCTCTTTATCCAGCTTTGACTGAAACTCCTGTTTGGCGCGGGAGTTTTTCTTGTCGTATTCTTTAATTTGCTGATCAGTGAAGTGCATCTCATTGTCTGGCATCACACTATGGCGTTCATATCCCAGTTTATCCATAACTTCCCCGGCGACAGATTCAACAATACCTATATCCTTTTCACTTAATCCGGTCAGGAATTTTTGCGAATTTGACTTCATAATTGGTTTTGTCAGGTTTTCCCACAACTGGCTGCTTTTTGCCGAGCGTGTTGCTTCCGTTGACTTGTGAAAGTTGAGCATGGAATCGTTAAATTCGATATTCAGGAATGCGCAGAGTGATTTTACAATACTGTCAGGATCACTGGTTAAATCTTCGTACTTAATGGAGAAAAAACGTGTTTTTGGTAATTTGTTCCTGTAATGCAGGCAGATTTCCTGTAACTCTTTCCATTTTTGTGCGATGAAGTAGGGATGTTTTTCACCCACAGGTGCACGCAGAAACGAGAGCGTTACATCCCGAGGGTCCCGATACAGATAAATAAACCTCGGTGAGCTGAAATGATCGTCAATCTCATCAGCCCAGCGAATATTTTGCATACTCTTGCATACCCATGATGATGCCTTGTGGACGCGCGCATATTCGGACATGATCGCATCAAACACAGCAACCAGAGTGTGTTTAGAGCAGGAATCATATATAGACTGTCTGTCCAGTTTTACTCCTTCCCATGGTACAGGATTGGTTTCAACCAGCCTGCAAACGTCATCAATGAGCTGCATAAAGGTATTTTCACGTGACAGGTCGCCATATAGCGGAATCAATGGCATGAATCGTTGCAATATATGAGGCGGATGAGGTGCGGCAATCTCAGGCGACTCATTCAGGATAAGACGTAAAAGGTTAGAACCGGAACGCTGTTCCCCAACAATAAAAATTTGACTCATGTGGTGCTCCATTGCGTGTATAAATTGGACCTAGTAGATCAGATATGCGAGCAGACCCGCGGCTGGAATGATAATGACAATATTCAGTTTGAATTTGATCAGTGCGATCAGTGACAGGACAAAAATACCCAGGCTTGTCCATGTCATCAGATCCGGTGGTGTCCAGTTAGGTGCAGCCAGGTGCATTAATACGAACCCGGCAATTATTATCATGCCGATGACACCACAATGGATGATGTGCATGACTGATTTTGTAACACTGGAATGTACGAAAAATCCGTAAATGTGTGTCATAACCACCATCAGAATGGCTGGTGGTGCATAAATGGCGATCGTCGCAACAATGGCTCCGAGCCAGCTGGACACCTTGTAACCGATAAAAGCGGCACTTATCAGGATAGGGCCAGGAGTAAGCTGGCCAATGGCGATTCCATCTGCAAATTCCTGCTGGGTCAGCCAGCCATACTGAAGTACAACGATGCTGCCTATCATGGGAATAAACACATAACCACCACCGAATAACATCAGGCTCAGGCTGGCAAGTGTTAGTGACAGCAGAATAAGTTGATTGTCCTGAAATGGATGTGGCAGATAAGGAAATACGAGAACAAAAAGCAGGAATCCCAGCGGAAGAATAACGCTTTTAACATCGAATTTTGGTTTTTCAGTCTGGGTATCGCTCTGTTGGCCAGTTTTAGCCCTGTAACTGTAATAACCGAATCCAAGTGCGCCATACAGAATGACAATAACGATCGGTACATAGACCCGGTACGCAGCCGGTGCGAAGACCATCATCAGGACAGCAACGGCGACAAGCGCGATGTCATACCGGTTCTTGACTACCTTTTTGCTCATGGTCCAGGCGACGCTGAACACAATGGCTGCGATGGCTGGCAGGAAGCCCTGAAAAGCTTTCTGAATACCGGCTATGTGGCCATATTCAAAATAGATATAACTGAATACCAATACCAGAATAAACGAGGGCAATAGTACTGAGAAGGCGCATAACAGGGCGCCAATGCCGCCGTACAGGCGATGACCGACAAAGGCGACGACATTTACAGCCTGTGGGCCTGGTAACAGATTAGCCAGGGCAATCGCATCAAGCAGGTCACTGTGATTGATCAGGTTACGTCGCTTAACGATTTCGTTTTCAATAACCGCAATAAGCGCCATAAAGCCACCAAAGGACAGGCAGCCAATTTTCAGAAAGATTAAAAACAGTTCCCGTCGAGACGTCATCGGCCCTGACTCTCGTTGTTGAGCGCTCAATTTACGCTCATGTTCAGTGCGTGAGCTTTTATCCTGGCGTAGCAGCGCCAGTAAATTATGTACTGTATCACTAAACATCGCTGACTATAACCAGATCAGGTTATAGAGAAATTTCTGATGATATAAGTTACCAGGGCTTCTACGCAGGCATCTATATCAAACAGTGATGTGTTGATGATCAGGTCAGGACTATCCGGTATTTCATAGCGCTGGCCAATACCAGTGAAATCCTTGATTTCTCCTGCTAACGCGCGTTTATACAGGCCTTTGGGATCGCGGCCGATACAGTCATCCAGTTCGGCATGGATATAGACGAGGTGGAAATTTTCACCAATCACATTGCGTGCGAATTCACGGCTTTCATCAAAAGGGGAAATAAAAGGTGCCAGAACAATACTGCCCGTGTTGGCAAATAATGAGCACACTTCACTGGTGCGACGTAAGTTCTCGACCCGTGATGAATGACTAAAATCGAGGTCCGAGTTCAGTCCAGAACGAATATTGTCGCCGTCCAGCAGATTAACGAAGTAGTTATGTTTGAACAGAGCCGTTTCTGCACGCTTTGCAATGGTGGATTTACCGGAACCGGACAAACCTGTCATCCAGATAACGCCACTTAAGTGACCAAAACGCTGATTTCTCAACTGCCTGGTTACGTCAGTCCCGACAGGGTAGATGTTCGATTCATGTAAAACTTTTTGACGACGGTTGGTATTCATAATCAAATCCTGATGAAAGTCATATCAGTGCAACTCCAGTAATTATGTGGTAAAGACCGGACCTGTATAGCAAGGCGCATGGTATTTGCCACAATCGTCACAGAATTTGTTGGCGTGATGAAAATTGATTAAAGAATTATCAAAAAATTCAAATAAAATAGATGAATGTTGTGGCCTGTAACTCGTTGTTTTCAAGGTGAAAAATCGAGTTCGTAGAACGTCATAAACAGTTTACATCCTGTGACAATTACGGCTAAATTTTTGTGATGGCTTACACACAATATGAGTGGTCAGGTGATGCCCGGATGACTTTACTTTGTGTAGGTTTGAGTTGCGCAAGCAAATAAGGTTGTCATGACAGCAAATATCAATCTGTGGGTCGAGTATATCGGTGAACAATCTGTGCCCTTTTTCAGGGGCACGGTTGAAACTTTGCTCAAGGCTGCACACGATGATGAAGCAACATGTAAACAACTGGCCGATTCAATACTCCGTGATCCTGCATTGACGGCAAGAGTCATCAAGATTGCAAACAGCACGTTTTACAATCGATCAAAAATCCATGTGCATGATGTGCGCAGAGCCGTCTTGCTGATTGGGTTCAATAAAATATACGAGATCTGCCTGACAACGGCGATTATTGAAACATTACTGAATAAAAATACCTGTAAACACGTCTATGATTTACTGGCAGTGTCGTTATGTGCAGCAGTGCTGGCAACCAGTTTTGCCAAAGAACGTGATCTAACCGATACAGATGAATTGTTTATTTCCGCGCTGCTGTATAACTTTGGCGAGCTGGCGTTCTGGTCGTTGACGGGTGAGGCTGGTGAAGATATATCCGGCAAAATGAAACAATATGGCGACTCGGACAAAGCTCAGCGGGAACTGCTGGGAATTACCTTTCGCGAACTGACGCTCGGGCTCAGCCGCCACTGGAATCTCGGCGAGTTACTCAATATGGCGTTGTCCAGTAAGGATCAGGCCGATGAACGATGTCTCTGTCTGCAGCTGGCGCACAGGGTGGCACGAGACCGAATTTTTTATTTTGATCAGGATAATGATGATGAACTGGTATTGGATGTGATGCGCTTTATAAAAAAAGACCATGCTAAAACTGAAGCCTATATCAACCGAAAACTGGATGAGGCGATGCAGGTCGTTTATTTGAACCTGTCATACAACTTTGATCGCAGGAGTCATCGCTAGGAGTACAAATAAGGTTCCATATCATCTTGTTTGCTGGCAGGAGTTATTACTATGCCTGTCAGAAACAGGAATTTATCACGAATAGAGGATAAAATAGTTGTTAGCACCGAATCAAACTAACCGGGATTATATGCTGCTGCTTTCAGCGCCAATGCAACATATTTCGAGCAATGCCAGTGTCATACTGGAGCCGAACAAACTGTCAGACAAACTCAGTGAAATAGAAAGCTGGGATATTACAGAACTGGCATCGAGCCTGACAAATGACACGCGGCAATTTAACGAACTCCAGTGTGATAGCAAAAAGCGGCTTAAACTGCTCGAAATTTATTATCATAGTCTCACAGAATTTCTGTCGTCGTTTGATGAAATCAAACTTCGGACCCTGCAATTATCCGATACAAGCAGGCTCGAAATCGAGGAAGACATTATGTGGCTCTACCTCGAAATTGCCAACGGATACAAAATTCTGATCAAGGATTTTTATGAAAGTGGGGGCAGCGCCAGGCAGGATAGTAATTACCATCACTCCATATACCGCGCTATGGAACTGCTGTCTCAGGCGCTGGTATATGCCTATAAAGCCCGGCAAATACCTCCGCCATTGTGTTTCCTGGAAATAAACCAGCTATATTACATTGCTGAGCGTGATGGATGCCTGGCGCAACAGGTTATGACCATCAAGAAAGAAAAGCATGAACCGTCGATTGAAAAACTCTATAAACAGATAATGATGCTGGCAGTCTATGATCCCTATGCCCTTAACAGTGATGAAGTAGCGCTGATGTATGAGAATCTCGAGCCATTCGTAGATGATTGTAAAATAATTTCGAGTGGCGTCGCCAATGCTCAACCTGGGCAGTTTCTGGTTGATCTGAATGAGGACCGCTGGCCGAGCCGGTATATGGGGCAAAAAGTACGTCAGCTAAAAGATGACCAGCGTTTGCTGGATCTTACAGAAGTACTGAAAAAGCAACTGGCTGAGTCAAACAACGATGAAAGTCAGGATTATTTTATCTCCAGGGAAAAACAGATTACACGCATCGCCCTGAATAGCATCAAGAATGACTACTATATCAGGAATTCGGAAAAGGCAACCGGTGTGACCATCAGCATGTCGGTTGGCCTGGAATCCGTTTTTTATTATCTCGATAACCCTGATCAGTTGTCAGTTAAAGATACAGTGGAAACATGTGCAGGCATTGAGGTCAGCTTCGATGATGAAGAAACGGGTTATGAAATTACCGGCTGGAACGTGATGCAGGTAAATGGCAATGTTCATCATCTTACCTGTGATGCATCAAAGCTGAATCAGCCATTGAAGGTCGGTGAACTGGCAATCATCAATAGCGCGATTAAACAGGCAGGTAGTATCAAGCTGGCCTTTATCCGTTGGGTACAACATACAGACAGCGAAATACACGCTGTTATCGAGTATCTGCCGGACGAGTATAAAGCGATGACTATCAGGTCCTTTGGCAGTGAAGATGAGCCAACACAGTCGTTATATTTTCTGCACGATAACTTCCTGCGGATACCGGCTTCGATTCTGATCGAAAACATTGTTGTATCACCGGATAACAATTACCTGGTCCGAATCGAAGGCAAGGAATTCAAGGTGTCCCTGAGTAGAAAAATGCGAGAAACACAGGTTTATAGTCTGTGTAGCTTTCGTGTGAACAAATAGATCTGTGTCAGGGGCACAGATCGGCAATTTCTTTCAGGCGCGTTTTGAGGCTCGCCCAGCCTAATCCCAGGTTAATTTTCTTTCCAGCTACGAGTATGGCGATCACATGCGGCTTGTCCGGTACGATGCACATGAAGTGGTAGGTGTGTTCAGTTGTGAGCTGGATTTCCTGGACCATGGATCGGGGCTTTTCATTACGCAGGTCAGCAATCATTTTTTCAATAGAAGTGACCGTTTTGCCTCGAAACATTTCTACCGCGGAAGCGGCAACAGCATCAAGAAATGCCTGGGTAATGTAATC
Organism: uncultured Gammaproteobacteria bacterium; assembly: GCA_937967995.1. Taxonomy (GTDB): domain Bacteria; phylum Pseudomonadota; class Gammaproteobacteria; order UBA6429; family Thiohalophilaceae; genus CALBTB01. Next base: position 18,562 of record CALBTB010000011.1, read on the forward strand.
CAGGTTTTGAGAGACGCCCAGCAGCAAGCTTGAGTTCTGATCAACGACTGCAGCGGCGTGCGCATAGTCAACGCTTTCAACAATATCTTTGCAAATATCGTTCAGATTTGGCATACATGGAACGGCTTTTATTAAGTTTTATATTTATAAAGCAGACAGAATCGCTTCAATTTTGTCGATTGCCTGCTTTGCGTATGCCAATGATAACCCCAGATTAGCCTGTTCATCAATAAAGACCGACAGCAGTAATTTATCAGTCGCATGCATGATGAATATTTTGCCTGCATTCGCTTCTATGAGCACATTCTTAGTAAGATCATTATGGCTTTCATTCATGAGTGTATCGCTCAGTGCGAGCAGGGCGCTGCTCATCGCCGAGAAACGATTCTGGTCGAGATTGTCGTGCAAGGCGGTTGCACAGCTTATGCCGTCGACACTTGAAATTATGGCGCCCTTGATATTTTCACACTGGGCCATCAAGTCTTTGAGCACATGGTCCAGTGCCTGATTGATTATTTCATCCTGATTACCGGATTTCGTGTTGTTCTCGTCGGTTAATTTCGTGATGGCATCATTTATAATCTGCATATCAGTATCACCAGGTTGTCATTATTCAGTTTACCAGCACAGCCAGAAGTGCGTGTATCAGTGTCTTTACATCTTCGGATTCACGTGCATCAATCTCAAACACGGGGAATATCTGGTTACGTTTGTACAGACATTCGTGAAACATGCTGATATCGGTGCTGTGCTTGTTGATATCACATTTTGTCAGTCCGATGACGGTACCGGTCTGTTCGATAAATTCGGAAAAGGCATCCAGATAGCGTTCAAGTTCATCAATGGCCTGGGGGTGGTCCTTGTTAACCAGTATTACCAGACCAATGCCACCGGTGGTCAAAATATTCCACATGAAGTTGAAGCGTTCCTGGCCGGGTGTTCCATACAGGTGGATGCGGGTGCCATCTTCCAGGGTGATGTAACTGTAATCCATGGCGACGGTGGTCTTTTCCTTGATTTCAATTGATTCATCAGTGCATTGCACATCGGTTCCTACCGGCGGGATCTCACTGATTGAACCTATGGCGGTGGTTTTGCCGGCGCCTACCGGACCTGTAAAGATTATTTTATCCATATCTAGAGATACTTCTTCAGTGTTAATCGATCAGCAATTCGGGATAGCAGTCCCTGCTTTTCAGCGGGAACCTGTCTGGTATCAGAACCTGCTGTAGGTTGGGTAATGGAGTCATCATCAATAATGCCAACTGCATAGGCTGCGTTATAGAAGTTGATAATATCGTCGATGGGTATCTTGCTCAGTCTTTGCAGCTCATTTATGGAGCAGGTATTTTTGGCCAGTATGGCGGCCAGTTTGAAATATTCCGCCTTGAAATCGTGGCGAGTGAAATTTGGCCAGGCTTTGAGCTTAAATGGTTTATCGATACTGTGACCGGACAACAGGCGACCCTGAGAACAGATAATTCCGCTCGACCAGAGAAAATTATGCAGAGAGATCATTGTCAGATCATTACTGTGAACGGAAAAATTATCCGTCGACAGGTCACGAATAGAAAGCTGCTCAAGCGCGAGGCTGGCAATCTGCCTTAACTGATCCTGGCTGGCATTGGTAGCAAGACTGTGTTTAATACCGTCTATGTAGAGACTCGGATAGTCATCACAGGACACTTCAATTACCCGGCCCTGTTTGCGCGTGTCTATCAATACATTGAATAGTGTATCCGTCAGTGGCTCAATCGGTTTTGCCTGCGGACTGTTTTCGGCGAATTGTCGTGATTTCTTAATCTGGGTTTGCATCAAGGTGAACAGGCGCTTTAGCAGTGACTTGATGCTGGATAATTCAAGCGGCTTGACAACGGATATGACATTTTTACCGGTATGATGCCGGGTCGACAGAATCACTTTGACCTGGCCAGGCCGCGATAATTTAAGCAATGATCGACTACCCTGCCCATCATCATCCAGAATGAGCAGATGAGCATGTTCAGGAGCGCTGTCTTCAAGACGAAACATAACGCCTTCAAGGCTCAATAACTTGATCGCCGTGTTGAGTACAACACTGTCTTCCTGCTGCAGATCTGAATGAGAAATTATCAGCGTAGAGTCTAACGATGTCATTTATTTGTTTGCCGCTTATCTTTTCTTAACCTATTGACTATCGGATGCATAAACGGGATTAACGACCCGGAAACTGTGACAGTTAACTCAAAATACGAGGGTGGAAATCTGCTGATGTCCTTGACCAAAAACTCGTCATGGCCTGTTGTTAATACAGCACAATATTTGTTGAAAAATGGCATGGAAAATAATTTGTTACACAATGTTACAAATCGTACAGACGGACTGAAGCGGAGACTGTTTTAATGAGAATTGTCACACTTTTTTTTTGCCAACTGATTCAAGTACCGCAGGGCGTCGATAAAGCAACTATCATGATACAGGGTAATTTTCCTGAGCTTTTTTAGTGACTAACGAGGGGATTATGCGCGATTTTCCAGTACGGCTTATTGGGGTACCAGATAGCGATCAGTTGATACTCAAACTGATATTTTCTGCCAGTAAAAGTATTGCCGGCAGACATTTCAGCTATCAGCATGATGCTTCGAATATGAAGCATGATGCACAACTGGTCATCATTGAAAACGCTAATCAAAACGTGGCGGGTCAGATATCCGTGTGTATCCAGGATGAAGATGACCACAACGGGCAAAAACCTCGGGCCACTATTCAGCGTCCGTTGCTGGCGACCCGCGTGCTGGGTGTGCTTGATACCGTTATGACGAATTATGAGCCACCCGTTATCGACAAACCGAAACAGACAGCACCGGTTGAGGTGGATGCGGCGCAGGAAGAAGGCGAGGATGTCATCGATTTCTGTATTTCGGAGGAGGAGGCATCAGACCTTGCGATCGTTCATGATGACAGCCTGTCCAACCCGGCCAATTACGAACCTATTCAACCGGGTGACGATCATGAAAAGCTTACAAAAATTGTAGATTTCTTTTCCAGTCATGCGCCGCATACCGGTAGTCAGGAAAAAACGGCGCCAATCACCCAAAAAGGTGGTTCCGGGATTAAGGTACTTGTGGTCGATGACAGTCCATCGGTCAGGAAACAGCTCGAACTTGAGCTAGAGTTATACGATGTTGATGTCGATTACGCAGAGACAGCAGCCGAAGCCTTTGAATATATCGGGCGCACTGATTATAAGCTGATTCTGCTGGATGTCATGTTACCCGATGGTGACGGGTTTGCCATCTGCAAGGAAACCAAGCAGACGCATCCAGATGCAACAATCATTATGCTGACAGGCAAGTCCACCCAGGCAGACAAAATTAAAGGAGCGATGGCAGGTTGTGATGACTATCTTGTCAAGCCGGTCGGTCGTTCAATATTTCAGGACGCGGTGGAGCAGTATATCCCAATGTGTTCTGAGTTTAGTACGTCATTAAACAACGAAAGTAACGGAGAGGTATATGTCAATAAATAAGGTATTGATAGTGGATGACTCGGCTGCCGAACTGACGAGCCTGAAGAAGATCATTTCAGATGCAGGCTGCATCGTTATCAGTGCATCCAATGGCAAAGAGGCCGTTGATCTGGCCAAGGTCGAGCGGCCGGACCTGATCTTCATGGATATCATTATGCCCGAAATGGATGGATACGAGGCAACCCGCCGCCTGAGTAATGATTTCTCAACCAAGCATATTCCGATTATTTTTGTCAGTAGCAAGGGTCAGAAAGCCGACAAACTATGGGGACAGATGCAGGGTGGTCGGGGTTATATCACCAAGCCGTACACACCTGATCAGGTGTTACAGCATATGAAGGCCTTCCAGTAAGCATAACCTGATGAATCCGGAGTTATTTGAAAAGGGTGATATATCGCCACCACGTCATGGTGGCGATTCGACCGTTATGGCGGATTCAGTGTCGCAGGACACTGATACACAACTGCGGTATGGCTATCAAATCGGTACATTGCGTTTCATGCTGCCGGAGTCAGTCATCGCAGAATTACTGATCGAGCCGTCGATATATCCTATTCCATTATCACCGGACTGGCTGTCCGGCGTGATCAATGTACGAGGCAATATCGTACCCGTGTGTAATCTTCATACGGTGATGTCCGGACAGGTTTCCGGTGATAACCAGAAATATGTTCTGTTAGTGGACAAGCTGGCGGATTCGGTGGCAGTACTGGTGGATGCCTTGCCGAGGCCGGTGAAAATTTATGGTGAAGTAACGAACAGAGTTACAGACCAGGCACATATAGATAGTGTCCTGAATAACTACATAACAGAGGTGTTGCAGGGTGACGGGGAACAATGGTTCGTATTTGACTTGAAACAGTGTTGTCGTGACATGAAAGCTGAACAAGTTAAGCAGGGTTAATACAGATACTTTAATGAGGTGAAATAAATGTTAACGAAGATAAATATAGGACCACGTCTGGTAATACTGATTGCCATTCAGACGATCCTGCTGCTGACCATTGGTTTGACTGCCATTTTCAGTCTGAACTTTGCAGCTGATACCTCTGAAAAGCTGAATAAAAACGTTATCGAACAGGTTAAACTGAACCAGTTGAACGAAGTGCTGCGTGGTGACCTGCTTGAAACGGTTGCCGCAATTGAAAATGGTAAAATTGACTGGGAGCAGGGTAAGGTTTACCTGCAAAGTGCCAAAAACCTGTTTGAGAATGACTGGGATGAGTTCAAGGAAGACAAAAACCGCGAGGAAATCGACGACATACAGGCTTCAATGGGCAAGGAACACCAGACAGTCGCAAGTGGTTTTGACAAGCTATTGACTTATATGGACCAGGGTGATGCTGTTGGTTTCAGTGACTTCGTCAATAATGAGATGATGGGCTACATCAACCCGTTCCTGCTGGAAGTTAACGAGAAAGTGAACGAGCAGCAACTCATTTCGGAACAATTATTTACAGAAGCGATTCAAAAGAACAAATCATCGTTACTGAATATGATCATTATCATGGTCACCAGTCTGCTCGCAGCCAGTATTCTTGGTTATCTCATATTCAAGTCTATTTCACGGCCGATTAAGCGTATCTCCGATACCGTGGATAAAGTCTCGGATGGTGACTATTACGCGAGAACAGAAACCAAGGGATCGGATGAGCTGGGCCAGCTTGCCGAAGCTTTCGACCACCTGCTCGAGGATAAAGTGGCGACCCTGGTACAGGCAGAGAAAGAAAATGAAATGCTCAACGAATCGGTTATTTCACTGCTCAATGCCGTATCGAAACTCAGTCAACGTGACCTGACCATCAAGGTACCTGTTACCGAGGATGTAACCGGCCCGGTTGCGGACGCATTGAATCAGCTAACGACGGAAACTTCCCGCGTGTTACAGGGCGTAAGACGCATATCTGAGGAAGTTGCCAGATCCTCTGCTTTGGTTAAAGAGAAGTCAGATACTGTGATTACCGTGGCTGACCACGAAAAAGTCGAAGTCGACAAAACGGTACAGGAGCTGTCCAATACTGTTCAGGCCATGAATGAAATCGCCTCACTGGCCCAGTCATGTAACGATGCGGCTGAGAAGGCTATCGATACTACTCACAACGCGCTGCAAACAGTAACCAGTACCGTCAACGGTATTAACGATATTCGCAGCACAATCCACGAGACGGAAAAACGTATCAAGCGACTGGGTGAGCGCTCACAGGAAATCAGCCGGGCAGTGAATCTTATTAATAGTATCTCGGAGCGGACCCATATTCTGGCACTCAATGCCAGTATGCATGCCGCCTCGGCGGGTGAAGCCGGTAAAGGTTTTGCGGTGGTGGCTGACGAAGTACAGCGACTCGCAGAAAACGCCCGGGATGCTACAGCGCAGATATCCACACTGGTGAGCAACATTCAGGTGGAAACCGCGGATACCGTGTCCACCATGAATAATGTGATCAGCCAGGTGGTTACCGGCACACAACTTGCGGAGCAGGCTGGTGAACAGATGCAGAAGACCAAGGAAAGTACCGAGAATCTGGTGGCATCGGTCAAACTGATTGCCAGTAACTCACAGCACCAGGCCATGATGAGTAATGCGCTGCAGGGTCGTGCTTCAGATATTCAGGCGGGAACACGCAAGACGCTCGAGCAGCTACATGAGCAGACAATGCAGACCAATCGACTGGTGGAATTTTCCAAGAGTCTGCTCAACGCCGTACAGGTCTTCAAGTTGCCTGAATTACCAGCCAGACAACCGGAAAAATTACCAGCAAAGGGAAGCGCTGTCACGAGTCATCAACGCAAGGCTTCCTAAACAATGCGGGGAATCGCCGAAAAACGGATCAGCCTGGTCCAGGAGTTGAATCAGCTCGACAAGTGCTGTGAAGCCTTATTGTTGTCTGATCTGGAAAATCTAAATACTAATCTCAGTTATAAAAACTATGCCAGGCAACTGGCACGCATTGGCTTTGCTGCCGGTGACGAGGGGTTACAGGGCTTGCAGGATTTATGTGTACACCTGTATGCCAACTTCAAACACCTGCTGGAAATTGGATCAGTGGATTCAGCACGATTTTCACAGGCATTATCTGCCTGGGAGAAGGCGGTAAGGCAGTTCATCGAGAATCCGCAGGATACCGATGCCATCGTTAAAATTGTTCGTGTCTGTCAAAAAGATGCATGGCCCACGCACCTGGAAGATTATGAGGTCGAGCTGATCATCAAACAGCTTGCGCAGAATGACGAACATATCGAACAGATTAATCGTCAATTAAACGGGCAGCCGGAAGCAGACATGCAGCCCGTTGCCGATGAACAGTCAAGCCTGGCGAATCTGCTGGGTGAGGAGCTGGAACATATCATCGGCGAATTCACCCAGTCATGTGTGAATAAGCGCTGTGATACACAGAATATCAAGTCCCTGATAGAAAATCTTGGCTTATATGCAGTTTCTGTTTCAACGAACGGATTTGTTGGATTACTGGACATTATTCAGATTGTCAGGGCCGAGTTGCAGGATGCGTTGTCAAATGACGAGGCAATGCAGGCAGCGGTTTTTGATTATGTAAGCAATGTAAACAACGCCATTATTCACTACCTGCATAATGTGCAGGAGACACCCGCAACCCGGGAACTGGTCAAGGTTGTTACGCACAGCGATTGGTCTCAGAATAATTATGAGGCGGATGTTCCGTCAATTTCGCTGATGCTTTGCCCGACATATCAAGAAGAAATTACTGAAGAAGACATTGAGGCAGAAAATGAAATTGAAGCCGAACTTCAAACCGAAAACTCGCAAGATGAAGTTATAAAAGATGAGATTGAAGTTGAGCCGGATGTTGAAATTACGGCACCAGAGCAAGCGTCATCTGAAAATCAGGCGCATTCCAGCGAAGCAAGACAGGTACCGCCTCAATATACAGAACTGGCCGAGTTAATCGGGCTGGAATTTGTTACTGAAACTACCAAGCTCATACAGCATATGCACGGCCTTGCAGAAGGGGAGCCAGGCCGTGATTCACATGAGGCGGGTATTCGGGCCTATCCTGAGTTTTTGCAACGCTTTATCTCTGTCATTCAATCAATTGGGCTGGATGGTCTGGCCAGTGTGCTAAATGATCTTGGCGAGATACCCAATGCCATCATTGGGGATGAAGCAATACCATCCAATGAATTACCGGAGTGGTTTGAAAAATGGGGCAGTCTGATATCGGAATACATTATGGAACCGTATGCAGAGCAACCTGTTTTACAACTCGTAAGCCATTATGATCAGGACAACCTGCCGGTTGCGTTGTCAGGTTTCAGGGATGAGTCACTGGCCGATAAATTACATGATACGAACATCGTTGTTGAAGATGATACACCGGATCGACCCACACAGGCCGAACCTGACGATGTATCCCTGGCACTCCCCGCTGATGTTAACCAGCAATTACTCGAGAGTCTTCTGCAGGAACTTCCACACCATACCGAACAATTTTCTGATGCGATTCACGCACTGGTCTCCGGTAAAACAGGTATGGACGGTGTGGCCAATGCCCAGCGTATAGCGCATACCCTGAAAGGGTCGGCCAACACTGTTGGCATTAAGGGTGTCGCGAACCTGACACATCATATTGAAGATATACTTGCCGCCTATTCACGTCATGAACAGGTACCGGGACAGCAGCTTCTGCAACATCTGGTTGATGCCTCGGATGTACTGGAAATGATGTGCGAATATCTGCTGGGTACGAACCCCAGCGAGCCGGAAGAGTCGGTAACAGTACTACAGTCAATTCTTGATATTGCCAATAGCATCGATCAGCAGGGTATCGAAGCGGAAATACCGGAAAAAGAACAATACTCCAAAACAGAAACAGTCGCTGAACCAGAGAAAGAACCTGCATCAGAATATACGAAAACCGCAGATGCCCCCAGGGTCAGCGTAGAAGCGCAATCCAGTATTCGCATACCGGCGTCGCTGGCCGATGATATGTTAAGACTCGCAGGTGAATCGATTATCCTGACAGGTCAGTTGAAGGAAACCTTGAAAAACGCTGCCAGCCAGAACCAGAGTATGCGTGAGCATGGTGACCTGTTGCAGCAACTGGTAATCGAACTGGAAAAGATTACCGATATACATGGTGTTGCGAACAAGGTTTATAGTAAAGCCAACGGCATGGATTTTGATGCGCTGGAATTTGATGAGTTCAATGAGCTGCATACGATCACACGTCGCCTGGTTGAAGCTGCCGCCGACTCCAAGGCCATGGCATTCAATCTGGATGACCAGTTAAAAAACCTGGATACGCTGTTTTCAGAGCAGACACGTTTACAGAAAGAAAATCAGGACGTGGTTTTACAGACCCGCATGGTGCCGGTAAAAAGCGTTATCGCGCGTTTACAACGCGGTATTCGGCAGGCCTGTCGGCATACCGGCAAGCAGGCCGAGCTGGATGTGCTTGGCGGTGAGACGATGATGGATAGCAGTATTCTGCATGAACTGGTCGAACCACTCATGCATCTGATTCGCAATGCGGTTGATCATGGAATTGAAGAGCCTGAACAGCGCCAGAATCATAACAAAACCCCACACGGAAACATTCAGCTCAGGTTTGATCGCCAGGGTAACCAGATTGTTATTCAGTGTCAGGATGACGGGCGTGGTCTGGATTACGAAAAAATCCGCCAGGAAGCCATTAGACTTGGAATTTATCCGGCGGACGAGGAGATCAGCGAAGACAAATTACAACGCTGTTTATTCATTGGGGGATTTACTACCCGCAAGAATATTACCCAGGTGTCCGGGCGCGGCATCGGTATGGAAGCAGTCTATAAAAATATCATCGATATGAACGGCATAATTCGCCTTTCATCGGAGTTGGGCAAAGGGACTAAAATCGAAATCAGCCTGCCGCTGACCCTGATTTCAATTCATGGTCTGGTAATTCAGGCCAGTAATCAAACCATTGTCCTGTCTACGCGCGGTATAGAACAGATTCTGTATCAGGATTCCGGTGAACCTATTTTTGATGATGATCACATGTTCTATGAAATTGATGAGATGCGTTATCCCGCCAGTTATATTGAAAATATTCTTGGCCAGCCTATCGACCGGGCGCGTTTGCAGGAACAGAGCCGTCCCGTCCTGATCGTTGAAGAGGAAAGCGGCGAAAAGCGGGCATTGTTCGTCGACCGTATTGTGTCGACCCAGGATCTGGTGGTGAAGAAGCTCAGTGATTTCGTTCCGGAAATCAATGGTATCGATGGCGTCACCATATTGGGTGATGGCCGGGTCGCACCGGTGGTCGATTTACCCAAGTTACTCCGCCATTCCAACAAGCAGCACAGCCTGGATTTCATTCCGGACAATATTGCCGGCATTGAATCGAGTGCGCCGAAAGTGCTGATTGTTGATGACTCATTGAGTACACGCAATTCACTGTCGCAATTTATTTCGGACGTCGGTTACGAGGTACTTCTGGCCCGTGATGGTATCGATGCACTGGAGCGAATAGAAGAAACAAAACCGGATATCATGCTGGTTGATATGGAAATGCCAAGAATGAACGGCCTCGAGCTGACCAACCACATTCGTTCCAATAGTGAGACGCGTAGTATTCCGGTCATTATGATCACATCACGTTCCACAGTTAAACATAAGGATGAGGCGCGCAAGGCGGGTGTCGATGTATACCTGACCAAGCCTTATTCGGAAGAAGAGTTAATTGAACACGTTGAAAGCAGGCTGGCGCAGGTCTGACTGTAAAAATCAGGAGATAGGCATGAAACTCAAGTTACGATCTTTTCGCTTAATTGGTGCAATTACGCTGTCAGCATTCCTGTCAAGCGGGACAACTACATACGCCCAGCAGACCTACAGCTTCGGTATTGTTCCACAAAGTAATGGCACCAAACTATCCAGAACCTGGACGCCGATACTGCAATATCTGGAAAGTAAAACCGGATATAAATTTAGATTCTCTACCGCCAGAAATATTCCGACGTTTGAACAACGGCTGGCCAAAGGCAAGTATGATTTTGCATACATGAATCCTTACCATTATGTTCAATACCATAACATGGCGGGGTATGAAGCATTTGCCAAAGCCAAGAATAAACGCCTCAAGGGAATTCTGGTTGTTCACAAGGACAGCCCTTATCAGACCATCAAGGATCTGGAGAGCAAGTCATTCGCTTTTCCATCAAATGCCTTTGCCGCGAACCAGATTCCACGTGCCATTTTTGGACAAATGGGCATGTCGTTTGATGCAAAATATGTCGCTTCGCATGACTCAGTTTATCGAAACGTGGCGAAAGGCCGTTACCCGGCCGGCGGTGGCGTGATGCGTACTTTCCGTAACACTTCCGAAGAATATCGTAAGGAACTGCGCATTTTGTGGACATCAAATGGTTATACGCCGCATGCTTTTGCCGTTCAGCCCAGAGTGCCTGCTGACGTTGTTCAGACCGTCCTCAATGCCATGTTGCAGATGGATCAGGATCCAATGGGCAAACGCCTGCTCAAGTCGATACGTCTTAAAGGTATTGAAATCGGAAACAATCAGGAATGGAATGATGTACGGGAGTTGAATCTGTAAATCGATTCTATAAATCTTCAACGGCTGTGGTAGACGACGATATTCATACCACTGACTTCAATCATACCGTCCTCGGCCATCTGCTTGAGGACGCGTCCGACAGACTCTCTGGAGCAGCCTGACAGGCGTCCGATCTCCTGTCTGGAGACATGAATCTGGGTGCCTTCAGGATGCGACAGTGCTTCGGGTTCTGTGCATAAATCCAGCAGCGTACGGGCGATACGACCGGCGACATCCATATGCGCCAGTCGAGTTACACGTCGGCTGGTACGTAACAGTCGCTGCGCCAGTTGCTGACCAATAGCGGTCATGATATCGGCATGCTGATCCCTGAGTCTGGACTCAAACAGTTTGTGGAGCTTTTCATATTCGATTTCGGCTAGCTCACAGGCAGTGCGTGCCCTGACGGTTGCATTGGTATGTTTCACTTTATAGAACAGACCGATCTCACCGATAAAGTCGCCCTCGTTAAGATAAGCCAGGACAATATTATTGCCTTCGTCATCTTCAACGGCCACCGTCACAGATCCGCGCACAATGTAAAAAAGCTTTTTTGCCAGTTCACCGGGCCGAACAATAATGCCTTTCTTTGGAAAATGTTCGATAACGCTGTTACCTAACAGCGCTTCAATCGCAGCCTGGTTAATGGGCAGGGTCTGGTCGAGTTCCAGAATATCATCGTCAGAAATTAATGGCATGGCATAACATCAATATTATTCGTAATTTTAGTATGGTTGAGTATACCCATAATTCAATCGAATATGAAAATAATGCGGGTGGGATCAATAAAATTTCTGAAATTTTGTTTTAATCAACAAAATTTTTGCAGGCAAAATCCCAAAATAGATATTCTGGTTTGATTGCAATTTATTCTAATGGGATTCAGCGCATGGTGCCCATGGCGTAATAGAGACGAGTTGGACTGAAGTCAGCCGACTGCTCAAGCCATATGACATGTAAGTTTCGATTCGAGTCAAAAACGATTGCCGGCCCTACCTGATGTTTCTCACCCGAGGCAGGACTAATTGCCATATCTTCACTCCAGCCATCCTCATTTCGATAGGAAAACCATACGTCAGAACTGTCTTCACGATCATCATCCCAGGCGGCGACCAGATCGCCGTGTTGATTTCCTGCGATAGCCGGGTTCCACTGGGTTTTATCATTGCCAAAATCATCCTGCACGATTTCGTTTTTTTCAAAGGTGCGGCCACCATCGCGGCTGATCGCGCCATATATGTCATAACCGGTTCGTGATCCGCGTTTGTCCATCCACACAACGGCAACCTGACTGTCCTTTGAATAGGTACACGCCGCCGCGCGGGTTACGCCACTGCCCCGGCCGTATTTGGTGGATTTGACGACCGATTCATTTAACTGCATGGGTCTGGAAAAAGTCCTGCCATCGTTTGAGAAACTGCGTTGCAATATAGTATGGCCGCGTTCGCGATTTTCCCACACCACTACAATGCCGGATGTTGAACGTGTGATCGTCGGATAGAGCAACTGTGAGCCGGCAGAGGCAGTATCGAGAGTGACAGGCTTGCTGACCCAGGTCAGTTTGACCTTGGGATCGAGTGTGATCATCGCAGACAGGATATGCGAAGCGCGTTTCTGATCCTGATGTACCCAGGTGGCGATGATGCTATGTGAACTATGGCGAGCGAGTGCCAGTTGACGAGCCTGTTTACTGATGAGAATGGGAGGTGACAGACGGCCCTGTTCGTAAATACGATAATACAGGGCATTGTCCTGTTCCCAGCCGACGACAAAGACACCATTGTCCAGTGCGGTAACGGCCGGTGCGAAAGCTGTTTCGGCGGTACTCAACTGTACGGGACCAGAGAAGACCTTTTCATTTTTTTGCTTGTAGGCAAGGTAGGCCTGTGGTTTACCGGTGTGGTTGTCTTCCCAGACAATCGCGATCAGATCGTTACTGACTGCAATATGTTTTCTGCCCGGTGCATCAAGGTGATGGAAGATACGATCACCGACTTCCTGGGTGACCTGAATCTTTTCACTAAACTGCCACTCAATGGCAAACAGTGGGGTGGTGATGAATAATAATAGTTGTGCACCGGCCAGTCGTATCACTTATTAGTATCCTTATTAAATTCCGCCAGTGTCTTGGTCTTATAAAATTCTTCATTGATATAGCGCGCATAGTTTTTGAAATCTTTCACTTTCTGAAAACCCGGAACTTTTAATATCGGTGTACCATCCGGTTCCATGTAGATGAAGTAGGGGGTCACCAGGGTTTTGAGCTTGGCGCCCAGTTGCTGCTCTGTGATGGTTTCGCCACTTGCCAGCGTGAGTCGATCAGCACCCTCAGCATCCACGTAAACCAGCACGAATTTTTCTGTATAAAGTTTTTTGAGTCCCGGATCGGAAAAGGATTCCCGGTTGGTTTTGTCACAAAAGCCACAGCCGTAACGCCCGAAGTACAGGAAGATACGTTTATTTTGTTGTGTGGCCAGTCTGACACCTTCATCGTACTTCATGAACGGATAATCATGCGGCGCATCAGCCCTCGGCGCTGATATTGCTACTACCATCAATACAGCAATGATCATGGTTTTGTACATTTTTTCCTCCAAACCCGGTATTCGAGGCTTAAGCCGCAATTATCAGTTCGTACCATATTTTGACTGCTGTGAGCATAATAATTCCCGCCAGAATACGCCGTAGTATCGTTTTTGGTGTTCGCTGGCTAATAACACTCCCAAGTTGTGCACCGATGAGTACCCCCACAACGAGAATAAACGAGTCAAGATAGGGAATCTGACTGGTACTGATGCGTCCCAGCAGTACAGCAATAGACGATATTATTCCAATAGCCAGCGCGCTGCCAATCGCAATGCGTGTCGGAATCGTCAGAATATATAGCATGGCAGGTATAAACAGAAAACCGCCTCCCTGACCAATGAACCCGGATAGCAGACCAATGACGAAGCCGGTCAGGATAGTTAGCATATTATTAATTTCGACTGTACTTACATGCGGGTCGTGTGCACTTTCACGATTTGGTAATAGCATCATGACCGCGGCCACCGCCGCCATACAGGCAAAGACCATCAGGATCTGGTTATCTGTGGCAAACAGGGAAGAGATAGAGCCTATCAAGGCACCAGCCGCCATACTGCCGCCCATGACGATTACCAGTTGACGGTGAATGCGATTATAACGTTTATGTCCGAAAGCGCCTGAAACTGCCCCCACGAAGCTTTGCACAGACGTCATACCGGCTACGGTTTTCATGTCGAGCTGACCAACTCCAATCAGCGGTGGCAAATATAAAAGCAGTGGCACCATGATGATGCCACCGCCGATTCCCAATAAACCAGAAATAAACCCGCCGAACAGGCCGAGCACAAACAGCGTGGTTAACATTATCTAATCATAACTACATCAATAATCGGTTAGATAAATCGTACCGCGTCTTCTGGTGTCGTCCGTTCAGTAACCTGACCAATAATACTGATATTCTCGTAACCCATCTTGCCCAGCTTGGCGATGATCTCAACGGCAGATTCCGGTGCAACACTTATTAATAAGCCTCCATTCGTTTGCGGGTCACTGAAAATAAGTTGTTTGTCGATATCCCAGGCTTCGGAAAAGCTCACATAATTGGTAAAGCTGGACATATTGCGATAGGCGCCGCTTGGCACGATGCCGTCTGAGACATGTTTGATGGCTTCATTGATGATAGGTACTGAATTCATTTCCACTTCCATACAGACATCGGCGGCATTGGCCATTTCCAGCAGGTGACCTGCCAGACCAAAGCCGGTTATATCCGTCATAGCATGCACGGCCGGTTGCGTTCCGAGCCAGGACCCAGGACTGTTGACCTGTGTGATCACATCGACGAACTCAGCATAGCCTTTTTTACTGATCAATTTGAGTTTGAAGGCGCTGGACATAATGCCAATGCCCAAGGGTTTGGTCAGGATTAGAATATCGCCGATCTGCGAGTCTTTGTTGGTCTTAATATTATTCGGATGAACCGTACCGACCACTGCCAGCCCAAAAATGGGTTGCGGGTTATTGATACTGTGGCCACCGGATAATGGAATATTGGCCACTTCACAGACACTGATGCCACCCTGCATGATTTGTTGCATGCTCTTCATGGGGATTTCATCGACCGGAAAACCAACGATGGCATTGGCCATCAGCGGTGTGCCACCCATGGCATACACATCACTCAGGGCATTGGCAGCGGCGATACGGCCGTAAACAAACGGGTCGTCGACCGTGGCACTGAAAAAATCATTCGTAAACACGAGAGCCTGGTCTTCGCTGATACGATAAACCGCCGCATCGTCACTATGTTCAATACCAACCAGCAGGTTTTCATTCAATGAGGTTTTAGGTACGTATGTTAGAATTTCACTAAGTGCTGATGGATCGATTTTACAGCCGCATCCACCGCTTTTAGACAATTCCGTTAACCGACAGGCCTGTTCATTGAGCTTTGCACTTCGATGACGGGCAAATTGTTTCTGGTCGGTCGCTTTTCCTTTCTTAAAGTCTATAACGCTATCATTTCCCATTGCTACATATCCTCCACGCATTAGTCCCTTAGATTCTCGACTAGTACATGTACTGCGTAGCCAATGGTAAAGCGTCTTGGCTAATTCTTAGCCGAATAAATTATATGTATTATTAGTTACAAAATTATGAATAACATATTTTAATAATCAATAGAAGCCATACATGGAGTTTTAGAATTAACGGATTCATCACATAAAAATTTTATGGTTATCGTGATGAATAGAAAAGGCAGGTATACTTAATGGAGATACGCGGTTTGATCCGGTTTATCTGAATCGTTGTTTGTACTGGCCTTGAGGCTGATACCCCAGGGTGAATTATAAATCCAGTCAATCAAATCATTGGAGTCAAGCGGATCACTGAAATAGAAGCCCTGTGCAATATCACATCCCAGCTTGGCCAGTTCATCCAGTAACGCTTTATCTTCAATTCCTTCCGCGACTACTTGCATATTAAGGTTATGAGCCAGTTCGATTGTTGAGCGAACAATGGAATAATCGTTCTTGTCGTTGAGCATACCTATAATAAAACTCTGGTCAATCTTGAGAAAATCAACCGGCAGGCGTTTCAGGTATGACAACGATGAGAAACCGGTACCAAAGTCATCGATAGATAACATCACGTGCATGGCATCCAGTTCATTCATGACATTAATTGCCCGATCGATATCAAACATCATGGCGCTTTCGGTGACTTCCAGTTCCAGTTGGTCCGGTGGAATGTTCCAGCGACGCAGGGAATTCTTGACGTGATTCATTAATTGCGGATCCTGCAGGTTAGTGGCCGACAGGTTAACCGCCAGGGTCAGGTTGATACCGCGTGATCGCCATTCGGCACAGTATTTCAATCCTGACTCAAGGACAAAATTGGTGAGTTGTTTGATCAGTCCGGTCTGTTCAGCGATATCAATGATCTCTTCCGGGCTGACCTGGCCGAGTTGTTCGTGGTTCCAGCGTAGCAGGGCTTCCACACCCATAATGGTCTTGGTGCGTAATTCGACCTTGGGCTGAAACTGAATAGTCAGGGACTGATTGTGGATGGCATCATGCAGATCTTTTTCCAGGACCAGACGACGTACACTGTGAGAGTCCTGTTCCGCACTATACATTGAAAGGCCACTGTTCTCACGTTTTGCCACGTACATGGCTACATCAGCATGCTGAATCAATGTGTGGGGATTCGTGCCGTGTTGCGGGTAGATACTGATGCCGACACTGGCTCCCACGTAAAGTTTATGGTGGTCGATTTCAACGGCCCGTTTTAACGCCAGTAAAATCTTCTGGCCGACATGGTTGGCATAAAGCTCATTGGCATCGGGCAGGATCACCGCAAACTCGTCACCACCCAGTCGCGCCACAGTATCAGAGCTGCGCAGGATACGTTGCAGTCGATAGGATATTTCCTTGAGCACTTCATCACCGACCGGATGTCCTAACGTATCGTTAATAATCTTGAAGCGATCCAGGTCCATGATCATCACGGCAAAGCTGGTGTAGTGACGGGTGGAATTCTTGATTTCCTGTTCCAGTCGATCCAGCAACAGGCTGCGGTTTGGCAGGTGTGTCAGTGAGTCATGCAAGGCCTGGTATTCAATTTCGGCCTGCTGCTTGATAATTTCGGTAATGTCAGTCACCGAACCACTCATACGGATCGGCATGCCGGCTTTGTTGCGCAGTACCTTGCCGCGCAACATGATCCAGCGCGGATTTTCCGGGTCGGTTTCCTTCAGCTTCATCTCCACGGCCAGTGGCTGATTGCTGTCGATATTTAAATAGTTACGAATTGATTTGATCAGCTTGGTCATATCATTCGGTTCGATCAGCTTACGTAGTGCCCCCATTGGGTTGGCAATAGTGGTATGGCTGGTGTCACGTCCGAGAATATGATTCAGACGCGGTGAAAAATAGGCAATGTTGTCCTGAATCTGCCAGTCCCAGATTCCATCGGTGCTCCCGGCAACGGCAAGCTGAAAGCGCTCTTCACTAATACGACGCTTGGCTTCATGCAGGCGGGAACGGTGCCATAGCATGATGACTGTCACGAACAAAACAGCCAGCGTACTGATGAGCAGGTACATATTGGTAATGGTCTGTTCGCGTTTTTGCAGTTGGTCCTGAACGCGTTTGTGTTTCAGGCCGGTATCCAGGTGAGCGGCGGGCGTATATATAGGTGTACCGAATTTCTTGATGCCGTAATTAAGGATCATGGTCTGGCCATCATCCGATACCATGAAATCCATAAAGTCCTGGGCCAGTTTCTGGTTTGCACTGGGAACTTTATCCCGATTGACGACAATGGCGTGATAGTAGTTGCGTAACGCATAATTGTCGCGGTATAGCACGGTGACACGATTACGAATCGTCTCCTGGTTTGCCAGGTAGGTACCCAGGTCCACAAAACCAAAAGCACCAAATTCAGCCGCCAGTAGCAAAGCGGAGGTAGAAGAGGCCTTGGTCATTTCATAGCCGATCCAGTTTGGCTCGATACCGGTCATCAACCATAGCTCATCAAGCTTTTTATAAGTGCCCGAGCGTTTACTGGGGGCAAAGAACTCGACTTCGGAACTGGCCAGTTTCTGTAGTGCCTTTTGCAGGTCACGTTCGAGGCGTAATTCCAGTTGATCGTCCGGCGGTCCCACGATGACAAATTCGTTGTACATGATCAGTGTACGTGCGGCACCATAGCCTTCTGCGACAAACAGCCGCTCACTTTGTGGCAAATGGGTAATCACCAGGTCACCCTTGCCCTCGCGTGCATGCTCGAGGACGGCCAGACCGCCACCGGGGCTGACCTGAATCTTTACGTTGGGATGTTCCTTTATATAAGCATCGATCATGGGAGAGAGCAGGTCGCTGCCATCGATGGAATTGGCAATCAGAATACGAAGGGTGTTTTGCTGGGGTTTACTGGAATCAATCGCATGGCTTTCAATAGCCACAGACAGGCCTGTAGTGAGGACCAGCCAGCTGATACAACAGCAGCGAAGTATTATTTTTGTCATAAGTCCCGACAACCTTGTTGCCTAGTTTTCTCGATTACTGGCTGGTTTCATTACAAATTCCAGGCACGTTCGGTAACAATCGGCTGTCTGGTGAAAAAATTTAAAACTAGTAGACAAAATTAAGATCTTCGTCACCTGAAAAGTGCTTAATTTGCGTTTTCAATCCCTAGTCTTGACCGGGGATTTTAAGTTTAGCGGATTTTTTGTGAAATGGGGACGAAACACGGGCTTCTGTAATTCAGAAGCCCGTTCGTTACTGTCTGATTTGTGAGCTAATTCCCAGTTTATTAGAATTTAACATCCTGTAACAATTTGCAGGGCAAATTTGCTGGCTAAAATTCCTCCTCCTGGGTGCCACCGACCGCTTTGGTCAAAGTGGACTTGATGGAATCCGGTGCGCACATGATGGAGGCGAAGCTGTTACTGCCCATCATGGAAAGGCCGGGAAAGCTGATGGCAATGCGAAATTCCGCCGGCAGGGTATAGACCTTGCCGTTTTTGATGACCACTTCGTAGGGCAGGTGGGCGGAAGATTTGGTTTTATCGAAATCAATGCGCGACATGATGTAGTGGTCAGAACTGCAGTCGTCATTGTTTTTACCTTTTAATTGCACGCCAATGACCGTTTCATCCTTACCGGGCAGGTCAATCTGGTAGACCTTGTTTACCGTGTTACCGCTTTTCGTCATGACCTTCGTGACGCGGCTGATGGCTTCCTGCTGGCTCTTGTATCTGGCCAGCTCGAGCCGGTCGTCAAAATAGGGCATCAACCATTTATATTGGTAGTCTCGTAAATCTTCGCCGGTCAGGCCTTTGTCGTGGCCGTACTCCCTGACATATCCCAGCGCCTGTTTGAGTCCGGCGGATATTGTCGATAAGTCGGACTGCATTCTGTATGCATGGGCCAGGTAGGTGGGATTGGTAAAAGATACCTGCACCTGGTTATCGACACGTGTCAGGGTGACACGCTGCGCGGCACCAAATGCGCCAAATTCGGATTTGGCCGCCTGGGTCAGTAATTCCGGATGCGTCACGATAAGGATGTGCGTGTTGTCGTAAGGCGTCACTTCACCGACGACCTGGAACTGGCCGGCCTGCAGGTTTTTCTTCGCTTCCTGAACGGCGGTCGCCAGGTCGGACTGCGCGGTTTTCGCGAGAATAAAGGGTTTATATCGAACTTTGTCTGCCCAGACTGTTGTGGTCATCAGCAGTGCTGCTGGCAGTACCAGCCATTTAATCCATCCCAGTTGAATTTGCATTGAAAACATAGGGTTATCCTCAAAAATATTGGTATTTACTTATGACTTACCAACCCAGTATGCATATCGACGAACCGTGTTTCAGTGATTATGGATACACAGGACCCATGCTAAAAACAATATTCTGGTATCCCAGATTTATACTGCCGGCGTAGTCATTTTTGTGACGGGTGATTAAAGCTGGAGGTTTCGCAAAACAGGACGATATACCTCAGTAACTTGCGGGTGAGATTTCCCGAGATTATTGGTTGTTCAAGCGTTTAAGTGAGTGTCAGGTCAGATGGCGATCGGGCACTTGAGTTGGAGGTAGTTATACATGTTAAAGAATATGAGTATTGGCTTGCGTATCGCATTGGCATTCAGTCTGGTGTTGATCATGGCAGTGGGCGTCATTATTCCGGTCTCTATTAATACGCTGCAGGATACGATTGCCAAGGCTGAGGACAGGGAACTGCAAAGCCTGTTTAAAAACGTCAAAGCCTCTATTCAGTCAGAAAGCCGTCTTGCCGAGGCATTGAGCGCCGTGGTTGCCAATATTCCGGAAGTGCAGGCAGCGATGGCCAATGGCGATCGCGATACCCTGGACCGCATGCTGGTGCCGTCATTCAAGGTGATGAAAAAGCAGTATGGCGCACGCCAGTTTCAGTTTCATACACCGCCGGCGACATCTTTCTTTCGTGTGCACAAGCCGGTCAAGTTTGGTGATGACCTGTCATCATTCCGTAAAACGGTTGTAGCCACGAACAATAAAAAGCAGCCCGTGGGCGGCATTGAAAAGGGTGTTGCAGGTCTGGGTGTGCGCGGCATGGTGCCGATGTATCATGACGGTAACCACCTGGGTTCGGTGGAATTTGGCATGTCATTCGGGCAGCCATTCTTTGATAACTTCAAGCAGCTTTATAATGTCGACCTGGCACTGCATGTTGTCGATGGTGATTCTTTCAAGCTGTTTGCTTCTACCCTGAGTAACAAGTCCCTGATGCAGGATGCACAACTCAAAGTAGCTTATTCAGGCAAGACTACATCATTCCATTCCGACTATGAAAACAAACCGGTCACGGTGTTTGGCGGTGTTATCACTGACTTCAGTGAAAAACCGATTGGTGTGCTGGAAATCGTCATGGATCGTAGCGACTATGCCAGCGCCATGAGCCAGTCTACCTACATCAACATCGCAGTAGGTATTATCTGTGTGGCGTTAGGTCTGCTGGTAGCCTGGTGGATTGCCCGCGCCATCGTGAAGCCGATTCGCCGCATTGTTGAAGCCATGCGCGATATTGCTGAAGGTGACGGTGACCTGACACGACGTCTGCAATCTGAAGGCCGAAATGAAATATCCGATCTGGCCAATGCCTTTAACCATTTTGCCGAAAAGGTGCGTGCGCTGGTTGTCGATGTCGCCAGCTCAACCATGCAGTTGTCGACAGCGGCCGAAGAGATGTCACATATCACGGAAGAATCAAACCGAAACATTGCCACCCAGCGTTCCGAAATCGATCAGGTGGCAACGGCCATGAACGAAATGACGGCCACCGTGCAGGAAGTGGCACGCAGTGCCGCCGATGCGGCCAACAGTGCCAGACAGGCTGATGATGAAGCCAACAAGGGACAGATGGTGGTGAACGACAGTATCGAAGCCATTAATGCACTGGCCGGTGAAGTGGAACGTGCAGCCGAAGTGATCAACGGCGTGGAAGCCGATAGCGAAAGTATCGGCACAGTGCTCGATGTAATCCGTGGTATTGCCGAACAAACCAATCTGCTGGCGCTGAACGCGGCCATCGAAGCGGCCCGTGCCGGTGAACAGGGACGCGGATTTGCGGTGGTGGCGGATGAAGTACGCACACTGGCGTCACGCACACAACAATCCACGCAGGAGATTCAGGAAATGATCGAGCGCCTGCAGGTGGGTTCACGTAATGCGGTATCGGTGATGGAGGAAGGCCGGAACCGTGCTTCGGAAAGTGTCGAACAGGCACAACGTGCCGGTCATTCGCTGGCCGAAATTACTTCGGCGGTGACACGTATCAACGATATGAATACACAGATTGCCAGCGCGGCGGAAGAGCAAAGCTCGGTAGCCGAGGAAATCAATCGCAATGTCGTGAATATCAATGATGTCGCCGAGAAGGTGACCACCAGTGCCCGCCAGACTGCTAACTCCGGTGCGGAACTGGCTGAACTGTCATTGCGGCTGAGTTCACTGGTCGGTCGCTTCAAGACCTGATCGAAAACTGCCGGTTAAAATCACTCAAGCCCCTGTTACTGGCTGGTAACAGGGGTTTTTTCATTTTCGGGCGTGCTGCCAGATTTGGTCAGATTTGATCAGGCCAGTGTCAGGCACGTTCCGCTACCTGCCAGATTCCCCTCGCATACTTGCATTAAACCAACAGCAAACAACAGCGAGGTGTATCATGGATTTTGCAGACGATTTTACCTATTTCAACTTTGATCAGGTGTTGACCGAAGCACGTGAGTTATATCGCCATAACAGGCATGTGACAGCCATCTGTTTACGCCAGGCCGCAAACGATAGTGAACCTGCTCTGGAATTCCACATTAACAAGCCTCACCGTCTGGGTGTGCATCAACTGGGGTTACCGGTCCGGTTTCGTAACATGACAACACGTTTTATCGTGGCGAATGAAGCCTGATTTACGGATTGTTGAGCAGTGATTCAATTATATTGGTAATCGAACTGCTTTGCGGATTGGTAAAACTGCTGTAGGTGCCGACTATATTCCCATCCTGGTCGAGCAGGTATTTGTAGAAATTCCAGCGCGGATATGTGCCGGACAGGTCGCCCAGGGTTCGAAAGACATCATCAGCCTGTCCTTTGCGCACACGCGTCTTGTTGAACATGGGAAACTTCACCCCGTAAGTCAGGCGGCAAAATTCCTGGACCTGTTTCTCTGTGCCGGGTTCCTGATTGGCAAAGTCGTTGGATGGAAAACCAAGTACCGCGAAGCCGCGTTCCTTATACTTATCATATAGCGCTTCCAGCCCTTCATACTGATCAGTAAAGGCACATTTGCTGGCAGTATTCACAACCAGAATCACCTTTCCTGCATATTCCTTGCAAAGGTTTACCTGTTGGTCATCATTCAAAAAGCGCACGGTATGGTTGAGCGTGACCGGGCAGCCATCCACTTTTGCCGCATGGATGACCTTTTGCTGGCAACCGAGTAAGGAGGTAAGGAATCCAAACAATATAAGCGTCCGTTTCAATTGATCGTCCACGGGTATCAACACTGAAGGCCTGAAGCGATTATACCTTGCCGATTGTGGGCTTGTGTATCTTTTGGCACTGAAATTGTGGTTGCAGAAGCGGCACCATTGGCGCCGGAAAACCACAATTTAGCCACAAAGGTATTACGATGAGTGACAAAAAACTGGCAATTATCGCCACCAAGGGCACCCTGGACTGGGCCTACCCCCCATTTATTCTTGCTTCCACCGCGGCTGCCCTGGGATATCGGGTGGAAATCTTTTTTACATTTTATGGCCTGCAATTACTCCGCAAAAAACTGAACCTGAAAGTCAGTGCCCTGGGTAATCCCGGTATGCCCATGCCGATGGGCATGGACAAGTGGTTTCCGACTATTGGTACGGCCCTGCCCGGCATGGAAGCGATGATGACCAGCATGATGAAAGCCAAGATGAAGAAAAAAGGCGTGGCCAGTATCGAACAGTTACGAGAACTCTGCCAGGAAGCAGATGTGCGCATGATTGCCTGTCAGATGACAGTGGATCTGTTTGATTATGAAAGTACTGACTTTGTCAGCGGCATCGATTTTGGTGGCGCCGCCACATTTTTCAGCTTTGCCGGTGAAGCCGACATCGCTTTGTACATTTAAACATTATAAAAATCACACGGGAGTCGATTATGAATCAGATATTTAAACGAACAAACCTGGCCGTTGCGCTAACCGCCGGTATGCTGATATCTCCGCTAGCCATGGCAACCAACGGTTATTTTGCACATGGTTACAGTACAAAGAATAAAGCGCTGGCAGGTAGTGGTCTGGCTGCACCGCAGGACGCGATGGTTGCGGCGACGAATCCGGCCGGTATGGTGCATGTTGGAGAACGCATGGATATCGGTGCAGCGATTTTCTCACCATCACCACGTTCCTATTCTGCTACAGCGGATACCGCCGGTATTACCGATGGTACCGTGTGTGGTGCAAACTGTCCTTTTACTATCGGTGGCAACGCAACCGCACAAAGTATTGAAAGTGAAAATGACTTTTTCCTGATTCCGCACTTTGCCTATAACTGGATGTTAAATAGTGAATCGTCTCTGGGTGTGTCCGTGTACGGAAATGGCGGAATGAATACGGAATACGAGGGTGGACAGGCACAGCATAACAATGGTGCAGGTACTGCAGTAACAAATGCGGGAACTTTCGGTGCTGGTACAGCAGGTGTCAATTTAGAACAACTGTTTATTAATACGACCTATGCCAGGAAAGTGAATGAGAGTTTTTCATTTGGTGTCAGTGCGATTCTCGCCTATCAGCGTTTTGAGGCCAAAGGGCTTCGCAATTTTGGCGGTTTCTCTGTCAATGGTAACAAGTTAACTGACAATGGAACGGACACTGCATTTGGTTACGGATTGAAAGTGGGTGTCCTGGGTGAAGTGGCTAAAGGGGTCAGGTTAGCGGCATCCTATCAATCCGAAATGGATATGGATGAGTTTGACGATTACAGCGGTTTATTTGCTGAAGGCGGTGATTTCGATATTCCGTCGACCTGGACCGTAGGTGTCGCCTGGGATGTCACACCAAAATCCATTCTGACATTTGATGTACAGCAGATTATGTATGGCGACATCAAGGCAATTGCCAACCCGATTGGCAATCTGACCTCAAACTGTACATCAGGTGCGCCGGCAACCGGTGCAGGGTGCTTGGGTGGATCTGATGGTGCCGGATTCGGCTGGGAAGACATGACCATTTACAAGCTTGGTTTCCAATGGGAAAGCAGTGCAGACTGGATCTGGCGTGTCGGATACAGCCATGGTGAACAACCGATTCCAGATTCGCAGGTATTGTTTAACATCCTGGCGCCGGCTGTGATTGAGGATCACATTACTTTTGGCTTTACACACAAAACAGGTAAGAACAGCGAGTTAAACTTCCAGTTTGCTCATGCGCTGGAGAATAGTGTGACAGGAACCAATGCCTTCAATACAACTCAGCAAATCACATTAGAAATGGAACAGAATGAAGTCCAGATTGGTTGGGGCATGAAGTTCTGATCGAAGTAGTTAGGTAGACTGACAAAACGCGGGAATTCGACTGGATTTCCGCGTTTTTTTTCGTCAAAATAAACTAACCAACTGATATCTATAATGTTTTTCCCATCATATTTGTGCGTAAAGTTACAGAAAATTGACGGTGCTGGTCGGAAAATAGCTTATAATGTGTAGGCAAATAAGCATTTGCTGATGAGCCAGGTCCGCCTGCACGCCAGTACCCCGGAGAGAAAGAAATGACAGCACTCAATCATGCTTTGCCCTTTGCGCAAACCAACAACCAACTTCGTGAATTACTATCAAACTACCCGGATCTCATCGAAAATGCCGATGCGCCGTGTTGGGAAATGCTGTCCCATGCCAAGCTCGTGTCATTTGACGAGCATACCGTCCTGTTTCACGAGGCGATGGAATGTAATCACCTGATGCTGATCGTTGAAGGCAGTGTGCGGGTCTACAAGAATTCTGACGAAGGCCGCGAGGTGACACTGTATCGAGTCGAGCCGGGTCAGTTGTGCATTCATAACCTGAATAATCTGGTGAACGGCATGGCCTATCCGATCATGGCGCAAACGGAATCCGCCATGCGTGGCCTGGTCATTTCACGTCCGGCCTTCCATCAGGCGCTGTCTGATTCGAACAGCTTTCGCCAGTATGTCATTCGCACACTAACAGAGCGTCTGTCGCACCTGGTGAACCTGGTTTCCGGTTTTGCGTTTGATCGGCTTGATCTACGCATCGCCTGCTGGCTGAACCAGCAGTTCGAGCGTTCCTGTGGCAAACCGATTCAGATCACCCACAACGAGCTGGCCCAGGAACTGGGTACAACCCGTGAGATGGTCAGCCGTATCCTGAAAGAGTTTGAGCACAAACGTTGTATTCAACTGGCACGCGGTAAGATTCACCTGCAATGCCGGCATACACTCAGTCTTGTCAGTCAGGGTAAAGGGAAA
The DNA here is from genome assembly GCA_937967995.1 of uncultured Gammaproteobacteria bacterium. Classification (GTDB taxonomy): domain Bacteria; phylum Pseudomonadota; class Gammaproteobacteria; order UBA6429; family Thiohalophilaceae; genus CALBTB01. Next base: position 44,672 of record CALBTB010000011.1, read on the forward strand.
TCACGCCAGCAGTGATTTAACCGGGCTGCGTCGATTCTGCGGTTTGACAAACAACAGGTGGGCGTTACCCAGGGCCCGTTCCTGAAACCCGCCTTCGCAATAGCTCAGGTAGAATACCCACATGCGAATAAACTGATCGCTGTAACCCAGTTTGCGAACCTCGTCGATATTTTCAAAAAAGGCCTCACGCCATTTTCGTAAGGTGGTTGCGTAATGTGGACCGATATCTTCAAGATGGAATAACTTCAAATCCGTTTTTCTGGTGGCTGCATCGGTCATGGCCGTTACCGATGGTATAAAGCTGCCGGGGAAAATATACCGCTGTATAAAATCTATCGAGCGCAGAGCGGATTTGTAGCGTTGATCAGCAATCGTGATGGCCTGAAGTAGCATCATGCCATCCGGTTTTAGCAGGCTGCTGCATTTTCCAAAATAGGTGTCGAGATACTGATGGCCAATTGCTTCGATCATTTCCACGGATACCAGCTTGTCGTACTGACCTCTTAAATCACGATAGTCTTTTTTGAGCAGTGTAATCTTGTGATTGAGGCGTTCTTCGTGAATACGCAGCCGGGCACGATTGTATTGCTGTTCGGAAATCGTTGTAGTGGTGACCTGGCAACCGTAATGTTTGGCCGCATAGATAGCCAGTTCTCCCCAGCCTGTACCAATCTCGAGCAAATGATCCGTTTCTTTCAGATCAAGTTTTTCACAGATCGTTTTGATTTTGAGCAGCGAGGCTTCATACAGACTTGACTGTTCATTTTCAAAAATGCCACATGAATACATCATGGTGTCATCAAGAAATAACCGGAACAGGTCATTGCCGAGGTCGTAATGTGCCTCGATATTTTTACGACTTCCCTTATGCGTGTTTCGATTGAACCAGTGAAAAATTTTATGTACCGGGGTTGCCAGTCTGCCCAGGCCACTATCCATGTCATCCAGAACGTGGCGGTTGTTTAATAATAACCGAACAAGTCCGGTCAGATCGTCACATTCCCATTCGCCACGCATATAGGACTCACCGGCGCCGAGACTGCCAGTAAAAGCGATATCCGAGTAAAAGGCTGAATGATGTACACGCAGGGTAACGTGTGGTTCTGTATGACTGGCATTGCCGAATTCATAGCGATGATCGGGTTCGATTAGTGTCAGTTTTCCATGTTGCAAACCGGATAGTTTTTTTAACACGGCAGAGCGGGCCAGCCGATCAAGCAGACCGGTTTTCTGAGCGCGTTGTCTGACAGTAAGTTGCGGTATGATGCTGGATTTCATGATTCTTTCGCCACGTCGGGCGCCTCCTTTTTAGCCGGGTGTGTATAAAATGGTGTGCGTTTTAACCAGAGGATTAACGCCTGAAAGTAGATTGCTGCGACTACTTTAAGGGTCATCAGGGGAAACTGAACGAGAGATAACAGCAGGCTGCCAGATGTCATGGGTTTACGCTTTAGTTGCAGCGTCGCATCAAACACAGTCTCTGAATTTTTTGAATCGAGCATGTGTACATTGAGGCTTTTACCAGGCGTTCCAAAGCGCCAGTCGTAGTCAATGTCCATGGGAATAAACGGTGATACGTGAAACTGTTTACCGAATAGAAAGTTGTGCATGCGCGCTGACGAGTCAGTAATTTTGTGTAAATAGCAATGTTGTTCACCCCACGGGGTATTGTTCACTTCCGAGATGATATAGCGCAGCTTTTCCTGTTCGTCGAAACAATAGTAGAAACTCACCGGATTGAATCGATAACCAAAATAGGCCAGGTGGGTCAGCAGCCGAATGCGGCCTTCGAACTGCTCACCACATTCGTTGTGTATAAAATCTGTTACAGACTGGCGTAACGTGACTTCGCTGCGGCCAAGATGGTCCCTGCGCCTGAATGTCATCAGGTTCCATTTTTCCAGCGAAAATAACCAGTGCTTTCTGGCCAGTTGCTCCAGTTCATCCAGATCTATATAGACCATGAAGAGTGAATAACTGAATTCACGGTAGCGTGGCTGAAAGCGGCGGTGTCTAACTCGCCCGGCGTAAATACGACTGAACATAATTATTCTCAAATTCCTGAAAGTCCGACAGTGCCTGTAGCGCACTGACAACGCCATCTTCATGAAAGCCGTTGCGCCAGTATGCACCACAGTAAAATGTGCGCCAGTTGCCGTTGAGTTCGGAATGGCGTTGTTGCGCCTGAATCCCCGCAGGTGTAAACACCGGATGGTGGTATGTGATTCGTTTGATGATTTTGGCCGGATCGATAGCCTGGGTGTTATTCAGTGTCACACAGAAGGTCTGGTCGGCCTGAAGAGATTGCAAAATGTTCATGTTATAGGTCAGCGCCACACGATCCTGTTGCTTTTTTAGAAGGTGATAGTTCCATGCGGCCCAGGCGAGTCGCCTCTCTGGCAACAGGCTTTCATCGGTATGCAGGATGGCTTCGTTTTCCTGATAGGGAATGGCAGACAGGACTTCCTGTTCCGCCGGGCTGGGTTCGTCGAGTAACGCCAGCGCCTGGTCACTGTGGCAGGCGATAAACACACAGTCGAAGGTTTCCACGCCATAGTCATCTGTTACGATCTCGATCCGGTCGATGAAACGGTTGATTCGTCTGACCGGTGTGTTGTGACGAATGCGATCCCGAAACGGAGTGGTCAGCCTTTTCACATATTCATGTGATCCGCCCTTTATTACATACCACTGTGGACGGTCGTTTACGCTTAACATGCCATGATTATGGAAAAACTGAATAAAAAACCTGGCCGGAAAATCAAACATCTGCACGGGATCGGCCGACCAGATTGCCGCCCCCATTGGAATGATGTAATGGTCGATAAATTCAGCACTGTACTTACCCTGATACAGGTAATCGCCAAGGTTCAGGGAATCATTCTTTTGTTCAAGTAATGCCAGCGCTTCACGATTGAAGCGCAGAATTTCCCGTATCATTCGGTAAAACTTTGGGCTGAACAGATTTTTTCGCTGTGCAAACAGTGAATTGAGGGTGGTGCCGTTATATTCCAGTCCGCTACGATCACATTTTACGCTAAAGCTCATGGCGCTGGGCTGTTCTTCAACATCCAGTTCTCTTAATAATTCAAGGTAATGCGGGTAGGTCCTGTGATTAAATACGATAAACCCGGTATCGATGGAATATGTACTGCCGGACATTTCGATCTGATGTGTGTGCGTATGCCCACCGGTGTAGCTATTGGCTTCAAAAACCGTTACATCATGATGCTTCTGCAAATGAAATGCAGCGACGTTACCCGATATCCCCGTACCAACTATCGCTATCTTCATGGGCTTATCCTCGCGTTATGCACATGATCAGGGACAGGCCTGAGATCCCAGATCAGTCCCACCCACGAGAGTATTTTGAGCCCGTAGTAAGTGACATCGATCTCCCACCAGGCAAAGCCCTGGCGGGCAGAACCCGGATAGAAATGGTGATTGTTATGCCAGCCTTCGCCAAAGGTCAGCAATGCCAGCCAGAAGCTGTTGCGGCTGTTATCTGAAGTTGCAAAGCGTCGTTTACCGTATCGGTGTGCCAGCGAGTTAATGGTGAAAGTCGCGTGATACAAAGCAACAGTCGAAATTACAAATCCCCACACAACCAGTTGCCAGCCATTAGTTCCCAGTTCAGGGAAATGGAAAGCCAGCAGCTCACCGATGATAAATAGCGTGACTGCATAGACAGCGGGGACAAGAAAATCAAAGCGGTCGATGAATTGCAGTTCAGGATACTGTTTGTAATCCCTGATGTATCCCTGTTTTACAGGGAAATGCTTGTTACTCAGAAACCAGCCTACATGACTCCAGGCGAATCCTTTCTGGTCAGGCGAATGGTTGTCATCGTGCCGGTCCGAATGTGCATGATGATGGCGATGATGTGAAGCCCACCACAAGGGGCCACGTTGTACGGCAGATGCACCCAGCAATGCAAATACAAATTGCATGGCGCGACTTGTTTTGAATGTTTTATGGGAAAAATAACGGTGATAAAACCCGGTAATCGCAAACATACGTAGTGCATACATTGCAACGGCTACCAGTATTGCCGTCATGCTCCAGCCGGTATAAATGACAGAAAAACACGCCAGGTGCATGACGACAAAGGGCAGGGCGCGTAACCAGTCAACCGTATCTGGCTGAGCGGACACGTGATCTGGCGCGTGCTGGTAACTGTCAAACCAGCGCAAAACAGAGCGTAAACGTGATGCAGGTCTGGCGCTATCAAGCGTGGTCATAACGATGGCGCTCCCTGATCAGTCCATTTCTGTGGTACGGGTTGAATTTTACTGACGTCATATCCCAGCGAAGCGGATTTGTTAATCAGTAACTCATAGGTTTTCTGGCTGATTTGCGGCTTGCGTGCCATGATCCACAGATAATCACGCTTGCTGCGTCCGATAATGGTGTGTTGATAATTCTCGTCCAGATATACGATGCGATATTCGGACTTGAAGGGCCATATGAACTGCATGCCCCAGTGTGCATTTGATTCCCTGTCAACTATATAACCTGTGGGGTGATAAACCTTTACTGGACCGTCGAAATTGTCCTGATTAAAACGAAACGTGGTTTTGATGGAGTCGTCACTATTGAGTGCATATGTCTCTACAGCATTGTGTGCACCTTTCTCGATGAATGTGGGTATATTGGCAATCACATACCAGTCGCCCATAAAGCGCTCAATCTCGACATGATCAACCGTCGGAATGGGGTTATCAGGAACAGTTTGGCAACCAGTAAACATCGTTGATGCAAATAAAACGCTTGCAATCCTTTTCATTAAATCGTCCTCGCAGGCAGTAGGTAGCGCAGGGTATTGTCGTTATCGACATCAGACTCCAGTCCCAGCCATTCGTTGTTCATTGAATACCACAGGCGGATTTTCAGGTTCTCTCCGGTCAACTCAAACAGCCTGGCAGGCAGCTTTTTACCACCAACTACAAGTTGTGAATCATTGAGCTGTTGAATTTTCACCCTGACATATTCGCCGGTCTGGGGATTGAGTAACCTGTTTGCTTTGAGAAAGCTGGCATCCCAGTAAGCAAAGGTTTTGATGCAGCCGGAAAAGTTATCACTATTCTGCAGGCTGGCGACGTTAAAATAATCGTCCTGCTTGCTGCCCTTAACACGAATCTTTTCACCATTATCATTGGTGTAGGATTCGATTCTCGATAAACAGTTGTTTTCCCAGATTTCAAAGTTATCGTGTTCGTACGAGTAAGCATTGAAAAACAGAAAATTGACATCAAATTTGGCTTTACTGTAAACGAGCTGCCTGTTTTTCTGTCTGATCACTTCGAAGCGATGAAACCCGATCCTGTTTTCGTTCAGGTATACGTCAAACTGCCACTGTGCTTTGTCTGCCGGGCGAACGCTGGCGGAACTCAGTGCCAGAAAGAGAGTGAGAGTGATGCCAATTGTCAGTTTCATCATGGGTCTACTCCAGGGTTGTTATGAACAACGGGAAGGACCAGGAAAAAAAGCATTGGTCGATTTGATGTATTCAGCATAACGTGGGCGACGTTTCGAAATATCTTTTTCCAGCAAAACGACACCTGAAAATTTCAGCAGCAGGAAAGACATGATCAATGGTGATACGACAGACCACCAGGCTCCCGCGGATATTGCGAACAGGAAAAAACCCCACCAGACACAGAATTCACCAAAGTAATTCGGGTGACGGGTGTACTTCCACAATCCCTTGTCCATGACCTGTCCACGATTTTTACCGTCCTGCCTGAAGCGATACAGTTGGTAATCCGCGATGGACTCAAAGCCGATGCCAAACAAAACCAGTGCCAGGCCTGCATAATCAATGAAACTGATTGTTGTTGACCCCGTCACGATGCCCAGCAGTGGCAGGCTGACCAGCCAGGCCAGCAGGGCCTGAAAGATAAATACAATAAACAGGCTTTTGATCCAGTAATGGGGCTGATACTTATTGCGGATGTCCTGGTACCGCTTGTCCTCATCGTCACCCCAGTTACGCACGGTGATGTACAGGCTCAGACGAACACCCCAGATTAGCAACAAAGTTCCGACTACAAACCAGCGCACGCCATGACTGGAGGCTGTCAGTAAATACACAAAAAACGCCGCCACGATCATGATGGACCAGAAGCTGTCCACAATACTGGCATCTTTTTTTAACAGGCTGATTATCCATGTGACTGTTGCCATGGTGATTAATACGATGCCGGCTGTCAGAAACGCATGCCACTCAAACATTTGTTGGATCCCCGCTGCTCTGATCTGAAGTGTCGTCGGATTTGTGATTGAGTAGTGCGTTGGCGTACCATGCCAGGAACGGAAAAAGGACTGCCCAGCCAGCGCCAATGACGATCATTGCCTGCCAGAGCGAAGAAAATTCGAGTGCGCCCAATCGATATCCGGCGTAGTAGGCTGCTGGTGCAAACACTAATCCGGCCAGACTGGCAATCACCAGGTGCTTTTTGAACCATGATAGTGACCAGTTAATAGTGAGTGCAAAATTCGCCCACAGTGCAAACATCCAGTAGGGTGCCAGTTGTCCTGCAGGTACGGCCGGGTAGTTAATAATCGTCAGGGCGGAAAGGGCAGATTCCCAGGTGTAACCGAGCATACCGGCAACCACCACCACTGTAATTTCCTGCCGAAGAATCGGTGAGAACACCATATGTACCAGGACAATTATTGCGACGCTGGAAATACCAATCCATGCCATGCCATTGGCAGCGCCTAGCACACAGGCAATCCAGCCGATTTGAAATGCAAGCAGGTTAATGATGTTTCGCCTGGACATGGCTAGCTTACTTCTTCCTTGTTAAACAGATAGTGGCCAATCCACCATTGCTGGCCGTTGTCATAGCCAAATAACTCGGCACAGGCCATGAAAAAAATCCGCCAGCGCATCCACCATTTGCGCGCGTCCTGCTCGCCATAAGTTTTGATTAACACCGGCCAGATCAGATCCTTGTGCTGGTCCATATTTTCCAGCCAGGCCTCGGCCGTTTTCTGGTAATGACACCCACTCCAGCGCCAGTGATTTTCTATACTGAGGTTGTTCAAAAAATACAGTGGCAAGTCATCACTCGGCATGATTCCACCGGAGAAAAAGAAGCGGCTCATCCAGTCACTTTCATCCTTGACTTCAAACTCATATGGCACATCACGATGTACAAAAACATGCATGAAAAACTTACCGTCATCTTTTAGCCAGCCGGATACGCTATCAAACAGAACCTGCCAGTTACGCATATGCTCAAACATTTCAATGGAAACAACGCGATCGAATTTTTTATCGCTTACAAATGCATTCATGTCGCAGGTGATTATGTTGATATTATTCAGCTCGAGCAGGCGGGCCCTTTCCTCGATGAATTCGCGTTGCGAATGCGAATTGGAGACAGCGGTGATATGGCTGTCCGGAAACTGCCTGGCCATCCACAGGGTTAGTGATCCCCAGCCGCAACCCAGTTCAAGAATCTGTTGTCCGTTCTTAAGTTGGGCACGTTGCTGGTAAATCTCAAAACTGCGATTCTCGGCCTGACTCAGGGTGCGGGTTGTATCATCCCAATAGCAGCAACTGTATTTGAGGTTTTCACCGAGTGTTTGAAGATACAGTTCGGCAGGAACTTCGTAGTGTTGTTCGTTGGCTTTTTCCGGTACCGGCGCGATAACCGACTTTTTCATTTGTTGTATGAAGTGTTGCTTGCGTTTGTTTGCTATTTCACAATCATCAGCATCAATTTCATTAAGACGCTGACGAATCAAACGTCGAATACCATGACGAATTGCCATATCCGGTACATATCCCTGTTCCACCCAGTTGATGGCGCGTTCGGCCGAGTTAGTCATGTGAGAATCCTTTACTGGCTTTTAGACAGTGTGTTTCTGATTAATTTGAGACCGGCGACCAGGTCATCACCGGCAACGATGGCATGTTGTTGCTTGAACTGTTCACTGTATTCAATGGCGGTACGACCACCGATAAACACAGGGACTTCTGTCGCCGTGGCAAGATTATGCACCTGCTCAAACAAGGCGTTGTCGGGTTGCCCGACAGAACCGGACAGGGCCACGGCATCGGCCCCGGTCTTATGAACAACGTGCGGAATTTCTTCGATAGGCATATTGGCGCCCAGCAGCACAATCTGAAATCCGCGTTCATGAGCGGCCAGTGCAAATAACAGCAGGCCGACTTCATGCAGTTCGCCGGGCAGGCAGGCGGCGACAATTTTTGGTCCGTTATTAAATTTCTGTCGATGATGAAAACGTGCTCCGAGTTTGTTACGCAGATAGACGCCGAAGAAATGTTCTTCAGCGACGCTGCCTTCTCCGGATGCCCAGCGGTTACCGAGTTTCTGCAATAACGGCAGAATCAGTTTTCGGGTGACCACATCAACCGGGTATAGTGACAGGACTTCGTTATAAATCCGTTCGACACCGTTCTCATCAAACTGTGTAATGGCTGAAATGATTCCCTCGATATGTGGTTCCCATATTTCGTCGGGTGACTGTGCAGCCACGGTGGTATCCCGACTCTGCTCGATGACAGCCCTGACGCGGCTGATGGGAATGCCTTCGTCGATCAGGTCGAGGATTTGCTGGATTTGCTCAATGTCGTTTTGTGTATAGAGCCGGTGGCCTTTATCGGTGCGCAATGGCTTGATCAGACCATAACGTCTCTCCCACGCTCGCAGGGTGACGCTGTTAACACCCGTGATGTCTGACACCGTTCGAATGGGAAAAAGTCCTGCTGAATCCTGCATTGCGCTCATGGCTAATCCTATACATTAATTGTACAAAGTATTGTATAGGAAATGTAAAAGATCAAGATCTAATTATTTACTTTATAATCAATAAGATATGGATATGTGGAATTTTATGCTGCCAGATTTGTACAGGTACTGTGGAAGTATTCAGACTTTGCGTGATGGCAGACCCCGGTAACGCAGGCTGGCGAGGATCCGGATAGTCACATACTATATATAAGATTCTTTGACTAAATCTAAGCAACCTTATAACAACAAAAGGGCGTGACTCATGTCAGATTTTAACCAGTACCAGGCGCCGCAAAGCCAGGTCGATCAACCTTCAGCACAGCAATTTGGGGAACCGAAAATTTTTGGGGTCAGTGGCCGAATCGGTCGCGTGCGATACCTGGCGTACTCTGTCGGTATAACTTTTTTAACAATGGCTGTGGCAAGTATCCTGGCCGGAATTCTGGGAGTTGCCATGGGCGAGGCCGGTGCGATTCTCAGTGGCATCATCATGGTGATTGCGTATATTTTTATCATCGTCTATTCGTTCATGGTCACCATACAACGTTGCCATGATTTCAATTCATCCGGCTGGTTGTCTCTTCTGATATTAATACCGCTGGTTTCACTGGTTTTCCTGTTTATTCCGGGCACCAAGGGTGAAAACAATTATGGCCCGCCACCGCCGCCAAATAGCGGAGGTGTCATCGCCGCGGCACTTATTCTGCCAATCATTTTCATCGTTGGTATTCTGGCTGCCATCGCAATTCCGGCCTATCAGGGATATGTCGAACGTGCCAAGGAACTGCAGCAGCAGGAACAGATCGAACAGCAACGGTAGACATAATTGCTCAGGGACGAGCTGTTAGCAGTATTAGACGATATCAGTGCAGGTCAGTAATCGCATGATTGATACTCGCCGCCCGATCCAGACACCGGAAGGGGTGGAACTGGGCTTACGGGTTGCCGGTCCGGTTGCACGCGCTTATGCGTGGCTGATTGATCTGTTTATTCGCATCGCCATCTACATCGTATTATCCCTGGTGTTTTCCATACTCGGTAACTTCGGCATGGGATTATTCATGATCGTGGTGTTTTTGCTCGAGTGGTTTTATCCGGTGTTTTTCGAGTTGTATCAACAGGGTGCGACACCAGGTAAAAAATCCCTAGGCATCAAGGTCGTTAATGATGACGGCACGGAAGTGACGTTACAGTCATCGCTGATACGCAATTTACTGCGCGGCATCGACTTTTTACCGTTCCTGTACGGCTTTGGCCTGGTCACGATGTTGTTTAACAAAGACTTCAAACGGCTCGGTGATTTTGCCGCCGGTACCATCGTGGTTTATCAGGACAGACTGGGCAAGGCGGCAGAAATAATTCAGGAACCACCCCGTACACCTCCGGTGGCCCTGACAGCGACCGAGCAAAAGGCCGTGATTCAGTTTGCCGAGCGCATCAATCTGTTTACCATACAACGCTGCAGTGAACTGGCGAATATTCTCAGTACGATTACCAAAGCAACCAATGAACAGGGCGTGAAACGCCTGGTGCAGTATGCCAACTGGATGATGGGGCGGCGATGAATCAGGACAGCTTTACAGAAAAATATCAGGCCAAGTGGCAGCAGTTCGAACAATGGCTGGATTCGCGTGACAGGAATATTCCCAAAGCACGACGACCGGAATTTCATGACACGATTGATATACCGCATTTATATCGACAGCTTTGTCATCACCTGTCACTTGCGCAATCCAGAAACTACAGCGCGCACCTCATCGATTATCTCAACCAGTTAACACTGCGTGGACACCAGTACCTGTACCAGTCGCGCGTCAACAGCATGAGTGGTTTTCTGGACTTTGTTTTTTATGAATTTCCACAACTGATTCGACAACGCTGGCGTCTGTTCTGGATTTCGACCATCCTGTTTTACGGCCCGCTCATTGCCGTGGCTGCGGCGATTCAGCACTCGCCGGAACTGGTTTACAGCATTCTGCCACCGGAACAGGTCAGCGAGTTTCGTTATATGTATGATCCGGAGGCGGAACACATTGGCCGAAATCGTGATTCGGGTGATGATTTTTATATGTTTGGTTTTTACATCTATAACAACATCAGCGTCGGGTTTCGCACCTTTGCCGGTGGCATGCTGTTTGGCCTGGGAACGATTTTCTTTCTGGTATATAACGGGCTGGCAATCGGCGCGGTGGCCGGACACCTGATTGAGATCGGCTATTCAACCCCGTTCCTGTCCTTTGTTATCGGTCACGGCTCCTTTGAACTGACAGCGATCATCATTGCCGGTATGGCGGGACTCAACCTGGGGCGTGTGCTGATCAGTCCCGGCCAGTTAAGTCGAATCGAAGCCTTGAAACGTGCCAGTAAGATCAGCATGAAAATGATCTATGGTGTCATCCTGATGCTGGTGATCGCGGCATTCCTTGAGGCCTTCTGGTCATCAAAGGGCGCAATCAGTCCGGACACCAAATATACGGTTGGTGCCGTGTTGTGGTCGTTTATCGCTGTGTATTTCCTGTTTGCCGGGCGGCGTCGTGCAACTTGAGAAAATGACAGCCCAGGTACGGCCGCGTCCTTCATGGGAAGCAGTGGATCTCGGTTTTATGATGATGCAACGCTGGTGGCGGCCGATCATCATTAGCTGGCTGGTGATTACCCTGCCGGTTTTTCTCATCATTAATTACTTTTACTACGATCGACCGCTGATGGCGGCGTTTCTGTTCTGGTGGTTATTGCCTGTCTTCGATCGCATTCCCATGCACTTTTTAAGTCGTGCGCTGTTCGGTGAAGTGGTCAGTGTGCGTGCCTTATTGAAGAACTGGACCTCAGTATTTTTACCGCACATGATCAAAAGCCTGACGTTTTATCGGCTGGATTTCGCCCGTTCCTATAACCTGCCGGTCTGGCAACTGGAAAAACTCAAGGGACGCGCACGGGCTGAACGCTCACGTGTCCTGAAAAAATTACAGTATTCCTCCGCGGTCGGACTGGGTCTGATGTGCATGATGATGGAGGTCATTGTCTTCTTTGGTTTGTTTGGTCTCGTCATGATGTTCATGCCCGAATATTATGCCGGCCAGATGGCACTTAACCTGTTTGAAGGCGAAGATGTCTGGTGGGTGGGGCCGTTAATAAACCTGTTTGTATACCTCACCTTTATGATTATCGAGCCATTTTATGTGGCTGGCGGGTTTTCACTCTATATTAATCGCCGCACCGAACTGGAAGGCTGGGATATCGAAATTGTGTTTCGACAACTGGCGCAGCGTTTGAGTCAGTTTTCAAAGGCCGCCTTGCTGCTCATTACACTGGCGCTGACAGCACAGGTTTCGTTCTGGTCATCTGAAGCGGTGGCAAAGGAGACGTCGCCGGTAAAGAAATCCGTGACCAGCGATGGCATTACGAATGAGCAGGCCAAAAATACCATTCAGGAGATCATGGACAGCGATGAGTTCAGTAACAAGAAAAAGATAGCCGGCTGGTACCGCAAAAAGAAGGCAGAAGATGAGGAAGACGAAGATGACGATGAGTCATCCAGTAAAGACAGTGACTTCAGCCTGGCCGGTCTCGATCTGTTTGGTAACACATTGGCCCTGTCCGGCCAGATTTTATTGTGGATGCTGGTCGCGGCGCTGGTCGTAGCAGGGATTTATTTCTACACGAAATGGCGACCGGTATCCGGCGCGGGTGGGCGGCGTGGTTCCGGCAAAGCCATGCCCAAATCATTATTTGGTATGGAAATTACCCCCGAGTCGTTACCGGACGATGTGGGTAAGGCCGCCATGGATTTATGGAACGCCGGCAAGATTATCGAAGCTTTAAGTCTGCTATATCGTGGCGCACTAACAACGCTGATGCATCGCGACGGCATTAACCTGAAAGGCAGCGCGACCGAAGGGGACTGTATACGTATTGTCTCGCAGCATGCACAAAAGATCACACAACCGACACGTGACTTTTTCAGAATGCTGACCCGCCAGTGGCAGTTTGCGGCTTATGCACATCGACTACCGAATGAACAGGTCATGGCCGATTTATGTAATGGCTGGCGACAACATTTCGGAGCCGGTTCATGAATCGCAATACAATGATCATTGCCGTGCTGGTTATCAGTATTGCTTCACTGGTCGCGTACTGGTTTTTCGATACATTTGAGCACCGCGTCGAGGAAAAAGAAGTGGGTTTTCATGGCGAGGCACGGCGTAATAACTTTCTGGCGGCGGAACGTTTTCTGGAAAAGTTTGGTATGCAAATTCAAAGCCTGCCGACGATTCTCGATCTCAAGGACATGCCTGATACTAATGATGTATTGTTTATTCCGACCGGTCGTTATGACCTGGCACCGGAAAAAATTGACGAACTGCTGGACTGGGTGCGTGCCGGCGGCCATCTGATTGTTCGGGCACGCCGACCGACTACCACAAAGGCACAGGGCAAGGATGAGTTACTGGATCGCTTGGGTGTCGAAGTAAATTACAGGAAAAAAAACCTGATCCTGGCCGGTTCGGATTACAAGGAAATCAAGGTTCATGTCAACGAACAGACAGAAGACAAACAGGTGACGTTTAATGCCAATGTCTGGTTACTTGATAATGAAGTCAATACATTGTCCTGGCAGGTAACGGGTGAAGATGGCAGTCACCTGCTGGAGTATAATCTTGGTCAGGGCTGGGTAACCGTGCTGAGTGATATCGCATTTCTGCATAATAACCGTATCGATGAGTTCGACCACGCGAGTTTCCTGTATACGGTTGTGCATATCGATAACTCAAAACGAAATTTATGGATCATTCGTCATGATGACATGCCATCACTGTGGAGCATCATGTGGCAGCGGGCTCCGCAAGCGATCATGATATTTGGCCTGTTCCTGGTGTTCTGGCTGTGGTATGTGACGCGCCGTTTTGGGCCACTGATTCAGCCCGAACGATTGCACAGGCGCAGTTTGCGTGAACATATAACATCAAGCGGGTTTTACCAGTGGCGTAATAATAATCGTACCGAGCTTTTTCAGAGTGCCCGGCTGGCGTTACAGGAACAGATTGCCATGCTACGGCCATTGTGGGCCAAGCTCGACAATGACAACCTGGCCGGCAAGCTGGCCAGGACATCCGGGTTACCAAAAGAACGCATCCTGCAGGTATTGAAAACAAGTCAGGTTGAAAAGGAAAGCGATTTTGCACAATTGATCGAAACATTGAGTGTTATAAGGAAAAAATTATGACAATGACGACACAAGTAAGCGCTGAACATATTCGGGCCGCCAGCGACACCGTCAAAAAGATACGCGATGAAATCGCCAAGGTTGTGGTCGGACAAGATAGGGTGGTCGACCAGGTGATCATTGCCTTACTCGCATCAGGTCACGTATTAATAGAGGGTGTACCGGGACTCGGTAAAACCTTGCTCGTTCGTGCACTGGCCAGAACCTTTGACGGAAATTTTGCACGTATCCAGTTTACGCCCGACCTGATGCCGAGTGATGTCACCGGCCATGCCATGTATGACATGAAAACGGAGTCGTTCAAAATCCGGCGTGGTCCGGTGTTTACCAACCTGTTGCTGGCTGACGAAATAAACCGCGCACCTGCCAAGACCCAGGCAGCCTTGCTGGAAGTGATGCAGGAACAACAGGTTTCGATTGAAGGCAAACCCATCAAACTGGATCCCCCGTTCATGACACTTGCCACCCAGAACCCGATTGAACAGGAAGGCACGTACCCGTTGCCGGAAGCACAACTGGATCGTTTCCTGTTAAAAATTATGATCGATTATCCGGATCAGCAGGAAGAATGCAGGCTGGTTCACAGTGTCACCAATAACCAGGTTGGTGATTCCATCAATGTCGATGCAATTAATTCCATCGTCAATGCCGAACACATCGTTAAGTTGCAAAATGTCACAGCGCAACTGACGGTCGATACACGTGTCAGTGAATACGCCGTGAGTATCGTTCGGCAAACCCGGGACTGGCCGGGAATTACCATCGGTGCCGGACCACGCGGAGGTATCGCATTAATTCGTGCCGGGCGTGCCGCAGCGATTCTTAATGGCCATGATTTTGTCACACCGGATGATATCAAGGACATTGCCGTGGCCGGTTTACGGCATCGCATCGTGCTGTCACCGGAAATGGAAATCGAAGGCCAGACACCGGACACGATTTTGCAAAACCTGTTAGAGAGCGTGCCTGCGCCGCGGCTATGATTCCGACCGTTCGTACACTGTGGCTGATTTTTGGCGCCTTTGTGCTGGCCGTAGTCGTCAGTGTTTACCCGGCGCTGGCGCTGGACTGGAAGGCAATCGGCGGCATTGCGGCCGGATTTGCTTTTTTTGATGCGCTGAATGTCTTTAACAAACGGCATTTACAGGTTGAACGCAAGGTGATGCATGCCCTGTCGCTGGGTACCTGGTCGGATGTCGAACTGACTATCCATAATCATTATCAGTATCCACTTAAACTGGAAATTTTCGATCATCATCCCGAAGAAGTGATTCAGAAGGGCCTGCCAATCAAGGTCAAAATTCCCGCCCAGAACTGGGTCAAGGTACACTATCAGGTCAAACCGGTGCAACGCGGCCCGGCCCGGTTCCCGGCAGTACAGATTCGGTTCTTTTCTTTTCTGGGTTTCTGGAAAAAGAATTTATTACTACCGGTAGAATCGGAAATTAAAAACTATCCGAATTTTTCCAGCGTCATGAAGTATTCTCTGCTGGCGACTGATCAGCGTTTAAACCAGATGGGTATTCTGAAAAAGCGCCGCCGCGGTGAGGGGCTGGACTTTCATCAGCTTCGCGAATACCGGGACGGGGATTCTTTGCGACAGATCGACTGGAAGGCCACGGCCCGTACCCGTAAACTCATTTCACGCGATTACCAGGAAGAACGAGACCAGCAAATCGTGTTCATGGTGGATTGTGGGCGGCGTATGCTGGCACATGATGATGAGTTGAGTCATTTCGACCATACGCTCAACGCGATTTTATTATTGTCACACGTGGCGTTGCGGCAGGGTGATGCCGTCGGTTTGCTGACCTTCAGCGGGCACGATCGCTGGTTGCCGCCAAAAAAATCCATCAACAGTGTTAACGCGATTTTAAACTCGGTTTATGATCTGCAACCCAGCCTGATGTCGCCGGATTATACCCAGGCAGCGACGCGTTTGATGAACAAACAGAAGCGCCGTGCACTGGTTGTGATGATTACCAACCTGCGCGATGAAGATGAAAGCGAACTGATGCCTGCGTTGCATATAATGCGCAGACGACACCTGGTGTTACTGGCCAGTCTGCAGGAGAGCAGCATCAACCAGATGATTGAACAGGAAGTACGGGGCTTTCATTCAGCCCTGGACTATGCGTCCGCACAGCATTACCTGAACTACCGCCGCGAGGCACACCAGAAAATCGAGCAGCAGGGGATTCTGGCTTTTGATGTGGAGCCGGAGCGATTGCCGGTCAATATCGTCAACCGTTATCTGGATATCAAGTTAAGTGGTCAATTG
The DNA here is from genome assembly GCA_937967995.1 of uncultured Gammaproteobacteria bacterium. Lineage (GTDB taxonomy): Bacteria > Pseudomonadota > Gammaproteobacteria > UBA6429 > Thiohalophilaceae > CALBTB01. The sequence continues at coordinate 60,945 of CALBTB010000011.1, forward strand.
TAGGGCGGTAAATTGCTAAATCCATCACACGATTGTGGAGAAGCCTGCCACGATCGTATAACCTTATATATAACCGCTGCGGGCAGCCGTTATACTTGTTTTGGCTATGAAATTTGGGGATATAAATGCGCGTTAAGAATCTGCTGATTTCCGTCGTGATGATTGGACTGGTCGGTTACGGCGGGCTGAAGTTTTACATGTACTACAAGGCGAAAGGTTTGATCACCGATGTTCTCGCCTGTGCCGGTATGCCCCAGGGTGCGACGAATTCTCTGCTGTTTGATTACAAGATGCTGTCTGTCTCGGTATTTGGGCAGGTTGGTATCAAGGACCTGTCATTTCATAACCCGGTGCTGGATGAAGATATCAGCATCGATGAAATACGCCTGGAGAAACTCGATTACGAAGGGGAACTCAAATCCTGCCCGGTGCCTGAGCGCCTGTTTATTGTGATAGACGGGTTGCGGATGAATGTATCGTTGCTGGAGAAAATGGAGCGCATGGAAAAGCAGGTCCGGCAGAAACACAACATTAAAACGCAGGACAAACCGCAAATAATACGCCGCCTTGGCTACCAGTCAGTATTCGATCGTCTGGACGATTACCGTGATCTGGGTTATGACCAGCTGGTGATGGACCTGGAATTTGACGTCAAGCTGGATTCGGCCAAAAAAGAGGCCACCATACGATTCAAGCAATCCATCGAGGATATGGGTGACACCGAGATGGAATTTGTTTTTGCCGGTATGGCGAAAACCATCAGCACTGCCATACTGGGTGTTCAGGTTAAAGAGGCAAAAATAGTTTTCCGCGATGACTCCTATATGGATCGGTTAATCAAACTCTATGCAGAAGAAAACAATACGTCTATTGATGAATACCGCAAGCAACTGATCGTCAGGATTGATAAGGATATCGCTAGCAAAGATATCAAGCTGAGCAAGGAATCGATTGAAAACATCAAATCATTTATCCAGAAGCCGGATCGTATTATCCTGACGGCTTATCCATTCAGGCCGGTAGGTATCGAAAGTATCAAGCATTACAAACCCGGTGATGTTCCGATGTTATTAAACCTGCAGGCGCATCTGGAATGATATGCACCATGCTCTGCTAGCCACTCTCAACGATTGCGAATTTCATTCCGGCGAACATCTTGCCCAGCAGCTTGGCGTTACCCGGGCGGCGGTCTGGAAACATCTCAAGTCATTACGCGAAGATTTCGGTATCGAAGTTCACGCAGTCACGGGACGCGGTTACCGGCTGGTCAGGCCGGTGGAATTACTGGACAAATCGCTCATACAACGCAGTGTTCGCCAACAAGTTGAAGACATGCAGGTGGAAACCTTTTTGAATATTGATTCCACCAACCGCTATTTGCTGGAAACTATTAGCACTCACGTTTCGCCGCCCCGCGTGGTGCTGGCGGAACATCAAACGGCTGGCCGTGGACGACGTGGTCGCGAGTGGATATCGCCTTTTGGCGGTAACCTGTACATGTCCCTGCTTTATCGTATCGAGCAGCCCGGCCAGGGACTGATGGGGTTAAGCCTGGCTGTTGCCGTTGCCATCGGACGTGTATTAAAGGAAAAGTTTCACACAGATGTGCAGTTAAAATGGCCCAACGATATTCTGGTCGAGGGCAAAAAACTGTGTGGTATTCTGCTTGAATTGCAGGGAGAGAATCCCGGGCCGGTCGATGTGGTTGTTGGTGTGGGACTGAATGTGAGTCTTTCCGATCAGGTTCGCAAGCAGATCGATCAGCCCTGTGTCGCCCTGAGTGATTGCACAAATACGCCTGTGTCACGCAACCAACTGGCGGTAGACATTATCTGCGATATCTATAGTGCATTGCAGACCTTTGAAGAAAGCGGTCTTACTTCTTTCTTATCAGACTGGCAGTCATGGGATTGTTATAACGAGAAACCGGTGCGTTTGTATCTTGGTAACCGGATCATTGAAGGGCAATGCAGAGGCATTGATGAGCAGGGTGCATTACTGGTCGAAGAACAGGGGCAGGTAAGGCGTTTTTATTCCGGTGAAATTTCGCTGAGGACAGTTAATTGAATCGCTTGTTGTTCGATATCGGTAATACATCACTCAAATGGCGCTGGCAACGTGCAGATTTTGCCGATGAATCCGGCTGGTTTGATTATCATGCCAAAGACCTATCCGGCCGGCTGGTCAGTGAAATGCGAAATGTTATTAAACCGGATGGAATCTGGGTCGCGAGTGTCGCGAAAAAAGACATAAATGCCAGGCTGGATCGGTTTTTATCGGATAAATGGCAGGCCCATGCCCACTATCTGGCATCCACTCAGCAGGCACTGGGTGTTACCAATTCCTATGACAAACCGGAAATGCTGGGTTGCGATCGGTGGGCCGCGATGCTTGCTGCCTATCACCGGCAACAGGCAGCGGTGCTGGTTGTCGATTGTGGAACGGCATTGACACTGGATGCGATTGATCATGATGGCCGACATCTCGGTGGTGCAATCTGTCCGGGGCTGCAAACAGGTCAACAGGCGTTGCTGCAATCTACGGCGTTACCGGATTCACATAACAATGAAGAACCAGCCCAGTCGCTGTTTACACACTCCACGCTGGAAGCCATTCAGGCCGGTTGTATTTATAGTGTTGTCGCGACAATCGAATATGCCGTACAACAACTGTTTTCAAATGGACACAAGCCGGTTATTTATCTGACCGGTGGTGACGCACGCTTTATCAAACCCCGTCTGGCGATTGAAGTTGTGCATGTCCCGGCACTGGTGTTAGACGGGCTGGCCTTACTGGCCGATCAGGCTTAAGATCCCGGCATGAAGTGGCTGATTTATTCCCTGTTGTTGATCAATCTGGCATTTGGTTTGTGGCATTACCGTAGCCAGTCCGTGCAGTTTGTCGAAGAAGACAGTTCTGAGGAAAACCTGCGACTGGTGTTACTTGATGAGTATCTGACGCAACAGGAACAGGTCACAGAGACGGATACCGGAGTGGGCGCTGATAATGTGGCGCGCTGTTACACACTGGGGCCATTTAAATCAAAAACAGACGCGGCAAATTTGCGCAAGGAACTGGAAACTTTGGGGATTTCAGCCACGCGTCGATTGAGTAAGGACAATACGCGCCAGGGTTACTGGGTGCTGATTCCGCCGGCACAATCACGCCAGGAGGCCAGGCAGCATGTCAAAAAGTTAAAAGACCAGAACATCAAGGATTACTTTCTGGTGGTGACCGGTGAGAAGACGAATGCGGTTTCCCTTGGGGTATTCTCCAAATCAGAGCTGGCGCAACGTCGTTACGACCAGATTCGTGACAAGGGATTTGAGGTCAGTATCGATAGAGTCGATTTACCCCTGCGTGAGTACTGGCTGGACTGGCCCATCGACCAGCAACTGTTACCGGAGGTGCTGGATAAATTCCGCAAGCAGCATCCCGGCATCGGCAAAGCGGAGCGAAGCTGCTAATCTGAGGATGCCTTTGCGCGCATGATGTATTAGAATTGCGCCGCTAAATGAATTCAAACAGAGCCGGCATAGCACAATTGGTAGTGCAACTGATTTGTAATCAGTAGGTTGTGGGTTCAAGTCCTACTGCCGGCACCATTTTTCAGCTGTTTTTCATGATTCGTGACTACCGGCAGACTGCCGGGAAAACGCCGCAAAATCCCCCCGAACTGCCCGAAAAATCAAGGCTTTTTCGATATATCGTGTTGACAGGGTATAGTCAGATGACGACAATACGCAGCTTGCTCGCGGAGGGGTTCCCGAGTGGCCAAAGGGGGCAGACTGTAAATCTGCTGGCTCCGCCTTCGGTGGTTCGAATCCACCCCCCTCCACCAGTTTTACGGTGATGAGGGAATCCTGTAGTCGGGCCAGTTTAAGGCATGCGGGTGTAGTTCAATGGTAGAACTTCAGCCTTCCAAGCTGACTATGTGGGTTCGATTCCCATCACCCGCTCCATGCCCATGTAGCTCAGGGGTAGAGCACTTCCTTGGTAAGGAAGAGGTCCCCGGTTCAAATCCGGGCATGGGCTCCAGAATTTTGAGTTAGTTTGTTTATATATAGTGTAAGAAATTTAGATTAGACAGGAGGGGCATCGTGTCCAAGGAAAAATTTGAACGCACCAAACCGCACGTGAACGTGGGCACGATAGGTCACGTGG
>CALBTB010000012.1 GCA_937967995.1 uncultured Gammaproteobacteria bacterium
AGAAAATTCTATGTCGGCTTGCGCGCCCGTCATGACTGGGTTGAACACAAGTTTGTCTGTGCACTGCCGGTCAATGACGGCCGCGAAATATTTTATATGTGCAAGGCATTGCTCAACGAGATCTGGCAGGGCGAAGGGGTGTACCAGGTACAGGTTAATGCGCTGGACCCCAGACCGGTGAATGGTCAGCTTGAATTATTTGAAGCGCATGATGCACGGCGTGAACGCTGTATGCAGGCGCAGGACAAGGTCAATAATCGCTATGGTGAACTGACCCTGTTACCGGCGCGCCTGTTGAAACGTTCCACCATGCCGAATGTCATCTCCCCGTCATGGAAACCGTTTGGGCATCGCCAGACGATACAGGATGCCAACGTCGATAAGGATAAAAAATGATTAGCCGTTGCCAAGTGGCGCCATGGCTTGTGCACCCTTGTTGCGGCCATTATTCACGTAAGGATCGCATTCATAGATCGTTAGTGGATCGGAGCTGGGTTGCATGTATTGAAATAAAGTATCGAGATCCTGATCAAGCCAGTGATGAGCATGTTGTGCCGGGATCATCACCGGACTGCGGTGATGAAAATCATTGATGGCTGGTGTCGGGCCGGTGGTCAGAATATTAAACTGGGCGTGATTTTCATCAACCGGTTTAAAGAAACCACCAAACAGGATGAAATCGTTTTCAGGGTGAATACAGAAGCGGGTTTTGATGCCGGCGTATTTTGGACGGGCCTTGGCATCCGGCCATTCGTAAAACCGGTTGGCCGGAATCAGGCAACGGTTTTGTGCCAGTAGCTGTTTCAGATCCGGACGGCGCTGCAGTGTGCTGACCCGAGTATTCGGATGGCGAAAATTGCCGAACTCGATGCCCCATTCCATGTTCTGAAAGGATTTGTTCGGTGTCAGTACCGGCAGGCTTTCCTGTGGACAGACGTTATAACGTGGCGAATGATCCGGATAAGCGGGCAGGGACATTTCCAGCAGAATTTCGGAAATCAGGTCCGGGTCGTAGATATTCAGTCGGCCACACATTTAGTTGAACAGCTCGCTCTCCATTTCCAGATACACCTGGTACGCATTGCCGCGGTTAGCGGCTTCAAAGGTTGGTACGTCTTTGTATTTTGACCAGTCCGTATTGGTATAGGCCTCTTTGAATTGCGTGAGGTTCTGGACCGCCTCACCCATTTGTGTTCGTAAATAACGAATGTAGTCGCGCGTAAAGGCAATGGATTCCTGCGGGTTGGTATCCGCCTTGCCGTGTCCGGGTATGACGAAGCGGGGTGCCGGCTTGATGTTCTCCAGGTATTCGATGCCTTTGAGCCAGTTCTTCGTGTTGACTTCATCACCACCAAGAAAGGGCAGGCGGCCGCCAAAAATCAGATCACCGGTAAACACCACGCCATATTTTCGAACGATCATGATGACATCATCCGGGGCATGGGCCGGACCTGCGTGAATCAGTTCAACTTTGGTATCGCCCATGTCAAATATCTGCCTATCTAAAAAGGTCTTGTCTGGTTCAACGACGTAAGTCCTTTCATCCACCCAGGGAAACAGCGCTTCACGGCGTTGTGCCAGGCGTTGTTTGGCATCATACGAACCGATATATACATTGGATGCCTTTTGCGCCCAGATGGTAGCCTTGGTGTGTTCCTTAAATGCCTGTAAACCGTAAATATGATCGGCATGGTAATGACCGACCACGACATGGGTAACCGGTTTGTTGGTAATCTTTCGAATCGCCATGAGTAAACGGTAACCGAGTATCGGCGTACCCAATGCGTCATAAACGACCACACCTTTGTCTGTGACTACAAAACCGGCATTGGCGGTCAGGCCCTCGTTTTCCGCGCCGGGAACACCGGCAAGGCCCGTGACGTAATACACCGGTGCATTGGGTACCTTGTGTAAATCAAAATCGACGGTCGATTCGCCATAAGGTGTCATCACCTTGTTGGACTCGGCCAGGCTATGTGAAATAAAAATCGGCGTGATAAATAACACCATAATCAGGCCGGTAAAAACCAGCAGCAGCCTGAATACGGATTTATTGCATGTAAGCATAACCATCCTCTGTCTGTAACTTGATTAATTCAGCATCCGCCATCGGGACAATTTCGACAAAGCCATGAATATCCTTCGGATCATAACCGTGACCTTTGGCGGCGATCTGACACATACGAAACTTGATGACACCACCGACCGTTAAACTTTGCGCCCGGGTCATGAGTTCCCTGTGTTTGTCGTAATTTTTAATCGCAAAAAAGTTAATTTCATCGCCATGCAATACCAGCACAATGGAAGCCGAGAAAGGGTCGGCACCATACAACTTGCTCAGATAACTGGCACGGTCAAGCACATTTTCCAGTGCACGAACTGATTTCACGGCGACGTCATACACGACCTTCTGCGGTTCGTAAGTGAGATTCTGCGCTTTACCCTTACCCCAGGGACTGTTATCAGCGGCAAAAGCGGGAGAAAACTGAAAGACCAGTAAAAGTGGGATCAATAACTGTCGGTACATGACACCCCCTTGAGTGATTAAAAAATAAACTCGTGAGGGTATAAGACAGCAAAAATGTGAATTAGTTTGCTATTCAGGCGGCGGTCTGGACCTGATTACGACCGCCATGTTTGGCGTTATACATGGCTTCGTCAGCCCGTTCCAGCATATCCTGCAGCGTATGATCATTCTCAGACAGGTTGGCGACACCAAAGCTGGCGGTAATGCTGAGATCAAGTTCGTTGTTTCTGATGTGTGCATCGGCGAGACGAAGGCGCATACGTTCAGCGACATGCTCGGCACTTTCTTTGGGGGTATCCGGTAGCAGTAAGACGAATTCCTCACCACCAACCCGTCCGATTACGTCAGAACCACGCAGAGCGTCCTGGCAGATCTCACCAACCCGGGTCAGGACAAGATCACCGGTAGAATGCCCATAGCGATCATTGATTGATTTGAAGTGATCAATATCGATCATCACGATAGATAACGGACGGTTATAACGTTTTGCACGTGCGAACTCTTTCTCGGCCTTGTTCATGATCGCCTGACGATTTGGCAGGCCGGTCAATGCATCAGTGCTGGCAAGAATCTCCAGCCGTGATTGCAACATTTTATGTTCTGTCAGGTCGCGCTCGATCGCAGCGTAGTAGGCAACTTCATTACGTTCGTTACGAATCGGCACAATATTGATATCCAGCCAGACGGCCTGACCTTTCTTGGTATAGTTCATAATCTGGGTTCGAATGCCACGACCTTTACTGATGGCCTGGCGAATTTTGTGCCGTGTTTTATCTTCGGTAGCCGCACCCTGCAAAATACTGGGATTTTTTCCTATCACTTCATCGGCATGGTAGCCCATCAGGTTTTCAAACGCCGGATTCACATAAACAATAAACGGACCGCCCTCATCCAGTGGTGTGGAATCCATCACCATGATGACGTCGTTGGTGTTCTCCACCAGGCTTTTGAAAACATGTTCGAAAATCATAAATGCACTCTGTTGCTATAGAGTCTGAATCGGCTCGCTAAGCTATGGATTTAATAGTGTTTCCTGAAAATATGGGATTGGTCACATAGATAGACAATATTGGATTGAACAGTTGCCGGTGAGCGTAATAATTGTGATGCGATTCACATCAAAAACTGTGAAATCCCTCGCATAAAAAAACCCCGGGATGATTGCCTCCCGGGGTTTTATGCGTGGTTGGTATGTTTCGCTAAATCAGGCTTTTGCTGCAGCCGGCCCGATGTAGGTGGCACTACCGAAACCGATCATGGGTATAAATATAAATCCAAGCAGGAATATACCGATACCGAATCCGGCACCCTTGCCAAAACTCTTGGCAAAATCAATACAGATGATAATAAATATAATGATGTTAACGATGGGAATCAGCAGCAGGATGAACCACCACAGTGGGCGCCCACAGATTTGTAACCAGACGATGACATTGTAAATAGGAATAATACATGCCCAACCGGGTTTTCCTGCTTTGTTATAGGCTTTCCAGCAGCCGATGATAGTAACTAATAGTATTGCCAGATAAACGATTAACGTGACGAGACCTGCACCGGCCGCCGCTGCATCCGCTTCATTCATGGCTCTCTCCTCTCATGAATTATTATTAGGTTATTGACGCGTACTGTGCCCGGAATTTTCCCCCCAGGCATAATAATTGTAACCAATAACGACAGAATTAAAAGGTATAAATCAATGAATGCTTATAGAGTTTGATTAATGTCTGAACACATTAATCGGTAACGGGTAAGCTGATCACGAATTCGGCACCTGGCTCATGTCGAATCACATCGATTGTTCCACCCATGGCCAGCGTTAACTGATTGACGAGGGCAAGTCCGATTCCCGTGCCAACCGTTTCCCGGGTCAGTTCACTTTCGGTGCGATAGAAAAGCCGGAAGATTTTTTTCATCTGATCGCCGGCGATACCCGGTCCGTAATCCCGTACGGATAATAATATGCGGTTGTTAGCGCCAGCCTGGCATCGAATCTCAATTTCCTTACGTTCAGACTTGCTGGAAAACTTGATGGCATTGTCAGTCAGGTTGATCACGATCTGAACAAGATAGTCCATGTCTACGCTAATCTGCTTATCCTGAAGTGTAACATCACACTCGACAGTAAGTTTAAATCCGTGTTGTTCTGCCTGAGAGCTGACCTTGGAACGGATCGTGTCTATGGTTTCAGCAATGCTGTAGGGTTTCAGATCAATGTCCAGATCATTACGCGTCATGCGGGCCAGTTGCAGGACATTATTGATCAGACGTGACAGGCGCTCGCTTTCCGTAAAAATAAAGTCGTAATAAGTCTTTTTCTTGTTGTCATCTGCCCAGCCTTCACGCAGCATTTCGCCGTACATGCGAATCGAGGTGAGTGGTGTTTTCAGCTCATGGCTGATAGCGGAAACAAAATCCTGTTGCTGCCTTGCCAGGTTAATCTGCCCAGTACCGAGCCGGTACATCAGGAAAAAGACACCCAGTAGCACGACCAGCAGTATCACAGATGACCAGACTATGACCTGTCCGCCCGGGCCGGCTGGTAACTTGCGAACGCTGTATATCAGTTCCACGCCACTCAGGGGAGCAGCAAGACGCGTGCGATAAAGTAACGTACCCTGTAACTGTTCCGGCCGTGACAGGTACCCGCGGCGCTCAGCCGCACTGATGACCGTCATGATGTTTCCCTGATAGGCAACGGTCAGATCGCTCATATCGGATAACAGGGTTTCACGAAACGCCGGCTCAACAATGTTCCTGATAAAAGAATCAGCCTCGATCAGTATGCCCTGTATATAGCGTTGTTTGTTGCGCCAGACCTTTCGGTACAGGACAAACTGACCACTGTCGAGCCTGGCCAGCTCAAAGGGATCGATTTCACTTTCGAAAATTTCGATTTTGACGTTTTCATTTAAAACGGCGGGCGCATCAACCGATGATGGCAGGGCAGGCGTCGTTTGCAGGCGTTGTTCGGGTAATATATTTTTTTCGGTTCGCTTGCCACCGAATTTCTGTCGTTCACGTGGTGCAGATTTTTTCTGTGCAGTCTGTTTTTCCTTTTCCACCTGAATATTATATTTTGATTCAAGCTGAATATCCTCGACCTTGCCCAGGCTTTGGCTGGCGGGCGCACTGGCCGGGGCAGCGGATTCTTCTGCCGCCAGTTCATCAAATGCCTCCTGACTCAGTTTGGCTTCGAATTTCGGCACGTCACTGCGGGCTATCGCGTCTGTTTCTGCTGGCTGGTTCTCCAGAGTATCGCGTTTGAGTTTCTTTCTGCCGGGCAGGGCCAAATCGGCGAGCCGGTCCTGATCCTTGATTAACTGGTTCTGGCTGAGAATGGTGAAAATTTTTTTCTGTATAGCCCGGCGTTGTTTTGCTTCCCTGTCAGAAATCCCGTAATTACTCAGGTTAGCAGTAATAACCGGTAGCAGTGGGGTGCTGAACTGTTCCTGTGGATCGATCTGAAAGTAGCCGATGATACCGCTGATGTCTGAGTTGACCGGCAGGTTGGACAAAGGCGACCGTTGCAGGAAACCTTTAATGTTATCGCCAGCAACATTCAGAAATGAATAGGCCGTAAAGGGACGTGCTTCTTCTGCGCTGATTATTTCATTAAAACGGTTGTCGATACGATTCGACAGTTCTTCGGCCATGTTGTTATGCAGATGAAAGGCTTCCCATTTGAGCTGGTCATAGGCGTGATAAACCAGTACGCCGGTTGGTGTAAGTAGCAAAATAAAAAACACCAGCAGCCAGATTTGCAGGCGACGTTTATCAAGCTGACGAAAGCGTCTGGCCTTCATTGCGTAACCAGCCGGTAGCCGGCGCCACGTATCGTGACCAGAAAGCGGGGTGAACCGGCATCATGTTCGATCTTGCGACGCAGTTTGGCGATATGAATATCGACCGTACGGGTTTCGATATCCAGGTCTTTGGCATAACCCCAGATCTTGTTCAGCAGTTCATCGCGGGGAACAGGCCGATCATGGTGCTGATGAAGGTATTGCAGTAGATCGATTTCGCGTCGTGTAAAGGCCAGATCATGTTGCTGGCGTTTGCCATTCAGGTTACGGGTATCAATATAGGTATCATCATCAAGCTGAATAATGGCTTCCTGATCCAGGCTGGCCCGTGAACGGCGTAACACCGCCTGAATGCGCAGTACCAGTTGCGCAACGGAAAATGGTTTGGCGACATAATCGTCCGCCCCCAGTGACAGCCCCTGGATAATGTCTTCATCACTGGATTTTGCTGTCAGCATGATGATGGGCTGGTCACGATCCGTTTGCCGAATACGGTTACAGATTTCAAAACCATCCATACCGGGCAACATCACATCGAGCAGGATCAGATCGTATTTGCCGGATTGCGCCATCTGCAGGCCGTCCGGTCCCTGTTCTGCGCAGGCCACCTCGTAACCATGATAGACGAGTACGTCCTCAAGCCCGGCGCGAATGGCGGCCTCATCTTCGACGATTAGTATGCGTATTTTCCTGCTCATTATCCCTCAAGCTTAACAGTTGAAAGCCGGTCTGCATGTAAATTTTATGTAAATACACGCCGTCAGGTTTTACATAGCCATGCCTAAAATCCCTGCGCTCGGCTGCCTAGACTTTCAGCATTGTGACAAATCCTGATGAGGAGATAAACCATGGCATTAATCAGCCGATTTACGCGACTGTTTCGCGCCGACATGCACGCGGTACTGGATCGCATTGAAGAGCCGGAAATACTGTTACGTCAGTCAGTAAGGGAAATGCAGGAAGACCTGGCACAGGATCAGCGAGAACTGAAGCTGTTTCAGATCGAGCGCGATGGAATACCGGCGCGTCTGCAGGAGATGACGAGCATGTTGCAGGAAGTACAGGAAGAAATCGTGCTGTGTCTTGATGCCGATAACGAACAGCTGGCACGCAGCAAAATCAGACGCAAGCTGGAACTGCAGCAACGTGAAAAACAATATCAGTCACGGCTGGCCGAACTGGATGCACGAATTGGTGATTTACAGGCGCGTGTCAACACGAACCAGCAACGGCTCGATTCCATGCGACAGAAGCTGGAGATTTTCAGCCAGGACAATCAGCAGTGCAACGATCATGGCCAGGTAATGACGAATGATGTTGCGGTCACTGAAGATGACGTTGAAGTCGCCCTGATACGGGAGAAAAAACACTTTGTGCAACAACGCACGGCTAAACAGTCAGGAGGCAAGTCATGAACAGGCCGCGCTTTGGTGAAAACGTCCTGCTGGCGGTTGTATTCAGTCTGGTTGTCAGTGCCGCCGTGACGGTCAGATCCGGATTTTTCCCGACCCGCTGGTTACTGAACATGGTCATTACCGCGATCGGTTTCGCCTACGTGGTGTATTTGCTGTATCGCAGTCGTGAGAAAACCGGGCGAGTTGCAGTTGTTACCGTCTGGCTGGGTGTGGCATTACTGATCTGGTTATTCTCACCCTCGATGCTGATCAGCCTGTTCCTTCACACAGGTGTTATCTGGCTCATCAGGGCATTGTATTACCACAATAGTGTCCTGATCGCCCTGCTGGATCTGGGGCTGGTCGTAGCCGGTATCGGTGTATCACTCTGGACACTACTGCATACACACAGTCTGCTGTTATCAGTATGGGTGTTTTTCCTCATCCAGGCGTTATTCACCCTGTTGCCCGAGTCCATTGCAGCCAGAAAGTCAGTACGTTCTAAACGTCAGCCTGACGATTCGTTTGAGACAGCCTATCAGGCTGCCCAATCCGCATTGCGTAATCTCAGTACTCAACCTTAACTTCGGAGGAATTCACATGAAATCCAGAATTATTACTCTATGCCTGTTTGGATTAACGGCAACCGTGGTGGCCTTTTACCCGGTTATCAAAGATGGTATGGCGGTTACCGGACAACACAACATAAACCAGCAACAGGAAAACCAGGCAGCACAAACTGAAAATGCACAAAAAATTGAAATGGTCTTTGCACTTGATACGACCGGCAGCATGAGTGGCCTCATTGCAGCGGCAAAAGACAAGATCTGGTCGATTGCAACCAACATGGCGCAGGCTAAAAATAATCCCGAGATTCGTATCGGTCTGGTCGCGTTTCGTGATCGTGGCGATGCCTATGTCACGCGGGTTGTTGATCTGTCCAGCGACCTGGACAGTGTGTACAGCCAGTTAATGGATTTTCAGGCAGGTGGTGGTGGTGATACACCGGAAAGCGTTAATCAGGCCCTGCATGATGCCGTGCATAAAATTAACTGGAGTCAGGAAGATAACACGTATCGCGTTATCTTCCTGGTAGGCGATGCGCCACCGCACATGGATTATCCGGATGATGTGAAATTTCCGGTTTCCGTGCAGGCTGCGCGTGAAAAAGGTATTCGGGTCAATGCAATTCAGTGTGGTAGTGACCCGATGACCACAAACCGCTGGCAGGCCATTGCCTCACTGGGGCAGGGTGACTTTTTTAATGTCGAACAAAATGGCAGCGCCGTTGCGGTGACCACGCCGTATGACGAAAAGCTGGCTAACCTGTCCCGTAAACTGGATGAAACACGCATGTACTACGGCAGCAGGGAAGAAATGGCACGCAAGGAAAGCAAGGTCGCGGCCACGGAAAAAGTGCATCGCGAGGCCTCGGTAGAATCACGTGCACGCCGTGCCATGTTTAATTCCTCGGACAGCGGTAAGAAGAACCAGATTGGTGATGGCGACCTGGTCGAAGATGTTACCAGTGGCCGTGTCGATCTGGAGTCAGTTCCGGCAGCCAAATTACCGGCGCCATTGCGTGACATGCCAGCCGTAGAGCAGGAAAAGATCATCAGGGAAACCGAGCAGAAGCGCCAGAAACTCAAAGCAGAGATTCTGCAATTGTCAGAGCAACGCAAAAAATATGTAAACGATGAGTTAAAAGACCGGGATAACGTGAGTGAATCCCTGGATAACAAGCTCATCGGCACATTGCGCAAGCAGGCCAGTGAAAAAGGTCTGGTTTACGAGGAGAAGGCAATTACCTATTAAAGTTGTTCTCTCCAGTTTGGCGGCCCCTCAGAGGGCCGCCTTTTTTGTTATACTTGCCTGAAAACGACAACAAGGATGCCGGCATGTCTGAAAAATCCGTTTCACTGGTGCTCGGTAGCGGTGGTGCCCGCGGGCTGGCACACATTGGCGTTATCGACTGGCTGGTCGAGCACGACTACAAAATTGCATCCATTTCTGGCTGTTCCATGGGCGCGCTCGTCGGCGGTATCTATGCGGCCGGCAAACTCGATGCTTATCGAAAGTGGGTATGCTCACTGGACAAAGGCGATATCATCAAAATGCTCGATCTGTCATTTAATCTGGGCGGATTATTCAAGGGCGAGAAAATCATTACCAAGTTACGTGATCTGGTTGGTGATATGAAGATCGAGGATCTTGATATTTCGTTTACGGCTGTCGCCACCAATATCGAGACCGGTAAAGAAGTGTGGTTCAGCAAGGGCTCATTGTTTGATGCCATTCGTGCCTCCATTTCGGTTCCGTTAGTTTTTACGCCGGTCACAAAAGGTAATCGCATTCTGGTCGATGGCGGACTGGTTAATCCGGTACCGATAGCACCGACCATGTCTGACAACACGGATATGACAATCGCTGTCAACGTCGATAGTGAACCGGAAGACGATAGCGATGAAAGACGTGATTTAATAAGTGCGCCTGATGAACTGGACACGCCAAACTGGTTTACACGTATGATCGATGAGTTACAGGAACGATTTGGTCTGGAAGGCAGTAGTTCCCGTGATGAGCAATGGGGCTTTTACGAGATTCTCACGCGTTCGATTGAAATTATGCAAACGACCATCGCTTCTATGAAAATGGCGGCCTATGCACCGGATGTCACGATCAGCATCTCACGGGAGATAGCCCGCAGTTATGAGTTTTATCGGGCCGAGGAGCTGATTGAATATGGTTACAAGCGTGCGGAGCGCGCATTAAAAAAAGATAAATCTTAATCTTTAGACTGAAAGTCCTGTTACCTTATTCCGCTTAAGCCCAGCTGTCAGTCGCTTCGCACATCCCTGTGCTCTAGCGACATTAGTGCTTCCCTGCACGTTATCCCTGACAGCTGGGCATCGGTAATGACACACTTCAGGCCATCCCTGGCAAGTGTGTCATTAACGACGCTGCATAAGGTAACAGGACAGCCAGTACAATTGTAGCGGATGTAGCAGGGAGAATTGCTGAAACGTCGTTGAAGGGCGGCGGTCCATGGATGGACTAAGCCGCCCGGAACCGATTTTCGCGAGGCATGGACGCCGAGCGAAATTAAGTGGAGGCAATTCTCCCTTGCTACTGTGAAATTTAAAGTACTGCTGCGCATCAATCCCCGGAAGTTTGCTTATACAACCGTAACGCTTCTTCTCGCGTTTGTTTCAGATCCAGAATCCGCTCAGGGTAATCATGGCCAATTCGGCAACGGTATTGCGCCTGTTGTTGTTCATCCATTTCCCAGGGCGTGTGAATAAACTTGTTGGGTACGTCCCGCAGCTCGCTGACCCATTTTCGAATGTAATTACCATTCTTATCAAATTTTTCGCTCTGCGTAACCGGATTAAAAATTCGAAAGTAGGGTGCGGCGTCGGCACCGCAACCGGCTATCCATTGCCAGTTGAAGGTGTTCTGGGCCAGGTCCGCATCGACCAACGTGTCCCAGAACCACTTTGCACCCTGTAACCAGTGATAGTTGGCATTTTTCGTTAATAGCGAACCGACGATCATGCGTACCCGGTTATGCATGATGCCGGTGTGCCACAGTTCGCGCATACCTGCATCAATAATCGGAAACCCGGTTTGTCCCAGTTGCCATGCCCTGAGCAGTTTGGTCTGACGGTTTTGCCAGGGAAACTGTTTAAAACGGGGATTAAGCGGTTTACTCAGCGTGTCAGGAAATGAATACAGCACATGGTGTGTGAACTCGCGCCAGATGATTTCACGTAAATAGCTATTGGCATTTTTACTGAACGTGGGAGACTGGACTGTGTGTCTGGCCTGTTCGATCGCGTAAACAATCTGCCGTGGTGAAATTTCACCGAAATGAAGATGTGGGGACAGTCGGGATGTCCCTGTGCGCTCGGGGTAGTCTCGTGATCGATCATAATCAGCCAGGTCGTGTTTAATAAATTCGCGCAATCTTTTTTGTGCTTTCGCTTCACCGGGTTGCCAGTGTTCGTAAAAAGCCGCATCCCAGTCAATGTGTGGCAACAGTTGTAGCTCGTCAACGTGCATGGATTTAAGGCGAGTTGATACGGCGGATAGTTTTCGAATCGCTGGTTGAATATCATGCGGCAGACCCTGTTTTTCACAGGCATGCCAGAACGGGGTATACACTTTGTA
Source organism: uncultured Gammaproteobacteria bacterium (assembly GCA_937967995.1). Classification (GTDB taxonomy): domain Bacteria; phylum Pseudomonadota; class Gammaproteobacteria; order UBA6429; family Thiohalophilaceae; genus CALBTB01. The sequence continues at coordinate 11,895 of CALBTB010000012.1, forward strand.
TGGCGTGTCGTTGCCGGTTTTGATCTGCCAGGGTTCAAACAGCAGACTGCCGGAAAAACTGCGGTATTCCAGTCCCTGATCAGTCAACTGCTTTTTAAGTTTTGTATCGCGTTTGATGGTGGCCGGTTCATACAGGCGGTTACAGTATACGGCTTCAGCACCGGTTTCCTCAATGAGCCTGGATAGTACCTGTTGCGTGTCACCCTGACGAATGATCAGCCGACTGCCAATGGTCTTGAGTCGGTCCTGCAGGGAGAGCAGGCTATGATGCAGCCACCAGTTGCTGGCGGCCCCGGGCTGCCAGGGCGCTTCATCGTCCGGTGCATGTATATATATAGGTATAACACGGTCCGATTTTGCAGCACTGAGCGCCGGATTATCGGCGACCCGCAGGTCACGGCGAAACCAGACCAGGATTTTTCTCATCTGTGCATGCTAACCAATACGGCGTTAGAATGACAGCATGGCAGACAAACCGGCGATTCAGCGAGGCAGGGGCGCGGTAAGCAACCCGCATGTGCGTTATCACCAGGAAACGCGACAGGTGGTGGATGACGGCTGGTTTCCTGAAACAGATCAACCAAAGCTGAAAACGACCATTCACCGGGATAACACGCAGAGCATTCTGACCACCAACCGTTCACCGGATGTGCCGTTTGATGTATCCATCAATCCCTATCGGGGTTGTGAGCACGGGTGTATATATTGTTTTGCCAGACCAACCCATGCCTACCTCGATTTTTCACCGGGGCTGGATTTCGAAACACAACTGGTAATCAAGCCCGAGGCTCCTGCACTGTTACGTAAAAAGCTGGCTGGGAAAAATTATCAATGCAAACCCATTGCCATGGGGACCAATACCGATCCGTATCAGCCTGTTGAACGCGATCACCGTATCACGCGTCAGCTACTCGAAGTGCTTGAGGAACATCGTCATCCGGTGGCGATCGTGACCAAGTCAGCCATGATTGAACGGGATATCGATATATTATCGCGCATGGCCGAGCGAAACCTGGTGCATGTCATGATCTCTGTTTGTACGCTGGACAAAACAATGGCACGCACACTGGAGCCCCGCGCCACGGCACCACCGCGTCGAATGCAAACTATCGCGCGACTGAACGAAGCCGGAATTCCAACCGGTGTACTGGTAGCGCCTATCATTCCGGTGTTGAATGACCCGGAAATGGAAACGATCCTGCGGCAGGCAGCAGACGCCGGTGCGCGCAATGCAGGTTATGTTCTTTTGCGCTTGCCACTGGAAGTCGCACCGTTATTTGAAGAATGGTTAACGACACATTATCCGCTCAAACACGCGCACGTCATGAAGCGCATTCGGGACACACGCGATGGCGCTGTGTACCAGTCAGGCTTTGGCAAACGCATGGTGGGAGAGGGTGCCTTTGCGGCAATGATTGGCCGCCGTTTTGACGCCATGTGCCGGCGATTTGACTTTGGAAAGCGCACAATTTATCTGGATACGCACCATTTTACGTCACCGTGTCGTTCAAATGGGCAAATGACGTTGTTTTAATACTGCTATATCACGTGTTTTCGCGCCATTCGCGGTGATTTTTGATGTTTGGGACAATAAGGGAGTAGTTGGCACAGTGAATGCATATTATTTAATGCAGTCTGATGTTCTCCTCCTAGTGTGGGAATTAACGGGCGCTTAAGTAATTAAGCGCCCTTTTTTTATGTCGAAACTGACTGCAGTCCTGTTACCCGGTATCGATGGTACCGGTCGCATGTTCGGACCATTAATGGATTGCCTGCCGGACTGGATCACACCCCAGGTGATCAATTACCCGACGCAGCAGGTTGTCGATTATGCGCAGCTCACCACGTATGTGATCGATCGCTTGCCGAACGAACAGCCGTTTTTCATTGTGGCCGAATCGTTTGCCGGGCCACTGGCTTTGAAAGTCAGTGAACGACAACCTGCCGGTTTGTGCGCGATGGTACTGGTGTGTACCTTTGTGACCAATCCCCGGCCGTGGTTATCACTGCTGGGTCGCCCGCTGATTAATGACTGGATTCTGAGTTTTAAACCGCGCAGGTGGATGGCGAAACTGTTTGTGACCGGTTTTGATATAAGCGAAGAGATGTTGCAACGCGCCTTTGCCATTCATGAACTGGTATCACCGACCGTGTTGCGTCATCGTCTGTATGATGTATTTCGGGTGGATGTGAGAAATATTTATCAGGCGACACGTACACCGGTATTACACCTGTACGCAAAACATGATCACCTGATACTCAAATCATCCACTCGACAGTTGCAACAGCTACGACCGGATATTCGAAGCGTGGCCGTTGACGGGCCGCACTACTTACTGCAAACGAAACCTCAGGCCTGTGTCGAAGAGATCGTGCCGTTTATAAAGGGCGTAGTACCGCCAGCAGAATGATGGCGATCAGGAAAACCACCGGAATCTCGTTGTACCAGCGGTAGTACACGTGAGTGTGTTTGTTGCGATCATGTTTGAAGTCAATCAGCAGTTTGCCGCAGTGAATGTGGTAAATCACCAGCAGTACGATCAGAACAAGCTTGATCTGTACCCATAACTGATCGAGATACTGCCCCAGCATCAGTAACCAGATGCCGAACAACAGTGTCAGGACCATCCCCGGCGTCATGATGCCAAAAAACAGTTTGCGTTCCATGATTTTGAATCGATCGATGCTGACCTGATCGTCACTCATGGCGTGATAAACAAACAGGCGTGGCAGATAAAACAGCCCCGCGAACCAGGTCACCATGAAAATCAGGTGTAACGCCTTGATCCAGAGCATGCTCAGGCCTTGCCCTGTTTCAGCATGGTCAGGATGCGGGCGTGTAACAGGTGCATGTCCATTTCACCCAGTGTTTGTTGCACGATTTGACCGTCCGGGTTGATCAGGAACGAGCTCGGCGTCAGGCGAACCTGGCCAAAGGCGGTGGCCAGCTCACTGGTACCGTCCCAGACAATCGGGTAGGGAATGCCTTTGCTTTTTTGCATGGCCATTACGTGATCGGGGCGATCGTAGTTCATGGCGACGCCGATAATTTCCAGCCCTTTGGGGTTCAGTTCGTTATACAGCTCGATCAGGTGCGGCATTTCCTTGATGCAACCGGGGCAGGACGTGGCCCAGAAAGTAATCAGCACGGGCCGGCCACGCAGTTTTTGCAGATCGATCGTTCGACCATCCGGCAGGGTTTTCATGCTGACCACGGGTGCGGGTTGCAGACCCGCCGGACTTAGCCAGACGTAGAGTATCGCCAGGATCAGGCCAATAAATAAAATGCCGATGAGGGCATCGCGCTTTATAGTCGATTTGTTTTCCATGTTTGCCATTTTACCCTGCTTTTGACTCCGGTTCAGGTTCCCGGTTCGACAATGCCTTGATGTAGGAATCCGCCATGGTCTGGTACAGCGGGTGTGGACAGACGAAACGGGACACACCCTTGGCGATCAGGGCGGTGATCATCAGGGGCAGTAACATCGAGGTGTTATGGGTCATTTCCATGACGATGATCAGTGCCGTGATGGGTGTCTGTGCCACACCGGTGAAATAACCCACCATGCCCAGCATGACCATCGCGGCCAGTGGCACATAGGGCATGTATTGACCCAGGTCCGCGCCCAGCCCGGCCCCGATCGATAATGACGGCGCAAAGATACCGCCGGGTATACCACTCAGATACGACACCACGGTGGCGAGATACTTATATATAGGAAACAGCAGATTGGTTTCGTGTTCACCGGTCATGAGGCCTTTTGCTTCGGTATAACCCGTGCCAAAGGTGCTGCCGCCGGAAGCGACACCCAGCAGGCTAATCAGTACACCGCAGCCAAATGCGACCTGCAACGGATGACGGCTGATCAGGTTCGCCACTTTGCGGCTACTGTAGAGCAAAACGGTACTGAAACTGCCGCCCAGCAGACCCCCGGCCACGCCACAGATCAGGATCGCCAGCCAGGCCTCGTTAAGCGCTATCTGTACATCGGAGGTGCCAAAATAGGTGTAATTACCAAGCACGGTGATGGCGGTGATGCCGGCCAGGATGACAGCAATGAGCAGGGTACCGCTGGTGCGTTCCTCAAACGAGCGACTCATTTCCTCGACCGCAAACATGATGCCGGCCAGTGGCGTATTAAAGGCGGCGGAAATACCGGCGGCGCCGCCCGCCAGGATTAATGCGCGGCTCATGTCATGGCCACGAAACGGGGCGATACGGCGCAATGAGTACATAATCGAGGCCCCCACGTGCACGGTCGGTCCCTCGCGACCAATGCTGGCACCACTCAGCAAACCGCCACAGGTCAGCATGATCTTGGCCAGTGCCACGCGAATGGAAAGAATCTTGCGCCGTTTGCCGTGACCGTTGATCTTGATTGCCGCGATGGCCTGGGGAATACCGCTGCCCTCGGTACCGACAAAGTAGCGTCGCGTCAGCCAGGCGAGAAAGGTCAGACCCAGTGGTGGAATCAGCAGGGTCAGGTAGGGATGCGCATGATACAGCTCGATAAAAAAGGTATCAGCTTCAAAGCTGGCCAGCGCAAACAGGGCCGACACCAGACCAATGGTGATGGCGCCTCCCCAGAAGACGACCCGGAGTTTCCACTTATTAATAGAGAACAGCGAACGGCGAGTGCGGTGCAGATGGCGTTTCATTTGGAGCCCAAACTATACATGAACATCGGATTATAAGCCTGTGATTTTCAAGAAAAAACATTGACGAATTGACCAACCTTAGCTATTGTCAGGATACGAAGTTGCACGAGATAACAATAATAATGATGTACCACCATTAAGGCGGCCTTTGGCCGCTTTTTATTTTGCTGAAGCGAACAAAGGGTTTTCGTTATCATAACCTGAACGTACGGACGATGTGAGTGAAGCCATGATCAAGGTTGGAATTGTGGGTGGCACGGGTTATACCGGGGTCGAATTATTGCGCCTGCTGGCACAACATCCGCAGGCCGAGGTAACGGTGATTACCTCACGCTCAGAAAGTGGAACGCCGGTCGGCGATCTGTTCCCGAACCTGCGTGGGCATCTGGATTTACATTTTAGTGACCCGAACCCGGAACAGCTGGGCGAGTGTGATGTGGTCTTTTTTGCCACCCCCAATGGCACCGCCATGACGATGGTGCCGGAACTGCTCAAGGCCGGCACACGGATTATCGATCTGGCCGCGGATTTTCGTCTGCGCGACGTGAAAGTCTGGTCACAGTGGTATGGCATGCCCCATGCCTGTCCGGAGCTGCTCAATGACGCGGTCTACGGGCTGCCCGAGGTCAATCGTACGCGAATCAGAAAAGCGGCACTGGTGGCCAATCCCGGTTGCTATCCCACTGCCGTGCAACTGGGCTTCTTACCCCTGTTGGAAAATGACATGGTCGACAGCACCATGCTGATCGCCGATGCCAAATCGGGTGTCAGCGGCGCAGGAAGGGGAGCCAATGTCGGGACCTTGCTGGCAGAAGCCAGCGAATCCATGAAGGCATATGGTGTGCAGGGCCATCGCCACTGGCCGGAGATACGCCAGGGCCTGTCGACCATGACCGAACAGCCTGTGGGTCTGACCTTTGTCCCACACCTGACACCGATGATTCGGGGCATTCACGCCACACTCTATGCGCACTTGAAGACAGGCGGGACCAATCTACAATCGCTGTATGAGCGTCGTTATAAGGATGAGCCGTTCGTCGATGTGATGCCGGCTGGCAGCCACCCGGAGACGCGGACCGTGAAAGGGGCCAACCACTGTCGTATCGCGGTCCATGTGCCGCCGAGCGGGGAAATGGTCGTGGTACTATCGGTCATCGATAATCTGGTCAAAGGGGCATCCGGCCAGGCGGTACAGAATATGAACATCATGTTTGGGCTGGAAGAATCGCTCGGCCTGACACAGATTGGGCTGGTGCCCTGATGCCGCTGGTCGTCAAGAGCCATCATCCCTGGCGGATACGCATCGTGATTGGACTGGTTGCGGCCGCGCTGCTATTTGTCGGCTGGTCATTGTTTGAATACGGCCGCTTCAGTGCCGGCTATGACAGTGTCGAGGCAACCCATGAACACAAGGTGTTGCTCGGTCACGTGGACGATCTGGAGCACCAGATTGAGAGCCTGCGCGAAGAAAAGGCCGTGCTGGAACGGGCCGCGCAGATCGAGCGCAAGGCCTATGATGAACTGGATACCACGCTCAAGGTGTTGCAGGCGGAAATCCTGGAGCTGAAACAGGAACTGGCTTTTTATCGTGGCATTGTTTCGCCCCGCGATGCGGCGCACGGTCTGCACCTGCAGCGGTTCAAGATCGAATCCAATGGCAAGCCGGGTGGTTATCGTTACAAGGTCATCCTGACACAAGTTTTAAAGAATAACGAGACAGCACGTGGCGTGGTTCGTATTAAAATAGAAGGTATCAGGGATGGAAAACCCAGCGAATTGACGCTGGCCCAGGTAAGCGAGAAGGGCGTCAAGGAACTGGATTATCGTTTCAAGTATTTTCAGAACATGGAAGGGGATATTCAGTTACCCGGGGACTTTAAACCGCAACGCGTGACCATCTCGGTCAATCCCCGGAATCGACGAAACCAGGAGCCACTCGAAAAAACATTCGACTGGCCGGCATAGCAACAGGAGAGGTACCCATGTGGGGTAATCGCAAGAAACCGAAACAGACAGCGCAAATCGATTCGCTCATCGGACAGAACAGTGAGATTCATGGCGATGTTATTTTCAGTGGCGGGCTGCATGTCGACGGCAAGGTCAAGGGCAATGTGATTGCTGCGGAAGGTGAAGATTCCGTTCTGACCTTAAGCGAACGCGGCACCATCGAAGGTGAGGTCAAGGTACCGAACGTGGTGGTCAATGGCACCGTCATTGGTGATGTGCATGCCCTGGCGCACGTGGAACTGGCGGCGCAGGCGCGGGTCCATGGCAATGTTTACTACAGTCTCATCGAGATGGCGATGGGGGCCGAGGTAAACGGGAATCTGGTGCATCGTACAGAGCAATCGGTGGTCAGCATGCCAAAGAAAGAATCCACAGGTACGGGCGACGCTTGATCCACCGGCGCGCTGCCCTTACATCAGGGATATTGTCAGACGCTATATCCCCTTATAGAATGCAGGGATATAAACGAGAGGTTAGATATGAGCGAAGCAGCACAAGATGCACTGGTCTTTACCGACAGTGCGGCAAGCAAAGTCAAAAGCCTGATTGAAGAGGAAGGCAACGATAACCTGAAACTGCGGGTATTCATTACCGGCGGTGGTTGTTCCGGATTCCAGTATGGCTTTACCTTTGATGAAAACGAGCAGGATGGCGATACGCGGGTCGAGAAAGACGGCGTGACATTGCTGGTGGATCCCATGAGCTACCAGTATCTGATTGGTGCCGAAATCGATTACAAGGAAGACCTGTCGGGTGCGCAGTTTGTTATCCGTAATCCCAATGCCACCACGACCTGTGGATGTGGTTCCTCCTTTTCAGTCTAACTGACTGATTAATCAAAAAATTATTTGTTAGAATAGCCGCCGCTAATTAAGTGGTGTGCTATTCTATTTGTTTGCCGTTCGCTGATTACCTGAATGGCGCCGTAGTCATGATGCAGGGAGACATGTATGAGTGAGTACCTTCCGGGCCTGGCTGGCGTTCCTGCCACCAAATCCAATATTTCGGACATCGATGGGGAAAAAGGCATTTTAGCCTATCGTGGTTATCCGATTGAGCAACTGGCCGAGAACAGTACTTTCGAGGAAACCTGTCTGTTGTTGCTGGATGGCAAGCTGCCTCCGGCACGTGAGTTACAGGAATTTGATCTTCGCCTGCGCAGTAATCGCCGTACCCAGTTTCACATTCGTGATCTGATGAAGACCTTTCCACCTTCCGGCCACCCGATGGAAATGCTGCAAACCTCGGTGGCTGCGCTGGGCATGTTCTACCCCGGCAACGAGTGCCTGACCGATGCCGAGGCCTGTGAAGATCTGGATTACATTCATAACATGACGGTAAAAATTATTGCCCGCATGTCGACCATCGTCGCCATGTGGGAACATTTGCGCAACGGTTATGAGCCACCCGAGCCACGCTCAGATCTGAGTTATGCGGAAAACTTTCTTTATATGTTTACCGGCAAGGAACCGGATCCACTGCTGGCGCGCATCATGGATGTGTGTCTGATCCTGCATGCCGAACATACCATTAATGCATCAACGTTCTCGGTACTGGTAACCGGTTCAACACTGGCCAGTCCATACAGTGTCATTGCCGCGGCGATTGGTACCCTGTCTGGCCCGTTGCACGGCGGTGCCAACCAGAAGGTACTGGAGATGCTGGAAGAGATAGGATCACCGGACCGGGTTGAAAAGTACGTTGACGAGAAACTCAAGAACAAGGAAAAAATCTGGGGCATGGGCCATCGCGAGTATAAAACCAAGGATCCGCGTGCCAAGTACCTTGAGAAACTGGTAACCAAGGTCATGGAATCGCGTGGCGGAAATGTTAATCCCTTGATGGAAACCGCCAAGGAAGTAGAACGGGTCTGTGATGATCGACTGGCGCACAAAGGCGTATACCCCAATGTCGATTTTTATTCGGGCATCCTTTACAACGAAATGGGGATTGCACCAGATCAGTTTACAGCCATTTTTGCCGTGGCACGCTCTGCCGGCTGGCTAGCGCACTGGCGCGAGCAACTGGCCGACAACCGGATTTTCCGTCCTACTCAGGTTTATACCGGCGAACCGCCGCGGGACTACGTACCGATTGAATTAAGAAACTGATTTTTCACAACCCCCAGGGGGGGCAATGGAACAGGAAGATAAACAAGGTATCTTCAGTTTCTGGAAAGACAGTCTGGCAGGTAAATTCGTCAGCGTCACGATCGCTGTGGTTTTTGTGATCATGGTGATGATGGCTTTTCTGAACTATCAGTCTCAGAAAGACCAGACTATTTCGCATATCAAGGCACAGAGTGAGATGCTTGGTAACTTCATCTCCAGTATCGTGCCATATTCCTTATTGTCCTACGACTTTGATGCGCTGAACGATTACATGGCGGAAGTTTCGCAGGGCCAGGACATCGTCTATGCAGTTATCTTATCCAGGGATAATCGCGCCCTGACCCGGCACCTGGACCGGCGTGACCCGTATATTGTGAAACACCTTGAGGACGTCAGTGAAATTGACCTGCCTGCGCTCATTGAACAATTGCGACAGGAGCCGGATATCATTCACCAGAGTTTTCCGATTATCTATGAGAATAAGGTGCTGGCGAATTTTAATATCGGTATCAGTCAGCAGCGGGTCGAAGAACTGCTGAGAAAAAAACTCTATAACCAGATTCTGGCAGGCGTGCTGTTAACGCTGTTGCTCGGTGGCTTGATCTACATCCTGTTTCGCATTTACGCAGTATTACCCATTCGCCAGTTGACCCAGGGAGCGCGGCGTATCGCCGATGGCCAGCTCGATAAGGAACTGAATGTCAGGCATCGCGATGAACTGGGCAAACTCAGTCGGGTATTTAATCAGATGATGTCGAGACTGAAGCAAACCATCAGTGAAAAAGATCAGGCTCTGCAGACGATTCAGGATTTGAATCAGTCGCTGGAAAAACGGGTTGCGGAACGTACCAGCGAACTGGAGCAGGTCAACCAGAAACTCGAACAACTGGCGTTGAATGATTCACTGACTAACTTGCCGAATCGCTTCAGTATTCAGGATCGTCTTATTCAGAGTATTGCCGAGGCCAAACGAAACGCCACGTCGTTTGCCGTTATTATGCTGGACCTGGATCGTTTCAAGGAAATTAACGATACATTGGGACATGATTGCGGTGACCAGCTGTTAATTGAAGTGGGTTACCGGTTGCGGGAAATTTTGCGGCCATCGGATACCGTGGGCCGGCTCGGTGGCGATGAATTTGCCATATTGCTGGCGGAAACCGATGAAATGGGTGCCAAGATAGTGGCCCGCAAGGTGCAGCAGGTTCTGGAACCGTCTTTCTATCTGTCAGAAATGGCCTTTACCATTGCCGGCAGTATCGGTATCGCGATTTACCCCAAACACGGAAATACCGCCTCGTCGTTGCTGAAATCCGCTGATGTGGCCATGTACCAGGCCAAGCAACATAAAATTGGCTATAGCGTGTATAACCCGGGCACCGACAGCCACAGTCCGGACCGGCTCAGTCTCATGGGTGAACTGCGCAAGGCCATACATGAAGACAAGCTGGAACTGTATTATCAACCCAAGCTGGATTTGCTGACCGAAAAAATTGTCGGCGTCGAGGCATTGCTGCGCTGGTACCATGTTGAGCGGGGCTATATTCCTCCGGATGAATTTATCGGACTGGCGGAGCAATCCGGCCTGATACGGTCACTGACCTACTGGGTCATTAATCACGCCCTGCAACAACTGGATGAATGGCACGGTAAAGGCTACACCATTCCGATGTCTATCAACCTGTCCATGCACAACCTGCAGGACGCAGACTTTGCTTCCCAGCTTGGCCTGTATCTCAAAGCCAGTCATGTGGACAACAGTTATATACAGTTCGAGATCACGGAAAGCGCGATCATGAGTAACCCGGATTACGTCATGTCGGTGCTAAGACACCTGGGCGAACACAATGTCAGCTTTTCTATCGATGACTTTGGGACTGGTTACTCGTCATTGAGTATGTTGAAAAAACTGCCGGTACATGAAATCAAGATTGATAAATCCTTTGTGATGGACATGGCCCGGGATTCGGACGACGAAGCGATTGTGCATTCCATCATCGATATGGCCAAGACGCTGGGACTGAAAGTGATTGCTGAAGGGGTTGAAAATGCGGCAGTTACAAAGATGTTGTTACAGCTGGATTGCGACATGATTCAGGGATACCACATCAGCCGGCCATTACCTGCCAATCAACTGGCAGTGATATTAAAGAATATGAATTACTCTTCAGATGTAAAAGCAACAAACGTGACGAAGATAGAAAAACACAAACGCAAGAAACACTCTACTGATAAATAGCGCCGGCAATCACATCCTGTTTCGCACCGGTTATGGAACTGAGACGTAGCGGTTTTTTATGTATGGTTTGATGGGCGAACCAGGCAAATGCACAGGCCTCGACCCAGTCAGGCCCCAGCCCGATTTGTGCTGTTGTTAATACTTTTCTGTCCTGCAGGGACTGCGTCAACGTCTCCATCAGGTAGTCATTATTGGCGCCACCACCACAAATATAAATTTCCCGGCAATCCGATGCATGTTCCAGAACGGCTTTCGTAATACTGGCACTGGTCAGTTCGAGCAGGGTGGCCTGCAGGTCCTCGGCTGCGACGAGTTCGGGGTTGAACTTCCTGGCCAGCCAGCGGAGATTAAAATATTCCCGCCCGGTACTCTTGGGTGGAGGTAACGCAAAATACTCATCAGCGAGTAACACTTCGAGAAGTTTTTTATCCACCTGGCCACTGCGAGCCCATTCCCCCTTTTTGTCATAACGCACGATTTTGTGTCGCTGAATCCATTCGTCCATCAGGCCATTGCCTGGTCCGGTATCAAAGCCACTGACCGGTTGGCGTGAATCGGCAGGCAGGATAGTGATGTTGGCAATACCGCCGATATTCACCGCGGCGCGCGAAATGGAATTATCGCGAAACAGAAACTCATGGAATGCCGGTGCAAACGGTGCGCCCTGTCCGCCGGCCGCCATGTCGCGACGGCGAAAGTCGGCAACCGTGGTGATGCCGGTATGTTGTGCAAGAAAAGCGGGGTTACCGATCTGTAATGTGTTCGGGAAGTCAGAAGAGGGTTGATGGTAAAGCGTCTGGCCATGAAAACCGATGGCGACAATGTGGCTGGCGGTGGTATGTGCCTTGTTAAGTAATTTCCTGACCGCCAGCGCATGGACGACTGCGACTTCCTGATCCTGTCTTAACAGGTCAGAAAAACTGGCAGATTTGTCACTGACCAGTTGCTGTAACTTACGATGAATCTCTTCGGGATAGGGTTCGTGATGTGTTTCAAGACAATGAAAACCATCAGTAAGATTGACTAATGCCGCATCGACACCGTCATTACTGGTGCCTGACATTAATCCTATGTAGAGTTCATCCATGCAGGATATGAGGAAAGTGACTTACTGGTGATTAAGCGCCAGATTCGTTTCTTTATAAACGGCCAGTTGTGACAATAGTGATTGCGCGTGTGCCGTAAAGCTTTCCTTGTATTTATGGTTGATTGGACTGGCGTTTGGCAATCTGACCGTCAGTGGATTTCTGTGCACGCCATTGACGCGAAATTCATAGTGCAGGTGCGGACCCGTTGCACGACCGGAAGCACCGACATAGCCAATTACCTGGCCCTGCTTGACGCGTTTACCGACGTGTATACCGCGGCGATAGGAAGACATGTGTGCATATAGCGTACTGTAACGCCCACCGTGCTGAATAATGATCGTACGTCCGTAACCGCCTTTACGACCTTTGTGAATAATTTTACCGTCGCCGGCGGCGCGAATGGGGGTACCGGTTGGCGCAGCATAATCGACACCCTTGTGCATGCGTATGCGATTCAGTACCGGATGATGGCGTTTGCCAAAGCGTGAACTGATGCGGCGAAAATCGACCGGCGTGCGCAGGAATGCCTTACGCATCGAGTGCCCGTCCGGTGAATAATAATCACTATGACCACCTTCGTCGGTGTAGCGAATGGCATGAAAATCGTTACCGCGATTGACAAACTCGGCAGCGATAATCGGTCCGTCGTTTACTTTTACACCGTTCAGGAAATGTTCTTCATACAACACCGTGAAGTGATCACCTTCACGAATGTCCAGTGCAAAATCGATATCCCAGGCAAAGATATTCGCCAGTTCCATTGTCAGCTTGTCAGATAATCCGGCCAGGCCGCCAGCCTCAAACAGTGAACTGCGAATCACACCGCTGGCGTGGTTGAAACGCTTTTCAACATTTTTATGATGATAGGATGATACGAAGTTATCACCATCGCGGTGCACAGCCAGGGTTTCGTATTTTGTGATGTCGTATATCAGTGTCTGAAGTGCATTGTCCTGATCAAGTCGAATACGTAATTGCTGACCGGGTTTTACATAACGCAACTTACGGGTGTCTTTGCCAAGTTTCATGATGCTATGCAGTTCACTGGCATCCATGTTGTGGCGTTTGAAAATCGCCGCCAGTGAATCACCTTTTTTGACTGTGACTGTCAGCCAGCGCTCGTCTGCCAGAATGTCGCTGATGCTCTGGTTCGTGACGGTTGTAGTTTGATTCTGGTTTGCGCTGTTAGCTTCCGGAATGTTAATCGGCAGGACGATTTGATTGTTGTTTGTGCCGTTGAGTGATTGCACGTGCCGCTTGGCCTGTGCGTCCAGCGAGAACACGCTGAATAACGTACTGATAACCAGCACCGCCGCAATTATCATGATCAAATGCAGGTGGGTCAGACGAAATCGCTTTTCTCGTTCAGTCGCTTGCGCGACGCACTTGAAATCGCGTGTTAAGAAAGACTTGTAATCCACGGAAAAACCTGATTTTTTTGTACTTTTTAAAGATAACCTGAAACTATAGTTCGGTCAATCTCGCCGTAACTTTATTATTCGATGCTGCTGAGCGGCCTGTGCTACTCTACGCGCCTTTCAGGGCAATGAGAAGAAAATGACAGCCATTGATGAAAAAATGAGCATTCTCAGGCGTGGTGTGGATGAAATCCTGCTGGAAGCCGAGCTTGTCGAAAAACTCAAGAAAAACAAGCGATTACGAATCAAAGCAGGGTTCGACCCGACTGCACCGGATTTACACCTGGGTCACACGGTGCTGATTAACAAATTACGCCAGTTTCAGGATCTGGGGCACGAGGTGCTATTCCTGATCGGCGATTTCACGGCCATGATCGGTGATCCGACCGGTAAAAGTGCCACCCGGCCCCCGCTTTCCCGGGATGAAGTCATTGAAAATGCCCGTACCTACGAGCAACAGATCTTCAAGATTCTTGCGCCGGAAAAAACCCTGGTGATGTTCAATTCCAGCTGGATGGGCGAAATGAACGCCGCGGATCTGATTCAGCTGGCTGCCAAACACACGGTGGCACGAATGCTGGAACGGGATGATTTTGATAAGCGCTATAAGTCCGGCCAGCCCATCGCCATACACGAATTCCTGTACCCCCTGATTCAGGGCTATGACTCGGTTGCCATGCAGGCCGACGTGGAACTGGGCGGCACGGATCAGAAATTCAATTTGCTGGTCGGGCGCGAGATGCAAAAGATGAATGGCCTGGAACCGCAGGTCGTCATGACCTTGCCCTTACTGGAGGGGATTCGCGGCGTCGACAAGATGTCCAAGTCACTGGGTAACTATATTGGTATCGACGAGCCGGCGGATGACATGTTCGGCAAGGTCATGAGTATTTCCGATGATCTCATGTGGCGTTATTTTGAATTGCTGAGTTTCCGCTCCAATGCGGAGATTGAGCAATTTCGAAAAGATGTCGCCGAGGGCAAAAACCCTCGAGATGTAAAGTTTGAGCTGGCAGTGGAAATTGTGGCCCGCTTTCATGACCAGCAAGCCGCCCAGGCAGCCAAACAGGCATTTATCGAGCGCTTTCAAAAAGGCAATCTGCCGGATGAGATTCCGGCGGTGACATTGAATGCCGATGGTGAAGGCCTGGCGATTGCCAATCTGCTCAAACAGGCCAATCTGGTCGGCAGTACCTCTGATGCGATCAGAATGATCAAACAGGGTGCAGTAAAAATTGACGGTGAAAAAGTCAGTAATACAAAGCAGGTAATCGAAAAAGGCAGTGACCAGATTTATCAGGTTGGTAAGCGCCGAATTGCCCGTATTGTCCTCGAATAGTTTCTATTACCCACTATACTTATTGCTTGATCAGCCAAAATAAGGTGGGTTCACATGCCATATTTGCAGGCAGGACGTATTCTGTTCCTGCTCCTGAGTCTGTCTTTATGCTCAACTCTGCAAGCACAGGTGCTGGTGCTCAATAACCCGACCGCTCCACCACTCACCACTGATTCACAGGATGGATTACTCGATGTCGTAGTGAGTGAGGCCTTTCGCCGCTGCGGACTGGAGCTGAAACTCATCAAACTGCCTGCCGAACGGGCTTTGCGCAATGCCAATGAAGGGATCGATGATGGTGACATGAGTCGTATTGCCGGTCTGGAAAAAGTCTATCCCAACCTGATTCGTGTGCCGGAAAAAATCTTTGATATGGAATTCGTGGCGTTCAGCAAGCAGAAAGACATGGTGATAACAGACTGGAACAGCCTGGAGCCTTACAACGTTGGTCTGATCAAGGGCTGGAAAATTTTTGAAAACGGTACCCGGCATTTACCCAATGTTGTTGCCGTGCGAGACGCGGATGTAATGTTCAGTATGCTGGACAAGAACCGCATAGAAGTCGCGTTGTATGCTCGCTGGCTTGGTTTGTATCACATCAAAACAATGAACCTGCAGGGCATTCATGATGTTAAACCGCCGTTGGCAACAAAAGAGATGTTTATTTACCTGCATAAAAAACATCATGAACTGGTACCAAAAATTGCACAGGCGCTGCGTGAAGTAAAGCAAAGCGGAATGTATGAACGAAATTTCAAAGAAAAATTCCGGGCAATCCAGCCATGATTTACCGAGCCGTATAGGGCGACGGTTAATCATATACCTGGTGTCACTGAGTACAGTGATCACCCTGGTTATTACTGCATTTCAGTTATACGAAGATTATCGGCACGAAGTAGGCATTATCGATGAGCGTTTTGCCTTAATCGAACACGCCAATTTAAAAACCCTGTCACACGCGGTCTGGACGACCAGCCAGTACGATATTTCCCTGCAGTTAGCCGGCCTGATGCGTATGCCGGATATTCAGTATGTCGCCGTACGTGAAGATAATGATGTCGTCGTTTCCATGGGTGAAAAACAACAGAAAAGTACCATCAGTAAAACGTTCCCACTTGACTATAATCACCGCGGTGTTCGGTACACGATTGGTTATCTGGATGTGGTAGCGACACTGGATCGGATTTATCAGCGCCTGATCGACAAAGTGTGGGTTATCCTGTTATCCAATGCAGTTAAAACATTCCTGGTTGCCGGGTTTATGTTGCTTGTGTTTTATAAGCTGGTGACACGTCACCTGCATGACCTGGCTACACAGGTGGAATCCGTCGCACTGGATAACCTGCGTAGTCCGGTCAAACTCGACAGGACGAAAAAACACGACAACAAACAGGATGAGCTGGATGTGCTGGCCAGCTCCTTTGACCGCATGCGTCTTAAAATGGCGGCGGCTGTCGAAGGAATGAAGCAGCGTGAAAAGGAACTGATGTTGTTTGAAGTGATTATGAATACATCTACAGACCTGATTGCTTTTGTTGACAGAAACTATATATACCGTGCCGTAAATAAATCATTCTGTGACTTTTTCGATAAAAATCCAACCGAAGTGATTGGCCGCAGCAGTAAGGATTTGCTTGGTAGTGATATGTTTTTTAGCATAGTGAAACCGCGCCTGGATCAGGTTCTGAATGGCCAACAGATGCAATATGTAACCACTATTCAAAATAACCACGACGAGGAAATGTTTGTTGAAGTGAATTATCACCCGTACTATGGAGGTGAGCAGCGTGTACAGGGTGTCGTCGTCAATATTCGCAATGTCAGCGCCCGTGTGCAGATCGATCGTGATAATGAACGCCATAAACGGGTCTACGAAGCGCTGGCACAACAGTCCTTTGCGACCTATGAGATTTTTCTCAAAAATACATTGTCACTACTACAGGAAATGTTTGATTCGTGTTATGCCTTTGCCGGCCGGTTATTACCGGATGGAAAACATGTGGTGACGGAATGTGTGCTCAAGGACACGCAACAATTAAAAAACTTTGTGTATGAAATACGTACCACGCCCTGTGAACATGCCTTTGATCATAAAAAGAACCTGATATATGAAGATGTCATAGGTAAGTATCCGGAAGATGAACTGATCGTCGACATGGAGGCGGAAACTTACTTTGGTGTGCCATTGATCAGTTCCAATGGCGATACTATTGGTATTATCGCTGTGCTCGATACCAGGCCACATCAACCCGAAAGCTGGCATGAAAATACCCTGAGTGTGTTTGCTGCCAGAATCGCCCTGGAAATGGAACGTTATGATGCCTTAAAACAACTGGAGGAATACAACGAAGAACTCGAATCCATTGTGGCCGCCAGAACCGAAGAACTGAAAAACTCTGTCAGCGATCTGGAAACTTTCAGTTATTCGGTATCGCATGATCTGCGCACACCGTTAAGGGCCATCAATGGTTATAGTCAGATTTTGCTGGAAGACCTGAGTGATAATTTAGCACCGGAATCACTGGAGCATCTGCAGCGCATACGAACGGCCAGTGAAACCATGGGTGACTTGATCGATAACCTGTTACGCCTGTCCCGCATCGGGCGCCAGCCCCTGGACGTACAGAAGATCGATCTGGCCGCGTTGGGTACCGAAGCATTTAACCAATACTCGGACGGGCTGGAGAAGAAACCGGCCTTTGTTCTTCATAACAATCTTGACGGTTATGGCGACCCGGGACTGGTCAGGATCGTGCTGGATAACCTGATTGGTAATGCCATCAAGTACAGTGCCAACAACCCGGAGCCGAGAATTGAACTGGGCATGCTGAACGACGGCAAAGAAAATATTTATTATATAAAAGACAATGGCGTTGGCTTTAATGAGCAGTACAAGGAAAAGTTGTTCAAGCCATTCCAGCGCTTACATGATGATCCGAAATTCCAGGGAACCGGTATTGGACTGGCAACAGTCAAACGAATTATTAACCGGCATGGTGGCCGGGTCTGGGCGGAATCGCACAAAAACGAGGGCGCGGTATTTTATTTTACGCTTGGGCCGGAAAGTCGTTACGAAGTGGCCTGAATCTGGTCAATCAGAAAAGTTGTGGCGGGACATTAGTGTGTAGCCAGTACTTGCCGATATCACCAATCGTTTTGCAGAATTCCTCGTAATCCACGGGCTTGCATACATAACTGTTCATACCAAGTTCGTAGCCACGCCCAATATCGCGTTCTTCATCGGATGTTGTCAGGATGACCACCGGGATATGTCGTGTGTCAGGGTTTTCGCGCACGGCCTTTAACACGTCATGGCCACTTACCTTGGGCAGGTTGAGATCCAGCAAAATTAACTGGGGTAATTCATTTTTGCTGCGATTGGCATACTTGCCCGTTGCAAACATGAAGTCCAGTGCTTCCTGGCCATCACGGCAAACGATGATATCGAAATTGATGTCGATGCGTTGTATGGCCCGAAACGTGAGTTCGATATCACTGGTACTGTCCTCAACCAGTAGAATACGTGGTGAATTACTATTGGAAAAGGTGTCTTCGGTTTGAAGTTTATTCAGCTCGACAATGATTTTCTTGAAGCCGATGTCCCGGCACCAGAACAGGGCGGTGTCGGAGGTTTTGAAAATTCGGGGGTTGCCGCGCTTGAGGGTGAGCAGGTGAACTTCTTCGCCGTTGGCTTCATGGAACTCCACCAACCAGCCCTGTTCCTGCGTGGCGTAGCGAACCGATGCACCGCTCCAGTGGTCCGCCTGATACAACAGTTTCACATCCCTCTCGTTCATATCTGGTCCCCGTCCGCTATCAGGCCAATATAACCCAAACACCTAAAATTGGTAAGACTATGCAGGCGGGCAGGTCGCCGTTTTGGCTACATCGCGACTTCGACCTGATGAAAGCCAATGCGTGCACAACAACGCAAAGCTGCGTCCGACGTTTTAAAGACTCGTGCGGAATCGCCGCGCTTGGAGACGAGAAAGTGCTGGCTCTGGTTTTTCTCAACCATGCGGATCACCCAGCCGCGCTTATCCTCGGTTTGCTCAATGATCACCGAGTCCAGGTCGTTGGATTTGTAGAGTAATTTGGCTTCCCGTTCCTGCATAACCGGGTTCCCTAAAACAGTGTTGTGGGACTACACAAACTATAGCTGCAACTGGCGAAAATCAAAGTGTTTTGAACAGGTATTTTGTGACGATTTGGCTCGTTTGACGAAATTTTGATCAGACTGGTGCCCTGGTGAGCAGTCTCGGAGCTGGTTTGATGGATGTTTGCTTGCGCTTTGTTAAACATCGTTAAAACAGTTTGTTTGCAACAACTTGTAAAGAATTTTTCATGACAAAGTGCGTCACACATACCAGACTTATCTTCGTATGGCAGTTTGACAACAGGAAAGCCCCGCACAATGCAACACAGTTTGTTACACGGGCATGGGCCCGATTACCAGAAAATCAAGCACGTCCTGCTGGTTGATGATTCCCCAGATGACATTGCACTGACACGTCGTGCCCTGGCGCGGGCGGGTTTTACCGTGCATCTGGAAGTGTTTCAGCAGAAAGAGGCGATATTACAGCACCTCAGTGCCCGACAGAATCCGAGTCAGACGGTACCGGACCTGGTGCTGATTGACCTGTCACTGCCGAAAGTCGATGGCCTGAAGCTGATCAGCCAGATTCGTGAGCAACCGCTTACTCGCTTTTTACCCGTGGTGGCGCTCGGGACCAGCTGCGATAATCGTGAGGTGGTCAGCTGTTATGAGGCGGGGGCGAGCAGCTATATTTTCAAGGCCACGGAGTTTACGGAGTACGCGCATACGCTGCGCGAGGTCTGTGCATACTGGCTGAATCTGAATATCACCCCAATGGGTAGCATGTTGATCGCCAGTTGATTAACCATTCTATAACCTGTCTAAATATTACAATTCGTAAATTTCCTCGATATTTCTGGGTTAAGAGCCTATAGATATATGAGAAGTCAGCTAGGTTTTTTCGTTATAAAATACCATTTATATAGTAAGGATATGATGTTGCGCTTGCGTCGTCGTTATTGAATCGCAAACTGCCTGGGCATCGGGATCTCGTTACGCCATTACCACAGTGGAAGTGCGTAATAGCACAGACTGACCGGGTTGCTGTGCAGAAAATAAACGAGGGAGCGAACAATGAATAAGACGGTGATACTGGTCGATGATAACCCGGACGATAGCCTGCTTATGATTCGCGCTATCAAAAAATCGGGCAATGATGTGAATATTGTGGTTCTCAATAGCGGTGCGGAGGCGCTGGACTATTTCTTTTGTCGTGGAAATCATCAAGATCGGGATGTCACTCAACAATCATCTCTAATCCTGTTAGACCTCAAATTACCGAAGATTTCCGGCCACGATGTGTTAAAGCAATTACGTAGTGACAAACGCACTCAATGTTTACCGATTGTGGTTACATCAACTTCCAATGAACCCAGTGATGTGGAACTGAGCTATCGGCTTGGTGCCAACAGCTATATTCGTAAACCCGTCGATTTCAATACACTGGTAGTCGTTGTTGGTAAGCTTTGTGAGTACTGGTTGAATATTAATTTTCCAGCACCGGAAACGACAGAATGGACCTTAAAACGCTCAAGCTGTTAATCGTCGAGGATTCAGAAGATGATGCCCTGCTGCTGGAACGACAGTTGCGCAAGGGCGGCTATATCCCCAGCATGAAACGTGTCACTACACGCGTGGAAATTGAAAAGGCGTTGCGTGATACGGAATGGGACCTGGTGATTTCCGATCACAACTTGCCTGGATTATCTTCAGGCATGGTTCTGGATATCGTGCAACAAAGCGGTATTGATATTCCGTTTATTATCGTGTCCGGCAGTATTGGTGAAGAACTGGCGGTAACTGCCATGAAGACCGGTGCGCATGATTACATTATGAAAAATAACCTGACGCGCCTGGTACCGGCAATTGAACGGGAGTTGAGAGAAAATGAAAATCGTAAGGCACATCGTCGTGCCCAGGAAGTAATAGAATATCTTGCCTACCATGATCCCCTGACCGGACTATCAAACCGGCATGAATTTGAGTTTCGCATCAACCGGTTATTAACCGACCCGGAGTTTTTTCAGCAGGAACATATACTCTTATATATCGATCTCGATCAGTTCAAAATCATCAATGATACCTGCGGTCATCTGGCCGGTGATGAACTGTTAAAACAACTGGCAGCGCGTTTGAAAGATACCATTGGCGAGCAGGATACCCTGTCGCGACTGGGTGGTGATGAGTTTGGCGTACTGCTACCGGACTGCAGCCTGGAGCGGGCGAACCGGGTTTCCGCCACCATGCTGGAAATTATCAAGTCGTTTCGTTTTAACTGGGAAAGTAAATCGTTCACGGTTGGCGCCAGCATCGGAATGGTACAGTTTAACGGTAAAACATTTCGTGAAATGACATCTGTATTAAGTGCCGCGGACATGGCGTGTTACGCGGCAAAGGATCTCGGTCGCAATCGCGTGCATGTTTACAATATCGATGAAGCCAATATCCTGCGGCGCCAGGGTGAAATGCAATGGGTCTCCCGAATTAACCTGGCGCTGGAAGAAAATCGACTGGTGTTGTTTCAGCAAACCATCAAACCGGTAAACCAGAATGTGCCTGACAATATCGAGTTTCTCGTACGCATGGTGGATCAGGACGGTGAACTGATTCTGCCCGGTGCATTCATTCCGGCAGCGGAACGCTATAACCTGATGACACAGATAGATTTCTGGGTAATAAGAAATGCGTTTCGTGCTTTTGCCGAAATGATTCAGGAAGGGGATGATCCCGGCCTGATCTTTATCAATTTGTCCGGCTCCTCCCTGAGCGAAGACGGCATTTTTAATTTCATGCGTGAACATGTGGAAGCAACCGGCATCGATCCACAGCGCGTTTGTCTGGAAATTACCGAGACGGCGGCGATTAGTAACCTGGGCGTGGCCGTGTCGTTCATGCACGAAATGAAAAAGCTCGGCTTTCGGTTTGCACTGGATGATTTCGGCGCTGGGTTGAGTTCTTTCACCTACCTCAAAACCATACCAGTCGACTATATCAAGGTAGATGGCAGCTTCATTCGTGACATGCTGGATGACGAGATGGATGCGGCAATTGTCAGCGCCATTCACCGCGTGGCACATGTCGCCGGCCTGGGTACGATCGCTGAATTTGTGGAATCAGAGGCCATTCTGGCACGTCTGCAGGAGCTGGGCTTTGATATGGCTCAGGGCTACGCCATCCATCGCCCGGAACCCTGCAAATACACCTCCATGCGCCACTCGCATCACCATAAATGGGTGGCCATTTAACCATTTTTGGCATCGAAAAATCTTTTTAAAAACAGCTATTGACCTGCTGTTCCCGGTGCGTATAATGCGCGCCTTCGCACGGCAATCGCTCCAGAGCGGTACTTCGGAGCGACCCATAAGTCCTTGTTTTGGCTTTACTGGGTACCGTTATATGCTATATAATGGTGGGTCTGCGACGGCTTCCAGATTGGTGGCCGTTTTTGCTCTTTAACAATTTGATCAGGTAATTTGTGTGGGTGCTTGCATCATTCGTAAGGCAATGTTTGCCAAATGAAAATTGATGTAAGTTACCTATAGTCAACGTAATTTTTTGACCTAGGATGCTCTCATCAGCAAGGTTTTGTCACGCCTCAACGTGACTATCAAACTTAAACTGAAGAGTTTGATCCTGGCTCAGATTGAACGCTGGCGGCATGCCTAACACATGCAAGTCGAACGGCAGCGCGGAGAGCTTGCTCTCTGGCGGCGAGTGGCGGACGGGTGAGTAACGCATAGGAATCTGCCCTGTAGTGGGGGACAACTCGGAGAAATCCGAGCTAATACCGCATAATCTCTACGGAGGAAAGCCTTCGGGCGCTATTGGATGAGCCTATGTCTGATTAGCTTGTTGGTAGGGTAACGGCCTACCAAGGCGACGATCAGTAGCTGGTCTGAGAGGACGATCAGCCACACTGGGACTGAGACACGGCCCAGAC
>CALBTB010000013.1 GCA_937967995.1 uncultured Gammaproteobacteria bacterium
TGCTCGATGAACAAAAGATCAGTGGTGTTCCGGTTGTGAATCCTGATAATGAAGTCATCGGTATAGTCACAACTGCCGACCTGGTAAGCGCGCTGGATATTGATGATGAGTCACCGTTACAAAAACTGGTTGCGGTCCTGTTAAGAAAGGGCCGTGATAAAAAGCTGGGTAGTATTGTTGACGATATCATGTCGAAAGACCCTGTCACTATCAGACCGGATGAATCAGTACAGTCAGCTATTGAATTAATGGCAAGATGCAGAATTAATCGATTGATCGTTTCACAGGATAGCAAGAAGATTGAAGGTATACTTTCCCGGTCTGATCTGCTAAAGGTCGTTTAGAGACAATTGAGTATCACTGTCAGGAGGTGTTCATGACTGAACAGGAAAAGCCCGATAAACATGCACTGGTATCATGCGAAGTGTGTATGAAGGAGATTCCGAAATCAGAGGCGAAGGTTGAGGAAGCTTCTGATTACGTTATATATTTTTGCGGTCTGGACTGTTTTAAAAAGTGGCAAAAAGAGAATAATAATCAAACAGAATCTTGATGCTTTAATAGGAGTTACCATTGCAAAGTCTGAAAGTACGAACCCAGTCGTCTGATGAAGCCGAGGCGGTATTCTATGAAGCGTTCAGGCATGGAGACCTGGCCGTCATGTCTGCTCTTTGGGCAGGAGATGATGTGGTGTGCGTGCATCCCGGTTCAGGCCTGATTCGTGGCCATGAAGCAGTGATACGCAGCTGGCGTCATATATTTGAATCCGGTCCGCCAACAATACGGGATACAAGAACCAGTCAGTTTGCAGCAGATGGTCTTGCTGTACACATGGTCGTAGAGGAGATTCTCGATGAAGACGAAGTCGCTGTGGCTATTGTACTGGCAACGAATGTGTATCGGCGTTATGACTATGGCTGGCTAATGGTTGAACATCATGGGTCTGTAGTTCAACAGGATCGCAAGGGCGCAACATTACAATAGCCGGCTAGTATCGATATGCGCCGATATCTACATTATTACGTTGCTGGCCATCAATGTCGAAACCAGGTGCAGCAGTACCATTAAAATTGGCAATGCCACTGTTGATTGCAGGCGAATTTAGCTTCAGGTGCAGGTCAACGCTGTTGGGATTCGTATTCTGAAAAATATCTACCGCGCTTTGAATAGAAGAACCTGATCCATAACCATTACTTGACCAGTTCGAAAAAGTTATGACTGTATTCTCACTGTCTAGTGAAAAAGCATCATTAACCAGATTGTAGCCACTGGTAAAACCGGTGTTACCAAAAACGATACTGCCACTGTTACTCATCAGGATGTTGTTAAAAACATTGTGGCCACCCAGATCATTTGAGAACTTTATTGCCCAGCCGCTGTTATTGTACAGGCTGTTGTTGTTAATAATAAAATTGCGCGGTCCCTGCGCTCCATCTATCGCATAACCACGAATTCCATGTCGACCATTGTTATATATGAGGTTGTTCTGGATGGTGCTGGACTGAACGCCATCCATGTTCATTCCATTGTTTGAATTATTGTAAATTCGATTTTTTTCAACAAGCAGTGCGGATTGCAGGCCGTCACCACCGACACTCAGGTCACCATTAAAGTGAATGCCACTGCCGCCATTATTGTAAATGTTATTGCTACGAAGAATGGTGTTATCTGAACCCGCATTAGACAGATAAATGCCATGACTGACCGCAGAGAAAAGGGTATTGTTTTCAATAACCGAATTAGCAACCTGGGACAGATAAATATTGTCTTTACCGGATTGCGATACCCAGTTATTTCTAACCTGGATTCCTGTCATGGGCGAGTTGGCGCTTGCATCGTGAAACCCGATTCCGTACACGCTGGCACCGGATACATTGAAGCCTTCAATGATGATATAGTTCGAGTTGGATACATAGATATTGTCAGTACCGGATTGTGATTCTTCGCTGATGATATTTGCGCCGCCACTTTGTGCCTTAATGGTGATGGGTGATTGTGATGTGCCGCTTATATTTACTCGAAATCCAGCATAATTGCCATCATGAACAAGAACGGTATCGCCAGGTGAAGCATTATTCACTGCAGACTGGATAGTTGAATACTCCTGTGTCGGCCCTGCCGTATCGTCCACACATAACACATTTGCATCATTGCACTGAGTATTGTTATTGACAGGAGAAAAGCTCGGTGCGACTTGTGTATTCGTCGTCATTGTTATGGTGCAACTGGAAGATGTACCACAGTTATTATTCCAGCCACCAAATGTATAGCCGCTCTGTGGTGAGGAGGTCAGTGTAACAGTTTGTCCGGACTGGTAGGTTTCACTACAGTCATTACCGCAGTTAATGCCTTGTCCGGTCACCGATCCGCCGGTGCTGTTCGTCACTGTTAATGTGTAAGAGGCAGGAGGTGATGTATTACCTGGATCTTCATTCTCCCCCGGAGGTGGATTGGGCGTGGTGCCGCCACCACAGGCGATGATAAATAAACTGGTAAATAAAAAACCGGAAAATTGCAGAAATGCGCGATTGTGATCCATTGTAGTACTTCATCCTGTAGATAACTTGCCTTAACAAAAGAGATTCTAAATCTATTTTCGTCATTGTGATGGTAAATACTGAGGTGAATGTTTCAATGTGTGAGAACTTGCACAATGCATATGTGATTTGCTGCATAATTTAGATCCCACCATTTGTGTGGTATCAGTCCAATATAATCGCCAGGGGAAGTCAGAGTAATTACGAGATGATTTAAGTATTTTATTATCTTTCCATGAACATCTTTATATTAAGTATCCTCAAACTGAGCCGATACTAGTAATTCCAGTTGCCTCTCTCTGATTAGAGGCTCAGACATTCTCACGCAAAATCAGGTGTTTAGATGAATAAGTTCACAATCAAAGCCAATCTTATCGCGGCTTTTTCCATTATTACGGTTCTGTTGTGTGTTGCCCTTGGACTGGCACTGCGAGGTATGCAACAGGTCAATCAGTCATTTGATGACTACTTTGCCAAGAGTCAGGTCCTGCTGACGGAAACGCAGAATATGTATGGTGACGGATTGTTGTCGGGTATTGCCCTGCGTAATCTGGTATTAAACCCCAGCCTGAAAAAACCATATAAAGTCACGCCAAAAGCAATTCAGCGTTTTGATACAGCATATGCAAAGGTATTGGGGCTTGCGAAAGGAAACCCGGATTTAATCGCCAGCCTGGAAGAAGTCAATAAAAGCTGGACCTTGTCAAAGAATGCAAAGCTGGAAGTACTCGCACTGATGAAATCCGGCAAACATGACGAAGCGGTTGCCTTGCTGACTAAAGTCGAGCATCCAAACTGGCGCAAAGTGAGAGTCGGTCTGCAAAAAGTACTTAAACAGGAAGTTGCGAACGTCAAACAACTACGTGAAAAAATCAAATCGGATACTACCAACACTACTTTGATGACATTGATAATTGCACTGGTTGCACTGGTGATTGGTATAACCATAGCCGCTTTCGTTGTCATCCTGATAAAACGATCTTTTGAGCATGTAACGAACTCACTGCAGGATATTGCGTTGGGTGAAGGCGATCTGACGCGGCGACTGGATGAATCTGGCAAGGATGAAGTCTCAAAACTGGCTGCGGCATTTAATCAGTTCATCGGCCGTATACATGAAATGGTCAAACATGTCAGTACTTCCACGTCAGAACTGACCATGGCGTCTGAGAAAATGGCATCGATAAGTGAAGGTACCCTGCAGGGTGTAAGTCATCAGCAGTCTGAAACCGAACAGGCCGCGACAGCAATGAATGAAATGACCAGCACAGTGCAGGAAGTGGCAAAAAATGCCAGTGAAGCATCCGCTGCAGCCAATGATGCAGATGAAGAAACCAAGAATGGCAATAGTGTTGTCAGTGATGTCGTGAATGCCATTCATGACCTGGCAGAGGAAGTTAAACACTCAGCCCAGACGATTGATACGCTGAATGAGGACTCGGAAAACATCGGCTCGGTACTGGTGGTCATTCGTGGTATTGCTGAACAAACCAATCTGTTGGCATTGAATGCGGCTATCGAGGCAGCACGAGCCGGTGAGCAGGGCCGGGGATTTGCGGTGGTGGCTGATGAAGTCCGTACCCTGGCTAGTCGTACACAGGAATCTACACAGGAAATACAGCAAATGATTGAACGCCTGCAAACCGGGGCGAAAAGTGCTGTGAATGCAATGGAGCGCGGTCAGGAGAAGGCCAACTCAACGGTTGAACGTGCCGAACAAGCTAGGGATGTATTGACCAATATCACACAGGCCGTCAGTCGTATTGTTGATATGAACACGCACATCGCCACTGCAGCGGAAGAGCAATCATCTGTTGCTGAGGAAATAAATCGTAATGTTGTGAATATCAGCGATGTAGCAAACCAGACTGCCGGTGGTGCACAACAAATCTCGGAGTCAAGCCATGAGCTGTCACGACTGTCATTAAAGCTTCAGGAACTGGTAGGCTCGTTCAAGCTGTAAAAATCATCATGACGACTAGTCAGGCGTAACAGTAATCCAGTCATCCAGTAATTCGTAGTCCTGAAGATATCGGCCCAGCGTCGTAAATGTCGCGGTTTCAACATCCTTGTCGACGTGGTCACTCAGGGCGATATCGCTGCTGAACAGCGATCCAAATAGTAGTTTGAATGGGTTTACACGAACTTTTTGCGGCTGAAAGTATTGTTGATTGCGTGCTTTGATAGTCCTGATATCATCTGTGTTATAAATAGCCGCCTGGATCAGGTCGAGAGTATGTTCTGTACAATTCTGAAAACTGGCGTCGAATGGATTTGATATTGCTGAATATTTCGGATTATGCAATTTTTTATAGGCATCAGATAAGACAACTTTATGTAAACGTCTCTGAAGCTCCTGATTCGGTATAATAATACCGGCTTTTAATTCATAAACACCCGAAAAGAATTGCATGGGAAAGTCAACATGCAGGTCACTCTTGTCTGGTTCATTGTCATCCTGATACAGACTGTAAATCGCATAACCAGGCACCTGCCTGCCATCATCCAGTTGAATCATTGAATACATCGCGATACCGACATGTGTGTAGTTGATGCCACGAGGTAGTTCGTTTCTGGGCCGGCCAATACGTGCAAGTAAAAATACATGTGCCTGTTTCTCAGCGGCTGTTCGCTCAACTTTTTTTGCAAATGATTTTATTGTTTCGTAATTATAGGTAGGAACGCTGTCAGTCTGTTGACTGACAGCGTAGCCGTTGACTGGCCCGATTAAAAGCAGGCCTGTCAGAATGATGCGGTGAAACACATGCATCAGATGTCACTCGCCATATTGATTTTTATGGCCTCACTCGGCGATGGACCGGTTGTTACAGTCTCGTCAGTGATGGCAAATCCCTGGTCATTTTCGCCGGTGGAAAAATCCAGCATTTCATCACCGACCTTACCTGAGACGTGACCAATTGCCCCAACTGCCTTGAATGGAACTGCCACAACCGCACTGGCCACCTGTACCACGCCCACTGTTCCCTGACCGATTGCCTGCATGGAATGGCGAGCGGAACCACTCAGGTTTTCTCCACTACCTGCCGCAAAAGCACTCGACGAGATCATCAGGCTTCCGATTAGTCCAAATATCAGTGTTGGCTTATTCATGACTTCCTCCTTGTTTGGTTAGTCAGTGGAAATATCATGGTGGCTGGTATACGATATGTAAACTAGTTTGAACAAAGTTGAGATAATTTCACCGAAAAGTAGAGATAAATTATACTTTATGTCCCAACTGGCCTCTCTCATCGACACACTGAAGCAGATTTTGCGTGAACGCGGTATCACCTATGCGCAAATTGCCGCGCAACTCTCCCTGAGTGAAGCCAGTATCAAGCGGAGTTTCTCGGAGCAGCATTTCACCCTGGAAAGGCTCGAATCCATATGTGAGCTGGCGGATACAAGTCTGGTCGAGCTGGTTCAACGGTTTGATGAATCACAACATCGTCTTTCACACCTGACGCATGATCAGGAAGCGGAACTTGTCTCTGACATCAAGCTGTTACTGGTTGCATTATGTGCCAGGAATCACTGGAGTTTTGATGAGATCACTAATACATACTCCCTGAGTGAAACGGAATGTATAAAGTATCTGGCCCGGCTGGATAAAATCGGAATTATTGAGCTACAACCAAACAACAGAATTAAACTTCGCATTGCTGAAGATTTTCGATGGCTACCAAACGGGCCCATCGAGAACTTTTATGCCGAGAAGTTGCAGTCTGAATTTTTAACGAATGATTTTAACCAGCCCGGCCATTATCATATTTTCCTGTCGGGCCCGGTTACACAATCAACTCACCAGACCATGGTTCGTAAGTTAGAAGAGCTATCCAGAGAAATGGCTATCTTGCAGAAACACGATTTACGCTACCCAGTGCGACAACGCTATAACGTAAGCCTTGTCATGGCATTAAGGCCGTGGGATTTTTCGTTATTTAAAACATTTTTAAGAGATAGATAACTAACTAAATGCTTGGTAAACAGTTTAGCGGGTTACCTGCACAATTTTAGCGACGGATGGTATGCGATTTTCATCCAGTAAAAACAGCATGTACATTCCCGGCGGTGTGGCCCGGTTATCAAAGAAATTGATTCCCCACACCACGCCCGGCTCGGTGTTATGCGCATAGACCTGAATACTGCGTGTATTCTGATCAAATGAATGTGTCATCGATCCCAGCCCGATTAATACCATCTCACTGATGCTTGACGCATCGTGATACAGAACCGGGAAGGCCTGCTGGTTTTTAATGACATCCGGAACGTAATCTATTACTGGCCGGGTTGGCACATCCAGATAAGGTGGCGAATAAATTTCCATGGTTGGTTGTTCATCATTGGCCCCCGATACCCCACCGGTACGACCACCGGCAACCAGGACTCTTCCATCCGGCAGCAGTACCGAGACAGTATGGTAACCGCGTGGTGTCGCCATCTGGCCAGTCGAGACAACAGAAAAGTTCTGCGCCGGGTCAATCAACAGGGCATTTTGTGGTTTGGGTAGTGCAGCCTTTGGATGACCACCGACAACAAAAATTTTACCGTCCGGCAGAATCGTGGTGGATGGATGATGTCGTTCAGTATCCAGGCTTATACGCTGTGTCCAGCCGCCGCCGATAAAATCCAGAATGTCGGCCGAACTTAGCTGACCATCATTACCACCACCGATCATCATTAAGGCACCTGGCTGGTAATTCCATGACTGGTCGTAACGAAGTGGCAGCATGATCGTTGATGCGCCATTACCACCGTTTACTGCGCCGGGCCGGGGTAAGTCAATTTCTGTAAAATTACCATTCAATGATGCATCTGCCTGCATGACGACCGGTTTTGCCGCTTCTCCGAGAATGACAATGTCCTGACCGGAATCAGTCGGCCATGGAAGCTGAAAGACATGTGAGTAATCCGGATTAAATATCGCCTGTGGCGTTGCGCCGACCGCTGAAATTAATTCTCTGTTACCAGTGGCGGGATCATATATTTCGGTACTGACATTCAGCTCGTATGCCATCGGAACAGGCTGACCTTTATACGTTTTTTGAACGACGTCATATCCACCGGTCAGCAGGATACGTCCGTCGTACAGTCGTGTGCTGGTACCATACCAGCGACCATGACCGAACTTTGGTCCGGCACCTTCAGAAAGCAGGATACCGGGTACGCGATTCCATAAACCGGTACCGCTGTTGTATGTCATGTTGTAGTTGAAACCTGCCATTTCTGAACCGGTATCACCGTTGGCAAGTTGATAGCCGGTGTAACGCGTACCGGACAAAGTGAACAAGGTTCCGTCTTCAAGCAGTGTGTGCCCTGAACAGAACAGGATATCAGTCACGCTGGCGAAGTTGCCGGCTTCATCAGTAAACACACAGACACCCGGAGTGCTGCATTCCAGTGGCGCGTTTTCCAGATCGAGATACACCGTTGCAGGGAAGGGAGACAGGTTTGCAGGAATTGTCAGGGCGGCTTCAAATCCGCCATCACCGGCAACCGGACTACCATCCTGGCGTTTTAATCCGAAAAACATGATTCGCCCATCGGGTAACAATGTGGCATGGGCAGGTGACAGCCCCATGTTTGTCTGTGCCCGGTCTTTGATTGTTGTGAGTGGTGAAAACCCAGCCGCGCTAACGGATGCAGAAATAACCCAGGTCGTTATGAAAACAAATAAAGATGATATACGCATATTGCCCCCCGTTCCCCATGGCAAAATCTGTATGAATTGAATTCTGAGAGGAAATCTAGCAAAAAGGTCAGGAAACAAACGTAACAAAGGGTAACAAAATGTTACTGCGTTTGAATCACAAAATAAGAAGGGTTAATTTTTCTCTTTTGATAACTCGATGATGCGCTCGTTGCTCGACACGATCGTGCGCGCCATATCGGCGATGGTTTTCTGAACGATGTCCGGGCGGGTATCCAGGATGCTGCGAAAGTTTTCCTTGGTGGCCACGAGCGTGTCACAGTCACTGGTGGCTACAATTGTGGCGTTACGTTTTGTATTGGTCAGTGCAGCAATGGCACCAAAAATTTCATCTTTATGAATTTCGCCAACTTCCTCGCCATTACTCATGACACTGGCCGTGCCATTCAGAAGCGTGAAGACTTCATCGCCCTCCGTACCTTCTTCAATGATCACATCGCCTTTTTTATATTCCCGAAACTCAGGCAGGTAGTCGGTATCCTGGCGACTGAAATGGCACACGAGTAACTGGTAATTTTGTATCAGGCAGGATAAGTAGCGGTTCCAGAGCTTAAATTTATTCTCATCGGCGGCGATGGCTGCCAGAAATGCCTGTCCATCGTATTCATCGACAATGGCTGGAAAGTCGGTGTCGTACGAGGTGATTTTGTCGTATGCGATACCATCTGCGTGCAGGAGATCCCCTTTCTCATGTATCACGATGAGTTGCCCGTCAAAGGATTCGAACACGTCACCTTCTGTGACGAGGTATATTTTTCCCGGTTGTGGCTCGAATTTGCTTTGTGCATGAATGCGGGTGCCACTCACTGTCACTTCACAATTTTTCAGGAGTTCCGGCACCAGTGACTGGCATTCCTGCCATAAATTTAAACATTGTTCTGGGACTTCCAGGTTGTGATACATGGTCTCGATTCTCGTTTTTTATGGTTTCTGAGCCTGTATTATATCGATTGCCGCTTGCCTGCCTATTGAGTGATTCCGGCCTGCTTCATGGTAGCAAATTCAATGGGGCTATCCACCACAAATATTATGGGCGATTTCACAACTCTTCACTTTCCCGGCATCAATCCTGAGTAATTTCGGCCGATATTATCAGGAGTACATCGACCAGTGGCTGTTATCCCGGGCCCCAGATATGAGCAATACAGCAAGTCCTGCCCACCAGGACCCAGACATTGAAGAGAAAGTCTTCGCCGAAAAGATACGTTTATTGTATGGAAATCAAGAACGTAGCTACATCCTTTCCCTGGCGGCGGCAGCGGCACTCAGTGTTATGGCGCTACAAAATGATGCTCGAATTCTCGGTATAGTCTGGTGGTGCGTGTTTTTTATTGTCGCGACCGCTCGTTACCTGGTCAGTCGGCGCTATAAATCAGAGCCACGGGGCATTAGCGACGCCAAACGCTGGGCAAGATATTTCACAATAGGTGCTACAACCGCGGGAATAATCTGGGGTATCGGTTCCATTGCGGTGGTATACCAGGTTCCATTGCTTTACCAGATGCTGATATTGTTCCTGGTTTATGGCATCGGGTCAGCGGCGGTGCCACTTCTGGGTATGCATGCGCCGGCCATGTTCGGGTTTCAGATTCCGTTGCTGGCGCCGGTGACGATCTGGACCATCCTCAATCTCGATCAAATCAGTGTCCTGATTTTCTACATCATGGTGCTGTATATTTCCGGGATTCGTATCAGTCGGCTACAGGTCGAGGGGAGCCTGAATAAATCCCTGTCGTTACAATTCGAAAATGAGTCGCTAGTGGGCACCCTGAACACGACCAATCAGCAGTTAACCGACGTCAACCGCACATTGAATCAGCTCAGTACGGTCGACAGTCTGACCGGCATCCCCAATCGGCGTTTCTATGAAGACCAGCTCGACAAGGAATGGCGCCGTGCTTACCGGGAAAAATGTTGTTTGTCGCTGATTGTCATCGATATCGATTATTTCAAGGACTTTAACGACAATCTGGGCCATAGCGAAGGCGACCAGTGTCTGCAGAATGTAGCGCAATTACTGCAGGCCGGGCTGCATCGGCCGGCAGATTTCATAGCGCGTTATGGGGGCGAAGAATTTGTCGTGCTCTTACCTGGCACCAACGCGGCTGGTGCCCTGACCCTGGCCTACCAGCTTCGTAAAGCCCTGCACGAGGCGGCGATACCCCATCCCTGTTCACCGATTGCCGATCACGTGACAGCCAGCTTTGGTGTGAGTGGTATCGTGCCTACGGACGATATGACACCTGAAAGTCTGTTTCGACTTGCTGACAGAGCCCTGTATGACGCCAAGTCCCAGGGGCGTGACCAGGTCGTGTTAAAGGTCATGGACCAGCGTTGTGACGTTCCGGCCAACCAGGTGCGCAGTGGCGAATAAGCCTGTAGTGAGATTATTCAATAAAAACAATTAGATACGACTTCTGCCAGTCAATTTTTAAATATTAGCCAATACTGATATACTTCCCCGCACAAAATTTATGGCGGCAGCCGTCTGGCTTCAGATGTCTGCCAGTTTTTTGCCTCAGTATTTCGGAGTAGTCAGCATGCAAGACGGTCGAACTTCCATCACACAGTTCATCATCGAAGAACAGCGTCATATTGAAAACGCCACCGGTGATTTTACTTCCTTACTAAACGACGTCGTCACGGCCTGTAAAGTGATTTCCAACCTGGTCAACCAGGGTGAACTGGTCGGTATTCTGGGTGCCGCCGGCTCGGAAAACGTGCAGGGTGAAGAACAGAAAAAAATGGACATCATCACGAACGACGTATTCCTGCAAACCAACCAATGGGCCGGCCACCTTGCCGCCATGGCATCGGAAGAAATGGATGATATCTACCAGATTCCCGCCCAGTATCCAAAAGGCAAATACCTGCTGACGTTTGATCCGCTGGATGGATCATCCAATATGGATGTGAATGTATCAGTTGGTACCATCTTTTCCATTTTGCGTTGTAAGGGCGATTGCCAGAATCCGACAGCGGAAGATTTTCTGCAACCAGGCACCGAACAGGTTTGTGCCGGTTACACATTGTACGGCCCGTCAACCATGATGGTGTTGACGACCGGTAACGGCGTAAACGGCTTCACGCTGGATCAGAATATTGGTGAATTTATTCTTACCCATCCAAATATGACAATACCGGCAGATACACGTGAGTTCGCTATTAATGCATCAAACTCACGCTTCTGGGAAAAACCGGTACAGCGTTACGTGGATGAATGTCTTGCCGGTAAAACCGGTCCACGTGGTGAAGACTTCAACATGCGCTGGGTTGCCTCGATGGTGGCGGAAGTCCATCGTATCCTGACCCGTGGCGGTATATTCATGTACCCGCTGGATGAAAAAATGAAAGCCAAGGGAGCCGAAGGTAAGTTACGCTTATTATATGAGGCCAATCCAATGTCGTTTATTGTTGAACAGGCCGGCGGTGCCAGCTCGACGGGACGCCAGCGAATTATGGAATTGCAGCCACATCATCTTCACCAACGCGTCCCGGTTGTGCTGGGATCAAAAAATGAAGTTGAACGTGTGGTGGAATACCACAAGGAGTCTGATACAGACGCCGCAGCGTAATCTCAGACTAATCAAGAAAGTTTTAAAAGCCCGGGACAGGTCTACTGTACCGGGTTTTTATTTGGCCAGTTAATACAGATTCGGTCTGGAAAGACTATAGTTTAAGCAGGCTTTATTGAAGACAATTTATGCAGCCTGTGCCAGATTAACCCCGTTACTGGTAGTGTAAGCTTGGAAGTTATGCCAATTTGTGGCAGATTTCGATTCAGGGTGACCTGGGAGAGACAAACCGTGAAGCACAAATTTCAAATACTCTGGACTTTCTTTTTCATCATTTTACTGGCCAGTTGCTCAAGTCTGAGGCAGGCGCAACTGGGATCAGACGATCCTGATAAAGCCATTGCGGAAGTAGACCAGGTCATGCAGGCGGCATACCAGGACCAGGTCGACGTACTTGCCGATGAGCAGTTCAACAAGGGCAAAAATTTTCTTGATGAAGCCCGGCGGGGAACAAAACAGGGTGATCTGAAAGAAACCATTCTCTCCAATGCGGCCATTGCCAAAGCCCTGTTTGATGACGCGACTGAAACAGCAAAATCCCGCCGCGACATAGCGTCTCGTATTCTCGAGGCCAGGGCCTCTGCGTTATCAGCCGGTGTTCGAAAAAGCGATGTACTGGTAAAACGGCTGCAGAACATTGACGAAGATCTGAAGAGTGAAACCAAACAGTTCAGCCGTGCATTAGCGCCAAAAGAGTTTTCCAACTTTCAGAAAAAATATTTAGCACTGGAAGTCAGTGCCGTTCAGCACAGGGAACTGGGTGCAGCGAAACAGGCTATTAAACAGGCGCGCGATGATGATGCCGATGACCTGGCATCTGATTCGTTAAAAACAGCGGCACTGGATTATGAAACCGCAATGAACATGATTGCGCAAAGTCCGAGAAGCCCGGATTTATATAAAAAGAGTGTCGATGAGGCGTTAGCCAGTGTGACACAGCTGGTGGATGTGATGAACGTCATTAAAGGTGCCAAAGGCACACCGGAACACATCGCCGTGCAAATCGTAAAACAGAAGCGTGCATTGGGCGAACTGACAAGCAGCGTTGGCAAGTTACAGGAAAACCTGGAGACGACCAAGAAATCGCTCGAGGAAAAAGAAGGCAAGCTCAAGCAGACGGAAGACGTTCTTAAAACACAGGAAGAACAACTGGCACAGGCTTCGACACAGGTGCGTTTTCAGCAGGCCATGGACGAAGCACGAAAAGAAATACCACAAACTGATGCCCTGGTGTATCAGCAGGGTAATCAACTGGTGTTTCGTCTCAAGCGTATGAATTTTCCATCAGGTACCGCCGTGATACCGGAGTTTTCGAAATTACTGTTAAATAAAGTCGATACGATTATCAAGAAACTGGATGCCGAAAAAGTGGTAGTGCAGGGGCATACTGACTCCGTTGGTTCGACGGAGGTAAACAAACGGCTATCAACGGAGCGGGCGACAGCGGTGGCGAATTATCTGTTTTCACTGAAAGGTGGTTATAAGATTCAATATGCCGGCTTTGGTGAGGGTTATCCCATCGCTTCCAATGAAACGGCAGAAGGTCGCGCCACAAATCGACGTGTGGACCTGGTGGTATCGGTTAAACAATAAAATACGAATAATATATAAGGAGAAGTCATGAGCAACCAATATGCACCACCCCAATCTGATGTGGCCGATGTCAACAGACAGAATACAAGTGGTCTGACTTCAACCATGATTGATGCGATGCGCGGGACCAAGCCGTGGGTCCTGCTAATAGGTATTGTATTGATTATTTCCGCGGTATTTATGGTTCTGGGTACGTTTGGCATGTTCATGGCCGGCACGCTTGGACTTGGTACACAGGGGCCGGAGGCAGCCGCCATGCTGGGCGTGGGTGGCATGTATGCCCTGATGAGCCTTATCTACATTCTGATGGGGGTTTATTTATTCAAGTACAGTTCCGCAATCGGTCGTCTGCTGCAATCATCCAGCGTTATGGATATGGAAGATGCCCTGCATTCGCAGCGCAAATTCTGGAAAGTGGCCGGTGTGATTACCGCCATTATGCTGGTATTGATGGTTCTCGGCATTATTGCGGCTATCGCGATACCGATACTTACCATGTCAAGCATTTAACTGTCCTGTCGTCTGCTCGTCATACTAACATCATGTAATATATGAGTTTTATGTGCCGGGTTAAGTTATCCCGTCCAAATGTCGTTAACATAGACATACTACTGATATAGCACAGCAAAATCGGGGGCAGACTGTGATATTGGTGCACAGCCGGTTCATCCATGTCGGATAAAATCTATAGCGCGGAAAACAACAGGAATCCCCGCTTCCTGGCGATATTCCTCATTACTACGGTGATCGGTGTTCTGGTGATCACCGCTGCCATTTTTCGCGCCTCGCAGGAACTGGAAATTATTCATGAAGCACAAACCATGCACAACATGGTGGATGCCTTACTTGGGAAGAAACGCATTGAGCAGCTTATCCAGGGCGAAGTAAAACCAGATATACAACATGAGCGACATGGTCTGTATTTTTATGTTCTTTCCGGCAAACAGGTAACACCGTTACATGAAGAAGCCGGCTTAATACAAAGCCTGTTTGCAGACAGGGAGTTGCAGCCACTTACAGATCAGGGTAACGGTGGTTATATTGATGTACAGGGGCGAATACTGACCTGGACAATACTCCCTGCCTCGACGACGATCCAGGATAAGTTACTTGTTATGCATGAGTTCACTGGCCATGGTAATGCCGCTCTGGCATACGTTTATAAACAACGCATCATTATCCCGGCATTATTCTATATCTGGTTGATGATCTGGGTATCTTTGATTTTTAATCACCTGACTCGAAGAATCAGGCAGCAGCGGGATCAGCTCAGACATATGGCCCTGCATGATGATCTGACAGGGCTACCCAATCGCAATCTGATGCAGGACAGGTTACTGAAGCTGATTGAAATCAGTAAACGGGAAAAGAAAAAGTTCGCTTTTTCCATTATTGATCTGGATGGCTTTAAAGCAGTGAATGATCAATATGGTCATGCTTATGGCGACGAGTTATTGAAGAAAACCGCGCAACGGATAAACAAAGTGCTGCGTGAGTCAGATACAGCCGCCCGGCTTGGTGGTGATGAGTTTACATTGATACTCAGTGATGTTGACGAAAATGAATGGCACTCGGTGTTTATGCGAATTCTGACTGCGTTAATCGAACCTTATAAATTGTTTGATAGAGAGATAGTCATTAGTGCCAGTATCGGTGTCGCAATATATCCACTGCATGGTGAAGACATTGCGACATTAATGCATAGCGCGGATGGTGCCATGTATCGGAGTAAATCCCAGGGAGGCGGTCTGCAGCTTTGCGAGAATAAGGAAAAACTTGTTTTATGCCATTGAAAGTCAAACGAAACATGAACAACATTGACAGGGGCATTCGCGCCGTTGTCGGGACGTCGCTTTTACTTCTTGGCCCACTCACCGATTTTTTTACGACCGATACCCTGTCTGAGGTCATCCTCGGCGTGTTGGGTACCACGGCCGTACTCTCAGCGGTTTTCGCACACTGCTTTCTTTACAAAGTCACGGGATTTGATACGACACGCCAGTCAAAATAACTTTTGACCTGTTAATTGTCAGCTTGAACGGGGCAGTTTCTGCGGTTGTTGTGACTGGTTCTTCACTATCAGGCTGTAAAGATCACTCTCTGCAAGTGGTCTTCCGAAAAGATAGCCCTGCGCTATATCACAGTTCTGGCGAGCCAGTATGGCGGCCTGTTCGGGTGTTTCGACACCTTCAGCAACGACCTGCAGTCCAAGACTATGCGCCATGGCAATAATCGCATTTACCAGTTCAAGGTCATGTTCATCATTGGTAATGTCCATGACAAAGCTTCGATCAATCTTGATTACCTCGAAAGGAAAACGCCGCAAGTAACTCATTGATGAGTAACCGGTACCAAAGTCGTCCATCGCCAGGGTGGCACCTTTCTGATTCAGGTAGTTGATGGCATTTTCGATATAGGACAAGCCAAGCAGTAAGACACCTTCGGTAATTTCAAACTCCAGATAATTCCAGTCGATGCCACTTTCCTCAACACTTGTTTCAATAAATTTAATCAGGCCGGGATCACGAAACTGTCGCGGTGACAGGTTGACGGCCATGCTGATGTCACGGTTAAACCGTTGCTGGCATTCAACCAGCACCCTGAGGGATTCCTTAATGACAAATTCACCGATTGGTACAATCAGACCGGTTTGTTCGGCAACAGGAATAAATTCGTCTGGCCGGACCTGGCCCAGCAGCGGGTTATTCCAGCGTAACAATGCTTCTATACCGGTTATGGCACCGGTCTCAATCGAAACCTTGGGCTGAAAATGCAGGTACAATTCATTTCTTTCCAGCGCACCGTTCATTTGCTCTTCCAGGTTGAGGCGGCGCGATACGCTGGTATTCATCGCCTTGGTGAAAAACGCAAACATGTTTCGGCCGCTTTCCTTGGCGTGATACATGGCGGAATCGGCATTGCGTAAAAGGGTCAGTGCATTGTCACCATCATCCGGGTAGATAGATATCCCAATACTGCAGGTCAGGATTAAGTCACGTTTTTGAATGAAAAAGGCCGTCTTGAAGCAATCAAGAATCTTTTCGGCGATGGGAATGGCAGCGGATGGTTCGTCCAGATTAGAAAGTAAAACGATAAATTCATCACCGCCAAGCCGGCCGACCGTATCGGTATCCCGTAGCGCATGGCGAATGCGGGTAGAGGCTTCAACAAGCAGAGTATCTCCCACATTGTGACCAAGCGTATCATTGATTTTCTTGAAATCATCCAGGTCAATAAACATGACAGCGGTTTTTGTCTGAGTGCGGTCAGACTGGCGAAGCAGGTGAGAAAGTCGGTCCATCGCCAGGGCGCGGTTAGGAAGATCTGTGAGCGTGTCGTAATGTGCCTGTTTGGCCAGCAGTGCTTCGGCAAGTTTTCTTTCCGTTACATCATGAACGATAGAGAACAGGAGCTGTCGGTTGTTGCTAAAAATGGGCGTGGAGTAGACTTCCACTTCGCGTTGCTCGCCGTTTGCCAGGCGCTGTGTAAAGGCGAAGAAATTACGTTTCTCTTCTGTAATCTTGCGTTGTTGCTCCCTGGTAACCTCTGACGGCAGAGCATTGATCTGATCCATTCTCATACCGATTAACTGTGAACGATCATAGCCATAATATTCAACAGCTGAACTGTTTGCTTCGACAATTTCACCGTTTTCCGGGTCGATGATGAGTAACACAGATGAATTTTGCTCAAAGAAATTTCGAAAGCGTGACTCTGTTTCCGCAAGCTCGCGGGTTCTGACCAGTACCTGTTTTTTCAGAATCCGGTTCCAGAATACAGCAAATACGAGTAACAGGATTACCGGAACGATAACGGACAACAGCAGGGTATAGTCAATCTTGTGCTCGAACTGGATAGACATCCAGCGGTTATAAATGGCATTGCGTTCGTGATGTGGAATCGCGTCGAGGGCTTTTTGTAATATACCAACAAACTCCGGCCAGTCATTTCTTACCGCCATGGTTTGCCGGTTCGTATATTCTGTTTCACCAGCCACCCTGACGTTATCGATTTTATACTTGCCTATATAATAAGTGGTTGTAACCACATTACCGATAAATACATCAATCTCGCCACGTTCGACCATTCGTAATCCATCAGCAGGATTCTCGACGGTAATGAGATTAATGTCAGGATAATCATTGCCGATCCAGTCGTGAATAGCATAACCACGCACCACAGCGACACGTTTTCCAATCAGGTTATCCATGCTGCCGATATAGGATACGTCAGTCGAAGCGAAAATACTGATGGGCATTTCTATATAAGGCTCCGTAAACAGCATGTATTTTTCCCGTTGCGGGGTACGGGATACCGATGCGACCATATCTGCCTGTTTTGTTTTAATCGCGTCAATAGCCTGCTGCCAGCTCAGGTTCCTGACGATTTTTATGTTCACGCCGAGTAGTTTTTCGATTTTATAAATATAATCAAGGGAAATGCCTTCATAACGACCGGAGTCTGTCCTGTATTCGACCGGTGCCCAGTCCGGATCAAGTACAACCCGAATTTCCTTCTTGTCTGCGAGCCATTGCCATTCCGCCCTGGATAATTTTAGCGGCACATAGTCTGATTTATACAACCAGCGTTCTTTCAGTATTGAGTGTTCCTTGTTTTCGAAAATAGTGTCGAGTGTTTTTTCGACGGCGCTGTATAAAGCCGGGTGGTGATTATTAACGGCAAAGTGCAGCCTGAGTTTCCCGATTTCACCGGCGGGTATTTCTCCCACTATTTCCAGATCGCTGATGAGATGCTGGCGCAGGTAATAACCGGCATGTGTCGCATTATCGATATAATAATCAGCATCATTTGATCTCAATGCACGGTAAGCAGCATCGATACTGTCTACCAGCACAGGTTGATAGTCAGGGAACTGCGATTGAAATATCTGGGTTTGCTGGAAACCGCGTACCAGAACGACACGTTTTTTAACGAGATCAGACAGGGTCCGGACTGACGTTACACCGGTCTGTCCGACAACAACAAAGGGTGATATCAGGACGGGCTGGGTTTCCAGCAGATAGTCTGATCGATCACCGTAACTTGAGTAATCATTGAGTAAATCCACCTGTCCGGCTTTTAACGCGTTAATGGACTGGGCGTAACTCATATTTGTGAATTCGACCTTCAACCCAAGTCGATCAGTAACGAGCTGTAACAACTCATTCAGATAACCTTTCGGTTGGCCATTATCCAGATAAGTCAGCGGGGGTTGACCATCAATTACGGCGACGCGCAGAACCTGCAGATTGGCCAGGTAGTTTTTTTCATCAGTCGTCAACGCAGCAAGCGTATCTGCCTGTTGACCTGATACGGTTGGCTCGTGCGCGAATGCCGAGGTTGAATAGACTGCCAGTAATGCGCCACCAAACAACGACAGGAAAACACGTACAGTCAGGTTTACCTTGTGCAACTTTTCCACACTCCAGAACATGCCTGTATATATCGTCATTTTTGCACCGATATTTCGTTTTAAAACCTGTTAAGTACTCTGGTGACTGAAACAGAAATATCGGGTAACCAGATTGTTCA
Source organism: uncultured Gammaproteobacteria bacterium (assembly GCA_937967995.1). GTDB lineage: Bacteria > Pseudomonadota > Gammaproteobacteria > UBA6429 > Thiohalophilaceae > CALBTB01. The sequence goes on from CALBTB010000013.1 coordinate 18,948, forward strand.
GATTGAACGTTACGAAAACAATTGCATGCGCTCGCAATTATAGATTCGCGTATGCAGTGTAGACGGGTTCGACATGATTCGCCAAGAAAGTTCAGACGAATAATATTGATGCATACAAAAAGTATGGGATATGCCTGCATTGAGTTGCCCTGGCAGTGGGGTTAGACTTTGTCGGGATTAGGGAGGGAATCGACATGCCAAAAATCACGGTTAACGGCAAGCAGGTCAGTGTGGATGCGGAAGCGGACATGCCACTGCTATGGGTGCTACGAGAAAAACTGGGCCTGACCGGGTCCAAGTATGGTTGTGGTATCGGAATCTGCGGTGCCTGTACAGTGATGGTCGATGGACAAGCCGTGCGTTCCTGTGTGGTTCCCCTGTCCTCACTCAGTGAAACAACACCCATTGTCACCATTGAAGGTCTCTCCTCAGATAATAATCATCCCCTGCAACAGGCCTGGAAGCAGCTGGATGTCCCGCAATGTGGTTACTGCCAGCCGGGCATGATTATGTCGGCCGTGGCGCTACTCAAGGACAACCCGAATCCCTCAGATGATGACATCGATGCGGGTGTAACCAATATCTGTCGTTGCGGCACCTTTAACCGGGTACGAGCGGGTATTCACCTCGCGGCGCAAATTGGCAAGCGCGGGAGGTCAGAATGAGCAAGCAGCGCATCAATGTTTCCCGTCGAGAATTTTTAATCCAGAGTGCAGCAGTAGGTGCCGGCCTCTCGCTGGGACTCTACCTGCCGGGCTGCAGTGATAATGCGGCCCCTAAACCGGCTCCCTTGTCAGAATCAGGCATTCCGGAAGTGAATGCCTGGGTCGTCATTGAGCCGGACGATACCGTCATTATTCGTATTGCCCGTTCCGAAATGGGCCAGGGCACGTTAACGGGGCTGGCGCAAATGGTGGCGGAAGAACTGGAATGTGACTGGTCAAAGGTTCGGACGGAATACCCGACACCGGGACAAAGTCTGCAACGGGACCGGGTATGGGGCAGTTTTTCCACAGGCGGCAGCCAGGGCATTCGGGGTAGTCACCTGTATGTTCGAAAGGGCGGCGCCGTGGCGCGTGAAATGCTGATTCAGGCGGCGGCAGAACAGTGGCAGGTTGCGGCGGATGAATGTATTGCGAAAAACAGTGTTATCACCCATACACCCAGCGGACAAACAACCACGTTTGGCAAGGTAGCCAGTGCAGCAGCGGAGCTGTTTCCACCGGAACACGTTGATCTGAAAGATCCGAAGGACTGGCAGCTCATAGGCAAGCCGGTAAAACGACTCGATACGGATGACAAACTGAATGGCAAACAGGTTTTTGGTGCTGATCTCGTTTTGCCTGACATGCTCAATGCAGACATCAAGGCCTGCCCGGTGTTTGGTGGCAAAGTAAAATCATTTGATGCAAGTAAAGTCAGTGCCATGCCAGGTGTGCGCAAAGTGGTGAAGGTCAATGATGATGCAGTTGCGGTAATTGCCGACACCTGGTGGCACGCCCATCAGGCGCTGAACGCTTTGCCGATCACCTGGGACAAAGGTGACAATGCCAATGTCAGTTCAGCATCAATTGACGCGATGTTGAACGAAGGCCTGCAGGCGAAAAAGGCGTTTCTCGGCAATGAAAACGGTAATGCGCGAAAAGCCATGCAGGATGCGGCAAAAGTTGTTGAAGCGACATATCATTACCCTTATCAAAACCATGCAACCATGGAACCCATGAATGCCACGGCACGCTGGACGCCGGAACGCTGTGAAGTCTGGTGCCCCACGCAAAATGGCGAAGCGGCGCTGGAAGCTGCTGCCGAGGCGGCGGGTTTACCCATCAATAAATGCGAAGTATATAAAATTCATCTGGGTGGCGGATTTGGACGACGCGGTGCCTTCCATGATTTCGTCACGCAGGCCGTTGCCATTGCCAAACAGATGCCGGGTACGCCGGTAAAATTACTCTGGTCACGTGAAGAAGACATGCAGCACGGACATTATCACCCGATTACCAAATGCAAGCTGACGGGTGGACTGGATAAAAACGGTGAACTGCAAAGTCTGCATGTGCGTATCTCTGGCCAGTCAATTCTGGCTGGCGTCAATCCGAACTGGATGGACAATGGCGTTGATATGTTTACATTTCAGGGTATGTTACCCGGCGAAGAGCATGGCATCAGTTACAGTGTCCCCAACCTGCTGGTCGAGCATGCCATGCGCAACCCGCCTGTCCCACCCGGTTTCTGGCGTGGGGTTAACATCAATCAGAATGCCATATATATGGAATGCTTTATCGATGAACTGGCCCATGCCGCCGGTCAGGATCCGTTGGCGTTTCGCCGCAAACTCATGAAAGACCATCCCAAAAACCTGGCCGTGCTGAATGCCGTAGCCGAGAAGGCCGGTTGGGGAACCGATGCGGGTGAAGGTATATTTCGTGGCTTGGCGGTATGTAATGCGTTTGCAGCATATGTGGCCGCCTGTGCTGAAGTGTCAGTAAACAGCGATGGACAGATCAAGATACATCGTATAGTCGCGGCCACCGATCCGGGCTATGCCGTTAACCCACAACAGATAGAAGCACAGGTGGAAGGCTCGTTTGTGTTTGGACTGTCTGCTTTATTGTATGGTGAATGCACCATCAAAAATGGTGGTGTCGAACAGACCAACTTCAACAATTATCCTTCCATGCTAATGAAGGAAATGCCCAAAGTTGAGGTCATTGTTATGCCGTCCGGCGGGTTCTGGGGCGGCATTGGCGAACCAACTGTGGCAGTAGCTGCGCCTGCTGTATTGAATGCGATATACGCAGCTACTGGCAAGCGTATTCGCCAGATACCATTAAAACATGTGGACTTAAAGGCAACGGCGTAAAGCATGTCATTCCTGACACAAAGCGTTTCAATTCCGGTCTGGTTCCTGATCATGATGAACGTGATCATGTTGTTGCTGCTTGCCAAGCTGTTTTCGCTGGTATTTCGCTTCAAACGGGGTGACATCGTCAAGGAAGAACACAGTGACATGGTGGTATGGAAAATCAAAAACCGCAAACCGCCTGCTGCGCCAAAAACAAAGCAGGAGAATGTAGTCGAATCAAAGGAAAAAGAAAAAAAGCAGGATCTCATTCATGTGCTCAAAATCCTGCTTAAAGAAGGCGAACGAGGTGTACTGATTCAGACAGTCGCAGATCGCATGGGAACCAACACCTCCAAGGCGCGGCACGCCATTGATAAACTGATTGATAATAAAATGGTCGAAGAAGTTGTTGGCGTCAGCGGTACCAAGTTTTATCTCACCCAAACCGGCAAGGATTATTGCCGTAGCAAAGCCAGGTAAATTTTTCATTTCATGCTGATCCCTGCTGACACCACGTTGTCAGTAGCAGGTTGTTAGGCTAGATGCTCATTCAACCTGTAAGGAGATAAACATGGATCAACAAGCAATGATGCAACACGGCGCCTTTAGCTGGAACGAACTCATGACGACGGATGTCCCTGCTGCAAAGGCGTTTTATGCCGAATTATTTGGCTGGGAAATGCAGGACGAGGAAATGCCGGCATTGACTTACACGCTACTTAAAGCAGGTGGTCGGGAAGTCGGCGGCATGATGAAAATACCACCTGAATCAAACGGTATGCCCGCCGCCTGGGGCTCCTATGTTACGGTCGATAATGTGGACAGACAGATCAGCCGGGTCGAATCACTGGGTGGTAAGGTGATTATGGCTCCACGGGACATTCCCAATGTGGGACGATTCGCGGTGATCAGCGATCCTCAAGGTGCTATTCTGACCCTGATTACTTACCAGTGTAATACATAACAAGGCCAGGGCACCTGATCATTTGTTGGCAGGTGCCCTGTTCATAACTTATAAAATCTGTAAGGAGGGGTGACCGTGCGACGGGCTGACCGTTTATTTCAGATTGTCCAGCAACTACACCCAAGTCGTGCCGTTACGGCTCGGCAACTTGCTGATACCCTCGACGTATCTGAACGTACTATCTATCGCGATATTCAGGATCTGAGTCTGTCAGGTGTACCCGTCAGCGGTGAAGCGGGGCAAGGTTACCGTTTATTACCCGGTTTCAGGCTTCCGCCGCTGATGTTCACGGAAGAAGAACTGGAAGCGATAATACTTGGTGCACGCATGGTGCGAGCCTGGACTGACAAGGACCTGGCGCGCTCGGCACACCAGGCATTGCAGAAAATCGAGCATGTGGTCCCGGAACGACTCAGGCCGGAATTCGACAAACAGGAAATTCAAGTGCCGGACTTTCCGATGGAAGGCATGGCCGGTGAACAGTTACGTCAGGTCAGGCAGGCCATACGCAAACAGATCAAACTGAAAATGGACTATACGCGCGAAGATGGGCAACAGTCCCGGCGCGTGATACAGCCACTGGGCTTATTTTACTGGGGTAAGGTCTGGACCGTCGTGGGCTGGTGCGAATTACGGGATGCATTCAGAAACTTTCGACTCGATCGTATGCAAAACCTGCAGCCGACAAATATTCCCTTCAAATCACAGCAAGGCCGGACATTACAGGATTATCTGAGTATTGTGTGTGAATTATAGGCACGTCAACAGGTACTTAAAGTTTGCATGTCTGAATACCGATACTAATATATACTTAAATTCAGCTCAGGGGTTTCGAATCATGCTTATCAAGTTTCGTAGAATTACGTTAATCGCATTTATCACTTCGCTACTCGTAATGTCTGGCTTATCAGCCAGTGCTGCAGAGGAATCAGCATCGATCAACATTGCGGAATTTCACCAGATTCTGGATGCAATCAACAAGGCAAAAATACCCGAGTCTGTGAAGGATCAGCTATACCGCGACATGAAAGCCAGCATGATAGAAAATGTTCGACAGGCCAAAATTCCGCAGGAAGTCAAATCCGTGTTGATCAAGGACCTGCAGTCGACAACCCGTAACTAGCTACCAATAAAATGGAATTTCACTGGTGGTATATTCCAATTCTCCTGTTTGCCATACTGCTGATTTTCGGCAAAGGCGGTATTGTTCGTAAACGCTTTACAGCCAACATGCAGGTGTTGGATAACCGGTTTGAAACCTGTCGACCGGAGATGCACTATGTAATATTCAAGGAAGGCCAGCCGGAGAAAATCGACCTTGAAATCGACGATCTTGATTTGCCTGTGGGTGATGAGCTTGAGTTCAGGTTGAATAATATTGTGCTTGCCAACGTCAAGGTTAAGCGTGATCGCGAGGCGGAGTTCGAGCACTGGAGCGATGATGGCGTAGACTTTCCAGCCATAAAAGAAGGTGATTTGCTGGAAGTCTATTATCAGGGCACGCTGGTTATGAAGGGCACATTTGCGCTGGAATAATTAGGTACAGTTGGTTGATAAACTTATACGGAATCTTTCGTTATAATTTTATGCAGACTATATAATTTTTTTTCTGGAATATCGCCGACCAGAATGTATCCGTAACCGTCTTTCTGCCAATGTAAATAAGACAGTCCTTTACTGCTACCCTGTACCAGTGCCTGGTTATTTGTATTTATTTTTGTAATGCAATAAGCAACAGGCTTGCCCTGTTCAGGCAGGTATGCCAGTTGAATTACAGGATTACCCCTGAATTCCAGCACCTGGCCCCTTTTGAACAGAAGTCCTTCCCCCATCAAATCGGGTATCAACAAATCATTACCCAGTATTTCCCCAAGTCGTTGTCTGGTCTGGTTTACTTCCTGTAATGCCGGTGCTGGATTTTCCAGGGTTTGCCTTCCATACAGGATCTGGTAATCAACAACCGCCTGAATCCAGGAATCAGCCTGTGATTTTTGAATCGTTTGTTGTTGATAATTGTTATAGATATATCCCGTTCCGATGCCCAGGAAAAACAGGACCGTCACGAATGCGGAAGCGAGTGCAATTTGCAGGCGCTTGTCTGGCATGGTGACCACTTTTTTCGACATGATTGTATTGGCAAAGTCAGGTGAAAGCGGTGTATTGAGAAGTTGATCAAATGGTTGTTTCAGAATTGAGCTGGTGTCCTTCAGTTTTCTGATTTTAGCCTGTGCAATGGGATTCTCCAGCAGTGCAGCCTCTACCTGCCTGGCTACATCATCTTCAAGCTGGCCATCAATATATGCAACTAATACTTCATCATCAAGCAAATACATAATTACACCGATTCCAGGGATCGCCTGGATTTAATTTGCAACTGCAGTTTTTCAGCCAGCCCAAGTCTGCCCCTCGACAGGCGACTCATAACCGTGCCGATCGGTACATCCAGAAGTTCGGCTGCTTCTTTATAGCTATATCCCTCAACATAGACCAGAAGCAGTGCACAGCGCTGGGCTTCCGGCAGTGCTAGAGTGGCATTGATAATCTGTTCGTTAAACAAAGATGATTCCTGGTCCGGTAGTGTGCTCTCCAGCCGGTAATTTTCATGGTCGACGAACCCCGTGCCACGCCGTATTGCCTGCGAACGTAACTCATTAATCCAGATTGAATGCATGATTTTGAAAACCCAGTGATCGAGTCGAGTACCGGGTCGCCACTGGTGGTAACGAGACAGGGCACGCTCGCATGTGGCCTGCACAAGATCATTGCACACCTCCGTCGAGCCTGTCAGGCTGATACCGAATCGCCAGATTCGGGGTAGCAGGCAGACAAGTTGCTGTTTAAAACTGGATTCCCGGTTTCGCATTATTGGCCTTTACCCGTGAACACCTGACGATGCCAGTTTATTCCCACTGTTTCACTGCCTGTTTCGGAATAAATCTGTTTGCCGCGTGTTTATTGTAGGTAACCAGAATAACAGGAGGGTGTACTCATGCGTAGTTTAGCCGTCTTTTTGTCGATATTTGGAGTGATTGTGCTGGCTCAGGCCGGAGGATCAGCGGGTGATGCCCGGGTTTACTTTATTTCCCCGTCTGACGGGCAAACGGTGAAAAGCCCGGTAAAAGTGGTATTTGGCCTGCATGGTATGGGTGTGGCGCCGGCCGGGGTGACCAAAGATAATACCGGTCATCATCATCTGTTAATCAACACAGAGTTAAAAAATATGCATATGCCGATACCCAAGGATAATCATCATCAGCACTTCGGTGGCGGACAGACCGAAACGCTGGTTCAGCTTCCACCGGGGAAACACACATTGCAGCTTGTACTCGGTGATTTTAAACATGTTCCGCATAATCCACCGGTCATGTCGGAAAAAATCACGATTTATGTAAAAGAGTGACGGACGTTGATATGTTACTGGGTTCCGTGCTGTACTCAATAACTCAAATCAATCATCGCTGGATAACAATATGGCATTACCGCCGATAGCGGTAATGTTCTGGCTGACTACACGTTCTGTCACAAGACGTGTCAGGTAATGAGGACCACCGGCCTTCGGACCGGTACCTGACAGACCTTCACCACCAAAGGGTTGTACTCCCACGACCGCGACAATCATATTTCTATTCACATATATATTACCGACACGAGCGCGTTGACAGATTTTGTCGATAGTATTTTGAATACGACTATGGATTCCCAGTGTCAGACCAAAACCACTTTGATTGATATCATCGATGACATTATCCAGAGCATGGGCCGAATAACGTACCACGTGAAGAATTGGTCCAAAGACTTCTTGTTGCAGTTGTGAGCCGGCGTCTATTTCGTAAACACAGGGTGAAACAAAAAAGCCATTTTCATGTTGTGAGTCCAGTGGCAAACGATGCACCAGTGATGCGGTCTGGTCCATTTGTTTTATATAGTCCTGTAATTGTTGCTGAGCAGATTGACTGATGACGGGCCCTATATCGGATTGCAGCGACTTAGGTGAGCCGATGTGTAATTCATCCATCGCACCTTTTAGTCTATGCAGAATCTGATCGGCCACATCCTGCTGAATATAAAGTAATCGTAATGCGGAACAGCGCTGGCCGGCGCTGTTAAACGCCGATTGTATGACATCACTGACGACCTGTTCGGCAAGCGCAGAACTGTCGACAATCATGCAATTAATGCCGCCGGTTTCTGCCACGAATGGCACGAGCGGACCATCTCGCCGGGCAAGGGTTGACTGTATGGTGTTAGCGGTTTGTGTGGACCCGGTAAACAGGACCCCCGCCAGTTGCGGGTTAGTCAGTAACTGTTTGCTTAGTGCATCGCCGCTACCGGTGAGTAACTGCATGGCATATTTCGGAAAGCCGGCTGACTGAATCAGTTCGCTAACGCGTGCCGCGATTAACGGTGTAGCACTGGCCGGTTTGGCAATGACTGTGTTTCCCGCCACGAGGGCAGCAGAAACCTGGCCGAGAAAAATCGATAGCGGAAAATTCCACGGACTGATACAGACAACCACACCTCGGCCATGCAGTCCAAGTTGATTTCGTTCACCGGTCGGGCCGGGGAGTTCGATAACGTGTGCCAGTTGTTGCCGGGCCTGCCAGGCATAGTAACGACAAAAGTCCACTGCTTCGCGAAATTCGGCAATTACGTCCCGAATACAGCGTCCTGCTTCACGAATCAGCATGGCCAGTAACTCGGTGCGATTTTCTTCAAGCAGGTCGCCAAGCCGGTTTAACAAATCGCTGCGTTGTTTCACCGGCGTCATAGACCAGTCTGAAAAGGCCTGCTGCGCATTGTCAAAAGCCTGCGCAACGTCTGATGCCTGAACAGGATAATAGTGTCCCACATTATCATTCCTGTCAGCGGGGTTTGTTACTGTCACCGGTTTGTTTTTATTACTGCTGTTTGTATTAAATTGCCACTGATAGTTCTGATAGGCATCCAGCTGTTCTTTTAAGTAATTTAATTCAGTCGGGTTATCCAGTTGTACGCCTTCGGCATTTTGCCGCGTTGGCAAGTACAGGTCAGTCGGCAGGCGAATGTGTTGATGTGGACGCCCGCCATCCTGTTCGGCCAGTTCCACCGGGTCATAAATGAGTTGTTCGACGGGAATACGTTCATCGGTAATGCGATTGACAAACGAGGTATTGGCGCCATTTTCCAGCAAGCGCCGTACCAGGTAGGGTAATAAATCGGCGTGCTGGCCGACCGGCGCATAAATACGGCAACGAACCTGTTTTTCTTCGTTCTGAATTGCGTCATACAGTGATTTACCCATGCCGTGTAAACGCTGGAATTCAAAATCACGTTCAGTACCGGCCAGTTCCAGGATTGTCGCAATGCTATGTGCATTATGTGTGGCAAATTGTGGGTAAAAGGCCTCTCGCTCGGCAAACAACTTTTTAACACAGGCAATGTAACTGACATCCGAGTGAATCTTGCGTGTGAACACGGGATAACCTGACAGACCCTGTTGTTGTGCCAGTTTGATTTCACTGTCCCAGTAAGCGCCTTTGACGAGTCGTATACACATCCGTCTGTTATGTTCACGACTCAGTGCGGCGAGGTAATCGATAACCGGTCCGGCCCGTTTCTGATAAGCCTGCACAGCCAGGCCCATGCCGGCCCAGTCATCAAGGCTCGGGTCCGTAAACACGGCACTAAACACATCCAGTGTCAGATCGAGTCGATGGGCCTCTTCGGCATCAATGGTCAGTTGCAGTCCATACTCGCGTGCCAGTTGGCATAAACCCAACACGTTCGGTACCAGTTCCCTGAGGACACGATCACGTTGAAACAGTTCAAAGCGTGGATGCAGGGCGGATAATTTAATCGATATGCCCTGGCTGGTCGTTGCCGAGGAACTGTTAGTCTGGATCCTGCCAATCTGTTCGATAGCCTGACGATAGGCAGCCAGATACGTGGCGGCATCCTCCTGCGTAAGTGCCGCTTCGCCCAGCATGTCGAACGAATACAGCGCGTTGGCGGCGTCATGCATTCCCTCACAGGCGGTTTCGATGTCCTGTGCCAGTACAAATTGCTGACCGATGATACGCATCGCCGCTTTGATGGCCATTCGAATCGCGGGTTCACCACTACGGGATACCAGCCGGCTGAGAAAACTGCCAACATCACTGACCTGATGCGGATCCAGTTCAATCAACTTACCGGTCAACATCAGACCCCAGGTCGACGCATTCACAAAGACCGAGTCACTTTTACCCAGGTGTTGCTCCCAGTTGGCATGGCTGAGCTTGTCGCGAATCAATGCATCGATGGTTGTGTCGTCCGGAATACGCAACAGGGCTTCCGCCAGGCACATGAGTGCAACCCCTTCCTGGTTGGATAAATCATATTCCTGCAGCAGGGCATCAAGACCGGACGTGGGTAATTGACGAACGGCTTTGATATAACGAACGGCCATTTGCGCGATATGTTGGCGTTGTAGCTGCGTGACACCCGCGTCTTTAATGAGTCGTCGAACAAGTTCTGTTTCATCAGCGATGGCCGTATCACAGATTAGGCGGTGAAGTGGGGTAAGTGGAATAGGCTGGTTCAGCAACATTATTAAGCATTATAGGCCAGATTGATCTTCTGGATTGAGTACCTAACCACAACAGAATCAGTGAATTGGAGCAGATGGCGCATGCGGATTTCAATACCTATCTGCAGGACCACAAGACTACTTAAATCACCAACCGGCATCTCCTCGGTTCCGCAATTTGAACAGCCAATATCGCCTATCCGGGCATTTTGCGCCCGGATAGTGCATTTTCTCAGCCTGCAACCATCAATTTTCAATGACTTAGCATGGCATGCGGATTGCTAAAAGTATTAAAAAACGCGGAAAAATTGACGCTAAACATAATAAGGGGGCAAAAGGATTAACTGTATCTGTATATGAGACAGACCGGAGACTCACGAATGTATAATCCGTTGCAATCAGGTATGAAGAAGCGCTGGCAGGCCATCTGTGGCGGGCTGGTTTTGTTTTTAACGGGGTCGGTGAATGCTAACGAATGCCTGAATCTCATGCCCTATGACACTGTGGCAGATGGTCTTCCACATATTTGCCAGTCCAGCTTCAACGGTGTAGAAAATTCTTACAGTTGCCAGGATTACCGTTTCAATAACACCCGCTATCGTGTTCTGTATCGTGGCGGTGTGACTCCAAAGGCGGTAATCGAGCTGACACGGAATGATAATTATTACCTCCTGTCGGCACCCCTGTTCGGTGACGAACGACTGCGTTGCCCGCTGAAACCACCGGCAGGGATTCCGCAGCACGCCACTCATCGTGGCACCGGCGTTTGTTATGATGAAAATGACGAGATGGTCGCCTGTAGTGTCTTTGAGCATGCTGCCGCACGAGAAACAGAAGCGCATCGCTTTATGACCTTTTACCATCCCAGCTCCGAGCAGCCGGTAACGATCGATGCACAGATTGCCGGTAATAATGAAGATGCACTGGTGGCTGAAATCGCCTTTCAGATTGGTATGAGCCTGTGGGATTCCGAGTGTTGTACGGAACAGGCAGTGGATTATCTGGCCTATGCTTATCGACTGTTTCCTCGTAATGACCTTTACAAGACAGCCTACCGGCGCAGCCGGGCTACCCTGGAACTACAGGCGCTCAGCCAGGGACCTCGTGGGCAGACTCGTTTTGACTAAAAACGTGTGATCTGTTTTGCATTGCCAAGTAAGTCATTTGCTGTAGAATAATTTGTACACTATATAATAAAGATATTCGCCATCACTAGGGGAGGGAACGGTAGTGAAGGCACTCAGATTTCTGCTCGTCCTTTTGTCATTTGTACTGATCCAGACTGCGCATGCGGCCCAGCCGGTGTTTGCACCGCTTTCACAGACTGATTACGCACGCAAGCTTCCACCGCCTGCCGGCAAAGCCCTGATTTATATCTATCAGCCTCAGCAGGGCAACACTGCAAATACGCCGGATATCGTGTTAAATAATTATAAAATTGGCAGACTGGTGCCGGGATCGTTCAGCGTCTGGCAGTTGGCACCGGGGCAGCTGAATATCCGGCTAGAAGAGCAGGCCGGATCCAGCATTTCACTGGTTTCTCAGGCAGGCAAGGTCTATTTGTTTCGTATCACAGTTGCCAATGCCACATCGCAGGCGAGAATTGAAAGTTTACCTGCCAGTTTTCGAAACGATCTCGCCGCGACGCAGTTGCTGAAGAATCCCCAGGCAATTACCCAGAGCAAAACCAACGTTCAACCTTCACCACCACCCAAGCCGGTCGCAAAACCCAAAGCGTCTACGCCTGCACCCTCCGAACCAGCACGCGCTACACGGACGGCGCCAGCAAGGCCAGTGCCGGCGGATGGGTTTGCGATATTACTTAAAACCGGTGCCCTGACGTTGTCCGAAGAAACCCAGTCGATTCTTGCCGCTGATCGGCAGTTTGATGACAGTGCGTCCAGCCTGTTTGCCGTTGAAGGTTACTATCAATATCCCAGTGGCCTTGCGCTGGGTGGTGAGCTGATTTCCTACCAGGCAGAATTTACCACGGTGGGATCAAATGACACACACGATGTGGATGTCCTGATTGCATTAGCCAATGTGAAAAAATATTTCCGGAGCATGCATCGTTTTCAGCCCTATATTGGCGCAGGTATCGGGTTGGCAGTGACTGATATCAGCGGTCCGACGATATTTGGTAACACCTCAGGCGCGGCTTACCAGTTAACGGCAGGTGCGGAGTATCGTGGCGCCAGTGTTGGTGTATTTGCGGAGTACCGGCTACTGGGTGCGGATACGGAGGATGATAACGGCCAGGGTGTCGATGTGTCGGGAAGCGGTATTTTCGCCGGTGTTGCCTTTCATTTTTAAATTTATATATCCAGCCACAGGCCCAGACTGATATATTGTTCCTGCTCCTGAAAGTACTCACCCAGTTGTGAACGGCCATCATAAAATTCAAACCCGGTGCGCCAGGTATGCTGGCCGGATTTTTTGCGTAAACCTATCTGAACGGTAATATTTTCATCCCAGTCATTTTCTTCATAGGCCGATATATCCATGGCGGCATACCCGTTTAACGTGCTGCCCCATAACCGGTTCGGACTGTCATACTGTATGCCCAGTTGTAAACGGTCACGTTGCTGAAGACCTTTATTGCGAAGATCATAAGCCCGCCCGGCCTCAGCATAAACGAGTGAATCGTTGTCTGATTGCCAGGCCAGACCCAGTCGCAATTCCTCGCGTGTGTAATTGATACGAGTGCGGCCGGTTCGCTCGATAATTTCGTCGCCGATATGTGCAGAGATGTGTTTACTGCCAAAACGCAACGCCAGATTTGAATCCAGTTGCACAGCGATATGCAAACCATATATTCCATCCCAGCCGATATTGTCCTGTGACTGGGTGTTATCGAACTGGCCATGGAACCCGGACAGTAAAACCAGTTGCCAGGGCAAGTCAGACCACTCGCTGCCATACAACAACAGGCTGCCGCCCATTTTCAGATGATTACGACTATCACCCGCAATACCACCAAGCGTGGATTTGTTGTAACGTTGCAACTGAGCGTTGAATGTCGGACGCAGCGGGTCGGCGATGTAGGTGGGGTAGAGGGCTTTCTCAGGAACAAGTTCGGCAGATGCTGGCGAACTGAATATCCAGAACACCAGCAGAGAGACGAGCCGCCGCTTACACACCGTAGATATCTTCAGGCTGAGAGGAAATACCGCCTCCCATGCGTACCTTCAGTTTGAAATGATCGGGTTCATCGGCGTGTGCCAGGGCTTCTTCCTCAGTGACCAGACCGGCCTTGAAGATGCGTAAAATATCATTGTCAAAGGAGTGTAACTGACTGCCTTCGGGTGCTTTTTCAATGACTTCCTTGAGTTTGTGGGTTTGGCCGTCGCGAATCAGCGCCTTGACCTGGGGTTCATTTAACAGCACTTCGGTGGCTGGCACCATGTTGCCCTGTTTATCAATCAGTAAACGCTGGGCGATCACCGCGCGTAAATTGAGCGACATATCCATCAGTAACTGACCACGCGTCCCTTCCGGGAAAAAGCTGATAATCCGCTCCATGGTTTGTGTGGCATTTGTCGCATGTAATGTGGCGATACACAGGTGACCCGTATCGGCATAGGACAACGCCATTTTCATGGTGCTGGCGTCGCGTATCTCACCAATCATGATGACATCCGGTGCTTCACGCATGGCGCGACGCAGTGCTTCATCAAAGGATTTGGTATCGAGGCCCACTTCGCGCTGATTGACGATGGACTTTTTGTGCTCATACATGAACTCGATCGGGTCTTCGATCGTCAGTATGTGTCCGGTGCGGTTCTGATTGCGATAATCCAGCATGGAGGCCACGGTCGTGGACTTACCGGTTCCGGTTGCGCCGGCGATGATGATCAGGCCACGCTGTTCCATAATCAGTTCTTTGATAACACGCGGCAGAAGCAGTGAATCGAAATCAGGAATTTGTGCCTTGATCTGACGAATCACCATGGCTTCTTCACCGCGCTGGCGAAACACATTGACACGAAAACGGCCGATACCGTCTACGTTAAAGGCAGTGTCGAGCTCCATCTCTTCTTCAAACTCCGCCATCTGCTTTTCGGTCAGGATCGACGGAAGAATTGCCTTGACGGTTCCCGGGGGTAAGACGGCTTTGCCAATCGGGTTGGTAATACCATTGATTTTGACATTTACCTGGGCATTGGCCGTGAAATAGAGATCCGAGCCGTCACGCTCAACCATCAGTTTTAAATATGGGGTAATATCCAAGTGCTATCTCTCTATTTTTAATAGTAAAACTTAATTAATCTTAGTCCGGGTATATGGATGAATCTAGACGAAATTCACTGAAATGCCACATACATGACGATGCCAGTAAAGCATTAATCGGCACTTTGAATAAGATTATTAGCGATTTTTGATAAATCCGAGAGATTGAATAATTTCCATACACGGATTGTTCCATCACCTGGTGAGCAGTATAAAATCCGTACTTTATGGATGAACAGATTAGGGCATAATGGGTAAAATCTGCCCTGATGGCCTTAAGAGGTAATGATTATGCTTGGCGAAAAACACGACCTGATACACGAGTTCCCGGAGTACAAGGACAAGATCCACCAGTTGAAAACCAGCGATTCGCATTTTGCCGAGTTGTTCGAGCAATATCATGAAGTGGAACATGAAGTTCGCAGAATTGAAGAGGGGATTGAGACGACTTCCGATGATTATCTTGAAGAGCGCAAGAAACTGCGCTTAAACCTCAAGGATCAACTCTTTGAGATGCTGCAAAAAGCCTGACAAAGCATCAGAACGATCTGATTGTATGATCACGCGTAGATGACCCTACCACCCTTACCAGATGCCCATGCAATAGCAGTATTGTTATTAACAGTGCTGGCCCTGTATCTGTTTACACGCGAAAAGCTTCCAATTGAAACATCGAGCCTGTTCATACTGGCCGTGATTACGATCGGTTTTTCGCTGTTTCCTTACACGGACAGTCAGGGTGAGCATCTGGAGGCGGTATCGTTCTTCAGCGGCTTTGGTCATGAGGCACTGGTAGCGGTATGTGCATTGATGATCGTCGGGCAGGGACTGGTGCGCACCGGTGCCCTTGAACCGGTTGGACGTCGACTATCCAGATTGTGGCGTTCCTTTCCGATGCTAAGCTTGTTACTGACCCTGATCCTGGGCGCGTTTCTGAGTGCGTTTGTCAATAATGTGCCTATCGTGGTTTTACTTTTACCGATCCTGGTCAGTGTGTCCCTGCGCACCGGCATGTCGGCGTCGGGTATGTTAATGCCAATGGGGTTTGCGACGTTGATTGGTGGCATGAGTACGACGATAGGCACATCCACCAACCTGCTGGTTGTTGCTGTCGCGGCGGATCTTGGTTTGCGCCGAATAGAAATGTTCGATTTCTTTGTCCCGGCGATTGTGGCAGCCCTGGCAGGCATCATCTATCTGTGGCTGATCGCGCCACGATTGTTACCGAATCGCCAGACTGCAATGCATGATACCTCGCCGCGCATTTTTGCGGCCCAGCTGGAAATACAGGAAGGGGGCGCGGCAGATGGTAAATCCCTTTCAGCCGTCATCGAACTGACCGATGGGCGACTGCGAATCAATAATATTCGGCGTGGTACGGAGACCTACCTGGTGCCGTTACCGGATACCCAGTTAAAAGCCGGTGATCAACTGTTGACGAATGACACACCGGAAAACCTCAAGGAATATGAAAAAGTGCTGGGTGCCCTGTTGTATGTCGGTGACAGTCGCGTCGATGACGAACATCCTTTAAAGGAAGAGGGACAGCAAACAGCAGAAATTGTGGTTGTGGAAGGATCGCCACTCAAAGATCGATCCCTGAATCGGTTACGTTTTTCAGATCGATATCAGCTTGTCACACTGGCATTACATCGTGCAGGCAAAACCATTCGCCCAATCAAACAGGAAATAGGCGATGTGGTGCTACGCATTGGGGATGTCCTGCTGGTGCAGGGAGAACGTGAAAATATTGCAAATCTCAAGGCATCAGGTGAACTGCTGGTGCTGGATGCAACAACCGATCTGCCACACAGCAACAAGGCGCCTTTATCGCTGCTCATTATGATTGGTGTGATCATCGTCGCGGCACTGGGAATTTTACCGATCGCGATCAGTGCCGTATGCGGTGTCCTGTTAATGTTGATTACGCGTTGCCTGGACTGGCGCGATGCGTCACGGGCATTGAGTACACAGGTTATCCTGATTGTGGTGGCGAGTCTGGCGTTGGGCTCGGCACTACTGAAAACCGGCGGTGCGGATTTTCTGGCACAGGTCTTTGTCGCCGCCACCTTTGGTGCCAGTCCGGCAATGGTGCTATCGGGCCTGATGTTATTGATGGCCGTGCTGACTAACATTGTGTCCAATAATGCAGCGGCGGTTATCGGTACACCGATTGCCATTGGTATTGCCCAGCAGTTAAATGTTGATCCGGAACCATTTGTACTGGCCGTCCTGTTTGGGGCCAACATGAGTTACGCCACACCCATGGCGTATAAAACCAATCTGCTGGTGATGAATGCCGGTGGCTACACGTTTATGGACTTCGTGCGAATTGGTGTGCCGCTAACAATAATCATGTGGCTGGTGCTGTCCTGGCTGTTACCGTTGCTATACGGCATGCCGACTATTTTGTAACAAAATGTAATCATCAGTTACGACATTAATATTTGGTCACACTTGGCCTGAGTCTATTAACATTCGGTTCAGCGCTCCCTCCTATACTTGCCCTGTCAGTCATTATCTGGGGGGGTAAATGATGAAAAAGTCTTTGATATTTCTGATCGCATTGGGGGGATTCACACTCAGTGCCTGTGCGGCGCGACAACCGGGTATTGTGATCGATCCGAAAGGGGTCGATATGGGGCGCTATCATCAGGATCTGGCAGAGTGTGTGCAGTTAGCCGAACAGGTGCCATCCAAAGCACTGAAAGGTGCCGTCGGAGGTGCCGCAGTAGGGGCCATTGCCGGTGACATCATCGGTAATCGTCGAACGACCCAGAAGGGTGCCAAACTTGGCGCGCTCGGCGGTACGCTGCGCGGTGCACGGGCAACCCGACTTGAACGCCAGCGGGTGGTAAAAAACTGTTTACGTCATCGCGGTTACGCGGTGTTGAACTAGGCTGTTGGTGGTGAACATGCTGGCTCAGATTGTAGTCGGGTTCGTAATCCTGTTTGCGATTTTTACTTTGCTGGAAAAGCTATTTCCGGCACAAAGAAATAAACGGGTGTTTCGGCAGGGTTATCGTCTTGATCTGTATTACTGGGTCATGGCACCCACTATCAATACATTAATCAAGAACGCCAGTGCCATACTGACGATTATTATCGTGGCACTTGTCCTGGGACTGGATCTGGATGACGATATCGTCAGGGGCTTTGGTCCGATCAGCCAGCAACCCGCAGTACTGATTGGCATAGAAATGTTGGTGCTGGGTGACTTTATCGGTTACTGGACGCACCGCTGGTTTCACCGGTCTTCACTCTGGAAAATCCACGCCATTCATCACAGCTCTGAGGAACTGGACTGGCTATCGTCGGTCAGGGTGCATCCGCTCAACCAGGCCATTGCCAATGCAATCAGTGTTGGAATCATGCTGGCGCTTGGTTTTCCATTGATGGCACTGGCAGCCTATTTACCGTTCCTGTTGTTCTACGCCATTTTCCTGCACGCCAATATTCCATGGGGGTTTGGGCCGTTACGATATGTGATTGCCAGCCCACGGTTTCATCGCTGGCATCATACCTCCGAGCAGGAAGGGCTGGATAAAAATTTCGCCGGCCTGTTTCCGGTGTTTGATCTGATGTTTGGCACATTTTATATGCCAGGCGACAGGCAACCGGTGCAATTTGGTGTATATGATGGTGCAATGCCGCATACACTGTGGGGCCAGCTCATGTATCCATTTCGCAAATAGCACCTATATCCTGATAGGCTTTACACAGTTTCCTCTTTATACTAGCTGGGCTTTTAGCGACCCCGGCGTTTTTAGACTACAGGAACAGTGTCATGATCAAACGCGCTTTTCATCTTGCCATTATTCTATTTATTACTGGCCATGTGCTTTTGTTAACAGTTTGGCCCGGCAATCAACGCCAGGTTCAGGCCGCGGGTTTTCCGGCCGCTGTTATCGCCGCAACTGAAGTGAAACAGGAACAGTGGTTACCCCGACTCAGTGCGGTGGGATCGCTGGTCGCGACCCATGGCATCAGGGTCAGTTCGGAAGTCAACGGCATTGTCAGCAGTATTGCCTTTCAGTCCGGCGGGTTTGTCGAGAAAGGTCAGGAACTCATTCGTCTCGATGTAGAAGTCGATGAAGCCGAGTTGAAAGCCCTGAAAGCTGATCGACGGCTGGCGGAAGTGCAATACAACCGGTCACGTGATCTGTTCAGTAAAAAGGCCCTCTCAAAGTCACAACTGGATGAAGCCAAGGCCCGTTTTGATGCTGCCGATGCACGTGTTTACGGGCAGCAGGCCATTATCAATCGTAAAATCATTCGTGCACCTTTCAGTGGCCGGTTAGGTATTCGCCAGATTGATCTGGGCGAGTATCTTGAGGCCGGCAATCCGATAGTGAGTTTACAGGCACTGGATCCTGTCCATGTCGACTTTAGCCTGCCCGAGCGTTATATAAATAGTCTGCAAGCAGGTCAGACCGTCCTGCTGAAACTGGATGCCCTGCCAGGTGAACAGTTCAAAGGCGAAATCAGCGCCATCGATTCCGGCGTGGACACCGGTACGCGGACACTCAAGGTCCGGGCTACATTACCGAATAAAGAAAGCAAAATGCGCCCGGGTATGTTTGCCCAGGTCGAGGTGATCACTGGCGAGCCTCAAACCGTGCTGACGCTACCGCGTACCGCCATCAGTTTTAATACCTACGGTAATTTTGTATTTGTTATTAACGACACCGATCAGGGAAAGACCGTTAAGCGCACAGCCGTGGAGATCGGCGAGGTACGTGACGGCCGGGTCGTGGTAAATAATCTCAGTGCAGGGACGCAAGTGGTACGCACCGGTCTGGTCAAACTGCGTGACGGTGCGCCGGTTAAAATCGACAATCAGGTCAAGTTGAATGATCAGGAGATCACCAAAGAGTGAAGATTACCGATACCTTCATTCATCGTCCGGTACTGGCTACGGTGGTCAGCCTGATTATCCTGTTGCTGGGGCTGCGTTCGTTTGACTTGCTGGAAGTACGCCAGTTTCCGTTAATTAAAAATACCGTTATTACGATCACGACAGCTTATCCCGGCGCCAACTCCGATCTGGTTAAAGGATTTATCACGGCTCCATTGCAACAGGCCGCCGCCGAGGCCAGCAATATAGAGTTTATTTCTTCCACCAGCACGCAGGGCCAGTCAACGATCGAAGTGCAATTGAAACTCAATGCTGATCCCAATGCGGCCATCGCCGAGGTGCAGGCCAAGGTTGCGAGCAAGCGTGGTGAATTGCCGGCGGAAGCCGAAGACCCGGTGATCGAATCCACCACCGGAGATCGCACGGCCCTGATGTATCTGGCGTTTTACAGTGATACGGTACCGCGCCCGCAAATCAGTGATTACGTATTACGGGTAGCACAACCCCAGTTACAGGCACTGCCCGGCGTTGCCAAGGCACGATTGTTTGCCGCGCAGTTTGCCATGCGTATCTGGCTGGATCCCAAACGCATGGCTTCGCTGGGAATTACCGGTGAAGATGTAATAAATGTGTTACGGGATAACAATTATCAGGCCGGTATTGGTGCGACCAAGGATAAATATGTCTCCATTAACCTGACTGCCACGACGGATGTCAATTCACAGGAGCATTTTGAGAATCTGGTTGTGCGCAGTGAAAATGGTACCATCGTCAGGCTACGTGACATCGCCACCACCGAACTCGGCTCGGATAATTATGATTTCACCACCTGGTATAAAGGTGTGCCGTCGGTGTTTATTGGCATCGAACAGTCACCCGGTGCGAATCCGATTACGGTGGCGGATCGGGTTAATGAATTAATTCCCAAGCTGGCCGCCAATATGCCATCGGAGATGCTGGTCAAAGTGCCTTACGATGCCAGCCAGTTTATCAAGTCATCGATCAGGGAAGTGTACAAGACACTTGCCGAGGCAGTGGTCATTGTACTAATAGTTATTTTCCTGACACTGGGGTCGATGCGTGCGGCCATTGTGCCGGCCGTGGCGGTTCCGCTGTCATTGATCGGTGCCGCCTTCTTCATGTACCTGATGGGATATTCATTTAACCTGCTGACCCTGCTGTCCATGATACTGGCCATTGGCCTTGTTGTGGATGATGCGATCGTCGTGGTTGAAAACGTGCATCGTCATATCGAGGCAGGCGAGTCTCGTCTGCAGGCCGCGCTCATAGGCGCCCGCGAACTGGCTATTCCCATCATTGCCATGACCACGACACTGCTGGCCGTGTACACACCATTTATATTTATGGGTGGTTTTGACGGCGCACTGGCGGTTGAATTCGCTTTTACCCTGACCGCAGCGGTGCTTATCTCCGGGGTTATCGCCCTGACGCTGTCACCCATGCTGTCGTCGCATGTATTGCGCGAACATGGCGGTGAACGACCATTTGAACAAAAAGTAGAAAAAATATTTAACTGGCTGTCGAATAAATACCAGTCCAGTTTACACCGGGTTAATCACGGTTATGCAATTGCCATTGTTGCCGGCTTGCTCATCCTCGGTGCCAATTTCTTTATGTATAAATACAGCCAGGAAGAGATCGCGCCGGATGAGGACCAGGGTATCCTGTTTTTCTTTGCCTTTGGGCCACAGACGGCGACACTGGATTATCTTGAAGAATACGGACATCAGATCCAGGGCATTTTTGAAACCTTTCCGGAATACAATGACAGTTTTTATCTGTTAGGTCGTACGCCGGGTCAGATCTTTGGCGGTTTCAAAATGAAACCGGCGGAAGAACGCGAACGCTCACAAGCAGAAGTGCAGGGTCCCTTGAGCGGCGCACTCAGCCAGGTATCCGGTCTGTTTATTGGTACGGCGCCCCGTCCCAGTGTCCCGACTCCGAGCCGGGGCCTGCCGGTGCAGTTTGTGGTCACCACGGATAAAAGTTATGAAGAGCTGGTCGATGTCTCCAATCAGTTGCTCGGGCAGGCGATGGCCAGTGGTAAATTCATGTTTCTGAAAAAATCCATCGATATCGATCTGCCGACCATCAGCATTGACATCGATCGGGATCGGGCCGGCGACCTGGGTGTCAGTATGGCAAGTATCGGTCGCAATCTGGGTACCCTGCTGGGTGGCGGCTACGTGAATCGGTTTTCCATGGAAGGACGCAGCTATAAAGTCATTCCCCTGGTGGATCGGCAATACCGGCGCACGGCAGACATGTTAAAAGATTACTATGTGCGCAGCGCCCGCGGTGATCTTGTGCCTTTATCCGCCCTGGTGACCTTAAAGGAAACGGTGGAACCCAACGAACGTACGCAGTTAAACCAGTTAAATTCGTTAGTACTACAGGGTACGACCGCGCCCGGTGTGGCAATGGGCGATGCTCTGGTGGCGCTGACCGGGCTGGCCGAACAGTCACTACCGAAAGGTTATGACTATGACTATCTTGGTGATTCGCGCACAGTCATGAAAGGCACATCCAATTTTGGCGTACTGGTACTGTTCGCCATACTGGTGATTTACCTGGTACTGGCCGCCCAGTTCGAAAGCTGGCGTGACCCGTTGATCATTCTGGTGTCAGCGCCGATTGCCACGGCAGTGTCACTGTTTTTTATCATGACGGGTTTTGAAGGATTATCGCTGAACCTGTATACGAAACTTGGATTGATTACCCTGATTGGTGTCGTCGCCAAAAACGGTATTTTGATTGTCGAGTTCGCCAATAAGTTACAAATAAATAAAGGATTATCAAAACGCGAAGCAGTTGAGCAGGCGGCGGCAATTCGCCTGCGTCCCATTTTTATGACATCTATTGCGCTGGTTGTGGCGATGGTACCGCTGATTTTTGCCGGCGGTGCCGGGGCCGCGAGTCGTTTCCATATCGGCATGACCATCGCCACCGGACTGGGAATCGGTACCTTTTTTACTTTGTATATTTTACCGGCCTTTTATATAGTATTGGCCAGAGACCACAGTAAACAGGAACAATAACAATGAAACATATCGATCTCAGCAAACAGGTGCTTGACTGGTTTCAGCTTATTGGTCTGATCATCATTGCGCTCGCAACGGTCGTAGCGATTGGCCAGGAAGTCAAACTGATGTTCGATAATCGTGCCGTTACCCTGGCCGATTTGCTGCTGTTGTTTATCTATCTGGAAGTGCTGGCCATGGTCGGCATTTACATGAGTTCCGGCAAGTTACCGGTTCGTCTTCCTTTATATATTGCGATTGTCGCACTGGCACGTTACCTGGCGCTGGATATGAAGGATATGGACCAGTGGAAAATCGTTGCGGTGGCCAGTGCAGTACTTATTCTTGCCGCAGCCGTAATGGTCATTCGTTACGGCCATATCAAGTTTCCGTATGGCAAGAATGAGTAATGCGTCGATCTCGGGAACAACAATGTTATGTGGGCCTTCTTAAGGACGAGAACGGGGGTATGACCCAGAGCGGCAAGATCATCCGTGATGCCTGGACCTTTGGGTTGCTCGACGAAAACGAGACATGTGAGGGCTGGCCTCTACAGCGGATAGAAGAGCTGTGGACTAAGGTCAATGCCGAATGGGAAAAATACGGTTTTCTGGTGAGCAATCTGCCGGACGAGCTGCGAGAACGTTTTATGCGTATCCAGAACGAGGCCATCAAACGCGCCAAACAACAGGGCTGGAATCCGGAGCTGGACGATGATGACTAGATACCGCGCACTTTGAATATCATGCCCACGGTCATTTTTACGCAAAACCTGAAGCGGCACATCGATTGCCCATCCCGACAGGTTGAAGCGGGCACGGTGCGTGCGGCGCTCGACGCCGTGTTTCGTGACAATCCTTCACTCAGGAGTTATATACTCGATGACCAGGGTCGGCTGCGACGTCATATGCTTATTGCCGTTGATGGAGAGCTGATTCAGGATCGTATCGGACTATCTGATAAAACCAGCACGCAATCAGAAGTGTATGTTATGCAGGCCCTGTCTGGTGGGTGACCAGGCACCGATAGCTGCCAGGGAGAAAATTCATGTCTATTCAGGCGCTGATCGCAACTCGTAAGGGATTGTTTACACTGGATGAGCAGTATGAGCTTCATGAAGCCGGTTTTCAGGGTGTTCCGGTTTCGATGGTACTGGCTACCCGGAAACACATATATTGGTATGCAGCACTCGACCACGGTCATTTCGGTGTCAAGTTACACCGTAGCGATGATAACGGAAAATCCTGGCATGAAATAACGGCACCAGCTTATCCAGGTAGCGAGAATGAAGATACGAGTGACAGTCTCGAGTTGATCTGGTCGCTGGCCTTTGCCGAAGCGGATGACAAACAGGGGAAAAAACTCTGGGCAGGAACCATTCCCGGCGGCCTGTTTTATTCAGATGACGCCGGTCAGAGCTGGACACTTAATGAGGCGTTGTGGGCCTACAAGCAGGAACAGAACTGGTTTGGTGGAGGATATGAACACGCTGGCATTCATTCCATCTGTGTAGACCCGCGCAATTCGAATCACATTCGTGTTGCCGTTTCCTGTGCGGGCGTATGGGTGAGCAAGGACAAAGGTCAGTCATGGGAAAACCAGTCCAGTGGCATGCGTGCAGCCTATTTTCCACCGGAAAAACAGTTTGATCCGTTAATTCAGGATCCGCACCGTCTCGTACAATGTCCATCAAAGCCTGACAGGCTCTGGGTGCAGCATCATAATGGCATATTCCGTTCTGATAATGGCTCACAGTCCTGGCAGGAACTGGAGGATGTCAAACCATCGGTGTTTGGATTTGCAGTAGCAGTACATCCTGATGAGGGTGACACAGCCTGGTTTGTTCCAGGCGTCAAAGATGAATGTCGCATACCGGTCGATGGCAGACTGGTCGTTAACCGAACGCGTGATGGTGGCGCCAGTTTTGAAGCCTGTGCGAAGGGTCTGCCAGAAAAGAAGAGTTACGATCTGGTATATCGACACGGCCTGGACGTGGATTCAACCGGCGAACGTTTACTCATGGGCTCAACAACCGGTAATTTGTGGTATTCAAAGGATCAGGGTGATAACTGGCAATGTATATCAAATTATTTGCCACCTGTTCTGGCTGTCAGTTTTATAAATTAGTGTATTGTCAGTTACAATTACCGAGTGTCATTACTTAACGCCTTACAGAATCCCGATCTGTATGATCACCCGGTCAGTGATTTTGAGGTCATCGAAACACATATTTCCTGGGTGCTGCTGACGGGAACCTATGCCTATAAAATCAAAAAGCCGGTCGATTTCGGGTTCCTTAATTTTTCCACGCTCGACAAACGTAAATTCTATTGCGAGGAAGAAGTTCGTCTTAATCGGCGCCTGGCACCCAGACTATATATTGGCGTAGTGAAAATCTGTGGTAGCGAGCAACAGCCCCGTCTGAACACGGATGCGCCTGCGATAGAATATGCGGTAAAAATGCACCAGTTTCCGCAGCAGGCACAACTGGATCGAATCCTGGCAGTACAAGGGCTGACTCACCATCAGGTAGATGAGCTGGCAGGTATCATAGCAGGATTTCATCAATCGATTGACGTGATTGAAAAGTCACTGCCGTTCGGTGACCCGGAGCACATCGCTCAGCCTGTTCAGGAAAATTTTAGCCAGATTCGAAAACTCCAGCATGACAAACACATCGAACAGATACTCGAGCACATTTCGCAATGGAGTGAGCAGCAGTTAAAAACTCTTGAACAGGTCTTTATCCAACGCAAACAGACCGGTTTTGTACGTGAGTGCCATGGAGATATGCATTTACGCAATATGGCATTGATCGAAAATGAAATCGTGATTTTTGACTGCATTGAATTCAACAAAAATTTTTATTTGATTGATGTCATGAGTGAACTGGCGTTCCTGGTGATGGACCTGGAGGACAGGCAACACGCCGGGCTGGCCAACCGCCTGTTAAATAAATATCTGGAAATAACCGGCGACTATAACGGACTTCGTGTGTTTAACTTTTATAAAGTCTACCGTGCCATGGTGCGGGCCAAAGTCGATGCGTTGCGTTGTTTACAGGAGCAGCCCGGAAAAAAAGAATACAAATCGACCTACCGGGACTTTACCCAGTACCTGCAACTGGCCAACCGATATACTGAACCGGTACAACCTTGTCTGATTATCAATCACGGGCTATCCGGCAGCGGCAAAACCATGGGCGCATATCAGTTACTCGAGCAATTACCGCTTATTATTCTGCGCTCTGACATTGAGCGTAAACGCATCTATGACAGCGAGACGCAAACAGCTTCATCAAATGAAATTGACAAGGGTATGTACAGTCAGGATATGACTGAAAAAACCTATGCCAGGCTGGAGCAGCTGGCGGCACAATTACTGGATGAGGGGTATTCTGTCGTTATTGACGCCGCAAACCTGAAAACACTACAGCGTCAACGGTTTATTGATCTGGCCAATACGAAGGTATGCCCCTGTTTGATAATGGATTATCAGTCGAATATTGCGACTTTAAAACAACGCATTAAAAAGCGTGCTAAGGCTGGCCAGGATGCTTCGGATGCAACCGTACAGGTACTGGAACATCAGGTGAAAACACGGCAGCCATTATCGGCCAGTGAGCTGGACCGGACCATTACTATAGATAGTGACAAAAATCCGGACCCAAATGCGCTTACTCGTGCTATTCGTGACAGACTGTGTTTTGACAATATATGACAGTTTATGCGTTGTTTATCAGCCATATATATAGTCTGATAGCCTCATTGATTATTAGGAGGGAGTGAAAATGAAAAAAATAGCAACTTTGGTTACCCTGGCAATGGCCTTCAGTCTGGCCGCCTGTAGTGATGACAGCGATAAATCTGCCGCGTTGAAAGATGTAGTCCCTGAAACGGCACAGGAAGCAGGTGATAACCTGCAGGAACAGGCAGCAAATTTGAAAGAAACGATAACTGAGAATGTCGAGTCGGCAAAGCAACAGGCTGAACAGGTAGTAGAACAGGCCGAAACTGCGGTTACCGATAAAGTTGAATCGGTCAAGCAGGAAGCGAAGGAACTGGTGAGCACTGAAACAGCCGTTACCGATAAAGTTGAATCGGTCAAGCAGGAAGCGAAGGAACTGGTGAGCACTGAAACAGCCGTTACCGATAAAGTTGAATCGGTCAAACAGGATGCACAGGATCTGGTTGGTACTGACACGGCGGCCAAGGTCACCGAATCAGTTGACAAAACCAAGGCGACTGTTGCATCTGTCGCGACAGCGACAACGGCTGCAGCATCAGGAGATAGCCAGGGCAGTACAATGGATCATACCCTGGGTAAAAAGATTTACAGCAGTAGTTGCCAGGCCTGCCATGCCACAGGCGCCGCAGGTGCACCGAAGCTGGGTGACAAGGCAAACTGGGCACCGAGAATTGCCACAGGCATGGACAAGATGTCTGCCAATGCCATCAATGGATTTCGCGGTTCACAGGGTTATATGCCAGCCAAGGGTGGCTTCAGTAACCTGAGCGATGACGAAGTAACAGCAGCAGTTGCCTATATGGTGGCAGAGTCCAAGTAATATAGAATGTCTGTGATGCAAGCCAGACAACAAATCACAGAATCCGAGTTTTATCGTCGCTATCGTGGCGGGTTTTCGGGTATCCTGAGATGGCCTCAGCTTGATGCTTTTTGGGAAACCCTGAAATCCGTCGCGGATGATAGCTGGTATATCTATGCGATCGGTGAATCGGTACCAACAGCGCCGGTGACATCCGAACAATTAAATAAATTCATAACAGAAATTGATGTGCTGTTGAGAAAAGAACATCAGGAAGACTTCTGTGGTGTAGTTTATGTGGATGACAAATCCGAACCGGGATTTATCAAGATTTATGATCCAAACAATATGGGTGTCGTATGTGGTTTTAGCGATAATCCACCCTTGCCTGGCTGGATACTGAGCCGAATCAGACCTGAACAGCTCGACGAAAACACCTTTTTACCCCAGTCCCGTAAACGTTGGTGGCGTCGTTTATTTGGTAAATAAGTATTTGTGCTACATGTTTACTGAAACGCGTATAACAATTCCTGACACTCCATGACAGTTCCTGAAATTTAGTCTTCCCAATATTCGCTAGAATGACGATGTGAACACGATGCAGCGTAAATGCATCAGCAATAGATTTAATAACTTGAAACGTGTTTAACATCGTAGGGAGCGAAAAAATGAAGCGACAATTATTTAATCTGACGGTAGTGGCAACTGCTTTGTCTGTTTCGGCATGCGGAACAATGCAAGCGGGTGATAAGCAGCCCACACAATCTGAAATCCATAACCAGGACACCCAGATAGAGGCACTGACAGAACGGGAAAACGCCATTCGGGATCGTGAAAATCAACTGGCTCAACGTGAATCCCAGTTGTCACAATCTGCACAAACACAACAATTATCCAGCCAGGGACTGTTACCTCCAGGTGCGAAACCGGGTCGTTGCTACGGTCGGGTTTTTGTGCCACCGGCATATAAAACAGTATCTGAACAGGTCCTGAAGCGTGCTGAGTCTGAACGAATTGAAGTGATACCTGCCCGCTATACTGATTCATCGGAAAAAGTGCTTGTTCAGGAGGCGGTAACCAAACTGGAAGTCGTTCCGGCCACCTATAAGTACGTTGAAGATCGTGTCATAAAAGTGCCTGAAAGTGAAAAGGTCATACAGGTACCTGCCGTTTACGAAACAGTATCCGAGAAAGTGCTTGTTAAACCGGCACACACTGTATGGAAACCAGGTACAGGTCCGATTCAGAAAGTTGATGAGTCCACAGGTGAAATCATGTGTCTCGTTGAGGTTCCGGCTACATATAAAACAGTTACCAAGCGAGTATTAAAGACACCAGCATCAACAAAAGTTGTGAAGATTCCGGCTGTTTATGAAACCGTGAAACGTCGTGTTGTGGACAAACCGGCTCACACCAGAGAAATCACCATTCCTGCAAAATACAAATCAGTTCAGGTGACAAAACTGGTAGAACCGGCACGCGAAAAACGCATCGCCGTACCGGCTGAATATCAGACTGTAAACAAGACGGTTATGACCAAAGAAGGCTCCATGCAGTGGCGTGAAATCCTGTGTAGTACCAACATGACACGGAGTCGAATTTCGCAAGTTCAACAATCCCTGGCTGCGAAAGGCTATAACCCGGGTCCGATTGACGGTGTCATTGGTTACAAGACTATGCGTGCCGTAAATGAGTTCCAGAAGGCCAAGGGATTACCTGTTGATAAGTACCTGGATATTTCAACTGTTGAAGCGCTGGGTGTTGCGCCACGCTAACGCAGTTTAGACAGGAGTAGCACAATGCCGGGCGGACGTCAGTCTTCCCGGCATTTTTTTGCCAGCTTATGCAGGTAAAAATTCAGGAAGTTGGTTCTGGATTTGTTCAATAGAATGTTGCGTAAGATCCTTGTCTATTTCAAGCGTGACCTTTTTTGTAATTTCATTTTTCAGGTTGTCACGTAATAAACCCAGCATCGCCGGTGCGGCTATGAGTATCAGCTTGTCAAAAGATACCTTAGAATTGACTTCATCGAGCTGTCTGGCAATTTGCTTTGCAAAATTTATACGTTCCTGTTGTTTTGCAGAAACAGGCTGTTCCATGCTATGTCGACCAGTACCGTGACTGTCAAATGTACGTCCCGGCAAGTCACTGGTAATCTCTGACTCATGTAAGCGGCCTTCCGGGTGAGCAAGTGTGAGTATTTCATGAAAAGTCGACTTGTTTCGGTCGGCTACCAGTAAACGTGCCCGGCTCGCATCAGCTACGACGATTAGAGTGTGTGGCATAAATGGATACCTCTCTTTCTACTCCTTAAAGTATAGGAAAGCCCGATTACCGGTGAGTTGATGCGGATCAATCAAATGCGCAATGACCGGTTTGGTCAAAATGTCAGGATTACGGCAATAATCCCGGTCAGGAAAATGCCATCAAACGTTCCGGCGCCGCCGATGGATGCCACGGGTGCATTTAACTTCTTTATGTCTTTGATACGTAACAGATCTGCGCCCACGACAACACCAAGGCTGCCACTAATATAGGCGAGTGCGGGTGCGTTATCAGGCAATAATAACATTGCCGTAAGTGCCGCCATGACCGGGGCAACAAAAATAGGCATACCGATTCCGAGGTTTGCAACCGGCCGGCTAAACAGGTAACTGACTACACTGATAACCAGTATGGAAATTAACAAGGCATAAGTTGGCAGGCTTGCCGTGATGATGAGATAGACGGAAAAGGTGATCGGGACCAGGGCCCCACCGACATTCACCGCAATCAATGTGTGGCCGTTGGTAAAGCGCAACGGAAAAACTGCACGATGTAGCGGATTGTCCGGCTCGTAACTGAAATTTGAACGAATTGTCGTAACAGGAAGATTTAGCGCGCTGCCAAGAAACGTGGTGATTAACAAAAGGCTGGCGCCGGAGCGGGACAGACCCAGCTTGCTCAATACCATTGTAAATACTTCTATCTGTATGACAATGATAATGAACAGTAACAGGAACCCAAGAATGACAATCGATAGCGGGAATTTCTGCATTTAGTCTTCCTACATAAGTATCTAATTAATTAATTCTATTGGAAATATTTATACTATTTTGAACTAATATACATTAATGCGATTATTTCTCTTTATTATTCTGGTAGTTTCGCAGCCTGTATATACCGCTCAATATGATGAGCTTATCAAATTGGGTGAGGTAAAGGCGCTGGTTTACCATCCACCTTTATACCAGAAAAACAAACCACAGCGCTGGCCAGCGATTTTATTCGCACACGGTTTTGTCGGAAGTGCGATTTCACAGGACATGCTGTTGGCGCTATTGGCGAAAGATGGCTTCCTGGTCATTGCCATTGAGCATCGTGACCCTGTTGCGTTTGAGCGTATTCCTCCAGACAAACCGGACCCGAGGTGGAAGGTCATCAAATACCTGAAACGGCATCCATTTAACAACAAAGATTATGCCTATCGACCGCAGGAATTCAGGCAATTTGCCAGGGAGGCGGTTAACAAACTGCCGGTTGACAGGAAGCGGATCATCTTTGCCGGACATTCTATGGGAGGTTTTTCCATTTTTAATGCGGCGCAAGATAGCGCGATAAAACCGCTTGCGTTGATCGGGTACTCCGTGGGCGAACTGAATTTTAAACGGGACCGCCACTATTTCAGCAAAGAGCAACTGGCAGGTATGTCAATCCCGTTAATGTTATTTTATGGTGAAAAAGAATTTAATAGTGAAAATGGATCACATGCGGAATTTATACGCAAGCATTACGGCGGAAACAGCCGGCTTATAATGATAGATGGTGGTACTCATTTATCTTATACGAATCCTACCAGAGTTATGGGCAGAAAACAGCGGCTGGAACATATCAATTTAATCCATACCAGGACACGTGAATTTCTTCAGACAGTTCTGAATTAACCTCCACAGTTATAAAATGAAAATTGGTCTTATTAGTGATATCCATGCCAGCCCGGAACCACTGGAAGAGGCGCTGGCAATATTCAGGCAGGAACAGACCGACCAGATCTGGTGCGCCGGGGATATCGTTGGTTACGGACAGCAGGCGCAGAAAACAATCCAGCTTTTACAGGAAAATAATTGTCAGGTCATCCAGGGCAACCATGAATCCTGGTACCAGGTGAAACATCATGCTGATGCTGATCCCTCGGTTCTGGCATATCTGAATGATCTGCCGCTGGTAAAACAACTAAATTATGAATCACAACTTATATATATGGTGCATGCCAGCCCGCCTGAGCACATGACAGGAGGTATTCGTCTGCGTGACAGGGCTGGTCAGCTTGACGCGCAGCAAATGGCACACTGGACGACAATGTTGAAGCCGTTTGATTATGACGTGCTGATTGTCGGCCACACTCACCAGGTATTTGCCGAAAAACTGGGAAATATGCTGGTCATTAATCCGGGTAGTACCCACTTCAATCATTGCTGTGGCGTGCTTTCATTGCCGGATTTAACCGTAAAGTGGTTCGCCCTGTCGGGTCGAAGCATCGCCTATAGCTGGAACTGGGGAGACACCCTGTCAGCATGACAACATAAATATTACATTTATGTCGTCTTTTTTTACTTCAACGGGGAATAAATTGGTTCGTCACGTATCTTTACCATAAATGAGGGAGGGAGACGTACACCATGCGATGGTGGAATCGCCGGCGTTTTGAACAGCGCATCGACATGTTGATACCGAGGCTGTACTCGGTGTCGCTTGGTTGGGGTTGCAGTAAACCCACCTGCGATGATCTGGTTCAGGAAACGGTCACTACCGCGCTGAGCAAAATCGACCAGTTGCGTAACCCGGATGCATTTGATGTCTGGGTTTTTCGCATCCTGGTCAATGCTCACCGGCAATTATTACGTCGTGAACGCTGGTTAACAGAGCTGGATAATGAGTTTCTTGTCGATGATAACGGTCCGTCACGACAACTCGAAACCAGCCGCACCATCGACAGGGTGCGCCATGCCATTAATCGATTATCTGATGATCACCGTAAAGTACTGGTGCTGGTGGATATGGAAGAACTGAGTTATCGGCAAGTAGCCGACATACTGGAGATAAAGCTGGGTACGGTGATGAGCCGACTGGGACGGGCACGTAAACGGCTGCGCAGCATACTGGATGAACAGGATACCCCGACGAGTGATAAAGCAGTTCTGCGGAGAATTAAATGACAGAATCATTACCAGTATCAAATGAGTTACTGAACGCCTTTGTTGATAACGAACTGGAAGGGGATGAGCGTGACTGGATTCTCTATCTCGAGGCCAATGATCCACAGGTCGCGCGTGAGATCTGTGAATTACGAAAACTGAAGTCTCGAGTTCGGGCTGCCAGAGTCGAGATATCTCGAGAACAGGTTAACACCAGATTATATAAAAATCCACACAGTCTGGTCTGGTATGCCGTGGCATCTGTAATGATAGTGGTAAGTCTCTTGCTCGTCGCGATGCCGCAAAAAGTGGCCATGCAATATCAGTATGCCAGCAAGTCAAGTCATTCAGATTATGCCTCACTGCTGCAGTCAGTGTCCCAGCAACCGCAGCAAAACCTGGTCTTGCATATTCGAACGGATCAGCCGGAGGCCATGCAACATGTTGCCAGGTTAGCTGAAGCGTTGCTACAGACAGCCGGCGATAAAAAACATCAACTCGTTATCGAGGTGATTGCCAGTGGACCGGGACTACGACTGTTACAGTCCGGTTCTAAAGGGTTTGCCGGTCGTCTGCGTGCCATACAAACTGCCTATCCAAACGTCAAATTCATCGCTTGCCGTAAAACACTAAAAAAACTCAATCAAAAAAATCCAGGCAAGCTACAGATTATGAAGGAGGCTATGCTGGTAGCGTCCGGTCCTGACCATGCACGTTTACGTGTTGAGCAGGGCTGGACCTACATTCTTCTATAACACTGAAGGGAGGGAATGAAATGAAACTTAACAGGCATTACCTGTGGTTGTTGTTTGGCTTTTTCATGTTGCTTTTTGCTCCGGTTACGAGCGTAACTGCGGATGACGATGAGCATAACATTGTGGCCGGTATTATCAGCGCGCCGGTTGTCATGAATGGGCTGGTGGCCAATGAGCCGACTGAATTCAATATTATACTCAGCCAGCCCGGCGTGAGCCTGGAGGGTGCGCTTGATCCGCAAGCAAAGGGATTTCAGATTCCGGCCGGTGGCCGTATGGAAGTGGAATTAAGCGATGAATTTATTCGTAACAAGGTAACAGGAACAGACACCCCGGTACCGATCAATCCCAATGCCAATATTATTCTGACCATCGGTCCACAAAATCCCATTATTTTTCAGTCAGGCGCAACAGTGGCGAGAGGTAACTGGGCGGTATCGGATGACGGTGCCAACCTGATTACCGTCACCCCACTGGGTGGTATTGGTGACAATGGCCTGGAAAATGCGCGTGCCAATGAAATTGGTATGAAAGTCATTCATGTACGCCCCAATCCCAGAACAGTGGATGGCATGCCGTTTATCAATGGTGATCCGGGAGAAGAGGGTGAAATCGCTGTGCGAATTTATAACGCTTCAGGTGATGTGGTTGCATCGGGCGAAGGGGATGTTAAGTTTCGCGCACGAGTTGGCCGCCAGGTGCACATCACGAATGAAGGGCTGCGAACAACACCGGGTGGTTCACCTGCCGTTGAAACGATAGAGCTAATCGACTTTCAGCGTGTCGGACCGGGTACCGTACTCGACAATACCAATAAGACCACACCTTTTTCCGCCGGTTATCCCTATGCACCGCGCTACATACTGTTTGATGATCTGGATCCGTCGCTGCGCGGCGAATTCACGGAAGCATCGTTTATTCCACAGATTGGTCTGGCCGGGGTGACCTATGAAATCAAGAAAGAAAAACCCTGGCGCGCCAAGCTGGTCCAGTACACCGGGACTGGAAAACATACCATTGGTGCGGTTGATATGAGCGGGCCGAGTCGCGATAGCCGGGGCAAACTACTGCCCAGCATCGGACAGACTACAGCTAGCTCGGATGCCAACGGCAGTTTCTTCAGTGTACCGGTTCAGGTCGGTGATATGCCCGGTGAATATCGGGTCACCGTAACACTTTACGGAGGCGGTCAGGCAACCACTACCATCATTGTCGAATAGCGGTAAAAAAAGTCACAGTGAATGTGACTTGTCACTACACTTCTGATAGCGTTCGGACGTATAGTAGTGACTGTTTCGTGAAGGATTCATGATGTTGGTATGAAGAATACGCTATACACGGAGTCGCTGCCTGCGCGGCGCTCCGTGTTGTCTTCCAAATCATTATTCATTTTACTGGTATCGTGCCTGCTTGCCTGGGCCATCGCATTGGTCTGGTTCATTCCTGATGCCGGCCAGTTGTTTCGAGAACACTGGATTATCATTGTTATCTCCTTTATCGCTGCGGCATTTGCCAATGCGACCGCTATCGGTGGCGGTTTTCTTTTTCTGCCGTTATTTATTTTTGTCTATCAGCTTCCCGCTATAGCGGCGCTCAAGCTGAGCATCTCGACACAGGCTTTTGGGATGAGCTCCGGTGCGCTTGGCTGGTCGCGGGAATACATTGTCAGCAAGGCACTGCTCGTTTCGGTATTAGGCAGTCTTCCCGGCGTGTACATGGCGACCTATACGTGGGAACTGCCAAATCAAATGATCAAGCAGACATTTGCCTGGGTGTCGATCGCGATATTTATCATCATCATGATCGAGTTGTATTACGGCAAACACGCCGGCTTTATTCGGCTGTCTGCGGGAAAGTTAAAGCTTGCAGGCCTGGTTATCGTCAGTTACATCGGTGGTCTGGTAACGGGCTGGACGGCAATTGGAATAGGTGAGCTGGTCGCACTTTACCTGCTGCTGGTTTATCGCATCAATATGCAGGCGGCGATTGGAACCGGCGTCGCAGTCCTGGCGGTCGACTCCATTGCCGGCTTTATCTTTCATATCAGGCTGGGCGGTATACCCTGGGAATACCTGATGTTTACCATTCCCGGTGTCCTGATTGGCGGTTTTGCCGGTGCCCGTATTGCCCGGTATATCGAGCACAGGACATTCAGACTAAGCCATCACAAGTATGCAGCTGGTGCTGTCCCCGTCTCACCGTTAAAAATCCTGGTGGCTGTTATTATTCTGATTAACAGTCTGGTCATACTGATAGGAACGAATTAACCGATGTCGTATTCGCATGGTGATCAATTACGAGGTGGCAGTCTCGCACTGATTTCCGCCATCTGTTTATCGGCTACATTTATCGCCAGTAAATATGTGTTACAGCATCTTTCCGTTCTGGCATTTGCACCACTGTGGTTCGGCGCCGCAACAATATGGAGTCTGCTCATTCTCAGCCTGACGAGAAACCTGTCAGGAATGACGTTGTTATCCAGCCATATGAAGCCATTGTTCTGGGTGGGGGTGACCAGTTGTGTTGGTACATATGTATTTTTTCTCGCGATTGAAATAGGTGATGCGACGTTAGTGTCATTTTTAAGTCGTAGCGAAACCATCTTCAGTGTCCTGCTGGGCGTTTTTCTCATGCACGAGCGTTTATCGGTGCGACAATGGGCCGGATTTGTTCTGGCCGTAACAGGGGCCGGTGTCATGACGTACCGGGGTGGGGATGTCATTATTCAGGTTGTGGTGCTGGTGCTTGTGGCAAACTTTTTTCTTGCCTTAACCAGTTATATAGCCAAGAAAACTATCAGTAATGTACCGGCCACGATTATCGCCCTGTACCGCACCATGTTTATGACAGTGGTATTCTTTATGTCAGGATTATTAACGAATGAACTGACGATACCGGCATGGCCGATAATGCAATGGATACTGGTTGGCGCATTACTTGGCCCGAGTCTGAGTTTTATACTTTATTACAGAAGTCTGAAGTACATTGATCTTGGCCATTCTGCCGTTATTCGCTCCATTCAACCACTGTTTGTGGCGCTGGGCAGTTTCCTTTTACTGAACACCATTATTTCGGTACAACAGGCGACAGGCGGAATCATTATCATCCTTGGTATTATGCTGCTTGTATGGCGCAAAAAAAATGACCGCCCGGTATAGCGATAACTACCGGGCGGAAATCGATTACGATATTTTATGCATTGGCCAGTAATCGAAATACTGCTTGATTGCCTGGTTACCCGAAATTTTCTTGTAAAGGTGGGTGCGCAGGTCGCGCAGGAAATTGGGCTGGACTGAGACAAACCGTTCTTCCTTGTCGAGCACATAATTGAAAATAATCGGGGCAATATTCTGTCGCTTGACCAGTTCAATAATGACTCTGGCGGCTTCTTCAGCAGAGACTTCCTGTCTTTCAACGCTATCGAGTATGCCAAACACGGTGGCGGCATAATCCATATAACCCGGTACGTCTGTCATCCATGTGACTTCCCGTGCCATGGAATCATTACCGTTGGACATCAATATCCGTGCTTTCTTTATACGCTCCAGACCTATCGTGCCGTCTATGAGCCAGAAGTAAAAATAGGATTGCCAGAGCCGAAAATCAGAAAACGCGGTATACGCATAGTGCACGAGATTATCATTATGCGAGACCATGTCCTTTTGCATTTTATCGACCGGCTCAAAGCGGGCAGTACTGAAGTCATCATCCCTCACTGCATTGATGATTTTATCGGCCAGTGAATTTATGACCGATGCGGAATTAGCCAGCCCCTTGGAGAACAGGGCATCGATGAATCCACTGGCATGACTAAGCAGGCAATACCGGTCACCAATACTGGTTTTTGTCATATATTGCTGGCGTGGTGTTGAAACCCAGTCGCGAACCGCCCTGGCGTTTTCAAACTGTTTCAGAATTGATGGATAGCGGCTGATAATATTAAAAAACTCCTCTTCACCACCGAGATCAGGCTGTTTCGGGAAGCGACGGTTGTCAATTGTCAAACCAATACTGACCAGCTCATTGGATGAATCCTTTCGGTTATTAAACGGGATAATCCAGATCCAGCCACCATCAAACAAATGATGCAGAGTTACCTGGTTCCAGGGGATGACCTTATGGCTGGTGGACAAATCGTCCCAGGATTTGACGTCAATCATATGGTTAAAAATGGTTCGTGTATTGGTCTTGGCCGGGCAGGGATTCATCATCAGGTTATATTTTTTTCCGATTAATGAATGATAGCCACTACCGTCGACGACATATTTAACGTGAATATTATCCCTGTTGGTACGTAACGTGACGCTGTCTTCATGGAAAAAGATATCTTCCAGCGGAGTATTCTGAAGAATAGTGGCGCCGTACTTTATGGCCGTATGTAGCAGGTAACTGTCCAGGTCCTGACGATAATAGTGGTGTTCATATTCGCGAAACTCGACCTGCATGGTTTCTCCCGGGTCCTGCTGCTGGTCTTGCCGATGATAGACATAACCAAAACCCTTTTTGATACCGTGCACGTGGTGTTGAAATGTTTGTTTGGTTATTTCGTTAAACTCAGGGACATCATATCTTTCTGCCAGTAAACGCATCAGGTAGGTTGTGGTTCGTAAAGTGGCCTCGCCAATGGCAAATCGCGGGTGACAGCTTCTATCAA
The DNA here is from genome assembly GCA_937967995.1 of uncultured Gammaproteobacteria bacterium. GTDB lineage: Bacteria > Pseudomonadota > Gammaproteobacteria > UBA6429 > Thiohalophilaceae > CALBTB01. The sequence goes on from CALBTB010000013.1 coordinate 56,562, forward strand.
TCACAACGGTTTTGATGTTGTGTTTTGCCAGAATGGTACCGAGTATCGTGCCGGCAAAACCGGAACCGATGATTGCAACATCATAACTTTGCATCTTGACCTCCATAGCCAGTAGTGAAAAACTTCAAAAAAATTAATGCTTATAAGCCAGTTACATCACGGCATAGAAAATATTGCACTAGTTGTACTTATTTCTCTATTAATGAAAATAAAAGAAGTGGCGTCGTTCACTAAATGGAGGGTTGATTTATTGATGGAAGTTTCAAAGCAGCAGAAATGGCTTACCATTTCTGCATTGCCGGTAGCAGAATGAGTGTACTTAAATTTAGTAATATGAGAATTTAAATACGAATAGTGATGTCATTGTATTTAGAAAGCGGCATCAAAACCAACCAGTAAATAGTTTTCCTCGGTGAGATGACCTGTATAGTAAGTGCCTGATTGTTGTTCTTTATCCAGAAAATCATAGTTCATTTCGATTATACCTTTGACGTTACGCATAAAATAATAAGATGCGTTGAATGTCAGGCTGTTGATATCAATACCTTCGTAGACAGTGTCAGTGTTGTCGAAATCATCAGCATTGGCATAATTGTAAAGAAGGGAATATGTCCACTTTCCACCATAGATGAAATCGGCTCCAACAAACATGCCGAACCATCTGTAATTCGTGTTCTGGTTCAAAAAGCCATCCCATTCATTCCAGAGTAACTGGCCGAACCAGTGAATGTTGTTACCAATTTTTCCTGATGCATCAAGTCCGATAATGTTCTTATCGGTGTCGCGGTTACCGTTAACTGTACCTGCAGCTCCGGTAGCATTTTTCTGTTCACCAGAATAAATAAACAGTCCGGTATTAACTGAGCCGATATCAGTGCCTATGCGTGCAAATGCAGCCTTGTTGTTGTCATTATCAAATAAATGATCCGGTCGGCGATATCCCGGGCTATTGATTGTAAGGTTATCTTCAATACCATTACCGTTTACAAAACCAACATCCAGATCGATTGCGCCAAGTCCGCGTGACAGAATAACACCTCGCTCGTATGTAATTCCGGCCATACGATATGCCATGTAGTCTTGGAACGTCAGACGCGTTTCACGTGGAAACATCAGATCAGATACCTGAAACTGGCCCAGCATCATTCCAACACCGGTGCTGAATACATCATCATAGGAAAACCAGGCATCTTCGATAATTGTTTCGCCATTGTTACCCTTTTCTGCGAAGATGCCGTAGAAGTAAAACGTGATGTGATCGGATAAAGGTGCGCTGGAGATAAGCTTAATCAGGTAGGGTGCCTGAAAGTCACTGTCAGCCTGGGTACCTTCGCCGGTAGTAACGTTTATAGTTTCAGCGTCACGGCCCTGTACAAAAGCCTGAGCACGTATTGCGAGTGGTAGATAAGCCGGCAAGGCGAGTTCCTCATCGCCGGTTTTGACTATGGTATCTTTCCAGTTAGCGAGACGATAATTATTGTCAGCGAATTGATGGCCAAAATCATTTAACTTGGGGAAAGCAGAGTGACAGGTTACGCAACTAATTCCGTATTGTCTCGCAAATAGCGGGGCAGAATTCGAAACCGATGCGTGGATAAATAAAAATCCGGCAAAAGGCAAGATTAATAATTTATATATCAGTTTCATTGTCAGTTTCTCCCGGGAGGGTAGGGATGAACAGTAAATACCGAACGCGCCATGTTTAAAATGACATAGATCAATAAGCATTGGGGGTATATAAATATAAAATCATAAAAAATGTAGTTTTAAAATGGGTGGCTATGGCAGTGGATATTGACGGCTTACGCGAAAAATTAATGGATCAGGGAATAGCTCTGGCATCCATGCATACCGATCCCTACAAACAATTTGAACAGTGGTTTTCTCTGGCAATAGAAAGTCATCTGGATGAGCCGAATGCCATGTGCCTGGCTACCGTTGATGAGCAGGGTCAGCCGTGGCAGCGGATGGTATTGTTAAAAACATATGATGAAAACGGCTTTATCTTTTTTACCAACTATGAAAGTCGTAAAGCAATTCAAATCAATGCTAACCACAAAGTCTGCATCCTGTTTCCATGGCACGCCCTGGGAAGGCAGGTCATTATTACCGGCCAGGCCAGCAGAATATCTGCGTCTGAATCACTGAACTATTTTGTAACCCGCTCACGTGGCAGCCAGATTGGAGCCTGGGCGTCACCGCAAAGTCGTGTCATTACAACACGGGCGATACTTGAATCAATGGTGGATAAAATCAAAGCACGTTTTAAAGAGGGGAGTATACCGTTGCCACCGCACTGGGGTGGTTTTCGAATTAAGCCGGGAACTTTTGAATTCTGGCAGTCACGTCAACACCGCTTGCATGACCGCTTTCAATATTCGCTTAATGAATCCGGTGACTGGTATATAGAACGACTGGCGCCCTGATGTTGACATTTAACTGATGTCAGGGACGGCACGCTGGGTGGCGAGTTCGAGTGAAAAATATTCAGCAGTTTTGAATTTAAATATCTTTGCAATGAGATTGGATGGAAAAGACTCGACCAGGACATTATTTTTTCGTACTGCCGAGTTGTACAGTAATCGGGCCGTCTGAATTTCCTTTTCTACTTCGCTCAAAGACTTTTGCAAATCCAGATAATTATGGCTGGCCTTTAAATCCGGATAGGATTCCGCAACGGCCAGTAATCGCTGCAGCGATTGTGAAATTACACTTTCTTCTTCAGTTCGCTTGACCGGCTCTTCAGCACCAACTCGCTGGTGGGTGACATTTTCCAGCGTTTCAGCCTCATGCTGGCTGTACATCCTGACTGCTTTGACCAGGTTAGGAATGAGATTGAAACGCCTTTTCAAAGCCACGTCGATACCACTCCAGGTTTCCTGCATACGGTTTCGATACTTGATGAACTTGTTATAGGTCGTGATGATCAGAATAATCGGCACCAGAATCGCGAAGATAATAAATGCCATGTTGTCCGTTCCCAAGTGATTCCCCTGTCTGGTTATGGTTGAGTGTGGTGGGTGATAACTATAACCAAAATAGGCTATTTTGGTCAAAAATGAATCTGCTCGAATTGCGTTATAAACCTGCAGGCACGGTTTGTGCCGAATGACACAAGACTGGTTTTGTCATGATGCAGTGGATGTACTAGGCTATTTATTTACATTTTGAAATATTGGGGATTCTATAAATGAAAAAAGCCACGCATTTTCTCATCATTTTCACCTCTTTCGTCATTCTTGGTTGTGGTGCATCCAATCCGGTAAAACGCCAGGTCAGTGCCGAAGCCAGCAAGAATCCGGTCAGTGTTGATTACCGGGTTCAGTATAGCAATGCCTCCGGCGCGTCAGATGCAGTGAAAGGGGATTGCATCATCGACAAGCAATTGTCGGAATTCATCGAATCTTACGCCAGTGAAATCGATATTGCTGTTTCACGCTCGCAAAGACGGGTCAGCCAGAATGGTAACGGTCGAGTCCTGATGCTGGAATTTTCCCAGATATTGGGTCATGGTGGGGGCGCTTGGTCCGGTGCAAAAGCGGTGACAGTCAAGGGCCAGCTGTATGAAAATGGCCGTCTGGTAGGCGATTTTACCGGACGACGTTACTCCGGTGGTGGTGCATTTGGCGGATTCAAGGGGACCTGTGCCATTCTTGGACGCTGCGTCAAGGCACTGGGTAAGGATATCGCGTACTGGCTGCAGGCACCGACCAGAAACGCTCGACTGGGAGACCTGTAGCAAAACCACGGGTTCCTTGATCCTGCTCAATTTCAACACTGTGGGGCAGGCATAAAATTCTGCATAAACTAGCAGATTAAGTAAAAGCCGATGCCCAGAGCCGATTTTGATCAGACGCTGATTACCCGGTATGACACGTCCGGGCCACGCTATACCTCGTATCCTACCGCGGCCCAGTTCACTGAGGAGTTCAGTCGACAGGATTATCTCAATCAGATGCAGCAGGGAAACCAGGCTGGTGGGCCGGTTTCCCTGTACTTTCATTTACCCTTTTGCGACACCATCTGTTTTTATTGCGCCTGTAACAAGGTAGTCACCAAAAATCGCTCGCGAGCTGCGCCGTACCTGGAACGACTGCACCGTGAAATCGAAATACAATCCGAATTAATTGATTCAGAACGTCCCGTCGACCAGTTGCACTGGGGTGGCGGTACACCCACCTTCATCGATTCGGATCAAATGTCGGCATTGATGCAAAAGACACGTGATCACTTTAAGTTGCATAGTGATGACAGCGGTGAGTATTCAATCGAGATCGATCCGCGGGAAGCGAATAGCGAAATAATAGGTTTATTAAGATCACTGGGCTTTAATCGAATCAGCCTGGGTGTGCAGGACTTTAATCCGCAAGTACAGAAAGCAGTTAACCGCATTCAAAGTTTCGAACAGACGCAGGCCGTGATTCAGGCGGCGCGGGACAATGCGTTCCATTCTGTCAGTATCGATTTGATTTATGGTCTGCCTCATCAGACTCAGGAAAGTTTTCATCAAACATTGCAAACGGTACTGGAACTCGGGCCGGATCGGTTGTCTGTGTTTAACTACGCCCATCTGCCTGAGTTGTTCAAGACGCAGCGACAGATTAATGCCGACGATTTACCTTCACCACAGGTCAAGCTGGATATTCTTCACGATAGCATCGAGACCCTTATCGATGCAGGTTACCAGTATATCGGCATGGATCACTTTGCCCGACCCGACGATGAGCTGGCCAGGGCACAGGAAAATCATACCCTGTATCGAAATTTTCAGGGTTACTCGACACATTCCGACTGTGATCTGATCGGGCTGGGTGTTACTTCAATTGGCAAGGTACATGATTGCTATAGCCAGAATTACCGAACGCTGGATGAATACTATGCGGCTATTGACGATAACAGGCTGGCGGTATTTCGCGGTATCATTCTGGATGATGATGATACGTTACGCCGGGAAATTATAACGCAGTTGATCTGTCACTTCAGCCTGTCAATTCCAGCTATCGAGCAAAAATATGCTATTCGTTTTTATGAGTACTTTCAGGATCAACTGCAGGTTTTGCATACCATGCAGGCGGATGGTCTGATTACAGTCGATGAAAACAGTATCGAGGTGACAGCGAAAGGGTGCCTGCTGATACGCAATATCTGCATGGTATTTGATAAATATCTTAGCGGATCAACGCAACGCTTCTCCAAAGTCATCTAATCAGGCTGGTTGCCATCAGGCAATGGTAACGTCACTCGACAGGTAGACATCCTGAATGGCATTAAGCAGCTTCACACCTTCTTTAACCGGTTTTTGAAACGCCTTGCGGCCTGAAATCAGTCCCATGCCGCCAGCACGTTTGTTAATGACCGCAGTACGAACAGCCTGGTGCAGATCATCACTACCAGAGGCACCGCCGGAATTGATCATGCCAACGCGGCCCATGTAACAGTTTGCAACCTGGTAGCGCACCAGATCGATGGGATGGTCAGATGTCAGGTCGGAATAAACTTTCGGGTGGGTCTTACCAAACTTGATGGCCTCGAAACCACCGTTGCCCTGGGCCTGTTTCTGTTTGATGATATCCGCATCGATGGTAGCGGCAAGGTGATTGGCCTGACCGGTCAGATCGGCGGCAACGTGATAATCCGTACCATCTTTCTTGAAGGCAGAATTTCTCAGGTATGCCCACAAAACGGTAAACATACCCAGCTCATGGGCGTGTTCAAAGGCCTCACTGACTTCCAGAATCTGGCGACGTGACTCTTCCGAGCCATAATACACGGTGGCCCCAACGGCAACGGCGCCCATATCAAATGCCTGGTTGACACTGGCAAACAGTGTCTGGTCGTAACTGTTGGGATAGGACAGTAATTCATTGTGATTGATTTTGATAATGAAAGGGATCTTATGCACATATCGGCGAGTAATGCTGTTTAGTACGCCCAATGTCGAGGCGACCCCGTTACAACCGCCTTCGATAGCCAGATTTATTATATTTTCCGGATCGAAAAACGCCGGGTTTGGTGCAAACGAGGCACCGGCCGAGTGTTCAACGCCCTGGTCGACCGGTAATAGCGACAGGTAACCGGTTCCGGCCAGCCGGCCATGATTATAAAGGGCAGCAAGATTACGCAGTACAGCCGGTTTGCGATTCTTCTGACTCACCACGCGATCGATATAATCGCTACCAGGCAGGTGCATGTTCTGTTTTGGAATTGTCTTACTGGTATGCGTCAGGAGCGAATCCGCTTCATCACCAAGAACTTTCTGAATGTTTAGCATGGCTGGCCTCCGCCAGATAAGACTGGATAAACGTGACAGGGTATCTCAAGCATAATTCGCGTCTATGCTTTTTATCAATTCCCAAAACCGGTATTGCTGATCTGGATCAACGCAGTGTGCTAATTGCAACCGGTCATCACGACGGTCCATGAACCCATATCAAAGTCATTGAGGGGATCGGGCCGACGGGCGCGTGCACAGATCACGCTGCCATCCGGGTAACGAAACACAACCATGACCTCATCCGTATTCAAGTCTTTAAATGATTCGATCGCGACTTCAGAAACTTCTGTACCGCTACCCAGCAGGTTTTCCCTGTGATTGGGTATCAGGCTCGGTTTGTCCAGGTATTTTTCCCTGAAATCCGGCTGTAACATGAGTTCATGGGCCATCGCCATGCTCTTGTTCCACAGGTCGGTTTTATCTTCTGGTTCGGTAAACGTTTGCAGTGGTTTTTTGGTGTCAGCCTGTGGTGTTGTCGCCGCAGGTTCGTCAGGTTGCACCGGATTAACCAGTACCATTGTAAATGGTTCTGAAGAATAAATTTGACGGTCCATTTTCTGGAATACAGTTGTCATGGTCAGCACCACAACGTGCAATGAAAGCGATATTACGATAAACGGTACCAGAACCGATCGATATTCCCGCTGCATGACATGTTCAACTGTTGACATCATAGATGGACAAACCGCAACAGTGATAGTTCGTGGCAGCAAGAAAGCCGGGTATTAATCTGGCTGAACTTTCTTACGTAATGTTTTGATTTTCCCTCGCCGGGTTTTATGTTCGAGCCGTTTTTGCTGGGCTGATTTTGGCAGTTTAGTCGGTATGCGTTTTTTACGACTTACCGCGACACTTCTGATTAGTTCCTGCAAGCGCTGAAGTGCCGCAGCCCGGTTTTTTTCCTGGCTGCGGTATTGCTGTGACTTGATGACGATGACACCGTCCTTGCTGATGCGCCGGTCAGGCAATTTCATCAGGCGTTGCTTGTAAAAATCCGGCAATGACGAGGCCTGAATATCAAACCGCAGGTGGATGGCGGTGGCGACTTTATTGACGTTCTGCCCACCGGCACCCTGGGCACGGACGGCAGAAATATCAATTTCCTCTTCGCTGATTTCGACATTGTTGGAGATTCTGAGCATAGACAGATTATGCCATTTGCTGGGCTTGACAGGGATGGCAGGCTGTTCTACATTAAACCATATAGTTAAATATATACTGTTGAACAGATGGCTGGATGGTGGCGATGAAAAAATGTCAGGTAGTCAAAGGCAGTTTTGCAAGGCGATGTCGTGCCGAATCGGCATTTTTCTGGCAACAACAGCTATTCAACCTGGAAAAATATCTGGATAAACCTAACGAAAAGGAGAAAACACATGAGCCTGGCCGCAACAACCGCAACTGAAACCGTTCAATTAAGCCGCATGTATGCCGCGTCCTGCCAGCAGGTTTTTGATGCCTGGACTGATGCGAAAGCGCTGCAGCAGTGGTTTGGCCCGCATTCACACAAATGCAAGGTGGAAAAATATGATGTACGTGTAGGTGGTGAATTTCAGATTCGTATGATACCCGTCGCCGATGATCCGGACTGTGCCGGTGAACCCGGCAAGGACTCGGTGTGTGCCGGAAAATTTGTGACGGTTGAGTCACCCTGTAAACTGGCCATGACGTTTAACTGGATTGAAAACGGTGCGGATATGGGGGAAACATTACTCACCATCGAGCTGTTTGAACGCGAACAGGGTACTGAGCTGGTATTAACGCATGAACGTCTGCCCGATGCGGCAATTCGTGATGCGCACGCAAGTGGCTGGCAGGGTACGCTGGAAAAACTGCAAGCCTTTCTGCAATAACGATTAACAAACACGTAGTTCTTCGATGGCAGATGAATAGAAGGCGATATGGCCTTTTATTCGTCTGACGTCATCAAGCGGGTCTTCGTAACTCCAGGCAGCAGGGTTAATGGTCTTGCCATCTATGTGTAAAGCCCAGTGACGGGCTTTACCTTTGAATGGACAGGTTGTGATTTTATCGATAGGTGTGAGTAACGGCATTTGCACATCATCAGCGGGAAAATAATACACAGCCGGATAGCTTGCTTCCTTTAATTGCAGTGCATGATCGCTGGCCGCCAGTTGAATACCGGCATGGTAGATTTCGATGCGTTTGGCGGCAGGTTCAATTTGTATACGGTGTGTCACGATCAACTGTGATGCAGCACGAAGGCCTTTTCCACGGTGAAGTTGCCGATGCCTTTGTGGTTGGTGATAGTCCAGCCCTGATCCTTTAGATACTGGGTCATCTCACGGTTCATATCCGGGTTACCACACAACATGACACGATCCTGTTGTGAATCAGCTTCGGGTAACTGACATAGATTAAATAATTCCCCGGACTTGAACAGTTCTGATCCGCGCTGGTTAATTGCAAAAGGTTCACGTGTCACCGTGGGAACATATAGCAACCTGTCGTTTGCCAGTGACTCGATCTCTTCACGATAAACCAGATCACTGGCTGCGCGCACCGTATGAACCAGCACCACGTGTTCAAACGTGGCGTAGGTCTGCGGGCTGCGAATCAGGCACATAAACGGCGCCAGTCCGGTACCGGTGGCCAGCATGTAAAGATTTCGGCCCGGTTGTACATAACGCAAGGTCAACGAACCGGTACTTTTATTATTGACCCAGATATCATCACCTGCCTTGATATGCGAGAGATGGCTGGTTAATGGACCATCCGGCACGTGAATACTGAGAAATTCCAGGTGATCTGCATCGTTGGTGCTGACAATGGAATAGGCACGGGCAATCAGTTTGCCCTGCGGCCGCAGGCCAATCGTGACGAATTCGCCGTTTTCAAACTGAAAATCTTCGGGCCGCGTGGTCCGGAAGCTGAACAGTTTGTCAGACCATTTACGAACGTCGGTGACTCTTTGCTGTGAATAAGCCATATCGAATTAGATACTAATATATAGTGTTAGTTCATGGTGCGACTTTATCGCATTCAACACAGTTTAATGTATAGCCGATCATTTTCTTACGTTCTTCAGGGTTAATCACCCAGGGCCGGTTCTGAAACGGTGGCTTATGTCTTACATGTTGTGTGTGATTACAGGCCAGATCAGCGACCCAGTCGCCCAGCTCATCCTGATGAAATCCGACAATTTTCTGTTTCATGCTGACATGGTACGCGGTTTGTCAGCGGCGAAAAACCTGATAGTCTGCGTGACTATGAAGCGAACGATTCTCATTATTGTCATCCTGCTGCTGGCCGCCGTCGGTGTTGGTACCTACTACCTGCTGACCAATCTGGATTACCTGGTGAAATCGGCCATCGAGAAATACGGTAGCCAGACGGTGCAGACGGCGGTGCGGGTCGATAGCGTCAACATCAACCTGGCTGATGCGCAGGCCGCACTGTCCGGTATGACCGTCGCCAATCCATCGGGATTTGCGAAACGACCGGCATTATCACTGTCCGGAATCGGTGTCGCGATTGATATTAAAAATACGCGGCGTGATCTCATCACCATCAACAGGATCAACATTGATAACCCGCAGATCTATTTTGAGATCAATCAGGACAGGAAAAATAATCTTTCCCGCCTGAAGAAAAACCTGGCTGTTTCCGCCACAGCACCCGGCAGGGCGAAAGACGACAGTGAGGAGTCATCACTACGTTTGCATATTCGTGAATTGCATTTCAGTGGCGCCCAGGTGCAGGCCCTGCTCATACCGCTGAATAACAAACAGGGTGAGCTGAAGATTCCCGCCTTACGTATGTCCAACCTCAAAGGCACGCCCCGCCAGATCAGCCGCCAGATCCTGGATACACTGCTCGATCACGTGCAAACCGAGGTTAAGAAATCCCGACTCGCTGCCGAAATAGACAGGCTCAAGCAGGATGCCAGGCAGAAAGTGGAGCAGGAAAAGACAGAAATACAGGAAAAAGCACAAGATAAGCTCGATGCCGAGAAGCGCAAGGCTGAGGAAAAGCTGCGCCGCCTTCTGAACTAATCCCGTATAGACTTACCCATTTTTTGTTGACATAGGCTATAATGCGCCGCCCCGTTTTAGGGGAATTGATTTATGCCCGTGGTCGAGGGCCGTTTTAGAACAGATTAACTTTGTAGAGTAGGAACATGACAGATTTAGCCAAGTACAGAAATATAGGTATTTTCGCTCACGTGGATGCCGGTAAGACCACGACCACGGAACGTATTCTTAAATTAACCGGCAAAATCCATAAAACCGGTGAGGTCCACGAAGGGGAAGCGACAACCGACTTCATGGACCAGGAGCGTGAGCGCGGTATCACCATTCAGTCTGCCGCGACCTCCTGCCAGTGGAACGGCCATCGTCTGAATATCATTGATACGCCGGGACACGTGGATTTCACGATTGAGGTTTATCGCTCGCTGAAAGTACTGGACGGCGGCGTGGGCGTATTCTGTGGTTCAGGTGGCGTGGAGCCCCAGTCCGAGACCAACTGGCGCTACGCCAACGAGTCCGAGGTGGCCCGCATTATCTTTGTGAACAAGCTGGACCGGATGGGCGCGGATTTCTACCGCGTCGTCAAACAGGTACAGGACGTGCTGGGTGCCCATCCGCTGGTGATGGTGCTGCCAATCGGTATCGAGGACCAGTTCAAGGGCGTGGTCGACCTGCTGAGTCGCAAGGCCTATATCTGGGACGACTCCGGACTGCCTGAGAATTACACTGTCGAGGAGCCACCGGCTGATATGGCGGATCTCATCGATGAATGGCGTGAAAAGCTCATTGAAACGGCTGTAGAGCAGGATGACGACCTGATGGAGCAGTATCTGGAAGGTGAAGAGCCATCCATCGAGGATCTCAAGCGCTGTATTCGCAAGGGCACGATTGCCCTGAATTTCTTCCCGACTTACTGTGGTTCGGCCTTCAAGAACAAGGGCATTCAGCTGGTGCTGGACGCCGTGGTGGATTTCCTGCCGGACCCAACCGAGGTAACGCCCCAACCGGAGACCGACCCGGAAGGCAACGAGACAGGCAGTTTTGCCATCGTTGACCCCAGCAAGCCACTACGGGCGCTGGCCTTCAAGATCATGGACGACCGATTTGGTGCCCTGACCTTTATTCGCATCTACTCGGGCAAGCTGGAGAAGGGCATGACGGTGCTCAATACCTTCACTGGCAAGACCGAGCGTATCGGCCGTATCGTGGAAATGCACGCCGACTCCCGCGAGGAGCTGACCACTGCCCAGGCCGGCGACATCGTGGCAGTCATTGGTATGAAGAACGTACAGACCGGTCACACCCTGTGTGATCCGAAGTCCCCGGCGACCCTGGAACCCATGGTATTCCCGGATCCGGTGATTTCTATTGCTGTGGCGCCCAAAGACAAGGCGGCCTCAGAGAAGCTGGGTATTGCTATCGGCAAGATGGTCCAGGAAGACCCTTCTTTCCGTGTGGAAACCGATGAGGACAGCGGTGAGACCATCCTCAAGGGCATGGGTGAGCTGCACCTGGACATCAAGATCGACATCCTGAAGCGGACTCACGGCGTGGAAGTGACCGTCGGTAAGCCACAGGTGGCCTACCGCGAGACCATCACGCAGCGTACCGAGGACAGCTACACCCACAAGAAACAGACCGGTGGTTCGGGTCAGTTCGCGAAAATCGACTACGTGGTCGAACCCGGTGAGCCGGGTAGCGGCTTTGAATTCGAGTCAGTGGTGACCGGTGGTAACGTGCCGCGTGAATTCTGGCCTGCCGTTCAGAAAGGCTTCGAGAAGAGCATGGAAAGAGGTGTTCTGGCCGGTTATCCCTGCCTGGACTTCAAGGTGACGCTGGTCGATGGTGGTTACCACCCGGTTGACTCCTCGGCAGTGGCCTATGAGCTGGCGGCCGGGGCGGCCTATCGCCAGACCATGCCCAAGGCCGGGCCACAGTTGATGGAACCGATCATGCGGGTTGACGTGTATACGCCTGAAGATCATGTTGGTGATGTCATCGGTGACCTGAACCGTCGCCGCGGCATGATCAAGTCACAGGAAGCCGGAGTTACCTCGGTACACATCAAGGCGGAATGTCCGCTGAGTGAAATGTTCGGTTACATCGGTGATCTGCGTACCATGACCTCCGGTCGCGGTCAGTTCTCCATGGAATTCTCCCATTACCTGGCCTGTCCGAAGAACGTGGCGGATGAGGTCATCAAGGAAACACTGGAGCGCAACAGCAAGAAGTAATTGTGCATCACTTCACAATCAGGCCGGCGGCATGCTATATACCATGTCGCCGGCTTTTTTATGCCGGCACGAAAAAAGTTACCAGCCTGGCCTATTATATAGTGTGAGAAAAACGACAAAAAAACACAGGAGTCGGGATCATGCAGGAGGTAAAGGTCAAAGCCTATGGGCTGGTTAATTTTACAAAGAAGCAGTATCTCATCACACAGACCATCGGGTTTTTTGTTTTGCTGACATTGTTTCTGGTGGCAATAAAATATGATTTTGCCAGTTCTGACGACATTATTCTGAAATATGCCACAACCGGTATTATTGTCATTTTTGTGCTGGAAATCTTTGAAACGGCGTTTATGCTGATGAAATTCAAAAAAGCTGAGCAATCAGCCGGGCAGATATCAGGAGATCAATAAAATGAAGCGTCAATCAGGTTATATTTTAGTGGGGCTGATGTTTATCATGTCCCAGTCCGGGTTTGCAGCGGATAATGATAGTTTCGTAAACATCCGCGTGCTGAGTGCCGCAACAGCCAACAAGATCGCCACAGCAACCGAACAGGACTGCAAGAAAAAAGGCTACCAGGTTTCTGTTGCCGTGACGGATCGCTATGGTAACCTGCTGGCCTTTGTTCGTGATCCACTTGCCGGTGCGCATACGATTAACGTTGCCCAGGACAAGGCGTTTACCGCGGCGACATTTCAGGGTGATACACTGAGTCTGGCCAGCCGACTGGCATTTTTAAAGGGTACGCCCAGGGTAACATTGTTTGGCGGTGGTGTGCCGGTTCGTGCCGGTGGTTATGTCTACGGTGCGGTTGGCGTCAGTGGCGCACCCGCGGAGAAAAAGCCCGGTGATGTCGATCATGCCTGTGCACTGAAAGGAATTGAGGCCGTAAAAGATGAACTGGAATTCGGTGAGTAACCCAGATTATATCAGTGATGATACGTCAACTTCTTATGAAGTTGTCGATGCATTAGTATCGCCTTCCGGACACCTGGAAATTCTGTCCCAGGCGGAAGTCAGCAAATTGCTGGATACCAGTCAGGGTGGTTTGTATCACCTGTTTCGAAACTGTTCACTGGCAGTGCTGAACAGCGGTAGTCAGCTCGATGACGGCAAGGAACTGCTTGAGCGTTATGCCAACTTCGATATTCGTGTTGTGCAGGAAGAGCGTGGTATCAAGCTGAAACTGAAAGCGGCACCTGCGCACGCATTTGTCGATGGAAAAATCATTAAAGGCATCAGTGAACATCTGTTTGCCGTTGTGCGCGATGTGATTTATGTCAGTGACAAGGTGCAGGACAACCCGCATTTTAATCTGAAAGATTCCGATGGTATTACGAATGCCATTTTTCACATTTTACGCAATGCCAATATCCTGACCCCCGGTAAGTATCCCAACCTGGTTGTCTGCTGGGGTGGGCACTCCATCTCGCGTGAAGAGTACGACTATACAAAGGTCGTTGGTTATGAGATGGGCCTGCGTGGACTGGACATCTGCACCGGTTGTGGACCCGGTGCCATGAAAGGACCAATGAAAGGCGCAACCATTGGTCATGCCAAACAACGGATTCGAAATGGGCAGTATCTCGGTGTTACAGAACCGGGCATCATTGCCGCCGAATCACCCAACCCGATCGTCAATGACCTGGTGATCATGCCGGATATTGAAAAACGTCTTGAAGCGTTTGTGCGTACCGGTCACGGTATTATTGTGTTCCCCGGCGGTGTCGGTACCGCTGAAGAGATTCTGTACCTGCTGGGTATTCTGTTACATCCGGATAATAAAGATATTCCATTCCCGGTTGTATTTACCGGCCCGGCCAGTGCAGAAGGTTATTTTCGTGAGATAGATGCCTTCATTGGTGCCACGCTGGGCGAGGAAGTACAAAAGTTTTATCAAATCATTATTGATGATCCGGCGCAGGTGGCCAAGCATATGCATGCCGGCATTCAGGATGTCAGGCAGTATCGCAAAGATACAAATGACGCTTTTTATTTTAACTGGCTGCTAAGAATCGACCAGGCATTCCAGGAACCGTTTATGCCAACACATGAAAACATGGCTAACCTGGAATTACATAAAAACCAGGACCGGCATTTGCTGGCCGCCAATTTGCGCCGTATGTTTTCCGGTGTCGTGGCCGGTAACGTCAAGGATGAAGGTATTCGGGCAATCGAGAAACATGGTCACTTTGAAATTCGTGGCGACAAGGCTATTATGGAACCCATGGATTCATTGCTGGCCTCCTTTGTCGCTCAGCACCGTATGAAACTGCCCGGTAAGGAATATATTCCCTGTTACCGCATCATTAAATAAGTCCAGATTATTTTGCGACCCCTAATCTGATACGATACAGGGCATGTATCGTTATACCCTCATTGCCGTATTGTTCGTTATCTCGTTACCTGCCTGGTCTGCGCAGGTGACGGTAACCATCAATGGTCTCGACAGTAAATTACTGGAGCATGTCCGTCAGTATCTGGAGATTTATCGCGAGCGGGATAACACGGAGCTGACAGAACTGCGACTGCAGCGTCTGCATGACCGGGCGCCGCAGCAAATCGAACTGGCCCTGCAGGCCTATGGCTATTACAAAGCCGATATACGATCCACATTCACTCGTACACCGGACGAATCACACTGGACGGCTGTCTACACAATCCAGCACGGTGAAGTGATGCGCATTCATAAACTGGACCTGTCCATTACCGGACCGGGTAAAGATAACCCACTGTTACAGGCCTATCTGAACAAGTTTCCGCTCAGGCAAGGGGAGCCGGTAGAACACGCATTGTATGACAAGGCGCGCGATACGTTATTGCGACTTGCATTTGAACAGGGTTACCTGGATGCGGGGCTGACAAAACGCCTGCTTCGCATTGATTTGAAAAAATACCGGGCGCTGGTTCAGTTACACCTTGAGACTGGTCAGAAATATTATTTCGGTCCGGTACGGTTTCATCAGACCAGTATGGATGAAGACTTCATACGTCGTTTCGTCAAATTCAAGCAGGGCGATCCCTATAGTCCAATTCGGTTGCTGAACCTGCAGACGGCATTAAGTGATGCCGGCCTGTATCAGGCTGTCGAAGTGAAACCGGACAAGGAGAACACCCAGAACCAACAGGTACCGATTGATGTCACACTGACGACGAGAAAGCCACGGGAATGGCGACTGGGTGTTGGATTTGCAACTGACACGGGCGCACGTGCCAGTGCTGTTCATTCACGGATAGTCGGAATGAAGGGGCACAAGTTTGACAGCCGCATTCTGCTGGCGGAGAAAAAGAACAGTGTAACGGCGGGTTATACCATTCCGCTGGAAAACCCAAGTACGGATCAACTGGGTCTGGGTGCGCGTTATACCGATGAAACGACGGATAGCCGTGAAAGCCAGATTTATGGACTGACAACGAGTCACACGACCGCGTGGCGTGAATGGCAGCGGACGGTCAGTCTTAACTATGAACAGGAAACCTATATTATTGCCCAAGAGCCGGAGCAGACAAAAAAAATTCTTTACCCTGCCATTAGCCTGACACGCATCAAGGCGGATGACCGTATTTATACGCGACATGGTTCGCGTGTATTTGCAGAGTTACGTGGTGCAAATGAAAACCTGTTATCTGACACCAACTACGGACAACTGCGGCTCGGCCTGAAATGGATCAGGGGTATATCAAAAGATGGCCGCATCATCCTGCGTGGTGACTTTGGTAGCACGAACGTTGCAGAGCTGGACAGACTGCCGGCCTCACAACGGTTTTTTGCCGGTGGTGATAACAGTGTTCGGGGATATGCTTACGAAGAACTCGGTCCAAAGAACGCCAGTGGTGAAGTAATCGGAGGCAAGCACCTGATTGTCGGTAGTGTTGAACTTGAGCACAGACTGAACGGCAACTGGAGTGCGGCCGTATTTTATGACATTGGTAATGCCGTTAATACAATCGGCGATGAATTATTTGCCGGTGCCGGTACCGGCCTGCGCTGGAACTCTCCGGTAGGCCCGGTACGATTTAATCTGGCCTGGGCGCTTGATAAGGACGAGGACCAGTTTCGTTTACACATCGTGATAGGGCCAGACCTGTGAAGCGCTGGATCTTTTATATTACGACAGGTTGCCTGGTCTTTCTTCTGGTTAGTCTGACTGTTGTGCTCAATACTACATGGGGACTGACGCTGGCGCTCAATATCGCGTCCGCATCCCTGCCGGGTAAATTAACCTGGCAGCAGGCAGACGGTAGTCTGGCCGGGACATTCATTTTATCAAAGCTGGAATACAAACATGATCAGGCGATAGTGGCCATTGATGAGTTGACCGGTAACTGGGAAGTCAGTCATTTGTTAAGCGGCACGGTGACGCTTGATCGGTTGGATGTCAGGGGTATCGACATTCAGTTGACAGGCCAGAAGTCGACACAGGCAACATCACCTGCCGACCAAAGTGAGCTGGCGATAAACCTGCCTGTAAACATCAACCTTAATGCGGGTCGTTTTGAAATCATTTCCATTCGGACATCGCCACAGGCGGAACCGATTACTGTTAGTAGTCTGGTCGTTTCCGTCCAGAACGAGGAGTCAACATTAAATATTCCGCAACTGACCGTGACTCGCGATCAACTCATCACAACGGTAACGGGCTCGATTCGTCTGCAAAACAGGTTGCCCGTGTCATTAACAACCGATACCAGCTATCAGATTAACAAGTCAACCCGAATTACAGGTACGGGCACTATTCGCGGTGATCTCGACAGGCTTGTGATCAGCCAGATGGTAACCGCGACGGACGAGGCAGGTAGTCAGGTAAAGTTAAATGCCACGCTTACTCAGTTGACAGACAGGCCTGAATGGGTGGCACAATTAACCGACCTGAAGCTGGATTCCCGTTTATTGACGACTGAGGGCACTCCTGCCACGCTGACGGGGAAAGCGGATCTGCAGGGAAACCTGCAATCATTCACTGGCCAGTTTAATCTGGATGCCATGCACAAAGCCACCGGTCGTTTAGTCATGCAGGCTTCAATCGAATCGGGTCTGGATTTAAATCGTTATGCATTTACCACGCAGGGAGATTTTTACGGTCTGGCCTTGCCTGAAGCACGTTATGTCATTAACGGCACCGGCAACCTGAAAGAAGTTAACCTGACGCGTTTATTCATCAATACGCTGGGTGGAGATATTCAGGGTCAGGCGAATATTGCCCTGCGTGATAATATCGCTGTTAATGCAGATCTGACAGCGACACAAATTGATACCGGCAAGCTGTCAGCAGACTGGCCGGGAACACTCAGTGCGAAACTGCAAATGAAATCGGAACTCAAAGGCGCATCGACACAGGTTAATTTTTCGTTGCAGGAGTTACAGGGTCGTGTGCGGGAATACCCTGTAAACGCGACAGCAAATGGTGTCTGGCAGGTAGATCAATTACAGCTCAAGACTCTCGAGGCAAATATCAGTAAAACCCGGTTAACTGCCCGTGGTGTAATTAACAGACAATGGGATATGCAGGCCACACTGGACAGCCCGAGCCTGAATCACCTGTGGCCGCAGTTGCATGGACAGGCCAGACTGGCGGTCAACATCAGTGGTAGCCGTACTGCACCGGCTGTTGCAGTGAACGGAAATCTCGCTGAACTGGAATATCTTGATGAACGTATAAAAGATGTCACGATTATGCTGTCTGGCAGTCTCGGTGAGGATGCACCGATCAATGCGGATATCACGGCAAAGGGCATCAATAGCCAGTACATTGGCAATTGGCCAACAGCAACCCTGAGTCTGAAAGGTACCAATCGTCAGCATACACTGACCCTGAGTAGTGAAGACCAAAGTAGTGAGAACCAGCGTAGTGAACACCAGGCACAACCGTCATCGACGAAGCTGGTATTACAGGGTGGATTTACACCCTGGCAATGGCAGGGACAGATCAGCAGTCTGGATTTTCAGTTTCCGAAGACCGGTCAGTGGCAGCTGACTTCGCCAGCGCAGCTAAATGTCGCTGCAAAGGAAGTTGAATTATCGAAGCTATGTCTGGCACAGAATGATTCAAATTTGTGTACTGCACTTGACTGGAAACAACAACAGCACGCGTTCAGCCTGACTGGCCAGTCACTGCCTCTTGCACTGGCACGCAACTGGTTGCCGGAAGCCATGCAGGTTGAAGGCCGAATCAATGTGAATGCTGATTATCGTCGTCAGGGAGATCTGCCTGCACAGGGCAAATTACATATTGATGCACAGGAACAATCAATCAGGTTGAACCTTGCAAACAGTAATGAACAGGTTGTGCTTGGACAAACAACCATCAGTGCCAGTCTTGATAAAGCAGGTTTACGGGCGACTGTATCTGCACCGTTCAACAATGAGGGAGAAATTAGTGGTCAATTGTTATTGCCGGAATGGGTGGCACAGTTTCCTGTAGCTCGTGATCAGGATATTCGTGCCGAGATGACGATTGCAAAATTACCGGCGTCACTGGTAAGCAGTTTTATTCAGGATCTGGCTACGGCGCACGGACATTTCGGCATGCAGTTTTCTGTTTCAGGTCAGGTCGGACAGCCGCAGTTGCGTGGTGAAGCGACGTGGCGGGAAGGCCGGCTTGAAATCCCGGATGCAGGCATACAGGTTCGTGATATCCAGGCAAAGATACACAGCCTGGCAACCAACCAGATCGCTTTCAATGTCACAGCCCGTTCCGGTGACGGTCAACTGGAACTGACTGGCCAGAGTAGTTTGTCTGCCCAACAGGGATGGCCAACCGCAGCCAGGTTGATTGCGGATGACCTGGAAGTGATGAATACACCGGAAGCCTACATTCTGGTTGACTCGGATCTACGTGTCAGCCTGCAGGGTAGCCAGATAAAGTTAACGGGCGATATCACAGTGCCACGCGCCCGGCTACGACCACGCGGATTACCGGAAGGCACGGTTGCCGTGTCAAGGGATGCGGTTATCGTCAGTGAAGAGACATCAGAACAGGAATTATCACGCTGGCTGGTGACATCAAGAATCAGTGTAACACTGGGTGAGCTGGTGGATTTCGATGGTTTTGGTGTAAGCGGTAAACTCAGGGGTAAACTGCTGCTCATCGATGAGCCGGGTAAACTGGTAACCGGCCAGGGTGAAATTAACATTGTTGATGGTATTTACCGATTGCGGGGTCAGGATTTAAACATACGGCGAGGCAGAATGATCTTTGCCAATACGTTAATCGATGATCCGGGCATTGATGTTGAAGCGGTACGTGAGATAAACACGGTGACGGCGGGTGTACGAATCAAGGGCACTTTAAAGAATTCACAGTTATCATTGTTCTCAGAGCCGAGCATGGCCGAGTCGGATATTCTTTCGTACCTGATTTTCGGACACGCCTTTGAAGCAGGGACCAGCGCGGAAAGCGAGTCGGTTCGTAACACCGCAACGGCGATGGGATTTATCGCCGGAGATTTACTGGCACGCGATATTGGTGGTGAGCTGGGACTGGATGAACTGCGTATCGATGTGGGAGAGACTACCGAGCAGACAGCATTGGTGATGGGCAAGTATCTGTCACCCAAGTTATATGTGCGCTATTTAACGGGTATCGTCGAGTCCAGCAATATTGTGCAGATCCGTTATCAACTCACCCGGCGCATCCAGTTGCAAACAGAAGGGGGTTACCGGGGGTCGCAATCCATTACCGGTGGCGACATCTTTTTCACGTTTGAATATTAACCTTACATGAAATACTGATAAGAGAAATGACAAAACACCCTTGATCTGTCCTGCTTTCGACCCCAGACAATAATACAGTCCAATTCACTTCATAACTCAAAAGGTGAGAAACCATGAGCAAGCGTGATGAATATGTTGAAAAACTGAAGCACAAGCTGGATGACTGGAACGAGGATATCGACAAGCTGGAGGCCAAGTCGTCTCACATCAAGGAGGAAATGAAGGAAAAATACAAGGATGAACTTGTCGTCGTGCGTCAGCACCGTGATACGGTCAGGGAAAAAGTCAAAGAACTGACAGAATCGAGCGAAAGTGCCTGGCATGAGCTCAAGGCGGGTGTAGAAGAAGCCTGGCATAAGCTGACCGAAGCCATCGACCGGGCACATTCCAAGTTTTAACCAGGGACAGTATTAACTGTCCGCAACGATTTTTGAAGAAAGCCGGTTTACCTGTCGAATGGCTTCTTCCGGGTAGCGTCTGGAAAGATTCCTGACGACACCTTCTACTTCAATCCGTGCCAGTTCAAACCGCCGTAGACCGGCGTCCGTCAGGCGAATATAAAAAGAACGTTTATCAGAGCGGTGACTTAACGATTCAACGATACCCGCGGCAATTAACTGGTTCACCATCGTGCTGGTGGTGGCCCGCGTTACATTAAAATGACGGCTTAAATCCGAAACCGTAATTTTTCCTGATTTGTTCAGAAACTCCATTGCTCTGAATTGTGGCAGGCGTAGTCCGGTGTAACGCAGTGCGAGATTTAATTTTCTTTCAAATGAAGATGATAAATCGAGTAACTCCAGCACATTCAGCAGTTCCATATGACTTCCCCGGTTAAGTTAGTTAGCCTGTCTAACAATATAATCATTTTATTGTATTCAAAATCACATAAGGCATATATATCCTAAGTTACATTCAATGCCCGTGTAACGAAAAATTCCTGTCTGGAAGAGGAGTATGCTATGAATGCAGTTATCGAAAACAATATGGTATCACTGGAATCGCGTATCGAAAAAATTGAGGCAAGTCTGCCCCAAAACCGGGTATCGATTATTTTATTGTCAGGCGATTTCGACAAGGCAGTGGCGGCTTTCATCATGGCCAATGGTGCGATCGGAATGGGGATGGAAGTGACGATGTATTTCACGTTCTGGGGCTGCAGTGTTATTAAAAAAGGTCGCAGGTTACGCGGTAAGAAATTTATGCATAAACTGGTTAACCTGATGGTCCCGGCTTCTGCCAGAGATCTTGCGCCTTCAAAAATGTCATTTGGCGGTCTGGGACGGGCCATGTTTAACAAAATGATGGCCGGTAACATGGCATCACTCGATGAACAGATTGATATAGCCGTTGAATCGGGTGTCAGGTTTCAGGTTTGTTCACCATCACTGAGTGTCATGGGCTTTGACGATGACGAGTGGCGGGTTCCGGTTGATATCTGCGGTGTTGCGGCCATGTATGAAGTCGCGTTGAATGCAAAAACTGCATACTTTATATCCTAAAAATTCACTGATTTTTGACATATACTAGGAGGTGGTTCCCCGCAAGAAGATGAAAATATGAAAAAGATCTGTTTTATCGCCTGCCTGACGTTTTTCAGCATGACAGCTCAGGCCGAAGCACCCTCGGCTGAACTGGTGCAAAAGGAGTTGCAATTGCTGGAAAACAGCATGAATAACCGTTCACCGGACAAATTTAATGAATTGCTCGATGTCGATACGGTTCTGAAAGTCGCGCTTGATGATCTCGATGTGGATGAAAATTATCGTAACGGGTTCATGAAGGGCGTTCGTGAAAATAAACACAAAATTATCACCAAGATACTTGGCCTGCTGGGCGAGTACGGTAGTGTCAAACTGCTTAAAGTGACGCACGCCGATGACATGTCCAGGGGGCTGATGCGTCTGGATTATGGCGACCAGGGATACGGTTATATGGAGTTGCACCTGGTTCAGCGCCTGGGCAGAGTGTACATCGTAGACTGGTACGATTATGCGCTTGGCCAGGAGTATACGCGCAGCCTGCGCCAGATTGTGGCCGTTTCTTTTCCGAAACCCGATTTGATCGGCCGGGTCTTCGATATTGTCTCAAACCGCAGAACGATTTCGCGCAATATCGTGGCGGTCATTAACCTGGCAAAAGACAGAAAATACGATGAATTGATCAAAAAATATAATTCACTGGGCGCGCCATATAAAAAGATACCAATATTTATGCTGCTTATGGTCCAGACGGCAGGCAGCATGAATAACGACGATTTTTACAAACAGACCTTGTCAGATCTGGCCGAGTTTCATGGTAATAATCCCAGGCTGGGATTCATACTTATTGATTATTATTACTATGCAGGCAAATACGAGACGGCCATCAAACTGATCGATAACCTGATTAAGGAATTTGGCGCTGAAGATGCGGGCATGCTGACACTCAAGAGTAACCTGTTGATTGAAATGGACAAGCCTGATCGGGCCCAGGTACTTATTGAACGAATAATTCGTATCGAACCGGAATACGAAGATGCATACTGGCGCCTGCTGTCTCTGGTTATCAGTGATAAAAAGTACAGTCATGCTGTGCAGGTCTGTCAGAATCTGGAAACAAGGTTCGGTTATGACCTGAATAAAGAGGTAATGGCATCAGAGCCGGCATACAAAGATTTTATAGCTTCATCTGAGTATATGAACTGGCGAAAGAACAACAAGAAATAATATTTAATAATGGAATATAAATGAACGAAGCCTTAAATGCCTTCGTAGTATTGTTTATTGTACTTGACCCCATCGGGGTGGCCTGGATATTTGCTTCACTGACGGCCAGTGATGCTCCCCGGGTACAATTACGCATGGCGTTCAGGGGTATCGCACTGGCCGGTACTATCCTGTATGTGTTTTTCTTTCTGGGTGACACATTACTGAACTGGATGGGTATCAGTTTGCCTGCTTTCAGGATCGCGGGGGGGATTCTGCTGTTTCTGTTGTCACTGGAAATGGTTTTTGCCCGCCAGTCGGGACTGCGATCAACAACGCGTGGTGAGCAGTACGAAGCCGAGCACAAGCAGGACATTTCTGTTTTCCCACTGGCCTTTCCTCTGCTAGCCGGTCCAGGTGCACTGACCACCGTGATGTTGATGACCGGGCAGACGCAGACCTCCACCGATCGCCTGATGATGAGCCTGGTAATACTGGCAGTGATTGTTGTCTCACTGGTGATTTTACTTCTGGCACAGAAGCTTTCTCGTTTGCTGGGACAAACTGGGGCGAACGTAATCAGCCGGTTACTGGGATTGATACTGGCAGCGCTGGCAGTGCAGTTTGTGATTGACGGTATTCGTCAGAGTATTGCCTGAAGTTTATTTGTTGGCGATATCCAGTTTTTCATACTCGGGAACCGGGCTGGGCCGGTCAATCGCGTACCCCTGTGCGTAATCGATACCAAGCTGCGCCAGGGAATTCAGGACTTCCGTATTTTCCACCCATTCTGCAATGACCTTCAGGTTGGCAGTGTGGCTGACTTTGGTGATGGCATCAACAATCGTGGAATTCATTGGTGCATCCAGCAGGTCCTTGATAAAGACACCATCGATTTTGACAAAATCAACTGGCAAGGTCAGCAGGTAAGAAAAAGAACTCATGCCCGTTCCAAAGTCATCCAGTGCAAACTTGAAGCCATGATCACGTAATTTATTTATAAATTTACTGGCGATATCCAGATTGGATATGGTTGCCGTTTCAGTTATTTCAAAACAGATGATTTCAGGCGTGACTTTATATTTTTCCGTCTGCTGAATAACATAATCTTCAAACTTCTCGTCGGTAAATACCTGGCCTGACAGGTTAATAAACGCCATCGGCAGCGCTGCTGTACTTTTGCCCGAGGCATGTTCTGCCTCAAGATGTGCAAATACATTCTTGACCACCCAGCGATCAAGGTGGGGCATCAATTCGAATCGCTCTGCTGCCGGGATAAAAAGATTAGGCATGACGAGATTACCCTCATCATCCAGCATACGCAGCAGGTATTCATAGGATGGAACCTTGCTGTTTCCGGATTTCAGTGGGTGAATGATCTGGCGGTACAGCGAAAACCGGTTTTCTTCCAGGGCCTGATTGATTTTTTCCACCCACTGCATTTCACCGTGTCGCTGCAGCAGATCGGAGTCGTCCTCGCTGTAGACGTGAATCCGGTTTCGACCGCGTTCCTTGGCGGCATAGCAGGCAAGGTCGGCAGCGCTGAGCAGATCAAATTTATTGACCAGTACTTCGTCTTCGATTGCCACCATGCCAATGCTGGCACCGACGGTAAATTTTCGATCCCGCCAGTAAAAACGGAAAGATTTGATAGAGTCCAGCAGATGCTGGGCAAGTTTTTTTGATTCCTCAATGGTAGTGTTTTTCATGATGATGCCGAACTCATCACCACCAAGACGGGCCAGTACAGCCTGGTCTGCTACGACACTTTGCAACAGGCTGGTCAGTTTGATCAGCATTTTATCGCCGGCACTATGGCCACAGGTGTCATTCACAATCTTGAACTGATCGAGGTCAATATACATCAGCGAGTGCAGTAAACCGGGTTTTGGCACATTTTCCATCAGGCTGACCAGTTCGTTTTCAAATGCATAGCGATTTTTAAGCCGGGTCAGGGGGTCGTGATGTGCCATGTAGTTGATGGTTTCATCATCCTTCTTGCGCTTCGTGATGTCTTCGGCAATACCGGCAATGCGCGTGACCTTGCCAGCATCATCACGAATCGGATAGGCGCGTGCAGAAATCCATTTAATCTCGCCATCGGGCGTAATAATCCGGAATTCGGGAATCGCCGGTTTAGCGAGATCACCGGACGCTTTCAGATGAATATCGCTCATTACAGTCTGTTTGTCTTCGTGATGAATAGCTGAAAACCAGATTTGTGAATTCTCATACAGATCATCCCGGTATAATCCCCAGACTCTCTCAAAGGCGGGACTGACATAATAGAAATCTTCAAAATTCGGTGAACCGATCCAGAATATTTCATTGATGTTTTCTGCCAGTTGCCTGAAGCGTAATTCACTCTCAGACAGTTTTGCCGTGCGATCGGCAACTTTCTTGCTGATCAGGATATTGTTGATGATAAGAACCACGATCATCAGCACAGTAAATCCACCGATATAAAACACCCAGGTCGGAATCGAGACTTTCTTGACCGGGTTCAGCCATTTCTCGAGAGAAGCATGATAGGCGGAGTTGGGGTCCAGCTTTTGTTCTGCCAGGTGTTTGTCAATAATCGCCAGAATACCTGCGTTCTTGTTCTTGGGTGCCGCATAGCGGACTTCGACCGGGTTAAAAATGATTCCGGTTTCGATGGCATGATATTTATGGGAATTCAGCAGGCTGATAACACGGTTCAGCACAGTTGCATCCGCATCACCGTTTTCAACCGCTTCCAGTCCGCCGATATAAGTTGTTACCTCGACCGCCTCAAACTCGAAATTAAAATTTTTCATTAACTGTTTAAATACACGGCTGTGAATACTGCGGCTCATCAGTGCGACCCGTTTCCCCTCCAGGTCGGCAAGAGAAGTCACATCTGAATTTGGGTGTCGGTAGATGACACCCCAGTTGTTAATCAGGGTCTGTTTGGTGTAATCAAATTTTTCAGCACGCTTTTCGGTATAAGCGATTCCCACCAGCAGGTCGATTTCACGTTTTTCCAGACTGGCAAACACGGATTTCCAGGAACCATGCACAAATTCCAGTTCCCAGTTTTCCTTGCTGGCAATGGACTTGAGAACATCAATCGACAGGCCGGTGTACTGTGCCGGTGGTTGTTTGAGCACTATCGGTGGATTGTCGTAGACGCCGATTCGAAGCTTTTTACCTTTCGCAGCGGATGTTGGCGCGATACCGACAAGCAGGCATGCTACGAGGGGAAGGATAGCCCAGAATGTGAAGAAACGTTTCAAGTGAATGCATCTACAAAAGTGGCGGCGTTCACTATTTAACGTCTTGATCCCTGGCTTTCTTTAGTGGCCAGGTGATGCCTGTAGGAGAATATTAAGTTCGCCAGCAGATAGATTTAAATTCAAAATATAATTGTAACATATTGAATATATTGAAGTTATTTATGATGTTATACCTGCGGTCCAGATTGTCGCACCCGAACCCGGTCATGATTCAATGCAGGTGTTTGCGCAGGCGGCGATTAAACAGGTGAATTTTTGACTGGACCTGTTCGACAGAGCTGGCCAGCCTGCGGTCCTGTACCGTGACGGCATGTTCCGATACGTATTTGCGGCTGACATTGACCTTGTTGAGCATCTCGGGTGCCAGTCGCTCGAGGTCACGCCGAAAGGCAATCAGATCGTGCTCAGATTCCGAGAGTGTACCGAAATCCACCAGGTTGATACCGCTGCTCCCCAGGATCAGGTGGTTCAGTTTGTATAGTTCATCATGCATACGCTGCAGTGCCCCGCTGGATTGACCGGTGTGTTGCTTATCTTCCATCAGTGCTTCGATGCCACGCCAGAGGTGCTCGATTTCATGTGAGACTTCCAGTAACTCATAGAACAGGTCCTGCAACAGATCCTTCAGATTCTGCAGTTTGTCCGCTGCAAGAGGACGTGACTGTTCTTTTTGAATGAGCTTTTCCAGGGTGGCGACAATGATGGGGTCATGGGTGGGTGAAATCGGATCACCCGTGATCGAGTTAACGGCACTTTGTGATTTCAGTATCCACAGGATATCGTCCTGGCTTCTGTCTTTTCGCTGTAATGCATCATAAGTGTCTGCCACACTCAGGATACGTTCATACTGCCCAATACGCGCGGCAGGTAAACCTCGCGGGTAACCTTGCCCGTCGAGTTGTTCGTGATGATTCAGAACGGCATCGAGTAGTTCAGCTGAAAAATTCGTTCTCGACTCCTTCAGAATAACCTGGCTGACAACGGGATGCACCATAATGGCCCTGAACTCTTCATTATTCAGGATGTCTTTTTTATACACGGCGGGGTCAATAAACATCTCCCCGATATCGTGAAACATCGCGGCACTAAACAGATCGATGAGCTGATTGTGGGTCAGGTCGAGGGATTTACCGATTTCGACAGCAATAAAGGCGGTGGACAGGGAATGGTTGAAGTTATCCGTACGTTCCTTGCTGAACACGGTTAATTTATTCAGGACGATGTTGTCATAATCACATTCAGCCAGGATGTGCCGGATAGTGCCAATAGTGGCATCGAAATCATACACGGTATCAGCCAGCAGCTTTTCGCAAAGCGCGACCAGGTCGTCCAGGAGATTGTCAGTGGTTATCTGGTTACTGAACTGAATATATTCATCGATTGGTTTGAGCAATTTATGATTGAGGACTTTGTCATAGGTGGTTTGGTCAACGGTGTTCCCGGACGGAATGAGTAACGTTCCCTGCTCATTAAAGATGTCGCTGGTGATTTTATACTCGATATTCCGGGAGTCGAATACCAGTTTTATATATTCCTGTTCTATAGTGTCAGCGGTGATACCCGATTGTGGGTCTAAATCATCAGTTTCCATTCTGCAACGAGGGCCTGTTATTGTTATTTTTTGGGTCCGGTAAAGGATATTTACTGTATCTGCTGAAGCATAGCTTAAATGATTCGAATGTCACCCCCCTGAACAATAACTGGAAAAACTAACCAAATTGGCTTAAAAATGGCAGGCAGATTGTCGATATACTATATAATAAAAGCGACTATTTGATAGTACTTGAGTTATTTGGTGCATTATGAAAATCAAGGTGATCACACCCGAACTGAAAATGGGCATGTACGTTTCAGAACTCGATCGGCCATGGGTTGAGTCGCCTTTTCTTTTTCAGGGATTCCAGATAAGCAGCCCGGAAGAAATCGAGCAACTGCAGTCAATTTGCAAGTATGTTTATGTGGATACGGAAAAATCGCCGGTTGATGTCGCCACACATCTACATCCGAACAACAAGACTTCATCAGCCACTGCTTCTAAAAAAAAACGCGGCCGCTGGCGTTCTCTGAGTGATGCGCTGTTCAAGCATTCCGATGACAAGCAGAAAGTCAAATTC
Source organism: uncultured Gammaproteobacteria bacterium (assembly GCA_937967995.1). Taxonomy (GTDB): domain Bacteria; phylum Pseudomonadota; class Gammaproteobacteria; order UBA6429; family Thiohalophilaceae; genus CALBTB01. Next base: position 84,834 of record CALBTB010000013.1, read on the forward strand.
AATGTTGAGCTAGCCAAAGCCAGAAAGATTCGTGACAAAACCCGCAGCTTCATCGACACGGCACTGGAAGATTCCCGGCTGGGTAACAGTATCGATACAAAGTCTGCCAAGGATCTGGTATCCAGTCTTGCCGAAAGTATTCTGCGAAATCCCGATGCATCCGTCTGGTTAACCCATCTCAAGGCAAGGGATGAATATACGGCCATTCATTCCCTGAATGTCTGCGTATTGTCACTGACGTTTGGCCGGGCACTGGGGTTGAGCAAGACACAACTGAATGTACTTGGGCTGGGAGCATTACTTCATGACCTTGGAAAAATGCGCGTTCCGCTCGAGGTGCTGAACAAACCAGGCCGACTAACCGACGAAGAATTCAAAATTATGCGCAGTCACCCGGAGCTGGGATACGAGTTGCTGCTCAATGACAAATCCATTCCACCGGATGCACTGGATATCGTTATCAGTCATCACGAACGCAGTAACGGCAAAGGTTATCCGCGAGGCATCGATGGTAGTGAGATAAGGTATTTTACCCGTATTGTCACGATTGTTGATGTCTATGATGCGATTACCAGCGATCGTGTTTACCACGACGGCATGACGCCGCATGACGCACTGAAGCGTATGTATGACTGGTCAGATGAAAATTTTGATCTGGAACTCATGCAGGCATTCATTCGCACCATTGGAATATATCCGGTCGGAAGCGTGGTTGAATTTGTCAGTGGCCATGTCGGCATCGTGGTCAAGCTCAATGAGACACACAAGCTCAAGCCGCTGATCCTGCTTTTAATGAACAGCCGCAAGGAAATGTATCCAAAGCGCAAGCTGGTCAACCTGGCCAGCACAAGCTGGGACAAGATCGGGGCTGCACCACAAATCAAGCGCATAGCGGATGCAAAAGAGTATGGCGTCGATGTCAAGGCCATCATTAATGCCGAGTCGAATTTTGACTAAGCGTTGGTTTTCATCAGGAGTGATTGGGATTACCATAAGGGGGACGATTATCACTACGGAAACCGACATATGACCGAAAACGCCCCTCCTGATGTACTGATCAATCAGTCCGTTGCCATCCTCGTCGATGGAAATAATATAGAACGCAGCATTCATGAAGAGACCCGTGACCAGAACACCATGGTCAACTTCGACACCCTGATTCCACGTCTGCTGGACAACCGTGGGCTGAACCGGCTGGTTTATTTCCGCGAGGGTAAACACATTTCAGCGAAACTGCAGGAAAGGCTGCATAACCGTTATCATGGTTCTGTTCGTCCCTGTCATAAGAGTGCTGATATTCCGCTTTCCATCAAGGCGACACAACTGGCCAGCAAAGTGGACACCATCATTATCATGTCGGGTGATTCGGATTATATTGAGCTGGTTAGTCATCTAAAAAGTGAAGGTGTACGGGTGGAGATTGCGGCAGTTAAAAGTACAACCTCACAGATGCTTATTGATGAAGCCGATTACTTTCATGAAATCGTGTCGGATGACTGGTTTACACTGATCCCGAAAAAAGGCGCCAAGCGTGGCAAAAAGTAACCCGGAAAATTCGCATCAGAAAACGCTGCAGGAAAGTATTGCCCGGCAACGGGAACTGCTTACCGGTATGCTGTCGGATCCGTTGAAACGGGCCGCTTTAAATTGCAGCAAGGTCTGGGGGCAGCGTGAAGCGATTGACGATGCATTACAGGAAGTGATGCAAACCATGCCATATTGCAAGTTTCTGTATGCGCTGGACACCAATGCGATGCAGATCAGTGATAATATCAGTCACGAAGGGATGATCACCGCCGACTACGGGCGCGATCGTTCCCAACGTCCGTATATGAATGAAGTCGTACCAAGTTCTGATTTTTTACTATCCGCCGCGTATATCAGTTTGCGGGCCCGTCGTCCATCACTCACCGCGATTCAGATAGTACGCGACAAACAGGGTAATGCGCTGGGGTTTATCGGTGCGGACTTTGACCTGCGTGCACTACCGCTGACCCGCGATTTATACGAAGAACCACGTCAGTGGAAGCAGATCAAGGGTGACCCGTCGATTCGAGGCAATGTGTTCGCACAACATCGTGTCGAAAGTAAGATGGACAGACACATTGATATCGTACTCGGAGTGGTGGAAGAATTGATGGTCGACCATGGCGTTTTTCACATCAAGCTACATTTTTCCAGTAACCGTGCGGTAATCTGGCATTATGATGATCCATACCGTTATCGATTGCTGGATGTGGATACCCTGACGGATCCCAATGTCTGTCTGGCTTACCCGACCACACCCTATCCGAAAGACGCCGTCATTCCTGCCACTAAAATACCGGAAATTCTGCAGGGTCTACGACAGCTACGCTATATGGACGATACTTTGTACCTGCGTGCAGGAGCGGTGAATATCTTTAACGGTATTATTAACCTGACTTTTTCCTGTGACGGCTCACACTATCTGCCCTTTGACGAGTTCCTGAATAAGGAACATGCTTTCTGGAGTTCCGGGCTTGGTGCAACTGCCTGATTTCAACAACAAAATTGCAACAATGTTATCCGACTAACATTCTCAACAAACCCGACTATACTTCTACTGTTCTGATACACGACGTCGAATTGTGGAGTCAGTATGTTAGAAGCAGCCATTCCCGAATTTGAAGAAGATCGACTCAACGAACTTTATGCCTATCATATTCTCGATTCCAGACCGGATTCGAGTTTTGATGAGCTGGCCGATCTTACCGCCGAAGTCTGCGAAGCACCGATTGCCCTGATATCCCTGGTCGATGAATCACGACAGTGGTTCAAGGCCCGCGTTGGTCTTGACGTAGAGGAAACCGCACGCAGTGTGTCGTTCTGTTCGCATGCCATCCTGCAGGATAATGTTTTCATTGTGAAAGACACGCTGCTGGATGCAAGGTTTGCGGATAATCCGCTGGTCACCGGCGATCCCCATATTCGTTTTTATGCAGGTGCACCGCTGATTGATAAACACGGTTACGGCCTGGGGACATTATGTGTTATTGACACTAAGCCTCGTGATCTGACCCCGGCGCAAACCAAAGCGTTACGTGTTTTGCGCAGCCATGTCATGACCTTAATGAAGTTACACAAGCAGAATGTGGCGTTGCGTGCGATGAACAAGGAACTGGAGTCATTCAGTATTGCCGCTTCGCACGACCTGATGGCACCGGGTCGACGCATACTGAGTTTCAGCCAGATTCTGAAAGAAGATTATTCAGATCAGCTGGATGAGAATGCCAGAAATATTCTCGACAGGATATCCGCTTCAGCTATTTCCATGACGGATATGCTTGAGAGCCTGCTGGCCCTGTCGCGACTGGCCAGGACCGACATATGTTATGGCCATGTGGACCTGAGTAAAATGGCTGATGAGATTTTATCCGATCTGCAATTGATGGCGCCGGAGCGTCAGCTGAGCAAACACATTCAGGCCGAAATACATGTCATCGCGGATCCCAAGCTGATGCGTATCGCACTGGAGAATGTGCTTGGCAATGCCTGGAAATATACAGCCAAAAAGAAAACTACCCGTATCAAGATATCGATGAAACAGGAGCGGGAAAAATCCCGTATTACAATTGAAGACAACGGTGTGGGGTTTGATATGCAGTTTGCTGACAAGATTTTTCTGCCTTTCCAGCGTCTGCATTCGGATGAGGAATTTGAAGGTAACGGTGTGGGGCTGGCGACCGTACAGCGGATTATGCATCGTCATGGTGGTGACGTTGAAATATTTTCTGAACCGGACACCGGTACAAGGGTGGATCTCATTTTATAATTGTTATTAATTGGACGCTTTTTTCTGGTTCGAGTCTGCGTTTGTCGTCCCGATTTTTTCCACAAGCCACTGCGAGATTTTTTCATCATTCATCGGTTTGCAATAAAAATACCCCTGAGCGAACTCACAATGTAACTCTTTCAGGATATTCGCGCTGGCCTGATTTTCAACACCCTCTGCGACAACCTCCAGACCAAGGTTATGAGCGAGCTTGATAGTTGAGGTCACAATGATTCGGTCATCCTTGTCGGTGATCATATTCATGACGAAGGAACGATCAATTTTGACCTGATGTGCTGCAAGCCGTTTTATATACGCCAGCGATGAATAGCCGGTACCGAAATCATCAATAGCAATTTTAACACCGAGACCGGCCAGTCGCTGTACAACCAGACGTGACTGCTCCGGGTCACTCATAATGCTGGTTTCGGTAATCTCCAGTGTGAATTTTTCAAGATCGATTTGTGAGTTCTCAATCAGTGAGCGAATCTCCATCGGCAGGCGTTCGTCCTGCAGGTTCTTGGCAGAAATATTTACCGCCATATTTAAATCCGGTGAGATAGTCTTATGCCAGATTTGCAGCTGTTTTAGCGCAGTTTTCAGTACCCAGGAAGTAAGATCGTTGATCATGCTGGTCTGTTCTGCGATCTGAATAAAAACGTCCGGGCTGATGAAACCGTATTCGTCATGAAACCAGCGAGCCAGTGCCTCAAATCCGATGACGCGATTGGTTTGCAGGCAGATTTTAGGCTGGTAGTGCAGTTCCAGTTTCTTGTTATCAAGGGCCTGGCGCAGGTCGGCAATCAGACCCAGACGGTTTGGTGTATTGGAGCTGATATTGTCTTCATAATAGGCCCAGATCTGACTGCTGCTCTTGGCATGATACATGGCCATGTCAGCGTGACGTAGCAGGTCTTCCTGTGTATTACCGTCATAAGGAAACTGCGCAATACCGATACTGGCATATACGGCGAGATGGTAACCCTGAAGTTTGAAATGTGCTGTCAGTGTTGCCTGAAAGGCCGCCAGTATCTGTTCGATTTCACGGGCGTTTTTATTTGCCAGCATCACTGCAAATTCATCGCCACCCAGGCGAGCAATAGTTGCATCGTTCGGAAACGTCTTTGTGAGTCGCTTTGAAACCTCGATCAGTACCTGGTCACCGAGTTGATGCCCCAGGGCATCATTGATTTCCTTGAACCGGTCCAGATCGATAATCATCACCCATAATGAGTTGACCAGATCTTTATCAGCACCAATATGTTTATTCAGCTTTTCATAGAATTGTTTGCGATTGGCCAGACCGGTTAAGGTGTCATGCAGAGTGTGATAGCGCATTTGTTCACTGATGCGCTGTTGTTGCTCGAGTGCTCTTTCTTTTTCATGTACCAGCTTGGCCAGTTCAATGCGTGACTGTACCAGTGACTGTGCTGTATTGGTAAGATCAGTAAAAGGCAGCTTGCGTAGCAGGTAGTACACGCCAATAGCGGCCAACAAACCTGCCAGCGTGGCAATCAGGGTATGAATAAGCAGCGTTGTAAGGCTGACGGAGATATGTATCCAGCCGATATCTTTTAATCCATCGCTCAGGCGGGCTGTTACGTTGTGAGAGAGACCTTGATGAGCGGGGCCGGATTCAAAAATCAGCTGGCCGTTATTATTTGTTAGGGAAAAATGCAGTGCCTGGTTTTTATTCGATGACAGGCTTAGTATGTCTGCAATGCGTGACTCCTGGTATTCCCAAGTCTCAGGGTAACTATATATCAGTTCTGAAACCTTGTCGGCGCTGAACTCGGCCTGTTGTTTTAACCAACTGGCCTGGTGCTGATAGGCGGCCGTAAAGTAAATCACGGGTATGGCCAGCATAACTGATACGGCGATGACGATCGCAGTCAGATTAATCAGAAACTTCAGTCGCAGAATACTTTCCACTGTTACATCTTCCCGCGGTTCAGTCTTCCGGCAGCATGTGGCCGGTGTTTAACAGAATATCGATAGCTTCGCGGCTATCGAGAAAACTCAGAAACTGGTGCGCGGCAGGTGAGGAATGGCTGGCGATGACAATATACAAATCCTTGATCAGGCTGTATCGCCCATTGTGCACATTCAATGCTGATGGCGTGACATTATCCAGCTTGAGCGCTTTCAGATTGCGTTTCTCAGCCAGGATGAGGGCCAGTGTACTGGTACCAAACGCACCGGGTATCTGTTGAATCCTGTCGGCACTGTCCTGATCGGTGATGGCGACCGGAATGCCGCGCCGCTTGTAAGCGGCATCCAGCGCATTAATTAATTCGCGCCGATGTTTTTTAATCATGAGTGTGTCTGAATCTGATGGTGGCCGCAGGATGGGGCGTGCAACACTGTTATCAGGCCAGTAGGGGTGTTGGCCGCTATAAAAGCCCTGCAACATCTCCGTAGTGACGGCATCAACCGGGCTGGTCTTCGCCACCACGAAAACCAGCGGGGTGCGAGCATACAGGTGTGCCGTGAGACCGGGGTGCTGTTCCTTTTGTTTGAGCGCCCGCGAAGTGATCGCCAGATCCAGTTTGCCGGCCAGCAGGGCTTTGATGCCGCCGCCACTACCCAGGCTGGGTGGCATCCTGATTGTCAGGTTTGGGTGATGGCGTGCAAATGCGTCGGCCAGTAAACGCATGCTGGCCAGGTCTGTACCACTACCCCCCAGGCGTAACACCTGCTCGGCATAAATCGCAGAGGGCACAACAAAAGGGATCAAAAGTAATAAAACAGACCGACACAGGCGGCGTCTCGATGTTCTGTTTCGCAGCATCACATCACCATGATTATTCGAAGATTATGTTGGCGAAGGGGGCTTTTATCGCCTGCAGAAATTATCGGCCGATTCGGGGAATGCTGTATCTCTGCGCCCTTAAATGAGTAAAGGAAACAAATAAGTAAGTACTGACTAATTCGGGTTGAATAAAAACAAGGAGTTAGCAATATCCATAAGCAAAAAACAATATATTATTGAGAATGATTTGCATTTAGATTCACATTTGTTTATAGTCGCGCCCACTAGCTATTTTAGTAACGTCTAATTTACACAGGGGTGAATATTGTGAACACCAAGATACAACGAATCGTAGTCAGCCTGGCCGTGGCCGGCCTTATACCGGTTGCTCAGGCCGACGACAACATGCGCAAGGAAATCGACGCATTGAAGAAACAAAACGCCGAAATTATGGAGCGCCTGGATGCAACGGTAAGTGCTATGGAATCCCGTTCAGGTGGCGGTAGCAGCCAGACACGGATTGGCGGTTATGGGGAACTGCACTACAACAACCTGGAAAATAAAGCGAATGGCAGCAAGAAAGATGAAGTGGATTTTCACCGCTTCGTACTGTTCTTTGGCCATGATTTCAGTGACAAGATACGTTTTCATTCCGAGCTGGAAGTAGAACATGCTTACACGACAGACACGGCAGATGGTTCCGGCCCGGGTGCAGTGGAACTGGAACAGGCGTACGTCGAATTTGACCTGAGTGATACGCAACAGGCCAGAGCGGGTGTTTTCCTGGTGCCGGTTGGTTTCATTAACGAAACGCACGAGCCGCCGACATTCTATGGCGTCGAGCGTAACCCGGTTGAGAGCAACATCATTCCGACCACCTGGTGGGAAGCCGGTGCCATGTACAGCCAGCGCTTTGACGGTGGAGTGAGCCTGGATTTTGCGGCGCATTCCGGTCTGAAAACGAGTGCTTCCAGCAACTATGCCATTCGCAGTGGACGTCAGAAGACGGCCAAGGCCTCGGCACGCGATATCGCCTACAGCCTGCGCGCCAAGTACACCGGAGTACCTGGACTGGAAATCGGCGGTACGATTCAGCACCAGGTCAATATCACGCAAAGCGCGGACCCTACAGCCGGTGCAGCTACCTTGCTGGAAGCGCATGCCAGCTGGCAGACTGGACCATTCGCCCTGCGTGCGCTGTATGCTACCTGGGATCTGGATGGTACCGGCCCGGCATCAGTCGGTGCGGATGAGCAAACCGGCTGGTTCATCGAGCCAAGCTATAAATTCAACAAGGAAGTCGGTGTGTTCGCCCGTTACAATCAGTGGGACAACCGTGCCGGCGATGCGACTGATTCGGAATACAGCCAGGTCGACGTCGGTCTGAACTACTGGCCGCATCCGGATGTCGTGCTGAAGATCGACTACCAGGATCAGGATGCACCGGGTACTTCTTCAGAGTTTGATGGTATCAACCTGGGTGTTGGTTATCAGTTCTGATTGGCATACCCTGCAGTTAAGCAAAATACACAGCGCCGGCACCTGTTGCCGGCGCTTTAACTATGCGAGATAACATGAAACGTGCTGTCAGTGTGATGTCTGTGTTGTTACTGATCATAACGTCAATGGCACAGGCGGTTGTATATCAGTCAAGTGAAGCTTTTCTTGACGAAGTGTTTCGCGGCAAGGTGCCCAGGCCAAAGATGATCTGGTTAACCGGCGATATCAAGGAAGTTGCAACTGACATACTCTCTCATCCGCCGTCCAGCCTGCGTACCCGCTACTGGCAGGATGGTCAGCGCAGCGTCTGGATACTGGAAGAAATCGGCAAGGAAAAACCGATTACCACCGGCATCGTGATCAAGCAGGGCAAGATTGAAAAGATCCGCGTACTGATATTTCGCGAAAGCCGTGGCTGGGAAGTCAAACGTGAAGCCTTTACAGACCAGTTTGTGAACGTCACTCTCACTGAAGATAAAGAATTGAACCAGACCATTGATGGCATCACTGGCGCGACACTGTCCGTGCGCGCGCTGAAAAAACTTGCCAGACTGGCCCTGTATCTTGATTCCAGAGTACAAACCAAACATGAACAAAACAAAGACAAAAACTAAACCCCGTCGTTGGGAGCAACGTTTTCATACCTGGCATCGATATGTCGGTATCACGATTGCCGTATTTGTAATTTATCTGTCGGTAACCGGCATATTACTCAACCACAGTGACTCGCTGGAGCTGGATAAAAAAATGGTCAGTACCCCGTCATTGTTGCAGGTTTACGGAATCAGGAATCCATCAGCCCTTAAGGGATACGCGGTAAATAAAAACTGGATTAGTGCCTGGAACAACCAGGTATTCCTGAATGATCAACCAGTCACACATTCGGATTATCCTTTGCAGGGTGCGGTTGCTGCGCCAGGTTTTATCGTGGTGGCGACGCTGGAAGAAATATTGCTTGTGACACAGGATGGCCAGCTGGTGGAACGACTGACGGCGCCGTCCGAAAAGCTGGGTGACATAAAGCGCGTCGGTGTTAATGCGAATAACCTGATTACAGTAGAAACCGGTCGGGGCCAGTTTAGCGCCGATTCTGATTTAATAGCCTGGCAACCTGGTGGCGATCAGGACATACAGTGGGCAGTGCCGGCGACGCTACCAAAGAAAGTTTTCAGAAACATTGTTTCATCTTCGCATAGCATTCACTGGGAACGCGTGCTGCTGGACATGCACAGTGGCCGGGTTGCAGGTGACATTGGTGTGCTGGTGATCGACCTGGTTGCCATTGCGCTGATACTGCTGGCACTATCCGGTCTGTATATGTGGAATGTCAGGCGTCAGCGTCTTAAAAGCAGGCACTGACAGGTTTATTTAGAATCTAATTATACAGATTGGCATACTGGCCATTGCCTGCCTGCCGAATCATCGTGATGACACCCTCAACATCGGTTGGAATGCTGAACAGAAAACCCTGCACGCTGTCGCAGCCCTGTTGAATCAAAAATCCAAGTTGCGATTCAGTTTCGACACCTTCCGCTATCACCCGCATGTTCAGGTTATGCGCCATGGATATGATGGCCGCCACCAGTTCACAGTCATTTTTGTTTTGCGGAATCTGGCGCACAAAGTCACGATCGATTTTGACGATATCGATTGGAAAATGCCGCAGGTGTGACAGGGATGACTGGCCGGTGCCAAAATCATCCAGTGCAATCGTGACTCCCAGTGACTTGAGCGCACTGAGTGTCTTGTATACCCGGTCCTTGTCCTGAATCAGTGTGCTTTCCGTAATTTCAATGATCAATGAACCGGCATCCAGTCCGGTTTCAGTCAGTTTCTCCTGCACGGAATCAATCAGGTTTTTTTGTAACAGGGTCTGTGCTGCAAAGTTGACCGCGACGGAAAGCTGGGAACCGGTTTGTTGCTGAATGTAGAGAATGGTTTCACAGGCCTCATGTAATATCCAGTCAGTGGCATGATGGATAAGACCACAGTCTTCCATCACCGGAATAAATTCTTCTGGTCCAACAACAACAAATTCACCAGACTGGTTCCAGCGCATCAGCATTTCCATGCCGGTTACCTGGCTGGTAGCAAGATTAATGACCGGCTGGCATTGAAAGTCCAGCTCATTATTATTGATAGTGTTACGCAGGTTTCGTTCTATATCAGCTTTATGCAAGGCATGGTCTGTCATTTTTCTGGCATAGAACTGATAGCGATTACGGCCTTTTTCTTTGGCATGGTACATGGCGATATCGGCATGGGTGATCAGCGACTCAATACTGTCACTGTCTTCCGGGTACAGGGCGATGCCGATTGATGCAGTGATAAAGAATTCACGCCCTGAAATATAAAACGGCTCCTGCATGCATTGAATGATTTTTTCCGCAAGTCGTATCGTTTGCTTCTTGCTGTCGATGTTTTCGACCAGGATTGTGAATTCATCACCGCCGAAGCGGGCAATCGTATCCGCGTCGCGCAGGTTTTCACTCAGGCGTTTGGCGACTTCCTGTAGCAGCCTGTCACCAAGATTATGACCGACACTATCATTAATGGTCTTGAATCGGTCAAGATCCAGAAACCACACGCCCAGCATGCGGTTGTCGCGGTTTGCCATATTGATGGCATGTCCCAATCGATCCTTAAAAAGTTCGCGGTTAGGCAAATCAGTCAATGGATCATGAAAGGCCATGTGATCGATCCGTTCATGCGCCAGCATGCGTTCGGTAATATCCTTGCCGGTCGATACATAGTGTGTGATGTTGCCGAAATGGTCACGCAATGGCGCGATGGTTTTTTCCTCGTACATCATGCTGCCGTTTTTCTTGCGGTTGATGATGACGCCACGAAACGCATCTCCCGAACGAATGGTTTTCCAGAGTTGCCGGTAAAATACCGGGGTATGTTCACCGGACTTCAGGAACTGGGTGGTACGCCCGATGACTTCTTCGCGAGTGTAACCGGTAGCCATTTCGAAGCCCCGGTTGGCATATTCGATATAACCGGATACGTCAGTGATCAGTACAATATCGGTCGTTTGTTCCACAATGCTGGACAGCTTGTTGATGCGTGATTCCGCCTGGTACCTGTGCGTCATGTCGGTAATACAGGCTCGAACAATATTGTTTTTGACTCCAGGTATGGGCGACATGCGAATTGAAGTGTAAATAAATCCACCCTGTTTATCATTGATGATCCAGTTAAATTCGTTTACCTGGCCGTCTGTTGTTTTTTGAAGATGCTGTTCAAGCAGAATGGCAGATAAGCGCCCATCCGGTTGTCTGTCAGGGCTCAGGTTGAACAGGGATGTTACCAACAGACTTTCACGATCCATGCAGAAAAGTTTTTCTGCATTGCAATTGACTTCAAGAAACTGGCCGTTGTGCGCATCAAGCATCGTGATGGCCTCCGGCGCATGTTCTATCAGGGTGCGATATTTCTTTTCACTGTTAAACAGGTCCTGCTGCGCTTTCTGTCGTTCGCTGATTTCCTGCTGTAACTTGTGATTCAATGTCTCCAGATCCTGTACCATTTGTGACTGACGGGAGTTTTGCCGGGCCAGACTGAACAGGTATATTGCAAGCAGCAGTGAAAACAGGATACCGCCAAACAGGATGGCTTCCGGATAATATTCGCGATAGTTTTCATAAAAGGCCGGTGCAGGGTGAAACTCCAGTGACCATTTTTTATCGGCCAGATCGACCAGTATCTGGCTGTAGAGGTCTTTGGTTAGTGAGGCATCAGGCTCAGACAAATCGCGGGTTCGCGAGGCGTGAATGTACTCCAGTCTGGCAGGCAGGATAGAATCGTTGGATGTTGTTTCAAATTCCGTGAGTCGAATATCCAGTCCTGCAGCCGGCATGTTGCGCAACGCTCCTTCCACCAGCGATTTAACCTGGAAGACACCCAGAAAAAAGCCAAGTAACTTTTTGCGCCGTTGTTCCACGCTGACCGGTATCTGGCCTTTTTCATAGACCGGAATTAACAACAGGAAGCCGGGTTGCTTGTGTGAGTCCTGGACCAGTGACAACCAGCTTGTGGCAACAATGCGACCTTCATCGCGGGCTGTATTGAGTGCTTTGCGTCGTTCCGGTTCGGAGGCCAGGTCGAATCCGATCGCCTGTTCGTTTCCGCTAACCGGTTCAATGAAAGACACTGGAAAATATTCATCACGCACGGCAGCTGCTACCATGCGACCATCTTCAGTCAGTTCACGAATCCTGTAATCGATAAATGCCGACTGGCGGGCCTGTTTTTCATGTTGTTCCCGCTGCGACAGGGGGACGCGGGGTATCCATTCCAGTGCCCGTGCGTCGGGATGATTGTCCATGACGAATCTTGAAAATACTATGAATTCGCTAAATTCCAGTTCTTTTGAAGCCGCATGCAGTCCGGCCAGTGATTCCAGCAGGCGCTGGTTCTTATTCAGCACGGACTGTATCGCCGTGGCGTGATGCTTGGTGCGGTGATTAAATTCCTTGTCGAGTTGTGCGGCCTCGATTGAATTGACATGCTGGTAGGCCAGCAGGGTAATGGCCAGGCAGAGACTGAGTGCCAGACCAATAGCTATGACCTGCCGGGGTTCGAGCATACGGCGCAGGTGAGAAGAGTGTTGGCTTGCGTTGGTCATAGACATTAAATGGAAAGACGGATCTAAAATATAGCCAATATCCCTGACAAAGAATAAAAGGTGACCATGGCCTCAAAACAACAGTTTGTAACAAGATGGTGGCTCTGCTCGTCTTGTTTAGAGTGAAATGCACTGAAATAGATTTTTAATCAGGCGCTTAGAATGTAGAATCAATGTAGTTTGTGAGTATTGAACTTTTTTTTCTTGTCCCTATCTATGCGCGGGTACCCATTGGAATTTGCAATGGTTTACAATTTGATCGGTTTTGGTTCGGTGTTTGGGTTTAACAAGTCCTGAGGAATGGAGAAATAAATGAAACGCGTCCTGCTTTACCTGGCAACCAACGTTGCCGTTGTACTGGTCCTGGGCATCACTTTGCGGATCCTGGGGGTGGAACAGATCCTCGATCAGCAGGGTGTCGGGCTGGATATCAACAGCCTGTTAATTTTTGCCGCCGTGTTTGGTTTTGGTGGTTCGTTTATTTCACTGGCCATGTCCAAGTGGACGGCAAAGCGTTTTACCGGTGCACAGGTGATTGAGACACCACGTAACCCGACCGAACAATGGCTGGTCGCGACAGTGGAAAAGCAGGCGCGCGAAGCCGGTATCGGCATGCCGGAAGTTGCCATTTTTGATTCGCCGGATGTAAATGCCTTTGCCACTGGCATGTCACGTAATAATGCCCTGGTTGCCGTCAGCACCGGTTTGCTGAATGCCATGAATCGTGACGAGGCCGAAGCTGTCATGGCCCATGAAGTCAGCCATGTCGCCAATGGCGACATGATCACACTGGCGCTGATTCAGGGCGTAGTGAATACGTTCGTGATTTTCCTGTCACGGGTGATCGGTCACCTGGTCGATCGACTGGTGTTCAAGGTCGAACGGGGCCATGGTCCGGCATTCTGGATCACAGCCATCGTTGCTGAACTGATTCTTGGAATACTGGCCAGTATCATCGTTATGTGGTTCAGCCGTCAGCGTGAATTCCGTGCGGATGCCGGCGGTGCCCGTTTGAGTAGTCGCAACAAGATGATTGCCGCCCTGCAACGCCTCAAGGCCTCTGTCGAACAGCCACACCTGCCGGATCAACTGGCTGCGTTTGGTATCAATGGAGGTATTGGTGCCGGTCTGAAGCGGTTGTTCATGACCCATCCGCCGCTGGATGAGCGCATCGCACGCCTGCAATCCGAGCAGTAAAACGCAAGGCCTGCTGCCTGGTTAGGTAATATTAGTAAATACTGATATACTCCCCGGCTTTTTGTGGTAATCGAAAAGCCGGGGTAGTGCATGTTTCAACTGGGTTGCGCGAGTCGCGTCTGTTTTAAGAACGAGATCCTGTCAGGGTTGACCGTGGCGCTGGCCCTGGTGCCCGAAGCCGTGGCCTTTGCCTTCGTGGCCGGTGTTGAACCCCTGGTGGGGTTGTACGCAGCGTTCATGGTGGGTCTGCTGGCGGCCATATTTGGTGGCCGGCCTGGCATGATTTCCGGTGCCACTGGTGCCATGGCCGTGGTCATGGTGGCGTTGGTGGCCGAGCACGGCGTTGAATACCTGTTTGCGGCTGTGGTGCTGGCCGGTTTGATCCAGATGGGGGCCGGTATTCTGCGTCTGGGTAAATTTATTCGTATCGTGCCGCATCCGGTCATGCTGGGTTTCGTCAATGGCCTTGCCATCGTGATCTTCCTGGCCCAGTTACAGCATTTTCAGATCGAAACAGTCGATGGCGACAGGACCTGGATGAGCGGAGAAGCCATGCTGCTGTTCGGTGGTCTCATCCTGCTGACCATGTTCATCATTCAGTACTTACCAAAACTGACCGGCGCCATACCGGCGTCACTGGCTGCGATCCTTGTAGTGTCGTTGCTGGTCATCGGGTTAGATCTGAACACGACAACCGTTGGCGATCTGGCCAGTATCAAGGGTGGTTTACCGTCGTTCCATATTCCCGCTGTACCTTTTTCGTTAGAGACCTTATCAATTATTCTGCCTTATTCATTTATTCTGGCGGCGGTGGGCCTGATCGAATCATTATTGACTCTCAGCCTGATCGATGAAGTGACCAACACGCGTGGGCGCGGTAACCGTGAGTGCATGGGGCAGGGAATTGCCAACACCGTGACGGGCCTGTTTGGTGGTATGGGTGGTTGCGCCATGATTGGCCAGAGCATGATCAATGTGAACTCGGGTGGCCGGCAGCGACTCTCCGGTGTCGCGGCGGCCCTGTTCCTGCTGAGTTTTATTCTGTTTGCTTCCCCGTTGATCGAAGCCATTCCGATGGCGGCGCTGGTTGGGGTGATGTTTATGGTGGTGCTGGCGACTTTTGAATGGTCGAGTTTACGCATCATGGACAAGATTCCCCGCACGGACGCCTTTGTGCTGGTACTGGTATCAGCGGTCACCGTGTTTACGGATCTTGCCGTGGCGGTCGTTGTGGGTGTTATCGTCTCGGCACTGGTATTTGCCTGGGAACATGCCAAGCATATCAATATAAAAAGTTATGACGATGAAAATGGCACGCGGGTACATGAATTAAACGGCCCGCTGTTTTTTGGGTCCGTCAAACGATTTCTGGAACTGTTTGATCCGGAGAATGATGCCGATAATGTCATTATCGAGTTTCAGAACTCACGTGTCGCCGATCATTCGGCCATCGAGGCAATTGATACACTGGCGGAAAAATACATTCGGGCTGGCAAGTCATTACACCTGCGTCACCTGAGCCCGGAATGTCGTCAGTTGCTGCGCAAGGCCGGTGACCTGGTAGTGGTCAACGTCCTTGAAGATCCGCGTTACGCCGTGGCCGATGATCAGCTTGCCTGACCGGAACTAGGGATCAATACATCCCTGTGGTTCAGGCAGACCGGCAATGCGTGATCCCTGGCGGGAAGGACCAGCCGGAAACAGTTTATAAAGATAGTCTTTACTGCTTTTTTCTGCACCGAGCTGATTACGCATGTGTTTCATCAGCAGTTTCACCATCGGCGTGATGCCGTACTGGAAATAAAACTTGCGCAAAAAGCGAATCACTTCCCAGTGCGCTTCCGTTAATTCGATGTCTTCACCTTGCGCCATGTATTGCGCCAGTTCTTCATTCCAGTCATCCATATCGACCAGATTACCCCTGGCGTGTACTTTGTATGATTTGCCATTGTATTCAAACTGATCGAACAGTTTGGCCTGTTTAGCACCGCTGTTTGCTTTTCTGGTATGAATGGATTGATCCAGTTCGGCATCCAGCGAGGGTTTGGGAATACCGGCAATGCGCGCACCCTGTGTGGTCACGCCACGTGGGAATAATGACAACAGGTAATCGTCGGTGGCTTTTTCCGCGCCCAGCGATTCACTGATTTCTTTCTTTAACAGTTTGGCTATCGGTGAGATGTTATAGGTCTCATAATATTTACGCATTACTTCGATGACCTGCCAGTGAGCGTCTGTCAGGCTTATGCCATCCTGCTGCGCCATGGCAATTGCCACATCCACATTCCAGTCTTCCAGTGACTGTAGTTGACCATCGGCACGCAGCTCCAGTGAAGATCCATCAATTCTGAGTTGAGGCATATCATGCTCCTCTAATATTCGAGTTATGCAGGTAAGTTACTTACATATAACGGAATCCCTGTTGTTAACCTTTAATGGCTCTGCCAAATCTCGATCACAGAAACGCATGTCACTCTTTGTCTGCAACAAATCGAAACAGCGTGATGGCCTTTTCATGCAAAACGGGAACGGGCCCCTGTGGTGGGGCCCGTTTTTCAGTCCCTGCGATCAGGCGGCGTGTTGATCCTGACGTTGCAGGTAATCCGCCAGTTCATCCGAACCTCCAATGTGCTGGCCGTTAATGAACACCTGGGGTACGGTTTCCTTTCCGCTAATGGCGCGCACCGAGCGTAGTGTTGCATCGTGACCGGTGACAATCTCTTCGTACGCCATGTCATGCTCAGCCAGTAACGACTTGGCACGGACACAGTAGGGACAGCCCGGCTTGGTAATGATGCTGATGGCGTCCGGTTTTCTGGCCTGCGGATTGATGTAGTTCAACATCGTATCGGCATCGGACACCTCGAAGGGGTCGCCCGGCAATTCCGGCTCGATGAACATCTTTTCGATGACACCGTCTTTGACCAGCATCGAATAACGCCATGAACGCTCACCAAATCCGAGGTCTGATTTATCTACCAGCATGCCCATGCCACGGCTGAAGTCGCCATTACCATCCGGAATTAATCGAATGTGCTCGGCTTCCTGGTCCGCTCGCCAGGCATCCATGACAAAGGCATCGTTGACCGACAGGCACAGAATTTCATCCACGCCATTGGCTTTAAACGTCGCCGCCAACTCGTTGTATCGCGGTAAATGCGTAGACGAGCAGGTCGGGGTGAAAGCACCGGGCAGGGCAAATAGAATGACGGTTTTGCCGTGAAACAGTGACTCGCTGCTGACATCGATAAACTGGCCATCTTCGCGCATCTTGAATGTCACACTGGGAATACGCTGGCCCTGCTTGTTCTGTAACATGGTTATTTGCTCCTCTTGGATAATCTGAAATTCATGTTGGCGAGTATTATTGGGTAACCTGAAAGATAGATAAAATCGTTTATTTAAATCAATAAAATAGGCAATATCTATCATTTATGTGACGGAATTCGCGCCCTGCGGCATACGGCGGGACGTCAGCAGGGCGGAACGCTATATTTCTCTAAGTGCATGTATATCAAGGGGCGGATTGATGAAACACTTAGCTCGATTAGGTTTATTGCTGGCCTGCCAGCTGGCCCTGGTGGTTCCGGCTGCGGCGGCAGATTTCAAATGGATGCGCGATCTCTCTGTTCGGGCTGACGCCGACCCGGCCGGTTTTCGTGCCAGTCTCGCTACACGCTTTCGGCTCGGCGATCTCGAAATTGATACCGTGATTCGAAAGGCAGGGGATTACGCCAATGCCTACATGGTGTTGCGCCTGAGCGAAATGTCAGGCCGCTCGCCGCATTACGTGGTTGATCGCTATCATCACCAACGTGGCCAGGGGTGGGGTGTGGTCGCGAAGAATCTGGGTATCAAGCCCGGGTCACGTGAATTTCATGCGCTCAAACGCGGCCATGACCTGTATGCCATGGACTCAAGTCATGCGGGTGATATGAAAGGAAAGGGCAAGGGGAAAGGCAAACCACCGGGTCACAAAAAACCCAAGCACAAACACTACAAGTAAGGAAAGGGAATCTAAACCTTGTTACCCTGCCGTCCGTAATGACTGACGCGTAAACCACGGCGGGAGTTCAGATCATCGGCCAGTGTTTCCGCGTGTTCCGTCACCTGTTTACGTGTACCACGGCGCTTACCAACCAGGGAGGAATTGCCTCTGCCGACGATGTATTCATACCAGTTACCACCTTCAACGCCGGAAGGCGGCTCAGTCTTTTCAACACTGATTAATGTATATTCGAGTTCGCTAGCGACTACTTTTTCATCATTTACCATCTTTTAATCCTGAATCATCTAATTTCATTGAAATCCCTATATTTAAAGAATAGCTTTTTTTAGAATTTTTACCACTTTATTGCTGCAAGCACTTGATTTTGCGTAATATAACCCTATAACCAAACATGATATCACATTCTGTTACTCGTTCTTATGAATTCGGCTAAGGGAATTTTGTATAAGTTCGATATAATAGTTGTCACTTGTTTTATTACATTGAGTATTTTCCATGAATTTTCTTGAAAACGGTCTGCTGAACTTACCCTGGTTCGGAATTATTGCCATTACCCTGATTCTTACCCATATCACGATTGCCAGCGTGACGATCTTTTTACATCGCCATCAATCGCACGGCTCATTGTCACTGCATGCGATTAGCAGTCATTTCTTTCGCTTCTGGCTGTGGCTGACCACTGGCATGGTGACAAAAGAATGGGTTGCCATTCATCGTAAGCATCATGCCAAGTGTGAATCGAAAGATGATCCGCACAGTCCGCGCATTTACGGCATAAAAAAATTACTACTGGAAGGATCGGAATTATATCGCGCCGAAGCGAAGAATCCCGAAACAATGAAAAACTACGGCCAGGGAACTCCGGATGACTGGCTGGAAAGAAATGTTTATAGCAAGTACCCGTTTATGGGCATTATGCTGATGCTGGTTCTGAATGTTGCCATGTTCGGTGTTATTGGTATTACTGTTTTCGCCGTGCAGATGTTATGGATTCCGGTACTTGCTGCCGGTGTTATCAACGGTATAGGACATTATCTGGGTTATCGAAATTTTGAAACACGGGATGCATCGCGAAATATTGTTCCGTGGGGCATTCTGATTGGTGGAGAAGAGTTACACAATAATCATCATGCCTATGCAACTTCAGCCCGCCTGTCCAATAAATGGTGGGAGTTTGATATTGGCTGGCTGTATATCAAACTTATGAGTTATGTCGGTCTCGCCAAAGTCAAGAAAACAGCTGCAAAAGTTCGTAGTCATGCTGACAAGCAGTTGATCGACATGGACACATTACGCGCACTGGCCAAGCATCGGTTTCATATTGTCAAAATGTATGGTCGTAAGGTGATCAGGCCGGTAATTCGGGAAGAGTGCCGTCGCGCCAATGACTACTGTCAGTCACTGTACCGCCGTGTACGCAAGCTGATGACGCGCGAAGATATCAAACTGGATGAACGTGCACTTGAGACGATCGGTGAAGCGGTTGATCGCAGCAAGACGCTGGCGACGGTATATGAATTCAAGAAGAATCTGGTCGAGTTATGGAATACCTCTGTTCACAATCAGGCCGTCAGACTGGAACGACTGCAGGCCTGGTGTGTTGAAGCGGAAAAAACCGGTATCGAGGCGCTGGCCGACTTTGCCCGCTTTATTCGCGGCTATACCGAAGTCAGACCTGCTGCGGCTTAATCGGTCTGCTACGTTTTAAAGTCAACCAGACCAGGCTCATCACAATCACCATGAGTGCCGGCAGGGCGCCGATGTTGACAGCGCGCCAGCCGTACTCATGGTGCAATATTCCGGCAGACAGGGATGCGATGGCAACCGTGGTGAAAACCATAAAATCGTTCGCTGCCTGAGTCCGAAATTTTTCCTGTGGACTATACGCCTGAGTAAGTAGAGTTGTTGCGCCAATAAACAGAAAGTTCCAGCTCACGCCGAGTAATAACAGCGCGCTGAAAAAATGCCACATGCTGGTGCCAACCAGGTTGATGATGATACACAGTACTCCCAGCACGGCGCCGATCCCCATGACTCTGATTAATCCAAAACGCCGGATCAAATGGCCGGTAACAAAAGCGGGCGCAAACATGCCCAGGACATGCCACTGAATTACAAAGGCGGTATCACTAAATGGGTGAGTATGGTGATGCATGGCCAGCGGTGTCGCGGTCATGATGAAACTCATCACACCGTAACCGAGCATGCCGCATATCACGGCGACAATAAATTCCGGCTGGCGAAGAATTTCTGATAATGGTCGCGCCTGCGGTTGATCCTGTATATCAATCAACGAACCATGATCGGGTAATTTCAAAAACAGCAGTGACAGCATCAGGAATCCATACACCGCGATCAATGCCAGGTAACTTCCTGCAAACGACGCACCCTCGATAAGGTGTTGGGTATAGGTAGCCAGGTTGGGGCCAATAATCGCGGCAATCACTCCCCCCGCCATGACCAGGGAAATGGCACGGCTTTTATGATCCTCACCAACTGCATCCGCTGCGGCAAAACGAAAGTAATTGCCAAATCCGTTAAACATGCCAATCAGCGCACTGGCTGTCAGGAACAACCAGAATGTCTGCTGGATGATTGCACTGGCCAGCAGGCTGGCACCGGCCATCGCCAGGATGCTGGCCGCGAGGAAACCGGCTTTACGGCCAAGCTTTTGCATGATCAGCGCGGCCGGAATACTGGTCAGCATACCGGCGATCATGATCACGGCTAACGGAAATGTGGAGTAGGCTTTATCACTTGCCAGGTTATGGCCAACTAATGCGGAAGTGGCAATGATCAGGGACATGCTGGTCATCATCATGGCCTGGGCAAAGGCGAGTAAAGGCACGTTGCGTGTAAAAGTACTCATAAAAACAAGTATATCGCGTTGTTGAATTAATAGCTGACAAATTTGCAAAGTTATTATTAATCGTTATTAATTTGAACATAAGCCAAAAACGATGGTCTGAATTTTACTGAATCTGTATTCACTTCCTACTGGTAATTCTCGTGACAGAACGCATCAAAGTTTGGGATATTGTCGTAAGATCATTTCACTGGTCACTGGTTTTCTTTTTTATCATTGCTTATCTGTCCGGTGATGAACTGGATACAGTTCATGCCTATGCCGGTTATGTCATTGCCGCGCTGTTGATCATCAGGCTGGTATGGGGATTTATTGGCACTCGCAATGCAAGGTTTGTCAATTTTATCTATGGCCCATCCGAAGTGAAGCGTTATGCACGTTCCCTGACGACTCGACAACCCATGCATTATGAAGGGCACAATCCGATTGGTGGCTGGATGGTGATTGCCTTGCTGGTATCCCTGATACTGACTACCTGGTCCGGCCTCGAAGCCTACGGTGTAGAAGGGCATGGTCCGCTGGCAACAGAATCGTCACTGGTCTCAGTAGCATATGCCAATGGCGACGAAGGCAAAGGTAACGAACAGGAAGAAAACGAAGACGAATTCTGGGAAGAGATCCACGAAGCCCTGGCGAATTTAACCCTGTTGCTGGTCTTTGTTCACATTGGTGGCGTCCTGTTTGCCAGTCTTATGCATGGCGAAAATCTCATTAAAATCATGCTGACCGGTTATCGGGAACGTTGACGTTACTACTTATATTGTTCAGTCGACGACAATCATCACGCGAATCGCATCCAGCTGTGACACGGTGGCGTCGAGCTGTTCGATGATGAGCTGTTTCTCCTGTCGGAAAAACGTGATTTCCTCATCGCGGATATTGGGGTTGATGGTCTTGAGGGCGACCAGTCGATCTACTTCCCGGTTATAGTCCCGTTCAACCTGCTGGCGGGCCTTGTCGACCACCACGGGTACATGCTGACTGACCAGTTTGTCGCACACCGCCAGCATTTTTTTCAACGCGGCAGCATGCCCCTTGATAATCTTACTGACGACTTCACGTGGAATCCGGTCCTGAATTTTCTCGATGACGGCATGCGTCAGGCTGGTTTGATACTGTTTGCCCTGTTGATCGATGACCACGCGCAAGGTCGAGTTTGATAAGTACCGTGCCGTGTCCAGTTTCTGGCTCGAGGCGGGAACCAGGTTATAAAGACATTCGATAAACAGGCTACCCGGTTGCAAGCCCTTGTGTTTAATGGTGACCATGGTGGTGTTGCCGATTTCCGTATTTATGATGGTATCCATGGCGGCAGTCACCAGTGGATGCTCCCAGGTCATAAACTGCATGTCTTCATTGGCCAGTGCCGTTGTGCGGTGGTAAGTGATGGTCAGCCCGTCTTCAGTCAGGCCCGGTAAGTGTGTTCTGACATGATCGCCGGGCCTGATGACAAAGCTGGTCTGGCTATGAATCTCGGATTCGATGCCGAAGTTATCAAATACATGATCCAGGTAGTCCGCCAGTTCTTTTTCACGTGATTGTTCGATGGCGGTATCCACCAGCTTTGTTGCCTGATCCGGACGGCAGGAACTGAACTCGAGTAACCGGTCACGTCCCTGTTGCAGGGTGTCATTATATTGCCGGAGAAGTTGTGCCGTTCTGTCGATTAGGGCGGTGTATTCCGGTTGTCCACTTTCATGCATACTGGACTGGCGCAATACATTTATCAGCTCCTGCTCAACCTCGACAAAGACACTGTGACCTGCCGGGCAGGTGTGTTCAAACGCCTGTAATCCTTCGTGGTACCAGTGGAACATCGATTCCTGTGCAGAACCCTGCAAACAGGGAACATGAATTCGAATAGTCTGGGTCTGACCGATTCGATCGAGCCGTCCAATCCGTTGTTCGAGCAGGTCCGGATTCAACGGCAGGTCAAACAACACAAGGTGATGGGCAAACTGGAAATTACGGCCTTCACTGCCGATTTCCGAACACAGCAATACCTGGCTACCTTCTTCCTGGCTGGCAAAGAACGCTGCTGCCCGATCCCGTTCGATGATGTTCATGCCTTCATGGAAAACCGCGGCATGAATGCCACTGCGTTTTTGTAAATGCTCGGCCAGTTCCAGTGTCGTCTCGGCACTGGCGGTTATCACCAGGACCTTGTCCGGTTTTAAATTTTGCAGCAGTTCAAATAACCAGTTAACCCGTGGGTCCAGTTCTGTCCAGACTGGCTGGTCCGCAGTTCGATCGTGTTCGTAAATTCGTTCCGGGCTGAGCAGGCGTGCCGGGTTGCTGGTTGTTGCGGCATGGTTTTGCAGTACCGTTTTATATTGCCCGGGTAGTGGCAGGGTAGCGGCATGACATTCCCGTTGCGGAAAACCTTTCACGGCATGTCGGGTGTTGCGAAACAAAACCCGCCCGGTGCCGTGGCGATCAAGTAAGTGTTCGATCAGCCGGTTACGGGCATAGTCACGGGTTTCCGCATCACATTGTGCATCAATCACCTGGTCAAGATACGTCTGGTTATCACCTTCATCCATCGTGCCGGACAGCACGTCGATACTTTCCTGTGACAGTGTGCTTCGATCAAGCAGGTTTTCCACTGCCGCAGCAATGGGCTCATAATGTTTTTCTTCTTCGACAAACTGGTCGAAATCCGGAAATCGATCCGGATCGAGCAGTCGCAGGCGGGCGAAATGGCCGGTTTTACCCAGCTGTTCCGGTGTGGCCGTCAGAAGCAGGATTCCTTTGGTGGACTGAGACAGTTGTTCGATACACTGGTATTCGTTACTGGCTTCCTGTTGCGACCAGTGCAAATGATGGGCTTCATCCACAACCAGTAAATCCCAGCCGGCTGTAACAGCCGAGTTGTGCCGGTTTGCATACTGTGTCAAAAACGACAGCGAGCAGATAATGAGTTGTTCACTTTCAAACGGATTATCCAGTTCGCCACTATCTTCGACGGCCTGACAACGTTCTTCGTCGAAGACACTGAACAGCAGGTTGAAACGGCGCAACATTTCCACCAGCCACTGATGCACCAGCGTTTCCGGTACAACGATCAGCACCCGCTGGGCGCGTTCGGTTAATAACTGGCGGTGAATAATCAGGCCAGCCTCGATGGTTTTACCCAGTCCGACTTCATCTGCCAGCAGTACACGTGGTGCATAGCGACGTGATACCTCGTTGGCGATATATAACTGATGTGGAATGAGGCTGGTGCGGGTACCAATCAGGCCGTGTAATTCCGAGTGCAACAGGCGGTTAATATGTCGGCGTGTGTCCCTGCGTAGCCGGAACAATGCCGGTTTGTCGACCTGACCGGTCAACAGGCGATCGACCGGCTGGTTAAGCTGCATAAGATGATCGATCTGGCTTTCCGGCAGTATCGCTTCACTGTTGTCTTCGCGCGTACCGAAGTAGACCAGCAGGCCGTTATGGTGCTCGATGTCCGTGACGGTCATGGTCCAGCCATCCTGGCTGGTGATGTGGTCGTTTAGCGAGAAAGTAACACGTGACAGGGGCGCTGTTTCGCGTGAGTAAGTGCGGGTTTCACCTGTGGCCAGAAATGCAACCTGAACACTGCGGGCGTCAACAGACAAAATGGTCCCCAGGCCCAGTTGTAATTCGGTGTTGCTGATCCAGCGTTGTCCCGGCTGATAGTCGTCCTGTTTCAATCTGTGTGCCTGCTTCAAAGGGGCCACTATGGTAATGAAATTTGTGAAAAACTCAATCTTGACGTGAAATGAAAAAATATTGTTGTATCATGGCCAGTTATGTAATTTATCAAAATCGTTGGAGTCAGATTCATGCAAATGACGGCACAGCAACTCGATGACGTAATCAGGCAATGGGGCCTCAATGCTGCGCAGGCCGCGCGTGTTCTCTGCCTGCACAGTAATAAAATGAGTGAGTACCTGGGCGAGATTTCCCGTATTCCCTGTGCAGTGGCATTTCATATCGATGCGCTTAACCGTCTGCCAAAACAGGAGCAGCAGCAGGTATTTGTGCAGCGCATCGAACGTGAATCGCACGAAACACTGACATTATCTTTTCAGAAAAGTAAAGCAGGGAGTGGCTGAATAATGAAAGCCGTCATCATCATTTTGCTGATAGGTATCGCCCTGTTGGTGTGGCTGAATGTTAATGAACCAGCCCAGCCTTTTTCCGCCTACGATTTACCCGCCAAACAATTGCGTGCCTACATGTCACGCTCGACCAGCACCGACGATCACCCATGCCTGAACCGGAGTCGTTGCCTGGTACTGTATATGGCACCCTGGTGTCCGGCCTGCCGGCAGACCAAACGTTTTGTGCCTTATGTTCGCGAAGCGATGGCAGGCCAGGACGCCGGTCTGGTGGTTGTGGTGGGTAAGGCGTGGGGAAATTTCAATGGCGGTTATGATATGGCTCGCGATATCGGTGGCCAGGTCTATATAGATAAGGATTCCCGTTACTGGAATGAGCTGCGTGCCGAAATTAATGCTGTACCAGCCTGGGTAACGTTCAGGAGTGATGGCAGTGTTGTGGAGAAAGAATCCGGCTCACCGGGACGTCATGATATCCATTCCGCCCGCGAGTTTCTGAACGACATGTTATAACCCGAGTGGATTGTTCGGGTTAATGCTTTCTTCAAACGGTCTTTTGCGATCGATGCTGGTCAGTTGATAGACCTGACCAATCCAGTTATTGATAATCGCTTCCGCACTGTCATGCCAGGTGTTATCGATATAATTCGCGACCACCTGTTCAGGAAAAGCCGGGATTGCGGTTTGTTTTTTACGCGCGGACTCCAGGATACCATGGTATTCGTCCAGAATGGCGCAGGCCTGGCGGGATAAATAATTTTCCGGGACCGGCGGGTAGTCCTCGCGTTCACCATTGAAATAACGAACGGTCTCGCGTTTATATTCCTTTAACAGGCTGATGGCATCGTATTCCGGGTGGCCCTGAAAGAAGATCAATCGAAACTGATCTTCGCTTACTGCAAGATGCACGCCTGCCGTCTGGCTTTCCGCCAGTACATGTAACCCGGCTGCATCGAATTGCTGTCGGTCGATCTGGTTAAATCGTGAATGCGGAACATCGAAGCGTGTATTGACGCCCACCACTAATGGGTGATGGCGATTCACGACCTTGTGTGAGTAAACCCCCCAGCGTTTGAAACCCAGTGGCCGGCGTTTTTGCTGGTAACGAAATTCCAGAACGGCATGCGTCGCAAGACACGAACAGAGTGTCGACGTTACATTCTCATAGGCCCAGTCGATAATATCGATCAATGGTTCCCAGAAGGGTTGTTGCGACAGTTCATTACCGGTTACGTTGGCGCCGGTGATAATCAGCGCGTCCAGTCCCTGCTGTTTTATCGTATCAACAGTTTCATAATACTGATCGATATGTGCCTGTCCCTGTTCGCCACGTGGCAGGTTAGGGATCGAAAACGGATGCAGGTAAAACTGTGCGATCTGGTTACTTTCACCGATTAAACGAAAAAACTGTCGCTCGGTTGCTTCCAGGGCGGCATCGGGCATCATGTTAAGCAAGCCGATATGCAGTTCACGAATATCCTGGTGCAGGGCATCATCCTGACTCAGGACGGTTTCTCCTTCGTCACGCAGGCGTGTGAAACTGGGTAATCCGGTATGGGCGACCAGCGGCATGGTTTACTCCAGTGCCTGTTCGATCAGGGACAGGAAATCCTGTTCTGATTTGGCCTGCCAGAGATCGGTCGTCGAAATGGTATAACCATACTCGTTTGCAATGGATTCGTAACGCGGAATCCGGGCATTGAACAGGCGTGGAAAAATCCAGCGCACAAAGTCATCCGGATCGATCATCGCGACATAGTCCAGACCCTTTTCTTTTTTGTATATTTCCAGTTGCTCATCAAGAAACGCTTCGCGGTAATAGAGCGGCTTGGGATCCTGTTCGGCGCGACGGATCAGTTCCTTCTCATCGGATTTTGTGGCCTTGATATAGATAATAAGCGTATGTTCAGCCAGTGACTCCAGTGTGTCGGCATCATCCAGTTCGCACACGCTGCCACCTGCATCATTAATAAAATGCTGATAGCCGTAGATGCTTTGCGCCTTGCGAATAAAGTCGGGAACATCACGCATGGCGGAAATTTCCGCCGCATGATGCAGTGCCTGGCGACGCTTGAATTCATCCAGCGGCAGGCCGCCGAGTTCCGGGTTGCCCAGCTTGCCGAGAAAACTGGACACCGGCTGCAGGTTATCGACCGTAATATTGTTCGCTATATATATAGAGTCATTACGCAGCAGGGTGCGTAAAAACGGTACCTGCATGGCCTGTAGTTTTATATTGTCGAGTATCGGTTCATCCAGATAGCGGGTACCGATGCGATAGTCGCCGGAATAATGGAACCAGTCATTTGAGCGCAGCAGTGCCGCAAGGCGAGTCTTGCCGACACCCGACATGCCCAGCAGGGTGATGGATTTATGTTTCCAGTTTCTGAATTCGTTAACGCTCAGTTTCATGATATTGGTCCGGTTTGCATCGGGCTATTGTAGATGTGCAATAGAGGGTTTGTAAACGCACTGGTTGTGTCATAATCACCTGTCATGAGACATACACTCAGCAGATTCTTTGGATTCCTGTTCACGTGGCTGATTATCATTTTTGTGGTAACCAGTCTCATGAATGCCTTTTTGCATAAGGATATCGGTCCGGGTTCGAGTCTCGAAGACCTGCAGGACGACAAGCGATTTCCCGGTCTGGTAAAGACATTGATACAGGCGCATCAGCACTATGTGAATAAAGACTACCTGGCTGCGTTGGTATTGCTGGAAGACAACGAGGTGAATTTTAAACGGCACGCCGGTTCTGACCGGGACTACATGTATCAGTACTACAAACTCAGAGGCTATTGTCATATCGCGCTGTGGCAATATGTTGAGTCGGAAAAAATGTGGAAGCAGGCGGAAAAATACGCCAGTCGTACACGTGACAAGCAGCACGCACGAGAGATGTTGCTTGTCAGCACGCGCGCCATCGAAGATGTCAATCACGAGCGCCACCTCAAAACGACTTACCATGCCAGTCCCCATGTTGGCCCGGCAGCCGCATTACAGGGCCGGATCGTCGTAATCTACGTGTTCCTGGCAGATGGTGTTATCCACGACTGGAGTTTGCGGGAACGAAGCCACGTGATGCGTGTCTGGCACTCGGCCCAGGACTGGCTGGCTGGTAAGGCGAAGAATTACGGCAGTGATGTAAAGTTTGTGCATCGCATGTTTGTTGTCAACAAACACCCGGTTATAAAACGCCTGCGCGTTGGTGATTTCAATCAGAACTTCAGGAACGCCGATCGCGTGGCGATGCTGGCAGCCAGGCACTTCGGTTACAAAAACATTCTGGACTTCACTGAATCCATTCGGCGTGAAGAAAAAGCGGATCAGGCTATCATCATGTTTCATCTGGCCCGGGACGGCCGCTCATTTGCCTCGCGTTGCATGCATCGTTGTAATGAATTCGGCGAATTTGTTTTTCTGATGGAGCCGACCCGCCCGAAAAGATGGCAGTCACTGGAATACGCCCAGGCTCACGAGGCATTACATCTGTTTGGTGCGGATGACCTGTATAATATCGGGCCGGCAAAATATTTTGCGGTACGCGATATCATGAATTATCCATCCAGCCAGTTAAATGCCAGCACACTGGAAGATTTAACGGCATATGCTATTGGCCTGCACAGCAAAAAGCCGGTAGCGCCATTCAGGGTTAAATTGTATTCTTCGCGGAGGTAGTTATGGAAGTTTCAACAATCATGCAAACAATCATGAACCTGTTAATCGGTCTGGGATATGCGATTGTTACGTTACTGGTGAGCGTGGCGACACTGTATATGCTTGATCATTACGTGTATAAAAATATTAACTTCCTGGAAGAGATAAAAAAGGGCAATATGGCGGCCAGCCTGTTCTACAGTGTTGTGCTGATGTTTGTCGCAGTGATCGTCACCATTGCCATTAATTAATCACAGACTGTTGAAGTAATCTATCCAGGGTTCTGATAACTTCCGGATCATCCCAGGCAATGGCTGCATTGACACCGTAGTGAATTTTACCATCCGGGCCGATGACAAAGGTGGATGGGAATGCTATGACATTCCATTGTGCCGACGTGGTGGCCTGTAAATCCATCAGGACCGGAAACTCGACGTTGACCTGTTGCATAAACTGCCTGACCACTTCAGGTGGCTCGGCATAATTTACCGAGATTAATCGAAACGGTTTGCCCGACATTTTCTGTCGCAGGCGATTAAGCGATGGTATTTCCTCCACGCAGGGCGGGCACCATGTCGCCCAGAAATTTACCAGTGTTACTCGGCCGGTATAATCATTAATCGAAAACACCTTGCCATTAATATCTGTCAGATTGATTGGCGGAGGAACCGGGTTTCCCGTGAATGGTTTAAGCCGACTGTCCAGTCGTGCCACGGATTTTTGTTCTGGTTGCCGGTAATCCAGATTGATTTGTTCATATGGTGTGGCTTCAAGCAGTTTGAACATACCTGTCATTTGCTTCGGTAAACTGTCCAGTCGGGCCAGTGTTTCCGGTGCGGTATCGCCTTCATAAAGAATTCCGGAAACATTTTTCATCACTGAAAAGTAAACACCGGGATTACGCTCGTTTAGCCTGGACAGCAACTGCGGAAAATGCCGCGCCGATGCGCGCTGATCGGCTTGCAGAATGATAAGTGGGATGGTGGTTTTCGTGGTGATTGGAAGGTATTCCGGATCCTGACCCAGTGATGGAATGGCAGTAAACAGATCAGGTGACAGGAGTATCGCACCAATCAGTTTCGCTCGACGTTCAGTACGCTGTTGCCACAGGGTAGCTCCGCGTAATACGGGTATGGCACCATAAGCACGGGCAAACAGGGCAATCTTTTTACCGGTTTTGTGGTGAGCGGCTTCGATAATGTCAGCGACGTACTCCGCATTCAGGTTGCGAATAAAATTGCTGCTACTGGTCTGAAACAGGGCTTCGGCAAAATCGATTTTCCAGACTTCGATGCCATGTTGAACCAGTCCCTGTGTGAGTTTGACAGTGCGATCATTAAAGCCATAACCGGAGCCAATGAAAACAAGCAGGTATTCGCCATCGGCGGTATAACGGTGCAGCACAAGCTCGTTATTGTCATGCGTCACGACGCTGACATCGGTGACGGAATTCACTGGATTACCACTGGCAATAGCAGGCCATGCCAGGCTGAGTAGCAGGAAAAGTAACAACGGGTGTTTCATTGACGTCGAAATATAATAAAGGTCAGATCATCCGGGTGACTGGGAAGCTCCGGCTCAGGATGATTCATGCGTTCCTGTGTCAGAGACAGTAATGTGCGGGCGGCCTTGTCGAGCTTACCCTTGCGAATGATCTCGACGATTTCATCAACATACAGATTGTCGAACAGTCCATCGCTGGACAGGATCAGCGTGTCATGTTGCGCCATTTTACGCGCGGCACCGATTTCGATGCGCATATCCTTGGCACCGACTACGTTTGATATCAGGTGTCGTTCTTCATGATGAACGGCTTCATCCTGATCGATCATACCGGACTCCACGGCATAACCGACCGGCGAATGCGCAACGGACTGGACCTTGAGTTTTCCACGTAGCCCGGTTTGCAGGATCATGGAATCACCAACATGATAGGGTCGTATGCGATTCGCCTGAATTTCCACGACGGCCAGGGTGGTGGCTGATCCGTTTGATGCATCCAGAATTTTTCGATTGGCATGTTCAAAGCCATCCAGAATGGCTTCGCGTAATGAAACGCCGGACTTTATAGCAGACTGTATCGCATCATGCAGACAACGAACCGCCGTTTTTGATGCGGTATCACCGCCCGGCTGGCCGCCCAGACCGTCGGCAATGATCAGTACACCGGAATCAGCCGAATAGGGAATCAGGGCTGCACAATCTTCATTGACAGTTTCCTTGTCAGGCGAACGATGGGTATAAACGATAGCCTGACCGTTTACAAACGGAGCAGCCGCAAAGTCTTCCAGGTCCGTTTGTGTATACAGTTTTGCCTTGTCCAGAACAGTCACCAGTTCAACATCACCATTGCATGGTTTCGATATAGTTTCGCAATTGCGAAGCACTTTTGAATTTTTTGAGAATCAGGGTGCGTTTAAGGCCGTTACAGATGTCTTTTACTGCCTTGGGTTGTTTCGCGTAATGTTTTCTTCCACCCAGTATTTCATAAAAAATATGAATCATATCAACGGTATCATCCTGTATCGCCTGGCGTTTGGTGGCACTGGACTGAAACAGGTCGACCAGCTTCATATCAAAGCCCAGTCCATAGCGTTGCAGGATAATATTGTCGGTATGCAGATCACCATGATATTCGCCGATGGTATGAATACATTCCATGCCTTTGGCCAGTTCGTGCAACACATGCAGGGCCTGAAAAGGCTGCAATCGTTTGCCTGGCTGGCGGGCGATAAACTGGCTGAGCAGCTCTCCTTCAACATATTCCGATATCAGCAGGGTAACCTGAATACCTTTGACTGAAATATGTTCCTGGGCACTGTACTGAATGGCCATTGGACAATGTCTGAGCTTGTGGAGTTTTTTTGCGTAAAACTTGACGGCCTTGTCACGAAGATTTCGTTCGGGAAAAAATATCTTGGCGGTGCGTTCGATACCGGTCGCGAGTTCCCGAATCAGGTATACCTCGCCTTCCCAGCCTGCACCGAGAAGGGAAATGACTTCGTATTTTCTTGCCAGAATACGACCGGGTGTAAGACGGAAACTGTCAATATAGGGAACGCTTGTCATAACCCGATTCTATGATGTGATGCGGCCTGGCGCCAGCATCAAATCAGCGGGTAGTCAGTTTCAGTGTCATGATTTCGCCGAGTGCACGACGAATTTCCGCAACGGTCAGGTGATTGTCTTCCGGGTTACCCCAGTAAAGACAACTTAACAGGTAAACGTTGGGTTGCTTCTCGGAAGACAGGTAAAGATAGGTTGTATATTCGATATGGGAAATACTCCCACCGCTGGTCTCGGTCATTCCCAGCGCGGCATAGCGTTGGGATGATGGTCGGCTGGTGAATTCTTCCACAGTACTGCGCGTGATATTAAAAGTCTCAGGCTCGATGGTCTGCTCGATTTCAAGCATTTTATACAGCTCGAATTTACAGTGAGGTTCGTAGCGGTCAAGCTGGACTGACGGAGTCAGCGAACCATTTTGCAGGTAGACACTGACAGAATTTGGTACGAAATGGATTTTACGATTTAACGTGATTTGTGAACCGGCTGGAATGGTGTAATAGGGTGATGTCTCGACATCCTTTATGGTCGTTTCGCATGCCACGACCAGGCTGAGCAGCAGCAGATATGTGCCTGTGTGAAGAACCGGTTTCATAGTCGTACCCTCAGCGTGACTGTAGATAAGACCCGCCTGGAACAATAAGGTTCCGGTGTTGTGTCAACCTGATCCAGGGACGTGCGTTAATTCAAAAGTATACGAGTTGTATAATCTGGAAACCGGGGGAAATTCAATGTTGTTGAGATGTTATGTCCGTTCGCTGCTGCTGGCCGCGACGCTGTTTCTTATGAGCCTGACGGTAAGTGCTGAACCGGCATCCAGCCTGTGGCTGAGTTACTCGCAGGATGAGGAGGGTGCAAAGTCTACCGGGCTTAGCCTGCAACTGGGCCTGAGCGAAGATGACACGCTGCAAATCGGTGGTGGCTGGTCAGATAGCGATTCATTTAATGACGAGCGCCTGTTAACCCACCGTTACCTGCTTGGCTATAACACCCTGCGCCTGGCACCCGTCGCACTCAATGTTTTTTATGAGTACTGGGGCAAAGCTGACGAACTGGTGATTCACACCGGTGGGTTGGGGGTACTTTACATGGCGGAGGATTACACGGCCGGGCTGAACCTCGAATACCGGGATATTACACTGTACACACGAACCTTTAATGTCGGTCAACAACAGGCCAGCATTGACAGCCCCGGAATCGGTCCTGACGTTGAGCTGTATGCAGGCAACTGGCAATGGCGAGTCCATGGCATGTGGTATGACTATTCTGAAGATATTACCCAGCTCAATACCCTGCGAGCGATATTCCTGATCGGTATCAAGACGTATGATCGCGCCAGTGCCTTGAACAACTGGCTGGCCGGCACGACACTTCGTTATCGCTTCGAGCACTATACAGTGGGTATCAGTTACCTGCGTAGTCAGTCGGCACTGGACAGGATGGAATCAGACAGCTATTCATTAATCACCGAATTCAGACCGGGCAAACAATGGACACTGGAACTGGAGCTCGGCCAGGTAGCCGATGATGACAGTGAAACGGCATATGGCAGTGTGGGCATTGGCCTGCACTTTTAGTTCTTTACATACCATTCCCTGCAAGGTTTAGAATACGCAACAGTCTGTCTGATTCAGGAGTACGCTCATGAAAGCCGTGTTAAATCTGTTTGTTTCCCTGCTTGTTTTAGGTTTAAGCAGCCCGGTGCTGGCCGAAATCAAAACCCAGAAATTAACTTACCAGTCCGGTGACACCACCATGGTGGGGTATCTGGCCTATGATGCCAAAGCCACGGGTAAGCGCCCGGGAATTCTGGTCGTGCATGAGTGGTGGGGACACAATGACTACGTGCGTAGTCGTGCGCATCAACTGGCCAAACTGGGTTACGTGGCACTGGCACTGGATATGTACGGGGATGGCAAAACGGCTGACCATCCCAAAGATGCCGGACGCTTCGCCGGCCAGGTACGCAACAATATGCCGGTCGCACAGCAGCGGTTTGAAGCCGCTTACGCTTTACTCAAATCCGTTAGCCAGACAGACCCGGACAAGATTGCGGCCATCGGTTATTGTTTTGGTGGCGGTATCGTGCTGGAAATGGCCCGCCGTGGTGTGGATCTGAATGGCGTGGTCAGCTTTCACGGTAGTCTTGGCACCAGTCAGCCGGCCGAGAAAGGGGCATTCAAGGCACGTGTGCTGGTACTCAATGGTGAAGCGGATCCCTTTGTGAAACCCGAGCAGATTGCGGCATTTAAACAGGAAATGCGTGATGCAGGCGTCGATTACGAGTTTGTGAACTATCCCGGTGCGTTGCATGCCTTCACGAACCCTGGCGCCACTGCCCGGGGCAAGCAGTTCAAGTTGCCGTTGGCCTATTCCCCCGAGGCTGATAAGGCTTCCTGGAAAAAAATGCAGCAGTTCCTGGACTCGGTCTTCAAGTAACTCGCGGATAAATCAGGAAATACTGATATTACAAACTGTGATGTAGTGCACACTTTGTGGGCCAAAAGATCATCTAGTCTGTAACGTGGAATACCTTAAAAATTAAAAAGATAATAATAAGATAAGCTAGAGGACGCGCGGACATGGCTGCACTCATTCAGTTTGCGAACGGGGCTCCTGGAATAAAGTACACACTCGATTCGAGGTTTTTTACTATTGGCAGGGGGCTGGCGGATAACGACATTTCACTGCCATGTGGATTTGTCAGTAAGCATCATGCCCGCATTGAGTTAATGGAAAGCATCGAATTCCCGGGCAAGTACGATTATTACCTGGAAGATCTGGGCAGTACCAATCACACCTACGTCAATGATAAACCAGTCGAGCGCGTCAAACTGCAGGACGGGGATGTTATACAGATCGGTAAAACCACACTAAAATTTGACAGTTCCGGCGAACAACCCTGCCTCGAATCCATCAAGATTGATCTTGAACTTCCGGAAATGAATCAGGACAGAACCTGGAAGTTGAGCCGCCGTCTGCGCGTCATCGGCGCAGAATAACGTCATACGACTTTCATCCCGGCAACAGAACCGCCATAATGGTGCGCATCATCATGAGCGGGAGGAAAGTGTATGCAACCGATACTGCACCACACCACGAAACGCTTCACACAGCTAAGTTATCTCACCAATCAACTTCTGGATAAAGCCGGCGGCCTGCAGCGGGTTTGTATTTTGTCTGCCCGAATTCTGATTGGTTTGTTTTTTGTTTATTTTGGCATGGACAAGTTTATTCATTATTCGGATACAACTGTCTTCATGTCAGCCATGGGCGTGCCATCGCTGTTATTACCGCTGGTACTGATCCTGGAAATCGGCGGCGGTGTGGCCCTGATCATCGGCTGGCGTCTGAGGCTGATGGCTGGTTTGCTGGCGGCATTTACAGCCCTGGCCACGCTCATCTTTCATACCGGTTTTAGTGAACAGATACAGGTCATTCTGTTTATGAAAAATATCGCAATTATCGGTGGCCTGTTATTGATAATTGCAGTGGCGGATGTGGCAGTTAATCGTCAGACACGGGGCGGTAAAGCGGCCAGATAAAGCGGTAGAAGTATGGCATTGTTGATTTTATTGCAGGATGATTCTGCAGGGGTGCGGTTTCGCATCGACAAACCTCATTTCAGTATCGGTCGAAGCCCGGAAAACGATATCTGTCTGGATGATGAACTGGTCAGTAAATCGCACGCCGTGATTGAAGCCGTCGTGAAGCAGAAAAAAGATATCGAAGTGGAATATTTTCTGCAGGACCAGAAAAGTACCAATCACAGTTTTGTCAATGACAAGGTCGTCAAACTGAAAAAACTCGAACATGACGACGTCATTCGAATTGGCAAAAGTAACTTCAGGTTTGTGGATGATGCCAATGACGATCTGGATGTCACCACCAAGCTGCACAAAACCTGGATTCCCGGCGTTTATATCACGAAGAAAGGCAAAAAGAACAAAAAGTCAAAGTAACCGTGGTCTATGCGGAATCTGATTTTTCGTAGGTAATCTTGTCCGGCGCCACCGCACCGCCGGAAATGATAAATGTCATCGCTTCGTCGATGCTCCATTCCGTGGGGACCAGGTTCTCCACCGGCACAATTTCCAGGTAACCGGACGTCGGGTTTGGTGTTGTCGGCACATAGACGGCGGCCAGTTGTTTGCCCGTTTTTTCATCGGTCATGGTGCGTGTGACAAAGCCGACAGTTTTCATCTGCTCAGATGGAAACGCGATCAAAACCACGCGTTGCGACCCTTCCGGTTTGGTCTGTAGTACGGTGATGAATTTTTTAATCGCGCCGTAAACGGTTTGCACAATGGGAATGCGTTCGATCATCATTTCAAACAAATCGATGATGCGCCTTCCGATCACCTGTGTGGCAATCCAGCCGAGCAGGTACAGGGCGATAATCGTAATGATCACGGAAATGGTATTCAGGAACCAGGAGGCAGCAAGCCATTTGGCCGCTTCCGGGTAGTGCAGTTGCAGATAATCGGTAATGGCTTCCGACCAGGGCATGCCAATACCCGAGAGCTGTTTCAGAATGAATTCAAACACCACCCAGGTGACCCAGATGGGTATCACTGTCAGGATACCGGCCAGAATGTAGCGTTGTACGCGGCGAAAAAAGTGATGTTTGACACTCATAATCAGTTGTCCGGAATTAGCTGGCGAAGTTTGTCACGGTCGAACCACCATTTACTGCCAACAATAATATCAAGAACTTTCGCCAGACGAGGCAGAAACACCGCCGGGTCCTTGAGCTCGAGTTTTTCCATCCAGAAATTCAACATGTCCTGATCACTGACCTGGCTATGCCGTTCAGCGACCTGAGCAATGAGCTGGGTGGTCAGGAAAATCAGGCTATCCTGTTGTTCACCACTGCCACGAATGCTGGCAATGTAATGTGCGCTAACCGCGGCAACAGCGGCGCCATCGGAATTGGCAGGTGTTTCGTCAATCAAATGCTGCAGCATGCCGATACTGGTCTGTGCTTCGATCGGGAAAGTCACACCCAGCCAGATACCATGTGCCAGCGCCATAACGGAGTCATCCAGTTCGCACTGGTAAAGGACATCACAGGCTTCTACTGCCAGCTGCCATTCCTGCTCGCGCAGAAAGTAGTCGAGGCAGGCACGTGCGCCATCCCAGGCATCCTGTTTATTGCCGAGGGCCAGATAATCCGAGGCGATTTCCAGCAAGATTCGGTGCCGATCACTATCCGGTGCGTCTTCAGGTAATTGCGCCAGTTGTGCCTGATGTTCCGCCAGCAGGGAACGGGTGTCCTGTTCATTCAGCAGGTTCAGGGCCTGATCAATGGCAAGCCCCTGATTTTGTTTATTCTCGTCACTCATCGTCAATTAACTACACAGGTAAAAACTGGTGTATTGTACGTGGCTGGGTGGCGGTTTTCTATTATGCTTAAGAGTGAAGATGAGATACCTATGCGAATTCCCTTTCTGATCACAAGTCTTCTGCTCAGTTTCACTGTGGCCTGTCAGAGCGTGCCACCGAAGCCCCCCTTCGTTGATGTGCATACTCACTATAACTGGGATCAGGAAGAACTCGTGTCGCCTCAGCAGGCGCTGCAGATACTAAGGGAAAATAACGTGCAACTGGCCGTGGTGTTCGGTACGCCCAGTCATAATGTCCTCAAACTCAGTGATATCAGCGACGGGCTGGTCGTGCCGTTCTTTTCTCCGTACATCAAAGGCCAGAGCCGGCATAACTGGTTTTACGATGAGCAGGTTTTACAGCTCGCCCGGGCAGGACTGGCAGAAGGGCGGTACCATGGCATTGGCGAAGTACACGTCGTATCCAGTTTCGGACCGCGTCGAGACAACCCGATTTTGCAGGGTTTGCTGAAACTGGCAGCGGAGTTCGATGTACCGTTTACCATCCATACCGAGGCATCCGACTATCGGTTTCTGAGTCGTCTGTGTCAGCAGCATGACAAGGTGCGTTTTCTATGGGCGCATGCCGGCGGGATTCTGGGTCCGGAGCATTCGGAAGGGATTCTGCGGGATTGCCCGAATGTCTGGATCGAGCTATCAGCTCGTGATCCAAAACACTATGGTGGCATAGTGGATGAAGCGGGCCATTTACGCCAGGGCTGGCGTGAGGTACTGCTGGCGCATCCCGATCGGTTCATGGTCGGAACGGACCCTGTCTGGAATGCCCATCAGATTGAACGCTGGTATGAAGCGGATGAAGGCTGGTTGCACTTTCATGAATTCATCGACTTTCATAACAAATGGCTGAGTGAACTTCCCGCACACGTGGCTGATCAGGTTCGCTATAAAAACGGGATGGTTTTTTTCGGGCGAACTCCCTGAAATTTTCACACTGATCAGATGCGCCAGATGTACAGATGAACTTTCACTGTATGCTCGTGACTAAATAACGATGACAAAACGATAAGGAGGACAAATGGACACTTCCGAAATGTCCCGTATTTTATTTACCGGACTGGAAATCATGTCAGCGTTGTTTATTTTTATTGTCGGACTGGCGTTACTGGCAATTATTGTCATCTTTATCCTTGATGTTACCCAGACCAAACAGGCTGTTCGGCGCAATTATCCGGTCATTGGTCGCCTGCGTTACCTTTTCGAAAAACTGGGTGAATTTTTTCGCCAGTACTTTTTTGCCATGGACAGGGAAGAGTTACCTTTCAATCGTGCGCAGCGTAGCTGGGCTTACCGGGCAGCAAAGAATCTCAGTACCACCGCGGCGTTTGGTTCGACACGTGACCTGCGGCCGGTTGGCACTATCATGTTTGTTAACTGTCCGTTTCCGACCCTGGAGATGGATGGTGTCCCGACAACCGAATGTACGATCGGGCCATACTGCGAACAGCCCTATACAACCAATCATTTCTTTCATATTTCCGGCATGAGCTTTGGTGCGTTATCCGTGCCTGCGGTAAAGGCCCTGTCACATGGTGCATATATGGCCGGTTGCTGGCTGAATACCGGCGAGGGGGGCTTATCGCCTTATCACCTTGAAGGTGGCGCCGATCTGGTATTTCAGATTGGAACGGCCAAATACGGTGTCCGGGATATCGCCGGTAACCTGGATGATGATCGCCTGCGCGAAACCGCCGCGCATCCGCAGGTCAGAATGTTTGAAATCAAACTGAGCCAGGGTGCCAAACCGGGTAAAGGTGGCATTCTGCCAGCGGTAAAAGTGACCGAAGAAATCGCCCGTATTCGCGGCATCAAACCGGGTGTGGCGTCAATCAGCCCGAATCGTCATCCGGATATTAATTCCGTCGATGAATTGCTCGACATGGTAGAGCGTATTCGTAAAGTCACAGGCAAGCCGGTGGGTTTCAAGATGGTGATCGGTGCCTACGGCTGGCTGGATAATTTATGTAACTCGATAAAACAGCGGGGTGAAAAATCGGCGCCGGACTTTATTACAGTTGACAGCGCCGATGGCGGCACTGGTGCTGCCCCCCAGTCGTTAATGGATGATGTCGGACTTCCATTGCGAGAGAGTCTGCCGCGTCTTATCGATACACTTAGCCGACACGGTTTGCGTGATCGTATCAAGGTGGTCTGTTCCGGCAAGCTGACCACACCGACTGAAGTGGCCTGGGCGTTGTGTGTGGGGGCGGATTTTGTCACGTCGGCACGTGGTTTTATGTTTGCACTTGGATGTATTCAGGCCATGCAGTGTAACAAGGACACCTGTCCAACCGGGGTGACCACCCATAATCCACGCCTGCAAAAAGGTCTCAACCCGCAAAGCAAGTCCGTGCGGGTCATGCACTACCAGAAAAACATGGAACACGAAGTCAGTATCATCGCCCATTCGTGCGGAGTGCGCGAGCCGCGCGAACTACGTCGGTTTCATGCGCGGATTGTTACCCAGAATGGCCTGACCATGGGACTCGACGAAATATATCCTGAAGTACAGCCCGTAAACTGAGTCAGGTAGCGTAGCGCTCGGCAAGAATCTGCGCGGTAAAGCGGCTACGCAGGTAAAAACCACGCGGCAATGTTGCCACGCGATTTCCCGATTCATCCGTCGCATCACGTAATGCCTGGCTGTTCGCGGCTTTGGGCCTGATTTGCAGACAGACGCCGTGATGTGCGCTGATTTCATGCACCCGTCCTAACTGGATCAGTTCCATGTGTTCTTCCCAGTCGTTCTGCAGTGCAACGTCCTGTTCAGGACTGGGTGTCCAGATAAAGCCGGTACCGATACGTCGTTGTGCCACCGGTATATCCGGCCCGGCTTCGATAGGTAACCACATGACACAGGCCAGCTTGCGGCGTACCCATGACGATGCCCAGTCCAGCTCGGTAAAACCATCCAGTGGTACGGTGCAGACATAGGTTGACTCGAGTGGTTGACCCTGTTGATTGACGGGCAGGGTTTTTAGCTCGACGCCGATATTCGCAAAATCCTGTTCAGCTCTGGAAGCCGCCGTGGCACCCAGACACAATTCCAGTAATTGTCCGGCCCAGCCCTTGGCATGCTGTAATCGTGACGGAACAGACTGGTG
Source organism: uncultured Gammaproteobacteria bacterium (assembly GCA_937967995.1). Taxonomy (GTDB): domain Bacteria; phylum Pseudomonadota; class Gammaproteobacteria; order UBA6429; family Thiohalophilaceae; genus CALBTB01. The sequence continues at coordinate 124,904 of CALBTB010000013.1, forward strand.
ATGTTGTTCTGCAATCTCGGCCAGTGTGAGTCCGGCAATGGCTTGTGCACGTTGCAACAAAATGTCACGACTTGCAGGGGGTGATGGAGTCGACATGCCTGCATTTTAGTGCAGTCATTTTGGCGAATAAATGTAAAATGTGACTTAAAACCGACTACAATTTACTCATACTTGGTAATGTTACGGTTATAAACAAATGGAGCAGGTACCTGCAGGCACAGGCCACAGGTAATAAGAGATGATGGAATTTTTAACCAGTTTACCTTTTTTGCTTGCTGTCGCGTTATTTGTCGGCATTGTTGCACTGGTCCGCATTCTCCTGTCACCGGAAAGCGCATTCGAGCGGCGCTCCCGTAAGGATCGCCGACGCGGCGGGCCCATGCCACAGACCCCCTTTTATGATGAGAACCGGGAACTTGTTACGGTTGATCGACGTGAGATGGATGATCGTCGCAAGCGGGGTTTTGTGATTACAACAGTGCAAAAAAGAATCTAGATCCGGCACGAGGCCGGATCCAGAAATCGTGCAGTCGCACGTTAGCTGGACGCTGCGCTGTTAGTAAACGTCACAGTCCGCACGTTATCCTTCACGCAGACCAGCTTCTTCTCGTTTTGAAGACTGCATTCCAGGCTATGACGGGTACTTTGCGGCGCCAGATTCACACCCGCATTGGTGTGCTGCGTCGGCGCCGCGCCGTAATCCCCATCCCCGTCATCTTCCTCGACCCTGACATCCGGTTTTTCCCCGGCTTTGTGTGTGCGCAGAACATTGTTCTGGTAATTGATCGTGAATTCATCGTTGGCGCTGAAGTCAGTCAATCGGGCTATCGTAATGTAGGTAATTTCACTGTAACCAGTATTGCGAGTTTGCTCGTTGGACAGACATTTGACGACATTGGCTTTCTCCGCCTTACAAATGGTGGAGGAAGAAGGCAGAAAACCGGCCGGACGACCATTGCGTTCCCAGCGGCCGTTCATGATGGTATCCAGTAATCCCTGTGCCAGATTCGGTTTCAACGCCTTGTTTGACTTGGCCACAATGGTTTGTTTCTGTGTACTCTTAGCAGGTGAGGGTGTACTTGGTTGAGGCAAGGTTGGCCGGCTGGCTTTGGTTTTTAGCCGCTCCAGCCCATTACGCGCCTGATAGTAACCGCCATTGGCAGCACGTTTGTACCACGACATGGCAGCGTTGTAGTTGACCTTCACCCCCGATCCATTCTCATACATCAAAGCGAGAAAGTACTGGGCGGCGGGTGCTCCCCCATTGGCGGCATCGGTCAGATATTTGAAAGCCTTGCGATAGTCCTGCGCGACGCCTTCACCCTCCAGGTAAAGGATGCCCAGTCGTGCCAGGGCATTATCCTGGCCTTTAGCGGCGGCCTTCTCGAACCAGCTAACGGCTTTATCCATACTGGCCTCGGTACCACGACCGCGTTCATACATGCGGCCAACCTCATACATGGCCAGGGCATTGCCACCCTTGGCAAGTGCCATCTGTTCTTCAAACCGCTTTACCAGAACCCAGTCATCGCCACCTGCGGCGAAAACAGTCTGTATGCCCAGCATCAATCCCAGGCAGAGGAACAGTGCTGATAGCCGGGATCCGGTTTGCGTAGACCAAATACCCATTTTCGGTCACCCATATAGCTCATCACAAACGTAATATCGGCAAGTGGGTGGGGGGGTTTAGAAAAAACGACAAAAATTTGTCGCTTTACCGCTTCCAGTGGCCGGATTTGCCACCCAGTTTCTCATCGAGCTGGATATCGGTCATTTGCATGCCGCGATCCACGGCCTTGCACATGTCATAGATAGTCAGGAGTGCGACCTGCACGGCTGTTAAGGCTTCCATTTCGACGCCGGTCTTACCGTCAGTATCGACGATGGCCTGGCAGGTGATACTGTGGCTGGCGCTATCGATATCAAAATTGACCTCAATATGGCTCAGCATGAGGGGATGGCAGAGGGGTATCAGGTCGGCGGTCTTTTTCGCGGCCATGATACCGGCCAGTCGGGCGATGCCCAGCACGTCACCTTTTTTATGGCCACCGGATTCGATTAGCTTCAGCGTATCGGCCTGCATGGTGATTCGACCCGTTGCGACAGCACGGCGGTGCGTAACGGATTTGTCGCCCACATCGACCATGTGTGCTTCGCCATTCTGATTGAAATGCGTCAGTTTGCTCATGTAAAGATTTAGCCTGCTGGGGTAAAATAATGGTATCACATGCAGTACATTGTGCCTGCCCGTCATTTACCATTCACAGCATCGACGTTGAACCATGAGCATACAAGTCAGATTTTTCGCCAGCCTGCGTGAGCGCCTGAATCAGCCGGATACACAAGTCCCCGCCCAGGCGGTGCAGACAGTGCTGGATATCTGGCAACAGGTAACCGGGGAATCGCAGTTACCCGCGAACGTGCTGATAGCTGTCAACATGGAATACGTCGATGCCGCACATGCCGTGAACGATGGGGACGAAGTGGCCTTTTTCCCGCCGGTGACCGGAGGCTGAGATGCGAATCAGTATTACCAGCGATCCCATCGAACCCTGGACGCTGCTACACGAATTTGAACAGCAATCACATTTGCAGCAGGGCAAGTTTGGCGCCACTGCGGTCTTTATTGGCACCATGCGGGATATCAATGAACAGCAACAGGTCAGCAGCATGACGCTGGAGCATTATCCCGGGATGACGGAGAAATTCCTGCAGACGCTTGCCGATGAAGCATTACAGAAGTGGCAGTTACAGGATGTGTTGATCGTGCATCGTGTCGGTCAGGTCGCGCCGGCAGACACCATCGTGGTCGTGGCCGTCTGGTCAGCGCATCGGGCACATGCCTACGAGGCTAACCGTCATATCATGGAAGCACTTAAGTCCCGCGCACCGTTCTGGAAGAAAGAGCAGTTAGCAAACGGTGAGTTACGCTGGGTCGAGAAAAACACACCCGGTACTGTCTGAGCCGCCGCCGTGTCAGTGGTGGTGAGTCAGGTGATCCGAGTTTTTGATGACCAGCTTGTCCGTTGCAACATCAATCGCTTCGAAATCCATGTTTGAAAGATCCCCCATGATGTAAGTCGGTGGCTTGCCGATACCGCCAACGGTGCCGGGGTTGAGCAGGGTTGTCTGGCCACCTTTGATGTTGTCGACCTGTTTCATCATGACCTCGTGGTCATGGCCGCAACAAACCAGGTCGTAATCACCGGTCAGTGCCATGGCGCGTGCGTAGTGCGGATAGTGCACGAGGAAAATGCGTTTACCGGCAATCTCCAGACGGGCATCCATACCGTGATAGTGAATGATATCCGGGTACTTACTCATCACATAATGCATGGCAACCAGGTCACCGACATTATTGCCGTGAATCACATGCACCGGCAGACCGATTGGGGGTAAACAGCGTAAGGTAGTTGGTGCGACGACATCACCACAGTGCACGACGACTTCGGCACCACGCTGTTTGGCATCTGTCACCGCGGTGGCCAGTAGTGATCGGCTGTCATGACTATCTGATAGAATACAGATTTTCATGCTGCTAATAATAAGGTTTGTCGGGGGCGTCCTGGAAGCGTTGCACTGACTCCCGGATTTCTTTTTCCGCGTCCCCGCCATTGGACCAGCCGCTGACCTTGACCCATTTGTTTTTTTCCAGGTCCTTGTAGTGCTCGAAGAAATGGGTAATTTGATCGATCAACATGCGCGGTAAATCGTCCGGGGTTTTGGCGTCACGATACATCACACACAGCTTGTCGATAGGCACGGCGAGGATCTTGGCATCCGGACCACTTTCGTCTTCCATTTGCAGCACGCCGATGGCCCGGCAACGGATAACGGAACCACTTATTAAAGGTATTGGTGTGACGACCAGCACATCCACCGGATCACCGTCCTCGGACAGTGTTTTTGGAATATAGCCATAGTTGCAGGGATAGTGCATGGCGGTGTTCATGAAGCGATCAACGAACATGGCGCCGGTTTCCTTGTCGACTTCGTATTTCACCGGATCAGAATGAGAAGGGATCTCGATGATGACATTGAAATCATTGGGAATGTCTTTACCGGGACCGACGCGATCAAGATTCATAATGACTGACCTTTAATAACTTAATTTATGCAGGGTTCTCGAAAAGCCGCGTATTCTAACAGGCAAAACGTCAATGTAAATGCGGTTTGGAGAAAATTTCGCCGCCATGGCTATAACCGCATAATTTTAAAGGAAAAAATAAGGTTCGTCTTCGAATGCTGTAGCCGTTTACACAATGGCAATGTAGCGATGAAAAGACATTTTTACACGCAACAGGACGATGTTGTGCGTCGTGCATTTTGACACGTAATGTGAAATGAAACTGGATACCATAATGACAGATCTTTCAAGTTGGCATTGACGTTTTGTGCCGGAATTAGCATGAGTGATCCATTGACTTGTTATTGCTGAGCGTCTAGTTTTACGGCTCTATGCTTTGAATACTGTGCTTGATAAAAAACACTAATGATAAAATCTCACAGTGTCTGATAATCAAAAAACCGGAATGGAGTGAGAAATAAAAATGAGAATTGTATTAATCGGTGCCCCGGGCGGGGGCAAAGGCACACAAGCCAAACTACTCATCGAGAAATATGGCATTCCCCAGGTGTCCACCGGTGATCTTTTAAGAGAAGCCGTGGCGGCCGGAACTCCTCTGGGTATGCAGGCGAAAGCCGCAATGGATGCCGGTCAACTGGTTTCGGATGACATTGTGCTCGGTATGATCAAGGAACGCCTGTCCAAACCTGATGCACAGAAAGGATTCATCCTGGACGGTTTTCCACGCAACATTCCGCAGGCCGAAGCACTGGATGAATTACTCGATGAAATGGGTAAACCGTTGCAGACATCCCTGCTGATTGATGTCGAATTCGATATTCTGATGCAGCGTCTGACGGGTCGACGTACCTGTAGCTCGTGTGGACAGATGTTTAACGTCTACACCAATCCACCCCGAGTGGAAGGCGTTTGTGATAAGTGTGGTGGACAGGTTACGCAACGCTCTGATGACAATGAAGCGACAATCAGTAACCGCCTGCGTGTCTATGAAGCGCAGACAGCACCGCTGGTCGATTACTACCGTGCACAGGGTAAACTTCGTAGCGTGAAGGGCACCGGCGAGATCGATGATATCTTTACCAGCATCGTCCAGGTCCTGGAGAGCCTGCCTTCCGGTGATGGTGCCAGCAAACCCAAGGCAGCAGCCAAGAAAAAGTCTGGTAGCAAGAAAAAACCCTCAGCCAAAAAGAAAACTTCGGGTAAAAAGAAAACCACCAAGAAGAAGGCGGCAGGCAAGAAGAAGTCTGCAGGTAAAAAGAAAGCGACCAAGAAGAAGACCAGCAAGAAAAAGGCTGCGAAGAAGAAGGTAAGCAAGAAGAAGACCAAGCGTAAGGCAGCCAAGAAGAAGGCGGCCAAGAAGAAAACAGCCAGGAAGAAGACCAAGCGTAAGGTAGCGAAGAAAAAGGCCAAGAAGAAAGCGGCCAAAA
>CALBTB010000014.1 GCA_937967995.1 uncultured Gammaproteobacteria bacterium
ATACCATCGAGCTGAGCTGGACTGACAACAAAGGTGGCAAAGATTCCGCTACCACGCAGGTGAAATAAGCTCTCTCAACATAAGCACGACAAAAGCGGGGCTTGCCCCGCTTTTTTTATTTGTTTTACCATGCATGTCTTGTTCGCAGTCAGGAATACAGGCATGACAGAATCAGAGTTTAATCAGCGCGTCGATGACATCCTTGAACAGATCGAAAACGCCATTGACGAATCCGGCGCGGATATCGATTATGAAACCGCCGGCGGCATACTGACGCTGACGTTTGAAAACGATACGCGTATCATCATTAACCGCCAGACCCCGGTGAGCCAGATCTGGGTGGCCACCAAACTGGGTGGTTTTCATTTTGACTATCATGCCGATTCCGATAGCTGGGTAAAGGATGATGACGGCACTGAACTGTTTGCTGCGCTGAGCCGGTATTGTTCCGCGCAGGCCGGTGAAGATGTCAGTTTGAGCCCATGAGCAGCCCACTACTCCCCGCCGTTAAAATCGGCCCGGCTGATGCGCAATACAGTGTTATCTGGTTGCATGGGCTGGGGGCGGACGGGCATGATTTTGAACCCATCGTGCCGGATCTGAATTTCACACATAAAAACCAGACCCGGTTTATCTTTCCCCATGCCCCTTCCATACCGGTAACCATTAATAATGGTTACGTCATGCCGGCCTGGTATGACCTGGCAGGCATCAGTGCCGATGCAGCGCAGGATGAGGCAGGTATTCGTGACACGGAAACAAAAATACAGGCACTGATTGCGCATGAAATGGCACAGGGTGTAAAGCCGGGCAATATTGTACTGGCCGGTTTTTCACAGGGTGGGGCAATCGCCCTGCATACCGGTTTGCGTTATTCAGAGCGGCTGGCCGGAATCGTGGCCTTATCCACGTATTTACCGTTACATGATCAACTCGCCGAGCAGGCCAGTGAAGCGAACCGGGATATTCCGATTTTCATGGCACACGGTGAATACGATCCGGTGGTACCGATGTCCATGGCGCAGTTGTCACGCAAACAACTGATTCGTCATGGTTATCGTGTCGAATGGCGAACCTACCCGATGGAGCATGGTGTCCTGCCGCAGGAGATTGATGATATCAGCGTCTGGCTGGATCAAAAATTACGTTAACAACAGGGAGTGAATATGAAAGTCGCTTATATTTTTTCGTCTCAGGGTCATACCGTTTCATACAAACTTGGCAAGATGATACTGCCACAACTGGAAGAAGACCGGCATGGTGTTGACGTGGTCGGTATGTTTTTCTTTGAAGATAATAACTATGTGCTTGTTAAGGGCGATCCACTGGGTGAGCGGCTGGCGAAAGTGGCCAAAGACAAAGGCATGTTATTAATGGGTTGTGACCAGTGCTGCTACGAACGGGAGATCGATGGCAAACTGGTTGATGGCGCCACCATCGGCTGTTTCCCCAATCTGTACAGTGCACTTGCCGGCAATATGCCTGATCAGGTCATCACTTTATAACTTTGCGGAACTGATTGTCACAATGCGTTTCTAACGCATTCCATGCTTCAATGAAAACGGAACAGGAGTGGTCGAGTGACAGTATTAAAACGATTGCCATTTGCAATCTTGTTGTTGTCGTTATGTACAACATTGCCGGCGGCACCGAATCAGCTTAAAAACCACCCTTCTCCTTATCTCGCCATGCATGGCGATGATCCCACACAGTGGCAGGAATGGAATCCGCAAACTGTCGCTCGGGCCAGAAAAGAGAACAAACTGATTCTGGTTTCGAGCGGTTACTTCTCCTGTCACTGGTGCCATGTCATGCAGAAAGAAAGCTACCAGAACCCGGACATAGCCAGGCTCCTGAACAAACACTTTATTCCGGTCAAGGTGGATCGTGAACTGGACTCGGCACTGGATGCGCACCTGATTGATTTTGTACAGCGTACGCAGGGCATCTCCGGTTGGCCTTTGAATGTCTTTGTCACGCCGGAAGGTTATCCGCTGGTCGGTATGGTGTATGTGCCGCCGGATAATTTCAAACAGATACTTGAAAAACTGCATCAGGAATGGACAGCCAGAGGCGCCGAGCTGAAAAAAGTGGCTGAGGGGGCCAGCCAGGAATTATCGACTGCCGAAACTACATCTTCCACGGTATTACCACCTGATCTGGCAATGGGAATGCAGCAGAGTTTTATCTCACATGCGTTTAGCCATGCAGATACCTTGCAGGGCGGTTTCGGCCAGGACAACAAGTTTCCTTCTGTCCCTCAGCTTATGACGTTGCTGGACATTCAGCAACGAATACCCAATGACCAGGTTAAACAGTTTCTTGAACTGACGCTCAACCAGATGGCTTCACAGGGATTGCGCGATCAGTTAGGCGGTGGGTTTTATCGCTATGTAGTGGACCCCGGCTGGCAGATTCCGCACTTTGAGAAAATGTTGTATGACAACGCCTTGCTGGCCAGCCTGTATTTTAAAGCGGCAGAAGTCCTAAACGAAAAAAGTTATACCGATGTCGCGACAGAAACGCTGGATTTTATCCTGTCCGAGCTTGCTACCCGCACGCCGGCTTTTGCCGCCAGCCTTTCTGCTGTTGACGACAAGGGTATTGAAGGCGGTTTTTATTTATGGGATGACAAGGATCTGCAGTCGCTATTGACGAAACAGGAGTGGAAAGTGGCCAGCCGCTTCTGGGCAATACAGGGGCCGCCGGATCTGGAAGACGGTCACCACCTGGTACAGGTCATGAGTCTTGATGAACTGGCGAAAGAGTTGAAGCAACCCCGCAAGAAAGTCGAAGCACTACTGAAGTCGGCATCCGAGAAAATGCATGCACAGCGCAGTAAACGCGTATTACCCAAAGATGACAAGATTCTTACCGCCTGGAATGGCCTGGCCTTAACGGCGTTTGTCGAGGGCGCAAGGATTACAGGCGATAAGGAATACCATCAGGCCGCAAAAGCGTTGCGAGATTTTATTGAATCGCAGCTATGGGACAGGCAGGCAAAACAGTTACACAAGGCGATTGGTAAAAGTGGTTCGCTGGGGCCCGGTGGTCTGGAGGATTATGCGTTTGTCGCTGAAGGCCTGTATGTTTACTGGAAGCTCACTAACGACACACAAACCCGCGACTTGCTGTCGAAAATTCTGCAACAGGCCTGGCAACGTTTTTATGGCAAACAGGGCTGGATACTGGCACAGGATATGTTACTGAAATACGGCAGTGGCAAAACAGTCGTTAGTGACGGTCCGATGCCATCACCGTCTTCTTTACTGGTACTGGTAAGTTACCGTTTCGGCAAGGATGCCGCAGAGTCGAATTTTGTGAATCAGGTCTTACGCGCCATGAATGTCGGTCACAATGAAATGCGTGGTGACGCCTACTGGTTTGCAACCCAGATACGTGCGATCAGTGTGGCGCAGACAAAAGATTAAAGCACGTAATCGAGTGGTTGTTCGATAACATCAAAATCAAACTGCGTAAATGATCGCGTCGACAACAGCATGCGGGTCAATCGGACATGAATGAGCTTGTTGTTCATGTTGACGCTGAGTTCCGTACCGATATCGTAGAGTAATGCGGGCACCAGCAGGCTACGTTTCTGATGATTGGCCACATTTTTGGGGATCATGATGGCACGGAAATAATCGGTACCACTGCCCAGTCCTTTTGATGCCTTGGTACCCACCGCCAGCGCGCCATTGGCGAGGTTCATGATGCCAATATTAATGATCCCGTTACCCATCGCATCAAACTCGTGTCGCATCCAGCGTACGACACCAACCCGCCAGTGCACCGTTTTTGCTGACGATTCACGATAGGTCACCAGTTCACCGACCTTTATTTCAATGTTGTTGTCATCCTGCTGACAGGTCAGTGCCACACCGATGGGGCTGATATTGTTCTGGTGCCAGGGATTCACCTGAAAAGATTGCTGGCTGTGCTTACGATCTTTTTCAACGGCACCGTTATATGAGGTACCAAACACCGAATTCCATTCTTCATCATGAACCTGGCTGTTGTTTGTTGCCAATTTCAGTTCATCCACTTCCGGTGTAAAGGAACGTTCTTCCGAAATAAAATGATGCGCGGCATTCAGGCCGGAAGTCAGTTCAATGCGGGCATTAAGTGAAAAACGTTTTGTTTTTCTTATCAGTGATCCGTTCCAGGCATCGGCCAGCCGTAACAACATATCACGCTGTTGCCGTTCCATCAGTGATACGACTTCGAATTCGGCATTATTGGCGTTGGAGCGTAGCAGGCGTTGCAGGTGCACATTGAGCTGGGTCTTGACCATGCCGATATCCACGACACGAGGATCAACCGGATGCCAGTCATCATCACTGTTGATAAAACGCGGGCCTTCGTCTGCATTCAGGTCTATTACGTATTCACCCTGGGTAACCAGGCCACTGTAGTTTTCGATCACGCAGCCATGCACTGATGATGCGATCAGCCGGTACATATCATCGGTTTCATATTGCATGAGCTGATAGGGTTCGGCCAGGGCAAGCAAGATCATACGCTTGTAAATAAAATCGATATTCAGATGAACCGGTAAGGGTGTATCCGGAAACGGGTCATCGATCTGGGACAGATGAAGCTGGTTGGCCTCGGCAAACTGGTAGAGCTGGTTGAGATCGGACCAGACATCGTGTGGTTCGGTTGTGTAAATACTGTAGGTATCAACCAGCCGCTGGTTCAGGTAAACCATCGACAGATAAATGGCCTCGGTAAGCAATAACTGATCATAGTCCTTGAGCTGTTCGGTCATGGCCAGCTGGCTGACCACAATCTTGTAGCCCGTTGCCATTTGCTCGAGCAGGTTCTGTAATAACTCAGCGCGGTACAGCTGCTGTCGATCGAGCGGAATATTGGCCTGACGCAGTGGCTGGCGTACCGCGTACATGAGCTCATTAAAGGTGGCACGCAGGGCATTGTGTAATGCAATGCGTTCGCGTGCCGGGTAGCGTGAGCTATTGAGTGTCCGGAGTTTCTCGAGCATCTGGTGGGCAGTGACGGTGGTATTGCCAACCGGTAACTCGGCGGCCCAGCGCTCCAGCTGCTTGCTACGCAGGTAGGGTTTGGGCTTCTGGCCAATATTTTGTGAGGGCAGGGAAAGGCGCGGTAACGCCATCTGGGCGCGAGGCTGTGAGAAACGTATAACCGGTTTGAACATCATTTATAGCCCAGTCTTATTAATGAAAAGTTAGCGTTTTATGGCGATTTTGCAACCAAAATGTTGATTTATTTAATAAAATTTAACCATACCACTATCGTGCCCTGTATGGATATCAGCTATGCTAATAAATTAGTTAATTTAGTTGGCCTTGATGCCGACAATATAGAATAAGAATACCGGGCCTCAAAGAGCCCGGGCACATAATAAAGGAGTTGTGGAATGAGAACTCGCCCTGTATTGGCCGCAGTTGCGTACCTGTGCTTGTTGGGAGTAGCACATACTGCAATTGCCAAAGATCTGATTCTCACTGCGCCACCGCGTGAGAAACCCGAAGCCGGTATAAAGCAATACACGCCGCTGGCTGAACACCTGACGAAGTTACTTGGCAAGAAAGTGGTGTATGAGCACCCCGGTAACTGGCTGAACTACCAGCGTGACATGCGCGCCGACAAGTACGATGTAGTTTTTGATGGCCCGCACTTCGCTTCGTGGCGCATTGAACACCTTGGTCACAAGGTGCTGGTGAAATTACCCGGATTTCTGCAGTTCCATCTTGTGACGCGCAAGGAATTTACCGATATCAACAAGCCCGAAGATTTGGTGGCCAAAAGGATTTGCTCTATTCCGCCGCCTAATTTGTCCATCCTGTCCGTGTTAGCTGCTTACCAGAATCCGGTACAGCAACCGGTACTCAAAGGTGTCAAAGGTGGTATGGGCGGTGTTTACAAAACCTTCAAAGATGAATCTGCTGATTGTCAGGCCTGGAGTTTTCGTACCACCTTTTATAACAAGAAATTAAAAGACGAAGACCGGGCTAAAATGAAAATTCTCTATTCCACTCCCAAGCTGCCAAACCAGTCGATCACGGTCAGCAAACGCCTGAGTGAACGGGATCAAAGCCTGATGTTACAGTCCATCACACTGGGTGATGGCGTCAAAGCAACGGCACCGATCCTGCGTCGTTTTGGTGGTAAGGCGAAAGCCTTTATTCCGGCCAAACAGGAAGAGTTCAAAGGGCACAACCTGTTACTTGAAGGTGTTATCTTCGGTTGGTAATCGTTATTTCGACGAAATAAAAAAGCCGGCTTATGCCGGCTTTTTTAGTTTCAGTTCACCGCTGATCAGTTTGGAGAAAAATATACCTGGGCAAATACCGCTGATCGCTGCAATTGTCAGAAAAACGGCCGGTATATATAAAATCCAGCTGGCCATATTGAATCCGGTGTGCCAGATCCCAAGCCAGATAGTGGCACCGACAACGAGTAAAAATATACGAATTGATACGCCAACTTTCAGTTTATCCAGCATGATGGTGTCCTCCGCGTCCTGTTCACAGTATAAACCAGCTTGCAAGTGATCGATGAAATAATAACAACTGTTTGAAAACCATAATAAATATTCCAGGATACAAGCCCATGAAAAAAAATCTTGAAACCAGTGCCAAAGCTACGGTTTAATAGGCGCGCTGTTTCAGGTGTCCTGAAGACATTCTTCTGAAGGATGAAACGGGAAGCCGGTGCGCAATCACTATATACGTATTGCAATTCCGGCACTGCCCCCGCAACGGTAAACGAGACAGGATCAATCTTCACTGCCACTGCGTAAAACGTGGGAAGGCGATTGACCCGGCCAATGCCACTCGTGAGTCCGGAGACCGGCCTGAAGCATAAAACAGGTATTACGGCGGGTAATACTGTGTGTCAGTACATTTTTGAACGCACGCATTTACCTCTCCGCCGAATCCGCGATTTAAAAACGATATGTGAGCGGTGTGCTCCGGGGAATTACATGAACAAATCAATAATGCTGGCTGTACCGGCTCTGGCGCTGGTGGCAACGAATGTTACTGCATCTGAATCTTCACCAATAATCGTGACGGCTACACGCACGGCACAAACTGCTGATGAGACCCTGTCATCGGTCACGGTTATCACACGCGAGCAAATTCAACAACAACAGGCCAGATCCGTACAGGATTTATTACGCGGCGTTGCGGGGATTTCCATTACGAATAACGGTGGCCAGGGGAAAGCAACCTCGATGTTCATTCGTGGTACCGAATCGGATCACATTCTTGTCCTGATCGATGGCATTAAAGCCGGTTCGGCAACGCTGGGTACCACGGCTTTTCAGCTTATTCCTGTTGATCAAATCGAGCGTATCGAAATCGTGCGTGGGCCACATTCCGCGTTATATGGATCTGAAGCGATTGGCGGTGTCATTCAGATTTTCACACGTAAAGGCGGTGGAAAGTTAACGCCGTCATTCAGCTATGAAGCAGGAACGTATAACACGTATAAACTGACGACCGGTGTTTCAGGTGGTGGTGATAAAGGCTGGTTCAGTTTTAATGCCAGTAGCCTGAATACCGACGGGTTTAATGCATGTCGCGGTACAGCTTCGGCCGGCTGTTTTACAACCGAGCCGGATAAGGATGGTTTTGAACAGGGTTCCGCCACGATTCGCAGTGGTTATCGTTTTGACCAGCAAACGGAAGTGGATTTTCACTGGTTACGCGCAGAGAGTGAAGAGGAATTTGACGGTAGCAGCCAGAATGAATCGGAATCGGTTCAGAATATTATCGGTGCCACTGTCAGGTTCAGTCCGGTAGATATCTGGGCGGCAAGCCTGACGCTGGGCCAGAGCCGCGATGAATCAGAGAATTTCAAGGATGGTACATTCTCCAGCCGTTTTATAACGAAACGGGATTCACTTTCATTTCAGAACGACCTGAGTATTTCCACTCATCATGTCATAACGGCCGGAGTAGATGCGATCAACGATCAGGTCGAAAGTACAACAAATTACACCGAGGACTCACGCCATAACATCGGTGTGTTTGCCCAGTATCAGGTTGACTTTGGCGCACATGACCTGCAACTCAACCTGCGCGCTGATGACAATGAACAGTTCGGTAATAACACAACCGGTATGGCCGCCTGGGGAATGACGACCGCCAGCAAGTTACGTTTTACACTTAGCGCCGGCAATGCCTTCAAGGCACCGACATTCAATGAACTGTATTTTCCCGGTTTCGGTAATGCCAACCTGAAACCTGAAAAATCCGAAAGTATCGAGTTTGGTATCAGCCAGGCGCGTACGTCATATCGCTGGAATATGAATCTTTATCACACCACGATTGATGAGTTAATCGGTTTTGATGCCAGCTTTAATCCGGTCAATATCGACGAAGCCAGGATTAACGGTCTGGAAGCAGGGTTACAGGTCAATCTGTCACAGTGGGAAATCAATACTGTCGCCACGTTACTGGATGCCCAGAATCGGTCGGCCGGTACCAATTATGGTAATGAACTGCCACGCCGTGCATCCGAAACTTTACGCATTGACGCGGACTACACGCAGGGTGATTACCGCTACGGCGTGACTTTTTACGGCGTGGGCCAGCGTTACGATAACCTCGCCAATACCCGTAAACTGGCAGGTTACGCAACCGTCGATGTGCGAGCCCAATATGCCTTTGAGCAGGACTGGCTGGCGCAAGTACGCATTGCCAACCTGTTTGACAAACAGTATGAAACAGCCGAGTACTACAATCAGGAAGGTGTCAGTCTCTACCTGTCCCTGACCTATCAGCCAAAATAAGCCGGTTAAAAGACCGCCATTATTCTGACACTATCTGACATTTAGCGGGGTTCTTTTCCTTTCATGCTCGACTAGAATTGTCGAAAAATAAAATCACGTGGAGGAAAGGGAATGTTAAAAGATTTCAAAGAATTTGCCATGCGTGGCAATGTCGTGGACATGGCAGTCGGTATCATCATTGGTGGTGCGTTTGGCACCATCGTCAAGAGCCTGGTCACCGACGTCATGATGCCCCCAATCGGACTGTTGATGGGCGGCGTGGATTTCTCGAACCTGTTTTTTGTCCTGAAAGAGGGAGCAACGGCGGCACCTTATGCCACGCTAGAAATGGCACAAAAAGCCGGTGCGGTGACCATCAGTTACGGTGTGTTCCTGAATGCGGTGATCAGTTTTCTGATTGTGGCTTTTGCCGTGTTCATGTTGATCAAAGGCCTGAACAAGCTCAAGCGTGAACAGGAAGCACCGCCCAAGGAACCGACCACCAAAGAATGTTCGCACTGCTTTACAACCATTCCAATCAAAGCAGTCCGTTGCCCGCATTGCACATCAGAGCTCAGCTAGTTCAACCCTGCTTACTACACTGGTAAGCTCAGTTCGGCCCCGTTCCCCCACGGGGCCTTTTTTTATTCCCCAGTCGATGATTCAGTGTTTGCCCGGCTCCATCTTGACGCCGCGACGCTCAAACGCAATGTAACTCAGGATCGCGGTCATGCGTGGGTCGTCAACGGCAAGGTCCTTGCCCTCGAGTGGATTGCGAATACACCAGTTCACCATTTCCCACATTTGCGCAACCCTGCCAAGTTGTTTCTGAAACTTGGGATAGGTTTCCGGGTGTGTATTGGCACCATTCGGATGACACTGCGCACAAACCACCCCGTTTGTACCCAGCTTCGGATCGGTAAAGACCTTGCGCCCTTCGCCGACCACCGTCATGAATTCATCCTGCCAGAGCTTCAGGTCCTGTTTGGTGAACTCGTCCGCCTGCAGTGTCAGCGGTAACAGAGCGACACAAGTCGTTATCACCAGTTGCTTTATTGATTGTTTTAACATGGTCGAGTCCTTGTTTAGTAATGTGTCTGTGGGGGAATGCGGTTCTTTTTGGCCTGATAATCCTTATCCTCCGGCCGCTTGTTCTTTTTGTCATAAGCCACAGTGCGTGGTTTATTTTCCGGTAACTGAAAGTGCATGGTGGCGTTTCCACTCCACACGTCAATGAACTGCCAGCCGGTGGCATCCCGTTCAAAAAACGGATCGGCGCGGTTCATTTCCACGGTCAGTTTGGGTAACTGACTGGCCGCCTGGCTATAGGTAGACGGATAAGGCCAGGGCCAGGCGGTGGCCATCACGGAATGAAAGCTGATGTTACCGATCTGGTTGTACTGAATCTGGTGAACGTGACCGTAAAACACATTAACTTTGCGGAATGGCTTTAACAGTGCCTGAATTTTTTCCGCATCATCGGTCCAGAAATTCCAGCCCTTGTAAATTTTCTGCAGGGGTGAATGGGACAGGATGACCAGCGGTGTATCCTTGCTGACTTTGGCCAGGTCCTTGCGCAGCCATTCGCGTTGCTTTGCACCGACCATAAAGGGTGAACCGAGTGGATTATCCAGACCCGCCATCACGCCCATGCGCTCTTCACCACTGGACCACTTGTTGACCCACTTTTCATCCACGAGAATACTGTTCAGGACGACGAAATGCACACCCTTGTGATCAAAGCTGTACCACTGCGGCCCCAGTTGTGATTCCCAGTATTTGCCCAGGTCCAGGTAATAATCATGTTCACCCATCACGTAGTGTACTTTGTGGCGGCAGGCGGACATTAATTCCAGACCGTGATCAAGCTCGGGCTTGTTACCAATTTGTGCCAGGTCACCACCATAAATGACAAAATCCGGTTTGGGATCCATCATGTTACATTCCGCGACGGCACGCATGAGTCCGGTATCAAAATTACGTACAAACTGGTTGCCCTTGATTTGCTGAATGTGTGAATCCGAGATGTAGGCAAAGGTGAAGTTTTCATGCTTGCTTTTGCCGAAAGCCACTTCCACCAGGCTGATGGGTAACAGCCCGCCGGCCAGTAAAGCGCCGGAACTTTTTAAAAAATCGCGTCGTTTCATCGTTCCTGCTCCTATTTTTTTGCAAATTCCGGACTGGTCAGTGCCTCAAGAAAGGCCACCAGCTCATCGATTTGTTCATCACTTAAATCCAGTGGGCGTATACCGCCACTATGAAAAGCAAAGAAAGGATCCGTGTCTTTTACGCGCCCACCGTTGTTATAAAACACCACAACGTCACGCAAGGTTTCCAGGCTGCCATCATGCATATAAGGCGCCGTGACGGCGACGTTACGCAGCGTCGGGGTTTTGAAACTGCCGACATCACGCATCTGGGTTGTTACGGCAAAGCGGCCCAGTTCAGACGTGTTTTTGTTGGTAAGAACTTCAATGTCCACTTCGGTGGCATTACGTTTTGCCCGCTGGTACGCGACGGCAAGTTCATTAATGTCTTTATTAATACGTCCAAAGCCGACACCGAGATTGTGAAAACGGCTGTCGGTAAATAGCGCATGGGTCTGTGAAATGGTATGGCATGAAACACAGCGGCCCTGTTCCATAAACACTTTAAATCCGCGCACGGCGACATCACGCATGGCCTTTTTATCGCCACCAAAATAATACCGATCGAAAGGGGAGTTACCGGAAATAATGGTGCGCTCAAACGTGGCGATAGCCTTGTTGACATGATCCATCGTGACCTGATCGCCACTTTTATTAAATGCCGCCTTGAACAGTTTCTTGTACTCGGGGTCGCTGCGTACGACTTTCAGAATGGGGTCATGATTAGGTAATCCCATTTCCACCGGGTTGATAAACGGTCCGGCGGACTGGCCTTCCAGGTCCGGTTCGCGACCATCCCAGAACACGCTGTGCATGTAAGCCGAGTTAATCACTGTGGGCGCATTGCGTGTACCGGTCAGTTTTTTAATGCCTTCTGAGACTTTGAGCGGGCTGTCGGTAAAAGCTTTTTTTGGATCATGACAGGTCGCGCAACTGACGGTGTTGTCCTGGCTAAACCGCTTGTCATGAAAGAGTTTATCTCCCAGTTTTACCTTTTCGGGTGTAATCGGATTATTTTTCGGCACCGGTACGGCCGGTAAACCGAGCGGTGGCTTCGCCAAAGAAATATTTACAGTAAAAACAAGCAGCAGGCCGAGACAATATCGGAGCGTTTGCATGATGGGCGCCTCTTTATGGTCAGGATGAAGTGTTATTTTTTTTAGACAAAATCTAAAAGTGATATTAGACTAGATCTAATTTAGATCTAGTCTAATCTAGAAGTTTGGTGATTTTTTATATCGTTCGATTAAGACAAAGTTATTGTCGAACACTATCAGGATAACCATAAGTAAAATCATGAATCTGCGTGACCTGAAGTACATTATTGCTGTTGCTGAGACGCATCATTTTGGAAAGGCGGCGCAACGTTGTTTTGTGAGTCAGCCAACACTAAGCGGACAGATTAAAAAACTGGAAGAGGAGCTGGGTGTTGTCATATTCGAGCGCACCAATCGTACAGTAGAAATTACACCGGTCGGTGAAGCCATTCTTGTTCATGCTCGCCAGATACTGGAACAGTCCGATGCCATTACACAGTTAGCCAGAGCGTACAAGGATCCACTAGCGGGACCATTACGGGTCGGTACCATTCCAACACTCAGTCCTTATCTGATGCCGTTAATTCTCAAACCGCTCAAACAACAGCATCCACAAATGAAACTGGTTCTGTCAGAAGAACTGACGGACGTATTACTGACACGGCTCAAGAATCATGAAATCGATGCCGCCTTGCTCGCCACGCCGATCGATGAACATGAATTTGCTTCGCTGCCGCTGTTCGATGAACCGTTCTGGATTGCCTATCCACGGGATCATGAATTCTATACAAAAGAGAAAATTACACGCGAAGACCTGGATTCAGTTAATTTATTGTTACTGGCGGAAGGGCACTGTCTTGCCAAACAGGCGATGGAAGTCTGTCATATGAAGGAACGCCAGCATAACGGTGATATGGCGGACCTGCGTGCCGCCAGTCTGGAAACGTTGATTCAATTAGTCAGTGCCGGTTTCGGGTGCACGCTGGTGCCGGCGTTGGCCATGCAGGGTTCCTGGGTAACCGGCAGTGGCGTAGTGGCGCAGCCACTCGAATTACCGGACGCCTATCGTCGTATTATATTGGTATACCGCAACAGTTTTCCGCGCGTCGCGGCGCTGGAAGCCTTTGCCGGGATCATTCGTCAAAACCTGCCAAACACCGTCAAGCAACTCAGGGCGTAACTGTTTGAGATGTCGTTTCCGGCTTATTTAACCACGTATCCATCAGTTTGGCTGCGATCAGGTCACCGCTGACATTCACCGCGGTTCGACTCATGTCGAGTAACCGGTCCACACCCATGATCAGGACGATACCCGCCGTAGGTATGCCGGCGGTCTCCAACACCATGGCCAGTATTACAATACCCACACCCGGTGTGCCCGGTGAACCGATGGATGCACCAACGGCTGTAACGACGACAAGCAGCAGGGTGCTTAATGACAGATCGATGCCAAATACCTGTGCCAGAAAGACGGTGGCGACACCCTGGTAAAGCGCGGTGCCATTCATGTTAATGGTTGTGCCAAGTGGAATGACAAACTGCGAGATGCTTGCGTGTACCTTGAGTTTTTGTTCCGCTGTTTTAATGGAAAGTGGCATGACGGCTGCTGAGCTTGAAGTGGAGAAGGCCAGTAACAGCACTTCACGACTCGATCGCAAAAAATCGAAGGGGCTGCTGCGTGAAAAGATCATCAAAATGAGCACCAGCAAAATAAACAAGATGAGCAGTCCAATAAGCACGGTGCCAACATAAACGCCCATGCCCATCAGGGCGTTGAGACCGATCTTGGTAGTAAGCTGTGCCATTAATCCAAAAACCGCGATGGGCGCCAGTCGCATCGCCCAGCCGACCACGGTCATACAGACTTCCTGCAGCGACACCATGAGATCGAGCATGGGCCGGGCCTGTTTCGGGTTCATCATGACCAGTGCAATACCCATGATCATGGCAAACAGCACGACCTGAAGCATTTGTCCTTCGACCATCGAGTTCAACGGGTTGCTGGGTAACACGGTCACCAGCTTTTCAGGCAGACTGGTCAGGGACAGGTTGTCGTTATTGGTTTTTTCCGGTTGTGCCGGCAGGTTTTGTTGTACCGAGGCGCGAATTTCACCGGCATCGACGTAGTTACCGGGCTTGATGAAATAGGCGACTCCAATTCCGATAATAATTGCCAGCGTTGTGGTAATAACAAAATAAACAACCACTCCGCCACCCATTTTGCGTAATGACTCGATACTTTCACTGGCAGACAGTCCACGAATCACCGAAGCGAAGACCAGTGGCATGACGATCATCTGGATCAGGATAAGAAACAGCTGACCAGGTAGTGCCAGCCAGTTACCGATGGCGGTAGCAATATGCGCAGGAAACCAGCCTGTCGTCGGGCCAATCAGGATGCCGGTCAGGATACCCAGCACCATGCCAATCAGTACCTTTAACCAGAGACGTCCCTTGACCAGGCTGGCCAGTGATTTGGCCAGCGCATCAAACGGGGTGACAGGTGTCCAGCTCTCGGAATTCATTCTAAAAATCTATCATCATGGCTAAAAAAAATCATCGACAAAATTCTTGTACTACGACAAACCAAATCTAGAATCACGTTGAAGCAAACGAAAAGGTGTTGATTACCCAACTTTGCTGGAAATGATATGGATGGGTTGGAGGAACGCCGATGTTGTACAAATCAAATTTAGGAGTCAATGCAGTAGTAATAGTGAATATGTTGGTAATGAGTAGTCCGGTATGGGCGAAAAATATTGACAAGGCACCGATGTCACTGAGTGGGACGGCAAGTCCGACCCCCTGGCAGCGGTATGAAGACTGGCCAGACAAAAATCATAATAAATACAGTACTCTGGCAATTGAGGCATCCCCGCCGATCGGGGTCATTCCTGATGTTGCACTGCCGATCAGCGGCGATGCGAACAAGGGTAAGGAACTGGCTTTTGACCGTGAACGGGGTGGCAGTTGTGTTGCCTGTCATGTGATGGGTAATGATACGCCGGAATTACCGGGTAATGTGGGCCCTGATCTGTCAACCATTGGCAGCCAGCGCACGGATGATGTCCTGTTCAAGTATATCTACGAACCGCGTCACTTTAATCCGGCCACGGTCATGCCGCCGTGGGGCACGAATGGACTGTTCAGTGTCGATGAGATCAAGGACATCGTTGCCTTTATGAAAACACTGACGACACCTGCCGTGTTTAGCGACGCAAAAGATGATCCGGCCAGCCGCGCAAAACCGGTTGAGGACCGCGATAATCTGGACGCCGTGGAAAATCCGGCTATGGAAGCAGCGGAAAAGGGTGAAGCCCTGTTTTCTGTAAAGGGTCCGAGTGGAAAATCCTGTGCCAGTTGTCATGCAAAACCCGACAAGTCCTTTAAGCACTGGGCCGCCGGTATGCCGACTTACAGTAAAAAGCTGCGCAAGGTGCTGGGTGTTGAAGAGTTTGTTACACGTCATGCCAAAGCCACGACCGGGCAAAAATACCTGATGCAAAGCGATGAAAATATCGCACTGTCGATTTACTTACGACATCTTGCCAACGGTGCGCCAATTACCGTCAAGGCTGATACTAAAGAAGCCAAAGCGGCTGTTGCCCGAGGTGAGGCGCTGAGTAAGCGGAAAATCGGCCAGCTTAATTTTTCCTGTATGGATTGCCATAACGCTGCCGCCAACCGCTGGATCAGGGGTCAGTGGCTTGGTGAAAGCAAGGGACAGACACCCCACTTCCCGACGTGGCGGACCAGTCGTGCCGAGATCTGGGACATTCGTAAACGCTTTCAGTGGTGTAATGTGGCGATTCGTGCCAATGAGTTGCCACCGGATGCACCGGAATACGGTGACATTGAGCTTTATTTAGTGCTGCAGAATAACGGCCTGCCGTTAAGCGTACCGGGAATTCGTCACTAAGGTAGAAAGACAAGGCAGTGTGACTGATTTATGCCACACTGCCTTGCTCAGTTAATCAAAAATTAATGGCGATGCCGGCAAAAATCCCATCACCGGCGACGTCGACTTCTGCATTGGCACTGTCTTCGGTATCGGCTGAAAAGTAGTTTTTGTATTCCAGATACAGGCCGACGACCGAGAACTGGTAGCGCAGTCCAGCCATAAAACCCAAAGCCAGCCCCGAACTGCTTCCAATAATACCGCCATTGAAATCAGTTGAGGCTGCACCGATTGCACCACCAATAAACGGTTTAAAGTCTCCATCCAGAAAGTGATACTTGGTATTAAAGGTAATAAATGCCAGGTCCATATCGCCACTACCGGCAGAACTTGTGTAATCGATACTGGATAGTTCTATGCCGCCGCCAATACTCAAGTTTTTATTCATCATGTAATCATATTCCACGCTAAACAAACCTCCGTCGTCATCGAAATTGGCGGTCACAGTTGATGGGAATAAATCAATACTTTGTGATGTGTCATCCATGTTAAAGGAGCCGCCTTTGACAATAATGACATTGTTCTGTGCCAGTCCGATGTTTGGCAGCATAGCGATGGCAGCAAACAGCATAATGGCCCTGATTGATGATAAATTTTTCATAATGCCCCCTAATTAAAGATCAATCATTTTGAAATGCGCTAAATCATATCACTACATATATTGCGGCGGTCAAGTGGGTGCTGAGATTGGCTTCTTAATTGCTCACAGGTTATGACATAATAATAAATGTTGTGGTTTTACTCGAAAATACAAATACATGCTGATTACAATCGGAATGATGCTCGGTGGACTTGGCCTGTTTCTGCTGGCCATGAAAATGATCACCGAAGGATTACGCCTGGCTGCCGGGCATTCCCTGCGCGACATGCTGGGCCGCTGGACGTCAACGCCGGCACGCGGTCTGGTCGCAGGCAGTGGTATTACCGCCATTGTGCAATCATCCAGTGCCGTAACCGTGGCAACCATTGGTTTTGTTAACGCCGGATTACTCGACCTGTATCATGCGCTGGGTGTGGTGTATGGCGCTAATTTAGGGACGACCGTGACTGGCTGGCTGGTTGCCGCCATGGGGTTCAAGATCAAGGTCGAAGCGTTTGCTTTGCCCATGATTGGTATCGGAATGTTTATGCGCCTGAGTGGCGCCGGTGAACGCCGCGGCGCGATTGGTGAAGCACTGGCCGGTTTCGGGTTGTTTTTTATCGGTATTGATATTTTACGTGAGGCATTTGAAGCTGCCGCCGCCTCGATACAAATACCGGATGCCGCATCGGAGGAGTTGTCAGGTATTCTGCTACTAGTTGGTGTCGGTTTTATGATGACACTGTTAACGCAATCATCGAGCGCAGCCATAGCCCTGATCCTTACCGCTGCAACCGGTGGTGTGATCAATCTCAGTGGTGCGGCGGCGATGGTGATTGGTGCCAATGTTGGTACGACCTCCACGGCCGCTTTTGCCGCAATCGGTGCCACACCAAATGCAAAACGAGTAGCTGGCGCACATATCTTTTTTAATCTGGTTACAGGACTGGTAGCGTTACTGGTCTTACCGGTCATGTTATGGATTGTCGGAGTAACCAGTGAGGTATTGGGCCTTGAAAAAGTGCCGGCTGTTACACTGGCCCTGTTTCATACCTTCTTTAATTTACTGGGTGTGTTATTACTCTGGCCATTT
Source organism: uncultured Gammaproteobacteria bacterium (assembly GCA_937967995.1). Lineage (GTDB taxonomy): Bacteria > Pseudomonadota > Gammaproteobacteria > UBA6429 > Thiohalophilaceae > CALBTB01. The sequence goes on from CALBTB010000014.1 coordinate 17,577, forward strand.
ACCGCCAGGTTGGCGTATTTTCTTGAAACGCGTTTTCGCAGTGTTGAGGAAATTGAAGGTAAACCGAAGTATCTCGACAAGACCGTCGCGGTGAGTCCCTATCTGGCGCTGGATGCGGTCACCCTGGAACTGATAAGGGTTAATGACATTGCACGGCGTATGGCGATGGGTGTCATGAGCAGTGAAGAAGTCGAGAGCCGGCGTATGAGAAGCGATCATGCAACCCTGGAGAAGCTGATTCATGAAGTGGGCAAGTTTGTTACTCACCTCGAACGCGGTAATCTGCCGGAGGATATTGCCAGGCAGTTACCATTCATTTTACGCATTGGGCAATATTATTCCCAGGTTGCCGATCTTGCGCAACTTGTTTCACAATCACAGGGTGAAATCAGCCCCCTGGCTGATGAAAATGTTAACCAGATACTCAATCGCTACAAGGCCAGGGTGGTTGAACTGATTGATTCAACCGATTTCAACGATGGCGCGTTTAGCTATCATCATTGCGAAATGCTTTATGACCAGGTTGAAAAAGATTATCAGGATCTCAAGGCCTCAATACTTCAAAGCGGCGCAACCAAGCGTCTTGATCTGACCAACATGACCAATACCCTGGAACAGCTAAGTAACATTCGTCGCATGCTTGGCCAGTTGATGAAAGGGGTACGTACACTGGCAAACCTGCGCGACCAGGTGAATCAATCTGATGATGAGACTGCTGAGTCTGAAGCAGATTAACTTTTTTACCCTGAAGGGGTAGTCCTATGCATGAATTAAATATCGCCCACCTGTTTACCTGGCTGGGCATTGTGTTCTGTATCTCACAATCGGCGATGTTCTCCGGACTTAATCTGGCCTTGCTGGGGATCAGTCGCATGCGACTGGAAGTGGAATCCTCAGCGGGTAATCGCCATGCAGACAAGATATTGAAGTTACGCAAGGACAGCAATTTTCTGCTGACAACGATCCTGTGGGGCAATGTCGGTATCAATGTCCTGCTGACCCTGTTGGCGGATTCCGTACTCGCCGGCGTGTCAGCATTTTTTTTCTCGACCATTTTGATTACCTTCCTGGGTGAGATTACACCACAGGCCTATTTTTCACGACACGCCCTGAAAATGGGCGGATTACTGGCACCGGTACTGCGACTGTACCAGTTCTTGCTTTATCCGATGGCCAAACCGTCCGCATTGATGCTGGATCTGTGGCTGGGTAAGGAGGCCATTCAGTATTATGCAGAGAGTGACCTGCGTACCGTGATTAAAAAACATATCGCAGCGAGTAATACCGATATCGATCGCCTGGAAGGAATTGGTGCACTTAACTTCCTGGCCATGGATGATGTCATGATTTCAGCAGAGGGTGAGCCGCTCGATCCGCAAAGTATTATTCCCATAACCATTGACGACGACCGTCCGGTATTTCCATCCATGCAGCGTGACCGCAATGATGCCTTCCTGCAAACGCTAAATGCTTCCGGGAAAAAATGGGTGGTTTTAACTGACGAGCATGGCGAACCTTGCTGGGTTGTGAATGCCAATGCCTTTTTACGTGCGGCCCTGCTTGGTAACGAGGAGTTTAATCCTGCGGCCTATTGTCACCGTCCGATTATTGTGCGTGATACCGGCATATTGCTCGGTAAGATATTGTCACAACTTAAAGTCTATCCGGAAGACATGGCAGATGACGTAATCGATGATGACCTGGTACTGGTCTGGGGAGACGATCAAAAACGGATAATTACCGGTGCTGATATCCTCGGCCGGCTCATGCATGGTATCGTAAAGCGTGAATCCGTTGCCATGTAACATTATTTGGTATTAATTACGAATGTCGGCAGAAGCCTGTTTCAATGCTATTGAAAGATCATTACGAAGTTTTTCCTGGTAAGCTTTATTCTGTATACCGTTCTGGTTAAGCCAGTAATTAACATTAAAATTAGGAAAATTTTGTTTCATTTCATCGATTAACCAGCCTGCTTCATCGAGACGACCAAGACGAACATAAGTTACGACGAGATAATAGCGCGAATTAATGAATACAGGGTTACCGTCATGCGCTTGTAACAGGTGAGACAGGGCCAGTTCATAATTGCCTAAATAGTAATAAGCCTTGCCGACCTGTGTTTGGTAAAGAAAACCGCCTTTTGGGTTGAGATGTAGTGCCAGTTCCATATATTGAAGGGCTGTTTGGGGTTCGCCAATGGCAATGTAGTTCCAGGCCAGCAGCGTATAGGCATCCGCATAATTAGGATTAAGCGTCAGGGCCTGGTTAGCAAAGTCGATAGATTGTTCGGTATTACCGTAATATCCGTTAACCAGGCTGGCAACGAAGTAGCTTTCAGGTAGCTGCCTGTCCAGGCTGATTGCGTAACGGCTAAGTTCCAGGGCCGTGTCCAGTTCTTTATTATCCGTTTGCCATTGGCTGATATATCCGACCGTATATGTCATGGCCAGGCCGGAATAGGCACGGGCAAAATAAGGATCCAGTGTAATGGCTTTTTTATACATTTCCCGGGCAGTTAAATAGTCTTCGAGTGTGCGGGTATTTATCAGTGCGCGTCCGCGCAGGAAATAGTCATAAGCCTGTAAATTGTCAGTATAGCGGCTGGCAATACGACGTTTTTCCTCTTCCGTGAGAGTGAGGGAAAGGTTTGAGATGATGTTACCGGTAACTTCATCCTGTATCGCGAACAGGTCAGTTAACGGTTTTTCATAGCGTTCTGACCAAAGGATATTGCCGTTTTTCAGATCTGTTAAATGAACATTAATTCGAATAGTCTGATCCTGCCGATTCACATCACCGCTTAGCATGTAACGTGCCTGTAAGTCCTGGCGGATTTTTTCCGGCGCAACATCGCCATTTTTGTAAACCAGCGTAGCATTCGAAGCGGTTACCCAGAGACTGGAAAGTTTTGACAGGTTGATAGTGAGATCGCTGGTCAGTCCATCTGCCAGATAATCGTCTTTCTGGCTGGCGCTGATATTACGAAACGGTAAAACAACAATCGTGGGTTTGTTTTGAATCGAAGCAGAAACGGGACGATGTTTTAAAGTAACCGATTCACCTGTTGGCCAGAATACGATTGCGAATACTATCAGCAGCGCTACAACAAAAATTCCAATCAGCGAGACGCTATAAAATTTTGATGGGCGGTTCGGGGACGGACTATTACTGAAATTAGTCTGATTTTTGTTTATCGGTGCGACCAGCCGATAGCCCTTTTTCGAAATGGTCTGGATATAGCGCGGCTTTTTCCTGTCATCGCCCAGGGCATCACGGAGTTTGTTAATGGCCTTGGCCAGTGCATCGTAGCCAATGACCGTACCCCACACAGCATCTTCCAGTTCCTGGCGGCTGACAACTTCACCGGGTCTGGTGGCGAGTTGCTCCAGCACGGCCATCACCCTGGGTTCGAGCTGAACGACCTCACCGTCCTTTTCGATTTCACTCAGGGCGGGACGAATCTGCCAGTCCGCTAATTGAAAGCCCTGTTGCAGCTCGGATATTTCCATATCCTGCTCACCAAATAGGTTGTAGAAATAAGATTATAAATCATTGATAACACGAGAGAATAAATTATTCCAAAAACCATCAGACATTATACCGGTGAATATCCTGCCGTTTCCTACAGTCACGCTAGTTCGCGGTGTTTGCATATAAGGAGATGATTATGAATAAGGTCATTTTGACCCTGTGCGGTGTTGTTATGCTACTGCCTGATTTCGTACGGGCAGGTGACTTTAACGATGCCAGGGTGTCGCACGTTGAGTTTCCCGGCTGGTTTATCAAGAGCCCGTTTCATGAACTTAATGAAGATCTGCGTGCAGCCAGAACCGCAGGTAAGCAGGGATTGATGGTGCTGTATAGCACGCAGGGTTGTTCGTATTGCACACTTTTTGTGAAAAAGAACCTCGCTGACCCGGAGATTGTCGCCACTATCCAGAAACACTTCGATGCAGTGGGAATGGAGATTTTTGATGATGCTGAACTTATTGATCCGGGTGGTAACAAGACAACGATCAAAGAGTTTGCTTCACAGGAAGGGGTAATGTTTTCACCGACCATTCTGTTTTACGGCTTAGACGGGAAACGATTATTCAAGTTAACCGGTTATCCATCACCCGAGCGTTTCAAGGCCGTATTGCAATACGTTACAGATGGGCATTACAGGACGGTGACATTTGCAGAATATTTACAGCGCAATAAACCCAAAAACCAGAATCAGCGAAATGCAACATTAAAATCAGATCCATTATTCAGCAAACCGCCACACCTGCTACAACGTAACGTGATTGCGGCACAACAGCCGTTACTGGTGATTTTTGAAGAACCGGGTAACCAGGAAGTCTCAGATTTCCATGCAGGTGTTCTGTCGAATAATAATATACGGAAATCACTTGGCCAGTTTGAGGTTGTGAGGCTGAATGCCATGGATGAAAAGTCCGTGCTTATCACGCCGGATGGTTTTCGGAAGACACCCGCCGAATGGTACAGGGAAAAGCGCCTGAGTCGTGTACCTGCATTGTTGTTTTATACAAAAAACGGCACGGAAGTACTGGTGACCGATGAACTGGTACAAAAACAGCGCATGATAAATTCTGTCGGTTTTGTACTTGATGAAGCTTATAAAAAGGGCTGGACCTATCAGCGTTATGCCAGAACCAAGGCCATCGAAAGAATGTTGAATCGCCATCAATCTCAATAATATGTAACACAGCTGACTGTTTCAACTTGACCTATCAGGTACTATGATAGGTTCAGGACCTGACTGTAGGTATACACACATGAAAGCGGTTGGGTATATACAAGCTCTACCCATAAGTGAAGCCGAATCCTTTATTGAAATTGAGCTGCCGCAGCCGGTGGTCAGCGGACATGATTTACTCGTGCAAGAATAAGCGATGGCGGTCAACCCGGAGGTCCATCGAGACCCTGAAAGCTACTCCCCGCTGCAGGCTGTGTTATTTGATGTGGGAAAAGACGAATCGATAAACACAAGGACGTTGTTACAAAAGCATGGCAAGAGATAGTGGCGGTCTGGTATTCGGGAAGGGCGTGGATGCGCCAGCATAGGAGGTTATTCGAATGATCTGAACATACCGAGGTGTTAAATCTTGCTGGTAGCGTGGTGAACACGCCAGGTTCGACTTGGTCTAGATGGCTGGTCTTTGGACAAAAATGGGGTTTATACTTCCTATACCTCTAATTTGTCTATATTAACTGAGTTGCAATGGGATTATTAAATGCTTAGAAAATTCCTTTTACTAATGATTCTTATTACTGTGTCAGGCTGGGTGTATTACGAACAGTATCATATGCCACAACCAGCGAGACAAGCAGCAGGACAATCTAATAACCAACTGCATTTGGTGCCAATTATTCCACAGGATAGAGGAATAAAAAATTTTGTTGACTTAGGAACATTATCTGCATTTCCCAAAAAGTACCCTCGCCCAAAATCACAATGGTTAGAGAATGAAAAAGCAAGATATCAGATGCTCTTGTTACGAGAAAAATTTGACACAATGGTAATACCATTTCAGGTATATCTAAACGGGTTTGACCGTCCAACACGTTCCCTGATGACCGCAGAACTCACCTACGCTATAGCAGATAAAACTGATTACAAGTTACCTGATCCTTATTTACTCGCACGAGCCCTCGGCGAGGGAGAGCGAAAGTATCAATTAAATGAGATACAAGAATTAGCTGAAAAAATGGGGGTCAAACGAATTATTATGGCATTCGTTGGGCATGATAACAAACAGAAACTCCAAGTAGTTGTTCAAGAACTGTCAATAAATCAGCTAAATGATTCTGCAGTCAAAAATAATACTGCAGAAAGCAAATTGATAGTATCAACAATTAATGATGACACGCCTCCAGTCGAGGTTTTTCGTCAAGTATTACCAAAAATACTTGTTGAACTGAATATTAAAGGTGATTTTTCAAAAGCCAGGCATGCTAAATCTAGAGTGCGATCTGAAATCAAGTTGCCAGAAAATCCTATGGAAATATTTACGCGTAGCTCTAACAAACCAATACAAAACGCCTACTATTTTCAGCTTCTTGCCTATTTGACCCCTTTGTATGCTGAACGTACGCGCGAGCGGTTCATCGAAAAATCCTTATTGGCAATCAATCAGATTAGTGCTTCTGCATCTGAATACCGTGCATTGAAAGCACGTGCTTATATGCTGCTGGGTCTGCGCCCTGCAGCTATCCACATACTGCGCAATTCGACCACAAGTGAAGAAAAAGCAATCCTTGCTGCATTAAACGGCAACCTGATTGAGTTAAAAGAATTAACGCCAACAATAAAGGCTCAAGTCCCCAGGATTCTAAGCAAAATGGATGAAAATCTAATAGCCGCTAATTACAGAAAAATTGTTGTGAAGACATCTGAGGATTATGTCAATAAGCTTAATCTTCCAGGTAACATCTGGCCCTTCCTTGCGGCACGTTCCATGACCGACTGGGATTCGTGGTCACAATACGATAATTTAAACTTGAAGCACTTGCTGGACATGGGTTTTCCGGTCAGAGATTTTACTGCAGAAAGTATTGTAAAAGGTGGTCAGGCCGTGGGTGATTTATCAAAACTTCGCTCTATGATCGATTCTTCAGTTAAAGAGCATATCAGCAAATTGATGGATAATAACCCAGAGAACTGGTGCTGTAATTCTGTATCGGGTTCGCTAGTCTATACGGACTACATAGATCTAATTGAAGGCATCGCCACTGATAATCTGTTTCGGCGGGCAAGATTCTTTATTACAAATCAGGGTAGTCCAGAACGAGCAAATACATATCTGGAAACTTTAGAAGGTATTTACAAAGGGCATCCCCGTTTTGCTCTGTATCATGGTATGACGAAGATGGAGCTATCTCGTCAAAAAAGAGGAGCCGAACGGGAGAGCTTGTTGAAGCAAGCATATCTGGATGCTTTTAATGCAACATTCTGGTCCAATGGGCAAACCAGAGTAGCAGCTGATGCCTTCTCACTTAGAGTAGAGCTTGGCCGCGATGACTTTGGCTATGCAGACAATCCATATGTAACAGATTATCCCTTCAAGCCGTTTTACCCGGTATGGCAAGCACCGGGCCTACCTGAAAGGATAGCGAATAATTCTTTAAGGGCATTGAAAAATTCGACATATCATTTTCAACCGGTACGAGACCTTGCATCTTCATACTCAAATAATCAAGAGCAACTGGATAAGGTTATCGGCTCCATCAAGAATAGGTTTTCTGGTAATGCTGAATACGTCGAATTCATGGCCGAAATTAGTATGAAAAGGGGAAATACACGAGAGGCAGAGAGTTATTACAGAGAGGGAATTGCGTTATCACCAGAACACTGGGATTATTACAGCAAGTTGGGCTCATATCTAGTACGCAACGCAAGGATTGATGAGGCTTTTGAGCTTTATAAGCTATGGCCTGGTTTCGAAGAAGATTCTCCACTACATAGAGTAGCCCGATCTAACAGTGCATATGAAGCCGGTAGCCAATTTTTCTGGAGCGGACATTTAGAGTATGCGCGTCTTTTTTATCGTATAGCAGCAAAGCTTGATACAGGCTCTGCTGCTAGTATGGCGAGTGCGATACGACTTCATATTTTACAGGGTGAGTATGATCTTGCCTTGCAAGGCAGTTTACAACGTGCCAGAAGATATAATTCATCATATGCTTACAGAGATTATTTTGGCTTATTGCATGTTACTGGTAAATCAGATCAGGCATGGAATGGATTTAATGTAATTGTTAATCGACAAAACACCCCACATGTCTGGGAAACCGCATTGACTGGGCATCGCCTAAAATCAGTAAATCAATCAGATATTACAGCATGGGTCAAACAATATAAGCACCTGGTTTCTGAAAGGGGGGCCAGTTACGCGGCTATGTACTTATTACGGGCAAACGTTGTTGACCGCGTTCCGTCCGAACAGCTCGTCGAGGCTATTCAGGGAATCGAAAAGCCGATTTGGAAAATGGTTGGCGGCCACAAACATGTATATCGCGAGTCAGCCGATAGTACAAATAAAAATGTTTTGGGACCTAGACTCAGTATTACCCGTGGGGTAATACCTTTAGGGTCTTATCAAAAGTACGATAGGAAAAGGGTAAAATCGGCGCTTGTATATTTTGCCGAAGCTTATCGTGCAATTCGTCTCGGCAATTTCAAAGATGCGGCACAACTTCTTGATGAAGCAACTAGCCTTTATAATACAGCAGATCATGAATTTGGCCATTTACTACCTTATTATGCATATGCTGCCTCGCGTGCTAGTGACACAAAAGGGATTGAAAAATTATTAAAAACATTTGACCATAAAAAAATCCAGAGTTTTGACTATCAACTTGCTCGAGCAGTATTGACTGGATTAAAGGGCGACTATGCTAATTCATTAAAACATCTGGAGTTGGCTCAGTATCGGAGAAATCATACGGAGGATCGCCCATTATTTACAGAATATCAGTATGCAGAAGTTATTGAACTACTATTTGAGGCGACCAATAATCCCCTTTATAAAAAACGACTTGTTGAATGGTCAGACAAGGTTCGCCAATTTTTTCCATGGTATTCATGGCCATACACAATGTTGGCTAAATATTCCGACAACCCTGAACAGCGTATGATGTCTATTGCGATGGGTTATTATCTGGACAAGGACTCTTATCGTTTAAAGGGTATATCTGAAGCCACGATAAAAGATGCCAGGGATAAATTTGAAAATTTAAATCCGTTCAATCCGATGAATAGTTTGGGGCAAGGGCAGAAGGATTCAATTTAATCTACAACAGTACAGAGAGTATTAACCTCGTATTCGGCACCGGAACGTTATCACAAAAGCAAGGCAAAGAATAGCGGCGGTCTGGTAACTCAGTGGTCCATGAATTCGAATGTCTGCTTATCTTAATGTTACTAACTACGTTAACCTACCAGCTTCTAGCTGGTAGTAGCTATTTGAATGCTGAAAATATGGTTAGACGCACAAGTTCTAAGTAAAAATAAACAATAGTGGTGGGCCCGGTAGGACTTGAACCTACGACCAAGGGATTCACGTTTTCTGAATTTTTCAATTCAGCGTGGACTATCTCATCATCCTCAACGCTATAAGCTTGTTAGGATGCGGGACGCTTTAACCTGTGATTAAGGACGCTTTGATTATAATAATCAGTCCTCAGGTAGTCTCTGCACCTTCCGAAGGTGTACCTTCGACTTGGCTCAGGGTTGCCATCAGTCCCATTGTGATAACGGCTGCTAAGGGTTCCCTGAATTCATCCCGTTCATCACATTGTTTTCACAATGTGCGCACCATTTTGATGAGTCCCCTGCTCTAACCAACTGAGCTACAGGCCCGGAAAGACGCGCATTCTATCAAGCTTTCAGGAAAATTGTTACTTGTTGGACATTGGTTTACATTAGTCGTATAAAGGATTATGATTAATTTCATAGCCATAATTGAGACAGTGAAATGAAGTGCCTGAACTGCGGAAAAAGTTTGACGGGTCGTCAAAGGAAATACTGCTCCAGAGACTGCAAAAACCAAGATTATAACCAGACCTATCAGTCATACCTGGCTCAGCAAAAAAGGGGCAGAGAAAGAAAATTAGAACTAATTAAGTTAAAAGGAAATCGGTGTGAGAAATGTGGCTATTCAAAAAATCATGCGGCGCTTGAATTTCATCATATCATCCCGAATGAAAAATCTTTTCAACTCGATCTACGTTCGCTGTCAAACCGGCGGTGGGAAGTGATCCTGAAGGAAGTAAAAAAATGCCAGCTTTTATGTTCTAATTGCCACGCGGAAATGCACAATCCGGATTGTTTTTACTAAAAAGGGCGCTTGCGCGCCCTTTTTATTATGAGTTTTTCTGTTCCATATCGAGGAAGCTGCGTAATGTCTCCGAACGGGTCGGATGACGTAATTTGCGCAGTGCCTTGGCTTCAATCTGACGAATCCGTTCGCGCGTCACATCAAACTGTTTACCGACTTCTTCCAGTGTATGGTCAGTATTCATGTCGATACCAAAGCGCATCCGCAGTACCTTGGCTTCGCGTGCGGTCAGGCCGGCCAATACCTGCTGGGTGGCTTCACTCAGTCCGGACGAGGTTGCGGAATCGATCGGTGACAGTGCATTGCCATCCTCGATGAAATCACCCAGGTGTGAATCTTCATCATCACCAATTGGTGTCTCCATGGAGATCGGTTCCTTGGCGATCTTCAGTACCTTGCGAATCTTGTCTTCCGGCATTTCCATACGCTCGGCCAGTTCTTCCGGTGTCGCTTCACGACCCATTTCCTGCAACATCTGGCGCGAAATACGGTTCAGTTTGTTGATGGTTTCAATCATGTGGACCGGAATACGAATGGTCCGCGCCTGGTCCGCAATAGAACGGGTGATCGCCTGGCGAATCCACCAGGTCGCGTAGGTCGAAAACTTGTAACCGCGACGGTATTCAAACTTGTCCACCGCCTTCATCAGGCCGATGTTACCTTCCTGAATCAGATCCAGGAATTGCAGGCC
>CALBTB010000015.1 GCA_937967995.1 uncultured Gammaproteobacteria bacterium
CCACGGCGACGGCGCCACCGGCCAGGCTGCCCTGTAAAAATGTTCTACGTTGCATGATTCTTCTCTCCCGTATTATTTAGAGCGTATAAACCCATTCGGTAATAGCCTTGACTTCCTTATCGCTAAGAATTTCGTGCTTGCCGAATGGAGGCATCATTGAATTGGGGTTTGCTTTAGTCGCATCCCAGATTTGATCATAGAGCTTTTGTTTGTCCGGGAATCGGGCTTTCATTGCAACCAGTGGTGGCCCAATATTTCCGGCCATGGAAGCACCTTCATAGGCGTGGCAGCCAAAGCAGTTACCTTTCTTACGGTCTTCTGCAACTTTTTTGCCTTCTTTCACTAAATCGTCGTCAGCCAAAGCACTTGATGTGGGTAGTAGCGTCATGGAACCAAGCAGTACCGCGACAGCACTGGCAGCGGCGATCATATTGGCGGGTTTCCGCATGATCTCCTCCTCGTCAAAGGTTTTTATAAAAGACTCACTTACTAAAAATTTTTTGGTAAGTATTTCGGTTTTTGTATTAACAACATTATGTTGTACGGCCTTAGCATACATGAACTGTGACCATGCGCAAGAGGGGAAATAATAGATTAGTTAATTAGAAATCTCTTATCTGTTAACAAACAAAACACTATTTTTGTTCACGAGGAATTTCTTCCTTTATGTGCGTTAACCGTGCTTCTAGTCGGGATGTTGTATAAAAATCCGCCGAGCTGGATTTCAGTGCCAGATTCAATTGATCGATGGCCTGGTGAAACTGTCCGATCTGGTAATAATACTCGGCCAGGGCTTCATGTGACTGGGCCGGCTGATTCAAGGCCGCCTTGGTCTGTGCCAGAAACTTGTAAAACATCGGATTTCTGGGCGGTTTTTTGAGAAATTCACCAAGTAATTGTTCAGCCTTAACAAACTGTTTGGTACGCAGCAGGACTTCAGCATAGTCATAAATGATTGAGGCATTATCCGGATACAGGGTTAACGCATGTTTATAGGTCGAGAGCGCATTTTCTATCTGACCTGATCGGTAGGCAATTTCAGCACGTGCTAATAAAAGGGCGATACGTTGTGGATGTTGTTTCAACAGGTCGGCAATTTCCTGTTCGGCAGCGGCATATTTTTCCTGCCGCATCAGGTTAAGGGCATAACCATAGCGGGCGGCTATTAATGCATTTCCTTTTAACCTGCTCAGATCATCACGATACTGCTGCTCACTGAATTTTTTATCCTTACTGGCCAGAGCGACAATTCGTTGACGCATGAGGTGGTATGAAAGTGAATCCGGTGGTGTCGATTTCTGCACGAGGCGGGCCCGGTTACGGGCATCTGCGATACGGTTTTCGTTGACCGGGTGAGTTCGCAGAAACTCCGGTACGTTGATGCCGTGCAGGCGTGATTCGCGTTCCAGTTTGTCGAAAAAATCGGCCATTTTTTCCGGCTCGTAACCCGCTCTGGATAGGATACCGATACCGATTCGGTCAGCTTCATATTCGTTCTGGCGTGTGAAATTGATTTGTGACTGGGCCTGTGAGGCGGCCACCGACGCGAGTGCCGCCTGTCCCAGATCACTGCCCTGACTGCCCAGCACGATGGCAGCAATCAATGCGGCCAGCACAGGCAGCTCCGAGGCACTGTTTGCATTGAATGCCCGTGCATAGTGCCTCTGTGTCACGTGGGCGATTTCATGGGCGATTACCGAAGCCAGTTCGCTTTCCGACTCGGTCTCGCGAAACAGACCATAGTGAATACCAATGAATCCGCCGGGCAGGGCAAAGGCATTGATACTGCCGTCATTGACCAGGAAAAACTGAAACTGGCTCTGCTGATTATGGTCGTGGTGGGAAATCAGTTTATAGCCCAGCTGGTTGAGATAATCAGTCAGTAAAGGATCATCGATAATCAGGCCGGCTCGCCGCAGGTTGCGCACCACAGTGGCGCCAGTCCGGTATTCCTGGGCAGGGTTCATGCTGGCCAGGCCGGCATCACCAAGATCGGGCAGGTCCAGGTTTGTATTGGCGAGGCCGGGTACCGCAAAACCGAACAGGATAAATAACGCGCTGAGGCGAGCTTTAAACCGGTGTAAGTACATGCGTGCAGTCTGGTCGATATTGGCCGGAAAATAAAATCAATCTAACTTATTGATTCTAAAAAGGGGAATCAGTTCAGTTTGATTATAATCGAGTCCGGGAACTAAAACTGGTCATAGATTCAATATATGGTAATATATCTCAATATTAATGTGTTTTTTGACCAGCGGTATAGTTGACTCGAAAATACAGCAATTACGTTGGACGAATAGGATTCTATCGGTTGATAATGCTGACCGTCCAGCAGGAACTTTACCCCAATTTCAACATCAATTAGCAAAGGAGCTACAAACATGGCCGATTTTGATCAAGAGCTCGACGCGACCGGCTTGAACTGTCCACTTCCCATTTTGCGTGCAAAAAAAGCTCTGGGTGGTATGACTGCCGGACAGGTATTGCACATCATCGCAACTGACCCGGGTTCTGTGAAAGATTTTGAAGCGTTTGCCAAACAAACCGGCAACGAGCTGATGGAATCAAAGGAAGAAGGCGGCAAGTTTTTATTCCTTATCAAGAAGGCCTGATTTAGTCAGGCCTTTTTTCGTCACAGGGACGTGCATTGCTAGCTGGAGGTGACGAATGTCAGACGAAAAGAAGCTTGCCATCATTGCAACCAAAGGGACCCTTGACTGGGCCTATCCGCCGCTGATTCTCGCATCTACGGCTGCCGCACTCGGTTATCAGGTACAGATATTTTTCACGTTTTATGGCCTGCAATTGCTGAAAAGCAAACTGGACCTGCAGGTCAGTCCGCTCGGTAATCCGGGTATGCCCATGCCCATGAAAATGGACAAGTGGTTTCCGGTGCTGGGTACCGCTATTCCAGGTATGCAAAGCATCATGACCATGATGATGAAAAAGAAAATCAAGGAAAAGGGCGTGGCCAGTATCGAGGACTTGCGTGGTTTGTGCCTGGAAGCAGACGTCAAAATGATTGCCTGCCAGATGACGGTAGATTTGTTTGATATGAATCACAAGGAATTCATCGACGGAATAGAATATGGTGGCGCAGCAACATTTTTTGAATTTGCTGGTGAATCGGATATTACGCTGTACGTCTGAAACTCAGTAATGATTAGTATAAAAAAAGCCCCGCAGATGCGGGGCTTTTTGTTTGGATGTTAATTTTGTCATCAGAAAGTCGTTGAAATACTCAGGCCGATTAAGTCCACTTTTGATTCATATGTACCATTGTAGGCTTCCGTACCATTTGGTTCTGATGTCACACCAGGTGTGTACGTAGTCGATGAATTATGCGTGCGATCGTCAACGACAACATGCATATAGGCGTATTCAATTTTCCATGTTTTTGCAAAACGATGACTGGCGCCGATGCTGAATAATTGTCTGTCTGCATCGGGTACCCGTGCTGAGAAGAATTCATCCGGCTGCGGAGTTTCATCATAGGAATAACCAAACATGAGCTGGTGGGCAGAACCAAATTTGTAAATAAATCCAAGTCTGTAAGCCCAGGTATCTTTCCAGTTGTTGGTGCTTGTTGAGAAACTTCCGCCTGTCGATCTAGTGACATATATCGTGTCGAACTCACTCCAGCCAGTATGTTCGATATCCAGTTCCATACCAAAACTCTGGGAGGCCTGATAATGAACACCGACCTGTAAAATATCCGGGAACTCCAGGCTTGCTTCGGCACCAAGGAAAAACGGGCCATTAGGCGCTGATAGTGCAGTACTATCAAACGTTCCCTTGATATCGGTTTTTACACTACTGCGGTAGGAAGCACCCAGGCTGATGTCACCCAGTTTTTTTGTATAACCAATATTCCAGCCAGTGCCCGAACCACGACCATTGATTTTCACAGCTTGCGTATTGAAGGTAAGGTCGCGTACATCATAGTAATTAAAACCGAAAGCGAAACTGCTTGTACCATCGATTTTATATGAAAAATTCGGATTGAAATTTACCATTTCGATACGGCTAAGTTCTGGTTCAAGGGCATCACTGCCTGAGAAATCAGGAAAAGTATTGTCCGGCCAGCTTGTTTCCAGTCCAAATGGCGCATTAACAAGTAGTGCAAAGGCCCATTTTTCTTTACCTGTTGCGGAGAGCAGGACATTAGGTACGAGAAAAGAGTCATCACCGACACCATCTGTTTTGCTGCCACCGGTTGGATTGACAGTTTGTTCGTAAAATATGTTATTCACACCTAACATGACGGCTTTACCGGAATGAAACGAGATATTAGCGGGGTTATAAGCAACAGCACCTAGTTCTTCCGTATTTGCCACCAGGGCATTTGAAGTAGCTGTACCGGTGACACTCACTTCAGGGACTCTGAAGCCACTCGCATGGGATAACGTCGAAGCTAGAAATGTCGATGCGAATGCACAATATAATAAAGACTTCCAGCGATGGGTGTGGTGATGCATGATGACTCCCCTGTTGTTTTTCTGTTACCGCTATATTATGCGTTAAGCCGGGTGAGAATTTCACGCTTTTTTGAGCAATTCTGATTTCAGGTAAGTCAAACTTCCCGACTTGACTTTGAACTATATCAGGTGTCTTATATTACCGCTGGCCTGTGCAGGCCACAAATAATATTAATAGTTAATAATATAGTATAATGCCAGGGAATAATAATAGTTATCATCCCGTTACTCTGTGCAGGAGAAGTCATCATGATCGCTAGACCACTACGGTATGCATTGCTTGCTGTGTCCAGTTTCGTCTTAAGTTCGCCCGTAATTGCCACGAATGGGTACTTTGGACATGGATACGGTACCAAAAATAAAGGGCTAGTGGGTGGTGGTGTTGCATTGCCACAGGATGCCATGATTACGGCTACCAACCCTGCTGGATTGGCATTTGTTAATGAGCGAGCTGACCTTGGTGTCGCAATATTCAGTCCTATAAGAAGTTATTCCAATACTGCTGGTACAACTGCTGCCGATGGTACAAATTGTAATGTGATTGCAGGTAATAGTTGTCCGTTTACATTTGGTGGTGTTTCGACAGCCCAGTCGATCGATAGTGATAACGAAGCCTTTTTGATTCCTCATTTCGCTATGAACTGGATACTAAGTGAGAATGCAGCAGTAGGACTAAGTGTATATGGTAATGGTGGTATGAACACCGACTATAGCGGAGGACGTGCACAACATGATGATGGTTCAAATGCACCGTTAGAAGGAAGTCTGACTACGACACCCGGAACATTCGGTGCAGGCACTGCCGGTGTTAACCTGGAACAACTTTTTATAAACACAACCTATTCAAGAAAATTTGCAGAAAAAAGTGCCTGGGGTATCAGCGCGATTCTGGCTTATCAGAGATTTGAAGCAGAAGGGCTTTCTACCTTTGGCGGGTTTTCAACAGATTCCACCAAGCTCTCTAACAACGGAGTGGATACATCATTCGGATACGGGCTGAAATTTGGTATTCAGGGTGAGATGGTAGATGGTTTGACTCTCGCGGCGTCTTACCAGACCAAGATATACATGGACGAATTTGATAAATACAGCGGGTTGTTTGCAGAAAATGGTGATTTTGATATTCCTGCTACCTGGACCGTAGGTCTGGCACTTGATATCACACCAACAGCAGTATTTACATTTGATATACAGGAAATTAAATATGGCGACATACCGGCGATATCAAATCCTTTAAATAACCTGATCAACACTTCAGGTGGCTGTGCCGGTGGTAATACTGCGAGGTGTCTTGGTGGTTCAGATGGTGCAGGGTTTGGCTGGCAGGATATGACCATTTTCAAGCTCGGATTTCAATGGGCCGCCAGTCCGGATTTGACCTGGCGTGCAGGCTTTAGTCATGGCAAGCAGCCGATTCCGGATTCAGAAGTCGTGTTTAACATCCTGGCACCTGCAGTAATCGAAAATCATTTAACACTTGGTTTTACCATGAAGACAGGAAAATCCAGTGAGCTTTCAGCTCAGTTCATGCATGGTTTTGAGAATTCTGTGACAGGTAATAATCCACTTAATCCCACACAGAAAATTACACTGGAAATGTATCAGAACGAGGCCGAAGTCAGCTGGGCCTGGAAATTCTGATTTCTGCGATAAACTGACACTCTGATAAAGGCCGCTTTTGCGGCCTTTTTTCGTTTGTGATTGACCATGCATTTAATGCCCGGATCGGGTAAGCTAGGCGCGCCTTACAGGCCTGCCATCGGACGGCCTGATCCGCTTTATCTTATTGATTTTATTGAAAAATATGGGGATGTGATGTTTAGTAAAGATATGTCGATAGCCGGATTTGACGATGAATTGTGGCAGGCCATTGAGCACGAAAACCAGCGCCAGGAAGAGCACATCGAGCTGATTGCATCGGAGAATTACGCCAGTCCACGAGTCATGGAGGCACAGGGCTCGGTACTCACCAACAAGTACGCCGAAGGTTATCCAAACAAGCGTTATTATGGTGGTTGTGAAAACGTGGATGTGGCGGAACAGCTGGCAATAGATCGTGTTAAACAGTTGTTTGGTGCCGACTATGCCAACGTCCAGCCGCACTCAGGATCACAGGCGAATGCGGCCGTCTATTTTGCACTGTGTGAACCGGGCGACACGATTCTGGGCATGAGCCTGGCCGATGGTGGTCACCTGACACATGGGGCCAAGGTCAATTTCTCCGGTAAGCTTTTTCATTCTGTCCAGTACGGATTGAATAATGACACTGGCGAAGTGGATTATGAGCAGGTCGAGGCACTGGCCAAAGAACACAAACCGAAAATGATCGTGGCCGGATTTTCTGCCTATTCGCGTATCATGGACTGGCAACGTTTTCGTGATATCGCCGACAGCGTTGGCGCATATCTGTTTGTGGACATGGCACATGTTGCCGGCCTGGTCGCAACCGGTCATTACCCCAGTCCTGTTCAGATTGCTGATGTCACCACCTCAACAACCCATAAAACACTACGTGGTCCACGCGGTGGAATCATACTGGCCAAATCCAATCCGGAGCTGGAGAAAAAATTCAATTCGCTGGTGTTTCCGGGTACCCAGGGTGGACCATTAATGCATGTCATTGCGGCCAAGGCGGTTGCATTTAAGGAAGCGTTACAACCTGACTTCAAGGATTACCAGGGGCAGGTGGTAGAAAATGCGCGCACCATGGCCAATACCATGATCGAGCGAGGTTATAAAATAGTATCGGGTGGTACGGATAATCACCTGTTCCTGGTCGATTTGATCGACAAGGGAATAACCGGTAAGGAGGCCGATGCGGCATTGGGCAGTGCGAATATTACCGTCAACAAAAACGCGGTGCCCAATGACCCGCAATCACCGTTTGTAACCAGCGGTATTCGAATTGGTACGCCGGCGATAACAACACGTGGTTTTAAACAGGATGACTGTAAACAACTGGCCAACTGGATGTGCGATATTCTCGATGATATCAACAATCAGTCAACCATTGAGAAGGTCAAACAAAACGTGCTGGAGATCTGTCGGCGTTTACCCGTGTACAGATAATTTTTTAACAGGAAAACAACGTGCATTGTCCTTTCTGCGGCGCAACAGACACCAAGGTGATTGATTCACGCCTTGCCAGCGAAGGGGCGATGGTGCGGCGTCGGCGTGAATGCCTGAGCTGTAACGAACGGTTCACGACATTTGAATCTGCCGAACTGGTTATGCCGCGCATTATCAAGACCGATGGCCGTCGCGAACCGTTTAACGAAGATAAACTGCGCGCCGGTATCGTACGTGCTCTGGAAAAGCGCCCGGTCAGTATTGATCAGATCGATGCGGCGGTGAATCGCATCATGAAACTGATACGGGCGCGGGGTGAGCGGGATTTTGCCTCGCAGGATATTGGTTCGCTGGTCATGAATGAACTGCGTGATCTCGACCAGGTGGCGTATGTTCGATTTGCATCGGTATATCGCAGCTTTCAGGATGTCAGTGCATTTGAGGAAGAAATCGAGCGGCTGAAGAATGCACCATCGCCAGAGCTGAAAAAACGACAACATTCTTTACTTCCCGACGACAAAAGCTGATTTATATTCATCAGGTCCTGTATGTTTACTGTTTCCGATCACGAACACATGGCAGAAGCCCTGCGGCTTGCTGAAAAAGGTCTTTACAGCACGGATCCGAATCCCCGTGTCGGCTGTGTGATCGTCAATGACGGTAAAGTGGTGGGCCGTGGCTTTCATAAAAAGGCAGGCGGGCCGCACGCGGAAATTTATGCTTTACGCGAAGCCGGTGAAAAGGCCAGAGATGCGACGGTTTACGTCACTCTGGAACCGTGCTGTCATTTTGGAAAAACGCCACCCTGTACTGATGCATTAATCAAGGCCGGGGTGGGCAGAGTGATTGCGGCCATGGCGGATCCCAATCCAAAAGTCGCAGGCACTGGTTTGCAGCAACTGACGGACAGTGGCATTGAAACGGATGTCGGATTGCTTGAAACGCAGGCGCATGAATTGAATACCGGTTATCTGCATCGTATGAAGCTGGGCAGACCTTTCATACGATGTAAACTGGCAATGAGTCTGGATGGTCGTACCGCCATGCAAAGCGGTGAAAGTAAATGGATTACTGCAGAGGCCGCCAGACAGGATGTGCAGCATCTACGGGCTCGCAGCTCAGCTATTATTACCGGTGCCGGCACCGTATTGGCGGATGATCCTTCAATGACTGTCCGGCTTGATGGTGTTGATCGTCAGCCCTTGCGTGTAATTATTGACTCTAACTTGAGTACACCGGCGAGCGCCGCGATTCTGAAACAGCCCGGCAGGACTTTGATCGTCACGGCCTGCAATGACAAAAATGCGGTTCGCGAACTCAAGGCCACGGGCGCCCAGATCGAGGTGGTTGCCAAACAAAACGGGCGGGTCAATCTGGCTGAACTTGTGGCATTACTTGCTGAACTGCAGATCAATGAAGTGTTACTGGAAACCGGTGCGACATTGTGTGGTGCCATGTTAAAGGCCGGGTTAATCGATGAACTGGTGATTTACATGGCGCCGACATTAATGGGCGACAGGGCAAGAAGCCTGTTCAAACTACCAGGTCTCGACAAAATGACAGACAGGATCGATCTGGAGATAACGGATGTGCGCGCTGTCGGTCGGGATTTTCGCATCACAGCCACACCTATATATAAGTAACCGCTATGTTTACAGGTATCATTCAGGCAACCGGGCACATCAGCGTCATCCAGCCAAAAGGCGAGGATACGCGGTTACGGATACACACTGGTAAATTATCGCTGGATGATGTGCAACTCGGTGACAGCATCGCCGTGAACGGGGTCTGCCTGACGGTCGTTGAATTACCCGGTGACGGTTTCTGGGCGGATGTGTCGGCGGAAACCCTTTCCAAAACCACACTGGTCGATGCGAAACGCGATGACCGGGTAAATCTGGAAAAGGCCCTGACACCGACGACGCGACTGGGTGGGCACCTGGTCAGTGGTCACGTGGATGGTATCGGCGTGGTCACTCAACGTGAGCAGGCCGGTCGATCCATCCGGTTTGAGATTGAGGCGCCTGATGCACTTTCCCGCTATATTGCCCGCAAGGGTTCGATCTGTGTCGATGGTATCAGCCTGACCGTCAATGCCATCAACGCAAACTGTTTTGATCTGAATATCGTGCCACATACATTGGCTGAAACCACCATGTCGGAATTTCAGCCGGGCCGACAGGTTAACCTGGAAGTCGATATTATCGCCCGTTACCTGGAGCGCCTGCTTATGGAGCGCGACACAGATTCAGCTCAAAAGGGCGGAATTTCCAAGGAATTTCTCGCGCAAAACGGTTTTATTAAGTAAGATCAATTTGATAGACAAATCAGATATTCCCATGCCGGAACAAGCCATGCTAGCAACACGTTTAAATACCGTCGAGGAACTCGTCGAAGACATTCGTCAGGGAAAAATGGTCATCCTGATGGATGACGAAGATCGTGAAAACGAGGGTGATTTGATCATGGCTGCCGAGAAGGTGACACCGGAAGCCATCAATTTCATGGCGATGTATGGCCGCGGCCTGATCTGTCTGACCCTGACCAGGGAACGCTGTGAAAAGTTACGTCTGCCGCTGATGGTCAGTGCCACCAATGATCGGCATGGCACCAACTTCACGGTCTCTATTGAAGCAGCGGAAGGGGTAACCACAGGTATTTCTGCGGCGGATCGCGCCGTGACTGTGCAACGCGCCGTCGCCGCCAATGCGAAACCTTCTGATCTTGTACAACCCGGACATGTATTTCCATTAATGGCACAGCCGGGTGGTGTACTGACACGCGCAGGGCATACGGAAGCCGGGTCCGACCTGGCACGTCTGGCCGGCCTGGAGCCCGCGGCCGTGATTGTCGAGATTCTCAAGGAAGATGGCAGCATGGCGCGCCGTCCGGATCTGGAACAGTTTGCCAAACAGCATGATCTTAAAATTGGTACGGTGGCGGATCTGATTCACTACCGCATGCATTATGAAAAATCCATCGAACGTGTGAATGTCTGTTATATGCCGACCCGGCATGGTGATTTTCAGCTTTATACTTACCGCAATATAAACGACGGCCAGATACACTTTGCACTGGTCAAGGGAGAAATCACGCGTAGCCAGCCGACGCTGGTCAGAGTTCACGTTGAAAATACGTTGTGCGATGTATTTGGCAGTATGCGTAACGATTGCGGCTGGCCGCTGGATGATGTCCTGCAACGCATAGAAAAAGCCGGCAGTGGCGTGGCCGTCATATTACGTGTGCAGGAAGATTCGGAACAGCTTATCCAGCGCGTAACAAATTATGCTGCGCAGGATTCAGGTGAAGACCTGCCCGGCGATGAACATGGTCAGGATTTGAGAACGTTTGGTATAGGTGCACAGATCCTGACCGACATTGGTGTGCGTAAAATGCGTGTCATGAGTGCGCCGAAGAAGATACATGCGCTTTCAGGTTTTGACCTGGAAGTGGTCGAATACATTCACGAATAACAAAATCAGGGTAGAGAGTAATGAGCAAGCCACGGGAAATAGAAGGCGATATGGTTTGTCGCAACAGTAAGTTCGGCATTGTCGTTTCACGTTTTAACAGCTTTATCAACGAGAGCCTGCTTGACGGTGCCGTGGATGCATTAAAGAGACATGGTGCGGATGAAAATGATCTCGAAGTCATTCGTGTACCAGGCGCCTATGAAATTCCACTGGCCGTGCAGGTAGCAGCCAAATCCGGTAAGTATGACGCCATCATTGCCATTGGCAGTGTAATTCGGGGCGGTACACCGCATTTTGAATATGTAGCAGGTGAATGCGTCAAGGGACTGTCCCAGGTAATGATGCAATCGGGTGTACCGGTTGCCTTTGGTGTGCTGACCGTTGACACAATAGAACAGGCCATTGAACGTGCCGGTACCAAGGCCGGCAACAAAGGTGTGGAAGCGGCATTATCCGCGGTTGAAATGGTCAACCTGCTTAAAAACCTGGCCTGACAGCGCAATGAGTAAAGCACGTTCCCGTGCACGTCGTATGGCCATGCAGGCGCTCTATGAGTGGCAGGTCGCCGGCAATGCACCGTCCGATATACTCAATACCTATCGTACCGAACAGCCGATGGAAAAGGTCGATAGTGACTACTTTGAAGAATTAGTCCTCAACACCGCGAAGCACCAGCAGGATCTGGATGCGCATCTGGCGAAACTGGTCAGTCGACCAATTAACGAAATCGATCCCATCGAGCTGGCCATTTTACGCATGGCGGGCTATGAGTTAATGCACAGGCCCGATGTGCCCTATCGTGTTGTAATCAATGAAGCGATAGAACTGGCCAAGTCTTTTGGTGCCGAAGCCGGTCATAAATTCGTAAACGGTATACTCGACAAACTGGCTGTTGAGCTGCGCCCGGATGAATCCAGGTTGAGCCAGCGTAAATAGCATGGCAACCTCAGAATTCGATATCATCAGACGTTACTTTTCCCGTGTAGGTAAAAAACAGAACTGGCTGTCAGTCGGCATTGGCGATGACGCCGCTGTTATCACTCCGGATCCTGATTCCCAGTTATTAATTTCGGTCGACACGCTAAATGCCGGTGTTCATTTTCCCGAACACAGTTCCGCATCTGATGTGGGTTACAAGGCACTGGCGGTTAACCTGAGCGATATCGCAGCCATGGGCGGTGAACCGAAATGGTTTACGCTGGCATTGAGTCTGCCGTCTGCCGATGAAGACTGGTTAACGGCATTTTGCCAGGGCCTGTCGGTACTGGTTGAGCAATACCAGCTGTGTCTGGTTGGTGGTGATACAACGCGCGGCAGTCTCAGCATCACGATCCAGATCGCCGGCGTCATTCCACAGCATCAGGCATTGAGCCGGGAAGGGGCGATGTTGAATGATGATGTGTATGTTTCAGGCCAACTGGGTGATGCCGCTGTTGGGCTGATGATCTGCCAGCAGGCACTTAAAGTAAATGAACAGGCTGTCCCGATTTTTATGGACAGACTCAATCGGCCACAGCCACGCGTGGAATTGGGCATGGCATTACGCCAGCTTGCAAACGCCTGTATTGATATTTCAGATGGCCTGGCGGCGGATCTGGGTCACATCCTGGAAGCCAGTGGTGTTGGTGCAGAAATTTATCCTGATCGCATACCGGTTTCCGCCGAATTTGCAAAGCTGGAGCTCGATGCGCAGAAAAAACAGGATTGTATGCTCTACGGCGGCGACGACTATGAATTGTGTTTTACCGCCGCCCCCGACAAGCGTGACACGATATTGGACCTGGCGGCACGGGTTGGTATCAACGTGACCCGGATCGGGCAAATCATCAACGAAGACGGTTTATTTGCGGTTGAAAAAGACCAGCGTGGTATGTTGCCTGAAAAAGGTTATGATCATTTTCAAAACAAATGAACGACATCATTTCACCAGCCAGGTTAATTAGAGATCCCGGCCATCTGCTCAGCTTTGGTTTTGGCAGTGGCCTGTCGCCGTTTGCCCCCGGTACGATGGGAACAATCATTGCTATTCCACTTTACCTGGCATCGGTTCAGGCAGGACAACTGGTTTATGGTGTTATCTGTCTGATAGTGGTACTGGCCGGCGTTTTTCTGTGTGAGCGGACCACGCGCGCACTGCAAGTGCATGATCATCCGGCCATCGTGTGGGACGAAATCGCCGGATTTTTTATCACGATGATATTTGTCCCGGTCTCACTGACGACCGTTATCGCCGGTTTCATTTTATTTCGAATTTTCGACATTTTAAAACCATGGCCGATATCTGTGATCGATTCACGGCTCAAAGGCGGAATCGGTGTTATGCTAGATGACGTACTGGCGGGTTTGTTTGCGCTGGTCATTATGCAGGTGCTTGTGCAGCTGGAATGGATTGTTTAAGGAGAAAAGAGCGATGAACACCCTGAGACCCATCTTACTGCTACCGATTTTACTGTTGACGACGGCACTTCATGCAAATGAAGTGGAGATTGTCAAAGTGCAGCTTGAACCAAGTGCACATCGTTGGACGTTTCATGTGACATTGCGCCACGAAGATACTGGCTGGGAACATTACGCGGATGGCTGGCGGGTTGTGGACGCAAAAGGCAATGAGCTGGGTTACCGCAAACTCTGGCATCCGCATGAAAATGAACAACCCTTTACGCGCTCACTGGCCAATGTGCTGGTTCCTGAAGGGGTGACAGAAATCTTTATCGAAGCGCATGACAAGGTGCATGGCTGGTCAAAACGTAAAGTAAAGATTGATCTGAAAAAAGATAAGGGTGATCGCTACCAGATCAGGCGTAAAAAATAAAAGAAGGGGTCAGGCCCCTTCTTTTTTGTTTTTCTCAATCAGGGCGTACGCCGAGTGATTATGAATGGATTCGAAATTTTCGGATTCAACCACATAGTAGGAAATCCGATCATCGTCGTTTAACCGTGCTGCGACATCACGCACCATGTCTTCCACAAATTTTGGATTGTCATAGGCACGCTCGGTGACCATTTTTTCATCCGGGCGTTTCAGCAGGCCGTATAATTCACACGATGCCTCTTCTTCAACCATGTCGATCAGTTCTTCCAGCCACACGAATTCCTGAATGCGGGCACTGACAGTGACATGGGAACGCTGGTTATGCGCACCGTAGTCGGAAATCTTTTTGGAACAGGGGCACAGGCTGGTGACCGGCACCACGACCTTGATATTCATTTCCGGCTCGCCGTCGTGGATTTCACCGACAAATGTCACGTCATAGTCCATCAGGCTTTCAACACCGGATACGGGTGCTTTTTTGCTGATGAAGTAGGGAAACTGCATTTCGATGTGACCGGACTCGGCTTCCAGGCGATCTGTCATTTCATGCAGCATGTCCTTGAACGATTTGACCGAGATCTCGCGTTCATGCTGATGCAGGATCTCCACGAAACGCGACATGTGTGTGCCTTTGAAATTATGCGGCAGGTTCACATACATATTGAAGTTGGCAATCGTGTGCTGCTCGCCACCACTGCGGTCGCGAACCTGGACCGGATGGCGGATATCCTTGATACCGACCTTGTTAATAGGAATATTGCGGGTATCGGTGCGATTCTGTACATCTTCGATCGCCAGACTCGTCACTTTATTACTACTCATTCTTCAATCCTCGGTGTAGGTCACACAGGCACGGTCCGTCTCCCATAGTGTGACCGCATCTACCTTGACTCGTTCATCATTCAGTTCATTGCTCAGTTTCTGGTACAGATGGGCGGCAATGTTTTCCGCCGTCGGATTTATATCGTCGAACGGTGGCAAATCGTTCAGATTGCGATGATCCATCGTACCGATAATGTCCTTGGTGGCCGTCTTGATGTCGCGAAAGTCCATTCCCATGCCAATGTCATCCAGTTGCGTGGCCAGGACATCGACCTCGACCTTCCAGTTGTGACCATGCAGGCGGCTGCAGATGCCCGGGTAACCCCGAAGCAGATGCGCGGCGGCAAAATCCGTCACGATTTTCATGCGATACTTACCCAAGGGCAATTCCTTACGATTATACTCGGAAATCAGATCTGTGTGGCGTGTTTGGGATGCGTTTGTTGACGCAAAATGGCTTCCACACGGTGGATTATACCATTGGCGTCCAGCCCTGCGTCAGCTAAAAGTGCCTCGCGTTCACCATGTGGCAGGAAGGTATCTGGCAGGCCCAGATTGATGATTCGGACAGTCAGGCCGGATTCGGCGAGAAATTCATTCACACCGCTTCCCGCACCGCCCATTACTGCATTATCTTCAACGGTGACCAGCAGGCGATGATTAGCAGCCAGCTGACGAATCAGATCCTCATCCAGTGGTTTGATAAAACGCATATTCACGCAGGTGGCGCCGAGGGCTTCGGCGGCCTGGCGCGCTTCCTGTAGCACGGCACCAAACGCGAGAATTGCCACGTCCTGACCTTCCTGAACCACTTTTGCCTTGCCAAGCGGCACCGTGCCCAGTGACTGGGAAACGGGGACACCGGGACCCTGTCCACGCGGATAGCGCACGGCGGTGGGCCCATCGTGCGCAAAGCCGGTGCTGAGCATTTGCCGGCACTCATTTTCGTCAGCCGGGGCCATGATCATCAGATTGGGAATACAGCGCAAAAAGCTCAGATCAAAGCTGCCGGCATGGGTCGGCCCATCCGGCCCGACCAGTCCGGCACGATCGATGGCAAACAGCACCGGCAGGTTCTGAATCGCAACGTCATGGATTAACTGGTCATAGGCGCGTTGTAAAAACGTGGAGTAAATTGCCACCACCGGCTTGTAATTTTCACAGGCCATTCCGGCGGCCAGGGTGACGGCATGTTGCTCGGCGATGCCCACATCGAAATAGCGATCCGGGAATTGTTCGGAAAAGGCGACCAGTCCTGAACCTTCACGCATGGCCGGTGTGATACCTACCAGTCGCGCATCCTGTTTAGCCATGTCACACAGCCAGTCGCTGAATACCTGGGTATAGGTGGGACCGGTCGGGCTGGATTTTTCCAGCTTGCCGGATTCCGGGTGAAACTTGCCAACGCCGTGGTAGGTACAGGGATTTTCCTCGGCGGGCTGAAAACCTTTGCCCTTGCGCGTGACGATATGTAAAAAGCGTGGCCCTTTGAGTTTGCGCAGGTTTTTAAGCGTTTTTACCA
Organism: uncultured Gammaproteobacteria bacterium; assembly: GCA_937967995.1. Lineage (GTDB taxonomy): Bacteria > Pseudomonadota > Gammaproteobacteria > UBA6429 > Thiohalophilaceae > CALBTB01. Next base: position 16,177 of record CALBTB010000015.1, read on the forward strand.
GCGTGTTGAGGTCATGACCGTCAACCGGACCGATATAGTTGAATCCCAGTTCTTCAAATAACGTACCGGGAATTACCATGCCTTTCATATGTTCCTCAGTGCGCTTGGCCAGCTCCCAAACGGAAGGCATGACACTCAATACCTTGCGGCTGCCTTCGCGCATGGTGGAATACAACTGGCCGGACAGAATACGGGCCAGGTGGTTGGAGAGGGCACCGACGTTGGGTGATATGGACATATCATTGTCGTTGAGAATCACCAGCAGATTGGCATCCAGGTCACCGGCATGGTTGAGGGCTTCAAACGCCATGCCCGCCGTCATGGCCCCGTCACCGATTACAGCCACGACCTGTGTGTCGCTTTGGGCCTGTTTGGCGGCCAGCGCCATACCCAGGGCTGCGCTGATCGAGGTACTGGAGTGACCAACGCCAAATGTGTCGTATTCGCTTTCATCGCGTTTCGGAAAACCGGCCAGTCCACCCTGCTTTCGCAGGCTGCCCATGCGCTCACGCCGACCGGTCAGAATTTTGTGCGGATAAGTCTGGTGGCCCACGTCCCAGACGAGCCGATCATCCGGGGTGTTAAAAACATAGTGCAGGGCGATGGTCAGCTCGACGGTGCCCAGTCCGGCCGCCAGGTGCCCACCGGTATCACTGATGCTGTGAATCAGAAACTGGCGCAGTTCGTCAGCCAGCGGCAGCAGTTGTTCGATCGACAAATCACGCAATTGCTGCGGTGAATCAATCGAATAAAGCAGGGGATAGTCTTGGTGAGTCATGGACGTTTTTCAGTGTGATGATTTAAGCGTAGGTGTCTGGTATCAAATGGCAAAGTGATTTATCCGATTCTGCAATAAACCCAGTTAATGTGAGCGCTCCAGGATGTAGCGGGCGATGTCCCGTAAAGGCTCCGCGGCCTCACCAAATTCCGAAATAGTGTTAATCGCATCATCGCACAGATCGCCGGCCATTTCCCGTGATGCATCCAGGCCAATGATGCTGGGATAGGTGGGCTTGTTGCGGGCCCGATCCGCCCCCCCGGTCTTGCCCAATGTGGCGGTATCACCGGTTTCATCAAGAATGTCATCCATGATCTGAAAAGCCAGCCCGATGCATTTGCCATAGTGATCCAGGCTGTCGAGCTGAGCGGGCAGCCCCGTATTCGACTGTCGGCTGTTGGCACACATTGCGCCCAGTTTGACGCTGGCCCGTATCAGGGCGCCGGTTTTATGGATATGCATGTTTTCCAGTTCGGCGACGCTGATCGCGACACCTACCGCGGCCAGGTCCATGGCCTGACCACCGGCCATGCCGCGTGAACCACTGGCAATAGCCAGTAGATTAATCATATCGACCTGGGTTGCAGCATCGATGTGATCGGCCATGCCCCGCGCCAGAATATGAAACGCCAGGGTTTGCAGGGCGTCGCCGGCAAGGATGGCAGTTGCCTCGTTAAATTCGCGATGACAGGTGGGCTTGCCGCGTCGCAGGTCATCGTTATCCATGGCAGGCAGATCATCATGAATGAGTGAATAGGCGTGAATACATTCGACAGCCGCTGCCGGGCAATCAAGCCGAGCTTCATCCACACCCATGGCTTGCCCCGCTGCGTAGACCAGGATGGGACGCAGGCGTTTGCCACCATTAAATACCGAGTAACGCATGGCGGCATGGAGCTGGTTAGGCTCAATGTCTTCAGCCGGTAGCCACTTCTCGAGGGTTGCATCGACCCGCTGCTGCCAGCGTGTCTTCAGTTCATCCAGCTTCACGCGTCCGTGTCTTCTGTTTCAAATGGCGCGAGGGATTCCTCGCCCTGTTGCTGGGTGAGTATTTGCACTTTCTGTTCGGCTTCAGTCAGTGCGCGTTGACAAAGACGGGTCAGCGCCACGCCACGTTCAAAGTCTTTCAGTGAGGCTTCGAGGGTCTGGTCCCCTTTTTCCAGCCTGGCGACCAGGGCTTCGAGTTCTTTCATGGCCTCTTCGAAACTGGCACTATCTGACTTCGTTTCAGACGGGGAACGGGGCGACTTTTTACGGCTGGTTTTCTTTGACGCACTCATGATTCATATTTGTGATTGTTCGTGGATGCGCTAAGGTAGCCCAACTGGTCGGATGGAGCAAATATCCACGGAGTGGGATATTTGGAATGGAAAATCAATGAATTAGAAATTATTTAGACTGAGTCTTGACAGAAATGAGTGGCTTGGCTATCTTTCACCTACATAATTTAGAATTAGTCTAAATATCGTGAGTTGCGCCACTGGCGCTGTTACAACAATTGGAGGTAATAATCATGGCCGATCTGAAAGGCAGTAAAACCGAACAGCACTTAAAAGATGCGTTTGCCGGTGAATCCCAGGCAAACCGTCGTTATCTGTATTTCGCATCCAAGGCAGACGTTGAAGGTTACAACGACGTGGCTGCCGTATTTCGTTCAACTGCAGAAGGTGAAACCGGCCACGCGCACGGTCATCTGGAGTATCTTGAGCAAACCGGCGATCCGGCTACCGGCCTGCCGATTGGTGGTACTTCCGACAACCTGAAAGCGGCTATCGCGGGTGAAACCCACGAATACACCGATATGTATCCGGGCATGGCCAAGGATGCACGTGACGAAGGTTTTGATGAGATCGCTGACTGGTTCGAAACTCTGGCCAAGGCAGAACGCTCACACGCCAACCGTTTCCAGAAAGCGCTGGACAATCTGGACAGTTAATACTGTGCAACCACCCTCTTCCTTTCAGAAGAGGGTGGTGTCTTAAATCATCAACTGGACAGAACCCAGACCAATGAGTAACAAAACGACAGAAAGTTATCGCGAAGGCAGCCTGCAGGCACCGACCCGCCATCCGCTCGACTGGAAAGATCCAAAATTCTACGACGTGGAGGATCTGAACCAGGAGCTGGAACGGGTATTTGATATTTGCCACGGATGTCGCCGCTGTGTGAGCCTTTGCAATAGCTTTCCGACGCTGTTTGACCTGGTGGATGAATCCGACACCATGGAAGTCGACGGTGTTGCCAAACAGGACTACTGGAAAGTCGTCGAACACTGTTACCTGTGTGACCTGTGTTATATGACCAAGTGTCCGTATGTTCCACCACATGAGTGGAACGTGGATTTTCCACACCTGATGCTGCGCGCCAAGGCCGTCAAATTCAAACAGGAAGGTACCAGCCTGCGCAATCGTATCCTCAGTAGCACAGATACCATGGGCAAGTTTGCCGGCATTCCAATTGTTGTCAACACGGTCAACACTGCGAACAAGATGCCGGTCTTCCGCAAGGCCCTGCAGGCTGTACTGGGTGTACATACCGGTGCGAAATTACCTGAATACCACAGCAAGACCATTCGTAAGAAATTCAAGTCTTACGAATCGCCATCGTTCAAGGCCGGTACAAACACCAAAGGAAAAGTCGCCGTGTTTGCGACCTGTTATGGCAATTATAACGAGCCGCATATCGGTGATGATTTGAAAGCCGTGTTTGAACACAATGATATTGCGATTCGCTTTGTCGACCAGGAACAGTGTTGCGGCATGCCCAAGCTGGAACTGGGTGACCTGGAATCCGTTGCGCGTGCCAAAGAAGTGAATGTACCGGCCCTCGCCAGACTGGTGGATGAAGGCTGGGATATCGTGGCGCCGGTTCCGTCCTGTGTGCTGATGTTTAAGCAGGAATTACCCTTAATGTTTCCGGATGACGAACAGGTCGCCAGGGTACGGGATGCGATTTATGATCCTTTTGAGTACCTGATGCTGCGTAACAAGGACGGCCTGTTGAAAACCGATTTTAATCAGGAACTCGGTAAGGTTGCCTATCACGTTGCCTGTCACCAGCGCGTGCAAAATATCGGTCTCAAAACCCGTGATGTCATGCAACTGATTCCGGGAACCGAGGTTAAGGCCATCGAGCGTTGTTCCGGCCACGACGGTACCTATGCCGTGAAGAAAGAATACCACGACGTTGCCATGAAGATCGTCAAACCGGTTGTGCGTCAGGTGAATGACATGCAGGCGGATTACTACACCAGTGACTGCCCGATGGCGGGACGACATATCGAAAATGCCAGACAGGATGACAGCGAGACTGTTCATCCAATGACTTTACTGAGAAAAGCCTATGCAATCTAATTTAGCGAGAGTGGAAATGAACAAGCTGACCCGTGATGACCTGATGACGCTGGAAGATTATTCTAAACAGCGACAGGATTTTCGTGCCAAAGTACTGGATCACAAGAAGCCGCGTAAAATCGCCCTGGGCGAGAACGCGACCCTGTATTTTGAAGATCGACTCACGATGCAGTATCAGATCCAGGAAATGTTACGTGTCGAACGCATATTTGAAGAAGAGGGCATTAAAGAAGAACTGGATGCCTACAATCCGTTGATCCCGGACGGGCAGAATCTCAAGGCTACTTTCATGATCGAATTTCCCGATGTCAATGAGCGCAAAACCGCACTGGAAAAAATGATTGGCATTGAGGACAAGGTGTGGATAGAGGTCGATGGCCATGACAGGGTATATGCCATTGCCGATGAAGACCTGGATCGGGAAACCGATGAAAAGACATCCTCGGTGCATTTTATGCGCTTTGAGTTTGATGCCGACATGATCAAATCTGCCAAACAGGGCGCGTCAATTGCCATGGGTATTGACCATGAGGCGTATAAACAGCATATTGCGGCCATTCCGGAGTCTTCACGAAAATCGCTAGTTGCGGATTTTGACTGACAAACAAGAAACAGGGCCGGTTATCAACCGGCCTTTTACTTTAATTTTCCGGCTTATTTACCGATATATGTCCTGAAGGACATATAATAAATCACAAAATCAGACGTGGTAATAAGTTTCTATGGATCATACTTTCTCGGTTGACATCAAACCGGATGTTCTCTCACGTGCACAGCATGGTATCTCCCGTTCGGAGATCAGTGAGTATGCACTGAAGGTCCTGTACCGGTTACACCAGGCTGGTTATCAGGCTTATCTGGTCGGCGGTGGGGTACGTGATCTGTTGCTGGGGTTGCATCCCAAGGATTTTGATGTGGCAACGGATGCAACACCGGAACAGATTAAGGAATTGTTTCGTAACTGCCGGTTAATCGGACGCCGTTTTCGGCTGGCGCATATTCATTTCGGACGTGAAATCGTCGAGGTTGCCACGTTTCGCGGTCATCATGACGAGTCGAATGATGATAGTGCCGCCATGACTCATGAAGGCATGATCCTGCGTGATAATGTTTTCGGCACACTGGCCGAAGATGCCTGGCGCCGTGATTTCAGCGTTAATGCGCTGTACTACAATATTGCCGATTTCAGTGTCGTCGATTACACCGGTGGTTATCAGGACTTACAACAACGCCGTTTACGCATGATTGGTGACGCCCATGTGCGTTGCCAGGAAGATCCGGTCAGAATCTTACGTGCAATTCGTTTTGCTGCAAAATTACAATTTGATCTGGATAAAGATTTGACCGAGGCAATCGCGGAACAGTGTCATCGACTCAACGCGGTACCACCGGCGCGATTATTTGACGAGGTATTGAAGCTGTTTTTAAGTGGTCATGCCCTGCAGACATTCCGACTTTTACGACAATATCAGTTATTTGAAATTCTGTTTCCGGCCGCTGCACAGCATTTGAATGATGTCGACCATCAAAATACTGAATTCATTGAACAGGCCTGTATCAATACCGATCAACGAATCGCGGATGACAAGCCCGTCACACCGGCATTTTTGTTTGCCGTCCTGTTGTGGGGGCCAATCGATATACGTGCCCGGGAATTTGAAAGCAATGGTATGTCCCGCATACAAAGCCTGCAGGAAGCCGGTCGTTCCATTTTGCACCAGCAGGCCGCAACTATTGCGATTCCCAAGCGTTTTCGCCTGCCCATTCGTGAAATCTGGACCGGCCAGGCGCGCCTCAAGAACCGGCGTGGCCGCAAACCGTACTGGATGATTCAGCAGCCGCGTTTTCGTGCCGCTTATGACTTTTTACTGTTACGCGTTCAGTCCGGTGAGTCGCAACTGGAGCCCCTGGCGCAATGGTGGACCGAATTCCAGGAGTGTGATGACAAGGGGCGCAAAGGCATGTGTGAGGCGTTGCGAAATCAGCACTATGGCCAGAAACCACGCAAGCGAAAGGCACGTCGTAAATGAGCACGACGGGATTGGCTTATACAACCATATATATAGGTATTGGCAGCAATCTCGAACAACCTCAACAGCAGGTTCAGCATGCAATAGCCACGTTACGCAAAATGCCGGAATCAAACTGGATAACGGCTTCCTCTTTATATCGTTCAGCACCAATGGGACCACAGGACCAGCCGGACTTTATTAATGCTGTTGCGATGCTTTCGACTCAGCTGGCGCCGGAAGCGGTACTGGATTTTCTGCAGGATATTGAGCAACTACAGGGGCGGGTTCGCACCGCACAACGGTGGGGACCGCGTACGCTTGATCTGGATCTTCTCCTGTACGGTGAAAAAATCATCAGAACGGACCGATTGACGGTACCGCATCCAGGGCTACATGAACGCGCCTTCGTCCTGTATCCTTTGCAGGAAATTAATCCTCAACTGGAGATACCGGACCTGGGACCACTGGCGAAGCTGACCGAAGCCTGTCCGGTCGCCGGATTGGAACGAATAGAAAGCAATGAAGGCTGATCTTGATTTTATTGTTGTAGAAGGTCCGATCGGTGTAGGTAAAACGACACTGGCGAGACGACTGGCCGAAAGTTTCGGTTCCGACCTGTTACTTGAAGAAGCGGACGACAACCCGTTCCTGGAACGGTTTTATCAGGATCCGCGCAGTGCCGCTTTACAGACCCAGTTGTTTTTTCTGTTTCAGCGCGCCCGTCAGCTTCAGGATTTACGCCAGACGGATATGTTTCGCCCGGTGCGTGTCGCGGATTTTATTATGGAAAAGGATCGACTGTTTGCACAAATTACGCTGGATGAAGAAGAATACAAGTTATACGAGCAGGTTTATCAGCACGTCACCCTTGATGCCCCTGTGCCGGACCTGGTGATTTACCTGCAGGCGCCGGCCGATGTGCTGAGCAAACGTGTCGCCAAACGGGGTCGTCATTACGAAAGACACATGGATGAAGCTTACCTGCAGAATATTGTCGAGTCTTATACGCGGTTCTTTTATGACTATGCCCAGTCACCCCTGTTAATTGTCAATGCGGCCGACATTGATTTGGTCAGCAATGATTCCGATTATCAATTATTATTAGAACAAATACACCGCACCCGAAGTGGCAGGCATTATTTCAATCCCGCCCCTCTGGGCATCTGAAATCACGGAAATGAGTCATGGCCGATTCCTACGCATCCAGTAGTCAATCAGCAATTACGGTAAGTACGCTGAAGAAAATGAAATCCGCAGGCGAGAAGTTTGTGGTGCTCACAGTTTACGATGCCAGTTTTGCGGCAGTACTGGAACAGGCAGGTGTGGAAGTCCTGTTTACCGGTGATTCACTTGGCATGGTAATCCAGGGCCATGAAACCACGGTGCCGGTGACCATGGAACATATGATTTATCACACGTCACTGGTCGCCCGCGCCAGAAAACGCGCCATGGTCATGGCGGATATGCCGTTTATGACATTTTCCGATCCACAGCGCGCACTCGATAATGCTTCACGTCTGATGCAGGAAGGCGGTGCGCATATCGTCAAGCTCGAAGGCAGCGGTGATGTCGTGGGTGTGGTTGATAACCTGGCCAGTCATGGCATACCGGTATGCGCGCACCTGGGTTTACAACCACAGGCGGTGCATAAACTCGGTGGTTATCGCGTACAGGGCAGGGATCAGGACAGCGCAAAAAAAATGCTGACCGATGCAATGGCCATGCAGGATGCCGGCGCTGATATCCTTTTACTTGAATGTGTTCCGGCGGCACTGGCGCGTGAAATTACCGAAAACCTGTCCATTCCAACCATCGGGATTGGTGCCGGCCGGGATTGTGATGGCCAGGTGCTGGTCCTGTATGACCTGATTGGCATTTCGCAGGGTATTCAACCCCGCTTTGCAAAAAATTTCCTGGCTGATCTTAAGGGGGATGTCAGCATAGAAGCCGCCGTGCGCGCCTATGTGCAGGCCGTCAAACAAAACACCTTTCCCGCAGACGAACATACTTTTAGTTAATCACCCATGCAGGTTATCGAACACAGTTGGGAGGTGACGCCAGTCGTTCAGGCCTGGCAGCGTGAGGTTTTGCGAACCGGTTTTGTGCCCACAATGGGTAACCTGCACGAGGGGCATTTGCGTTTGATTGATGTGGCCAGGCAAAAAAGTGATCGCGTGGTGGTCAGTGTTTATGTCAATCCACTACAGTTTGGTAAAAATGAAGATTTTGGTGCATATCCCCGTACCCTGCAGGATGATCTGAATAAACTCAAAGCACGTGATGTCGACCTGGTTTTTACCCCGAGTGATGAAGCGATGTATCCGAATGGTCCGGCTGAGTCAACGCTGGTGCATGTACCTGCTTACCTGTCGGCACAACTGGAGGGTGCATACCGTCCAAACCATTTTGCTGGTGTCGCCACGGTGGTAAGCAAGTTATTTCATATTGTCAGGCCGGATCTGGCGGTGTTTGGAGAAAAGGATTTTCAGCAGTTGCGGGTTATCGAGAAAATGGTCAGCGATCTGAATCTGGGCGTTGAGGTGATTGGGGAACCGACAGTGCGAGAAGCGGATGGTCTGGCCATGAGTTCACGTAACCAGTACCTGAGCGAGGCTGAGCGGAAAATTGCTCCACAACTGTACAGCACGCTACGCGAGACGCGGGAACGAATCCTTAAACAAAATGTCGAATTAGCGGATCTGGAGCAGGCGGCCATCATGCAACTGGAGCAACAAGGCCTGATTCCGGATTATGTGGCGATTCGCCATAGTGAGACCCTGCAGGAGTCTAATTCACCTACTGATCCCTTGGTTATTTTAGCGGCCGTACGGCTTGGAAATACGCGTTTAATTGACAATTTACGGGTATAAGCCGGTTTTCAGAACTGGCACCAACCAGCAGGCATGGTAAAATTACGGGATTGGTAAAACGAGGCGGAACAGATTGATGTTAGTTACCATGCTTCAGGCAAAATTGCACCGTGCCACGGTGACACATTCAGAACTGGAATACGAAGGTTCCTGCGCCATTGATGGCGCATTGCTGGATGCCGCCGGTATTCGTGAATACCAGCAAATCGAAATCTATAACATCACCAATGGCGAGCGTTTTACCACTTACGCCATCCGTGCAAAAGCGGATTCCGGCATTGTTTCCGTCAATGGCGCGGCAGCACATAAGGCCAATCCGGGTGACATGGTAATCATCGCCGCGTACGCACAACTGGATCAAAAAGAACTGGCACGCTTCAAGCCCACGCTGGTTTATGTCGATCAGTCCAATCGCATCACCCATACCTGTAATACCATTCCGGTACAGGTCGCCTGATTTAATCCCGGTAAAACCACTCCAGTCTAAACAGCAGTGAATGCTCTGCTTCAAAGCTTCTGGTCTTGTTAAAGAAGATCTGTGGCTGAATGTCCATGAACAGGTAGTCGCTATGAATATTCTGCCGGTAGCGCAGGTTTAACAGATAGCTGGTAGCATGTGTTGTAGGTTCGGAATTGCCAAAAACAGCGGCTTTGTACACGACGCTGCGGTTTTTACTTAGTCGATGAATCAGGTTCAGTGACTGACTCATCTCGATGTAATCCGTCTCGTTGGTCCAGCGTGCAAAACTGGTGGAGCGAAACAGCAGGTTGTCGGTTAGTGGTCGATCCCAGTCCATCAGACTGTCAAAACCGGTTCCGGTCGAATCGAACCAGTAAGCGGTTTCACTCAGGTACAGGCGCCATTTTTCATATTTGACTTCGCGTGTAGCGCGTAACCGGACATACCAGTCCAGTGGTGAGCGAATGCGCACGCCAATGGATGGGCGGACTTTCCAGTTACGTTCTTTTCGAAGTTCGGCTTCGACGCCGGCATAATACGAAGTGTCACGTTTTTCTTCAGTGACGACAGCTTGCGTGCGGGTTTCACGATCCTCTGTGTCCCGCTTTTCAGATGGATCGGATTCAAAGATGAGTTTCAGTTTACGCTGGGTTTTGGGCAGGCGTACCTTGAAACTCAGACCCGGATCGGTACTGACTCTGCCACCTTCACTCCAGATGGTTTCCAGTGTAATTTGCAGGTAGGTACCGGTTGATTCATCCAGTGGCACCGTATTGGACAGATAGCTGTCGACGGAATTTATAAAACGCCCCATGTATTCTGAAAATGTCTTCTGGTGTTCGTCCAGGAACGAGAAGCCACTGTCTTCCGGTTCGTCTTCAAAACCACCGGGAAAAAGTTCCGAGCAATATTGCACATCTTCTTCTTCAGGGTATTCATCGGCAAAAGGGTTGTTTTCCAGGGCCTGAATTGAGCCGCATGCCATACACCAGATCACGGTCCCGAGTATCACCCGCATCGTTATCAGGGAATGTGCAACGGCTAGAGTTTTCATGGTGTTTTGCGGCAGGGGGGTTTTCCCCTATAATGCAGCCCTCATGGCCGAGTGGTGGAATTGGTAGACACGCAGCACTCAAAATGCTGTGCCTTCGGGCGTGACGGTTCGAGTCCGTCCTCGGCTACCATCTACCTGCCTCTGATTAATTGTTATCGTTTTTAGGTCGTAGCGACTTGTAGTAGTTAATCAGGCCATTGGTCGAGCTGTCGTGCGTGTTGACCTCCTCATCATCTTCCAGTTCACCCAGTACGGTTTGCGCCAGCTGTTTACCGAGTTCCACACCCCACTGATCAAAAGAATTAATATTCCAGATGACGCCCTGAACAAAAATCTTGTGTTCATACAGGGCGATGAGCCTGCCCAGTGAAATGGGGTTGAGCGTACGGAACAGGATGGTATTGGTTGGCTTGTTACCCGGAAAGATTTTGTTTGGCAGCAAGATACGCAGCATGTCTTCGTCCAGTCCCTGGTCGACCAGTTCCTTATAGGCTTCTTCCTGCGTTTTGCCGCGCATGAATGCTTCTGTTTGAGCAAAGACATTGGCCATTAATGTTCGATGATGACTGCGTATGCAGGTGAAATTGGTGACCGGTGCAATAATGTCGGCAGGAATCAGCTTGGTTCCCTGATGCATGAGTTGATAAAACGCATGCTGGCCGGTAATGCCAAGCTGACCAAACACGATTGGCCCGGTATCGTAATCCACCACGTTACCGTCACGATCGATCCGCTTACCATTACTTTCCATATCGGCCTGGCGAATATAATCGGGCAGGAATTTCAGGTGCTGATCATAGGGTAGCAGGGCATAGGTTTGTGTCCCGAAGAAATTGTTATACCAGATGCCCAGCAGGGCAAGAATAACCGGCATGTTTTTGTCCAGTGGCGCGGTACGAAAATGGGTATCCATTTCATAAGCACCCTGCAGCATCTGGGTAAAATTTTCCATGCCAATTGAGATCGCCGTGGACAAACCGACACAGGACCATAATGAATAACGGCCACCAACCCAGTCCCACATTTTGAAGATATTGTCCGGTCGAATACCGAACTCAATGGCCGCGGCGGTATTATTCGAGACTGCCACAAAGTGTTTGCTGATCGCGGCATTATCGTCGGCGGTTTTCATGAACCATTTGCGGGCGGTCTGTGCATTGACCAACGTATCTCTGGTGGTAAAACTTTTAGACGCGATGATAAACAGCGTGGTTTCGGGTTTGAGTGATTCCAGCGTATCGCTGATATGGTTTTCATCCACGTTGGAAACATAATGCACGCGTAAGTCATGAATCGAGTAGGGGCGCAGGGCTTCAGTCGCCATCAACGGACCCAGGTCCGAACCACCCACTCCGATATTCACGACGTCCGTGATGGGCTGGTTGGTATAGCCGCGCCATTGCCGTGAGCGAATCTGGTCACTGAAGTTGCGCATCTTGTCCAGCATGGCTTTGACATCCGGCATCACATTCTTGCCATCGACGTTAACGGCTGTGTTGTCCCGGTTACGCAGGGCGACATGCAGGACCGCCCGTTGTTCGGTGTGATTAATCATGTCGCCGCTGAACATTTTTTCGATCCAGCCCGGCAGGTCCTGTTGCTCGGCAAGGTCCACCAGCAACTTCATGGTCTCGGCATTGATGCGATTCTTGGAATAATCGAGCAGGAAATCGGCTAACTGCAGGGAGAAGGTCTCAAACCGCTTTGAGTCCATGTCGAACAGGTCGCGCATGTGTATAGCGCGCACAGCCTCGTAATGCTGTTGCAAGGCTTGCCAGGCAGGCGATTCGGTTAGTGTCGACATAAACGCAGGTCCTTTTTTTAACTATAACATGCTGTATTCTCACGCAAAACGGCAATTGATAAGTTGTTGTCAAGAGGCGAAATTCTCTACAGATCCGGTATAATGCCGGCTGCAATCAGCCACATCTGGGTAAATCATGACCGCAGAAATTAAACCGTTTCCCACCAGCCGAATTGACGTTCCTGCCGACCAGGTCAATGACAAACCATTACGTCGCCAGGTCAAGCTGTTTGGCAATATTCTGGGAAAAATCCTGCGTGAGCAAACCGGGCAACGGGTATTTGCGGCGGTGGAGGCGTTACGCAAAGGCCATATCAGTCTTCGCAAGGAGGATAACCCGGCCAAGCGTCGTCGCCTGTTGCGCCTGATTGAATCCCTCGATCCGGACACGCTGAGCCATGTGGTGCGTGCTTTCAGTATTTACTTCAGCCTGGTCAATATTGCCGAAGAATCCTATAGCCATACGCAGCGGCGCAAGGATGTGGATCGCAACGGGCCGTTGTGGTCAGGTTCATTCATCCAGACATTGCGAGAATTTAAGGAGCAGGGCGTCAGCCATGACCAGGTGCAGGCGCTGTTCGATCAACTTGCCTATATCCCGGTCATTACCGCGCACCCGACGGAATCCAAACGCCGGACCGTCATGGAGGCGTTGCGTCGAATCTTCCTGGTAAATGAAAAACTGCATGTCAGGATGACCCGCCTGGATCGGGATCGCGCGGTGAAAGAACTGGAACGCAATATCCAGATTCTGTACAAGACCAACGAGGTGCGTGTCAGGAAGCTGGAAGTCGTGGACGAGGTCAAGAACGGCCTGCACTATTTCCGTGAAAGTCTTTTTCAGGCTGTTCCCCAGGTTTACAGAAACGTCGAGCGCGCTGTCGGCGATATCTATGCGGATGAGAATGAAACCATAAAAATTCCCAGTTTCATTCGGTTTGGTTCCTGGATTGGCGGTGATCGCGATGGCAATCCCAATGTGAAACCGCATACCACGGTGATGGCCCTGTGTCTGCAGGCACGGGAAGTCTTACGTGAATATGAAAAACGAATTCTTGCCCTGTCGCATACCCTGACCCAGTCAACAAAGTTCATACAGCCCAGTGAAGCCTTTTATAGCAGCCTGCAAAAGGATGAAACGGAATTACCGCACCTGTTTACTGATCTGCCCGGGCGATTTAAGCAGGAGCCATATCGGCGCAAACTGTATTTTATTCATCACCGTCTTACGCTTGCGCTGACTGCAATCGAACAACGCGTAGAGGGCGATCAAGCGACACAGCATCCGGCTGCTTATAAACATGAGCAGGCTTTACTGGATGATTTGTACCTGATTCGGGATTCGCTTATCAGTCATGGTGATGCCATTGTGGCGGATGGAGACCTGCGTGATCTGATTCGACTGGTGGAAACTTTTGGGTTTTACCTGGTGCAACTGGATATACGCCAGGAGTCCACCATACATTCGCAAACAGTGGCTGAAGTCCTGACACAACTGGGTGTGGATGATTATGCGTCGCTGGAAGAATCGGACAGGTTAACGGTGCTGTCACGGTTCCTGTCTGCACCTACGGCAAAAATAGAAATTTCAAAACTCTCTGACCAGGCGCGTGAAACCATCGAAGTATTTAACGTCATGCGTGACATGCGCGAGGTGGTCAGCCCGGAATCCTTTGGTAACTATGTTATCTCCATGACACATGAAGCCAGTCATGTGATGGAAGTGATGTTCCTGGGCTGGTTAACAGGATTGGCCGGGTACACGGGTAATGACTGGTTCTGTCATATTCGCATTTCACCGCTGTTTGAAACCATTGATGACCTTGCGCATATCGAGCCGGTGATGACACGCCTGCTGGATAACGCCACTTATGCCTCCCTGCTAAAGGCGTCGGGCAACAAGCAGGAGGTCATGCTGGGTTACTCGGACTCCTGTAAAGATGGCGGTATCCTGTCTTCATCCTGGAGCCTGTATCAGGCGCAGAAAAAAATTACCGCGCTGACACAGTCGCGCGGTATCAAGTGCCGGTTGTTTCATGGCCGTGGTGGGACCATCGGTCGTGGTGGTGGCCCGACGCATGAATCGATCCTGGCGCAACCCGCCGGTACCGTGCATGGTGAAATCAAGTTTACCGAGCAGGGTGAAGTCCTGTCCTATAAATACAGTAACCATGAGACGGCCGTCTATGAGCTGACCATGGGCGTGACCGGGCTGTTAAAAGCCAGCAAAAACATTATCGTTCCCGTGTCAGCAGATGATGCTGAATATTGCGAGATCATGAAGGACCTGGCCAACATCGGTGAACAGGAATACCGCGAGCTGACCGATCGTACACCCGGGTTCCTGGATTATTTTTATGAAGCCACGCCGGTATCGGAAATAGCCCTGATGAACATCGGTTCACGACCATCGCACCGCAAGAAGACCGATCGCTCCAAGTCTTCGGTCCGGGCAATTGGCTGGGTATTTGGCTGGGCACAGTCACGCCATACCTTGCCCGCCTGGTACGGTATTGGTACCGCCCTGAATCGCTGGATCGACAAACGTGATCAGCGCCTGCACAAATTACAGGAAATGTATCGTAACTGGCCTTTCTTCCGAGCCCTGTTAAGTAATTCCCAAATGGCGTTGTTCAAAGCTGAATTACAGATTGCCCGCACTTATGTCAGTTTGTGTAAGGATCAGGATAAGGCGTTACCGGTGTATAGTTCGATTCGCAATGAACACGAGTGTACGGTGCGAAATGTGCTGAATATTTCACAACTTCCATACCTGATGGCGGAAACACCACAACTGGCCGTGTCACTAAGCCGTCGTAACCCGTATCTGGATCCGCTGAACCAGATACAGCTGATGCTGTTGCATCGCTTCCGTGATGAGCAGGCCAGTGATGACGAACGGGATCGCTGGCTGGACCCGTTATTACGCAGCATCAATGCCATTGCCGCGGGAATGCGCAACACCGGATAACCCGTTCGCATCATGAAACTGTCTGATTTTGATTATCACCTACCTGATGATCTGATAGCCCAATACCCGACTCAACAACGCTCTGCCAGTCGCTTGCTGGTATTGAATCGGCAAACGGGTGCAGTGCTCGACAAACAATTTACAGACATCACGGGGCTTTTGCAGGCTGGTGACCTGCTGGTCATGAATAACACGCGGGTGATTCCGGCCAGAATGTTCGGTCAGAAAAGCACGGGCGGAAAAATTGAAGTCCTGGTGGAACGCGTCATCGATCAACAGACCCTGCTGACCCAGGTACGCGCCAGCAAACCACCCAAACCCGGGACCCAGCTCATACTCGGTGATCGTTATACACTGACGGTAACTGAGCGGGTGGATGATTTTTATCAGTTACATCTCGATGCTGATCAGACCAGCGTATTTGAGATGATGCATGCTATCGGTCATATGCCATTACCACCTTATATTCAGCGTGATGACCAGGACACGGATCATGCACGATACCAGACCGTGTACGCGCAACATGATGGCGCGGTGGCAGCACCCACGGCCGGTTTGCATTTTGATGATGAGCTGCTGAAACAACTCAGCAGTCAGGGCGTGCAGCAGGCTTTTGTCACTTTGCATGTCGGTGCCGGGACGTTTCAACCGGTACGGGTTGAAAACATTGCCGAGCATAAAATGCATCGTGAATGGCTGGATGTGCCGGCCCAGACCGTCGATTTAATCAACCGAACCCGCCAGGCCGGTGGCAAAGTGGTGGCGGTCGGTACCACCACGGTACGCAGTCTCGAGACGGCTGCATTAAATGGCGAATTAAAACCGTATCAGGGCGAAACCGATATTTTCATCACACCGGGATTTTCGTTTCGCGTGGTGGATGCCCTCATCACGAATTTTCATTTACCGCAGTCGACACTGCTGATGCTGATCAGTGCATTCGCCGGTCATGCACAGACACTGAATGCTTACCAGCATGCCGTACAGCAACGTTACCGCTTTTTCAGTTACGGCGATGCGATGTTTATAGGTTAACCGTATATAATTCGCCCATGAAATTTTCTCTGCTCGAACAGGACGGCGCTGCGCGTCGCGGCCAGTTACAGTTTGAACGCGGCCTTGTCGATACACCGGCATTTATGCCGGTCGGTACCTATGGCACCGTGAAGGCGATGACACCGGAAGAATTATCGGCACTGGGTGCGCAGATCATTCTGGGTAACACCTTTCACCTGATGTTGCGACCGGGCACGGAGATCATTCGCCAGCATGGTGATCTGCATGACTTTATGCACTGGCAGGGGCCGATTCTTACCGACTCGGGTGGATTTCAGGTCTGGAGTCTGGGTGACATGCGGCGCATCAGTGAAGAAGGTGTGCACTTTGCTTCGCCGGTGGACGGCTCACCGGTATTTCTGAGTCCGGAAATCTCTATGCAGGTGCAGCGTGAGCTGGGTGCGGATATTGTCATGATATTCGATGAATGCACGCCATATCCTGCGACCGAACAGCAGGCCCGTGAATCCATGGAATTGTCACTACGCTGGGCCGCACGCAGTAAATCCGCGCACGCGGATAACCCGGCGGCGCTGTTTGGCATTGTGCAGGGTGGGATGTATCCCGCTTTGCGCGAGGAATCACTGGCCGGATTGTGTGAAATCGGCTTTGACGGCTATGCCATCGGCGGGCTGTCAGTCGGCGAACCCAAGGACGAGATGCTGCATGTCATCGAGAACCTGACCCCGGCCATGCCAGTGGATCGACCACGCTACCTGATGGGGGTCGGTACGCCGGAGGATATCGTGGATGCCGTGGTGCGGGGCATCGACATGTTCGATTGTGTGATGCCAACACGCAACGCGCGTAATGGTCATTTATTCACCTCTGAAGGGTACATTCGCATTCGTAATAGTCGTTACCAGTCAGATACACGACCTCTCGATTCGGCCTGTGACTGCTATACCTGCCAGCATTACAGTCGGTCCTATTTACGCCACCTGGATAAAACCGGCGAAATCCTCGGGGCGCGGTTAAATACTATCCACAATCTGCATTATTATCAGCGCCTCATGCAGGGTCTGCGCAAGGCTATCAGCGCACACAATCTCGGATCATTTGTGCGGGATTTTCACGCAAAACGCGCGAATGGCAAGACAAGTGTGCAATAATACGCGTCCGCATTTTTCATAATATTTAAGGGTGTTTCGAATGAGTTTCTTTATTTCTCAGGCCTATGCCGACAATGGCGCGGCAGCGGCCCAACCAGCCAATGATCCACTGATGGGTATGCTGTTTTTTGTCGGCATGATCGTTATTTTTTACTTTCTGCTGATTCGTCCGCAACAAAAGCGCGCCAAGGAACATCGCAAGCTGGTCGAAGCGCTGGGCAAAGGTGATGAAGTCGTGACCAACGGCGGTGTGCTGGGCAAGATTGTGGAAGTCGGCGATCAATACCTGACACTGGAAATTGCCGACAATGTGCAGATCAAGATTCAACGCCAGGCCGTCTCAACGGTATTACCCAAGGGAAGTCTCAAGGCGGCTGAAAAAGAATAAGCACGACCATTAAAAAGAAAATAATCCAAGAGTTGTTATGAATCGATATCCGTTATGGAAATACCTGCTGATCCTGGCTGTTGCCGTGATCGGTCTTATCTACGCTTCGCCCAACCTGTATCTGGATGATCCGGCCATTCAGGTGGCGGCGGGTCGCAAGGCGGTGATGAATGACGCAACATTGACGCGCATCGAATCCGCATTAAAAGGCGCAGGTATTGAGTACAAGCATGCCACCATCGACGACAAGGGTGCGTTAATCCGTTTCAAAGACGAAGCCGATCAGGCCAAAGCGAAAAAGCTGGTCAGTGACTTACTGGGCGGTCAGTATGTGGTGGCGCTAAATTACGCCAAGACCACACCGTCATTTTTGACGGCATTTAATGCCGAGCCAATGTATCTGGGTCTGGACCTGCGTGGCGGTCTGCACTTCCTGATCGAGATCGATATGGACACGGCTATCGAACAGCAGCTGGATCGATACAAGAGCGAGATAAACGATTACATTCGTGCCAATAAGGAAAAAGATATTCGCGCCTCCGGCACCGTCGTCAGGGATGGAGCTATTGAAATCAAGTACACGGAGGAAGCCGCCCGGGAGCGTGCCCGCGATGCCCTGCGTAATGAAATCACCGATCTCGAATTCAGTACGTTTGATCGTGGTGACCGCTATTTTCTGAAAGCCGAAATTACCAGACAGAAGCTCGAAGAACACCGTGCGAATACCATTACGCAAATTATCACGGTGTTGAAAAAACGCATCGACGACAAGTACCAGGGTTTAATGGAGCCGGTCATTGTCCGGCAGGGCGACAGTCGTATCGTGGCGGAATTCCCTGGTATCCAGAACAGTGAAGAGCTGATAGACGTGTTAACGGCAACGGCCAGTCTTGAATTTCGCATGGAACAGACTGCCTATTCCGTCGAGCAGGCATTGGCCGGTAAGGCACCCGGTTCTAAAATCTACACCATGCGCGAAGACGGCAGGCAGGTGTTACTGAAAAACAAGATCATCATTACCGGGCAGGAAATTACCCATGCCACTTCAGGTTCCGATGAAAATGGACAACCCGCTGTTAACGTCACCCTGAATGGTGCCGGTGCCAAACGAATGGGAAATAATACCAAGAAAAATCTTGGCAAGCGTATGGGTGTTGTATTCATCGAATACGAAACAGAAAAAGTGCAACGCGATGGCAAGGTGGAAACCATTCGGCACAAGATTGAGGAAGTTATCAGCCTGGCCACGATCCAGGGTGTGTTCTCCAAGAAATTCCAGATTACCGGCCTGACGCGCGATGAAGCCACCAAACTGGCCCTGCTGTTACGTGCCGGTGCGTTAGCGGCACCGATTCAGATTGTCGAAGAACGGACGGTCGGTCCGACCATGGGCGCGGAGAACATTGCCAAGGGTTTTGAGTCGGTGATCATCGGCTTTATTGTCGTCGTGGCGTTCATGCTGTTCTGGTACAAGGGATTTGGCCTGCTGGCCAACCTGGCTTTGCTGACCAACCTGGTGCTGATCATTGCCGTGTTATCCATGTTTCAGGCCACGCTGACCTTGCCGGGTATCGCGGGCATTGTCCTGACGGTCGGTATGGCCGTGGATGCCAATGTGCTGATCTTTGAGCGAATACGCGAAGAACTGGCAGTGGGGAACACACCACAGGCAAGCATTAATTCCGGCTACGACAAGGCGTACTCAACCATTTTTGATGCCAACATCACGACCCTGATCGCGGCAGTCGTGCTGTTTGTGTTTGGTACCGGTCCGGTCAAGGGTTTTGCGACAACGCTTTCTATCGGAATTGCGACTTCCATGTTTACGGCCATCATGGGTACCCGTGCGATTGTTAACCTGGCGGTTGGCCGTAAAAAGAAAATTAACAAGTTATCGATTTAGTGGAATGGCGACATGAAGTTTTTCAAGAAAACACCTAATTTTGATTTTGTCGGCAAGCGTAAACTTGCACTGGCCCTGTCTGCCATTCTGTTTATTGTCAGCATTGGATCGCTGGCCACGAACTGGTTGAATCTCGGACTCGATTTCAAGGGCGGTATTCTGGTTGAAGTCGGATACCCGCAACCGGTTCAGGTTGAAGATGTACGGCAGGCCCTGAACAGGGAAGGATTTAACGAGGCCGTCGTGCAGCAAATCGGTCCAACCGGTCAAAATGTAACAATACGCATTTCAGAACAGGTCAATGTTTCCAAGGTTGAAGTCAGTAATAAAGTGATTGCTGCGCTGAAAAAACATACAACGGAAGAGATTGATATACGCCGGCGTGAATTTGTTGGCGCCAAAGTCGGTGAAGAATTGCGGGATGATGGCGGTATTGCCATGCTGATCGCACTGGGTGGAATTTTGCTTTACGTCATGCTGCGCTTTGAATGGCGGTTTGCACTGGGTGCCGTGGTTGCATTGATTCATGACGTCGTGATTACGCTCGGATTCTTTTCCGTATTTCGTCTTAATTTCGACCTGACCGTGCTGGCGGCTTTACTTGCTGTCATCGGTTATTCATTGAATGACACGATCGTGGTCTATGACCGCATTCGGGAGAACTTTCGCAAAATGCGCAAGGGCACCACAGTACAGATTACCAATACCTCACTCAATCAGACCCTGTCCCGTACCTTCATGACATCGTTAACAACACTGTTTGTATTGTTTGCCATGTTTTTCCTGGGCGGTGATTTGATTCGTCCATTTGCCACAGCGTTGATAGTTGGTGTGTTTATTGGTACCTATTCATCGATTTATGTCGCAAGCAACATGGTGCTGGCGCTCAAAGTTGATCGCGCGCACCTGATGCCGGTTGCGAAAGAGGAAATAAAAGACAGTTATCCCTGATTCAAATAACACGATGCATTGACTAGACTAAAAACAACAAACTGCGTCGTGAAATAAAGAAACGTTTTTCTAAACATAACAAAGGGGATTGAAGGATGGAGACGGCATTAGTCTTTGCACTGGTGTGTTCAGTGCTGGCGATCGTGTATGGTATTGTGGCAAGCACGACGATTCTGCGATTGTCCGAGGGTAACGATGACATGCGCCGAATCTCCCGCGCGATTCAGGAAGGCGCCTCGGCTTATCTGAAACGCCAATATATGACCATTGCCCTGGTCGGTATCATTCTTTTTGTAATCATCATTTTCCTGCTTGATATGGTCACGGCGATCGGGTTTCTGATCGGTGCGGTCCTGTCCGGTGCGGCCGGTTTCATTGGCATGATTGTGTCGGTGCGCGCCAATGCACGTACGGCCCAGGCAGCAACAAAAGGCCTCAATCCGGCCCTGGCAGTCGCATTCAGAGGTGGGGCCATCACCGGCATGCTGGTAGTCGGCCTGGGTTTACTGGGCGTTGCCGGATACTACTCCATATTGAGTACGATGACGGAAGGACCGTTCAATTTCGGTCCGCTTGTCGGGCTGGCGTTTGGTGGCTCGCTCATATCCATTTTCGCTCGACTCGGAGGCGGTATCTTCACTAAAGGCGCCGATGTCGGCGCTGATCTGGTTGGCAAGGTCGAAGCCGGTATCCCCGAAGACGATCCCCGTAATCCGGCTGTTATCGCGGATAACGTCGGTGACAACGTGGGTGACTGCGCAGGTATGGCGGCGGACCTGTTTGAAACGTACGCCGTAACAATTATCGCGACCATGATCCTGGGCAGCTTTGCGTTTACTGGTAGTGAACAGTCCGGTAATGCGATTCTGTATCCGCTGGCACTCGGCGGTGTATCCATTATCGCAGCCATAATCGGAACGTTCTTTGTGAAAGTCAGTGAGGGTGGCAAGGTCATGAATGCCCTGTACCGGGCATTATTTGTATCCGGCATCATTGCAGCTATCGCGTTTTATCCGACGACGACCTGGTTAATGGAAGGGAACGGTGAATTCTCCGTCATGAACCTGTACGGATCGGCCATTGTCGGACTGGTTGTTACCGCCTTGCTGGTGATAATTACAGACTTTTATACAGCAACCAGTTTCTCGCCGGTCAAGCGACTGGCGGAAGCCTCGACCACCGGTGATGCCACCAATATCATTGCCGGCCTGGCCTTATCGATGCGTTCAACGGCGGCGCCGGTCATCGTGGTGTGTGCCGGTATTTTCGTGTCTTATTATTTTGCCGGCCTGTATGGCATTGCCATCGCGGCCACGTCCATGCTGTCCATGACCGGGATTATTGTGGCGCTGGACGCATACGGCCCGATCACGGACAACGCTGGTGGCATTGCTGAAATGGCAAATCTTGATCCGACTGTCAGAAAAGTCACCGATGAACTGGATGCCGTTGGTAATACCACCAAGGCTGTCACCAAAGGTTATGCCATTGGTTCGGCTGGTCTGGCAGCACTGGTACTGTTTTCGGATTACACGCGCGAGTTGTCCGTTCACGCTGACAAAATGTTGAGCTTTGACCTGTCCAATCACCTGGTCATCATTGGGCTGTTCATCGGTGGTCTGGTGCCATATCTATTTGGCGCCATGGCCATGGAAGCGGTCGGACGCGCAGCCAGCTCAGTGGTGCTGGAAGTGCGTCGGCAGTTCAAGGAGATTGCCGGCATCATGGAAGGGACGACCAAGCCGGATTATTCACGCGCCGTCGATATGCTGACCCGTTCAGCGATTGCAGAGATGATTGTTCCTTCTCTTTTACCTGTACTGGTGCCGGTGGCAGTCGGTTTACTACTGGGTCCGCAGGCGCTGGGAGGTATGCTGGTCGGTTCGATAGTCACCGGTCTGTTCGTCGCGATTTCGATGACCACGGGTGGCGGGGCCTGGGATAACGCCAAGAAATATATCGAGGATGATAATTTTGGCGGTAAGGGTTCTGATGCACACAAGGCCGCCGTAACCGGTGATACGGTGGGTGATCCGTATAAAGATACGGCCGGACCGGCAATTAACCCGCTGATCAAGATCATCAATATCGTTGCCTTACTGATTATTCCGATACTGTAAGGTCAACGATATGTCAGAGATTGTTACACCCGCACTTTTCCTGTTGAGAGGTAAACGTCGGGCATCGTAAAATTCTGCACTCGGGGGGAATGAAACAAACAGGGACGTAATGGGGTATTATTAAGACGAGCGGAACTTAACGCCACTGGTCGTCTCCATACCTGGCGCATCGGATGCGCAACCGTCCCGCCCCCCATCCTCTGATTTATTCACAGTATTTCCCGAGTTGTCATCGAAATGGTATATTGCTTTTTTTGTGGGAAGGTATGGCCTTCTGGAGCAAAGCGATCTTGGCCATAATTTAACTATAAGATATGGCTAATACTTTTGCTGAATTGGTAAGACGTGGCCAGAGGATAATAAATGCTGCATCGGATTTTCCCTTTTTTACAATGGATTCAAGAACTTAAAAACCCCCAGATCCTGCGCGCGGACATGATAGCCGGGCTGACCGTGGCGCTGGTGCTGATTCCTCAGTCGATGGCCTATGCCACGCTGGCCGGATTACCGGAAGTTTATGGACTGTATATCTCATTTATACCGGTCATGATTGCCGCCCTGTGGGGTTCATCTCGGCAACTGGGTACCGGTCCGGTTGCCGTGGTATCAACCATGACTGCCACGACTCTGGCACCGGTTGTCGCAGCCATGCTGGATCCGGGCTTTACCCATGAGCAGTACATGGCCCTGTATATTCCGACCGCCATGTTACTGGCCCTGATGGTGGGTATCTTTCAATTTTCGCTCGGTGTGCTTCGGCTGGGTGCTATCGTCAATTTCCTTTCACACCCCGTGATTGTCGGATTCACCAATGCCGCCGCGTTGTTTATTGGTTTGACGCAAATTTCCAAGATCTTTGGTGTTGAGATGCCGGGTGCCCCCAGCGATCATTTCATCTCCGTGCGTATCTGGGGCGTAATACAAAACCTGGGGAACACCAGCATTGTCACACTTGTGATGGGCATGGCTGCGTTTGGCATCATGATAGGCATGAAGAAATTCCTGCCACGCTATCCCGGTGTGTTGATCGCCGTGGTACTGACGACGATTGTCAGTTTCCTGATTGATTTCGAAGGCATGGGGGGTGCCGTGGTGGGCAATGTGCCGGAGGGCTTACCCGCGTTTGCCATGCCGACATTTGATTATCAGGCCATTTCCGGTTTGTTGATTGGTGCGATTATCGTTTCACTGGTCGGTTTCATGGAAGCCATCTCGATTGCCAAGGCGATGGCGGCCAAAACCAAGGATCGGGTTGATCCTAACCAGGAATTAATTGGTCAGGGGCTGGCGAATATTACCGGCAGCTTTTTCCAGTCCTATCCGGCTTCCGGTTCGTTTTCACGTTCTGCGGTGAACCTCAATGCAGGTGCACGTACCGGATTTTCATCCGTGGTCACGGCGGCGGTTGTTGTGATTACCCTGTTGTTCCTGACTCCGTTGTTATATCACCTGCCCAAGGCGACATTGGCTGCGGTTGTTATTATGGCGGTGTTTGGATTAATCAACTTCAAGGCGGTCCGGCATATCTGGGCAGCCAATAAACATGACGGCATCGCTGCCATTGTCACTTTTGTGGCGACCATCGCCTCAGCGCCTCAACTGGATCACGGTATTATCATCGGTGCGGTACTGGCGATTGTATTGTATCTGTATCGCACCATGCGACCACGCGTAGCAATTCTGGGCCGTTACAAGGATGGCACCTTGCGCGATGTGGAAGTCTATAAAGATTTACCGACCGATGAGAACATCATTGCGGTTCGGTTCGATGGTTCACTGTATTTTGCGAACGTTTCTTATTTTGAAGAAGCCATGCTGAAAGCAGTCGCCGACAATCCCAAGGCCAAGTATTTACTTGTTGTGGGCGATGCGATTAACCAGCTTGATGCTTCCGGTGAAGAAGTGCTGCATCATCTTGTAGAACGTTTAAATGCCAACCAGATTACTGTCGTGTTTAGTGGATTGAAACGACAGGTGCTGAATGTCATGCGTAACAGCAACCTGTATGAACACATAGGTGAACAGAATATCTTTGCAACTGAAGACATGGCACTGGATGCAATTTATAAATGGCTGGGTATGGATGCAGATGGTGCTGTTTGCCCGTTGAAACATCGCGTTGCTTGAGCGGGTCGGACCATGCTTATTTATTGATTAATAAGTATAAGTTACTTATTTATACTTGATTTAAACGCTTAAATCATACTTTTTGCAGCTGTTTTGATAATGCTAAGCGCTCTGTTTACGCTATCAAATTATTCTCCTTTGTTAAGCACTGGTAATATGCTATTTTGTCGCGATGACATTACTGTATCGTGATGTCAGTTTCATGGATGAACAAAGGCGAAAGGATGAAGGATCATGCCACGTGCCAATCGTTATTTTCTGCCAGGTTATGTCTGGCATCTCACTCACCGTTGTCATAAGCAGGAATACCTGCTCAAGTTTGCGCGTGATCGTCGCAACTGGGTCAAATGGCTTTATAAGGCGCGCAAGCGTTATGGGCTGTGCGTGCTCAATTACATGGTGACATCCAATCACATTCATTTATTAGTTAAAGATACGGGCCAGGATGTCATTCCGCGTAGCATGCAATTAATTGCGAGTCGTACAGCACAGGATTATAACCAGCGTAAAAAGCGAAAGGGTGCATTTTGGGAGGATCGCTATCACGCGACAGCCGTGCAGGCAGAAACGCATTTGCTACGTTGTCTTACTTATATTGATTTAAATATGGTTCGTGCCGGGGTGGTATCTCATCCTCAGGAATGGAAGTATTGTGGATACCATGAAATTCACTCGCCTCGGTCACGTTATCGAATTGTCGATTTGGTTGCCTTGATGGAACTGCTTGAAATTTCCAATACGCATCAATTATCAACAATGTATCAGGGATGCATTAAAGAGGCCCTGCATCAACGGCTGGAAGTATTACAGCATGATACATGCTGGACACAGAGTGTCGCAGTCGGTAATAAGGAATTTATTGAACGGGTAAAATATCAATTGGGGTCGCGTAGTAAAGGAAGATCGAGCATAAAATTAAAATTTGGTTATCAATTAAAAGAGCCGCAAATCTTATACCTGGTAAAACAGGCTTAAAAACACACTTCTAAGCGTTAATATCGACCTTATTTTTCTACTAAATTCTTTTAAACCAATAGCTTATCGTGGTCCGACCCCGGAATGTCGTTAACCTGCAATGCAGGTTTTGATAAAGTGACACACACAAGGAGACAGTTTTACAAGGAGTGTGTCATGTCCCAGGAAGTTATCACGGTACCGGAAATTCCCGTCTACGTTGTACAACGTGCCAGCTTTCGAAGCTCGGCGTTGATGAATGATCAGGACTATCTGAATTACCTGACATTCTTATCGCGTTGCCTTCGGCAACATCAGGTTTTACTGCATGCCTATTGTCTGTTCGATAACCAGGTGCACCTGTTAATGACCCCCAGACAACATGATGGGGTTGCGAAAGTGGTACAACAGGTATCCCGGCAATACAAACATTACCTGCGGACTCATTACCGGCGCCGGGGCGATGTGTGGCAATCTCGATATACCTTCAGCATGATTCAGGCGGACACTCATTTGCTGGCCATTTGCTTTTTTATTGAAAAACAGCCCATCGATCGCGGTGTTGCAACACTACCCGAGTACTACCGTTGGAGTTCATATCGGTGGCATGTCTGGGGTAAGAAGAACAGCCTAATTACCGATCATGCTGTCTATGAAGCATTGGGCGTGGCGGCAGGCCAACGCCAGCATCGCTACCGGGATCGATTCAAACTACCCATACCCTCTGAATTGAGCAGTGAAATTCGTACCAGCCTCACATTGGGCCAGCCACTGGGTGGAGAGGCATTTCGGCGTGAAGTGGCGCGCCGACTCACTGCGATAGCCGGCAATAAGACATCTCGCCCTTTCCTGCGGCTCATTAAAAAGCATGAAAATCACGAATAATCTAAAAATCTCAATAAAATCATATATATAAAAATATTAGAAAATACTAAAGTACTTCTGTATCCTGCCGATATCACCATAACAACATTAAATCTGCGGAAATCAAAACAAGGGAGCCGGGTGGAATGAAGTTAATGGTCAGTCTAGTCAGCGGGACATTGTTGTTCCTGTTAAGCCAGTCGTTGTTTGCACAGGACGCAGCGACACACAAGCGTCAGATGACGCTGCTTTACAGCATGACTGAACGCGCCAGCAGGGCGCAAAAAGTTTACATCTATGACGGATTTCGGGATCGCGATATCGATCGGTTTCTGGATGACCAGTTCAGAAATATGCAAAACGTCATGTTTACCAACGTCATCGTAACAGACAAGCAGGGCAGACCTGTCCGTGATCCACACACCGGACTGCTGATGCGCGAAGACGATGGTTGCTGAAACGAATTAATTAAATCTAATGAGGTGAACTGAAGTGGCAAGAAGTAAAGTGATGATAAAGACGGCACTGTTGGTTATGTTGTTTTCCATGTTCTCGGTATCACGGGCAGCTGTGCCTGAACTGACACCGGGTATTACCTGGGCGGGTTGTGGTATTACCAAGAAAGCCTTTATGGCCGAACTTGCCCAGGCTTATGAGAAGAAGACCGGCATCAAGGTCAATATCAATGGTGGCGGTGCATCGCGTGGTATTCGTGACACGGCCAGACGAAAAGTGGACATGGGCGGTAGCTGTCGTATGAACCTGCCAGAATCCGAGCGTTCTGAACTGTATGCGGAAATGCATCCGGTGGCCTGGGATGCACTGGCGATTATCGTCAACAAGCAGAACCCGGTCAGCAACCTGACGACCGAACAGATCAAGGATATTTATCTGGGTAAAATTACCAACTGGTCACAGGTAGGTGGTCCGAATGCTGCTATCAAGCTTTACGTACGCCGGGGAAACCTGTCAGGTGTAGGGTATGCGATTCGTCAGTATATTTTTAAGGACAGCTTTGTCGAATTTAAGTCGGAGAATGTCGTGAACTCATCAGGTCCGCTTGAAAAGGCGGTTGAGAAAGATTTCTACGCAATGGGCATTACCGGTATCAGTAGTGCGCGCAAACGTGATGTAAAAGTTATCGGTTTTGATGGCAAGACACCGACTTATGAAAACGTTCGCGACGGTAAATATGGCCTGTATCGCCCGCTGTACCTGGTTACCGGGCCGGCACCGTCTAAAGAGGTACGTGAGTTCGTTTCCTTTGCTCGTTCAGCTGAAGGCCGTAAAGTACTGCGTGACAATCAGACGGTACCATACCAGGATGCTCCGAAGTTGATGTCAAAACTGTTAATTTACGGATTTGGTGTTAAATAAGGATATTTTTATACAAAGTAAAACGGGGCCTTTAAGGCCCCGTTTTTTTTTGTATTACTGCTTCGAGTCAGACCGGAATGCGGATTTTCTGGCCCGGATAAATCAAGTCCGGATCCTGAATCACTTCACGGTTTGCTTCAAAGATCTTCGGGTAGTCCATGGCATTGCCCAGGAATTTCTTGGCAATACCTGACAGCGTGTCACCTTTAACGATAGTGTAATACTCAACTTTATCTTCCTGTGACGGTGAAGTCAGGTTGCTGACGTTGACTTCCTTGACGCCTTTGACATTACCAGCAATCAGTACGGCTTTTTCCATTGCTTCCGCACTGGCAGCGGTTCCCGTCAGGCTGACAACGCCATTTTCGAAAGCTACACCCAATCCATCAATTCCGGGGTTGTTGGCTTCCAGTTCGGCCTTGATTTTCTCGGCCGGATCATCGTTGCCACCAAAAAGTTTTTTACCCATATCGGTTACAAAATCAAATAGACCCATTGTTATCCTCCAGTTAGGTTTAGTTATTTAAACAGGCCGCCGAGACTGCTCAATCCACCCAGAGCTTTACCCAGGTTTTCACTGCTCAGTAATGAGCCGCCTGTGCTGCTTTGATCCATGAGCTGAGGTAACATGGATGCCAGACCATTGCTTGCAGACTGGGAATCCATACCAAGGCTGGAGGCAAAGCCTTCAACCTTATCTTTACCCAGTACTTCTGTTACCTGATCGGCTGACAGGCTCATATTGCTGCCATCACCGAGCCAGGAAGACACTAATGCACCTAATCCACTGCTACCAAATTTACCGACCAGACCTTGCAGGTCGAGATTACCGGAATCATCAGCCAGCAGGCCTTTTAGACCGTTCATGACCGCGTCAGTACTCAGCCCGGATGTGCTGCTGTTTTTCATGAACATTTCAGCTGCCAGTTTAAGAATATCCATTTGTCTCTCCTTGGGTGATTCCCTAGTGTGTGATTACGCGAGGTAATTCCTTGGCCTGTTTGACCCAATCCTCGATTTTATTCAGAGAAGGAAGCTGCCGAACAAGTCGTTTGCTGGCATTGATTTCCTGTACTTTTTCATGCAGGTTGGCGGCATTGCGTTGTGCAAGTTCCGGAACAGTGTCGACACCGGCATGTTCCAGCAGGTCTGCATACTCTTCACCGATGCCTTTAATACGAGCCAGATCGGCACGGTTGCACCATTCAAGCAGCATTTTTTCGCTGACACCGGCTTTTTCCGCTAACTCTTTGCGGCCCTTGGATGTGGAGCCATGATTCAGCAGCATTTCCTGATTTTTTACGCCAGCTGCGGCAAGTTTTTCGGCATAGGTATTACCGATCCCTTCGATATCAGATAGTTTCTTTGACATTGTGATTCTCCCGTTATCCATATTTATGTAGGTTGATGACGTTGATACTCGCTATTTGAGAGGGATAGTAAAACCTGGGAGGGAAAATACAATCGGTCCAAAAGCTGTCCTGACAATGTCTGACATTTGGTCGGACAAAATCTGGAATCCAGTTTTTATATGACAATGTCTGACAATTATGGCCGGAACCCGATTATGTCAATTTGAGATAGTTGGCTATATTAACAACATCTAAATTAGCTGGATTGACAGGGACAAGACGATGAAGAAAGTGATGAATCAAAAGCGTGGGATGCTACTCAAGCGGGGTACCAATGACTCCGTGATTATGCAGCTGGAGCAGGGAGAAATTACTCTGGGACGAGCAGAGGACAACTCCGTGGTAATAGACAATAAAACGGTTAGTGCGCACCATGCTCGTATCTTTACATATTTCAGTGTGTCTTATATCGAGGATACCGGTAGTACCAACGGGACTTTCCTTAACGGCAAACGCATCAAGAAACATATTCTAAACCCAGGTGATGTCATTCAGCTTGGAGAATTTCGCCTGAATCTTGAGGCCAATCCCCAGGAACCGGCACAGGGCAATACCACCCCCCACCAGGCCATCAATACCCAGAAGTTTGCATTCTGATATTTAACCTGCCTGTGTAACTATTCGCACAGAATCCCCCCGGTAACTTGAATACACTACGCCACACCTGTTTTCACAGGTGATGGTTCTTGTCTCAATTCTGGGGGCGTTATGGCAATTGATTTCACTTTTATAATAATGGGACTCGCCGTTATTATCATGTTGTATGCCTTATGGCAGGTATTTGCACTCAAAAAACATATCCCAGGTGGCGTGGTTGGTCGTAGCTGGAAAGGGCTGGCGGGCCTGGTAGTGCTTTTTGCGGTAGGTTATCTGGCGATGCCGTTTCTCGGTAAACTCGCACCGGAAGATTTATACCTGGTTGTCGGGATTATTTTCCTGTTTGGCGCGGTTTACGTCGTTATAACCATATCATTAATAAAGCGCATCGTTATCACACTAACAGAATAACGAGGTGCCGGCATGAATCCGAATATCGTATTTTCGCGTACCCCGTTAGGTCAGCAGGCACTGAGTAAACGGGATACCGGGTTGAATAAAAGCCTGCGACTGGCGCTGATTCTGGTTGATGGTCACTCTGATGTTAATCAGCTACGTCTGAAAGCCATGACACTGAAGAATCTCGAGCAGGAACTGGAAACGCTCGCGTTACAGGGATTTATCAGGGCGAACAGTCAGGCGTGGCAGGATGTAGCCGACGTTTCATCAGTCAAGACAAAACTGATAGACGCCATGATTCTGGTACTGGGCGATGATGCCAACAAGCTGATTAAAATACTCAAAGAGGCACCGGACGATATACAGGGGCTGGAATCAGCCGTTATTCGTTGCAAGAAAATTGTCGGACTAACCATCGATGAGTCGCGCGCTAGCGAGTTAAAGAAAAAATGTCTCGAAATCCTTGGGAGCAGTTAGCAGGTCGGTTATAACCAGTCGGTTAGTGCAATACCAATGCCAATTCTTCTGACCCGGGCGTTATAGTCGATAAGGCTCTCACCGTATCCGTCGAAAAACTGCAGGAAGTATTTGGCCCGTCTGCTCATGGGGTAACTGTAATTTAATTCAACGGCGCCCCTGTTTTCGGACTTGATATTATTTCGCAGCATGAGCGATGCAGTGTGTTTACCTGTAGCATACACGGCACGTAGTTCGCCGTGCCCCATGTAGTGTTCGATATCGGGGTTATCATCATCCCGTGTTTCATTTATCCTGATCCAGGGTTTAAAGCTGAAATAGAAATTTCCCCGTTCAAAAACCAGGTCCATATATACCCGGTTCCAGCTGCGCGACTGGCTGCCACTTCGACCATTTGACTGATGTGAAATGCCAAGAATATTGATCTTGTTAGTAAAGCCAAGAATTTTCCAGTCATTTGGGACAGTGAGAAATAATTCCGGCTCATGGTTGGTTTCACGAAACGGGCTGGAAGCCGACGAATTATAAGCCTGCCAATACGAAACATTGGTATAACCAAAAAAGAACGTACCCTGTTCACCGAACAGCTCGTCAGCTATTGGAAATTTGAGGCTGAACTGGAATTTGATTTCCTCATTTTTCAGCGTACCGTCCGTGTTGCTGTCAAAGGGTGCCTGGTTTGGATATTTATTATAAGTATAGGGAAGCACGTAATTGGGTTTGTGCGGTGTCAGCACAAAGGGTTTAAAGCGGGTTTCATTTTCAATTTTTATACGGCGATCGAGCGGGCTCAAACCCTCGGTAGACTCGGCTGCTTGTGCGCCATGGTTAATTATTAGGCTGCCTGTAATGCACAGACTGAAGATAAGCGTTCGCATCGTTGGTGTTTTACCATACTTCCGTGAGTGGCGGAAGCGCATAAAAAACGGCCGCCTCGACCCTGTTATATCGAGACGGCCCAGGTGGGGGAAGTCGAAGCGTCAGTCTTCTATTTCTGCTTTATCCCAGCTCAGCGTAGTGCCTGTCTGGTTAATCGTTCCTTCCAGCTTCACAATCGAATTGGGCTGGATCAGACTGAAAAACACGTTTCTTGACACCGACATCTCATTGGCATCTTCGAACTGCGTAATTGTATTCGTATCGACAGTCACACCAAGTATTGTGAGGAAGGGATTGTTTTTGCTGTCAACCGGGCCCTGTAATTGCAGTTTGGTGCTGGTCTGGTCGTCGTCTTTTATAAGCAGGGCAATGATATCCGAACCGGCCTTACGTGCACGTATTTCAACGTGGTGCCCGGATTGAATACTGTTTATATTCGTATAAGTTCCCTCAAACTGTGTAAGCAGGGAATCGATGTTGACAGTAATGTCCGTTGTACCGAATTCCAGCGTCACCGTGCTGGCTGTCGTATCGACACTGACGACACGGGTGGTTAATTCAATGCTGTCTTCAAACTCAATTTCTTCGGCAATGATGATGTTGTTGTTCAGACTGCCTTCCACCTCGATGCGTATACCCGGTTGAATGCCGGCCAGTGTTCCGCCATCAAAATCCGTATTCGTTGTTACCTGGACGGTGAGAAAGCCTAACTGGAACTGGCAGGGCGCTGTCATGTTGTTGTCACACACTGACGAGACCAGGCCTTCGATTTCTGCGTCATCCGCATCACTAACCGGCAGGTTTCGGTTCAGCGCATTGACTGACGTCGCATTTAACTGCGCGGATGCTGTATCGAATATGCCTTCCGCTTTAACAAAATCTCCGACACTCAATCCAGCGGTACTTGTCACGTTAATCTGTAAATTTCGTATGTTGAAATTGTTCAGGTTGACGTTATCAATAGCCGTAATGACACCTTTAATTTCGTGTTGTGCGCTGCCAGTGCGCTCGACATAGGTGGCATAGATATCATTTTGTGACGTGTAAAAACCGCTGACCTCAATCACATCGCCGGTATTCAGGTCGTTAAATCCATTCACACCTGTTCCACTATATTTCGTTAACTGATCGACGATGACGTTTTGTCCCATCACCACCATGGAACTGGTAGATTTGCTTTGAATAGGGCCTTCGATAATATCCGCATAAGCAACCGTATTGGCAACACCACTCACACCATCACTATTGATTCTGCCTGAAACGGTGACAACCATGCCTTCCTGCAAGCTGGCCTGGGTAGTACTGCTGCCTTCATCCGTAAATGAAGAATTTGTGGTATCAAACTGCACGCCATTGAGGGTGACATTGCTCTTACCGGAAGTCTGGTCCTGGTTCTCGACGATGCCCTGAGAAATTCCGGAGCCGCCAATACCGCCTTCGGAGCTGGCACCACCGCCACAGGCCGTCAGGGCGAGTAAAATTAAAAACAGAATAGCCAGAGTTAACAGTGATAAACGGGATTGGCTAATCATCGGAATTCTCCTCATTGACATCTTCTTCGAAATAATAAATGCCAATCCCGGCATGTTTGCGTCCAGTTCCATGAGACTGTGGATTTGTGTCGCGATCATGTTGCGACAGATAGTGATTCATTTCTTCCAGCAATGCCTGTGCGCGTTCAGCACTGAGGGATCTGAACCGTTCCAGTGCCTCGACAGGCAGGTTGTTGTAGGCGACTTTACGTTGGTAATAGGGGTTTGTTTTACCTTCACGCAGATTATGATCGATTGTTTGCAGCAACAATGCGACATCGGTCCCAAGTATATGAATAATTTCTTCTTCGCTTTCGTTAGGTATGTAGGCACGATTATTCAGGCGTACATAGCCGGAACCATTTTCACGTTTTTCAACCGCACCGGTCCTGACCAGTTCATCGAGTACAGCGCCGGGTGTGGCGTCGCCGCTGTAGTCCTTGACCAGGGCGAAAAAGCTGTTTTCTCCCTCAATAGGGAGCAGGGCAGGCTGGACCTTCTTATCCAGAAACCGGGGATCATACATCCAGCCATTTATTACACGAACGGCACGATTGTATTCATGGGAAATTGCGCCATCATCCGGCGTTGCAATTTTTTGCAGACGCGCGACTTCCTTGCGGGTCAGCCCTGTGATGACTGAGACACGCGAAGCCGTTTGTTTGCGGGTCGGTACACTGAATTCACGAAAAGCCACGTCTACATACACCCATTTGGCCAGATCGGCAAAGGCACCGTACGGCACCTGGTTACGCAGCAGGAGTCGAACAAGCGGGCGCAATAACCGGACAACTGCAGCAGAGATAATCTTGTTGATGCCTTGCGCCATAATGTCCTTTGTTGCCGTAATTTGCAGGCAGAGGATAATTCCTCTGCCTGACCAGATTGACAGACTTCAGGGTTTGACATCATCGCGTTCCAGCTTGAGTGCAATGATATCGCCGGTCGCGTTGTCGACTACCCCATCCACCTCGATGAAGTCACCGGTTGCGAGGTGCGTCAAATTAAACATTTTTACCGGTGTGACACCTTCATCCTGTTCATCTTTCATCAGCGTTTCGTTTGTCACAACAATTACGGTGCCATCCTGAAGCGTGATAGTACCAGAGTTTGTACCGGTTGCATTAATGGTCTGAATCAGGCCTTTTACTTCAGTGTCAGCATCGTCTTCCCGCTCCACTTCATCGGCGACCAGTTCACCATTACTGTTGAAATCACCTTCGACTTCCACCATGACGCCTACAACTAACTGCGCAGTGGTAATATCATCAAATTCGGTATTGTTCGTGACAAGTACCGTTGTGCCATCAACTGCAAACCGGCCATTGGCATAGGCGGTTGTGACTATTCCCTTGATTTCAAA
>CALBTB010000016.1 GCA_937967995.1 uncultured Gammaproteobacteria bacterium
CCACGTGACCTATCGTGCCCACGTTCACGTGCGGTTTGGTGCGTTCAAATTTTTCTTTAGACACGGCTCTAATCCTCTTCTAGATTAAATCACTAAACTCAAGATGCTTTTTTAACTACTTCGTCTGCTATGCTACTTGGCGCCTCAGCATACTTTTCAAATTCCATGCTGTAAGTGGCACGACCCTGCGTTTGCGAACGCAGGTCAGTGGCATAGCCGAACATTTCTTTCAACGGCACTTCAGCGCGTACGATTTTACCGCTCGCACTTTCGTCCATTTCCCTGATCATGCCGCGACGACGATTAATATCACCCACGACATCACCCATATATTCTTCCGGTGACACCACTTCAACCTTCATAATGGGTTCAAGCAACACCGGGCTGCACTTCCTGGCACCTTCCTTGAAACCCATCGAACCGGCAATTTTAAACGCCATTTCAGATGAGTCCACTTCGTGGAACGAGCCATCGAATAAAGTAACCTTCACATCCACCATCGGGAAACCGGCAACTACGCCGTTTTCCATGGCTTCCTTAATGCCTTTGTCTACCGCCGGAATATATTCCTTCGGAATCGTACCGCCGACAATTTGATTAACAAATTCATAACCGGCACCCGGCTCCTGCGGCTCGATCTTCAATACAACATGACCGTACTGACCACGACCACCGGACTGACGAACAAACTTGCCTTCGACTTTCTCGGCGGTCTTGCGAATGGTTTCGCGATAAGCCACCTGTGGTGCACCCACATTCGCTTCCACTTTAAATTCGCGCTTCATGCGATCGACGATGATATCGAGATGCAGTTCGCCCATGCCGGAAATAATGGTCTGGCCGGACTCTTCATCAGTGCGAACGCGGAACGACGGATCTTCCTGCGCCAGCTTGCCTAATGCAATACCCATTTTTTCCTGGTCGGCCTTGGTCTTTGGCTCGATGGCCACCGAGATGACCGGCTCCGGGAACTCCATGCGTTCCAGTGTGATGACATTATTGATGTCACACAGCGTGTCACCCGTGGTCACGTCTTTTAAACCGACGGCGGCAGCGATATCGCCGGCACGCACTTCTTTAATCTCTTCGCGCGAGTTGGCATGCATCTGCACGATACGCCCTATACGCTCTTTTTTGCCCTTGACCGGGTTATACACGGTATCGCCCGAGTTAATCACACCGGAATAAACCCGGAAAAACGTCAGCGTACCCACAAACGGGTCGGTGGCAATTTTAAATGCCAGCGCAGAAAACGGTTCGTCATCAGTTGGATGACGCTCGGCTTCCGTTTCATCCTTGTCGTTCAGATGACCCTTAATCGCCGGTACGTCGACGGGTGCCGGCATATAGTCAATCACGGCATCCAGCATGGCCTGTACGCCCTTGTTCTTGAATGCAGAACCACACAGGCAGGGAATAATTTCATTGGCCAGCGTGCGCATACGCAGGCCTTTTTTAATCTCTTCTGCAGACAGGTCACCATTTTCCAGGTACTTGTCCATCAGCGCTTCTGAAGCTTCGGCTGCCGCTTCGACCATCTGCTCACGCAGCTCGGCACACTTGTCAGCGATATCCGCCGGAATCTCTTCTTCTGTGAAGGTGGCGCCCATATCGGCCTCGTTCCACATAATGGCCTTCATTCTGATCAGGTCGACGACACCTTTGAATTTCTCTTCTGCACCGATGTTCATCTGAATCGGTACCGGGTTCGCGCCCAGACGCGTCTTGATCTGTTTTACGACACGCAAAAAGTCTGCACCGGCGCGGTCCATTTTATTGACGAAGGCCATGCGCGGTACATGATATTTGTTGGCCTGACGCCAGACTGTCTCTGACTGCGGTTCAACGCCACCGACCGCACAGAACACGGCACAGGCGCCGTCCAGAACGCGCAGTGAGCGTTCCACTTCGATGGTAAAGTCCACGTGTCCCGGCGTGTCGATAATATTGATGCGATGCTCGGAATACTGTTGTTCCATGCCTCGCCAGAAACAGGTCGTGGCCGCGGAGGTAATCGTGATTCCGCGCTCCTGCTCCTGTTCCATCCAGTCCATGGTCGCAGCACCATCGTGTACTTCACCAATCTTGTGTGAAATACCGGTGTAGAACAGAACACGTTCTGTCGTCGTCGTCTTGCCGGCATCAATGTGCGCCATGATGCCGATATTACGATAACGTTCTAATGGTGTTTTGCGTGCCACGGTCGTTTACCAATAATACCTATATATATGTGCTTACCAGCGATAGTGAGCAAAGGCCTTGTTTGCCTCTGCCATACGATGGGTTTCCTCACGTTTCTTCACAGCGGCGCCGCGCTTCTCAGACGCCTCTAAAATCTCTCCAGCCAGTCGTGCGCGCATGCCTTTCTCACCACGGGCACGGGCTGCATCTACCAGCCAGCGCATGGCCAGGGCCAGACGGCGATCAGCACGCACTTCCACCGGAACCTGGTAAGTCGCACCACCCACACGGCGAGATTTCACCTCCACCATGGGTTGTACATTTTCCAGTGCCGATTCAAGGACCAGCATGGCATCACCCTTGGTCTTGTCGCCAATGGTGTCCAGCGCGCCGTAGACGACTTTTTCCGCCACCGCTTTCTTGCCATCCAGCATCAGGATGTTGATGAACTTACTGATCATCTCCGAACCGAACTTCGGGTCCGGTAAAACGGTTCGTTTGATTGCTGCGTGTCTTCTTGCCATCAGTTTTTTTCCTGTTTCTTACACGTGAAAACGGCCGGTGAGGTGTTCAACCAGCCGTTTCCCTCCAAATTGTAAAAGCGACTTAAGCGTTGGGTCGCTTGGCGCCGTACTTCGAACGCGCCTGTTTGCGGTCACTTACACCCGCGGTATCGAGTGACCCACGCACAGTGTGATAGCGCACACCCGGCAGGTCCTTCACCCGGCCGCCGCGAATCAGCACCACCGAGTGTTCCTGCAAATTATGACCTTCACCACCAATATAACTGGTGACTTCAAAACCGTTGGTCAGGCGCACCCGCGCTACCTTACGCAGTGCCGAATTCGGCTTTTTGGGGGTCGTGGTATAGACCCTGGTACATACTCCGCGTTTCTGCGGGCAGGCTTCCAGTGCCGGCACATTACTTTTTTCGCGTTTGCGCTGGCGTGGTTTACGTACCAACTGGTTAATTGTTGCCATACTTTTTCGCTTCTTTCTCTAAGTTCCTGAAAACAAAGACAGGCCGGGCGGAACCCGACCTGTCTAGAGGCGCGAGATTTTAGTGAAACCGGGCAGTAACGTCAAGCAGACACGGGGCCCTGACGCGACTATTTTCCGGTTTTTTTGCTTAGCTGCTGGTCGCTTCCTTAGAAGCCGCCGATCCGTCATCAAATCCGGTGTCGGCCTGGGACGCTTCCTCGAGCAGGCTTTCCATGACGTCGCTGGTCTGGCGCTTGCGACGGCGCTCCTTGTGGAAGGCCATACCTGTACCGGCCGGAATCAGGCGGCCGACAATGACATTTTCCTTCAGACCGCGCAGGTCGTCGACCTTGCCGGTGACCGCCGCCTCGGTGAGGACGCGGGTGGTCTCCTGGAAGGAGGCCGCTGAAATGAAGGATTCTGTGGCCAGTGATGCCTTGGTTATTCCCAGTAGCATGTTGGCATATTTGGCCCGTTGCTTGCCCAGCGCCTCCAGCTCGTCGTTGACCTCCATGACACGGGCGCGATCGACCTGTTCACCCTGCAGGAATTTGCTGTCACCGGCATCGGCAATTTCAACCTTGCGCAGCATCTGGCGCACGATGACTTCGATATGCTTGTCGTTAATCTTCACACCCTGCAGGCGATAGACTTCCTGCACTTCGTTGACGATGTAATTGGCCAGCGCCTCGATACCCAGCAAGCGCAGAATATCGTGCGGGTTGGTTTCACCCTCGGCGATGACTTCACCTTTCTCCACGTGCTCACCTTCGAACACCGTGACATGACGCCATTTTGGTATCAGCTCTTCGTAGACATCGCCCTCGCCCGGGGTAATGACCAGACGTTGCTTGCCCTTGGTCTCCTTACCGAAGGAAACCGTACCGGAGATTTCCGCCATGATGGCCGATTCCTTCGGCTTGCGGGCTTCAAACAGGTCGGCCACACGCGGCAGACCACCGGTGATATCACGGGTCTTGGACGATTCCTGCGGAATACGCGCAACGACGTCACCCACGCCTACGGCGGCACCGTCCGTAAGTGAGATAATGGCACCGGATGGCAGATAGTAATGAGCCGGAATGTCGGTGCCGGCGATATTCATATCCTCGCCCTTGTCATCGACAAGTTTAACCATTGGTCGCATGTCCTTGGCGGCACTACTGCGCTGCTTCGGATCCATCACCACAAGTGAAGACAGGCCGGTAACTTCATCCACTTCCGACGATACCGTTACACCGTCGGCAATATCGACAAACTTGATCTGACCTGCCACTTCAGTGATAACCGGGTGAGTATGCGGATCCCAGTTGGCAATAACCTGACCGGCTTCCACCACATCACCATCATTCACTGAAATCGATGCACCATAAGGAACCTTGTAACGCTCACGCTCCCGCATGTGATCATCCAGTACGGTAATTTCACCTGAGCGGGACACAGCCACGTTGTTACCACTGGCATGTTGCACACTCTTCATATTGTGTAGGCGAACCGTTCCTTTGCTCTTCACTTGAATATTGTTCACAGCCGCGGAACGCGAGGCGGCACCACCGATGTGGAAAGTCCGCATGGTCAGCTGGGTACCCGGTTCACCAATCGACTGGGCAGCAATAACACCGACCGCTTCACCACTGTTGACCTTGTGACCGCGCGCCAGATCGCGTCCATAACATTCGGAACAGACACCATGGCGGGTCAGGCAGGTAATCGGTGAACGCACCTTGATGTGATCCACACCCAGGTCTTCAAGACGGCTTACCCAGGCCTCATCCAGATAGGTACCACGCTCCAGCAGGACTTTGCCTTCAGCTGAGGTAACATCCTCGGCCACGACGCGACCCAGGACACGTTCACTCAAGGGTTCGACAACGTCACCACCCTCGATCAATGAGGTCATCATGACACCACCGGTGGTTCCACAGTCCGGTTCAGTAACAACCAGATCCTGGGACACGTCAACCAGGCGGCGGGTCAGGTAACCGGAGTTCGCCGTCTTCAACGCCGTATCGGCCAGACCTTTGCGAGCACCGTGGGTAGAAATAAAGTACTGTAATACTGACAGACCTTCGCGGAAGTTAGCCGTAATCGGCTGCTCGATAATAGAGCCATCCGGCTTCGCCATCAGACCACGCATACCGGCCAACTGACGAATCTGCGCCGCGCTACCGCGGGCACCGGAGTCGGCCATCATAAATACCGAGTTAAAGGATGGTTGCTTGACCGTATTGCCGTCTTTGTCGACGACATCATCAGTTCCCAGTTTTTCCATCATCGCCTTGGCGACCTGGTCATTGGTGTGTGACCAGATATCCACGACCTTGTTGTAACGTTCGTTGTTGGTTACCAGACCGGAAGTGTATTGATCGACAATCTCTTTTACTTCCTCTTCGGCCTTGGTGAGGATATCCGTCTTGGCTTCCGGAATCACCATGTCTTCCAGGCCGAACGAGACGCCAGCCTTGGTGGAATAACGGAAACCGGTATACATCAACTGGTCGGCAAAAATAACCGTATCTTTCAGACCCAGGTTGCGATAACAGGCATTGATCAGGCGTGATATGGATTTCTTGTTCATGTCCTGATCAAACAGCGAGAATGGCATTCCATCCGGCGCGATCTCGTACAACATGGCACGACCAACCGTCGTATCCTTAACAGAAAACACCGTGCTCTTATTACCATCCGCATCGATATTTACTTCACCAATACGTACCTTGACGCGCGCCTGCAGGCTCACAATACCGTTGGCATAGGCGCGATGGACTTCGGCAATATCCGCAAATACCATGCCTTCGCCTTTTGCATTAACACGCTCGCGGGTCATCCAGTACAGGCCCAGTACCACGTCCTGTGACGGTACGATAATCGGTTCACCATTCGCCGGTGACAGAATATTGTTGGTCGACATCATCAGTGCACGCGCTTCAAGCTGCGCTTCCAGTGACAGGGGCACGTGTACCGCCATCTGGTCACCGTCAAAGTCGGCGTTAAATGCAGTACAAACCAGCGGATGCAACTGAATCGCCTTACCTTCGATCAGGACCGGCTCAAACGCCTGAATACCGAGACGGTGCAGTGTCGGAGCGCGGTTTAACATGACCGGGTGTTCGCGGATTACTTCTTCGAGAATGTCCCAGACTTCCGGACCTTCGCGCTCGACCATCTTCTTGGCCGCCTTGATAGTGGTCGCCAGACCACGGCGTTCCAGTTTGGAGAAAATAAACGGCTTGAATAATTCCAGCGCCATTTTCTTGGGTAGTCCGCACTGGTGTAATTTCAGCGTCGGACCCACCACGATCACCGAACGACCGGAGTAGTCAACGCGCTTACCCAGCAGGTTCTGACGGAAACGGCCCTGCTTACCCTTGATCATGTCAGCCAGTGACTTGAGTGGACGCTTGTTAGATCCGGTAATCGCGCGACCACGACGACCGTTATCCAG
This sequence comes from uncultured Gammaproteobacteria bacterium, assembly GCA_937967995.1. Taxonomy (GTDB): domain Bacteria; phylum Pseudomonadota; class Gammaproteobacteria; order UBA6429; family Thiohalophilaceae; genus CALBTB01. Next base: position 6,608 of record CALBTB010000016.1, read on the forward strand.
CAGCGCATCCACCGCTTCCTGCAGCATACGTTTTTCGTTGCGTACGATGATGTCCGGTGCGTTCAGGTCTAATAATCTTTTAAGCCGGTTGTTGCGGTTGATAACGCGGCGATACAGATCATTCAGATCGGAGGTGGCAAAACGGCCACCTTCCAGCGGAACCAGCGGACGCAGTTCCGGTGGCAGAACCGGCAGCACGGTCATCACCATCCATTCCGGATTATTACCGGAATCCAGGAAGGCTTCGATCAGCTTGAGGCGCTTACCAAATTTCTTCAGTTTGGTTTCGGACTTGGTACCGGCGATATCTTCACGCAGCTGGGCCGCTTCGGCCTTGAGATCGGTGGTACGAAGTAATTCATAAATCGCTTCGGCACCCATGCGCGCATCAAATTCATCACCGTATTCTTCGATGGTTTCCAGGTATTGCTCATCTGTGAGTAACTGGCCACGTTCCAGTTCGGTCATGCCCGGATCAACAACCACAAACGCTTCAAAGTACAGAATGCGTTCGATGTCGCGCAGTGTCATATCCAGCAACAGGCCCATGCGCGATGGCAGTGACTTCAGGAACCAGATATGTGCTACCGGTGATGCCAGCTCGATGTGACCCATGCGTTCGCGACGTACCTTGGCGAGCGTGACTTCGATACCGCACTTTTCACAAATCACACCGCGATGTTTGAGTCGCTTGTACTTACCACACAGACATTCGTAGTCCTTGACCGGTCCGAAAATCTTGGCGCAGAACAGGCCATCCCGTTCCGGTTTGAAGGTACGGTAATTAATGGTTTCCGGTTTTTTGACTTCACCAAAAGACCATGAACGAATCTTTTGTGGCGAAGCCAGACCGATACGAATCGCATCGAAGTCATCCATCGTACCCTGTTGTTTCAAGATCTTGAGTAAATCTTTCACAGTATTACTCCTAAAGTGTCATTCCCGTTTGTGCGGCTTGGGTTATTCAGATTGTTCCAGCTCGATATCAATGCCGAGCGAACGAATTTCTTTCAGCAATACATTGAATGATTCCGGCATACCGGCTTCCATTCGATGATCACCATCGACGATGTTCTTGTACATCTTGGTGCGACCGTTCACGTCATCCGACTTGACGGTCAGCATTTCCTGCAAGGTGTACGCTGCACCGTAGGCCTCGAGTGCCCACACTTCCATCTCACCGAAGCGTTGACCACCGAACTGTGCCTTACCACCCAGAGGTTGCTGGGTAACGAGGCTGTATGGTCCGGTTGAACGGGCATGCATCTTGTCGTCGACCAGATGGTTCAGCTTGAGCATGTACATGTAACCGACAGTGACCTCACGATCGAAGGCTTCGCCGGTACGACCGTCGTACAGTGTCGTCTGACCGGTGCGTGGCAGATCCGCCAGCTCCAGCAGGTTCTTGATTTCATCTTCATGCACACCATCAAATACCGGTGTCGCAATCGGCACGCCCTTGCAAAGATTGCGCGCCAGCTCGATGACTTCGTCATCACTGAGTGATTTGATGTCTTCCTGCTTGCCTTCGGTCTTGTTGTAAATCTCTTCCATGAACTTGCGGATTTCAGCGACTTTAGACTGTGTTTCGAGCATCTTGTTAATCTTCTTGCCCAGTCCACGTGCGGCCCAACCGAGGTGGGTTTCCAGCACCTGCCCGACGTTCATCCGTGACGGTACACCCAGCGGATTGAGCACGATATCCACCGGCTCGCCATCCGCAGTATGCGGCATGTCTTCCACCGGTACGATCATGGAGATAACACCTTTATTACCATGACGACCGGCCATCTTGTCACCCGGTTGCATGCGACGCTTCACAGCCAGGAATACCTTGACCATCTTCAGCACGCCCGGTGCCAGATCGTCACCGGTGGTAATCTTGTGTTTCTTTTCTTCGTAACGTACTTCGAAATCCTTGCGCAGTTGCTTCAACTGTTCGGCAATGGCTTCCAGCTGTGCATTGGCTTCATCATTGCGCAGGCGAATCTCAAACCAGCGTTCACGCGGCACTTCATCCAGGTAGGCCTTGGTGATCTTGGAACCGCCCTTGAGCTTGTTCGGGCCACCGTCAGCGACCTTGTTGAGCAGCATGTTTTCAACCCGGTCATAAGCATCGTCTTCCATGATGCGACGCTGATCATTGAGGTCTTTCTGAATCGAAGCCAGCGCATCATCTTCAATCTGCTTGGCACGCGTATCTTTTTCCAGGCCATCACGGGTGAATACCTGGACATCGATGACCGTACCGAACATGCCGGAAGGTACACGCAGCGAAGTATCTTTTACATCCGACGCCTTTTCACCAAAGATAGCGCGTAACAGTTTTTCTTCCGGGGTTAACTGGGTTTCACCTTTGGGCGTCACTTTACCCACCAGGATATCGCCCGGCTTAACTTCCGCACCTATATAAACGATACCGGCTTCATCCAGCTTGGATAATGCCGCTTCACCGACGTTGGGAATATCACCGGAGATCTCTTCCGCACCCAGCTTGGTGTCACGCGCAACACAGGTCAGCTCTTCGATATGAATCGTGGTATAGCGATCTTCCTCTACCACGTTCTCGGAAATCAGGATCGAGTCCTCGAAGTTGTAACCGTTCCAGGGCATGAATGCGACCAGCATGTTCTGACCCAGCGCCAGCTCACCCATGTCGGTAGACGGGCCGTCGGCCAGTACGTCACCACGGGCAATCGCATCACCCGGACGCACCAGTGGACGCTGGTTAATGCAGGTGTTCTGGTTGGAACGGGTGTACTTGGTGAGGTTGTAGATGTCTACGCCCGGTTCACCTGGAATGGTTTCATCATCGTTAACGCGCACAACGATACGTGCCGCGTCCACCGAATCAACCGTACCACCACGCTTGGCGACAACAGTCACACCGGAGTCGATAGCTACGGTACGCTCCATGCCGGTACCCACCAGCGGCTTGTCTGCACGCAGTGTTGGAACAGCCTGGCGTTGCATGTTGGATCCCATCAGGGCGCGGTTGGCGTCGTCGTGTTCCAGGAACGGAATCAAGGAGGCCGCAACAGATACAATCTGTTTAGGTGACACGTCCATATAATCGACCTGATCCGGCGTGGACAGGGTAAATTCATTCAGGTGACGGCAGGGCACCAGTTCGTCGATCAGCTTGCCCTTGTTATCCAGCATGGCGTTGGCCTGCGCAATGACGTATTCACCTTCATCGATGGCAGACAGGTATTCAATTTCATCGGTGACCTTGCCATTAGTGACCTTACGATACGGTGTCTCGAGGAAACCGTAGTCATTGGTGCGGGCATAGACCGCCAGCGAGTTAATCAGACCAATGTTCGGACCTTCCGGTGTTTCAATCGGACAGACACGGCCATAGTGGGTCGGATGCACGTCACGCACTTCGAAACCGGCCCGTTCACGGGTCAGACCACCCGGACCCAGCGCAGAAATACGGCGCTTGTGGGTAATCTCGGATAATGGGTTGTTCTGGTCCATGAACTGGGACAGCTGCGATGAACCGAAGAATTCCTTGATGGCTGCCGATACCGGCTTGGCGTTGATTAGCTCCTGCGGCATCAGGTTGTCGGATTCAGCCAGTGACAGGCGTTCTTTTACAGCACGTTCAACACGCACCAGACCAACACGGAACTGGTTTTCCGCCATTTCACCAACAGAACGAATACGACGGTTACCCAGGTGATCGATGTCATCCACCATACCGCGGCCATTACGAATATCCAGTAAGACGTTCAGTACGGCGATAATGTCTTCCTGACTTAATGTACCGGGACCAGTGGTTTCCTTACGGCCCACGCGGCGGTTGAACTTCATACGTCCGACCGCTGACAGGTCATAGCGCTCTTCGTTAAAGAACAGGTTATTGAACAGGTTTTCGGCCGCTTCCTTGGTGGGCGGCTCACCCGGGCGCATCATACGATAGATTTCGACCTGGGCTTCCAGTTGGGTCGTGGTGGAATCAATGCGCAGGGTATTGGAAATAAACGGACCATGATCCAGATCATTGGTAAAGATGGTCTGGAATTCCTTCAGCCCCAGTTCCTGAATTTTCTGCAGGACTTCTTCGGTGATTTCGGTGTTGGCAGGCAGGGCCACTTCACCGGATTCCTTGTCGATGATGTCATGTGCCAGCACTTTGCCGTACAGGTACTCGGTCGGGACATCCAGACGCTTGATATTGTGCTTTTCAAATTCACGAATATGGCGCGCCGTCACGCGACGACCTTCTTCGACCAGGGTCTTGCCCTTGATCTGAATATCAAAGGTAGCGGTTTCACCACGCAGACGATCGGCAACCAGGTCCAGCGTAATGCCGTCCTTACCGAATCGGAAGGTATTCTTCTCGAAAAACATTTCGAGGATATCTTCGCTGCTGTAACCCAGCGCACGCAGCAAAATGGTGACCGGCAGTTTGCGGCGACGGTCAATACGCGTGAACACGCAGTCTTTCGGATCAAATTCGAAATCCAGCCAGGAACCGCGATACGGAATCACGCGGGCATTGAATAACAGTTTTCCGGAGGAATGAGTCTTACCGCGATCGTGGTCAAAGAATACACCAGGTGAACGATGTAACTGGGAAACGATTACCCGCTCCGTACCATTAATAATGAAGGTACCGGTATCGGTCATGAGCGGCATTTCGCCCATGTAGACTTCCTGCTCGCGAATGTCCTTCACTGTCGGGGTCTTGGCTTCCTTGTCGTAGATGACCAGACGAACCTTGACGCGCAGGGGGGCGGCATAGGTGACACCGCGAATCAGACATTCCTTGGTATCAAATGTCGGGGTACCCAGGCGGAAACTCACATACTCGAGGGCCGCATTACCGGAGTAGCTGACGATGGGAAAAACGGATTTGAATGCAGCGTGCAGACCCCTGTCTTCACGTTGATCCGGATCCGCGTCTTCCTGCAAAAAATCCATATAGGAATTGATTTGAGTCGCCAGCAGGAATGGGACATCCAGTACACTGGCTTGTTTACCGAAGTTCTTACGAATGCGTTTCTTCTCGGTATATGAATAGGCCATCGCTTCTCGCCCTCTGTCTGTTCATCACTCGGGTCGGGTGGACCCGTCACTTTTTTAAAACGCAAAACACAACAACACCAGCCAGTGGCCTTGCGACCACCGGCTGGGGATTGCTGTTATGTTCTATGAGATAAAGATGTCACCTGGTATCGGTAGTGTAACCGGTTTCCCCTCAAATTGGGAGGGGAACCCGGACACAAAACAGGCGAATAACCTTACTTAAGCTCGACTTTCGCGCCGGCTTCTTCCAGTTGCTTCTTCATCTCTTCGGCTTCTGCCTTGGCAACGCCTTCCTTCAGCGGGGAAGGTGCGCCTTCGACCAGTTCCTTGGCTTCTTTCAGACCCAGGCCGGTAATGGCACGAACTGCCTTGATGACGCCAACCTTGTTGTCGCCAAAGGAAGCCAGAACCACGTCGAACTCGTCCTTGGCTTCGGCAGCCGGTGCATCACCAGCAGCGGCTGCTGGTGCAGCAGCAACTGCCGCCGCAGCAGAAACGCCGAATTTTTCTTCCATCGCTTCGATCAGATCGACCACTTCCATGACGGTCATGTTTGAAATAGTTTCCAAAATGTCTTCTTTTGAAACAGCCATTTTGTTTCTCCTAAAGTTTAAAAGTTACCTCAAAATGAGGCGTAAATTTCGTGTCAGCTCGCTTGCTTCATATCGCGAACCGCCGCCATGGTACGAACCAGTTTGCCAGGTACTTCGTTGATAGTACGGGCAAGCTTGGTGATCGGTGCCTGCATTACCGACATCAACATGCTGATCGCCTGTTCTTTGGTCGGTAAGGATGCCAGGCGCTCCAGCTCCGTAGCCGGCAACAACTGCCCGCTGACGGATAACGCCTTGACCACCAGTTTGTCATGCTCTTTTGCAAAGGCCTTCATTACCCGGGCTGCCGAGCCTGGATCTTCCTGGGAAAATGCCAGTATCAGCGGGCCGGTGAGAACCTCACTCATGCACGCGTATTCGGTTCCTTCCATTGCACGTCTGGCCAGTGAGTTCTTGACGATACGCAGATAAACGCCACCCTGACGCGCTTGCGCACGCAGGTCGTTCATCTCGTTCGAACTCAGGCCGGTGTATTCTGCTGCAACCGCAGAATGCGCAACGGCGGCGACTTCCGCAACATCAGCCACGATAGCTTTCTTTTGCTCAAGACTGAGTGCCACGCGAATTCACCTCTCTTACGATTATTCAAAATCGCGTTAATTGATAAACGTAGTGCAACATTTGCACTACACCCATTTCTGATGGGCCAAAATCTGTCTGGCTCACCATCTACGCAGGCCATGCTTCGATGTTTACTGCTTCTTCGGCCGAAACCGTTCAGCTACCTGCGGTCTTTGATGGATCCGTTACCGTTACCGGCAACGAAGCCACAAAGCCTGTTGCGATCACCCGGTTTACTGTTTATGCGTAAGCTGCGTGATCTACCACGACACCGGGACCCATGGTCGTTGATACCGTGATTTTCTTTAAATACTGCCCTTTGGATGATGATGGCTTGGCCTTTTTCAGGTCTGCCATTAAGGCATCCAGGTTTTCCTTCAGTTTGGTCGGATCGAATTCGACGCTGCCGATGGAGCAGTGAATAATGCCGGCCTTGTCCGTGCGATAACGCACCTGGCCTGCCTTGGCGTTTTTGACCGCGCCTTCCACATCCGGCGTTACCGTGCCCACTTTCGGGTTCGGCATCAGGCCGCGTGGACCGAGAATTTGTCCCAGCTGACCCACAACGCGCATGGCGTCCGGGCTGGCGATGACCACATCAAAGTTCATATTGCCTTTTTTGATGTCTTCGGCGAGATCTTCAAAACCCACGATGTCCGCGCCGGCCGCTTTGGCCTTGTCGGCGTTCTCGCCCTGGGCGAAGACGGCCACGCGAATGCTCTTGCCAGTGCCGTGTGGCAGAACCGTTGAGCCGCGCACCACCTGGTCTGATTTACGTGGGTCAACACCCAGGTTAATCGCCACGTCGACGGACTCGATAAATTTGGCTTTGGGAAACTGCTTAACCAGCGACATCGCTTCGTCGATCGGGTAAATCTTGCTGCGATCAATCAGCTCAAGCGCGGCTTTTTGGCGTTTGGTTAACCTGGCCATGTTACACACCCTCCGTTTCGATACCCATACTGCGGGCAGTACCGGCAATGGTCCGCACCGCGGCATCCATATCGGCAGCCGTGATATCAGGTTCCTTGGTTTTGGCGATTTCTTCCAGCTGCGCACGGGTCACTTTACCGACCTTGTCGCGATTCGGAACGCCGGAACCGGACTTGATGCCTGCCGCTTTCTTCAGCAGGATGGAAGCCGGTGGAGTCTTGGTAACAAAAGTAAAACTGCGATCGCTGTAAACAGTGATGACCACAGGAATCGGCAAACCCTTCTCGACCTGTTGGGTCTGGGCATTGAAGGCCTTACAGAATTCCATGATGTTCACACCATGCTGACCCAGGGCCGGGCCAACCGGCGGCGAAGGATTGGCTTCGCCCGCAGGGACCTGCAGCTTGATATAAGCTTCAATTTTCTTAGCCATGATTTTTTCTCCTGTTCGGGTGCAGACGCCTGGCTAGGGCTCCCCGATGTTAATACAAAATTATCCTTTTTCGACCTGGCTAAAATCCAGATCGACCGGTGTGGAGCGACCGAAAATCGATACTTCCACACGCAAACGACTCTTTTCGTAATCCACTTCTTCAACGACGCCGTTAAAGTCGTTGAACGGTCCATCGGTAATACGGACCACTTCACCCGGCTCGAACAGGATTTTCGGCCGCGGCTTCTCGGCGCCTTCCTGTACCCGGTTGAGGATCTCGTCTGCCTCGCGATCGCTGATCGGGGCCGGTTTATCCGAGGTCCCACCAATAAAACCCATCACCTTCGGTACATCCTTCACCAGGTGCCAGGTGTCATCATTCATGTCCATCTGTACCAGCACGTAGCCCGGAAAAAACTTGCGATCCGACTTACGCTTTTGCCCGTCACGCATCTCGACGACTTCTTCCGTCGGCACCAGCACTTCACCGAAGCTTTCTTCCATGCCACGCAGCTTAATGCGTTCTTCAAGAGAACGCTTCACTTGCGATTCAAAGCCTGAATAGGCGTGTACTACATACCAACGAAGACTCATTCCGTGCCCCGTACTCAAAGTAATGCCGTCACGATCCAACGCAGGATCGAATCAATCAACCAGATGATCAGCCCCAGAATCGCCACGGCGATGACAACGATTAACGTTGTCTGGCTGGTTTCGCGACGCGTCGGCCAGACGGTCTTGCGCATTTCCATCACCGCGCTGCGGCTGAATGCGACCACCTCCCGGCCCTGTTCCGTCACGACGGCCACTGCCACTGCCAGAGCAAATATCACCAGCAGCCCCAGGGTCCGGTAGAACACACTGGGGACCTGCTCTTCTGTGATGTAGAAGGCCGCAATACCGCCGACTACCAGCAGGACAGCAATACCCAGTTTGATCTTGTCGAACATCTGTTAAACCTTGTTAGTGGCAGGCCAGGAGGGAATCGAACCCCCAACCTGCGGTTTTGGAGACCGCCGCTCTGCCAATTGAGCTACTGGCCTTCTAACTACTAAACGCCTTACTCAATGGTCCCAAAATTACTCAATAATTTTGGCAACCACACCGGCACCGACGGTCCGGCCACCTTCGCGAATCGCAAAGCGCA